>NZ_JAFCMM010000009.1 GCF_018131225.1 Bradyrhizobium sp. U87765 SZCCT0048 | reverse complement strand
GTGGTCGAGGCGATGAAGATGCAGAACGTGCTGCGCGCCGAGCGCGACGGCACGGTCAAGGCGATCCACGCCAAGCCAGGCGCGACGCTCGCGGTCGATGCCCTGATCCTCGAGTTCGCGTGAGGCGATGATGTCGGCGCAGCAGAGACGCGTGGCGTTCCGCACTGTTCTGGGCGGCTCCGCGGTGATCCGGCCGGGGTCGGTCTACGACGCGGTGTCGGCGCGCATCGCCGCCGACCTCGGGTTCGAGATCGGCATTCTCGGCGGCTCGGCCGCTGCGCTGGCGATCCTTGGCGAGCCGGATCTGGTGCTGATCACGCTGACCGAGCTTGTCGAGCAGGTGCGGCGCATCACCCGCGCCGGCGCGCCGCCGTTGCTGGTCGATGCCGACCATGGCTATGGCAACGCGCTCAATGTACGCCGGACCGTCGAGGAACTGGAGACGGCTGGCGTCGCCGCGCTGACCATCGAGGACACGCTGCTGCCGCAGGCCTATGGCGCGGCGAAGCCGCAGCTGATCACGCTGGAGGAGGGCGTCGGCAAGATGACGGCGGCACGTGACGGCCGCAGCGATCCGTCACTGGTGATCTTCGGCCGCACGGGTGCAGCCGCCATCAGCGGTCTCGACGATGCCATCGCGCGCGCCCGCGCCTACGAGGCGGCGGGCGTCGACGCGCTGTTTTTCACCGGGCTCAAAAGCCGCGCGCAGGTGCAGGCGATCGCGGCGGCGACGTCATTGCCGATCATGCTCGGCACCGTGGATGGCGAGCTCGACGACGACGCATTCCTCAGCGCCCACCGCGTGCGTATCGCCAACCAGGGCCATGCGCCGATCGCGGCGGCGACGCAGGCGGTTCATGCCACGCTGAAGGCGCTGCGCGAGGGCGTCAGGCCGAAAGCGCTGACGGGCCTGCCGTCGGCGGAATTGTCCGCGCGGGTGATGCGCGACGACGAGACGAAGCGGCGGCTGGCCGACTGGCTCGGTCTCGGCGGCTGATTGTGCGAGGACGGCCATGACGAGTCCGCCATCGGCGCCTGTCGTCACTCATGTCATCATCCGCGGCCGCGTTCAGGGCGTCGGCTACCGCGCCTGGGTCGAGGCGACCGCGCAGCAGCGCGGCCTTGCGGGCTGGGTGCGCAACCGCCGCGACGGCGCCGTCGAGGCTGTCTTCGCGGGAGCGGCCGCCGACGTCGCGCAGATGATCGACGCATGCCGACGCGGCCCGTCGCTGGCCCGCGTCGACGATATCGCGGAGACGCCGGGCAGCATCGATCTCCTGGCGCAGCGGTCGCCCGGCGCCTCCTTCACGGTGCTGCCGACCGTGTAATGGTGCGTCGACCGTCCGCGCGCCGATGATCGGGCTACTGGGTGTTGACGCAGTACTTGCGCGGCGGCGTGGTCGTGCAGTCGAGCGCGCAGGACAGGTTGCCGTCGCACTGCCAGTCGCCGACGGACACACCACCGCACGATCCGCTGCAGTAGTGGGTGAAGGGCTTGATGCGTGCGAAACTGGCGATCGCACCGATCCCCCTGGTGGCCGGCAGCAGGCTCAGCGTGCCGAGGTTGCCGACCCTGGTCTGGGTGTTCGCGGACTGCGCCTTCGGATTGGCTTCCTGGGCGCGAGCGTTTGTGCAGACCAAAGCAGCACACAGAATAGCGGCATATACCGCGAAGGCGACCGAGCGTTTCATCCCCCCTCCTCAAACCGATAAAATATCGGTCGAGGATAGGTAGCGGCGCGATTTGCGCAAGGTGGATGATCCGCTCGCCGGGTTCATGCCGCGGCCTTGCGGAATGCGGCCGCCAGCAACCGCAGTGCAGCAAGCTTGGCGCCGTCGCTGACGCGTGAATGCAGTATCACCTTGGAGAGGCCGATGCGTGGCAGTCCGTGCGCCGGGCCGATGTCGATGAGCCCGGGCGGGGCGATGCGCGCCGCCAGCGGCGCGACCGCGAGGCCCGCGAGAGCGGCTGCGACCACGGCGCTGACGCCGCCGCCGATGAAAGCCTCGCTCCACGCCACATCCGCCTTGTCGAGCGCTCGCACCGCCAGGGCCCGCACGCCGCATGGCGGTGCGAGCGTGGCGAGCGGCAGCCGGTCGTGGGACGACAGCTCGAAGGTCGGCGCTGCGAACCAGCCGAAGCGGTCCTCGGCGAGCATCTCGCCGCCGCGCCGACCGGCCTCCTGACGCACAATCACCGCATCGAGGCTGCCGGCATCGAGGGCGTCGAGCAGGTCACGCGAGAAGCCGATCGAGACCGACAGGGTCAGGGTGGCGGCGAGGCCGCGCAGGCGCTCCAGCAGCGGCACGAGTTCGGGCCCGGCGGCGTGATCGCTGACGCCGATCGTCAGTTGCTGCCGCACGGGCTGGGTGCCGGTGAGGGCGCGATCATGGGCCGCCATCAGGGCGGCGGCATTGTCGCGGAACGCGATGCCGTCGGCGGTCAGCCGCACGGCGCGTGGCGAGCGTTCGAGCAGGCGCTTGCCGAGCAGCGCCTCGAGACGCTGCAGCTTCATGGAGACGGCCGCCTGGGTGGTGCCGAGCGCTTCTGCCGCGCGGGTGAAGTTCTGCAGGTCGGCCACCAGCAGGAAGGCCTGGACGGTCGGGATGTCGAGCGCGGTCATGTCATCATCACGTTGTCTTATGATTGATATCAATAATCATAAGATACCAAAATGATGGGCCGGCGCCTAGGTTGTCTTCAACGCGATCGATCGCGTCATTCCAGGAGAACGACCATGCCGCTCATCACCGTCCGCTACACCACGCAGAAGACCTCGCCGACCCTGAAGGCCGACCTCGTCGCCGCCGCCAGCGGGCTTGCCGCCGAGATCCTGCACAAGGATCCGAAGGTCACCGCGGTCATCGTGGAAGCCGCCGATCCGGCCGACTGGTTCGCCGGCGGCGTTTCGCTGAGGGAGCAGAATCTGGCGAGCTTCTGGCTCGACATCCGCATCGTCGACGGCACCAACACCAAGGACGAGAAGGCGGCCTATGTCGCCGCGATCTTCAAGCGGATGGGCGAATTGCTGGGGCCGCTGCACCACGAGAGCTACGTCCATGTCAACGACGTGCGGGCAGATGCGTACGGCTTCGGCGGCCTGACCCAGGAGCGGCGCTATATCGCCCGCAAGCTCGGCGTGGCGGCGGTCTGATCAGGCGCTCTCGGCGAGGCGGGCGGTCGCGGGGCCGAAGATCTCCTCGAACGCCTGCCGCAGCGCCACGTCGACGTCGGTCATGGTCACCGGCAGGCCGAGGTCGACAAGGCTGGTGACGCCATAGCGCGGATCGGCGATGCCGCAGGGCACGATGCCGCCGAAGTGGCCGAGCTCGGGCTCGACATTGATGGCGATGCCATGGAGGGACACCCAGCGCCGCAGCCGCACGCCGATGGCGGCGATCTTGTCCTCGAAGCCCGGACCCTTGTCCGGCCGCGCCACCCAGACGCCGACCCGGTCCTCGCGGCGCTCGCCGCGGACGTTGAAGGCGGCGAGGGTGCGGATGATCAGCTCCTCCAGGCTCGCCACATAGGCGCGCACGTCCGGACGCCGCGCCTTGAGGTTGAGCATGAGGTAGACCACACGCTGCCCGGGTCCATGATAGGTGAACTGGCCGCCACGGCCTGTGGAAAACACGGGAAAGCGGGGGTCGAGCAGGTCGCCGGTCCGGGCGCTGGTTCCGGATGTATAGAGCGGCGGATGTTCCAGCAGCCATGCCAGCTCGGGCGCGCTGCCACTGGCGACATCGGCCGCCCGCTGGTCCATGACGGCGAGCGCCTCGGGATAGGGGACCTGGCCATCGGCAATCCGCCATTCCGCCGGGGCGGCCCCGTCGGTAGCTCGAAAGTGCGTCAGATCAAGGGCTTGGCGGGCGTTAACCATTAGCTAACCATAACCATGGTGTTCTCTTCGCATCGTCCATTGCGTGAGTCCGGTGCACCGTGTCCACCCTCGACAAGGTTTCCGTCGATCTGATGGTCGTCCTCGGGACGACCACCATGCCCATCCATCAGGTGATGCGGCTGAGCCGCGGCGCCATCATCGAGCTCGACGCCACCGAACAGGACGAGGTGAAGGTGCTGGCCAACAACCTGCCCGTCGCCAGCGGGGCAGTGGTTGTGAACCGCAACCGCATCGCCGTCGAAGTCAAGCGAATGTTGCCCCGAACTCCTGATCATAGATAGGCATTCGGGCCTTGTCGGTGCAGACCTGATTTGTTACAGGAGCGCCGGTTGATGCGGCACTGATTCACATCGGTGCCAAAACCCTGCGGTCGTGGCGGAATTGGTAGACGCGCTGCCTTGAGGTGGCAGTGAGTAAAATCGTGGAGGTTCGAGTCCTCTCGACCGCACCAGGCCCTTTGAAAGTCGTTGCGAGACTTCGGGGCTGGTTCGCCAAAATCCTCAGCTTGTTTCTGAAAATATCTGATAGCGCTGCGATTTCCGGTTTGGAAAGCGCTGTTGAGTGTCGCTGCCCGTTCCCATGATTGTGCGATCGTGGCACAAGCCGTCATCTTGCTGGCCTGGGCTTAGGGGGAACGGGCTGAAATGCGGCTGCGCGCGTGGGGTTACTTCGGCGTCTTCGGTCTGGTCGCCGGCTATTTCCTGATCTGGCCGGTATGGCGGGCCCAGTTCCCGCTGGAGATCTGGCCGACCGAAGGCTGGAACGCCTACTATCAGGACCTCGGCGCACGCTGGCTGTCGGTCTATCCGGCGCCTGACGCCCTCATCGCCAACAACTATCCGCCGCTGTCGTTCTACGGCATCGGCCAGCTCGCCCGTCTGTTCGGCGATCCGCTCTATGTCGGGCGGGCGCTGTCGATTGCCGGCCTGCTGGCGGTCGCGGTGGAGATCGCGCTGGCGGCGCGGCTGCTCGGCGCCAGCCTCGCCTGGGGGGCGGTCGGCGGCCTCAGCGTCGTCGCGGTGATGGCGCACAACTTCCTCAACTATGTCGGAGCCGATGACCCGCAGCTCGCCGGGCAGGCGATCATGGGCGCGGCGCTGGTGTGGTTTCTCGCCGGCGATCGCGCCGGACGTTCGCCCGTCGGGCCGTTGCTGCTGATGGTGCTGGCCGGTTTCTGGAAGCACAACATGATCGGCATTCCGGTCACGGCGGTGCTGTGGTTGCTGGCGCGCGACTGGCGCGCTGCGCTCATGCCCGTCGCGGTCAGCGTCGCCGCGGTGGTCGCGGGCTTCGCCGCCTGCCGGCTGTTGTTCGGGCCGGATTTTCTGACGAACCTGCTGGCGCCGCGCACCTACAGGCCGATCCGTATCGTCCAGAACATTGGCCACCTGCAGTGGCAGGTCGCTGGCGCGGTGATCTTCGCGCTCTGGGCCGCGGCGAACCGCGGCTCCAGGGCGGCCCGTTTCACGGCGCTGCTGATGGTCGTCGGCCTGCTATCGTGCCTGCTGCAATGGTGCGGCGACGGTGTCTTCCACAATGCCGAATACGACCTCGTGATCGCGGTCGGTCTCGGCACGGCGCTCGCGCTCGACGGCGCCGACCGCACGGTGCTGGCGCGCTGGTTCACGCCGGCGCAGGTCTGCGACGGCATGGTCATCGTCCTCTTGCTGCGGTTGTTGCTGTCGAACCGCCAGGAGCCGGTCCTGGTGCTGTTCAACCCCGATTTCCGGGCGGCCTTCCATCAGGCCGCGGTGGTTGCGGATGCCGAGGCCGCGCGCCTCGCGGTTTTGCCCGGTCCGACGTTCTGCGACAACAAGCTGATCTGCCGCATGGCGGGAAAACCGTTCACGGTCGACGAATTCAAGCTGGAGCAGATGGTGGCGAGCGGAGCGGCGACGCCGGCGTCGATCGACGCCATGCTGAAGGCGCGCGGCATCACGCGGTTTGCCGCGGACCTGCGAACATGGAGCTATCGGGTCGAGCAATTCGCCTCGGGCCGGGCGGTGGCCTACTGAGCGGCGCGGCGGTCGGCCATCGTGCGCCGAGAGAAATGGCGTGCCGAGGGAAATGACGAGCCGGGAGAAGCGGCAAGGCGGCACGGGGCCAAGGGAAATGAATTGCCGCGGGGCGAGGCCGGTCATCCGGCCGCACCCCGCGGAACGACGTCAGTGCATCATGCCGGCGTGTTCGGCGCGGCTGAGATGCACGGCGCACTCGCCGGGTTTGGATTCACTCAGGGCGGTGCTGGCGAGCGCGAGCTCCTTGTTCGCGACCCACTTGTTCGGTGCACCGTCGGGCAGAGCGGAGACGTAATCGTTGACCTTCATCATGTGATCGCCGCCGCAGCCCATCAGCGTGGCGGCCGGGGCCGGAGCCGCCGACAGCGCGACGGCGGACAGCAGAGCGGCACCAAGGAGATTTTTGTTCAAATTCTTGATCATGATGTTGTCTCATGTTTTCCAAACAAACGCGGCATCATTGCCCCGGTTTGCGGATGGATTCATACGTCGGGCCTTGTGGTCTTAGGATAATGTGGGCGATGAACTTTTTGTGCGCGAGTCGTGATCGTGCGCCGGCGGTGTTCGGATTTCGTCTTGAACTTCGGCCCTGTGCGCACGATCGGCGGTCGCGCCGGTCACAATCGCGAATTTGCGCTCGCGAAAACGTGACGCGGGGGGCTGCCGCGCAGATTGCCTAGGATTTCGAAACATGTCCCGGCGTTGCTGCCATGGCAGCCGACGCCGGGATCTCGCCGCTCGGGGGACTACTCGGAATCACGCCTGTCGTCGTCCGCGCCGCTTCGGCGGCGGGCGATGCCTGCCTGTCGCACCAGTCGCGGACAGGGCGCCCATCGCCATGTCATGCGCAGCTTGGAACAATGGAATGACCGCTCTCAGCTACGTCTATCGCTTTCTGTCCAACTTCCTGTTCATGGCGATGGTCTATTTCAGCCTGAACTTCCTCGACCGCTATCAGCAGCGGGCGATCGTCGCGATCCTGGTGCTGGTGTATGCCTCGATGCGCACGGTGTCGGCGCTGCGCTCGTTCTATTTCTACCAGCGCATCGAGCGGCTGGAGATCGAGACGCGGCGACTGGCGAGCATCCTTCAGTCGGTCGAGCCGCCGCGCAAGCAGATCGTCGGCGAGGTCAGCCAGCTCCGTCGGCATGGCGAGGTGAAGGCCTATATCGACCTGCTGTTCCTGTGCCTGATCGTGCTGCTGTGCCTCGCCAAGATCATCTCGAGCTGAGGCGGTCGGACGCTGGTCAGTGCAGGACGATCGGTCCGCGCTGCAAGCCGACGGTGGTGACAGGGGCGCTGCCCGACATCTGCCGCAGCGCCTGGCTGTCGTTGCGGTAGGCGATCGGCTTGGCGGCCGTGCCCGCCGGCGCAGGACGGGCGCCGCCTGTCGCGGTGCTCACGGGAATGGCGCGTTGCGCCGGGCTGCGGCGCGCCATGCGGACCTCGGCGCCGGGCATGCGCGGCATGCGGAACAGCGTGGCGTCGGGCGCCGGCAGGTCGGTGGCGGCGAGCGCGGCCAGCGCCGGCTGACGTGGCCAGGCTGGCGCGGGCGGCACCGGCACGGTGTCGGCGGCGAAGCGGCCGGGGCGATAAATGTGCTCGCGGCCATGAAAGATCACGGGATCGTCGATGTAGCGCATGTCGACGATATCGGGGGCCGGCATCTGGGCGGAGCCGGCGAACACGAAGTGCGGAATCGCCGGCCAGCGCGCCGTCATCGCCTGTGGGGCATCCGGATGCAGCAGCCAGTCGCGCGGCTCGGTCGGCGTCTTCGGCTGGTCCGGCGTCGCCGCCACGACGTGGACGATACGATAGCCGCGGGCCTTGAGCTCGTGCAGCAGCGTCGGCAGCATCGCCGCGGTGCGGCCCTGGATGTCATGCAGCAGCAGCACGCCCTTGCCCTTGGCCTCGAGCCGGGTCAGGGCGAGGTTGAGCACCTGCGCCGACGAGATCGGGCGCCAGTCGTCGGCCGGGAAGTCGGCGCTCCAGGTCTGGATGCCGCGCGAGGCGAGATAGTCCTCGACGCCTTCGGCGCGCAGCAGGCCTGGGATCCGGAAGAACGGCGACACCTTGGCGGGATCGCCGAGCGCGGCGACGGTGTGCTGGATGCCGTCGTTGATCTCCTGCTGGGCGCGCTCGATCGGCATGTGGTTGAAGCTCAGCGGATGGTTCTCGCTGTGCGTGCCGATGGTGTGGCCGGCCTCGTAGAGGCGGCGTACGCCGTCAGGGAACTGCTTGGCCATGCGGCCGATGATGAAGAACGTCGCCTTGACGCATTCGGACTGCAGCGTCTGAAACACCTGGGTGCTGTGCGGCGGCAGCGGGCCGTCGTCGAATGTCAGCACGACCTCGTGGTCCTTGAGCGGCAGCGTCTCGCGATACTGCATCGTGCCGATCTTGGTGTGCTCGGTCGGATCGATCACGAGCGTGCGCGACGTGCCGAGCGCGTTCGGGTTGCCCGGGCAGTCGGCGGCGCGGGCCGCAGGGATCGCCAGCGCCAGCGCGGCAGCGAGGCCGAGGCAAAGGGCAGACATCGGACCCCGACGCCCGACTGACGCAGCTTCCATCATCTCACCATATCGTCCCGCATCCGGGCGACCATAGCGTCCGGCGAATGAACGATGCCTTAACCAAACGCTCCCGGTCAGTCGGGCGCGGGCCGGGATCGGTTCAGTGGGTGACGCGTTCATCCGGCCCTGTTTGCTGCGGAGCGCTCTGCTGTGGAACGATGTGCACGACCCGGTAGCCGTTGGTGCGCAGGAAGCGCAGGAAATCCGGCAGCATCGCCGCCGTGCGGGCTTTGGTGTCGTGGAACAGGATGATGCCTTTACGGGCCGATTGCAGCCGCTCGGTGGCCAGATTGAGTTCTTGCTGGGGCGTGATCTCGTTCCAGTCGCTGGCCCAGAGATCTGCGCCGAACACCGCGATGTCGCGCGCCTTCAGGCTGTCCAGCAGGGCCGGCGTCGAAGCGAAGTAGGGGAAGCGGAAGAACGGCGTCGAGGGCGTGGTGGTGGCGCGGCCGTGCAGGGCGGTTTCGTCCGCTGCGATGCCGCGGTCGATGTTGTCGGCCGCCTCGGCTTCGGCGATCGTGCTCATGTTGGGGTGGTTCCACGAGTGATGGCCGACGGTGTGGCCGGCCGCGGCGATGGCCTTGACGAGCTGGGGATTGGCCGCCGCGCTCTGGCCGATCATGAAGAACGTCGCGCGCACGCATTCGCGGGCAAGGGCGTCGAGGATCTTGCGCGTGGTCTGCGGCCGCGGCCCGTCGTCGAAGGTCAGCACCACCTCCTTGTCGGCGAGCGGCAGCGTCTGCGGGAAGCTCTTGGTGCCGACCTGGGGATACGCCTTCGGGTCCACCGTCAGCACGCGCGCGGTGCCGAGCGCGTCGGGGCGCGGGCAGTCGGCGGCGTGCGCCGGGCCGGCGAGAGCAGCGAGAAGCAGCGTGGCCGCGAACGCGGCGCGAGGCAGGGCCATCATGATCTGGTCCGACTGGGCGGCCGGTTCGGTCCGGGGCCGCGCGGCGATTGTGTCTGTGCGCTATTTAGGCCCGATCGGGCGAAGCGTCGACAGGCAGTTCGGCAGGTCGTCCTGCGTCGGTGGCAGGGCCGGCTGCCCCGGATGTGGCGCCCGTGCGGCTTTTCATCGGACCTTAACGGGCCTCGCCGACCATGGCGGGGCGGCCGCGATGGCCGCGTCGCCGACGGGGCGCACCATGCAGCGTCTGAGACTGAAAGCCGATGGCCGGATCGTCGAATTGCGCGATGGCCGCGAATTCCCGTTGATACCGGCGGCCGTGCCGCCGCCGACGGTGCGCGACCTGCGCAGGCGCGCGCGCCTGACCCAGGCCGAGTTCGCCCGCCGTCTCGGCGTGCCGCTGGAGACCATCCGGAACTGGGAGCAGGGCAAGCGCTCGCCGCGTGGTCCGGCGCGGGCATTGCTGGCGGTGATCGCGCACGCGCCCGACACGGTGTTCGCGGCGCTCGCCGGAGCCGATGCTTCCGCTTGACCGGACCGGGCGCAGCGGTTTTGCTGGCAGCAGCGATCCGGAGGCAGCCATGCACACGATCGATGCCAATGGTGCACGCATTCCCATGCTCGGCCTTGGAACATGGGAGCTGCGCGGCCGTGTCTGCACGCGCCTCGTGGAGCAGGCGCTCAAGCTCGGCTACCGCCACATCGACACTGCGCAGATCTACGAGAACGAGCGCGAGGTCGGCGACGGCGTGCGCGGCTCGGGCCTGCGCCGCGACGAGGTCTTCGTCACCACCAAGATCTGGACCACGCATTTCGCGCCGCTGGAACTCGAACGCTCCGTGAAAGAGAGTCTGGCGCGGCTGCGCATGGGTGAGGTCGATCTGCTGCTGCTGCACTGGCCGAACCCGCAGGTGCCGCTCGCCGAGACCGTCGGCGCGCTGGCGCGCATGCGCGAACTCGGTCTTGCGCGCCACATCGGCGTATCGAATTTCACCGTGGCGCTGATCGCGGAGGCGGTTGCGGCGTGTCCGGCGCCGCTGGTCTGCGACCAGGTCGAGTACCATCCCTTCCTCAGCCAGACGCGGGTGCTCGATGCCTGCCGGCGCAACGGCATGGCGCTCGTCGCCTACAGCCCGATCGCCAAGGGCAAGGTGAAGGGCGAGGCGACGCTGGCGCGGATCGGCCGCGCCCACGGCAAGTCCGCCGCCCAGGTCTGCCTGCGCTGGCTGGTGCAGCAGAACGTCGTCGCCATCCCGCGAACCTCGCGGGTCGAGCGGCTGTCCGAAAATCTCGCGATCTTCGACTTCGCGCTGGCGGACGCCGAGATGGACGAGATCTTCGCCCTCGCGAGTCCGACCGGCCGGCTGACCAATTTCGCCTTCGCGCCGAAGTGGGACTGAATCGGGCTCCGGCCGGTGCGATGCTCACTTCGTCATGGCCGCTCCGGCCCATGGCGCGCTTTTGCGGTTGATCTTGCGCCACCGATCGGCGAAGCAGGCGCCGTCCGAGGAGGCGTCGCCCGCATGTTTTTCGTCCTGTCCAAGACCTTCGGCTTCTTCGCCATGCCCTCGAACGCGATCGCCGCGCTGTTCGTGGTGGCGGCGCTGTTGCTGGCGATCGGCTGGCGGCGCGGTGGCCGGCGGCTGCTGGCGTTCGCGGTCGTCGTGCTGCTGTTGGTCGGCTACTCGCCGCTGTCGACACTGCTGCTGCTGCCGCTGACCGAACGCTTTCCGGCGTGGCCGGCCGACGGCCGCGCGCCCGACGGCATCATCGTGCTCGGCGGCGCGATCAATCCGGATATCTCGGCGGCGCGCGGCTCGATCGAGCTCGAAGCCGCCGGCGAGCGGATCCTGGCGATGTTGCAGCTCGCGCGGCGCTACCCGCAGGCACGCATCGTGTTCACCGGCGGCAGCGCCAACCTGACCGCGACGCCGGTACCCGAAGCGCCGATCGCCGGCCGGCTGCTCGACGAGTTCGGCGTCGCGCCGGACCGCGTCATCCTGGAAAGCCGCTCGCGCACCACCGACGAGAATGCGGTGTTCACCCGCCAGCTGGTGACGCCGAAGCCGGGCGAGCGCTGGCTGCTGGTCACGTCGGCCTTCCACATGCCGCGTTCGGTCGGGGTGTTCAGGGCCGCGGGCTTCGATGTCGAGCCGTATCCGGTGGACTGGGGGCTGCGCGGCTGGGGCGATGCCTACATGCCTTTGGAGACGCTCGGCCAGGGTCTGCGCCGTGCCGACCTTGCGATGCACGAGTGGAGCGGGCTGGTCGCCTACTGGCTGAGCGGCAAGAGTCGCGAGCTGTTTCCAGGCCCGCGCTGACGCGCGGCGCGCGTCTGTGCGTCAGTCGTGCCGCGGCAGTCCGAGACGGTAGACGCCGCGGAAGTCGCTGGGATCGACCGGCTTGCCCTTGCGGTAGATCACGAGGCGTCCGGCGAGGGCGAGCGTCACCGCCGCGCGGCGGATCGGCACCAGCAGTTCGTGCCAGTCGCGCTCGCCCGCGATGGCGTGGGCGATCTCCGGCGGACTCAGCGTCTTGCCATGGGCCGTCGTCAGGACCTTGAGGATGGCCTCGTCCAGCGGCACGGCCGATACGGTCGAATCGGAAGCAGTCATGTCATTGCCATGGCGTATCGCCGGAGCGGCCGCAAGCACCACCGCGGGCCACGGGCTGCGATTGCTTGAATCGCACCGCAGGGGCAAGATGCCGGCCTGCATGGAGTGTTGATCATGAGCCTGACGCTGGTCATCGGCAACAAGAACTATTCGTCCTGGTCGATGCGGCCGTGGGTGGCGCTGCGCGGCGCCGGTATCGCCTTCGAGGAAGAGCTGATCCCGCTGTACACCGGTCCGGCCGACAAGCAGCGCATTCTCGACGTCACGCGCTCGGGCAAGGTGCCGGCGCTTCGCGACAACGATCTCGTGGTGTGGGATTCGCTCGCCATCATCGAATACGCCGCCGAACGCTTTCCGGAGGCGAAGCTGTGGCCGCAGGACCGCGCGATGCGCGCTCACGCGCGCGCGGTGTCGGCGGAGATGCATTCCTCGTTCGGCGCGCTGCGCCGGGAATGCGGCATGAACCTGCACCGTCCGGTGCGGGCGACACAACTCTCCGACGATGCGCGCGCCGACATCGCCCGCATCGAGGAGATCTGGGCCGACTGCCGCGCCCGCTACGGCGCGCAGGGGCCATTCCTGTTCGGCGCCTTCAGTGCCGCCGATGCGATGTACGCCCCCGTGGTCCATCGTTTCCGCACCTATGCCGTCGAGGTCTCGCCGGCCACACGGACCTACATGGCGACCATGCAGGCCTTTCCGGCGTTCCGGGAATGGACCGAAGCGGGGCTGGCCGAGACCTTTGTCATCGCGCGTTTCGAGGACGATTGAGCGCACCGGTGGTCGGCGCGGCCTTACGTGGCCACCGCGCGCACCGGGGGATCGTCCGCCCGCCGCGGCGCGAGGTTTTCGTGCAGCGTGACGTGGGCGTGGACTGGTTGTGCGGGGTCGGCGCGGTGTCGCATGGTTATGTCTCGTCGCCGTGTCCCGTCGCCGTGTCTCGCAGTCGTGTCTTGCGGCGCCGTCGTCTCCCGGTGTGTCATGCGCCGGTCACGGTGCCGTGCAAACGACGTCAGGTCAGATGCACGTGACGTCAGCTCAGAAAGGTCCGGTGCAATGGGTATTCTCGACGATCTCGGCAATTCGCCCGCGCTCAAGGGCATTCTCGGACAGCTGGAGGCCTCGGTGCTGCCGGCGGTGCTCGGCGAGGTCCTGGGCAGTGGCGGGCAGGGCGGTCTCTCCACCATCCTCGCCAAGCTGCAGCAGGCGGGCCTCGGCGACCAGGTGAAGTCGTGGCTCGGGAACGGCCAGAACCTGCCGATCTCGGCCGATCAGCTCAAGCAGGTGCTCGACAGCGACCAGGTCAAGCAGTTGGCGGCGCGGTTCGGCATCCCGATGGACCAGGTGCTCGACGCGCTGGCCAAGCAGCTGCCCCATGTCGTCGATCAGGCGAGCCCCAACGGCACGTTGCCTGACTCCGCCTAAGGTTCTGGACAGCCTCTATTTTCGGGCTCCGGACGGCGTTTCCGGCGCGGTTTTTGCCGCGCCGCAGCGTCAATGTTCGAGGCGCGTCCCGCCGGAACGCCAGAACCCCGTTCATCTTATTGATATGACAGGAATATTTTCGGACCCGCCGGGGCCTAAAAGGCTGGCTAATTGAGCGAGTGGCGTGCTATACACCCTGCGGGCATCCCGTCGGCCGGTTGGGGACCTTCGGGCCGATTTTGTCTCGTCTCGCGTGATGGAGAGGGTGTTGAAGCATAAATTCGTCGTTGGAGAAGCGGTCTATTTCACGGCCAGCAATGTCGCGCGACCCGCGGCGAGCGGCACGTACGAAGTGATCCGACAGCTTCCGACCGAGGGTGACGACTGCCAGTACCGCATCAAGAGCTCGACCGAAGCGTTCGAGCGCGTCGCCAAGGAAAGCCAGCTCGTTTCGGTGGCGTGAGAGCGTTTCTCTCCGCCGCGTGTGACGAAAGCCTTGTTTGATTGAAGCCTTTTTGAATTGAAGGCTTGTGTGAATAAAGTCCCTTCGCCCTATTGATGTCGCATCGCTCCGTCAGTGAGATCGGGGTGCGGGCGCCGGGGCGCGACGTTCGCCGAGCATCTGCGAGGGGCGTCTTTCATGAACTTGGCCTGGGCAACATCGCTTGATCAGTTGTGGCGCACGGCGCCTGTCCCGATGTGGGGCGCGCTGATCGCGATCATTGCGTTCGCGCTGGTGCTGCTGGTGACGCTGATCCGTGCCGAGAGATCGGTGGCGAACGGCGTGCTTGCCGTGCTCACGCTGCTGGCGATCGGCGTGGCGTCCATGGTCTCCGTTCGCGGTGTCGCGACGGGCGGGACGGGCGCGCCGTCCGAGGTGCGGGCGATGCCGGCGCCGATCGGGATCGCGGCGCTGTCGTGCCTCGATGGCCTTGCCGGCGATGCGGTCGAGAGCGCCTGCGAGCGCGCGCTGTTCGGGGCGCCCGATATGGCCGCCGCCGCGGTGTCCTATACTGCCGGCCAGATCACCCGTCTTGCGGGCTATGGCGACCAGGCCGCCGCCGACCGTGTCATGACCCCGGAACTGGCTGCGCTGCGCCGCGCCGTCGAGCGCGATCGCTATGGCCTCGTCGCGCAGGTGCTGAGCACGCGCGATGGCTGCACCCCGTCGGAGTGCGACTTCTACAAATCCCTATCGGATCACAACCAGATCGCCGCTGCGATGACCGACCGCACCTACGCGGGCCTCGTCGGCCGTTACGCGCTGACCTGGGCGGGCCCGGCGCAGGCGGCGGCTCCGGCCGCGCCGCCGGCGCTCGCCGGTGCACCGGCCGCGGCGGCTGTCGGGGCGGTTCCGCCGCCGGGCAAGCCGGTGTCCGGCGATTTCCCGAGCTCGGCCTCGATCCCGCCGGTCAACATCATGGCGTCGGAGCCTGCGGGCAAGCCCGCCGCGGCTGCGCGTCCGGCGCCTGCTGCTGCAACGGCGGCTGCACAGCCCGCGGCTCCAGCCGCGGCGGCGCCCAAGGTCGCGCCGCGCAACGCCGACGCCGCTGCGCCGCAGGCCAGGCGGCCGGCGCCGAAGAAGCCGCCGGCAGCGGCATCCACAGCTCCTGCACAGGCCGGACCGACGCCGCAGCGCGATCCGCTTGCTCCCTCCGCGCAGAGGGACGATAACTGATCCGAACCGGCTCGCCGGTGCCATCCGTCATGCCGCGGGGCCGTGATCTGTTCCGCTGAAGGCCAGTCGCGCGAACTGCATCGTCATGCCGCTTCATCTCATCAAGCTCAGCGTCGGCGCCGAGTCCATCAAGGATCTCGACGGCTGGATCAAGGCGCGGATGAAGCAGACGAAGAACAAGCATCACGTCCACGTCACGCGCATGACTCCCAAGCGCGACACCGAGCTGCTCGACGGCGGCTCGATCTTCTGGGTGATCCGCGGCGAGATCCTGGCGCGCGAGAAGCTGGTCGCGATCGAGCCCTTCCGTGACGCGGAAGGCATCGGGCGTTGCCGCCTGATCATGGAGCCCAGGCTCATTCCGGTGGTGCCGCGGCCGATGCGCGCGTTCCAGGGCTGGCGCTATCTCGAGCCGAAGGACGCGCCGCCCGATCTCGGCAAGCGCGACGACGGCCTTGCGGAGATGCCCGAACCGATGCGGCGCGAGCTGCGCGAACTCGGCCTGCTGTAGCCGCGCGGCGGCCGCACCGGGCGGTCGCGCGTGCCCTTCAGGGGCCTCTCCGGCTAAAGGGGCTCAGACCCTGATGTTGTCGATCAGGCGGGTGGTGCCGATCCGGGCGGCCACCAGCAGGCGCGCCGGGCCGTCCTTGAGGCTCTTGATCGGCGCCAGCGTTTCGGCATGGCGGACCTCGAGATAGTCGAGAGCGAAGCCGGCCGCTTCGATCGCGGCCGCGCCGGCGGCCAGCGCCGCCGGCAGGCCCTTGCCGGCGCGCATCGTCTTCGCCGTGTCCTTCAGCGTCCGGTACAGCACTGGCGAGGTCGCGCGATCTTGCGGCGACAGATAGACGTTGCGCGACGACATCGCGAGGCCATCGCGCTCGCGCACCACCGGCGCACCGACGATCTTGACCCCGAGGTCGAGGTCACGTGCCATCCGCGCCACCACCTTGAGCTGCTGAAAATCCTTCTCGCCGAACACCGCGACGTCCGGGCGGACCTGGGTGAACAGCTTGGTGACGACGGTGGCGACGCCGCCGAAGAAGTGCGGCCGGAAGCGATCCTCGAGATCGACGGTTGCCGGCCCCTCGAGCGTAACACGGCTGGCGAAGCCGTCGGGGTACATCACCTTCGCGTCCGGATGCCATACGAGGTCGACATTCTCGGCGGTCAGCTTGGCGAGGTCCGCCTTCCAGGTGCGCGGATACGATCCGAGATCCTCGTGCGCGGCGAACTGCGTCGGGTTGACGAAGATCGACACCACCACCTTCCTGGCGTGCTTGCGCGCCAGCCGCACCAGCGAGATGTGGCCCTCGTGGAGTGCGCCCATGGTCGGCACCAGCGCGACGTCGGCGTTGCGAGCGCGCAGCCCGTCGACGGCGCGGTGCAGGGCGGGGAGGGTGCGGGCGATCTTGGGCGCTTTGGACATGAGATCTCGGAACGTTGAGGTGAGACGGATCGGCGGGCCCGATGGCGATTGCGCGCATGGCGCGGGACGCCCTGCATAGCAAAGCACCGGCGTTCGCGCCAACGCTGCCATGCGCCGCATGGCCGGCCCGACCGGCATCGATCGCCGCGTGCTCACGATGCCCGGCAAGACCTTGGCAAAGACATCCCAGAGACCTCGCAATGGCAGACATGGCCGCGCGCTGTCGCGTGACCCGCGGCCGTCGCGCGTCGGCAACGCGAAGGCCGCGGGCAAGTTCACGACCGGTGGGTACATCGTCGTCGGGCGCGCGCGACCGTGTCGCGGCTGTATCGACGGCGCCGGCGGTGAGTGGCGCGTGTCGAGGAAACATCCGTGCTCGTGCAACTCGTCGTGGCGAGGAGCGCACCATCGCGCGCAACGGCGATGTCATCGCCGGCAACGCGCGAGCGTCGACAGCGTCTGCCGATGCGTCCTGTTCGTGCGGGCGATTGTCTGCGATGCGGGGCGTGCCTGGTGGGTCTTGCGCATGCGATTGCCGGTGCGCCGATCAATGCCAGCGTTCGCGATGTCGAGGAGATCGAGGCTGTCGCTCCGCGCCGTTGCGCCTGCACGGGCAGGGATGCGCTGCGGCGACGATGCGCGACGCGCGCGAACTGACGGCGCGCGACGCCCGCGACAGGACGTCGCGCGGCAGGCGGTCGGGCATGTGGCCGGACATGTGGTCGGACCTGCGCAGGCGCGGGCCCTGTCGCCACGCGCGGGTCGGTTTGCAGTTGCTGCGGCCATCGCGGGAAGAGGGCACCCAGCCGCTGCGCGGCAGTGCGCGGCCGTGGTCCAGGTGGGCCGGGAAGCGCTGAGGCCGGCCGCAGCAGCGGGCGCGTGAACGGATTCGCTAAAAATGAATCCTTGTTCTTCCCGGCTCCAAAATGAATCGGTGTTCTAATTCCGTGCTTGCCGCAGTGAATATGCGGGACAGCCGTCCGACGAATCTTCCCAAGATGCTGTCCCTGAAGGCATTTCCGCGTCCGGCTGCAACCAAGGCCAGAAAACCCCGCGATTTTCGGCCGGAAATGGCGTTTGGTTTCGTCTACCGCAGGTGCGGTGGTGGAAAGCCCCTGATTTACTGGAGAAAACAGAATTGCCTGAGCAGCTGCACAAAATTACGGTGCTCTGCACAATTAAAAGACCGAAACCTCACAACATTTCGGCTGTTGTCACAGCGTCGTTATGTTTATCTTTCAGGTACGAACGGGAATTTGACCACTGGATCTGATCACCGCCCCGAGAGGCGATCGCCTGCCGAGGATCGAATGAAGCGTGGCCTGCTTATAGCCGTTGCAGCTGCCGTGTGCGTCACCGGCGCCTACTTCTCTTTCAGCAAGTGGGCGATCCGGCACGAGACCGTCGAGCTCTACGACGCGGCGCGGGATCGCGTGATCGACGTCGACGTCGCGATCCGTCGCGATGCCGAAGTGCGGTCGATGGCAGGCCTGACGACGTTGCCGGTCGCGGTCGTCAACCATGGCAACACCGTCAAGAACACCGAGTATTCCTTCCTCGCCAACGTGCTTGCGATGCGCGGTTATCTCGTGCTCAGCGTTCAGCACGACCTGATGACCGACGCGCCGCTGGTGACCAAGGTCGGCCAGCTCTATGTCGGCCGCCTGCCGGTGTATGAGCGCGGCGTCGAGAACATCCTGTTCACCGTGAACGAGATGAAGAAGCGTTTCACCAACGCCGACTACAGCAAGCTGATGATGGTTGGTCATTCCAACGGCGGCGATATCTCGATGTTCTTCGCCAAGGAACATCCGGAGATGATCAAGCGCGTGGTGACGCTCGATAACCTGCGCGTGCCGTTCCTGACCGAAGCCAAGTTCAAGATTCTCTCGTTCCGTTCGAAGGATCCGAACTTCGTGCCCGATCCGGGCGTGGTGCCCGATGATGACGAATGCGCGCGCACCGGCATCGAGGTCATCAAGACCGGCGCCCAGCACACCGACATGAGCGATCGCGGTCCCGAGGCGGTCAAGGAGAAGATCCAGAACACCCTCGACCAGTTCCTCAGTGAGGATAGCGATCTGCGTCCGACCCGCACCGACGTGCTGAAGATTTCAGGCGACAAAGTCTCTACAGGCACCGCGATCTCCGGCGGCGCGCCGGCGGCGGATCGCGCCCAGCACTCCGCAGCGCTGCTGCCGTCCCAGCGATAGCGTCGCCGCCTCCGGCTGAGCGCGAGCGGATCTCGCCGCCGCGCGATGTGCCGGGGTGTGCGTCTCGCAGTTTCACAAGTCAGGCCGGCCGCCGTCATCCCTGATCGCCTGCGCCCGAAGGCTTGCCCGCGGACCGTCGCCTCACCACATCGAGCGGACGTGATATCGAGCCCACGCGGACGCGATATCGCGTGAACTTTGCTTGCGGGGCCGCATGAGCCGTCAACCTTCACCACCGTCATCGGGGCGTACGCCGGCCACAAGCGGTGGCCAGGCCGTGCAGGACGTCACCTCGAGCGCCGCCGATATCGCCGCCTTCGTCGCGCGTGCGCGCGCCATGGCGCCGCGCTCGGGGCGCGGGCGTCTGGTTTTCGCGCTCGATGCCACCATGAGCCGCCAGCCCACTTGGGACATGGCGTGCGAGCTGCAGGCCGAGATATTTCGCGAGGCGGCGCGCATCGGCGGGCTCGACGTCCGCCTCGTGTACTTCCGCGGGGCGGGCGAATGCCGGGCGAGTCCATGGATCGCCGATCCGGCGCAACTGGCCCGGCTGATGGCGCGGATTTCGGTCGAGGGCGGTCACACCCAGATCCACAAGGTGCTGTCCGAGGCGCGGCGCGAGGCCGTTGCCCATGGCGTGCGTGCGCTGGTGTTCGTCGGCGATGCCATGGAGGAGAACCCGGACGACCTCTGCGCCAAGGCCGGCGAGCTCGGACTGCTCAAGGTGCCGGTCCTGATGTTTCAGGAGGGCCATGATGCGGCTACCGAGCGCACCTTCCGCGACATCGCGCGCCTGTCCGGCGGCGCCTATTGCCGCTTCGATGTCGGGGCGGCGGGCCAGCTGAGCGAGCTGCTGCGCGCGGCGGCGGCCTATGCCGCGGGCGGCCGGGAGGCGCTGCAGCGGTTGTCCGCGTCCGGCGGCGCCGCGGCGGCGCTGCTGACCCAGATAACGGGGCGCTGAGCGCTTTTTGCATCGCGCGACGGTGCGCCCGCTTCCGCAGGCGAGCGCCAGCGTCTATCTATCGGTCATGCCGACCTTGATCGCGGGCGCCATCGCCGTCTTCGTTCTGTATTCGCTGCTGCAGATGTTCCGGGCTGCCAACCCGGCGCTGCTGGCGCGAGCCATCAAGCTTGCGGGCGGGGTGGTGTGTCTTGCGGTCGCCGCCTTCACCGGCCTGCGCGGGGAGCTCGCGGTCGCCATTCCGCTCGGCCTGTTCGGGGCGGGGTTGCTCGGCTGGTCGCCGGCGGCTTCGGTGTTCGGCAATCTCGGCGGTTTCGCCCACTGGGGCGGGCGTGGCCGCAGCAGCGGCAAGACCTCGAACGTGCGCTCGGCGTTCCTCGACATGACGCTGGATCACGACAGCGGCACGCTGAGCGGCACCATCATTGCCGGCAGCCAGGCCGGCCGCTCGCTCGAGACGTTCGATCTTCCGCAGCTCGCGGCGCTGATGCCGACCTTCGATGCCGAGAGCTGCGCGCTACTTGAAAGTTATCTTGACCGCCGCTTTCCCGCCTGGCGTCAGAACACGCAGGGCAAAGGGGCAGGGAGCCAGCGCAACGAGCCGGCGGGCGGCAAAATGACGGCGCAGGAGGCCTATCAGATCCTTGGCCTGGAGCCGGGCGCGGGGCGCGACGAGATCAGCCGGGCTCATCGCGGGCTGATGAAGAAACTGCATCCCGACCAGGGGGGCTCGACGTACCTGGCGGCTCGGGTCAACGAGGCCAAGGAGACCCTGCTTCGCACTCATCACAGCTAACTCCAGTACGCAACATCACGCGACACACTGCGAGCAGCCTGTTTCTCCGATCGATGCCTCCGGCGCATTGATGCGCCGATCGTGATGCGCCATGCGCACCCGCCGCCGTGTCCGGCGGTCCTGCCTGTTATGGTTTATTTTTACCGAGCAAACGTTGACGAGTGGTTTCGCCCGTTGCGGCCGGAAGGTCGCGGCATCGTGCCGTCGTAAGCCTGCCGTGCCGCCTAAAAGCAAAATGCCCGGCCAGGGGCCGGGCATTTTGTCGGGCAGTCGCCGCACGCGCTTAGTTGCGGATGGCGATGCAGGAGATTTCGTTGCGCTTGAGGGTGCGGCAGGCGGTCTCGGCGCTGTCCTTGTCGAGGCCGGCGAAGCGGGCGCGGTAGAAGCTCTTGCCACCCTTCGACACTTCCTCGGTGAACGGATCGGCCTTGCCGAGAACGGTGGCGGCGCTGCGGGCGGCGTCGAGGCGCTGCTTGGCTTCGGTTTCGCTCTGCAATGCGCCGACCTGGATGATCCAGCCGGAGCGGGCGCGGCTGCTGCTGGGGGCGGGCTGGGCGGCCGGGGCGGCAGCGGTCACCGGGGCGGGCGCGGCGCGTGCCGGGTCGGCGTAAGCCATCGTCTGGGAGTGCTGCTGCAGCGCCGAGGCCGGCAGAACGCCGAGGATGCCCTGGCCGGTGCCGTACTTCGGATTCTGCGGCGGCAGCTCGGCCACCTTGGCGACCACCGAATTCGAGGTCTCGGCGACATCGGCGCGGGCGGGTGGGATGGAGGCGGTAGCGGCCGGAGCGGCAACCTGGGACGGCGCGGCCGAGGCGACGCGGGTCTGGCCGGACTTGATCTGCACGGTCTTGACCCTGACCGGTGTCATCGGCTCGGCCGAGCCGGGGACGATCGGCAGCGGCTGCGAGATGACGCCCGATGTCAGCGGCGCTGGGGTCGGCTTGGCCGGGACAGGGGTCGGCGCCGGCTGCACGGCCGCCACCTTGTTCGGGGCGGGCATCGGCATCGGTGTGCGGGCGGCGTCGTCGGCATCCTGGGCGGCGGTCTGGATCGCGCCCTGCACCTGGACCGGCGGGATGGCGGAGGGGGCGACAGCGGCGCGCGGCGCCGGCTTGCTCTCCGGGGCGGCGTCGGCGGCATCGTCGGCGCTCGCGACCTTGTAGTCGGCGGGATTGCGCTCGGTGATGGCCGCGACGGTGCGGCGCGTGGCACCGCGATCGAGGTTCTCGGCCAGCAGGTTGCGCATGATGGCATCGCGCGAGCCGCCGGAGCGGCCGCCCAGCACCACGCCGACGAGGTGGCGGTTGCCGCGGCGCATCGAGGTCACGAGGTTGAAGCCGGAGGCGCGGGTGTAGCCGGTCTTGATGCCGTCGACGCCCTCGACGCGGCCGAGCAGGTGATTGTGGTTGCGGATGACGCTGCCGCGGTAATGGAAGTCGTTGGTGGCGAAGAAGCGATAGTAGCGCGGGAAGCGGTCCTGGATGGCGCGGCCGAGAGTCGCCTGGTCGCGCGCGGTGGTGATCTGGTCGTCGTCCGGCAGGCCTGAGGCATTTTTATAGGTGGTGCGGCTCATGCCGAGCGAGCGCGCCTTGCGCGTCATCAGGGTTGCGAAGTCGTCCTCGTCACCGCCGATCGCCTCGGCGATCACCACGGCGGCGTCGTTGGCGGAGCGGGTGACGAGGCCCTTGATGGCGTCCTCGACGCGGATGCTTTGGCCGGGGCGCAGGCCAAGCTTGGTCGGCGCCTGCGAGGCGGCGTGCGCGGAGACGTCCATTTCGCTGTCGAGGCTCATCTTGCCGCTCTCGAGCTTTTCGAACAGCAGGTAGAGCGTCATGATCTTGGTGAGCGAGGCGGGATGGCGCGGGCTGTCGGGATTGTTGGCCTGCAGCACGTTGCCCGAATTGCCGTCGACGATGATCGAGGAGAAGGGCGGCGAGTAGCTGGAGGACACCCGCACCACATGACGGCCACGGTGGTGGCTGTGATGATGGCGGCGCCGGGCGTCGGCCGTGTCCGTGGTGAACACAATGGCCGCACTGATGGTTGCGAGCCCGAAAATGCAAAAACGAAGCGCCCGTGCGGACGCCGAGGTTGCACCGATCATAGACTACCCCGTCCGATATTCAGCGATCGCGGCATCCGGAAAACCCGCTCCTTTCCCGGACCCGCTCCCCACTTTTCCTCGCGTGCCCCCGCACGCGAACTGGACGACAGTTCGCTCGAGAGCACTGTGATCACCGGCTCGTGAGGCAAAATTGTGCCCGCAGACCGGCATTACCTGACTGCGGCGCTTCGGACAGTTCTCTCGGAAAATGGCGGCGGAAGGCGCCATTCTGGCTAAGAGGCTGTGCCTGAACGTTTTTTCGGAATCCTTCCGGAACGTCAGCAACGCAGGGATCAAAAGTAGGAGGACGGGGTTTCCAAAGGGTTAATGAACTGTTGCGAAGATTCGCTAACTTCCCGGCGAATAAGAGATTAAATTTTTGCGACGCACAATTTCATTGACTATAATTGTGCGGTGCACTATAAACCAGAAGTGGTCTTAGGGAGCCGGGACACCGGCACATCCAGCAGCAGTCCGGGAGAGGATCCAAGATGGTTTTCAAGGTTGAGGACTTCCAGAACTTCGGCAAAGAGCAGTACGAGGCCGCCCTCGCGTCGGTGAACGGCTTCACCAAGGGTTATCAGGCGATCGCGACGGCCTATGCCGACTTCTCCAAGAAGTCGTTCGAAGACACCAGCTCGTTCGTCGAGAAGCTGTCGGGCGTGAAGTCGCTCGAGAAGGCGCTCGAGCTGCAGACCGAGTACACCAAGACCGCGTACGAAACGTTCGTCGCCGAGTCGAAGAAGATCGGCGAGCTCTATGTCGATCTCGCCAAGGAAGCCTACAAGCCGTTCGAGGGCTACGTCGCCAAGTTCTCGCCGGCCACGACCGCGACCCACTGATCGGTCGCAGATCTGCTTCGCGCAGGCTTCATAAAGCAAGTCTGCCATGAATACGAAAAGCCCGGCGCAAGCCGGGCTTTTTTGTTTCGGGGCGGTGCCGCGGAGACGGGCTTTTACTGCGCGATGCGCAGTTTCGACAGCGATGTCGCGATCTTGTCGAAGGCGTCGCTGATGCCGCTGCCGGTGGTCGTCCGCTGGAAGCCGGACTTGCCGCAGTACTGCATGACGCTGGAATTGGCCGTCCCGTCCGTGTCGACCTGGATGGTGAACAGCATCGGCGCCGGCGCCGTGCCCGACGGCACGATGTTGTCGCAGAGAAGCCGCTGCCGGGCGTCGATCGAGCTGACGTTGGACGATGTGCGATTCTGCGTGTTGTCGCCATCGGACAGCAGGATGATGACGTCGTTGTAGATGTAGTTCGGGTCTTTCAGCGGCGCGTTGAGCGGCGACTGGTTGAGCAACGACAGCCACGCCCATGCGAGGCCGATGACCTGGTTGGTGTTGCCGCTCGGCTGCATCTTGTTGATCTGGTTGATCAGCGTGGTCGAGCCGCTGAGAACGTCGGTCAGCGGCGTCAGCTCGATCGGGCAGGCGTCATACTGTTCGGCCGGAAACAGCGTCGGCGTCAGCAGAGGGGACGGCACGATCGACGTGGTGTCGTTGCTCTGGTCGCGGTCGGTCACGCAGCCGGTCCAGGTGTTGTGGTTCGCCGGCGTCCAGCTGCCGCCCTGGCTCTGACAGCTGGTCTTGTTGGTCGGCATGTTCCAGCTGCTGTAGTTCTTACAGGTGCCGTTTCTCTCGTCCCAGGTGTCCGACTGCCCGTTCCACTTGAGCCAGGCCGCGTTGACGTTGGATGTGCCGACGTTCACGTCCTTGGCGAACGGGACGATCGACACCATGATGTCGCCGGAGTTCTTGGCCCAGCCCCTGAACTTGTTGACGAGGGCAATGGACGCCGTCTTCAGCGCATTCATCTTGTTGGCGCTGGCCATCGAGCCGGTGTTGTCGAGCGCCATCGCGACGCGGAGCCGGGTAATGCCCCACTTCGCGGTCGAGCTGACGTTGAAGTCGATGTTCGGCACGCCGCCGAGTTTCATGAAGTCGGTCTGCAGCGAGCCGGAGGCGGTCAGCACGACGCTGGAGCCGCCGCCGGTGGTCTGCGCGGTGTATTCGGCGGTGAAGGCGATCTTGGGCGCTTCGGGCCGGCTGTACAGCGCGTTGAAGTAGGCCTGCGCCGCCGCGGCGAGTTGCGTGGTGTTGAGATTGGCGGCTTCCTTGGACAGCATCAGCGCGGTGGCGTCGAGCGCCGCCTGCATGGCGCTGCGCGCGTGGTTGGCGCGGGCGTAGTCGATCGCCGCGCCGATCATGGCGAGCAGTGGCACGAGTACGATGGCGAAGGTGATCGCGACATTGCCGCCGCGATGGCGAACATACGCGGTCGCCGCTGCGGCAAGACGGGATGAGATGGAGGTCATGACACCTGAACCTGCTTTTTCAGAAGTGTCTGTGGGACCCCGGTGAACAGGGGGTAAAGTGATGCCCGGAAACCCCGGTAGTGCGACGTAGTGTCCTGCCGGCATGCGGTTCGCGGGCGGCGTATGCTGTTCATCCGGTAAACGGCGCCGGGCCGGTTCGACGTTGCGGCGTGATGTTTCGTTAACCGTTTGCGACCGGGGCGACGCGGTCCCGCGCGCCGCTGCGGTCCACAGGGGCGTCCTTGCGGCCCGGGCGCCGTCAACCCATATCGGTAATAATTCGGACAGGGGGCGGCGCCGCAGTTGACGGGGGGCGCCAATCTCGCAACCCTGAGGGGCATGACCTTTCCGAGTCCGCCGGGCCGGCTTTTCCACCGTTTCAAAGGGAAAAGTCGCCTAACTTGTTCAAGGCGGAGCATTTTTGGTTGCGAACCGGTGTCCGGTTCGCCTGAAGATGGTTCTGTCGGGGGCGGACCCGAAAGCGGCTGGACGCACCGGCCCGGTCGGGCGAATGGCACGCGGGTTTGCCCGTACGCCGTCGCGCCTGCGGTGGGGGTGGTCGTGTCCGGTCGGCTATGCCCGGCCAGACATGTCCGGTCAGACAGGGGACTTCAACGTCAAGCAACGAGCCATGTCGTATTCAGAAGAACATTCCGGAACCCGTTCGGCGCGATTTTCAGCGCTCGCCGTTCACATGAGCGGCGACGAGGGGCGCAATGCCGGCCCCAACGTCCCAGGCATTTCCGTCATCACCAAGGTCAAGCCGCGCGCCAAGCGCCCGAGCCTGTATCGCGTGCTCCTGCTCAACGACGACTACACGCCGATGGAATTCGTCGTCGAGGTTCTGGAACGGTTCTTCCAGAAGGATGCCGAGGCCGCCACCACCATCATGCTGCATGTCCATCATCACGGCATCGGTGAGTGTGGCGTGTTCACCTACGAGATCGCTGAAACCAAGGTGACACAGGTCATGGATTTTGCGCGCAAGCACCAACATCCTTTGCAATGCGTGATGGAAAAGAAGTAGCATCATCGAAAGGCCCCCGGTTCCGATTGCGATGACGGAAGGTTGACACCGGCGGAAACGATAACAAGTTAAGCTGACGGCTGTGGGGCCACAAAGGACGCGAATGCCGACTTTTTCTCAGAGTCTTGAACAATCCCTGCATCGGGCGCTGGCGATTGCGAACGAGCGTCATCATCAATATGCGACGCTCGAACACCTGCTGCTGTCGCTGATCGACGATTCCGATGCGGCCGCGGTGATGCGCGCGTGCAATGTCGATCTCGACAAGCTGCGCGGCAGCCTCGTCAACTATCTCGAAACCGAGTTCGAAAACCTCGTGACCGACGGCGGCGACGACGCCAAGCCGACGGCCGGTTTCCAGCGCGTCATCCAGCGGGCTGTCATTCATGTGCAGTCGTCGGGCCGCGAAGAGGTCACCGGCGCCAACGTGCTGATCGCGATTTTCGCCGAGCGCGAGAGCCATGCCGCGTACTTCCTGCAGGAGCAGGACATGACGCGCTATGACGCGGTCAACTACATCAGCCACGGCATCGCCAAGCGGCCGGGAGTATCGGAGTCGCGTCCGGTGCGCGGCACCGACGAGGAGGCCGAGCACAAGAACGAAGGCGACGGCAAGAAGAAGGGCGATGCTCTCGAGACCTACTGCGTCAATCTCAACAAGAAGGCGCGCGAGGGCAAGATCGACCCGGTGATCGGCCGCACCGCGGAGATCAACCGCGCCATCCAGGTGCTGTGCCGCCGCCAGAAGAACAACCCGCTGTTCGTCGGCGAGGCCGGCGTCGGCAAGACCGCGATCGCCGAGGGCCTCGCCAAGCGCATCGTCGACAACGACGTGCCGGAGGTGCTGAGCGCTGCGACCGTGTTCTCGCTGGACATGGGCACGCTGCTGGCGGGCACGCGCTACCGCGGCGATTTCGAGGAGCGGCTCAAGCAGGTCATCAAGGAGCTGGAGACGCACCCCAACGCCATCCTGTTCATCGACGAAATCCATACCGTGATCGGCGCCGGCGCGACGTCCGGTGGCGCGATGGATGCGTCCAACCTGCTCAAGCCGGCGCTGGCGTCGGGCTCGATCCGCTGCATGGGCTCGACCACCTACAAGGAGTACCGCCAGCACTTCGAGAAGGACCGCGCGCTGGTGCGGCGTTTCCAGAAGATCGATGTCAACGAGCCGTCGGTCGAGGACGCCATCGGCATCCTCAAGGGCCTCAAGCCGTACTTCGAGGATTACCACAAGCTCAAGTACACCACTGAGGCCATCGAGGCCGCGGTGAACCTGTCGGCGCGCTACATCCACGACCGCAAGCTGCCGGACAAGGCGATCGACGTCATCGACGAGTCCGGTGCGGCGCAGATGCTGGTGCCGGAGAACAAGCGCAAGAAGACCATCGGCCTCAAGGAGATCGAGACCACGATCGCCACCATGGCCCGCATCCCGCCGAAGAGCGTGTCCAAGGACGATGCCGAGGTGCTCAAGCATCTCGAGCAGACCCTCAAGCGCGTGGTGTTCGGCCAGGACAAGGCGATCGAGGCGCTGACCGCGTCGATCAAGCTGGCGCGCGCCGGCCTGCGCGAACCGGAGAAGCCGATCGGCTGCTACCTGTTCTCGGGTCCGACCGGCGTCGGCAAGACCGAGGTCGCCAAGCAGTTGTCGGAAGCGCTCGGCGTCGAGCTGCTGCGCTTCGACATGTCCGAGTACATGGAGCGGCACACCGTGTCGCGCCTGATCGGCGCCCCTCCGGGCTATGTCGGCTTCGACCAGGGCGGCCTGCTGACCGACGGCGTCGACCAGCATCCGCACTGCGTGGTGTTGCTCGACGAAATCGAGAAAGCGCATCCCGATCTCTACAACGTGCTGCTGCAGATCATGGATCACGGCCGGCTCACCGATCACAACGGCAAGCAGGTCAACTTCCGCAACGTCATCCTGATCATGACCACCAACGCGGGTGCGGCGGATCTGGCGCGCCAGGCGTTCGGCTTCACCCGCAGCAAGCGGGAAGGCGATGACCAGGAGGCGATCAACCGCCAGTTCGCGCCGGAGTTCCGCAACCGGCTCGATGCCATCGTGTCGTTCGGCCATCTCAACGCCGACGTCATCGGCATGGTGGTGGAGAAGTTCGTGCTGCAGCTCGAGGCGCAGCTCGCCGACCGCGATGTCACCATCGAGCTGTCGGACGCCGCCAAGGCCTGGCTGATCCAGCACGGCTACGACGAGCAGATGGGGGCGCGGCCGATGGCCCGCGTGATCCAGGAGCACATCAAGAAGCCGCTGGCCGACGAGGTGCTGTTTGGCCAGCTCAAGGGCGGCGGCCATGTCCGCGTCGTCCTGGTCAAGGACGACAAGGGCGAAGACAAGATCGGCTTCGAGTTCGTCGAAGAAGGTCCGGTCACGCCGAAGCCCGAGAAGCTGCCGGGTGCGCGCAAGCGCAGTGCGTCGGCACGCAAGCCGAAGGGCGACGACGGTGGTCCGAAGGGCTCGAGCAAGCCGCCGCTGGTCAAGGCCTGAGGTGTTCGCTGCGATCTGAAGGCTTGCACGCCTGACGATTTACACATCTGAAGAGATGCACGGCCGGATCGTCGATCCGGCCGTTGCCTTTTGCGGCAGGCTCCGCGTCAGCCGCCCGGCCGGCTGGCGCGCCACGCCCGCGGCGACAGCCCATAGTGCTCGCGGAAGGCGCGGCCGAAATGCGAGAGGTCGTTGAAGCCCCAGGCGAACGCGATCTCGCCAATCTGGCGGTGGGCCTGCGCCGGCGCGGCGAGGGTGCGATGGCACTGCGCGAGGCGCTCGCTGAGCACATGGCGCTGGAACGAGGTCTGCTCGTCGGCGAGCAGGTTGTTGACATAGCGGGGCGAGATGCCGAGCGCCGCGGCGGTTTCGCCCAGCGACAGCTCGGGATCGGCAAGGTGAGCGCGGATGTGCGCCTTGAGGCGGTACAGCAGCGCGGCACGGTGGGTCGAGGGCGCCAGCCGTCCCGTCGCCAGCCGCTCGCCGAGCGCCATGGCGACGAGGTCGAGCGCCTGCTCGGAGAGGCGCGCGCCGGTGTCGGCGTCGACCTCATCGGCGAGCCCGGCCACGGAGACCAGGAAGTCGATGGCGAGGCGGTCGAGCGGCCGCTGCCGGTCGAAGCTGATGGCGGTCAGCGCCTCGGTGCCGGCGATCCGCCGCTGCAACGCCGCGCGCGGGATCTGGAAGATGGTCTGGTGGAAGTCGGCGTCGAACAGCAGTTCGTAGGGCCGCGTCGTGTCGTAGAGCGCAAATGCACCGGGCTGGATCACGGTCTCGCGGCCATCCTGCACGACGCCGCCGACGCCCTCGCGCCCGAGCGCGATCAGCACATAGTCCTCGCGCGCCCGCGCGATCCGCGACGGCGTGCGGTAGACGCGCTGCGCGCCGGAGACGACATGGGTGCAGGAGACCTCGCCGAGCACCGAGCGGCTGATGGTGCCATGGAGGTCGTCGCCGAGGTCGGAGCGGCAGTCGAGCTGGACGAAGGTGTCGCAGACGATGTCCTGCCAGAACGCCAGCTTGCGATGGGGCGGTGCGCTGTCCGTGCTGAGCGCGATGGCCATGAGCTGTTGGTCCTCTTGCGCAGGGATGCTTGTGCCCGTTGCGTAAGTGCCGCCGGCGGGTTCCGGGCAGGGAAGGCTAGGGCGGAAACGCCATCGTCGCAACTCCACTCTGGCATACGGGCCGCCGCCGTGCGGGCGCAGTCGAGTTTTTCTTCCGTCCTGGACCAGCGCCGGTCGTGGTCCGGTTGCACAGTCCGCAAAGGACCAGCGCGCAAGCGCCGGCGGCATGGACAGGGGGAGATCGCATGGGACTGGAGCATCCGAAGTACAAGGTCGCGGTGGTGCAGGCCGCGCCGGTGTGGCTCGACCTCGACGGCACCGTCGACAAGAGCATCGCGCTGATCGAGGAGGCCGGCCGCAACGGCGCCAGACTGATCGCATTCCCTGAGGTGTTTATCCCCGGCTATCCCTGGCACATCTGGCTGGACTCGCCGGCCTGGGCCATCGGCCGCGGCTTCGTGCAACGCTATTTCGACAACTCGTTGAGCTACGACAGCCCGCAGGCGGATCGCCTGCGCGCCGCTGTGCGCCGCGCCGGCCTGACCGCCGTGCTCGGCGTCTCCGAACGTGACGGCGGCAGCCTCTACATCGCGCAATGGCTGCTCGGCCCGGACGGCGAGACCATCGCCAGCCGCCGCAAGCTGCGTCCGACCCATGCAGAGCGCACGGTCTATGGCGAGGGCGACGGCAGCGACCTGGCCGTGCACGCGCGTCCGGACATCGGCCGGCTCGGTGCGCTGTGCTGCTGGGAGCATCTGCAGCCGCTGTCGAAATACGCCATGTACGCGCAGAACGAGCAGGTCCATGTCGCATCGTGGCCGAGCTTCTCGCTGTACGACCCGTTCGCGCCGGCCCTCGGCTGGGAGGTCAACAACGCCGCGTCGCGCGTCTACGCCGTGGAAGGCTCGTGCTTCGTGCTGGCGCCCTGCGCCACCGTGTCGCTGGCGATGATCGAGGAGCTGTGCGACCGTCCCGACAAGAACGCACTGCTGCACACCGGCGGTGGTCATGCCACGATCTTCGGGCCCGATGGCAGCTCGCTCGCCGACAAGCTGCCGCCGGACCAGGAGGGGTTGCTGTACGCCGACATCGATCTCGGTGCGATCGGCGTCGCCAAGAACGCCGCCGATCCGGCCGGCCACTACTCGCGCCCCGACGTCACGCGTCTTCTCTTCAACAACAAGCCGGCACGGCGCGTCGAGCATTTCGCGCTGCCGGTGGACGGCGAGCCGGCGGTCGCCGCCGAGCAGGCCGGCTGAACCATCGCCGCGGAGGGCGCCATGGAATCTGCCATTCCCGAGCATCTGCGCAGCGAGCGTACGCGGCATCGCCGCGTGCCCGACGACTATACACCGCCTTATCCGTCGTTCGTGGCGCGCCATCGCACCGACGTCGGTCGGGTGGTGATGGCTTATTTCGGCGTCCAGTATCGCGGCGCGCCGTCGCCAACTGCTGACGCCGCGCTCGCCACCATCGCCGCGCGGTTTGCCGCGGTCGACGGGCCGTCGCACTGGGATCGCGCCTGGCATGTCGATCAGGCCGGCTTCACCAATGTGTTGTCGGTGGCGTACTGGGACGACATCGCCGCGTTCGATCGCTGGTTCGGGCCGGCACGCGCTGCCTGGACCGGCGACATCCATGCCGGGGCCGGCATCGGCTTCTTCATCGAGGTCATCCGTCCCGCGGTCGAGGGCTACGAGACGCTGTTCTCCTCGCCTGACCGCGCCGAGGGGGTCGCCGTGCTCGCCGACCGCATGAGCGGCGAGGTGCAGGAGCATGCCTACTGGGGCGGCATGCGCGACCGTATCGCGCTTTCGCAGACCAGCGATCTTGCGCCGCGCGGCGCGGCCGAGCTCGTCGTCGACGGCCCGCGCCGGCGCGTGGTGGTGCACGACAATCTCTGCCTGATCCGCTCGGGGCAGGACTGGAGTGACACCGACGCTGCGGAACGCGCCATGTATCTCGGCGACGTCGAGCCGGTGCTGCGTGCCGGCATGGACTTCCTGCGCGACGAGGGGCGCCCCATCGGGTGCTACGCCAATCGCTATGCCGCCGTTGTCACCGCCGACGGCGACGTCACGGAAAAATCGTATGGCATGAGCTGGTGGAAGAGCCTTGCGGCGCTGGAGCGCTGGGCGGAATCCCATCCGACCCATGTGCGGATCTTCGGTGCGGCGATGACGTATCTGTCGTCCCTCGGACCGAACGCGAAGCTGCGGCTCTATCACGAGGTCTCGCTCGCCCGCAGCGACGAGCAGTTCTTCGAATATCTCGGCTGTCATGATGGTACCGGGCTGCTGACCGCGGTTCTCTGAGCGCGGTGCGAAGGCCGGCGGCGCGACAATTTTGGTCGCAGGCCGCTGCGCAAGGTCTGCTATGGTCCGGGAGGGGTGGGGCATGAGGGAGTTCCTTGTCATGCTCTATGTCGACATTCCGACTGCGACGGATCTTGCGGCCCTGAGTTCGCGACGGGACGATATCGGCGTCTCGATCTACCTGCCGACCACGCCGGTGACCCGCGAGGGCGGCGCGGACCGCATCGCGCTGAAGAATCTGGCGCGCGAGGCGCTGCGGCAGCTGCAGGCCGTCGATGCCGACAAGCGGCGCGTGGCGGCGCTCGCCGAGCATCTCGACGATCTCGTCGACGACGACGGCTTCTGGCGTCATCAGGCCCATAGCCTTGCGGTGCTGGCGACGCCCGACAACGTGCGCACGTTCCGCCTGCCGAATGCGCTGGAGTCGATGGTCGAGGTCTCGGACCGCTTCTTTCTCAAGCCGTTGTTGCGGTCGGTGACATTCGCCAACAGCGGTCATGTGCTGGCGCTGTCGGAAGGCGCCGTGCGTCTCATCGAGATCTCTGCGAATCTGCCGGCGACCGCCGTCAAGGTCGAGGGCCTGCCGAGGGACGCCGCCAGTGCCGTCGGCCAGTCGACGATCAACGATCGCTCGCCGAGCGGCCGTCTGCAGGGCGCCGAAGGGCAGAAGGTACGGCTGCGCCAGTTCGCGCGACAGGTCGACGCCGCCTTGCACGCGCGGCTGGCCGGCTCCGATCTGCCGCTGGTGCTCGCGGCGCTGCCGCCGATCGCGGCGATCTATCGCTCGGTCAACAGCTATCCGCATCTCGCCGCGGCCGGCATCGACACCAGTCCCGACGCCCTGAGCGACGCCGATCTCGCCGCGCGGGCCCGCAGCGTGCTCGACGGGCTCTACCGCGACGAGGTCACGGCGTTCGGCCGCCTGTTCGCGCAGCGCGAGAACCAGGGCCGCGCGACCACGGACGTCGCCCAGGCGGCGCGCGCTGCGACCTTCGGCGCCGTCGAGGCGCTGATGGTCGATATCGATCAGGTGATCCCCGGTACGGTCGCCGACAGCGACGGCGCGGTGACCTTTGCCAGTGCGCCGGGAGCGCGCAGCTATGGCGTGGTCGACGAGATCGCGGCGCGGGCGCTGCGATCGGGGGCGCGGGTGCTGGCCGTGCGTCAGCCGGACATTCCCGGCGGCAAGGCGCTCGCCGCCGTCCTGCGCTACCCGGTGTAGCCGCCTATCGCTATGGCCGCAGCCGGCTGCCGAAGCTCGAGATCGCCTGGGCGAGTTCGGCGGCCGGGCCGTGTTTCGGGCTGCGCGGCGCCTGCACGACGACGAATTCGACGACGCCGAGCGGCGGCAGCCATGGGGGCGTCATTTCCACGAGGCCATCGGGGATCAGGCTCTGCGCCTGGGCGCAGATGCCGAGGCCCGCCAGCGTTGCCGCGCGCAATCCGCTCAGCGAGCCGCTGGAGCAGACGATGCGCCAGCGCCGTCCGGCGCGCTCCATCGCTTCGAGCACGAGGCTGCGGCTCACCGCGGGGGGCGCGTAGAGGATGAGCGGTAGCGGCTGTTCCGGATCGAGCCGCATGCCGGGGCCGCCGCACCATACCAGCCGCTCCTGCCACACCAGCTGGCCATGCTCGTCGCCGGTGCGCCGCTTGCCCAGCACGAGGTCGAGCTCGCCGGCGTCGAGCTGCTGATAGAGCACCGCGCTCAGGCTTACGGTCAGTTCGAGGTCGACGTGGGGGTGGCGGCGCATGAAGTCGCGCAGCAGGTCCGGCAGCCGCGAGTTGGCAAAGTCCTCCGCGGCGCCGAAGCGGATCCGGCCGCGAACCTGCGAGCCGGTGAAGTAGTCGCGGGCGCGGGCGTTGGCGTCGAGGATGGGGCGGGCAAAGCTGACCATCGCCTCGCCATCCGCGGTCAGTTCCACCGAATGGGTGTCGCGGACGAACAGCCGGCGGCCGGCCTCGGCCTCGAGCTTGCGAATGTGCTGGCTGACGGTCGACTGGTTCAGGCCGAGGCGCCGGGCGGCCTCGCTGAAGTTCCGGGTCTGGGCCACGGTCAGGAAGGTCTCGAGCTGCACGGGATCCAGCATTGTTGCCGTCCGCTTATGATGATTTGTGATTACAATAACGTCAGCTAGGCGGGTTTACAATTGTGCGCTGCACAGCCATGGTCGCCCTCACTGGATAAGGATTCACACCATGGCTCTGCGCGCGTTCAATCCCTTTACACTGGTCGATCCCTACATTGCCGCCATTGTCGGCATGGTGGGGCTGGCGACCGTGCTGCCGCTGCATGGCGAGGGGGCCGTCGCAGGCCGGTACGTGACCGACGCGGCCATTGCCTTGCTGTTCTTCCTGCATGGCGCCCGCCTGTCGACCGCCGAGGCGCTGGTCGGGGCGCGGCACTGGCGGCTGCATCTGGTGATCTTCCTGGCCACCTTCTTGCTGTTCCCACTGCTCGGTCTCGCCGGTCGGGCGCTCGCGCCGAACCTGCTGTCGCCGGCGTTGTGGAGCGGTGTCATCCTGATCTGCATCCTGCCCTCGACCGTGCAGTCGTCGGTCGCGTTCACCTCGATCGCCCGCGGCAACGTGCCGGCGGCGCTGTGTTCGGCGACGGCGTCCAACCTGTTCGGCATCGTTGCGACGCCGCTGCTGGCGGGCCTGCTGCTGAGTGCCCGTGGCGGCTTCTCCGGCACGGCCGTGCTCGACATCGTGGTGCAGCTGCTGCTGCCGTTCGTTGCCGGCCAGCTGTCACGGCCGCTGATCGGCGGCTGGGTGGCGCGGCACAAGGCGATGGTCGGTCTCGTCGATCGCGGCTCGATCCTGCTGGTGGTCTACACCGCGTTCAGCGACGGCGTCAGCCATGGCATCTGGCATCAGCTCGACCTGCGCCAGCTTGCAGCGGTGCTCGCCGTCGACGCCGCGCTGCTGGCGGTGGTGCTCGCCGTGACCCATTTCGGCAGCAAGCTGCTCGGTTTTTCCCGCGAGGATCGCATCGCGATCATGTTCTGCGGCTCGAAGAAGAGCCTGGCCAGCGGCCTGCCGATGGCGACAGTGCTGCTCGCAGGGCAGTCGGTCGGCCTGATCGTGTTGCCGCTGATGCTGTTCCACCAGATCCAGCTGATGGTCTGTGCCGCGCTGGCGCGGCGCTATGCGGCCGGCGGGGATGCAGCATCGCCCGATCTGCCCGCCTCGTCGTCGCTCGCCGGCGCGCGTTGACGGGGGTGATCAGGCTGCGCCTTCGCGCACCTGCCTGGCGATGACTTTCTGGGCTTCGAACTCACGGCGTCGCCGCGCGAGCTCGTCCGCGCTCATGCGCGCGACGTTGTTGTAGTCGAGCTTCCAGGACGGATCATCGCGCCACCGCAGCGGCGACTGCATGGTGGTGCGAGGTCCCGGCGCAGCTTCCAGCAACGTCAGCGCAAGCTCCAGCGTCAGGGCCTGCGATGCCGTGTCGTGCGGCCGTCCCGCGGAGTTGCCGAGCGGGAAGTCGCTGAACAGAAAGCGCGGCACGCCGGCGTGCTCGACGATGTCCTTGGCGCAGCCCATCACCACGGTCGAGATGCCGTTGGCTTCGAGATGGCGCGCGATCAGGCTGACGCTCTGGTGGCAGACCGGGCAGTTCGGCACCAGCACAACGGCGTCGACGCCGTCGGCTCGCGCACGCGCATGGATGTCGGGGGCGTCGGTCTCGATGGTCACGCGGTGGCTGCGATTGGTCGGCGCGCCATAGAAGCGCGGGCCGACGGCGCCGATGCGGCCTTGCGCCGCGAGCCGCCGCAGCTGCGGCAGCGGAAACCATGTGTTGCTGTCGTCGGCGGTGGTGTGGACGCGGTCGTAGGCGATGTGGGAGATGCGCAGGTCGTGATCGGCGGCGGTGTCGCCGTCATAGACCTGGTAGAACTTCGCGGACGAATTGTAAGCGGCGCCGGGGCCCTGGTCGCCCTTCGCCGGATCGAACCGCGAGGCGGTTGTCACGATGGTCACGCGGGCCTCTGCGAGCGGCTTGCGGAGCGGCTGGAACGGCGCGTCGTCATGGTGCGCCCAGCGATAGGGCGCATCGTAGCCGATCGCGCGGTAGTATTCGCGGGTGCGCTGCATGTAGCGGATCGGCTCCTCGAGATCGGGCTCGAAGGCGAAGGGCGGGGCGGAAGGTGAGGTCATCGGGCACTCCCGGCAAATCGGGATGTGACTATAATCTCTCCGGGTGTCCGCACCAGTCGGGCGGAACCCGCGCTCACGAGCCGGTGAGGTCCGCTGGCGGGGCCGCGGCGGCGGCGCCATACTGGCAAGGCGTCTCCGGAACGTTGTCGTCGATCAGGCTGCCTCATGCCCGCAACAGACGTCGTCGGGACGTTCCGCGTCCTTTGCCTCGCCGCGCTGGTGTGCTGGCCGCTCGCCGCGGCCGCGGAGGACGCGCCGCCTGCCGGTGCGCCGCCGGCCGCTGCCGTGGGGGCACCCGCACCTCCGTCGCCGTCAGGCGATACGCCGGTCGCGCCGGCTGCCGCAGCCGCCCCGAAGGCCGACGGTGCCCCGCAGACGGGCGCCGCGCCGGATCCGGCGGCAACGACCGAGGCGAAATCCGACGGGCCCGGCGATACCGACACGCGCGAGGCGATGTGCCTGATGATCGAGTCCGCGGCGAGGGCCAACGACCTGCCGCTCGAATTCTTCGCGCGCGTGATCTGGCAGGAGAGCCGCTTTCAGGCTGACGCTGTCGGCCCGGTGACACGTAGCGGCGCGCGGGCACAGGGCATTGCCCAGTTCATGCCGGGCACGGCCAACGAGCGGCGGCTGCTCGATCCGTTCGATCCGGTGCAGGCGCTGCCGAAGTCCGCCGAGTTTCTCGCCGAGCTGCGTGGTCAGTTCGGCAATCTCGGGCTGGCCGCCGCGGCGTACAACGCCGGCCCGCGGCGCGTGCAGGACTGGCTTGCCGGCAGTGGTGCGATGCCGGCGGAGACGCGCCGCTACGTTCTGGCGATCACCGGCCTGTCGGTGGAAGAGTGGCGCGATGCCGGGACGAAGCCTGCGCCCGTGCAGCCGCCGCCCGGCTGCCGTGCATTGATGGCGCTGCTGCGTCAGGCGCCCAATCCGTTCATCGCCCAGCTCGAGCAGCGCGTGAAACTCGGTGTCGCGCAGCCCTGGGGCGTGCAGCTCGCCGCCGGCTTCTCGCGAGACCGCGCACTGGCGATGTATGCCCGAGCCATGCAGCGTCTCGGCACGGTGATCGGCGAACACGACGCCAATCTCCTCAGTTCGGTGTTGCGCAGCCGCGGGACACGGCCGTTCTACCAGGTGCGTGTCGGTATGGAGACGCGCCCTGCTGCCGACGATCTCTGCGGCCGCATTCGCCGCGCCGGGCAGGCCTGCTTCGTGCTGCGCAATTCCCAGGGGCACGGCTGAGCGGGCCATGCGCGTTCGGAATCGTGAATGCGCCCTGCCGTGTGTCTCGACGCGCAGGCTTGATGCGAGGCAAGCCCGGGCGCTTCAGCGATAGGGCATGCCCTGCTTCTGCAGCGCGCTCGCCAGCGCCTCGAATTTGTCGGCGACGGCGAGGCGTGCCTCGTAGACCGTGCCGAGCGCGAGCAGGCTGACCAGCGATGACGCCAGCAGATAATTGAAGCTACCGCCTGCGCTGTCGTCGACGAGGAAGCGACGGATCAATGCCGCGATCCGCGTCATGGCTGCATCTCGCTTGCAGGCGGGCGTGCCCGCGCGCGGTCGAACGGAATCACCGATGCCGAAGCGGTATCGAGGAATTCGAGGCCGGCGGCGCCTTCGCTGCGCCAGGCGAGGCGTGCGGCGTATTCGCGTCCCTTGCGGGCAACCACCAGAGTCAGGTGGTCGGGCAGCAGGGCGTTGTGAGGGATGGTGATGCGCGCTCCGTTCGCTGAGAAGTTGCTAACGGTGCAGTCCATGGTCGAACAGCGGTTGTTGAAAATCAGCATACCACCGTAGATCACGCGCGTGCGTGCGGCCTTGCGTTGTTCCGACATGTCATTTCCAGCGTTAACACTTTGCTAACGATGGCGAAGCTAGCGCAGGCCACAACCACAGGTGAAGTGCGGCATTCCGTCAACGTTTCGTTAACCTGAATAGGGCCGGTTTTTCGGCATTCGCGGCTATCGCGGAGAATATTCGTCTCTCGTCGTGATGGGGCGAGGGGGCGGATGCGGTTCGCACGGCCGTCAGAACCAGCCCGCGTCCAGGCTGCGGTCGAGCAGCAGCAGCGCGAGCGAGACGACGAGGCCGAGACCGGAGAAGATCGCAACGACGATCAGCGAATCCCACTCTCGGTCCGACAACGTCGATGCGTGAGGCAGGCGTTTGGCGAGAGCGGGAATGACCTTGGCCAGCGCGATCATGGCAGTCTCCTGTCGGCAACCGATGGCCGGCGAGATATCGGCTTCCGCGCGCGATCATCGCTGCGGCGGTTGCTATCAGAGTCGTCTGCAGGTGGCGCAAATGGTTCAAGCAGGCGGCCACGGCGCCGCGGTGACGTGCAACGTCATGTTCTGCATGCCATGTTCTGCAACTGCCGATTGACGCGCGGCACCGACGTGCGCGGCACATGCCCGCGTGATCATTTGATTGCCGCCTCCGATCCGACCGCACCGTCGAGCCGGGCGAGTTCGCGCAGCAGCCGCGCGACCTGGCGCAGTTCGTTGCGCTCGGGACCCGGCTTCAGGAGGCGCGCCTGGCGAAGAGCTTCGGTGGCTCGCAACAGGAATGAGGAGCGTTCCGTCATCGTGTTCCTTTCGAGGAACAGTCAACGGTTTGCCGGCGGCATGTATCCCGCCGCATGGCTCCCCTCCGCGGGGAACGATCGGCGTCGCCGGATTCGTTCCCGTCAGTGCGACTATTTTTGTCGGCTCAGACCGCAAGGCGGCGCGACAGCTCGTCGAGATCGGCGACGAACCAGGTGGATCGGCCGCGATTGGCCTCGACGATGAAATCGTGCAGTGACTTGCTCGATGCCGACCATGCCGAGACGTCGCCGACGACTGCGAGCTGGATGCGATAGTTGACGAACTTCTGCAGCACCGCGCCGGCAAGGCCGGTGCTCAGCTGAAAGAACGATGCGTCCAGACGCGACACCGGAATGGCGAGCATTGACGCATCGTGCTCCCACGCCGCGCTGAGAAAGGTGTTGGCATCGCCTTCGCGCGCAAGCGTCGGGCCATCGGCGGCCATGACGAGCACGCGGACGCTGTGAAGGTCGAGCAAGGTGTCGTGAGAGGTCTCGGTCATCGGAGCGGCTCGGCGGATGTCGGTCGCGATGGAGCGTGCGGCGACACAGGAAGGTTGCAGGGCGTCTCAAAAAGCGAAAAGCCCGGCTTGCGCCGGGCTTTTGCTGGAACCTGAAATCAGGTTCCGGGTCGTTCTGAGTGTTTAGTCTCAGTACTTGGCGACGACCGGGCCACCCCAGTTGAAGCGGTAGTTGATACCGGCCTTCACGGTGTGGACGT
>NZ_JAFCMM010000008.1 GCF_018131225.1 Bradyrhizobium sp. U87765 SZCCT0048 | reverse complement strand
GTATGTAAATGACGATTGGATATGGGATTGGACCGTGTTAGCGGCCTGATCCGAATAGAGAAGTCGTAGTTCTGGCGCGAGAGCTGGTCCGAATGGGAGGTGATCATGCATGATCACCGCCCGACAATCGCGGGCCGCACGCGCGCTGCTTGGTTGGACTCAGGAGACGCTCGCTGACAAGGCCCGAATATCGCTGACCGCGCTCAAACGCCTCGAGTCTGAAAGCAGACTCGACGTGTATGAGACGACGCGCGATCAGGTTCGCAGGGCGTTCGAGAGCAGCGGCATCATCTTCCTGAACCCCGACCAGGGTATCGGAGTGCTGCTGGTCGATGAGAAACACCGACGGTCCCCACCGCCACTCTAGCGCTCACGTCCCGGTCTCGCCTGAAAACAGGCTTGGGATTTCGGTCGCATCGTGGTTAATAAATTCCTTCTATGCGGATAGAGATATCCCAAAGGGGGCATCGTGACCGATTCCAACTTTCTGGATGAGCCGCCGGAAAGCTTTGCGCTCACCGACTACGATCGAGCGCATATGAAGCTCTACATGCGTCTGTTGGATGCAGCAGCTGACGGTGCTGACTGGCGTGAAGCCGTAAGTGTCCTCTTCGGCCTTGATCCCGAGTGCGACCCCGAACGTGCCCGTCATGTCCATGACCGGCACCTGGCCCGCGCCCGCTGGATGACCACCCATGGCTATCGCCAGCTTGTTCGTGAAGGACAAAGCCACTGATCTGGTGATGCGCTGGCCGCAATACCCATTGCAAGCAATGCGGCTTCCACCTTTTGCCCGAGCCGGCAATCGTCTTCGCCTCGACACACCAGAACCGCGAAAAGGCTGGAGGGCAGGATGTCTCCCGACACATCCCGGTGGCGAACACCGTCGAATTATGACTACACCGACCATCTGAACGCATCCGATGTCGGCTGGGAGTGGTTGAGGCGCAACCAGGACTATCAGCGCGACTTCGATGCTCTGCAAAATGCCGCAACTCACACCCCGGCTTTGATTAAACGAGCGAGCCTCCGCTGGGGGCTGCGATTTCGCCGCCCCACCGAGCCTCAACGCTACTGAAACTCCGGTTTTCTGGCTTCCCGAAGACGACGCAGGCGCTGTCATACTCGCGCCGGCGCCCCCGATCCTGCCACATGGCACAATCGCGGCAACTGCTCTGTCCGACGCGCACGAGAGAGTCGGGCCTGAAGCGCATCACATCCTGCATCCGCTCGGCGGCGGCGATCATCTCCATCTCGTTCTGCCGAATGACGCCCCGGTCGATATAGGGCTCGTCGCCATCGTGCCGCTCGGACTAGAAGGATTCGATCGCGTCAAGGCGATTGTCCGTCTGCTTGCTTCGCTTCACCACCGATCCGTCCCGCCAGACACGCGGTTGACGGGTCAGCAACGTGCGCGTGCGCGGCGCATGTTGCAGGCTTTCGATGGGCGGCAGACCGGCGCCACCCATAAGGAAATCGCCGAAGTAATCTTCCACACCGGCAAACTCACCCGCGATGAATGGCAAGCGGCTTCGGAGCGGCATGCCGTGATGAGCCTCCTGGAAGGGGCCGAGGCCATGATTGCCGGTGGCTATCGCGGCCTTCTTCGGCATCGTCGCCGATCATAATTCGCGCCAGCCTCGCAGCCGGTGTGGAGTTTTAGGCCCCCCTTACTTCCCACTGCAACTCGCCGTCCCGCCTTCGCCATCGTGGCCTGCGTCAGCCGTTGCTCGCCAGCGGCCTCAACGCACCCACGGAGGCCCCATCCATGCGACCCGATCTCGCCGCCCTTCCGCCACGCTACCTGCGCACCAAGGAAGCCGCCGAATTCCTGAGCCTGTCGTCCCGCACACTGGAAAAGCACCGCACCTATGGCACCGGCCCCGCCTACCGGAAACTCGGCGGGCGCGTCGTCTATGCCGTCGATGACCTGACGGCCTGGGCCGATAGCGGCTCGGTCAGGTCCACATCCGATCCGCGTGGCGCGGTGCAGCCGGCAAAGCGGCAGGCAACCGCACCCGTTGCCCGTCGTGCGCGATAGCCGCGAGGCGGCTCCCTCATGCCGATGCGCAAAAGCTCAACATCAGAACGTGGGCAGCTCGATCTGTTCAGGGCGCTTCCGGGCGATTTCTCGCCTCGCGATGCACAGGATCTCATGGCCTATCCCTTCTTCTCGCTCTCGAAATCTCACCGGACAGCCCCGATCGATTTTGTCGCCGGCGGCGTCGCGATCCGTGTCGAAGCCGTACCCGACCATGGCATGGCCACCATCTGGGACGCCGACATCCTGATCTGGGCGGCCAGCCAGATCGTCGAGGCCCGCGACGCAGGATTGCCAACATCGCGTCTGATGGCCGCCACGCCCTACGAAATACTGACCTTCATCCGGCGTGGTGTCGGCGCGCGCGACTATCAGCGTCTGAAGGCCGGGCTTGATCGGCTCCAGTCGACAACGGTGTCGACCTCGATCCGGCAGTCCGCGGAAGGCCGCCGCCATCGCTTCTCCTGGATCAACGAATGGCGCGAACGCACCGACCATCGCGGCAGGTCGGCAGGCATTGAACTGATCGTGCCGGACTGGTTCTACAGCGCAGTCCTCGACGACGCGCTCGTTCTCACCATCGATCGGACCTATTTCAACCTGACGGGCGGCCTGGAGCGCTGGCTCTATCGTCTGGTACGAAAGCATGGTGGCAAGCAGCGGCGAGGCTGGCGGTTCGATCTGCGTCACCTCTACCTGAAGTCGGGAAGCCTCTCGCCCTTCAAGCGCTTTGCTTTCGAGTTGCGCGACATCATCCGTCGTCAGCCGCTTCCGGGATATTGGCTTTGCCTTGAGATCGAGGTCAGTGGCCGCACCCTGCTCGCGTTCGAGCCGTGGAAACCCTGTGGAAAAGCTGTGGATGGCGTCGTGCCATCAGGAACCCCGACCCTTGTGCCATCGGGAACCGCGCGCACGTGCCATCGGGAACTCAAACAGGCCGTAACCGATGAAAAAGAAAAAAGAAATCGTGCCCTTAACTTAGAATCTAACCAAGAATCTAACATTGAAGAGCGCGCGCGCGATGTGGATAGAACCACGCGCACATCTTCAGGCAGCGCCCATAATCGCGCGTCGTGCAATCGCCGCAGAACATCTTCCCGGCCAGTCTCGATAGATACTTCCGGCTCCCCAGCCGCCGTTCACCTCCCCTTCGATGATGAACCGGGAGGGAAGCCATGATCGTCGCTCTCCTCAACCAGAAAGGCGGCGTCGGCAAAACCACGCTGGCGCTGCACCTCGCGGGAGAATGGGCCGCAAGGGGAAAGCGCGTCACGCTGATCGACGCTGATCCACAAGGCTCCGCGCTCGACTGGTCGCAGACACGCAGCCATGAGGGGCTGCCAAGGCTGTTCAGCACTATCGGCCTGGCCCGCGACACCTTGCACCGGGAAGCGCCGGAGCTGGCCCGCGACGCCGATCACGTTGTCATCGACGGGCCGCCGCGCGTCGCAGCTCTGATGCGCTCGGCGCTGCTTGCCGCCGACCTGGTGTTGATCCCGGTGCAGCCATCCCCCTTCGATGGTTGGGCCTCGGCCGAAATGCTGGCGCTTCTCAAGGAAGCGCGCATCTACAGGCCTGAGCTGGTCGCCCGTTTCGTGCTCAACCGTTGCGGCGCGCGCACCGTCATCGCCCGAGAGACGGCCGAGACGCTGGCCGACCACGATCCGCCCTTGCTTGCCGCCACCATCGGCCAGCGCGTCGTCTTCGCCGACGCCGCGCAGTCCGGCCGGCTTACCAGCGAGATCGACGCCGACAGCCGGGCCACGCGCGAGATCGCCGCGCTTGCCACGGAGATCGACCATCTCGGCATCGGGCGGAGCGCGCCATGACCCGCGCTCCCGGCAAGCCTCGCTTCGCATCCCGGCCGAGCGATCCCGAGAGCTGGATCAAGGCTTCGGACACGCCGCAGACCGGCAAAACCACAGGCGAGGCGTTCACCGCTCGCCTGACGATCGACATCACGCCCGAGATGCGCGGGCGCATCAAGGTCGCGGCTTTCCGGCGCGGCATCACCGTCGCCGACATGCTGCGCGACCTGCTCGCGCGCGAATTTCCATCCACCGAAGGAGATCCGATATGACCGGCAACGCGGCCCGCCGCTTGCACGGCCGTCCGCTGCCGGACGGGCCTGCGCCTTTCACCACATTGGTCGAACTGACCTTCGACAAGCGCAAGGTCGAGCGCTGGATACGGTTCGGCCGCAAGAGCTACGAACAGATCATCGACCGTCGCCGCAGCCTCGTCGGCTTCGCGCCGGAAAGCGTCTTCGCCTTCGTCCGCTGGGCGGCGGGCGAGCATGGCACGGTGATTTCCCGCATCGACATCGTGCGCGCCATCGGCCGCGGCGAGCCGTTCCAGACGCTGCCTTTCGTCCGCCCCGGCGGCGACATCCTGTTGCGCCTCGATAGCTGGGCGAAGGTGCAGCGCGCGCTGGCCGCCATCGACGCGGTGGAAGCGCTCGGCCTCGATCCGGCCGACGCCGCGCCCGATCACTGGCGGCATGTCCACAACCGCCTGACCGCCGGTCTGGAGCCGCGCGACTACACGCCGGAACGACACGCCGCCTGGCTCCATCGCCGGAGGATCGAACCATGACACGGTTCGGCTACGTCATGGTGACGTATTTTGCGGCGATGGGCGTCGCCATCGCCGCGTTCATCCCGACGCCTACGAAACTGATCTGGAACGCCACGGCCAGCGCGCCCATCGGCTTCTACACCGTCGAACCCGCCGAGCGGATCGAAGTGCCCGAGCTGGTCGCAATCATGCCGCCCGAACCGCTCGCCGCCTTCATGGTCGAGCGCGGTTATGTCGGGCGCGGCGTGCCGCTCCTGAAGCGCGTCCTCGGTTTGCCCGGACAGCGGGTTTGCCGCACTGGCCGCACCGTCACCGTCGATGGCGTGGAAATGGGCGAAGCGCTGGACCGCGACCGGATCGGCCGCGATCTGCCGGTCTGGCAGGGCTGCCGCGTCATCGGCGACGGCGAAATCTTCCTCATGAATTGGGAGATCCGCGACAGCCTGGACGGCCGTTACTTCGGACCCATCCCCGCAGATTCCGTCATCGGCCGGGCGCTGCCGCTCTGGACCGATGAGGAAGGCGACGGCCGCTACGAATGGCGCGTGCCGACGCATTAATCCTCCCTGAAACCTGCAACCATTGGAGACTTGTCATGCCACAGATCGGTCAATTCACCGCCGAAAATGAAACCTTCGTCGGCCGTGTTCATACGCTCACCCTTTACCGTGAACTGACCATTGTTCCCGCCGAACCATCGGATGCGGACAACGCGCCCGCCTATCGCGTCCTTCATGGGGCCGAAGATGGCCCCGAGGTCGGAGCGGGCTGGAAGGAGGTCGGCGAAAAAGCCGGCGATTACATTTCGCTGGTGATCGACGATCCCGCCTTGCCGCAGCCGATCCGCGCCAACCTCTTCCAGAACAGCAACGACAAGACGGCGTGGTCACTGCACTGGAACCGCCCGAAGCCGCGTGGCGGGCGGGACTGAAAGCCATGCGCTATTGCGTCATCCTCGCGTTCAAAACCCTCATCCCGTTGTTCGCGGCAAGGCCGTCTCATCCTGTCGTCCCGCTCGGCCACCGGACGGCCGGCGCGCACAGCGAAGGTCAGGGGCGGCCTCTCGCCGGCGCTCGCGCCTTGCCCTTGACCGCAGCGAGCACGCTGGCAGGCTGGAGGTCGAACAGAGACAGGAAGATCGTGCGATATGCCGGTCTGCTGCTGGCTGGCGTGCTCGCGGTCGGAGTCAGTCCGGTTGCCGTATCGGCGCAAGCCGCACCCGTCGCGCGCGCGAATCCCTCCGATCCCTATGCCGGCTTCATTACCGAAGCCTCGCAACGTTTCGGTATTCCCGAACACTGGATTCGCGCAGTGCTCCGCGCCGAGAGCGCGGGCGACGTGCGCGCAATCTCGTCGGCCGGAGCGATGGGATTGATGCAGGTCATGCCCGACACTTGGGCGGGCCTGCGCGTCCGCCATGGCCTCGGCCGCGATCCTTACGACCCACGCGACAACATCATGGCGGGTGCGGCTTATCTGCGCGAAATGTGGGACCGCTACGGCAACGTCGCCGCGATGCTCGCGGCCTACAATGCCGGTCCTGGCCGTTACGACGAACATCGCACGACAGGCCGTGCCTTGCCCGCCGAGACGCGCGCCTATGTCGCTGCGCTTGCGCCAGTTCTGGGCAGTTCGGCCGGGGGCGAAATACCCGCGCCAGAACCGCCACCGCCGCCCGACTGGCGCGCGGCTCCGCTGTTCGTCACGCGCTCGACCGACATGCGAACTACCGCCGCGCCGTCATCCGAAGTGCAATCCGGTGACATCCGCGCGCCCGTTCCGGTGCGCAATGCCGCCGATACGGAGCCGACCGGCAGCATTTTTGTGGCCCGCGCCGACGACGGGGGAGCGCCATGACAGGCGTGTTCCCGCGCTCGGCGCGATACGTTCCGGTGTCCAGTCATGCAGGGTTTCGCCTGGCTGGATTCCCGGCAGGAAGGGCGGAAAGGGCAGTAAAGGCGGAGGGCAAGATAAAGGAAACCGGCACTACGTTGGCCCGATTTCTGAATTTGTTGTTGTCTGCACACTGGTTGGGGGAGCCGGGACTGGCACCATGGTTTTCGCCCCGTGGTGCCGGAGATTCGCGCAAAGCCTTGGCCTTGCGGGGTTTTGACCGGCACTACAGCCGCATTTTAGCCGATTTCCGGCGGGTTCGGCATTTTTTTGGCCAGAGGCGCACTCATGAGCGCCGATGATGAAAACCGCTTCCGTCCGAAGCCCGGCCGCATCCGAGCGGATGCGCCGAAGCTCGGCAAGGCCAAGAGCTTTCTCACCCAGGCCAAGAAGCTCGCGCGCCAGCATAGCAACATCCCTGGCAGATCGTCTCCATCGGCATCGCGATCCCCGTCACGCACCACTTCGGGTTCGGCCGGAAAGAGCGGGAAGGTTTCGCGGGCCAGCAAGGGGCCGGGCGTCAAGCGCGGACGCGGTGCGGCCTTCGTGAATGCTCGAACCCTGTCGGGCGGCTGGCGCCACAGCGCGCCGGGAATGCGCCGCGTCGTCGTCAAGACGCGCTACGTCCAGCAGGCCGGCAAGAACGGCAAGGCCGCCGCCCATCTTCGCTACATTCAGCGTGACGGAACCTCGCGCGATGGCGAACGCGGCCAGCTCTATTCCGCCACCGAAGATCGCGCCGACGGCGATGCCTTCGTCGAGCGCGGCAAGGACGATCGCCACCAGTTTCGGTTCATCGTCTCGCCCGAGGATGCTGTCGATCTCTCGGACCTCACCGAGCACACCCGCGATCTGATGAAGCAGATCGAAGGCGACCTCGGCACGAAACTCGATTGGGTCGCGGTCAACCATTACAATACCGGTCATCCCCATGTGCATGTCATCGTCCGGGGGAAGGACGATCTCGGCGAGAACCTCGTCATCAACGGCGACTATCTCGCCAACGGACTCCGCGAGCGGGCGAGCGAGCTGACCACGCTGGAGCTTGGTCCCGTCACCGAGATCGAGCAGACCCGAAAACTGTCGGCCGAGGTCGATCAGGACCGCTTCACCCGCATCGACCGGGCGATGACCGAAGAAGCCGACGAAAAATTCCTCGATCTGCGCCATGAGCCCGACGATCCGCGCCGCCAGTTCAATCGCACGCTGCGCCTGCGCCGTCTTGCCAAGCTGGAGAAGATGGGGCTGGCGACCGAACACGCGCCGGGCGTCTGGGAGTTGAGCGACCGGATGGAGCCGACCTTGCGCGAGATGGGCGAGCGCGGCGACATCATCCGCAACATGCACAAGGCGCTGAAGGCCGATGGCCTGGAGCGCGATCCGATGACCTTCCAGCTTCATGATGCCGCGCCCGAAACGCCCATCGTCGGCCGGGTCGTGGACAAATATCTCACCGACGAGATGGGCGAGAACCTGACCGTCGTGGTGGACGGCATCGACGGCCGGACACATCATGTTCCGGGCATCGACCCGGCCCGCGTCGAGGATGCCCGGATCGGCAGCGTTATCGAGATCGGCCAGGCCGACACCGCAAGCCGTCCGTCCGACCGCGCGATAGCGGCCATCGCCGAGGACGGCACCTATCGGCCGAGCCGCCATCTGGAACAGGCCAAATTCGACGGCCGCGTTCCGGGTGGCGACTATGACGGGTTCGTCGATGCTCATGTCCGGCGACTGGAGGCGCTTCGCCGCGCCGGGATCGTCGAGCGGATCGACGCCGATCGATGGCGCATCCCCGAGGATTTCGAGAGTCGTGCCGCCACCTACGACGCCGGCCGCAACCGGCAGGCCAGTATCCGCGTCATCTCGACCTTCAATCTGGAAAGCCAGATCGGTTCTGATGGCGCGACCTGGCTCGACCGGAGGCTGGTGACGCCTGACGCATCGGATCTCGCTCCGGCCGGTTTCGGTCAGCAGGTGCGCGAGGCGATGGACAAGCGCCGCGAACATCATATCGAACAGGGCGACGCTACCCGAGCACGGGACGGCCGCATTTTCTACCGGCGCAGCCTTCTCGCCACTCTGCGCGAGCGCGAAGTTGCCCGCGTCGGCACGGAGCTGGCCGAGAGCAAGGCGCTTCCGTTCCGGGCGGCGGCGGATGGCGAGAAGATCAGCGGCAAGTTCACCGGAGCGGTGCATCTATCGAGTGGCAAGTTCGCCGTGGTCGAACAGAGCCACGAGTTCACCCTTGTCCCATGGCGGCCTGTTATCGACCGGCAGCTCGGCCGCGAGGTCGCAGGCATGGTGCAGGGCGGATCGGTATCGTGGCAGCTGGGGCGGCAGCGAGGAATGGGGCTATGAGGAATTCCGCGCTCATGACGCCCTTCAATGTAATTCCAGAGGCAGATCGCTTTTACGTTCAGATCGAGTCGTGATCACTGATTCCAAGAGAGTGCCGGAATAGTGCCGGCGCGACCGTCCGATTTACCGCCGACAGTATCCTGTCGCCCTACGGCTGCACCTTTATTGTTGATCCCTGCGAATTTGGCCATTTTCTGATCGGCTCCACCTCTCTTACCGATTGGAGCCTGTATGCGCGGAGGTCGAATACTCTGGGGGCAGATTGCCGTCGTCTTCGCCATTGTCATGGTGATGACCTGGGTGGCGACGCAATGGGTCGCCTTCCGCCTCGGCTTCCAGCCCCAGCTTGGCAATCCGTGGTTCGAACTGGCGGGCTGGCCGGTCTATTATCCACCGGCCTTCTTCTGGTGGTGGTTTTCGTTCGACGCCTATGCGCCCACCATTTTCGTCGAGGGTGCGATCATCGCCACGTCCGGCGGCTTCATCGCCATCGCCGCCGCCATCCTCATGTCGATCATCCGGGCGCGTGAAGCCCGCAACATTGCGACCTATGGCTCGGCACGATGGGCCGAAGATCGCGAAATCCGCAGCGCCGGGCTGCTCGGCCCCGATGGCGTCCTGCTCGGTCGATACGATCGCGACTATTTACGCCATAACGGGCCGGAGCACGTCCTATGCTTCGCCCCCACGAGATCGGGCAAAGGCGTCGGGCTGGTGGTGCCGACGCTGTTGACCTGGCCGGGAAGCTGCATTGTCCACGACATCAAGGGGGAGAACTGGACCCTTACGGCCGGCTTCCGCGCGAAGCATGGTCGCGTCCTACTGTTCGATCCGACCAACGCGAAGTCATCAGCCTACAATCCGTTGCTCGAGGTGCGCCAGGGCGAATGGGAAGTCCGCGACGTGCAGAACATCGCGGACATATTAGTCGATCCCGAAGGCAGTCTCGACAAGCGGAATCACTGGGAAAAGACCAGCCACAGCCTGCTGGTCGGCGCGATCCTGCATGTTCTCTATGCCGAGAAGGACAAAACCCTGTCTGGCGTCGCCAACTTCCTGTCCGATCCCCGTCGCCCGGTCGAGGCAACCTTGCGCGCGATGATGGACACGCCGCACCTTGGCGATGTCGGCGTGCATCCCGTCATCGCCTCGTCGGCGCGCGAGTTGCTGAACAAGAGCGAAAACGAGCGTTCGGGCGTGTTGTCCACCGCCATGTCGTTTCTCGGCCTCTACCGCGATCCGGTCGTGGCACGCGTCACGGATCGTTGCGACTGGCGCATTGCCGATCTCGTTGGCAGCCATCGGCCGGTCACACTCTACCTTGTCGTCCCGCCGTCCGACATCAACCGGACGAAACCGCTGATCCGGCTCATCCTCAACCAGATTGGCCGCAGGCTGACCGAGGAACTGACCCTATCCGGCAAGCGGCATCGCTTGCTCATGATGCTGGACGAGTTTCCAGCATTGGGCCGGCTCGACTTCTTTGAATCCGCGCTCGCCTTCATGGCTGGCTACGGCCTCAAATCCTTCCTGATCGCCCAATCGCTCAACCAGATCGAGCGCGCCTATGGGCCAAACAACAGCATTCTCGACAACTGCCACGTCCGCGTCGCCTTTGCCACCAATGACGAGCGCACCGCCAAGCGTGTGTCGGACTCGCTCGGCACGGCGACCGAGATGCGCGATTCCACCAACTATGCCGGTCATAGGCTCGCGCCCTGGCTTGGGCACTTGATGGTATCGCGGCAGGAAACCGCGCGGCCGCTGCTGACTCCCGGTGAGATCATGCAGCTTCCGCCCGCCGATGAAATCGTCATGGTCGCCGGCACTCCGCCGATCCGGGCGAAGAAAGCCCGCTATTTTGAGGACGGGCGATTTCAGGAGCGCATCCTGCCGCCGCCAGAGCTGCCATCCGCTCCGGCAACGAAGCCGGCCACCGACGACTGGACGAGCCGCGTCATCGTAGCGGCGGAAAGGCCAGTGACGAGTGTTGCCAGCGGCGCGGAGGGCGACCCCGACAATGCCGGCATCCGCCGCGAACCGGAATTGCCCGAGCATGAGGAAATCGTCCCGCCGTCGACACCGCCCGCCCAGGAGTTCGACATTCTGGACGACGAGCCAGACGTGGATGCCGCCAAGGCGCGCGCTCTTCGCTCGCGGATGCGGATGATCGCCCGGCAGGCGTCGATGAATCCCGATGACGGGATCGAGCTTTGAGGGGGAGCCAATGACAGCCCGCACCCGCATGAATGTCTATTTCGACCCGGAACTGCTCAAACAGGTCGAGGCGCTGTCGCTGCGCCGGGGGGTGTCGAAGTCCGCCATCATCGAGGCGGCAGTCGCATCCTTCCTGTCGGGCGACACGTCGGATCGGCTGGAAGCGGCGATGTCGCGCCGCCTGGACAAGATCGGCCGACAGATCGGCACGCTGGACGAAGATCTCGCCGTGCTTGGCGAGACCCTTTCCTTGTTCGTCCACTTCTGGCTGACGATGACCCCGCCGTTGCCAGACAGCGCCAAGCAGTCCGCACGGATCAAGGGGAATGAGCGTTTCGAAGGTTTCATGCAGAACCTCGGCCGCAGGCTGGCGACCGGAGACAGGTTCCTGAAAGAGCTATCGCGCGACATGGATTCGCTTCACGACAGTCCGCCGCAAGATCAGACCGGCACGGATGGCGACGCGGCCTAGGTTTTCAATCCATCCTATTTACCGCCGATAGCCGCCGATGCCAGCACGGACGTAAATACTTGTTGAACAGGCCCAATTTCGGCCTCTCTTAATCGACCCCGATCCGGGGATCGCCTGTCACGTCCCCGCCAAGAAACGGGGCCGACATGACCGCCAACCATCACAGACCGGAAGCGATCCAACGCGGTGCGCGCATGCTGCGGACCGCGCTCGGGCCTTCCATTGCGCGGTTTCTGGAAGATCCGGCCGTGGTCGAGGTGATGTTGAACCCGGACGGGCGGTTGTGGATCGACCGTCTGTCCGAGGGGCTTGCCGATACGGGCGAGCGCCTGTCCGCCGCCGATGGCGAACGCATCGTGCGGCTGGTCGCGCACCATGTTGGCGTGGAGGTTCACGCCCGAAGCCCCCGCGTATCCGCCGAGCTGCCGGAGTCGGGCGAGCGGTTCGAGGGCCTGTTGCCACCCGTTGTTGCCGCCCCGACCTTCGCCATTCGCAAGCCCGCCGTCGCGGTGTTCACGCTCGACGACTATGTGGCCGCCGACATCATGACCGCCAATCACGCGGCGATGCTGCGCTCGGCGGTCGCCTCTCGCGCCAATATCTTGGTCGCGGGCGGCACGTCCACCGGCAAAACCACGCTGACCAACGCGTTGCTCGCCGAGGTGGCGAAGACTTCGGATCGCGTCGTCATCATCGAGGACACGCGCGAGCTGCAATGCGCCGCGCCCAACCTTGTCGCCATGCGGACGAAAGACGGCGTGGCGACGCTTTCCGATCTCGTCCGTTCCTCGCTGCGCCTGCGCCCGGATCGCATCCCCATCGGCGAGGTGCGCGGATCGGAAGCCCTCGACCTTCTTAAAGCGTGGGGCACCGGCCATCCGGGCGGTATCGGCACCATCCATGCCGGGACCGGCATCGGGGCGCTTCGCCGGCTCGAACAACTCATCCAGGAAGCCGTCGTCACCGTCCCGCGAGCCCTGATCGCCGAGACCATCGACCTTGTTGCCGTCCTTTCCGGGCGCGGTTCCGCGCGTCGGCTGGCCGAACTCGCCCGCGTCGAAGGTCTCGGCCCGGACGGCGACTACCGCATCAACCCCGCAACCCCGATCAGCACAGGAGAACCTTCATGATCCGCACCATCTCGCGCGGCTATCGCCGCATGGCAACCGCAGCCTCTACTCTCGCCATCAGCATCATGCTCGCCCCGGCCGCCCATGCTTCCGGTTCGTCGATGCCGTGGGAAGCACCACTCCAAAGCATCCTTCAGTCCATCGAGGGGCCTGTCGCCAAGATCGTCGCCGTCATCATCATCATCGTGACCGGCCTGACGCTGGCCTTCGGCGATACAGGCGGTGGCTTCCGCAAGCTGATCCAGATCGTGTTCGGCCTGTCGATTGCGTTCGCCGCGTCGAGCTTCTTCCTGTCGTTCTTCTCGTTCGGCGGCGGGGCGCTCATCTGATGGCGGGCGGCCTTGAACAACTCGACGCGGTGCCGGGATTTTTGGTCCCGGTCCACAGGGCGCTGACCGAGCATATCCTGCTCGGCGGCGCTCCGCGCGCCATCGCGATTCTGAACGGGACGCTGGCCGGGGCCGTGGGCCTCGGCCTGCGCCTATGGCTGGTAGGCCTCGCCATCTGGGCCATCGGCCATTTCGCCGCCGTCTGGGCGGCGAAGCGCGATCCGCTCTTCGTCGAGGTCGGGCGGCGGCATATCCGCATCCCCGGTCATCTGTCGGTCTGAGGGGGCGCCGCCATGATGAACCTTGCAGAATACCGCCGCACCGCAGCCCGTCTCGCCGACTATCTGCCCTGGGCCGCGCTGGTCGGCCAGGGCATCGTGCTCAACAAGGATGGCAGCTTTCAGAGGACGGCGAAGTTTCGCGGTCCCGATCTGGATTCCGCCGTCGCGGCCGAGCTGGTCGCGGTTGCCGGCCGCATCAACAACGCCGTGCGCCGTCTCGGTTCCGGCTGGAGCATCTTCGTCGAGGCGCAGCGCAGCGAGGCCGCGACCTATCCCAACAGCACCTTTCCCGACGCCGCATCTGCGTTGCTGGACGCCGAACGGAAAGCTGCATTTGAGGAAGCCGGGACGCATTTCGTCTCCGGCTACTTCCTGACCTTCCTCTATCTGCCACCGGCCGAGGAAGCTGCCCGCGCCGAAACCTGGCTCTACGAGGGCCGGGAGCAATCCGGCGTCGATCCGTGGGAAGCCCTGCGCGGCTTCGCGGATCGCACCGACCGCGTGCTGGCGCTGCTCGACGGCTTCATGCCGGAATGCCGCTGGCTCGATGACACCGGGACGCTGACCTACCTTCATTCCACCGTGTCGACCAACCGGCATCGGGTGCGCGTGCCCGAGGTGCCGATGCACCTCGACGCGCTGCTGGCCGACCAGCCATTGACTGGCGGGCTGGAGCCGCGCCTTGGCGACGCGCATCTGCGCGTCCTGACCATCGTGGGATTCCCGACCGCGACGACGCCCGGCCTGCTCGACGACATGAACCGGCTGCCGTTCCCGTATCGCTGGAGCACCCGTGCCATTCTGCTCGACAAGACCGACGCGACGCGGCTGCTGACGAAGATCCGCCGCCAGTGGTTCGCCAAGCGCAAGTCGATCGCCGCCATCCTGAAAGAGGTGATGACGAACGAGGCGTCCGCGCTCGTGGACACCGACGCCGCCAACAAGGCGCTCGACGCCGACATGGCCTTGCAGGAACTTGGCGCGGACGTGGCGGGCATGGCCTACGTCACGGCGACCGTCACCGTTTGGGATGCCGACTCCCGCATTGCTGACGAAAAGCTACGCCTGGTCGAGAAGATCGTTCAGGGCCGCGACTTCACCGTCATGGCCGAGACAGTCAACGCGGTCGATGCCTGGCTCGGCTCTCTGCCCGGACATGCCTACGCGAATGTGCGACAGCCGCCCATCAGCACATTGAATCTCGCCCACATGATCCCGCTTTCGGCGGTGTGGGCGGGACCGGAACGGGACGAGCATTTCGGGGCACCACCCTTGCTCTATGGCCAGACCGAAGGCTCAACCCCGTTCCGGTTTTCCCTCCATGTCGGCGACGTGGGGCACACCCTCGTCGTCGGACCCACGGGCGCGGGCAAGTCCGTGCTGCTCGCGCTCATGGCCTTGCAGTTCCGCCGTTACGAGGGCTCGCAGGTCTTCGCCTTCGATTTCGGCGGCTCGATCCGCGCCGCCGCGCTCACCATGGGCGGCGACTGGCACGACCTCGGCGGCGGATTGACCGAAGGGTCTGACGCCTCGGTTTCGCTCCAGCCGCTCGCCCGCATCCACGACACCTATGAACGCGCCTGGGCGGCGGACTGGATCGCCGCCATCCTCATGCGCGAGGGTGTTGCGATCACGCCCGAGGTGAAGGAGCATCTTTGGACCGCGTTGACTTCGCTTGCGTCCGCGCCGGTCGAGGAACGCACCATCACCGGCCTTGCGGTCCTGCTGCAATCCAACGATCTGAAACAGGCGCTCCGGCCGTTCTGCGTCGGCGGTGCCTATGGCCGGCTGCTCGACGCCGAAGCCGAACATCTCGGCTCGGCGGACGTGCAGGCGTTCGAGATCGAGGGCCTTGTCGGGACCGGCGCGGCCCCCGCCGTGCTCGCCTATCTGTTCCATCGCATCGGCGACAGATTGGACGGGCGGCCCACGCTGCTCATCATCGACGAGGGCTGGCTTGCGCTGGACGACGAGGGTTTCGCCGGCCAGCTCCGCGAATGGCTGAAAACGCTGCGCAAGAAGAACGCCAGCGTCATCTTCGCCACGCAAAGCCTGTCCGATATCGACGGCAGCACCATCGCGCCCGCCATCATCGAGAGCTGCCCGACCCGGCTCTTGCTGCCGAACGAGCGCGCCATCGAGCCGCAGATCACGGCCATCTATCGCCGCTTCGGCCTCAATGACCGCCAGATCGAAATCCTCGCGCGGGCGACGCCCAAGCGGGACTACTACTGCCAGTCGCGGCGCGGCAATCGCCTGTTCGAGCTTGGCCTGTCCGAAGTCGGCCTCGCGCTCTGCGCCGCATCCGCCAAATCCGACCAGACGCTCATTGCGCAGATCGTCACTGAGGCCGGCCGCGACGGCTTCCTCGCCGCATGGCTGCGCGAGCGCGGCGTCGATTGGGCGGCCGACCTGATCCCCAACCTCACCAATCTTGCCGACCGGCCGGAATCCGCCGCGCCGGCTCGGCTCGATACCCACCCCACACAGGAGATTCTTCCATGACCTATCCCAAGATCGTCGGAGCCTCGGCTCTCGCGCTGGCGCTCGCCGTGCCTGTCGCGTTTTCGCCCATGCTGGCAAGTCCGGCCCATGCTCAGCTTTTCGGCCGGATCGTCTATGACCCATCCAACTACGCGCAAAACGTCCTCACGGCCGCCCGCACTCTGGAGCAGATCAACAACCAGATCACCTCGCTCCAGAACGAGGCGCAGATGCTCATCAATCAGGCCCGCAATCTTGCGAGCCTGCCGCATTCCTCGCTCCAGCAGCTCCAGCAGAATGTCCAGCGCACGCAGCAGCTTCTCGGGCAGGCGCAGAACATCGCCTTCGAGGTCGGGCAGATCGACCAAGCGTTCCAGCAGCGATACGGCAATGTTTCGCTTTCGGCGACCGACGCCCAGCTTGTCGCCGATGCGCGTTCGCGCTGGGAGAACACGGTCGGCGGCTTGCAGGACGCGATGCGCGTGCAGGCGGGGGCGGTCGGCAATATCGACAGCAACCGCGCCGAGATGGCCGCGCTTGTCGGCCAGAGTCAGGGTGCGACCGGCGCATTGCAGGCGACGCAGGCCGGCAACCAGCTTCTCGCACTCCAGTCGCAGCAGCTCTCCGACCTGATCGCAGTCATCTCGGCGAACGGCCGAGCCGACGCGCTGACCGAGGCCGAGCGCGCGACGGCTGCCGAACAGGGCCGCGAGCAGCGCCGCCGTTTTCTGACGCCCGGCACCGGCTACCAGCCGGGCAACGCGCAGATGTTCAACAACGGCAACAACTGACGGGAGGCTCGCCATGGACGGCAAGATGCTGGCGCGGCTCGGGGCCGTTGTGTTCATCGCCATCGCCGTCACGGCGACCGCAATCGACATGGCGCGGAAGGACCAACCTTCCGCGCCTCGCCCCGCGCCGGCCTTCCAGCCGCCGGCCGATCCGCTGCGCGAAACTCTGCGCCGCTGCCAGCAGCTCGGCGAGGCTGCCGCCAGCGATGCCGGCTGCCTCGCCGCATGGGCTGAATCCCGCGACCGCTTCCTCGGCCGTGACCGCAGCGAGGCGCGCTGACCATGGGCAATACGGGCGTCATCGACAATTTCCTCGGCGTATTCACATCCTACATCGACAGCGGGTTCGGCCTGCTCGGCGGCGAGGTCGCGTTTGTGGCGACCACGCTCATCATCATCGACGTGACGCTTGCCGCGCTATTCTGGGCATGGGGCGCGGATGACGACATCATCGCGCGGCTGGTAAAAAAGACGCTGTTCGTCGGCGTCTTCGCCTACATCATTTCCAACTGGAACAACCTCGCGCAGATCGTCTTCGAGAGCTTCGCCGGACTTGGCCTCATGGCGTCAGGCACCAGCTTTTCCGTTGCCGATCTCATGCGGCCGGGCCGCGTCGCGCAGACAGGCCTCGACGCCGGCCGGCCGCTGCTCGATTCCATCTCCGACCTGATGGGCTGGATTAGCTTCTTCGAGAACTTCATCCAGATCGCATGCCTACTGTTCGCATGGGCGCTGGTGGTTCTGGCCTTCTTCATCCTCGCCATCCAGCTCTTCGTCACCCTGATCGAGTTCAAACTGACCACGCTCGCCGGTTTCGTGCTGATCCCCTTCGGGCTGTTCGGCAAGACCGCCTTCATGGCCGAGAAGGTCTTGGGCAACGTGGTGTCGTCCGGCATCAAGGTTCTGGTGCTCGCCGTCATCATCGGCATCGGCTCGACCTTGTTCAGCCAATTCACCGCCGGTTTCGGCGGGGCAACCCCGACCATCGACGACGCCATGGCGATCGTGCTCGCCGCGCTGTCGCTGCTCGGCCTCGGCATCTTCGGCCCCGGCATCGCCAACGGCATCGTGTCGGGCGGCCCGCAACTCGGCGCGGGTGCGGCCGTAGGCACCGGCCTTGCCGCCGGCGGCATGGTGCTCGCAGGAGGCGCGGCGGCGGGAGGTGGAGCGATGCTGGCCGCCAGAGGCGGCGCCGCCGCTCTGTCCGGTGGAGCCGCGGCCGTTCGCGGAGGTGCTTCCGCCGCAGGCGCGGCGACGGCCGCCTACAGCGTCGGCTCGCTCGGCCAGACCGGCGCGGCCAGTGTCGCCTCCGGCCTCGGCGGTGTCGCGCGGACCGCAGGTTCTGCCGCTGTATCGCCCTTGAAGCGCGCCGCGTCGAAAGCATCGGAAAGCGTCAAATCCAGCTTTTCCGATGGCGCACGCGCCGCCTTTGGTGTGACCGGCGGCACGTCCACCGCAGGCACGGTCGGCGGCGCGAGCGCTACTCCCGCCGCCGCACCGTCCGCCGTCGCAGGCAGTGCTCCGGCCTGGGCGCAGCGGATGCAGCGCTCCCAGGCCATGAACCACGGCACGACCATGGCAGCCCATGCGGTGCGCTCCGGCGACAGCCACGGCTCCGGTTCCTCCATCAACCTTTCCGAAAGTGACCGCTCATGACCATCTTCAAACGACCAGCAACCCACTACGGCAAGTCGCCGGAACCCGAGACACCCTATCAGAAAGCCGCGCAGGCATGGGACGAGCGCATCGGCTCGGCCCGTGTTCAGGCGAAGAACTGGCGCTATATGGCGTTCGGCTCGCTGATCCTGTCGGCCGGCTTCGCTTCCGCCCTTGTCTGGCAGTCCGCGCGCGGGACCGTCGTGCCCTGGGTGGTACAGGTCGACAATATCGGCCAGGCGCAGACCGTCGCGCCCGCAAACGCTGACTATCGCGCCACCGATCCGCAGATCGCTTTCCATCTCGGCCGCTTCATCGAGCAGGTCCGCGCGATCCCGGCCGACGCCATCATCGTTCGCCAGAATTGGCTTCGCGCATACGAGTTCACCACCGACAGGGGCGCGGCTGCCTTGAACGACTATGCGCGGGCCAACGACCCGTTCACGCGGGTCGGCCGTCAGCAGGTCGCCGTCGAGGTCTCGAGCGTCATCCGGGCATCGCCCGACAGCTTCCGCGTGGCTTGGACCGAACGCCACTACGAAAACGGCCAGCTCGCCACCACCGAGCGATGGACGGCGATCCTGACCATCGTGATCCAGACGCCGCGCGATGCCGAGCGCCTGCGCGCCAACCCGTTGGGAATCTACGTCAATGCAATTTCGTGGTCACGGGAGATGAGCCAATGAGGACGATCACCCGCACCCCCACAATCGCGGCCGTGCTGCTTTCGGCCACCATGCTCGCAGGCTGCGCCACCAACCGGACGCAGCAATGGAGCTATGACGATAGCGTGCCGCCGCTGCCAGTGGTGCAGGCGGCCGCGACCGACGAAACGCCCCGGCCGCTGCACACGCCGCCCGCGTGGACCGTCGCGCGCGGCGGCGCCGCTGCTGGAACACCGACCGGCCGCGTCGAGAACGCCAACGCCGCCGCTCGCGTCGAGCCGCGCCGCGCAGGCTATTACAACGCGATCCAGATTTATCCGTGGAGCGAGGGCGCGCTCTATCAGGTCTATGCCGCAGTCGGGCAGATCACCACCATTGCGCTGGAGCCGGGCGAGAGCCTGACCGGCGCGGGGCCGATCGCGGCGGGTGATACCGCAAGGTGGATCATCGGCGACACGGAATCCGGGTCCGGCGCGAACCGCCGTGTCCATATCCTCGTGAAGCCGACACGCCCGGACATTGCCACCAACCTTGTCGTCACCACCGACCGGCGCACCTACATGATCGAGCTGCGCGCGCGGGAATCGCTCTACATGCCTGCCGTCGCCTGGGCCTATCCGGCACCGCCAGCGGGCCAGCGCCAGACCGTTCCAGCCGCACCCGTCATTCCCGCCGAGGCCGCGCGGAACTATCGCTACGGCCTGACCGGAGACAGCCCGCCGTGGCGGCCGGTTTCCGTCTTCGACGATGGACGGCGCGTCTATGTCGTCTTCCCGGCCGGGATCGTGCAGGGCGAGATGCCGCCGATCTTCGTACTCGGCTCCGATGGCGAACCGCAGATCGTCAACAGCCGCATCCACCAGAACATCCTGATCGTGGACCGCCTATTCGGTGCGGCCGAGCTGCGCCTTGGCGGCGGCACCCGCCAGCAGGTCGTCAGGATCGTCCGTATCAACCCGACGCAGGCGGCCGCCGATCAGCCTGCCAGCGCGACCGGAGACTCCCCGTCATGACAGACACCACCAACACCACGGACGCCTCGCCGATGCGGCTGCGCGCCGAACCGCCGCGCGTCACCCGCCTGTCACGCAAGATGCTCGCTGGCGTCGGCGCTGTAGCCTTGTTCGGCGTCGGCGGCGCGCTGATCTACGCGCTCCAGACCCGCGATGCAGGTCCGGGCAATGAAGAACTCTATTCGACCGAGAACCGGCCCACGGCGGACGGCTTGTCCGGCCTACCGCGCGACTATACCGGCCCGGTCCTGGGGCCGGCGTTGCCCGGCGACCTCGGCCGCCCGATCCTCGATGCGCAGAACCGGGGACAGCCGGTTGCGCCGCCGGTCATGGCGACGCCCGCCGTCGATCCCGAGGAACAGCGCCGTCTCGCCGAGGAAGAAGCCGCGCGCGTCAGCCGCGTCTTTTTCCAGACCGCGCCCGGCACGGGGACGGCAACCGGCATCGCCATGCCCGGCCTTGGCCTTCCGTCCGGCGCGACCGGCCCCCAGGACCGGCACACCGCCTTCCTAAACGGGCCGGTGGATCGGCAGACCGTCGCCCTGGACCGCATCATGGCTCCAGCGTCGCCCTACATCCTACAGGCCGGAGCCGTCATCCCCGCCGCGATGATTACCGGCATCCGCTCCGATCTGCCCGGTCAGATCACCGCGCAGGTCACGGAAAACGTCTATGACAGCCCGACCGGCAGCCTCCTTCTGATCCCGCAGGGCACGCGCATCATCGGCCAATACGACGCCGGCGTGACCTTCGGTCAGCGCCGCGTGCTGCTGGTCTGGAATCGGCTGATCCTCCCCAATGGCCGCTCCATCGTGCTGGAGCGCCAGCCCGGCGCGGATGCCAGCGGCTATGCCGGGCTTGAGGATGGCGTCGACTATCATTGGTGGGATCTGATGAAGGCCGCAGGGCTCTCGACCTTGCTTGGCGTCGGCACGGAGTTGGCGACCAGCGATGATGACCGGCTGATCCGCGCCATCCGCGACGGGGCGCAGGACACCATCAACCAGGCCGGCCAACAGATCATCCAGCGCCAATTGCAGGTCACACCCACGCTGACCATCCGGCCAGGCTTCCCGGTCAGGGTCATCGTGACCCGCGACCTTGTGCTCGAATCCTACGGAGGCTGAGCGATGGCGAAGTTGAAGCTGGGGCCGCTGCCCGACGACAAGCCCGTCAAGGTGACGGTGGAGCTGCCGGCACCGCTCCACCGCGATCTGATCGCCTATGCCGAAGTGCTGGCCCGCGAGACCGGCCAGACCGTCGCCGATCCCATGAAGCTGATCGTGCCTATGCTGGAACGCTTCATCGCCACGGATCGAGGCTTCGCTAAGGCGAAGCGGGAGCCAGGAAGATCGTGACAAGTCAACGCGAGGTTCATCACTCGACGTAGCGTTTTGCGATCATCGTCTCGGCACCCAAAGCAACGAAGCGGGCGGACGGCTATCGTTGGCATGTCGGACTACTTGGCCCGCGCCAGTTCTTCGACAAGAAACGGCGCCGTCCGGCTACCGGGTGTTCGGGCCACCTGTTGAGGGGAGCCGGCCACGACTATCTTGCCGCCAGCATCGCCAGCACCTGGTCCTACATCGATTACCCAATCGGCCTGCGCCACAGCGCGCATGTCGTGCTCGATCATCACCACACTATTTCCGGCATCGACCAGCCGCTGCAATTGTACCAACAGCCGGTCGGCGTCCGAGGCATGCAGGCCGGTGGTCGGCTCGTCGAGCACGTAGAGACTGCGCCCGCGCTGGCTGCGCTGAAGCTCGGTCGCCAGCTTGATGCGCTGTGCTTCGCCACCGGACAGTTCGGTGGCCGGTTGGCCAAGTCGCAGATAGCCCAGCCCGATCTCGCGCAGTAATTGCAATGGTCGTGCCACCGCGTCCTCACCCGCGAAGAAGCCGTGGGCCTCGTCCACCGTCATGGCCAGCACCTCGGCGATGTTGCGCCCGTTCCAGCGCACCTTCAGCGTGGCATCGTTATAGCGCGCGCCATGACAGGTCGGGCACGGCGCATAGACGCTCGGCATGAACAGCAGTTCCACGCTGACGAAGCCCTCGCCCTCGCACGTTTCGCAGCGCCCTTTGGCCACATTGAACGAGAACCGTCCGGCGTCATAGCGGCGGCGCCGCGCATCGGGGGTGGCGGCGAACAGCTTGCGCACATGGTCGAAGAGGCCCGTATAGGTCGCCAGGTTCGAGCGCGGGGTGCGGCCGATCGGTTTCTGGTCCACCTGCACCAGACGCTGCACGGCATCCACGTCGCCGGCGAGATGACCGCCGGTGACTTCGATGACCGTCGCGCCTTCGCCAGAGCCGCTTTCGGCCGCGTCGTCCTCGGGTTCGTGACCCAGATGCAGCAAGATCAGTTCCGGCAAAGCCTGCGCGACGAGGCTGGATTTGCCCGAGCCAGAAATGCCGGTAACGGCCGTCAGCACGCCGAGCGGAATGCGCGCATCCACGCCGCGCAGATTGTGGCGATGGATGGCTTGCAACTCCAGCCAGCCCGAGGGCTCGCGGCCTCGGCTCGCGGGCGCGGCGATCTCGTCGAACAGATAGCGCGCGGTCCGGGATTCGGCGATCTGGCGCAGGCCCTCCGGCTCGCCGCTAAAGAGCACGTGGCCCCCGTGTTCTCCGGCATCGGGTCCGACATCCACCAGCCATTGCGCGCGGCGCATCAGGTCCAGATCGTGCTCGACCACGAACACCGAATTGCCCGCGTCGCGCAGCCTGTCGAGAGCGTCGTAGAGGGCCTGGCTGTCGGCCGGGTGCAGCCCCGCCGAGGGCTCGTCCAGAACATAGACGACGCCGAACAGCAGGGAACTCAACTGCGTGGCCAGCCGCAGGCGTTGCAGTTCACCCGCCGAAAGTGTCGGGGTGGCCCGGTCCAGCGTCAGATAGCCGAGGCCCAGCCCCCGCAGTTGATGCAGGCGGGCCATCACGCCACCGGCGATGCGTTGCGCGGCGAGACGCTTTTCTTCCGAGAGTGCGGAGGTGCGGCGCACATCGGGCGACACTGCGTGAACGGCCTTACCGGAGGCCGCCCGTTCGGCCCGGTCGCGCTGGGTCGCCTCCCTGTCCGTACCTTCCCCCGCCGTATGGGCGCTGAAATCGCCCTGGACGATGGGTTCGAGCAGGGCCGCCAACTGGTCCAGCGGCATTTGCATGAAGGCGCCGATATCCACTCCGGCGAAGGTGATCGCCAAGGCTTCGGGTTTCAGTCGCTTGCCGTCGCAAGTGGGGCACTGCTTGCCCTCCATGAAGCGCGATACGCGCTTGCGCATCAGGGCGCTCTGGGTGTTAGCGAAGGTGTGCAGCACATAGCGCCGGGCGCCGGTGAAGGTGCCCATATAGCTCGGCTCCAGCTTACGCTTGAGCGCCGCTCGGGTTTCGGCGGGCGTGAAGCCCGCGTAAACCGGCACGGTGGGCGTGTCCTCAGTGAACAGAATCCAATCTCGGTCCGCCTTGGGCAAATCCTTCCATGGCCTGTCCACGTCGTAACCCATGCTGACGAGGATATCGCGCAGGTTTTGACCCTGCCAAGCGGGCGGCCAGGAGGCTATCGCCCGTTCCCGGATGGTCAGGGAGGGATCGGGCACCATGATGGCCTCGGTCACCTCATAGACATGCCCCAGGCCATGACAGGTGGGGCAAGCCCCCTGCGGCGTGTTGGGGGAAAAATCCTCGGCGTAGAGCATCGGCTGACCGGCCGGATAGGCGCCGGCGCGCGAATACATCATCCGCACCAGGCTCGATAGCGTGGTGACGCTCCCCACGGAAGAACGCGCGTTGCTGGCGCCGCGCTGCTGCTGCAAGGCGACCGCCGGTGGCAATCCGTCGATGGCATCGACGTCGGGCACGCCAGCCTGGTCGATCAAGCGCCGTGCATAGGGGGCTACCGACTCGAAATAGCGTCGCTGCGCCTCGGCGAAGATGGTGCCGAAGGCGAGCGAGGATTTGCCGGAACCCGAGACACCGGAGAATACCACCAGAGCGTTGCGCGGGATGGAAACGTCCACGTCCTTGAGGTTGTTCTCGCGCGCACCGCGCACCTGCACGAGACCGCTCGCTGCGGCAGTACAAGAGGATTCACCGAAAGGAGAGTCTGGCATGTTCTTATCCTGTAGTTCGTGAGCTAGCGATGGGCCGGATTCGGGGAAGATCGGTCAAGCGTCCGCGCTTGGCGGCGTCGCGTGATCGAGCGAGCGCCAGCCCCCCTCGCTCGCCCGACCCGCTCCGGTGCCTCCCGGCTCGAGACCCCGCTCAGGACTGGGCTTCTTGCGTCCGGGTGCCGCGGCGGCTGGCTTCGAGCGCAGCAGTGAGCGTGCGGGCGTCGTAACTGCCGAGCAGACGACGCCCCTCGACGAAGAACGTTGGAGTGGCGTGCGCACCGCTGGCGACCGCACTGGCGAGGTCGCGCTCGACGCGCTCGATCACCGCGGCGCTGTCGAGATCCGCGATAAACCGGTCGACGTCGAGGCCAACCTCTGCGGCGTAGCCGATCAAGTCCTCGCGCTCCAGCGCATGTTGGCGGGTGAACACGAAGTCCAGCCACGGCCAGAACATCCCCTGGTTCGACGCGGCCTCGGACGCCCGCGCGGCGATCAGCCCGTGCGGGTGGTGCGGCAGCTGGCGCACCACATACCTGAGGTCGTCCCCGAAGTGCTCGCGCATATCCTCCCACGAACCGGTCGCGTGCGCACAGTACGGGCACTCGAAGTCCACGTACTCCACGAGCGTGAGCTGGGCGTCCTCCGGACCACGGATGTGGTCGACCTCGGGATCCACCGGCGGCTCGAGCACCATCGGCAGATCGGCGGTCTCCTCACCCCATCTCCGGGCGGCAACCTTGAAGATGAGCCACCCGAGCAACGTGGCGAGCACCATCGACACGAGCACACCGACCGTCGCCTGGCGGCCCAGGTCGGAGGTCGTGCCGAACGCGAGCCCGATGATGAGCAGCGACACGGTGAACCCGATCCCGGACAGTGCCGCTCCACCGAACACGCTCCCCATCCCGACGCCCTCGGGCAGCCGACCCAGGCCGAGGCGGATCGCGGCGAGTGTGATGAGTCCGATGCCCAGGACTTTGCCGAGCACGAGCCCCGCAATGACGCCCCAGGTCACGGGCGAGCCGAAGGCCTCAGCGAGCAGCCCGCCACGCAGGTCCACCCCGGCGTTCGCCAGGGCGAACACCGGCACGATCAGCAGCGCGGTCGGTAACCGCAGGAACTCGTGCAGCCGCTCGTTCACCGAGATACCTCGGGACAGCCCGCGGTCCACCGCGTGGGCCGATGCGGCACTCGGAGACTGCCAGAAATCTCGGAACAGCTGTCTTGCCGCGACGACCTTGTGACGCTGTGTCGCGTAGGCAGGGATCAGGAGCCCCGCGGCCATCCCAGCAAGGGAGGCATGGATGCCGGAATACACGGTTGCGAACCACAGCCCGATCACGATCAGCACATACGGCGTTGCCCGCCACTGGCGGGTGCGGCCTAGCAACCACAACCCGACGAGACTGGCGAGGGCGATTAGCAGCGGGACGATCCGGATCTCCTCGCTGTAGACGATGCCGATGATGGACACGGCGAGAAAGTCGTCGACCACGGTCAGGGTGAGCAAGAACACGCGCAGCTGACCGGATAGTCGCGGACCGACGATCGCCAGGGTGCCCAGCATGAACGCCGTATCGGTGCCGACCACCGCACCCCACCCATGCAGGCCCTCACTTCCGGCCAGCCCCACGATCAGGACATACACCAGTGCGGGAAGCACGACACCCGCGACCCCTGCGATCAGAGCGAGACGGGCACGGCTGCGGTCCCGGAGAGATCCGTGGGCAAACTCCTGACGCACCTCCAGGCCGATCAGGAAGAAGAAGACGACCATCAGGCCGTCGTTGACCCAGTGATGCAGATCCATGTGCAGGCCGAACGGGCCGAAATTGAACCCGACATCCAGGTGCCACAACGCAAAGTAAGCGTCGGACAGCGGCGAGTTTGCCCACACGAGCGCCACGACCGTGACGATCACCAGCAACACCGCAGCACCAGGCTCCGTGCGCAGATAGTGGGCAACTCGTCTCCGTCTGATATTCGCCGTGGATTCACCGAAAGAAGAGTCTGGCATGTTCTTGTCCTGTAATTCGTGCGGTAGCGATGAGCCGATTTCGGGGGAGATCGGTCAAGCGTCCCCGCTTGGCGGCGTTGCGTCATCGAGCGAGCGCAGCCAAGCAAGCCTTTCTCCCAGCCTGCGCTCGACGCCTCTGTCGGTTGGCTGGTACCAGCCCGGCCGCGCTACGCCCTCGGGAAAATAGGTTTGCCCGGCGGCATAGCCGCTGGGCTCGTCATGGGCATAGCGGTAGCCTTCGTGATACCCCATCTGCTTCATCAGCTTCGTCGGTGCATTGCGAAGATGGAGGGGAACAGGCTGGGAGCCGCTGCGCTTGACGAATGCCTTGGCCTGGTCCCAGGCGGCATAGGCGGCATTCGACTTGGGGGCGAGGGCGAGGTAAGTCACCGCCTGCGCCAGCGGTATCTCGCCCTCTGGCAAGCCCAGCCTGTCGTAGGCCAGCGCGGCGTTGAGTGCCAGTTGCAGCGCCTGCGGGTCGGCATTGCCGATGTCTTCGCTGGCCATCACTATCATGCGGCGGGTCACCTGGCTCACGTCGCCGCTGCCGTCGAGGATGCGGGCCAGCCAATACAAGGCTGCATCGGGGTCGGAGCCCCGCAGCGACTTGTGGAAGGCCGAGAGCTGCCAGTAGAACTCGTCGCCGCCCTTGTCGAACCTGCGCAGTGATGGGCTGGTGGACAGCCTGGCGAACTCGCCATCGACCACAGCCTTGCCAGCGCCCGACGCAGCATTCGTCACCTGCTCAAGCAGATTGAGGAAACGCCTGCCATCGCCATCTGCGAAGCCCTTGAGCAGGTCCAGTGCGTCCGCATCCAACGTGACGCCCCGAAGATGCGGCAGGGCGCGTTCGTAGAGCTGGTTCAACTCGTCGCCGGATAGCGGTTCGAGGGTATAGACCTGTGCGCGTGAGAGCAGTGCGGAATTCACCGCCAACCCGGGATGCTCGGTGGTTCCCCCCACCAGGGTCAGGAGCCCCGACTCGACATGGGGCAGCAAGGCGTCCTGCTGCGCCTTGTTGAAACGATGGATCTCATCGACGAAAAGCACTGTCGATCGACCATGGTTGTCCAGTTCAGCCTGGGCCTCGTCGATGGCCTGCCGAATGTCCTTCACCCCGGCAAGCACGGCCGAGATGGCGATGAATCGGCTGTCGGTCGCGCGTGCCGCCAGGCGCCCCAAAGTGGTCTTGCCCACACCTGGCGGTCCCCAGAGGATGAACGAGTGCAACCTGCCGGACTCGAAGGCGAGGCGCAGTGGTTTTCCCGGACCCAGCAGATGCCGCTGCCCCACGAATTCATCGAGAGATCCGGGGCGCAGGAGTTCTGCCAAAGGCGGTCTGGGCTTTGTCGTGAACAAATCAGTCAAGATCGCCTCATGGGGTCATTGCATCGAATGGCGCAGCGTTCCCACGCCAAACCGAATCCACCAGCCAATAATGATTATACTCGGTCCTACTATACCGTATACGCACTCCAGGGCGCAACATTCGAATCTCATCCGTTCGGAGCGCTCATCGCCGAGAGACCGCCCGACAGCGCTGCGGAAGGCGACCTCCGCTGGAGGGATCGAGCAGGCAACTGTCATAGCCCTTGATACTGGGCAGGAGTATTCCTAAATGTGCGTAGCTGGGATATTTGGGCCTCGTGCGCCCATGTAACCATTTGACCTCGCATGCGCTTTGAAGGAGCCGGAAATGGCGAACGGATGGGGACCCGAAGGCGGGGTTCAGGACCAGATTGACGCTACTGTAAGGGATGCGCTCTCAGCGGCACGTTCTCGACTTCCTTTGGGAGACGGCACCCTCGAATGTGAGGTGTGTGGAGAAGAGATCCCGCTGCGACGTCGCCAAGCCATTCCATCAGTCAGGACATGTATTGCTTGCCAAGGCGAACGCGATAAGCGACCAACGTTCTCCGCGATCAACCGCCGGGGCAACAAGGATAGCCAACTGCGTTGAATGGCAGGTGCAGATCGGCTCTTAAGCTTGCTTCGGAGTGGACGTGAGTCGTCATCTTCGTTCGACGGTCAACCGTCGTTCCTAGTGGCCTGAAAGCCGATCAGAATCCGCGCACGAAGGCACAAGACCGGTCCTCTGGCTTGGCCGCATCCAAAGGCCTCGCGGCGGGAAGTCGGCGTCCACCCGATAAAGGCGTGGACATCACACATGGATGAACATATCTCCTGTATAGTATGCCTCAGCGCCGAACAGGAAGATTTGATGCCATACACACCAGAAGAGAAAAGTCGGGCCGTCACTCGCATTCGTCGTATCAGGGGCCAAGCCGAAGCGCTTGAGCGTGCGATCCAAGCTGGGGCCAGCTGCGCAGCGTTGCTTCAGCAGATCGTGGCGATGCGTGGCGCGACCAACGGCTTGATGGCGGAAGTGATGGAGAGCCATCTTCGGGAGACCTTTGATCCACGGATCAAGTCCAAAGCCGCTCCAAAGGCCACTGATTACGATGAAGACCTTGAAGGTGTGATGAAGATCTTACGAACCTATCTCAAATAGCGCATCCCTGTCGTTACGAAACGCGCTTCTTACATCAGTATTTTTCTTTGTTCATCAGATGCTTGAGACGTCCAGCCCCGCAACAGATCGACTGATTCTGCGAAGGCGTTTTGAGTTTGACAACGGGTGCTCTCCTCGCCGTTCTAGCATAGGAGGCGATCTATGATCGTGAGAAAATTTGGATACCTGCTTGCGTTGTATCGCGAGGGGCACTTCGGCAGAGCGGCCAAGAGTTGCAACGTATCGCAGCCCACGCTTTCCGCCGGCATCAAGCAGCTCGAGCAAGACTTGGGCGTCGAGATCGTGCGGCATGGTCGGCGCTATGACGGCCTCACCTTGGAAGGTGAGACCGTGCTGGCTTGGGCAAAGAAGATCGAGAGCAACTGCGAGGGGCTGGAGCGCGACATTTCGGCTCTCAAACGTGGGCTTGAAGGGCAATTCCGCTTAGGCCTCCTGTCGAGTGCGTCGGTGGTGGCGCCGATCCTCAGCTTGGCCCTCGCTGAAAGGATGCCTCTTCTTGAACAATCCATTCGCGCGACCCAGCTCTCGTCGCTGACCAAAGCCTTGCTGGCGCATGAAATAGACATGGCGCTGGTCTATCTCGAAGACGTAACAGAGGAGGACTTCGATACTCACCTTCTATACCGAGAGCAGATCGTCATATTCCAAGCGACCAGAGACCCGTTGCCGCGACAGGTCTCATGGGATGATGTCGCAAATCTGCCCCAGTGCATCTTGGACTGCGCGCTACCCAAAGCCGCGCACTCCAGACTCGGGCACTGTGCCGCAAAGACGATCAGGACCAACAATGTCGATGTTCTCACCGCCCATATAGCGAGTGGGCGATATGCCACCGTCCTTCCGCAATCCCTCGCAACCTATTTTGCTCGGATTCCCGACATTCGGGCGGTTGAAGTCACAGGTGAAGGCACGGATGCCGCTGTTGGGTTGGCTACGATCAGAAATGAGCTGAAATCGACGCCTTCGACCGCACTTTTGGAGATAGTCCGCTCTCCCGAAACAATCGCCGCGATACAGGATGCTTTGGACCTGTATCGCCAGTTTCAACCCGATGGGAGCTGACCGACCGTTCATGCCGTGGCAACGCGGCATGAACGGTCCCGCGACCCGCTATTCCACGTAGATCATTTTCTTGGTCATCCCGCCGTCGACCACAAGCGTTTGCCCCGTAACAAAGCCGGCCGACGCCAGATATAGAACGGCCTCGGCAATGTCCTGGGGACGACCGACCCGGCCCACCGGATGCTGCGCCTCGTCCTCGGCGCGCAGATTTGTTTCGTTCGTGATCCAACCAGGTGCGATTGTATTGACCCGAATTTTTGGGCCAAGTTGCACAGCTAGCGCCTGCGCGAGTGCCACCATGCCACCCTTTGCAGCGGCATAGGCAAAGTCGACGCCTTCCGACATCAACGCGCGCGTGGAAGCCATCATGACAATTGAACCACCGCCGGTGAGTAGGGGCGATGCCGCTCGCGACATCAAAAAGGCCCCTGTCAGATGGCTACCGATAGTGTTGTTCCACTGTTCGAGTGAGGTGTCCCCGAGCTGCATGAATGTGTCGTAAACAAGCCCGCCATTGTTGACGAGCAAGTCTAGTTGATCCCAGCCAAGGGTGCGGAAAGCTTCGGTTACAGATTTTTCGCTCGAAAGATCGCAATAAATCTGCTGACCGATTGCCCCCTCCTTCAGATCAAACGATGCGACTTCCCATCCATCACTCAACAAGGCGGAGCATATCTCCTGACCGATCAGCCCAGACCCTCCTGTTACAATCGCGCGCTTCATAAGGACTCCTTTCTGTCTAGGAATGATAACTAGACTGGCCGCGTTCCGCCAACACAACTAATGCCGGATGAGTGTGCGTGGAAGGCGCCTCGATGAACTTTAACTGCTCCTTCTCTTCGACAGGCATTATGTCGCTACGTTTGTGATATGTTATATCGTATTGTTTTGACGCAGCCGCCATCATCTCGCGGCGTGTTCATAGAAATTTCTGATCCTGGGATAGAATCTTCGAGTTTGCCGCGACGAAGAAGCGAGGGCATCCTGCTTCTACGGTAATGATGAGCCACTCAACGGCGTTATTGTGCTGTGTCGAAGTTATTCGGCTCGGCAGATTGAGGCGCGTCAAATTTTATTCTCATCAATGCTTAGGGGGCACTGAAAAGAACGTAGGAGATATCTGATGGCTACCGGCAACCGGATCGTAACCTTCGAGAAACCGATGGAAATGAAGGTCAACACCTTCAAATTCCCGGAGCTGATTACCCCGCAGGGCAAGAGGGCACCGCACGGCGCCATTCTCAAGATCGTCACCACGAACATCTGCGGCAGCGACCTCCATATCTATAGAGGGTCGTTCGAAGTCCCCAAGGGAATGACGATGGGCCATGAGATGACCGGCGAGGTGATCGAGGTCGGCTCTGATGTCGAGTATATCAAGGTCGGCGACATCGTATCTGTCCCCTTCAACGTGGGCTGCGGGCGCTGCTACAACTGCAAGCACATGCGCTCGGAGGTGTGCGAAAACACCAATCCCGAAGTCGATTGCGGAGCCTATGGCTTCAACCTGGGCGGTTGGACCGGTGGGCAAGGGGACTACCTGTTCGTCCCCTATGCGGATTTCAACCTACTGGCCTTCCCTGACAAGGACGCGGCCATGGAGAAGATCCGTGATCTGACGCTGCTGTCGGACGTGCTGCCGACCGCGTTCCATGGTTTCGCCGCACCCGACTGGCCGGCGCAGCCCTCCTATATCGTCGGTGAGAATGTGCTGATCTTCGGCGCGGGGCCTGTCGGTCGTGCGGGTGCTGCTTGCGCGCGACTGCTGGGCGCAGGCGCCATTATCGTCGCCGACTTCATTCAGGAGCGGCTCGACCTGCTCAAGCCGCACGGGATCGAAACCATCAACCTGTCGGACGGGACGCCGATCGAGGACCACCTCGAACGCATCACCGGCAAGCGTCAGGTCGATCGCGTAATCGACTATGTGGGGCTGGACTGTCGAGGCTTCGGGCCGGATTCCGACAAGATCGTCGAGAATGCCGTGACCAACGCGCTCCTGAAATATGTCCGTTTCGGTGGGATGACCAGCACGGTCGGCGTTTACTGCCCCAATCCGATCTCCAAAGATCCGCTCAGCAAAAAAGGCAGCATGGAAGTCGATTGGGCCAGTGGCTGGATCAAGTCGCCGCGCATGTCGGCGGGTCAGTCGCCGACCGCGAATTACAACCATGCCCTCATGCGGGCGATCCTGAATGATCGGATGCCCTATCTGACCCCGATGATGAATATCAAGTTCATCGCCCTGGAGGATGCCCCGGCGGCCTACAAGGAGTTCGATGACGGATCTGCATTCAAGTACGTCATCGATCCCCATGGCTCGGTGAAGCACTGATCCTCACAACCGGAATGTCTCACGATCATGATCGGGGGGCATTCCGGTTTCGCAGGACGGCTTGACGCAAGAATGCCAATCTTGGCTTGCCAATCGCGCACGCCGCCAGATCGACGAGCCAAACCATTCCGGACCGCACTATCGGCCAGCTACTGCGGTTTTCCGAGTCTCTAACCTCCCTTCACTCCCTGGCAATCCTTGATTTGGACATCCTCTTGCATACTGCATGGGAGTATACTAGGTGTACTCCCATGCAGTATATGCGGCCCACGAATCGACATGTCACAACAGGCATGGCCGCTGGCAGCCCGCTTCAACCCACGAGGAGAATCCAAAGATGAAATCTCGCGCCGCTGTTGCCTTCGAGGCAGGCAAGCCACTCGAAATCGTCGAGATCGACGTCGCCCCGCCCCAGAAGGGTGAAGTGCTCATCAAGGTTACGCATACCGGGGTGTGCCACACCGATGCTTTCACGCTGTCCGGCAATGATCCGGAGGGCATCTTTCCGGTCGTTCTCGGCCACGAGGGCGCGGGCATCGTCGTCGAGGTCGGCGAGGGCGTCACCAGCGTCAAGCCGGGGGATCACGTCATTCCGCTCTACACGGCCGAATGCGGCAAGTGCGAGTTCTGCACGTCCGGCAAGACCAATCTGTGCGTCGCGGTTCGCGAAACGCAGGGCAAGGGCTTGATGCCGGATGGCACCACGCGCTTTTCGTACAATGGCCAGCCTCTATACCACTATATGGGCTGCTCGACATTCAGCGAATATACGGTCGTTGCCGAAGTCTCGCTCGCCAAGATCAATCCCGAAGCGAATCCCGAGCATGTCTGCCTTCTCGGCTGCGGTGTCACCACCGGCATCGGCGCGGTCCACAACACCGCCAAGGTTCAGCCGGGAGACTCCGTTGCCATATTTGGCCTGGGCGGCATCGGTCTCGCAGCGGTCCAGGGCGCGCGTCAGGCCAAGGCGGGCCGCATCATCGCGATCGACACCAATCCGTCCAAGTTCGAGCTGGCCCGCCAGTTCGGCGCGACCGACTGCATCAACCCCAAGGATCATGACAAGCCGATCCAACAGGTGCTGATCGAGATGACGGGCTGGGGCATCGATCACACCTTCGAGTGCATCGGCAACGTCCACGTCATGCGCGCGGCGCTGGAAGCCGCGCATCGTGGCTGGGGCCAGTCGATCGTCATCGGCGTCGCCGGGGCCGGACAGGAGATTTCGACGCGGCCGTTCCAGCTCGTCACCGGCCGCGTCTGGAAGGGGTCGGCCTTCGGCGGCGTCAAGGGACGGACCCAGCTTCCCGGCATGGTCGAAGACGCCATGAGAGGCGACATCGATCTGGCTCCCTTCGTCACCCACACCATGGGTCTGGAGGAAATCAACGAAGCGTTCGACCTGATGCACGAAGGCAAGTCGATCCGCACCGTGATCCACTACTGATCCGACAAATCAAGTCTGTTAACTTCAATAACTAACCTCAAGGAAGAATATCATGGCTGACCCCGTTATCTCCGGCAACGGCGTGTTCTCGCACGTCTTCATCGGCGCTGCCGACGTCGAGCAGTCGGCAGCGTTCTACGACGCCGCTTTGGGCGCTCTGGGCATCAACAACCTCGGCCCCTTCGGCAATGGTTGGGTGCTGTACGGTCGCGAAAAGCCCGCTTTCATCATTGCCCGCCCCGGTAATGGCGAAGCGCCCTCCAGCAATGGCGTGACGGTCGGCTTTGCTGCCGCGACGCCCGCCGAAGTGGATGCTTTCCACGCCGCCGGCCTCGCTGCTGGTGGCACTGACGAAGGCCAGCCTGGCCCCCGTGGCCACCTGCCGGGTGCCTATGCTGCCTATCTGCGCGATCCGGCGGGCAACAAGGTCTGCTCCTACACCTTCATCTAAGGCCGGAAGGTGATGGCGATACCCGCAACCCTATGACTGGCTGTCGCCGGCGCTGAAACAGCCGCCGGCGCTTCCCCCGCACAACAGCCATGAACAGGAGCCTATCGGCACACCGTCCACCAACCGTCGAAGCAAGGAAACAAAAATGGAACGTGTCGAACATCACGCCAGCTTCGGCGGTTGGCAGGACGTCTATCAGCATGACTCGATCAGCCTGGGTTGTCCGATGAAGGTCGGCGTCTATCTGCCTCCCCAGGTCAAGGACGGTCGCGTGCCGGTGCTGTATTGGCTGTCCGGCCTGACCTGCACCGAGCAGAATTTCATCACCAAGTCCGGCGCGCAGCGTTTCGCGGCGGAGCATGGGATCATGATCGTCACGCCGGACACCAGCCCACGAGGCGAAAGCGTGGCAGACGATCCCAGCTATGATCTTGGGCATGGCGCAGGCTTCTACGTCAATGCGACGCAGCAGCCCTGGGCTGCCAATTACCGCATGTATGATTACGTCGTCGAGGAATTACCGGCACTGATCGAAGCCACATTTCCGGCCGATGACCGTCGCGCGATTGCGGGGCATTCCATGGGCGGACATGGCGCACTCGTCGCGGCACTGCGCAATCCCGGACGCTATCGCAGCGTATCGGCTTTTTCGCCAATCGTCGCGCCGAGCCAGGCGCCTTGGGGCGAGCGCGCTTTCACGGCATATCTCGGCGATGACCGTTCTGCGTGGGAGCAATATGATACCATCGAACTCATCAAGACCGTCCGAGAGCGCCTGCCGCTGCTGATCGATCAGGGTCTTGATGACGAGTTTGCAGATCGTGAGTTGCGTCCGAGTCTCCTGCAAGCAGCGTGCGAGGCAGCGGAACATCCGCTGATCCTCCGTCAGAGGCCCGGATACGACCACAGCTACTATTTCATCGCGAGTTTCATCGACGAGCATATGGCCCATCATGCAGCGGCGCTGTTCCAATGACCGCGCCAGCATCTTCGCCCATGCGCGAAACCGCATCGGGCCTTGAGACCGCCTCAGGTCGCCATCGTGTGGTGGTCGTGGGGGCAGGCTTCGGTGGGCTGGAGGTTGTGCAGAGGCTCGCCGGAAGCGGTGTCGCCGTCACCCTTGTCGACCGCCGCAACCATCACCTTTTCCAGCCGCTGCTCTATCAGGTCGCAGGCGCTTCGCTGTCGCCGTCAGACATCGCATGGCCGATCCGCGCGCTCTTCCGCAAGCGCAGGGACGTGCGCACCTTGCTCGGTGAGGTCCGGCATGTCGATACGGACGAGCGGCACGTCCTCCTGGAGGACGGCCCGGCGCTTGCCTACGACACGCTCGTCATCGCGACGGGGGCGACGCATTCCTATTTCGGCCATGACGAATGGGAGCCTTTCGCGCCCGGCCTGAAATCGCTCGAAGACGCGACGACCATCCGTCGCCGTGTCCTGCTGGCTTTCGAGGAAGCCGAGCGCGAAACTGACACCGCCCGGCGAGCCGCCTTGCAGACTTTCGTCATCATCGGAGGCGGACCAAGCGGCGTGGAGCTTGCTGGCACGATAGCGGAACTCGCCCATCGGACGCTCGCGCACGATTTTCGCATCATCGACCCTGATGCGACGCGCGTGGTGCTGATCGAGGCGGGGCAACGCCTCCTGTCGGTCTTCCCGGAGGATATGTCCGCCTATACGCGCCAGGCGCTGGAAAAGCTGGGTGTCGAGGTCAGGCTCGGCATGCCGGTTACGGACTGCTCGTCCGATGGCGTCATTGTCGATGGTGCGCTTGTCCCCGCTCAGACGATCCTGTGGGCGGCTGGCGTGCAGGCATCACCGGCTGCGCGCTGGCTGAATGCGGAAGCTGATCGCGCCGGGCGTGTCATCGTCGGACCTGACCTGACAGTGCCCGGCCAGCGCGACATTTTCGTGATTGGCGACACCGCGGCTGCTACCGGCCCGGACGGAAAGCCCGTCCCCGGCCTCGCTCCCGCGGCCAAGCAGGCAGGGCAATATGTGGCGCGGCTGATCCGTCAGCGGATGCGGGGCTCTAAGACCACCACGCCTTTCCGCTATCGGCATCAGGGCAATCTGGCGACGATAGGCAGCCGTCTTGCCGTCGTCGACATGGGGCGGATCCGGCTGCGCGGCACACTGGCATGGTGGATGTGGAAGCTCATTCACATCTACTTCCTGATCGGGGTGCAGAATCGTCTTAGCGTTGCGCTAAGCTGGTTGTGGACGCATGGTATGGGATATCGTGGTTCCCGGCTGATTACTTATAACAACTACGATGGTTACGGCGCCGCAAAGAAGAATGACAAGGAAGGACCGTCAGTTGAGTGAAGGAGGCGCCACACCGCTTGGCAGTTCTACAGTCTATGGTATGCCAGTCTTGGGTAGCAGGAAGATTGCCCTAGATGAGCTTCATGCCCGCCCGTTTCCCTTGGTAGAAGCTCCGCGCGCCTTGGTGCAACTTGCCTTCATGAACGAAGGCAATCTGGCGAAGGATCGCGAAACCCTGGCCGAACTATCGAGCCGGGTGGGCGCCTCACTACCGGATCAGAGCACTCCCCTTCACGGCCTGACATTCGAGCAGGGCGATCTGCATCGCGAGAAGCACACTGAGTTCTTCACCTACCTGTGGTGCGCACCTCTTGACCCTGAGACCGGGAATCCGGTGGGTCTCGATCCCTTCAAACATGGCTTCATCCCGCCTGGGCCGATCGTATCGGGTATCCGTCTGGATGTCGTGACCTGGACTGAGGAGAGTGCGCAGTCTTACATAGATCGCTTCGATCCGGTCAGCCGCTGCCACTCGCTTGTCGAGGATGGCATGGCCGATATCATTACCGATTTCCGTCAGGACAGCGATGGCCTGACGCGAATTGTCATTCTGGATCGGGGGCTAACGCCAATACGGCTTGGCGCCCTGGCCCAACGGCTTCTCGAAATCGAAACCTATAGGACGCTTGCCCTTCTCAGCATCCCGATGACCCAACAGCTTGGACCGCATCTGCGGGAGATCGAGAAGCGACTTGCCGCCATCACCGACGAGATGCGCCAGTCCGCGCGCCGCAACAGCGAGGAGCTGCTGTCCAGCTTGACGGACCTGTCGGCAACGCTTGAGGCCGACACGGCGTCGAGCCTCTACCGCTTTGGCGCCAGCCGCGCCTATTATGAAATCGTCGAGGAACGGCTGACCGCACTCGGCGAGACTTTCGTCCCCGGCTGCTATCGTTGGCGCAGTTTCCTACATCGCAGGATTGCTCCGGCAATGCGAACCTGCCGTTCTATTGAAGAGCGTCAGGCCAACCTGTCCGACAAGCTGGCGCGCGCAACGACGCTGCTTCGATCCTGGATCGATGTGCAACTCGAACGACAGAACAGCGATCTGCTGGCCTCCATGAACAATAGGGCGAGGCTGCAACTGCGGCTTCAGCAGACCGTAGAAGGTCTGTCTGTCGCGGCAATTTCCTACTATGTCATTGGACTATTGTCCTATCTCATAAAGGGCCTCCCAGGGTACCACGATATCGTTTCACCCGAACTGGTAATTTCTGCCCTCGTTCCCGTGGTCCTGCTCGCGATATGGTGGACCGTTCGGCGGATCAGGAACTCTCATAGCGACCCTGGGCTTCCGGATCGGAGGGATCGAACATGACCCGACAACCTAATTCGGGTGCGAAAGGCGCTCACGAAGCATGCCTCGCCTCCAAAGACCGGATTGCCGGAGCCTACCGGTATTTAGGTTCTAATGGCAGTAATGCCGGGAAGATATTCACCATGAAACGACGCTTGCAGGAGGGTTTCTAATGTCTACCGGCGTTTTCATTTTGCACTCTCAATATACCCCCTCGGGCGATCAGCCCGAAGCCATCGCACGGCTGATCTCAGGCATCGAAGAGGGGGCGCATCATCAGACCCTGAAGGGGATCACCGGATCGGGCAAGACCTTCACAATGGCCAATGTGATTCATCGCCTGAAGCGGCCCACCCTGATCCTGGCGCCGAACAAGACGCTGACCGCGCAGCTTTATGACGAAATGAAACAGTTCTTCCCTGAGAACGCGGTGGAGTATTTCGTTTCATACTATGACTACTTCCAGCCGGAAGTATATCTGCCGGGTAGTGATCGGTTCATCCCGAAAGATTCCGCGATCAACGACCATCTGGAGCGCCTGCGCCTGTCCACGACGAAATCGCTCATCGAGCGTCGAGACACCATCGTCGTCGCTTCGGTGTCGTCCATCTACGGAATGGGCGATCCCGACGATTATCGGGCATTGCAGGTTCCGCTCTCGCCGGGCGCGAGGTTGAGCCTGAACGAGCTTCTTCATGGCTTTGCCCGATTGCAGTATGATCGTACCGAGCACAAGCTGAAGCGTGGAACCTATCGCGTTACCGGCGATATGGTCGAGGTCTTTCCAGCGGATTCGGAATACAAGGCCATTCGTCTCAGGTTGTCGAATGGCGTGATCGAGACCCTTGACTGGATCGACGCAGCTACCGGACAACAACTGGAGAGCATCGCTCACTATCTTGTCTCGCCGAAGACGGTTCTGGCAGCCTCGGCAAGCCAGGTGGAAACCGCCGCCACGGCGATCCTTGAAGAGATGGAAAGGCGTGTTGCTCAGTTAAACAGCGAAAACCGCCATGTGGAAGCGGAACGCCTATATGAGCGGATTACGAACGACGCCGAAATGCTGCGGCAGGTCGGATACTGCTCGGGCATGGAAAACTACGCCTGCTATCTGAGTGGCCGCGATCCCTCCCTTCCTCCGATCACCTTGCTCGACTACCTCCCGAAGGATGGCCTTCTGTTCGTCGATGAATCCCATGTGATGATTCCGCAGATCTCGGCCATGTATAGCGGCGATCAGAGTCGCAAGGACACGTTGATCGAGTTCGGCTTCCGTCTGCCGTCCTCCAAGAACAATCATCCTCTGAGCTTCAGGCAGTTCGAGGCCATGAAGCCGCAGACGATCTTCGTTTCCGCAACCCCTGCCGCATATGAGCTGAATATTTCGCAGGATCGCGTCGTTGACCAGATCGTGAGACCCACCGGCCTGCTGGACCCTGAAGTCGAAGTCCGTCCCTGCGAGGGAGACATCGACGATCTGCTGCGCGAGATTACCGAGCGTGCGGCCAGAAACGAGCGGGTGCTGGTGACGACGCTCACGAAGGTCGCCACGGAAAATCTTCATGCCTTCCTTGAAAGCAAGGGCGTTCGGGCGCGGTATCTGCACTCCGATATTAAGACGGAAGACCGGATTGAGATCATAAACGGCCTTCGCGCCGGCGAGTTTGATGTCCTGATCGGTATAAGTCTCTTGCGCGAGGGACTGGATATTCCCGAGGCATCCCTGATCGCGATTCTCAACGCAGATCGCGCGGGCTTCCTACGAACGGCGCCGACTCTGATTCAGATGATCGGCAGAGCCGCCAGGAACGTCAACGGGAAGGCAATCCTTTACGCTGATGTGGTGACACCGGCAATGAAACAGGCAATGGATGAAACAATCGATCGAAGGCAGCGTCAGATTGCCTTTAACGAAGAGCATGGCGTCACCCCCTCTTCATCCATCCGAAAAATCGCCTCCGAGCAATCTCCGGCGTCCGAACCTTCAGTTCACTCGGAAGCGTTCTGTGCCAACCTCTCGGAGCTTTGTAATCGGATCGGCGAGGCAGAGCATCGTCTGCTGTCGGCCGTCGACACCGGCGACGACGCACTGGCGGAAGACATTCGCCTTCGCCTGGACAAGCTATATGGCCAGTTTATCTATCTATGATCACATTAGACGTGGATCGGTATCTGAAGCGTTCTGGCCACCCGCTGAAGTACATTCATTAATGAGCAAAGAGGTATTTTTCCTGGAACGATGGTTCGTCCGACGCAAATACGGGCTTCGGCAGCACAGATCCGTGAGGCTGGGGATCTTGGGTAGATCAGGACGATGAGAATATTCACCATTGGGTTCACCAAGTCATCGGCTCAGCACTTCTTCACGAGGTTGAGAGACTCCGGCGCCAAACGGCTTGTCGATGTTCGCCTCAATAATGTTTCACAGTTATCAGGCTTCGCGAAGCGTGACGACCTGAGATATTTTTCCGAAGCCCTGTGTGGAATGGAATATGAGCATCTGCCGGAACTCGCACCGACGAAGGATATGTTCGAAGATTTCAAGGTAAGAGGGGGAGACTGGAACAGTTATGCCGCAAGATTTCGGGATCTGATATCGCGACGCCAGATCGAGATGATCGACAAGGAGAAAATTGAAGGTGGATGCCTGTTGTGCAGCGAGGACAAGCCGCACCACTGTCATCGACGACTTGTCGCAGAATACTTAGCAACAAAATGGCCTAACGTTGAGATCGTGCATCTCTAGAGCACGAACAAAAGACGGCAGGAGATAGGCCCTCCTCTCTGTTCAACAGGGTGCCAGACCGACAGCCGCCGTCTCAATCACATGCGGGAGGATTTCGCTGTATGAACGAAGCTGCCCTGCGGCATTTGAAATATGTACTCAAGGTCGTCGAACTGGGTAGCATGCGGAAGACCGCGCAGGCCCTGAGCGTTCAGGAGTCTACCGTTAGCAGAAACATTGCCGCCATCGAACAACGCCTCGACCTGCTCCTGTTTGAACGCCACAATAACGGCGTCAGACTGACCGCTGCCGGACGGGACTGGATCGAGGGTGTGCGCGAACATTATCGCGGGCTTGAGGCGGCGCTCAGCCAAGGCAATCAGCAAACAAAACATAACGACCTACTCCGCATCGGCCTCAGCACACCGTTCGGTCGCGAGTTCCTTGTCCGTCTCATTGATCGGTTCGAAAAGCGCTATCCGCGCATTGCCGTCACGTTTCAGGATGGTTCATGCCGCAACCATACAAACGCCATCCGTCGTCGCCATCTGGACATAGCCTTTATGTGCGGCGGCTATGAAACTAGACCCTGCCGGCGTGAAGATATCTGGAGTGAAGGCCTGGTCGCTTTGCTGCCGGCCGATCATCGCCTTGCCGAAAAGGAAGCCTTGACTTGGAGCGATTTTGCTGGGGATCGGCTGCTCGTACCGCAAGGCGCTGACGGTCCGCTGCTCGAGCCTTGGCTTACAGATCGCATCTCCGCCGGAGAACGGGCACCCGTTATCGAACAGTGTCAGGCCTGTCAGGCCACGATCGTTCTGAAAGTGCAGATTGGCAGTGGCTTTACCGTCACCGGGGTAAGCTTTGCCGACGCCATCGATATCACTGGTACGGTATGGCGGCCAATCGTCGGACCGGACAGCATCGGCACGATAAGCGCCGTCTGGCTTGATACCAATCCCAAACGCGCAGCCCTGCATCTGCTCGGCATCGCCAGAAATATGGCGGTCGAACTGGAGCAAAGATCAAGTTGAAGAAAAATGGGTGGCGCACCCGACAGGATTCGAACCTGTGACCTTCGGCTTCGGAGGCCGACACTCTATCCAGCTGAGCTACGGGTGCATCTGTGTTCAGATAGGGTTCGAGACCGAACTGGGTCAATCACGAATCCGACTTCGAATCGACGATACCGGACTAGGCTAAAAAGCTCTGCCGATTGTCGCCGCTCGTTCTCTACAGCCTCCTTCAGTTTGCTTCCGTGATGCTTCCGTGACCACGGAAGCGGTTTTTGCGCTTCCTTCGAGCATCACCAAGATATTGGTTTTGCTCAATTTTCTTACCTAGCACCCACAACCCACTTGACTTAGCCTTGCCTTCGGAGGGCAACGCTCTATCCAGCTGAGCTACGGGTGCATCCGGCCATCCTTTAGCTGATTGGCGGGGGTGGGGCAACCGGGTGGCCGGCGCTTTTCGGCGGCCTAAGGTCACCATTCCCTTGCGCTTTTCGCTTCCTGGCCATGCCGCGGGCGGGGTCATACATTTGAATCATTTCGGGTAAAAGGTAGGCTGACGGCTGTCCGGCGGCATCGGCCGCCGGCTGCGGGGAGGTCCCGCGCCGGGCTTAACGCAGCAAGCCGAGAGATGAGCGAAGACTGGAAGACGAAATACGGAACGCGCCGGGTCCGGCACGATCCCCCGACCCTGGACGAGGCGATCTTTGCCGCCCAGGGCATTACCGACGATCTGGAAGGCCAGATCGATATCGCCTCGGCGCTGATGGGCCTCGATCCGGCCAAGGTGCGTCCGCAGGTGATCAAGGCGCGGCCGAGCGCCCCGCAGAGCATCCGCTCGATCCCGACCGAGCGTGGCGGCCAGCGCGCCGTCGTGGTCGAGCGCAAGGTGGTGCGCCGTCCGCTCGGTGGCGGCGTCAAGCGCCCGCTGGCGTGACGCGCGCGGCGGCGTCCGCTGACATCCAAGTTTGATTGCAGTCATCCGTCACCCTGAGGTGGTCCCGCGGAAGCGGGACCCTCGAAGGGCGATGGCCCGGGCCTGCGACGTGCGGGCCGTTCATCCTTCGAGGTTCGCTGGCGCTCGCACCTCAGGATGACGGGGATGGTTGCGCGCAGACCGGGCGACGCTTGCGCGCTTCGCGTAACGGGACCACCCTCACGCCACCGGAAACCTGATCTCGAACGCCACGCCGGTTTCCGGCCGCAGCAGCGCGATGTCGCCGCCATGGGCGCGCAGCATCGCCTGCACGATGGCAAGGCCCATGCCGGTGCCGCCGCTGTCGCGGCGGGTGGTAAAGAAGGCGTCGAACACCCGCGCGCGGTTGGCGTCCGAGATCGCCTCGCCATCGTTGCTGATGGTTGCCACCAGCATGTTTCCCTCGTCGGTCCCCGTGATGCGCAAGGCTTGCGCGCCATGCCGCTGGGCGTTGTCGGCGAGGTGCGACAGCACGATCATCACCTTGTCTGCAGACATCCGCACGGTGCGGTCGAGGCGGCCGTCCGCCGTCACCGCCAGCTTCGGGAATGCGCTGGCGACGTCGCGGCTCACGGGGGCAAGCGTCGTCTGGCCGTCGGGCGCCGCGTTTTCCGCCCGCGCCAGCTCGCGCAACCGCTGCGCCATCGCGTCGAGCCGCTCGGCGTCGCTGAGGATGTTGGCGATGAAGGTCTTCTGTTCGTCCTCCGTCAGCCCCTGGCCGCGGGCCTCGACCGAATCCTGCAGCAGCTCCGCCGCGCCCTTGATCGAGGTCAGTGGCGATTTCAGCTCATGGGTGAGATGGGCGGCGAAGATCGCGATGTCGCTGGAGCGGCGCGCCAGCCGCTCCGCCATGTCGAGGAAGCTCTGCGACAACCGTGCGAACTCACGGCTGCCATAGTGACTGAGCGGCCGGAATGCGCCGGCGTCGCCGCGCCCGATCTCGGCGGTGCGCGCGATCAGTTCGTGCATCGGCCGCGTGATGGTGCGCGAGAAGATGAAGCCGATCACCAGCGTGACGCCGAGCACCGCGAGGGTGGCGAGGGCGAACTTGCCGCGCTCGTCATAGAGATGCTTGAAGATATTGCTGGGCGTGCGCGAGGCGTAGATCACGCCGGCGACGTGATTGTTCACGATCACAGGCATGGCGCAGAACACCCGCACGCCGGTGCCGCGGCTGACCGAATAGATCGGCGGCGGCGGCTTGTCGCGGACATGGATGCGCAGCGCGCCGCGGTAGTGGCCGCGCAGCGCCTCCGCCACTTCCTCGATATGGGCGAGCGACTGTCCCGTCTCCTCGCGCCCGGCGATCACCACGCCATGGGGGTCGAGCACGCGAAAGCCCGCCAGCGTCACCTTCTGGGTGTCGCGCAGCAGCGGCGCGAGGGAGGCGCCGATCGCAAGGTAGCCGGCATCGGCCGGCGTTGCCGCCGGCTGCGCGTCGGGCCGCCGCGCCAGAAGGTCGTTGCCGGCCAGGTCGAGGTTGGGCTGGATCGGCGACAGCGGCTCGTCCGGTGGTGGCAGCGCTTCGGGTGGCACTTCGACGCCGAGCGGCAGGCCGCCCGCGACGCGCGCCTCGGCTTCACGGCCATAGACCGCCGCCAGCACCGAGCTCTGCGCGATCAGTTCCGCTTCGGTCTGGCGGATCAGCTGGTTGTCGTAGAGGCGGAAGATGAACAGGCCGATCAGCGGCAGCACCATCACCGTGGTCAGCATCGCGAACACGATCTGGCCGAGGGTCGGCCGCCACTTCGCCCGCACGACACCTGTCGTCATGCCGCCGGCTCGCAGCGGCCGAGGCGGAAGCCGACGCCATGCACGGTGTCGACGGCGCTGTCGCAGCCGAGCGCGCCGAGCTTGGCGCGGATGTTGCGGATGTGGCTGTCGATGGTGCGGTCCGACACCTGGATGTTCAGGGTGTAGGCCGCGCGCATGATCTGCTCGCGGGTCAGCACCTGTGCCGGCCGTGCCGCCAGCGCCTTCAGGATGTCGAATTCGATCGCGGTCAGCGCCAGTTCATGGCCATCGAAGCGCGCGACATGGGCGGGCGGATCGATGGTCAGGCGGCCATGGTTCAGCGTCGCCGCGCCGTCGCAGGCGGGGGCGCCGCGGCCGGCGGCGCGGCGCAGGATGACATTGACCCGCGCGACCAGCTCGCGCGGGCTGAACGGCTTTGTCACATAGTCGTCGCCGCCGATCTCGAGGCCGAGCACACGGTCGATCTCGTCGTCGCGGGCGGACAGGAACAGGATCGGCACGTCCGAGCCACGGCGGATGCGGCGGCACACCTCGAGGCCGTCGATTTCCGGCATGCCGATATCCAGCACGATCAGGTCGGGTGCGGCGGCGGCGAACCGCGCCAGAGCCTCGGCGCCGTCACGCGCGCTCACCGAGGCCATACCGGCCTTCTTGAGGGCGACGCAGATCACCTCGCGGATGTGCGGATCGTCGTCGACCACCAGGATGTTGTGCGGCACTATCCTCTCCACCGATCCTGCTTGACGGCGCTGTTGCTGACCGGGCGAGGCAGCGTTCCGGCCTGCACCAGATGGCGCTGCAGTCGCCAGTCGCGCAGGCTCCACGTTCGCCACGACCCTACCTCGCGCTGCAATGTGGCAGCAAGCAGGTCGCGGCCCGTCCGGGCGGAGGTGCTCGCTGTGCCCGTGCTCCGCAGGTACCGGTCGAGCGCCGGGATCGCCTGCGGTCCCAGCGACATCATATAGGGCACGTCGAGCGTGGCGCCGCTGCCGGTCGCCTCGCGGCTGTGGGCGACATTGTAGTTGGCGATCAGCGCCGGGACGTTGATGATCGCGCAGACATAAAGCGTCAGCATCAGCGCGGTGAGGTTGGCGCGGATCAGCCAGCGGTTGGACAGGGCCCGCGCCATCCGCACCGCGATCAGCACCAGGCCGACCGCGACCAGCAGCATCCAGACGAACGCCGCGATCCGCCACATGGTTAGGCTGTAGACCTGGATGTAGAGATCGAGGCGCAGCATCGAGGAGATCACCAGCATCACGTTCTGCGCGGTCCAGGCGAAGATCAGGCCGCGGATCAGCCGGCCATGCCGTGCCATGGGCCGGCGCGTGGCGATGAGAATGAAGCCGGCCGCCAGCAATGCGGTCAGGATCAGCGGATAGGCGCCGCGGTGGGCATAGGCCGCGTAGGTCAGTTGATGCGGCAGCGCCACGCCGCCCCACAGATAAGTCATGTCGAGGCCGGTCTGCACGGCGAACAGCAGGTTGAACAGCACCAGCGACTGCAGGATCGCCATTGGCCCGAACAGCACGTCGCCGACGAAGCCGTGCGATGTTGCTTTCCGTGGGGCCGCAGTCCGCGCCACCTGCCGCCGGCGACGCCAGCGCGCGGCGACGAACGGCCAGCACAGCGACAGCAGGGCGATCCAGAATAGCAGCCGTGGCACACTGATCTGCGCGAGCAGCCAGCCCAGATCGATCGCCGACAGCCAGTCGTCGATCAGCGGGTTGGCGTCGGCGAACAGCTTGAGGAAGATGCCGCTGAGCAGCAACGGGATCGCCAGGGCGATAAAGGGGCGCACGTCGAGCCGTCCGGGGCGGTGCCGTGCAAGGTCGGGGATGAGCCGGAACGGGCCGGCCAGCAGCAGCGTGCGGATGCCCTGGAAGATGCCGTCAAAGGTGCCATGGAAGACGTCGTCGTTGGTTGTGAAGAACGGGTTTGTCAGCAGCGCCACCACGGTCGCGACACCGAGGATACCGAACAGCACGGACACCGTGTTCACGGTCTCGATCAACGGCAGCAGCGTCGCGAGCAGCACGATGGCGGCGACCACTGCCGTGCGGCGGCTCGGGCGCGGCCGGCGCGCGACGACGGCGGCGCCGACCAGCGCGGCCAGGAAGATGGCGAAAGCGATGCCGAACGGCTGGTCGTAGAACAGCCAGTCCGCGAACGCGGTGAGGCCGCCGGCCAGCAGCAGGCGGATCGGCAGTATCTGCCGCCGTGGTGACGGCGTATCGAGAAAGAAGGAGGCGATGGTCATCGGCAGATCTCTCGCGGGATCGAGGGCGGGGCGGTGACGCGGCGGCGCCGGCGTGCGGGGGACACAGAGCCACCAGCCGTCGTTGACGAGACGTGTCGGAAGGGTCATGGGCGCAACTCCGCTGGTTCGCTCGGAACACGGCTGTTATGCCCATGCCGATTGCAGCGGCCGCGGCGCGGCTGCGCAGGCTTTCAGGATTTGTGTGCAGGTTTTGCGCAGATCGCGGTTCGCGCGTCCGCGCGCCACGTTTCCGCCGCGTCGCCCCGGCTCGTTCGCCGCAGACGCCGGCGCGATGCGGGGAATGGCCCCCGATGCGCCAAGCGCAAGAGCAGGGGAGCGAGACCAGCATGATGTCGTCACCGGGATGGAAGCGCGTGTGGGCCGCAGTGCTGATGTTGCCGGCGCTGGCGCTCGCGGCGGCTGCCACCAATCTCTATGATCCGTTCCTGCTACGCCTGCGGTCCGGCCTGCCGGTCGCCGTGGTGGTGATCTCGCTGGCGATGCTGGCGGGTCTGGGCTGGCGCGGCCGGCGGCATTTTGGCCGCGCCGCCATCACCGTCCTGCTGGTGGCGTGGTGCGTGCCGCTCGGCGCGGTCACCGCGGTGCAGGCGGCCTTCCTCGCCCATCGCCGCGCCGTGCTGGTGGCCGGTGGGCCGGCTGCCGCTGCGCTCGGCCGTCATTTCATCATCGGCTACACCCGTCTCGACGATGTCGTGCCGCTGGCGCGCAAGGGCCTGATCGGCGGCATCTATGTCACGCGCCACAACATCCGCGGCCGCCGCGCCGAAGATCTCGCCGGCGAGATCGCGCGGCTGCAGGCGATTCGTGCCAGCGCCGGCCTGCCGCCGCTGGTGGTCGTCGCCGATCAGGAAGGCGGCATCGTCTCGCACCTGTCGCCGCAGCTTACCGCCGTGCCGGCGCTCGCGACCCTTGCCGCTCTGCCGGTGGCCGAGCGTGCGGCGAAGGCGCAGGCGATCGGCGAAACGCAGGGCCGCGAACTCGCTCGCCTCGGCGTCACCATCAACCTCGCTCCGGTGGTCGACCTGCGCCGCGAGCGCGGCTGGAATCCGTTCGACCGCAACAGCCTCATCGCCCGCCGCGCCATCGCCGGCGATCCCGCCGTCGTCGCCGATGTCGCCGCCGGCTATGTCCGCGGCCTTGCGGCGAACCATGTGGGCGCCACCGTCAAGCACTTTCCGGGCCTCGGGCGGGTGCGCGGCGACACCCACATCGTGCGCGCCAGCCTGGGTGCGTCGGTGGCCGATCTCGAGGCCTCGGACTGGCGGCCGTTCCGCGCGCTGCTGGCGACGACGCCGGCGCATCTCATGGTCGGGCATGTCGCGATCAATGCGATCGATCCCGGCGTGCCGGCGTCGCTGTCGAAGCCGGTGATCGACGGCGTCATCCGCGGCCGCTGGGGCTATGACGGCGTGATCGTGTCTGACGACATGGTGATGAGCGCGGTGTATCGCCATGGCGGCTGCGGCGTCGCGGTCAAGAGCCTCAACGCCGGCCTCGATCTGCTGCTGATCGCCTATGACGGCGTGCAGTACTACCGCATGTTCGACTGCGCCCTCGCCGCCCAGGCGCGCGGCGCCCTCGATCCGGCGATGATGGAGCGGAGTCGAAAGAGGCTGGACAGGTTGTCGTGAGGTTCGGCTGAAAGCAGTATCGCGTGCAGGCCGCTGTTGGAGCAGGACGAATACCCGCTCTCTCCGTTATGCCCGCTTGTTGCGCCAATCCATCGCGACACCGTCAACTCCCGCATCCTGAGGAGCGGCGCAGCCGCGTCTCGAAGGCCACGGGCGTTCGGGCCTCATGGTTCGAGACGCGCGGCTTTGCCGCGCTCCTCACCATGAGGAGAGAGCGCGGCGCGTGACAACGCGCGGGTTGCCGGATCAAGCCCGGAAATGCCCGTTGGGTGTGGCGAGCGCTACGCACACACCGGCGGACGGCGGTCCTTCCAAGGTCGTGCCTGTTCGAGCTGGGCGGCGAGACGGAACAGCGTCGCCTCGTCGCCGAAGCGGCCTGCGAACATCATGCCGAGCGGCAGGCCGGACGCGCTCCACGCCAGCGGCACCGACATCGCCGGCTGCCCCGACATGTTGAACATCGCGGTCGACGGCATGTAGCCGCGCAGCGCCGGCGAGATGCCGGAGAGGTCCGCCGCCATGGTGTCGAGCACGCCGATGCGCAGCGGCGGGGTGCCGAGCGTCGGCGTCAGGAACACGTCGCAACCCTCAAAGAAGGTGGCGAGCGCCCGCGAGATCTGGAACGCGGCCTGTTGGGCGGCGACATAGTCGACCGCGGAGGCATGCCCGGCGTTGGCGGCGCTGGCGAGCGTCAGCCGCTCGAACTCGCGGTCGGTGACCGCGCGGCCGAGCCGCTGCTCGGCGAGGCGCACCGTCAGCGCGGTGTTGGCGCCGACGATGGTCTGCAGCGCCTCCGCCGGATTGACCGGCAGCTTCGGTCCGCGTTCCTCGACATGGTGGCCGAGGCTTTCCAGCAGGGCCGCGACCTCGCGCACCGCGGCCGTCACCTCCGGATCGAGCGCGTCGCCGGCCGGCGAGGTGGCGCTGAACGCGATGCGCAGCCGGCCGGGCGGGCGGGCGATCTCGTCGAGATAGGGCCGCTCCGGCGGCGGCGCGGTGTAGGGGCTCGACGGCTCGGGGCCATGCAGCGCGTCGAGCATCGCCGCACTGTCGCGCACGCTGATGCTGACCACGTGGTTGCAGGAGAAGCCGCCCCAGCCTTCGCCGCGGTCGGGGCCGAGCGGCGTGCGGGCGCGGGTCGGCTTGAGGCCGAACACGCCGCAGGCGGATGCCGGAATGCGGATCGAGCCGCCGCCGTCGCTGGCGTGCGCCACGGGCAGGATACGCGCGGCGACCGCCGCGGCGGCGCCGCCGGACGAGCCGCCGGACGAATGGTCGAGATTCCAGGGATTGCGCGTCGCGCCGAACAGCGCGGTCTCGGTGGTCGGCATCAGGCCGAACTCCGGCGTTGCGGTCTTGCCGAAGATGGTGACGCCGGCGGCAAGGCAGCGCGTGGCGAAGGTGCCGTCATGGTCAGCGACATTGTCCTTGAGCAGCCGCGCGCCGAAGGTGGTGCGGGTGCCGGCAAGCAACTCGAGGTCCTTGAGCAGGAAGGGCACGCCGGTGAACGGCCCCTGCGGCAGCCCGGCTTCGATCTGGCGCCGCGCATAATCGTCATGACGCACCACCACGGCATTGATTTGCGGATCGACCCGCTCGGTGCGCGCGATCGCTTCATCCAGCAATTCCGTCGCGCTGACGTCGCCCTTGCGCACGAGTTCGGCGAGACCGAGCCCGTCGTACGCGTCGTAATTCTTGAATGCCATGGAGCCTCCCTGTGTCGGGAGGCATTATGCAGAAGCCGGCACGCGCCGCCAGCATGCGGTGCGGCTGGCCAGGTCACGACGATGATGGAGCGCGCGTCCAGGCATTGCGCGAAGCGGAATTTATGGTGCTGTGGGCCACGCGCTCTCTCCTCGTCCTGAGGAGCCTGCGCAGCAGGCGTCTCGAAGGACGATGCCCCAGCCCGCAGCGCCTCGGTCTCATGGTTCGAGACGGCGCTGGCGCGCCTCCTCACCATGAGGGGGAATCATTGCATGATCAACGTACGCGTTCGACCACGTGGCATTGCGCGCCTCACGCCGGCACGATCACCTTGCCGATCGGCCACAGCGCGATGCCGGCGAGCTTGAGATGGGCCCAGGCGAAGGGGATGCCGATGATGGTGATGGCGAGCAGCAGCGCGGTGACGAGATGGCCGAGCGCGAGCCACCAGCCGGCGAGCACGAACCAGATGATGTTGCCGATCAGGCCGAGCGGGCCGGTGCCGACGTCATGCTGGCCGAAATGGTCGGCACGTGACACCGCGCGCTGGCCGAACGGCAGCAGGGTGTAGAGCGCGATGTTGAAGGCGGCGCGCGCCCACGGGATGCCGATGATGGTGATCGCCATGATCACGGCGGCGACCGCCCAGCCGACCGCCATCCAGAAGCCGCCGATCACGATCCAGAGAATGTTGAGCAGAAGCGATACCGGGGACATGGGGTGTGCCTTTAACTGGAAGCGGATTTGAAGGAGATGTGAAAATCGAATGATGGTGGGGGCTTCACCGGTTGCGCGAGGTGCGGTTCAGACGTGTGCACGCCGTCATCCTGAGGTGCGAGCGAAGCGAGCCTCGAAGGATGGCGGCGAGAGCCTGGGCCGTCGCCCTTCGAGGGCCGCGCGTTGCGCGGCCACCTCAGGGTGACGGATTGCACGTGGTCGCTTGTCATCGCGCCTGCTCCTCGACGTCACTTGCCCCCGTTTGCCGGCAGTACATTGCGGCAGAAATCCGTCAGCAGCCGTGCCACCGCCGCGGATTGCTCCTGCTGCACCCAGTGGCCGGCGCCGTCGATCAGGTGGCAGCCGCGCATGTCGGTGCATGCTTCCTGCTGCATCCGCTCGAAATCGTGCGGCCGCTGGTGGATGCCCCAGTCGCTGGCGCCGGCAATGAAGCACGAAGGGATGTCGATGGTACGACCGGAAAACGTCTGCAGTTCGCTATTGATCGCGGGGACGAAGCGGGTGCGGTACCAGTTCAGGCCTCCCTGGAAGCCGGTGCGCTGATATTCGGCGGCATAGATGGCGAGCTCTTGCTCGGGCAGCCAGGTGCAGGCGGCGATCTCGTCCGGCGAGGGCATCTCGCGGGCCGCCGTGGTTGCCATGTCCTCGTCGTGGTTCATGACATAGTAGGTTGGCAGCTTCGACAGTTCGGCCGCGGTGAGGGATGCGAGCCGGTAGGGCTGGTTGCCGGGCCAGTCGGCGCTCTTGTGGTGATAGTAGGCCCGCAGGAAGGCGTGCACGCCTTGCGGGCAGCGGAGCATGTCGGCGTTCGCCTGCCGTGTCGCATAATAGGTCAGGTAATGCTTGCGCGGCGGGTTCAGCGCCGCGAGCGCGGCGTCGAGGTCGGGGGGCGGCACCGGAGGTCCGCGCCGCACGGTGTCGAACGGCAGCGGCGGCGGGCCGCCGAACGGTGCGCTCATCAACACCAGGGAGCGGAACAGATCGGGCCGCAGCACCGCGCTCCAGGCGGCGACGACGGAGCCGTAGTCATGCCCGACCAGTGTCGAGACCGATCGTGCGCCGAACGCGGCGACGAGGCCGACGACGTCGCGCACCAGGTTCAGCAGCCCGAACTGGCGGAGATCGGCGTCGTAGCTGCTATCGGCGCCGGTGGTGCGGCCATAGCCGCGCTGGTCGGGCGCGAGGACATGGAAGCCTGCCTCCGCCAGGGCCGGCATGATCCCCCGCCAGCTGTAGGCGAGCTCGGGAAAGCCGTGCAGCAGCACCACCAGCGGCTGGCCGGGATGGCCGGCTTCCAGCACATGCATCGACAGGCCGTTGATGCCGTCCACCTGGCGCGTGCGAACGCCGGCTGGCAACGGCAGGTCGGGAAGGGCAGCGGTCATCGTGGCCTCAGGAGGCAGCCGGGCTCGGCTCGCGGCGTGGCTGCGGGTGGGGGTGGAGGGCGGCATCGCGTGCGGCGGTGTCGCTCGGGGTGTAGACCGCGATCGGCGTCGCCACGCCGCGCAAGGTATGGCGGCCGAGATCGTCGAGCGGCAGGTCGAGATGGCGCGCCACCGCGTCGGTGATCAGGATGCTGCGCCCCAGCGTCTTCTGCAGCGCCTCGACCCGGCTCGCCTCGTTGACGGCCGGGCCGATCACCGTGAAGTCGAGCCGCTCGGCCGAGCCGATGTTGCCGAAGAACACTTCGCCTTCATGCAGGGCGATGCCGACGCGCAACGGCGCCCACGACGCGCCGCCGGACAGCGCGGTCGGCGCGTCCGCGTTGAGTGCGTCGAGGCTCATCAATGCCTGGCGGGCGGCATCGAGCGCGGCACGGGCGGCGTCTTTCGCCTCATCCTCGCTCTGCAGCGGAAACACCGCGAGCAGGCCGTCGCCGATGAATTTCAGCACCTCGCCGCCATGGGCCAGCACGGCGCCGGCCATCGCCTCGAAATAGGCGTTGAGCAGCGTCAGCATGTCGGAGCCGGGCAGGCGGTCGGACAGGTCGGTGAAGCCGCGCAGGTCCGAGATCCAGATCACCGCGCGGATCGATTCGCCGGCGCCGCGCTTGATCGAGCCCGACAGCACCTTGGTGGATGCGCTGTGGCCGAGATAGGCGCCGAGCGCGTTGTCGGAGATGCGCACCGCGGTGTAGCGCTCGACATGCAGCGCGAACAGGCTGAGCAGATGGGAAAAGCGGGTGCTCGCCGCCTCGCTGAAGCCGCCCGGATGCTTGGTCGCCAGCGTGATGGCGTTGCGATAGCCGGCGCTCGACAGCGGCAGTGCGATGTAGTCGGTCATGCCGGCTTCCGCGAGCTCCGCCATCAGGGGGAATTCCGCCTGCGCTTGCGGTGTGTGGGGCTGGCGGCGGATGATCTCGCCGAAGCCGAATACGCGATACAGCGGGTTGCGGGTGAAGGCGTCGGCAACGGTGGCGGCCTCAGCGACCTTCACCTCGTCGCACAGGCCGTCGTTGATATTCCAGTTCCAGGCGAAGCCAACGAGTTGCGGATGCAGCGTGCCGATATGCAGGCTGACCCGCGCCAGCGCCCCGCCGGCGGCGACCACCCGCCACACGAACGATTCCAGGAACAGCAGCATGTCCTTCTCGGCGGCCGCCTCATGCAGCAGCCAGGTCTCGATGTCGGCGAAGCTCACCACGGCGGGGGCTGCGGCAGGCCCCCGGGCGGAGCGGCGCACCAGTGTCACGGCGGCGGGATATTGGCGGGGGGCGGGGTCGAGGGCGCCGGGGGGCTTGGCCAAGGGATGCTCGCTTTCGACAGGTCTGTCCGTCGAAGAGGTAGGCGCAAATATCCCGTCGCGCCAGTCCCGCGCTTGGCCGGCGACCATCCCGGCGGTGCCTTTCGGTGGTTGCCCGCAGGGCCTCAACCCGCTGCCACCGCCCGCAATTGAGGCAGGTTCCGGGCAATTGTGTCATCCCGACGCTGTGATGAAACACAGATCGTCTGTGACGAAACCATTTTCGCGCTGCGACGTCATCTGCCGGGGACGTGGGCCAGCTACCCATGACACCCGTGCGACGGCACAGCCGTTGCGGGATTGCGGACGATGGAGAGGACGATGCGCACGCTCGGATTTTGGATCGGCATGATCGCCCTGATGGGCAGCGTGTCCACCGCCGGCATCGCCGAGCGCCTGCCGGGTATCGGCACCTTCGCCTACAACGGCCCGCCCACCGCCGCCGATGGCCCCGTGCTGATGTCGATGGTCCGCTGAGCTGTGTCCAGCGGCCCCAACGCGGCCTGTCGACGGATCGCGGCCGTGCGCATTCCCGCTCCGCCATCATCTCCGTCGCGCGAGGGCGGCCCGCATCCGTTGTGATGCCTGAGGCCACGCCCTGCGTTCGCGCGTCATCACCTTCCGCGCCACGACATTCTGCACCACGACCTGCTGGCCATGACCTGTTGCGCATGACCTGTGAGGTAATCGATCCGCGTCGTCCGGTTTGCCAACGTCGGTCGCGTCGCGCTTCCGGCGCGTGGACGATGCAGGGCAGGGCGACAGGATATGACCGAGATGGCGACGACGGCGGATCTGGTGGCCGGACGCGGGACGTCCGAAGGCGCGGCGGCGGCGCCCACGCGGATGGAGACCACGCCGGAGGCGGGTGTCATCACGCAGCGGTGGTGGGTGCTGGCGATCGTGGTCGCGGCGCAGTTCATGTTCGGCGTCGATGCCTTCATCGTCAATGTCGCGCTGCCGACGATCGCCGCCGAGCTGCAGGCCAGTGCCGCTCAGATCGAGGCGGTGGTCGCGATCTACCTCATCGGCTATGCCACGCTGGTGATCACCGGTGGCCGGCTCGGCGATATCCATGGTGTCAAGGCGACGTTCATCACCGGCGTACTCGGCTTCACGCTGACATCGCTGTGGTGCGGCCTTGCGCGGTCCGGCCCGGAGCTGATCGCAGCGCGGCTGGCGCAGGGCGCGACCGCGGCTCTGATGGTGCCGCAGGTGCTGGCGACCATTCATGTGCTGTTTTCTGACGCGGCGCGCGGCCGCGCCTTTGCGATCTACGGCATTGTGCTCGGGCTTGCGGGCGCGGCCGGCTTCCTGCTTGGCGGATGGCTGGTGACGCTCGATGTCGCCGGGCTTGGCTGGCGCAGCGTGTTCTTCGTCAATGTGCCCTGCGGCTTCGCGATCGCCGCGGCCGCCGCCGGACTGATGCCGCCGGCGGCACGCCGGCCCGGCACGCGGCTCGATATTGCCGGCGCGATGATCCTGTTCGTCGGCCTGCTCGGCGTGATCGGGCCGCTGTTGTTCGGCCGCGATCTGCACTGGGCGCCGTGGGTCTGGGGCGCCATGCTGACGGGGGCGGCGGTGATTGCGGGCTTCGCGCGCTTCGAGCGCCGGGTGATGGCGCGTGGCGGCATGCCGCTGATCGATCTCGCGCTGTTCGCGGCGCCGGTGTTCGCGCGCGGGCTGGGGGCGGTGTTCTTCTTCTTTTTCGCCAACCTGTCGTTCTATTTCGTGGTCACGCTGTTCATGCAGACCGCGCTGCAATTCAGCGCGCTGCAATCCGGAGCGGCGGTGGTGCCGCTGGCGTTCGCCTTCGTGGCGGCGTCGCGCCACAGTGCCGCGCGGGCGGCCCATCGCGGCGTGCGTGTTCTGATCGAGGGCTGCGCCGTTGCGCTCGCGGGGCTCGCCGCCCTGGCGCTGATGGTGGCGCTGGTCGCGGCACCCGGGCCATGGCTATTGATGCTGCCGCTGGCTGTGTTCGGCTATGGCCAGGGTCTCGTCATGGCGCCGCTGTCGAGCACCGTGCTGGCCACGGTGGCCAGGGCCAGCGCCGGATCGGGCTCCGGTCTCTACGGCACCACCACCCAGATCGCCAATGCCGCCGGCGTCGCGGTGATCGGCGCCGTGTTCTTCACCGCTCATGGCCGGGGCACGGACCGGCAGGCGCTGCTGGCGGCGCTCGCCTGCGTCGCCGCCGCGATTGTCGTCAGCATGATGTTTCTCAGCTGGATGCGCCGCGCCGCCGCGAGGCTCTGACCGCGTCTTGAATCACGGGGTGTGAACGGCAGCGCGTTGCCGCGCCTCAGCGCCGGCTGGCCCGGTATCCGGCCGCGGTTGCGTCGGCCTCGCAGACATAGCGGCCGTGTCTGGTGCGGCCGTAGCGGCGTTCACCGGCGCGGTAATAGACGCGCGAGGCCGGACTGGCCCAGACGACCGCATCGAACAGGCAGAACGGCCTTGCCAGTTCGCTGACACCAAGCGCCTCGTAAGGGTTCGCGCAGATGGCGGGATCGCATTGCGCGGCGGCGGGCGTTGCGGCCAGCGCCAGACCAACCGCGATCGCCGCGGCGGACATCGACGAAACCAATAAACGATGCATGATCGAGAACCTCGTCCGTGCTCAGCAATGGACGGATGCTACAGCGCGCCGCGCGCCGGCGCCAGCGAGGCTATCCGATGATATCGGCGCGCTCGACGCATCATTGATCCGAAGCCTGCGCCGTGCGTCGACTCCGCCGAGCCTCACGGCGCAGGCGACGTGCGCGCAGTCACGGCTGTCTGCAGGTGAAATTCGCCGCGTCCTCGAGGCTGCCACTGCCGGCGTAGGCGGCATAGGCCGGATAGGGGCACAGCGGCCGGGTGCGGCCCGGCCAAGGCACACCCTGGACATTGCGCGCGCGCGCCGTGAGGCTCTGCGGCGCTTCGCCCCTGTCGACCCAGGCGTCGAGCGCGGCAAGGGCATCGAACTGGTCGGTGGCGGGTCCGCCGGTGCAGTGGTTCATGCCGGGCACGAGATAGAGCCGGGTGAAGTCGTCGGCGCGGCCATAGCGTTGTCCCAGCGCATCGACATAGGCCATGGTGTCGTTGGCCGAGAAGATCGGATCGGCCATGCCATGGAAGAAGATCATCTTGCCGCCGCGCGCCTTGAAGCGGTCGACGTCGACAGACGATGCGCTCTCGATCGATGAACCGGATTCGAGGAATGGCGCCGCGGTGGCCTCGACCGCGCGCACGCCGCGGGCGATGTCATACGACAGCGTGTAGTCGTAGAGATCGGTGGGCTTTTCCGGCGGCGAGGAGAAGTAGTAGGCAACCGAGCCCGGCACCAGCGTGACGTTGCGCGCATCCGGCGGTGTCTTGCCGGGCGTGCCCGTCTTCCACACGCTCCAGCCCGGCGCTGCGATGCCGGGATCGTAGGGCCATTCGGCGTAGAGAGCGCTGCCATCGGCGAGCGTCGTGCCGCGGAAGATCGCGGCGATCGTCTTCGCCTTCGCGGGTGCGAGACAGTCCGTGGTCTGGCCGCCCGTGCAGGCCAGCGTCGCCGCGTCGAAGCGGCAGGCGCGGACATTGTTGACCATGCCATCGGCCACGCCGTCGGCTGCGTCGCAGGCCTGCGTCACCTTGTCGGCCACCAGCTTGATGTCGTCGGCGCTCAGCGCGGCGCCGAGGTCGGGGCGGCCGTCGCTGCCCTTCGGTGCGATCGCGGCAAGCTGCTGCACTTCCGCGATTCCCTCGATCGCCGCGCGCGGCACGCGATAGGCCGGCGCGCCGGCGATGATGCCGTCGAACAGGTCGGGATAGCGTTGCGTTGCGGCCATGCCCTGGCGGCCGCCATTGGAGCAGCCGACGAAATAGGCGCGCGATTGCGCGCGGCCATAGACACGGCGGATCACGTCCTCGGCCTTTGCGGTCACCACGGGAATGTGATTGTAGCCCTTGTCGATGCGCGCCTGCGGATCGAGGCCGAACAGGTAGGGCCCGACAGGGCCCGGCTCATCGCGGTGGCCGGCGTCGGTCGAGGCGACCGCATAACCCCTGGCGAGAGCGGAGACCGCGCCGGTGGCCTGGATGCCGACGGCCGGCCGCAGGACGCCGTCGGAGCCGCCGCCGCCCTGGAACATGAACTTGCCATTCCAGTTCGCCGGCAGACGGACCTCGAAGCCGATCGCGTAGGGCTTGCCGTCGATGCCGACATGCGGCGCTGCCGCGCCCTGCACCAGGCAGTGGTCGGGCGCATCGATGGAGAAGGGCGGCGGCCCGGCGAAGGATTGCGGGCCGGCGGCGACAAAGGTCGCGAGCGTCACCTCCGGCGCGCCGGCCAGCGCCTCGCAGGCGGCCTTGAACGACTGCGCCGCAGCCGGCGCAATCACAGCAGTCGCGGCCAGCAAGCCGCCGACGAGCACCCGTCGCGCCATGGCGCGCCTCCCCGATATAGTTATGTCTCATAACTATTGCCGCAGGACGGCCGCTTGGCAAGAGGGCGCGCGAGTTCCGCGTACCGCGCGGACGTGCGGATCAGGCCTCGCCGTTCAGGAACGGATTGCTGCGCCGCTCGGTGCCGATGCTCGAGCCCGGGCCGTGGCCGCAGATGAAGCCGACGTCGTCGCCGAGCGGCAGCACCTTCTCGGTGATCGACTTGATCAGGGTCTCGTAGCTGCCGCCGGGCAGGTCGGTGCGGCCGATCGAGCCGTTGAACAGCACGTCGCCCATCAGCGCAAAACGCATGTCGGGATTGAAGAACACCACGCTGCCGGGCGAATGGCCGGGGCAGTGCAGGATCCGGAAGGTCAGCCCGCCGACGCTGACGGTATCGCCGTCGTCGAGCCAGCGATCGGGCGTAACGTTGCGCACGCCGGTGATGCCGAAATTCGCGCCGCTCTCCACCACATGGTCGAGCAGGTACTTGTCGGCGAGATGCGGCCCCTCGATCGGAACCTTGAGCGCGTCGCGCAGCTCGGCGGCGCCGCCGACATGGTCGATATGGCCATGGGTCAGCCAGATCTTCTCGACGGTGACACCGGTCTTGGCGATGGCGTCCTGGATCGCGGCGACATCGCCGCCGGGATCGACCACCACGGCGCGGCGCGTGCGCTCGCACCACAGCAGCGTGCAGTTCTGCTGGAACGGGGTGACGGGGACGATGGCGGCGCCGGCCTTGGCTGCTTCCTGGGTCATGGCGGCCACTTTGCCGATTTTTATCGGCACGCCAAGTTCTTTTGTCCTGCGCGGCGCGCAGGCCGGGCCTCACGCCACCTGGCGCTGGCCGCGCGGCGCGATATGCCGAGGCTCGGCGAGGCGTTCGAACGGCTCGGGGCGGCCGATGCCGTAGCCCTGGGCGTAATCGACGCCGATCGCCCGCAGCGCCTGCAGCGTCGCGTCGTTCTCGACGAACTCGGCGATGGTGCGCTTGCCCATCACCTTGCCGATGCGGTTGATCATCTCGATGATGGCGCGGTCGATCGGATCGTCCAGCATGTCGCGCACGAAGCTGCCGTCGATCTTGAGATAGTCGACCGGCAGGTGCTTGAGATAGGCGAACGACGACATGCCGCTGCCGAAGTCATCGAGCGCGAAGCGGCAGCCCAGCTGCTTCATCAGCCCGATGAAGCGGTTGGCGCTGTCGAGGCTGGCGATCGCGCTGGTCTCGGTGATCTCGAAGCAGATCATGCGCGGCGCAATGCCGTAGAGCTCGAACTGGGCGCGGATGAAGTCGATGAACTTCTCGTCGTTGAAGGTCGCGCCTGACAGGTTGATGGCGCAGGTGGCGAGGCCGCCGCCGCGTTCGGCCAGCGTCTTGAAGGCGCGGCTCACCACCCAGCGGTCGAGCATCGGCATCAGGCCGTAGCGTTCGGCCGCGGGAATGAAGTCGCCCGGCGCCACCACGCGGCCGTCCTTGTCGCGCAGCCGCAGCAGCAGCTCGACATGGCCGCCGGCCTCGCTCTCGTCGCCGAGTGGCGCGATGGTCTGGGCATAGAGGCACAGCCGCTGCTCCTCCAGCGCGTCGTGAATGCGCTGGACCCAGGCCATCTCGCCGAAGCGATGCAGCAGCTCGGAATCGCCGGGATCGTGCAGCTGCACGCGGTTGCGGCCCTTTTCCTTCGCCATGTAGCAGGCGAGGTCGGCGGTGCGCACCACCTCGTCGGTGGTGGCGCGGCCGCGTCCGGCCGCGACGAGGCCGATGCTGGCGGTGATGTTGAACGGGCTGCCGTTCCAGTTGAAGCTCAGGCCCTGCACCGCCTGGCGCAGCGTCTCGGCGACATCGCTGGCGCGGTCGATCTCGCAGTTCTGCAGCAGCACGGCGAACTCGTCGCCGCCGAGCCGCGCCAGCAGGTCGCCGGGCTGCAGGTGCAGCGGCAGCGACGCGGCGATCTGGCACAGCAGCTTGTCGCCGGCGGCGTGGCCGCAGGTGTCGTTGATGATCTTGAACTGGTCGAGGTCGAGGAACATCAGCGCGTGGACCTCGGCGTCGTCGGCCGTGCCCGAGCGCGCCATCGCGGCATCCAGTCGCCGCTCGAACTCGCGGCGGTTGGCGAGGCCGGTCAGGGCGTCGTGCGAGGCTTGCCACGACAGCCGCGCGATGTAGTCGCGCTCGCTGGTCATGTCGTGCAGGATCAGCACGGCGCCGGCCGCCACGCCGTCCTTGCGCAGCGGCGCGCCGACCACGGACACCGGCACCGGCGCTTCGTCGCTGCGCAACAGCAGCAGCGGCCGCGGGCTCGCGGTCGCTTCGCCCTGCTCCCAGATCCGCTCGATCCGTCCGGTCGCGTCCTCGCCGGCGGTCTCGTCCACCGCCTGCACCAGCGAGGTCAGCGGCACGCCTTTGGCCTCTGCCGCGCGGCACGCCAGCAGCCGCTCGGCGGTGGCATTCAGATAGTCGATATGACCGCTGGCGTCGGTGGTGATCACGGCGTCGCCGATCGAGGCGAGGGTGATCTGCGCGCGCTCCTTCTCGGCGCGCAGGTCGCTTTCGAAGCGGTGGCGCTGGGCGATGAAGTGGCGGGTATAGAAGAACTGCAGCGCCACCAGCAGCGCCGCGGTGATCAGGTTGATCACGGTGAGGATGGTCTTGACCTGTCGCGACCCCTCGCCGAGGCTTTCGGAGAATTTCAGCGCCTCACGCGACATCCGTTCGTTGGCGCGATGGATCAGCAGCGGCCAGCCCGCCAGCCGCGGCCGTCCGCTGGCGTCGGACGTCACGTCGGCGCGAATGATCGCCGCAAGACCGGTGAGCTCGTCGAGCAGCGGGTCGGTGGCCGTCCAGTTTCCGATCGCGGTCTTGAACGCCGGCAGGCTGCGGAAGTAGCGATAGAGCCAGATCAATCCCTCGACATCGTCCTGATGGTTGCCGCCCTGCAGGAAGCCGTTGCGGGCGGCCGCGATGTCGGGAGGCGACTGTTCGAGGGCGCGGCGCGCGATGCGGTCACCGAGCGGGATCGCCACCGCCTGCTGATAGTTGCGGTAGTACTGCTCGCTGCCGGTCTCGGCATACAGCGTCAGATAATAGATGGCGTCCTTCTGGCCCTTCGACCACAGGCCTTCGCCGCCGACATAGCCGCGCACCGACGACAGGATGTTGAAGCTGACGCCCGCGATGAAGGCCTGCAGCAGCACGATGGCGATGAACGGCAGCACGAGCCGCAGCAGATGCACCTGGTCTTCGTTCAGCCGCGATGCCATCGATGCTCTGCCGCCCTTGCTGGTTGTGTCCGTCCCATTCCCGGCGGTGCCGCGCACACCGCACGCCCGGTGTGTCGCTCACATGTCCGCCCTGGGAAAATTCTGCCGGCGGCAAGCTTAAGGTCAGCTAAATTCCGCATAAAATGCGTTGTGACCGGTCGGATGCGTGAACCGCAGGTAAATCCGTTTCGCGCCATTTGCGTGCAATTAGGCCTGCAGTTTCAGTAGTTTCCCGTAAGTCTGCGCAGTGCTGCGCACGCGCGGCGGTATCATTGCCCGTGTTCGTGCTCGGCTTGGGAGATCGACTCTGCTAGAGCGAAAGCCATGACGCTGCATCTGTTGCCCGTGACTGCCGCGCTGCCTGTCGACGGCCGCCAGTCCGATACCGCGCTCGCGATCGCGCGCGGCGCCGCGCGGCTGCTGCGCTCGCTCGGCTTCTCCTGCCTGTCGGAGCTGCCGTTGCCGTCAGGGCGGCGCGCCGATCTCGTGGCGCTGAATGAGCGCGGCGAGATCTGGATTGTCGAGATCAAGTCGTCGCTGGCGGACCTGCGCGCCGACCAGAAGTGGGAAGAGTATCGCGCGCATTGCGACCGGCTGTTCTTCGCCTTCACGGCGGAGATGGCGTGCGAGCTGTTTCCGAAAGATACCGGGCTGATCGTTGCCGATGCCTATGGCGCGCACCTGCACTGCGAGGCGCCGGAGCATCGCCTTCCCGCGGCGACACGCAAGGCGATCATGCTGCGCTTCGCCCTGGCTGCCGCCCAGCGCCTCAACCGCCTCGCCGACCCGCAGGGCCACGAGCCGTTCGCGTAGAAGGCCGCTTGAAGCGGCAAGGAACGTGGTCCTACAGCGACGCGCTCGACACGACGCGGATCGCGTCGCGGCTGCGCTCGACGGCGTCGTTGAGCATGGGCAGCAGCGCGCTCTCGAACATGCCGAACGCGATCTGCGCGCCGTCGACGACGCGGTCCGGATGGAGCTGCGTCTCGGGATGGGTTTCCAGCAGCGCGAGGTAGCTCGGCCACAGCCGCCGGCCGAAGCCATGGCGCAGATAGGCGGTGGCGCCGATCACGGTGGCGTTCGGCGCGTCGGCGAGGCGCGCCAGAATGCTGCGGCCGGCCATGCGGGTGCCTTCCAGCACGTACACCGCGCCGAGCATCACCGCGGCGCCCTGCAGATCGGGCACAGGCAGCGGATCGCAGGCGACGTCGAGCACGGCGAGGTCGTGCTCCAGCGCCGGCGTGCGGGCGCGCTGCGGCCAGTCGGTCAGGATGTCGTCGATGCCGCTGCGCTCCAGCGCCATCTCCAGTGGAAACAGCGCCTCGGCCTGGCCGCGCAGAAAGCTGGCGTAGAACGTTGGCCGGCGCAGGTCGACGCTGGCCATCGCAGCGTCCAGTCGGTGGTGGGACAGTTTCGTCGCTTCGCGAATGATGTCGACCATCGACATGGCCATGGCCCCGGGTGCTGATAGCGCGGTTGCTAGATCACTGAAATGCGGTGGCTGGCCACGAACGGGCCGAGCAGGGCAGACACGTACCCTTTGGTCACTTCGCGCGGCACCGACGTTCGGCCCTTCACGGTGATGTGAGGCGGGCGAAGCGAGTGCGGTTGCCAGCTGATGCGGTAGTCCTCCAGCAGCCCGAATTGCTTGGTCGCTTCCAGGCGGTTGGCGATATTGAAATGTCTGGTTTTTCTCAACGAACGCATCCCTGCTTGTCGTGCTGAATCAACGAAGCCGGGAACAAAAGGTTCCGCGATGACGGCCTCTCGCTGTGAGGACTGGTTTGCGCAAGGCGAGCGGAGAGCGGTCGGCGTGAAGGTCGCCGAAAACAAAAATGCCCGGCGGAGCCGGGCATCTGGTGTTGGTTGTTTCGCTCGCTGGCGTCAGCGCGGCGCGCGCTTGGCGAGGATGCGCTGCAAGGTGCGGCGATGCATGTTGAGGCGGCGCGCGGTTTCCGAGACGTTGCGGTTGCACATCTCGTAGATGCGCTGGATGTGTTCCCAGCGCACGCGGTCGGCGGACATCGGGTTCTGCGGCGGCTCGATCTTCTCGGCACTGCTGGCGAGCAGCGCCGCGACGACGTCGTCGGCGTCCGCCGGCTTCGCGAGATAGTCGACCGCGCCGAGCTTCACCGCGGTCACCGCGGTGGCGATGTTGCCATAGCCGGTGAGCACGATGGCGCGGGCATCGGGACGCTGGCGCTTGAGTTCCGACACCACGTCGAGGCCGTTGCCGTCGCCGAGGCGAAGGTCGACCACCGCGAACGCCGGCGCATGCTTGCCGATCTCAGCCAGCCCGTCCGCGACGGTCTCGCACGAGGTCACGTCGAAGCCACGGCTCTCCATGGCGCGCGCCAGCCGTTCGAGGAACGCCTTGTCATCCTCGACAATCAGAAGGGAGCGGTCGGTCTGTTCCGCCACGGCGGTCACTGCGTTCACGGTTTCCATCCTCCTGACTCTAGCGTGCGGTCTTCAAAACGGCAGCCCGGTTGGCCGTTGCCGCACCTGCGGAAACAGCAACCGTGCTATGCATTAGATATGGCGACCATCCGCGTCGCTGCCAAGGTTCGGCGGCCTGCTTTGGCCTGCGGCAAAACGCGCAAATCGGATTAAGCCATTGCTTCGTCGTCGCTTTCCGTGTTCTCGAAGCGCGAGCGCGGCCACGTGATCTGCACCACCGCGCCATGGTCAGGGAACGTCCGGTTGCTGAACGAGATTCGTGCGCCTGTCCGTTCCAGCAGCGTGCGGGCAATGAACACGCCAAGGCCAAGCCCGCCATGCTGGCCGCCGGACTCTTCGCCCCGCCGCCGCGACAGATACGGCTCGCCGATCCGCTTGAGCATGTCCGGCGCGATGCCCGGGCCGTCGTCCGAGATGACGATCTCGACATTGTCCGCGTTCCACCACGCGTTGACCTCGACCGCCTCGCGGGCGAAGTCGACGGCGTTCTCCAGGATGTTGCCGACGCCGTAGAGGATCGCCGGGTTGCGCTTGACCACCGGCTCGCTGGTGCCGGCCACCGCGATGCGCACCTTGATGGCGATGCCGAAGTCGCGATGCGGCGCCACCGCCTCCTCGATCAGGTTGGTCATCGGCATCTGGTCGAATGGCGCGCCGCTGGAGGAGAGCTGGGTGAGCTTGGCGAGAATGTCGCGGCAGCGCTTGCTCTGTTCGGCGAGGGTGCGGATCTCCGCCGCCAGCGGGCTGGTCGGGTCCATGGTCTTCTCCATCTCGGTAGAGATGAGGAAGATGGTCGCAAGCGGCGTGCCGAGCTCGTGGGCGGCGGCGGCGGCGAGGCCGTCGAGCTGGGTGAGGTGCTGCTCGCGCGTCAGCACCAGTTCGGTCGCGGCGAGGGCGTCCGACAGCTTGCTCGCTTCTTCCGATACCTGGAAGGTGTAGAGGCTGGTGACGCCGATCGCGAGCACGATGGAAAGCCACACCCCGGTCATGTAAATCGGCGGCAGCGCCAGCGGTTCGTCGCTGTTCCAGGGCAGCGGCAGATGCACGAAGCCGAGCGCGGTGGCGCAGGCGATCGCCAGCAGTCCGAGCGCGAGCGTCAGGCGCGTGGTCAGCGCCGTGGCGGAGATCAGTACCGGCGCCAGGAACAGGAACGAGAACGGGTTCTGCAGCCCGCCGGTGAAGAACAGCAGTGCCGCGAGCTCCAGGATATTCAGCCCGAGCAGCGCCGCCGCATGCAGCGGGTCGAGCTGCCGCCGCGGGTTGAACGCCATCTGCAGCGACAGGTTCAGCAGCGCCGACAGTCCGATCACGGTGACGCAGGGGACGATCGGCACGTCGAACTCGAGGCCCTGCACCACGATGAAGATCGCCGCGAGCTGGCCGAGCACGGCAAGCCAGCGCAGGCGCAAAATGGTGTCGAGCCGCACGAAGCGGCGGCGGTAACGAAATTCGGGAACGGTCACGTCGGTCATGGCGGCGACCATACCCGCGCGGGCGAGCGGGGACAAACTGCCGGCTGGTCTCGTCGCGCGCTGCATTGTCGCGTCCCGGACGTCATCCCTCATGCTTGGATACGCTGCTGACGCCGCTCCTCACCGGGAGGGGTGACGTCGGATGTGGACCGGAGAGGTGCGATATTCTCAGCGTCATCACCGGGCCGGCGCAAAGCGCCGAAACCCGGTGATCCAGCTTCAAGCCTCGTTATACGAGAAGCAAGCTGGGTTGCCGGGTCAAGCCCGGCAACGACGCCATGGGTGTAGTCGGCGCCGAGGATCAACCGGAGAGCTGCAGCCTCGCATGCCGATGTACCCCTCATGGTGAGGAGCCCGGCGCAAGCCGGGCGTCTCGAACCGTGAGGCCGAAGCGCGCGTCTCCGGAGCTTCATGCTTCGAAACGCGGCTGACGCCGCTCCTCACCGGGAGATGTGACGTCGGATGTGGACCGGAGAGGTGCGATATTCTCAGCGTCATCACCGGGCCGGCGCGAAGCGCCGAGACCCGGTGATCCAGCTTCAAGCCTCGTCATACGAGAAGCAAGCTGGGTTGCCGGGTCACGCCCGGCAACGACGCCATGGGTGTAGTCGGCGCCGAAGATCAACCGGATAGCTGCAGCCACGCATGCCGATGTACCCTTCATGGTGAGGAGCCCGGCGCGAGCCGGGCGTCTCGAACCATGAGGCCGATGCGCGATGTGGGGGCCTCCATGGTTCGAGACGCGGCTGACGCCGCTCCTCACCATGAGGAGGGACGCGGGGGCGCCTCACCCGTCCTCCTGAGGTGCGAGCCAACGGGGCCGCGCGAAGCGCGGCGCGATGACAGGCTCCGCGAGCCTCGAAGGATGAGCGGCCCGCGTACTTGAACGATGCATGATCGCGGGCCGTCGCCCTTTGAGGGCCATGCTGCGCATGGCCACCTCAGGGTGACGGATTGGTGGGGCCCGGAGGGAGGTGAATGCCGCTGCTTCTGCCGCATCGCCCCTTTGTCGCCCCCCGCCTTGCGCTTCGCCGCGCGATGGCGCAAGGAACGAGGGTCATGACAGTGCACCAACCGGCGCCGCTCGGCCTGCCGGCGGCGGGCCCGGAGGGCGCGTCCGCCGCCATCGCGGTCGATCGCCTGGTCAAGGTCTACAAGACGACCCGCGCGGTCGACGGCATCTCCTTCACCATTCCCACAGGCTCGGTCACAGGCCTGCTCGGCGGCAACGGTGCCGGCAAGACCACGACCATCGCGATGATCATGGGCCTCGTGCTGCCGACCTCCGGCACGGTGCAGGTGCTCGGCCACGCCATGCCGCGGGAGAGCGATGCCGTGCTCGGCCGCATGAATTTCGAAAGCCCCTATGTCGACATGCCGATGCGGCTCACCGTGCGGCAGAACCTCACCGTATTCGGCAAGCTCTATGCGGTGGCTGACGTGCGCGCGCGCATCGCCGAGCTCGCGCATGAATTCGACCTCACCGATTTCCTCGATCGTCCCAGCGGCAAGCTGTCGTCGGGCCAGAAGACCCGCGTCGCGCTGGCGAAGGCGCTGATCAACCGCCCCGAACTGCTGCTGCTCGACGAGCCGACCGCCTCGCTCGATCCCGACACCGCCGACTGGATCCGCGGCCGGCTCGCGGATTATCGCAGGTCCACGGGCGCCACCATCCTGCTCGCCTCCCACAACATGCTCGAGGTCGAGCGGCTGTGCGACCGCGTCATCATCATGAAGCGCGGCCGCATCGCCGACGACGGCACGCCGGCCGGCATCATGGCGCGCTACAACCGCGACAATCTCGAGGAGGTGTTCCTCGATGTCGCGCGCGGCCGCGACCGGAGCACCGCATCATGAGCATCAGCGAGGCGCCCCGCATCCGCTCCGGCATCGCGCTGCATCGCGTCCGTGCGATGGTGCTGCGGCACTGGTATCTGCTGACGTCGTCGTGGCCGCGGCTGCTGGAGCTGGTGTACTGGCCGGCGCTGCAGCTCATCACCTGGGGCTTCTCGCAGGCCTACATCTCGCAGAACGCCGGCTTCTTCGCCCGCGCCGGCGGCACCTTCATCGGCGCGGTGATCCTGTGGGACATCCTGTTCCGCGGCCAACTCGGCTTCTCGATGTCGTTCCTCGAGGAGATGTGGTCGCGCAATCTCGGCAACCTGATGATGAGCCCGCTCAAGGTCAGCGAGTTCGTGCTGTCGCTGATGGTGATGAGCCTGATCCGCCTCGCCATCGGCGTCATCCCGATGACGCTGCTGGCGGTCGGCTTCTTCGGCTTCAATTTCTATGGCCTCGGCTTCGCGCTGGTGGCGTTCTTCTGCAACCTGATCTTCACCAGCTGGGCGTTCGGGCTCATCGCTTCGGGTCTCGTGCTGCGCAACGGCATGGGCGCCGAAGGCCTCGCCTGGACGCTGATGTTCGTGCTGCTGCCGTTGACCTGCGTCTACTATCCGGTGTCGGTGCTGCCGGTATGGCTGCAGTGGCTGGCGTGGTGCCTGCCGCCGACTTACGTGTTCGAGGGCATGCGCGCCGTGCTGATCGATCACGTGTTTCGTGTCGACCTGATGGTCGAGGCGCTTGCCATCAATCTCCTGCTGTTCGGCGCGGCGGTCGGCGTGTTCCTGGCGTTGCTGCGCTCGGCGCGCATCAACGGCGCCCTGGTGCAGACGGGAGAGTAGATCGGTTCCTGCACGCCCGGCGTGCGCATTCGCGCCGGCGCCGGCTCCTAACGTCCTGAAATAACGTCAGGAATGCTGCCGCACCTCGGGGCGGGAGCCACAGCTAGCCCCCAATCGACACCATATCCCCCATTAGTTCGAATTCAGCATTGACGGGGTGTCACGGAGGGGACACTTTGCCGCAACGCGAAATAGAATTTCAGGGGACACCATGCCGATAGGTGAATTTGGCGGCGCGCCGGAGCTTCCCGCAGAAGATAGTCCTGCGCTGACCACGCCGATGTACTGGATGTACGAGATGGGGCAGGCGTCGCTCAATCCCGCGCGCGCGGTGTTCGACGCCACCAAGCTGATGTTCTCCAACCCGTTCAATCCATGGGCGCACACCCAGGTCGGCAAGTCGATCTCCGCCGCCTGTGAGGTGTTCGAGCGCACCACGCGCCGCTACGGCAAGCCGGAATGGGGCCTCAACGACACCCAGGTCAACGGCATGCGGGTGCCCGTCGAGATCAAGACGGTGTGGGAAAAGCCGTTCTGTCGCCTGCTTCATTTCGAACGCAAGCTGGTGAAGCCGCTGCGCACGCCGCAGCCGCGCGTGCTGCTGGTGGCGCCGATGTCCGGCCACTACGCCACGCTGCTGCGCGGCACGGTCGAGGCGCTGCTGCCCGGCCATGACGTCTACATCACCGACTGGGCCGATGCGCGCATGGTGCCGCTGTCCGCCGGCCGCTTCGATCTCGAGGATTACGTCGATTACATCATCCAGATGCTGCACGACCTCGGCGGCGACATCCACATCATGGCCGTGTGCCAGCCGTCGGTGCCGGTGCTGGTCGCCGCCGCGGTGATGGAAGCCAACAAGGATCCGTTCGTTCCGGTGTCGATGACGCTGATGGGCGGCCCGATCGACACCCGCTCCAATCCCACCGCGGTCAACAAGCTCGCGGAAGAGCGCGGCATGGACTGGTTCCGCGGCCATGTCATCACCAAGGTGCCGTTCCCGCACCCCGGCTTCATGCGCGATGTCTATCCGGGCTTCCTGCAGCTCAACGGCTTCATCAGCATGAACCTCGACCGCCATGTCGATGCGCACAAGAACCTGTTCGCCAATCTCGTGAAGGGCGATGGCGATCTCGTCGACAAGCATGTGCAGTTCTACGACGAGTATCTCGCGGTGATGGATCTCACCGCCGAGTTCTACCTGCAGACCGTCGATCAGGTGTTCGTGCGTCATCTGCTGCCCAAGGGCGAGATGCGCCATCGCGGCAAGCTGGTGCAGCCCTCCAAGATCGAGCGCATCGCGCTGATGACGGTGGAAGGCGAGAACGACGACATCTCCGGCCTCGGCCAGACCGAAGCGGCGCATCGCCTGTGCAGCGCCATCCCGATGGATCGCCGCGTGCACTATGTGCAGAAGGGCGTCGGCCACTACGGCGTGTTCAACGGCTCGCGCTTCCGTTCGGAAATCCTGCCGCGCATCTCCGACTTCATGGTGTCGTCGGCGCATGGCCGCTCGGAGCAGGCGCCGCAGCCGGTTCCGCTGCCCCGGATCGGCGCCGCGGAGTAACGCATTACCGAAAACGCTGATTTCACAGCTGAATCGGCCGCGCGGCCCGTTGCTCTCGCAACGGGCCGCAACTCTTTGAAACAGCTGGCGGAATCCAGCCGTCGATTGCGGCGGCGGGGTGAATCATGAATCATCCAAAATGCCTGGGAACCCGCGAAAAGATTGAATCTTGAAGTCGGTTCCGAACCTCTCCATGTGGCAGACAGCTTCACGCTCTCTCCTATATGTTGGGCAAATGATTTGTTTCTGCGCCGAGAAATTCTGGTGGCAGCGGATGTGGCAGACTCCGGAGGAATTACTCGACCCCGGATCTTCCGACATGGCTACGCGTGCCCTTCTTTATCGGCGTCCTGCCGAGCCACATGCGATTGCAGTCAAGGTTGGCTCGGCCATCTATTCGGTGCGGCTGCGCCGGCATCGCCGCGCGCGCCGTTACACGCTGCGCATTCATCCCAGCGACCGTGAAGCCATTCTCACCATGCCGCCGCGCGGCAGCGTTGCGGATGCGCGCGACTTTGCGCAGCGTCACGGCGCCTGGATCGCGGCGCGGCTCGGCGGCCTGCCCAAGGCCGTGCCGTTTTCGGCCGGCATGACCGTGCCGCTGCGCGGCATGCCCCACCGCATCGTGCATCGCGCCGGCGAGCGTGGAACCGTGTGGACGGAAACACGTGACAGCGGCGAGCGCGTTCTCTGCGTCGCCGGCGGCGTCGAGCATATCGAGCGCCGTGTCGCCGACTTCCTCAAGCGCGAGGCGCGGCGCGAACTCGCCAAGGCGTCGCAGCGCTACGCCGAGGAACTCAATGTTCGCATCAAGCGCATCACCATCCGCGACCAGTCGAGCCGCTGGGGCTCGTGCACGTCGGCGGGCATCCTGTCGTACTCCTGGCGGCTGATCCTCGCGCCGCCCCATGTGCTCGACTATCTCGCCGCCCACGAGGTGTCGCATCTCGTCGAGATGAACCACTCGGCGCGCTTCTGGCGCGTCGTCGAGCGCATCTGCCCGGCGACGTCGCGCGCCAAGACCTGGCTCGACACCCACGGCAACGACCTGCACCGCTACGGCGTCGACGAGTAGGGGCGCGGCCTTGTTCCGTGTGGTGAAACCTGTCTCCTCATGATGAGGAGCGCGGCAACGCCGCGCGTCTCGAACCATGAGGCCAGACCGCTGCGGCTCGGGTTTGCAACGGCGCTTGTCGCGGGCTGGCGGCGCCGTGGCCTCATCCTGCGGGACGCCCGCGTTGCTGGCTCCTGAGAGCCTGACCGAAACAGCAATCACCGATCCAAATTTTTGTCGTCGCCGGGCCTGTCCCGGCGACCTCGATCAGGAAGGCACTGCGTCCCTCAGCGAGGTGGCCGGGACAAGCCCGGTCCCGACAGAGAAAGACGGAAAGCGCCGTCACTTCACGGTCCCCTGACGCTTTTTTCGGTCAGACTCTCGGGATGAGGCGAGCCGCGCTCAGTCGATCGGCGGCGACCAGGGCGCCGCGTCGGCGGCGGACTGGGCTTTCAGCGATACCGGGGCTTCGCCGACGATCTCGGCGAGGGCGCGCAGCGCCTCCGGCACGCCGGTGCCGGTGGCGCCGGAGATCAGCAGCGGCGTCTTCTTCGCCGCGCGCTTGAGCCGCTTGACCTGCTCTTTCAGCTCGTCCGGATCGACCGCGTCGATCTTGTTCAGCGCCACGATCTCGGTCTTCTCGGCGAGACTCTCGGCGTAGGCCTCGAGCTCCCCGCGGATCGTCTTGTACGCCTTGCCGGCATGCTCGCAGGTGGCGTCGATGAGATGCAGCAGCACGCGGCAGCGCTCGACATGGCCGAGAAAGCGATCGCCGAGGCCGGCGCCTTCATGGGCGCCCTCGATCAGCCCGGGAATGTCGGCGAGCACGAATTCGCGGCCGTCGATGGTGACGACGCCGAGCTGCGGGTGCAGCGTGGTGAAGGGATAGTCGCCGATCTTCGGCTTCGCCGCGCTGACCGCGGCGAGGAAGGTGCTCTTGCCGGCATTGGGCAGGCCGACAAGGCCGGCGTCGGCGATCAGCTTGAGCCGCAGCCACAGCCAGCGCTCCTCGCCGGGCTGGCCGGGGTTGGCATGGCGCGGCGCGCGGTTGGTCGACGACTTGAAATGCGCGTTGCCGAAGCCGCCATTGCCGCCATGGGCAATGGTCATCTTCTGGCCGACGGTGGTGAAGTCGGCCAGCAGCGTCTCGCGGTCCTCGTCGAACACCTGCGTGCCGACCGGAACTTTCAGCACGATTTCCTTGCCGTTGGCGCCATGGCGGTCCTTGCCCATGCCATGGGTGCCCTTGGGCGCCTTGAAGTGCTGCTGGTAGCGGTAGTCGATCAGCGTGTTGAGGCCGTCGACGGCCTCGATGACCACGTCGCCGCCCTTGCCGCCGTTGCCGCCGCTCGGCCCGCCGAACTCGATGAACTTCTCGCGCCGGAACGCGACGCAGCCGTTGCCGCCGTCGCCGGAGCGGATATAGACCTTGGCTTCATCCAGGAATTTCATGGCGGTCAGGTACCACAGATCGCGCCGCCGTGCCTACCTTTCCGGCCAAAACGGCGCTGAAACCGCCGCAAGCCGCGGTTTTCGGGCCGGAACGGCCGCGGTGGGCGCGGGATGGCGCCGCCGTCCTATTTTGCCGCCGCGCGGCTGTCGAAGCCGCTCAGCACCGCCAGCGTCATGGCGGTCACCCCGGTCTCGATGGTCGGCTGCGGCACCGGGGCGAATTGCGGCGAATGGTTGGCGGCGAGCGGCGGTCCGCTGCCGTTGCGCGCCGCCGCCACCTGGTCCGGCGCATACACGCCGATGTTGAAGAACATCGACGGCACGACGGCGGCGAATTCGGAAAAGTCCTCGCTGGCGGTGATGGCGGGCGATGGCCCGGCGTTGTCGCCGAAGCCGGCCTTCAGCACGCGCTCGGCGCGCGCGACCACGGCGGCGTCGTTCATCACCGGCTTGGTGCCTTCGGTGATCTTGACGTCCGGCGCCGGCGCATCGGCCATGGCGGCCACCGCCTTCGCGGTGCGCTCGATGCCTTTGAACAGTCTGGCGCGGACCTCCGGCTTGTAGGCGCGGATGGTTCCGGCGATGAAGGCGCGGTCGGGGATGATGTTGGCGGCGGTGCCGCCGTGGATGGCGCCGACCGAGACGACACCGAATTCGGTCGGGTCCTTTTCGCGGCTGATGACGCTCTGCACGTCCACCACGAAGCGCGACGCCATCATCACCGGGTCGATCGTCGCCTGCGGCACGGCGCCATGGCCGCCGCGGCCGTGAAAGGCGATCTCCAGCAGGTCCGAGCTCGACGAGCCGATGCCGCTGCGATAGCTGATGTGGCCGTAGGCGCCGGGCCCGTCATGCAGGCCGAACGCCATGTCGGGCTTGCCGAAGCGGGTGAACAGGCCGTCGTCCAGCATTGCCTTCGCGCCGGTCACCTCTTCCTCCGCCGGCTGGGCGATGAACATCAGCGTGCCGTGCCAGGCGTCCTTGAGGTCGAGCAGCGCCTTCGCCGTTCCCACCCAGCTCGCCATGTGGATGTCGTGGCCGCAGCTGTGCGCCACGAAGGTTTCGCGCCCGTTCCACGTCGTCTTGTCATGGCTGGCGTAGGGCAGTCCGGTCTTTTCCTCCATCGGCAGCGCGTCGAGTTCGGTGCGCACCATGATGGTCGGCCCGGGCCCGTTGCGATACAGCGCGACCAACCCGGTCTTGCCGATGCCCTCGGTCACCTCGAAACCGAGCGCGCGCATCTGCGCGGCGAGCTTGGCCGCCGTCTTCACCTCCTGGAAGGCGATCTCCGGATGGGCGTGGATGTCTTTGTACAGCGCATCGAGCGCGGGATATTCGCGCGCCAGCGTTTGCGCCACCGCGGCCTTGACGCGCGGCACGTCGACCTCCGCGCGCGCCGGCAAGCACGCGCCGATCATGCCGGCAACGGCGATCGCCATGGGCGTCATCAAGGTGACCGCGCGCCGGGACATGGCGGCGGGGCGAGGCGTGCGACAATGATGCATCTGATCGATCTCCGGCGGGCATGCGATCATCGAAGACAACCGCCGCCGCCGTCAATCCCGACGCGCGATGCGAAGCGGATTGATCGTGGATGGCCTGCGGTCTATCCAGGGGCCGTCTTGCTCAAATGTGAGCGCAAGTGTGATGACGCGAGGCGCATGCATGCTCCGTCATCCTGAGGTGCGAGCCAACGGGTCCGCGCGAAGCGCGGCCCGATGACAGGCTCCGCGAGCCTCGAAGGGTGACGGATGACATCACGGATCGCTCCAGAGCATTGCGCTCGAAGTCCATGCTCCGCGCCGTTGCTCGGCCCGGATTTCACCTGAGGACCCCGCCATGACCGTGATGGACAAGCCGCAGGCCGGCTCCGCGCTGGCCGGCATCGGCCTGATGCTGGTGGCGGTGGCGCTGTTCTCGTGCGGCGATGCCATCGGCAAGTTCATGGTCTCGACCTATGCGGTCGGCCAGCTCCTGTTCCTGCGCGCCTGCGCCGCGTTTGTGGTGCTGGCGCCGATGATCCTGCGCCGGCGCGACGCGTTCGTCGGGCTGGAGCGGCCATGGCTGCAGCTGCTGCGCATCGTGCTGTCGACGGGCGAGGTCGGGCTGTTCTTCCTCGCCGCCGCCTATCTGCCGCTCGCCGACGTCATCACCTACTATCTCGCCGCGCCGATCTTCGTCACCGCGGCGTCGGCGATCTTCCTGCGCGAGCATGTCGGCTGGCGGCGCTGGACCGCGGTCGGGGTCGGCTTTTTCGGCGTGCTCGTCGCGCTGCGGCCGTCCGGCGCCGGGCTCGGCTGGCCGTCGCTGATCGCGCTCGGCGGCAGCCTGTCGTTCACCACGTTGATGCTGATCACCCGCAGCCTGCGCAGCACGCCGGACATCGTGCTGGCCACCAGCCAGTTCGCCGGCACCTTCACCGTCGGCGGCCTGCTGACGCTGTTCGCCTGGGTGCCGCCGACGCCGCGCGACGTCGGCCTGTTCATGCTGGCCGGGGTGATTTCGGTGACGGCGCTGCTGTGCCTCAACCGCTCGCTCAAGCTCGCCGCCGCCAGCGTCGTCGTGCCCTATCAGTACACCATGATCATCTGGGCGGTGATCTTCGGCTATGCCGTGTTCGGCGAGGTGCCTTCGCACGCGACGCTGATCGGCGCCGCCATCATCATTGCCGCCGGGCTCTACATCTTCCTGCGCGAGCAGGCGATGGGCCGGCAGGCCGAGGCCCTCAACCCGCCGCCGGCGTGATGCCGCGCGCGGCGGCGAGACGCTGCGCGCGGTGGTCCTCGAACTGCCGCAGCATCAACTCCGGCCCGACATGGGACAGCTCCGTCGCCGCCGCCTCGGCCGCATGGGCCGCGGGCTCCTCAACGCGCGCGAACATCTCCGTTTCATGGCGGCGCACGGCGGCGCGCCAGTCGCTGTCTTCGGCGAGGTGACGGGCGAGCTCGGCCGCGTCCAGCATCGCCATGTTGACGCCGTCGCCGCCGAACGGGGACATCACATGGGCCGCGTCGCCGATCAGCGTGACGCCGTCGCGCGCTGGCCAGTGATGGCCGATCGGCAGCGCATAAATCGGGCGCGGCACGATGTGATCGTTGCTGGCGGCGATCAGCGCACGGAACGGCGCCGCCCAGCCCGCGAACTCGGCCGCCAGCCGCGCGCGCGCGGCGGCGGGGTTGGCGAAGTCGAAGGTCGCCGCGGCCCAGTCGGTGGGCACGCGGAAGATCGCGTAGCCGCGCAGATGGGCGTTGCCGTTGCGCTGCACGATCAGGCTGCGGCCGTCGCCCTCGGCGCCGATCTTGCCATGCCCGACCAGGGCCGCGAGCGCGGGGTGGCGCGCATCGGCGTTGTCGATGCCGAACTCGATGAAGGTCAGCCCGCTGTAGTGCGGACGATAGGCCGACACCAGCGGCCGGATTCGCGACCAGGCGCCGTCGGCGCCGACCACGAGGTCGAACGGCCCCGCGGTGGCCTCGTCGCATACGAGATCGAACGCGCCGTCCGCCCGTGGCCGCGCCTCGCGCAGCCGCCGCGACCACTGCACCATGCCCGGCGGCAGCGACGCCAGCAGCACCTCGCGCAGCGCGGTGCGGTCGACCTCGGGGCGGTCGGCGTCCGCGGCATCGTCGTCGGCGAACAGCAGCTCGCCGCTCGGGGCGTAGATCCGGCTGCCCTGGTCTTCGTAGCGCGCGATCCGCCGGAATTCCGCGGTCAGGCCGGCGCGCGCCAGCGCCAGCTGGCCGCCGTCGGCATGCAGGTCGAGCGTGCCGCCCTGCGGCCGCGCTACTGCCGGGTCCTCGCGCTCGAACACCGTCGGGGTCATGCCGGCGAGATGCAGCAGACGGGCGAGGGTCAGGCCGGCGGGGCCGGCGCCGACGATGGCGATGCGGGGCGAAGCGGACATGGCGGAACCTCGGTCGATTTACATAGGGGCCTATATAATAAACATAGGGACCTATACAAGATTGCTGTGGTCGCGTTAGATGGCGGCCTGCGGGCCAACGGTTGGTGCTGGAGCGATCCCGCCTGCGAGGCCCGGATGGCGAATGGGAGAGCGCAAGCGATGCGGCGGACGAACGGGACCAGGGCGCGCGGCGGCGTCAAGCGCGGCAGCGCCACGGCCGATCGCGCGGCCGGAGAGCGTGCCAAGGGACTGCTTGCCAAGGGACTGCGCGCCAAGGGACCGCGCACAGCCGCGGATCCGGCCGTTGCCGCGCCGGCCGCAGCGGATCGCGCCGATGTCTTGAACGTTGGCGCGCGTGCGCGGGCCGAGGTGACCGATCCTGCCGCCGCCGGTCTCGACTGGGATCTGCAGGCGACGCCGGCGCCGCTGGTCAACAGCGCGGCGCGGGCGCTGACGCGGCTTGCCGAGCGCCGGCTCAGGCCGCTCGGCCTCAGCGCGTCGCAGATGCCGGTGCTCTATCTGCTGCGCGATGGCGGCGCCGTGGCGCAGAAGGATCTGGCGCGCTTCGCCCGCATTGAGCAGCCGTCGATGGCGCAGCTGCTGGCGCGGATGGAGCGCGACGGCCTGATTCGCCGCAGCCCCGATCCCGCCGACGGCCGCAGCAGTCTCGTGTCGTTGACACGGGCCGCCCAGGCGAGGCTGCCGGCGGCGCGCGCCGCGCTGAAGACCGGCCGCGCCGACATGCTCGCCGGCTTCGCCAGCGAAGATGTCGACACGCTTCGCCGTCTTCTCATCCGCCTCAACGACAACCTCGCGCGCATGGTCGAGAGCGAGGCGGAAGACTGAGGGCGTGAGGTCGGATGGTGCACTGAAGTGCGAGGATGATCGGCTGTCTCTGTCATGCCCGGCCCGCGCGATCCGTCTGCGACGGACTGCAGCGCTTTCGCCCAGACACCTGGCATGAGACGTTGGCGGTGCTTTGATTGCCAAAAGGCAATCAAGGCGCACCGCACCAGCGCCCCGCGAGCGAGATGAAGGCGCCCGCGCGAGCGCCTTCATTGGGACATCACCGCCGCGTGGCGATGCTCCAGCTCTTGAGCGAGGCCCACACGCTGCGGTCGAGGCGGAAGCGGTCGACCGGGGTGGACGAACCCAGTGCCAGGAAGCGATGCAACTCGACGCCGGTCCACTGGAAGCCGCACTTCTCCAGGATGTGGCGCGACGCCGGATTGACGACGCGGGCGCCGGCGATCACCTGCTCGATGGCGAATTCCTCGAACGCATAGTCGATCACGGCGCGGGCGGCCTCGGTGGCGATGCCCTGGCGCCAGTGGTCGACGCCGAGCCAGTAGCCGAGCTCCGGAGTCTCCGGCTGCGACCAGTCGAGGCCCACCATGCCGACGGGCCGGCCCTTATGCTCGATCAGGAAAACGGTGTCGCGATCGGTGGCGGCGACATGACTGATAAAGGCAATGGCGTCGTCGGCCGTATACGGATGCGGCACGCGACGCAGGTTTTCGGCCACGCGGCGATCGTTGACGAGGCACGCGATGGCTTTTACGTCCGCGAGGGTCGGTTGGCGCAACACCAGCCGGGCGGTCTCGAGGACGACGCTACTTTCCTCGCGCAACGAAGATGTGGGCAGTTCCTGCAACATGTGATGCTCCTTGGGGCTTGGTTTTCGCGCCGCTGCCTGCCGGTGATCGGGAGGCGCTGGACGGCGCGAAACGAAGAAGGGGAGGCCGGTTGCCCGCCTCCCCTTAGGAGCTTTGAGCGCTCCGCCGGTTCAACAGGGCCGGCGGACGCGATATGTGTCCACCTGGTTATTCGGCGGCGGCAGCGACAATCGGGAGGACCGAAATGTAGGTGCGGCCCCGGCCTTTGGCACGGAACTCGACGCGGCCTTCAACCTTGGCAAAGAGGGTATGATCGGTCCCCATGCCGACGTTGAGGCCGGGATGCCATTTGGTGCCGCGCTGACGCGCGATGATGTTGCCGGGGATGACGTGCTCACCACCGAACGCCTTGATGCCCAGGCGCTTGCCGGCCGAGTCACGACCGTTGCGCGATGAACCGCCTGCCTTTTTATGAGCCATGGCTCGTCTCCGAATTCGTTCGAATGTTTAAACCGATTCCGCGAAGGAATCATTTCACATTTTGTCACCGTCGCCTTCAGCGGCGCCGGTGCGGAAGAACAACGCGTCGGCGCCGATTACTCGGCGGCTTCCGCGGTCTCGGCCTTGGCGACCTTCGCCTTCTTCGGGCGCGGACCCACGGTGGGGGCCTTGCCGTCGGCGAGGATCTCGGTGATGCGGACCAGCGTCAGCTCGTCACGGTAGCCGCGCTTGCGGCGGGAATTCTTGCGGCGGCGCTTCTTGAAGGCGATGACCTTCGGGCCGCGCTTGTGGTCCAGCACCTCGGCGGCGACGGATGCGCCGGCCACGGTCGGGACGCCGAGCACGGGCGTGTCGCCGCCCAGCACCAGCACTTCGGGGAACTGCACGATCGTGCCGACTTCGCCGGCGATCTTGCCAATCTCGAGCACATCATCCGGGACAACGCGGTACTGCTTGCCGCCGGTTTTGATGACTGCGAACATCGTTTTCATCCTTCGTGTTCAAACCCGCGCCTTCGGATGTCCGTGGACCTCCGGGCCGGCTTCTTGTCAGTCGTTGCGAATGTTGCGTTTGGCGCCGTGTCGCATGACAAACATGACAAGTCGGGCGAGCCAAAACAAACGGCGCGAGCAAGCCCACGCCGGATGACGGGCGTTATAAAGGCTGAGCCCCCCGAGTCAAGGCGATTCCCCGCCAAAAGCCCTCGCAAATGAAGGATTTGGCCGTGGTTTGGGGGTGTTCGGCGAGTTCCAGGTTGCTGGTGCCTCCGCCCCCCGTCATTCCGGACGCCGCGCAGCGGCGATCCGGAATCTCGCAATGGTTGAACTCGGCGAGGGGGGGGGGGGCACCGAGATTCCCGGTTCGCGCCTGCGGCGCGCCCCGGAATGACGCCGTGGGTGGCTGCGCGCAGCAGCCGCACCTCCATGGTTCCGCGCCGCCTCCCATCTCAGCGTCATCACCGGGCCGGCGTGCCAGCGCCGTGACCCGGTGATCCAGCTTTTGGGCCTTCCGTCGTGCGGCGAACAAGCTGGATGGCCGGATCAAGTCCGGCCATGACGCCGTGGGTGGGGCGAATGTCGAGAAACGAAATATTATCAATTGGTTAGAAATCATTCCGCGCCAATTCCGCTTTTGTATGTCCCGGCCAGTCCGGAGACATCGCCGACACCCGTTCGGACACATCCCCGACACCCGTTCGGAGACATGGCCGACACCTCGGATTGGGCGGCAGAACTGCCCTTCCGGCGCCTTGGCCGATCGGGGACCCCGAGCCCGCCAACCCTAACCGCACCCACGCGGCCGCCTCCCTCCCGCCCCACGCAACCATCCGGTTCCCCCGCCGTTGTCCAGCGCACGCGGAGGGACTGAATGGCTGAGGACATGACGACCGCCGGCATCGGCCGGCACGGGGCGGAGCGGCTGCCGTCGGTGGACATCGACAGCTACAACATCGAGATCAGGGATGACGACGGCTTCCTCGGCGACCGTGCCAGCAAGGGCGCGTTCGTCGATCTGCTCGACGCCTGGCGCAAGCCGCTGCGCAAGGCGGGGGAAGACCCGTTCGGCAAGACGCCGTCGAACGAGATCAGCAAGAAGGATCTCGACAAGGTGCTGGTCGGCGACGATGCCGCCGCCGCCGCACTGGTGCACAGCGCCATCGAGGATTTCGCCCAATCGCTCGCCCATGTCACGCGGCGCTTCCTCAAGACCAAGGCGTGGGCCGATACCGAGGTGATCGTGGTCGGCGGCGGCTTCCGCCAGAGCCGCATTGGCGAGCTCGCCATCGCCCGTGCCGACATCGTTCTCAAGGCCGAGGGCACGAAGATCGATCTCGTGCCGATCCGCTTTCATCCCGATGAAGCCGGCCTGATCGGCTGCGCGCATCTGGCGCCGTCATGGATCTTCGAGGGGTATGACAGTCTGCTGGCCATCGACATCGGCGGCTCCAACATCCGCTGCGGCGTGGTCGAGACGCGGCAGAAGAAGACGCCGGACCTGTCCAAGGCCAGCGTCTGGAGCTCCGACCTCTGGCGCCATGCCGACGACGAGCCGACGCGCGAGGGCGCCGTCCGCAAGCTGGTGAAGATGCTGAAAGGCCTGATCGCCGAGGCCGACACCGCGGGCCTCAAGCTCGCGCCGTTCATCGGCGTGTCCTGCCCCGGCGTCATCGATGGCGATGGCTCCATCGAGAAGGGCGCGCAGAACCTGCCCGGCAACTGGGAAAGCAGCCGCTTCAATCTGCCGCAGGAGCTGATGTCAGCCATTCCCATGATCGGCGAGCACGACACCGTGGTGCTGATGCACAACGACGGCGTGGTGCAGGGCCTGTCCGAAGTGCCGTTCATGCAGGAGCGCAGGCGCTGGGGCGTGCTCACCATCGGCACCGGCCTCGGCAACGCCCGCTTCACCAACCGCAGGAAGGACGACGACAAGGCGCGCGAGAAAGAGAAAGGCAGGGATAAGGACGACAAGCCGGCTGATGAGAAGGGCAAATCCGACAAGGACAAGAACGGCAAGGACAAGACCGCCAGGAGCAAGGACGCCGGCGACGGCAAGGCGGAAGGCAAGACCGACGCGAGGGCCGAGAAGAAGAATGGCAGGAAGAGCTGAGGGCGGGGGGGGGGGCCCACTCCCTCATGGTGAGGAGCGCGGCGCAGCCGCGCGTCTCGAACCATGAGGCCACGGCGCCTCCCAATTCTGTAGCCGGCATGAGCGCAGCGACATGCGGGTCACCCCGGCGGCAGCAGGTCTGCGCCCACAATAAGGAATGCCCAAGAAGGAATGCCCAAGACGCCCGCCGATTCGGCGACCCCTCGACCGCCCGCCTGCGCAGGGCCGGCGTCCGCGAGCCCCTCTGCGCCGTCAAAATCCCGCCCTGCAGCCCCGTTCCATGGCTTCGAAGCCCCTTTCAGCCCCGCAGACCGCGATTTCCCGTCCGCTCGCCGCAAAATCACCCCGCCGGACGCCTTGTCTCGCCGGGAATCCTCGCATAGAACACCCCCCGCAACCCGGCGGGCCACCCCGCCGCTTCGGCCCCGCGGAGAGGTGGCAGAGTGGTTGAATGCACCGCACTCGAAATGCGGCATAGGTGCAAGCCTATCGGGGGTTCGAATCCCTCCCTCTCCGCCAGTTCTGGCCGCGCAGATTGTGCCCGACAGCCTGCCTCTTTCTGGCCGTATCCGACGGACTGCCTGCGGCCGCGCGCCGCGTGATCAGACGGACGTCAGAACCTCTCGTGCATCAGCAAGAGCAGTCGATGCGATGGGCTCGAACCGATCCTTGATGCTCAGCGCCGAAATCGCCGCGTTGACGAAGTCAGGCTTCAATCGCTCCATGGCGCGGAGCGTTTTGGCGACATCATCCGGATGGTCTCTCAGCGCGCCGACAATGGCGCTGCGGTCGTGCTTTGCCGCCACCGCGATATCGAAGATATCGCGCGGCTTGATGGTCGCGCCACGATAGCAGATCTTCTTGGCAATTGATTTCGGCAACGGTTTCCAGCGCGATATCCTCGCCCTGGACTGTCTGCGTCATGGTCGGTTTGGCGGTCACGGCCTGTCCGACGATGAAATCGATCTCCCCGATTCCCGCGAACGCCAGCTTGAGAAATTTGCTGCCGTCGCCGCCATAGTCGGACGGCGCGATCTCGAACTGGAAATCGTGCAGCCTGGGATCGAGAAACGACAGGAGCTGTGCATCGGGGAGGAAGATGTCGATGTCCTGGCTGTCGCGATGATCGAGCTGCAGCATCATCGCGGTGCCGCCGCCGAGCGACCATGAGTCGATCACAACGTGTTCGGCATTGACCTGGCGGATCAGCGCACGGGCGATGCGCAAAAGGCGCGCCCAGTCGGGTCCGTTCGTGCTCATCCCGCGAGCGGATAGGATTCGCCGGAGTAATGGGCGAATGTCTTTGCGGCGGTCACGAGGTCGGCCTCGCTGATGTCAAACGCGCCGGCGAAAGCCTTCTGCGCAGCCGGTGCAACCTCGCCGAAAAACGCCGACATCTGCCCCGCCCAGGCCTGGGCTGCTGCCGGATGCTTGAGACAATAGGCGAGTGTCTGCGCGTCCAGTTTTTTGCTGTACGGCGCATTCACGGTCGTCAGAACCGACGCGGGAAACATGCTTATGCTCTTCAGCCGTCTGTAGGCGTACCGCAGTCCTTCGTCGTTAAGATGGCGCAGCGTTGGGGGAAGTCAACGGGAGCGGTGTCGCCTGAGGTCATTTCTGGGAGTGTGATGTGCTAGTAAGTGCATGATTCCGTAATGTTTTTCGCGCGTTTCGTCCGTCCGGGGAGCTTGATCGATATGACGGTGGCGCAGCACTCAGCTGCCGTCTCGCTGCCACAGGTATTTTGGTGTGCAATGGAGCAGCCTGAATGAGACGGATGCGCCCTGTCCATTTGAACCGGTGAATACTTGGTCAAAGCTGATGGCATTGGTGGAGCATTGCGGGTTGGATTCCGCGGAATAATGCTCGTCGCGTTCGCAGCTGAGATGATCTCACAGTCAAGTGCCGCATCGCCTCTGAGTTGAAATGCAGTTGCATTGCGAATTCCGAGCACGATAGATGTTGAGGGGGAGCTACGGGGGCTAATTTTGGACGCGTTGATTGAAACCGGCATCTTTGTCCGGGATATCGTGCTGGCGGTCGCAAGCTTGCTTCGCCAAGAGTTTGTGCCTGGTCTCGTCAGCTTATCATTGCTGGTTGTCCTCATTTTTTGTGTTTTGCGTTTTGCATTGCAAACGTGGCGTCGTGTTGCGGCACTTCATCGTCTTGGCAAAGAGATCACGCACTACACTGATGCGGCGGAGCTTAGCGCCGGCGTCACGGACGTCGATCGTAACGTGAATGATTTCGGTACCTCTGGAGCGAAAGGTCGCGTTGCTTCAGCGTGGAGGGAGTTTCGCGAGACGCTTGTGTCTCATGAAGAGGATGGGCAAGTCATTCTCCGTAACTCCGTGCGTCCTTCGGCTTTCTTCAATGTCGAGGATATTGGGTTTTCCCCAGGATTTTGGCGCTATGTGCCCAGTCTGTTCGTGTCGGTTGGATTGTTGCTGACCTTTCTCGGCTTGGTTTCTGCGCTTGAATCCATTGTGCCTCCGAAAGGAGAAGTGATCGGCAACGACCAGCTCAGCACATTGCTTTCCGTCGCATCGGCTAAATTCATCATGTCGTTGACGGGGCTGCTGTGCTCGATCTTGTTCACGGTCGTACTGCGGATGGGAACCGCGCGGATTGATCTCGCATCCCATGACGTGACCGGGAAACTTGAGGAGCGTCTGTCCTTCATCAGCCTCGAGTCTTTGGCGATAGAGCAACTGACTGCAGTGCGGGAGCAGCGGGAGCATTTTCGCCGCATTGGTCTCGAGTTGGTGGCCGAACTCGGCCGTCCTCTGCGCGAGGATATTCCGCGCGCGATTTCGAGCAGTATCGAAACGGCTATGGCACCTCTGCTAGCCCAGGTCGGTAAGGCTGGCACCGAAGGTGTTGGAGTACTGGTCCAGGACCTGTCGTCCCGTTTCACTGCCGACGTCAGTCAAGCGCTTGGTGCCGCGAGCGAACGTCTCTCAGAGGCCGGCGACCGCATTGCCCAACTGTCGGAAAGAATGGACGGCAGCTCAACTCGCGTAGGGCAGGAGCTTGATGGCGTTGTATCGCGCATCGCGCAGTCGATGGAGGCCATCCAGGTTACGTTGACGGGGGCTGCCGAAAGTACCGGTAATGCTTTCAACGAAGGCACCGAAAAGCTTTTGGCTGCCATGAACACGACGCTTGAGAGTATTCGCGACAATACGTCGGAGGGTGCTCGCGCTCTCAGCTCAGCTGCGAACGACCTCAAGGACGCTGGGCAGGCGTTTCGTGAACAAATGGGGGATGCGGCTCGCGATGGTAGTGCGGCCGCACGCGCTCGTATCGAGGAGACAGGGCAGCAGATTTCGCGGATGGCAGAAGAGTTGACGTCGAAAGCCAGCCAGCAGTTGATGTCGCCCCTCGGCGAGATTGCAGCGCAGATGGAGCAGGTCTCGAACCAGGTCGCGGCGGTGAGTGGAGATCTTCGTGCTTTCTCGGAGGGCGTCCGATCTGGAGCGGACGCCACGGTTCGGGCGGCTGGCGCCTTCCGCGCCGCGTCTCAGGATCTCGTGGAGGCAGCCTCACCTGTGCGCGGCACGGCCGAGCGGATGGAGGGAGCCCTCCGCCATCTGGCTGAGAGTACCCAAAGTGCTTCCAGCGCCGTGACGAGGTCCGCGGAAACAACGGCACGAAGTGCTGCCGACGCCCTCGCGGCAGCCCAGGCCGTGATGACGGGCAAAGCGAAGGCCGTTGAAAGCACCTTGGATGGCATTTCTGTGATGCTCGGTCGGCTCAAAGGCCAAGGTGATCGTATCGATGACATCGACGTCAAGCTCGGTAAGGCGTTCGATACCTATACGTCGAGTGTGGCGAGCGCCGTTGATGGAATGCGGCTGCACGTTCAGGAACTGCAGCAGAGGCTGGCGCCGGCGCTGGATACTCTCAGGACCATTGTTGATCAGGCTGAGCAGTTCGCTCCGCGGTCTGGGAGGCCATGATGCGCGGCGCCTTCCGTCGACAACAACGGGAAGAGGAGGAAGAGTCCGTTTTCGTATCGATGACGGACATGACGGTGAGCTTCCTCTTCATTACGATGATTTTGCTCGCGTTCTTCGCCAGCCGTTTCAATCCGAAGGAGAGCGTTCCCAAGGTCGATTATGATCGCGTCGCGCGGGAACGGTATGACATTGCGGTCCAATTGGTGTCCGCCAAGGCCAAAATTGCTGCGCTCGAGGCAGAAGTCGAGCGGTTGATGGCGAAGCTCCGCGAAAAGGATCCACTCGAGGAATATCTGACGAGGACGTCGAACGAGCGACGCAAAATTCTGCAGAAACTTCAAGATCAGATCAAAGTCGATTTTCCAGACCTTCAAGTGGTTATCAGCGAAGAGAACGATGCACTGCGTTTCCAGGGAGATGGCTTGTTCCAAAGCTCCCAGAGTGTGCTGCGGCCCGAACGTAAAGCTATCGTCGAAGCCATCGCATCAAGGCTCGAGACGATTCTTCCCTGCTACACGCTTGGCAGCAAATCCACCTGGTCTGACGGCTGTAACACGGGCTCAGCGATCATTGAAGCCGTGCAGATCGAAGGACACACAGATTCAACTGGCGATGATATCGGCAATCTTCGCCTGTCGACAGATCGTGCGAACTCGACATTCATCGCCATGACAGGGCGCGAGCCAGGATTGGTCGGTCACCTGAATTTCAAGGGACAGCCGGTGCTTTCGGTTGCTGGTTATGGAAAAATGCGGCCCGTCGCCGGCAATGATACATCGGCTGGACGCGCCACGAACCGTCGGATCGATCTGCGTATCATCATGTATACGCCGAGCCGTTCTGGTGAAATTGAGAATATCAGAAAGTCCCTGCGTTCGGGGCTGGTCGTGGAGGGGAGATGAGCCTCTTTGCGAAACTGAACCGTTCAAACGCGTACAGGGCGCCGAATCTTGCCGTGCCAGCCGACCTGGTCGCTGCGGCAGAGCGCGTCCTGTCGCGTTGGCCAGATGTCGTTGCTGATCCTCCCGAGAACGATCGCGAGCGCCTGGTCATGGAAATGCTCCGGCGGGTTGAGCGCTGGGATTGGCGCGGCGTTCGGATGTCGTTCGTGGCTTCAGCCGCCCGTGCCCTGTTCGATCCCGAGCGCCGGTCGCGAACCGCCTTGAAGTCGCTGCGGCGCTTTTACTATGAAGAAATCGAAGCTACCGACAGCAAGAGTTTTCTCGCTGCGATGATGTCTGTCTACCTGGGGAGCTACGAGCCTGAGGCGCCCCACACGGTGGCCCTGGCTCGAGCTTTGACGAGTGCTCGGTCGCGTTTGGATGCCCGATCGCAATCCCTTGTGCATGGAATTCCGCAGGTGTTGGACCCCTTCAGGGGAGCAGAAGCCATTGCCGCTTTGATGCTGCAGATGCCCGATGCCTGGCACGGTCTACGCTCCCTCAACATCCGTAGCCCCCATGCGCCAGGCATCATGGATTTCGCCCATCTCGCGTTCGTCCGTCGTTTGGCCGGAAAGCTTGATCGCCCCGCGGAAATTGACCGATTGCTACGTTGGCTGAAGCCCGAGGGGCAGTCACCACGTGCGACGGGCGCAGCCGCGGCCATCGAGGCGCTTCTCACCCCCTGGCGAGATCGGGATCCTCCAGAAGCGCTTCAGCACGATCTGACGACAAAGCTGGTCGGATACTATGATGATCCGCGCGTGAAGCGGCATGCCAGCGGCTGGGCTGGGGTATCCGAAGAGCTTTTGTCGATCCTGCTTCGGTGGTTGACTGGCGCGAATATCAAATTCTTCCTCGAGATCGTGTCCGCGGTTGAGGACAGTCATATGTGGGCGCCACGCGAAAAATTCTGGCTTGGCTTATACAATCAGAAGCGGATTGATGCTGCGTGGGTTGCGTTTAGTGACGATGGGGCTCGGTTGGCCAACGAAAGATCTGCGAACAAGCCGATTCCGTTCGGTCGTCAGATTGTTGGTGGCAGGCGGTCGAATACTTCCCTTCTGATTCTTAAGGTTGGACGTAAGATCCTGGTCGAGGGATCGCATAGCTACCGGATTCACGTCTTCGACGAGAGAAATCCGCATGCGCCCAAACTCTATCAACCATCGTACGACTGCGATGCAATTCTCCGTATAGACGGCGCACAAGCCAGGGTGCACCTCGGAGATTGGCAGGGATGGGTCCTGGAGAGGATTTAGCGGCAATGAATCTGGATTGCACATACTCGGAAGATGGTGTCAGTCTGAAGTTGCCGCGTGCCAAGGGGGCGATGCTCGCCCGATTGATGTCGGGGCGTAAGAAGGACCTTAGGAAGCTCTCCTCAGCCGACGCGGATCTCCTGTATGCGATTGGAGATTTAAAGGCCTTTGCTGAAGATGCCCCGGAGGCCCTGACAATCCTATCCGACGAGATTCGCATGTCGCACCGACTCGCAGCGCGGTTGGATGGTAAAGCAGCGCGAATTATCGGATTGCCGCCGGTCGTGGATCTTATCTTCCGCACCGATGCCGAAGGGGTGTTGGGTTCACGGTCATTCAAGCTTCGATATCAGTGGGTCAAGAACGGCCAGCTGCAATATCCCCGCCGTATTGGCTGTATTCTTGACACAGCCAGTGGTCCCCGTCGCCTGCCGGAATGGCTCCTCGAAGCCGTCGAGATTGCCGAACAGTTGACGGCGGAGGCAGGCGATGCCGAGCAGTGGGAGGCTTTGGCGAGGTTTCGGCGCGCGCTGGAGCCTGGCGCCGACATGAGCGCGCGGGATGCGGCCGCTCGCATTTCAATGACCGACTTTCTGTCAGGTCTCGAGGTTCGGCTTACCGACGGCTTTTCTCTCTCGCCGAACGAGGACGGGACTGATTTCGAGGTTGTACCATTCTCTGCGGAGAGATTGTCCAGTCAAGGACTGGTGCCCGACAATGGTGATGTGAGCGAGCGCCACGGAGAATTGGACCCAGCTAGGTTGAAGATCTTTCAGCGGCGAGTCCGGGATCGGGGGGCCATGTCGGCATACCGGATCAACCCGGGGAGCTACCTGGTCGTGGACCGTGCGGCGTTGCCGGCTTTAGAGGCGATCGCGTCGATGCAGCATGCCCCCACCGATGAGCGGGCCGCGTTCATTCGAAATCCGAGGCCGAAGATTGATGAGGCAATCGAGAGAGCCCTCCGCCGTCGAGGCGAACTCGATGGAATGGATCCAATCGGCGTCGAGGATGCAGTAGAGCGGGCGGCTGGCCCAGTTCTCATCGAAACAAAGGAGTTTTCGGAGCGGGTCATCGGGCTGAAAGTCTTCAAGGGGCAGGACGCTGTCTTGAGCAGCGAGAACTTCACGACATGGCTTCCAGAGGACTACGCGCGTCGTTTCGCCGACTATCTCCAGAACAGCACCAGTGAGCAACTGGAGGAGCTGCGAGAACGAGTCTCTGCGGCGATGGAGGCTGGCGAAGAATCTGTACAAGCCGATGATCTCGAAATCCCCGCCAGAGCGGAGGCGGTATCGGCAATTGATGCTCGGTTGTCGCAGCCCGAGTCAGCTCCTGACGAGCCCGAAGGCTTCAATGAAGCGGCAGGGCCGGTGGTCCTGGAAACAATCACGAATGAGTCGGAGCTCCGTTGGATCGCGAAGCTGAAGCCGCGGAAGCGCGCCGTATCTGAAGATCACCCTGCAGGCATTCGTACGCCCCTCAAGCCTCACCAACTGGAAAGCCTCGATTGGCAGATTGCAGCATGGAGTGCCGGCCTGCCTGGTGTGCTCAATGCCGATGAGCAAGGCTTGGGTAAGACGCTGCAGACGATCAGTTTTCTCGCCTGGCTCAAGGCGCACATGGAAAGCAGCAGTGAAGACCGTGGTCCGGTTCTCATTGTCGCGCCGACTTCACTGTTGCTCAATTGGGAGCAGGAAGTAACCAGGCATCTGGAGGAGCCGGGCCTTGGTCATCTGATCCGGCTCTACGGCAGTGGCATTGGAGCGCGCAAGCTCTCTGGTTTTCAGGGGCGCGACATTGACGGTGGCGAAGCCAAAATTGATTTTGGATTTTTACATGAGGCGATCCAGGAAAGGCGTGCTCATCGCTTCTGGATGCTGACTACATACACAACGCTCGTGAATTATCAGCATTCACTCGGTAAGATTCGGTTTGCCACGGCTGTTTTTGACGAGATTCAGGCGCTGAAGAACCCGTTCAGCATGCGAGCGCTCGCCGCGCGTGGCGTCAATGCGGATTTCCGGATCGGTTTGACCGGAACGCCGATTGAGAACGGTACGGCGGATCTCTGGGCGGTCATGGATCAGATCGCGTCAGGTTGTCTGGATGCTCTCGAAGGCTTCAGGCAGCGCTATGGCGTACCAACTGCAGACGGCATGTCAGAGCTACATCAAAAAGTATTCAAGTCTCATGGTGGCTTGCCGCCGCTTGCTTTGCGCAGGCTGAAGTCGGATGTCGAGAGTGGCTTGCCTGAAAAAGCCCGCATGATCCATCCCAGACTCATGCCGAAATATCAGTCGCTCGTTTATGATGACGCAAAATTGAAGCTTGCCCAAGGCGGCGCCGGTGCGGCCCTGAAAATGCTCCATCATATCCGAGCGGTGTCGGTGCATCCGTCCCTTGACGAAGGGTTGTCAGATGCTGATTTCATTCCCGCTTCGGCAAGGCTGCAGGCTGTGTTCGAGATATTGAAGGCAATCGAGCGCAAGGCCGAGCGGGCGCTCGTCTTCATCGAGCATCGGCGAATGCAGTATCGCTTCATCGAATTGATCAAAGCCCAGTTCGGTCTTGATGGGATCGACCTCATCAATGGCGATACGCCGATCAAAAAGCGGCAGGAGATCGTCGATCGATTCCAGGCGCAGCAGGGGCGCGCCGGCTTCGATTTACTCGTCCTGGGGCCAAAGGCTGCTGGAACCGGGTTGACGTTGACCGCTGCGACCCATGTCATCCACCTCTCCCGTTGGTGGAATCCGGCCGTCGAGGAGCAGTGCAATGATCGGGTGCATCGCATCGGGCAGACGAAGCCGGTAACTGTGCATGTTCCGATGGCTGTTCATGCAGCTTATCGCGAGCATTCTTTCGATTGTCTTCTGCACAGCCTCATGCAGCGCAAGCGCAACATGGCTGAATCCGCATTGTGGCCCATGGGGGATACAGAAGCCGACGCCGCGGAACTTCAGCGGATGGTCGCTGAAGGCAACGCCTCAAGCGCGGCTTCAGCTGATCCTGTGAAGGGCGCGATGGCCGCGATGTTCGCGCGGGATGGCGCTCCGCTGCCGCCCTGGCAGGCTGACGGATCGCTCAAACTGTAGGTTTGAGCCGCCGCCGCCTGTGATGCAAGATTGCTCTTTCTACGGCTGGCAGTGACCTCAGACAACTGCGGCCAAAAAGTCTTTCAAATACTCCGATGTCGGCTCCACTCCGGTCAGAAGCAGATGTTCTCGCGCCCGCGTGCAGGCAACATAGAGCAGTCGCCGCTCGGTCTCATAGATGTCATCGAGCTCAGCTTCATCCGCCGCACCGGCAACCCGCTCGTCGAGGGGCAGAATTCCCTGATCGCAGGCCATGATGACGACGGCTCGAAACTCCAATCCCTTCGCCAAACTCATCGGGCCCGTCACAATGTCCTGCGCTCCCGATACGCCGGAAAGAGCATGCCTGGCACGAGTGATAAGTTTCGACGTTCGGACGAAGAGGCCAATCTCTCGGGCGGCGATCCCCTCGCCAAGCCATGCTTCGACGGCTTGCCGGACGGCGTCCGCTTCCGCGGCAATGGTAGCGAAGGATTTTACCTCCGGTGCGGGACCGGCGAAGACTGAAACAATTCCACTCCGTTCGTCCTCCAGCCCATCGGTGTCACGCAGGACCGTTGGCAACAGCCGGTCGGCGGCGCGGCGGATTTGCTGCGATGTACGATAGCAGACCTTGAGTGTGTTGGATCGGCCCCGCACGTCGACACCAAGGCTCGCCCACGAGAACGGATGCTGGAAAATGCGCTGGCCGACATCGCCTGACAGGAACAGTCCATTCGGCTTTGCGGGTGCCAAAGCTGCGAAAAATCGAAGCTCGGCTGGAGCCAGATCCTGGGCTTCGTCAATGACGATGTGGTCGAACGGCTTGGTCTCACGCTTCGCCAGCGCGTCGGCGAGACCAGTGAAGACGTTGGCCCATGTTGTATAGCGCTCCGCCACTAGCGCATCGCGCATGGCCTGGAAAACTGGCCAGAGGCGCGCGCGCTGATTGGGGCCGAGCCGGCTCTTGCGTCCCATGCGCTGAACGGTTGTATAGGCTTCGAGCGACGTGAGCCCCCAGGCATCGACCACGTTGGTCCACTCCGACAGGAGGAAGCGCTCGGAAAAACCCTTGAGATCCTTGGATGTGACTGCCGCGCGAAGGCGCTCACGCAGCACGGCATCGCTGGCAATGCGGGGGCGCACGCCATGTTCGAGCTGAAACATTTGCTCGGCGATGCTTTGAAAGGATGCCGTGGTGATCCGCGGGACGATGCCGCCAGTCTCCGGCGCAAGGACCAACACCTTTTTCGCCAATTCCGCTGCCAGCGGCTGAGAGAAGCTGGCCAGCAGCACCCTTGTATTCGGATTGTCGCGGGCGAGCCGGACGGCGCGATGGATCGCCACGATGGTCTTGCCCGTGCCGGCCGACCCGGCGACGCGCGCCGGCCCAGCGAAGGAACGCTCGACCAGCGCTCGCTGCGAGGGGTGAAGGAAGACGCCCCATTTCTCCCAGGCAAAGGCGAGCGCCTGCTCCAGTTCCTCCTGATCGGCGATCAGCCTGATCCTCCGCAGCGCATCGGGATGTGCGAAGGGATCGGCCATGGCCGGAGCCGGAGCAGACGCAGCCAGCCTGCCGGTGGCGGCATATTCGAGCAGGGCTTCGGAGGCTTCGGCCGGCAGGTGGGCTGTCAGCGCAAAGAAACCGTCTTCGCTCGCCGCTCGGACGTCGGCCAACCAATCGGCAGGCACGCCGATCGACAGCAGGGCATCGTCGTCCAGGGAGGCGAACAGCGCCGGCGCCGCCGTGTCCTCGCCGTTGGCGGGCTGAGGAAAAACGAAATCGAGCCTCGGCGGTGGCGCGATTTCCTCCGCACGCTCGCGCACCTCCACGATTTGAATGGCGCCGGTGCGCGGATGCGCCTCGATGCGGCGGCGTTCCGCCCAGGCATAGGCGTCGTCATGGTGGCCGACATAGGCGACCAGCAGGCTGTCGCCCGTCTTATGAACGATCAGGCGAATGTCGCGATTGACACGAGCCGACCAGAAATTCGGGTCCTTGCTCTTATCGATACGATGCAACTGCAGACCGTTGCCGGCCGGGTCTATCTGAAGATCGAAGACGCTCGCCTTCACCGCCTTCTGGTCCGGGCCGGACAGGCGATTGAAGGAAGCTGTGAAGGTGTCGGCGATCAGGAAGTTCATGGCTGGGGCGGTCCCGACCGGACTTGGGCGTGCGGCGTGCTGGCAAGATAGTCTCTGAGCGACAGGCCAGACGTGTGGCTCTTCCATAACGAGGGGCCGCTGGCATTGCCGTCTTTGACGATGCACGCGGCGGAACTCGGGCTTGTGAATTCGTAGTCGGATGTGAAGCGAAGGAGGCGGGGGTCAGCGTCGGGCGCGAGTACGCCGGAACGAAGCAGTTCGTCGCGCAAGGGCCGGTCACGTTTGGCCACCGGTCTGCCCTCACGCACGGCCGTCGAGCCTTTGAGCACCACGAATCCTGCGCTGGCTGCTGGGATGCCATAAGCCTGAGCGGCCTCCGCTCGAAACACGAAAACCGGGACATTGCCCACCAGTCCCGCCGAGTTGTCGCCGGAGGGCGGGCCTTTGGCGCGACCGACCATGGGGTCCGCTGTACGGTCCCGCGCTGGCTGCGTCCGGGATGCAGCAATGGTTCGCTCTCCGATCGCGCGACCGCTCTCGCATCGGATCGCAGTGGCGACGGCCTCGTCCAGGCTGACAAACGTCACCGCGCCCGATTTGTGTTGATAGGGGATGGGGGAAGCCAAGGGGTGTGCGTCGGAGAGAACCCAGGGATGAACCCAGCCGTTGCCGATCACCTCATCGAGCATTTCCCCGGGGATTTGATGCCGGTCGGCATGGTCCAGGTAATTGTCCTTCGTCAGCGCGGGCAGGCATTCGATCAGGCTCGCCGTTCCGACGACCAGGCCACTGCCTTGGCGGATCAAGGCAACGGCCCCGCGCACCAGCGTCACCCGTGATCGCATCTCCCATGTTTTCGTGCCGGCGAGGATCTTGCCGATCCACGGTTCGCGGATCACCAGCCCCCGCATGCTCACACCCCGAACACCTTCATCACCTCGTCGCCAAAGTGGTTGATGACCTTCACTGCGATGCGGCGGTTCTTCGGCCGCTCGAACGGGCGCGAGATGTCGGAATAGAGCGTCGCCCAGGCGTCCTCGTCGACCTCGGCCTGGAGCGCCGTCTTCAGGCTCTTGTAGGGATCGTTGGCGCCGAGGAAGTAGGCGTGGCGGACGAAGAAGCTCTCCTCGTTGTAGTCGGAGTCGATGAACCAGGCAGCAATGCCCGCTGTGTCATTCGAGCGGATCTCCCCGGTATTGGGATCGAACACGTCGACACCATGCACTTTTACGCGGATGTCAGAACCGCCGTCGTCGATGATTTCGACGTCAGGCTCGCCGAATACGACGAACATGTTGCCGCGCCCGGTATTCTTGAGCTCGTCCGACATGTGCATGTCGGGGTTGATGCGCGCCTTGAGGATCTTGAGGCTGCCCAGGCTTGCAAGCTCCGAAGAGTGGGCGTCGAAGTTGAAGGCGCAGGCGATCAGCACGTCGAAGCGGGCATCCACCGCTTCCCGGGCGGCCGCGACGATGTCCTGGCGGCCGACAGTGCCGTATTCCGGGCCGATCAGGATCGCGGCCCGGCGCTCAGGGCCGTTTTCACCTTCAATGAACGTGCCGCTCGCACCGACGAAGTTGCCCGGCCAAGGCGTCAGGCTTTCGAAGGTGATGCGGTCGCCCTTGGCCTGTTGCTTGACGCCCTCGGCCTTGAGATAGTCGATCACGATAGCCGCGAAGTCCTGCCCCGCCAGATCCGCGTCCGCGGTCGAGCGCCGGCCCTCTGCGGCCTCGATGTCGTCGATCAGCTCTTGTTCGCTCGCTGGCAGCGCACGGTGCGGCGACAGGCTTTCGACCGTGAACGGGCCGGCTACGCGGACGCGGGAATTGTCCGTGTAAGGCTTGTCGTAGAGATATTCGACGTCGGCCCGCGCGGCGATGGAGGCGTCGATTTCCTTCTGGCGGGCGATCCGCGCCTCCCACCATTTTGCGTGGGCTTCCTTGGCTGAAGCGGGCGCGTCCGCGGGCAGGTCGCGCGGAATTTGCCATTCCTCGTATGATTTGCGGAGGGCTGTATTGAGTGCAGCGCGAAGCGGCTCCAGCGTCGCCTGCCACTTCTTCCAAATATCGTCGATCAGCGGGTTGTTGGCGATCAGTCCAGAGGTGATGTATGTGGCGCGACGGCAAACGAAGCCCTGTCGTATGTCATGATGGATCGAAGTGTCGGCAGGCGGGCGCTGGGTTAGTTCCGCCTCTTTGGAGTGTCCCTCTCTACTGTCAGCGAGAAGGTACCAAGGATAGCGCGCCGACATGAGACGTGTGCGAGCAAGTGCGAGTGCGATGCGGCTGGTGTCGATCGTGATCCAGCGACGGCCCCATTGCTCCGCAACATAAGCGGTAGTACCCGAGCCGCATGTGGGATCAAGTACAAGATCGCCAGGATCGGTTGTCATCAGAATGAGGCGTTCCAAGATGCGTTCGTTGGTCTGGACTACATAAATCGGATTGGCGGCCCCGCCGAGTCCGTCCCACCAGTTCGAAATTGTCTTGTACGGAAAGTCGTCCAGATATCGCTTGAAATCGAGACTGGTCGACGAAGCCATCAATCGCCCGCTCGCTGCAACGCGCTCCATCCCAGAAAATCTCTGCTCTTGGGGTCTGGATGTGTGGCTCCAGCAACGGTCGCGCGGAGGAGAATAGGGCTTGCCATTCAATACGACAGGCGCCATTTGATTTTCGCGGTGGCCCCCATTTGTGATCGGCCAAGGCCTCAGGAGACGCCCTCCAGGAAATTCTGCCTTCAGGCGTCCCGGATACTGTCTGAAATCCAAGAGGTTTCCATCTCGATCCAAATATCCCTTTAGATTAATTATTTCGCCAGAGGGGAGCTCAATTTTTGAGAACTCGTCGACGGTTTCTGAGTCGATTTCCCGCTGCTCAAATATAGGCCGGAACTTGAGCAAGCCAGAAGGGCGAGGATTTCGAGAGTACCACAATATGTAATCATTAACGGGGTCAATAAAGTTTCCCTTTTGGGCACCCTTCTTCTTCTGTAAGATTTCTACGACACAGTTCTCCGATCCAAACACCTCATCCATCACTGCTCTTACGCGGTGTACGTTCTCGTCCCCGATCTGCACGAAGATCGAGCCGCTGTCCGTCAGCAGATCTCGCATCGCGGTCAGGCGATCGCGCAGATATGTCAGATAGCTATGGATGCCATCCTTCCAGGTGTCGCGGAACGCCTTGACCTGCTCGGGCTCACGAGAAATATCAGTCTGCTTGCCGTCTCTCACATCACGACTTTGAGTGGACACCTGCCAATTTGAGTTGAATCTGATGCCATAGGGTGGGTCGAAATAGATGCACTGCACCTTGCCCTTTAGGCTCTCGCGCTCGGACAAGCTTGCCATCACCTGGAGGCTGTCGCCGAGTATCATGCGGTTCGACCAGTGCTGGTCGTGCTGATAGAACTCGGCGCGCGCTTCGGGATCGAGACCGTTGAAGTCTGCGAACAGGTCCGGCGCGTCGGTCGTTGCCTCGCGTGTCTGCGCTGTCCGGCGCTTCAGATCGTCGATGATAGCCTTGGGGTGGATCTTCTCCTGAATGTAGAGCGGCGGCACGTTGACGACGAGGTCGCTCCAGTCCTGCCGGTCCTTGCCGCGCCAGACGAGCTGTGCATCTGAAAGCGTGAGCGAGCCGGTCTCGGCCAACTCCTTCATCTGCGCGTCGGTGATGGTGATCCTGGCGCCGCTCCAGATCAGTTCCGGCTGGCGCGGCTCTTCGGCCGTCCGCGTCTCGCCCTCGGTCAGCGGGCGGGTACGCGGATAGTGCTTCGGCGGCATCGGGGCCGAATCCTCCTCGCGCCGGAAGAAGCTCTCCATCTCCGCCGTGGGAATGTTTCGGCGCGTGGCTTCGTTATGTTTGAGAGTATCGACCTGTTTCGAGGACTTGCCATTGGGAGATCGGGGCGAACGGGCCATCAGGCAGCGACCTCGCTCTCGGATGCGCTCTTCAGCTCCGCTTCCTGTTCTTCTTCGTCATAACGGTCATCAGGATCGGGGGGCGCAACATCTTCGCGAACCGCGGGCTTGCCCATGGCGCTCTCGATCAGTTCGAGCAGTCGTCCGCGGCGGTCGTCGAAGAAAGTGTCGAAGTCGTTAGCCTGCATAAGTTCGATGTCAATTTCATGAGTTTTCAGGATGGATTCGAGGCGATCGGCGGCGATCGGCGAATTTTGTGCATGGCCATTCTCAAGGCGAGACAGGTAGGTTGATGGAGCGGCGCCCCCAATGATCCGGTTTGTCCGAGCCGACAATGGCGTCTTATTGATAATGCTGTTGTAGGCCTCGGGCTTGATGCCCTGTTGCTTGCACCATGCCTCCGGAAAAATGTGGTGAATGTCGACGTTTTCATCAAAGAACACAGCTTGGTCGAAGGGTTGACCCGACCTGAAATCCTCCGCGCCAGAGCGCATCAAGAGGGCGTGGACGCCCTTATACGCAGCCGACAGTCTGGTGCGCAGAGTGCGTAAGCGTTCTTCACGAAAATCCGCTCTTTCGACTGTTTGGGGAGTGGGGCCGCCAGTGAACCACCGGGGTACATCGCGGATATCGAGCGCGAAGCGAGATTCGACTGCCGATCCGTATAGCTCACCGAAAACACCACACCAATACCAGCGTGCGAGTAGTTTGCGGACTGCGTCATTCTCCCAGTTCGGTCCGAGCTCTGCTAGAATCGCAGCCAACGGTACGAGCTGTGTTTGATACGGCAGATCCCGGGCACGAAAGATTTTGACTCCGTGGAGGAATTTGGCTGCCGTTATATACCCTTGCTCGATCTTATCGGCATATTTGAGGTATGCCGATAGCGGAATTTGCAGCAGACTGTTGCGAGACGCGCTAATTGCAGGTGGATCTCGGCCATCGGCCTCCGCCTCGGTTCGAGCGGCTTTTGTATGCAGGAGCGATACAGCCTGGAGAAATTCGACCGGTTCTACGTTGGCGAGGACCGGCAGCTTGGCCAGTCGATCGCGACGAGCTTTCCAATCGTCGCGAAGATGGAACTCTTGGCCCGCGTACATGGCTGTTACGAGTTCGAACGCGTCAAGGGCCTTCCCGCCAGTATTCACCTTCTCGAAGACGAGGCACACGGCGGCGCGGCTAGTATCCCTGCCAAGGGTGATGACCGGCACATGATATTCAGCAAAGTTGTTTATCACCTTTATTGCGAAATCATTAATCAAAGCCATGTGGTCTTGACGGACACCCATATCCTTCAAGACCCAAGTCAGGGCGGCCTGTATCCAGAGTTGTGCGTCGAATATGCGGTCAATCGGGAAATGGAGCGCAGCGAATTCCGCCTCCTCGGTCGAGAGGTCGAGAGCAATATCGCGGCCGAAATTCTCGCGAATAATGCGATCTTCAGGCACCGCAACGATTGCGTCACGCCGGGCGACGTTCGGATTGAGAGCTGCTTTGATGTTGAAATAGAAATGCAAACGAGCAGGTCTCTTCTTCGCGGTCTGTGTAAGAACTGCGGAACGCGTTGACGTCGACTGGTATAGTGATGTCATTCGCTGTTGCCCATCGAGCAGATAGGCATCGAGCGGCTTGTTGGCAGCTGGAGCGCCTTCGACTGGGCGGACGGCGAAGGCGACTTCGCCCGATGCATCCAGCGTCATGAGTGCACCAACCGGGAAGCCTTCAGAGATCGAAGCCAGTAGATCGATGATGCGATCCTGATCCCAAACCCAACCACGTTGGAAATCTGGAAGTTGCAGTTTTCCATCGTGGCAGTCCCGCATCAGATCTTTCAGCGAGGCTGGGTGAGTCTTGAACGAAGTTGTCATTTGCTGTCCCCCATCAGCTTGTCGACCAGCGCGGCGAAGTCCTCTTTCATCACGGCCCAGTCGCGGAATTCGGCAAAAGCCCAGTGGCCGAAGCCGCCGAGCGCATTGACACCTGGCACCCAGAGATCGCGAGTCGTCTGGGCTTTGGCCTTGTCGGCCTCGTCCTTGATTCCCTTCACCTCCAGCACGAGGTTAAGGGACTCGCCACCGTCATCGTTGAGGCGGACCAGGAAGTCGGGCAGGTAGCGCCGTGTCACGCCACTATCAAGATAGGGAATCTCGAACCCGAGGGCTTGATTCTTGGCATATGCCAGCACGCGCGGATGGTTCTCGAGCGTCAGGGCGAGCTGCTGCTCCCAGCTCGAGTCCAGCACGACATGGCTGATGTGGCTCTTCGGCGGCTGCGCGCCGGTGGTCCAGCAGGGCTTCGATGTAATGAAATTGACGTGTCGCGTCGAGCCTTTGGGATTGTAGGGATCGAGCACTGCGACGATGCGTCCCTTGCTGCCGCGCGTGCAGGCGATGTCAATTTTCTCCGCCGCGCGGGCGAGCTGATCCTGATACAGGATCGCGCCGACCGGCACGCCTTTCGGGACGAGATAGCCCTCATCGAGCCAGCGACGCGCGAGGCGCTGGATTTGCGGAAAGAGATGTTGTTTCGGAAATCCGTCCTCGTCGCGGAAGCTCGTATAGAGCAGGTGCTTGGCGAGATTGAAGCTGATCTCGGAGGGGCGCAGCCGCTCCAGCACCTGGGGCGTGATCGTGACGCCGGCCCCGACGATCCCCTCCATGACGACGGAGGTCGGGCCGATATCTGCCGGCGTGATCTCCAGGCGGCTATCGTTGCTGAAGACAGCTTCGAGTTTCTCCGACGGCAGGTCGCGACGATAGCCACTGACGCGCGGGAAGCCGATTTCGAGTTGTGCTCGCTCCTTGATCGCATGGACGCGGATCACCGGTTTCGGCTTCGTCGGTTTGGCCGCCTGCGGCGAAGACGCAAAGTCGAACGGGATGCCCATGATGTCGGCGTATTCGACATCGAACAGGCCGGTTTCAGGGTTGAGATCGTAGGATTGGCGGCGCAAGCCACGTCCGACCACCTGCTCGCACAGCAGCTGGGTGCCGAACGCACGAACACCCAGGATGTGCGTCACGGTGTTTGTGTCCCACCCTTCGGTCAGCATGGAGACCGAGACGACGCAGCGGATCTGCTCGCCGAGACGGCCAGTGCGGCCGACCGTGTTCATCACTTCGCGCAGCAACGCGCTTTCGCTCGCTTCGCCTTGCGCCGCACCAGCGCCTTCGCGGGCCGCAAGCTCGCGCTTGAACTGTTCGATCTCGGGGCCGGCGGCGTCGCGAAAGCTTTTGTCGAGCGCGTCGCCGGATTCGATCTGTCGGGAATCGATCAGCAGTGTGCGTGGACGGGGAAAGCGAGCGCCCTGGTCGTCGTAATTGCGGAAGAGTTCCAGGTGGCCGGCATGAAAAGCTGCGCGCTCGCCGTCCTCGGCATTCCCGCCCTCGAACCCGGCGATCCATTCGAACACCAGCTTGGAAATCGCGGTGTTCTGGCACACCACGATGAAGACGGGCGGGACACCGATCCCAGCCCGCTGCCAGCGGTCGAACTCACCCTCGTAGTGGCTGTAGAGCGCGTTCAGCGCAGTCTTCAACATATTGGGCAGGTCGAAGGGGCTGAGCTTGGCGGCCCCCGTGGCAGTCTTCGGCAGATCCCCGCCGATGTGCTTCCAAAGGTCGCGGTAGACGACCGTTTCAGTCTGCACGAGATTGTCGCTCACGGGCACGCGCGGTAGTTTTACAATGCCGCTCTCGATCGCGTCCATCAGGCTGAAGTCGGAGACGACCCAGGGAAAGAGGTAGCCCTCTGGATAGCCTGAACCGCGAAGAAAGAATGGGGTCGCCGAGAGGTCGTAAACCGCGCGCACGCCCTTCGACAGCTTGCGACCCAGCGCTTCGATGCCGTTAATCCAAAGCCGGGCGGCTTCCTCGTTTTCGGCTGCTTCCCTTTTGGCGTCCCCGGTGAGCGTACCTTCGACATCATCGCCAGCCTTGTGTCGGTAGCAATGGTGCGCTTCGTCGTTGACGACATTGACGCGGTCGTAGTTGAGAAGCTTGCCGCAGGCCCGCTCCAGCATCTCCGCGTCTGTTTCCGTCGTCTTGAGCGGCTCGGGATCATTTCCCTGCAGGAAGCTGCGCGCGACCTTGGGCAAGGCCAGCGTCTCGCGATGCTGGAAAGTATGATAGTTGGTGATCACGATTTCCGCGCGGCGAATATCGGGCAGCATGTCCGGCGGCACGATCTCGCGCGTCTGGTAATAGTTGTCCGGCTCGCTCGGCTGCAGCACGCGAAGCCGATCCTTGATCGTGATCCCCGGCGTTACGATCAGGAAAGCGCGGGAGAAGTCCTTCGATTCCCTGCGGGCGGCGTTCACGGCTTGCCACGCAATCAGCATGGCCATGACAGTCGTCTTGCCGCTGCCGGTTGCCATCTTCATGGCGAGGCGGAACAGCTCCGGGTTGGCCTCTTGGTTGGCCTTGGTGATCTGATTCAGGAGGCCTTTCGATGCCGCACGCTTGGGTGCAACTTCGGTCAGCCAGATGATCGTCTCGACGGCTTCGACCTGACAGAAAAAGGGGCGCGGGCCGGCCCACCATTCTTGAGGCCGGCGCCAATGCTCCAGCAGCCTTTGGGAGACGCCGGTGACGCCCCAGTCGGCGGGATTGCGCAGCAAGCGCCAGCTGTCGACGTAGCCCCGAACCTCGTTGATCAGCGCGTTTTCGGTGTAGGTTTCCAGATCGAGCGATGTCTGAGCCGTTGACGCGCGCTTGCGCGAAGACGGAACGGGCACGATGAAACGGGATGGTCTGCGACCCCGCTTGGGTTCGCCTTCGATCGGGCGGCCGTTCTTATCGAGTGGGTGGTGCAGCTCGGGCGCGCGATAAGGCGAGTTCAGGATTGGCCGTTCGTAAAAACTGTTCAAGGCAGGTATCCGGAGGGCTTGGTAGCCCAGTATAGCCGCCACTTACACCTTCGCAACTCCCGCGAGTTTGCCGGAGGACTCGCGTAATTCGAGAGTGGGCGGGTGCAGGCCAGTTCTTCCGGATAGCATGCGGCATTACGCAGCAGTTGGTGTCCCTAGCTCGCTGCCTGGTCTTGCCGGGTCCATGCTGCTCGGTCACGCCGATCCCATCTCCTTCTTGATCACCTCCAGCAGCTCCTGGAACGGCTCGGTGCTCTGCGGGTCCGTCGGCATCTGGCACATCAGGTCGTAGATCTTCGGCACCAGCTGCACCGCCTGGTCGAGCTCGCCGTCGCGGCCTGGCTGGTAGCCGCCCATCAGGCGCAGGTCGCGCGTGTCCTCGAAGCGGGCGATCATGGCGCGCAGCCGGCGCAGCAGGTGGCCTTCCTCCGCCGTCCACACCTGCTGGGCGAGGCGCGACACCGATGACAGCACGTTGACCGCCGGATAGCGCCCCTGATCGGCCACCGCGCGGTCGAGCACGATGTGGCCGTCGAGCGTGCCGCGCACGGTGTCGGCGATCGGTTCGTTGTGGTCGTCGCCGTCCACCAGCACCGCATAGATGCCGGTGATCGAGCCCTGTCCCTCCGTGCCCGGGCCGGAGCGCTCCAGGAGGCGCGGCAGGTCGCTGAACACGCTCGGCGCATAGCCGCGCGCCACCGCCGGCTCGCCGGTCGCCAGCGCCACCTCGCGCGCGGCGTGCGCAAAGCGCGTCACCGAATCGACGATCAGCAGCACGGATTCGCCCCGGTCGCGAAAGTATTCGGCGATGGTGGTCGCGGTCTTGGCCGCGAGGCGCCGCATCATCGGGCTCTCGTCGCTGGTGGAGACCACGGTGATGGCGCGCGCGCGATCCTGGCCCAGCGTGTCGTCGAGGAATTCGCGCACCTCGCGGCCGCGCTCGCCGACGAGCGCCGTCACCACGGTGTCGAAGCCACGGCTCTGCGCCATCATCGCCAGCAGCGTCGTCTTGCCGACGCCGGAGCCGGCGAAGATGCCGATGCGCTGCCCCCGGCACAGCGGCGTGAACAGGTCGAGCACCCGCACGCCGGTGCGCAGCGGCGTCCGCACGCGGCTCCGGCCGACCGCCGGCGGCGGCCCCGCGTCGGTCGACATCGCCCGCTCGCCGGTTTGCAGCACGCCGGCGCCATCGATCGGCTCGGCGAGGGCATTCAGCACCCGGCCTTTCCAGCTCGGATGCGGCGCGATGGTTTTGGGCGGCATGCGATAGGCCGTGAGGCCAAGGCCGGCGCCGATATGGGAATCGAACGGCTTCGCCGTGACTCCGCCGGCGTCGATGCGCACCACTTCGCCGAGCTGCATCCGCCCGTCGATTTCGAGGCCGATCAGCTCGCCGAGCCGGACATGCGCCGACAGCCCGCCGACCCGATAATGCGTCGCCGCCACCTCGGTCACGAACCCGCCGATGCGCACCGGCGGCATCTCCTTGCGCAGGGTGTTAAGGCTGGCTTCGAGTTCTTCGAGGGCGTTCATGGAGCGTCAGGCCGCTGGGCAGGGAAGGGACGCGCGGGCGCGCGCGCGAGGGCGGAGGCGGGAAGCAGAGGAGAAGCAGGAAGAGGAAGAGGAAGAGGAAGAGGAAGAGGAAGAGGAAGAGGAAGAGGAAGAGGAAGAGGAAGAGGAAGAGGAAGAGGACGAGGACGTGCCCGTCCCTGCGGTCTCTGGCTCGCCTCTCGCGGTGGGGCTGCCATCTCGTTCTGCGTCATCACCGGGCCGGCGCGACAGCGCCGCGGCCCGGTGATCCAGCCGCGGACCATCGCACGCCCCCCGAAGAAAGCTGGATTGCCGGGTCAAGCCCGGCAATGACGCGGTGGATGGGGTAGGCATCGTGCAACGATCGCATCGCGCCGTCAGCGAGTGCGACGAGCGCGCGGTACCGGTGCTCTCCGTTCGCGTCCGGTCTCTGCCTCTCCCCGTCATCCTGAGGTGCGAGCGCAGCGAGCCTCGAAGGATGGACGGCCGAGGCCTCTCGGCTAGCTGGTCTGAGCCGCGAGCGGCGGGCACGCCCCGCGGCCGTCGCCCTTCGAGGGCCATGCTGTGCATGGCCACCTCAGGGTGACGGATGACTGAAGAAGCAGGAATGAGGGATGTCAGGGTTGGGGGCTCAGCAGAGCTGATGCCAGCGTCGACGATCGCGCACGGTTGCCGCCCTGTCCCCGTCATCCTGAGGTGCGAGCGGAGCGAGCCTCGAAGGATGGACGGCCGGGGCCTCTCGGCTAGCTGGCCTGAGCCGCGAGCGGCGGGCACGCCCCGCGGCCGTCGCCCTTCGAGGGCCATGCTGTGCATAGCCACCTCAGGGTGACGGATCACATCGCGTCCCGAGCGCTGGTGGCGATGAGGCGATCTCACCCCTTCGCCGGCTCGCCGAGGGTGCGGATGGCGTTCTGCATGGTGCCTTCCGAGCCCTCGATCAGCGACGTCACGCTCTGGAACGAGCGGGTGGCGTTGATCAGCTGGGTCAGCTCGGACAGCGAATCGACGTTGGAGTCCTCGACAAAACCCTGCTGGAACCCGGTGTTGAGGAAATCGACCACGGGCGCCGCGGCGCGGTCGGGGATGACGCCGGAGTTGCCGAAGCGCTCCAGCCGCGCCGCCGGCGAGATCTCGTAGAGGCCGAGCACGCCCACCTGGTTGTTGCCCTGCATGATGCTGCCGTTGCGGGTGATGGTTGGCGGGCCGCCTTCGGGATCGATGATGATCGGCATGCCGCCGGAATCGAGCACAGGAAAGCCCGACACCGTCTGCAGCTCGCCGCCGCCGGCCAGCTGCATGCGGCCGTCGCGGGTGTAGACCGGGCCGTTCGGGCCGTTGAACGCCATCCAGCTGTTGCCGACCACGGCGACGTCGAGGGTGTTTTCGGTGCGCGTCACGCTGCCGGGCTTGCGCGAGATGTAGTTCTCGCCGGACGCGGCGAAGGCCACCGGCTGGCTCGCGGCACGCGACATCGCGCTCTCGAACTTGACCGCGTCGGCGCGAAAGCCCGCGGTCTTCATGTTCGCGAGGTTGTTGGCGATGGTCTCCATCCGCTTGTCGAGGGCGACCTGGGCGGACAGGCTGACATAGAGGGCCGATTGCATGGGCGTTAGCGTCCGAACTTGAGGTTCTGCAGGCTGGTGAGGATGTCGGCGTTCAGTCCCATGTCGCGCGACTGGCCGCCGGTGATGATGGCGAGGGCGGGCGAAGTGCTCGCCGCGTCGGAGTTCTGCACGTCCCACATCGCGCTGAAGCGCTGCAGGAAGGTCTTGAGCTTGGCGGGATCCTTGAAGTCGGCGAAGTCGATGCGCTTGCTCAGCATCGCCGCCTGCTTGTCGACGTCGGCCATCGAGGTCATCGACGAGATGCCGAGCGCGGTCTGCACCACCTGGATCAGCGCCTTGTCGGACAGGATCTGGTAGGGGCTGGTGATGGTGGATGCCTTGCGTTCGAAATACAGCGCGAGGCGCACGCCCTCGCTCTTGCTGCCGGCATCCTCTTCCAGCGCCTGGCGGACATACTTGTTGGCCGTGCCGGTGGTCGCCGCGGTGGTGTTGGTGGCGTGATCGCCGAGGGCAGCGAAGTTGAAGGCGGCGGCAAAGTCGCGGTAGCGGCGGTCGACCAGCTTGTTGGCGAAGGCGTTCTTGCTGCTGATGCCCTCCGTCAGCACCTTGCGCATGAACGCTTTCGCATAGGTCATGTCGGAGAGGCCGTAGGCCTTCATGGCGTAGGAGTACAGGCGATAGTCGCCGAGAAAATCGTCGATCGTCTTCGCCTTGCCGATATTTTTCAGAAAATAGTCGGTATCGCGCGACACGTCCGGCTTCTCGGCGGTCTGCTGCAGAGAGCGCAGCATGTTGTTCGAGATCATCTGGTAGGTGACGATGGTCGACGTCATCGGCGGCAGCGCCTCCCGGCGCGAACATGGTTCGGTGATTTGCGAGAATCGGCGCGCAAGCTTGTGCGGGCCTGCCTGGGGTCCGGGGCGGGCGGCAGTCAGCCTCGTGCAAGCGTCGCTTCCTAAACGATTCATGAATCGATTCGGAGCGGCGGGCTTGAGCATTCTATTCGGCGTCATCGTCACGATCGCCAGTCTCCTGGGCGGCTTCATGGCGCTTGGCGGGCACCTCAGCGTGATCTGGCAGCCTTGGGAGTTCGTCATCATCGCGGGCATGGCGGCGGGCACCTTCATTGTCGCCAATCCCTGGAAGACGGTGGTCGACACCGGCGTCGCCACCATGCAGGCGTTCACCGTGGCGGTGCCCAAGCAGCGCCACTACCTCGATCTGCTCGGCCTGCTGCACGCCCTGATGCGCGAAGTCCGCAACAAGGGGCGCAACGAGGTCGAGGCCCATATCGACGATCCGGCGTCGTCCGAAATCTTCCAGAACTTTCCGGCGGTGCTGGCCAACGAATCGCTGCTGCACTTCGTCTGCGACTACTTTCGCCTCATCGTCATGGGCAGCGCGCGCCCGCACGAGATCGAGTCGCTGATGGACGAGGAGATCGAAACCATCGTCCGCAGCAAGATGAAGCCGTATCACGCGCTGATGTCGATCGCCGAGGGCCTGCCGGCACTCGGTATCGTCGCCGCGGTGCTCGGCGTCATCAAGGCGATGGGCGCGCTCGACCAGTCGCCGAAGCTGCTCGGCGGCCTGATCGGCGCGGCGCTGGTCGGCACCTTCGCGGGCATCTTCCTGTCCTATGGCCTCGTCGCGCCGCTCGCCACCAAGGTCAAGATGGTGCGCGAGCAGCAGTGTCGCCTCTACATCATCGTCAAGCAGGCGCTGCTCGCGTTCATGAACGGCGCGCTGCCGCAGATCGCCATCGAGCACGGCCGCAAGATGATCGGCCCGAGCGAGCGGCCGTCGATCGACGTGGTCGAGAACGAGACCATTCCCGGCGCGGCCAAGGGCGGCGCCGCCGAGCCCGCCCCCAAGGTTGCAGGAGCGAAAGCGTGATGTCGGACGGCAAGCCCGCGCGGGACCAGGCGCCCGACCAGCTGCTCGGCGCCGCCGGCATCTCGGTCGATCGCATGCCGATGCTGCATGTGATCTTCGACCAGATGACGACGCTGTGCGCCGAGAGCCTGCGCTCGATGTCGCCGTCGCAGTCGTATTTCTCGCTCACCGGCGTCGGTAGCAGCCGCCTGTCGGAAATCCTCGACAGCTACGAATCGGAGGCGATCGTCGCGGTGTTCTATGCCCAGGCATGGGACGGCCGCATCCTGATCGGCTTCGACCGCGACTTCGTCTACACCATGGTCGAGCTGCTGTTCGGCTCCGACGGCGCCGAGCCTCCGCTCGACATGCCCCGCGTGTTCTCCAATGTCGAGCAGCATGTCGCGGAAGCGCTGTTCGAGCGCTTCGGCAAGGCGCTGCAGTCATCGTTCTCGCGGGCGTCGGAGGTCAAGTTCGATCTCGAACGCGTCGAGACGCGCATGGATTATCTCGCCATCGGCCGCCTCAACAACATGGCGGTCTATGCCAAGATCCTGGTGCAAGGCCTCGATCGCGGCGGCGAGATGTTCGTCGTCATTCCCCACGCGGTGCTCAATCCGCTGCGCCAGTCGCTGTCGCAGATCGTGTCCGGCGAATCGGTGTCGACCGATCCGAACTGGACGCGGCAGCTGCACAGCGAGATCCAGCGCACCGAGGTGGTGCTCAAGGCCGTGCTGGAGGAGCGTTCGCTGACCCTCGGCGAGGTCGCCGCGTTCAAGGTCGGCCAGGTCATCAACCTCAACGCCACCCCGAGCACGCTGGTGCGCCTGGAGTGCAACAACCAGCGCCTGTTCTGGTGCCAGATGGGCCAGCTCAACGGCGCCTATTCGCTGCAGGTCAAGGAATCGGCGGATCAGAAGCGGGAGTTCATCGATGGCATCCTATCTCGTTGATTTCGTCCTCGTCGTCGCGCTCCTCGTCACCAGCATCCGCGTCACGCGCATGCACCGCGAGCTGGTACTGCTGCGCGCCGGCCAGGGCGATTTCGCCGCGGTGCTCGGCAAGACCAACGAGGCGGTCGACGACATGGTGGTGATGGTGCGCGAGTTCAATGCCGAGGGGAAGCAGCTCGTCCATGCCCTCGGTAGCAAGATCGACGAGGCCCGCAAGGCCGTCACGGATATCGAGGCGCTCGGCGATGCCGCGCGCCGGCAGACTTGATGCGCGGCGTTCGCCACTGATCCGCGCCCAACACAGGTGACATGATGCAGTCGTTCGAGACCGATCCCAGCAAGTCCGCGCCGCTCAATCCGGCGGAGCACAAGCTCGGCAGCGCCACCATCGGCAAGCTCGCCGATCTCGCCGCCCGCGCGGCGGAGGAAACCAGCCGCTTCACCAACCTCGAGCCGATCCTGCGCATCCCCGTCACGGTGCAGGTGCTGCTGGGCTCGGCGACCATGCCGGTCGCCGACCTGATGAAGCTCGGGCGCGGCGCGGTGATCCCGCTCGATCATCGTGTCGGCGAGCCGGTCGAGGTGGTGGTCAACGGCCGCATTGTCGCGCGCGGCGCGGTCGTCGTGGTCGAGGACGAGAATTCGCGGTTCGGCGTCTCGCTCACCGAGATCGTCGGGGGAAGCGTCGGCGACGTCGAGGCATAAAGGGCTCCGCCGATGGCGTTCAATGCACCAGCCAAGCGCGGTGTCGAAGTCCGGCCGCTGCGCGGCACGGAAAAGGTCGCGGCGCTGTTGCTGGCGATGGGCCGCGAACTGTCCGGCGGCGTCCTCAAGGAGTTCGATCCGGAGGAGATCCGCCTCGTCACCCGCGCTGCGGCGGAGCTCAAGCCGGTCTCCGGGCCGGAGCTGGAAGAGATCATCGAGGAGTTCGCCCGCCACTTCGGCAGCGGGCCGAACATCTTCGGCACCGTCGGCGAGCTGGAGAAGCTGCTCAACGGCGTGCTGCCGCCCGAGCAGGTGACGGACATCATCTCCGAGGTGCTCGGCAACAAGACCAAGTCGGTGTGGGAGCGCATCTCCGCGGTGTCGGAGAGCCTGCTCGCCAACTACCTGCTCAAGGAGCATCCCCAGACCGCCGCGCTGATCCTGTCGCGGGTCAAGCCGGCGTGCGCCGCGCGCGTCATGAGCCTGATGCCGCCGGATCACCGCCACAACCTGATGCGCCGGATGCTGAGCCTGAAGCCCGTGGTCGAGGACGCGATGGGGATCATCGAGAAGACCATGCACGAGGACTTCATGATCAACTTCGCGCGCAATCTCGCCTCCGACACCTATCCGCGCATGGCCGACATCATCAACAAGATGGAGCGTGCGCAGATGGAGGAGACGCTCAAGAACCTGTCGGAGTCGCGGCCGAAGTCGGCCGAGATTCTCAAGGGCATGCTGTTCACCTTCGACGACATCGTCAATCTCACCGCCAAGGCGCGGATGTCGATCTTCGACCAGGTGCCGACCGATCGCGTCGTCATCGCGCTCAAGGGCACGGATTCGACCTTCCGCGAGCTCATCCTGTCGTCGCTGGCCTCGCGCACCCGCCGTCTTGTCGAGCACGAGCTCGCCAACGGCGTGCCGTCGAACCAGCGCGAGATCATGGACGCGCGGCGCACCATCACCGACATGGCGCTGGAGATGGCCGGCCGCGGCGAGATCGAGCTCAACCCGGACCAGGAGGATCAGCAGGTCTTCACCTGACGATCATTCGCGATGTCCGAGGGGCCCGACAAGGAAAGCCAGACCGAAGAACCGACCGAAAAGAAGGTTCGCGATTCCGTCGAGAAGGGCAAGGTCCCGGTCTCGCGCGAGGCGTCGGTGTTCGCCGCCATGCTGGGGCTGCTGATCGTGCAGGGCTTCCTCGCCGCCGACCTGGCGCGGGGCCTCGCCGTCACGCTCAGCCGCCTGATCGACGATCCCTCCGGCTTTCGCATCCGCAACGGCGCGGATGCGGTCGAATTCCTGTCGGTGATCGGCGGCCATGTCGCGCAGCTGATGGTGCCGACCGTCGTCGTGCTTGCCGTCGCCGGCATCGCCGCGTCGAGCCTGCAGAACGCGCCGCGCATCGTGTTCGAGCGCATCAAGCCGGATGGCTCGCGCATTTCGATCGGGCGTGGCTGGGGGCGGATTTTTGGCGGCCAGGGCCGGGTCGAGTTCGCCAAGGCGGTGTTCAAGTTCTTTGCCATCGGGCTCGTGGTGTCCATAGCCTTGCGGGCTGAGGAGGCCGCGGCCGTGAATTCACTGTTCAGCGATCCGACCAGCCTGCCCGAGCTGATCCTGACCACGTCGATGCGGCTGGTGTCGGCGGTTAGCATCGCCACCATCGTGCTGGTGGCGGTCGACCTCGTGTGGGCGCGCTTCAGCTGGCGGCGCGACCTGCGCATGACGCGCCAGGAGCTCAAGGACGAATTCAAGCAGGCCGAGGGCGATCCGCTGGTCAAGTCGCGCCTGCGCTCGCTTGCCCGCGACCGGGCCCGCAAGACCATGCTTGCCGCCGTGCCGCGCGCGACCCTCGTCATCGCCAACCCGACGCACTTCGCCATCGCGCTGAAATACCGCCACGGCGAGGACGCCGCGCCGACCGTGCTCGCCAAGGGGCAGGACCTGATCGCCCTGAAGATCAGGGAACTTGCCGAGCAGAACAATGTGCCGGTGGTCGAGGACCGCCTGCTGGCGCGCTCGATGTACGACGCGGTGCACGTCGATCGCGTCATCCCCCATGAGTTCTTCCGCCCGATCGCCGAGATCATCTATTTCCTGCAGTCACGCAAGAAGCAAGAGAAGGTTTAGGTACTGGCCTCCGTGTCGCGAGCTGGTGCACGTTTGTGGCGGAAGGCTGCACGTGCGCGATCGCTTCCATTGGCCGAGGCCCGGAGCGTTCGTCTGTCTCATGGCGTCATCACCGGGCAGGCGGCAACGGGTCCGCGCCTGGCGCGGCCCGATGGCGCCGTGACCCGATGATCCAGCTTGGCCGCAGGACCAATAGACGCGCTCGAAGCTGGCTTGCCGGGTCAAGCCCGGCAATGACGCGGTGGTGGGGGCAGGTGTTTGGCCGTGCATCAGTGTCGGCTGCCAAACACGCAGCCGCGGTTTTCCGGGCGTCCAGACCTGCTCCGCCTCATCCTCATTGTGAGGAGCGCGGCAGCGCCGCGCGTCTCGAACCATGAGGCCGCGGCGCAGCGGCCAGCCAGCGCGTCTTCTCTCTCGAGACGTGTGGTCGCGCAGGTGATTCGAGCGAACCTGATTCGATGCAGAACGCACCGTCATGGCGGCGCGATGTCGTCATATCGCGCAGGCGATCTCCCTTCGCGCTGACGTCGTGACGCGTGAATCGGGCTTGTTTTCAAGCGCGAAATGATCGCGCGCATCGATCGCGCCTGTCGCCCGCCGAGCCGCACCAGCTTCGGACAAGTTTTGATTCTTATACCCCCGTTAACCATAATTCGCAGTGGGGATGCTGTGGGACCTGTCTATCTCTTCGATCTTGCTTCCTCGCATGCGCGCTGGCTGTCGCTGCGCCAGGCGACCATCGCCGGCAATGTCGCCAACGCCAACACGCCCGGCTATCGCGCCAGGGATATCGAGGCGTTCGACAAGATCTTCGACAACAAGGTCGTGCCGCTGGCGGCGACGTCGCCGAAGCATCTCGATGCCGGCCCCTCGATGCGGCCGCAGGGCACGCGCAAGGAGAACAGCTGGGAAGTCGTGCACTCCGGCAACTCCGTCAGCCTCGAGCAGGAAATGATGAAGGCCGGTGACGTCAATCGCGACTATTCGCTCAATACCGCGATCGTCAAATCCTTCCACCGCATGTTCATGACCAGCGTGAAGGCCTGACGCCGATGATCGATGCGCTGCAAGCTTCCGTCCAGATCGCGAGCTCCGGCCTCGAGGCGCAGTCCACGCGCCTGCGCGTGGTGTCTGAAAACCTCGCCAACGCCAATTCCACCGGCCGCACGCCGGGCAGCGATCCCTATCGCCGCAAGACCACGACCTTCAACGCCGAGATGGACCGTGTTGCCGGCGTGCAGGTGGTCAGGGTCAAGGACATCGGCAACGACCGCGCGCCGTTTCGCGTCGAGTACGAGCCGACCCATCCGGCGGCGGATGCCAACGGCTACGTCAAGATGCCGAACGTCAACTCGCTGATCGAGATGGCCGACATGCGCGAAACCAACCGGACGTACGAGGCCAACCTGCAGGTGGTGAAGCAGGCACGCTCGATGGTCGCGATGACCATCGACCTGTTGAAGGGGGCATGAGCCATGACCGTTGAAGCGATCACCTCGATTCTCAAGGGCGCCGACGGCGTCATGCAGGCCAGTGAAGTGACGAGGACCGCACCGGTCGCCGCCTCGCAGGCAACCTCGCCCGCCGGCTTCGGCAGTGTGCTGGAGCAGGTCGCAGCGGACGCCATCGGCTCGGTCAAGGCCGGCGAAGCCGCTTCGATCTCCTACATCCAGGGCAAGGTGTCGGCGCAGAAGGTCGTCGAGGCGGTGATGTCCGCCGAGCAGACGCTGCAGATGGCGGTCGCCGTGCGCGACAAGGTCGTGCAGGCCTACCAGGAAGTCAGCCGGATGGCGATTTGAGGAACTGAACGCATGAAAGCCCTAGCCATCGCCGCGACCGGCATGAGCGCCCAGCAGCTCAATGTCGAGGTCATCGCCAACAACATCGCCAACATCAACACCACGTCCTACAAGCGCGCCCGCGCCGAGTTCACCGACCTGTTCTATCAGGTGGACCGCATGCAGGGCGTGCCGAACCGCGCCGGCGAGGGCGCGGTGCCCGAAGGCGCCAAGCTCGGTCTCGGCGTGCGCTCGGTCGCCGTGCGCAAGCTGCACCTGCAGGGCACGCTGGCGCAGACAGGCAACCCTTACGATCTCGCTGTCAACGGCCGCGGCTGGTTCCAGGTGGCCGGGCCGAACGGCGAGACGCTGTACACCCGTGCCGGCTCGTTCAACACCAATGCCGACCGCCAGCTCGTCACCGCGGATGGCTACACCGTCGAGCCCGCGATCATCATCCCGCAGGGAACGGTCGAGGTCACGGTCAACGAGTCGGGCCAGGTCTACGCCAAGCTCGACACCGAGATCGCGCCGCGCCAGGTCGGCCAGCTCAATCTCACCAATTTCGCCAACGAGGCGGGCCTCGATCCGCTCGGCGGCAATCTCTACAAGGAAACGCAGGCGTCCGGCGTGCCGGTGGTCGGCGTGCCCGGCGATCCCGGCTTCGGCAAGATCCATCAGCGTTATCTCGAGAGCTCGAACGTCGATCCGGTGAAGGAAATCACCGAGCTGATCTCGGCGCAGCGTTCCTATGAAATGAACTCCAAGGTGATCCAGGCGGCGGACGACATGGCGTCGACCGTCTCCAAGGGCCTCCGATAGCATTGCAGCGGAGAAGCGCCGTGACACGCGTGGCGTCCATGTTGGTTCGAAACGCGGCCGCGGCGTTGTTCGCGGTCGCCATGCCGTGCGCGGCGATGGCGGCGGAAGAGGCCCTGCACTTGCCGGTGCCGGCAACCACGATCTATCCCGGCGACACCATCCGCGACGAGCTGATCATGGACCGCGCGTTCGGGCCGAACATGCCCGGCGCGGCGGCGTTCGTGTCCGATCGGGCTGCGCTGCTCGGGCGTACCGTGCGCCGTACGCTCGGCGCCGGCCAGCCGATCCCGCTCAACGCGCTCGAGGACCAGAAGGTCGTGACGCGCGGCAACGCGGTCAAGGTGGTGATCGAGGAGGATTCGCTGTCGATCGTCACCTATGCCTCGGCGCTGCAGTCCGGCAGTCCCGGCGCGATGATCCAGCTGCGCAATCTCGACACCGGCGTGATCATCCGGGGCATCGTCCAGCCCGACGGCAGCGTGCGGATACAGAACGGATGATGTGGCGTCTTCTTGCTGTCGCGGTCCTGCTGCTGTGCGCCACGGCCGCCGATGCGGCGGTGCGCATCAAGGACATCGCCCATCTCAAGGGCGTGCGGGAGAACCAGCTCATCGGCTACGGCCTCGTGGTCGGCCTCAAGGGCACCGGCGACACCCTGCGCAACGCGCCGTTCACCGAGCAGTCGCTGCAGTCGATGCTCGACAACATGGGCATCAACATCCGCGGCACGCTGCTGCGCACGCGCAATGTCGCCGCCGTGGTGGTCACCGCCGACCTGCCGCCGTTCGCCGCCGGTGGCTCGCGGGTCGATATTGCGCTGTCGTCGCTTGGCGATGCCTCGTCGCTGCTTGGCGGCACGCTGCTGATGACCCAGCTGCGCGGCGCGGACGGCGAGGTCTACGCGGTTGGTCAGGGCGCCATTGCGGTCGGCGGCTACTCGGTCGAGGGCGCGGCGCAGACCGTCAGCCAGGGCGTGCCGACCTCGGGGCGCATTCCCAACGGCGCGCTGATCGAGCGCGAGGTGCGCGGCCAGTTCCGGCAGATGGAATCGCTGATCCTCGAGCTCAAGAATCCGGATTTCGTCACCGCCACCCGCATCATCGACGCCATCAATGTCTACGGCCAGGGCCGCTATCGGGCCAGCATGGCGTTCGAGCGCGACTACCGCACCATCGTGCTGTCGCGGCCGCGCGCGGTATCGCCGGTGCGTTTCATCGCCGAGGTCGGCGAACTGCTGGTCGAGCCGGATACGCCGGCGCGCGTCGTCATCGACGAGCGCACCGGTACGGTGGTGATCGGACGCAATGTGCAGATCTCCACCGTCGCGGTCACCCATGGCAATCTGTCGGTGCGCATCACCGAGGCGCCGATCGTGTCGCAGCCGGGGCCGTTCTCGCGCAAGGGCGAAACCGTGGTGGTGCCGCAGACCTTCATCGAGGCCAACGAGCCCGGCGCGCAGATCGCGATCCTGCGCGGCACCGATCTGCAGCGCCTCGTGCGCGGTCTCAACCAGATCGGGCTGAAGCCGACCGGCATCATCGCGATCCTGCAGGCGATCAAGGCCGCAGGCGCGCTGCAGGCCGATCTCGTGATCCAGTAGTCGTCAGCGCCGCGCAAGGTTGGCCGTGCAACGCTGCGCACAGATTCGCTGCGAGAAAGACATGGCAAGGATGGCGACGTTACCGAAAAGCGTGCTGCTGTGGGGCTGTCTTGCGATCGTCGTCCACACCGCCGCCGTGGCGGAGCCTGTGGCGAAGCCGTCGCAGCCGCTCAATCTGTCCGCCTTTGCCAAGGGCGCGCGCGCCGCTCCCGTTCGGAGCGACGGCAAGCGTGTTGCGCAGGTGCCAGCAGCCGCTGCGATGCCCGCGCCGGTGCCGTCGCCGATCGCCCAGAGCGATGCCGCGCTGACCACGTCGAGCATTGCGGGCACGCCGGCGAATGCCGATGGGGCCGCCGTCGAGCGCCGCGGTGCCGACGCCGCCGAGTTCTGCCGCAACATCTCGGATGCCGCGCTCGATGCGCGCGTCGCCTGGCAGCGCGAGCAGCTCGAGGCCACGGAAGCGAAGCTGCGCGAACGGATCGCCGAGCTCGAAGCCAAGCGTGCCGAATACGAAAAATGGCTGAAGCTGCGCGAGGACTTCCTCAAGCGTGCCGAAGACAGCGTGGTCGAGATCTATTCGGGCATGGCGCCGGATGCGGCCGCGCTGCAGATCGCCAGCATGGCCGACGATACCGCGGCGGCCGTGCTCGCCAAGCTCAAGGTGCGCAGCGCCAGCGCGATCCTCAACGAGATGGACCCGGGCCGCGCCGCTCACCTCGCCGACACCCTGGCGGGAATGCGGCGCCCCGATGATGGAAAGACCAGGAAATGAAGATGCTGCGCCTCGTGGTTCTGGCGCTGCCGCTCGGCGGCTGCGCCAACAACCTTGCCGAGCTCAATCAGGCTCCGAACATGTCGCCGATCGGTCAGGGCCTGCGCGCCGAGGCGCGCGGCGTGCCGGTCGAGCCGCGCGGCCCCTATGCGTCGGGCTACCAGTCGACGTGGGACGAGCGGCGCGATCTCTATCGCGATCCGCGCGCGGGCCGCATCGGTGACCTGCTCACCGTCACCATTTCGATGAATGACAAGGCGACGCTCGATAACAAGACCGACCGCTCGCGCGATTCCCAGATCAAGTTCGGATCGGACTTCCTGGTCGACATGTTCGGCTGGTCCAGGAAAGGCCAGGCGGACGCCAACATCAACTCCCAGAGCTCGTCGAAGGGCAGCGGCAAGATCGATCGCACCGAGGAAGTGAAGTTTTCCGTCGCCGCCGTCGTCGTCGACGTGCTGCCGAACGGCAATCTCCTGATCAGCGGCTCGCAAGAGGTGCGCGTCAACTACGAGATGCGGGTCGTGAACATTGCCGGCATCGTACGGCCGCGCGATATCGGCCGCAGCAACACCATCCCCTACGACAAGATCGGCGAGGCCCGCATCTCCTATGGCGGCCGCGGCCGGCAGATGGAGGTGCAGCAGCCCGGCTGGGGCCAGCAGGTCTATGACCAGGTCGCGCCGTTCTGATGCGCGTGGTGCGGGGGAGCGGTGCTGTCGCGGCCGACGGAGGATGTGAACCGTGAACAGCAGGATGCAATCGCTGGCTGCGCTGGCGCTGATCACGATTGTCGCCGCAACTGCCGGCGGCTTTTCGAGCTGGCATGTGCTGTCATCGGCGCAGCGCGGCGCCGATGGTCACAAGGACGGGCAGGATCGCTCGACGGCGTCGAGCTACGGCCCCGGCACCCGCTTCCGCAAGATCGCGCCGCTGGTGACCAACCTTGCCGCGCCCGCGGGCGCATGGATCCGCGTGGAAGGCTCGGTCGTCACCGATCAGCTCAACGAGGAAGAGGCCAGCGTGCTGGTCGCGCGCGTCGGCCAGGACATCGTGGCGTATCTGCGCACGCTGTCGGCCGCGCAGATCGAGGGTGCGCGCGGTCTGCAATACCTGCGCGAGGATCTCAACGAGCGGGCGGCGATCCGCTCCGCCGGCAAGGTGCGCGAACTGATCATCGAAACCCTGGTCGTGCAATGAAGCGTCTTGTTCTCGTCCTTGCTCTCGTTCTGCTTCCCACCGCCGCGCTCGCCCAGATGCCCGATCTGTCGACGCTGATCCCGTCCGGTGGCGGCAGCGCCAGCGGCCGCATGGTGCAGATGGTGGCGCTGCTGACGGTGCTGTCGCTGGCGCCGGGCCTCCTGATCATGGTCACGAGCTTCACGCGCTTCGTCGTGGCGCTGTCGTTTCTGCGTATGGGCATGGGGCTGCAGACCACGCCGGCCAACCTCGTGATGATCAGTCTTGCGCTGTTCATGACGTTCTACGTCATGGCGCCGACGTTCGATCGCGCCTGGAAGGACGGCGTCGAGCCACTGATGGCCAACAAGATCACCGAGCAGGAAGCCTATGGCAAGGTAACCGATCCGTTTCGCGATTTCATGATGGCGCACGTCCGCGAGAAGGATCTGCAATCGTTCGAAAGCCTTGCGCCAGAAGGCTTCCGCACCCGTCCGGATGGCCAGCGCATCGATCTGCGCGTGATCATTCCCGCGTTCATGATTTCCGAGTTGCGCCGCGCGTTCGAGATCGGCTTTCTCATCATCATGCCGTTCCTGGTGATCGACATGGTGGTGGCGACGCTGACCATGTCGATGGGCATGATGATGATGCCGCCGACGGTGTTCGCGCTGCCGTTCAAGGTGTTGTTCTTCGTGCTGATCGACGGCTGGAATCTCCTGACCGTCGGTCTGATGCGATCGTTCCTCTAGGCGGTGCGAGCGAGCCGCGTCCCAGGTGTCCAACGCGACGATCGTCGTTCAGGTTTGGGTAAGGTTCGCATGCTACGTCGAGATCACGACAGGTTGGGTCCACCACCCCTCGACCCAAAGGCATGATGCCGCCCTGCCGTACCGGTGAAAGCCCGGTATGTCCCGTGATCAAATCACTCACACAATAGGGACATCAAATGTCTAGCTTGCTGACCAATAGCTCCGCCATGACCGCTCTGCAAACCCTGCGGACGGTGAGCTCCAACATGGCGACCACCCAGAACCGCATCTCGACCGGCTACCGCGTCGCCACCGCGTCCGACAACTCGGCGTACTGGTCGATCGCCACCACGATGCGCTCGGACAACGAAGCGCTGTCGGCCGTGTCCGACGCCCTCGGCCTCGGCGCCGCGACCGTCGACACCATGTACACCGCGCTGACCTCCGTCGTCGGCGACAACAAGAGCGGTCTCACCGCGCTCAAGGCCAAGCTCGTCGCGGCGCGCGAGCCGGGCGTTGATCGCGGCAAGATCCAGGCCGAAGTCAAGGCCATCCAGGACGACCTCAAGAACACCTCGGACCTCGCGGTGTTCAACGGCGAGAACTGGCTGTCGGTCGATTCGACCGTCGCCGGCTACAACGCGACCAAGTCGGTCGTGTCGTCGTTCTCGCGCGTCGGCGGCACCGTCGGCATCAAGACGATCGACGTCGATACCAGCAAGATCAAGCTGTACGACGCGGCCGGCGGCACCCCCGCGGGCATCATGGACAAGCAGCGCACGGGTCCCGGCGCCACCACCGGTTCGGTTGCCACCATCGACATCTCGACGCTGACCGACTCCGCCGCTGACCAGAAGAAGCTCGACGACTACATCTCGATGGTCGATTCGGCTCTCGGCGACGTCACCCAGGCGTCCGCCAACCTCGGCGCCGTGAAGACCCGCATCGACTCGAACTCGAACTTCGTCAAGTCGCTGCGCGACGCCATCAGCCGCGGCGTCGGCCAGCTCGTCGACGCTGACATGAACGCGGAATCGACCCGTCTGCAGGCGCTGCAGGTTCAGCAGCAGCTCGGCATCCAGGCGCTGTCGATCGCGAACTCGGGCAGCCAGAGCATCCTGTCGCTGTTCCGCGGCTAATCGCCGTTCTCGTTCAATTGACACTGACGGCCGCGACGCTATGCGTCGCGGCCGTTTGTCGTTTCTGCGGTGCGCAACCCTCGGACAAGCTTCGGAGCCGAGAATCGATTCGCCAAGCACTGCAGGGGACTAGATGGTTAATCGCGAACATGCGCAACGGCTCTGGAATAACCTTCTCGAGCTCGGTCCCCGGCGCCTCACGGTCCTGGCCCTCGTCGGCCTCGCGGTATTTCTCGGCGTCGGCGGCGGCGCCTACTATCTCAGCCGCCCCGAATTCGAGGTTCTCTATACCGGCCTGTCGCGCGAGGATGTCTCGCGCGTCGGCGCGGTGCTGCGCGATGCCAACGTCGCCTTCGACGTCAACGCCACCGGCGATACCATCCTGGTCCGTCCGGGGCAGACGGCGCAGGCGCGTACGCTGCTGGCGGAGAAAGGCCTGCCGAGCAGCAGCAGCGGCGGCTACGAGCTGTTCGACAAGATCGGCTCGCTCGGCCTGACGTCGTTCATGCAGGAAGTCACGCGGGTGCGGGCGCTCGAAGGCGAGATCGCACGCACCATCCAGGTGCTCAAGGGCGTCAAGGCCGCGCGCGTCCACATCGTCATGCCGGCGCGCGGCTCGTTCCGGCGCGAGCAGCAGCCGCCGACGGCATCGGTGGTGATTCGCACCGATGGCGCCGCTGATGCGCGCACCGCGCGCTCGGTCCGCCATCTCGTCGCCGCCGCGGTCCCCGGCATGACCGCCGACAAGGTCACCGTGCTCGACAGCGAAGGCGCGCTGCTTGGCGGCGAGGACGAGGGATCGTCGCCGACCCATATGGCGACGCTGCAGCGGGCCGTCAGCCGCCTGATCCAGGAGAATGTCAGCAAGGCTTTGTCGCCCTATCTCGGCCTCGACAACTTCGAGGTCAGCGTCGCCGCCCAGCTGTCGACCGACAAGCGCCAGACCAACGAGACCGTGTACGATCCCGAGGGACGGGCCCAGCGCTCGGTGCGCAGCGTGCGCGAGAAGGAGACGTCCCAGAGTCTCGACCGCCAGACCCCGACCACGGTGCAGCAGAACCTGCCCGACCAGCAGGTCAATGCGGGGGGCGGCAAGAACTCCAACGACGAGAAGCAGCGCAAGGAAGACGTCACCAACTTCGAGGTTTCGTCCAAGACGACGACGACGGTGAGCGACGGCTATGTCGTCAACAAGCTGTTCCTGGCCGTCCTGGTCAATCGGCCGCGGATTGCGGCAAGCCTCGGTGACAAGGCCAGCGAGGCGGCGATCGATGCCAAGGTTGCCGAGATCGGGCAGATCGCCGGCACCGCCGCCGGGCTTGATCGCCAGCGCGGCGATCAGATCCAGGTCTCGGCCGTCGAGTTCATCGAAGGCGGGCGCGATTTCCCGCCGGTCCCGGCCATCACCTTCACGGAAGTCATGATGCGCCAGTCGGGCAGCTTCGTCAGCGCGGCGGCCATTGTCGCGGTGGCGGCGATGCTGATCTGGTTCGGCCTGCGGCCGGCGATCAATACCATCCTCGATTCCCGCGCCGCGGAGGTCGCCGAGCTGGAGATGCCGGAGGGCAGCGCCGGCCTGCTGGCCGCGGCGGGTGCTGCCGCCGGCGGCAGCATGGCCGAGTTGTTGCAGGAAGACGCGCCGAACCTTGTCCAGGACATCTCGCGACGCGTGCAGCACGCGCCGCAGAAGCGGCTCGAACAGATCATCCAGCTCGATGAGAAGCAGGCCGCCGCGATCCTCAAGCAATGGATCCGGCAGGAGGAGCCGACATGAGTGCCGAGAAGGTCGCGCGGCTGCTGACGCATTTCGATCAGGTCGAGCCGCCGAAGGGCGTAAGCCGGGTGGTGCCGTTCGATCAGGCGCAGCATTCCGGCGCTGCGCTGCGCGCGCCGCCGAAGCCACAGGTGGTTTCGCAGGCGGAGCCGGCGCTGCCGGAAGCTGATGATCCCTATGAGCGCGGCAAGGCCGAGGGTTATGGCGCCGCCGCGGCGGCGTTCGAGCAGCAGCTGGCCGACGAGCGCGCGCGGCTCGATGCGCAGCTCGCCGAAGAGCGTCGCAAGCTGGTGGACGAGGCCGCGACGCGGATCGCCGGCAGCATCACCGAAGCGGGAGCGCAATTCGAGGCCCGTGTCGCCGGCGTCGCCGCGCGCGTCCTCGAGCCGTTCATCTCCACGGCGATCCAGAAGCTGGCGGTCACCACCTTCGTCGAGCAGTTGTCGGGCATCGTCGGCGACGCGGCACGCCCGGTGCTGCGGGTCAGCGGTCCGGCCTCGCTGCTGGAGGCCGTGCGCAGCAAGCTCGCCGCGCGGGCAATCCCGGTGGAGCTGCGCGCCGCGCCGACAACGGAAATTTCCGTCATCGCCGACGACGTCGTGCTCGAGAGCCAGATCAAGCGCTGGGGCGAGCGCCTCAGGTTCGCGGCGCTGACCTGACATGGCTGACCAGGAACGAACCGAGCTGATCATCGTCCGCCGCCGGGCGAGTTTCGATGCCGCCGAAACCAAGAACAGCGTGTGGAAGATCGCCTACGCCGACTTCATGACGGCGATGATGGCGTTCTTTCTGGTGATGTGGCTGATCAGCGCCACCAACCAGGAGACGCGCGAGAGCGTCGCCAGCTATTTCAATCCGATCAAGCTGGCGGACTCGACGCCCGACCGCAAGGGCATCGAGGACGCGCGCCGCGTCGATCCCGGCAAGGCCGTCGAGGACGACAGCCGCCGTCCGAAGCCCGAGCCGGGGCAGTCGACGGAGCAGATGCAGCGGCCGCAGGCCGCGCAGTCGCGCGTCGGCGAGGCCGCGCTGTTCCGCGATCCGTATGCCGCCCTCACCGAGATCGCCGGCGGCACGCCGCGCACGCCGGACGCCGGCGCGCCGCTCGACGCCAGCCGCAAGGAAGGCTGGAAAGGGGGCGAGGCGTTCCGCGATCCGTTCGATCCGGCGTCGTGGCCGAGCGCCCCGGCCGCTCCCTCGGACACCGCCACACGTGGCGGCGGCCCCGAGGCGGGCAGCGCTGATGACGATACGTCGCGGGACGCCCGTGCGGCCCGCGCCACTGCCGACAAGCGCGACACGTCGGGCGATGCCGAGCCGGCGAAGGCATCGGCGAGCGCGCGCGCCAGCCAGGACACCGCCAAGGCGGTCGGCCTGTTTGCCGACGACGACGCCCAGAGCACGCCCGCGGCCAACCGCTCGCCCGCGGCCGCCGCCATGCCGCCGCCCACCCCGGTGTCCGCCGCGTCTTCCGTGGCGCAGTCGGACAGGAACGGGCCCTCGCCGGCGGCCGACAAAGGCGGAGCGACCGCTGCCGACAAGGGCGCTGCGTCCGCCCAGGCGGACAAAACGCAGCCCGCCGACAAGAAGCCGCAGAGCGAGGCGGGCAAGCTGCAGGCGGCGATCGCCGCGGCGCTCGCGCCACTCGGTACGCAACATCCGGTCGCCGACGTCCGGACCAGCAGCGAAGGCCTGCTCATCAGCCTCACCGACGACGTCAACTACGGCATGTTCGCCGTTGGCTCGGCGGAGCCGACGCCGGGTCTGGTCCGCACGCTGGACCGCATCACCCCGCTCATCGCCAGGACCGAGGGCCAGGTGATCGTGCGCGGGCATACGGATAACCGCCCGTTCCGCTCGGCCGACTACGACAACTGGCGGCTGTCGACCGCGCGCGCCCACATGGCGCAATACATGCTCATTCGCGGCGGGCTCGATGCGCGCCGCATCGAGCGCATCGAGGGCTTCGCTGACCGCCGGCCGAGAAATCCCGGCGATCCGGCGGCCGCGGAGAACCGTCGCATCGAGCTGCTCGTCCGCCCGCCGCAATCATGATCCGTGGAGCCACCATCGCCGTCGTGCTGCTTGCGCTGGCCGGCGCCGCGTCTGCCGAGGAGGCCGGCGAGCCGTATCAGCGCATCCGCGCTCTCCACGTGTTGCAGGACAACATCGCCCGTGGCAATCGCGAGGCCCATGATGCCCAGGCCGTGCTGCTCAGGCAGCTCGGCGAGGAGTTCCTCAAGGCCGATCCGGCGGTGTGGAAGGACGGGCGCAATGCGCGCGCAGTCGTGGTCTTTTTGTTGAGTGGTGGAGCGCCCGAGGTTGCCACCGCGCTGCGGGCGCAGAAGGTGCTGGCGGTCGACGAGGCGCTGCTCGACGGCGCGATCGCCTACACCGACGGCCGGCTGGATGAGGCGCGCGCGCGGCTCGGCAACCTCAAGCCGCGCGATCTGCCGCCGGCCATTGCCGCCGAGATTGCGCTGGTGCAGTCCGCGCTGGCAGTCCAGGGCAATGCCGCGACCGCGATCGATCGTCTCGACGAGGCGCGGCTGATGATGCCGGGCACGCTGGTCGAGGAGGCGGCACTGCGCCGCGAGATCTTCGTCGCCGGCCAGGGCAGCGACTTCGACCGCTTCGAGGCGTTGTCACAGCAGTACCTGCGGCGCTTTCCGCAGTCGATCTATTCCGAAAACTTCCGCCAGCGCCTGGTGCGGGCGGTCGACCGCTTCGGCTTCGCCCAGCAGCCGGAGCGCTTCCCGCGCCTCGTCGCGCTGCTCGATCAGCTCGACGGCAGCGAGCGGCCGGCGCTCTACCTGCGGATCGCGCGGGCGGCGCTGCTCAATGGCAAGGTGGAAATGGCGGATCTCGCCGCCGAGCGCGCCATGACATTGACCGAGGATGGCAGCCCTGGACGCGAGCGCGCGCGGCTCTATCGCGCGGCGGCGCGGGTGGTGACCCATGCCCATGTCGAGGCGCTGCTGGATCTCGAAGCGATCGCCGGCGATCGCCTGTCCGCGCGAGATGCGGAGCTGCTCAAGGCCGCGCTCGCGGTCGGGCGCAACGTCCGCAAGGCGGGTGTGGATCGTCCTCGCGTCATGGCCGCGCGGCCCGACGGCGGTGCGGACAGTGCACCCGGCGGTTCGCGCATCGATTTCACGCCCTCGCGCGACGCCATGCGGCGCGCTCAGGCACTGCTCGACGATTCCCAACGACAGCTGAAGCAGCAGGAGCAATGACCAGGACCGATCCGTTGATGGCCATGCTGCGCCAGCTCGCACATGGCAAGCCCGCTCTCCGCGGCGCTGCGCAGGCCGCGGCCACCGGGAAAGAGCCGCGCGACCCCAAGGCCAGAGCCGACGAGGGCAAAATCCGCGCCGATCATTTTCGCGAGCAGCTGCGCGTCGTCGCGCAAGGCGCGAAGCAAGCGCCGTGCTCCGAAACCAGGGGCGCCGACGTCGAAGCGTCGCGGGAGACCGAGCCGTCGGAGGAGCAAGCGCCCGTCCGGTCGAAGGATCGCTCGCGTCACCGCGCGGCCGACGCGACATCGTCTCACGGCGATCGCGATGCGAAGACCGCGCAGCACGACTGGCGGTCGCCCGAGGTCGCGTTGAACGCCGTGATTTCGCGTCTGGCGCAGGACGGGATGGCCCCTGGCGATCGCGATGCAGCGGAAGGTTTGGTGAAGGCTTCGGCGGAAGACGGCGATGCGCCGCATGCGGCGTCCGTTCGCGGCGGCGCCGATCACCGGGCGATGCGGCATGGCCATGGTGACGACGGCAAGGCCGCCAAAGTCGACGCCGTCTCGCTGTCGCGCGGATCGTCGTCAGCCGATGCGGCTGAACCGCGCGCGATGCCGGCCGTCAAGGTGGTGGTGCGCGAGCAGGAAACGCATTTCCAGCCTGTCGGGCAGCCGACGCTGCTGCAGAAGATCGTCGATCGCATCGCGTCGGACGCCGTCGCAGCGCCGGGCGCCGCCGCCGCTCCCGCCGCGGACACCGCCGCCGCATCGCTGCAACGCACGCCCGACGCGCCGATGCGGATGTTGACGGTGCAGCTCGATCCGCCGAATCTCGGCGCGGTGACCGTGCGGATGCGGCTCAGCGGTGACGCCATCGAGGTCAAGCTCGCCGCCGATCGTCATGACACGACGCAGCTGTTGCGCGACGAGCATGCGAGGCTGGTCGATGCGATGCAGTCGGCCGGCTACACCTTCGAGATCGCGTCGATCGATCACAGCCACACCGGTCACATGGATCCTGGCGGCGGCCAGCCGCAGGCTCAGCAGGGGCAGCATCAGCCGCAGCAGCAATCGCAGGGCGCCGCGCAGTTCAGCAGCGACAGCCCGGGTCGTCAGTCCGGCGACGCGCAGGCCGGCAGCCGTCATCACAGGCAAGGTCATGATCAGATCAATCAACCGGTCGAGCGTCCCGTGGACGAGGCGGCTGCGCCTCGCCGCACTGGCGATGCTGTCTATCTGTAGCGCGGCGACCGCGTCGCGGGCGGACGGGCCGTGCGAGCGCGAGATGGCGCGCGCCGCGCGCAGCCATGGCGTGCCGCTCGGTGTGCTCTATGCCGTGGGTCTCAGCGAGACAGGCCGCAAGGGCGTGCTCCATCCGTATGCGCTCAACATCGATGGCCGGACGCTGCGTGCCGCGGACCTGCGGCAGGCCGTGGCCGAGTTCAACGGCGCCAGAAGCAGGGGCGCCAAGCTCGTCGATCTCGGCTGCATGCAGATCAATCATCTCTATCACGGCGCGCAGTTCAGCAGCGTCGAAGCGATGTTCGATCCCGTGCGCAATGTCGACTACGCCGCGCGCTTCCTCAAGGAATTGCGCGCCCGCGAAGGCAACTGGACGATGGCAGTCGCGCGCTACAACGCAGGTCCCAACAACGTCGTGGCGCAGCGCCGTTATGTCTGCGGCGTGATCGGCCATCTCGTCGCGAGCGGCTTTGGATCATGGACGGACAAGGCGCGCGCATTCTGCGCGACGCGCGACAGCGACTCCACCGCAGGACGTGGAGCAAGCCTCACGCAAGCAAAAGCACCTCTAATGCCTTCCACTCAGAATGGAGATGAACGATGAGTCTGTATGGTGTCATGCGCACGGGTGGCTCCGGAATGACCGCGCAGTCCAACAAGCTGTCGACGGTGGCCGACAATATCGCCAACGTGAACACCTCCGGCTACAAGCGCGCCTCCACCGAGTTTTCGTCGCTGATCCTCAAGAGCGGTTCAGGCTCCTACAACTCCGGCGGCGTCGAGACGCAGGTCCGTTACGCCATCGCTGACCCGGGCCCGCTGCAGTACACGACGTCGGCGACCGATCTTGCGATTCAGGGCAACGGCTTCTTCGTCGTCTCAAACGGGGCGGGCACGCCGTTCCTCACCCGGGCGGGTTCGTTCGTGCCGGACGGCCAGGGCAATCTCGTCAATGCGGCGGGCTACTATCTAATGGGCTACAGTCTCAAGAACGGCGCGCCCAACGTCGTCGCCAACGGCCTCACCGGCCTCGATGTCGTCAACATCGCGCAGACCGCGCTGCAGGGCAACCCGTCGACCAAGGCCACCATCAGCTCCAATCTCAACGCCAACGCCGCCGTGACCGCCGGCGTGCCCAACTACACGTCGAAAACGTCGGTCGTCACCTACGACAACATCGGCAACAAGGTCACGCTCGATGTCTACATGAGCAAGACCGCGGCCGACACCTGGAACGTGCAGGTCTACAACAGCGCAAACTCCACCAATGGCGGCTTTCCGTATTCGAGCCCCGCGCTGGCCTCGAGCACGTTCACCTTCGACGTCAGCGCCACGGGCAAGGGAAAGCTCGCGGCGGCGAGCCCGACATCGATGGCGCTGACGGTGCCCGGCGGTTCGCCGATGACACTGGATTTCTCCGCCATGACGCAGGTCGCATCGGAGTTCGCGTTCAAGGCCACCGTCGACGGCAATGCGCCGAGCTCGATCGACAAGGTCGAGGTTGATCCGGCCGGCACGATGTATGCTGTTTACACGGACGGCACGCGGCTGGCGACCTACCGCATCCCGCTTGCCACCGTGCCGAGCCCGGACAATCTCGTGCCGGAAGCGGGCAACGTCTACTCGGTCGGGATCAATTCCGGCAACGTGCAGGTCGATTTCGCCGGGCGCAGCGGGCTCGGCACGATGAAGTCCGAGGCGCTCGAGCAGTCCAATGTCGACCTTGCCAGCGAACTGACGGCAATGATCGAGTCGCAGCGTGGCTACACCGCCAACTCCAAGGTGTTCCAGACCGGCGCCGACCTGCTCGACGTCCTCGTCAACCTGAAGCGCTGAGGCCTGTCCTGATGTCGCCCGCCCGGAGCCTGTCATGTCACTAACGGTCGCACTCAACTCGGCGCGCACGTCGCTGATGACGGCGGGTACGCAAGCCTCGGTGGTGTCGCGCAACATCGCCGGCGCCCAGATCGACGGCTACTCGCGCAAGAGCGTGCTGGTGGCGACGCTGCCCGGCAACGGCGTCTATGTCGCCGGCATCCAGCGTGCATCGAGCGCCGGATTGTTTGCCAACGTCCTCAAGTCGACATCGGCAGCAGCGAAGCAGGACACGTTGTACAATGGCCTGCTGCGCGTCGCCGCGACCACGGTCGACGATCCGCAGCAGGACCAGTCACCCGCGGCGCAACTGGCGAAACTCAAGACGGCGCTGCAGCAATACGCCACCGCGCCGACCAACACCACGTTCGCCGGCGCTGCAGTGACGGCTGCCAAGGGCGTGGTGACTTCGCTCAACAGCGCGACCAAGACGGTGCAGGGCGTGCGCGCCGATGCCGACGCCGACATGGCGACGTCGGTGTCGACCATCAACCAGCTGCTGGCGCAGTTCGAGACGGTCAATACCTCGATCGTCAAGGGCACCATCACCGGCGCCGACGTCGGGGACTACCTCGACCAGCGCGACAGCATCCTGTCGAAGCTGTCGCAGGAGGTCGGCATCACCGTGGCCACCCGCGCCAACAACGACACTGTGATCTATACGGATTCCGGCGTCACGCTGTTCGAGACAAATGCCCGCGCGGTCACGTTCAGCCCGACCAACGCCTATACTGCCGGCACATCCGGCAACGCCGTCTATATCGACGGCGTGCCGGTGACCGGGGCGTCGGCTGTGATGCCGATCCATGGCGGCAATCTGGCCGGCCTCGCGACGCTGCGCGACAGCACGACGGTGACGTATCAGCGCCAGCTTGACGAGATCGCCCGCGGGCTGGTCGAAACCTTTGCCGAGAGCGACCAGAGCGGCGGCGGGCTGCCCGATGTGCCCGGCCTGTTCACCTATCCCGGCGCGCCGGCCATGCCGCCGTCGGGCACGATCTCGGCCGGTCTCGCCGGGTCTATCTTCGTCAATCCGTCGGTCGATCAGACCGCGGGGGGCAATCCAAGCCTGCTGAGGGACGGTGCCATCTCCGGCAACCCCGCCTATCGCTACAACACCACCGGAGCGACCGGTTTTTCGGCGCGGCTGCAGCAGATGGTCGACAGCATGGGCGCCAACCGTCCATTCGATCCGGTTGCGCAGGGCAAGCCCAGCGGTAGCCTCGTGGACTTCGCCGGCTCGTCCGTGAGCTGGCTCGAGGCGCAGCGCAAGAACACCAACGCGGAAGCCACCTACAGCCAGACGCTGCTGGAACGCAGCGCCGAGGCCCTTTCGAACGTCAGCGGCGTCAACATGGACGACGAGATGTCGTTCATGTTGCAGGTCGAGCGGACGTTCTCGGCGTCTTCGAAGCTGATTTCGACGGTTGATGCGATGCTCAAAGATCTTCTGGCTGCGGTGAGGTAAGACGATGGCGACGACATTCATCTCGACGAACGCGATTTCGATGACCCTGCGCCTGTCGGCGATGAAGAGCCAGGTCGCGCTGTCCAAGGCGACCCAGGAGGCGACCAACGGGCGTTTTGCGGACGTCGGTCTTGATCTCGGCGCGCTGGCCGGCCGCGACGTCACCTTGCGGGCGGATCTGCTCGACATCGAAAAGATGGTCGATACCAACGCCCTGGTGTCCGGTCGCCTCGACGTCGCGCAGCAGCGCGTCACCGATCTCATCGGCACTGCCCAGTCGTTCCAGAAGGATCTGCTGGCGTCGCGCAACTCGGCCAACGGCGCCAACATTATCCTGCCGTCGGCGAAAGCCAATCTCGGTGGCCTGCTGGCGACACTGAACGTCACGATGGACGGCCAGTATCTGTTCGGCGGCATCAACACGTCGGTACAGCCGGTCACGACCTATGCCGCGGGATCGCCGGCCAAGGCTGCGGTCGATGCGGCCTTCCTGGCGAATTTCGGCTTTCCGCAGTCGTCGCCCGCGGCGTCCGGCATCAGCGCGTCGGCGATGCAGAACTTCCTCGATACGACATTCAAGGCGCAGTTCGCAGATCCAGCTTGGGGCACGAACTGGTCGGCCGCGTCGGATCAGGTGATGACCAGCCGGATCTCCACCACGGAGACCATCAACAGTTCGGTAAGCGCCAACGAGCCCGCATTCCGCAAGCTGGCCATGGCCTACACCATGCTGAGCGACCTCGGCACGCAGAACCTCAACCAGGCGGCATTCCAGACCGTCGTCGACTCGGCAACCAAGGTCATCGGCGACGCCATCAACGATCTCGCCGGCGTCGGTGCCAAGATCGGCACCGCGCAGGAGCAGACCACCAACGCGACCGGCCGTCTCAAGGTCCAGGGAGATCTCATCACCAAGCAGGTCACCGCGATGGAAAAGGTCGATCCCGCCGAAGCGTCGGTCCGCGTCACCAGTCTGCAGAATCAGCTGGAGATGTCGCTGGCGCTGACCACGCGCATCCAGAAGCTCAGCATCCTGAACTATCTCTGATCGGCGCGTCGCCGGTTCGCAGCCGATTGCACAACAGATGACATTTTCCAGTTACGATACGGTGATCGAAGATGGCAGCCGCGAGGCGCGCGGCCGCGAGCGCGAAGCCCTGAACCACGGCATCGACCTGCTGACCCGGCTGGGTGGCGGTCAACTCGTCCCGCCGCAGGATGCCGAAGCGCTGCTGTTCGTTCGCAAGCTGTGGACGTTCTTTGTGCAGGACCTGTCCAGTGACCGCAACGGGTTGCCGGAAAAGCTGCGCGCCGAACTCATCTCGATCGGTCTTTGGGTGATCGGGGAAGCCGATCGGGTGCGCGAGGAGAGGTCGACCGATGTCGCGCAACTGCTCGGCATCAACATCATCATCCGGGACGCGCTGGCATGAAGAAGCCGATGTGCATCTCGCTGCGCGCCGGCGAGCGAATCTATATCAACGGCGCCGTGCTGCGGGTTGATCGCAAGGTCACGCTCGAGTTGGTCAACGACGTCAACTTCCTTCTGGAAAACCAGGTGATGCAGGTGACGGAGGCGACAACGCCGCTGCGCCAGCTGTATTTCGTCGTTCAACTCATGCTGATGACGCCGCAGGACGTCTCGGACGCGCTCGCGATCTATTGCGAACAATATGGCGCGCTGCGGCGGGTCTCCGAGAACGGCGAAATTCTCACCGGCCTCGCCGCCATCAACGAGCTGGTCGATGCCAGGCGCTACTATGAGGCGCTGCGCAGGATCCGCGCTTTGTTCGTGATCGAACAGGTCATTCTCAGCGGCGGCGACGCGCCCCCGACGGCTCCTGCCGTCGATCGGCTGAACACGGCGACAGCACCGGCGCTGCCGCGCTCCACCGAAGTTGCCTGAATCCAGGGAGAACATCATGGCTGTCGACGGCGTATCCTCGACGCGCTCTGCGACGAGCAAGACCACAGACGGTACGGCACCGCCGACCACGGTGAACTACAACCAGTTTCTGCAACTGCTGATCGCGCAGATGAAGAATCAGGATCCGACCAATCCGACCGACATGACGCAGTACATGAGCCAGTTCGCGCAGCTCTCGGCGATCGAGCAGGCGGTGCAGACCAACACCAAGCTCGATACGCTGCTGTCGTCCACGGCGCTGTCCCAGGCGGAGAGCCTGATCGGGCGGACCGCCACTTTCACCACGCCCGACGGCCAGAGCACCACCAGCAAGATCAAGTCCGTACGCATCATCCAGGGCGGCGCCGTGGCGAGCCTCGAGAACGGTACCGAAGTCAAGCTCGGACCTGGCATCACCATCAGCTGACGCCGCACCAGGCGCCGTTGCGCCGCCGCCCGGCGGCGGTCGCGATCGGCGCGCGAGGCGGACTGTCGCGCCGCTGCGCTGCACCCTGCGTCGCCATGACAGTCATCGCACAGCCCGGGATCTTTTCATGAATGAACGCGATGCGCTCGATATCGTCCAGCAGGCCATCTGGACCATCATCGTGGCGTCGGGGCCGGCGGTCGGCGCGGCGATGCTGGTCGGCGTCGCCATCGCGCTGCTGCAGGCGCTGACGCAGGTGCAGGAAATGACCCTGACCTTCATCCCCAAGATCGTGGTCATGCTGATCGTGGCCGCGGTGTCCGGCTCGTTCATGGGGGCGCACATCTACGCCTTCACCGAGCTGCTCTATGCCCGGATCGAACACGGCTTCTGACGCCCGCCGCCACCCTCGCACAAGCTAGCGATTGCAAGGTGCGGCCGTGACGTGTTCGCGGGATTCTTCATGACAGACACCCTGATCCGGGGGCTTCCGAACGAGCGGCGGATCGGCGCCGACGTCGCCTTTGCGGTCGGCATCGTCGCCATCGTGACCATGCTGGTGCTGCCGGTTCCAGCCTTGCTGATCGACGTCGGGCTGGCGTTTTCGATCGCGCTGTCGGCCCTGATCCTGATGGTGGCGCTGTGGATCCAGCGTCCGCTGGATTTCTCGGCGTTCCCGACCGTGCTCCTGATCGCCACCATCCTGCGCCTCGCGCTCAACGTGGCGACGACGCGTGTGATCCTGTCGCGCGGCGCCGAGGGCGAGCACGCGGCGGGCTACGTCGTCGCCGGATTCTCGAAATTCGTGATGGGCGGTGACTTCGTCATCGGCCTGATCATTTTCGCCATCCTGGTGACCGTCAACTTCGTCGTCATCACCAAGGGCGCGACCCGCATCGCCGAGGTCGGCGCCCGCTTCACGCTCGATGCGATTCCCGGCAAGCAGATGGCGATCGACGCCGACCTGTCGGCGGGATTGATCGACGACAAGGAAGCGCAGCGCCGGCGCCGCGAGCTCGAAGAAGAGAGTGCCTTCTTCGGCGCCATGGACGGTGCTTCCAAGTTCGTGCGTGGCGACGCCATCGCCGGCCTGATCATCACCGCCATCAATATCTTCGGCGGCATTGTCATCGGTGTCACCCATCATGGCCTGCCGCTGGCCCGCGCGGCGGATGTGTTCACCAAGCTGTCGGTTGGCGACGGTCTGGTGTCGCAGATACCAGCGCTCATCGTGTCGCTGTCGGCGGGCCTTCTGGTGTCCAAGGGCGGCACGCGCGGCTCGGCCGAGGAGATGGTGCTCAAGCAGCTCGGCGCGTACCCGCGCGCCACGTCCGTCGCAGCGCTGATGATGTTCGTGCTGGGGTTGATGCCTGGGCTGCCGTTGCTGCCATTCGCCTTTCTCGGCGGCGTCATGGCGTTCATGAGCTACGCGCTGCCGCGGCGGCAGGCCGCGCGCCGCAAGCAGGAGGAGACGGTTGCGGCGCAGGAGCGCGAACAGGCGCAGGCCGATTCCAAGGAATCGATCAAGGAATTCCTCAAGACCGCGGACATCGAGCTCTGCGTCGGCAGCCAGCTCGCCGTCCAGATGCTGCATGCCCGCGGCGAACTCAGCCATCGCGTCAGCAAGATCAGGCGCCGCTTCGCCACGCAGTACGGCTTCGTCATACCCGAGATCAAGCTGGCCGACGACATTGCGATCGGACCAAAGACCTATCGCATCAAGATCCACGGCACCATCGTGGCGCAGCACGAACTGCGCCTGGGCGAGGTTCTCGTGCTGTTCGACGGGATACGCCAGCCGGACGTGCCAGGCGACGAGACCACCGAGCCGGCGTTCGGTATGAAGGCGATGTGGGTGCCCGAGACCTTCCTCGCCGATGTCCGCAAGGATGGCTTCAAGGTCGCCGACAACATGTCGGTGCTGCTCACGCATCTCAGCGAGGTGGTGCGCGGCAATCTCGCGCAGTTGCTGTCCTACAAGGACATGCGCGCGCTGCTCGATCGGCTCGATCCGGAATACAAGCGGCTGATCGAGGACATCTGCCCGTCCCAGATCTCGTACTCGGGTCTGCAGGCGGTGCTGAAGCTGTTGCTGGCCGAGCGCATTTCGATCCGCAACCTGCATCTCATTCTCGAGGCGGTCGCCGAAATCGTGCCGTATGTGCGGCGCGCCGAGCATATCGTCGAACATGTTCGCATGCGCATCGCGCAGCAGATCTGCGGTGATTTCGCCGACGATGGCGTGCTCAAGGTGTTGCGGCTCGGCAACCGCTGGGACCTTGCGTTCCACCAGAGCCTCAAGCGCGATGCCAAGGGCGAGATCATCGAGTTCGATGCCGATCCGCGCCTGGTCGAGCAATTTGCGGCCGATGTATCGACCATGGTTCGCAAGGCGATGTCCGAGGGCGAGAGCGTCGTACTGGTTGCTCCGCCGGAAGTGCGGCCCTATGTGCGCATGATCACGGAGCGCGTGTTCCCGACGCTGCCGGTGTTGTCGCACGTCGAGATCGCGCGGGGCGTCGAGGTCAAGTCGCTGGGAGCGATTTCTTGACCGCGTCGGTCCCGGCCACGGTCCTCGCGACCTTCCTGATCTTCTGCCGCGTCGGCACCTGCCTGATGGTCGCGCCCGGCTTTTCGCGCGCCAACGTTCCGGTCCAGGTGCGGCTATTCCTGGCGATCAACATCACGTTGATGCTGGCACCGTTGCTCGAAGCCACGGTGCGGCCGGCGGTGGAAGGGGCTGCGACGCCGGTTGTCGTCCGCGCGATCGGGTCGGAACTGGTGATCGGCTTTCTGATCGGCCTCTCCGCGCGCGTCTTCTTTCTGGCGCTGGAGACCATGGCGACCATGATCGCCTCCAATATCGGCCTCAGCGGCATCGCCGGTACGATGGAAGACGGCGAGCACGTACCGGCGCTCGTGCCGCTGATCACGCTGCCAGCGGTCGTGCTGCTGTTTCTTACCGATCAGCATTGGGAGTTGCTGCGCGGCCTGATCGGATCGTACCGCCTGTGGTCGCCGACAGCGGTCGTCAGCAGCGAAGCGGCGCTGTCGCAGCTCACCGACAATCTGTCGCAGGCTTTCGTGCTGACGTTGCGGGTGGCAAGCCCGTTCGTGATCTACGGCATCGTCGTCAACCTCGCCATCGGCCTCGCCAACAAGCTGACGCCCACCATTCCGGTCTATTTCATCTCGCTGCCGTTCGTGCTGTTCGGCGGCCTGATGCTGCTCTATCTCACCGGGCGCGAACTCGTGCAGCAGTTCGCGATCGCATTTGCGTCATGGCTCGGCGGGTGAGGCGATAATGACGCGCGAACGCAAGATCCGCCGGCTCGTCGCCGTCCAGCTGCGGTTGCATGAGCTGGCGCAGTGGGAGCTGATGGATTGCAGCGCCCGCGAGCACGAGGCCGAGGAGCGCCAGCGCCGCATCATCGAAGGCTTCAACGCCGCCTGCGGCATGCCGGCGCTGGCGGCGCAGACCGCGAGCCGCAACCTGAGGTCGGCGAGTATCGCGCGCGAGACCCTCGCGCGGACCAGGGAGACGCTCGCCGCACAGGCGCTGGCCGAGGCGCGCAAGCTCAAGCAGGTTCAGCGTGTGTCCGATGCCGCGGACCGCAGCGCGGCGCGCACCGACGAGAAGCGCGCCCTCGAAGACATTATCGATGCCGCGGCGCGCCGCGCACAGGACAGGGAACGACAAGCCATGACATCACTGCCGCATGCCGTGCGGGGCCGCCCATGACCGTCGCGCCGGTGCAGGATCTGATCGTCGACGTCATGTCGGCCGCGGACCCCGCGGTGCAGCGGCTCGCGGAGACGCGGCTCGAGCGGCTGTCGAGCGCGGCAGGCGGGACCTTCGTGGCCGAGATGGACGGGCGTATCGCCGCGGGCAGGCTCGCGCAGGCAGGGCCGCATGCCCCGTCGGCCGATGCACAGCTGCCGGTGCTGCCTGTCGACAGCGGTCATGCCCCGGTTGTCCGCCAGGTCAAGGACGGCCGCGCCGTCTATCGCAAGTTCGAGGCGTTCGTCCTGCAGACGTTCGTGGAATCGATGCTGCCGGAGGGCGCGAGCGAGGTCTTCGGCAAGGGCACAGCCGGCACAATCTGGCGGTCGATGCTGGCCGAGCAGATCGGCAACGAGATGGCCAAGGGTGACGGCATCGGCATTGCGAAGCAACTGGCCAAGTCGCGCTCGACCGCCTTGCCGGCAAGCGGCGAGGGCTAGCGCGTGGCAACAGATGTGATGGGGACGGGGATGATACGGGACATGAGGTCTGCGGACGCCGGGCTGGATCAGACGGTGGCGGACGCCGGGCAAGTGCTGCCGGCGTTGCCGGGGGTGGAGTTGAAAGTCGCGGCCGGGGACGACGAGCCGGCTGTGGCGCAGTGGCTCGGCACGGAATCCAGCACGCTGAGCGCGATCGAGCGGCTGAAGGTGACGGTCGACGAGGAGACCGGGAAGCTCGAGAACCGCGAAGCTGTCGATTTCGCCGCCTACGGCGAGCGCAAGAACCGCGGTCTGCTGGAACTCACGCGGGCCATGCGTCTGACCGAAAACACTGCGGTCGATCCGCGCGTCGCAGCGCATCTCAGCGGCCTGCGCGCCAGCCTCGTCCGCAACCAGGCGGTGCTGCAGGTCCATCTCGATGCGGTGCGCGAGGTATCGGCGATCATCGCGAAGTCGATTCAGGATATCGAGTCCGACGGCACCTATTCGATGACGGAGGCCGGCCGATGCAGATAGTCCGGCTGTTGCTGGCGGGGGTCTGGGCCTGCGCTGTCACCGTGGGAGCGAGCCTTGGCCTGTCCTACTGGAAGGACGGCCGCGCGGCCTCGGCGGCGCGGCAGGAATACAGCGAAGGTGTCGTGTCCGAGAAGACACGGATCATCAACGTGCCGATGATCGCCGAGGGCGGCGTCCAGGGCTATATCATCGCTCAGTTCGCCTTCACGGCGGATGCCACTGCGCTGCGCCAGTCCGCCGTTCCGCCCGAGACCTATGTCGTCGACGAGGCGTTTCGGAACATCTACGCGGACGAGAAACTCGATTTCAGGAATCTCGCCCGCTACGACCTCGGCCAGCTCACCCGCACGGTCCGCGAACGCGTCAACAAGCGCCTCCAGGCCGAGGTGGTGCAGGACGTCCTGGTCCAGGACTTCAATTATGTGTCAAAGGACCAGATTCGCCGTTAGGCCGCGGCTTCAGATCCTCCAGGCGATACCCCATGTAGCGTTTCGACTCGATGGGGTCGTAGCCGAGATGACCACGCAGCTTCTTGCGCAGCTTGCTGACATGCCCCTCGATCACGTTTTCATCGAAACTGGAGTCGAACAGGCCGTAGGTGGCATTGAACAGCTGCGCCTTCGTCAGCCACTTGCCCTGATGGCCGACCAGGTGCTCGAGAATGCGCAGCTCGCGGCGCGGCAGCGCCAGCGTGCGGCCGCCGATCTCCGGATAGCGGCCGTCGAGAAAGACGCGGATCAGGCTGGTCGGCGTTTCCGTCGACTGCGTGGACGCGCGGCGGCGAATGACGGCGGTGCGCACCAGGATCTCGCGCACGTGGATCGGAACATGCACGACGTCGTCGACGCCTGCTTCGAACAGCTCGATCGTCGCGGTCAGCTGCTTGAGGTTGGTCAGCGCGATGATCGGCGCATGCGATTTGTTGCGGATGGTCCGCGGAATGCTGGTGCGGTCCGAGCAATCGCCGAGAATGAATGCTCCGATCGCCATCATGTCGTGACCGACGGCGGACTCCAGCCACTCGCGGAAGTCCTTCGACGAAAAACCGATCGAGACGACGCCTTCGCGGTCGAAGCCCGCGGCATAGCCTTTCGTAACGGTTTCGCGATCATCGATGACGATGAACATGTAAGTGCCCCTGCTTGCCTAGATGGTTGTCGTGGAGTCGGAGCAGGCCCGCTCGCTCCATTCTGGTTACGCAAAACAACAGGTACTAACGCGATACAAGCTCAGTTCCAGATCACGCGCGCGCGATGCCGTCGAAGACGTGATGTGCGCGTGTGAACTGCTCCGATGCGGTGGTGATGCCTGCCGCAGCGAGTGCTGTTCGAAGATGTGCGGACGGACGCCGGAGTTCATCTGCTGTTCTCTGAACAAGCAAAATGAAGTCTTGATGAACCCATCTCGGTGGCGCCGCGAAGCATGTTGATGGGAAACTCATCAAGAATGCTCCGCGTGCTATTTCGATTTGCACATCATCGTACAGTTCGCACACGCTCGAATCGGAGAGCGGTTCCATTACGTCGCAGCGACGTGTGATCGTCAAGCAATTGCGCTGCGCAAGAACAGCAAAGCGATTGTGCACGCGTCTCTGCGTGCCATTTTGGAACAGCAATTTGCTGTGATGTGCTTGTGGGTTTCACGATGCGGTTCTCCGAAACGCTATCAGGCAAGGTGTTTTCAGCTGTCGTTCGCAAGCGGTGTGTGTGATGTGCGCGACTATTCGATCTGACGGCAGCGCGACGATCGTGCGATGCCTCGCGCATGCGCGTCGTCGTGCGAGCGACGCGCGCAACGCATGCCGTTGAAAGGACGATGAATTAATCGCGCTTCGTCGCGACAATCATGGTGATTGGAGCGATGGCTGCAGCGATGCAGTTTCGATCCGCGTTTGTGATCGCCGCTGCGTCGCTGAAACAGCGTGCGCGAACGCGGTCGGTGCGGCGTCGTCGACATCGCCGGTGCGTTGCCGGTTTGCGGCAAAGCGCCGCATCCGGCTCGCCGCAGTGGATAAGCATGCGCGCACGTCGCGCTGTGGATAGTTCGTGGGATGACCATGACGCGCGCGCCCGCGTGACATGCGCAGCCGTCACGCCACGCAGACCGCGAGCACACAATGCTCCTGATATCGCCGCCGACATGTGTCGACGCGCGCATCAAGGCCTGATCTTGCCGATGGAATTGCAGTGCCATTCGATCGGTCGCATGCAGCAGCAAAAGTCAACGCGTACTGAGAATGACTCCCTTGCTGGTCTGCACCTGCCAGCTCCCGTTTTCGTTTCTGATGTCTTCGATGCGACCGAGGTTCGGGACATCCTGGCCCCGCACCACTTCGATCACGCCGATCTGTCCTTCGAGAACGGCAACGCCATCGAAGGCGCGGCGCACGCGCCAGCCCGTGATGACGTCGCGCCGCGCGGCAGCCGGCCGCTGCGGCTGGATGCTGCCGGTGATGTCTGCGGCGGGCGCACCGCCGCTCGTGCGCGCAAGCTGCGCGCGTTGTTCATTCAGCCGTTCGATCCTGGTGGCGGCGAGCGTCTGGTCGCGCTCGACGCGCTCGACGCTCTGCACGAGACGATCGAAGCGGTCGCTGGCCGACCGGCCACTCGCGTCGAGCGCAGCGCGGTTTGCGGCGACGTCGCTGGACAGGGATGCGACAGTCCGTCGCAGGCTGGCCACGCTATCGCGCAGGCTGCGCAACTCCGCGTCGGCAATCGATGTCGCGGTGGTGGGCCGCGCCGCGATGTAGCTGAGGCCGCCGATGGACAGCGCCGTGGACAGCGCGACCACGGCGGCGAGCGCGATGAACGGCGTTTTCCATGGCTGCGGCAGCGCCGCGCGCGCGACCAGTGTCGCGGCTGGAACAGGCTTGCGGGTCAAGGGTTTGAGCGCTTCGCTGCGCGGCACGGCGCGCGCGCGCTTGAGGTTGGCGAGCGCTTCCTTGGCCAGCAATTCGTCGATGGTGGGCGAGGCTGGACCGGCCTTGCCGGCCGTCTGGGCCTTCGACCCATTGGCACCGGCGACCGCGGCCTGAGGCTGCGGATCTGCTGCGGGCGTGGTCGGAGGTGTCTCCGGAGGTGTCGGGTCTACCATGATGAAACGGGCACACGGACAATCATTAACGAATGGTTAGCAAGCGAACCTTGTGCGAAGCCGGAGAGCCACGTTGTTGTGGACAACACGAGCGATGCGCGGCTGATTGGCGCTCAGGCTTCCGCGCGCGGCCGTCGCGTGCTGGCGCGCATCATGCGGCAGAGCGGCGGCGTTCGGCGGGGCGCGCCCGCTGAAGCGCCTGATTCCATTGGCATTGCGGCGGTTCCGGAGGCTGCGCGAGCGGCGGTCACAACGGCGGCTATCTGTTGTACGGTGCGGGGATACTGAATTCGGAGCGCCGATTTGCCTGCAAGCATCCTGGTCAGCGGTACGAGTGGCTTCGTCGGCGGTGCGCTCGGGCGCGCGTTTCGCGCCGGCGGGATGAGCGTCATCGGCGTCAGCCGGCGTCCTGCGCGCGAGGGTGCCGCCGATCGCCAGCTGCTGCACGATCTTGCCATCCCGCTGCCGGCGGATGCGCCGCGCGCGGACGTCGTGGTGCATGCCGCGGCGCTGGCGTCGCCGTGGGCGCGACCGGTGGATTATCGCCGCAACATCGTCGATGCGACGCGCCACATGCTGGCCCATGCGCGGCGCACGGGCGCGGATCATTTCGTGCTAATCTCGACCACCGCCGTGCTGTACCGCGCCGGCGACCAGTTCGATCTCACCGAGGACGAGCCCTATCCGGAAACGCCGATCAACGGCTATGCCGCGGCCAAGCGCGAGGCCGAGGAAATGGTGCGGGCGGCATGGCCCGCGGCCTCGATCCTGCGGCCGCGGGCTGTCTACGGCCCCGGCGATACCGTGCTGTTTCCGCGCATCCTCGACGCCGCGCGCAAGCGCATGCTGCCGCGCATCGTCCGCACCGATGGCGGCGCTTCGCTCGCCGATGTCGTCTACATCGACAATCTCGTTCATGCGGTCGAGGTTGCAATCGAGCGGCGCCTCGCCGGCGTCGTCCATGTTACCGACGGCAAGCCGATCGATACCGGCCGCATGCTCGACGACGTGCTGGTGCAGCTCGGCTATCCCTTGCCGAAGCTGCGCTGGTCCTATGGCAGCGCCATGCGCATCGCCGCCGTCGCCGAATGGGCCTCGCGCCATCTGTTCGGCTGGCGCGAACCGCCGATCACCCGCTTCGGCGTTTCGGCGCTCACCCATTGCAAGACGTTCGCGCCGCAGCGCATGATCGATCTCATCGGGCCGCCGCCATTCTCCACGGCTGACGGCATCGCTGCCTTCGTCGCCTGGCACAAGGCCGGAGCGCAGCTGTAATGGCCTGGGCGGTCTTCGCGATCATCGCGGCGGTTTTTGTCGGCCTCGATCTCGTGCGCCGCTGTCTCGCGCTGCGCGAGATCGCCGCAAGGGCGCGCTGGACCGCGACGGTCGACGAGGCGGAGGTGACTTGCCTGCAGCCAATCCTCGGCGGCGATCCGGCGCTTGCGGCATGCCTTGAAGCCAACCTGCGCAATGCGCCGGCCGCGCGTTTTCTCTGGCTCGTCGACGAGGACGATGCCGCCGGCGAGGCCGCCGTGCGGCAGGCGCTCGCGGCCGTCGGCCACCCGGCCGTGAGCATGCTGCGCGGGACGCGGCCGCCGGCCAGCGTCAATCCCAAGACGTTCAAGCTCGCCACCGGTCTGGCGCGGGTCGAGACGCCATTCGTTGCCGTGCTCGACGACGACACGGTGTTGCCGCCATCGACGCTCGGCCATCTCGCCGCGCAGGTCTCGCCGGGTGTGCTGGCCACCGGCCTGCCGCTCTATGCGGCGCGTGCCACTGTCGGCTCGCGGCTGATCACCGGCTTTGTCAACGCGAACTCGGCGCTAACCTATCTGCCGGCCGCGCGACTTGGCCTCGCGCACACCATCAACGGCATGTTCTCGCTGATGCGCACGGACGACCTCCGCCGCCATGGCGGCTTCGCAAGGATCGTGCACGAAGTCACCGACGACTATGCCCTTGCGCGGCTGTTCCTCGACAATGGCGGACGCATCGTGCAGTCGGCCTGCGCGGTGACGGTGATCACCACCGTGCGCGGCCTGCGCCACTGGCTGACGCTGATGCGGCGCTGGATGGTGTTCGCGCGCCTCTATCTCCGCGAAAACCTGTCGCTCGGCATTGCGCTGCTGGTGGTGCTGCCGGAATTCCTGGTGCTGCCGCTGCTGGTTGCCGGCGCCTGCGCGTCGCTGCGCGCAGCCGGCGTCGCGCTGGCGTTGCTCGCGGCCAGGGCGATGGCGACGCGTGGCCTGGTGCGGCGGCTGACCGGCGCGGCGCCACCGCTGTCCGACGTGCCCTTCGAGATCGCGGCGGAACTGCTGTTGCCGCTCCACGCGGTGTCGGCCAGCCTGTTGCCGAACCGTATCCGCTGGCGCGACCGGGCGATCACGCTCCATGGGCGGCGGATCGCCGATGGCTGAGGCCTATGCCCATCGCCTCGCCAGACTCGATCCTGCGGGCTTCCTGCTGCCGCACGCGGCCCGGCGGTTGTGCCTGCTGACCGGGCAAAGCGATTTTGCCACCAGCGCGCTCGCCGCCGACAAGCTGGCCTTCCTCGCCCGCGTCGCGCCGGCGGAAACGCTGGTGACGCCGGTCGGCTTCCCCTGGCATGCGGCGTTCGCGGCGCCGGCGGCGAAGCCGGTGCCCATCGTGATGGCGAGCGTGCGCAATGCCCGCCAGTGGATCTGGGCGCGGCGAAATTCGCTTTATCGTGACGCGCTGGCCGAAATCGTCGCCACGCTGATCGCGCGCACCGAACAGCGCCTGCTGCTGGTCACCGGCAGCTGCGGCGTCGACCTGCTCGCCGATGCGCTCGGCCGTCTGCCGGCCAGCGGGCCCGAGATCCGTGCGGCGATTGTCGGCCCCGCGGGGCGGATGCCGCCCGCGGGCCGTCTTGCTGGCCGCCTTGTCGTGCAGGGCCGCCGCGACACCTGGAGCCGCATGCTGTGGCGCGGCCCGGTCGATGTCCGGCCGGATTGCGGGCATCTCGGCTACTATGAAGATGACGCCACCCGCGCCGCCATCGCCGCGTTCTTCGCGGAGCCCCGGTCATGAGCCGCATCGCCGTCGTGGCGCCGCCGTTCGCCGGCCATCTCAATCCGTTGCTCGAACTGGCCGAGGCCGCCGCCGTGGCGGGCCACGATGTCCGTGTCATCACCGGCGCGCGCAAGCGCGCGGCGGTCGAAGGGCGCGGCCTTGCGGCGGTGACGCTCGATTGTCTCGAGGGACCGCAGCTGGAGCAGATCGCCGACACGGCCGAGCCCGTTCGTGGCAACCCGCGCCGGCTGCTCGCCCAATTGCGCCGTTCGCTCGCCGTCGCGATCGTCGCGCGGGACGAATTGCTGGACTTGTGGCGCGCGCAACCGCCGGACGTCGTGGTGGCCGATTCCGTCGCCGTCTCCGCGGGGCTTGCCGCGACGGTGCTCGGCATTCCCTGGATCACCACCATCGCGACGCCGTTCGCCATCGAGGGCCGGCGCGGGCCGCCGTCATATCTCGGCGGCTGGCGTGCGGGCGAGGGCCCGCTGTACCGCGCGCGCGATGCCTCCGGGTGGGCCTTCGTCCGCACGATGAAGAAAGCGTTCGCATTCGCTGCGCGGCGCGAGCTCGCGGCGCTCGACTCGGGGCTGTACCGCGCCGACGGCAGCGAGACCTGCTATTCGCCGACATGCATCCTTGGCTTCGGCCTGACCGAGCTCGAGTTCGCGCGCGACTGGCCGGCCGCGTTCGAGATGATCGGGCCGCTTTATCGCAATCCCGAAAACGTCGTTCCGCCGGATCTTCCGGCCGGCCGGCCGCGCGTGCTCGTCACCCTCGGCACCCATCTGCCGTGGGCAAAGGCAACGCTCGCTACCGACATCGCCGCGCTGGCGGCGGCGCGGCCGGATGTCTGCTTCGTCGGCAGCCTCGGGACGACCGACCCGGCGATCACGGCGCAGCCTCTTGCCGGCAACGCCGTGCTGCTGCCGTTCGTGCCCTATGAGGCGCAACTGCCGGCGTTCGACGCGGTGATCCATCACGGCGGCGCCGGCATCACCTATGCCGCCATCGCCGCGGCCAGGCCCGCGCTGGTCGTGCCGCATGATTACGACCAGTTCGATTTCGCCGCGCGCATCGTTGCGAAGGGCGCGGGCCTGCGCGCCGACAGCCTTGGCAGCCGCGCGACGCTGGTCGCGCTCGATCAGGTGCTGAAGCCGGGAGCTTTTCCGGCGCTGCCGGCGCTGGCGCAGGCGGCGGCGCGCTATCGGCCGCGCGAGGCGTTTCTCGCGGCGATCGGCAGGGCGGTCGGCTCGCGCAGCCGCTGAGCGAAAAAGTCCTCCGGCAGCGGCATGCGGCGCTCGAAGCGGCGGAACTTGTCGTCGAGCCGCGGCAATTCCAGGGAAGCCACGGCGACGTCGGCGCCGATGCAGTTGCGCGCGGCATCGACCGCACGGCTGATGGCCGCGCGCGGAAGATCACCGGGCAGATGAAACGTCAGCTGGTTCGGCGCGTCCTGCACGAGGCGGAACGGGGCACCGCCGAGCGCCGGCGCGATGGCCTGATACACGGCGCGCGGAAACGCCAGTGCCCCGGTCGGCGTCACGATTGCGTCGGACAGCCGGCCCTCGATCGCGGCGATCGACGGCAGCACCGAGCCGCACGGGCAGGGCCCTGTGGCTTCGATCGCGATGTCGTCGGTGCGATAACGCAGCAGCCGCTGCGGGCCATGGCGCGCGATGTCGGTCACGACGGGAATGAAGCGGTCGGGGGCATCGATGAATGTCGCGCGCTCGAACTGCACGATGTCGGCGTTGAGATGCAGCCGGCCGTGGCCGCAGCTCGCGGCGAAAAAGCCCTCCGCGGCCTGGTAGACCTGGCGCACCGGGCCGAGCCGCTCGCGCAGGATCGCCTCGTCTTCCGGCCACAGCGGCTCGCCGCCGGCGACGACGAACCGCACCCGCCATGGGTCGCGGGCGAACGCGGCGCTGTCGACGATCCGGCGCAGCGCGAACGGTGGCCCGACAATGATGTTGGGGCGAAATGCGGCGAGCCCGTCCGCCACTGCGGCAATACCTCGTCCCAGCGGAAAGAACGCGGTGCGTGTGCGCGTCTGATGATAGAGCCGGCTGTCGTGGCGCAGCAGCACCGCGACACGGCCGGAGCGGACGAAGTCGAGGAGCTCGCCGCCGGACAGCACGCGCGCGAGAAAGGTGCCGAGCCAGCGCGCGCGGTCGCGCTGCGAGGCGATGAACACGCCGGGCGTGCCGAGCGTTCCCGTCGACAGTCCGAAGCTCAGGCCGGGATGGCCGGTCGGCTCGCCGGCTGCCTCGCGACGCGCCAGATCGCGCGCCTGCGGCAGGTCGAGTCCCAGCGTGTTCCAGGCCGTGAAGTCGTTGCGATAGTTGGCGGGGCTGACCACCGGCGTCGATGGATCGGGCGCTGGTCCAGCCGCCACGGCGAGCAGGCGGGGCGAGCGTGCCCGCAGCTTCGCCCGGGCGAAGGCCGTCAGCGCGTCAAGCGAGCTCACGCCGGGTGTCCTCGATCGCGGTGAAGCAGTGCGACGGCACCACCAGCACGTCGGGGCGCTGTCCGGCGAAGCGCCGCAGCCGCGCCAGGGTCTGTCGGTACGCCGCATAGTCGTCGATGAAGGCGCGCGCCGGCGCCAGCGGCTCCAGCATCTCGCGGTAGCACAGCGACAGCCAGGCGGCGTCGGCAGCGAGGAACACCTCGCGCCCGCCGTCGGTCGTGAGGCGGATGCCGAAATGGCCGGCGGCATGGCCGGGCAGTGCCACGGCAACGATGCTGCCGTCGCCGAAGATATCGTGGCCTTCGGCAAACTCCTCGTGGCGTGTGGTGTTCGTGACGACCGCTGCGTCTTCGAAGAAGCGGGCGCGTGCCGCGAGGTCGGCCGGGAACAGATCGCGGATCAGCCCCGCGCGGGCGCGCGCGCCGAAGCCGGCGGGGGCACGGGCGTCGAACGCCCGGCGCGACAAGTGGATCTCCGCCGCCGGAAAGTCGCTGAGGCCGCCCGTGTGATCGGGATGCAGGTGCGACAGCACGATGGCGTGGACGTCGCCCGCCGCGATGCCGGCCGCCGCGAGCTGGTGCACGCAGGCTTCGCCGGGCGCCAGCTTGTAAGGCAGCACGCGGCGGTAAAGGCGGCCGACGGCATCGGTCGAGGCGCGCAGCGCCTCGCCATAGCCGGTGTCGAACAGCACGGTGCCGCGGGTCGGATGGCTGATGCGTCCGACCAGCGCGGGAAACGTGGTGCGGCCAAGTTCGGGCCGCCCCGTCACCATGCAGGTCGGGTGCTGGCAGCTGCCGCAGATCATCAGATCGAGCCGGACGCGCACGACGCCTCTACCTGAACGATGTTTGGTGTGAGGCCGCAACGGCGAGCCGAAGGCCGCGCAACAGTGCAGCGGCCTCGCGAGAACGGACGATATCGATCATCGGCACCGTCATCCTGCGCCTCAATACTTGAAGACCATCGCGCCCATGCCGAAGCCCGCGGCGGTGCCGAGCATCAGGCCGAGGTCGCCGCGGTGCAGGCGGCCGCTCTCGATGGCATGATGCAGCGTGGTCGGCAGCGACGCGCTCACCTGGTTGCCATGATCAGCGAGAATGTCGACCATCGCCGCGCCGTGGTCGCCGAGCAGGCGCTCGAGAAAGCGCAGGCCGAGGCGGCTCGCCTGGTGCGGCATGACGCAGGCGATATCGCCGAGGCGGACGCCGGCCTCGTCGAGCACGCGGCTGATGAAGTCGGGCAGCCGCTCCATGGCGAGGCGCGCCAGCGCAGCGCCGTTCATGCGGAACAGGTAGTCGCTCTCGGATGGCGGCGGCCGGCGCGGATTCCAGCGCGATCCGCCGGCAGGAATTTCGCAGAGGTCGGCGCCGTCGGGATGGGTCTCGAGCCGGATGGCGAGGATCGCGGAAGCACCATCAGAGCGTTGCAGCACTGCCGCCGCGGCGCCGTCGCCGAACAGGGGGGCGGTCGCCGGATCCTCGCGATCGAGGCCGAGCGAGGCGATGTCCACCGCAGCCACGGCCGCTCTGGTGGAGGCGCCGAGGGTGATCGCGGCGGCCGCGCCCTCGACGGCCTGCAGGAAGCCGAGGCACGAGGCGTTGATGTCGTACGCGGCGATGCGATCGAGGCCGAGGCGGCGCGCGGCGAGCGCGGCGGTGGTCGGGATCGGCTGCTCCGACATGATCGAGGCGACCACGAGACGATCGAGCGGGCCGGAGGTGTCGCCAGCCAGCGCCGCCCGCACCGCCTCGCTCGCCATCATCGAGGCGCACTCGTCGTCGGCTGCCACGGCGCGGCTGGCGATGCCCGTCAGCCTCTCGCTGCGGCCGTGCGGCCAGGCATGGGTGGCGTCGATGTCCGTGGAGGCGATGGTCGTGCGCGGCCGGTAGATGCCGGTCGCAGCAATGGCTACGGGAAGAACCGTCATGCGTCGCGGCGGGCCTCTGATCACAAAGGATCAGCTTAGGGCGCGCACGGTGGCGAGACAACCTCGCCGGTCGCCATGTCTGCTGCGGGCGGCCGGTTCAGCCCCACGGCCCGCGCGCCGGCGGGGGGCGATTCCATGGGCCGCCCGGGCCGGCCTGCGGTGCCGCGCGGTGCGCGCCGAGTTCGGCCGACAGTCGCTGCAGCGCGGCGACACGGTTGGCGGTCGATGGATGGGTCGCGAACAGATTGTCCATGCCCTGTCCGGACAGCGGATTGATGATGAACATGTGCGCGGTCGCCGGATTGTGCTCGGCATCCATGTTCGGCACCCGATGGGCGCCGTTCTCGATCCGCACCAGCGCCGAGGCCAGCCACTGCGGCTCGCCGGCGATGCGTGCGCCGAGATCGTCGGCGGCATATTCGCGGGTCCGGCTGATCGCCATCTGCACCAGCATCGCGGCGAGCGGCGCCAGGATCATCATGGCGACCGAGCCGATCACGCCGGTGCTGTTGGTGTTGCGGTTGCCGCCGAAGAACATGCCGAACTGCGCCACTATCGAGATCGCGCCCGCGATGGTCGCGGTGATGGTCATCAGCAGCGTGTCGTGGTTCTTGATGTGGGCGAGTTCGTGCGCGATCACGCCGGCGAGTTCCTCGCGGCTGAGGCTCTGCATCAGTCCGGTGGTCACGGCGACCGCGGCGTTCTGCGGATTGCGTCCGGTCGCGAAAGCGTTGGGCTGCGGATTGTCCATGACATAGACGCGCGGCATCGGCAGCGCTGCCCGGCCGGCGAGTTCGGCTACGAGCGCGACGAGGTCGGGCGCCGACTGGCGATCGACCTCATGGGCGCCGTAGGTCGACAGCACCATGCGGTCCGAATTCCAGTAGGCGAACAGGTTGGTCGCGCCGGCCACCACCAGCGCGATCATTGCGCCGCTGCTGCCGCCGATCAGATAGCCCACGCCCATGAACAGGGCCGTCAGGCCTGCCAGCAGGATCGCGGTTCTCAGGTAGCTCATGCCTCCTCTCCCGTCAGGGCACGCGGGCGCAAGTGTCGCCCCGTGCACATCAGGTAGGGATCGGGGCAAGGTCTTCGCAAGGCCGGGCGGCGCATGGTCGCGCGCGGCGAAGGCGCGCATCCCGGCCTCGCGGTGTTCGGCAGGATGTCCATTCCGCCGCATGAATTGACCCAATCTCGGGAGTGGCATCCAGCCGGTTGGCGTTACCTGCAGGAACCATCCCGTCCATCTCAAGCGCTGGTTTCTCGCGCGCAACGCGCGTCCGGCGGTGCGTGAGGGATGGCGCGTCGGGCGTGAGTGGCTGAATGGCGGACCGGTGGTGACGCCGGCGTCGAAGGCCATCCTGTTCGGCCAGATCGCCCGCTCGTCGTGATCCTCGCGCGGCCTAGTCGTCCGTTGCGTCGCGCGTCTCGGCCGGCGCGGGATAACGTGCTGCGAGCGCCCTGAGCGGCAGCCGGCTTTCGTCTGGTGACAGCTCGCGCGTCGCCAGCACCACGGTCTCGCGCGTGCGCTCGCCGGCGATGCGTGCTTCTTCGCCCCAGATCTGAGGTTCGGGCCCGCGCGGGCCGCGCACCCAGACGAATGTCCGGGGACCGTCCGATCGACGACGCTGCGGCATGGCGAAGGTCCCTCGCGGCTGGAGCGGCGCCGACTATAGCCTGGCGGCGGCCTGCTGTCGCAGCGGCCGTGCGTTTCGGGACCGCAATCCGCAATCGTGAAGACAGCCGCGGCGGCCCATTACGGGCGCTCCGCGGGGGCCATGATGCCGCCGTCATGGATGTTCATCGCGCCTGCTCTGATGGGAAGAGATCGCAAGCCGCGTCACCCGCTGATCGGCGCCGTCGTCTTTACAGCCATTTACAAGCTGCGACAGCGCGTCCCGGGCGGATGCGACATGTGGATGACTAAGCAGGAGGACGACATGGGGCATTGCGAGTCGGTTCGCCGGCGCTGTTGGGGTGGATATGAAGATTTCCGGGATGCGGCCGGCCGCGCCGATGATCAGGCACGGTGTTCGTCATACGTCTGGCGTTGGTGGCCTCCTGGCGGCTTTCCTGGTCAGTACCGCGCTGACCGGGCCGGCGTTCGCCGATGGCGGCAGGTCGGGCATCTACCAGCCCGACGACACCATCCAGTGGAGCGCCCGCGGCGGCCGCGACCAGCGGACAGACACCGGACAGGACGGTGAGGACGCCCCGGAATGTTGCGGTGGCGGCGGTGGCGGCGCCGGCATCACCGGTGGCAACGGCGGCGGCACGGCGCGTGTCGGCCTGCCGGGTGGAGCGGGCGGGGCTACGGCTGGCGCCAACGGCGGTGACGGCGTCACGGATGAGCTGGGCTCCGGCAGCGGTGGCGGCGGCGGCGCGCACGGTTTTGTCGGCAGCGCCTTCCCGACATCGGCCGTCAGGGGCGGCAATGGCGGCAACGGTGGCAACAGCTTCGAAGACACCGAGGTCAATCGCCCCGCGGCCGGCGGCGGCGGCGCCGGCGGCTATGGTGCGGTCGTTCTCGGATCGTCCGCGTATGCGTCGGGCACGCTGTCGGCCAATGTGACGGGCGGCAACGGTGGCAAGGGCGGCGATGGTTACGCCAGTCAATCCCTGAGTGGTGGCAGTGGCGGCAGCGGCGGCACTGGATTGCTGTTCGAGGTCAGTGCCGTCAATAATTCGGCCTTCACGATCAACGGTGTGGTGAGCGGCGGTCGTGGCGGCGCCGGAGGCGCGTTTGGCGGCAACGGTGGCAACGGCGGCGTCGGCCTGTATTTCTTGAGCTCATCACCGGCCGCCTCCTGGTTGACGATCAACGGTGCGATCTCCGGCGGCAATGGCGGCTCCGCCGGCATGGGTGGCCTTGCGGGCGCCGGCGGCGCCGGTTTCGTCGGTGCGAACGCGACCGTGTTGATCGCGGCCGGCGGCAGCATCACCGGCGGCACCGGCAGCCTCGGACAGCAGGCCAATGCCATCGAGTTCACCAACGGCAACAATGCGCTGATGTTCATGGGCCCGACGTCGCAGCTGTCCGGCAATATCCTCAACAATGGCAGCATGCTGTTTCTGGCAGCCGGTGACACCACGGTGGTCGACAATGTGATCACCGGCAGTGGAGACGTCACCAAGGGCTATGGTGGGACGATCACGCTCACCGGCATCAACACCTATACCGGCGCGACGGTCGTCGATGCCGGCATCCTCAATGTACAGGGAGCGATCATCGGCACCTCGTCGGTGACGGTGAACTCCGATGCGACGCTGGCCGGCAGCGGCACCATCAGCACGTCCCTCGTCACGGTCTCCAGCGGCGCGACCTTCGCGCCGGGCAACGGCACACCGGGAAGTGCGATGTCGATCGTCGGCGATCTCGCCTTCGAAACCGGCGCGACCTATCTGGTGCAGGTCAATCCGGCGGCGGCGACGCGCGCCAGCGTGACCGGCGCCGCAACGCTCGGCGGCGCCACCGTCAATGCCGTGTTCGCGAACGGCAGCTACATCAGCAAGACCTACACCATCCTGACTGCGACCGGCGGTGTGTCCGGCACGTTCGCCTCGAACGTCGTCGCCACCAACCTGCCGGCGAACTTCCACGCCGGCCTGAGCTACGACGCCAACAACGCCTATCTCAATCTCGTTCTCGATTACACGCCGCCCCCGCCGCCGACCTCGCCCGATTTCGGCCGTGGCCTGTCCGGCAACCAGCAGGCGGTGGCCGGCGCGCTGGTCAATTCGTTCAACGCCAATGGCGGCATTCCGCTGGTCTATGGCGCGCTGACGCAGGGCGGTCTGACGCAGGCATCCGGCGAACTCGGCGCGGCGTCGCAGCAGACGACCTTCCAGGCGATGGGCCAGTTCATGGGCATGCTCAC
>NZ_JAFCMM010000007.1 GCF_018131225.1 Bradyrhizobium sp. U87765 SZCCT0048 | reverse complement strand
GTCTTGCCGTGGTCAACGTGACCGATCGTGCCGATGTTGCAATGCGGCTTCGTACGTTCAAACTTCTCTTTGGCCATGACACTCTCCGTTCAGGCTTTGACTCTCGGTCAAAGGCGATCAGGCAAACTTCTTCTGGACTTCCGCCGACACGTTGGCAGGTGCCTCGGCGTAGTGGTCGAACTGCATGGTGAAGGTCGCGCGACCCTGGCTCATCGAGCGCAGGTTGTTCACGTAACCGAACATGTTCATCAGCGGCACCATGGCGTTGATGACGTTGGCGTTGCCGCGCATGTCCTGCCCCTGGATCTGGCCGCGGCGGGAGTTGAGGTCGCCGATGACCGAACCGGTGTAGTCCTCCGGGGTCACGACCTCGACCTTCATGATCGGCTCGAGAAGGACGGACTTGCCCTTCTGCAGCGCGTCACGGAAGGCGGCGCGCGAAGCGATTTCGAAGGCCAGCGCCGACGAGTCGACGTCGTGGTAGGCACCGTCGACCAGCTGGACCTTGACATCGACCACCGGGAAGCCGGCGACCACGCCCGAACCCAGGACGCTGTTGAGGCCCTTTTCGACGCCCGGGATGTACTCCTTGGGCACCGCACCGCCGATGATCTTCGACTCGAACTCGAAACCCTTGCCCGGCTCGTTCGGCTCGACGACGAACTTGACGCGCGCGAACTGGCCGGTACCGCCGGTCTGCTTCTTGTGGGTGTAGTCGACCTCGGCCGCCTTGGTGATCTTCTCGCGGAACGCAACCTGCGGCGCGCCGATGTTGGCGTCGACCTTGTAGGTACGCTTGAGAATGTCGACCTTGATGTCGAGGTGAAGTTCGCCCATGCCCTTGAGAATGGTCTGGCCGGACTCCTGGTCGGTCGACACGCGGAAGGACGGATCCTCCGCAGCGAGCTTGGCCAGGGCGACGCCCAGCTTCTCCTGGTCGGCCTTCGACTTCGGCTCGATCGCGATCTCGATCACCGGCTCCGGGAATTCCATCTTCTCGAGGATGACCGGGTGGTCGGCGTCACACAGGGTGTCACCGGTGCGGGCTTCCTTGAGGCCAGCCAGCGCGACGATGTCGCCGGCATAGGCTTCCTTGATGTCTTCGCGGTTGTTCGCATGCATCAGCAGCATGCGGCCGATACGCTCCTTGCGGTCGCGCGTCGAATTGATGACGCCGGTGCCGGAGATGAGCGTGCCCGAGTAGATGCGGCAGAAGGTGATGGTGCCGACAAACGGGTCGTCCATGATCTTGAACGCGAGGAGCGCGAGCGGCTCCTTGTCGTCAGCCTTGCGCACGATCTCGTTGCCATCCTCGTCCTGGCCCTTGATCGCGGGCACGTCGAGCGGCGACGGCAGATAGTCGACGACGGCGTCGAGCAGCGGCTGCACGCCCTTGTTCTTGAAGGCCGAACCGCACAGCACCGGATAGAAGGCGCCGGTCAGCACCGCCTTGCGGATCAGGCGCTTCAGCGTCGCCTCTTCCGGCTCCTTGCCGTCGAGATAGGCAGCCATGGCGTCGTCGTCGAGCTCGACGGCGGCTTCCACCATCTTCTCGCGGTATTCCTTGGCCTTCTCGACGAGGTCAGCCGGAATCTCCTCGTCCTCGTACTTCGCACCGAGCGCCTCGTCCTTCCAGACGACGGCCTTCATGCGAACGAGATCAATCAGACCCTTGAAGTTGCTCTCCGAACCGATCGGCAGCTGGATCGCCACCGGCTTGGCACCGAGGCGGTCGATGATGTCCTGCAGGCACTTGTAGAAGTCGGCGCCCGTCTTATCCATCTTGTTGGCGAAGACGATGCGCGGAACGCGATACTTGTCGCCCTGACGCCAAACGGTCTCGGTCTGCGGCTCGACGCCCTGGTTGGAGTCGAGCACGCACACGGCGCCGTCGAGCACGCGCAGCGAACGCTCGACTTCGATGGTGAAGTCGACGTGGCCGGGGGTGTCGATGATGTTCAGGCGCTTGCCGTTCCAGAACGCGGTGGTCGCAGCGGACGTGATCGTGATGCCACGCTCCTGCTCCTGCTCCATCCAGTCCATCGTCGCGGCACCTTCGTGCACTTCGCCGATCTTGTGGCTCTTGCCGGTGTAGTAGAGGATGCGCTCGGTCGTCGTCGTCTTGCCGGCGTCGATATGCGCCATGATACCGAAGTTACGGTAGTCCTCGATGGCATGTTGGCGGGGCATGGGAGCTGTCCTTAAACCTGTGCGTTACGGTCGCCGTTACCAGCGATAGTGCGAGAAGGCGCGGTTGGCTTCCGCCATCTTGTGCACGTCTTCACGCTTCTTGACCGCGTTCCCCCGGTTGTTCGACGCATCCAGCAACTCCGCGGAGAGCCGCTCGGTCATGGTCTTCTCGTTGCGGCCGCGCGCCGCGGTGATCAGCCAGCGGATGCCGAGCGCCTGACGGCGGGTCGAACGAACTTCGACCGGCACCTGGTAGGTGGCGCCGCCGACGCGACGGGAGCGAACCTCGATGGTCGGCATGACGTTGTCGAGCGCCTGCTCGAACACCGTCAGCGGGTTCTGCTTGGTCTTGCTCTCGATGGCGGTCAGCGCGCCATAGACGATGCCCTCGGCCACCGACTTCTTGCCGTCGTACATGATCGAGTTCATGAACTTGGTGATGATGATGTTCCCGAACTTCGGATCCGGAAGAACTTCGCGCTTTTCGGCTGCGTGACGACGCGACATGGATTCCGCTCCTTACTTCGGACGCTTCGCGCCGTACTTCGAACGACGCTGCTTGCGGTTCTTGACGCCCTGCGTATCGAGGACGCCGCGGAGGATGTGATAGCGAACGCCGGGAAGGTCCTTGACGCGGCCGCCGCGGATCATGACCACCGAGTGCTCCTGAAGGTTGTGGCCCTCACCCGGGATGTAACCGATCACCTCGAAGCCGTTGGTCAGGCGCACCTTGGCGACCTTACGAAGCGCCGAGTTCGGCTTCTTCGGCGTCGTGGTGTAGACGCGCGTGCAAACGCCACGCTTCTGCGGCGACTGCTGCAGAGCCGGCACCTTCTTGCGCGCCTTCTGGACGACGCGCGGATTTGCGATCAGCTGGTTGATCGTCGGCATTGTTCGCCTTCACCCTCGTTCGCGCGAAACCGACCGGGTTTCGCAAAATTTTGCCGGGCTACCCGCCCTGTCGGGTCGCCTTGCGCGGCTGCATTTGGAACAAATGCATTCACGCAAAACGAAATCACGCCAACCGCTCATCGCTGAGCAGTAGGCGCTTCGTCGCCACAGAGGATCACAATGGGCGAACCCACCGGGATCATGCTTCCGTAACCCCAATCCCTCAGCGGACGCGATCAGCGGCACGCCGCGGGTCGGGGTTGTCTTCGCATTGACTGGCTATCATCGACAGCGTCTGAGCGACATTCGTCGAGGTTGGTGCCCTGCGGATCCGATGCACCGGCCTAACGGCCTGAAAGGTGTTTCGGATGGTTGAGGGTGATCCGTTCCGACGCAGACGAAGCTCACCGCCTGTCGTTAAGTGGCCGCGTTCTACCGGCCGAGCGTCGGCAAGTCAAGACCAAACACGATTGAAGAAACACGCGTCGCAGAGGCACTTCTTGCACCTTGCCGCATCGCGAAGCCACTCATCTGCTGCATCGCGAGGGAATCGCAGACAACGATTCTGTGACCCCTATCCCATCGCCAGGACGACAGTTTGCCGGCCCTGCCCGCACCCTCCCGCCCGCCGGGAGCCCTCCATAGCATGGAACCCGCGCCGATATCGGTATAAAAATACCAATAGCCAGTTATGCCCTGCCTCGATTCGGCATGGCCGTGGTCGCCCATTCGGGCAGCAGGCGCGACAGCACCCGGTAGACCGTCAGCGGAACCTCCATGAGGCCGGGAATCGGATCATCCCAGGCGAAGGCCGCATAGGTGAGCTGTTGGCGGGACCCGGCGATGTAATCGGCGAATCGAAGATCCCCGCGCCAGATCAGCTGACCAGCCGCCACGACGTCGCGCGACGCCTGCATCCAGGCCCAGCCCGGCTCGGCCGCCGCGGGGGCTACGACGCTCCCGAGCGCCACCTCCCGCATCAGGACCGCGAGATCGAGCCCGGCCGCCGCACACAGCCCGAACCACGACCAGGGCCGCGGATTGACGTCGAGCACCTTGTAGCTCCCGCTGCGGGCATCGTACTTGAACTCGACCTCCACCAGTCCCTCGAAGCCGATCGCCGACAGCAGCCGGCGGCCCGCGTCGCGCACCGCGGCGTTGTCGACCACCTCCACGAAGGTGCTGTTCATGCTGAACTCGACGGGATACTGGCGCGTCCGCCGCGCGGTCATGTCCGCGACCGGGCGATTGCCATGCCACAACCCGGCATAGGAGAATTGCGCCTCCCCGCCGCCGGGGACCAGCTCCTGAACCACGACGTCTTCGCCCCCGACCTCCGCGCTCGCCCGCGCATGGAGCGCGATCAGCTCTTCGCGGCTGTCGGCGCGCCACGCCTTGGCGGCGGTGAAGGCATTGCGCTCCATGCGCGTCGCCGGCTTCAGCACCACAGGAAAATCGATCTCGGTGCGCGCGACGGCTTCGGCCGAGCGGATGACATAGTTTCGCGGACAGGCGACGCCGGCTTCCAGCGCCGTGGCCGCGAGGCGCTGCTTGTCGCAGACCTGCTGCAGCGCCTGCCAGTCAGCACTGATGATGCGGAATACACCGCGCAGCAGCGCGAGATTTTCCGCGACGCATTTGACGTCGCCGTCGGCGCACGGGATCAGCAGCCAGCCCTGCAGGCGGTGGGTGGCGGCAAAATCGATCAGCCAGTCCACGGCCCCCGGCGACGTCGCACCCGGCCATGTGAAGCTGGCATCGACGTAGCGGGAGAAGCCCGGCAGCGGATGATCGTCGGTGACATAGGCCACCGGGATATCGAGACGGCCAAAGCTGCGCGCAGCGGACAGCGCCCCATGGGCGCCGCCCAGCAGCACGACACCGCTGGCAGCCGCTTCTCCAGATCGTCCCGCCGTCGCGTTCATCAAAAGCCCCGCTCTCCAACACCTTTGCCCGGGCCCGACCGCAGCAAAAGGTTGATCGTCATCTCCTGCGCAATCGGCCGTTGTCCACCTGACCTGCGGCGTGACGACAACGACGGTCGCGCCATCATCGTGCCGAGGCGACCGCCGGCATTGCGCTGCCTCAAACCAGCGAGGGTGTCAGGCTTCGCCCGCACCACAACGGGACGACATTACCGGCCAATTCGTTTACGTGACGTCTGCGCTCCGGACATGAACCGAAACATGCCGCCTGCGCCCGCCGCGCCCGCGCACTGACACCATGCCGTTGGCACGGATCGTGAAAAGTCGCTCTCCAGACACGGCCCGATCCGGAACGAGCGGCTCAAAATGCGACGACAGCAATATTCCGAAACACTTCTGCTCCGAAATGGATCAGCCGGGACATTAACCCACATCCTTCAATCTTCATTCGCTGGTTTGCAGCAATGCTAACGTCAACAAGCGAGATCATCATGCACCAGGTCGACGTTGCCATTATCGGAGGCGGACTTGCCGGATCGACGGCCGCGGCGATGCTCGGCCGCGCCGGCGTGAAGACGGCGCTGATCGATCCCCACACCGTCTATCCGCAGGACTTCCGTTGCGAAAAGATCGACGGCCCGCAGCTCGACACCCTGCGACGCATAGGCCTGATCGATGATGTGATGCCGGCGATGACCTACGATCGCCAGGTCTGGATCGCGCGCCTCGGACGCCTGATCGATCGCCGTCGTGGCGACCAGTACGGCTTCGCCTATGAGACGCTGGTGCAGGCGGCGCGTGGCGCCGTCCCCTCCACCGTCACCTTTGTCGCCGCCAAGGCGACCGCGATCTCGACCTCCGACGACACGCAGCAGGTCACGCTGTCGAACGGCGACACGGTCACCGCACGCCTCGTCGTGCTCGCCAACGGCCTCAACGTCGGACTGCGCCACCAGCTCGGCATCGAGCGCGTGGTGACGAGCCCGTGCCACTCCATCACCGTGGGCTTCGACCTGCGGCGGCGCGACGGCCAGCCGTTCCCGTTCGGATCGCTGACGTATTACGGCGAGAGCACGGCCGCGCGGATGGCCTACCTGACGCTGTTTCCGATCCGCGACACGATGCGCGCCAATCTCATGGTCTATCGCACCATGGACGATCCGTGGCTGCGCGAGATGCGCCATGCCCCCGAGCAGGCGCTGCATCAGCTGATGCCCAACCTGCGCAAGCTGACCGGCGACGTCGTGGTCGACGGCCCGATCCGAATTCGGCCCGCAGACCTCTACGTCACGCAGGGCCATCGCCAGGCCGGCATCGTGCTGGTCGGCGACGCGTTCGCGACGTCCTGCCCCGCGGCCGGCACCGGCACGCGCAAGGTATTCACCGACGTCGAGCAGCTGTGCAACGTCCACATCCCGAAATGGCTCGCGAGCAACGGCATGGACGCGGCCAAGATCGGCCAGTTCTACGACGATCCGGTCAAGCAGGCCTGCGACGCCGCCTCGAGCACGTTCGCCTACCAGTTGCGCGCGATCTCGATCGAGAACGGCTTCGTCTGGCATCTGCGGCGCTGGGTGCGCTTCCTGGCGCGCGCCGGCATCGGCGGCCTGCGCGAACTGCGCTCGCTCCTCGCGGCACAGCCGCTGCAGCAGCGCCCCGGCGTCTGAGCACGCCGGCGGAGCTGTTCACAGCGCCCGCACCACGCGTCTGCTTCCGAAAATCAGCGATCGATGGCATCGCGACGCGCCCATGCGCGCCGCGACGCGCGTGCTCAAAGCGTGCGTTTCCCCCGCTTCCCCCGACTCCCACCAGCGACGACGTGCCGCTCCGACACGATTTGATGGTGTGCTGTTGCGTGCCCGCGATTCAAACGCAGCGCGAGCACGCAACACTCCATCACGCTGAAGGGAAAGAGCACAATGCCCACGGTTACGAGCCTGAACGGCGCCGACTACGGCATGGTCGCCGGCACCGCCGCCGACCAGACCGCCCACTTCCAGGCCGCGATCAACGCGGCGCAGACGCAGGGCCTGCCGCTGTTCATTCCGCCAGGAAGCTACAGCATCACCACGGTCAACATCACCGCTCCCATCGAGATCTACTCGGCGGCGGGCAACGCGGTGATCCAGGGCTACCAGCGCTCGCCGACGATCAACATCGCCCCCGCCGGCTCGGGCGCGAGCTTCGGCCCGGTCTACCTGCATGACATCACCGTGACCGGCCAGTTCCAGTCCTATCCCGCGGGGCTCACCAATCCCGCGCTGATCTCCGTGACCAATATCGCGGGGATCGCGATCGAGCGCTGCTCGCTGCTGCAGTCCGGACATCACGGCGTCTATCTCGACCAGAGCAGCGGCGTCATCAAGGACTGCACGGTGTCGCAGCCGGCCGAATTCGGCGTCTACTCCGTCGACTGCAACAACGGCGGCATGCTGATCGACAGCAACCGCATTCTCTACGCCGGCAACAACGGCGTCTATATCCAGCGCAGTTCGGCGAGCGGCGACCAGAGCATCGTCAGCAACAACCTGATCGGCTTCACCAGCGCCAATGACGGCGGCACCGGCCCGTACGGCAACGGGGTGATCGTGTACCTCGCGGACTTCGTCAAGGTCCAGGGCAACATGATCTACTCGTCGGCGTTCTCCGCGATCCGCTTCAACGGCTCGAGCTACGCGGAAATCACCGGCAACCAGTGCTACAGCAGCAGCGAAATGGCGATCCGGATCGAGGCCGCGGCGTCCAACACGCCGTTCTTCGGCGGCATCGTCTCCAGCAACATCGTCGACACCGCCGGCGCCGGCATCAGCATCTCCAATTCCAACAACGGCGCCCGCGAAACCATCGTCACCGGCAACCAAGTCTACGGCTGCAGCAACAACTCGTTCCCGGGCTATCAGACCTGGGGCACCGGCATCTGGGCGGAGGCCGACGTCGTCGTCAACGGCAACATTGTCGACGGCTGTTCCGACTGGGGCATCGTCGTCTATCCCACCAACAACGGCTCGCTGGGGACGCAGAAGATCTCGGCGCAGGCGATGAACAACACCATCAAGAACTGCGCCGGCGGCATCGGCTTCTACCAGGCCGACACGACCTACGGCCGGGTCTTCATCGGCGGCAACGTGGTCAACAGCTTCACCACGACCAGCAAATATGCCGCGATCGTGCCGATCACCTACAACGGCGTGACCGGCGAGATCAGCAAGGTGTCGGGCGCGACCGATCTCGGCAACGCCACCACCAGCGGCTTCGCCAACGTCAAGCTGCTGCTGAACTACTCGTTCACCTGACGATCGCCGCAACGAGGCCTCTGCCCGGCCGGGCGGAGGCCACAGCGCGGCTCAATCCTCGTCGTCCTCGTCGTCGTCATCCTCGTCTTCGTCGTCCGCATCGGCGGCGTGATGAGGGGTATGGGACTGGTCGTCCCACAGCTTGCGGTACATGCCGTCGAGCGCCAGCAGCTCCTCGTGGCTGCCGCGTTCGACGGCGCGGCCGCCGTCGATGACGATAATCTCGTCCATCTCCACCACGGACGTCAGGCGGTGGGTGGAGAAGATCATGGTGCGGCCGCGGGCGAGGTTGAGCAGCGTGCGGTTGATCGCCGCCTCGGTGGTCTGGTCGAGCGCCGAGGTCGCTTCATCGAGCAGCAGCACGGAGGGATTGCGGACGATGGCGCGGGCGATCGCGATGCGCTGGCGCTGGCCGCCGGACAGCGTGTCGCCGCGCTCGCCCACGATGGTGTCATAGCCCGCGGGCAGGCTCATGATGTGGCTGTGGATCTCGGCCTTCTTCGCGGCCTCGATCACCTCGGCGTCGGACGCCCCCTCCTTGCCGAGACGGATGTTCTCCATCAGCGACATGTTGAACAGCATGTTCTCCTGGAACACCACGGCCATGCTGCTGCGCAGCGAGTCGCGGGTGACCCGGCGGATGTCGACCCCGTCGATCGTCACCCTGCCCTCGTCGGGCACATAGAGCCGCAGAATGAGGTTCAGCAGCGTGCTCTTGCCCGAGCCACTCGGACCGACGACGGCAATGCTCTTGCCGACATTTAGCTTCAGCGTCAGGCCGTCGAGCACCGGTTTGTCGCTGTTCTCGTAGGTGAAACTCACCCGCTCGAAGGTGATGTCGTTGGTGATGCGCGGCAGGTCGGGGGCGCCCTGGCGGTCGGCGCCGCGCTGCGGCTCGTCCAGGATCTCCTGCATGTGCTGCACGGCCGCGGCCGACGAGATCGCCACCGGGATGAAGTGCATGAGGTGGGCGATATTGTAGGAGATCTCCCAGAACGCACTCTCGAAGGTGACGAAGGTGCCGACCGTGATCTGGCCATTGGTGGCGAGATAGGCGCCGATCGCCAGCACCACGAGATGCAGCAGCAGAACGGCGATGGTGACCGTGCGCTCCACCATGCTGGAAAGGAAGGTGGCCTTGGCCATGGTCTTGCGGGCATCGCGGTTACGGGAACCGAACCAGCCGAGCGACCGCCGCTGCAGCCCGAACGCCTTCACCACCGCCTGGGCGGCGACGTTCTCCTGCACCACGCCGAGGATCGCCGCCTCGTTGACCTTCTGGTCGTAGTTGGCCTGCACCGCCTTGGGGGTGAGGATGCGCGGCCCGATCAGCGTGATCGGGAACACCAGCAGCGCCACCGCGGCGAGCTGCCAGTTGAGCCACAGCATCAGCAGGATGCCAGCGAACAGTTCGAACAGCGGCAGCAGCGCGCTGTTGGCCAGGTGCTTGATGGCGCTCTCGTAGGCCGCCATGTCGACCGAGAAACGCGACAGGATCTCGCCGCGCTTGATGCGCGCGAAGAACGACGCCGGCAGGTTCTGGACGTGCTCGAACATCCGGGTCCGCACGTCGGAGATCACCGAGGCCGTCGTCTTGGCGTCCCACAGCTCGTACCAGACCGCCACCAGCGACGTCACGACGCCGGCCACCGCCAGCACCGACAGGATGATCACCAGCGCCTTGAAGTCCTCCTCGCCGAGCGCCTCGTCGATGAGGTACTTCAGGCTGAGCGGCATGATGACGTTGAACAGCGTCTCGATCAGCAGGCCGATGCCGACGAAGGTAATGCCCTTGCGGTAGTTGCGCAGGAACGGCCGGGTGAAGCTGTAGAGGGTTGCGAACGCGCCCGCGGCCTCGCGAGCGGTAAACGCGACGAGATCCTCGTCGTCTTCGTCGTCATCGATCGGCGGCGGTGGCGGCAGCGGGGGGGCGCCATCGTCGGCGTCGTGGCCGGCCGTCGTCGGGGCCTCGGGCGCAGGGCCTTCGGTGACGGCGGCTGGCGCGGTGGATTCCTCGGCTACGGGCTTCGACACCATGGACCCTGATCATCGCTGGGCGGCGCGCGGTCGTTGCGCCGCATCCCCGCCCAAGCGCTTAATCGTCGGCGGCGACCTTGTCAAAGAACGAATAGCGCAGGCTGTCGGCGTCGATGTACCAGTTGCCCGGCCCCTTGCCGGCGGCGAGCGTCGCCGCCCAGACCGCATCGATGGCGTCGCGACGGTTCATGGACAGGTCGAAGCCGTTGCCGAAGAACAGTTCCGACCATTCCCACCAGGTCGCGAGCTTCTTGACCCCGCGCAGCAGGTCATACCTGTCGATCAGCGCCGGCGGCATGTCGCTGGTCACGGACGCGAACAGCAGCCCGGTCTTGACGACGCGGTTGAGCTCGCGGATGGCCTTGGTCACCTGTTTTTCGGGAACATGACACAGGCATGTCTCGTAGATGAAATCGAACTCGCCGTTGCGGAACGGCATGTCCGTGATCGATCCCAGCTTGTTGTACTTGCGCAGCGCCTTCGGCGTGCGGGCATGGATGGCGCGGTTGTTCTCGATGCCGAAGGCGTCGATGCCACGGTCGCGCAGCGCGCCGACCAGCTCGCCGCTGGCCGAACCGGCGATCAGCAGCCGGTAGCCCCGGACCCGGCCCCACACCAGCTTGATCAGCTCGGTGAGATAGGACGGATCGCTGAACTGGCTCCAGACCTCGTGGTAGGGGCCGACGCCACGGTAGTTGTCGAAGTAGCTGCGGTCGATCTTGTCGGAGACCGTGTGCCCGCCCTCGCCGCGCGCATAGCGCAGCTTCATCATTTCGGTGAGAATGATGTCGGTGGCGGCGTCGGACGAATCGAGCAGGCCGTTCAGCGTCGAATCGAACAGGTAGTCGCCGACGAGCACGAGGCCGGGATGCTCGACCGGCTCGGGCCGGTGGTTGGTGAGCACGTCGCGCACCGGCAGGCCGCCGGGAATCGCGTTCACCGACGACAGCCAGCGATGGATCTTGCCCTCGACGAAATGCTTGCGGGCGTCGCCGAGCGACGCCGGCAGTGTCTTGAGCGCGACGTCGATCAGCTGGTCGTCGCGCAGGCCGACATAGGCGAGCGCGTCAGAACCCGCGATCAGCCAGTTCAGCACGCCATGGCGACCGACGTCGTGGCGGGCGCCTTCGACATAGACGCAGCAGCCGCCGAACGCCTCGGACATGAACCAGGCGCCGGGAATCTTGTCGCCCCAGAACGGGCTGTCGAACAGCATCGAGACGCGCAGGTAATGCGCCGGACGGTCGAAATAGGCGACATGCCGGACCATCGACTGGCGCAGCTTCTCGCCTTCCCAGTTGACCGTCGCCAGCCAGTTGTGCGGCAGGCACATCAGTACGAGATCGAAGTCGCGCACCACCGGCGACTTGCCGTTCAGCATGTTGAGCTGATAGCGGCCGGCCTCGGTCTTGCCGACCTTGAGCACGCGATGATTGAGCTTGATCTCGGCGTCGATCTCCGACTGCAGGCCGCTGATCAGCTGCTCGTTGCCGTTCTGGATCGAGTACAGGCCGATGTAGCCGTCGACGTCCATCACGTAGTTCTTGAGCGCGTTGAGGCCGTTGGTGTTGTGGCTCTCGGTCGCGAGGTCAGAGCGCGCCATCACCTTGAAGAAGCGCTTGGCGATGGGATCCTTGACCTTGGCATCGAGCAGTTGCTCGGCGGTGATGCTGGCCCAGGGATGTTCGTTGTCGTGGGCGCCGATGCCCTCGTAATACTCGATCGGCGAGATCTCCTCGGCGCACAGCTTGCGGAACGCCTCGATGGCGTCGGCGGTCTTGTTGCCGTACTTGCGGCGCATGCCGTCGACATCGTCGAGCAGTTCGCCGTCGAGCATCACCTGCGCCGCATCCATCGGGATGGTCTGGAGGCCGAAATGCTGGATCAGCTCGCGCAGCGGATCCGGGCCCGTCATCGAGTAGTCATAGATCTCGGCGACGCCCGCCTCGTACATCGCCGGCGCGCTGTCGAAGGTACGCGTGACAATCTTGCCGCCGAGACGGTCGGTGGCTTCGAACAGGGTGATGCGGCAGAGGCTTCCGAGTTTCTTCTTCAGATACCAGGCGCTCATCAGGCCGCCCGGCCCGCCCCCAACGATTGCAAGATCGAGCATAGTGTTCCTGTTGTCCCGCCGACGGCAGCGGCGGTGCCGAGTGGTCCAGTTGTCCTAAGTTGCCCCAAGCAAAGCACTTTTCCATATGAAAGGAAGATGAACAAACGACGATTTGGCCCTGGGAACCTGCCAAAAATCGCAAAAAGGCCGGCTGACGCCGGCCTTTTCGCTGAGCTGTATCTTCCTTGTCACTCCGCCGGGGGCAGAGCGACCGGCTCGGGCTCGGGCGCCGACGGCACGATGGCCGCCTCCGCCTGCTTCTCCCGCTCGTCCTGGATGAGGCGGTCGCGCTTGCTGGCGACCTCGCGGATCCGGGACATGGAGGCGCCGGTGCCGGCCGGAATGAGACGGCCGACGATGACGTTCTCCTTGAGGCCTTCCAGCGGGTCCACCTTGCCGTTGACGGCGGCTTCGGTGAGCACGCGGGTGGTCTCCTGGAACGACGCCGCCGAGAAGAACGACCGCGTCTGCAGGCTCGCCTTGGTGATACCGAGGAGCACCGGGGTACCGGTGGCGGGCTTCTTGCCCTCCTCGATCATCTTGTCGTTGACCTGATCGAACTCGATCTTGTCGACCTGCTCGCCCGAGATCAGATCGGTGTCGCCCTGCTCGGTGACCTCGATCTTCTGCAGCATCTGACGGACAATCACCTCGATGTGCTTGTCGTTGATGAGCACGCCCTGGAGCCGATAGACCTCCTGGATTTCGTTGACCAGATAGGCAGCGAGTTCCTCGATGCCCTTGATCGCCAGAATGTCGTGCGGCGCCGGATTGCCTTCGACGATGAAATCGCCCTTTTCGACGATGTCGCCGTCCTGCAGGTGGATGTGCTTGCCCTTCGGGATCAGGTACTCGCGCGGCTCCTCGGTCTTGTCGAGCGGCTCGATCGAGATGCGGCGCTTGTTCTTGTAGTCACGCCCGAAGCGGATGGTGCCGGCGACCTCGGCGATGATCGCCGCATCCTTCGGACGCCGTGCCTCGAACAGCTCGGCCACGCGCGGCAGACCGCCCGTGATGTCGCGGGTCTTGGCGCTTTCGGTGGAGATACGGGCGATCACGTCGCCGGCCTTCACGTGAGCGCCGACGTCGACCGACAGAATCGCGTCGACCGCCAGCATGTAGCGCGCATCGCCGCCACGCGGCAGCTTGAGCACCTTGCCGTCCTTGCCCTTGACCACGATCGCCGGACGCAGGTCCGCACCACGGCCCGACGAACGCCAGTCGATGACCACGCGCTTGGCGATACCGGTGGATTCGTCGAGCGTTTCCGAGATCGACTGGCCTTCGACCAGATCCTCGAAACCGATCGTGCCCTCGACCTCGGTCAGAATGGGACGGGTATAGGGGTCCCACTCCGCGATACGCTGGCCGCGCTTGATCATATCGCCCTCGTCGACGCGCATGCGCGCGCCGTACTGGATACGATGGGTCGCACGCTCGGTGCCGTCGGTATCGACCACCGCCACCACCATGTTGCGGACCATCGCGACCGTCACGCCTTCGGTGTTGGTCGCGATCGCCTTGTTCTTGATGACGATCTTGCCGTCGAAGTTGGATTCGATGAACGACTGCTCGTTGATCTGCGCCGCGCCACCGATGTGGAACGTACGCATGGTCAGCTGCGTGCCGGGCTCACCGATCGACTGCGCCGCGATGACGCCGACCGCTTCACCATGGTTGACCGGGGTGCCGCGGGCGAGATCGCGCCCGTAGCACTTGCCGCAGATGCCGTTGACCAGCTCGCACGTCAGTGCCGAGCGGATCTTGACCTCCTGGATGCCAGCCTGGGTGATGGCGTCGACGTGGCTCTCTTCCATCAGCACGCCGCGCTTGACCACGACGTTGCCGGTCGCGGGATCACGCAGGTCCTCGCCCGCGGTGCGGCCGAGGATGCGCGACGCCAGCGATGCGACGACGGTGCCGGCATCGATGATGGCGCGCATCTTGATGCCCTGCGACGTGCCGCAGTCATCAGCGGTGATGATGCAATCCTGCGCGACGTCGACGAGACGACGGGTCAGGTAACCCGAGTTCGCGGTCTTCAAGGCGGTGTCGGCCAGACCCTTGCGGGCGCCGTGAGTGGAGTTGAAGTACTCCATCACCGACAGGCCTTCCTTGAAGTTCGAGATGATCGGCGTTTCGATGATCTCGCCCGACGGCTTGGCCATGAGGCCGCGCATGCCCGCCAGCTGACGCATCTGCGCCGGCGAACCACGAGCGCCCGAGTGGGCCATCATGTAGATCGAGTTGACCTGCGCGGCCTCCCCGGTCTTCGGGTTCTTCTTCACCGAGGAGATTTCCTTCATCATCTCTTCGGCGATCTTTTCGGTGGCCTTCGACCAGGCGTCGACGACCTTGTTGTACTTCTCACCCTGGGTGATCAGACCGTCGTTGTACTGCTGCTCGAATTCCTTGGCCATCGAGCGGGTGTCGTCGACGATCTTCCACTTGCCGTGCGGCACGACCATGTCGTCCTTGCCGAACGAGATGCCCGCCTTGAAGGCGTTGTAGAAGCCGAGCGCCATGATGCGGTCGCAGAAGATCACCGTCTCCTTCTGACCGCAGTGACGGTACACCTGGTCGATGACGCCGGAGATCTCGCGCTTGGTCATCAGCTTGTTGATGACCTCGTACTGCATCTTCGGCGACTTCGGCAGCACCTGGCCGAGCATGACGCGGCCGGGCGTGGTCTCGATCCAGCGCTTGTTCGGACGGCCTTCCTCGTCGACGCCCTCCCACCGGTACTTGATCTTGGTGTGGAGGTGGATGACCTTCGAGAACAGCGCGTGCTCGAGCTCCGACATGGTGCCGAACGACTTGCCTTCGCCGGGCAGGCCTTCACGCAGGATCGACAGGTAGTAGAGGCCGAGCACGATATCCTGCGACGGCACGATGATCGGCTGACCGTTGGCCGGGTGCAGGATGTTGTTGGTCGACATCATCAGGACGCGCGCTTCCAGCTGCGCTTCGAGCGACAGCGGAACGTGCACGGCCATCTGGTCGCCGTCGAAGTCGGCGTTGAACGCGGCGCAGACCAGCGGATGCAGCTGGATCGCCTTGCCCTCGATCAGCACGGGCTCGAACGCCTGAATGCCGAGCCGGTGCAGCGTCGGCGCGCGGTTCAGCAGCACCGGATGCTCGCGAATGACCTCGTCGAGGATGTCCCAGACCTCGGGACGCTCCTTCTCGACGAGCTTCTTCGCCTGCTTCACGGTGGTGGACAGGCCCTTGGCGTCGAGCCGCGAGTAGATGAACGGCTTGAACAGCTCAAGCGCCATCTTCTTGGGCAGGCCGCACTGGTGCAGGCGCAGTTCCGGACCGACGACGATGACCGAGCGGCCGGAGTAGTCGACGCGCTTGCCGAGCAGGTTCTGACGGAAGCGGCCCTGCTTGCCCTTGAGCATGTCGGCCAGCGACTTCAGCGGACGCTTGTTGGCGCCGGTGATGACGCGACCGCGGCGGCCGTTGTCGAACAGCGCGTCGACGGCCTCCTGCAGCATGCGCTTTTCGTTGCGGATGATGATGTCCGGCGCGCGCAGCTCCATCAGCCGCTTGAGGCGGTTGTTGCGGTTGATGACGCGACGGTACAGGTCGTTGAGATCCGACGTCGCGAAGCGGCCGCCATCGAGCGGCACCAGCGGACGCAGGTCCGGCGGGATCACCGGCACGACCGTGAGGATCATCCACTCCGGACGGTTGCTGGAGAAGCGGAACGCCTCCACGATCTTCAGGCGCTTGGCGAGCTTCTTGTGCTTGATGTCGGAGTCGGTCTCCGCCATCTCCGCACGCAGCTGGCCCTCGAGCTTCTCGAGATCGAGGCCCTTGAGCAGCTCGCGGATCGCCTCGGCGCCGATCATCGCGGTGAACGAGTCCTGGCCGTACTCGTCCTGGGCACGCAGGTACTCTTCCTCGGACAGCAACTGCCGGTCCTTGAGCGCGGTCAGACCCGGCTCGAGCACGACGTAGTACTCGAAGTACAGGATGCGCTCGAGGTCCTTCAGCGTCATGTCGAGCAGAAGGCCGATGCGGCTCGGCAGCGACTTCAGGAACCAGATGTGGGCGACGGGCGCGGCCAGCTCGATGTGGCCCATGCGCTCGCGACGGACGCGCGACAGCGTCACCTCGACCGAGCACTTCTCGCAGATGATGCCCTTGTACTTCATGCGCTTGTACTTGCCGCACAAGCACTCGTAGTCCTTGATCGGTCCGAAGATGCGCGCGCAGAACAGGCCGTCACGCTCGGGCTTGAACGTACGGTAGTTGATCGTCTCCGGCTTCTTGATCTCGCCGTAGGACCACGAGAGAATCTTTTCCGGCGACGCGATCGAGATGCGGATCTGGTCGAAGACCTGAGCCGGCGTCGTCGGATTGAAGAGGTTCATAATCTCTTGGTTCATCGTCTTCTCCTCGACCGTCGGGCCGCAGCCGCCGTCAGGTCGTTTTCCGAATGTCGCTTCTCACCCCGCTGAAGGGGAGACCGGAGCGAGGCCGGCGTGCCGCGGCCCCGGTCCGGGAATCCCTCCCGCGTGCGGGAGGGACGCAATGGATTACTCGGCGGCCTCGGCCGGCGGCGTCGATCCCAGCTTGGAGTTGTGCAGGTCGACGTTGAGGCCGAGCGAGCGCATTTCCTTGACCAGCACGTTGAACGATTCCGGAATACCGGCCTCGAACGTGTCGTCGCCGCGCACGATCGCCTCGTACACCTTGGTGCGGCCCGCGACGTCGTCCGACTTCACGGTCAGCATTTCCTGCAGCGTGTAGGCGGCACCGTACGCTTCGAGCGCCCAGACCTCCATTTCGCCGAAGCGCTGGCCGCCGAACTGCGCCTTGCCGCCCAGCGGCTGCTGGGTAACGAGCGAGTACGGGCCGATCGAACGGGCGTGGATCTTGTCGTCGACGAGATGGTGCAGCTTGAGCATGTAGATGTAACCCACCGTCACCTTGCGATCGAACGGATCGCCGGTGCGGCCGTCATACACCGTCGACTGACCCGAGCCGTCGACGCCCGCGAGCGTCAGCATCTCTTCGATGTCGGTCTCCTTGGCGCCGTCGAACACCGGGGTCGCGATCGGCACGCCGCGGCTCAGGTTGTGGCCGAGCTCCACCAGTTCGCCCTCGCCGAGCGACTTGATGGTCTCGTCCTCGCCGTACACCTTCTTCAGCATCTCGCGCAGCGGCTTGCTGTCCTGCTTGCTGTAGTAGGCGTCCACCGTCTGCGCGATGCGCCGGCCGAGGCCCGCGCAGGCCCAGCCAAGGTGGGTCTCGAGGATCTGGCCGACGTTCATGCGGCTCGGCACGCCGAGCGGGTTCAGCACGATGTCCGCGTGAGTGCCGTCCTCGAGGAACGGCATGTCCTCGATCGGAACGATCTTGGAGACGACGCCCTTGTTGCCGTGACGGCCGGCCATCTTGTCGCCGGGCTGGATCTTGCGCTTCACCGCGACGAAGACCTTGACCATCTTCATCACGCCCGGCGGCAGCTCGTCGCCGCGCTGCAGCTTCTCGACCTTGTCGAGGAAGCGCTGTTCGAGGCCCTTCTTCGACTCGTCGTACTGCTTCCGCATGGCCTCGATTTCGGCCATCAGCTTGTCGTTCGACGTCGCGAACAGCCACCACTGCGAGCGCGGATACTCTTCCAGCACCGCCTTGGTAATGCGGGTGTCCTTCTTGAAGCCCTTCGGACCCGCGAGACCGTCGCGGTTGTTGAGAAGCTCGGCAAGACGGCCGTAGACGTTGCGGTCGAGGATCGCCTGCTCGTCGTCGCGGTCCTTGGCGAGACGCTCGATCTCCTCGCGCTCGATCGCCAGCGCACGCTCGTCCTTGTCGACGCCGTGGCGGTTGAACACGCGGACCTCGACGATGGTGCCCTGCACGCCCGGCGGCACCCGCAGCGAGGTGTCGCGAACGTCGGAGGCCTTCTCGCCGAAGATGGCGCGCAGCAGCTTCTCTTCCGGCGTCATCGGGCTCTCGCCCTTCGGCGTGATCTTGCCGACGAGGATGTCGCCGGCGCGCACTTCCGCGCCGATGTAGACGATGCCGGCTTCGTCGAGGTTCTTCAGCGCTTCTTCCGAAACGTTCGGAATGTCGCGGGTGATTTCCTCGGGGCCGAGCTTGGTGTCACGGGCCATCACCTCGAACTCTTCGATGTGGATGGACGTGAACACGTCTTCCTTGACGATCCGCTCGGACAGCAGGATCGAGTCCTCGAAGTTGTAGCCGTTCCACGGCATGAACGCGACGAGGACGTTGCGGCCGAGCGCCAGCTCGCCGAGATCGGTCGACGGACCGTCGGCGATGATGTCGCCCTTCTTGACGACATCGCCGACCTTCACCAGCGGACGCTGGTTGATGCAGGTCGACTGGTTCGAGCGCTGGTACTTCATCAGGCGGTAGATATCGACGCCCGACTTGGTCGGATCGAGATCTTCCGTGGCACGGATGACGACGCGGGTGGCGTCGATCTGGTCGATCACGCCCGAGCGGCGCGCCGCGATCGCGGCGCCCGAGTCACGGGCGACGACGCCTTCCATGCCGGTGCCGACGAACGGCGCCTCGGCGCGAACCAGCGGCACCGCCTGGCGCTGCATGTTCGAGCCCATCAGCGCGCGGTTGGCGTCGTCGTTCTCCAGGAACGGGATCAGCGCCGCGGCCACAGACACCGTCTGCTTCGGCGACACGTCCATGTAGTCGACCTTGTCCGGCGTCACCTGCAGCACGTCGCCGGCGTGACGGGCGACGACGAGATCCTCGGTGAAGCGGCCCTTGGCGTCGAGCGGCACGTTGGCCTGCGCGACGTAGTGACGGCCCTCTTCCATCGCCGACAGGTAGACCACCTCGTCATTGACGCGGCCGTCCTTGACCTTGCGGTACGGGGTCTCGACGAAGCCGTACTTGTTGACGCGCGCGAACGTCGCCAGCGAGTTGATCAGACCGATGTTCGGGCCTTCCGGCGTCTCGATCGGGCAGATGCGGCCGTAGTGCGTCGGATGCACGTCGCGCACCTCGAAGCCGGCGCGCTCGCGGGTCAGACCGCCCGGGCCAAGCGCCGACAGGCGGCGCTTGTGGGTGATCTCCGACAGCGGGTTGGTCTGGTCCATGAACTGCGACAGCTGCGACGAGCCGAAGAACTCGCGCACCGCGGCCGCCGCCGGCTTGGCGTTGATGAGGTCCTGCGGCATCACGGTGTCGATGTCGACGGACGACATGCGCTCCTTGATGGCGCGCTCCATGCGCAGCAGGCCGATGCGGTACTGGTTCTCCATGAGCTCGCCGACCGAGCGCACACGGCGGTTGCCGAGGTGGTCGATGTCGTCGATCTCGCCCTTGCCGTCGCGCAGGTCGACCAGGGTCTTGATGACCGCGAGAATGTCTTCCTTGCGCAGCGTGCGATGGGTGTCGGGCGCGTCGAGTTCGAGGCGCATGTTCATCTTGACGCGACCGACCGCGGACAGGTCGTAGCGCTCGCTGTCGAAGAACAGCGACTGGAACATGTTCTGCGCTGAGTCCAGCGTCGGCGGCTCGCCCGGACGCATCACGCGGTAGATGTCGAACAGCGCGTCTTCACGCGTCATGTTCTTGTCGGCGGACAGCGTGTTGCGGATGTAGGGGCCGACGTTGACATGGTCGATGTCGAGGATCGGCAGCTCCTTGTAGCCGATCTCGTTCAGCACCTTCAGCGACTTCTCGGTGATCTCGTCGCCCGCTTCGGCATGGATTTCGCCGGTCTTCGGGTTGACGAGGTCCTCGGCGAGGAAGTTGCCGACGAGCTCCTCGTCGGACATGCGCAGCGCCTTGAGCCCCTTCTCCTGGAGCTGGCGGGCGGTACGGACGGTGAGCTTCTTGCCGGCCTCGAGCACGACCTTGCCGGTGTCGGCGTCGACCAGATCATTGATGGTCGTGTAGCCGCGGAAGCGCGCCGCGTCGAACGGCACGCGCCAGCCTTCCTTGGTGCGCTTGTAGAGGATCTTCTTGTAGAACGTCGACAGGATCTCTTCGCCGTCGAGCCCGAGCGCATACATCAGCGACGTCACCGGGATCTTGCGGCGACGGTCGATACGCGCGAACACGATGTCCTTGGCGTCGAACTCGATGTCGAGCCAGGAACCGCGATACGGGATGACGCGGGCGGCGAACAGCAGCTTGCCCGACGAATGGGTCTTGCCCTTGTCGTGGTCGAAGAACACGCCCGGCGAACGATGCATCTGCGAGACGATGACGCGCTCGGTGCCGTTGACGATGAAGGTGCCGTTCATGGTCATGAGCGGAATGTCGCCCATGTAGACATCCTGCTCCTTGATGTCCTTGACCGAACGCGCGCCGGTTTCCTCGTCGATATCGAACACGATCAGGCGCAGCGTCACCTTGAGCGGGGCCGCGAAGGTCATGCCGCGCTGGCGGCACTCGTCGACGTCATACTTCGGCGCCTCGAACTCGTAGCGCACGAATTCGAGCATCGAGGTGTTGGAGAAGTCGGAGATCGGGAAGACCGACTTGAAGACCGCCTGAAGGCCCTCATCCGGCCGGCCGCCCGCGGGCTCCTCGACCATCAGGAACTGGTCGTAGGACGCCTTCTGAACCTCGATGAGGTTCGGCATCTCCGCGACTTCCTTGATCTGACCGAAAAACTTGCGAACGCGTTTGCGACCGGTGAACGTTTGCTGCGCCATCGTGGCCTCTCATTTCGCCGCCTGCCGGGTGGCGGCCCTTCCAGTGCGCGACTGGCATCGCGCGCCGGGTTGAAAATCAAGTTGCGTACCGGAGCATGAACAACCTGGATTCCAAGATTCCAGGCCCACACTCCCTGCATCCCGACGCCCGATCCCAGAAACCGGACCCCTGAACGCAAAACGACGTGCCGAGCGCAGCCACGCTCAGCCCGTCCAAATCCTGCCGTTACGGACTACAAAAGCCCGAAATCGCTCGTCTCCCGCCGTCCAACGCCGAAATCTAACCGATTCCCCGGGCGGACCGCATTTTCGTGCCTCCGCCCCTATATGGGCGGCCTTTGCGCCAGTTCCAGACCCCGCCCGAAACCGCCGCGATCGCCTTCAGATACGTAAGATACGCAGGCCGGTTCCAGATGGAACCGGCCCACGCCACTCGATTACTTGAGCTCGACCTTGGCGCCAGCCTTCTCGAGCTGAGCCTTGATCTTCTCGGCCTCGTCCTTGGCAACGCCCTCCTTGAGGGGCTTCGGCGCGCCTTCGACGAGATCCTTGGCTTCCTTGAGGCCCAGGCCGGTGATGGCGCGGACTTCCTTGATGACCTCGATCTTCTTGTCGCCAGCCGAAGCGAGAACGACCGTGAACTCGGTCTTCTCTTCCGCGGCAGCGGCAGCGCCGCCACCAGCGCCCGGAGCAGCAGCCACCGCGACGGCGGCAGCGGCCGAAACGCCCCACTTCTCTTCGAGGAGCTTCGCGAGCTCGGCAGCCTCGAGCACGGTCAGGCTCGACAGGTCGTCAACAATCTTCTGCAGATCAGCCATTGTGTAGTTCCTTCAGCGTATCAGTTCGAACCAGGTTGAATTTGCGAAGGGCGTCAAGCCGCTTCGCCCTTTGAGGCGTAAGCCTGAACCACGCGCGCGACCTTGGCCGCGGGAGCGTTGGTGAGCTGGGCGATCTTGGTCGCCGGCGCCACGAGGAGGCCGACGAGCTTGCCGCGCAGTTCGTCCAGCGACGGCAGCGAGGCAAGCGCCTTCACACCGTCGGGATTCAGGACAGTGGTCCCCATCGAACCGCCGAGAATGACGAACTTCTCGTTCGCCTTGGCGAATTCGACGGCAACCTTTGGCGCCGCGATCGGATCGCTGGAAGTAGCGATCACGGTCGGCCCCTTGAGCAGGGAACCGATGGACACGACGTCAGTGCCTTCAAGAGCAATTTTGGCGAGACGGTTCTTCGAGACCTTCACCGACGCGCCCGCCTGCTTCATCTGCGTACGCAGCTTCTGCATCTGGGCGACGGTCAGGCCGGAATAGTGAGCAACGACCGCAACGCCCGTGGCCTTGAAGACCCCGTTCAGCGCTTCGACCGCCTCTTTCTTTGCCGCTCGTTCCACAGCAAGCTCTCTCCGGTTGGCGGTCTTCGCACAAGGCTAGACCGCCGGGTTGCACCCGCCGCCCCGCCTTCGATCCCGTCTCGAGCCATCCGATTACTCGGGCCAACTCAATTCCTGGACACGTCCGGCAGGACGACATTCTAGAAGCCTGCCCTCCTGCTCCGCGCACCAGCCAAGCCGGCTCCCGGACCAGGGTGTCGAGGTTCGAACCGATACGCTGCGCACCGCAGGAAGCGGCCACATGCAAAATTTCGGTCTTCACCCGTCTATGCAGGACATTAAGTCGGCCATTGACCGAGACGGTCGGCAGCCGGCACCTGCAGTCTTGGACAGGAACTCAGCCACCCCTCGCGGGGCGACCCGCGCGAAATCCAAGAACATCAAGCAGTTGTGGGCTTCCCTTCCATCTTTGAGCGATCCATGCGGACGTTCAGAGAGGAATGGTCTCCTAACAGCTCGGGTTTTCGGAAAGCGCGCACGGACGCGCCAGCAAAGGCCAGCACGCCCGGAAAGCGCTCTTTAACGAGTCTTTTCCGATTTGCCAAGGCCTATCCGGGTCGTGTTGCCCAGAATTTGCATAGGGGTCGCCCCGCCTCGCGGCGGGCTCCCGACATGACGGCGACCGCAGCAGCCAGCCAGCGAGCTGGCCAAGGCGGTCATCCTACTCCCGCCGCCCGACTTTGCCAGCCCTGCCCCGACAAATTTGAGCCGCGGTGGTCACACCCGGGGGCCCTGCCACGTCTTGGCCACAGGAGCCCCCATGAGACGACTGATCCTTGCCGTCACCGGCGCATCGAACCTGCTCAACGGCGTGGTCATGCTGACCGCCAGCGCGCGCTGGTACGCGCTCATTCCCGGTGTCATCGAGACCGGCCCCTCTAACGGCCATTTCGTTCAGGACATCGGGATCGCGTTCGCGGTGGCCGGCGCGGCACTGGTGGCAACCGCATGGCGCCCGGCCTTGTGGCCGGCGGGCCTCGCCGGCGCCGGCTTCGTCGCCGGCCACGCCCTGCTGCATCTCGCCGGCCTCGCGGCCGGCCACGCCCACCATGCCGCCTTCGATCTCGCAGCCATCATCATCCCGGCGACCCTCGCCCTCGCGGCCGCCATCCCCGCCAAGGAGAACCACCATGCTCAAGGCCCTCGCCCGCCGGATGCTGCGTCGCTATCGCGCCCGCTATGACTACGACACCTCCTATCTCGAACTGATGCTGGACGAGGCGCCATCGGCCTTCTTCAAGTTCGCGCTGGTGATGGGCGCCGCCCAGCATCGCCGGGTGGCGCCGCCGCAGGCGTATTTCGCCGCCAAGCTCGTCGGCGCCATGGCCGAGGACTGCGGTCCCTGCACGCAGCTCGTCGTGGACATGGCGCGCGAGGCCGGCATGCCGGACCACCAGATCGAGGCCGTACTCACCGCCGACGCGATCGCGATGACGGCGGACACCGTGCTGGGCTATCGTTTCGCCCGCGCGGTCGTCACGCGCAGTCCCGACGACGGCGACATCCGCGAGGCCGTCCGCGCACGATGGGGAGAGAGCGGCGTGATCGAGCTGACACTGGCGCTGCAGTTCGGGCGAATCTTCCCGATGATCAAGGCCGGGCTCGGCCATGGCGCCGCCTGCCGGCGCGTCAGCGTCGCCGGACATCCCGTCGACGTCGTTAACACCACCGTGCCGCATGCGGCCTGAGACCGATCCGCTCGCACCGCATCGCAGCCGGCTGCTCGGCCTCGCCTACCGCATGCTGGGCAGCCGCAGCGATGCCGAGGACGTGGTGCAGGACGCCTATCTGCGCTTCGCCGGCGCACGCGGCGACGTCGACAACACGCAAGCCTATCTCGTCACCATCGTCACGCGGCTGTGCCTCGACCGCCTGCGCAGCGCGCAGGCGCGGCGCGAGGTCTATGTCGGGCCCTGGCTGCCGGAGCCGGTGTTCGACGCCGAAGCGCTGTCGCCGGCCCCCGACAGCACCAGCGAGCTCGCCGACGATCTGTCGTTCGCCCTGCTGCTGGCGCTCGACCGCCTGTCGCCGGCGGAGCGCGCCGCGTTCCTGCTGCACGACATCTTCGAGACGCCGTTTCCGGAGATCGCCCGCATCCTGGCGCGCAGCGAGGAGAGCTGCCGCAAACTCGCGAGCCGCGCCCGCCAAGCCATCCGCCACGACGCGCCGCCGCCGCAGGCCGCATCGGAGGATCATGCGCGGCTGCTGACCGCATTCCTGACAGCCACCGCGACGGGCGACCTGACCGCGCTCACCGCGCTGCTGCGCGCCGACGCCATCGCCCTGACCGATGGCGGCGGGAGCAAGCGCGCCGCGCTGCGGCCAATTCATGGCGCCGACCGCGTCGCCCGCTTCTTCGTCGGCCTTGCCGTCAAGCTCGCCGCGAGCGGCGACGATGTGCGGTTCGCACCCGCGAGCGTCAACGGCAAGACCGGCGTGCTCGTGTATCTCAACGGCACGCTCGATCTCGTCATCAGCTGCGCCATCGACGGCGAGCGCATCGCCGCGCTCTATGCGGTGCGCAACCCGGACAAGCTGCGCAGCGCGCCCCAGCGGGCCTCGCCTGGCCGTTGAGCCTGGCCTAGAAGCCTAGCCTCGGAACATCGGCGCGCCCATGCGGGCGCCGATCGTGCCGCCGTCGACGAAGATCTCGGTGGCGTTGACGTTGGAGGCGTCGTCGGACGCGAGGAACAGCACGGTCTTCGCCACCTCTTCCGCCTCGCCGATGCGGCCGAGCGGGCTCGTCTGCGAGATGCGCTGCTCGAACGCCTTGAAGGCCTCGGCGGTCGGCGCCGTCCGGTTCCAGATCGGCGTCCGGGTCGCGCCCGGTGCGACGACATTGACGCGGATGCCGCGCGGCGCCAGCTCGGCGGCAAGCACCCGCGACATCCCGGTGACGCCGGCCTTGGTCGCCGCATAGGCGGCATAGCCGGGCATGCCGAGCGCGGTATGCACCGAGCCGTTGAGAATGACCGAGCCGTGGTCGGCAAGATGCGGCGCCGCAGCCTGCACCGTGAAGAACACCGCGGTGAGATTGGTGCGGACGACATCCTCGAACGCCTCCCGCGTGGTGCCGCCGAGCGGTGTCGCGCCGGCGATGCCGGCATTGGCAAACAGCGCATGGACCGGGCCGAATTCCTTCACGGTGGCCGCGACCGCGCGCGCCAGCGCCGCCTCGTCGGTGGTATCGGCAGGGATTGCCAGCAGCCGCTCGCCGAGTTCGGCACGCGCCGCATCGAGGGTGTCCTGCTTGCGGCCGGTGATCGCCACCCGCGCGCCCTCGGCGATAAACAGGCGGGCCGTCGCCAGACCGATGCCGCTGTTGCCGCCCGTGATCAACGCCGTCTTGTTCGCCAGTCTGCCGGCCATGGCCCGCTCCTTCGTGCTGGAGTCAAGGTTTCATCATGAAACCTATCGATTGCGTTATAGCCCCGAAGGTTTTATGATGCAACCTTAGAAATCGAGCCGAGCCACGGCGCTCGGCGGAGACCGGCCCCATGGTGAAACGAACCAGTTTCGAGACGGCGGAGTGCCCGATCGCCCGCTCGCTGGACGTGATCGGCGACGGCTGGTCGCTGCTGATCATCCGCGACGCCCTCGCCGGCAAGCGGCGTTTCAGCGAATTTCAGAAAAGCCTCGGCACCGCCAAGAACATCCTCGCGGCGCGGCTGCGCACCCTGGTGGCGCAGGGCATTTTCGAGCTCAAGGCGGCGGCCGACGGCGGCCCGCACCAGGAATACGTGCTGACCGACAAGGGCAAGGACCTGTTTCCGGTGATGGTGGCGCTGCGGCAGTGGGCCGACGTCCATCTGTTCAGGCCGGGGGAGATCTTCACCCAGCTGGTCGACCGCAAGAACGGCCGCCCGCTGCAGCCGCTCGAGCTGCGCGCCGACGACGGCCGCGTGCTGCAGCGTCAGGACATCGCGATGGTGCGCAGCGACTGATCAGCCGCGCGCGGAATCAGCCGGAGACGGGATAGGGCAGCGGCTCGCCGGCGAAGAACGCGCCGAGATTGGCGATGACGCAGTCCTGCATCGCGACGTGCGACTGGCTGGTGTGACCGCCGATATGCGGCGTCAGCACCACGTTCGGCAATGCGGTCAGCGCATCGGGCGCGTGCGGCTCGGTCGCGTAGACGTCGAGCCCGGCACTGGCGATGGTGCGCTCCTGCAGCGCCGTGACAAGCGCGGCCTGATCGACCACCGATCCTCGCGCGATGTTGATGAGGGTGCCGTTCGGCCCGAGCCGCTTGAGCACAGCGGCATCGACCGCACGATCGTTATCCGGCCCGGCGCGCACGGCGACGATGAGGATGTCGCACCATTCCGCCAGATCGGCGAGCTCGGCGTGATAGGCATAGGGCACGTCGTGGCGGCTGCGGCTGTGATAGGCAACCTCGGTTTCGAACGCGGCCGCCCGCGCCGCCACCCGCCGGCCGATCTCGCCCATGCCGTAGACACCGACGCGCGCGCCGGTGAGCCCGCGCGGCGGCGCCAGCATCGGCGCCGGCGTCGCGTTCGCCCAGCCGCCGCTGCGCACATACTGATCCGCAGCCACGACATTGCGCGCCGCCGCCAGCATCAGCGCGATGGCGAGATCGGCGACCGCCGCCGCATTGGCTGCGGGGCTGTTGCCGACCACGATGTTGCGCGCGGCCGCCGCCGAAAAATCGATTCCGTCATAACCGGTGCCATAGCAGACGATGGCGCCGAGCTGCGGCAGGCTGGCCATCACATCGGCGCCGAGCGGCTGGCCGCCGGCGACAATCAGCGCACGCACCTGCGCGAGCTCAGCCGCCGTGAACACCTCGTGCGGCGGCTTGCCCGCCGCATCGATCAGGTCGAAGCGCTCGCCGATGCGCGTCATCAGCTTCTTGGGGAAACGCGAATAGATCAGGACCGGACCGGGCATGGCGAACCTCGCAACGACGACGACGGTTCAAGAGAACCACGACAGTTGAAAAGAAAAAGGGCGGGACAGGTTTACCCTGTCCCGCCCTCAAACATGATCATCAGCCGCAGCTCAGAACAGGCTGCCCGGCTCGACCTTCACGCCCGGGCCCATGGTCGAGGACACCGCAACGCGCTGGATGTAGGTGCCCTTGGCACCCGCCGGCTTCGCCTTGGCAACCGCGTCCGCGAGGGCCTTGACGTTCTCGACGAGCTTGTCGGCAGTGAACGAGGCCTTGCCGATGCCGGCCTGCACGATGCCGGCCTTCTCGACGCGGAACTCGACCGAGCCGCCCTTCGCACCCTTGACGGCGCCGGTGACGTCCATGGTCACGGTGCCGATCTTCGGATTCGGCATCATGCCGCGCGGGCCCAGCACCTTACCGAGACGGCCGACCAGCGGCATCATGTCCGGAGTGGCGATGCAGCGATCGAAGTCGATGTTGCCCGCCTGGACCTTCTCGACCAGGTCTTCCGCACCGACGACGTCGGCGCCGGCCGCCTTGGCTTCCTCGGCCTTCGCACCACGGGCGAACACGCCGACGCGCAGGGTGCGGCCGGTGCCGTTCGGCAGGGTGACGACGCCGCGGACCATCTGGTCGGCGTGGCGCGGATCGACGCCGAGGTTCAGCGCGACCTCGATGGTCTCGTCGAACTTGGAGGTGGCGCGATCCTTCACCATCTTGATCGCGTCAGCGATCGTGTAGAGCTTGGTGCGATCGATGCCTTCGCGGGACTTCGTCAAACGCTTTCCAATGGCCATGACTGATTACCCCGCCACTTCCAGACCCATCGAACGGGCAGAGCCCTCGACCATCTTCATGGCCGATTCGATGGTGTCGCAATTGAGATCCTTCATCTTCTTCTCGGCGATCTCGCGCACCTGCGCCTTGGTCACCGAACCGGCCTTGTCACGGCCCGGCGCCTTCGAGCCGGACTGGATCTTGGCCGCCTGCTTGAGGAAGTAGGACATCGGCGGCGTGCGCATCTCGAAGGTGAAAGAACGATCCGCATAGATGGTGATGACCACCGGGATCGGAGTGTTCTTTTCTTCCTTCTGCGTCTGCGCGTTGAACGCCTTGCAGAATTCCATGATGTTGAGACCGCGCTGACCAAGCGCGGGGCCGATCGGAGGCGACGGGTTCGCCGCACCGGCCGGCACCTGAAGCTTCAGGTATCCGGTCACTTTCTTTGCCATGGTTCACTCCTAAAAGGATCCGGACCATCCGGATCTTCTTCGGACCGTGGTTCGGTCATGCACGCCGACTGGCAATCGGCGGCCGCCTCCCACGGCATTCACGGAAAACGGCAAACCGCCGCCTCCGCCGCCCGCCGTCCGAAGACGGCGGAACTCACGGTCAGACCTTTTCGACCTGACCGAATTCCAGTTCGACCGGGGTCGCGCGGCCGAAGATCGACACCGCGACCTTGACGCGCGAACGCGCCTCGTCGATTTCCTCGACCACACCGGAGAACGAGGCGAACGGGCCATCGGCCACGCGCACGTTCTCGCCGATCTCGAACGACACCGACGACTTCGGCCGCTCCACGCCTTCCTGCACCTGGTGCATGATGCGCATCGCCTCGGATTCCGAGATCGGCATCGGCTTGTTTTCGGCGCCGAGGAAGCCCGTCACCTTCGGGGTGTTCTTGATGAGATGGAACGCCTCGTCGGTGAGGTTCATCTTCACCAGCACGTAGCCCGGGAAGAACTTGCGCTCGGTATCGATCTTGCGGCCGCGGCGCACCTCGGTAACCTTTTCGGTCGGCACGAGGATCTGGTCGAACAGCTCCTCGAGGCCCCGCTGCTTGGCCTGCTCGCGAATCGATTCGGCGACCTTCTTTTCGAAGTTCGAATAGGCGTGAACGATGTACCAGCGCATGCTCATGAGAAACCGATCCGCTTGCGTCAGGCCTGAATGCCGAGAATGAACGTCACGAGAATGCGGATCAGCTGATCCGCGGTGAAAAAGAAAACCGAGGACACGGCGACCATCACGAACACCATGATGGTGGTGATCACGGTCTCGCGGCGAGTCGGCCACGTGACCTTGGCGGTCTCGCTCCGCACTTCCTGGAGAAACTTGCCGGGGTTGAACGCCATCTGTCTCGGTCCGTATCCATCCTCGGGTCCGTCCTCCCGCGGCGCGGAAGATCCGGACAAGCCCCATCGCGCGCCCAACCTCTTTCAAGGATGGGGCCGCGGCAGACAGGCCCTATTTGGGAAAATCAAAGCCGCCTCGGAAGTCCGTCGAACGGGCCGATGGCAGGTAGCGCTTCCTACTTCGGACCGCGCAAGGCGTCAAGGTGGCAACCGTGCCGCGATGCACCGCCCAAGGCCCGCAGCCAGAGCCGTTCAGGGATATCTTACCCAGCGATTTCAGCGGCTTGGAAGATTTTGATCATCTGAGAGGAGAAGCGGAGCTGCGCGGCAACCCTGGCAGGAGTGGTAGGGCTCGAACCTACGACCCCCGGTTTTGGAGACCGGTGCTCTACCAATTGAGCTACACTCCTACTGGGCGCCTCTATAGCGAAGCCTTGGCCGCTCGTCACGCCCCCTGACAGAAGTTTTGCCGGCAAATTTCACAGCCGCGTCATCTGGTCCACCCATCCTGCCCTCAAAGGGGCTGGCCATAGTGCTCGACCACCGGAAATGGCTCGTAGAAGTGATGCAGCAGGTCCCGCCAGGCCTGGTAGCGCGCGGACTGCCGGAACCCGACCGTGTGGGCTTCGACGCTGTCCCACCATACCAGCAGCAGATAGCGGCCTTCGGTCTCCAGACACGGCCGGACCTCGATGCGCTGGAAGCCTGGCGTTGCGGCAATCAGTGGCCTTGCCTGCCCCATGGCCGCCTCGAACGCCGCGATCTGACCCGATTTGACGTTCAGGATGGCGGCTTCGAGAATCATGGAGGCCTCATTTTTGGGGAACCAGCCGGCGCGCGCCGCATCGTCCAGCGACGATGGATCGCATCTGCGCCGGCCAATGAAAGTGCACCGGACGGGCGTTGTGCACGAGAGGGGTTGGGGGACACAAGGATTGCGTTCATTCGGATTCATCCGCCGGCTGTCGCTGACCCATCGGCTGTTGGCGCTGACGCTGGTCGCCTCCGTGCCCGGCCTGCTCGCGCTCTCCTACAATGCGTTCGACCTGCGCAAGGCGCGCTACGCCGAAGTCCATGACGAGGCTCTGCGCAACACCCTGTTCGCGGTCTCCGAGCTCGACCAGATCTTCGCCGGCATCAAGGGCGTTCTTCATGCGGTGGCTCAGGCCGCCGAGATTCGCGAGGCCGGTCCCGAGGCGTGCTCGCGCTACGTCAGGCAGGTGCGCCAGGGGCTGGAGGCACTGACCTCGATCCTGATCGTCAATCCCAACGGCTCGGTGCGCTGCTTCAGCGAGGCGCCCTCCTCGGCCGCCAATCTCGCCGATCGGGTTTATTTTCAGGACGTGCTGCGCAAACGCGCGTTCTCGGTCGGCACCTACACCACGAGCCGCGTCTCCGGCCGCCCCCTCGTGCCGGTGGCGCTGCCGCTGGTCGAGGGCGAGAGCGTCACCGGCGTGGTCATGGCCGGCCTCAACCTGCAATGGCTCGGCCGCCAGCTCAACGAGCGCGGCGTGGCGCGCGGTAGCGCCATCACCATCGCCGACCGCGACGGCATCATCATCGCGCGCGAGCCCGCGCCCGATACCTATATCGGCACCCGGATCAAGCCGACGGGCATCGGCTATGTCACCGCGCCAGCCGCGGGCTCGGCCGAGATCGAGAGCCCCGACGGCACGACGCGGATCGCCGGTTACGTGCCCGCGGCGCTGACGCCGTTCGGCCTCTACGTCTCGACCGGCATCTCGCGCGACGAGGTGCTGCGCCCGATCGACGAAGCGACGCGGCGCAGCCTGCTGGTGTTCTCCCTCGGCAGCCTGGTCGCGCTGGTGCTGGCATGGCTGGTGGGCGAAGGCATCATCCGCCAGCCGCTGATGAAGGTGGTCGCGACCGCCGAGGCCTGGCGCCGCGGCCACGACATGGCGCGCACCGGCATCATCGACCGCGGCGACGAGATCGGCCTGCTCGGCCAGACCTTCGACCGCCTGATGGACGAGAGCCAGCAGCGCGAGAGCGAGCGCGAGACCGCGGAAGCGCGCCGCGAGATCCTGGTCCACGAGCTCGCCCACCGCGTCAAGAACACCCTCGCCACGGTGCAGTCGATCGCCTCGCTGAGCTTCCGCCACAGCCAGGGCCCCGACGCGCTGCGCGGCTTCCAGGACCGCCTGCAGGCGCTGGTGCGCAGCCACGACCTGCTGACCCAGCGCAACTGGGAGCACGCTGACATCACCGACATCATGAAGGTCGCGCTCGCGCCGCTGCGCGAGGACAAGGGCCACCGCTTCGCCCTGTCAGGGCCGGCAGTCGACCTGCCGCCGACCAGCGCGGTCCCGGTCGCCATGATCGTCCACGAACTGTGCACCAACGCCATGAAGTACGGCGCGCTGTCGAACGACCGCGGCACCGTCGCGCTGCACTGGACGGCCGCGCCGGACGAGCGCGGCACCGCCGTCAGCATGACATGGAGCGAGGCCGGCGGCCCGCCGGTCGAGCGGCCGCAGCAGGAAGGGTTCGGCAGCCGCCTGATCGCCAACCTGACGCGCCAGATGCATGGCGGCGTCGAGGTGCGCTACCCGCCCTCCGGCCTTGTCTGCCATCTCAAGTTCGTCACGCCGAAGGCGGAGCCCCGGACGGTCGCCGAGACCGCGGCCGGCTGAGCCGGCGCCCGGCGGCAGTATCGTTAATCAGGTATTGACGCCCACTCCATAACGTTACCGGGGGGAAACCATCCTCGGGGTCACGTTTGCTGGGGTCGTCTATGCCAAAATTCACGTCTGTCGCAGCCCGTATCATGGTCGCCATCTCGCTGGTGGCCGCCGGGTCCTGCGTGGTGCTCGCCGCGTTCGGCCTGTGGCGCCAGCAGACCACCGTCGAGGTCGCGCTGGAGCGCGAACTGCGCGCCGACTATGCCAACCTGATCGCGGCACTCGATGCCCAGACGCGCTCGGCGCTCGCCGTCAGCCATGCCCTCGCCACCATGCCCGAAGTCAAGGCCGCGGTACGCTCCGGTGACCGCCCGGCGACCATCGCGCTGCTGAAGGATGCGCTGGCGCGGATCAAGCCGCTTGGACTCGAGCTGATCACCATCCAGATTCCGCCCGGCATCGCCTTCGCCCGCGTCCACATGCCCGACACCTTCGGCGACGACGTCACCAAGCGCCGCAAGATGATCGTCGAGGCCTTCACCACCCGCCGCGCGGTCGGCGGTGTCGAGGCCGGGCGCGAGGTGCTCAACGTGTTCGGCACCACGCCGCTGATGGACGGCGACACCGTGCTCGGGGTCGTCGACATCGGCGTGCCGTTCGGCCAGACCTACGTCAACACCATGAAGGAGCGCTTCGGCGTCGAGGTCGCGATTCACCAGATCGACGGCGACGGCGCCCGCACGCTGGCCTCGACCACCCGCTCGCCGACCCCGTCGGCGGCGACGCTGAAGCGCGCGCTCGGCGGCGAGATGGTGTTCGCCACCGGCGAGCAGGACGGCCACCCGACCGAGACCACCTATGGCGCGCTCAAGAACTACTCGGGCGAGCCGGTCGCCGTGGTCGAGATCGTGCGCGACACCACCGCCTTCGCCGACCTCGCCACCCGTTCGGAGATGTGGATGGCCGGCGGCACCGCCGCCGCGGTGCTAGTCGCCGCGCTGATCGCCGCGTGGCTCGGCCGCGGCCTCGCGCGCCCGATCCAGGCGCTGCAGAGCGCGATGGGCCGCATCACCGCCGGCGACCATGCGCTGCAGGTGCCGGGCGCGCAGCGCCGCGACGAGATCGGCGCCATGGCCAAGGCCGTCGAGGTGTTCAAGGACAGCCTGATCGAGACCGGCCGCCTGCGCCAGGCCCAGGAGGAGCAGCGAGCCACCACCGAACAGGAGCGCCGCGCGACGCTGCACGCCCTCGCATCGCGGTTCGAGAGCGGTGTCGGCGGCGTCGTCAACGCCGTCGGCTCCGCGGCGGCGGGGCTCAAGGCGACCGCGACGTCGATGGCGAGCACCGCCGAGGAAGCTACGCGCCAGTCGAGCACCGTGGCGCTCGCCTCCGAGGAAGCGACGCAGAACGCCCAGGCCGTCGCCGCCGCGATCGAGCAGCTCAATGCCTCGATCAACGAGATCGCCCAGCAGGTCAACGAGTCGGCCAACGTCGCCAGCGCGGCGGCCACCCAGGCCAATGCGACCAATGCCGAGGTGCGCGGCCTCGCCGACGCCGCCCAGAAGATCGGCGACGTCGTGCGGCTGATCAGCGAGATCGCCGAGCAGACAAATCTGCTGGCGCTCAACGCCACCATCGAGGCCGCGCGCGCCGGCGAAGCGGGACGCGGCTTCGCCGTGGTTGCCGCCGAGGTCAAGGCGCTGGCGAGCCAGACCGCCAAGGCGACCGAGGAAATCTCGACCCAGGTCGAGGCGATCCAGGGCGCGACGCAGGCGTCGGTCGGCGCCATCGAGGCGATCACCCGCACCATCGGCCGCGTCAACGAGATCGCCGGCGCAATCGCCTCGGCTGTCGAAGAACAGGGCGCGGCGACGCGCGAAATCGCCCACAACGTCGCCGAGGCTGCGCGCTCGACCGGCGAGGTTTCGTCGAACATTCTCGGCGTCGACGAGGCTGCCCGCGAGACCGGCGTCGCCGCCGGCAAGGTGGTGGAGGCCGCCTCCGAGCTGTCGCACAACGGCGACACCCTCAAGGACGAGGTCGGCCGTTTCCTGCGTGACGTGCGCGCGGCCTGAAGCCTGACGACGCGCGGCGGATCATCCGCCGCGTCCTACTTCGGGAGCGAACCGTCTCCCCCGCTCCTGCGACTGCGCGGTTCCAGCGCGCAGTCGCGGTTGAGCCCGCTCCCGGGCGCATTCTCGAATACGCAGCGCGTCGGCGGATTGCCGCAGACCTTGTCGAGCTCACGAAATCCGACGCAGTGCCCGTCCGGCGCCCGATAGCCAGGGCCGCCCTTGCAGCCACAGCCGCTGCACGGCGGACGGTCGGGACATGCCGCGAACGCCGGCGCGGCACCCAGCAACATCTCCACAGCCAGCATGAGCACTGTCACGGCACGCATCGTCATGAGACGAAGGTTCGGCCGCGACGGCACCATCGGGTCAGCGCGCCGGCACGCCGCCGCTCCATTGCGGCCAGTCGGCGACGATGTGGTCGACCACCGTCGATCCCACCAGCGCGATGTTCTCGACCGTCTCGGCGAAACCGCCCGCGGTCTGGCCCGGCGCGGGATCGAGATGCTGCAGCGTGGTCTCGTTGGGGTTGCCCTGGTCGAAGTTGACCGCGCCGCGCAGCGCCATCACGCGATCGGTGCCGTGCTGGCGCGCGATCACCTGGGTGATGGCGGTGCCTTCCATCTCGGTGATGGTGTAGTCGTCGGCGCCGTAGAGCCTGGCGATGGATTGCGCTTCGGCCGACAGGCCGGGGCCGTGGAAGAACGTATCGCCGGTCATGTGGGTGCCGGTGGCGATCGACGGCGCCTGGCGTGCTGCGGTCTGCGGATAGCGCAGGCGATAGGCCTTCGCCGCGTCGGAATCCTTCAGCGCGACACCGGCGCTGAGCCGCAGCGCCCAGTCCACCAGCGTACGGTTGAGATGATAGACGCGGATGCTCTCATACCCCTTGCGCGGCATGAACAGCGGCTCGCCCGCCTTGACCTCGCCGGCGGCCCAGCGATGGCCGAGGTCGTAGTCGACGAGCCAGGTCGCCCACACCACCTCGGCGATGGTGCCGCGTGACGGCGGCACGCCGCCGACGCCCGAGAGAATGTAGTACGCCTGCGAGAAGTCGAGCTGCGGATCGAGCAGGATCGCCTGCATCGACGACGACGATGCCACCTTGCCCATGCCGAGCACCGCGCCGCAGACGCCGTCGGCGTTGCAGTAGACGGGATTGAGCGCGCCGCGCACAGCGATCGGCGTGCTGGCGCGCCAGTAGCGCTCGTACCAGTGCTGAAACTCGCCAGCGCGGTCGCCGATGTTGTTGCCGATCTCGAACATCGCCGCGATGAACACCTTGACCTTGACCGGTGGTCTTGCGGCGTCATCGGCCATGGCCGGCACAGCCATGAGCGCGGCAGCGGCAATCAGGGCATGGATGACGTGAGCGCGGAGCGAGCGTCGGGACATGGACGGACCGGAGGGTTGCGATGTGACAACGGGACGACAAACGAAAGTAGGCCCGATCGTCGGCCGGGGCGTCAAGCGCAGTGCGCGCCAAAAGAAAAGGCGCAGATGCAAGAACCGCATCTGCGCCTTGGCAATTTCAGGCAATGAGCGGCAAGAGCCGCTCAGGGCTTACTCGATGATCGAAGCGACGACGCCGGCGCCGACAGTACGGCCGCCTTCACGGATGGCGAAGCGCAGCTTCTCTTCCATCGCGATCGGCACGATCAGGTGCACTTCCATCGCGATGTTGTCGCCCGGCATCACCATCTCGGTGCCTTCCGGCAGGTGCACCACACCGGTCACGTCGGTAGTGCGGAAGTAGAACTGCGGACGGTAGTTGGTGAAGAACGGCGTGTGACGGCCACCCTCTTCCTTGGTCAGGATGTACGCCTCGGCCTTGAACTTGGTGTGCGGCTTCACGGAGCCCGGCTTGCACAGCACCTGGCCGCGCTCGACGTCCTCACGCTTGGTGCCGCGCAGCAGCGCGCCGATGTTGTCGCCAGCCTGGCCCTGGTCCAGCAGCTTGCGGAACATTTCGACGCCGGTCACCGTCGTCTTCTGCGTCGCCTTCAGACCGACGATCTCGATTTCCTCGCCGACCTTGACGATGCCGCGCTCGACACGGCCGGTCACCACGGTGCCGCGGCCCGAGATCGAGAACACGTCTTCAACCGGCATCAGGAACGGCTGGTCGACCGGACGCTCCGGCTGCGGGATGTAGGCGTCGACCGCCTTCATCAGCTCGAGGATCGCATCATGACCGAGCTTCTGGTCCGAGTTCTCGAGCGCGGCCAGCGCCGAACCCTTGACGATCGGAATGTCGTCGCCCGGGAAGTTGTACTTCGACAGCAGCTCACGAACTTCCATCTCGACGAGTTCGAGCAGCTCAGGATCGTCGACCATGTCGCACTTGTTCAGGAACACGACGATCGCCGGAACGCCGACCTGACGCGCCAGCAGGATGTGCTCGCGGGTCTGCGGCATCGGGCCGTCCGCCGCCGACACAACCAGGATCGCGCCGTCCATCTGCGCAGCACCCGTGATCATGTTCTTGACGTAGTCGGCGTGCCCAGGGCAGTCGACGTGCGCGTAGTGCCGGTTCGGCGTCTCGTACTCGACGTGCGCCGTCGAAATCGTGATGCCGCGCGCCTTCTCTTCCGGCGCCTTGTCGATCTGGTCGTACGCCGTGAACGTCGCACCGCCCGCTTCCGCCAGCACCTTCGTGATCGCCGCCGTCAGCGACGTCTTGCCGTGGTCAACGTGACCGATCGTGCCGATGTTGCAATGCGGCTTCGTACGTTCAAACTTCTCTTTGGCCATTCTTCGTCCACCCTCACCAGCCGGCGCGGCTGCGCGGCTAAACCGGCGGCTGGTTACTTCGGAAAACGCTGCTTTTCAAGGGCGAAGTTATGGGTCAGGGTGGCCGGGACCCCATCCCTCGGGGTGCAAAAACAACAAAATGACGCCGTGCTAAGGAGCTCCCATGGCCCCCCAGACCGCCCTGAAACCCGCTGCCGGGCCACAGACCCCGCCCCTGCCCTCCGCCGCCCCGGATGCGATCGGCCTGTCCGGCCCCCGTTTACGACGGATGCATGACGCCCTGCAGCGCGAGATCGACAAGGGAACCACACCTGGCGTCGTCACCATGGTGGCCCGCCGTGGGCGGATCGGCTGGTTCGAGGCCCAGGGCCGCCAGGCGCCGGGAAGCGAAACGCCGATGGCCCGGGACAGCCTGTTCCGCATCTTCTCCATGACCAAGCCGCTGGTCTCGATCGGCATCGGCCAGTTGCTGGAGGACGGCCATCTGCTGCTGACCGACCCGCTGGAGAAGTTCATCCCGGAATTCGCCGCCCAGCAGGTCGGCATCGAGACCGACGGCCGCCTGGAACTCGTCCCCCGGACGCGCTCCATCACCATCCAGGACCTGCTGCGCCACACCTCGGGAATCACCTACGAGATCACCGGTAACGGCCTCGTCCAGCAGATGTACCGCAAGGTACGGACCTTCGCCCGCGGCATCACCAACGAGGAGCACGCCCGCCTGATCGCAGAGATGCCGCTGGTCTGCCAGCCCGGCACCGAGTGGAATTACAGCCGCTCGACCGACATCCTTGGGCGGGTCATCGAAGTCGTGTCCGGCCAGACGCTCGGCGCCTTCCTGTCGGCGCGCATCCTCGATCCGCTGCAGATGACCGAGACGGCGTTTTCCACAGCAGCCGCCCATGCCGGCCGTCTCGCCCAGCCGTTCCCCACCGATCCCTGGACCGGCGACAAGGTCGCGCTGTTCGACCCGCTCGAGGTGCCGGTGATGGAATCGGGCGGCGGCGGCCTCGTCTCAACCGCGATGGATTACGCCCGATTCTGCCAGATGCTGCTCAACGGCGGCACGCTGGACGGCGAGGAGATCATCGCCCGCAAGACGCTGCAGTTCATGGCGTCCGATCATCTCGCCCCCGGCGTCAAGGTGGATTCGCCGCTGATTCCCGCCGGGCATTCATTCGGCCTCGGCTTTGCGGTGCGCACCCATCAGGGCCTCGCGCCGTTCGCGGGCTCGGTCGGCCAGTTCTTCTGGAGCGGCATGGCCGGCACGTTCTTCTGGATCGATCCGGCCGAAGAGCTGTTCGCGATCTTCCTGTCGCAAGGCCCCGGCCAGCGCGAGTACTTCCGCACGCTGGTCCGCAGCCTCGTCTACGCGACGCTCGATTGAGGTCGACGGCGGTCGCGCCGGCGCGGCCGGCCGCCTCTCGACATCTCGACTGGCCGCAATCCGCCTTCGAGACGCCGACACCCGAAACGGTCGGCGCGACCTTCATCAAGACATCATAAGTGTCGCGACTGCAAAAACGCTTCGGCGAGCGCCGAAACATCGGGGCATTGCATCGGTTAGGCGTCGGCGATCGTTCGGAGGGCACGCCCCTCCGCCCATCGCTGAAGGATTCGCCGCCATGGCAGACACACCGCTCCGCCCTGTCACGCTTGCCGTCTCGACCGCCGCCTCGCCCCGCTGGCAGCCACGCCTGCAGTTATTCGAACAGACGACCGCCTCGGCTGATCGCAAACGGCCGGTGCTCTATGTTCACGGCGCGACCTTTGCGAGCGAGAACTCGATCTTCTTCAGGTTCGGCGGCCTCTCCTGGGCCGACGCACTCAACCGCGCGGACCGTTCTGTCTGGGGTCTCGATTTCGCGGGCTACGGCCGGTCGGAGCGGTATCCGGAGATGGCCGCGGATGCGCCACGAGCGGGCGCGCCCCTCGGGCGTGCGCCCGAGGCGGCGCAACAGATCGCGCGCGCCGTGCGCGCCATCCTGGTCGAGACTGGTGCACCGCGCGTTTCGATCATCGCCCACTCATGGGGAACGATGGCCGCCGGCCGCTTCGCGGGCGATCATCCACATCTGGTCGATCGGCTCGTGTTCTTTGGCCCGGTCGTGCGCCGTGAGGCCTTCGACGAAGTCCCGCCGCTCGGGGCATGGCGGCTTCTCACGGTCGACGAGCAGAAGAAGCGCTTTGTCGAGGACGTCCCGCCGGGTGAGCCGGGCGTGCTGGCGGAAGTCGACTTTCCCGCCTGGGCCGCGCTCTATCTGAGCTTCGATGCCACCAGCGCATCGCGCACGCCGCCGTCGGTGCGGACACCGAACGGCCCGCAGGCCGACATCATGGCCGCCTGGTCCGGCAGACTGGCCTACGACCCCGGCCGCATCACCGCCCCCACGATGATCGTGCGTGGCGAATGGGACAGCCTGTGCACGGACGCGGATGTCGCCTGGCTCAGGCATGCTCTCGCTGGCGCGCCGCGCGTCGCCGACCTGAAAATTCCGAAGGCGACGCATCTCATGCATCTCGAAAGCGGCCGCACGGCGCTCCATGACGCCGCAGCCACATTTCTGGATGCGCGGTGACGGCCGCCGCCGAAGAGCTGCGCACGCCCGGCCCGTGTCAACCGGACCGGCCTCCCCGTATGACGAGCTGCGCTAGATCGCAACGCAGAACGGACTTGCGCGCAGACGCGTGACCTGCTCCGGCGTGAACGCCGGGATCGGCGCGGTGATCCCGGTGGTTGGCGCGAACATGATGTTGATCTTGTCGGGATGGTGAACCGGGCGGAAGCTCGGCCCCAGCAGCACATGGCCGAGCTCGTGGGCGAGCGTCCACGGTGATCCGCCGGCGGCCACTGCCACGGCAGCCCGCCCCGGCCGATGGCCGGCGCAGCCATTGAGCTTGTTGCCAGCCTTCTCCTTGAGCTGGTTGACGTAATAGACGACGACATCGGTGGGGCCGACGCCCTGCCGTCCGCCGAGGAGATCCAGCAGCTTCTGCTGGTCCGACGCGTCGTCCCAGTTGCAGGTCGCGTCGGACGCATCGAGCATCAACAGCTCCATGCCGGACGCCCCCATGCTGAGTCCCGACGCGAATTCCAGCAGCACGCGGCAGCCGTCATAGACCTTCTGCGCATTGGCGAGAGCCGTCTCCTCCGGCACGGTGGGCATCGCCGTCGAACGGAAGTGCAGCCGCACCTTGCGGTCGTAGTTGGGCTTCGGCGCCGGCGGTTTCGGCGGCTTGAAATCGAACACGAACACGTCGACCGCGCGCCAGTAGCCGGAATTGTCGTTGACGCCGCCGGTGCTCTCGGTTTCGCCCCGGCCCTGCTCGAGGGGAAACGCGACGCGGGGATTGTAGGTCTTCACCCGCTGGCGCACCGCCTCGCAGCGCTGGAACGACAGCCTCTGATTGAAGGAGGCGTCGCCGAGATGACTGGCGTAGCCGATGATGTTGACCCACGGCGTGGATGCCGCCGCGACGAGTGGCGCGACGGTGTTGTCGAGCCAATCGAGATGCGCGGGCAGCAGACCCGCGTGCCCGGTGTGGAAGTTGCACAGGCGCGCAGCGACGCGCGCCAGCGAGCCCGTGATCGGTTGGACGTCGAGAGCCATACCTTCCTCCGCGCGCAGGCGCGGGACCGTTCGCCCGGCCGGTGGCCGGGCACGATCCGCACACGTCCGGTTGTCGGAGCGCGTCGCAGGAAGGTTCAAAGCACCGCAGCGCGGGGCCGCAACCGCGCGATCAACTGATGGTCGCGCCGCCGTCGATGACCATGGTCTGGCCGGTCATGAAATTGCCGGCGGCGGAGCCGAGGAACACCGCGGCGCCGGCGATTTCGTCGGGAATGCCGATGCGCAGCAGCGGTGAACGTGCTGTCGAGGCCTTGAGGTTGTCCGGATTGTCCCACAGCGCCTTGGCGAAATCGGTCTTGATCAGGCCCGGCGCGATGCAGTTCACCCGCACGTTGTGCGGGCCGTACTCGCAGGCGAGGTTGCGCGCGAGTTGCATGTCGGCCGCCTTGGAGATGGCATAGGCGCCGAGGATGGTCGAGCCCTTGAGGCCGCCGATCGACGACACGATGACGATGGAGCCGTCCTTGCGCGCGATCATCTGCGGCACGACCATGCTGATCAGCCAGTTGTTCGACACGATGTTGTTGTCGAGAATCTTGCGGAACTGATCGTCGGAGATGCCGGCCAGCGGACCGTAGTACGGGTTCGACGCGGCGTTGCACACCAGCACGTCGATCTTGCCGAAGGCGCGGTTGGTCTCGTCGATGAGGTTTTGCAGGTTCTCCTTGCTGGAGATGTTGGCGGCGATGGCAATGGCCTTGCCCTTGCCGAAGCGGTCGTTGATCTCCTTGGCGACCGCGTCGCAAACGTCCTGCTTGCGCGACGAGATCACGACCTGCGCGCCGTGCTCCACCATGCGCTCGGCGATGGCGCGGCCGATGCCGCGGGTCGAGCCGGTGATCACGGCTACTTTTCCGGTCATGTCGAACAGCGTCATGGTTCTCTCCCTTTTTTCCTGTCGATGGCGGCGTGCTAGCCGATCTTGCCGGGCGAAGCCGCCTCGGGGCCCGCCGGCTGATGCATGGCGGCATGGGATGGATCGGCGATCCACGGCTGCTGGTTGATCATCGGCACGCGCCAGCCGGAGTGATCGGCGCCATGCAGATGATCGAGCCGCGTCACCGAGCAGTTGTCGATGGTAAACGCAAAGCCGCCGCTGGCCGGCAGGCCGAGGGCATGGGCAATGGCCGCCTTGATCGGCCCGCCATGGGACGACACCACAATGTCGCGGCCGCGATGGGTGACATTGAGGCGATCGATCGCCGCACACACCCGTGCGGACAGGTCGGCGAAGCTCTCGCCGCCGGGCGCCCGCTCCTCCGCCGGCGCGAACCAGTAGCTGGCGATCGCCGCCGGGCGGCTGGCAAAGAACGCCGCGCGGTTGCGGCCCTGCCATTCGCCGAGATCCTGCTCGGCGAAGGCGGGCTCATGCGCCATGGTTGCGGGCGCGGGAAAGCCCGCGGCCCAGATCGCCGCCGCGGTCTGATGGGTGCGCTTGAGGTTGCTGGCGTACCACACTGCGTCCCGCGGCAGGATGCGCGCCACCGCATTGAACACCACGGTGTCGCTGCAGTCGCAGTTGAGGTCCTTCTGGCCGTAGATCAGGCCCTCGTCCTCGCGCACCGGCGCGTGGCGCACCCACCACCAGCGGGTCAGCGACAAACCGTCGGGCTTCGGCGGGATGCCGCCGGTGGTGCGCGGGAGCGAAGCGGACATGGTCGCCCTGCTCAGATCGGCTTGCCGGTGTAGGGCATCGACGCGGTGAGACCGCCATCGACCGGGAACGCCTGGCCGTTGACGTAGGACGCTTCGTCGCTGATCAGGAACAGGCCCATCGCCGCCAGTTCATGCGGCTGGCCGGCGCGCTTGAGCGGGTTGAGCTGGCCGATCTTGCCTTCGGTGCCGCGCTCCTTGGCATTGTCGAAGATCGGCTTGGTCATGCCGGTCTCGATCAGGCCCGGGCACACCGCGTTGATGCGCACGTTGGTGCCCGACAGGGAATAGGCCGTGGTCTGCACCAGGCTGATGACGCCGGCCTTGCTGGCGGCATAGGGATGACCGCTGGCGCCGGACTTGAGGCCGGCCACCGACGCGGTGCAGACGATCGCGCCGTGGCCCTGCGTCGTGAGATGGGGAATGGAATGCTTCACCGCCAGGAACGGGCCGATCAGGTTGATCCGCAGGATCTCCTGCCAGTGCTCGGGCGTCTGGTCGGCGAGCGGCACGAGGCCGCCGCTGATGCCGGCATTGGCCCAGATGCCGTCGAGCTTGCCATAGGTCGCGATGGCCTTGGCGATGAAGGCCTGGACATCTGTTTCCGAACCGGCATCGGCCTGCACCGCTTCTGCGGTGCCGCCAGCCTTGCGAACCAGTTCGACCGTGTCCTTGACACCCTCACTGCGGTCCACGGCGATGAGCCGCGCACCCTCCTTGCAAAACAACAGCGACGCCGCGCGGCCGATGCCGCTGCCCGCGCCGGTGATCACGATGGACTTACCCTCGAGGCGACCCATGATGCGTTTCCTTGGTTTCTCGTCGATCGAAAACCCGACGCGGAGACGCGCCAGGGGCCGCAGGGCGCTGGCATGCCCGGCAAACGCCGGACAGGACGCACGCGATGAAATCAGGCGCCAGCCTTCCGGGCGAACGCCCACGACGCCTGCGCCAGCGGAATGCGGCGCGCCGCCGACTCCGCCGCCCGTGCGTTGGCGGCGGTGCCGTCGCGGATGCGCGCGGCGATGCCCTGCACGATGCCCGCGAGGCGGAACAGGTTGTAGGCGAAATACCAGTTGAGGTCGGGGATGCTGCTGCGGCCCGTGGCCTTGCAGTAGATCGCCTCGGCTTCCTCCATGGTCGGAATGTTGAGGGCCTTGAAGTCGGCGCCTTCGAGGCCCGGCATCACCCACTGCATCAGCAGATAGGTGAAGTCGGCGAGCGGATCGCCGAGCGTCGACAGCTCCCAGTCCAGCACCGCCTTCACCTTCGGCTCGGTGGCGTGGAAGATCATGTTGTCGAGGCGATAGTCGCCATGCACCACCGACACCCGATCCTGCTGCGGCACGGTGCGCGGCAGCCACTCGATCAGGCGGTCCATTTCCGGGATGACGTCGGTCTCCGACGCCCGGTACTGCTTGGTCCAGCGTTCGACCTGCCGGGCGAAATAGTTGCCCGGCTTGCCGAAGTCACCGAGGCCGATGGCCTGCGGATCGTACTGGTGGAGCTGGGCCAGCGTCTCGACCTTGCTGGTGAACACCGCGCGGCGTTCGGCCGGCGACAGGTTCGGCAAGGTCGGGTTCCAGAAGACCCGGCCCTCTTCCATCGACATGATGTAGAAGGCCGAGCCGATCACGGCGTCGTCCATGCACAGCGCATAGGCGCGCGCCACCGGAAAGCCCTGGCGATAGAGCGCATCGATGACGCGGAACTCGCGATCCACCGCATGCGCCGACGGCAGCAGCTTGCCGAACGGCTTGCGCCGCAGCACGTAGGCCCTTCCCGGCGTGTCGAGCCGGTAGGTCGGGTTCGACTGACCGCCCTTGAACTGCGACACCGTCAGCGGCCCGGCGTAGCCCTCGACATGCGAGGCCATCCAGCGGTCGAGGCTCGCCTCGTCGATGCGATGGCGCTCCTCGACCGGCTTGGTGCCGGAAAAATCCGCGTCTTCCCTCACGCCAAGACCCATGCCGGCTCTCCGCTCGATGCCTGTTAGTGCTTGGCCGGCTCGTTGGCGTACTTGCGCATCTCGAGCCGGGCGATCGCACGGTTGTGCACCTCGTCCGGGCCGTCCGCAAGCCGCAGTGTGCGAATGCCTGCATAGTCCTTGGCGAGGCCCGCCTCGTCGGAAACGCCGCCGCCGCCATAGGCCTGGATCGCGTCGTCGATGATCTTGAGCGCCATGTTCGGCGCCGCGACCTTGATCATCGCGATCTCGAGCTGGGCGGTCTTGTTGCCGACCTTGTCCATCATGTCGGCCGCCTTGAGGCACAACAGGCGGGTCATCTCGATGTTGGTGCGGGCCTCGCCGATGCGCTGCTCCCACACCGACTGCTCGATGATCTTCTTGCCGAAGGCGGTGCGCGACGACAGGCGGCGCACCATTTTCTCCAACGCCTCCTCGGCCTTGCCGATGGTGCGCATGCAGTGATGGATGCGGCCCGGGCCGAGACGGCCCTGCGCGATCTCGAAGCCGCGGCCTTCGCCGAGCAGCAGGTTCGACACCGGCACGCGGACGTTCTCCAGCAGCACCTGGGCGTGGCCGTGCGGCGCGTCGTCGAAGCCGAACACCGGCAGCATCTTCTCGACCGTGATGCCCTTGCTGTCGAGCGGCACCAGGATCTGCGACTGCTGCTGATGCTTGGGCGCGTTGAAGTCGGTCTTGCCCATCAGGATCGCGATCTTGCAGCGGGGATCGCCGACGCCGGACGACCACCACTTGCGGCCGTTGATGACATAGTGATCGCCGTCGCGCTCGATACGGGTCTCGATATTGGTGGCGTCGGAGGACGCGACCGCCGGCTCGGTCATCAGGAAGGCGGAGCGGATTTCGCCGTCCATCAGCGGACGCAGCCACTGGCGCTTCTGCTCCTTGGAGCCGTAGCGCATCAGGACTTCCATGTTGCCGGTATCCGGCGCGGAGCAGTTGAACACCTCGGAGGCCCAATAGATATGGCCCATCTGCTCGGAGAGCAGCGCGTACTCGAGGTTGCTGAGGCCCGCGCCGCGGAACTCGTCATCTTCATGCGACGACGGCGGCATGAACATGTTCCACAGGCCTTCGGCCTTCGCCTTCTTCTTCAGCTCCTCGAGGACCGGGATGACCTTCCAGCGCTCGCCGGCGGCGTCCTGCTCCTTGTAGATCTTCTCAGCGGGACGGACGTGCTTGTTCATGAAGGTGGTGACGCGATCGAGCCATTCGCGCTGGCGATCCGACATTGAAAAGTCCATCTGGCGTTCCTCGCTGTTGGTTTTGAGCCGTGTTTCGTCGCAGTGTCTGCCTGCCGTCCGCCGCCCGCAAGACCTCTGATCCCGCGCAACGGAAAAACCAGCAGATTCAACATCGAGAGGTCGTCCGGCACGGCCGCATTGACATCCCGCGTTCTGAAACGATAGTTTCATACAAAAGTTTGAAATGCAATCGCCGACCTGCAGCGTCCCCCGGCAACGCGTCCCTGCCGGCAGAACATGGCTCGCCGATGCCGACCGACGAAACCAGGACCGCCATTCTCACCGCCGCCGAGCAGCTCTATGCCGAACGCAGCTTCGGCGAGGTCAGCCTGCGCGACATTGTCGCCGCCGCCGGCGTCAATCTCGCCGCGGTCAACTATCATTTCGGTTCGAAGGACGAACTGCTGGCGGAATTGTTCCTCAGCCGCGCGACCGCGCTCAACCGCGAGCGCTTCGCGGCGCTGAAGGAAGCGGAAGCTGCCGGCGATGGCCGCGCCGACGTCGAGGCGATCCTGCGCGCCCTCGCCGGCCCGCCCATCCGCTGGTGCCTCGGTGCGGACCGCCAGCGCTCCGCCGCCGCGCGCTTCATGACGAGGGCCGCGGTCGAGACCGTGCCGCCGATCCGCAAGATCGTCGAGCGCGACATCACTCACCTGCGGCGCTTCGCCGATGCGCTGCGCCGTGCCCTGCCTGACCGTGAGGAAGTCGACGTCTACTGGGGGCTGCACTTCGCGCTGGCGATGATCCGCCAGACCACCACCGACAGCGAGCGGCTGCGCAAGCTGTCCGGCGATCTCTGCGACCTCGACGACGTCGACGACATCATCGAGCGCATCGTGCAGCTCGCGAGCGCCGGCCTGACCGGCAAGACGGCACCGCTGCGCAAGGAACGGGCGAAGGCTGCGGCCGCCAAGGGCTGACGCCCTGGCGCCGGCCGCCGACGGTGCCGCCAGTCCCTTGAGCGCCGCGACGGCTGTCGCCCGGGCGACCTGGCGCTTCGTCCTTTGACACAACGTCGCAGCAGTTCATCGGTGTCCCGCGGCCTTGGGCGGAAGCGGATCCACATAGGCGCGCGCCTGGCCGATCCACCGCGACAGCGCCGGGCGACGGGCAAGCCCCGCCTGCGCGATGAAGACAAAGCCCCCCATCTTCCGGGTTTTGCTCAAGGGGCGGACAAAGGGCCGGGTCAGGGCAGCAGCCTCCGCGTCTTTTCCGACCCGGAGCATGAGGCCTTCCGCGAAGGCGCAACACAGCATGTTGCCGTTCACCAGGAAGGTAATGCCGCCGAACATCCGTTTTTCGGACGCATGCCCGACCGGCAGGATCGACCGGATTCGTTCGGCCAGACTTTCGGGACTCTGCGGCTTGTTCATCTTCGCCAACCCTGCTCCTGCTATGATCCCCCTCGACGTATGACATGGACCCCGGCGGACATTTTTCTTGTAGGATCGGGGCGCTCGACTTTGCCCGCTATCGCCCCCGGACAGGTCCGCCCGGCGAAAAAAGATGTCCGGCGGGCCGTCGTCCGGACGTCTATGGGGTTGAAGTTCAACCCGGGAGGAGAGTCCATGAGCGAATTTACCCTGCTGTTCCGCAACGCATCGGTTTTCGACCAGCCGCCAGACCAGATGCAGGTCTATTCGCAGAAATGGCTGGCGTGGTTCAAACAGCTCGGCGAGAAGGGACTCATCAAGCACCCGGGCGCGCCGCTCCAGCCGGCAGGCAAGGTGATCAGAGGCAAGGACAAGAGCATCCACGACGGCCCGTATGTCGAATCCAAGGATATCGTCAACGGCTATACGGTGATCGAGGCGCGCGACCTGACCCATGCTGTCGAGGTCGCCTCGGGGTGCCCGCTTCTCGAGTTGGGAGGCGCCGTGGAGGTCCGCCCGGTGCGAATTCTCTGAAGATGCGATCGAGCGACGAGATTTTCCGGCGCGAAGCGGGGCCGACGCGCGCGGTGCTCGTGCGCATCTTCGGCGTCCATAACCTGCCTTTGGTGGAAGACGTCATCCAGGACGCCTTCTGCCGCGCCCTGGATGTCTGGAACGCCAAGGGCATGCCCGACGATCCAAGGGCCTGGCTGATTGCGACAGCGAAGAACTGCGCGCTGGACGTCCTGCGGCGACAACGAACGGCCCAGCGCTTTGCCCCCGAACTCGGCCGCCTGCTGGAAAGCGAGTGGACGGTTGCTCCCGTCGTCAACGAATTCTTCGCCGCCGATGCCATCCAGGACAGCCAGCTGCGGATGATGTTTTCCTGCTGCCACCCGCGGCTGTCGCAGCAGGCCCAGGTCGCCCTGATTCTGAATATCCTGTGCGGTTTCACCGTGGAGGAAATCGCCGGCGCATTCGTCGAAGGACGCTCGGCGGTCGAGAAGCGGATCGCACGGGCCAAACACGTGCTGCGAGGCTCCAGGAAGCTGTTCGATACGGCAGCGCCTGCCGATTTCGCGGACCGCCTGCCGGCGGTTCACCGCGCCCTCTACCTTCTGTTCAACGAAGGATATCACGGCGCCTGCGCCCAGACGGCCGTTCGCGCAGAACTGTGCCGGGAGGCCATGCGCCTGACCGCCATCCTGCTGCAGCACGGCAGCGGTGCCACGCCGGTGAGCTACGCGCTGTCCTCCCTGATGTGCCTGCATGCCGCGCGCCTGCCGACGCGCGTCGACGCAACCGGCAGGCTGATCGCACTCGCCGATCAGGACCGGTCGCGCTGGGACGCGGAGCTGATCCGGGAAGGCATGATGCTGCTCGAACTGTCCGCCCGTGGCCTGGAGACGTCCGAATATCATCTCGAGGCGGCGATCGCCTCCTTCCATGTGCTGGCGCCGCGGGCCGAAGACACCAACTGGAAGGACATCATTGCGCTCTACGACGCGCTGCTCGTCATCAAGCCGTCGGCAGTCGTCGCGCTGAACCGGGCGATTGCGATCGCCGAGCATGAGGGCGCGGCGCGCGGCCTGGAGGAAATCAGCGCCATCGCGCAGCGCGATCGAATGGCGTCCTATCCGTTCTATTGGGCGGCGCTCGGCGAACTCGAACGCCGGTGCGGCCATGACGCGGAGGCGCGCGAGCACCACCGCAAGGCCGCGTCGCTGGCGCGCAATCCGATGGAGCGCGAATACCTGCAGGCACGGATTGCGGCCTGTCATCGTCAGGACGGACCGTCGCTGGCGCATGACGAGGACATCTGGATCGGCGCGCTCGACCGGCCGGCGGATCGTCCCGGCCGCCCGGCCGATCCCTGAAGCCGACATCAGATCCTCAGAAAACTGTCCGCCACGCGCTCCACCACACGTCCTTGCCTGAACACCGGCGAACGCCGCCGGGATCCGTCAAAGGAGGAGCGCATGCAGCGGCCACAGAACACACTGGCATTGCCGGCAGCCGACGTTGTGAAAAAGACCGGCGACGAACTCTCCGGGATGGCGGATCGCCGGCAGATGATGCTGCGGGCGCCGATCCTGCCGCTGCTGATCAAGCTTGCGCTGCCGACCATCATCGTTCTTCTGGTGCAGGCGATGGTCGGTGTCGCCGAGACCTGTTTCGTCAGCTTCCTCGGCACCGATGCGCTTGCCGGCACCACGCTCGTCCTGCCGGTTCTGATGCTGATGCAGACCATGTCGAACGGCGGCATCGGCGGCGGCGTCGCCTCGGCCATCGCCCGCGCGATCGGCGCCGGGCGCAAGGCGGACGCCGATGCGCTCGTGCTGCATGCGCTGGTCATTGCCGTCGGGTTTGGCGCTGCGTTCTCGGCCCTCGAGTTGCTGGCCGGGCGCCTTCTCTACCACGCGCTCGGTGGAACCGGCGATGCCCTGGCGGCGGCGCTGACCTACGGCCATGTCATCTTTGGCGGCGCGGGCCTGGTATGGGCCGTCAGCCTGCTCGCGGCCGTCCTGCGCGGCACCGGCAACGTCGTCGTTCCGGCCGCGGTCACGCTCGGCAGCGTGTTTGTCGTCCTGCCCCTGTCGCCCGTTCTGATCTTCGGCGTGGGCCCCATCGGAGGCCTCGGCGTTGCCGGCGCGGGTCTTGCCGTCGTCGTCTACTACGCTCTGGCGCTGGTGGTATTGGTCGCGTATCTGCGCTCCGGCCGCAGCACCGTGCGGCTGTCGTTGGCGGGGCACCAGCTTGCATGGCGGCTGTTCGCGGACATCCTGCGAACCGGCGGACTTGCGGCAATCGGAACGGTTCAGTCGAACCTGACGGTGATGCTGGTCACGGGCATCGTCGGCCTGTTCGGCATCCCCGCCCTTGCCGGCTACGGCATCGCGTCGCGTCTCGACTATCTCCTGATTCCGGCGATCTTCGGCCTTGGCTCGGCGGCCCTGACGATGGTCGGCACCAATATCGGCGCCGGCGAGATCAAAAGGGCCGAACGCATCGTCTGGATATCCGCCGCGGTCGCCGCCGCGCTGACCGAGACGGTCGGGCTTGCCGCGGCCCTGTTTCCGCGCGTGTGGCTCGGGCTGTTTACGGCGGAGGCCGACGTGCTGGCGGCCGGCAGCCTGTACCTGCGGACCGTCGCGCCGTTCTATGGCTTCATCGGTGTCGGCCTGCTGCTTTATTTCGCCGGCCAGGGAGCGGGCAAGGTCGGCTGGCCGGTGATCGCTGGTTTCGTCCGCCTGATCGTGGCGGCCGGCGGCGGCTGGTACCTGACGGCCCAGGCGGGCAGCGACCTCGACACGCTCTTCCGTGTCGTGCTGCTTGCCAGCGTCGCCTACGGCGCCATCCCGCTGGTCGCCTTCGCGTTGGGTTCGCGCAAAGCGCCCCCCGGAGCGTCAGTTTCGTCGACCATCGCCGAAACCGAATGACCGGCCGTCGACTACCAGCCGTGGCTCCAGTCCCGCGCGTCGAACGGCGCCTCGATGGCATGGTCGGCATCGAGGCGGCGGTACTGCCCGCCAAAGAACACCAGCGGCCGCGCGGCATGGCGGCCGACCTGGCGTAGCGCATCGACCCGGCCGACGATGATGAGGTGATCGCCGCCGTCGTGGCGCGCATGGGTCGTGCAGCTCAGCAGCACCAGCGTTCCCGGAAGAACCGGGCAACCGTTGACATCCTGCCCGGCCCTGAAGCCCGCCCATTTGTCGGTCAGCGCGCGGGCAAAGCGAGTGGAGATCGTGCTCTGCTCCTCGGCCAGCACGTTGATGGCGAAAGTCTCCGCTGCCTGCCACGCAGCGAAGGCATGGGCGCCGCGACCGACACTGAACAGCACCAGCGGCGGCTCCAGCGACACCGAATTGAACGAGGACACGGTCATGCCGAGCCGCTCGCCCTCTGGCGTCGTGCTGGTCACCACCACGACGCCGGAGGCGAACAGACCGAGCGCATCGCGGAACGCGCGGGCCGTAAAACCGGTGTCCTGCTCGATCGTGGTCATCGCATTCTCCGAAGGTCGCCTTGAGGTCAGTGTCGCGCTGCGCCGTACGACATCGGCACGCGGCAGCTCGCCACCCTGACGCTCCGTGTCGTCGCCGGGCTGTTGCGGCTGCGGCCGACGAAGCGCGGCTCGCCGTTCGTGACCACCGCACCAATGGCGGCGATGTCGCCGTTGGCGATGGCGGCGAGCGCCGTCGCCTGCGAACCGCCGTCCGGCGCGTCGATCAGCACGAGGTCGGCGTCGCGGCCGACCGCGATGCGGCCGGCATTGAGGCCGTAGACCTGCGCGTTGTTGCCGGTCGCGGCGGCGATGGCGAGCTCCGGCGCCACCCGGCCGAGGCTCGCCAGATGCGAGATGGTGTAGAGCATGCCGAGCGGCATGATGCCGCTGCCGGTCGGCGTGTCCGTCGCGATCAGCAGGCGATCGAACGCGTCGTGGCTCACCGCCAGCGATGCGGTCAGCAGCGCGGTGCGCAGGTTGCCGGCGGTGCACAGCTGCAGCGCGATGGCGCTGTCGCGCACCAGCCGCTCGAAGTCCGCATCCTTCATCGCGGTCGGACCGCCGTTGACATGGAAGGAGACGTGCGGGTTCATCGCCAGCAGGTGATCGCCGGTGACCGCGCCCGAGCCGGGGATCGACGAGCCGCCGGTGTGGACCGTGGTGATCATGCCTGCCGCGCGCGCCGCGGCGACGAGCGGCACATAATCGTAGGCGGTCTTCATCGCGCCGAAGCCGGCCTTGGCCAGCCACACCCCCTGGCGCCTGAGATCGGCGAAGTCGGCCTCCGTCAGGCCGGGCTCGAGAATGACCGAGCCGGCATGCACCCGCATGCCGCCGGGCCGATAGGTCTCGAAGCACTTGTGCGCCGCGACCGCGAGCGCCTTGACGCCGTCGACGTCCTTCGGCCGTCCCGGCACATGGACCTCCGACGCCGAGATCGCCGTGGTGGTGCCGCCATGCACATAGCTTTCGAGATAGCCCACGACCTGCTGGCGCGGGGTGTAGTCGCCGAAGGTGATGTGGACATGGGAATCGATCAGCCCCGGCATCAAGGTGGTGCCGCCGGCATCGATCACCACATCGGCCCCCTCGACCGCGGCGGGGGACGACGTCCCCACCGCGGTGATCAGACCGTCCTCGCAGATGACGGTATCCCCCGCCATCAGGGGCTGGCGCCAGTCGCCGGAGACGATGGCGCCGATGTTGACGATCGCAACACGCATGACGGACCTCCCTGAGCCCTGACGATCCGCCCTACTGCCGCACCGCGCCCTGAGGGGCGTCGAGCGACACGCTCGCCATCAACTGGCGCACCAGCGCCGTGGCGCTGTCCCAGCCGAAGGTGCGGTAGCTGTGCCCGGCGGTGACGAACTGCGCGCCGGCGTAAAACATCTCGTACTGGGTGTGGCGCGAGCCGAACTCCGAGCCGATCGCGTCCCATGCCGCCTTGAGGAAGCGCACCTTCTGCTCGGGATCGAGGGCGGCCGAGCGCTGGGTCTTGTGGATCAGCGGCGCCAGCGTCTCGTTGGCGAAGTCGCGATAGGACGACGGCAGCATGATGAACGCACCGCCCGCGAGCTCGCGGATCTTGGTGATCATCCGGGGATAGAGATCCTGGGTCACCACCTGCGCCGAATAGAGATGATGGCGGTTCGGCACCCAGTAGTCGCCGCAGGCTTCGCCCGCCGCCTCCATGCCATGCAGCATCGCTTCCACCATGCCGACATCGGCGGCGAGACGTCCCAGCGTCTCGCGCACCTGCGGCATGGCCGAGGTGCCGATCGCCTCGGTCAGTTGGTGCGCCAGCCCGACCAGGAACTTGAGCTTCACCACAAGGCGGATCTGCGACTGGTAGTTCTGGAAGATGTGCCCGGGGGTGTCGTGGAACTGGGCGCGGCAGATATCGACATTGCGATGGACGAACAGCCGCTCCCACGGCACCTTGACGTCGTCGAAGTAGATTACCGCATCGTTCTCGTCATAGCGCGACGACACCGGGTTGTCGTAGACCGACACCGCCGCCGCCTCGTAGGATTTGCGCGACATCACCTGCAGCCCCCGCGCATTCATCTCCAGCGCGCAGCTGAAGGCCAGCGCCTCCTCCCCGGCCTTGAGCGGCTGCAGGTTGGCGACGAAGATCTCGTTCGCCATGATCGAGCTGGTGCCCATCATCTTGGCGCCGCGGATGGTGACGCCAGTCGTGTCCTCATCGACAATGCGCGCCACGAGATCGTCGTCCTGGTCGCCCCAGTCCTTCGAGCGGTTGGCCTGCGGATTGATGATGACATAGGTCAGGAACAGGTCGTTGCTGCTGGCATAGTCGAAATAGTCGGCGAAGGCCTTCGCCCGCGCCGCGCCGCCGCGCTCGAACACGTCGAGCCGCATGCGCTGGCCGACCAGCGCCGACGCCAGATGGTCCGGCGAGCGCCCCATGAAGCCGTAGCTGCATTCCGCCCAGGCGGTCAGCGCCTTGCGGCGGCTGACCATTTCCGCGTGGGAGCGCGGAATCTGCCAGCCGCGGCTGATGCGGCGGTTGCCGCCATCCGGCGCGAACGTCATCAGTTCCAGATTTTCCGGCGCCGACTGGAAGTCGTAGAGGCTCGCCGCCGACGCCACGGCGTTGCGGTAGGCGGGGTGGGTGGTAACGTCGGCGACACGCTCGCCGTCGATGAAGACCGCGCGGCCGTCGCGCAGCGATGCGAGGTGCTCGGCGCCGTTCTTGCTGATGGCCATGATTGTTCCTCCCGGTTGATGGTGCGCTCAGACGAGGCCGTCGAGGCCCTGGATCTCCGTGCTCGCAAGCCCGCCAACGCGATGGTTGAGACGGCCGCGATTGGCGTAGGCGCAGATGATGGCGATCTCGTCCGGCAGCGGCGCATCCGGCAGCGCCACCGTGATGCCATCATAGTGCGAGCGGACGTAGAGCGCGTCCTTGTGCGCCAGCGGCACGTCGATCGAGGCGCCCGGCGCGGCGCGCTTGGTCAGCGACGAGATCCACGCCTTGCCGCCACCGGCGGTGGCGCGGATGACATTGCCGAACACGGTGGTGAGCAGCGCCACGCCATGCTCCTGCTCGCCGGCGAGGCCGATGACCGCGCCCTTGCCGTAGCTCTCGACCGGATACGGCCCGAGCGCCGCGAGTGCGATCGCCGAAACCTCCTCGCCGAGCGCAGCGCTCGCGGTCACGAGGCTCGACAGATCGCTCTGGTAACGCCCAGCGAACGGATTGCCGACAATGGCGACCGCCGCGACCTTGCGCAGCGGCGGCGTTGCCGCGATGCCGGCTTCGCTGCGCGCCTCGTCGACGACGGTGATGATCTTGCGGATATGCATTGTCGCTCCCCTCCCTGAAACAATAAGTTTTATTAGCTAATTTTCGAAGCTATTGCAAGACAGGAAAGCCGGCGCCGGCCGCCCGCGAGCGCCGGGGCCTCAGCCGATCTTGCGGGACTGCTTGCTGCGCCGCCGCGCAGGACGATCGCCGGTCGGCTCCGCCCCCTCGCCGCCACCGGCGTAATAGGTCTGCAGGCTGAGCGCGCGATTGCTGCTCTCGATCAGGCGATTGACCATGCTGAGCAGTTGCTGGAATTCGGCCGCGCTGAGGCAGTCGAACTGCACGTCGTTGACCTTGCGCTGCACCGGCGCGAGTTCGGCGAGCCGCGCCCAGCCCTCCTGCGAGATCTCCAGCAGCACCCGCCGCCGGTCGGCCGGATCCGGCGTCTTGTGGATGAGGCCGTGCTTGAGCAACTGGTTGGTGAGCGTGGTGACGAAGGCGCCGCTGAGATAGAGATGCTCGGCGAGACGGTTGACGCTGACCTGGCCCTCCTCCGCGGAGAGATGCCCGATTGAGATCAGCACCGTGTACTCGATCCCGACAAGGCCGATGCGGGCGCCGTGACCTGCGCGCACCGCCTCGTGACGGGCGAAGAATCCGAACAGGCCATGCACCAGCGCGCGGAACGCGCGGTCCGAACCCTGCACCAGCAGTTCCGGACGCGACACCGTCAGCGGCATCGATCGCGGCCGCCCCGATGGCGCCGGCAACGGCAGCGCCTTCTGCTTGGCGGCGGAGGCCGCTGTGCTGCGGGAACTGGACGATCGGCTCTTGGTGGCGGGCATCGGCTGTATTTCCCTGCGAATCCATCAGCAGGAAAAGAATCGGCGCATCTTCCCCTGTGTGATCTGATCGATGCATACACCGCGCCCGCGACAGCGACCAGCGCCATCCATCTGGTTTCGCAAAATTAGCTAAGAAAAACCGCTATGTTAGCAAGCTGTTCTGCGGCGGCGGCCAGCTCCGTGATGGTGCGGACCGCCGCGCCTGCAGTTCTAGTGACTGCTGAGCACCGTGCCGAACCGGTCCCAGGTCTTGCCGTCGAACTTGACCAGTTGCAGCTGCTCGATCGGATAATGGTCAGCCGGACCGGTGGTCAACTTGATGCCGGGCAGCAGCAGCGGCAGCTCCAGGTCCTTGAGGCTGTTGGCCTGACGCATCACGTTCTCGCGCGTCAGGTCGTCGCCGCACTGCTTGAGGATCTGGACGAAGGTCGCCGCGATCGAGACCGCGATCTCGTTCTGCGGATCGTTGACGTCGCCTTCGGGATAGTACTGCTTCATGAAGCTGCGGTACCACGCCATGCCGGCATCGGCGGCGAATTGCGGGTCCGCCGGGTCCTTGAGATAGGCCGTCGAGATGATGCCGACGGCGTTGTCGAGACCCGCCGGCGTCAGCACGGTGGCGATCGAGTTGGCGTTCTGAACCAGGAAATGAGTCGGATGCCAGTCGAGCTCCGCCGCCTTCTTGATCGCCTGCGCCGCCGCCTTCGCCGTGGACGCGCTGAACAGCACGTTGGCGCCCGACGCCTTCAGCGTGATGACCTGGGAATCGACGGTCGGCTCGGAAACCTCGTAGCTCAGTTCCTTGACGATCAGCTTGTCCGCCGCCTCGCCTAGCCCGGCCTTGAAGCCGGCGACGAAGTCGCGGCCATAGTCGTCGTTCTGCGCGAGGATGGCGATCTTCGCGTCCCGCATGTTGTCGCGGATGTAGCTGCCGTAGATCTGCCCCTCGGAGCGGTAGGTCGGATACCAGCCGATGGTCCAGGGATAGCTCCTGGTGTCGCCCCACTTCGAGGCGCCGCTGGCGAGAAAGATGTGCGGCACCGACTTGGCGTTGAGATACTTCACCACCGCCGAGTTGGTCGGCGTCCCCATCGTGCCGACGATGCCGAGCACTTCGTCGCTCTCGACGAGGCGACGATGCTGCTCGACCGTCTTCGGCGGCGAATAGGCGTCGTCGAGCGAGATCAGCTTGATCTTGCGGCCGTTGACGCCGCCCTGGTCGTTGACCATGCGATAGAACGCGGCCTGCGCCCGCCCCTGCGTGCCATAGGCGGACAGCGGCCCGCTGTAGGGATTGGTCTGGCCGATCAGGATCTCGCTGTCGCTGACGCCGGGGCCGGGCTTGTCCGCGGCCTCCGCATCGCCCGCGACAAGCCATCCCAGCATGACGAAGACACCCGCAAGCTTCATGAACGTGATCATGACGATACCCCTCCAATCGTGGCTGCCGAATCTGGATCGAACGCGACGCCGGCCGTCAGGCCAGCGTCACCACGTCCTCGCGGGGGATGCCGCGCTCCTCCGCGATCTTGCGCTCCAGCGCCCGCCGCGCCTGCACCCGCGCGCCGTCGGAGGCGATGTTGATCAGCGGCCGGTCACCGAGGCGGCGCAGCGTGGCGTACTGCGCCACCAGCACATCCTCGTCTTCCTTGAAGGCGCGCTCGATCTCCTCGAACAGCTCCTCCGTGGCGTGCGGATCGTCCTGGCGATAGCTGTTGGCGGTCGACCACAGGAACCAGCTGGTGTGCTCGGTTTCCGGCGTGATGCCGTAGAAGATCCGCAGGCCGAAGCCGCCGTCGCGGGCGTCGTTCTCGTAGGCGCCCTCGCCGACATCGCGCGCGCCGGTGAACTGCAGGATGCAGGACGGCGCGACATATTCGAACTCGCCCCAGCGGTCCACGCGCCCCTTGAATGGCACCGCACGGGCATAAATGCCCGGCGGCATGCAGTTCAGCATCCAGCGGATGAACTTCACGCCATCGGGCGTCGAGGTGATGGTCATCTCGGCGCGCTCATAGGCGTCGACATTGCTCGCCAGCGTCGACTTGTGGACGTACGCGCCGTGGGTCTGGTCGAGCAGGTTATCCGACAGCAGCAGATAGTTGCAGTCGATGCGCTCGGTCTTGCTCTTGTACGGCCACAGCTTGTGCCAGGGATAGCTCGGGATCTTCGCGACGTCGGCGAGCGCCGGCTCGCCCATCCAGATCCAGATCAGGTCGTCGCGCTCGGCGACGGGAAAGCTGCGCACCCGGGCGCTGCGCGGAATGATCGCCTGTCCCGGGATCTCGACACAGCCGCCGGCGGGATCGAACACCATGCCGTGATATTCGCAGCGGATGTTGTTGCCGAACACCGCGCCGCAGGACAGCGGCATGCCGCGATGGCAGCAGCGATCCTCGAGCGCCGCAACCCCGCCGTCGCCGGTGCGATAGAGCACCACCGGCTCGTTGAGCAGCGTGCGACCAAGCGGCTTTGCCCCGACCTCACTGCTCCACGCCGCAACGTACCAGGCATTGTAGAGAAACATGGCTTTTCCCTCCGTGAGCGTTGTTGTCGTTGTTGGGAGAAACCGTACCATAAATTAGCTTCTAAACAATGCTAATTTTAGGAGTTGTTATCGCGACCAACAACCGCGCAGCGAACGACAAAGCCCCGCGGCGATGCCGCGGGGCTTGTTTCAGAGCACCGGATCGTGTGCGGCGCAGAACCGCTTCAGGACGCCGCGGCCTGCCTGGGCTTGAGCGACGCGGCGCGCTTTTCGAGGAAATCGCCGAGGCGCTGGCGCGCGTCGTCACCCGTCTGCACCACGGCGGCCATCAGCGATTCGACGAAGAAGCCGTCATTGGCGCCCATGTCGGCAATGCGCGGGATGGCATTGAGAATGGCGTAGTTCGACAGCGGCGCGTTGGCGGCGATCTGTTTCGCCAGCGACAGCCCCAGCGTCTCGCCCTCGCCGGGCGGAACGACGTAGTGCGAAATGCCGAGCTGCTGGCCGGTCTGCGTGTCATGCACCCGCCCGGTGAGCATCATCTCGATCATGCGGCCCTGGCCGATCAGCCGCGCGACGCGCACCGACGCGCCGCCGCCGACATAGATGCCGCGCACCGCTTCGGGCAGCGCGTAGTAGGCGCCCTCCTCCGCAACGCGGACGTGGCAGGCCGTGGCGATCTCGAGGCCGCCGCCGATCACCGCGCCCTTGAGCACGGCGACCACCGGCAGGCCGCTGAACTGCACGGCATTGAGCACGCGATGCCACATCTGGGAGTGGTGCATCACCTCGGCGGCGTCGCGCTCGCGGTGCTCGCTGAGGTCGAGACCGGCGGAGAAATTGTCGCCGGCGGCGCGAAGAACCACCGCCCGCACGCCGGCCGGTGGCGCGGCGAAGAAGCTGCCGAGCGCCTCGATGGTTTCGTCGCGAATGGCGTTGCGCTTGTGCGGCCTGTCCAGCGTCAGGCAGGCGACGGCCTCGTCGATGGTGATGGCGATATCGCGTGAGGTCATGTGGCTTGGATCCCGGGACATGTTTTCGTTCGATCGCCGATTCATTACTCTAATAAATGATTATGTAAAGTAATCATGTGGCGTGATAAGCCTTCGACTCCAGAGATCACGCGAGAGGTATCAGGTGCCCCCACGGAAATCGCCGGCCCGCAAGGTGCAGCCCGCCGAGGGCGACAATGTCGCGCCCGCGACTCGCGCGCCGGGGCGCGACCTCGTCAACCCGATGGACCGCTTCGTCGGCTACAAGATCCGGCGGATCAAGCAGGCGGTCATCGGCGAGCTCAACGATATCCTGCGGCCGTTCGAGCTGCGGATCATGGACTTCGCGACGCTGTGCATGGTCGAGGCCAATCCGGGCCTGTACCAGAACGAGATCACCGGCCTGCTCGGCGCCGAGCCGCCCGCCGTGGTGCTGTCGCTCGACCGTCTCGAAAAGGGCGGCTACCTGATCCGCCGCCTGTCCGAGCACGACCGCCGGCTGCGCACGCTGCACCTGACGCCATCGGGGCGGCAGTTGCAGAAGAAGGTCAACGCCAAGGTCGAGCAGCAGGAGCGCCAGATCAGGCAGGCCGTGACCAGCGGCTTTCCCGAACTCGTCGCCGCGCTCGACGATCTGATGCGGCATTACGATCTCGACTGAGCCCCCGCCGTGCCGCCGTCCCGGCCGGGCGTTGCCGCCCGCCGGAACGACGCACCGGGATCACTGCACCAGCAGACAGCGCCCCTCGCTCATCGGACGGAACGACTCGTCCGCCGGAACGGTGGCGATGACGTCGAAGTAGTCCCACGCCCCCTTGACGTCTTCCGGCTTCTTGGTCCGCAGGATGTAGTTCTGGTGGATCTTGCGGCCGTCGGCGCGAATGACGCCCTTGCCGAACAGCGGATCGTCGGTCGGCATCTGCTTCATCTGCGCCACCACGCGGGCGCCGTCGTTGGCTTCGCCGCCGAGCTTCTCCACCGCCTTGAGATAGTGAAGCACCGCCGAGTAGACACCCATCTGCTGGTCATTCGGCATCGCCTTGCGCGGATGACGCGCCTGGAAGCGCTGCGACCAGGCCCGCGTCGCGTCGTTGAGGTCCCAGTAGGTGGCGTTGAGCGCCACGACGCCCTGGGAGCTCGCCACGCCGATCGACTCGACATTGTTGATGGCGAAGATGAGACCGACCAGGCGATGCGTCTTGCCAAGGCCGAACTCGTTGGCCTGCTTGACAAGGTTCGAGAGGTCGCCGCCCGGCGTCGCCAGACCGACGACATCGGCGCCCGACGCCTGCGCCTGCAGGATGAACGAAGCATAGTCGGAGGTCCCAAGCGGATGGCGCACCGAGCCGATGACCTGGCCGCCATTGGCCTTGACCACATCGGCCGCCTGCTTCTCGAGGTCGTGGCCGAAGGCATAGTCGCTGGTGATGAAGAACCACTTCTTGCCACCCTGCTGCACCACCGCCCTGGCGACGCCATGGGCCAGCGCCCAGGTGTCGTAGGTCCAGTGGACGGTGTTGGGCGTGCACTTCTCGCCGGTCAGCAGCGACGTCCCTGCCCCCGAGCCGATCAGCACCTTGTTCTTCTCGCGCGTGATCTCGTTGACGGCGAGCGCCACCGACGAGTTCGGCACGTCGAGGATCAACTGGACATTGTCATTGTCATACCAGCGGCGCGCAATCGCCGCGCCGACATCCGCCTTCATCTGGTGATCGGCCGACAGCACCTCGACGGGCCGGCCCGCGACCTTGCCGCCATAGTCCTCGACCGCCATCTGTGCGGCGACCACCGACCCGATGCCCTGGTAGTCCGAATAGACGCTCGACAGATCGTTGAGCACGCCGATGCGCAGCGGCGACTGGTCGGCGGCATGCGCCGCCCCCGTCGCCAGCACCAGCGCGACCGCTCCAAGCAACGTCCTGATCATGATGATTTCCCCTCCATGCGGGACCACTCATTTTTCTCGTGGTCCTCCTTGCTTCGTCGTCGTCACGTCAAACGATCACCGCCGCGCCTCCGCGCCGGCGGAGAAGCGGTCGCCGCCGGGGCCGCCGGCGCCATAGTTGAACCCCGGCGGGTAATACCCCTCCATGTCGTCCTTCACCCGGTTGAACGGCAGGTCCGACCAGAAGCCGTGATCGCGCAGGTATTCCATCCGGACGTTGTGGTCGGCGTCGTACTTCTGCAGCACGGCGTCGGAGCGGCCGTCGAATTCGGTCGGCGGCACGCCGAAGCGCTGGCACAGTTCGATGTTGAAGGCCGGCGCGGCCTTGACCCAACGGCCATCGAGATAGAGCGCCGCATAGCCGTGGTGAATGAACACCTCGCGATGGCCCATCGCTTCCTTCAGCTTGTCCGAGGTGAAGTGATTGATGACGTCGCTGAGGCCGACGGCCGCGGGGATGCCGGCGGCACGCGCCGCCGCCGCCAGCAGCACCGCCTTGGTGATGCAGAAGCCGTAGCCCTTGCGCAGCACCGAGCTTGCGGTGAACGCCTCCGGGCTCAGCCAGATCGAGAACGGGTCGTAGCGGAAGCCATCGCGCACGGCGTAGAACAGCTTGACACCGCGCTGCACCGGATCGGTCTCCGACCCGACGACGACCGCCGCGAAATTGCGCACCTCGCTGCTGTCGCTGTCGAGGAAGGCCGTGGACGCCAGATAGGCGGCATCGTCGGGCTCGGGCCAGCCATAGGGAGTGAAGATCATCAGCAACCTCGCTCGTTCAGTGATCGCCGCGCCTCAGCGCGGCCTGTCGTCGACCTCGACGACCATTGCCACGCCGGCATCGCCGGCGGCGCAACCGTGATAGAGACCGTAACCGCCGCCCTTGAGGGCCAGTTCCTCGATCAGCTCGATCAGCAGCCGCGTGCCGGTCGGCCCCTGGGGATGACCGAACACCAACGACGAGCCGAAATTGTTCATGCGCTCGACGGCAAAGCCTGTCTCGCGCGCGAACACGATGTCGTTGACGACGAACGGATTGTGCGACTTGACCGCGGTGATCGCGCCGAGGTCGAGGCCCGCCTGCTCCAGCGCGCGCCGCGCCGCCGGCACCGGCGCCGCCGGCATCATCGCCGGCTCGGCGCGGGCTTGGCCGAAGCCGCGAATGCGCACCCGGATCGCCGGATCGGTGGCGAGCTCCGCCGCGCGCTCCGCGGTGGTCACGACCACAGCGGCGTTGCCGTCGGCGGGATGGGTCTGGCTGGCATAGGTCACCGTGCCACCCGCATTCGCCGGCGCAAGACGGTCGATCGCTGCCCGCGAGGTCTGCGTCACACCAACATCGCCCTCCAGCATCGCGACGCTGCGCGTGAACTTCGCATCCGGCACATCGAAGGGCAGCGTCATGTAGCGACGCTGGAACGCCCGATCATCGGCGAGCGCGTCCTGGTACTGGGCGTAGCGCACCAGCACGACGTCATGCTGCTCCTCGCGGCTGATCTGCCAGCGGCGCGCGACATTCTCGGCGGTCTGCACCACCGCATGGCCGCGGTCCGGCGCCGCCAGAAAATTGTCGACGGTCCAGGACTCGGTCTGCGGCAGCCCGCCCCAGCCGCCGTCACCTGGATAGGTGACGAACGCGCCGTTCGACATCCGGTCGCAGGTCACGACCAGCGACGTGGTGGCGAGCCCGGCACCGATCTCCATCGCCGCCGCCATCACGCTGCGCGGCCCGGTCTGGCACGCCTGCACCACCGTCGGGCCGGCAACGGCGGCGTTGCCGACCATGCTCATCAGCCACTGCGCGCCCCAGAAGCCACGCCACTGCGGAATGGTGACGCCGAGCACCGCATGATCGAAGGCCGTCGGCGCGATGCCGCGCTGCGCCAGTTCGGCGGCGGCGACATGCGCCGCAAGGCGAATGCTGTGCAGGCCGGCCAGCGGCCCCTGCCACTTGGCGAACGGCGTCGACCAGTAGGCGCCATAGGGAATCTCGACCCGGTCAAGCACGCGCGGCTCCCTTCTCGATGACAATCACGCCGTCCATCGGCGGATCGGCATAGAGCCGCTGCACCAGCGCGGCCCGCCCCTCCAGCACCGCGCGCTGGTTGAGGTAGCCCTTGTCGGTGATCTCGCCGCCGTCGATCGAGGGCGGCGCCGCGAGCACCAGCGCCCGCGCGATGCGGTTGGAGCTGCCGCCGGCGGTGCGGTTGTAGGCGGCGAGCGCGGCGCGGATGCGTGCCGCCTGCGCGGCATCGATCAGGCAGCCGTCCTGCGCCGTCGCATGGCCCGCCCCCATCGACATCGCCTTCGGGAAGATCAGCACGCCGATGTCGTCGCGGTCGTGGCCGGTGACGACGACGTCGGCGATGTCGTCGACGCAGGCCGCGATCACCTTGACCCGCAGCGCCCCCACATTGACCCAGGTGCCTGACAGGAGCTTGAAATTCTCCGCGACGCGGCCATCGAACACGATGCCCGCGTCGATGTTGCCGGGCTCGACCAGACGGCCGGCGTCGCCCATGCGATAGAAGCCGTCGGCGTCGAACGCCTTCTGCGTCGCCTCCGGCTGGCGCCAGTAGCCGGGCGTGACGCCCGGGCCCTTGACGCGCAATTCGTGCTTGGCGCCATCAGGCGTAAACTTGAGGGCGAAGCCGGGAATCGGCAGGCCAATGTTGGCCGGCTCGGACGAGGCAAAATACACCGCGGTCGCGACCGGCGCGGTCTCGGTCGCGCCCCACAGGCCGACCACCGGCACATCGCGACCGACGGTGCGCATCGCGGCCTCCTTGAGCCTGGCGGACACCGGCGGCGGCAGCGCCGCGCCGGCATAGCCGATCAGGTCGAGGTCTTCGAACAGCGCCTGCGCCAGCGCGCGATCCTGCAGCAATTCGTCGGCCAGCAGGTCGAGCGCGCGCGGCACGCTGAGGAAGATCGTCGGCCGCGTCCGCTTGATCGACGCCACCATGGTCGCAAAGCCCGCCGGGGTCGGCCGGCCGCGATCGATGGTGAGCGAGCCGCCGAACACGATCGGCATGTTGAACTGCTGGTTGCCGCCATACGTGTGGTTCCACGGCAGCCAGTCGACGAGGCGCGGCGGCCGGTCGAACACGCCGGACCACACCTGCGCCAGCGCCTGCTGGTTCGACATCATCATGCGCTGGGTGTTGATGACGCCCTTGGGCATGCCGGTCGATCCCGAGGTGAACAGGATCTTGGCCACCACGTCGGGGTCTGACCGCTCGGCCGCCTCCTCCGCGGTGGGCGCAAGGCCGAGCAGATCGCCCCATGCCAGCGCGCCGCTCGGCGGCCGCTCCAGCGCGACCAGGCGCGCCGCCCCCCATGGCGCCGCCGCGAGCGCGGCCGTATGCAGCGCACCGTCGTCGAGCACGACCACCGATGGCGTCAGCACCTCGACGACATGGCGCAGCTTGGCGAAGTCGCTGGACATCCTGGAGTAGGACGGCGACACCGGCGCCACCGGCACGCGCGCGGCATAGCAGGCCAGGATGACGACGGCGGCGCGCAGGGAGTTGTCCGCCAGCAGCATTACCGGCCGCTCGGCCGACGCGCCGAGATCGCGCAGCGTCCGGCCGACGCGGCACGCCAGCGCGTAGGCGTCGCCGACCGTCAACTCCGCGACAATGCCCTCCAGCGCCGACTCCCGGAACAGCACCCGGCCGGGATCCTCCGCCGCCTGCTGCCGCAGCACCTCGATCACGCCGTCGGGATAAGGCGCTTCGGGCAGCGCGCAGCGCGCGATGAAACCGCCGTCATCGGTCGGCTCGACGTCGCACCCGGCGTTGGCGAACACGGATCGCGATCTCGGCAGGGTCAGCACGGTCATCTCCGGACTCTGGTGCGTTTCGTCGTTGCGTGCCGCTGTCCCCGCCGCCATGCGCCGGGTCGGGCCGCGATTGTTTCCTCGTAATAATAGCTAATCTTATTAGTCGTTATCGTCAATAACGATTATGCCGTAGCGCCCCGGCTACTGGCCCGCGGCGATCAGGCGCGCCGCCACGGCCCTTCGTCGAACGCCTGCCGGCGATAGACCTCTTGCAGCGGAAACAGGTTGCTGAAGAAGAAGTCGCAGAGGTCGGGCAGTTCGCGGTCCGGCGCGACGTCGGCGGCGCCGGCAGCATCGAGGCGCAGCCACATCCAGCCGAGCGCGACCATCGCCACCATGTTCAGGAACGGCGTCGCCCCGGCGAGCGCCAGCGCGCGATCGCGCGCGAGGCGTGCGCGCATGGCCACCGCCAGATCCTCCAGCGCATTGAGGCCGACCGCGAGATCGGCGGCGCTTCGATGGCCGGCGAGCGTCGCGAGATCGGCGCGGACACGGCGCGCGAACGCCTGCCAGCGCACGCCGTCGCCGTCGACCAGCTTGCGGGTGACGAGATCGATCGCCTGGATGCCGTTGGCCCCTTCGAAGATCGAGGCGACACGGACATCGCGGACATACTGCTCGATGCCGTTGTCGGCGATGTAGCCATGGCCACCGAACACCTGCATCGCGAGGTTGGCGATCTCGAAGCCGGCTTCGCTGCCCGCGACCTTGCAGACCGGCAGCAGGAATTCGGCCAGCGCCCGCGCCTCCGCGGCCTCGCCGGCATCGGCCAGCTCCGCGAGGTCGAACTGGCGCGCCGCCTCGAACACCAGCGCACGGGTGGCGTCGAGGCGCGCCCGCATGGTGGCGAGGTTGCGGCGCACGTCCGGATGGGCGATCAGCGCGACCGGCCCACGGCCGGCGGCATCGGAGCCCTGGCGGCGCTCGTCGGCATAGGCCCGCGCGCGATCGTAGGCGGCCTGGCCGATCGCCACGCCATGCAGCGAGACTTCGAGCCGCATCACGGTGATCATGGCGAAGATCAGCCGCAGCCCGGCGCCCGCCGGCCCGATGCGCTCGCCGACGGCGCCGTCGAGCGTCAGCACACAGGTCGGCGACGCCTTGAGCCCCATCTTGTGCTCGATGGCGGTGACATGGGCGGCGTTGCGCTGGCGGCCGTCGTCATCGAGCCACTTCCGCACCAGGAACAGCCCCATGCCCCGGCCACCCTCGCCGCCATCGACCTCGCGGGCCAGCACGACATGGGCGATCTGGCGGGTGAGATCATGGTCGCCATAGCTGATGAACATCTTGCTGCCGTGCAGCTCGAACAGGCCATCGCCGCGCGGCAGCGCGCGGGTACGGCCGCGCCCGGCGTCCGAGCCGGCATCGGCCTCGGTCATCGCGATGGTGGCCCCGCAGCGACCGGCGACGATCTCGGGCAGCAGGCGGCGGCTGCCCTCGCCGTCGCCATGGGCGGCGAGCAGCCGCGCCGCGGCGCGCTGCTGCAGCGGCAGCATGGCGAACGCCATGCAGGCGCCGATCACCATCTCGGACACGGCGACCTGCAGCAGCTGCGGCAAGCCCTGGCCGCCGAGCGCCGGAGGCGCGCTGAGCGAGCTCCATCCCTGCCGGACGTAGGCGTCATAGGCCGCGGCGAACCCCGGCGGCATGGCGACCGCGCCGGCGCTGAACACCGCACCGATCCGGTCGCCGACCGCATTGAGCGGCGCGAGAATGCCCGAGGCGAAGCGGCCGGCGCTCGCCAGCACGCCGCGGCAGGTCGCGAGATCGGCGTCGCCACCACCACGATCGAGGATGTCCTGCAGACCCAGCACCTGCTCGAGCAGGAACTGGTGCTGCGACGACGGCGGCGTGTACGATGACATGGACCCAACCTCTCCCGCTGCGGGACACTCGCCGGGAGCCGCGGCGCGGCACCGGCCATCATGCGATTGAAGGCGGCGCGGCCGTCAGCCCTGCGCGATCCAGGTCGTCAGCAGGCCCTCGGCGCTGAAGCGGATCGCACGGCGCGCGAGCTGCGGCGACGTCCAGCTCGACGATGTCATCTTGCCGGCCTGACGATGGCGCCTGACAATCTCGACATGGGGCTTCCAGCGCACGAAGGCGCGCATGTCGGCCTCGTCGCGCCATACCGATACCGAACCGGTGCAGGCGTGCCGCAGATCGAGCCATGTCCACACGCCGATCGAGCCCGGCAATTCGGCCCAGCGCCGTTGCAGCAGATGACCCGACCACAGGATGCCGGGCATATCGCGGCGACGGCGGGCACGAAACATCGTCACGGCGACGAAGACGTCATTCACCGTTTCACTGTCCGATCCCGCCGTCCACCGCGACCACAGCATGCGCAAGTCCCCACTCACGGAGCAGATCATTAATTTGATTAATCGTTATCGTCAATAACGATAAAGTCGAAGACGCGCCGGCGCCGGGCTTGCTGGCGCGGCGGGGAGAAGGACAAACGTCGGAAGACTCGGGGGGCGGACTGCCGCAAATGTCGCGATGAGCCTGCAGTGGTCATCCGCAGACGAAGGAAGGGATAAAAGCGAACATCAAAAAAGATTTATTGGTGCAATATTTCAATCAGGGGTTGTTAACCAACCACCCGTTAATGAGGAGTGAACGGCTGCCCACAGAAGGCTGCGGTGCATGGCAGACTGCTTATTTCCGGCAAACAAACGATGATGAGCGCCGTATCCCAGCCAAAACAACCTGCAAGGTGGCGGCTCAAACTCATCCGCAATCTGCTCTATGGGCATAACGTCGACCGCGCCGCGAAGGCGCGCGCGCGCGTCGGCCTTGTCATGCTGGCCTTTGCGGCGGTCTACACCCTGATCGGCGGCCGGCTCGTGATGTTTACGATCGGCGCCGACGTCCATGGTGCGCGGGGCGCCGCCTCGCAGGAAGTGGTCGCGACCGCGCGGCCGGACATCGTCGACCGTAACGGCGAGATCCTCGCCACCGACGTCAAGGCCGCCAGCATGTTCGGCGAGCCACGCCGCATCATCGACAAGGACGAGGCGATCGAGCTGCTGACCGCGACCGTGCCTGACCTCGACGAGACCGAGGTGCGCGAGCGCCTGTCCTCGCGCAAGAGCTTCGTCTGGCTGAAGCGCGAAATCACGGCGAAGCAGCAGCAGGACATCCACAAGCTCGGCCTGCCCGGCATCGGCTTCCTGCGCGAGAACAAGCGCATCTATCCCACCGGCAACGAGGTCGCCCACCTCATCGGTCTCGTCAACATCGACAATCAGGGCATCGCCGGCATGGAGAAGTGGCTCGACAATCAGGGCCTCGCCGATCTCCACCGCGCCGGCTTTGCCACCGACTGGCTACAGAAGCCGATCGAGTTGTCGGTCGATTTGCGCGTCGAGCACGCGCTACGCGACGAACTCCTGAAGGCCAAGGACAAGTATCACGCCAAAGCCGCCTCCGGCCTCGTGACCAACGTAAACACCGGCGAGATCATAGCGATGGTATCGTTGCCGGACTTCGATCCGAACAATCCGAAGGAAGTGCACGACCCCGACCGCATCAACCGCCTGACCACCGGCGTCTACGAGATGGGCTCGACTTTCAAGGCCTTCACGCTCGCGATGGCACTCGACACCGGGAAATATGGCCTCGATTCGTTGTGGGACGCGCGCGAACCGCTGCACTACGGCAAGTTCGCGATCCATGATGACGAGCCGAAGGGCCGCTTCCTGACCATGAAGGAAGTCTTCACCTTCTCCTCCAACGTCGGCGCGGGGCGGATTGCGCTGTCGCAGGGCTTGGAGGCTCACAAGGCGTTCCTGCACAAGATGGGGCAGCTCGATCGGCTGCGTACGGAATTGCCCGAGAGCGCGTCGCCGATCCTGCCGCGACGTTGGAGCGATTTGAACACCATTACCATTGCGTTCGGCCACGGTATGGCGGTGGCGCCGCTACAGGCGGTGATGGGCGTCAGTGCGCTGGCGAACGGCGGCCTTCTGATTCCCCCGACCTTCCTTAAGCGCTCCGAGGAGGAGGCGCGGGCGATCGCAAAGCGCGTGATCAAGCCCGAAACCTCGGACAAGATGCGGTTCCTGATGCGGCTGAACGCAGAGATCGGCACCGCAAAAAGGGCGAATGTTCCCGGTTACTACATTGGCGGCAAGACCGGCACTGCGGAAAAGGTGGTCAACGGCCGCTATGCCAAAAAGCGGGTGCTGACAGCGTTCACTGCCATCCTGCCAGCGGACAAGCCAAAATATCAGCTCCTGATCATGCTCGACGAGCCGCAGCCGCTGAAGGAGACCTACGGCCAGATCGCGTCGGGCTGGAACGCCGTTCCGACCGCGGGCCATGTCATTGCCCGTATCGGGCCGCTCCTCGGCATCGAGCCCCGCTACGACCTACCGCCTGCGAGTCGCCTTATTCTTGCAGCCTCAACAGCGCGTCAGCAGGAAGAGAGCCCGGCAGCGGCGCATTGATGTGTCCGCAGTGCTGGCGATTGCGCTCGTTAAAGAGCTCGCCCGGATCGCCTCGGACGGACCATGCACAAGGGTCATTTTTCGACGGCACCCCGCTGGAATTGTCTGTGGGGGTGATGACCGCTTTCGCCTGACGCGCCACGACAAGCTCGCTGCCAACGACCTTGCCTTCGTTCAACTCGCACCAATCAGGCCAGGCTGCGCGTTAATGAGCCACGACCTAGGACGCCAGCAATCGCCTGATGTCGGCCGGCAGCTCGGCCATGCGCGGCGGATCGGCGCCGGGACGGCTACAGGTGATCGCGGCACAGGCCGCCGCGAACGCCAGCGCGCGGCGGATGTCGGCGGCATCGGCCTGCGCCAGCGCCGGCGGCGCGATGCGCCCTGTCGCCGCGAGCGCGACCAGCAAGGCCGCCTGAAAACTGTCGCCGGCGCCGATTGTGTCGACGACGTCGACCTGCGGTGCACGTACGGCGACGGTCCCGGCGCCACGATGCCAGGCCTGGGCGCCCTCGCCGCCCCGGGTGACGACGACAAGGCGCGCCCCGCCGTCGAGCCATTGCGCCGCCTTCGCGGTCATGTCGGCGTCGTCATAGAGAAACGCGAAATCGACGTCCGACATCCGCACGATATCGGCGGCGGCGATGAAGTCGTCCATCCCTGCGCGATAGGCCGCCTTGTCGGCGACAAGACCCGGACGGCAATTGGGATCGAATGCTACCGCCGTCCCCGCGGCCCGCGCCGCGACGGCCAGCGCCATCGCCTGCGCCGCGGCGACCTCGTCCACCAGCGTGGTCGAGCCGACATGGACGGCGTCGATCCCGGCGAGCGACATCGCGCCCGGCACGTGCCGCCAGCTGCGCGCCGCCGAACCTTCGTCGTAAAACGCGTAGCGCGGCTCGCCGTCCTCCATGCGCACGAAGGCCAGCGTCGTCTGCCGGCCGCTGCGCGTCGCAAAACGCAGGTCGACGCCGGATGCGGTCGCATGGCCGGCGATCATCTGCCCGAACATGTCGGTGGAGAGCCCACCGACGAAGCCGGCCGCCGCGCCGAGCCGCGCCATGCCGACGGCGATGTTGAGACAGGAGCCGCCGACCACCGGCGCCATGGCGTCGCGGCCATCGGCGGCGCGCACCGGCAGGAAATCGATCAGGGCGTCTCCGCAGCTCAGCAGCATGGTGTTGGGCATCCCGTGTCTCGAAATGGAGAATTGAGCTCGAACTATAGACCCGTCATCCGGAGGTGCGAGCCAACGGGTCCGCGCGAAGCGCGGCCCGATGACAGGCTCCGCGAGCCTCGAAGAATGCACAGCCGCTGAACAGCTGCTCGGGCCGTCGCCCTTCGAGGGCCATGCTTCGCATGGCGACCTCGGGGTGACGGATGACATAGATGAATCGTCAGACCATCGTACTTTCATCCTCGCCGCCGGTTCCGCGCATCACGCCGCGGCTGGCGCGGTCGAGTTCGCGCATCAGGCCGTGGATGCGCCGCTTGGCGCGGTGGAAGTCGGTGATCCCCGCGGCGGCCGGCGCGCTCGGCGAGCCAATCGCCGACATCGCCGCCATGGCGTCGTCGACCGAGGGGTATACGCCGCTCGCCACCGCCCCCAGCATCGCGGCGCCGAGCAGCACGGGCTCGGCGGTCTGCGGCAGCGCCACGGTGAGGGCCGTCGTGTCGGCCATGATCTGGCGCACCAGCGCGCTGCGCCCGGCGCCGCCGCCGATCACCATCAGGTCGCAGGCGACGCCATGGGCGCGGAACGCCTCGACCACGTCGGCAAGACCATAGGCGAGCCCGCACAGTCCGGCGACGAACAGCCGCTCCATGGAGGCGATGTCGTCGTCGAGGTCGAGACCGGCGACGATGGCGCGGGCGTCGGGATCGGCAAACGGCGAGCGGTTGCCGAGGAACTCGGGAAAGACATGGATGTCGCGCGCGAGCCGTGCCGCCTCCCCGGGCGTCGCGACCTGCGTCAGGATGCGCCGTTCGAGATAAGTCGGCAGGTCGAGCCCGGCCCCGCGCGCCGCATCGCGCGCCTCGCCATGGGCTGGATGGGCCTTGAGCAGATGATCGATCGCCGCGCCCGCAGCCGACTGGCCACCCTCGTTGAGCCACAGTCCCGGCACCATCCCGGAAAAGTAAGGCCCCCAGACGCCGTCGACGAAGCGCGGCTCGCGCGTCGAGGCCATGATGCAGGCCGACGTTCCCATGATGTAGGCGAGCCGGCGGCAGACATCGACCGGGCCACCATCGTCCGCGCGGCCGCCGATCATGCCGACGCCGCCGGCATGGGCATCGATCAGCGACGCGCCGACCGGCGTGCCCGGCGGCAGGCCGAGTTCGGCCGCAGCAGCGAGGGTGAGCCCGGTGCCGAGTGCGCGGCCGGGCACGACAATGTCGCGGCCGATCCGGCGAAAGTCCTCGGTCACGAGATCGCCGAGGCCGACGCGGTCGAGATAGCTCGCGCTCCAGCGCTGTTCATGGCTGAGGTAGTTCCACTTGCAGGTCAGCGTGCACATCGAGCGTGCCGTCGATCCGGTGGCGCGGAACGTGAGGTAGTCGGCGAGATCGAAGAAATGCCCGGCTCCCGCATAGCTGCGCGGCAGGTGGGTCTTCAGCCACAGCACCTTGGGGATTTCCATCTCCGGCGACACCGAGCCGCCGACATAGCGCAGGACCTCGTCGCCGGTGGCGTTGATCCGCCGGGTTTCCGCGGCGGCGCGATGATCCATCCAGACGATGACATTGCGCGCGGGATCGCCCGACGGGCTGACCGTGAGCGGCTGTCCGGCCGCATCCAGCACCACCAGCGAGCAGGTGGCGTCGAAGCCGAGGCCATGCACGGCGGACGGCGGCACCGCCGCCTCCATCATCGCCGCCTTGACCGCGGTGACGCAGGCGTCCCAGATCTGTGCCGACGACTGCTCGACGATGCCGCCGGCCTCGTGCCAGATGGTGATGGGGTGCCGCGCCGCGGCCAGCAGCTTGCCATGGCCATCGAACACGCCGGCGCGCGCACTCGACGTGCCGACGTCCACACCGATGAAGGCCTGCGTCATGTCCCGACCACCCGAGATTCCCACGGGTATCCTACCAGCAAGTGTAGCCGCCATCGACCACAACAACGCTGCCGGTCATCAGGCTGGCGGCGTCGGACGCCAGGAACAGCACCACCGAGGCGATCTCCTCGACCTCGCCCATCCGCCCCATCGGCGTGCCGCCGATCCAGGCGTCATACATCGCCGGATTGCTCTTCACGAAAGCGTTGAGCGGGGTCGCTATATAGGTCGGCGCCACCGCGTTGACCCGCACGCCGCGCGCGCCCCATTCGGCCGCCAGCGACTTGGTCAGATGATGCACCGCCGCCTTGGACGCATTGTAGAAGGCCTGCTCCTGCGGCTTGTTGACAATGAAGCCGGACATCGAGCCAATGTTGACGATGGCGCCAGCCTTCGCCGCCAGCATGTGGCGGCCAAAGGCGCGGCAGCACCAGAACGTGCCGTTGAGATTGACGTCGAGGACGTTGAGCCAGTGCTCGTCGGTCACCGTCTCGGCCGGCGTCTCGCTGCGGGCGATGCCGGCATTGTTGACGAGGATGTCGATCTTGCCGTGACGCGCGACAACATCGTCGGCGACTTCAGTGACGCGCGCGGAATCCGTCACGTCCATGGTGACGGCCTCTGCGGTATAGCCCTTGGCCGCCAGCGCCGCCCGCCCGGCCTCTGCGGCCGCACTGTCGCGGTCGGCGATGATCACCATGGCGCCGGCTTCCGCCAGCGCATCGCCGCAGGCGAGCCCGATGCCCTGCCCGCCGCCGGTGACGAGGGCGATGCGACGGTCAAGCTTGAATTTGTCGAGGTACATGGTGGTCTGCCTTGTTACGGGCCGCAACACATGGCGGCCGGGATGAAGTCTCAGCGCAGCGCCTGCCCGCCGGCGTCGAAGCGATGAATTCGCGCCGGTTCGGGCAACAACCGCACGCGGTCGCCGGGCGCGAGCCCCTGCTCGCCGATGCAGCGCGCCGTCAGTTGCCCGACGGGACCGGCGTCGACATAAACGAAGGTGTCGCTACCGAGATGCTCGGCGGCCGCCACCGTGCCGGGCCAGCCCTCGCCCGCCTCGCCCTTGGTCACCTTGAGATGCTCCGGCCGGATGCCGATGGTGGTGGCGCCATGCTCGGCCGCCGGCGCGCCGGTGACCAGATTCATGCGCGGCGAGCCGATGAAGCCGGCGACGAACAGGTTGGCCGGATGCTCATAGAGGTCCAGCGGAGCGCCGTACTGCTCGATGGCGCCGGCGTTGAGCACTACGATGCGGTCGGCCATGGTCATGGCCTCGACCTGGTCGTGGGTGACATAGATCGCCGTGGTGCCCAGTTGCTTCTGCAGCCGCGTCACCTCCATGCGCATCTGCACCCGCAGTGCGGCGTCGAGGTTCGACAGCGGCTCGTCGAAAAGGAACGCCTTGGGCTCGCGCACGATGGCGCGGCCGATGGCGACGCGCTGACGCTGGCCGCCGGACAATTCCCGCGGCTTGCGGTCGAGATAGCCGGTGAGGTTCAGCGTCGCGGCGGCGGCCTCGACCTTGCGGTCGATCTCGGCGCGCGGCAGGCCGGCCATCTTGAGGCCGAAGGCAATGTTGCCGCGCACGCTCATGTGCGGATAGAGCGCATAGGACTGGAACACCATCGACAACCCGCGCTTCGCCGGCGGCACGTCGACGACATTGCGGCCGTCAATGAGGATGGCGCCACCGGTGACATCTTCAAGGCCCGCGATCAGGCGCAGCAAGGTGGTCTTGCCGCAGCCGGACGGGCCGACGAACACGACGAACGAGCCATCGGGAATATCGAGGTTCGCCCCCTTGATGATGTTGACGGGGCCAAACGACTTTCGAACGTCCTGCAGCGTAATCTGCCCCATGGTGTGTCGTTCCCTGTTGCTACTTGACGGCGCCGAAGGTCAGGCCGCGGACGAGCTGCCGCTGGCTGAACCAGCCGAGAATGAGGATGGGCGCAATCGCCAGCGTCGACGCCGCCGACAGCTTCGCCCAGAACAATCCCTCCGGGCTGGAATAGGAGGCAATGAACACGGTGAGCGGCGCCGCCTCCAGCGTCGACAGGTTCAGCGTCCAGAACGCCTCGTTCCACGCCAGGATGAAGTTCAGCAGCAGCGTCGAGGCGAGCCCGGGGATCGCCATCGGCGTCAGCACGTAGATCAGCTCGCGGCCGATGGTGGCGCCGTCCATGCGCGCAGCCTCGAGGATATCCCTTGGGATTTCCTTGAAGTAGGTGAACAGCATCCAGATCACGATCGGCAGGTTGCCAAGGCACAGGATCGCGACCAGTCCGGCCCGGCTGTCGAGCAGGCCCAGCGACCTGAAGATGAGATAGATCGGCACGAGAACGCCGACCGGCGGCATCATCTTGGTGGACAGCATCCACAGCAGGATGTCCTTGGTGCGTCTGGTCGGCGCGAAGGCCATCGACCATGCCGCCGGCACCGCAATCAACATCGCGATCAGGGTCGAGCCGCCGGCGACGATGAGGGAGTTGAGCGCGTGATGAAAGTAGTCGCTGCGCTCCTGTACCGCGGCGTAATTCTCGGTGGTCCAGTGGAACAACAGGAATGACGGCGGGGTGGCAAATGCTTCCAGCTCGGTCTTGAAGCTGGTGAGGATCATCCACAGGATCGGCAGGAACACGAGGAAGCCGAACAGCCACGCCGCCACCGTCGACACCACCACCCGCCGCGTCGTCACCTTGCGCGCCATGGCGTCATGCCTCCAGGTTGCGGCCGACGATCCGCACCAGGAAGAACGCCACGATGTTGGCGATCACCACCGCGACCAGTCCGCCGGCGGATGCGCTGCCGACGTCGAACTGGATCAGGGCCTGGGAGTAGATCAGGAAGGCGATGTTGGTGGTCTGCAACCCCGGGCCGCCGCCGGTGGTGACGAAGATCTCGGCGAACACGGTCAGCAGGAAAATGGTCTCGATCAGAATCACCACCGTGATCGGCCGCGCCAGATGCGGCAGCGTCAGACAGATGAATGTGGAGAACGCGCCAGCGCCGTCCATCTCGGCGGCCTCCTTCTGCTCCTCGTCCTGGGACTGCAGCGCGGTCAGCAGGATCAGGGTCGCGAACGGCAGCCACTGCCAGGACACGATCAGGATCACCGCCAGCAGCGGCGCGTCGGTGAACCAGTCGATCGGGGTTAAGCCTAACAGCCGCGCAACGTAAGCAAACAGCCCGGACACCGGGTGCATCAGCAAATTCTTCCACACCAGCGCGCTCACCGTCGGCATGACAAAAAACGGCGCGATCACCATCAGGCGGACGATGCTGCGGCCGATCACCGGCTGGTCGAGCAGCAGCGCGAACGGCACGCCAAGCATGATGGTGATGGCCAGCACCGAGCCGACCAGCACCAGCGTGTTGCGGAGCGAGGCGAGAAACGCCGGATCGGTGAGGAAATACTGGAAATTCTCCAGGCCGACGAAGCTCTCCGAGCCCGGATCGAGCAGGCTGTAATGCAGCGTCGAGAAATAGATGGTCAGCGCCAGCGGCACGATCATCCAGATCAGCAACAGCACGACGGCGGGCGACAGCAGCGCCTTGGCCAGAAACCTCGTCTGCTGCGTCGCCATCGCCGTCTCCACGGTCGGGACAATAGAAGCGGCCATCCCATCGGGGGCTGACGGAATGGCCGCGAGGTCACAGCTCGGGAGGCGAGCTGTGGGAATGAACCTGGCTCCTCATGTTGAGGAGGGAAGCGAGGAATGCGGAATGTCCAATCCGTCACCCTGAGGTGGTCCCGCGTAGCGGGACCCTCGAAGGGCGACGGCCCGTGTAGCCGCTCACAGGCCGTCCATCCTTCGAGGCTCGCTTCGCTCGCACCTCAGGATGACGGCTAACAACGAGACGTCACGTCATCCCCATCCCGCACCAATCGCCCTCCCCTCACTTGATATACCCCGCGCGCTTCATCTCGCGCTCGGTCGAGGCTTGCGCGCTGGCGAGGGCGGCGTCGACGGTGGACGCGCCCGACAGCGCCGCCGCAAACTGCTGACCGACCGAGGTGCCGATGCCCTGGAATTCGGGGATCGCCGCATACTGCACGCCGACATAGGGCACCGGCTGCACCGTCGGCTTGTTGGGATCGGCGCTGTCGATCGAGGCCAGCGTCGGCCTGGCGAACGGCGCCACCTTCAGGTACTCGGGATTCTGGTAGAGCGAGGTGCGCGTGCCCGGCGGCACGTTGGCCCAGCCTTCTTTCGACGCGACGAGTTGGGTGTAGCCCTTGCCGGTCGCCCAGGCGATGAACTTCTCCGCCGCCTCGACCTTCTTGGAGCCCGCGGGAATGGCGAGATTCCACGCCCACAGCCAGTTGGCGTTCTTGCCGAGGCCCGTGTTGGGCGCGAGCGCGAAGCCGACCTTGTCGGCGACGGTGGATTCCTTCGGATTCGAGATGAACGACGCCGCCACGGTGGCGTCGATCCACATTGCGCACTTGCCGGCGTTGAACAGCGCGAGGTTCTCGTTGAAGCCGTTGGAGCTGGCGCCCGGAGGGCCTGCGTCCTTCATCAGGTCGACATAGGTCGTGAGCGTGGTCTTCCACTCCGGCTTGTCGAACTGCGGATGCCATTGTTCGTCGAACCAGCGCGCGCCGAACGAATTGGCCATGGCGGAGAGAAACGCCATGTTCTCGCCCCAGCCCGCCTTGCCGCGCAGGCAGATGCCGTAGACGCCGTTCGCCTTGTCGGTGAGCTTCTTGGCCGCATCGACGACGAAGCTCCAGGTCGGCTTCTCCGGCATGGTGAGCCCGGCCTTCTGGAACAGGTCGGTGCGGTACATGGTCATCGAGCTCTCGCCATAGAACGGCGCGGCGTAGAGCTTGCCTGACACGGAGACCGCGTCGCGGATCCGCGGCAGCAGGTCGGCGACGTCGTAGTCGGCGCCGAGATTGTCGAGCGGCACCAGCCAGCCCTTGCGGGCCCAGATCGGCACCTCGTAGGTGCCGATGGTCAGCACGTCGAACTGGCCACCCTTGGTGGCGATATCGGTGGTGACGCGCTGGCGCAGCACGTTCTCCTCCAGCGTCACCCACTTGACGGCGATGTCGGGATTTTTGGCTGTGAAGTCGCCGGTGAGGCCCTGCATGCGGATCATGTCGCCGTTGTTCACGGTGGCGACGGTCAGGGTCGTCTGGGCCATCGAGGGGGCCGAAGCCAGGAGCGCAGTCGCGCTGAGCACAACGCCGAGGACGTGTCTCACGAGAACCTCCCTGTGTCGCGTTTGAGCATATGCCCACGCGTTGCAAATATGTTCACATCAGGTGAAAAGCTTGTCAAGCCGGCGGTTGCCGCCTGCCGCAGGAGCACGCGACGCGGTTCCCGCCAGCGGACGGCCATGAGCCCCCAAGCATGTGGGCAGAAGGGACGATGGCGAGGCCACGCGGGAAGCGTGGCGTCAGTCGGCCAGGATGGCGCGGGCGGTGGTTTCGTCGGTGATCAGGCCGTTGATCAGGCGGCCGGCGAGCGCGGCGCGGATCGCCGGCACCTTGGCCGGCCCGAGGGCGGCGCCGACGGTGAGTGCGGCAGCCGGCACCTGCGGCGGCACGCTGGTGAGGCGGCGGTTGGTGCCGCCATCGATGATGCGGCCATCGCCGTCGAACGCCCAGCCGGTGAGTTCGCCCGCGGCGCCGAGGCGGCGCATCTCGACGAGTTCGTCGCGCGTGACGAAGCCATCGACATGGACCTGTGCGCTCTGGTCCATCTGGCCGATGCCGACCAGCCGCAGGTCGGCGCGTGCGGCGACCGCCCTCACCTTGACGATCGAGCTGATGCCGCACATCTGGTCGCGCTCGGCCTCCGACGACATCAGGAATGGCAATGGCATCGGATAGTGCCGCGCGCCAGTACGGTCGGCGAGCCGGCTGACGGTGTCGTAGAAGCTCGCCGAGCCATCGGCGGAGATGTTGCCGACCAGCGAGACGATCTCGTGGTTGGGACGCTCGATCGGCGACACCCTCTCGACCGCGGCGCGCACCGCGCGTCCGGTGCCCAGCGCGACGATCACCGGCGTCTCGCTGCGCAGGGTCGATTCCAGCAGCGCACCGGCGCGCTCGGCAATGCCGGCGATGGCGAGCGGCGCGGCAGGATCGGCGGGCACCACCTCGCAGGACGCCAGCGCAAAGCGGTCCCGCAGGCGCGCGGCGAGCTCCATGCAGGCCGCAATGGGATGTTCGAGACGGAAAGTGATCAGGCGCTCGGCGAGACACAGCGACACCAGGCGCTGCGCCGACGCCCGCGACACCTTCAGCATCCGGGCGATCTCGTCCTGGGTGTGGCCGGCGATGAAATAGAGCCAGCCGGCGCGCGCCGCCTCGTCGAGCCGCGACCTGTCGTTATCGGTTGCCGCCATCGCCCTCACCGGTCCGCCAGAAATCGTCCATATGATCAAACACCCGGTCGGCGCCCGCAGCCGTCAGCAGCGCGCGGCCGTCGCGCCCCTCATAGTGGCCACCACCGACAAAACCCCACACCGTCATGCCCGCCGCCTTGCCGGCCTGCACGCCGCTGACACTGTCCTCGATGACCAGGGTGCGGCGGGGATCGGCGCCCATGCGTTGCGCCGCGAACAGAAAGAGATCCGGCGCCGGCTTGCCCTCGCGCACCATCTGCGCGGTGAAGACATGGTCGCCGAAATGCGCGGCGAGCCCCGTCAGCGCCAGCGACAGATTCACTCGCGCAAGGTCGCTCGACGAGGCGACGCAGCGGGGCACCTTCAAGGCGTCGAGTACCGCGCCGATGCCGGCAATCGGGCGCAGCGCCGCGGTGAACACCTCGCGCACCCGCGCCGCATAGTCGTCCGGAAAATGCGGCGGGATCGCCTGCCGCAGGCCCGCATAGTGCGCCGTGACCGCCGCGACGCTGCGGCCAAGGAACAAATCACGCACCTCGGTGACATCGGCATGGATGCCATAGCCCGCCAGCACCTCCGACAGGCAGCGGCAGCTGAGGACTTCGCTGTCGATCAGGACGCCGTCACAGTCAAAGATGACGAGGTCGGGTACAGAGTCTGGCGCGGTCATGGGGTCCGATGCTTCATGGCCATATGATCATATACCCATTAGTTGAGCAATAACCCATTGATCACCCCGCAAAATTGCTGAATCATTGGTCAACCCGTTGCGGTGCAGCGGCGTTGCCATAGCCGGGACATCAACCCGGCTAGAGTGGTGATTCAGCATGAGCGAGAGGCGCGCGTGACCAGCAGGATCGTTCCCGTCAAACCGTTCGACCTCGTGATCTTCGGCGGCACCGGCGACCTCGCCTACCGCAAGATTTTCCCGGCCCTGTTCCACCGCTTCCGCGACCGCCAGTTCGGCGGCGACAGCCGCATCGTCGGCGCGTCGCGGCGGCCGATGCCGCGCGAGGCCTACCGCAACGCGATCCGCGACGCCCTGCTCGGCCATGCCGGCGCGACCAGCGCCGACAGCGACGTGCTGGAGGGCTTTCTCGCCACCATCGACTACATCGCCGTCGACGGCCTTGGCGACGATGGCTGGACGGAATTGCGCGACTGGTTCGGCGCGGCCTCGCCGAAGGTGCGCGGCTTCTATCTGGCCACCGCGCCGGACCTGTTTGGCGCGCTCGCGGCCAAACTCGCCGCCCACGGCCTTGTCACACCGGAGGCGCGCATCATCGTCGAGAAGCCGATCGGCACCGACGGCGCGTCCGCCGAGGAAATCAACGACGCGCTCGGCGCGGTGTTCGCCGAACGCCAGATCTTCCGCATCGACCACTACCTCGGCAAGGAGACGGTGCAGAACCTCTTGGCGCTGCGCTTTGCCAACATCCTGCTCGAACCGCTGTGGAACGCGCATTATGTCGACCATGTGCAGATCACCGTCGCCGAGGCGCTTGGCGTCGGCGGCCGCGGCGCCTATTACGACCACTCCGGCGCGCTGCGCGACATGGTGCAGAACCACCTGCTGCAGCTGCTCTGCCTCGTGGCGATGGAGCCACCCGCATCGCTCGATGCCGACGCGGTGCGCGACGAGAAACTCAAGGTGCTGCGCGCGCTGGTGCCGATCGATTCCGGCAATGCCGCCGCGCTCACCGTGCGCGGCCAGTACCGTGCCGGCGCCAGCAATGGCGACACCGTCCCCGGCTACGTCGACGACAGTGGCGTCGCGGAGAGCCGCACCGAAACCTTCGTGGCGCTCAAGGCCCATGTGTCGAGCTGGCGCTGGAGCGGCGTGCCATTCTATCTGCGCACCGGCAAGCGCCTGCACGAACAGCGCTCGGAGATCGTGGTGGTGTTCCGCCCGGTGCCGCATCTGCTGTTCAAGGGCGTCGGCGGCCATGTCGTCGACAACCGCCTGACCATTCGCCTGCAGCCCGACGAAGGCATCAAGCTGTGGCTGACCATCAAGGAGCCCGGCCCCGGCGGCATGCGGCTGAAGCAGGTGCCGCTCGACATGAGTTTTGCGCAGGCCTTCAACGCCCGCGCGCCGGAGGCCTATGAGCGCCTTCTCATGGATGTCATTCGCGGCAACGCCACGCTGTTCATGCGCCGCGACGAGGTGCGCGCGGCCTGGGCTTGGATCGACCCGATCCGCGAGGCGTGGGCGCAGGCCCCCGAACCGCCGCGCCCCTATGTCTCCGGTAGCTGGGGACCGGCAGGCTCGGTCGCGCTGATCGAGCGCGACGGCCGCACCTGGAACGAAGAGTTCGCGTAGGATCGCCAGCGAGTCGCGCCCGCCCAGCGCGGCGCGAAGGAGGCATCATGACGGTCTCGTCGTCATCACCTGCGGCCATCAGCCGGCGCGCGACACTTGCCGCGGCGCTGACGTCGATCGGCGGTCTTGCCATCGCGCGACCTGCGCTGGCGAACAACAACTTCATTCCCAATGTCGTGATCAAGCGCGACCTGTATCTCGCAATCAACGATTTCACCTGCAGCGACATCGCCCTCGCCGCGGTTGCGGCTGAGATCACCCACGGCCTTCGCAGCAGGCTCGCCATTCCGCCGATCAGCCTCCTCGACCTGTCCGACGAAAAGGTCGGGATCGAGGATCTGCCGCGCTTCGCCACGCTGCGCGCACGCCGCGCCGACGTGCTGCTGATCGGACATGTGGGCGATCATCCCAGGGGAATGAAGGTCCAGTTTCGTGTCTGGACGCTCTACAACGAGAGGAAGCTCGCGGGATTGCAGTACCTCGGCGCGCGCGACGCCGGCGGTGCGATCGCCGACGGGATCACGGTCGAGACCTACGATCGTCTTCGGGACGCCGGCGCGCTCAAGGCCAATTAGCCTGCCGCACGCCTGCCCGGCCTTGGCAGCCGTGGCCATGGTCGTGCTAGAATGCCTGACAGCGGTCGACGGGGATTGACGTAGCTGCGATGACCTTTCTGACTTCCTTGCTGGCTGCGGTCCCTGCCCAATTGGCGACCTCGCTGGCGTGGCAGGCGTTCGCGGCGTTGTTCGCGCTGTTCCTGGCGCTGGTCGTTGCCGAGTTGATCAGGCACCGGCGGATCGACCGCTATCTCGACGCATCCTTCGCGACCGACGTGCTCTACACCGTCCTCATCATCGGGGGTGTCTACGCCTGGGTGCAACAACCGCTGGTCAATCTCGTGGACGGCGCCCTGCGCCAGCACGCGCCGTTTCTCTATCTCGACCTGTTGCGGGGCGCGCCGGAGCCGCTGCAGCTCGTTCTGTTCCTGATCGCGGTCGACTTCTGCCGCTACTGGAAGCACCGCTGGCTGCACGCCGTACCCTGGCTGCAGGCCGTACACAGCATCCATCATGGCGCCGAGAATCTCACGTTTCTCACGACCTATCGCATGCATTTCGTCGAATACATCCTCGACGGCCTGATCACGCTCCTGCCCGTGGTGCTGCTCGGCATTCCGCCGGCGATGTGGCTGCCGGTCTATCTCGGCCTGATCGTGCTGAGCGCCCTGCACCACTCCGACACAGACATCAGCTTCGGCTGGCTCAACCGCATCTTCGTCTGTCCGCGCTTCCATGCCACGCACCACTCTGCGGACCGCACGGAATTCGACAGCAACTATGCCGCCATGTTCAGCGTCTGGGATGTGCTGTTCGGAACCGCAAATTTCAGGCCGACACGCCCGCAGCGCTACGGGCTGCCGCAACTGCAGATGCCGCGCTCGTTCCTCGGTCAACTGATCTTTCCGGCGCGGCTGATCGCGCGGCGATGGAAGCGCCGCAGGGAGCCCCAGGCGACCACGGCGACCTGACTCGCACCTCTGGCATTCACCCCGCGTCGCCGATATCGGCGGCATCGATCGCCCCCCCGGGCCGACGATCCAGCGTCCCTGCCACCCAGCGCGCCACCGGCGGGCCGATCACCAGCAGCAGCAGCATGCGGATGGTCTGCAGCGCCATGACGAACGGCGTGTCGACCTTGGTCGACGCCGCAATGATCGCGGCGGCATCGACGCCGCCGGGGCTTGTCGCAAGGTAAGCGGTCAGCGGATCGACATGCAGCAGCACCACCAGCAACCAGGCCAGCCCACCGCAGAACGCCATCAGCAGCACCGTGGCGCCGACGCTCGGCACCAGCATGCGCGCCGCGGCCGCGAGCACGTCGCGGGTGAAGCGCAGGCCCGTCATCCACCCGATCACGGCATAGCTCGCGATCAGCACCACCGGCGGCAACTCGATGCGGATCACGCCGCAAACGCTCGCCACCGCGGCGAACACCAGCGGGCCAAGCAGCACGCCTGCCGGAATGCGCACCAGATGCCCGACGAGGCCCCCCACAAGCGCGATCGCCACGGTCGCGGCAAACTGCGGCCAGTCCACCGGCACGAACACGCCGCCGACAAAACGGCTGCCCCCACCATGAACGAACAGCAGCGCCACCACCGACGCTGCGGCCGCCACCAGCACGACACGCAGATACTGCATGAAGGCGACCAGGCGGAAATCGGCGCCGTGGGCCTCGGCCATCACCATCATCACCGAGGCCGCGCCGGGCAGCATGCCCCACACGGCGGTGCCGCCGGGCGCGACGTGCAGCCGGCTCATGGCCCAGCCGATGGCCGTGCTCGCGGCGACAGACAGCGCCACGACGCCGACGAACACCGGCCAGTGTCCGGCGAGCCCCGTGATCACCGTCGGCGTGATCGAGCGCGCAACGAGACAGCCGATCACGGCCTGCGCCATGACGACCGGCGGACGCGGCAGCTTCACCACCCCACCCGCGACCTGCACCAGGATAGCGGCGACCAGCGGCCCGAGCATGAGCGCCGCGGGAAGGCCCGCCCATGTCAGCACGGCTGCGAGCAGCCCGGACGCCGCAAGCAGCGCGGCCCATCGCGCAGCGGTCGGCAGACGCTGCAGCGGCAGCCGCGCGGTCATGCCTGCAGCACGATGTCGCCCGCCGTGACGACGCGGCCGAGCGAGGGGAAGATGTGCTCGAACGCAAAGGCATGCATCGCCGCCGAGCGGCTGGCGCAGGCATCCTCGGCCAGCACAACGCCATAGCCGTGCTCATGCGCGGCGCGCGCGGTGGACTCGACGCCGATGTTGGTCGCGATACCGCCGATCACCACCGTGGTGATGCCGCGGCGGCGGAGCTGAAGGTCGAGTTCGGTGCCGTAGAACGCACCCCACTGGCGCTTGGTGATGCGGATGTCCGAGGGCGCGGCGAGGCCGTCGGCGAGATCCGCCCAGCCTTTGGGAAAGCCACCGGCGGGCATTTGCGGCGGACGGTCGACCGGTGCCTTCGGTGCGTCACCGAAATCGGGCGAGAATGCCACATTGACCAGCACCACCGGCGCCTTCGCGGCCCGGAAGCGCTGTGCCAGCGCCTGCCCTTTGGCGAGCACGGCAGCGCTGGGGTGCGGCTCTGTCGGCATCGCGAGGATGCCTTTCTGGAGGTCGATGAGGATCAGGGCGGTGGTGGCGGCGGGCAGAGTAAGCATAGGCGCGTCCTTTTGCCGTGGGAGCCAGCCGGCCGCCCGCCATTGCCGGCGCGGCGGAAGACGGCTAGAAAGTTGAGGATACCCTCAAACAATCTATTTGAGCATGTCCTCAACTTTGTCAAGCCCGCCCCGCAAACCGCTGCCGCCGCAGCGCGCCGTCGGCCGTCAGCGTGTCGCCGAGATCCTCGAGGCCGCTGCCGCCGTGTTCCAGGAGCGCGGCTTCGAGGCGGCGACCATGGCCGAGATCGCCGCACGGGCGGACGCCAAGATCGGCTCGCTCTATCGCTTTTTCCCGAGCAAGGACGACGTCGCTGACGCGCTGATGCAACAGTATGCCGAGGTTCTGGCGGGCGAGTACGAGGCGATGCGCGTCCGCGCCACCACCGCCACGCCCGAAGCGCTCGCCGATGAACTGATCGACCTGCTGGTGCGGCTTTATCCGCGCACCCGCGCGATCGCCGCCCTGCTCGACTCCCGCACCGACTGGACCGAGATCCGCCTGCGTTTCCGCAGCATGACACTCGCCGGCATCAAGACCGCGCTGGCCGCCTGCGCGCCCGCGCTCGACGACGCCGCCCTCGACGACATCGCCGCCGTGGTGCTCAACAACATGAAGACCATGGTCGGCATGACCATGAAGGACGCCCCCACCAGCCCCGGCGCGCCGGAGCAACTGCGGCTGATGAACCGCCTCTATCTCGCGGCGCGACTGACGCCGGGGCGGTGGTGATTGCAGAACACGATAGTGACCGACGCATGCGCGCCGTGTCGAGAAACGGCGAATTAATCGGGCACGGCTTGCATTCTCGTTTTAGATCGGTAATTTGATAGAACAAAACAAGAACAAATGGAGAGAGGATCTTAGTCCTAGTAGCCAACTATTGATTATATTAAGGGAATTCGGGCCGCACTCACCAATCATGCTGCTGGCGATATAGGTAAATTCTGTCGCGCCGGAGAGGTCTACTGATGTCTCGCAAAATCATCGATACAGTTATTCTCGACCTCGACAACACGTTGTTCGACTGGTTCGCGGTTTGGTACGCATCATTCAAGCCAATCTACGATGAGATCGTCAAAGTTAGCGGACAATCCTTGGACGAGGTCGACGCATCAATCCGTAAAGTTCACCAAGCACGCCGAACCTCTGAGTACACATTTCTCATTGAGGAAGTTGATGTGCTGGCGAAAGCACGGGCCGCTGGCAATATTCGCGACCAGTTGCGAGACGCGCTCGAACTTGCCCGACGTGACCGCGATCAGAAGCTAAAACTATACCCGAGCGTATTCCCCAGCCTTTGGGAGCTCAAAAAGAAAGGTACGAAAATTGTCGCCTATACAGAGTCGATGGGCTTCTACAGTGCCTATCGTCTGAAGCGATTTGGTCTCGATGGCGTAATCGACGTTCTTTTCAGTCCGATGGACCACGAAATACCCAATGGCGTTTCCATAGAGAAATTGCGGCGACACCCTGATGAATTTTACCAACTTCAGGTAACGGAAGTTAGGCACACGCCACCTGGCGAGTTGAAACCCAACCCACGCGTCCTGCTTGATATAATCAAGGAGATCGGCGCGAAGACCGAACGATGCGTTTATGTCGGCGATAGCCTTTTCAAAGACGTTGCTATGGCCCGCGACGTAGGGCTTCTTGACGTGCATGCACAGTACGGAGAAAGCCAGCGGCGCCCCGAATACGGGCTACTGCAGCGTGTTTCACACTGGACAGAAGCGGATGTGCAGCGTGAAAGCGCTATCACGTCCAAAGGACTCGACTTTACGCCCAGCATTGTCCTGAAGGACGCCTTCGCGGAGATCTTCATTCATTGTGATTTTGTCAAATTCGACAACCCAACACTCCCGATTAGCGCAGAACAAGAAAGCAAGAATGCTATAGAGATCTGGAAAAAGTGCACTGATGTGCACCAGCACTTCAATGACCTCGAAATGCGCACACGCAACTTCGCGATAACTGTTGTTGGCGCGCTGCTTGCCGCTATTAGCTTCACCTACCAGCAAGGCTTACAAGCAAATATTTTTGGAGTGACCTTTCCAGCAGGCGCCGGCTTCGTCGCCGCCGCACTATTTGCATGGTTCGGCTTCTTCTTGATGGATCGGTATTGGTATCACATCCTTCTCAAGGGGGCAGTTGATCATTCCGCGAAAATCGAAGCGCGTTATGCAAACACCATCCCGGAAATTGGCCTCGGAAAAACTATCTCAGAAGCGAGCCAGAACGTTAGAATATTGGGCTTCAAAATGAACTCCACCCGGAGACTTATAGCTTTTTATAGCGGGGGAGCGATACTCTTGGTTGTCCTGTTCTTGCTGCTCTTTCTTACTAAAACTGCATCACCGACGGCCAATAGTACTTCCTCTACGCCACCTGTTTCCGAAAAAAAATATATTCAGGGCTCGCTCTCTGCCCACTCTCGCCCGTGAATGTATCTCCCGCATGCCGCACCGATGGCCGATTTCACGAGCAACAGCACTCAAACGCCGAGCCACTCCAGGCCGCCGGGCAATCCGCCGACGGCGAAGTCGATCTGCAGCACGCGGCGATGGGTCGGCGCGACGGCGGCCTCCGAGGCGTGGAGGATGGGCGTCGCATACAGCCAGATGTCACCGGGTGCAGCGAGGCACGCCACCGTGCCGCAACGCCCGACGACATCGCGAATGTCGTCCTCGGCGATCCGCCCGAGCGTGTGGGAACCGGGCGCGATCAACAGCGGCGCATTGCTCGCGGGCACCGCATCGAGATGCACGCGCAGGGTCACCATGCCGGCCAGCACCGCGAACGGCGGCTCGACATGGGTCATGCCGCCCTTGACGCTCCAGGTGACGAAGCCCTCGACCGCGACGCGCTGCTGCACGGCGATGGTGCGGTCCTGATGCCAGCCCAGCGCCCAGTTGGTCGCCGGCGTCTTGTCGAACAGGATCGCGCGTACCGGATGGCCCCCATGGCCCAACGCCGACGCAGCGCAACGACCGATTGGCCCCGTCGCGGCCAGAAAGGGCGCGAGCCCATCAACGCCGCGCAGCCTGAGGCCGGCGTGATCCGCCGGCAGATGCGACAGTACCGCTTGCAACTGCCGCAGCTCACCCGTAGTCAGCGCGGCATCAAAGAGCTGCGCGCCATCGTCGGCAAAGGTCAGGCTGGCAGGCTGCACGCTTGAATCACAGAGCATCGTCACCTCGATCCACGAATCTGGAACGTGGAGCGTACCAGATCGCAAATCCTCACGAAGGACACCCCCACCGTTCCCGGTGCGCCGGAGCAACTGCGGCTGATGAACCGGCTCCACCTCGCCGCGCGGCTGACGCCGGGGGCGTCGACCTGCTGCACGCGGCCATACCACCACCAGCGGTGACAAAGGCCACGCTCCCCGCGCAGCAGCTGGAATAGTATCAGTTTGCAACTATCCGAGAATGGTACTACTCTGCAACTCTTGAAAGCGCCCCGCATGTTGGCCGGGCTGCGGTTCCTCGGCGGAGGCGTCGATGTATCACTTCTTTCTGAAACGCAGACTGCAGAGCGTGCTGTCGCGCCTCAACGCCGGCGACTATCGCTTCATCACCTGCCAGTTTCATCCCGATGCCGAGCACTGGTTCTCCGGCAGCCATGCGATGTCGGGCCGCCGCATCACCACCGCCAGCCGGGAGGCATGGTACCGCCGGCTGGCCGCGGTGTTTCCGGGGCTCAAATTCGACATCCGCAAGCTGATCGTCAGCGGAACGCCCTGGAAGAGCCTCGCGGCGGTCGAATGGGTGGACGAACTCTATGACAGGAAGGGCAACGCGCTGCCCAACGAAGGCGTGTTCGTCATCACCATCCGCTGGGGCAAGGTCACCGAGTTTCACGTCTACTGCGACACCGCCAGGATCGAGAAGAACCTTGCGATCCTCGCCACGCAGGGCGTCTCCGAAGCTGCCGCGGCGCCGATCGTCGGCTGACCGCGAGGCCCGCGCTCAATCGCTGTCCGCAACGTCCCGCGCCTTGAAGAAGGCCCGCGTCCGCTTGTCGGCGCCGGGCCCCGGCGCGAAGCGCACGCCGGCGCTGTCGAGCGAGGCTCCGGACGGGCTGCGTACGCCGAGCGGCTTGATCGCGCGGCCCGCGGTGTCGGTCACGACGACCGGCGGCTTGCCGTCGCTCTGCCATGCATCGCCCCATTGCATCAGGGCGACCAATGCCGGAAGCAACGCCCTGCCCTTGGCGGTCAGCACGTACAGCGGCCGCGCCTCCGTGCCCTGTCGCGCGAGAATATCCGCCTCGATCAGCCTCGCGAGGCGGGACGACAGGATGTTGCGCGCGATGCCGAGACTGTGCTGAAAGTCGCTGAAGCGCTTCACGCCGAACATGGCGTCACGGACGATCAGCAGGGTCCACCAGTCGCCCACCGCACCGAGGGCGCGGGCGAGCGAGCAGTTCAATCGCGACAGATCGGTCTTTCCGGGCATGCCAGGCGAGGTCCCGCTCGATAAGTTTCAAAATGAAACTTTGCGACCGGCCGGCGGAAACGTCAAGCGGCGGCTTGGCGTCGACCACTCGCGCAAGCCGAGCGGCGCACGCGTCAGCCCGGGATCGCCCGCACCGCGGCGCCGACCGACACCACCGTCATCAGCGCCGGCAGTGCCCAGCGGAATTCGCGCCGCAGCGCGATGCACAGCGCAAAGTAGCGCGAATGCGGCCGCCGGCATCCCGTCGAGATGATGGCGTCGAACAGCAGCACGGCCACGAGATAGAGATAGCCGAGCGAGATGATCTGCGCGACCGGGGTGTTCAGCGAGATCGCCCCCGGAAAGCTCGCCTCGAACGTGAAGCTGAGCGCCGCCAGCGCCAGCAGCGAGGAAAAGATCTGGGTGCCCTTGTCCTTCTCCGTCAGCCCGGGGGCCCACAGCACGAAGATCGACGCCGCCAGCACGGCCATGATCGGAATGAAGATGCGCAGCAGGTAGCGCTCCGACTGGCGGGTCAGCGTGATCGTGGCGTTGAGCCGCGAATAGGAGCGCGCATTCCAGCCCATCGCCTCCTCGTTGGAGAAGCGCAGGCGCAGCGGCTTCCAGTCGACCACCGCCAGCGCCTGCTCGATGCCGGACAGCTGGCGGTCGGTTTCGGTCGCGATCAGGATCGCATCCTGCTTGGCATAGCGCGGCAGCGAGAATTCCAGCGTCAGGTCCTGGGTGTCGAACGGAAACGCGTCCATGTTCATGCGGAAGCGGAAATTGCTCTCGTAGCGTTCGATGAACACGACGTCGCCATTGGCATAGGTCGAGACCGCCGCGGTGCGCGATTCCCGCTCGCCGATCTGGTTGTCGACGCTCAGCGCCGGGATCCAGATCGTCTTGAGATAGCCATCGGCATCCTGGCCGACGCGATCGACCCGCCCGGTACCGCGCGCGACCGCATCGAAACGCAGGCGCGGGTCGTTCCAGCGCTGGGTGACCTCGACATAGAAGCGCCCCTGCCCGGCGACCTCGGCGATGCGCAGCACATTGAGCACGCGGAGCGCGACCCGAACCCGGATCGGCAGCTCGACACCATCGGGCAGCGGCACCATGGCGTCCGGAGTGCCCTTGTCGGCGGCCGACGCCCCGGACAGGGTGGCGAGGAGCAGCGCCAGCAGCAACAGCACGCGCGCCATCAGGCGTCTCCGCGCCGCGCCATGACGTTCTGGAACAGCACTGCAAACACGACGTAGGCGATGATTGCCCCGCACAGGGCCACCACCCACAGCTCGGTCCGTGTCCGCGCACCGCCGCGCATGTCATCCTTGAGCGCGATGGTCATTCCGACGAGGCGGCCGCTGAAATCCACCAGAGGTTCGATCGCCATATTGTAGGCGCGCCCGTCGACGCGGGCCTGGCTGATCTGCAGATCACGGGTCGGCGGCACACGGCTGGTCTTGAGGAGACCGGCGAACAATTCGTCATCGGTCGAGACCGCGAGCGCGAGATCGCCGAACCGCGGCATCTTGTCGTCGATCGCCACGCCGCTGAGCGACGGCACGATCACGACCGCCAGGTTCGCATTGGTCGACGCCTTCACGAGGTCGAGGATCGGCCGGATGTCGAGACCGACCTCCATCGTTCCGGCGAACGTATCGCCCGCATTCACCACGGCGATGCCGCGGACGCCGATGCCGGCGATGCCGATTTCGACGCCGGTCTGCGCCCGCCGCGTCCGGTTCGCTGCCACCACCATGGAGCGGAACGCGGAGATGTCGTCGTTGAACGTCTCCGGCTTGTGCATGCGCAGCAGGTAGCGGATATCCCTGTTGTGATAGCCGAAGATCTGGATGCCGGCCTGACGCTTCAGGTAGTCGTACGCACTCGCCGACAGTTGCTGCAGGCTGGCGCGATCGCCCGCGGCCAGCGCGGCGCCGATGTCGCCACGGCGCGCCGTCGTCTCGGCGAGCGCGAGGGCGAACTTGCCGGCCTGGTCGAAGGCGCTGTCCAGCATGCCGGTGATCAGCTTCATCTGCGCCACGCGGTCGCGGCCGTCGGAAGCGCTCAGGGACGCCTGCAGCAGCCAGATCATGCCGGCCAGGGTGACGGCGATGACCAGCGCCACCGCGAAGGCAATCCGGGCCGGAACGCCGCGAAACACCCGCCGCCGGACCCGACCGGCGTCGGTCGACTGGCCGGGAGCGGGATGATCCGAGACGGCATCGGAGGTCGGCATGACGTGAAAGGACATGGCGTGACAGTTCGTCCCCGCGGACGCAGCAGCCCGCGTCCGGCCTTCAGCTTGGTTGCATTCAGAGCGCGCGTTGCACGTGCCCAACCGCAACGACGGGAGTCAAGCGGCGCGGCCCGATGGCGCAGAAGTCGCCTTGACTATCCGTCTCAGCCCGCCGGGGCGGCCTTCGAACCGCAACGGCTCTCCGCCTCGTCGGAGGCGGAGAGCCGTGGTCGTGGCGGCTAGCTGCGGCTTATTGCGACGCCTTCACGAAGTCCGGATATTTCAGCTTGCCTTCCGCGATCGCCTTCGGCCACACCGCGACCTGCTTGCCGCCCTGCCACTGGAACACCATGCCGGTGACGGCGCCGGGGCCGGATTTGATGGCATGGGTGAACGGGTCGCTGCGGCCGTAGAACTGGATGCGGCCGATGGTGCCGACATAGTCGGTCTTCTCCATCTCGGCGACGATCTTGTCGGCATCGGTCGAGCCGGCCCGCTGGATCGCTTCGGCGATGATGTAGACCTCGTCATAGGCGGTGTAGCCGGTATAGGCCGGCGGCGTGCCGAACCTGGCCTTGTAGGCCTGGGCGAACGGCCTGGTCTTCGGCGTCACCGCGACGTCCGGCGTCGCCACCGCGAGCGACGGCACGCCTTCGGCCGCGCCGTTGGTGTCGCCCCAGAAGGTCGGGCTCAGCGCCTGCGCGCTGATGCCGAACATCGGGATCGGCACCTGCTGGTTCTTCCACTGCACCGTGGGCTGGACGCCGACATGGGAGATGCCGGTGAGGATCACATCAGGCTTCTGCGCTTCCAGCTTGTTGAAGATCGGCGTGAAGTCGGTGGTGTCCGGCGAGAACCGCACATGGTCGACAACCTTGAGCCCGGCCTTCGGCAGGCAGTCCTCGTAGCCGGCATCGAGCGGCTTGGTCCAGGCGGCATCCTCGCTCATGATCGCCGCCGTCTTCAGCTTCATGCCGCCGACCAGCAGATCCCCAGCGGCATCGCACACCAGTTGCGCCTGCGCCGCCGAGGTCAGGTAGCCATGAAAGGTGTACTTGTTCTTGTCGTAGTCGTCGTGCACCGGCCTGGAGATCTCGTTGCTGGCGGCGCCGGGGGTGATCAGCGGCGTCTTCAGGCGCGACGCCCATGGTTCGAGCGCGAGCACGACCTCGCTGATGTAGCTGGCGATGACCGCGCTGACCTTGTCCTGGTTGACCGCACGCTGGAACGCGCGGACGGAATCCGCCGATGAACTCTTGTTGTCGTAGGTGATGATCTCGATCTTGCGGCCGTTGACGCCACCCTTCGCATTGATCTCGTCGGCGGCGATCTGCGCCCCGCCTGGCGTCGAGGCGCCGGCGATCGACTGCACCTCGGCGATGACGCCGATGCGGATCGGCTCGCCCGACTGCGCCCACGCCGGCGCGGCGAGGCCGCCTGCGACCGCGGCGATCGCCGCCATGACAAGTGCGGAGCGGTAGCGTCCTTCGAAGCACACCTTTGGCATTCGCGTTCTCCCGTTGTTGTTCTTGGTCAGGATCGTTGCCTGCGCCACCGCGTCCAGGCAGGTGGCAGCGGAGTGTAGGCCGGACACGTCCAGCCGCACAGCGGATTCCCTTACGTTGCGCTGCGGCACGGGACTCGCTAGATAGATAGGTAGGCTACCCATCAAGGCGAGCGCCATGGTCGCAACGCGCACCACCGATGACCTCGACGACGCGCTGGCGCTGGCGGAAGCGCTGCGGCCGGTACTGCATCGCCTGATCCGGCAACTCCGCCGGGAGAGCGGCGACTTCGGCGTTTCGCCGCTGCAGGGCCAGTTGCTGATCGCCATCATCAAGCATCCGGGCATCGGCACGGCAGAACTCGCCCGCCAGGAACGGGTCCGCGGCCCGACGATCAGCGGCCATATCAACGCCCTGGAAGCCGCCGGCCTTGTGGCGCGGACAGCGCCCGCGACGGGCGACCGCCGGCGGATCGGCCTGCTCGCCACCGACAAGGGCCGCACCGTCATCAAGACGTTGAAACGCCGGCGCACCGATTGGCTGGCCCGTCAGCTTGGCGGCCTGTCGCGCGACGCCCGGCGCGCGATCCGCGATGCCATCGCCCCGCTCAGCGAGATCGGATTATGACCCTGCAGACCCCGCCCCCCACCACCGGCCCGACCGCGGCCGCACCGGGCGAACCGACGCCGCAGGAGATCCGCGCGGTGTTCATCGGCCTGATGATCGTGCTGGGCCTTAGCGCGCTGGACCAGAGCATCGTCGCCACGGCGCTGCCGCGCATCGTCGGCGACCTCGGCGGCATCAACCACCTGTCCTGGGTGGTGACCGCCTATGTCCTGGCGTCGACCAGCACCATGCCGCTCTATGGCAAGCTCAGCGACCAGTATGGCCGCAAGCCGCTGATCTATGCCGCGATCGCGATCTTCCTGATCGGCTCGGCGCTGTGCGGCCTGGCGCAGAGCCTGTTCCAGCTGATCGTGTTCCGCGCCATCCAGGGGCTCGGCGCCGGCGGCCTGCTGCCGCTTGCCCAGATCATCATCGGCGATCTCGTGCCGCCGGCCCAGCGCGGCCGCAGGCAGGGCGCCATCGTCGCCGTGTTCGCGGTGTGCAGCGTGCTCGGCCCGGTGCTCGGCGGCGTCATCACCGACCTGCTGTCCTGGCACTGGATCTTCTACGTCAACCTGCCGGTCGGCGCGGTCGCGTTCGTCGCCATCGCCCGCGCGCTGCGCCGGCCGCACCCGACCCATGCACGGCGGATCGACTATCTCGGCGCCATGCTGCTCACCGGCGGCACCACGGCCTTCCTGCTGATGCTGGCGCTCGGCGGCACCGAATGGCCGTGGCGCTCGCCGCAGATCGCCGCCCTTGGCGCCACCACGGCGCTGCTGACGGTCCTGTTCGTCGTCCACGTCCGCCGCGCGGCGGAGCCGGTGCTGCCACTCGACCTGTTCGACAACCGCGTGTTTCTGGTCGCCTGTACCGTGCTGAGCCTGACCTTCATGGGCCTGCTCGGCGCCAGCCTGTTCTTTCCGCTGTTCTTCCAGGTGGTGATGGGCATCACACCGTCGCACTCGGGCTTTCTCACCGGCCCGCTGATGATCGGCATGGTGGTGTCCTCGCTCGTCAATGGCCGCGTGCTGCTGCGCGCGGGACGCTACAAGCCGGCGCAGGTCGGCGGCCTGTCCGTGGCGGTTCTCGCCTTTGCCGTCCTCGCCTGGGCGATCGCCACGGCGAAGAGCCTCGCCGTCATCGAGCCGGCGATCTTCGCCCTCGGCCTCGGACTTGGCCTCGTCATGCCCAACATGACCATCGCGGTGCAAAACGCCCTGCCCGCCGCCCACCGCGGCGTCGGCACGGCCACGCTGGCGTTCTTCCGCTCGCTCGGCGGTCTCATCGGCGTCACCGGCGCCGGCGCGATCCTGTCGCGGCAACTGCGCGGCGCGCCAGGTGCGGCCTCCGCCGCACCGTCGGTCCATGCCGAAGGCGGCGTGCCCCACATCACCGCACTGTCGCCGGAGGCGCACGGCGCCCTCCTCGACCTCTACCGCCACGCCATCGCGACGACCTTCACCCTCGGCGTCTGCATCGTTCTGGCGGCTCTGATCGCCATCCTGTTCCTGCCGGAGCTGCCGCTGCACAGCCATCACGCGCCGGCGGCAGAAGGCGACGGAACGAAGCACAAGGCTCTCCGTGCATGATGCGCGGCCTGCGGCGCCCCCACCCACAGCGAGCAACACGCAAGGCGATGTGCAACGCCCTGCCGCCTTCGCCGCTATAATGGCGGCTCGTCCGTGATAGCAGCAGAACGTGCTGCTGTATTGGCGCCTCCGGCGACTTGTTGGAGGAAAATACGCGACAAGATCATTCCCGGATTGAGGTCAGATTCGGAAGGTTTTACTCCCCATTGCGACGGACGAAGCACATTCGTCCCAACGCATGGAGCCTTCCGATGAATCCCGCGATGCAGACCATGATGCCGATGATGGGCGGCATGTCCCCGATGATGATGAACGGCATGATGCCGATGATGGGCATGCCGATGATGGGCGGAATGCCCGGCATGGCCATGCCGATGATGATGTGCAAGGTGACTTGCACCATGACCGCCAACGGCATGTCCTGCGAAATGACCGCGATGGATCCTGCCATGAAGGATGCGTTCATGCAGTGCTGCCAGAACATGACCACCATGATGAATGCTGGCATGCCGATGATGATGAACTGCGGCGGCATGATGATGTGCATGGTGCCGATGAAGTAAGCCCCGCACGTCGACAAGCCGAAGGCCGGCGATTCGCCGGCCTTTTGCATTCCGGCTTCAGCCAACAGCCTCGACGTAGGTCATCACCAGATACAGGACCGCCTCGTCCGTCCCGAGGTTCCTGTAGCTGTGCGGGACATCGGCGTCGAAAAGCACTGCATCCCCTTCGTTGAGACTCTACGGGCGGTCGGTGCCCGAGGCGATCTCGACGGTTCCCCTCGCGACGACGACGTTCTCGCGCGTGCCTGCCGCATGCGCCTCGGCATTTTCGCGATGCAACGGCGCGAGCCGCAGCTCATAGAATTCAACCTTGCGCTCGCCGTCGAAGGGAAACAGTGCCCGCGACGTGAAGCGGCCCTGGTTCGAGGACAGCAGCTTGGCATCGGCCCGGCGGAACAACAGCGTTCCGCGAACGTCTTCTGCGGCGATCAGGCTCGCAAACGGCACCCCCAACGCCGTAGCCACCTTCCAGAGCAGGCCGATGGTCGGCGTGCTCTTCCCCGACTCGATCTGCCCTAGCATCGCGCGACTGACGCCCGCGTGCTTGGCAAGACGCTCGAGCGAATACCCCTGCCGAACGCGCAGGCGGCGCAAATTGCGGCCGACAATCAGCGGCAAGTCGATCGCCGGATCGAACGGCTGGGAGCTCTCGCTCCCGGTACCGCGAGGCGCCGGACGACCGGTCGTCGGCGCGAGGTCCGGCTCGCTCACGACGCCGACGGATATTGCGGCACCATGATGCACGCCGGCCAGACCCAGAAATAGCCGACGACGAAGCCGACCGGCGCCATGAACAGCGGCCACTGCGCCTGCACGCCGGGCTGAGTGCGCGTGGTTGCCCGCCGCGCCCGATAGTCCTGAAGATCAGGTATATCCGCCGTTCGACCGGTCACGACCATCCTCTTGTGTTCGATACGCCAGCCCGCATTGCGAATGCTGACCCAACGCTGCCGGCTTATCAATGCGCGCTCCGAGAAAACGACGCGAACGGCATTCGAAGCTGCTTTCGCAGCACGTTATTCCCGATGGCACAGCCCCGGGAGCCGAAAGCTTCGCCCTCGGCAACGCGCGCTGCCGGCATTTCTGTCATGGCCGCCGCATGCGGTTCGCGGCGGCCTGCATCATCACCTCTGCCGCTACTTCAGCGGCACGACATGATTCAGCACAACCAGGACGACCAGAAGAACCAGCCCGATGCCGAGGCTCCAGCCGATCAGCTGTTTCTCGACCAGCAGCAACGGTTCGACTTCGGCCGCGGGCGCATGGTCCGGCACATCTGCATTCGACATTTCGCTACTCCCCTCTCAGCTGGCCAGCGGCGGCTTCACGCCGCTGAAGAACAACCAGGAAATCAAAAGCCCGACCCAGATCACGAACCCGAACAGGCTGAGCACATAGACCGCCGCCAGCTTGCCGAATCCCTGCTGCCAGAGCTTGCGGAAATCCGACAGCACGCCGATGGAAAAGAACGTCAGAATGAAGAAGATCACCCGAAAGACGTTGGCTTCCCCTGCCGCGGCCGGCAATGCCTTGGCGATCTCGGGCGTCGTCCCGACGGCCAGCCACAACGACACCGCGAACACCACGATGAAGCCCAGAATGAACTTCGGAAAACGTTGCCAGATTTCCGATGCCCTGGCCTTGTCCGCTCCGCGGTTGATGTGATTTGTCCAGATGTAGCCGAGAATGAAGGCCCAGATGCCGATGAAGATATCGATGAAGATCTTCACGGTCGTCGTCGTCGCCAGGATCCAGCCCGGCTGATAGCGGATGCCCTCCGCGGCGGCCTTCGCCAGCACCAGCGACTCCGTGATGCCGCCGCCGGCGACCGCGGCACCGTCGGTCTTGACGGCAAGTCCGATCCAGGCTCCGGCCACCAGTGGCTCCTGCCAGAGAAACGTCTGTGCGAGGAACGGAAGAATCAGCACCTCGACCACCGCGAAGATAACGACGAGGGACGACACCAGAACCGGCACCGCGGGGCGCGCACGGATCGCCCCGCCTGTCGCGATCGCTGCCGCGACGCCGCAGATCGAGATGCCGGACGCGAGCGGCACCGACCATTCGCGACTGAAGCCGAACCACTTGCGCGCCACGAAATACACCACCGCCCAGTAGATGAGGTAGGCCTCGACGATCGCCGCGATTCCCCGCAGCAGGAGCGCTGACGCGAGGTTGAGCCGGCCCGCAGCGGTTACGGCGACCGTGGCACCGAGAATGACAATGGCGATCTTGATATAGAGCTCAGGGCGGATGGCTTCCTTCAACCATTCCGCAAAACGCGGAAAGAAATTTGCGATCACGATGCCCGCCAGCAGCGCGACGATGAAACCTCCCTCGTTGGTCAGCCGGAGCGACCAGGCGATTCCGAACTTCTGCTGTTCGGCCGGCGTCACCGCAGCGATGTAGGCATAGCTACCGACAATCCAGCTCGCATATGCGATCGCAAACACCACCGTGAACGCGACGGCGAACTTCCGGACGTCGGCGCCAAGCGCTGCGACGGCGCCGCTGAGCACCACGACAAGCGCGACATAGGTCGCGAGCAACGCGCCGGCACCTCCAATCCCTGCATAAGCCTTCGCGGCCGGTGCCAGGGCCTGAGACAGGCTGGTGTAGACCGATGTCGTCACGGCCCACCCCAGAAGATCCGTCCCGCCGATGCTGGCCAGCGCAAGCACGAAGACCAGTCCGCCGAGCACGACGGCAAGCCAGTCCTCACTCAACCGCGCGTCGTCGACCGCGGCCTGCGATGTCTTCACGGCAATGTCGGACATAACACCCCCTCCGTTTTCCGCGCCGGTACGGTCAGCACCGGATTCGTCGCCCCGAGACGCCCGATGCGACGGGCGCTCTACCCGTCGGGAATTTGACGATTGAATCGCGGCGTCCGCAATCTCACAGAATTCTTTTGTTTTCGAAGGACAGGAAACGTCGTTCTCATGGACCAAACGACCGGAGCACGAACAGGTCCGGAGCGCGAAAGCGGGATGGATGCACCACGAAGAACGCAAGCCGACAGATTCCCGGCTCGTGCTCGCCACGCATCACCACCGGGGCCGCCGCAATATCTGCGGCACCGCACGCCGCCATGCGCCGGACCGATGCATGCGTAAAACGAAATGCTTCCGCTGTGGCCCTCCTGAATCACGTCCTGCATGTGCCGGTGGATTGCGCGACACAGTTCGTCTTATTTCGCGCGGCGCCTTGACGTCACGATCGCGCGATGAGCTGATGAGATTGCGACTGAGAACCCGTCGACGGGCTCGCGGCCCGCGCGAAGCTGAACGGATCCAGCCTTCGCCGCGGCTTGTTCCACGAGTTCGCCAGGCACGCCTGCGGACATGTACCATTGGGGGATGCCACCATGAACGACGACGCATCGTCTTCGTACGGAAACTATATCATCGAGACGTCTTGCGGGGCTGCAGGCATCGTCATCAAGGGACGGCGCGGCTTCCGCTTCTTCTCCGCGACGCAGGATTTCAGCTGCCTCGACGGCATGATCTTCGCGAGCCCGGCGGACGCCGCGGCGGCGGCCAGACGGCAGGCGAGCAAGCTGACACGCCGGTTTGCCTGACCGTTACGGACACGCCGGGCGACCACTGCGCAATCCAGAGGCCGGAGAACGGATTGGCATCCCGACGAGCGACTGCGGTCCTCGATACCGCAACGATGCAGGGCGCGGCGGAGCGCGCATGGACTGCAGTAGAGAAGCACAAGCTGAGGGGGCTTGCTCGGAGCGGCATGCCGGCCGAGCGGATCGCGCGAATCCTGCGGCGGCCGGTGGCCGTCACGATCGCGATGGCATTGCGCATTGGCATCGAGCTGAACCCGACCGTCTGAATCCGCGCCGCCGGTGTGCGCGTCAACCCGAGCGCCAATCGTTCAGGACTCCGACACAAGGCGCGCCGCCTCCTGCATTCACTCATTGGCGCACAATGCCAAGGCGATAGCCGTTTCCTGCAGGACAAAAATCGCATCGGGGTCGCTTCGCCCGATCACAATCGTCCATGCCGGACGCAAACTTTAAAATGGACAGGAACGAGGACACGCCTAACGTTATGCCTCCGCCACGATGCCCCGCATCGATCGGCGACATCCAGCGCTGAAAGCCGCCAGGATATCCTCGCGCGGCGCCAATCAAAGAGAGGCCCATGAGTTTCCGTCCGTTGCACGACCGCGTCGTGATCCGCCGCATCGAAGAGAACGCGAAGACCAAAGGCGGCATCATCATCCCCGATACCGCGAAGGAGAAGCCCCAGGAGGGCGAAGTCGTCGCCGTCGGCTCGGGCGCGCGCGATGACAGCGGCAAGCTTGTTCCGCTCGACGTCAAGAAGGGCGACCGCGTGCTGTTCGGAAAATGGTCGGGAACCGAAGTGAAGATCAACGGCGAAGACCTTCTCATCACCAAGGAAGCGGACATCCTCGGCATCATCGGCTGACGCCGCGCCAAGTCCGCGCTCTCCCCAACCATCTTACGCCATCACGGCGCGCATGCGCCGATACTCGAACAGGAGCCCCTGCATGCCTGCAAAGGATGTCAAGTTTTCCGCCGACGCCCGCGAACGTCTGCTTCGCGGCGTCGACACCCTCGCCAACGCCGTCAAGGTGACGCTCGGCCCCAAGGGCCGCAACGTCGTCATCGAAAAATCGTTCGGCGCACCGCGTATCACCAAGGACGGCGTCACCGTCGCCAAGGAGATCGAACTCGAAGACAGGTACGAAAACCTCGGCGCTCAGCTGCTGCGGGAGGTCGCGGCCAAGACCAATGATCTTGCCGGCGACGGCACCACTACCGCGACCGTGCTCGCGCAGGCGATCGTCCGCGAGGGCGCCAAGGCGGTCGCCGCCAGCCTCAATCCGCTCGATCTCAAGCGGGGCATCGACCTCGCGGTGGCCGAAGCCATCAAGGACATCGAGAAGCGTGCCAGGAAGGTCCAGTCTCCCGAAGAGATCGCCCAGGTCGGCACCATCTCGGCCAACGGCGACGCATCGGTCGGCAAGATCATTTCCTCCGCCGTCCGGCGCGTCGGCAACGACGGCGTCATCACCGTGGAGGAAGCCAAGAGCCTCGACACTGAACTCGACGTGGTCGAGGGGCTGCAGTTCGATCGCGGCTATCTCTCGCCCTATTTCGTGACCAATACCGAGAAACTCACCGTCGAACTCGAGGATCCCTATATCCTGATCCACGAGAAGAAGCTGGCGGGCCTGCAGCCGTTGCTGCCGATCCTCGAAGCGGTCGCCCAGTCCGGCAAGCCGCTCCTGATCATCGCCGAGGATGTCGAGGGCGAGGCACTGGCCACGCTGGTCGTGAACAAGCTGCGCGGCGGCCTGAAGATCGCCGCCGTCAAGGCGCCCGGCTTCGGCGACCGCCGCAAGGCCCTCCTCGAAGACATCGCCATCCTGACCGCCGGCCAGACGATTTCCGAAGATCTCGGCATCAAGCTCGAGAATGTGACGCTCAACCAGCTCGGCCGCGCCAAGCGCATCCGGATCGACAAGGAGAACACCACTGTCGTCGCCGGCGCTGGCAAGAAGAAGGACATCGATGCCCGCGCGGCGCAGATCAAGGCCCAGATCGAGGAGACCACGTCCGACTACGACCGCGAAAAACTGCAGGAACGCCTTGCCAAGATTTCCGGCGGCGTCGCCGTGATCCGCGTTGGCGGGGCTACCGAAGTCGAGGTCAAGGAACGCAAGGACCGGGTCGACGACGCCCTCAACGCGACACGCGCGGCGATCGCCGAAGGTATCGTGCCCGGCGGGGGCGTGGCGCTGCTGCGCGCCAAGGCCGCCGTCGGCAAGCTGTCCCATGCCAATCCCGACGTCCAGGCAGGCATTCACATCGTGCTGAAGGCCCTGGAGGCCCCGATCCGCCAGATCGCCGCCAATGCCGGCGTCGAGGGTTCGATCATCGTCGGCAAGATCCTGGAGAACCGGTCGCAGACCTTCGGCTTCGATGCTCAGGCCGAGGAGTATGTCGACTTGATCGCGGCTGGCATTGTCGATCCCGCCAAGGTGGTGCGCACCGCATTGCAGGATGCAGCGTCGGTCGCGTCGCTGATCGTGACAACCGAAGCACTCGTCGCCGAGCTTCCTAAGGACAAGCCCGCACTGGCGCCTCCCGCACCGGGGCCGGACTTCTGACGACCTCGAAGACGCCGTTGCGGCTGCGGGCGGGATTCCGGCTGGTGTCGGCGTCCCGCCCGGACAGCGCGGTGATCCGAGACGCGAGGAGCTGCGTCCGTTGGACCAGCGTCTTGCGACGGCGCCTGGTCTACCGCTGCGGCTTGTCGCTGGCTGCAGCCTCGCCTGCACGACGGAAGACGGTTTCCATCAGCCATTGTTCGTTCGGGAACAGTCCGTCCCACTCGTCCCAGCCAGAATGCCGGCGATACTGGCCAAGGCGGCCCGCCGCGACGATCTCGTCGGGATCGACGGAAACCCGGCGGTCACAGTCCGGCGCGACGTAGATCGCATCGGCCACGCAATAGAGCTCGCACATGAAACAGGTCTGGCAGTCCTCGACACGGGCGAGGATCGGCGGACCTGACCTGGCCGGCTCGATCACGTTCGTCGGACAGACATCGACGCAGGCGCCACAGTTCGTGCAGCGGTCGGCGACAATGAGTTCGATCATGGCACGCCCTCCAGCGCATGTTGGGAAGCCGGGACCGCTGCTGCATCGTCGGCCGTCACCTGAATCCGATCGAAACCGCTGGACAGCAGCCGGACGGCCAGCGCCGGATCCAGGGCGGGATGATCCTCGCGACGATGCAGCCCGCGGCTCTCCGTGCGACGGATGGCCGTCGCGACGGACCACCGCGCCGTCGCAACCAGCGCGGCCGCCTCGCGCACGGCCATCTGGCCGCTGGCATGACCAGCGAGTTCGCGCCAGAGATTGTCGAGCACGTCGCGCGAGCGGACGAGCCCCGATGCCGAACGGAACAGGTTTTTGTCGAAGGGATGCATCTCGCCGCGGACGGCGTCACGGATCGCGGCAAGATCAATGGTCTTCGCCGCCCCCTGCGGCCGCAGGCCAGCCCGGCCCAGGGGCCGCAGGGGCACGCTGCGGGCGCGGATCCCGCGCGCGAGGCGCGCCGCCGCTTCGCCCGCAAACATGCCTGACGACAGCGCCCAGGCGGAATTGACGTTGCCGCCGCCCGATATGGCGCCTGCGACCTTCTCGCGCGACGCATTGTCGCCAGCCACGAAAAGCCCGGGGACCGATGTCGCACAGTCCTCGCCCGCCACCCGCACGCCGCCGAGGCCGCGAATGGTGCCATCATTGTGCAGCGTGACCTCGAAACGATCGCGATAGGGATCGACCTGCCAGCGATCGAACACCAGCGGCACGTTGGGAGAAATCATGTGAAGGCGCAGCCTGATATCGTCGGGCAAGCGGTGCAGCGAGCAGTAGACCCGCCCGCGCAGCAAGGCGCGGGCGAGACGCAGCGTCTGATCCGGAGCGAAGGGGATGTCGAGCTCGTGCCCATCGGCATCGTAGTAGGTCGCGAACGCATAGGCCATGCTGCGCGTCATGGTCGAGTGCGCCGGCGCAATGGTATAGGCGCCCGTGAATTCCATGCCGGACAGCTCGGCTCCGGCCTCGGCCGCCATCAGGTATCCATCGCCCGTATTGGTCCAGGACCCCAGCAAGTGCGACAGGAAGCTCGTCCCGCCCGCCGCGAGCACGACCGCACCGGCCTCGATCCGATAGGCCCTGCCGCCATCCTGGCGCCGCAGGCCTTGTGCGCCGCCGATCGATCCATCGTCGCGGGCGAGCAGTTCCTGCGCCGGGGAATGGTCGAGAATGGTCACGCCGCATGACAGCACGGATCGACGCAGCGCCCGCATGTACTCCGGCCCACGTACCGCACGATAGTTGGTGCGCCCGCTGTCGTCGACGCCGAAGCGATAGTGCGGGGCCAGTGTCGGCAGCGCGCACCACGTTCGGTCGAGAATACGGTGCATCCAGTCCGCTTCGCCGAGCCCGAGCCCGGCCGCGACACGAGCCCTGACTGCCGCGGCTCTCGCCTCGGGAGGATCCGGGGGCACCCACCAATGCCCCGGCCCGGCCGTCGCGGTCACCCCGCTCGTGCCGCAATAGCCCTTGTCGACCAGCGTCACGGTGGCGCCCGCCTTCGCAGCCGCGGTCGCGGCCCAGGCGCCGGCCATACCACCGCCGATGACGAGGACGTCGGTTTGCAGTGCGAGCGGCTCGGGGGCGGATCTGACCATGAACTGCATGCCTCAGGCCGGGTCGGCCGTCGGTTCGCGCACGTCCACGCCAAGCCAGGCCAGAAGGCGCCGGCGCATCGCGGCAAAGTCCGGCTGGCCGACGTCGCGCGGCCGCGGCAGGTCCACCGTCAGTTGATGTGCGATCACCCCGGCCCGCATCATCAGCACGCGGTCGGCGAGCAGCAACGCTTCCTCGACGTCGTGCGTCACCAGCAGCACGGCGTAGCCATGACGCCGCCACAGCTCGGCCACGAGAGCCTGGGCGTTGATGCGGGTCAAGGCGTCGAGCGACCCGAACGGTTCGTCGAGCAGCAGCAGATCGGGATCGCGGACAAGCGCGCGCGCGAGCGAGGCGCGCTGTGCTTCGCCCCCGGACAGCACCTTCGGCCATACGTCGGCCCTGTGCCCGAGCCCCACTTCATCGAGCGCGAGGTTCGCGCGCGCCCGGTCCGGCTGTCCCGGCAGGCCGAGCACGACGTTCTTCCACACCGGCTTCCATGGCACCAGCCGCGGCTCCTGGAACGCCACGGCGCGCCGGGTCGGTACGACCACCTCACCTTCGATATCGGAATCAAGATCAGCCAGCACCCGCAGCAGGGTCGACTTGCCGCAACCGCTTGCGCCGATCAGTGCGACGAACTCGCCCGCCGCGATCTCGAAGTCGAGATGGTCGATCACCGCGCGGTCGCCGAAGCGGCGGGTCAGGCCGCGCACACTGACGACGGAAGCCGCAGCGCCGGCGCCGTTGCTCACGCCCCGGTGAAGGTCGGTCGCCATGACAACAGCCCCCTCTCAAGAAGCCGGACCACCGCGTCGACGACCAGCCCCAGCAACGCATAGACAACAAGGCACACCACGATGACATCGGTCTGGAACAGCTCGCGAGCCGTGTTCATCAGATAGCCAAGACCTGCGTTGGCATTGATCTGCTCGCCGAAGATCAGCGCCAGCCAGGCGACGCCGAGGGCATGACGGAGGCCGACCAGAGCATTGGGCAGAGCGCCCGGCAGCACGATGTTCCACACCAGCCCGGTACGGCTGAGCCCGAGTGTCTGCCCGACCTCGATCAGCTTCTGATCGACGTTGCGAATCCCGGCGTAAACGTTGAGGTACAACGGAAAACCGGTGGCCAGCGCAATCAGCGCAACCTTTGGCGCCTCACCGATCCCGAACCAGATGATCAGCAGCGGGATCAGGGCGACGATGGGCAGCGTCCGCAGCATCTGAACCGTGGAATCGACGAGGTCTTCACCCAGGCGAAAGAGCCCGGCCACGACAGCCAGCGCGATCGCGACGGAACCGCCGATCGCCAGACCGCAGACTGCCCGGCCCAGCGACGTCAGGACCGCCTGCTGCAGTTCGCCGGTCGCGAGCAACTGGCCAGCGCTGGCGGCCACCGCAGCCGGACCGGCCAGGATCTCGCGTGGCAACAGGCCGGTGATCGAAGCCAATTGCCACAACAGAAAGACCGCGAGAGGACCGATCAGCCGGCGCAGCGGCCGCGGCAACCTTTCTCCGGCAAGACGCCTGCGCGTGATCAGAACATGGGTAGTCACGGCGGTGCCGCGGGTCCGATGTCCGGCATGTCGCACGGGCTCGACCGCGGATGCCCGTCCATCGGCGACAGGATCAAGAACGGTCATCGCAAGCTCCGCTCAACCGACCGGAAAGTCGCGCACGATGCGGCCGCCGAAATCGATATCGCCCTGCAGGACGCCGATCGATGTCCAGGTCTCGAAGGTCCGGCGCAGGCGCGCGACCAGCGCGTCGTCGACCGCGATCCGACGATAGCTCGAATCTTCGACATAGAGCGCCTCGGCGATCGCATCGTCCTGACGGGTGAAGGCCTTCGCCCACGCCACGTGCTTCGCCTTCTCGTTGCGCGACCAGACATAGCCGCGCTCGACGCGCTGGAAGAAGTCGACCATGGCAAGCTTCCTGAGGGGATCGGCGAGTGCCGACGGCGTCGCGGAATAGACGAACAGGCCGCTGTTGATGCCCGCGCCATCCGACAGGATGCGCGCGCCGAGTTGGCCCCGCGCCCGCGCCACATAGATGCTCCAGGTCGCCCAGGCATCGATCGCCCCGCTCTGGAATGCCGCGCCGGCATCGACGGGGTTCATGAACGCAAGCTTGACCTCGTCGAGGCCGACGCCGGCCTGGCGCAAGGCTCCGACGACAAGGTAGTGCGCAACGCTGCCGCGCGTGGTCGGCGAAATCGTCCTGCCGCGCAGATCGGCGACCGTCTGCGCCGGACTGTTCCGCGGAACGAGCAGCGACGTTCCGAGCCCGCCATTGTCCCATGCCGCGACGACCTGCACCTTCGAGCCGTTGGCGATGGCCGTCACCGTGGGAGAATCGTTGGCGGCGCCGATGTCGACGGCATCGGCTTTCAGCGCCTCGTGCAGGTTCACCGCCGCCGGATAAACCGACCACTCGATCTTGTACGGCACATCATCGAGCAGGCCCGCGGCCCGCAGCTTGCTCTGCTGCTGACCGACCTGATCACCGATCCGCAGCGTGACGCCCGAGAGATTTGTCGCCGCGAATGCCGGCAGGGCGCGAGCCGCCATGCCAAGACTGCCGGCCGCAAGAACAAAACGACGAGAAAACAGGTGAGGCATGGTCCGAGTTTCGCAGGTTCGCCGCAGTGAGGCCGTTGAATGGGGGCGCGACGCGCGCAATGCACGCGTTTCGTACGCCACCACCATGGTCGGAGGCCGGTCCAGCCGCGTCAAGGCAGCGACAATGCTCTTTTCCCCGCGCGCCGGAGATCATTGTTTTACATTCGCGCCGGGGCGATCGGCGTTCATTCCATCACAGAACAAACGCACCGCGCCACACCGGCGAAGCAGGATATTTTTCACCCGACCGCAAAGCCCCGGACACTCGACGACAGACGTCATCGGCTGCCGCACCGCCCGGGTGAAACCGCCGGGATCACGACGCGAAGGAACATCGTTCGCGGCCGCCCGATGACCGCAGTGCTTTGTTGCCTGAACGAACGCGACTTTGGAATGGCCCTCGCCATCACTTTGATCTCTTCTGTGCGAACAATTCGCTGCTTCGCTCACCGGAAATCATGTCCCAGACACTCGCGATCATCGACTTTCACAGCCACCATGTTCCGGCCAGCTGGCCACTGGCGACGCTGTCGAACTTTCCTGCCAGCCAGCGCGAGCGCTGGGAACGCATCAATGCCCGCCTCGCCGATGCCGGCGCATTGACGCAGGGCATCGACACCGGTGATATCGCCGGCCGTGTCGTCAACATCCCCACGGCGCTGTTCACGCCCGGCCGGCAGGTTCCCGCCGCCGACACGTTCCGGAAGGTCAATGACCAGGTCGCCGCCATCACCGCGGCCCAGCCCGGCCGCCTGCATGGCATTGCGTCCGTCGACGCCTTCGGCGGCGAAGCGGCCGCGAACGAACTGGTCCGCGCAGTGCGCAGCCTCGGACTGCGCGGCGTCTTCCTGGAAAGCGAACAGGACGGCCGCCTGCTCGATGCGCCGGAAGCACGCCCCGTCCTGACGGCGGCCGCCGAACTCGGCATCGCGGTGTTCGCCCATCCGGTCAACCCGAAGGGGCTCACCGAGCAACTCGCCCGTTATGGCCAGGTCGGCACGCTGTTCGCCCGCGGTACGATCAACGCGGCGGCCCTGATCGCCCTGGTCGAAGGCGGGGTCTTCGACGCCCTGCCCGGCCTGCGGGTGGCCTTCACCAATCTGGCGATCGGGGGATTGCTCCATGTCCGGTCGTTCGGACGGCGCGCCGCCGACGGCCAGACCGATATCGGCGTGTTGCTGCGCCGCCATGTCTATATTGACACGATGGGCTTTGATCCGGTGCTGATCCGCGCGGCCGCCGACATCGTCGGCGTCGACCACGTGCTTGCCGGCAGCGACTGGCCCATCGTCAGCGACGAGCCGATTTCCCGCCGTCTCGCCGCATCGCTCACCGCCGCCGGCTTCGACCCGACCGATCAGCAGAAGATCGCCGGCGGCAACACCCGCACGCTGCTCGGCCTCTAGGCCATTGCAGCTGCGCCCGGCGCCTGGCTTCCTTCCCTCGGCCGGCGCCGGGCCTTCCTTTCCGGGGCCGCGCCCAGCGCGGCGAAGCCGCGCCTCCGTGTGGCAGCGACTAGATGTAGGATCCCGGTGGCGGCTCGATACCGTTGAGATAGAAGTTGCCGAGGTGGAACTCCTTCCAGCGCAGCGGATCGTGGAGGGAATGCGTCCGGGCATTGCGCCAGTGCCGATCGAGTCCGTATCGCGCGCGGGTCGCGCGCGCCCCCGTCAACAGGAAGAACTCATCGGCGACCTTCGTCGCGGCTTCGCTTGCGACGATGCGGGCATCGGCGATCGCCATGCGCGCGTCGAGCAGCGTCTGCTGGCCCGGCTCGGCCCGCGCCCGATCGATCAACCGTGCCGCATTTAGCAACGAGACGTGCGCCGTTCGCACCGCCACGCCGAAACGGCCGAAGTCGCGAATGACGAACGGCTCCTTGGCGTGCTCATCATGGGGATTGTTGATCCAGGGGCGGTTGGCCGTCACGATATAGTCGCGCGCATCGCCGAGAACATCCTCGGCAATGCCGACGTCGATCGCCGCATGGATCAGGCTGGCGTTCAGCGCGTAGGATCGCGCGCTGTCGCTCTCCGCGCGCAGCGCGAACACATGCTCGTCCGCGACGAAGGCGCGGTCGAAGATCGTCGTGCCGCTGGCCGTGGTGCGCTGCCCCATTCCATCCCAGTCGTTGACGATCTCGACGCCGTCCTGGCCCCGCGGCACGAAGAACATGTGGGGCTTGGCACCGTCGCCGAGATTGGCCACGAACGGTATCCACTGCGCGAACACCGCGCCCGTCGAATAGTACTTCCGGCCGGTGACGCGCCAGCCACCGGCGACACGCTCGAGCACGTGTTCATAGTCGCCCGGCCGCCGCCGCGTATCCTCCGAATGAGCGTTGCCGATGCGCTCGCCGGCGAGAAAGCGCCGATAGAAGAACTCCGCCTGCTCCGGCGATCCATTGGAGACGACGGGCAGCCAGCAGAAATGGTTCTGCGGAATCTGCCCGATGCTGGCGTCGGCAGCGGCCAGGATGCGAAACGCCTCCGCGACCGTCACCGCCGAGACATTGGCCCCGCCGAACTGCGCGGGCACCGTGATGCCGTAGAATCCCGCGGTGGTCAGCTGCTCGATTTCATCCGCGGGCAGCCGCCCGGTGCGGTCGCGTTCCGCGGCGCCGGCGCGAAACTCCGCCGCCAGCGCTCGAACCGTGGCAAGGGCCTCCTCGTCGCTTCTGATCACATGGACCGGTGACGTGAGGCGAGAGGAGAGCTCGCCCGGCAACGAGGCATCGACACCCCGGGTTGCAGCAAGACTGCGATCGGCGCTCATCGTTCGCTCTCCGTCAGGCCGCGCGGGCCTGCAGGCGCCGCACGCGCGGAATGACCTGCTCGGCAAAACGACGCATGTTGACGTCGAGCGGCTGGAACTGCAGCATGAACAGCTCGATCCCGGCCGCATGAAATTCTACGATACGCCGCGCCACGGTATCGTAACTGCCGACCAGGCGCGCCGATGTCCCGCCATTGGTCCCGACCCGCGCTTCCTTCGCGGCGGTTCTGAACATTTGCGCCTTGGGATCGGCATTGGCCACGAGACGGGCGCGTGCCGGCTTGTCCTGCTCGGAAATGGCGAAGAGATCGACGAGTTCGGCGTCAGCCTCCGCATCGGTGTCCCGGGCGATCACGAACGCCGACATCCCGAAGCGGATCGGCGCGCCACGACGGGGCCTCCTCGCGAGGTCCTGAATCAGCACCTGAACGTCCGCCAATGGCTGGCCATTGATGAAATAGACGTCGGCCGCATCCGCGGCCAGAGCCCGCGCGGGCTCGGATTCGCCGCCGAGATAGATGGTCGGGCGCCGGCGGAAATGGTCGCCCGGCCGCAGCTGATAGCCATCGATCTGAAAGTGCCGGCCATGGAAATCGACCCGCCGGCCAACCATCAAGCCTTCGACGATCTCGACCCACTCCCGGCCGTAGGCATAGCGATCATCATGCTCTGGAAAGCCGATCCCCGCCCGTTCGAGTTCGGGGCGATACCAGCCGTTGACGAGATTGATCGCGAAGCGGCCGCCGCTGATGTTTTCGATCTGCAGCGCCATCTTGGCCAGGACCACCGGATGGATCAACAGCGGCTTGATCGCGGCGATCAGCTCGATCCGCGTGGTCAGCGCTGCGAGGGCCGCCGCGCCGGTCCATGTCTCCAGGAGATCCTGATCATCCCCGCTCGGATGGGTGATGTGCTGCGCCAGCAGCGTGGCATCGTAGCCGAGCGCTTCCGCTTCGAGGATCTGGCGTCGATTGCGCTCCCACGACGCATCCGGCGGATCGAGCGGATGATGACGCGAAGCCCAGCTTCCGTGGGTCAGCGCCCAAACCCCAAACCGCAGAGATGCTCCTGTCACAGCCACAATCCTTCGCCGCCGATATTGTGCTTCAGCGCTGGCCGGCAGGTTCGACGAGGCGACCGTTCGCGGCCGCACCACGAATGCCGCGCATCCTAGGTTCGATCCCGCGGCAGTGGGTTCCAAAGATCAGCCAGCGCGAAGCACCGCCTTTCAATTTGCCGCCGTTTCGCAAAATGGCAGTCCCCGACAAGAGCCGCAAAGCATGCAGCCATGGCGTCGCGCAGCGCCCGCCGGTGCGCGAAAGGCTGCGCTACCTCGGCGGAATTGCCATTGCGGCGCAGCTGTCAGCACATATCCGGCTGCTCGGCCTCTCCGTCGAAGAGAAGGCTGCGCTGGCGGCCTTCCTGCGGACATTGTGACGGCCGCCCCCGGATCACCGTTCGCGGCGCCCGGCCTCAACGCGTCGCGCTGGCCGCCGCTTCGTTCGCGCCGGCACTCGAGGGCGCGATGCTGGCGTTGAACGTGGTCAGGTACAGGTTCTGCGCCGAAACCGGCTGCTTCAGAACGCCCGCAGCCAGAAGAGCGTCGAGGTTGCGTTGCTGCCGGGCATGGAAGCCCTCGTCGATGATCTGCAGTCCCTTGGCGCCGCGCCTGAAGGTCTCCCGGATCGCCGATTCCGTGAACTGGACCTTGGGCGCGACAAGACGCGCCTGCTCGTCGGGGTGGGCCTGGGCCCAGGCGATCGTATCCGCCAGCGCCTGGACAAAGGCCGCAAGTGCCGCCTTCTTCTCTGCAATCACCTTTTCATGCGAGACATAGGGATAGAGATTCTCGATCCCCATGTCGGTTCCGGTCGCGATCAGGCGGGCGCCGGTCTTTTCCACCACATCGGCCATGTTGGGGTCGATCGTATAGTACCCCTCGATCTGACCGGTCTGGAACGCCTTGACCGCCGACGGTCCGGCCAGCTCGACAATTCTGAAGTCGTCCTCCTTCAGCTTCGCCGCCGCGATCTGGTTCTTCACGCCGAGATAGGTGTTGGTCGACTTGAGGAACAGCAGCTGCTTGCCCTTGAGATCGGCGAACGTCTTGTAAGGACTGTCCTTGGCGACCAGCAGGCCGGTGTTCTCCGGATTGGGCTGGGTCACCGCAATCACCCTGACGCCGCCCTTGCTGGCCGCGAAGGACTGCGCCGCCCCGACATCGCCGATCTCGGTAACGTCGAGCTGCCTGCCATTGAAGGCCGTCAGCATGTCGATGAAGTTGGGAAAATACTTGTACTCGATCCTGACGCCGGGCACCTGCACGTCCTTCGCCCACAGCGTGCTGAGATAGCCGAAATTGCGGGGGACGCCGACCGTGAGAACCACCGGATTAGCCGGATCGAGGCCAGGACGGACACCATGGGCGTCCTCGGCTCGCGCGGACGGCCCCGCCGTCGCCAGCACCACGGCGATGGTTGCCGCCGGCAGTGCACCCAGCACGCGACGGCGAGCCAAGTGCATGGACAACAGAATATTCCTGAGATGGTGCACGATCGACTCCTGACGTCTCATGCCGGTGAAAGTTCGGGCGGCGCATGGGCGCCATCGATATCCTCGATGCCGAGGCCGCGCAGGGCGCGCTGACGTGCAGCCTCGAACGATGCGTCGGTCCGTCGCCGCGGGCGCGCAGCCTCGACGGTGTAGAGATCGGCAATGCGGCCGCGATCGAGCACCGCGATGCGGTCCGCCAGCAAGGCGGCCTCTTCAACGTCGTGCGTCACCAGTACGGCCGCAAAGCCCTTGTCGCGCCACAGGTTGTGCACCAGCGCCTGCATGCGCAGCCGCGTCAGCGCATCGAGCGCTCCGAACGGCTCGTCAAGCAGCAGCAGCGCCGGTGTGCGCACCAGGCTGCGCGCCAGCGCGACGCGCTGCGCCTCGCCGCCGGACAGCGTTCCCGGCCACGCCTCGGCATGCGCGGCCAGGCCGACCGCCGTGAGAGCCTGGGTTGCCAGCCGATAGCGCTCTCCACGCGGTCCGGTGATGCCGAATGTCACGTTCTCCCACACCCGCAGCCACGGCAGCAGACGCGCATCCTGGAAACCGAACGCCACCGGCCCGCGCACATGCAGATGGCCGTCCCAGCCGCGGTCGAGACCGCCGAGGGCCCGCAGCAGCGTGCTCTTGCCGCAGCCGCTCTGGCCGACGATGGCCAGAAATTCGCCGGGCGCGATCTCCAGATTGATGTTCTGCAGGACCACACGGCCCTCGAAGGCTCGGCGCAAGCCGCGTAATTCGGCGACCGGAGGCGCAGCGCCGGGCTGGTGTGCACTCATGCCGAGGTAAACTCCACCCGCCAGCGCAGCGTCCGCCATTCGATCACGCGCACGAGCGCCTCCATCACAAGGCCGAGCAGCGCATAGATCACGAGGCCGAGCACAATGACGTCAGTCTCCAGAAACTGTTGCCCTTGCTGGATGAGATACCCGATGCCGGCCTCCGCATTGACCGCTTCGGTCACCACCAGTGACAGCCAGGCAATGCCGAGTGAAAAGCGCAGACCGACAAGAAAGGCCGGCCATGCGCCGGGCAGGATGATCCAGCGCAGGAGACCGCGCCATCCCACGCCGCAGGTCTGCGCCAGCTCGGCATAGCGGCGATCCACTGCCCTGATCCCCTTGTAGAGGTTGAGGTAGATCGGAAAGATCACGCCGATGGCCACAAGACCGATCTTGATCCCCTCGCCGATCCCGAGCCACACGATGAGCAGCGGCAGTAACCCGAGAAAAGGCAGCGCGCGCAGTATCTGCAGCGGAGCATCGATCACCTCCTCGCCGAGGCGGGAGATCCCCGCGACCAGCCCCAGCAAGCCCCCGATCGACACACCGATGGCCAGCCCGATGGCGACGCGCCGGAGCGAAACGAGGATGCCGGGCAGCAGGTCCCCAGACTGCCAGAGCCGCACTCCCGCGGCCCAGACCTCCGCCGGCGACGCCAGCGTCTGGACGTTCACCCAGCCGAACAGCGATGCGCACTGCCAGAGAACGAGAAGCGCCGCGATCACGAGGCTCCTTCGCACGAATGGCGGAGGAAGGAGATGGATCGGGAGCGACCGCCGCTGCGCCACGCCGCCGCCAACCTGCAGCGGCTGCGATGGTGTGGTCGGGATCACATTGTCCAGCACCACGGACGATGTCCGCTGTCTGCCTGCGGAATTCATGACGGCAAAGAACTCATGGCAGCGCAGGACTCGTAGCGGCAGGAGTGAAAGACAACAATGTTGCAACGCGCAGTCATGGCCGCGCATTTCATGCTGCGAGACTTTCTGCAGGCCGGACGCAAGTCAATGCGTTCAGAAAAATGACAAGTTTGTTCCACGCGCGCCGACGCGCAGAGTCGGATTCGGCTGCATGGCATCCGGCGCAGGAAATCCAATTCCCGATGCTGCGCGACCTACTCGGCGCACCTCCGGGAACAGGCCACAGCGAAGACAACCGGCAGTGCACCGACGGCCGGTTTTTCAGACTTCGGTTTAAAGCGCATCCACGTCGATGAGCGGCCCGCGTCTTCGACGCCCAACACCGCGAGCGCCCAGCTGTCCGCTGACGCGGTCGACAAGAGTGACAGAGCCGCGGAGCAGTTCTTTCAACAGATCGCGAGCAGCCGGGCCAGACTGAAGGCGCCCGATGACCACCCGGTGCTCAACCTTCAGATGGCCACCCGTGCGGAGGCCGTTTACCAGGAATCGCTTCTGCAAAGGGGCGAGGCCTCCCTGGCCCGGCGGAACGCGAAATCGACCCTGGACAGCATCAACGTCGAACTCAGGAACATCGAGGACGAAGCCGATCGTTCACAGAAGGCGAAGGATGCGGCTGCGCGCGCGGAAAGCGAAGTGCCTGAGATCGGCTATGTCGCGGATGTCGTGAGGAAACAGGTCGAAGCGCTGGCGAAAACCATCAAGGGATTCCCGACGACCAGGCTCCATCCTCCGATTGACGCCCTCAGTCAATCGACCCAATTCATCCTCACCTGCGGTGCCAGCATCTCACCGAAGCCGCGGAGGTCAGCGACCTCCGCATCGATTCCAGCCGCGCCCGGCGTCGCCGAAGCCGATGCATCCCGTGTCGGTCACCGCGACGGTGTCCTCCAGCTTGACATAGCCACGCGTCGGATGGGCGATCGCGGTTTCGATCGAGATCACCATGCCGCTCTCGATGCTGCGGTTCTCGTCGTAGCCGGGATACGGCACGAACCCCGTCCCCGTCAGGCGCGGCGCTTCGTGGCTGATCAGCCCCATGCCGTGAGCCGTGAACGCCATCCGCGCCCTGTTCGGCGACCGGCCGACGGCGCTCTCGCCGGCAGCAATGATGCTGCCGCCGGGCACACCGGATCGCACCGCCCGGCGCGTCGCCTGCTGAACATCCTCGACCTCGGCGAGCAGGTCCTCAAGCTCCGCGTCGGGCTGCCCCAGAATTCCCATGCGGCAGAGATCGCCGATGTAGCCGCGATAGTTGCCGCCGGAATCGATCGACAGGATGTCGCCGCTCGCCAGCCGCTGGCCGGACGGCGAGCGGTTGTGATCGGCGCCTGCCGTGATCAGGCAGTATTCGAAGGTCAGGTCGCGCTGGAATTCCTGGCGGCGCAGCTCGGCGACGATGTCGAGCTTCGACATGCCCGGTTCGACGCGGGCGAATGTCGTCAGCATGGCATCGACGACGCGCTCCGATGCTTGGCGCAGCAGCTCCAGCTCTGCCTCGCTCTTGCGCGCGCGCAGCCGTTCCAGCGGCAGATGGGCATCGACGATCGTCGCAGCAGGGAGTTCTTCCATCAGGACGGCATGCGCGTCCGCCGGCAGAAAGCTCATCTCGACACCGATCCGTCCCTTGCCCGCGCCGATGGCACGGATGTGCCGCGCGGCGGCGGTGATCGCGTCACGGCTGCCCCAGCTCGAGGTATCGACGGTCGGCAGCCAGAACTTGTCGAGCTGCTTCTCGTAGATCTCGAGCGCATTGGCAAAATAGGCGGCGTTGCCGGGACGCCCCTTCTGGTAAACCACGGCCGGCAGGTAGCGGCTGATCCCGATCGCGTCCATGTAGTGGAAGAAGAAGAACTGATATCCGCCGAGCAGATACTGCACATTGTGCTTTGACGTCAGCACGACGACGTCGAGCCCCGCGTCGTCCATCAGCCGGTCCAGAAGGCCGGTATCGAAGGGGGCAGCGCGTCCGCGCGCGGCAACGTCGTCCAGGATCGTGGTCATGTCGTCCTCTTTCAACACTGAGCTTGTCTCTGCCGGGATCAGTCGAGGCTCGCGGCATAATCGGCCCGCGCCGTCTTCCGGATAATGTCCCCATGGGTGACGCCCGCCTCGGGCGTGCATGCCGGATGTTCGTCACCGTTCTCCAGAAATGCGCCGAGCCGCTGGGCGAACGACACCGCGCTCTGCCCGAGGGGCAGCCGTTCGTCCTGATAGCGGCCAAGCCCCGCCATGACCCCTTCGTTCGCCGAGACCGCCTGCGCCAGCGCCTGCGCATCCTCCCCGGCCTTCAGCACGCCGATCCCGACATGGGGGCGCGCGACAAAGGCCGCGTCGCCGATCAACGCCACGCGTCCGAACACGAGTTGCTCGGATCGGACATCATAGATCGGCTGGAACAGCAGTTGAGACGTCTGGTGCACGACATCGGCGAACTGCGGCGGCAGCAGCGCGCGCGCGTCGTCGCGGAGCCGGTCGAGATGCGTGCGGCGGATCAGCGGCGGCGGAATCGATCCCTCGTGCAGGCGGCCGCGCTCGTCCGTCAGCAGGTCGCGCAGCTCCTGATGCTCGCTGGCGCGGCGATACCACAGGAAATTATAGCGCCGCGTGCCGACCGCAACCGCTTCGTCGGCCCCGGGGATCGGATAGCCGACCAGTTCGCCGTTCCGCGGAAAGCAGAAGCCGAACCACTGGAACAGCTCCTGGCGGTGACCTTCGGGGATGTCGGCCTCGTCGACGAGGCCGCGCCAGGCGACGTAGCCGCTGTAGCGCGGCACGATATCGGGAGCAAAGATCCGGCGAACGGTCGAGCGGATGCCATCCGCGCCGATCAGCAGGTCGCCCTCGACAGCCGCGCCATCGGCGAAGCGCGCCGTCACCTCATGCGCGCTCTGGGTGACCTCGACCAGTTCGCGCCCGGCATGATAGCGCGCAGCCGGAAAGGCCTGCTTGAGCAGGGAGTAGACACGGCTCCAAGACGTCAGCTGCTGTGGATAGGAAAAGCGCTCGATCGCCTCGCCATCCAGACCATAGGCCGCGCGGCCGATGACCGGGACGCCGATCGAGCGGTCGTCCCGGATGCCGGCCGCCGCCAACAATGGCAAGCTCTGCGGATGGGCCGCGATCCCCGCGCCGCGCGCCGACAGGGAATCGCCGACACGCTCGTACAGATCGACCTGCCATCCCATGCGGTGCAGGATATTGCCGGCGAACAGGCCCGCCATCGATCCGCCGATGATGACAGCCCTGCGGCCGGTGTTGCCCGGTCCAGTCATAAGTCGCTCCCTAGGTCTGGTCGAACGCGCGGCTCAAAAAGCCGCGCGGGGACGGATGCGGCGCGTGTCAGTGCCGCACCGCAAACCGCTCCACGAAGTCCGGGCGGATCGTCAGGCCGAGCCCGGGGCGGTCCGGCACCTCGACCATGCCGTCGGAGACTTCCGGGCTCTCCTCGACGAGTTCGTGCAGCAGCGGATTGGCGCCGAGCGAATATTCCAGGATGTAGCCGCAGGACGAGGCCGCCGCGAGATGGAGCCCGGCCGCGAATGCGGTCGCGCCCGTCCACAGATGCGGCGCGAGGCGCAGGCCATAGGCGCTGGCGATCGCGGCAATCCGCATGCCTTCGGTCAGGCCGCCGCAGATGGCGAGATCCGGCTGCAGGATGTCGACACAGCGCCGCTCGGCGAGATCGAGGAAATCGAAGCGGCTGAACTCGCTTTCGCCGGCGGCGATGGCGATACTGGTGCTGCCCCTCACCTCCGCATAGCCGCGGCGGTCGTCGGCGGTCACCGGCTCCTCGAACCAGGCGACGTCGCAGTCCTCGACCAGGCGGCAGAACGCCTTGGCTTCCGGCACGTCGAATGTGCCATGGGCATCGCACATCAGCATCACGTCGCCGCCGAGCGCCGCACGGGCCGCGCGAACGCGCTCGGCCGAACGGCGCGCCGAGCCGTCGATGACGCCGACCCGCATCTTGACGGCCTTGAAGCCGCCCTTCTCGACATAGCCGGCAAGCTGCTCGCCGATGCGCGCGACGTCCTGCCAGCCGCCCGACGCGTAGGCCGGCATGCGGGGCGCCCGCCGGCCGCCGATCAGCCGCCACACCGGCGCGCCCAGCGACTTGCCGAGAATGTCCCACAGCGCGATGTCGATGCCGCCGATCGCCGACACCGTCACGCCGCGGCGGCCGAGGATCGGAAAGCCCCGTCCGCGCGCCAGCGCGTAGTGATCGCGCGTGCCGTTGTACATCCGGTCCCAGAGCCGCGAGATATCCCGCGGGTCCTCGCCGATCAGGAGCGGCCCGAGCCGCTCGTTGATCGCCGCCTGCAGGGTGCGGTAGTTGCCGGAGCTGCCGACCTCCTCCTTCGCCTCGCCATAGCCTACGATGCCGCATTCCGTCTCGACCCGGACCAGCACGCAGTCGAACGACGTGACGCGGCCGAAATCGCTGACATGCTGCTGCGCCTCGGGAATCGGCACATGAATCCACTCGGCCCGAACTGACTTGATTTTCATTTATTCTCTCCGACAAGCCGCTTGCGCGGGATTTAGTGCCGACGCCGATCCCAGATCTCGGGATTGACGAGATAGCGCGGGCGCTCGCCGCGCAGGATCTGCAGCGCCTGGGACAGCGCGAGCTCGCCCATCTTGCGCATGCTCGCGTCCGTGATGCCCGCCATGTGCGGGGTGACGATGAGCCGTTCGGTCTGCCAGAACGGATGATCGCGTGGCAGGGGCTGCTCGACGAAGACATCGAGCGCCGCTCCCGCGATCGTTCCCGCGCTCAGCGCCGCAAGCAGCGCCGCCTCGGAGACGACAGGCCCGCGCGCGACATTGATGAGACAGGCAGATCGCTTCATCCGCGCGAGCTGCGGCGCGCCGATCAGGCCGCGGGTCTGCGGCGTGAGCGGACAGCACAGCACGACGAAATCGCTGCGCGCGAGCAGCTCGTCGAGGTCGGCGTAGACGACCGTCTCGGGATAGCTCTGCTGCTGCGGCCCCGTGCCCAGCACCTCCATGCCGAGACCATGGCGGCAGATGCCGGCAATCGTCGCCCCGACATTGCCGACACCGACAATGCCGACCGTGCGCTCGAACAGCTCGAGGCCATGCTCGGCAAAGCTGCGCGCGCCCAGCCAGTCACGTTCTGCGACGGCGCGCTGGACGCGTGGATGGCGTCGCGCCAGAGCAACCATCTGCCCGACGCAATGCTCGGCGACGGAACGGGCATTCACGGCGGGCGCGTTGGCCACCGGAACATGCGCGCGGGTGGCCGCCTCGAGCGGGATCATGTCGAGCCCCGCGCCATGCCGGACCGCGGCGCGCAGGCGCCTGGCCGAAGCGAAGATGTCCTCCGGCAGCGGGGCCCTGACAATGATGGCGTCGGCATCACGGCAGCAGCCGCGCAGGGTGTCGGCGTCCGTTGCCGGAGCGACCACGAAATCGGCCTGTGCGGCATAGGCCTGCTGGACGGCAGGATGCAGGGGATGGGTCAATACGATTGTTGGCAGCGTCATGGCGGTCACCAGCATCACTCCTCGACAACACCCAGGCGGCGGCCGCGGACCTGGTCCACGGTTACCGCCAGCAGCAGCAGCAGGCCGTTGGCGCACATCTGATAGAAGGTCGGCACCGCCAGCAGCGCCATGCCGTTGTTCAGCGTGCCGATGATCAGCAGGCCGATCGCCGTGCGCGACAGCGCGCCGTCACCGCCCGCAAGGCTCGTTCCGCCGAGCAGCACCGCAGTGACCACGAGAATCTCGTAGGTCGTCGCGGCGCTTGGAATCGCGGTGCCGGACTGACAGGCGAGCAGCACGCCCGAGATCGCCGCGGCCATGCCGCTGGCCACGAACAGCCAGAAGCGGATGGCGATCACCGGCAGCCCCGCAAGCCGCGCCGCGCGGGGATTGGCGCCGGCGGCGAAGATCGCGCGGCCGGCGACGGTATGAACGGCGGTGACATGACAGCACAGGAAGGCGACCGCGAGGATCAGCACCGACACCGGAACGCCGAGCACGCGCCCGTCGCCGAGGAAGAGCATGCCCTCGTCCTGGATGAGCGTCGTCTGTCCGTCGGTCAGGATGAACGCCAGGCCGCGAAACAGCGACAGCGTGCCGATCGTGACAATGATCGGGTTGATGCCGATGAAGGCCGCGAGAGCGCCGTTGACGGCGCCGCAGATGCCGCCGACCACCAGCCCCAGGGCCATCGCGGCCGGCGCCGAGACGCCATGCTTCTCGATCAGCAGCGCCACCACGACACCGACGAGCGCGGCGATCGAGCCGACGGAGAGATCGATGCTGCGCCCGATGATCGACAGCGTCGACATCGCCGCCATGATGCCCAGCACCGAGATGGACAGAAACAGGTTCGACAGGTTCGCCGCCGTGAAGAAGAACGGCGTCAGGACGTGGAATGCAGCGCCCAGCAGGATCAGCACCGCGGCGAGACTGATCGTCCGCGGCTCGACCGCCTGCCCGGGAAGGCGCAAGATCGATGACATCATTGCTATTCTCCTGTCTCAGCTCGCTGCCGCGATCAGCGCGGCTTCACCGAGACTGTTCTTGGAAAGGTTGGCGGCCATCGCGCCGGACCGCACGACGACAGCGCGATCGCAGACGCGGGCGATCTCTTCGGCATCGGTGGAGTTGACGATGCAGGCGCCTCCTCCAGCCGCGAATTGCCGCAGCAGGCGATAGATCTCGGTGCGCGCGCCGATGTCGACGCCGCGGCTCGGCTCGTCCAGATAAAGAAGCGAGATCGATCGCGTCGCCCATTTGGCGATCGACACTTTTTGTTGGTTGCCGCCGGACAGCTCGCCGACCGCCTGATCGACCGAAGCGCAGCGCACGCCGTAGCGCCGGCTGAGCTCGGCAGCCCGCCGGTGATGCTCCCGCCGGCGCACGAACCCCCATCGCGACAGCGACGACCATGCCGTCATGAACAGATTGTCCTTGACGCTGAGGCGCAGGGCGAGGCCCGCGCCTTTGCGGTCGGCGGGCACGAAGCCGATCCCCCAGGACAGCGCCTCGCCGGGGTGGCGCGGCGCGCGCGCCCGGCCGAGAATCTCGAACCGCCCCGCCTGCACCGGCCGCAGGCCGAACAAGGCATCGCCGACGAGCTGCTGTCCGGCGCCGAGCAGGCCGAACAGTCCGACGATTTCGCCGGCCCGCACCTGAAGGTCGAAGCCACTCAGGCCTTCGTCGAGGCAGAGCTTCTCGATATCGACAATGCGTGCGCCTGCTGGAGCCGGTTGCGAATCCGCGGCATCGGCCGCAAGCGAACGCCCCAGCATGTGGCCGATGATCGTCTCCTTGGGCGCCTGCGCGATCGGCGCGGTGAATACCCGCCGGCCTTCACGCATCACCGTCACACGGTCCGCGATCGCCTGGATTTCGTCGAGGCGATGGGACACGTAGACGACGGCGATGCCCTGCTGGGTCAGCTCGCGGATGATGGCGAACAGGCGGGCGACCTCGCGCGGCGGCAGCGCCGCCGTCGGCTCGTCCATGATGACGACCCGGCTCCTGCGCGTCAGCGTCCTGGCGATCTCGACGACCTGCCGATCGCTGACCGACAGTGAAGACACCGCGGCGCGTGGATCGATGGCGACGCCGAGGCGCTTCAGCGCCTGCTCCGCCGCGGCGATCATCGCCGCGCGGCGCGCGATGCCATGGCGCGCCAGAGGCTGGCCCAGGAAGATGTTCTCATAGACCGGCAGCGCTTCGGCGAGCTCAAGCTCCTGATGGATGGTCTGGATGCCGAGCGACTGCGCCGTGGCGACCGAGCCGATGACGGCATCGGCGCCATCGAACCTGACAATGCCGCCGTCGGGCCGGATGAAGCCGGACAGCACCTTGATCAGGGTCGACTTGCCGGCGCCGTTGGCGCCGAGCAGCGCATGGACTTCTCCGGGGTAAAGGCTGAAGTCGGCGCCGCCGAGGGCGACGATGCCGCCAAAGCGCTTCTCCAGCCCGATGACCTCGACGATCGGTGTCATCGCGTCACGCCGGATAGTACTGGGCGACATTGGCCGGCGTCAGCATCAGTTGCTGCGGCGGATGGATGAGATCGGGCAGCTCGGTCCTGGCGGCGATCTTCGCCGCGAGATCCAGCAGCGTCTCCCCCCATGTCTCGGGAAACGACGTGAACGTGCCGATGAAGGCGCCATCCTTGCGCAGTTCCGGCAGCACGGCGGCGTCGCCGCCGAACGAGGAGATGACGATGTCGCCTTCGCGCCCGGCGGCACGCGCCGCCGCCAGCGCGCCGATCGCCATCGCATCGACATGGGTATAGATCGCGATCTTGCCGGGATTGCGCGTGAGATAGTCGGCCGTGATCTGCCGGGCCGCGCCCGGATCGTTCTTGGTCGAATGAATCTCGGTGGCGATATCCGCCTTGATTTTCTTCAAGCCGACCTCGACCGCCCCCTGGCGCTCGAGGAACAGCGGTCCGCCTTCGGGATAGGACAGGATCAGCGCCCTCGTCGTCCCGCCCCAGCGCTTGCCCGCCTGTTCGGCGGCAGCCACACCCGCATCGAAGCCGGCCTTGTAGTTGTCGACCGCATAGAGCGGATAGCCCGGCAACCGCACCTGAATGCCGAGGCAGGGAATGCCGGCCTCGCGCACGATCCGGGCCACCTGCTGGTTGGCCGCCGGCACGATCTGGTACTCGAGAAAGACATCCGGCCGCAGCGTCGCGACATTGCGCGCGATATCGACGGCGCGGGCCGCATCCTGCTTGTTGTCGAAATAGAGCATCTCGACATCCGGACGACCCTTCGCGGTTGCCTGAAAACCCTTGAGCACGGCCGCGCCAAAACTGCTCTCATCGTTGAAGTTGGCAAAGGCGATGCGCAGCTTCTTCGCCTGCGCCAGAGACGCCCCACCACCCAGGACGGCCATGCCAGCCGCCATGCCCAGGAAACCACGCCTGTTCATCACTTCCTCCCGCGATTTTTGTTGTGTGTTACGGCTGACTGTCGGTCAGCGTATTCGTCCAGTAGTCCTCGACGCGCTGCAGATGCCGCACCACGAGCTGCTCGGTTGCGGCCTCGTCCTGCGCGATCACCGCCTTGACGATCGCGCCATGCTCGGCATGGGATCGCTTCGCCTGCGCCGCATCTTGAAAGAAGGTGCGCCGGCGCGTGGCCGAGATCAGGTAGAACGGCGTGACGATGCGCAGGAACGCGCTGTTGTGCGCGGCGCGGATGAGAGCGAGATGAAAATTCACGTCCTCGTCGGCGATGCTGTCCCCGGCATCGAGCTTCTGCTGCGTCGCTGCCAGCACCGCGTCGAGATTGGCGATGTCGTCATCGGTCCGCCGGCGGCATGCCAGAATCGCGGTCTGGACTTCGAGGATACGCCGCGCCTCGACGAGGTCGGTCACCTCCTCCTGGGACAGCGGCAACCCGAGATCCGACTGCATGACCAACGCATCGATGCTGCTGTCGGACAGATTCTCGCGAAGATAGATGCCGGAGTTGGGCTTGCGCACGGTGATGCGCAGCACATCGAGGATCGCGACGGCTTCGCGAACCGCATTGCGGGCAACCCCGAAACGCTCGGCCAGCTCGCGTTCGGACGGCAGGCGATCACCCTTGCCCAGCCGATGATAGCGGGCGTGCTCGATCAACTTGCGGACGGTGGAAACGGAGTCGTTCTCTCGCTCTCGGATCATCTTGGCAGGTCCAAATTGGTATAACCACAATGGTAAATCCAATCTGACGAGTCAAGCGGCATTTTCCCGGCCACCGCCAGGATCTAACGAACACCTTGTTACTGACATGAATTCTCGTGCGGCCGGCCGCGAGCCTCCTCGCCCGTCCGTCAGCCTGCCCGGCAATGCCCTCGGGGTCAGTTCCGCGCCGCGGCGGACGAGCAGCTCACCACGCGACGCGCAAAGCCCCCTTGCCCGCATAGGCTTGCGCGCGATCTGCGAACTCGCCCTCGAAGGTGGCGACGAGAGAGACGCCGTTGCGCCATGCGATCTCGGCGGAGGCAGTGGTCAGCGCTGCGTTGCGCGCCTGCGCGGCGCCGTTCACCACAAAGCTCGCGCCCGGCAGCGTCTGAAAAGTGGCGCTGACGCTGGCCTGCGGATTGAAGTTGTGAGCCCAGGCCGCACGACCGCGCAAGCTCAGAATGGCGTCCGCCACCAGCCATGACCGGTCGGCACGAAGGCCGAGCTCGCTGCGGGCCGCAGTGGCATCCTTCGCCGCATATCCCAGCGAGAAGGCGTTGCTGCCGGCCAGCGCCTGCTCCGCATAGGCCGGCAGTGCGATCGTGGTGAACTGGCCCGCGATATAGGGGGAAAGGCCGCCGCCGAACCAGGGCGGGGCGAAGCGGTAGCCACTCTCGATGCGGCCGGACACCGCGTTGGCGTTGAAGCGCGCCTGCAGGCGGTCGAGCCCGCCGACAGCCAGCATGCGATCGGTGGTGACATCCTGCCAGCCATAGGCCAGCGCGCCGGTCACATAAGCTGCGCCGCGCGTATGGCGCACGAAAGCGCCGGCCTGGAAAAGATCCGAACGTCCGGTGCCGCCCCTCGCCACGCTGAAGCCGGCCGCCCCGCCGGCCATGGCGAACCCGATCAAGGTGTCCGGCGATATCCTGTAGTCCGCTCCAACGGCCGCCCCCCAGACGCGGCTGGTCGCCGTGTTGGAGCCAACTTCAGTGTTCCCGTCCGTCGTTTGTGAGCCGCCGAAGCCCGCCGCCCAGACAGTCCAGCGCTGTGCCGGCTCGATGGCTGGCGCCTTGCTGGCGAGCCCGGCGAAGGCGTCGCGCGCGGTGCTGCCGCGCGGGCCGCCTGTCGCAGCGTACGCGTTGGCCAGGCCGGCGTCGCCGCCGACCGACGGCGTCCCGTCTGGAAACGCGCCGCTGCGCCCGGGCCCGAAGGGATCGACAAGCAGGCCGAGAAACTGGTCCATGGCGTTGAAGGTCGCCTGCTGCGCGCCCGTCGCGACTTCGCCGGACGCCTGGGTCAGGCCTTGCGGCGTCAGCGATCCGAACACCAGCGGAATGCCGCCTGCCCTGTTGAACGACGTCACCAGCGCACCGGCGACATTGCGCTGGTTGACGTTCAGCCCTCCGCCGAAATCCGGCGCCTGCGGTGGCTCGTAGTTCAGCGTCAGGTTCAGGTAGGCTTTGTCAGCGTCGTAGCTCAGCGACGACGTGAAGTTCGCCGGCAGGTTGGTGTTGACGAGCGTGTTGAAGGTGCCTCTCACACCACCGGTCACGTTCAGGATCGCGTACTGCCGTGTCACGTACGACCCCGGCGCATAGATCGCAGCCACCGTGGCACCACCGAGCGTCGCCGTGCCCATGACGTTGGTGCGGTCGGCATGGAGCGGATCGACCTCGACGCGATAGGTCGAATCCGCGCTGAAGCCGAGATTACCCTGCACGGTAAGCACGCCGATCGAATTGCCGGGGGCCAGCGTACCGCCGGCGATCGTCGTGGGGCCGACGATGCCATTCCCCCCGAGCGTGCCGCCCGCATTGACCGTCGTCAGGACCGCCGTCGAGATGTCGCCGTTCACAGTCAGCGTGCCGCCGTCGATCTTCACCGGCCCCGTGAAGGTGGCGGTGCCGGTCAGCGTCCAGGTGCCGGCTCCTGTCTTCTCAAGGCTCTGGAAGCCGCGGTATTGCGCGGTCGCGCCGATCAGCGAGACATCGAATTGGCCGCTGGCCGGGCCGCCGAGCGCGAGCGTGCTGCTCGTTCCCTGCGTCGCATCGACGGTGCCGCTGATGGTCGAGCCCGACCACAACTCCAGGCGATTGGTGCCGCCGGTGAAGGTGATCGCATCAGCCTGGGTGATGGCGGTGCCCCCGATGATGCTGCCGTTGTTGACGATGGAGAGTTCGCCGCCGACGATCCCGGCGCCGCCACCCGAGGTTATCGCGCCGCCCGTGCTGCCCAGCGCCCCGCCGCTTCCGGTCCCGCCAGCCTGGCCGAGCGAACCGCTCGTGTTCCTGTTCCCGCCATTGCCGCCCTGAATGATGCCATTGTTGACGACCGTTCCTCCGGACAGCAGCACCAGTCCGGCGCCCCCGTGTCCCATCCCTCTGTCAAAGCGGTCGGCGCGGCCGTTGTCCCCTCCGCTGATCGTGCCGTTGTTGAGCACCACGCCCCTGTCCGTCAGGATGACGCCGGCGCCGCCGTTGCTGGTGAAGATCTGGCTTGTGCTGTTGGGAAGCGACAGAACACTGCCGCCGTCTCCACCGATGATCGTCGCGTTGACGGTCAGGTTGCCGCCGCCCTGAAGGATGATGCCGGCGCCACCGCCGCCGTCGCCATAGTCTCCGCCAACGCCGATGCCGCCGGTCCCGCCGCCCACCGCAGCACCGATGATCAGGCTGCCGCCGCCCTGCATCACGACACCGGCGCCGCCGCCGCCACCCGCCGCACCGACCGGGCTCGTGCCCACGAGACTGTTGCCGCCATGGCCACCGGTGACGCTCGCCGAGACCGTCACCGTTGCGGCGGTCGAAATCCGCGCGCCATCGCCACCGCCGCCGCCGCCACCGCGATTGCCGCCATTCCGGCTGCCGGCACCACCGTCGCCTCCCTGCAGGGACGTCGTGATATCGCCGCCGACGACATTGCTGAAGCCGCCGCCACCGCCGCCGCCATTGGCGCCATCGCCGCCCGTCGGCGACGCGTTGGTGCCCGCGACGCCTCCCGTGCCGCTGCCGTCGCTGCCGGCCTGGTCGGCGGCACCACCGCGTCCCCCCGCCGCGGAGCCTTCACCGCCCGTCGCGCCGATCACCACCTGTGCGTGGCTGTGAGACGCCGGCAGGACCAGCAGCAGCGCGAGCGCCGTGCCTGCGAGGCAGGAGGAGCACCGGCCGCGACGCGATGCGCGCGCGGCGGCCGGTTCGGAATGTGATGAAGTCATGAGACGATGTGCCCGGCCTGGCAGAACCTGTCGTCACATCCCCTTGACCACCTGTCCTGCAGGGGCGAGGCGGAGCCGTCAGCGTTCAATGGATCGATGGCAACCATAGGAAGCGGGGCCAGCCGGCGACATACGACAGTTGCCGTATTTCGCCCGCCTTCCCCGCTGCGGGCGCAAAGGTCGCACCTGTGGATCACACGGGCGGATTCAGGCCGTCGGCACCCCCAGCCGAACGGCATAGGCGGTCAGTTCGGCGACACCGTGAACACCGAGCTTCTGCATCAGGTTCTCGCGATGCTTGCGGGCGGTGGCAAAACTGACATTGAGCCGCCCCGCGACTTCGCGCGTCGTCAATCCCCTCGCGATGAGCGCCAGCACCTGCCGCTCGCGGCTCGTCAAGGCGATCGGCGACACGATCTCCGCGGCGTTCGGCAGTCGCCGGCCCGCCCCGCCACTCGCTGCGACAAAATCGACGCTGCGCGACAGATAGCGGCCGCCATCGCGAATGGCGGAGATCGCCGCAGCGATCTCCGCGGGATCACCGCCCTTGGTCACATAGCCATCGGCGCCCGCGTCCATCACCGCCTGCGCAGTTCGCGGCTCGGTGTTGGCGGTCAGGACGAGAATCTTCAGACGTGGCGCGCGCGATTTCAGATCGGCGATGGTCTGCGTTCCGGCGACGCCGGGCATGCCCAGATCGAGGACGAGAAGATCCGCCTCGCCCTGCGCCAGACGCTCGCCGAGCGCGCCTCCGTTCGCCACCTCAGCGACCACCGACACCTCGTCCATCGCCGACAGCAGGGACTTCAGCCCCTCCCGCACGATTGCATGGTCGTCTGCCACGATAACGCTGAACATACCGCTCGCATGTGTCGTTGCCCTGCGCGGCCGCGACCGAATCACGACGTGCGCAAGATGCTGTTGACGGAACCCGCTGCGAGAGAGATGGGACTGTCCAATCCGCCAGCGCTGGACTGCCGATGCACGAAGACAAGATACGCCAGGCCCTCGTCGAACTTCTCTACCGCAACGCCTTCGGCGTCGTGATCTCCAACATCACGACCTCGGCCGCCGCCGCGTTCGTGCTGCGGCATACCGTCGACCGCGGCTGGCTCGGCACATGGCTGGGACTGGTCTGCCTGCTGTCTCTCGTGCGCGCCGCCGTCGCCCGCCGGTTCGCGTATCACGCCGCCACCACCATGACGACCGCGCGATGGGCATGGCTCGGGGCCACGTTTTCATGGCTGTCCGGCGCGCTCTGGGGCGCGCTCGGATGGGTCGGATTCATTCCGCAGGAACCGCTGGTTTTTTCCTTCACCATGGTCGCGATGACCGGCATTGTCTGCGGCTCGGTCCCGTCGCTGTCGGCGTTTCCGCCGGCGCTGATCGGCTCGATCCTGACGACGACCATTCCCGTCGCGGTGCGCTGTCTGCAGACCGGCGGCGACATCGCCGAGCCGTTTCTGTTTCTCGTGGTGACGCTGGTCGCGATCAACCTGTTCTACTGTCGCAGCACCTATCGCATGCTGCGACAGACTATCGCACTGCGGCTCGAGAACGAGCGACTGGCTGTGGATATCGCCGGCGAGCGCGACCGCGCACAGGGCGCCAACCAGGCCAAAACGAGATTTCTCGCCGCGGCCAGCCACGACCTGCGCCAGCCGATCCACGCGCTCGGCCTGCTGGTGACGACGCTGGCGATGCTGGGACAGCGCGGCGACGTGCCGGCGCCGAAGGCCATCGATCTCGCCGGGCGCGCCAGATCCCTCGTCGGCAATCTGAGCGGCCTGCTCAACGCGCTGCTCGACATCTCCAAGCTCGACGCCGGCATCATCACCGCCGACCGGCAACCGATCGCGCTGAACGCGCTGTTCGATCACCTCAAAAGCGAATTCGCAGCGGAGGCTCGCCAGCGCGGACTTGCCTTTCGCGTGGTCGGCCGGGAGATCGACGTCGACAGCGACCCGTCGCTGCTGAAGACCATCCTCAACAACCTGCTGTCCAACGCCTTTCGCTACACCCGGAGCGGCGGCGTGCTGCTCGGCTGCCGAACGCGCGGCGACGCCGTGGAGATCCAGGTCTGGGACACCGGCGACGGCATAGCGCAACACCAGCAGGAGCTGATCTTCGAGGAGTTCCTGCAACTGCACAATCCCGCGCGAGACCGCTCGCAGGGGCTTGGCCTCGGCCTTGCGATCGTGAAGCGCACCGCGGCGCTGCTCGGCCACCCGCTCAGGCTGCGTTCGCGGGAAGGACGCGGCTCGCTGTTCGCCATCACCGTGCCGGTCGCCGCGCCGCTGCGCCCGATCCGCACCGACGACCGGCCCGATGTCCAAAGACGTTCGTTCGGCATTGTGGTGGTCGACGACCAGCGCGAGGCGCTGGATGCGATCGCGACGCTGCTGCGGCTCGACGGACATCGCGTCCATGCCGGAGACAGCGCGCAGGCCGTGACGACACAGCTGGCGTCCGCAGCCAGCGACGAGGCCGCGATCGACCTGATCATCGCCGACTATCGCCTTCGCGACGACACCACCGGCCTCGCGGCGATCGCCGACCTCCGCCGCCATCTCCGGCGCGACGTCCCCGCGATCATCATGACCGGCGACACCTCACCCCAGCGCCTGAAGGAGGTCGCCGCCAGCGGCGTCCGGCTCCTCCACAAGCCGCTCGACGGCGAGGAACTGCTGCATCTCGTCCAGCGGTGCGCGGGCGACAACAGATGACCGCGTGACGCGGACAATGCGCTGCAATGGGAGCGCGTTCGCAGCGCGCGACCGAACACCCGCATCGCAGGATGCGCGCAACAGCTGATGCACAGGCGCCCCCGTGTCAGTGGCGACGAGCGCGAAAGGCATGCTTGAAGGGAATGGAGCGGGTGAAGGGAATCGAACCCTCGTATTCAGCTTGGAAGGCTGCTGCTCTACCATTGAGCTACACCCGCGTCGGCGGCAGATATGCAATGGATCGGAGCGCTTGGCAACGGCCGACTGACGCCGATGGGGATTGATGCCGCAGGGGTTTTCCGGACGGCGCGCTGCCTGCGACGGAAAGCCCGCCCCGCCCGTGCCCCGACAGGCGGAACAGGGCCTGCTATGATGGTGTTCATCGTCGTGGCGGACGGCCGTCGCCGGGCCGCCGCCGCACATCCGGGAGCCTTCCATGCGCCAACTGATCGCCCTCGTCACGCTGGCCGCCACGGCGGCCGGCTTTGCCGCCCTCGCGGCGCCGACATCCGCACAGGCCCGCGACATCGCCTGGTGCGCCCGCACCTGGAACCGCGGCTTTGGCGGCGACGACTGCATGTACTACACCTACGCCCAGTGCCGCGCCGCGATCAGCGGGCTGCGCGGCGAGTGCGTGCCCAACCCGTTTTCGCCGAACTGGGCCCGTAATGCCGCGGGCTTCGGCCGCGACGAGCCACCGCCGCCTCCGCCGCGCAAGCATCGCCAGCGCCGCCATCACGCCCGGTGACGGCGATTCGCCGCTTCATGCTTCGTTAACCCCGGGGACGGGTGGCGACCGGGCCGCCAAACGCACGTGTTATGATCAGCCCATCGCATCGGTGGGCATGGCCATGATCATTGCCAGCAACGGCGCGCCCGTGGTCGCGCCGGTCAACGACGTGGTGAGACCCGACGTCCGTATCGATACGGCGGACGCGGGCGCGACCCGCTACTGGGCCTATCGCCTCAGCATTTCCCAGCACGACCTCAACGCCGCCGTCGACAAGGTCGGCCCCTCGGTCGCCGCCGTGCGGCGGTATCTGGGGAAATAGGCCCGCGGATACCGCGGTTTCGGGCCGCTGCCCGCGGCAGTGAATTAAATGCTTCTGTTGGTTGACTTTACCCCCCACCTTCGCCCATAAACGCGCCCGTTCGGGTGCCCGCCACGATCCACTGGCGGGCTCGCTTTTTTGCCGTCATCCCTGACCGCAAGCGCCACCAACACGGTGCGTGCGCGGCTGACGGTTCCGAAGCGGGGGAGTGTCCCGAGTGGCAAAGGGAGCTGACTGTAAATCAGCCGCCTCATGGCTTCGCAGGTTCGAGTCCTGCCTCCCCCACCATCCTGATTTCCTTCAGTAAAATGCCGTTTCGTGGTGCGCGCCCGCCCCTTGAGGCCGTGCGACAGTTTGTCAGATGTAGCGCCGCTTGCCAGCCCCGCTCACGCCAAGGCAGTATCAGTTTGAAAATACAACCCCTTGAATTTGAGCGGAAATCAGTTGCTGGCCAGCATCGGGCGATTGCTCCTCCTCTTGCTGAAAGGCCTCGTCGTGCTGGTCGCGTTGCTGTGGCTAATCACGGTCGGCGTCGCGGAATCCAACTGCTCCCTTCTGCCCGGAGGGGCGCAGCGTTGCGGAGGAGGCATGGGGGATATCTGGGTCATCCCGATCTTTTCCGCGCCGATCGGGATTCCAGCCGTGATCGGGGCAGCGGTGATCATCATTTCTGCCGCTCGACGGAGGCGACCATTACAAGGCGATCGTTCGGCTTCGTGAATGCGGCATCGTTGCCCAGCCGAAAATTGCCAGAATCCGCCCCGCGTGAGACAAGCCGGCCATGAACGATCGTGACGCGAAGGCCCGTTTCCGCCCCAAGGACCACCGCAGCAAAGGCGGCCCCCAGGGTCGGGGCGGCGGCCACAAGCCTGCGTGGCGGGAGCGGGAGCGCCCGGACGGGCCGGCCATCCTCTATGGCTGGCACACCGTCACCGCAGCCCTGGCCAATCCCAAACGCAAGATCCGCAAGCTGTTCCTGACCGAGAACGCCGCGCGGCGCCTTGCGGAAGAGAACATCGACACCCGCGTGCCGCCGGAGATGGTGCGCCCGAGCCAGATCGACCAGCGCCTCGGGCCGGACGCCGTCCACCAGGGCCTGCTCGCCGAGGCCGATCCCCTGCCCTCGCCATCGATCGAGACGCTGGAGCGCGAGGGCATCGTGCTGGTGCTCGACCAGATCACCGACCCGCACAATGTCGGCGCGATCCTGCGCTCGGCGTCGGCGTTCGACGTCAAGGCGATCGTCACCACCGCGCGCCACAGCCCGGAGGCGACCGGCGTGCTGGCGAAGTCGGCGTCCGGCGCGCTCGAGCTGGTGCCGTTCGTTACCGTGCAAAATCTTGCCCGCGCGCTGACCGCGCTCAACGAGCGCGGCTTCATGACGGTCGGCCTCGACAGCGAGGGAAGCGAGAACCTCGCCGACGTCACGCTGGAGGCGCCGCTGGCCCTCGTGCTCGGCGCCGAGGGCAAGGGCCTGCGCCAGCTGACGCGCGAGACCTGCAGCGTCGTCGCCCGCCTCGACATGCCCGGCGCGATCAAGAGCCTCAACGTCTCCAACGCCGCCGTGCTCGCGCTCTACATCGGCGCGACGCGGCTCGGGCTGATGCGCTGAGACCATCTGTCAAACACAAGCGCCCGCCGTCTCGCGACGGCGGGCGTTTGTGTGTGATGGGTCAGATGCGCGCCGCGGCGCGCAGCCGCTCAGTAGTTCGGCACGCGGATGACGCGCGGGCCGCGGGCGTACTGGCGATGGGTGTGATAGCCGTAGCGCATGGTGTGGCGATAGCCATGGCGGTAGGCGTTGCGGTGATAGCGATAGACCACCGGGCCGCGCACCGCCGGCATGCCGTCATAGTAGTGCGAGGTGGCGTCGCCATAGGGACCGCCATTGTAGCCGTAGTAGTACGGGCGGTCGTAGCTGCGCCAGCCGGTGACCGCGCGCTCCTGATAGGTCGGCACCGGGCCGTAGTTGCCGGGGCCGCTGTAGACCGGGCCCTGGTTCACATAGTAGTAGCGCGGCCCGTAGGAATAATGCGGCTCGGGCAAACGCTCGGTCTGATAGCCGCCGTAGCCGGCCTGATAGCCGAAGCCGGAGGTGAACAGTCCGCCGCTGCACGGGCTGACATAGTAGTCGCCGCCGCAGGCCATCGCCGGCGCCGCGCCGGCCACGCTCACCGCGACCGCCGCGGCCAGTCCCATGATCGTCTTACGCATGTTACGCTCTCTCCTGTCGGTTTGGTTTTTTGTATATTTGCTGGCTTGCGCGGCGCCGTGCGGTCACCGCGGACTCGGTCGGGGCGGCATCGGCCCCGGAGGATAGCCGCCACCTCCGCCGATCTGCGGTGCGACGATGATCGGCGGCGGAGTGGCCGGGATTTGCATCTGCGGTGGCGCCGACTGCGCCGACCACGAGTTCTGATAGCTCTCGGCGGGGCGCGGCAGTGGCCGGTTGGCCGGCGGCTCGATCTCGAGGCGGCCATACCCGGGCAGCCGTCCGGCGCTCGGATAGTAGGCGCCGACGGGGCGCTCGACATAGGGCCCGCGGAAGCCGCCGTAGACGACTGGCTGGGTGGCCCGACCGCGGCCAAGACCCCACTCCCCCTCGATGACCGCATAGGACGCGTCGCGACCGTCGATCACCACCGGCACGCCGGGGCGGCCGGGAACCACGATGTTGAACGCGTCCGCCATGGCCGGCAGAGCGGTTCCCATCATCAGGGCGGCAGCGAGCAGGGTCCGCATGGACTGATCCTTCAATATCGCCCCCGAGCTTAAGCCAAAGCCGCCGCCGACGGGTTAAGAGCGCGTCCCAATCTGTTGGTAAGGCTAATGCGCCGCAGGGCGACCGCCCGACATCCGCTCCGCGGAGGTAACACTTGAAGTGGGAATTGGCGCAGGGCCCGGGCTGGCGCCGCGGGCACCGATGCGGGGATCGCCCGCCCGTGCGGACCGGCGGCGCCTGTCCGGCACCGCCGCCCCCTCCCATCGCCGGGCCGCCATGCGCCCGCAAGGCGATTGACCCCCGCGCCGTCCGCGCCTAGATAGGCGCCATGGCATTTGTCAGGACCATCCGCCGACGCCGTCCGACCCGCACCGCGCGGGAGTGACGTTGGCTGCCTGATCGCATCCATGTTCGCTCGAAGCCGCGCAACACCCTGCGCGGCTTTTTTCATTTTGTCTTCGCATCGGCCTGTCAGTCTAAATCGCCCCTGCTGCTTTCGGGAACATGCCCATGACCACCAGCGACACCACCAAGACCCCCGCGATCTTCATCGACGGCGAAGCCGGCACCACCGGCATCGAGATTCGCGAGCGGCTGGCCCGCGTCGCCGGCATCGCGGTGCTGAGCATCGATCCGGACAAGCGCAAGGACCCGGCGGCCCGCAAGGCGCTGATGGAGCAGGCCGACCTCGTGGTGCTGTGCCTGCCCGACGATGCCGCCAAGGAAGCGGTGGCGCTGGCGGACAGCCTCGGCGCGCAGGCGCCCCGCATCCTCGATGCGTCGTCGGCCCATCGCGTCGCCGACGGCTGGACGTTCGGCTTTCCCGAACTCGCGCCCGGCCAGGACGAGGCGATCAGGACGGCGAAGCGCGTCTCCAATCCCGGCTGCTATCCCACCGGCGGCATCGCACTGCTGCGGCCGCTGGTCGACGCCGGCTTCATTCCCGCCGACTATCCCGTCACCGTCAATGCGGTGTCCGGCTATTCCGGCGGCGGCCGCACCATGATCGAGGCGTACGAGGCAGGCAACGCGCCGCTGTTCGAGCTCTATGGCCTGAATCTCACCCACAAGCATCTGCCGGAGCTGCAGCAGTACAGCCGCCTGACGCGGCGGCCGATCTTCGTGCCGTCGGTCGGCAACTTCCGCAAGGGCATGCTGGTGTCGGTGCCGCTGCATCTCGACACCCTGCCCGGCAAACCGAAGGCTGACGATCTCGAGGACGCGCTGACCGCGTACTACGCCGGCAGCCGCTGGGTGAAGGTGATCGACGCCGACGACGCCTCGACCAAGGGCGGCCGGATCGATGCGCTCGCGCTCAACGACACCAACCTGCTGGAGCTGCGGGTGTTCGGCAACGCCGCCCACGGCCAGGCCGTGCTGGTGGCGCGGCTCGACAATCTCGGCAAGGGCGCGTCCGGCGCCGCGGTGCAGAACATCGGCCTGATGCTCGGCGTGTCGACCGACGCCGGCACCTGACGGCCTCTCGCCTTACGGGTGCGCTAGCCCGGCGCGCAGCACCCGCAGGACGTTGCCGCCCATGACCTTGCGGATGTCGGCCTCCGAAAAGCCGGCGTCCATCAGCGCCTGGGTGACGGCGACGACCTGAGCGGCATCGAACGCCGTCGTGGTCGCGCCGTCGAAGTCCGAGCCGAGCCCGACATGGTCGATGCCGACGAGGTCGCGGACATGGACGATCGCCCGCGCGATGTCGCGCGGCCGCGTCGAGCAGACCGCGCCATTCCAGTAGCCGATGCCGACGACGCCACCGGTCGCGGCGATGCCCCTGACCTCGTCATCGGTGAGATTGCGGTTGACCTTGCAGGTCGCCTGAACGCCGCCATGGCTCGACACCACCGGACGGCTCGCCATTGCCAGCACGTCGGCAATCGCCGCGTGGCTGGCATGGGCGACGTCGACGATCATGCCGAGCGCCTCCATCCGCCGCACCACCTGGCGGCCGAGCGGCGTCAGACCGCCCTTGGCGACGCCATGCATCGAGCCGGCGACGTCATTGTCGAAGAAATGCGCGAGGCCCGCCATGCGGAAGCCCGCGGCATAGAGGATGTCGAGATTGGCGATCTGCCCCTCGAGATCCTGCAAGCCCTCGATCGACAGCATGGCGCCGACCACGGTCGCACCGCCCTGCCGGTCGGCGAGCAGACGATCGATATCGGACGCCATGGCGATCAGCCGCAACCGGCCGCCGGATGCATCGGCGAAGCCGCGCAGCTTCTCGGCATGCCACAGCGAGCGTTCGAGCAGCGAGCCCCAGGTGCGCGGCGGCTGCAGCTGAACCATCGCGAGCGAGGTGATGGTATCGCTGTCCGCACCATTGGCATCATAGTTCTGTCCCTGCGGCGACTTGGTCACCGACGAGAACACCTGCAGCGCATAGTGCCCCTCGATCAGCCGCGGCAGATCGACATGACCGCGGTTCGACCTCTCCAGCAGATCGCGCTTCCACAACAGGCTGTCGGCATGCATGTCCGCGACATCGAGGGTCTGCTGCAGCTGCCGCGCCGCCGGCGTGATGTTGAGCGCCAGCGCAACCACCTTGTTCTGGGACTCCTCGATACGCCCGGGCGTGACCAGGAAAAATCTGACGGTCGCGGCCACGAGCGCGATCACGGCGAGCGCGCAACCGATTGCAATCCACTTACGAACGGACATCATTCAAACGCGACATCGGATCAGACGACCACGGCAAAAGCCGGCCCTGCACATCCGATGCTCCCTGCACTGAAAAATACAACGAACAACGCGATCAATACGGCGTCACTATGAGCGCAGCCGTGGCGTAGCGCCAGCAGACTTGGCGCGCTGATGCATGACATTTCGCGATGGTGTGACTGCGGGGACTCGCTCGCGCGAGCCTCGCAATGATTGCATTGCGCGTCGTCGTTCAGCGTGGTCGCAAGAATTCGGGTAACGGGCGATTGGGCGACAACCGCGGGCCTGGCGACCATCGACGTGCCAGATGGGCGTTGAACGCCTTCATCAACGGCTGGGGATCGACGGGGTTGATGAGAATGTAACGCACTCCCTTTCGGCAGGTGATTCTCACCACCTTCCCCCAGGCCAGCTTCCGCCGTACCGGAATGGGCGGCAGGACATCGAGGCCAAGCCTGTAGATGCGAATCTGCGACATTCGGTCGAGAATGAAACCTCCGACCTCAATGTTCTCGATGTTATCGAAAACGACAGTCCGCCAGATCATACCTACACGCCTGATCACCAGACGATCCCGCATCACAACAAAACGCGTGGTGCTTCCCAGCAGCAGCATCGCAGATGCCTGAACGAGCCCAATCCAGAAAAAAAAGCCCCATATGGACATTAGCGCCCCGGACAACGAAAGTTTCAGCGGCTTTCCTTGTCACGGGACACAATTGACCCCGCAAAGCCGCAGTCAGGAAATCGGCAACACCGGCAACGGTCTATGGCGCGTGTTCGGCAATTAAATATTTGATTTTGCTGGTGCCGGCTGAGGGGATTGAACCCCCGACCTTCGGTTTACAAAACCGCTGCTCTACCGCTGAGCTAAGCCGGCGCCGCGGCCCGAACTGCTAGCAGCGTCTCTGCCGAGGAACAAGAGCGGAGACAGTGAAATCCGGGCACGGCTCCGGCTTCATGCCATTGGCCAAGACGAATCCAGCCGCCGCCCGGCCAATTTCTAGAAGACTTCGTCTGCCGCTTCGCGGCAAGATAGGGGCCTAAAGTTGCCCCCTGGAAAGGAACCACCCATGGTCAGACCGACGCCGACGTCCCGCCTGCCGCTGGCCCTTGCGGTCCTCACCACCGCCGTGTTGTTCGCCGGCATGGCGCAGGCCGCCGGGACACCCGAACAGCGCCGCGCCTGCCGGGCGGACGCCATGCGCCTGTGCCGCGACTTCGTCCCCAATGTGTCCCGCATCACCGCCTGCATGGAGCGCAACAAGGCGAAGCTGAGCCCGGCGTGCCGCGCGCAGTTCAACTGAGCGCACCGTGACGGCAAGGTCCGGCCGCGCGCCGGACCGCAACGGCGCTCCCCAAAAAGCAAAGACTCCGGAAAATTCCGGAGCCTCTTCATCGACGTCATTCCTGCAGAGCGTGGAATCGCCGCGGCTCACGCCGCGGGTACGCGCCCCTCTTCCACCGCTTCGGAGATCAGTTCGCCGGCGTCGGTGACGCCTGCCGCCGCGCGCCTGACGATGCGCTCCGCCATCTTGGCCTTGGTCGCGGGCGTGCGATTCTCCTCGGAGATGCGCTTCACCGCTTCATCGAGCACGGCACGCAACGTCGCGACGAACTCCGAATCGAACTGATGTTGGGAACTTGAAGCCATGGATGCCCTCCTTATCGGTGGAGCGGGACAAGTGACCCAACAACGTGACCAATGTGAGTCCGGCAGATTAAATCCTGATGACCATTCGATGGGTTCTAAAATGGCGGCGCCGCATGTGTGATCGGGCGCACATTTCGCGCCATCACATCACTGCGATCACGGCATGCGCGTGCATCGCAACAGCGTGGCCGCGACATCACGACATCGTCGGAAAACAAACCGACATGCTTGCGCCGCATTCGCTGAATCACGGAAGATGAAAGCGATGAAGAACCTGCGAGAGGATGTGGATATGACGAGCGTACGTCTGATGGATGACTTTCCACCACCATCAGAACGTCTGGTCACGCTCGCCAACTGGCGTACGTTTCCCTACACGCAATGGAGCTTTCGCAACGTCCGGCAGTTGCTGCCGACGGCACCGATCGCGGCATCGGGCAACGCCACGCCACTGCCGGCCGACCCCCGCGATATCGGCGGCCTCGCCTTCGCCGCGCCGTCGGGCAGCGAGACCACGCTCGATGCCGCGCTGCGCCAGACCAGCACCGACGCGCTGCTGGTGATGCGGCGCGGCCAGTTGATGACCGAGTGGTACGCCAATGGCATGGACGCCGAGCGGCTGCACATCGTGTTCTCGGTGAGCAAGTCGATCTGCGGGTCGCTCGGCGGCATTCTGGTCGACCGCGGCATCATCGATCCGGACCGGCCGGTGATCGACATCGTACCCGAGCTCAAGAATGCATCGGCCTACGCGACCGCGACGCTGCGCCACGTGCTCGACATGACTGTCGGCATTTCCTTCGTCGAGGACTATCTCGACCCCGATGGCGACGTCGCACGCTATCGCCGCGCCATGGGCTGGGATCCGGTCCCGCCGGGGCAGCCGGTCACCGACCTGCGCAGCTTTCTCGCCGGACAGAAGGCCGACGGCAAGGCGCATGGCGAGGCTTTCCACTACGTCTCCACCAACACCGACGTGCTGGGATGGCTGTATGAGCGCGCCACCCGCCGCCCGCTCGCCGAACTGATCAGCGAGCATCTGTGGAAGCCGCTCGGCGCCGAGCGCGAGGCCTGTATCACTGTCGATGCCCATGGCGCGATGCGCGCCGCCGGCGGCATCTGCGCCGCGCCGCGCGATCTGCTGCGCTTTGCCGAGATGATGCACCGGCGCGGCGTCGCCGCCGGACGTCAGGTGGTGCCCGGCTGGTGGGTCGACGACATCAATACCAAAGGCGATCCGCAGGCATGGAATCGCGGCGACTTCGCGCCGATGTTTCCCGGCGGCCGCTACCGCAGCCAGTGGTACCAGCTCGACCATGCGCGCCGCACGCTGTGCGCCATCGGCATCCATGGCCAGTGGATCTACATCGATCCGCCGTCGGAGACGGTCATCGTACGCATGGCTTCGGAGGCAATCCCGCTCGATCCCGACAGCGCCGGGCTGTGGATGCGCGCCTTCGCTGCGATCGCACGCCTGCCCTGAAGCCGCCTGGCATTCGCGGTGCCCGCTTCACGCTCGGTTCGTGCTCAGTTCATGGCGACGATGCCGGCATTGAGCGCAGTGGCGTAGGACACCCAGACGAGATAGGGCAGCAGCAGCCACGCCGCCGCGCGGTCGACACGCGCGCTGGTGAAGATGGTGCCGATGATGGTCACGACCAGCGCGATGATGATCGCAAGGGCCGCGTGCAGATTGTGCCAGCCGAAGAACACCGGCGACCACAACGCGTTGAGCGCGAGCTGCACGAAGAAGAAAATCAGCGCCTCACGTCGCGCCGGCGACGGAATGGTGCGATCCCACAGCCGCCACAGCGACAGTGCCATCATCACATAGAGCACGGCCCAGGCAATCGGAAACAGATAGCGCGGCGGCGTCCAAGACGGCTTGGCGAGACCGATATACCAGCCCTCGATCTGCGGTTGTGTCACCCACCCGGCGAACGCACCAATGCCGGCACAGAGAACGAGACAGGCCAGCAGGCGCTCCAGCGATTTGAACATCAGGCGGAGATCCAGGAAATATCTTGAAACATCAGGCGCATCACCTCCGCGCGCGCAGCGGAATCCAACAAACTCGCATCGCCGCGATTTGTTCCAATTGATTGCAGCCTTTTTTGAGGCACCGCGCGCGATGCGTCACCTGGCCGCAAGTGCCCGTGGCGGCATGCCAGGGCGGCCGCGCGAACCAGGCCGGGGGAACGGGGACGCCTGCGATGAAAGCGCGAACGCGCTCCGGCTTTTCGGTCTGACGCGTTGTCTTCACACGAAGCGGCGCTCGCTTCGCTCGAAAACGCCTTAGCGCGTGAGCTTTTCCATCTCGGGAAACGGCGTGTAGCTCGCGCCGGCGCACAATTCGCGCGCCTTGTCGACCAGCCGCTCGAACTTGCCGTCGCGGTAGATCGCCGCGCGTTCGCCGCCCCCGGCGTCGCCACGCCCCATCGCGGTGTAGCGCACACAGGCGACATAACGCCGCTTGCCGCCGACGTCACGCTCGACGGGCTCGGCGACGACGGCGTCGCGTACGGCGCGCAGGTCGTTGATATAGGTACGCATGAAGGCGATGAGATCGCCGCGATAGTCGGTGGGATAGGGTTGTACCGCAAGGCCACTGTCCGCGATGTTGTAGCGCTCCTCGTTGCCGCCGAGGCCCGCGCATCCCGCCACTGCCAGACCGAGGCCGGCAGCGGCCACACTTCGCCAGATCATTCCCACCATGCCGTTCGCATCACCCAAGGAGTCGTTCGCGAGGGGCACAATAAGGGGTTTCGCCGGCGAGTTGAATCGGAAAACCCCGGAGCGTGGGCTCCGGGGTTTTCCTGCCCGGACGACATCGGCCGCGGACGGCGGGGCGGGCAACGTGCGACCGACGCAGTCCTGACCCGCGGAGCGTCAGCCCTTGATCTTGGCGCCGACCGGCTTGACCGACGAAACGCGCTTCAGTGCCGGCTTGGCATGCGCGATCTTGGCATGACCGACCTTGTGCACCTTCACCGCCGAGATGTGCTTGTGGGCCTTGTGGTGACGGACGTGGTGGCGGTGATGACGGCCCTTGTGCATGCTCGCCTTGGCATTCAGGACCTTGGCATTCAGCACCTTGGCGTCGGTGGTCTTGACGGTGGCCTTCGGCGCGACCTGCTCCGCCTTGATGACGGGCGCGGTGTCGGTCTTGGTGGTGCCGGCGGCCATGGCGGGCGCTGCGATGATCGAAGCGGCAATCAGGGCGGCGGAAATCGATTTGAACATGGTGGTCTCCTCTCGCTGGTGATCACTGCGGCAGGCCGGTCGGGCTCGATCGGCTGTGGTGATCGTCGGGTGTGACCTTAGGAGGACCGCGCTGAACTCATCCTGAGGCCGCCAGACAGCCTCCGTTCATCACCATGAAATGTTGGTCATGTTGGCGACCCGACCGTGGAACCCACCGCCGGAAAATCGCGTCCCGCCGCGGAATGTCCGCGGGCCAGGGGTGTTCACATTGGTGCAGCGGGGCCCTCAAGTCCCCGCCACCCTGCAGGAGACAGGCGCCATGACACGTGCGACCCCGACACTTGTGCCCCTTAAACTTGTGACCCCTCCCCTTGTGACTCGCATTCTGACGACGGCGACTTTCCTGGTCGCGCTGGTGGCGTCGCCGCTGCTGGCGAACGCCGCCGGAAACGAGACCCCCTCGTCGCCGCCGCCGTCGTCGGACAGCAAGTCCAACCCGCCGAAGAAATCCAAGAAGAGCGACAAGCAGTCGAGCATCGATTCCCCTGCGTTCCTGCAGGGCTACCGCACCGCCTATGCCACGATCTACGAGCACAACGACTACACAGCGGCGATCGCGCAGCTGAAGGCGCTCGGTCAGGACGACCGCGCCGACGTCGCCAATCTCATCGGCTATTCCTACCGCAAGCTCGGCGACTACCAGACCTCGCAGGCGTGGTACGAGCGCGCCCTCGCCGCCGACCCGACCCATGTCAAGACCTGGCAATATTACGGGCTGTGGCAGGTCGAACAGGGCCACCGCGACCAGGCCCGCGTCAATCTCGCCAAAATCGAGCAGCTGTGCGGCACCACCTGCCCTGAATATCGCTCGCTCGCCGACGCCATCGACGGCACCACGACGACCGCCCGCCTGGTCTACTGACGCCGGCCCGCAGCCGAACGGATCGCGCCGGCGCCCCTAACCGGGCGCCGGCAGCGTCGCGTCCATCAGCCAGTCGAAATAGCCGCGCTCGACGCTCTCCACCGGCAGCACCATGATCGCCGGCGTGGTGTAGGAATGGTGCTCGCGGACGGCGTCGCTGACCTGTCCGGCCAGCGTTTCACGGGTCTTGAAGATCGCCACGACCTCCTCCGCCCGCTCCACCTGCCCCTCCCAGCGATAGTGCGAGATCATGCCCGGCAGGATGTTGACGCAGGCTGCCAGCCGGCGGTCCACGATCACCCTGCCGACGGCTTCCGCCTCGACAAGGCTGGGGAACGTCGTATAGACCAGAACCGCGCGCGCCATCGACTAACTCCTTGAAACCATTGCCGCGGTCCACAGATCGAATTCAAGAGCTCGAGTTCAGGGAAGATGACCGTCTCCAAACAATACGGCCGGATCGCATTTGTTGCGAGCCCCAGCGAGGAAGCCCAGCAGGCCCTCGTCCAGCTCGAGACCATCTATGGCAACCATCCGCCGGATACCGCCGACGTCATTGTCGCGCTCGGCGGCGACGGCCTGATGCTGCAGACGCTGCATCGCTACATGCGCTCCGGCAAGCCGATCTACGGCATGCACCGCGGCACCGTCGGCTTCCTGATGAACGAGTTCAGCGTCGAGGGTCTGCGTGCCCGCCTCGAAGCCGCCAAGGTCACGGTGATCAACCCGCTGCTGATGCGCGCCACCGACGTCCACGGCCAGGTCCACATCCACCACGCCATCAACGAGGTCGCGCTGTTCCGCCAGACCCACCAGGCGGCGCGGCTGCGGATCCTGGTCGACGAGGCCGAGCGCATGCCCGAACTCGTCGCCGACGGCGTGCTGGTGGCGACGCCGGCCGGCTCGACCGCCTACAACCTCTCCGCCCAGGGACCGATCCTGCCGATCAACGCGGCCCTCCTGGCGCTGACGCCGATCAGCGCCTTCCGCCCCCGGCGCTGGCGCGGCGCACTCCTGCCCAACAGCGCGTTCGTCGTCATCGAGGTGCTGGAGAGCGACAAGCGGCCCGTCGCCGCGGTCGCCGACCACGACGAGGCCCGCGATGTCCTGCGGGTGGAAATTCTCACCGATCGCTCGATCGCCATTCGCATGCTGTTCGATCCCGGCCACAGCCTGGAAGAGCGCATCCTGCGCGAGCAGTTCAGCTACTGACGGACGCGGGCGGCTACACAACGCCAGCGACACCGCGCCGGCCACACCCACCGCGTCATTGCCGGGCTTGACCCGGCAATTCAGCTTTCTGAGTTGGATCACCGGGTCTCGACGCTTCGCGTCGGCCCGGTGATGACGCTGAAAATGCGGGGCGCTCCTTATCTCAGCTATTCGGCAGCCGTGGCATCGGCCCTGCGCCATCGCAACGTTTCATTAACGGCGCGGCACTTATAGTTAACGTCACGTGTATTTCCGTCCCGGGTGGCGGTTCCCGCCCCGAGCCGCGTCATGATTCGAATCGACTTCAACAAGCTGCGATTTCTGATCTGCGACGACAATCCGCACATGCGGCGCATCCTGCGCACGCTGCTGCATTCGTTCGGCGCGCGCGAAGTCTACGAGGCAGAAGACGGCGCCACCGCGCTCGAGATGTACAGCCACTCGGCGCCCGACATCGTGATCTGCGACTGGGCGATGCCGATCTTCGACGGCCTCGAACTGACCCAGATCATCCGTCAGCCCGACGCCATCGGCAATCCCTATGTGCCGATCATCATGCTGACGGGGCATTCGGAGAAGCGTCGCGTCATGGTGGCGCGGGACGCCGGCGTCACCGAATTCCTGGCGAAGCCGATCTCGGCGAAGGCGCTGTACCAGCGCATTCTCAGCGTTGTCGCCCATCCCCGTCCGTTCATCCGCACCAAGAACTATTTCGGCCCCGACCGCCGCCGCAACACCAACAGCGCCTATATCGGCCCCGAGCGCCGCAACGGCGGCAAGGCCGAGGTGATGCCGCAGCAGGCGCTGATCGACAAAGCGCGCATCACGAGCTGACGCCTCCGCGAGGGACCTGCCATGCCCGCCGACAAGCCCGCCTCCCTCAAGGTCGAGACCTTTCCCGACTACCAGGTCATCACCCAGCCCAATCCGCTGCGCGGCGCGATGCGCCGCGCCACCGAGGCCGATGCCGACGATCCGGTGGCGCGCGCCGAGCGCGCGCTGGAGGGGCTGTCGGGGGAATTCATCGACTGGATGGCGAGCGAATGCGACCGCCTCGCCCGGGCGCATGCCACCGTGCTGAAACAGGGCTTCACGCCCGCGGTGCGCGAGGAGTTCTTCCGCGCCGCGCACGACATCAAGGGCGACGCGGCGACCTTCGGCTATCCGCTGGCGGCGGCCGCCGCCGAAAGCCTGTGCCGGCTGATGGAGCATGCGCCTGATCTCGCCAAGGTGCCGCTCGACCTCGTCACCCATCATGTCACGTCGATCCAGGCGATGGTGCGCGAGCATGGCCGCATCGACCGCCTCGGCATGGCCGACGAGCTGAGCCGGCAGCTGCGCGGCCTCGCCGACAAGTTCCTGGTCGAGGCCAACCGCGACCGCCCCGAGCACCTCGAGGCGATCCTCGCGCCCAGCATCGTGCCGGGCCGCTGAGGCGCGGAGCTTCGAAGTCCAATCACGTCATCCGTCCCGTGAGGTGGCCCCAGGATGACGGGGAGAAAGTGTCACGCGATCTTTCGCGGCCTGCTTTGTGATCCGTCCCCCTGAGGTGGCCGCTTAGCGGCCCTCGAAGGGCGACGGCCCGGGCAGCAGCTCGGAGGCCGCTCATCCTTCGAGGCTCGCGGAGCCTGTCATCGGGCCGCGCTTCGCGCGGACCCGTTGGCTCGCACCTCAGGATGACGGAATTCGCTTCTGGCAGCGCCCTCAACCGGCGCAGCGCGCCGACGATCTCTCCGCAATGATAAAACCCGCGCCCTGATTGCTCCGGCGCGGGTGATGGCGTCACATCGCGATGGCCGCGTCAGGCGGCGATCAGCGCGTCGTCTTCGAACGGCTCGTAGGCGAGCGGCTTATGGTCAAGCGGCTCCGTCGCCGGGCTCGCGACCAGCTCATCGCAGAACAGGCGGGCTTCCTCGCGGGCCGATTCGGTGGAGAAGCGGCGCAGCAGGATCAGCAGCGGCTCGGTCGCCTCGGAGCTGTCGAGCTCGCAGCGCGTCAGCACGCGCTCGACCATGCGGCGGCGCAGCCGGACCATGCCCTCGATGCTGCCGACGAAGCCGACCTCGTGCAGCGCCTCGACCGCGGCGCGGAAAGCCCCGAAGGTGGAGGGCGGGAAGCCGGCGCGCGTCAGCAGCGCCGTCAGCCCCGCGCCGCCGCGGTCGTCGATCAGCGCCGTGACGCGGCTCTGCGGCAGGCCGGAGAGTTCGACCAGCGCGGCATCGAACAGCGCGAGATTGCCGGACAGCAGCGCGCGCAGGATCAGGCCGGCATTGAGCTGGCCGGTCGCCCGCAGATGGCCGACAAGGCCGCGCATGTCCTCGCCGCGCGAGCGCGCCGCGATGGTGACGGTCGAGCGCTCGGTGGCCTCCGCGGCCAGCCGCGTGGCGCGGTCGGCCGACAGCCAGTTGCGCGCGGTGACGAACTGCGCCAGCGTCTCCGACAGCTTGGCGACCAGCGCAAGCCGCGTTGCCGACGGCAAGTCGTCGCGAGCGAGCAGCGCTTCGCGCACCGCGGCGAGATGGCCATGGCGATCGGCGATGCGATGGAGCGAGAAGGTCGGCAGCGCCGCGTCGGCGTTCTCGATCAGCTCGAGGGTCGCTGCCGGCTGGCCGACCTCGGCGATGGCGGCACACAGCGACGCCGGCAGCGCGGCGCGGCGGGCGATCGCGCCCTGCACCTCGGCGCAGCCGGTGGCGACGAGATCAACGAGATCGGCATCGAGCAGCAGCGGGGAATGTTCGAGGATCGGCAGCGCCACCGTGGCCTGGTCGACCGACAGCGCCTGCACGATCGCCGGCGGCGCATCCGGACTGCGGGCGAAGATCTCCGCCATGGCACGGCGGACGAGCGGCGAGCCGTCATCCAGCAGCATCAACAAGGCGCCCTCGGCGGCGGCGCGGTCATCTTCCGAAAGGTCGGAGACCAGCCATGCGCGGGCCAGTGCCCGTGTCGCTTCCGCGCGCTCTCCGGGGAGAGCCGTCCTGACCCAACTGATGAACTGCCGAACGATCATGCTCTGCCGGCCTTACGCAACTTGACCAACACCGTCGTGGTGCCATTGACGCAAAATAAACCACGACGCTTAACAAAGCGTTCACCATAACCGACTGCGTTTATTGATGTTTTATTAACCGACCGGAATTCGTTGGAAAACGCTCAGCTGCTGAAGCGGCCGGCGCGGTCGCTAAACAGGTCGAGCGGCTGCGGCGCGTTCGCGGCCGCGCCCTGCCCCTGCCCTTGCCCCTGACCGGCGTCGACATTCGTGCCGGCGTTGTTGCCCCACAGCGCCTGCACCACCGTCGACACCGGCTCGGGGCGATCGCCGCCCTGATAGAGCGAACGGAAAGTCGGCCGCGGCATCGGCGGCTCCTGCGACGACGACGCAGCGCCGGTCGCCGCAGCGACATTCGTCGCGCCCTGCTGCGCCTGCGGAAAGCCGGACAGGAACAGCGCGTTGTCGGCCTGTGTGGTCGCAGCCGCCGTGCCTGCGGACGCACCGCCGCCGAGCGCGGCGAGCGCCGCCTGTGTCGACGGCGCATTGACCGCATTGGCGTAGCGCGTGGTCAGCACGGAGTAGACGTCGGCGACGCTGCGCGCGTTGCCGTTGCGATCGTAGAAGATCGGCCGGTTCGCAGCGGCGGCGCTCGGAAACATCTGCGTCGCGTCAGCGCCTGGCGAATCCTGCGCCGCGCTGATCAGCCTGGCGGCGCCGCCCGCTCCCATGAAATGGGCGATGTAGAGTTCGCCGTCGGTCGGGCGGCGGCCGAGCGTACCGGTGAGCTTGAAGCTGTTGGACTGGGTGAGCACGCCGGCCATCGCCGCATTCACCGCGGGATCGTCGCGCAGCTTGAGGATCTCGTTGCGTGTCGCCGGATCGCTGACCGAATAGGTGCCTGACGACGACTTGGTGATGGCGTCGGCATACTTGCCGTAGCCGAGCGAGGGGCCAGCCTCTTTCACCGTGCCGAGCCAGGTCTGCTCGATGAACTGGTAGAGCCCTTTCGCCGACGACGTCGCGGACGACGCGCCGGGGTCGAGGTTGGATTCCATCTTGGCGGCCGAGAGCAGGTATTCGAAGCTCGCACCTGTCGCGTCGGCGGCCTGCCGGATCGCGCTCGTGATCCGCGCCCGCACGGACTCGAAGCCCGCCGTGAGGCTGGTGGTGTCGATCGTCATGTCAGGAGCCCGCTCCCCCGGCACCCTCCGGCCTTCCCGGCCGTTTCGCACCATGCGCAAAACATGGTTAACGAAACGTTAATCGCCGCATCGAGGTACCGAACCCGGCACGATCGCACAGCGAACGACGCCGGCTCAGGTCGAGGACTTATAGACGTCCGCCGGATCGAACAGCCGCTCGGCCGAAACGAAGCTCAGCGCCGGCGCGCCGTCGGCGCCCTTGCCGACCGCACGGTAGAAGCAGGAATGACGGCCGGTGTGGCAGGCGGCGCCGCCGGCCTGCTCGACCCGGATCCAGACCGCGTCCTGATCGCAATCGACCCGCATCTCGACGACCCGCTGGACATGGCCGGAGCTCTCGCCCTTGCGCCACAATTTGCCGCGCGAGCGGCTGTAGTACCAGGCTTCGCCGCTGTCGACGGTGCGCCGCAGCGCCTCGTCGTTCATGAACGCGACCATCAGCACTTCACCGGTGGTCGCATCGGTGGTGACGCAGGTGACGAGGCCGGCGGCATCGAACTTCGGCCGCAGCGCGAGGCCTTCCTCGATCTCGTTGACGGTGCCTTGCGGTGACGGAGCGCTCACGGCGAAATCCTCATGGCACAGCCGGCGGTCCGCCGCGCGTGCAGGGAAAGAGAACGACAGGATGGCACGAAACGGCGCGGCGGACGACCGCCGGCGGCAAGATCGCTCGCAGAACCCGAGGGCAGCGCGGGAATCAGCGCTGGTTGCGCACGAGGCTCAGGAAGCGGCTCTGCTCGTCCGGATTGTTGCGGAACAGGCCGGTGAACCGCGTCGTGATGGTGCTGGCGCCTTCCTTGGCAATGCCGCGCACCGACATGCAGGTGTGCTCGGCTTCGACCAGCACGGCGACGCCGCGCGGCTTCAGCACGGTGTCGATCGCACCTGCGATCTGCGCGGTGAGATGCTCCTGAGTCTGCAGGCGATGGGCGAAGATGTCGACCAGCCGCGCCAGCTTGGAGAGCCCGATCACCCGCTCCACCGGCGTATAGGCGATGTGCGCCCGGCCGTAGAACGGCATCATGTGATGCTCGCAATGGGAATTGAAGTTGATGTCGCGCACCAGCACGAAGTCGTCGTAGCCGGCGGTCTCGCCGAAGGTACGGTTGAGCACCTCGGCCGGGCACAGGTGATAGCCCTGGAACAGCTCGTCATAGGCTTCGACGACACGGCGGGGCGTGTCGAGCAAGCCTTCGCGCGCGGGATTTTCGCCGATATAGGCGAGCAGCGTCTTGACCGCGGCCTCCGCCTCCTCGCGCGAGGGGCGCGGCAGATCGGCCCGGATGGCCGACCCCTGAAACTCCGACGCCGGAATTTCCGACGGCGGATTGGTGCGCAGCGGCTTGATGATCGCGTCCATTCAGCTCTCCGTTCGACCGGCCCTCGACGGGACCGGGGGTGTCACCGGGTCGCCGCAACGGCCTTTCGGCCACCGGACGCCACAAGTCCAAGTTGAAACAATTCAAAAGCCGGCGTCGGGCTGGCCCGCTGCCGTCGTCACCCATATCATCCCAAGCACCGGAAGAAATTCTCTTTTTCCGGCGGCTGGGGGAAGCGGACGGGTTTATTCCTGCGACCCGGTACATATATAGGATAGGCTATGGGGCCCGCCAAGGCCGGCCCCGCAGGGGTCTTATGCGGCCATGCTGAACGACGTCTATAATAAGAAGATCATCGAACTGGCGGGCAATATCCCGCGCCTCGGCCGCCTCGCAGCGCCGGACGCGAGCGCCACCGCCCACTCCAAGCTGTGCGGATCGACCGTCAAGGTCGACATCAAGATGGACGGGCCGGTGGTCACCGACTTTGCCCATGACGTGAAGGCCTGCGCACTCGGCCAGGCATCGTCGTCGATCATGGCGCGCCATGTGGTCGGGTCGAACGCCGACGAACTGCGCGAGCTGCGCGAGACCGTCCGCCGCATGCTGAAGGAGAACGGCGCGCCGCCGGACGGCAAGTGGGCCGATATCGCAGTGCTGGAACCGGTGCGCGATTACAAGGCGCGCCACGCCTCGACCCTGCTGACCTTCGACGCGGTGGTCGATGCCATCGGCCAGATCGAGGCCCGCGCCCCGGCCCACGACTGACCGGCATCGCCGGCGTTGATCATCATGGTATCGCCGTCGCGCGGTGACGCCTGTGGCGGTCAGCGCCGCGGCACCGCGACGCCCGTCGGAGCGCCCGCCTCGGCGGTCCTGGTCGACGGGCGGCCGGCAGGCGCGCCTGCACCATCGCCAGCACCCAGACCAGGTGCGGCGACGAAGCGGTCCTGAATCGGCTTGGCCCCGGCGGCGACGGAACGATCCCCCGCTGGCGCAAGACGCGCCATCGCCTGATCCGGGACGAGGCCGGTCTGCCGCAGTTCGTTCGCCGTGAGTTCGTGCAGCGGCTCCCATGGCGGCACGCCGAGCGCCAGCGCCAGCAGTTCGCCCGAGCCGCCCATCTCGAAGGTGAAGCTTGCAAGCCGGCCGATGTCGCGCTCGATGATCGAGACATCCTGCGCGGTGTAGCTCGCGGACCTGGCGTCTTCGGTGCGATCGCCCATCCAGATCTGGTGCACCCGGACATGTGCCTCGGCGGGCACATGCCGCACCGCGCCGGACAGCAGCAGGAACGCGCACATGGATTCGCAATAGGCCTCGGGGACGATGTTCGCCCGCGCGGTGTCTGCGCTGCGCATCTCGTTGACGATGCCGACGGTCGTGGCGACGCCGAGCGCGCGCCACTGCCGGCCGATCGCGATGGCGTCGAGCACCGATCCGCCGCTCGAATCGAGCACCATGGTGACGTCGCGCAGATCACGCCCTGCGGCGAAATCGGCAAAGGCCTGAGGCGTGTCGGCCGTGACGGTGCCGACGGCGGCGACGATCCCCTTGCAGCTTCCGCCGCAGGCGCGATCCGCGCCGTCGAGCGTGGCCCGGTCGTGCCAGACGAAGTGCATCGGCTGCTTGCGTTCCTCGAGCGTATCGCCGGCCGTCGCCGGAACTGCCAGCGCCCCGCCGAGCAGCACCATGACCGCGCCGAAGCGCCATCTCCTGCTGCCCGTCCAACGCCCGCCGCCGTCCAAGATCGGTTCCTTCCCGCCTAGTGTCATGCCGCCATCATCAAAAGCGTAGTCGCGGCCCGGATTCGCGTCCACGGAACTTTGGGTGCGGCGCAGCCAAAACCGTGCAATATTTCGGGAATATGACGCCCGTGCGCCGCAGCTCGGGTTCCTCGCCGCGGAACCGGGCAGATCGGCGCCACAGCTTTCACCATTCCGCCCAGGATTTCGCTCACCCCGTGCCGTCCGACGCTGCCGCCGGGAACGTTGCCAACAAACTCGCCAAAAAACCTGCCAGTAAACCTGCCAAGATCTTCGCCATGAACCGCGCGCCCCGATTGTCGCCCTCCTGCCCCCACTGCCTGCAGCGGGCGCAACGCCTGCCCCGCCAGGCGGGACGGCTGATGATCCTCGGCTACCGCTACACGCTGTCGCCGCTGATCGGGTTTCACTGCCGCCACCTGCCGACCTGTTCGGCCTATGGCGAGGAAGCGATCATGCGCTTCGGACTGTGGGCCGGCGGCTGGATGACACTGGCGCGGCTGCTGCGCTGCCAGCCATTCGGCACCTCCGGCATCGACAACGTGCCGATGATCGCGCCGCGCGGCGCGCGCTGGTTCCTGCCATGGCGCTACGCCCGCTGGCGCGGCGTCAACGATGGCGAGCAGGCCCGCTGAGGCGACGCCGGCCCCGGCTTCAGGCCGGGCGCTAGAAGGTCACACACGCCGAGCGCACCGTCGTCATCACCGACTGCTGGCGAAAGTCGCGCTTGTAGGCAGCGGCGATGGCGTCGAGTGCGGCGCGCTTGTCGGGATCGTCAGCGAATACGATCAGCACGATCTTGCTGGGCTCGCGCACCAGCGTGCCGCGCGCGCTGTCGCGCCACTGCCCGGTGGCATCGACGACGCTGAGCCCATCGGGAAAGCGCGGCGTGATCTCGCGCGCGGCGAAAGCCGCGAACGCCGCGTCACTGACGCCGAGACGGTCGCCGATGTTGCGACCGAACAGCATTTCCGCCGACACCATCGCTTGGCCCGGCGGCATGCAGGCCGGCGGCAGCGCCGCGCAGCCGGACAGCGCCAAGGCGGCAAAGGCGGCGCAGGCCGCCATCATCATCCGCATTCGTCACCTCTCACGCCACGGCGCGCGCCGGACGGGTGAGGAACGCAACCCCGATCGCCAGCAGCACGAACGTGATCCCCGCATAGCCGTGGGCGTGGAACAGCTGCTGCTCGAAGAACCTGCCCCCGATCGCCGACCCCGCCGCCTGTCCGACATACACCATCGAGGTGTTGAGCGCGACCGAGGCGCTGGCGAAGGCGGGCGCGGCGCCGACGAGGCGCGACTGCTGCATCGAGTTGATGGCGGCAAAGCCCAGGCCCCACAGCACGCTGGCGCCGAGCAACAGCGGCAGCGCCGCCGCGCCGACCCCGACCACCCACACCAGGCTGCCGCACAGCATGGCGCCGAGGAAGATCAGCGACGTCCAGAACGCTCCAATGCGGCCGACGATGCGCATCGCCACGAGATTGCCGACGAGGCCGCAGATGCCGAACAGGCTGAACGCAAGACCGACCGTCGCCGGGCTCGCCTCGGTGAGCCGCGCCAGCAGCGGCCCGAGATAGGTGAAGGTGCAGAACTGTCCGGTGATCTGCAGCGTGGTGATCAGCAGCAGCAGCAGGATGAGACGGTTGCGACCGATCATCGTCCAGGTGCGCAGCTCGACCGGCGCGCCGACGAGGCCGCGCGGCAGCGCCAGCACGATCAGCAGCGCCGCGATCGCCGCCATGATGCCGATGGCGAGCAGCGCCTCACGCCAGCCGAAATGCGCCGACATGTAGGTCACGAGCGGCAGGCCCGCGACGAGCGCGAGCGACCAGCCGAGGAAAACGTAGGCAATGCCGCTGGCGCGCTGCGCCTCGGGCACGATCATGCTGACGGTGCCGGCGGCGACGGGCGTGAACACCACGAGGAAGGCCAGCATGACAAGCCGCAGCGCCATCAGCGTGGCGTAGTCGGGCGCAGCGAGCACGGCGACATGGCACACCGCCACCCCGGCCATGCTGGTCGCCAGCAGGATGCGGCGGTCGAGACGGCTGGTGAGCCAGACCATCAGCGGCGAGCCGATGCACAGCAGCACCGCGCCGAAGGTGATGAGCAGGCCGGCCTGGGGAATCGATACGCCGAGCGCGCGGGCGAGATCGCCGAGCATGCCTGCCGGCGACATGACCGCGAGACCGGTGACGAAATTTCCCAGCATCAGGGCCGTGGGCGCCACAGACTTGTTCATGGGAGAACGATAGGCGAGTTCAATGCAGCTGCATATATCAGGATTTGCAACGGTGTTTTGCGCCTGCCGCCGGTGGCCCCCCCTCACCGCCCCGATGCCTTGCAACACCGGCACTGGCTGTTATACCCCTGTTTTCCGCTTACCTGCGTCCGTTCGCAGGAGTGAGCTTGAGGAGATGACATATGACGGAATCCAAGTTCGTTTTCGGCCTCGCCAACCTGCGCCCAGCAGAAGCCCAGACCGAGCCGGTCACTGTGACCTTCCCCGATGGCGCGCGGCGCCAGTTTCCCCGACACACCACCGGCCTTGACATCGCCAGGGGCATCTCGCCCTCGCTCGCCAAGCGCACCGTGGCAATGACCCTCGACGGCCAATTGACCGACCTCGCCGATCCGATCGAGCACGACGCGGCCATCGAGTTCGTCAACCGTGACGATCCCCGCGCGCTCGAGCTGATCCGGCACGACGCCGCCCACGTGCTCGCCGAGGCGGTGCAGGCGTTATGGCCGGGCACCCAGGTGACCATCGGCCCGGTGATCGAGAACGGATTCTATTACGACTTCTTCCGCAACGAGCCGTTCACCCCGGAAGACTTCGCCGCCATCGAGAAAAAGATGCGCGAGATCATCGCGCGCGACGCTCCCTTCACCAAGGAGATCTGGACGCGCGACGACACCAAGAAGGTGTTTCAGGACAAGGGCGAGCTGTTCAAGGTCGAGCTGGTCGACGCCATCCCCGAGGACCAGACCATCAAGATCTACAAGCAGGGCGAATGGTTCGACCTCTGCCGCGGTCCGCACATGACCTCGACGGGCAAGGTCGGCACCGCCTTCAAGCTGATGAAGGTGGCCGGCGCCTACTGGCGCGGCGATGCCAAGAACCCGATGCTGACCCGCATCTACGGCACCGCCTTCGCCAAGCAGGAACAGCTCGACGCCTACCTCAAGCAGCTCGAGGAAGCCGAGAAGCGCGACCACCGCAAGCTCGGCCGCGAACTCGACCTCTTCCACTTCCAGGAGGAAGGCCCCGGCGTCGTGTTCTGGCACGCCAAGGGCTGGAGCCTGTTCCAGTCGATCGTCGCCTACATGCGCCGCCGCCTCGCCGGCGACTACGACGAGGTCAACGCGCCTCAGATGCTCGACAAGTCGCTGTGGGAGACCTCGGGCCACTGGGACTGGTACCGCGAGAACATGTTCGCGGCGCAGTCGGCCGGCGAAGAGGCCGAGGACAAGCGCTGGTTCGCGATCAAGCCGATGAACTGCCCGGGTCACGTGCAGATCTTCAAGCATGGCCTCAAGAGCTACCGCGACCTGCCGCTGCGCCTCGCCGAATTCGGCGTGGTGCATCGCTATGAGCCATCGGGCGCGATGCATGGCCTGATGCGCGTGCGCGGCTTCACCCAGGACGACGCTCACGTGTTCTGCACCGAGCAGCAGCTCGCCGACGAGTGTCTCAAGATCAACGACCTGATCCTGTCGACCTATGACGACTTCGGCTTCGAGGGCGAGCTCACGGTCAAGCTGTCGACCCGTCCCGAGAAGCGCGTCGGCTCCGACGAGGCGTGGGATCACGCCGAGCGCGTCATGGCGACCGTGCTGAGCGAGATCCAGGCCCGCTCGGGCAACCGCATCAAGACCGCGATCAATCCGGGCGAAGGCGCGTTCTACGGGCCGAAGTTCGAGTACGTGCTGCGCGACGCCATCGGCCGCGACTGGCAGTGCGGCACCACGCAGGTCGACTTCAACCTGCCGGAGCGGTTCGGTGCGTTCTACATCGACGCCGACGGCGCCAAGAAGACGCCGGTGATGGTGCATCGCGCGATCTGCGGTTCGATGGAACGCTTCACCGGCATCCTGATCGAGCACTTCGCCGGTCACTTCCCGCTGTGGCTGGCGCCGACCCAGGCGATCGTCACCACGATCACCTCGGAAGGCGACGACTACGCCAGGCAGGTGCTGGCGGCGGTGCGCCGCGCGGGCCTGCGCGCCGACATCGACCTGCGCAACGAGAAGATCAACTACAAGGTGCGCGAGCACTCGCTGGCCAAGATCCCGGCGCTGCTGGTGGTCGGCAAGAAGGAAGCGGAGAACCGCACGGTGTCGATCCGCCGCCTCGGCAGCGACGGCCAGACGGTGGTGCCGCTCGACGAGGCGATCGCCGCGCTCGTCGACGAGGCGACGCCGCCCGACATCAAGCGCGCCCGCCTCGGCTGACACGCTCTTCGACAACCTCCGGCGGCCGCGTGCCGCCGGATCCATTTCAGGGGCCCGGAACCGGCCCGGAGCGCCCGCGCGGCTGCCCGACGAGAATCGCTTTAAAGGCCGCCGCGGCGTATCGCCGCTCACGGGGCCGCGTGGTATCAAGCCGCGATCCGACACCTGCATTCACGACATGAAGGGGACAAGCTTGTCCGACACGTTGCAGTTGCTGAAAACCCGCCGTTCCGCCAAGCCGCGCGAGATGAGCGGTCCCGGCCCCTCCCCGGCCGAGCTAGACACCATCCTGACCATCGGCGCACGCGTGCCGGACCACGGCAAGATCGCACCATGGCGCTTCATCGTGTTCGAGGGCGATGCGCGGCTGAAGGCCGGCGACGTCATCGCGCGTGTGTTCGCCGCGAAGAATCCCGACGCCTCCCGCGAGCAGATCGAGATCGAACGCCACCGCCTCGCCGAGGCGCCGCTGGTGATCGCCGTGATCTCCGCGCCCAGGGCGCATCCCAAGGTCCCGGCGTGGGAGCAGGAGCTGTCCGCCGGCGCCAGCGCCATGAACATCGTCACTGCCGCGAATGCGCTCGGCTACGTCGCCAACTGGCTGACCGGCTGGTTCTCGTTCGACCGCGACGTGCTGACCGCGCTCGGCCTGCGCGCCGACGAGAAGATGGCGGGCTTCATCCACATCGGCCGGATCGATCATCCCGTCGAGGACCGGCCGCGGCCGAACCTCGCTGAAATCGTCACGCGCTTTTGAGATTCATGTCCCCGGCGCGAACAGTCGCATCGCCGGGTGGCGGCAGATCCATCGCGCGATTCCCGCGCCGGCCTTGCCCCTCGTTCTGAGGAGCCCGCGCAGCGGGCGTCTCGAGCGATGAGGCCGGTTTGCCGCGCTCCTCCCCATGAGGAGATCAAATGCGCGCGCGCCTGTCACGCCGCCTGGGCGGCGTTCTTGCCGAAGCGCGCCAGCAATTCGCCGATCGACGACGCCGGCCGCGCCGGGCTGAACAGGAAGCCCTGCACCTCGGTGCAGCCTTCAGCACGCAGACGGTCGAGCTGCTCGCGCGTCTCGACCCCTTCCGCCGTCGTCGCGATGCTGAGGCTGCGCGCCAGCCCCGAGATCGCCCGCACGATGGCGATGCAGTCGGCGCGATCCGGCAGGTCGCGGATGAACGAGCGGTCGATCTTGATCTTGTCGAACGGGAAGCTGCGCAGGTAGCTCAGCGACGAGTAGCCCGTGCCGAAATCATCCATCGAGATGCGCACCCCGAGCCCGCGCAGCTGGTGCAGCGTCTGCAGGTTGGCGTCGGTTTCGGCGAGGAGTACCGACTCGGTGATCTCGAGCTCGAGGCGGTGCGCCGGCAGGCGCGAATGCGCCAGGGCCGCCACCACCGCCGCCACCAGGTTACGGCTCTTGAACTGCACCGGCGACAGGTTCACCGCCACCTTGATGTCGGTGGGCCACTGCGCCGCGTCGCTGCAGGCGGTGCGCAGCACCCATTCGCCGATCTGCACGATCAGGCCGATGTCTTCGGCGACCGGGATGAACTCCACCGGCGAGACCATGCCGCGCTCGGGATGGCGCCAGCGCAGCAACGCCTCGAACGAGGTGATGCGGTCGGCCGACAGGTTGACCAGCGGCTGGTAATGCAGCTCGAACTCCCCGCTCGCGAGCGCATGACGCAGGTCGGCTTCGAGCGCCCGCCGCGCCTGGGCCTGGCGATCCATTTCCGGTTCGAAGAAGTGATGGGCGCCGCCGCCGTCGGCCTTGGCGCGGTACAGCGCCATGTCGGCGGTGCGCAGCAGCGCCTCGGAGGTGTCGCCGTCGAGCGGCGCGATGGCGATGCCGATGCTGGCGCCGATGGTGATGTCGCGGCCGTCGATGTCGTAGGGCCGGCTGAGGTCGGCGATCAACTGGTTGGCGCGGTCGCCGGCTTCCGCAGGTCCGGAGATCTGGTCGAGGATCAGCGCGAACTCGTCGCCGCCGAGGCGGGCCGCGAGATCGCCGACGCCGAGCGCTCCCTTGAGGCGTTGCGCGACCTGTTGCAGCAGGCGGTCGCCGACCGGATGGCCAAAGGTGTCGTTGACGCCCTTGAACATGTCGAGGTCGAGGCATAGCACCGCGGCCTGGCGGTCGGCGCGGCTGCACTGCTCGACGGTGTGCTGCAGGCGCTGCTGCAGCATCACGCGGTTCGGCAGGTCCGTGAGCGCGTCATGATGCGCCATGTAGGAGATCTTGGCTTCGGCCTTGCGCCGCTCGGTGACGTCGATGATCGCCACCATGAAGGCGCTGCGGCCGCCGAAATTGACCCGGCGGCCATAGGTCAGCACCTCGATCTCGCTGCCGTCGGCGCGGAGATGGCGCCAGCTGCGGCGCGACTGGTAGCTGTCGTCGAGTTCGCGCAGCGTCTTGAGATGGATGTCGCGCTCGTCGGCCGGCCAGATGTCGCTGGTCTGCATGTGCAGGAACTGGTCGCGGCTGTAGCCGTAATGGGCGATGGCCGCATCGTTGACGCCGATGAAGGCGAACGTCTCGTCGTCGAACACCCACATCGGCATCGGGTTGCTTTCGAACAACAGGCGGAACGACTGTTCGCGACGCTTGAGATCGGTCACGTCGGTGACGGTCGCGGACAGCAGGTCGCCGATCGCGGCGACGCTGATGCGCAGATGCGTGCCTCGGGCGGTGGCGATTTCGAGCTGCTGCGGCTGGCTGCTCTCGATCACGGCGCTAAGCCGCCGCAGCACCTCGGGCGACGACAGGTCGTGCTCGCCCTCGCTGAGACGATGCCAGCGCAGCGTCTCGGCCGGCCGCTGCAGCAGGCGCGCAGCGCCTTCGTTGAGGTCGACGATCTGGAAATCGACCGTCGCCCGTCCGGCGTTGCGGCAGGCCGCGAGCGCGAGAAAGCCGTCGTCGGTGGCGCGGAAGATGGTGTCGACAAGGCTGTAACCGTCGCCACGCTCATGGACATACATCGAGATCAGCGGCGGGCCCCAGCGGCAGGCCATCGGCATGGCATAGATGTCGAAGGTGCGGACGATGCCGTTGGCGACATGATAGGCGGAGGTGGCGTATGGGCGCTGGCTGCCGAGCGCATTGGCGGCGACTTCCGACAGAACGCCGGCGTATTCAGGCGCGAGATCGGCGACGCGGGTGTCCCATGCGTCCTGTCCGAGCCACTGCCGCAATGCGCGGCCGGTGCGCATGATGGTCAGCGTGTCGCCGCTGCCTTGCAGCAGCGCCATGTGGTCGGCGAGCCGTCCCATGCTGCCGAGCACCACTTCCTCGTACGCGGGGAGCTGCTCGCCGGGACGCAGCGCGGCGAACCACTTGCGCCGCAGCGTCTCCATGTCGTTCATCGCTTCGCCGAGAACTTCGTCCTCGATCGTCTTCCTGACGGCACCCACGACTTCCCCTTCCCGCGCACGCAGCGAAAATCGCGGTTAATTCAACCTTGCCTGATTGACGAAGGGTAAAGAGTTCCCGGCAGTGTTTCATTATGACACTTTTAAGACGACCGATGGTTAGCATTGGGAAACCATTGGCGTCGCAATGCAATCTCGATCGCGAAACGACGCCATCAACATTGCGGAAAGATGCGTGAACAAGACGTTCGCATGCATCGGCGGATGCTCGGCAACGCCTGGCATTCGCACGCGACGATGATGCCGAGGCCGCCTCATGAGGCGCATCGAAGAGGCCTGGGGGGCGTTGGCGACCTAATCGAGTCCGGTCTTGCCCGGCGCCCAATAGGCTTTGGTCCTGATCCGCGTCGACCGGACGCCCGCGGCCTTCAGTGCCCGGCCGACGCGCTGGATCGACGGGGCCCTGCCCGTCAGCGCGACATCAGCGCCGCTCCCAATGCAGCGCAGCACCTCGTCTGCGGCCGCGACGAGATGGCCGTCGTCGGCGCGGCGTTCGATCAGCGTCGCCTGATCGATACCGATCGACGCCAGCACCGCGCGCGCCTCCGCGGCATCCGACACCTCGAACGTCTGAATGGCGCCGGCCGTCGGCGGGTCCTCGCGCAGCAGGGTTGCGAGGCCGAACGAGGTCTCGTCGCCGAACAGTGCGATTGGCGCAGCGAGCGCGGACAGGTCGAGCGAGCGGCGCGGGCCGAAGAACTGGCAGCGATCGCCTGCACGAAGGCTGCTCACCCATCGGCTGCCGAGACCGTCGCCATGGGCGAAGGCGAGCAACCGCGTCCGGCCGCGGCCGGCATCCCACATCACCGGCGTATAGGTTCGCGTGCTCAGGCCACCGCCGACCGACACCTGGATCTTCTGGCCCGCAGCCCACGTGACGTCCCGCAACGCCTCGCCCTCGATATCGACCAGGCGGAAGCGCGGCGACAGCGTCTCGACCGCGGCCACGCGCGCCGGTCGCATCAGCCATCGCACCAGCGCGCGCGTCACGGGCCCGTGCCGGGCCGCCTCATGAACGGGTTCGGTCACAACCCCGCTCCCCCGCGTCCATGAAGGGATCGCGCGCGGCCGATCATCGCGTCCGCACCGTGAGTTCGTTGCCGCGCCCAAGATCGAACGGCAGTGGCAGGGAGAGGTAGCCATTCTGCGGATTGCGCACATGGTCGAGATAGCCCGACGCCCGGGCAAACGCATTCTCTCCGACGATTAGCGCGCCGGGCCGCAGATGCGGCTCGAGCAGCTTCAGCACGGGAAGGTAGAGCGTGAAGGCGCCGTCGAGCATCACCATGTCGATGGTGCCGCCGACGCCGGCGGCGAGCGTGTCGCGGGCATCGCCGACACGCAGCTCGACGACATCGGCAAGCCCCGCCGCCGCGATGTTCGCCCGCGCACGCTCCGCCTTGCCGGGCTCGAGCTCGGTACCGGTCAGGCGGCCGCCGCCCATGTCGCGCAACGCCGCCGCCATGTAGATCGCCGAGACGCCCATGGACGAGCCGAATTCGACGATCCGCTGCGCCCGGCAGGCGCGCGCGCACATGTAGAGGAAGCGTCCGAACTGCGGCGAGACGTTGAGAAAGTTGTCGGCAAGGCCGGAATACACCTCCTGGAAGTCGCGCTTCTCGGCCGCGACGAACTCGTCGACCATGGCGTCGAGGCTTGCCGCCTTGCCCGCGCCGGATGGCGCCAGCGACGCGTCGGCTGCCTCCGCCTCCCGATGCAGGCGCGCGAGAATGTCCGCGACAAGGCCGCTGCTGAGTGAATCCACGTGTCCGGCTCCCTGAGATGATGTGTCGATGCGGACGCGACGATAAGACATCGCCGCCGCGATCACATTCCGTGGACAGGACAACGAATTGCGATATCTGGTCAGACGATGCCGCGAGGCCGGCGGCGCACGGCCGCGCTCATACGGCCGCGCCGCGCTCCGCCAGATAGCGTGCCGGCGGCTTGCCCAGCGCCTTGCGGAACATGGTGACGAACGCGCTGGCGCCTTCGTAGCCGAGATCGAGCGCGACGGCCTGCACCGACGCGCCGCCGGCGAGACGCTGCAAGGCGATGAGAATATGAAGCTGCTGGCGCCAGCGGCCGAAGCTCATGCCGGTCTCGCGCTGCAGCATGCGGGTCAGTGTGCGTGGCGCTATCGCCATGCGCTTGCCCCAGTCGGCGATGGTCGCGCGGTCGGAGGGCTCGGCCATCATCGCCGCGGCGATGTTGCGCAGCTTGGCGTTGGCCGGCATCGGAAAGTTCAGCATCTCGACCGACGCCCGCGCCAGCTGGTCGAGCAGCACCGTGGCGATGCGGCCGTCGGCGCCATCGATGTCGTACAGTACCGGGATCGTCGCGGCGTGCAGCAGCAGGCGCTCGAGCAGTGGCGAGACCGACAGCCCGCAGCATTGCCCGGGCAGTGTCGGCACCACTTCCGGCTCGATGAACACGCAGTAGACCTCGACATGTCCGGAGAAGGTCACGCTGTGCGGCCGATTGCCGGGAATCCACACGGCGCAGCGCGGCGGCACGATCCAGGCGCTGCGATCGGCCTCGCACCGGACGATGCCTCGCATGGTCAGGATGACCTCAGCCTTGCGATGGACGTGGAGGCCGAGCTCCATCCCCCGGGTCGAGATATCAGCGCCAAACGCAGTGATCGCCCGCGGCACGCCTTCGGGGTCGAAACCATCGGCGTCGTCGGGGCGAAGATCGTCTTCGTTAAGCCGGTAGAATGGCATGGTGGATGACGGCCGATCCAGGGGCAGCAGATGGACCGAACGATATCAGGGCGTGGTCGCGGCCTTCAATACGGCGGCATCGCTTGCGAAGGCGCCGACGGCCTTGATCGCGAACATTGGAATTCGAAAAGCTCTAGCGCGCGACGACCTCGACCTCGCCATCGACGCCGTTGACGACGTTGAACGAGCGCTCGAAAACCTTGCCCTCGTTCTTGGCGATGGCGCGGTACTCGCCCTCGGCGAGGATGACGCGCGGGAACGCGCCGATCGATTCCTTGACCACGTCGCCGCCCGGCGTGATCACCGACCACGAGGTGTTGGCCAGCGCCTCGCCGCCCTTCTCGCCGACGAGCTTGAGCGTGATCACCGCCGCGCGGTGGGTGACCGTGACGTCGGTGAGCTTGCCGGCCTGGATGCGGATGTCGGAGCGCACCACCGAGTTGGCGTCGCCATAGTTCGAAATGATGTAGTAGGTGCCTTCCGGCACCAGCAGCACCTCGCCGGCGGCGACGTTCTGCGCCAGCGGCGCACGGTCGCCGACCTCGAACTGGCTGCCCTTGTAGATGCTGAACGCGATCTGGTTCGGCGGGATCTTGCTGGAGCCGACCTTGCCCTCGATGCGCAGGCCGCCGGCCGGCAGGTCGAAGGTCTCGCGGGTGGTGTCCTGGCGGATGGTCACCGGGCGCACCGCGCTGACGAGGCCAAGGCCGACATGGACCACGTAGCTGCCCGGCGGCAGCACGATGTTGGGCGTCGGCGAGCGCTCCTCGCGCACCAGCTTGAAGGCTCCGGCCGCGTCGGGCTTGTCGGCATAGACCCGCCACACCAGACCGCTGTTCACCGTGGCGAGTTCCTTGCCGAACCGCGCCGACAGCGCCAGCACCGGCTGGCCGGGGGTCGCCACTGCGGCAGCGGCCGGTGGCGGCGCCAGCGGCGCGGCGGCTACGGGCGGTTGGGTGATCGGGCTCGGCAGCGCGGCCGGCCCCGCGGCGGCGCCGGACGGCGGCGCAAGGTTCATGGCTGGTCCGGCCGGCGATTCGGGAACCGCGCGGGGCGGGATCGGCGGCGGCCGGTCCGAAAACATCTGGGCCGACGCCCCATGGGGCGCCGCCAGAAGGCCCACCACCAGCAACAGCGACAGGGCGGCCGCAAACGGTCGCCCGGCGCGCCGGCAGTGGTGGCATTTCGGTATCATGACGTGGTTTTTCGACCGAAAACACGGCGAATTCAAGCCTGTGGCGGCCGAATTCATCGCTGGTTCACATGCCGGTGCGGCCCTGCGGTGCCGCCGGCGCCGCCTTGCATGCCCGCCCGGCGCATCGGCGGGTTGCCGTGCGCTCATGGCGAAAACGCCCCCCGGTTAAGGCGAAGGGCACAATTCCTGCCTATATGTGTTGCGAGTGCTGGGGCGGGACAGTGATTTGCGGGCCGGCGTCGGCCGCACCGCGAGAGATTCGCCTTGGGAGACTGCCGTGCTGGAGAGCTTGATTGGACGTAACCGGGACAAGGCGGGCCTCGGGCCGACGCGACGGCCCACCATCGGCCTTGCCCTCGGCGGCGGTGCCGCGCGCGGCTTTGCCCATATCGGCATCCTGCGAACCCTGATCGCCAACGGCATCCTGCCCGACATCGTGGTCGGCACCTCGATCGGCGCCGTGGTCGGCGGCAGCTACGCGGCCGGCCATCTCGACACGCTCGAGGACTGGGCGCGCAGCCTGCAACCCAAGAACATCTTCAGCTACCTCGATATCCGCCTCAACGGCTCCGGCCTGATTGGCGGCAACAAGCTCGCCGCGCAGCTCGAGGCCGCGATGGGGCGCACCCGCATCGACGAGCTGCCGCTGCGCTTCGCCGCCATCGCCACCGAAGTACAGACCGGCCACGAGATCTGGCTGACCCACGGCCGCGTGGTCGATGCCATGCGGGCATCGTACGCCCTGCCCGGGATCTTTTCGCCGGTGGCGATCGGCGACCGCTGGCTGATCGACGGCGCGCTGGTCAACCCGGTGCCGGTGTCGGCGGCGCGCGCGCTCGGCGCCGAAATCGTCATCGCCGCCAATGTCAGCACCGACGTGTTCGGCCACGGCACCATCATCTCCACCCATGGCGCGGCAGAAGAGACCACCGAGGACGAGACGATCGCGACGCCTCCCAGGCGCGGCATCGGCAAGTTCTTCTCGGCCGAGCGCACCGTGAAACGCGAGTTCTTCGGCAGCGGCGACCGCCCGGGCATCTCCACCGTGATGGTGGAGGCCTTCAACATCATGCAGGACCGCATCACCCGCGCCCGCCTCGCCGGCGATCCGCCGGACGTGCTGATCTCGCCGCGCGTCGGCAAGATCGGCTGGTTCGACTTCCATCGCGCCGACGAGACCATCGCCCACGGCGCGCGCGCCGCTGAACGCACCATCGAGTCGATCCAGGAAGCGATCGCGATCCTGTCGCCGACCTCCAGCAATACGCCGGGCATCGGCCAGAACCAGAACCTCGCGCCGTGACGTGGCGCGCGCCTGGCGCGCCGACGGCAATCGGGTCCTGCTGGACAGGCGGCCTTGATCAGGCTGCGGCGATCAGGCGGTCTTGATGTAGTCGTGCAGCGCCTGCTGTTCGCGCTCGTACTCCTCGACACGCGACTTCACGACGTCGCCGATCGAGACCAGGCCGATCAGCCGCTCGCCATCCATGACCGGCAGATGGCGGAACTTGCCCGCAGTCATGGTTTCCATGATATGGCCGACCGTGTCGGTTTCCTTGCAGGTGACGACCTTGCGCGTCATCACCGCGCTCACCGGCTCGTCGAGTACCGAGGCACCGCGCTCGCCGAGCACGCGAACGATATCGCGCTCGGACAGGATGCCTTCGAGGCGCTGGCCCTGCATCACCAGCACCGCGCCGATGCGGCGCTCCGACAGCAGCTTGATCGCCGCCGACAGCCTGGCGTCGGGATCGACGCCGAGCACGTGATGCCCCTTCGCATTGAGGATTGCCCGTACAATCATCGTCGCCTCCTGAGAAAAACAACCGCTTAGCCAGCGCCGCGGCTTTGTATTTTTTCAGTCGTCGACACCGCAGTGTCGAACCGGCTGCGATGATGATGGATGAAATCAGCGGGACTCGCAAGGCAGCGACGGCGGCGTCTGCGGCCGTCAGTCAGATGCGGCCATCCGGGAGATCGGCCGGAGGCGGCTCCGCCGGCGGCAGCGGACTTGGGTCCTCGCTGCGCCGCGACACGGGATCGAACAGCGAAAACAACAGCAGCCCGGCCAGAAAACCGCCGATATGCGCCTGCCAGGCGACGCTCTGCTCCGCGCTCCCCACCGCGATCGCGCCGATGCCGAACACGATATTGATGCCGAACCACACCGCGAGGAACGCGAGCACGCGCGGATTGCGCAGCGCCTGGAACAGCGACAGCGCCGGAACGCGCGCCGCGCGATCGGCATCGGCGGGGCGTGCGAACGACAGGAAGCTGCCATGGCCGAACGCGAACCGCATCGACGCCGCCATGGCGCCGGATACCGACGCGGATGCGCCGATCATCGGCACCACTTCATGCTGATGGGTCAGCAAATGCGCGAGCGAGCCGGCGACCGCCGTCACCGCGAGGAACAGGAAGAAGCGCGCTGCACCAAAGCGCCGGGCCAGAGCGCTGCCGAACGGCAGCATCCACAACGCATTGAAGATGATGTGGCTGGCGTCGGCGTGCAGCAGCGCATAAGTCAGGAATGTCCAGACGGCCGCCGCCTCGCCTCCGGGGAAACGCGGATCCGATAGCGCGAGGTCATAGCGCGCCGGCACGAAGCCGAACGCCCAGATCATCCATTCGCCGAGCTCGTAAGGCAGCATGATCCGGACGAGATGGATCACCGCGAGGAGCGCGAGCAGCGCCGTCATGGCGCCGGGAATGGTCAGGATCGGTTCGCGCGGAGACGACAACGGCTGCAGGTCCAGAGGCTTGGGTACCCTCCAGCGGTCGGCGACGCGGCGGGCGTTGCCTCCAGATAGGCGGCTTTGCCGGGCCGGCGCAAGCGCCCCCTTGCAATGCAGCAGGGCAAATTCCGGTGTGCCGTCAACCGCCGGGCGGCATCGCCCCACCCAAAAGCAAAAGGGAGGGCAAGAGCCCTCCCTTTTCCACGATCGCCGGGGTGCGATCTCAAGTGGTCTTGCCGCAGGATCCCCACCCCTCCCCGCGATGACCAGTCTGCTTGACGCCATCTGTTATCCGCCATGAGCAACCGGCCGTGGAGAACAACCGGCGCCGCGCTGGCGTGATCGGGATACTAGCGCGGTTCGGGAAAACCCCAACTCCATAGTTAATTTAACGTTAACGCCACAAAGGCGCCGCCGGCCCGCTCGGCGGCATGGACGCTGCAAAGTCTGTCCTGCACAAACGAACGACGCCCGAAAGTGACCGGTTCCGGAACACAAGTGTCCGTGCCGGCCCCTTTTCGGGCCAGGAATGCAGGCTGATGAAGCACCCTTCGAACCGGGCCTTTTTTGAATACTGGGACAGCAAGCGCGGCGACGCGCCGGCGCCCGACCGCAGCGAGTTCGATCCCGACGCGGTGCGCGAACTGCTGGGCGACATCTTCGTGCTGGCGTTCGAGGTCGCGGACGGGTTCCCGTTCCGCGTCGCGGGCACGCGCGTGTGCGCGCTGCTCGGCCGCGACGCCAAGGGCCACAGCTTCCCCGGCCTGTTCGCATCCGGCAGCCGGGCCGAGATCACCGATATCCTGACCATCGTCGGCGAGGAGAGCCAGCCTGCGATCGCCGGCATCACCGCACGGGCCGCCGACGGCACGCCGGCGCCGCTGGAGCTGCTGCTGCTGCCGTTCAGCGCCCGCAGCCACGCGCCGCTGAGCCTGACCGGCCTGCTCGCCCCGTTCGACAGCCCGGTCGGCCCGATGACCGATTTCACCCTGACGTCGTGGCGCTACCTCACGCCACGCCCCAAACCCCGCGCCGTCCGCCGCTGGTCGGCGGTGCGCGGCTTCATGGTGTACGAGGGCCTGCGCTGACGCATGACCGGACATCCGCGTTCGCGCAACGTTGGCTGACCGCGTATGATCTTGCCACCCCTTCCCCCTCGCCCTTTCATCGCAACGCCTTGCGTCCGCTCGCGAGCTGCGGAATGATCCGGCCGGGTCTGGGGAGATTCAAATGAAGCTTTTCGCTGGTTTGACCTTGGCTGCCTGCCTGTTCAGCGCCGCCGCTGCCGCCTTTGACGCGAACGGATCTGGCGCGATCTCCGATGGAGGTTGCGTCTGCAAGAGCAATTGCAACAAATTTGCCAGAGCGGGGCAGTACACGCCGCCGCAATTGGCTCAGTGCAAATCCTCTTGCGAGCAAAGGTTCTCGGGCTGCAACAAGGGCGCGCAGCGATAGGCGTCACTCTGCCGAACGGGCATTCGCCGTTCGAGCGAGAGCGACAGGATTTTTCGTTGCCCGCGCGATGCGTTGTCGCCGGCGAGGTCCGGTGCCTGCAGCTCGCGTCACTGCCCCGCCATCAGCGGCTTCAGCGCGGCGCCATCGGGCCCGAACGCCTCGACCTTGTCGCCGATCGCAAACGACATCAGGTCCGCACCGATCATGAACGGGCCCCTGTAGGTGCTCTCGGTGCGCGTGGTCAGCGCCTCCACCGGCACGTCCTGGATCGGCTTCACCCCGGCGAACACGATATGTGAATAGACGGCGAGCTTCGGGTTCGCGATCGAAAAGATCCGGCCCGCCTCCTCCGGCGAGGTGTGGTGGTCCGCGATGGCGCGGTACTCCGGCCGGGCCTGGATCAGCTCCGGCTCGATCACCGACACCTCGTGGATCAGCAGGTCCGCGCCCTTGGCGGCGTTGGCGACGCGCTCGTCGTACCTGGTGTCGCCGGACAGCACGACCTTGTGGCCGGCATATTCCACCATGTAGCCGTAGGCCGGGCGGATGTGCTCGCCGTGGTTGACCTCGAACGCCGTGACCTTGACGCCACCCTTGTCATAGACGGGGCCGGCGACGATGTCCGTGGCGTCGAAGGCGATGCCGGCGGCGGGGAAATGCTCGTCCTCGGTGCGGATGCGGATGTCCTCGGCGAACGCCCGGGTGAGATTTTCGGTCATCGCGACGGTGCCCCTGGGCCCGAACACCACCATCGGCGTCTTGCGCGAGCCCCATGGCGTGCCGATCCAGCCGGTCATCCACATGTCGGGCAGGCCGACGATATGGTCCGAATGCAGGTGGGTGATGAAGTGCGCGGTGACGGCGCCAAGCGGGATCTTCTTCTGGTAGAGGCGGATCGTCGAGCCGCGGCCGAGATCGAACACCAGCTTCTGGTCCCCTGCCTCGACCAGCGTGGACATGCTGAAGATGTCCGGCCGCGGGGTCGGCGTGCCGCTGCCCAGCAATGTCACGCGGATCGCGGGGGCATTGTCCGCCGCCTTGGCGGCCGTCCACGCCCCGGCGAGCATCGCCACGGCAGCAATCAGCTTCAGGGTCGTTCGGGCCACCGGCATCTCCTCGGTCTCTTTCTTGTGTCAGGCTCTATGGTGTCGGGTCGTCAGTCTGGCCCTGGCGGCGCACCGCCGCCAGTCCGCGCCCGCGAGACTAGGGATGGCCTTCCTGCCACGGGATCGGTCATTCGGTGGATGGCGGGAACCGGCTGCGGCCTTTCCGCCGCTAACGGGGTATTAACCCTGACAGCCGTAGGGTTTGCCCCTACCGACCCGCGGTTGAGTGGTACAAGCTTATGGTGTTGGCGCAGCGAAAATCGGCCTTGCCGGTCGCAGAAGAGCGACGGCGGTTTCAGCGCGTCAAGGTGCACCTGCTGGGACGGTACATGCTTCCCGACCGCCGCGAGTTTCCCTGCCAGGTGATCAACATGTCGCCCGGGGGTCTTGCGATGCTGGCGCCGGGCATCGGCAATGTTGGTGACCGCGTCATCGCCTATCTCGACCATGTCGGCCGCGTCGAGGGCAAGATCACCCGCATCATCGACAACGGCTTCGCCATGACGGTGAACGCGACGCCGCGCAAGCGCGACAAGATGGCTGCGCAGCTGACCTGGCTCGCCAACCGCCAGATCCTCAACCTGCCGGAGGATCGCCGCCACGACCGAATCGTGCCGCGCAACCCCACCGCCCGCATCCTGCTGGCCGACGGCCAGGAGATGCTGTGCCGCGTCATCGACATGTCGCTGTCGGGCGCTGCGATCTCGTCGCAGACGCGCCCGGAGATCGGCGCCAAGGTGACCATCGGGCGGGTGCAGGCCCAGGTGATCCGCCACCTCGAGGATGGCTTCGCGCTGGAGTTCGCTTTTCCGCAGCTGCCCGACACTCTCGAAGATAACGTCACCGCCAGGTAAACGCGGCAGCCGCCGTGACGACCGCCAAACCCCGCCCTTCGGCGGGGTTTTTCGTGTCCGCTCGCCGCGACGAGGTCGCGACAATGCCACCGGACACGGTTAATCGCGCCGCCGACCGAATGCGAAATCGCTGCGACGCCAGCTCGTTGCGCCTTAATGCATCAAATTTGAATCAAATGCCGATTGCTCGCATTTGAATCAATCTCGCATCAAAACAGCGGAAAATTCGCGCCAGTTTTGATGCGCATTCGCTTCGAATTGCGAGAAGCGATTTAGCGGCGCCGAAAATCGTCTGTGCGACACATGGTCCAACAAAAAAACGGGGGCCACAGTGTCGCGTAAAACAAAACAGGGCATCGGGCTGGCATGTGCCATCCTGATGGGGTTGACGGCACACGCCAGTGCAGGCGAGCGCCTGCAGCAAGCAAGTCTACCGCCGTCGTCGAACCTGCATGCATCGATCGGAGACACCACGCGTGCGCCGATCGGCTGGGTCGACTTCTGCGCCGATAATCCCAACGACTGCCGCAGCAGCGCAACGCAGCCGCGCGACATCGTGATGACGCAAACCGCATGGCGCGATCTGCTGCGCGTCAATCGCTGGGTGAACGAGAACATCAAGCCGATGACCGACCTCGATCACTGGGGCGTCGTCGAGAAGTGGTCCTATCCGACCGACGGCTACGGCGACTGCGAGGACTATGTCCTGCTCAAGCGCAAGATGCTGATCGACGCCGGATGGCCGCGCGAGGCACTGCTGATCACGGTGGTGCGCGACAAGAACGGCGATGGACACGCGGTGCTGACCGTGAAGTCGGACAAGGGCGAATTCATCCTCGACAACCAGAACGAGGAGGTCGTCGCCTGGACCGAGACCGGCTACCGCTTCGTCAAGCGCCAGAGCCAGAGCGACGCCAATGTGTGGGTATCGCTTGGAGACAACCGGCCCGCCGTCGCCACCGCGACTGCGCGCTGATCCGAAATCCACAAGCCACGAGACCCGCGGCCGGTCACATCCCCACCCCTCCCCGTCCCAGACCGGTTCGCGCGCGGCCAGCTCTCCCCCAAGAGCTGGCCGCACCCCTTTTGGGGGATGATCAGATGCAATTGCGGAAGGCGACGGACGTGGTCGAGGCAAGGCTCGTCAACGCCATGTAGGCCTGCAGGAAGCTGCGCGACGCCGACGGCGCGGTGTCGACGATGTCGATCGACAGCGTCTCCACGGTCTGCCGCCGCCAGTCGATGTCGGCCGGCAGCGCGACCCGCACCGCATAGCCCTTCGGCTTGATCTGCAGGCTCACGCCGTCCATCTTCACCTCCTTGCCGAACGCCGAGACGCCCGTCAGTGTGGCGAACAGCTGCTTGGCCTGGTCCGGCGGCGTGCCGTCCTCGCGCGTCACCAGAGCGAAGCGCTTGCTGCCGGCGTCGCAATACAGCGTCACCGTCGTCCGCTCGTCCGCCGATTTCGCGAAAGCAATGGCCCCCTTGCCGTAGGGCTCGAGCCGCCATCCCGACATCTTGTTCTCGTTCCAGGCGATCTTGAGATCGGTGAGTTCGGTGTCGGTCAAGATGCGAACGTCAGCCGCGCCGGCCGCAAGCGACACCAGGCGCGCATCGGCCCCCATGCGAATGCTGTAGTCGAGCACCGCCGCGAAACGCTGCAGGGACGCGGCCTCGCCCGACACAGGCGGTTTGTCGGACGGCATTACCGTGCCTGCGGTAGCGAAGGGCTGCACGCCGATGTCACCGGCCTTGGCGATACGCCCCGCCCCGCCGAGAAAAGCAAAGACGCACGCGCCGAAGCATTTGGCGCCCGGCAGATCCTCGTGTGGAAAGTTTTTCGAGGGATCGTCGAAGTTGACATTGGAGCGGCCGACGCTCACCTGGATGCGCGCCGCGCGCATCAACTCGCCGAGCTTCATTGCCGCGCCGATGTCGCCAACTGTCGAATTCAACGTCATCGACGGCTGCACACCGAGGTCGGAGTTCTTCTTCAGGAACGCGGCGAAATCGTCGGGCGTCTGCGCGGTGATGTCGCCATCCGCAGCGATCCATTCGCAACCGACGCAATTGCCGCCATTGCCGGCGACCGCAAAACGCATCGCCGCGGCATTCGCCGACGCCACCGTCAGCAGCACGGCTGCGCCTGCGGCAAGCCACATCAACGGCGCGCGCAACCACGCGTGCGCCCGATCTCCCATCCCTGTCATGAAAACGTCCCCGGCACTCTCTGGTGTTGAAATATGGACTTGCAGCAATCGTCGTTCTGAAATGGCCTACGCCGGCAGATGCGGCGTGGTGTTCGGCGCGAGCGGCTCTTCCGCCTCGTCGTGCTCCGGCAGCTTGTCGCCGTGGACGAGAAGCGGCTTGCCGATCCACAGGGGATCGACGAGATGATCGCGCCGCGGGTTGGTGGTGTTGGGATGGATCAGGATGCTGAGGCCGGCATGGTTGAGCATCAGCCACGGCACCAGCGTCGCGAACACGTCATTGGCGAACGCGACCTGGTACATCGCCTGATCATGCGGCCCGACCTTGACGTCATGCCAGTTACCGAGCCGCACCACGAAGCGTTCGCCGATCAGCGTGCGCAGCCGCTCGGCGGCCGCGCGCGAGGTGTTCGGATCGTAGTAGACATGGGCATGGTAGCTCGCGATCTCGGCGAGCGGCCGCGGCGCGGCTTGAGCTGATGACGTCATCGTCTCGTCTCCCTGTCCCCGCTTCAGCCGATCCGCTTGAGGCCGGCCTTGAAGCGCTTGCCGTTCTCGACATAGCGCGCCGCGCCGCCGAGCAGCGCCCTGGATTGCTCGGGGTCGAGGGTGCGGATCGCCTTCGCCGGCGCGCCGACGATCAGCGAGTGGTCGGGAAACACCTTGCCCTCGGTGACCACCGCGCCGGCACCAACCACGCAGCCCTTGCCGATGCGCGCGCCGTTCATGACGATCGCGCCCATGCCGATCAGCGCGCCGTCCTCGACGGTGCAGCCGTGCAGGATGACGTTGTGGCCAATGGTGCAGTTGCGGCCGATGGTCATCGGGAAGCCGGGGTCGGTATGGAAGGTGCAGTTGTCCTGGACGTTCGAGCCCTCGCCGATGTCGATCAGCTCGTTGTCGCCGCGCAGCACGCAGCCGAACCAGATGCTGGTATCGGCCGCGAGCCGGACGTTGCCGATCACCTCGGCGCTGTCGGCGATGAAGTAATGTCCGTCCGCAGGAAACTGGGGCGAGCGCCCGTCGAGTTCATAGATCGCCATACCGCGCCTTCGTTGAGAACAGCAGAAATTGACCGCGCGTCGTCCGCGTAGGCTTCAGACTGCCATGGAATACAAGGAGAAGGCGAGAGGCCTCGCGAGGGTCAGGCGAACATGCCCGCCATCTGCAGCACGCGCAGGAAGACGGTGCCGCACATCATGCTCCAGAAGCCGGCGAGAACGGTCGCCAGCATCACGAACTCGACGCGGCGGTTCTCGATGCGGCGGCCGCGCACGGTGTTGCGCATGATGATGAAGGGCGCAGCGAACACCAGGAAGGGCACGGCGGCGAAGGTGCTGGGGGCAACGCCCTGCGCCAGCAGGCCGAAGCCGGCGGGGCGGTCGGAAAGCACCTGGTAACCGCTGGTCAGGGCGCCGGCGAGCGCGAAGCCGATCAGGAGCGAGAACAGCGAATTGAACACGTCCGGCGACATCTGGCTTCCCCGTTATCCGCCTCGCACGCGGGCTGGACCGCCCGGCCCCTCTGCTTCGCAAAACCCGCCGGCCAGCGCCAGCTCATCCTTAAGAAAGGGTTAACGCGTCCGGCAGGAACCGCGGCGGCGGCATGGCTCGGGCCGCATGCCCGGCGCTATCGCGCGGGTGGCCGTGGCATACTCCCCCCGATTCGCCCCTCGATCGTTGCGGTTGTGATGACGTTGCTTTCAGTTCCCGGGCGCCGGCGCGGCGCGGGCCGTGGTCATGCCCTGCCGATGCTGGTGTCTGTCGCCATCGGCGGCGCGGCGATCGCGGCGGTGACCTATCTGCTGTGGCCGACCTGGACCTCGGGCGGCAGCGCGATCGATCCGTCGCGCCTGCCGATCAGCGTCGGCGGCACCATCTTCGACGTTCCGACCGACAGCGTGCGGATGAAGGTGCAGCGCCACACCGGACCGCAGGACCGCGTCGACCTCTCCTTCGCCTACCCCTCCCTCGCCCCGGGCGAGCAGCCGCGCCATGTCACCGCCGACACGGTCGAGAGTGCACCGCAGACCATCCAGGTGGTGTTCCTGTCGATCGCCGCACACAACGATGCGCTGGCGCCGGAGGAGCGCGAGCGCACCATCTATCCGCGCTACCTCGCCGCCGGCGCTGCGCGCGGCAGCGACGGCCTCAGCCTGCAGCCGTTCCGCGACAACTCGCCCTACGCCAACGAGGACCTCTATGTCGCCGCGACGCCCCGCCTCGTCGCGCGCTGCACCCGCGACGGCGAAACTCCGGGCATGTGCCTGAGCGAACGCCGCATCGGCGGCGCCGATCTCACCTTCCGCTTTCCGCGGAGCTGGCTCGACGACTGGCGCTCCGTGGCAACCGCGATGGACCGCCTGGTCACCCAGATCCACAAGGGCTGATCGCTCCCCTTGCAAAACAAACGCGCGCGGCCCGTGGGCGCGCGCGCGTGATGAAGGCAGACCCGCCGGAATGTCCGGCAGGCGCATGCGCCGGGTTCAGTCGGCGGCGTCTTCGAGATCGCTCTCGAGAATGGCGACCTGGAGCTGGAACGAACGATCATCGTCCTCGTCGTCGACGAACAGCACGCCGATGAACTCCTCGCCGATATAGACCTCGGCGGAATCGTCCTTCTTCGGCCGCGGCACCACGCGAATCTTGGGGTTGCCGAACAGACGCTTCAAATAGGCGTCGAGCTTCCTGACTTCCTTCACGTCCACGGGCATCTCCAACAGCTGAAAGGGATGCGCAGGGTTTAAGCCGAACCGCAGCCGACCGCCAGAGCCAAATCGTCCCGTTGTCCACGGCCGCGGCGAACGCTGCGCACTTGCAAACAGCAAATCGACACGCGCCGCCATGGTGGCGCGGAAACGACATGCGCGCGTCGCAAAGCAGACGCGCCGCCGTCAGAACCGGCCGTCAGATCCGGTCCTCAGATCGACGCGTCGAAGCCGGCGTTGAGCATCTGGTTCATGGTGCGCGACGGCTCGGAACAGCCAGCGGTGCCCACGACCTTGGCCGGCACGCCGGCAACCGTGACATTGTTGGGAACCGGCTTCACCACGACCGAGCCGGCGGCGATACGCGCGCAGTGGCCGACCTCGATGTTGCCGAGGATCTTGGCGCCGGCGCCGATCATCACGCCATAACGCACCTTGGGATGACGGTCCTCGTTCTCCTTGCCGGTGCCACCGAGGGTGACGCCATGCAGGATCGAGACATCGTCCTCGATCACCGCGGTCTCGCCGACGACCAGGCCGGTGGCATGATCGAGGAAGATGCCGCGGCCGATGCGCGCCGCCGGATTGATGTCGGTCTGGAACGCGGCCGAGGAGCGGCTCTGGACATAGTAGGCGAAATCCTTGCGCCCCTTGTTCAGCAGCCAGTGCGCCAGACGATGCGCCTGGATGGCATGGAAGCCCTTGAAGTACAGCAGCGGATCGATGAAGCGCGAGGTTGCCGGATCGCGGTCGAACACCGCGACGAGATCGGCGCGGAAGGCGTTGCCGAGATCGGGCTCGTCACGCAGCGCCTCGTCATAGGTCTGGCGGATGAGATCGCCTGACAGCGCGGCATGGTCGAGGCGCTCGGAAATGCGGTGCACCACCGCCTGCTCGAGACGCTCGTGATGCAGGATGTTGGCATAGATGAAGGTCGCGAGCTCGGGCTCGCGCCGGACGATATCTTCCGCCTCCGCGCGCACGCGTGTCCAGATCGGATCGACGGTGACAAGCGTCGGATGTGCGTCCAGCTGCGTTTTCGCCATTTTCATTTACCCGGAAGCCCTGTGGGAGAAGGAACCTATCACATAATCCGTCTCGGACAGACGACAATCCCGCAACTGTGGTTACGAGCATGCTGTTCCCGGGCCCACACCCGGGTTCCAGCCGGCGGACCATAACGACGGAAACCTTTCAGGAAATCATAGACTTCCGGATGATACGCAGCGCCACGCCTGCGCCAGCGTCATGTGGGCCATGCTGCGCCGCGCTCAGGGGCGCCGGGCGAGGAAATCGCGCACGCCGGCCTTGTAGACGCGATCGCCCACCGCGCGCATGTGATCGCGGTCCGGAATGTCCAGCACCTGCGCCTGGGTGATGACCTCGCCGAGGGCATGGGCGGAGCCGGCGACGTCATCGGTGGTGCCGACCGCGATCAGCGTCGGCACCGCAATCGCCGCCGCCTCCTCCCGCGACATCAGGCGACGTGAGCCGCGCAGGCACGCGGCGAGCGCGCGGCGATCGGACCGCGTCTGGTCGGCGAACGCACGGAAGGTGCGCCCCATCGGATCGGTGACATCGGCGAGATCGTCGGCCTCGAGCGCCTTCGCGACATTCTCGCCGGGACCGCCGCCGGCGATCAGGCCCATGCCGATGCCGCCGAGCACCGCCGAGCGCACGCGCTCCGGCACGCTGTAGGCGAGGTAGGCGGTGATGCGCCCGCCCATCGAGTAGCCCATGATGTCGGCACGCGCGATGCCGAGATGATCGAGCAGCGCGCGCGCGTCGGCGGCCATGGTGCCGATGTGATAGTCCTCGGCATCGTAGAGCTTGGTCGACTCGCCATGGCCACGGTTGTCGATGGCGATGACGCGGCGTCCGGCCTTGGTCAGCTCGGACGTCCACCCGGGATAGACCCAGTTGACGTTCTTGCTCGAGGCAAAGCCGTGAATGAGCAGGATCGGGTCCCCCTCGCCTTCGTCGAGATACGCGATTTCAACGTTGCCGTTGTGAAAGCTCGGCATCGAACCAATCCATTGTTGAGGGGAAGACGGCGACCGGCCTAGTCAATTTAGGCGGACGCGGCAAGGGCCGGAGGCGGCAGACCGGCCGGCGGGGAGAACATGGCAGCGGAGCCTGTCGTGGCGATGGCAGCCGCGCGACGCGCCCGGCGCGCCCTGGCGCGACGCAGCCACCACAACGTCGCCCGCTCGGTGCCCGACTTGATCGAGGCGACCATGCCGAACAGCATCATGACCGCACTGAACAGCCACAGCGCGAGATTGAACGCGCCGCTGGCGAGCAGCAGCGCGCCGCGCCCGAGCAGCTTGATGATCGCGCGGGTCTGGCTGCCCTTTTTTTCGGCAAGCCGCGCCGCACGCGCCATATCCCTGGGTCCGTCCGCAACGCGCAGCGCATCCAGCGCGCCATGCGTGCCGGCCTTCTCACCGATGCGGCCGACATCCTTGGCAACACGCAGCAACGATTCCGCCTTGTCGGCACGAAATGCCGCGCGCAGCGCCGCCGCGCTCTCGCCGGGACGGCTCACCGACGCGGTTTCGAGCGCCCGCTGCAGGCGCGGCGCATCCACCACCTCGCGCGCCGAACGCCCGGCCCAGCTGGCAAGGCCGGCGCCGAGCCGACCGGTCTTGCGGGCATCCTTGACGAGGGTCAGGCCGGCGCGCACCGGCGTCGCGCTGCCGACGGAGAGATACGTCGCCGCGGTCACCGCAAGGCCCGCGGCCGCAAGCCCGAGAATCAGGCGATCGGGCTCCTCGCCCACCGCAATGCGCTTGCCCTCACGCACCACATCGCGCACGTCGCCGAACACGAAGAGATCGCCGGCCACCGTGCCGGACAGACTGGCGAGATCGTTGGCCTCGCCGGTGACGAGACCGCTGGCGAAACGCCACGCGATGGCGCCTGTGGATTGCTCCGCCGCGACCGCATCGGCGACGCGCGTCGCGAGTTCATCCGGCACGGCGATGCGCCGGGCTTTCGCCAGGTCGACAAAACTCTGCGCCAGCTCGGCATCGTCGGCCGCGAGCGCCTCGTCGACCCGACGGACCACGGCCGCCGTATCCGGCAGCGCGGAAACCACGCCGATGTCGGCAAGCGCAACCGGATCGTCCTGGGCCCACAGCAGCGCTGCGGCGCCGCGCGCCTGTGGCCACAGCGCAGCCAGCATGGCCGCGCACATCACGCCGCCTGCAACGGCCGCCGTCACCGATGGGCGCGCAAACGGTCGTCCGGCGATCGTTCTTCCGGCGATTCGCATCTGCAGCTCTCTCCGCGTCCCCGCGCCGTTCATCTCAGGGGCTCCGACACCGCGCGCCGGCATGCCCCTGACTTAAGTCTAGTGCGCTCCACAAGCGCGCGCCTCCCGCCGCCTGCAACCGCCTCGCCCGGCGCTCCGCCATCGGCGCATGTATCCTGATTCCAATGCGGTTTTCGTCGCCTTGCCGCCGTCCTTGCGGCGACCGAGCGGTCAGGGAACATCATCCATTCGCTCCGCCTGGCCGACGAAAGGAGGGCTTCTCCAGAACGACAACATTGTGTCGAATTTCCATGGTGCAAGTCGCCGGGAAGCGCCGCCATGTCTGTCTCGCCAAGCAGCGTTCAATGTCCCGCGCCGCCCGGCGTGGACACCCTTCGGGCTTGCAGGACCGTGCGTCCTGCGCGGCCGTGGGAGAATTTCCGGATCATCGCACCACTGGTCTGGAAGTCGGGGAAATAGGTCAGTATGGTGCCGCGCGCCGCGTCGGCGCACCCGGCGAAACCGAGCAGTTTCGCGGGGTTCTCATCATCCCGCTCGATTGACTTTTTGACAGGCGCGGCCTGGACAGGTGGATAGGTTATGGCTGATCACGTCGTTCCTCACTTTCACAATGACGCCGGAGTGCCGGTCATTGAGATCGGTGCGAGGGAGTTCATGTGCGTGGGCGCCAATCCTCCGTTCGACCATCCGCACGTGTTTCTCGATCTCGGCAACGACAGCGAGATCATCTGCCCGTATTGCTCGACGCTGTATCGCTTCGCCGCCGATCTCGGTGCCGGCGAATCCCGTCCGCCGGAGTGCCGCCTGAAGGACAAGGCGGCCTGAGCATTCCCGTCATCGTCGCCGGCGCCGGCATCGGCGGGCTTACCGCCGCCCTCGCGCTGGCGTCGAAGGGATTTCGCGTCACCGTGCTGGAGCGCGCCGAGCGCCTCGCCGAGGTCGGCGCCGGCCTGCAGCTCTCGCCCAACGCCAGCCGCATCCTGATCGCGCTGGGGTTGCAGCACCATCTCGCCGGGCGCGTGATCACCCCCGGCGGAATCAGCGTCATGAGCGCCCGCGCTGGCCGCGAGATCGGCCGCATTCCGCTCGGCGCACCGGCGGCCCGGCGCTACGGCGCCCCCTACTGGATCGTCCATCGTGCCGACCTGCAGGCCGCCCTGCTCGCCCGCGTTCACGACACCCCTGCCATCACGCTGCGGCTCGGCGCCGCTTTCGCCGGCGTGCGCGACAGCACCGGTGGCGTCGTTGTCGATCACCATGACAACGGCGCGCTCCGCCAGGACGAAGGCGTCGCCCTGATCGGCGCGGACGGCGTGTGGTCCAGCGTGCGCGGCACCGTCGCGCCGGAGGCACAGGCGCGCTTCAGCGGCCGCATCGCCTGGCGCGGCACTGTCGAGACCGCGCACCTGCCGGCCGGCACCGGCCGCGACCGCGTGCAGCTCTGGCTCGGTCCCAACGCCCATCTCGTCGCCTACCCGATCTCCGGCGGCGAGCGCTTCAACGTGGTGGCGATCGCCAATGGCGACTGGCATGGCGAGGGCTGGGACGCCAACGCCGAGCGCAACGACATCGAGAACGAATTCCGCCTCGCGCGCTGGCCGGATGCCGCGCGCGCCCTGGTCGGCAGCGTCGAGAGCTGGCGGCGCTGGGCGCTGTTCGCGGTCGACGCGGACGGGCCGTGGACGCGCGGCCGCGTCGCGCTGCTCGGCGACGCCGCGCACGCCATGCTGCCGTTCGTGGCGCAGGGCGCGGGCATGGCGATCGAGGATGCAGCGGTGCTCGCGGCCTGTCTTGGCGACGGCGGCGACGTTGCCGCGGCACTGACGCGCTATGCGTCGCAGCGCCGGGCGCGGGTGGCGCGGGTGCAGCGCACCGCCTGGCAGACCGGCCGGATCTATCACCTGCGCGGGCTGATGGCGCAGGCGCGCGACGCCGCGATCGGCGTCATCGGCGGCGACCGCCTGCTGGCGCGGCAGGACTGGATCTATCGCTGGCAGGCCAACTAAGCGCGCTCGGCCATATCACTGATTGCCGGCGCGGCGCTTACCGAGCTTGTTGAGATCCCTGGCCGTCGCCGCCGCATCGGGCGCGTCCGGCGGCAGCGTCTCGCTGTCGCAGCGATGGCGCATCCAGACGTCGTCGGCGAGCTTGGCCTGCGCCTTGGTCGCCAGAAGGTCGTTGCCATAGGCGACTTCGGAAATCACCGGCCCGCCGGCGCCGGTCCTGGCCTTGGCCATCAGCATCTGCAGTTCGTCGATGCGTTTGGTGTTGGCCTGGCGCACGGCGCGGAGCTGGACGCAGCTGTAGAGATCGTACTTGGCCGGATCGACGAACGCGGTGGCGGCGTTGTCGGCGATGCTGGCGCAGCCGGCGGCAAAGGCGCAGGCGACCGCGACGGCGGCGATGCGGGCGAAGCGGTTAACGGTCGGCAGGCGGACGATCATGCGGCGGACTGTCTTGGCGGAGGCTCTGGGCAGGTGCGTAAAGCGCAGCCACGTGTCGGGAATGAGGCCGCAGCCTTCCCTTACACGGCTGTGCGACCGCCGCCAATGCCGCCCTTTGTCGCCGCGTTCCCGTGGCATTTCAAGGAGATGACAGCGGCTTCCGGTGAGCCCGGCGCATCCCTTCCGGTATCGTCGCAGGCGCGAATCGCGCGTATGCGGCGCCGGGAGTCCATCGGGAATCCGGCCCTCCCCACCCGGTCCCGAGTCGTGAATCGGAAGTAAACGAAGGCTGTGGACATGCGAAAATAAAGCTGCGGACTCCCCGGATGGAATCGCGCCATCCTCCCGGGCATGACGAAGATCCTTGCAACCGCAGTGACGGGCCTGCATCTGATCGTGCCGCTGGCGCTGACTGCCGCGGTGTCGTTCAACGCGTTCGTGATCTACGCCTGGCTGTAAGGCCGACAGCCGCGCACGGGCCGATTCCGCCTTCGCCATTCCTGCGCTCTTCGATCGTCCGCCATCCCTGTGCCTCGCTGCTTGCAGCGCTGACGCCGCCGCCTGGCGCCGCCGTTCACGGCTGCGATTGCGCCACATAGGCGGTGAGCTCCGCCGTGAGGTGATCCATCGCCAGGCGCAGGCGGTGGCTGGCGCGCAGATCCTCGTGCAGCACCAGCCAGACCTCCAGCGACATGCCGATCTCGCCGGCGAGCACCGACACCAGATTCGGATCACGCCGCGCGATGCCATGCTGGATGAAGCCGATGCCGAAGCCGGCACGTACCGCGGCGAGCTGCGCCAGATCGCTGTCGGTGCGCAGCGCGAAGTTGTCGCGCGTGATGCCGAGGCGCTCCTGCAGCTCGCGCAGGAACGGCGTCTCGCGATCGAAGCCGATGAGCGTGTGCGCGCTGAGCGCGGCCGCGCGCGTCGACGGCGCGCCGGCCGCGGCGATGTAGCTGCGATGGGCATAGAGGCCGAGGGCGACATTGCCGATCCGCCGCGCCACCAGCGCCTGCTGGCCGGGGCGCACCATGCGCACCGCGATGTCGGCCTCGCCGCGCAGCAGGTCCTCGACCCGGTTGGAGAGCGACAGCTCGATGCCGACCGCCGGATGGCGGCGGCGAAACGACGTCAGCATCGGCGGCAGCACCTCCGCGCCGACGATCTCGCTGGCGGTGATCCGCACGGTGCCTGCGGCATCCGAGGTGCCGCCCGACGCCGAACGCACCATGGCGCGCGAGGCCGCCGCCATCGCCTCGGCATGCGGGGCGATGTCCCTGGCCGCGTCGGTGGCCACGAGACCGCGCTGGGAGCGGATGAACAGCGCGGTGCCCAGCGCCTCCTCGAGCTCCGCGATCTGGCGGCCGAGGGTCGGCTGGGTCATGCCGAGAACCCGCGCAGCCCCCGACAGGCTGCCTTCCTGCAACACCGCGAGGAATGAACGGTAATGGCTCCAGCTGGGCTCTCTCATACATTTATGTATATCAAAACAAATTTATTAGGCAATTATCGAATATCGCCGAGGAGCGCATGGTCGCTTTCAGGATCGAACATCCGACAAGCACCTGGAGACACACCATGACCTCGCTCGACACCACCTCGGCTTCCCCCTCCCGCCCGCGCATCGCCCTTGTCATCGGCGCCACCGGCGGCATCGGCGGCGAGACCGCCGCGGCGCTGGTCCGCCACGGCTGGACCGTGCGCGGCCTCAGTCGGCGTCCGCAGCCCGCCCACCCCGACATCACCTGGGTGGTCGGCGATGCCATGGTCGCCGAGGACGTGCGCCGCGCCGCCGAAGGCGTGGCGCTGATCGTGCATGCCGCCAACCCGCCCGGCTATCGCGACTGGGACAGGGTGGTGCTGCCGATGATCGACAACACCATTGCCGCTGCGACCGCCGCCGGCGCGCGCATCGTGCTGCCGGGCACGATCTACAACTTCGGCCCCGACGCCTTCCCGTCGCTGCGCGAGCCCTCGCCGCAGCGACCCATGACGCGCAAGGGCGCGATCCGCGTCGCGCTGGAGCGGCGGCTCGCGGCCGCGGCGCAGGCCGGCACCGGCGTGCTGATCGTGCGCGCGGGCGACTATTTCGGCCCGAGCACGACCGACAACAGCATGTTCTCCGCGGCGATGATCCAGCGCGGCGCGCCGGTGCGCCGCATCCTCGAGGTCACCGCGCGCGGCACCAGCCACGCCTGGGCCTACCTGCCCGACGTCGCCGAAACCATCGCCATGCTGATGGACCGTGCGGAGACGCTGGCGCCCTTCGAGGTGTTTCACTTCGCCGGCTACCAGCTCGTCGCCGGCGAGATGGCGGCGTCGATCGCGCGTGCCGTCGGCGCGCCGCGGCCGCGGGTGTGGCCGTTCCCGTGGCCGCTGGTCGTGGCGCTGCAGCCGTTCGTCCGGCTGTTCCGAGAGATGTCCGAAATGCGCTATCTGTGGCGCACGTCGATCGCGCTCGACGACAGCAAGCTGCGCGGCGTTCTCGGCGCGGCGATGCCGCTGACGCCGCTCGATGAAGCGGTGCGCGCGTCGCTGAAGGGGCTGGGGTGTTTGCCGGCGCGGTGAAGGTCAACTACGCAACCAGCTGAATCCCGCAACTATGTAATGTCTTCGCCTTCCACGTGCGAAAGCTATCCATCCCATAACATCTGCCTGTGAGCCGTCATGGGTAATTGCCATCAACGCGCCTCTTCGCACCGAAGGCTCTTCCCAGCATCAACAGAGCAGTTAAGGAATATCCAATAGAGCCAAACTAATGCCAACCGACACAATGCAAAAAAATATACCGCTCCAAACCATTGTTCGGCGACTCTTCCACACGACAGCGACGCCACCCACGTTGTAGGCCGTATTTGCAAAAAGAATAATCGACACAATAGCCCCAGTGACTGCTGCCAACACTCTGTTTGCACCGACACCAGAAAAGCCAAGATGATAAGCCAGGTAGTCCAGAGGCAAGGTCCACTCAACAATCCACGCGAGCGCGACAAGACCACAACCCAGACTGATTGCGACAACAACAACGGAAACGAGTCTCCTCCAAATAACTATACGATTAGGAATTCCGGGATCCGCGAACAATGAGATCCCACCAATGAAAAGAACGTAGACAAGCAGAAGCGGGAATATGACTTGCGCTGCGGCCATATCTGTCGGCAGAGATCGCTCAAAACGAGACGCCAGTATCAAAAATATTGAAAAAGCCCCGGTCAAAATATTCGCTCCGCTGGGGAGCGGAGGCATATCCCAGAATGAAATACTGGTCTTAAAGACGGTCTGAAAATAAATGGAGGCATACTTCTGGATCGAATCCAACGCTCTGCCCAACCATGACATATTGATTAATCCAAGAATTTTAGCTGCCAATCCTGCGATTCAGGCAAGAAATTCGTACCGTGATTAACAATGCGAAGGTGCAAACCGCGCGCGTTGTTGGGAAATGAAGGAGTTACAGCCACACAGGTCATTTGAGGCTCGTAAACAAAATTCCTGATCCAAGATTTGACGAGAGTTCCATGAATTGTCGAATTCTCCACGGTGTCTGCCTTTGCGGAACCAACAAAAGACCACAGAGATGACAGCAAATCTGTGCTTTCCCTAGGAATCATGTCGTCGAACGCGAAGCTTCGCCGCAGCTCAGATGTAGCAAGTGTATCGGGATCCTGCTGATGAAAATGGAAGCGCAAACAAATATTGCTTGTGCTGTAGAGATGAAAATTATCGTATCCCTCAACTGAAACATTCGCGCATGCAGCACTGCTTTTTGCGAGTTGAACGGCCGTCCATCGATCGTTGTAGAGACCAACGAGAGACCTTCGGTTAGGTCTCGCCAATATCGTATAAACAAATTTCCAATTCAGGACGCTTTTTGCGCCTTCTTGACCAGGCAACGTGCGCGTGAAGTAAACTAGCTGGTCAACGTAGTGGGGCAGCGTGTCGTTTGGACTAACAGTCCTCCACTTCCTGTCGCCCCCTCGGTAAAGCAACTTGTCTTCGCTTACGAGACTCACAAACCCTTGCTTATAAAGCTCGCTGCACGCGGCCTTCTCTACCGCGCCCGCCAACACCCGCGAACCGCACAGCAAGGTCATGGCTCCAAAAGTCAGACCCAATATGATCGCTGAGCTGCATCGGAAAATCGTCACCGCAACCATGACGGCCGAGCTCCTTAAACGCTGCAGAGCACAATTTAAGAAATAGAAATTCGAAATTTTATGACATAAATGCTAGCAAGCACCAGCCGCCGGTGTCAATCGACGTACCAGCCACCTCACCTTTCGCGGAAACCGCACGAATAGCAGGCGCGTCGGAGAAAGGAGCCCGACGCGTCCCGCAGCGATTCACTGACCGGCGGTCAGAAGTCCACGGACATCGACAGCCACACCGTGCGCGCCATGCCGCTGATGACATAGCCGGTCGGGTTGGCGATCCAGTAGCGCTTGTCCATCAGGTTGGTGATGCTGGCGCGCAAGGTGGTCGGCCGGCCGGCAAACGTCGTGGCATAGCGCGCGCCGATGTCGAACGTGGTCCAGCTCGGCACCTGCTGCAGATTGTCGGCGCTGACATAGCTGCTGCTGGTATAGATCGCCCGCGCAGTCGCCGTCAGCCCTGGCAGGAACGGCGTATCCCATTCGACGCCGAGATTGCCCTGCAGCTCGGGCGCGCCGACGGCACGGTTGCCGTCGTTGACGTGGCCCGGTGTCCGGGTCAGCCGGGCGTCGAGGAAAGTGACGCCGCCGAGCACGCGCACGCCGGGCGCAACCTCGCCGAACGCGTTCAGCTCGATGCCGCGATGACGCTGCTCGCCGTCGACGCTGTAGATCTTGGTCACCGGGTCGAGAAGTCCACTCGGCACGGCGATCTGGAACGCGGCCAGCGTCGCGCCGAAGGTGCCGAGGTCGAGCTTGGCGCCGACCTCGACCTGCCTGGTCTGGTACGGCGCGAACACCTGGGTCGGGTTGGCCGCGAGCGAAGGCGGCGGTGACGCCGGCGTGAGCCCCTCGATATAGCTCCCGTAAAACGACAGCTGCTTGATCGGCCGCAGCACCAGTGCCACCGACGGCGAGGTCTTGCTCTGGTCGTAATGGTCGGTGGCGTCGCCCGTGGCCGACGAATAGCTGCTGGTGACCACCTGCTGCTGGCGCGCGCCGACGGTGAGCTGCACCATGCCGTCGATCATCGACAGCGTGTCGGCGACGCCGACGCTCTGCAGCCGCGTCATGTCGGCCCGTCCCGTCGGATAGAACGACACAGGCACGCCGGGGCTCGCCAGCAAGGTCGGGCGGTAGATGTTGGTGGCGTAATTGCCGTAGGTGGTCTGTCCCAGCCAATCCGTCAGTTGCATCGAGCTGCCGCTGACCACCACTTCATGACGAACCGGCCCGGTGTCGAAACGACTGCGCACGCCGGCTTCGCCCGACACGGTCTCCGATTTGCCGGTCTGGAATTTGGAGGTCGATTGCGCATCGCCCGCTGTGTTGAGAATGGTCGCCCCCGGCGCCTCCTGCTTGTCGAAGTTGAAGCGGTTGACGCCGATGGCGCCGAACAGCGTGAGGTTCGAGGTCAGGTCGTATTCGGCGCGCGTCAGTGCGGTGACGCTCTGCGCGTTCGAATAGTCGAACGGCTGCGCCAGATTGATTTTCGGATCGGGCGCGGCCGGCATGGCGATGCCCGGCACCGGGGTATAGCCACGCGCGGCCGCGCGCATCCAGTCGTTCTGGTAGATGATGTCCGCGGACACCCGCAGCCGCTCGCCACGGTAGTCGACGCCAAGGGAGGCCGAGCCATTACGGGCCGACTGGCGATCGATCGGGGTGTCGCCGCCCTCGATGGCGCCGTTGAAGCGCACGCCCAATTCCTTGTTGTCGCCGTAGCGGCGACCGATATCGATCGCGGTGCCGAACCGCGCATCGGACATGTAGCCCGCCGTCATGCGAGTCAGCGGATCGTCCGCCGCGCGCTTGGTGACGATGTTGACGCTGCCGCCGATGCTGCCCTGCGGCGCCATGCCGTTGAGGAAGGCGCCCGGCCCCTTCAGCAGCTCGATGCGCTCGATCGGCGCGGGATTGGTGCGGTAGTTGGGCACAAGACCATAGAGACCGTTCAGCGACGTCTCGCTGTTCTCCACCCGGAAGCCGCGGATGGTGAGCGCGTCATAACGGTTGCCGGCACCGATGGCGGCGCGCACCGACGGATCGGTGGTGGTCAGCACCTCGGCGACACTGGTCGCCTGCAGGTCGCGGATCGTCTTTTCGGTGTAGCTGGAGATGCTGTACGGCGTCGCCATGTAGTCCTTGTTGCCGAGCAATCCCACTTGCGCGCCGCGTGCGACCTGCCCGCCGGCAAAGCTCGCCGGCAGGCGCGCAGCTTCCGCTCCGACCGATGTGCTGGCCGGCACTGCAGCGTCGCGGCGCACGGCGGACCGCGACGCCGATGCGGCGGATGCCGTGGCAGGCTTGCGCCGCGGCGCCGCCGCCTGACGGCGTGGCTTCGACGAGTTCACGACCACCGCCGGCAGCGGCTGCTGCTTCGCGCCTGGCAATGCCTGTGCAGACGGGCCGGCCGGCGCCTGCTGCGCGGCGGCCGGCGTGACGATGGCGGATGTGGACAGCAATGCGAGTGAGAGTGCCGCAGCGCGCGGCAGGCAAAATTCGTTCAACGAAGCCCCCGGAGATTTTTCGATCCGCATCGTGATCGCAGCCAGTGCGAGACACGGATGGCAAAAATCGCTTAGGCAACGAGCAACGGTTTGACCAATAGAAGAGGTCTAAGAAGCGCGGGCCGACGCAGAGATGCACACATATGCGTCCGTCTGTCGCAGCAAGATTGGAGCTATTTTAATTCGGATCGCGCCTCGCGCGCGGCGTCGCCTGTGACGGCATCAGGACTGGAGAAAACGGGCGTCAGCGTCGTCATCGCGTGGCGTGCCTTGGACTGCCTCGTGTCAAGCATGGCCCATGGCGTCCGCATCTCCCGATGCCGGAGCCACCCGAGCGCGATGAACGATGACGAACGCAGGCGGTGACGGGATCGGCCCCGCCTTCGGCGTGCGTCGCGGCATTTGTGGAAAACGCCCCGTTCTGGAAGCCCAGGCGCTTGCTACAGCCCGGCGGCTGCTGGAGGATCGCGCCATACTTCACTTAATCTTTTTCGGGCGGGGCCATATGCGGTGGGGCATTATCATTGCGGCAGTCGCGCTGAGCGGCTGCTCGAACACGACGGAATTGGGGAATTCGTTTTCCCTCACGGTGACGGCTTTCAACAGCGGGATTGCATCGCAGGAGCAGCTCGAAGTCGACCTTCTCAAGGATGTCATCCGCAAATCGGAGCAGCTCGAATATATTTCCAAGGGCAGCTATTCATGCGGCGACCCGCGCGATCCGCAGATCATCGCTCTCGAGCGTCGAGCAAGAGCGAGCGCCCTCAAGGTTCGTGACAACGCCGTTCAGGCGCTCAGGGAAAAGAACGCCTACATCAATGCCGTACTGGGCTACGGCGAGACGATCGCCGCGTTCGTCAAGCAGCAGGCCGACAGGGACGAGCTTCTGCAGAAGTGGGCAACGACAATCGGCACGTTCAGCGGCCTCGTCGCCACGCCCGAAGCAAAGGCGTTCTCAGCCAGCGCCAATCTGATCATCGCCGACCTCAGGGTTATCGGCCAATACGCGACGCATGAGCAGATCAGGTCCTTTGCGGCCAGGATCGCGTCGCACCTGCGCGCCAATGTCGCGCACCTGAGGACGAAGCGCAGTCTGAGAGCCCTGACCGAGAACGAGGAGCGCGCCTACCAGCTGTGGAACGCCTGCGCGAGGGAGCGGCTCGACTTCATCCGCCAGTTCTTCCCTCCGACCTATGGCGCCGAGCGCAATCGCCCCTATCCTGCCGTAGCTCCGTCGCCCGCATGGGATTTCATGACCGCCTACGGCGCGTACATCAGCGAACGCGAGACGTTTCTTGGACGCAAGCCCGATTTCGCCGCCCTGCTGCAGGCCATCGTGGATGCCAACGACGCCATTGTCGAAGACAAGGTCGACCTCCTGACGGCTGCCAACGCCATGGGCGAAGCGGCAACGACGATCAAGAGTTCGGCCGACGGCATCAGAAAGGCGGCGGAATCGGTCGGGGGCTAGCGGCGTCGCAAATAAGAAAAAGGCTGGTGCGGGCGGCCGGACTCGAACCGGCACAGCGCTCACGCGCCGAGGGATTTTAAGTCCCTTGCGTCTACCATTTCGCCACGCCCGCGTGGGCTGATCTCTCTTGTGTTTTCGGCGCTCGGTCAACGGATGTTTTGCAACGCGTCACTCGCATGCTGCAAAGAACGACATTGATCAGGTGAGGAAATGCCGGAGCAGATCTTTCGTGTGCCGAGCAGCCGCGCGAGGATCGCCAGATCCGAAAACGCGAATGAGCGAGGTATCGCGTTGCCGTAAGCACGGGGAGACCTTAGGCCAAAGCCAAGGTGCCTCGCCGGGGCCACTCGGATTGGTGTGTAATAATGTGTATAATTCATTGATTCTAGACTTTCTTCGTGTGTATAAATCCACATGAATTCGCGAGACATCATCTCGGCCCTGAAGTCGGACGGGTGGGAGCAGGTCGCCCAGAAGGGCAGCCACATCCAGTTCAAGCATCCCAAACCGGGCCGCGTCACCGTCCCGCATCCGAACAAAGACATCCCGCTCGGCGCGCTGCGCATCATCGAAAAACAAGCCGGGCTGAAGCTGCGGTGAAGCCATGAGCCAATACATTGCCCTGATCCACAAGGACGCGAACAGCGACTACGGCGTGTCGTTTCCCGACCTGCCGGGATGCGTCACCGCCGGCGCCACGCTCGATGAAGCCCGCGACATGGCTGCGGAGGCGCTCGCCCTGCATCTGGAGGGGCTGCAGGACGATGGCGAGGCCATCCCGGAGCCGTCGTCGCTCGAGAGCATCATGAGCGATCCCGAAAACCGCGACGGCGTCGCCATCCTTGTCGCCGCGCCGGCGCCAGCAGCCCGAGCCGTGCGGATCAACATCACCCTGCCCGCGGATCTTCTGGACGAAGTCGATCGCTACGCGGAGCGTGAAGGATTTACGCGGTCGGGCTTTCTGGCCCAGGCGGCAAGGAAGGCGATCGCGGCATAGACTGTTGCCGCACATGGAAAGGCTTTGATTGGGACACCCTTGAGCGCCTGCACCAAAAAGGGCTTGATCGGAAATCCCGTCAACAAACAAAATCGGTGTTCCTGACAGACGAGGTTGCGACGCGCTAAGAAACAGTTCCGGGTATTGTTCACGCGACCGCCGCTTTGAGAGCGTGGCTCAGCCCTTCGATCTCATCGAAATACCACCGCACCATCCTCGGAGCCGTGCACTTGCACACCATCCAGATCCCCCAGGCCATCATCGACCGCCTGATCACCCGGCGCGGGCGGCGGCATGTGTTCGAGCGCATCGAGCCGGCGAAGACGGCGCTGGTGGTCGTGGACATGCAGGCCGGTTTTCTCCAGCCCGGTGCTGTCGGCGAAGTGCCGCTGGCGCGCGCGATCGTCCCCAACGTCCGCCGCCTCGCCGCGGAGACCCGCGCCGCGGGCGGCGCCGTGGTCTGGCTGCGGCACACCACGGGGCCCGAGGGCGACTGGAGCCTGTGGCTCGGCACCTTCATGCCGCCGGCTGTGCGCGACACCATGCGCGCGGCGTTCACGCCGGGGCATCCGGCCCATGCGGTCGACAGCGCGTTCGATGTGCAGCCCGGGGATCTGGTGGTCGACAAGACGCGCTACAGCGCCTTCGTCGGCGATGCCAGCGATCTCGATGCGCAACTGCGGGCGCGCGGCATCGATACGCTGATCGTCACGGGCACGCTGACCAATGTGTGCTGCGAATCGACCGCGCGCGACGCCATGATGCTGAACTATGCCGTTCACTTCGTCGCCGACGGCACCGCGACACGAACCGACGAAGAGCACAACGCCAGCCTCACCAACCTGATGGTGACGTTCGCCGATGTGCGCACCACCGATGAGGTGGTGGCGCTGCTGCGGGCGGGTTGAGGCGTAAGGGCGATATCAATCCCGTCACCCTGAGGTGGTCACGCGCAGCGGGACCCTTGAAGGGCGACGGCCCGGGCAGAGGCTGAGGGGCCGTCCATCCTTCGAGGCTCGCGCGGAGCCTGTCATCGGGCCGCGCTTTGCGCGGACCCGTTGGCTCGCACCTCAGGATGACGGACCAAGTCTGTCAGAGTTCAGATCGCCATACTCTGGCCCTCCCCGCTCAGCGCCAGTGCAGCAGGCGCGTTTCCAGCAGGTTGAGCAGCTTGCCGATGGTCAGGCCGAACAGCGACAGGATGACGACGCCGGCGAGCAGCTGATCGGTCTGCATCAGGTTGCCGGCCTGCAGCACGAACGCGCCGATGCCGTATTCGGCGCCGATCATTTCGGCGCTGACCACCAGCAGCAGCGCCACCGACGAGGTGATGCGGAAGCCGGCGAGGATCGCGGGCAGCGCGCCCGGCCAGATCACCTTGCGCACGATGGTCGCGAACGGAACGTTGAAGCTCTGCGCCATGCGAATGAGGTTGCGCGGCACGGAATCGACGCCGGAATAGACGGAGATCGAGGTCGAGAAGAACACGCCGAGCGCGATGGTGGCGATCTTCGGCTCCTCGCCGATGCCGAACCACAGGATCAGCAGCGGCAGCAGCGCGATCTTCGGGATCGGGAACAGCGCCGACACCACCGAGATGCCGATGCTGCGGGCGACGCCTGACAGGCCGATGGCGAAGCCGACGACGACGCCGGCGGCGCTGCCGATCAGCCAGCCAAGCCCGATGCGCATCGCCGAGTACGACAGGTGCTGCCACAGCGCGCCGCTGAGTGCGAGCTTGTAGATTGCTTTCGCGATCGCCACCGGGGTCGGCAGGAACAGCGGGTTGATCCAGCCGAAGCTGCCGGCGGCCTGCCAGATCGACAGCAGCACCGCGAAGGTGATCCAGCTGGCGCCGCGGCTGGCCTTGGGGGCGAAGCCGCCGCCGCGGAAGGCGACGTCGCGGATATCGGCGCCGTCCTGCGACGAGGCGTTCGTCGATGTCGCGCGGTCAAGCATGCTGCACCTCCCGCTCGGCGTCGATCGCCTCGTCCTTGATCAGCGACCACAGCCGGTCCTGGATCCCAAGCAGTTGCGCCCGCACATCGGCATGGCCGCGCTGCGCGCGCGGCACCGCGATGTCGACGATCTCGCGCACCCGGCCCGGGCGGCGCGACAGCACGACGACGCGATCGGCGAGCCGCACCGCCTCGTCGAGATTATGGGTGATGTAGACAGCCCCCATCTGGCCGTCGGCGAGCAGGCCGATGAAGTCTTCCATCAGCAGTTCGCGGGTCTGAGAATCCAGCGCCGACAGCGGCTCGTCCATCAGCAGGATCGCCGGCCGCACCGCAAGCGCCCGGGCGATACCGACACGCTGGCGCATGCCGCCGGAGAGCTGCTTGGGCAGCGCGTCGCCGAAATCGGCAAGCCCGGTGCGGCGCAGCGCGTCGGTGACGATCGCCTGCCGCTGCGCGGCGTCGATGCCGACATGGAGCAACGGGAACGCGACGTTGTCGCGCACCGTGCTCCAGGGCAGCAGCGCGAAGTCCTGGAACACGAAGGTCAGCGGGTTGAAGCTGCCCGCCGGCGCCGCGCCGCGGATGCGGGCGTGGCCGGAGGTCGGCTGCAGCAGGCCGCCCAGGATCGACAGCAGCGTGCTCTTGCCGCAGCCGGAGGGGCCGACCACCGCCACCACTTCGCCGGCGCGAACGGTGAAGGACACGTCCTCCAGCACGTCGAGGGCGCCGAAGCGGTGGCTGATGTCATTCACGATCAGGTCCATGGTGAAGTCCGTCGCTTGTCCGCTTGCTCGTGTCTGTCGAACTGACGATCAGTCGGCCTCAATCACCCCTGGCGAAGTCCCTGGCGATGATGTCGTCGACGGTGAAGCCCTTGTCGACGAAACCCTGCGCCTGCATCCAGCTGATCTGGTCGCCGACATTCTTGATGTCGAGCTTGCCGTCGCGATCGATGTAGGCGCAGTCCACCGCGATCCGCTCGGGCGGCAGGTTGGTGTACTTGGAGATGATCTGCAGCAACGGCGTGGTCTGTTCGTTGAGCGGCACCTGGCCGTCCTTCATCGCCTTGAGCAGGACGTCATGATACTCGCGGTCGGCGCGCACCAGCGCCGTCAGCAGCCGGGTCACCAGGTCTTTGTTGGCCAGCACCTTCGGCGTGGTGAACACCGCGCCGAGCTGCCAGGGCGTCTCGTCGCCGACCCAGCCGAGCAGCTTGGCGCCGTTGGCGTCGATCAGCGGCCGCGCCGTGGTCGCCGGCAGCAGCGCGCCGTCGATGGTCTCGCCCTTCAGCGCTGCGGCCGCGTTCGACAGCGACTGCAGCGGCACCACCTTCACGTCGCTCAGCTTGAAGCCGTACTTGTCGGCGAGCAGGCCCAACGAATAGTGGAAGGTCGAGCCGATCTGGGTGACGCCGACGCGCTTGCCGGCGAGGTCCTTCGGCGACTTCAGGCCGTTGGCATAGGCCGTATTGCCGGCGACATAGGCGATCAGCGGAAAGCCCGGCTGCTCGCGGCTCATGCCGCCGATCACCTTGAGCACGCCCTTGCCGGCGAGGTTGTACATGCCGCCGGTGAACGCGGTGACGCCGAAGTCGACGTCGCCGGAGGCGGTCGCCACCGCGATCGGCTGCGCGGCGTCGAAGAACTTCAGCTCGATGTCGAGGCCGGCATCACGGAAGTAGCCCTTCTCCACCGCCATGAACACCGGCGCGGAGGACGTCAGGCGCAGCACGCCAATTTTGGCCTTGAGCGGCGCCTCGGCGTGGGCCGCCGCCGCCCCAAAGCCGAGCGCGGCCACCGCGGCAGCCTGCACCACCCGCCTCAGGCGGGTCGCGATCGAATGGGTCATGTGTCTCCTCCCGTTTCTTGTTCAGGTCCTGTCGGCGGGGATATCGGCCCCCCGTCCCAGGAACGCACCCTGTCGCGTCAGTTCCGCCTGCAGCCGGTCGACCGCGATCTGGCGCGGCGGCACGTTGCCCGCCAGCGCCTGCGCGGCCGCCACCCCCGCCGCCTCGCCCATGGCGAAGCAGGCGCCGGAGACGCGGGCCGCGGACTGCCCCTCATGGGTCATCGACGCGCAGCGCCCCGCCACCAGCAGGTTGTCGACGCCCTTGGGCGTCAGCATCCTGTACGGCATTTCGTTGTAGCCGCGCGAGTCCGGAATCGGGGGGAATTTGAACTCGATGTCCCCGGCGACATGGGCCTCGATCGGCCAGCCGTTGACGCCGATGCTGTCGTCGAACGAGGCGCAGGTCAGCACATCCTCGCCGCTCATCATCACGTCGCCGATCACCCGGCGGGTCTCGCGGATGCCGAGCTGCGGCGGCAGGTCGACGATGTAGGAGTTCTCGAAGCCGGGCACGGTGCGCAGGAACTGGAACGCCTCGACCGCCTGGCGGCGGCCGTCGATCTCGCCGCGGGTCAGGTCGTCGGGCTCCAGGCCGTTGATGGCGCGACCATCAGCGCGGGCGAGCTGTGTAAAATTGACGCGCCATTCGATGGGATCGCGCTGCGGGCGCACGATCGCGGTCTTGCGCGGGAAGCTGGCGCCGTTCGCAATCGCCTCCGCCATCAGCGTCGGGATGGTCTGCCAGGCTTCGCCGGCGCGCTCCGGATCGATGCCGTTGAGGCGGAACATCATCGAGGGATAGAGCATGTTGCCGGCATTGTCGCCGACCTCATAGGGCGCGCCGGCCCAGGCGGCGAGATCGCCGTCTCCCGAGCAATCGATGAACAGGCGGCCGCGCACCGCCTGGCGGCCTGCCTTGGTCTCGACCAGCAGCGCATCGATGGTGCCCGCTTGCCCCATCACCACCCCGGCGGCGAGCGCATGGAACAGGATCTCGACCTTGTGGTGGGCGAGAATCTCGTCGGCCGCGATCTTGTAGGCCGCGGTGTCGTAGGCCTGGGCCATGATCTTGCCGAAGATCACATGCGGCGCGTTGAGGCCGCCAAGGTGATCGATGCGCTCCAGCAGCTCGGTGGCAAGGCCATGCACCACGCGCTGCATGGCGCCGTGAACGTTGGCGTGCAGGCCGCAGAAATTGGTGACGCCGGCGGCGGTGCCCATGCCGCCGAGGAAGCCGTAGCGCTCGATCAGCAGGGTGCGCTGGCCGGCGCGCCCGGCCGCGGCCGCCGCGGCGAGCCCGGCGGGACCGCCCCCGAGCACCACCACATCATACTCGCCAAGCACGGGCAGCCGGCGGGCCGGCTCTTCGATGGTCTTCGCTGGCACGGGCGCACTCCCAAGCGTTTGATCGGGCTTCTGATCGCGGGCGGGACTATGAATATGCCGTGACGGGAGTACAATCCCGCAAAACAGACGATCAGCTTTCACGAAACGCGAAAGATCGATGGACACGCTCGTCAACCTGCAGGCCTTCCTCGCCACCGCCGAATCGTCAGGCTTCTCGGCCGCGGGGCGCAAGCTGAACGTCTCGACCTCGGTGGTGGCCAAGCGCGTCACCCAGCTCGAGGAGCAGATCGGCACCACCCTGTTCCACCGCTCGACGCGGCAGATGCGGCTGACCAAGGCCGGCCAGCAGTACCTGCACCGCGCCCGCAGCGTGGTCGCCGACGTCAGCGACCTGCTGGCCCGCATGGGCGAGAAGGACCACGACCTCGCCGACCAGCTCCGCATCAAGGCGCCGACCTCGCTGACCATCTTCCGCCTCGCCGACGTGTTCAGCGCGTTCCAGGCCCAGAACCCGCAGGTGCGCCTCGATATCGTGCTGATCGACCGCCCGGTGGATCCGGTAACAGAAGGCTTCGACATCGCCATCGGCGCCTTTCCGCATGCGTTCGGCGGCGTCATCGACGAGCCGCTGTGCCCGATGCGGCGGCTGCTGTGCGCCGCGCCAGACTATCTCGCCAGGCATGGCGCGCCGGCGCATCCGCGTGACCTCGTCGACCACACGTGCCTGAGCTTCCTGCCGACCGGCCCGGAATGGCAGTTCGACGGCCCGCGCGGCCGCGTCACCGTGCAGGTGCAGCCGCGCATGAGCTCCAACGAAGGCTATGTGCTGGTGAAGAGCGCCATCGCCGGCAACGGCATCGCCTTCATCTCGCGCTATCTCGTCGAGGATGCGCTGCGCCAGGGCTCGCTGTGCCAGGTGCTGCCGGAGTATCCGATCCCTGATCTCTGGGTGAAGGCGACCGTGCCCGAGCGCCGCGCCAACGCCGCCGCGGTGCAGGCGATGCTCGCCGCGCTCAAGCAGGCGCTGACACCGACGCTGTAGAGCCGCCTGTCGAGGTCATCATGACTGATCGCGGCGATCGAATATGGCACGCACCGCCTGTTTTCTGCGTCATCACCGGGCCGACGCGAAGCGTCGTGACGCGGTGATCCAGCTTCGACGCCGTGGTCCATTGTCCAAGCTGGATTGCCGGGTCTTCGCCCGGCAATGACGCAGAGGTGAGACCGGTGAACAACAGCTCGTTCAGGAGCGACCGCAAACACATTCAGCGTGCAGTGACTGACGAAAGCCCGCGCACCTTCCGCATCGTGGAAAATGACGTGCGGCGCGCACATGCCATGCGGCGCGAACGCGTTTACGACGTGGCGCGGCCATGACACCATGACCGCAACCACAACACGGTGCGACACGAGGAAACGCAGATGGCCTACGAGCAGATCAAGTACGACGTCGAAGACAACATCCTGACCATCACGCTCAACCGGCCGGACAAGCTCAACGCCTACACCCACACCATGCAGACGGAGATGATCGACGCGTTCGACCGCGCCGATGCCGACGACAACGTCCGCGCTATCATCGTCACCGGCGCCGGCCGCGCGTTCTGCGCCGGTGCCGACCTCTCCTCTGGCGGCGACACCTTCGACCGCGCCGCGCGCGCCGATCGCAAGAGCGCGCCGCTGCGGCCGAACGGCGAAGTGGAATGGAGCGACGATGCGGTGCGCGACGGCGGCGGCCGGCTGACGCTGCGCATCTTCAAGTGCCTTAAGCCCGTGATCGCCGCGGTCAACGGCCCCGCCGTCGGTATCGGCCTCACCATGCAGCTCGCCATGGATATCCGCATCGCCGCCGACAATGCCCGTTTCGGCTTCGTGTTCGCGCGCCGCGGCATCGTGCCGGAGGCATGCTCGAGCTGGTTCCTGCCGCGCATCGTCGGCATCTCACAGGCGCTGGAGTGGACCTATTCGGGCCGCGTGTTCCAGGCGCGCGAAGCGCTGGCTGGCCGGCTCGTCAGCCGCGTGGTGCCGCCGGAGGAGCTGCTGCCGACCGCGCGCGACATCGCCCGCGACATCGCCGACAACTCGGCCCCCGTCTCCATCGCGCTGATCCGGCAGATGATGTGGCGTATGCTCGGCGCTGACGATCCGATGGAAGCGCACAAGATCGACAGCCGCGGCATCTATGCGCGCGGCGCCTCGAACGACGTGCGCGAGGGCGTCACGGCATTCCTGGAGAAGCGCCCGGCGGCCTTCACCGACAAGGTCTCCAGCGACATGCCGTCGTATTTCCCGTGGTGGCAGGACCGCGACTACAAGTAGGCCTGTCGTCTCGGTGTCCGACTGGAAAAGCGCTCGCCCTCGCAAAAGGGCAGCACGTTCCGTATTTCTCTGTCGCGGCCGGGCAGCGCGATCCGTCTTCAACGGATCGCCAGGACTAAGGTCTCCCGGCCACCTCGCTTAGGAGCGCAGTGCCCTCCTTGTCGGGGTCGCCGGCACGAGCCCGGCGACGACAAAATTAAGATCTGTGATCGCTGTTTCAGCCAGGCTCTCAGATCCTGGTTCCGGGCTTGTCGTCGGGCGATGGCTTGTCGCCCGACGGAGATTTTTCGCCTGGCGAAGGCTTGGAGTCTGAGGGCTTGGAGTCCGAAGGCTTTTTGTCCGACCCCTTGTTGTCTGAGGTCTTGCACACGCCCTTCAGCGCGGCCCACTCCTGATCCGTCAGGAGTGGCGGACCGCTCGGCGGCCGGTCCTCTTTGGTCATCCGCGCCAGCCGGTCCTCGGTGAAGGGATGGCTCGCGAGCACTGAAATGCCTTTGCCGCTCTCCTTGCCGGTGATGCGGAACAGCAGTTCGCCCATCGGCTTCGGCGAGCGGCCGAGACGGTGCATCGCCTCGATCGCCGCGGTGTCCGCGGCGGTCTCGGCCTCGCGCGAGTAGGAGGCGTCGACGATCGAGCGGCCGGCGAAGATCAGCGCGCTCGACCCGGTGATATCGCCGAACAGCAGGCCGATCAGGAACGACGTCCCGCCCTGGCTGATCATCTGCCGGGTATTGTCGCGGTGCTTGAGATGGCCGAGCTCGTGGGCCAATACGCCGGCGATCTCATCGGGGGTTTCGGCCTTGTCGAGCAGGCCCCGGAGCAGGAACACCTTGCCGCCGGGCAGCGCGAAGGCATTGGCGATCTTGCTCGACAGCACCAGGGATTCCGTATCAGTGGCAAGGTCGAGCGCACCGTGGAGCTGCGCCATCAGCCTGGCGAACGCGGCCTCGCCGGCGGCATCGCGGCACGGCTTGCCATCGAACACCGCCATCACCTGCCCTTCCGCCGCGTCGCCGAGCCGCCGCTCGAACGACTGCGGGATCAGCGGCGCGAGACGGTCGGCGGCGAACGGCACGCCATAAAGCACCATCCCCACGATCGAGGCCGCGGCCGCCAGCGACCAGCCGACGATGCGGCCGACATCGCGGGGGCCGGTGGCGGACGCATCGACGCGCGGGCAGCGCGCCAGCACCTGCGCGGCGAGGCCGGAATCGCGGATCTCCAGCCGGGCGAGTTGCGGCGCACGCAGGCATGCGAGGCGCACAAGGCCCCGCGAGGCATCCATGCGGCGGATATCGTCATAGGGCCACCGCGCCAGCGTCTCGCCGGCTTCGCGGATGACCAGCTTGTCGGCGAGCGTCAGCGTCACTTGCCGCCGCCGGCTGGTCGCGCCGTCGTAGAACACCGCGACCGGCCCGGCAGCGACCGGATCCTGCGGGGCGATCGGCGGCGGTTGGATGTCCTCTGTCATGGCGTCCCCTGCTCAGAACCCCGCAACGTCGAGGCCGTCGGCAAGCCCCTCGCCGAGAGCACTCGCCGCCTCGCCCGCCGCCATCACGTTGGCCGTGGCCTCGATGTTGAAGACCGACACCGACTCCGCCACCCGCACCCACAGGTCGCGCATCAGATAGACGCGGGCGACCACGCCCGCCGCGAGGACGTAGACGAGATAGCCGACGACGCCCAGCACGATCAGGGAGATGTTGCGCAGCAGCTCCGGCCCCGAGAACGCGTCCCCGACCGACTCTCCGCCCACGCTGGCCACAACCAGCCCACACAGGACGATATAGACAACCAGGGCGACAGACAGCAGCAAGCCCCAGCCGATCAACTTCCAGTACAACCCGATCAACGCATCGCGAGGCAGCGATGAAGTCAGCCGCACGTCACCGAAGCGAATGCCGGACAGCCACCACCGCCACTCCACAGCCTTGAACATGGCGTAGAAGAACGGCAGCAGCGGAAAGACTACGACGGCGATCGGCGACATCAGCCACAGCCACCAGCCCTGCTTGAAGAACTCCCAGCCGCGTCCCTCGAAGCTGCCCTGCAAATTGCCATAGTAGGAATGCCGCATCTTGTAGCGTTCGAGCGCCGCCTCGCGCCACGGCAACGCAAGGCCGAGCGTCAGGCCGGCAAGCGCGTTCCACAGCACCGCGCGCAGCGCGTAGACCCAGCCGGAGCCGTCCATCCAGAAGCGCACGCCACGCCACACTGTCCGCGTCAGGCGGTAGCGCCGCGCGCGATAGATCGCGAACTGGCCGAACACATAGAAGAATGCCACCAGCGGAAAGCTGGCGAAGGCGCGCAGGCGCTCCGCCTCCATCGTCAGCAGGAAAAAGACGAGATAGATCGGCACGATGATCGCAAGCGCGAACAGGAAGCCGATCAGCAGCTCCTTGCCTGTGCCGGTGTATTCGGGGGCGTCACCATCGATGTCGGTATGCGACCACAGGTGCCGGCGCATGTCGGTGGCCAGCCAGAAGCGGTAGAAGCCCAGCGTGATCAGCTCCAGCAGCGCGCCCCGCGTGACCAGACGACGGAAATCGCCGCGGTCGCCGGAAAACTCCACCCGCGCCGGCGGCTGTACCGGCGGCATTCTGCTGATCTGATCCATAGAAAACCTTTCCAACCACCGCGCAGCACCGCGGCATTCCAGAGCAAAAATAGCCACGCGCGCCATACGCAACGAAAGCGCGTTTGCCGCCGGTTCGACCACTAAAGGTTGATCGAGCCGACGTTGTCAATGTTACGGAGCATTTCCGGAAGAGAAGACGGGCGAAGCTGACAACCGTGTGACAGGCATCTGTCGCATGCCCTGGCTTGCCGGTTCATGACATGGCAGTAGATGTCGGGGTCAGAAACCGGAAACGTCCAGTCCGTCGGCCAGCCCTTCTCCGATTGCGCTCGCAGGCTCGCCTTCCACCCGCACGTCGGCTGCGGCGTCGATGCCGTAGACGGCGGTCGAGGCCGCGACACGAGCCCAGAGATCGCGAATGAGATAGAGGCGGTTCACGACACTCATCGCCAAGATCATGAACAGCCAGAAGATGAACGGCAACACGAACATCGGAATGCTGTCTTCCGAAACGTTGGCGCTGAAGAACTGCTCCAGCGACTGGCCCTTCAGGTTGGCCATCGACGCGAGACACAGGAAGCCAATGGCGGCCAAGACTACGGCGATCAGCACGAACCAGCCCATCACCTTGTAGTACAGGCCGATCAGATTGCTCGGACGGATATCAGAGGCGAAGCTGACACCGCCGAACCGCAGACCCGACATCCACCACCGCCACTCGACGGCCCTGAACGACGCATAGAGCACCGGCGAGACCAGCAGCACCAGGAACGTCAGTGGTCGAGCAACGAGAAACAAGCCCATCAGGACGACAGCCAGCAGCCAAATCCCCCAGCCGCGCTTGAAGAAGCTCCAGCCCGTGCCGTCGAAACCACCCTGCAGGTCGCCATAGTAGGAATGCCGCATCTTGTAACGCTCGAGCGCGGCTTCGCGCCACGGCCATGCCAATCCCAACGTGACGGCCACCAGCAGCATCCACAACGATGCGCGCAGCGCATATGCCCAGCCGGAGCCGTCCATCCAGAACCCCGCGCCGCGCCAGACCGTGCGCGTCAGACGATAACGTCGTGCGCGGTAGACCGCGAACTGCCCGAACACATACAGACAAGCGGTCAGCGCCACACCGCCGTAGGCCTGCACACGCTCGACCTCGATCGTGAGCAGGAAGTAGACGAGATAGACGGGCACGATGATCGCCAGCGCGAACAGGAAGCCGATTAACAGCTCGCGGGCGGTGCCGGTGTACTCGGGCGCGTCGCCGTCGACGATCGTATTCGACCAGAGGTGGCGACGCATGTCGGTGGTAAGCCAGAAGCGATAGAAGCCCAGCGTGACCAGCTCAAGGAAGATGCCGCGCGTCACGAGACGACCGAACGCGCCGCGGTCTCCGGAAAACGCCATATCGGTCGCCCAGCGCGGAGGCGGCGGCGGCATCCGCGGCACCGAACTCATTTCATTCATCGGTCAGCCCCAATCACTTTTTGAAAATCGGCAGCGCGTTGCGTCTGTCGGTATATTTCCAAATACATCAATGCACAACCAAAGGTTGATTGCGGGCGATCGGCCAGCCGACTGCAACGCGGCAGATGCCGCGCGAGCATCACATCAGGACGACGCCCCCATCTCCAGCACCACCCGGCCGATGGCGCGGCGTTCCAGAAGGAGCCGCATCGCCTCGGCGCAGCGCGCGAGCGGCAGGCGATGGGAGATGTGCGGGCGCAGACGGCCTTCGCCGGCAAGACGCCACAGCGCCGCCTGGCGCGCGGCGGCAAGCGCGGGATCGCGCCGCGCCGCCTCACCGGCGCGCACGCCGAGCACACTGGCGCCCTTGATCAGCACAAGGTTCGTTGCCGCCATGCCGACGCCGCCGGTGAAGCCGATGACCAGCAGCCGCGCGCCCCAGGCGATGCAGCGCAGGCTCTCCTCGAACGCCGCGCCACCGACCGGGTCAAACACCACGTCGGCGCCACGCCCGCCGGTCAGCCGCTTGACCGCATCACGCAGCGGCTCCGCGCCCGTGAGCAGCGTATGGTCGGCGCCACGGCTCGCGGCAACCGCGAGCTTCTCGGCACTGGACGCCACCGCGATCACGGTGGCGCCGAGCACCTTGCCGAGCTCGACCGCGGCGAGGCCGACGCCGCCGGCCGCACCATGCACCAGCAGCACCTCGCCCGCCCTGATCTGCGCGCGGTCGACCAGGGCATGATAGGCGGTGCCATGGGCGGCCAGGAAGGTCGCTCCTTCGGCGAAATCGAACGCCTCGGGCACCGGCGCGAGCTGCGCCGGCGTCGCCACCACCTCCTCGGCGAGGCAGCCATGGCGCAGCTTGACGATGACGCGGTCGCCGACCGCGACACCATCGACGCCGGCGCTGACCTCGGTCACCACGCCGGCGCCTTCCATCCCCGGCGTGAACGGCAGCTCGGGCTTGAGCTGGTACTTGCCCTCGATCATCAGCACGTCGGGAAAGTTGAGGCCGGCGGCACGCATTACGATGCGCACCTCGCCCGGCCGCAGCGGCGCGGACGGCAAGGTCTCCAGACGCAGGCGCTCGGGCGGCCCTAGCTCGCGACAAACGATCGCTTCATGCATGGTCTTGGGCATTGTTCTTTTTCCTTGTGACGGCAGGCGCTGTTCCCTGTCGTTCCCCTGGACGGAATGCGTTAAGCTCGCATCCTCCGCTCTTACAATAAAAATCCAGGAAGTGCCTTGCCATGCTGTTCCCCACCACGATCGCCGGATCGCTGCCCAAGCCCGAGTGGCTCGCCGAGCCGAACCGCCTGTGGGCGCCGTGGAAGCCGGCGGGCGACGAACTGGTGTCGGCCAAACGCGACGCCACGCTGCTGGCGCTCAAGCTGCAGGAGACCGCGGGGATCGACATCGTCACCGAAGGCGAGCAGGCCCGCCAGCACTTCGTGCACGGTTTTCTGGAAAACGTCGCGGGCATTGACTTCGCCCACAAGGTCGAGATGGGCATCCGCGCCGATCGCTACAAAGCCATGGTGCCGCAGGTCGTCGCGCCGCTGACGCTGAAGGACCGCGTCCACGCCTTCGAGGCACGTGCGGCTCGCGCCCACACCACGCACCAGCTCAAGTTCACGCTGCCCGGGCCGATGACCATCGTCGACACCGTCGCCGACAGTCACTACGGCGACCGCGTCAAGATGGCCTTCGCCTTCGCCGAGCTGCTCAACCAGGAAGCCCGCGCGCTCGAAGCCGACGGTGTCGACGTCATCCAGTTCGACGAGCCGGCGTTCAACGTCTACATGGGCGAGGTCAAGACCTGGGGCATCGAGGCGCTGCAGCGCGCCGCCGAGGGCCTGTCCTGCACCACCGCGGTGCACATCTGCTACGGTTACGGCATCAAGGCCAACACCGACTGGAAGGCGACGCTCGGCGGCGAGTGGCGCCAGTACGAGGACATCTTCCCGGCGATCGCGCAGAGCACGATCCAGCAGGTGGCGATCGAATGCCGCAACTCCCGCGTCCCCCTCGACCTGCTGGCGCTGCTGCCGGGCAAGACGGTGCAGGCCGGCGTCATCGATGTCGCCAGCGACATCGTCGAGACGCCCGAGGACGTCGCCGACACCATCGCCGCAGTGATGAAATTCGTGCCGCGCGACAGGATCATCGCCACCACCAACTGCGGCATGGCGCCGATGCGCCGCGACATCGCCGAGGCCAAGCTGAAGGCGCTCGGCGCCGGCGCCAAGCTCGCCCGCGATCGCTTCGACGATCCGGAGGCCCCCTGGTAATGCCGGTTTGAACCGGTCCGCCGCCGGCCGCGACGAACGGCGCAGACGGCGGCGACGCATCACGCACCGCCGCGCCGATCCGCGAGGCCTGCCGTGAAATTCTCCGCTCTCCTGCTCGCCGCCACCCTGATCCTGCCGGGCGCCGCGCTGGCGCAACAGCCGCAGGCCGCCCCCGACCTCGGGGTGCGCGACATCGCCGCCAAGGATCTCGACCGCTATGTCGCGAAGTCCAACGGCGTGGTCGGCCTGCTCAATGCTTCGCTGCGTGGCAAGGAGTCGTGGGCGCGCTATCTCAGCTGGGTCGATGTCCAGCGCGGCCCGACCGGCAAGGAGCGCATCATCTACGGGCTCTATTCCGTGGGCTCCTCCGCCCGGGATGCCATCGCCCGGGCGCGCACCAGCGCCGCCGACGAGCCGGCGATCCCCGCCCTCGACGGCGCCACCAAGCGCCTCGCCGACAGCTTCGAGGCGCTGATCCCGATTCTCAACGAGGCCGAGGCCTATTACGACCGCAAGGACTATCTCTCCGACGGCATGGCCGGCGGCAGGGCGCTGCATGCCCGCCTCGTGCCGGCGGCAACCGCCTTCCTCGAGGCGCGCGCCGCGACCGACGCCCTGCAGGATCAGTTCAAGGACCTGATCGACCGCCAGCAGCTCGCCAGGATCGAGACGGCGGAAGGCAAGAGCGTGCGCTGGCATGTGCGCAACACCATGATGCTGGCGAAGAAGGCCGTCGACCTGATGCCGTCGAGCCCCAGGCGCGGCGCCGACCTCAAGCCGTTCGATGCCGCACTCAGCGCCTATGGCGACGCGGTGCGCGACTTCGACAACGCGGTGCGCGAATCCGGCAAATCGACCGCGATCGATTCCTATCCCCGCGACATCCTCGGCAAGCTGCGCGAGATGCGTGACAACATCGCCAAGGGGCGCGCCGACGGCATGACCTTCTCGATGGACACCAACGGCGTCATCACCCGCTACAACACGATGGTGACCCTGTCGAACGCGTTCAGGTAGCGCCGCCTTCAGCACGTACCGTCAGCGCGTCGCCCGAGCGAGGCAGCGACACCCGTGATCGAACGCCGATCCGGCCCCGGATATCGCTTCGCTCATCCGGGCTACAGGGCTGACGCTCGCGCCGGATTTTTCCCTCATGGTGAGGAGGCGCAAAGCGCCGTCTCGAACCATGAGGCCGGGGCACCGCCGACGCAGACGCGACGCCGGCGGCCTCATCCTTCGAGACGCGGGCTTCGCCCGCTCCTCAGGATGAGGAGAGAGCCTTCGCGCTGGGATGCAGCACCGCCCTGTAGCCCGCGGCGAGGGCCCGCACGGTGGACGGCGGCGTCAGCAGTTGCGCGCCGTCGGACACGGCATCGACCGGACTGTAGCCGGCGAACGACCAGCGCAGCGGCCGGCCACCGGCGATCAGAAAACTGTCGCCGCCGGCCTGCACCATGGTGCCGTCAGGCAGAGACGCGACCGGCCCCGGCAACGGATGCAGCCGCCGCTTGCGGCCGTCGATCCGTTCGGCATGGAGCACCGCATCCATCTCGGGCGCCCGCGGCACGGCGGCCATGCCGGCCGCCCAGGCGGCGCGAAAGGCGGTCGCGTCCGCGCGGCGGCAGAAGAAGCAGGGGCGATGGCCGGCGGCGAACGCCGTCGCCTCGTCCAGAAAGAACAGCTCGGTCCAGCCGGGCGTTGCCATCACCGCGCGGCGGCGACCGCGGAATTCGCAGACGCAGACGATCCAGGCCGGCGTCGTCCAGCGCCGCCCGCGCAGGGTGCGCGTCGCCGGATCATGGATGCTGCCGCGATTGCCGACGAACAGGCCGCGATGCGGCGTGGCGACGATGTCGCCGAGCGGGGTGACGCGGTTCTGCAGCGGCATGGCTCATGGTCTCGCAAACGACCTTCCACACCAGGCGCAGATCCGGCCGCCGCTCCACCCGTTTTCCGGAGCCCCGTTTTGCGGAGCAACAATGGCCCGGAGCCGCATCTGCCAAACCATGTCATGGCTCCAGCAGCCGCTGCGACGAGACGAATGCGTCAGCGCAGACGCTACGCCCCGCCGTCGCGGATCGGGGGCTGGAAGGACAGGCCCGTGTCCCAGGGGAAGAAGATCCAGGTGTCCTGCGACACCTCGGTGATGAAGCTGTCGACCAGCGGGCGCCCCATCGGCTTGGCGTAGACGGTGGCAAAATGGGCCTGCGGCATCAGATCGCGCACCACGCGCGCGGTCTTGCCGGTGTCGACGAGGTCGTCGACGATCAGGATGCCCTTGCCGCCCCCGCCGCCGACATTGAGGACCTCGCCGGAGACATTCTTGAGGATGCGGATCTCGCCCTGGGACTGGTGATTGTAGCTGGCCACCCCGACCGTATCGACCACCCGCACCCCGAGCTCGCGCGCGACGATGGCGGCAGCGACGAGGCCGCCGCGGGTCACGGCGACAATCGCCTCGAACGGGCCGGCGCTGTTCAGCCGCCAGGCCAGCGCGCGCGAGTCACGGTGAAACTGGTCCCACGACACCGGGAACATTTTCTCCGGGCGAGGGGTATTCTCGTTGATCGGGGTCATGTCTCTACTCTTTAGCGTAACCGGCTCTTTAGCGCGTCAGGTTGAGCCCTGCCAGCATCTCCTGAACCGCAGCCATCGCCGCCTTCAGCTTGTCGGCGTCGCGCGAGCGCACCACGATGTTGGTGTTGGGCTTGCTGTTCTCGTCGAGGAAGGGGTAGCTGCCGATGCTGGTGTCCGGATGGGCGGCGGCGATCGCGCGCAGCGGGCTGCCGATGTCGCCCTCGCGGGCATTGGCGCGCACCGAATCCGACAGCATCCGCACCCCGGACTTCAGCTTGGGCGCGACGATGTCCATCATCGCCTGCATGATCGAGGGCACCCCGGCCATCACGATGACATTGTCGAGCTTGAAGCCCGGCGCCAGGATGGTGGCGCTCTGGATCAACTCGGCGCCGTCGGGGATGCGCGCCATGCGCAGCCGCGCCTCGTTGAGCTCGGCTTCCGAGAAACGCTGGCGGAACCGGGCCACCACCTCGGGGTGAAGATCGATGCCGACCCCGAACGCCTTGGCGACGCTGTCGGCGGTGATGTCATCATGGGTCGGGCCAATGCCGCCGGTGGTGAAGACGTAGGTGTAGCGCGACCTCAGCGCGTTCAGCGCCTCGATGATGGCGCCCTCGTCGTCGGCCACCACCCGGACTTCCTTCAGGTCGATGCCGATATTGGTCAGGTACTCGGCGATGTAGCCGATGTTCTTGTCCTTGGTCCGGCCGGACAGAATCTCGTCCCCGATCACCAGAATCCCGGCGGTGACGATCTCGCTCATGCAACGTACTCCTCAAGTCGTCCGAATCTTGCCCATCCCGGCGGTGCAGGCTAGCGGTCCCTGCCCGGCCGGTGAGCATTTCCCCGCCTCTTTTTGCGGCAGCGCATTCCGCGATTCCCGACGAATTGCCGTTTCGCAGTGCATATCGCGCTGGCCCGCCCCTTGCTACCCTCCATTCTTGTCATGCATTCTCGGGACAGAGCGCGAAGGGACGGTCAAGCTTCATGGCAGTTGCATTCGACGAGATGAACGGGCCGGACGGCTCGCTCAGGCCCGCCTACCAGGCCCTCTCCCACTGGCTGAAGGAGATGCCGCCCGACGCCCTCGAATATCGCCGCCAGGAAGCCGAGCTGCTGTTCCGCCGGATCGGCATCACCTTCGCCGTATACGGCCATGCCGACGCCCAGGAACGGCTGATCCCGTTCGACGTCGTGCCCCGCATCCTCTCCGGCAAGGAGTGGACCCTGCTGGAGCGCGGCCTCAAGCAGCGGGTCAAGGCCATCAACATGTTCCTGCGGGACATCTATCATGGCCGCGACATCCTGCGCGCCGGGCTGATCCCGGACGACCTGATCTTCCAGAACCCGGTGTTCCGGCCCGAAATGAACGGCCAGGACGTGCCGCACGACGTCTATGTCCACATCGCCGGCATCGACATCGTCCGCGACGGTCCCGACGACTTCTACGTGCTGGAAGACAATGCGCGCACCCCCTCCGGCGTGTCCTACATGCTGGAGAACCGCGAAATCATGATGCGGCTGTTCCCGGACCTGTTCGCCCGGCACCGCGTCGCTCCGGTGGAGAACTATCCGGACGAACTCCTCGCCGCATTGCGCTCGGTCGCGCCGCAGACCGCCGCGGCGGAGCCGACCGTCGCCCTGCTCACCCCCGGCGTCTACAATTCGGCCTATTACGAGCACTCGTTCCTCGCCGACAAGCTCGGCGTCGAGCTGGTCGAGGGCCGCGACCTCATCGTCAAGAACGACGAGGTGTTCATGCGCACCACCGAGGGCCTCAAACGGGTCGACGTCATCTATCGCCGGCTCGACGACGACTTCATCGATCCCCTGACCTTCCGCCCGGATTCCGTGCTCGGCGTGCCCGGCCTGATGTCGGCCTACAAGGCCGGCACGGTGACGCTGGCCAACGCGGTCGGCACCGGCATCTCCGACGACAAGGCGGTGTACAGCTACATGCCGGAGATCGTGCGCTTCTATCTCGGCGAGGAGCCGATCCTGAAGAACGTGCCGACCTGGCGCTGTCGCGAGAAGGACGACCTCGCCTATGTCCTCGACCGCCTCGAGGACCTCGTGGTCAAGGAGGTGCACGGCTCCGGCGGCTACGGCATGCTGATCGGCCCGGCGGCGACGAAGGAGCAGATCTCGGCCTTCCGCGCCAAGCTGGTGCAGTCGCCCGAAGGCTTCATCGCCCAGCCGACGCTGGCGCTGTCGACCTGTCCGACGGCGACCCAGTCGGGCCTCGCGCCGCGCCATGTCGACCTCCGCCCGTTCGTGCTGACCGGCCGCGACCACGTCACCGTCGTGCCCGGCGGACTGACCCGCGTCGCCCTCAAGGAGGGCTCGCTGGTCGTCAACTCCAGCCAGGGCGGCGGCACCAAGGACACCTGGATTCTCGACGAGTGATCGCAACGACAGCCCGCGGCCGGCGGCCGCGATGCTTGAGGAGAACGCCGCCCCATCATCCCCTGACGCCCGATCCGCCCGCCCCGCCCCGTTTCCTGTCACGGCACGAGCAAACCTGACCCATGCTGTCGCGCACCGCTGAAAACCTGTTCTGGCTGGCCCGCTACGTCGAGCGCGCCGAATACCTCGCCCGCACCATCGAGGCAACACTGCGCGCCACTTCGCTGCCCGCCGCCTATGTCGGCAAGACCAACGAATGGGAATCGGCGCTGCTGACCGCCGGCGTCGGCGACAGCTTCTACGAACAGCACGAGGAAGCGGACGAGCGCAGCGTCGTCGACTATCTCGCCTTCTCCGCCGACAATCCCTCCTCGATCCGCAACTGCATCGAGGCGGCGCGGCTCAACTCGCGCTCGGTGCGCACCGCGCTGACCGGCGAGATGTGGGACACCATCAACAGCGCCTGGATCGAACTGCAGCAGACCTGGCAGGGGGGCGTGCGCTCGCGCGAGGATCTCGCCCGCTTCCTGCGCTTCGTCCAGGAGACGTCGCTGCGCTTCGACGGCTCGGCCTACCGCACCATGTTGCGCAACGACGCCTACTGGTTCTCGCGGCTCGGCCTGCACCTGGAGCGCGCCGACAACACCGCGCGCATCCTCGACGTCAAGTACCACATGCTGCTCCCGGAAAAGGAGCATGTCGGCGGCCCGCTCGACTACTTCCAGTGGACCTCGATCCTGCGCTCGGTCTCGGCGGTCACCGCCTACCACTGGGTCTATCGCGAGACCATCAAGCCCTGGCTGATCGCGGACCTGCTGATCCTCAACGACACGCTGCCGCGCTCGCTGTCGAGCTGCTACGGCAACCTCGTGCGCAACCTCGACCAGATCGGCGTCGCCTACAGCCGCCAGGGACCGGCGCAGCGCCACGCCCGCGGCATCCGCAACCGCCTGGAGAATGCCGACATCGACAACATTTTCCAGCTCGGCCTGCACGAATTCATTCAGGAATTCATCACCGACAACAATCGCCTCGGCGACATCATCGGCAAGCAATATCTGCTATAGTGTCGTGCCCTGGCCACGCCGTCGCTCGCAAGGCGCCGCGCCTGCCAGAACCGGCATCCGAGAGAAAGCGGTCCGTCCGTCATGCGCCTGCGAATTGCCCACTCGACCACCTATCGCTACGAGCCGCCGGCGAGCAGCGTCATCCAGCTCATCCGGATGACCCCGCGCAGCCATGATGGCCAGTACGTGGTCAACTGGCAGGTGTTCGCCTCCACCGACACGCGGATGCAGATGCATCATGACGCGTTCGGCAACATCACCCATGTGCTGACCCACGGCCCGATCGGCGAACTAACCATCAATGTCGACGGCCTGGTCGAGACCCAGGATACCAGCGGCGTGCTGCGCGGCACCGACGAGCGATTCCCGCCGGGCCTGTTCCTGCGCCCGACGGACCTCACCGAGGTCGACGCCACGATGCGCGAGATGACCGACGACCTGCTGCCGGTGCGCGACGACGACGTCCTCGGCTTCCTGCATGCGCTGCTGGCGCAGATCCACGACCACATGACGTTCGACGTCGATCCGACCCATGCCGGCACCTCGGCCGCCGATGCCTTCACGCTGCGGCGCGGCGTCTGCCAGGACTACGCCCACATCTTCATCGCCTGCGCCCGCGCCGGCGGTGTGCCGGCGCGTTTCGTCTCCGGGCACTTCCTGCGCTCGGACGGCGTCGTGCAGCAGGATGCCGGCCACGCCTGGGCGGAGGCCTACGTGCCGCGGCTCGGCTGGGTCGGCTTCGATGCCGCCAACGGCATCTCCACCACCGACGCCCATGTCCGCGTCGCCGTCGGCCTCGACTATCTCGGCGCGGCACCCGTGCGCGGAACCCGCTATGGCGGCGGCGCCGAGCAGCTCGCCGTCGCCGTCCGCGTCAACCAGGCCGGACGCCAGAGCCAGTCGCAAAGCCAGTCCTGACGCCATCCCTGAGTGTGGGTTGCCGCGGCGAGGTTGCCGCACGCCCACGCAGCGCGTAAAACTCCGGCTCGCAAGTTGCTGCTGGGGATCGGGTGATGACGTACTGTTGTGGAATTCTCGTGCGTGACGGTCTTGTGATGATCGCGGACACGCGCACCAATGCCGGTCTCGACAACATCTCGACCTTCCGCAAGCTGCATGTCTTCAGCAATCCGGGCGAGCGCATCATGGCGGTGGCCAGCGCCGGCAATCTCGCCATCAGCCAGTCCGTGCTGTCCACCCTGACCGAGGGCATCGAGGACCCGGTCACCGGCGAAGTCGAGACGCTGATGAACGCGCCGAGCATGTTCAAGGCGGCGCAGCGCATCGGCCGTGCCATCCGCCACGTCCACCAGATGGAAGGCTCGGCGCTGCGCGCGGAAGACATCTCCTTCGACGTCTCCTTCCTGTTCGGCGGCCAGATCGCAGGCGCACGCATGCGCCTGTTCATGGTCTATTCGGCCGGCAACTTCATCGAGTGCACCACCGACACCCCCTATCTGCAGATCGGCGAGCACAAGTACGGCAAGCCGGTGCTCGACCGCGCCATCGCCTACGACGTCGACCTCTACGACGCGCTCAAGGTCGGCCTCGTGTCGATGGACTCGACCATGCGCTCCAATCTCGGCGTCGGCATGCCCATCGATATCCTGGCCGTGCGGCCCGACGCCTGCGACGCCGAACTCAACTACCGCATCGAGATCGGCGAGCCCTATTTCCACGACCTGCGGGCGCGCTGGTCGGCTGCGCTGCGTGCGGCCCATCAGAGCATCCCTCGCCCGCCCTATGGCGGCGCGACGACGTCAACACCAACCAGGACAGGATGAGGACATGACCAGGATCGCACTCGTCACCGGCGCCGGCTCGGGCGTCGGCCGCGCCACCTCGCTCGCGCTGATGAAGGCCGGCTACACCGTGGTGCTGACCGGCCGCCGCGCCGACAAGCTGGAGGAGACGGCCAAGCTCGGCGCAGGCGTCGGCAACAGCCTGCCCGTGCCCGCCGACATGGCCGATCCCGCCTCGATCGCCGCACTGTTCGCCAAAATCACCGACAGCTTCGGTCGCCTCGACCTGGTGTTCAACAACGCCGGCATCGGCGCGCCGGCCGTGCCGTTCGAGGATGTCAGCGTCGCGCAGTGGAAGGCCGTGGTCGACACCAACCTCACCGCGCCGTTCCTCTGCACCCAGCACGCCTTTCGCATCATGAAGGACCAGACGCCGCGCGGCGGGCGCATCATCAACAACGGCTCGATCTCGGCGCATGCGCCGCGGCCGTTCTCGGCCGCCTACACCGCGACCAAGCACGCCATCACCGGTCTCACCAAGTCGACCTCGCTCGACGGCCGCGCCTATGACATCGCCTGCGGCCAGATCGACATCGGCAACGCCGCCACCGACATGACCACCCGCATGGTCGATGGCGTGCTGCAGCCCGATGGCCGCAAGATCCCCGAACCGCGCATGGACGTCGAGGCGGTGGCCAATGCCGTGGTCTACATGGCCAGCCTGCCGCTCGACGCCAACGTGCTGTTCATGACCGTGATGGCGACCAAGATGCCGTTCGTCGGCCGTGGGTAACACAACTGGGCGGGCGCGAAGCTCTTTCCAAAGCGCCCGTCTGCTGCTCTCATGACCCGTTGGGTGGGCTGGCGGCTCTGACGCTCCGCGACATCGCGGAGCGGCGCCGGCGCAGATGGCGGGCCGGCGAGCAATGCCTCAGTTGCAATCCGCGTTCGGAATCGTGGTGCTGCTCCTCGTCGCCTTTGCGCTCGGGGAAAACCGCCGTTCGGTGAACTGGGCACAGGCGGCCATTGCCCTCGCGGTCACCATCGTCACCGCCCTCGCCCTGCTGCGCCTGCCCTTCCTTGCGGCGGCGTTCGCGGCCATCAACGATGCCGTCGGCGCCATCGCCGATGCCGCCCGCGCCGGGAGCGCGTTCGTGTTCGGCTATGTCGGTGGCAGCCCGCCGCCGTTCGATATTAAGACCCCGGGCGCCGACTTCATCCTCGCCTTCCAGGCGCTGCCCGTGGTGCTGGTGACCAGCGCCCTGACCACGCTGCTGTTCCACTGGCGCGTGCTGCCGCCGCTGGTGCGCGGCATGGCGGCCGTGCTGGAGCGCACGCTGGGCATCGGCGGCGCAGTAGGCCTGTCGACCGCCGCCAACATCTTCCTCGGCATGGTCGAGGCGCCGCTGTTCATCCGGCCCTACCTCGCCCAGCTCACCCGGAGCGAGCTGTTCCTGGTGATGACCGGCGGCATGGCCGGCATCGCCGGCACCGTGCTCGTACTCTACGCCACGCTGCTGGCGCCGCTGATCCCGGGCGCTGCGGCGCATTTCGTCATCGCCTCGGTGCTCGGCGCGCCGGCCGCGATCCTGGTCAGCCTGATCATGGTGCCGGAGACCGAGCCGCGCCGCACCGGCGGCGCGCTCGACGATCCCGGCGCGGTCGCCGCCAACACCATGGACGCCATCGTCAAGGGCACCGCCGCGGGCCTCGAACTGTTTCTCAACATCATCGCCATGCTGCTGGTGCTGGTGGCGCTGGTGCATCTCGCCAATGCCATCCTCGGCCTGCTGCCGCAGGTCGCCGGCAGCGCCGTGTCGCTGCAGCGCCTGCTCGGCCTGCTGATGGCGCCGGTGTGCTGGCTGATGGGCCTGCCCTGGGACCAGGCGCTGACCGGCGGACGGCTGATGGGGATCAAGACCATCCTCAACGAGCTCGTCGCCTACGTCGAATTCTCCCGGCTTGCCGACGGCACGCTCGATGCGCGTTCGCGCCTGATCATGCTGTACGCGCTGTGCGGCTTCGCCAATTTCGGCAGCCTCGGCATCATGGTCGGCGGCCTCGACATCATGGCGCCGGAACGGCGCGCCGACATCCATGCGCTGGGCCTGCGCTCGGTGGTGGCAGGCACCATCACCACCTGCGTGATCGGTGCCATCGTCGGCACGATGACCTGATCTGTCCCGACCGGCGCTGCGACCCTGGCCCGGGACTTGCTTCGAAAAACAGGCCGCAACAAGGGAGCGCATCCATGACCACCCACAGTCACGGCACGCCGCCGGTGCTCGATGTTCCCGGCGCCGACCCCCGCCTCATCAACGCCGATCTCGCGCCGACCGCGCCCGGCGGCCGCACCTGGGGCGCGTTCGACATCTTCTCGATGTGGATGTCCGACGTGCATTCGGTCGGTGGTTACACCTTCGCCGCAAGCCTGTTCTTCCTCGGCCTGACCGGCTGGCAAGTGCTTGTGGCGATGGTCGTCGGCATCGTCGCGGTGTACCTGCTGATGAACCTGATCGGACGGCCCTCGCTCAAATACGGCATTCCCTATCCAGTCGTGGCGCGCATGGCATTCGGCGTGATGGGCGCCAACCTCGCCGCGGTGATCCGCGGCGTCGTCGGCATCGTGTGGTACGGCGTGCAGACCTACTTCGCATCGAAAGCCGTGCAGGTGCTGGTGCTGAGCTTCGCGCCGTCGGCGGAAGCGCTGACCCACAACAGCATCCTCGGCCTGTCGACGCTCGGCTGGCTCAGCTTCCTGTTCATGTGGCTGTTCCAGCTGCTGATCTTCCTCAACGGCATGGAGACCATCCGCCGCTTCATCGATTTCTGCGGACCGGCGGTCTATGTCGTGATGGTCGCGCTGGCGATCTGGATCCTGTCGCAGTCCGGCCTGTCCAGCCTGTCGCTGCAGCTCGGCAAGCCGGCGGCGGGATCAAGCCTCGGTCACATGGCCAACGCCGCCATGCTGATCGTCGCCTACTTCGCGGCGCTGCTGCTCAACTTCGGCGACTTCGCGCGCTTCGCCCGCGACGAGCGCGCGATGACGCTCGGCAATTTCCTCGGCCTGCCGCTGAACTTCCTGGTGTTCGCGATCATCACGGTGATCGTCACCGCCGGCACGCTCAACGTGTTCGGCGAGGCCATCATGGACCCGGTGCACATCGTCGAGCGCATCGGCAACCCGTGGGTGGTGGCGCTGGGCTCGATCACCTTCATCGTCGCCACCATGGGCATCAACATCGTCGCTAACTTCGTGTCGCCGGCCTATGACATCGCCAACCTCAGGCCGGAGCGCATCAGCTTCCGGCTCGGCGGCCTGATCACATCGATCCTGTCGGTGTTGGTGTGCCCGTGGCTTTTCGTCGCCAGCCCCCAGGCGATCACCATCTTCGTCAGCATCTTCGGCGCGGTGCTCGGGCCGATGTTCGGCATCATGATCTGCGACTACTACCTCGTGAAGAAGCAGAACGTGGCGATCGAGGATCTCTACACCCTGTCGCCGCAGGGCGCGCTGTACTACCAGAGCGGCTGGAACAACCGCGCACTGGTGACCCTGGCGATCTCCGGCGTCGTCTCGATCGGCCTCGCGCTCAGCGGCGCCTACGGCCTTATCGCCAGTGTCGGCGACTGGGGCTGGCTGATCGGCGCCCTGCTCGGCGGCCTCGTTTACTATGCGCTCTCGGGCCGCGCGCCGCAGGCGGCACCGCTCGCCGGACGCACGCTGGCGCCGTGAGCATCAGACAGCCAGCCGAACGACAACGCAACGCCGGGCCGCCTGCGCGGTCCGGCGCGGCCTGCCGTCGGCGGTGACGTCAGGCGGTCAACTCCACCGTGTCGAATTGCGCGGGCAGAATGATCTCCAGCAGCTCGCAATCGTCGGAATAATCGAGGATCATGTGGCGGATGCGCGGCGGCTGGATCCAGCAGCTGCCCACCTGCATGGTGATCGCGCCCTCGCCGTCGAACTCGGCCTTCACCCAACCCTTGAGCACGTAGACCATCTGAAATTCGATGTCGTGGTAGTGCAGCTTCGACACCTCGGCGGGATCGCAGGGGCCGACAAGGCGGATGACATGCGCCTGGGCGAGCCCGTGGGTCGCCTCCGCGATGCCGAGGTCGCGGTAATGGGCATAGGATCGCAAGCCCGGGGCGAAGTCCTCGTCCCGATGATGGCTGACCACGAAACGCTGCGGCGGACGCGGGGCGCTCCGAACCGGTTTGCGGGCGACCTTGCCGGCCGCGCGCTTCGACGTCGCACGCCGCGCAGCGATCTTTTGAGCAGCTGTCTTCTGAACAGCAGCCTTCTTCTGAACAGCCGCCTTGCGCACGGCGGGCTTGCTCCCAGCGGTCTTGCGAACGGCAGCCTTGCGAACGGCATCCTTGGGTGCGGCGGATTTGCGAACCGCCGCCCTAGTCCGGGCGCTGCTGGTTTGGGCCCGTGTCGTCTTCTCTGCCGCCGCTTTTGTCCGCGCAGCTTTCGTTCTTGCCGCCTGCTTTTTTGCCGTACTCTTTTGGGTCATGGCACGCCCTCCCTTGAGCGTGCCGGCCAGCCTAGCGAGCACGGCGCACAGCGGCAACGCGGCCGCTCACGCGGCTTCAATGCAGGCGGAACACGCCGTCCACCGCCTTGATCTCGGCAGGCTTGATCAGGCGGGAGTGCGCGACGGTGACAGAAAACAGCGCCCCCTCGATTTTGTCCTGCCAGAACGCCAGGAAGCCGTTGAGCGCTGGAAAGTTCGGGAACAGGTCGTAATCCTGCCAGACATAGCTCTGGAGCAGCCATGTGTGGTCCGGCCGGCGGTACAGAATCTCGGCCGTGGTCAGGCCGTAGCCCGCGAGCTGCTTGGCAAAATCCTTCGCGACAGCCCCCTTCAAGGTCACATTCGACGTCATGCCAGTTCTCCCCATGTCGGGCGCGATCGGCGCCCTTGGAAAATCTGCTGGATTCACGCCTGTCATCACAAGCTCAATTTACGAATAAATTGTTTATTTTCAATGCATTAGCAGCAGCGCACGGAGATTGCTGACAAAACTGCCGAGGGATGTGTTAACGACGATCGCAGGACGGCTGGCAGTCGGTCTTTTCGAGTGCCAAATTTTTCCCCAAATCCACTTGATCCTGGCATGGCCGCCGACTATCTCGGGGCAAGCCTCGCTGGCACTCAGGCAGCGAGACTGCTAAAACAAGCGAAATTCCAAATTTTGTATAGACTTAGGAGAAACGCGATGAAATTCCGTCCGCTTCACGATCGTGTTGTGGTCAAGCGCATCGACGCCGACACCAAGACGGCCGGCGGCATCATCATCCCCGACAGCGCGAAGGAGAAGCCGTCCCAGGGTGAGATCGTCGCCGTGGGTCCGGGTGGCCGTGACGAGGCCGGCAAGCTGATCCCGATCGACCTCAAGGTCGGCGATGTCGTGCTGTTCGGCAAGTGGTCGGGCACCGAGGTGAAGATCGATGGCACCGACCTGCTGATCATGAAGGAAAGCGACATCCTCGGCGTGCTGGAAGGCCAGAGCGCCGGCAAGAAGGCCGCGTAAGCGCACTTTCGTCAATTCATCCTAAGGAAGCGAAACAATGGCTGCCAAAGAAGTCAAATTCTCCGCCGAGGCCCGCGAAAAGATGCTGCGCGGCGTCGACATCCTCGCCAATGCCGTGAAGGTCACGCTCGGCCCGAAGGGCCGCAACGTCGTCCTCGACAAGTCGTTCGGCGCACCGCGCATCACCAAGGACGGCGTCACCGTCGCCAAGGAGATCGAGCTCGAGGACAAGTTCGAGAACATGGGCGCCCAGATGGTGCGCGAAGTCGCCTCGAAGTCGGCCGACCTCGCCGGTGACGGCACCACCACCGCCACCGTGCTCGCCCAGGCGATCGTGCGTGAAGGTGCCAAGTCCGTCGCCGCCGGCATGAACCCGATGGATCTGAAGCGTGGCATCGACCTCGCGGTCGAGGCTGTCGTCGCCGATCTCGTCAAGAACTCCAAGAAGGTCACCTCCAACGAGGAGATCGCCCAGGTCGGCACCATCTCGGCCAACGGCGATGCCGAAATCGGCAAGTTCCTCGCCGACGCCATGAAGAAGGTCGGCAACGAGGGCGTCATCACCGTCGAGGAAGCGAAGTCGCTGGAGACCGAACTCGACGTCGTCGAGGGCATGCAGTTCGACCGCGGCTACATCTCGCCCTACTTCGTCACCAACGCCGACAAGATGCGCGTCGAGTTCGACGATGCCTACGTCCTGATCAACGAGAAGAAGCTCTCCTCGCTGAACGAGCTGCTGCCGCTGCTCGAGGCCGTGGTGCAGACCGGCAAGCCGCTGGTCATCGTCGCCGAGGACGTCGAGGGTGAAGCGCTGGCGACGCTGGTCGTCAACCGTCTGCGCGGCGGCCTCAAGGTCGCGGCCGTCAAGGCGCCGGGCTTCGGCGATCGCCGCAAGGCGATGCTGCAGGACATCGCCATCCTGACCGGCGGCACCGCCATCTCGGAAGACCTCGGCATCAAGCTCGAGAACGTCACGCTGCAGATGCTCGGCCGCGCCAAGAAGGTGATGATCGACAAGGAGAACACCACGATCGTCAACGGCGCCGGCAAGAAGGCCGACATCGACGCCCGCGTCGCCCAGATCAAGGCGCAGATCGAGGAGACCACCTCGGACTACGACCGTGAGAAGCTGCAGGAGCGTCTCGCCAAGCTCGCGGGCGGCGTCGCGGTGATCCGCGTCGGCGGCGCGACCGAGGTCGAGGTCAAGGAGAAGAAGGACCGCGTTGACGACGCGATGCACGCGACCCGTGCGGCTGTCGAGGAAGGCATCCTGCCGGGCGGCGGCGTCGCCCTGCTGCGCGCCTCCGAGCAGCTCAAGCGCATCCGCACCCAGAACGACGACCAGAAGACCGGCGTCGAGATCGTGCGCAAGGCGCTGTCGGCTCCGGCCCGCCAGATCGCCACGAACGCTGGCGAGGACGGTTCGGTCATCGTCGGCAAGGTCCTCGAGAAGGAGCAGTATTCGTACGGCTTCGACTCGCAGACCGGCGAGTACGTCAACATGGTCAGCAAGGGCATCATCGACCCGACCAAGGTCGTGCGTGCGGCGATCCAGAACGCGGCGTCGGTCGCGGGCCTCCTGATCACCACCGAGGCGATGGTTGCCGAGCTGCCGAAGAAGGCAGCGGCTGGCCCCGCGATGCCTCCGGGCGGCGGCATGGGCGGCATGGACTTCTAAGTCTACTCCCCCATCGAGACACGAAAAGCCCGGCAGCGATGCCGGGCTTTTTTTGTTGCGCCAAGCCCCGACAACAACGACGCCTCATCGGCGATCGCGGCGATCTCCATGCTGGAAATAGCCGCCGACACCGCGCCTCAACACCGGACTGGCGCGCATCAGGTCGGTGAGCGCGACGAGCGACGCCGCGACGAGGCAGAGTACGACCACGATCAGTTCGAAAGTCGCCATGGCATCTCCACGCATTGCCAACGCCATCACAGCATAGACCATCGGACGATGACGCGCGTTCACACCTGGTCAAACAGCATCGCTGTTCCCGGCACGTCGGCAAGCGCCACGACGCGCCACTCAACGCGCGCCACGTTCGCCGCAGAACCATTTAACACGTTAATTTAAGGCATATCCGCAAATACGCGTATTGCGTCGCCAGGTTCCGCGCGCCCAGCAAACGTGCAGTCGCCGACGTTTTGACAGTTGCCCAACGCGCGTCGAATCGGCTTAGATTCATTTCAAGTCAATAATGCTAGGGGGAATGCCATGATATCTGCACATAGCAGACCTCAAGTTATGGCTGTGGACGACAAGCGCAAGCGCAACGGCCGATCTATCGCAACAACATCGGACGATCTCAACAGCGCGGTCGACGAACTCAAGCGCTTTGCCGAACTCGTCAGCAGGCTGGCCCTGCAGCCGTGCGACTCGACAGCGTTGCGTGAGCTGCGGCTCGAGGCGCTGAGCGATCTCTGCCTCGCGGCGCGTCAGCTGTCCGACGACGACACCTTCCGCTCTCTGTTCGACATGGCGCTGCTGCACGCCAGCAATCGCCTGTACGAACACCGGCCCGATCAGGCGAAGATCACCACAACACCTGCCGTGGTTCTGCACGGCGGCATCGACGCCTGACACTCACGGCCCGCGCGCCAATGCGCGGGACGACTGCAACTCCGGCGGCGGCGAACGGTCGAGCACCGCGCCCCTCGCGCCGTCGAGCAAGTCGATCTCGTAGGTCTCGATCGTCAGCGGTCCGCGCGTGCGCGGCAACTCGACGACCTTTTCAAAATGCGTGTAAGCCGCCTTGAGCGCGGCCTGACCATTGGGACGCACCTCGTCGACGAACAGCAGTTTGCCCGCGAGCAGTGCCGGATCCGGCTCGGGAGCATTGACCCAGCGGATGCGCTGCGATGGCTGCACCACACAGCTGTCCTTCGGCAGATAGAACATCAGCCACGAGACCGTGCCGTAGTCCGGCGCCAGTACGCAGGCCGCACCGGTACGCTGGCGGACTGCTTCGATGCCGGCGGCGAGCTGCGGCCAGCCGACGCCTATGCTGCGCACCGAAGTGTCGCGCCGATAGCCCGTCAGCAGGCCGGTGTTGGCCTGCACCACCAGCGCCAGCAGCAGGACCACGCCGCCCGGCGCGGCCCAGCGCCGGCAGAACGCAACCACACGCTGCGTGCCGCCGCGCCAGCGCGGACTGTGAACGGCGGTGGCGGCGGCGACGGCGAACGGCGGATACACCGGCCCCAGCCAGTTGGCCTCGACGCGGGCGTGCAGCGAATGCCAGACGAAGTACAGCGTGATCGGCCAGAACAGCGCGCCGACCAGCCGCCGTGCCGGCGCGGCGCCGCCGTCGCGGCGCGCCAGCACGTACAGCCCCATGGCGCCAAGGATGAACACCGCGGGCGTGGCGAACACGAACTGGGTCGGGATCATCTCGCCGACGAAACGCAGCGTCAGGCCCTCGACGCGGGCGCGGCCGAGCTGCTTGATGAACGACACCCACTGGTGGTGCTGGTTCCACAGGATCACCGGCGCGAACACTGCGAACGCGACGATGCCGCCGAGATACGGCCAGGGCGACCACAGCCACTTGCGCAGCTTGGGTACGGCGAGCAGCCAGACGAGGATGCTGAGGCCGTAGAGCAGCGCGGTGTATTTCGACAGCAGCGCCGCGCCGACAGCAAGGCCGACCGCCAGCCACCAGCCCCCCTGCCCGGTGTCCAGCACCTTGGCGAGGGTGAACAGCACGAATGCCGCCGCCACCATCAGCGGCGCGTCCGGCGTCACGATCAGCGTGCCGACCGACACCATCAGCGTGACGTTGAGCAGGATCGTTGCGCTTGCCGCGACGCGGCTGCTGCCGGACAGAATCCGCGCCGCGCCGTACACCGCATAGCTCATCGGCAGGCCAAGCAGCACCGCCACGAGGCGCACGCCGAGCTCGGTGTCCCCGGCGATCAGGGTGCCGAGACGAATGATCACAGCGACCATCGGCGGGTGATCGTAATAGCCGCCGGCAAGATGCTTCGACCAGGTCCAGTAGTAGGCCTCGTCGAAGGTCAGCGGCGTCACTGCCGCCGCAACGAGACGCAGCAGCACCAGTGCGACGACGATCAGCGCGACGGCAGGAACCTCGCGCACACGCGCGCGGATCATCGCCTGCGCCAGACCAGCAGGCTCGACAGCGCGTAGTTCCAGACCGCGCCCATCAGTGCGCCGGCCGCGCCCGCCAGCCACCAGATCGGCCGCTGGTTGTAGATCGAGAACGCGACGCCGACATTGGCGAGCAGTCCGACGCTGCAGACGATGTAGAACACGACGAGGCCGCGCGCGATCGCAAGCCCCTTGAGGCGCTGGTCGCGGTAGGTCAGGACGTTGTTGAGAAGGAAGTTGCTGGTCATGGCGACGAATGCCGCGATGGTCTGCGCTTCGGCAAACGAGCCGTCGAGCACCAGCATCGCCAGGTCCAGCGTGACGAGATGCACCGCAAGGCCGATGGCGCCAACCAGCGCGAACATCAGGAAGCGCAGCGACACCAGATCGCGCGTCAGCTTCGCCAGCACGAGGCCGAAGAAATCGAGCGCGACCATGGAATCGAGTTTGCTCTCGCCATGCTGGCGCGAGCCGAACACGAACGGCACCTCGATGGTACGCAGCGTGCCGCGCGCGGTGGCGACGATGTCGAGCAGGATCTTGAAGCCCTGCACCGAGAGCGACGGCGCCAGTTCCTCGAAACGGTCGCGGCGGATCATGAAGAAGCCGCTCATGGGATCGGCGATCTTCACGCCGAGCAGGCGCCTGGCGACCATGGTGGCTGCGACGCTGATGCCGAGGCGGCTGCGGTCGAATGCATCGGCGCTGCCGCCCTCGATATAGCGGCTGCCGACCACGAGCTCGGCTTCGCCGCTCTGCAGCAGCGCCAGCATCCTGGGCAGCTGGGTCTCGTCGTGCTGCAGGTCGGCATCCATCACCGCGGTGAACGGGGCGCTGGCGGCGAGGATCCCCTCGATGCAGGCGCCGGACAGACCGCGACGACCGATGCGGCGGATACAACGTACGCGGGTATCGCGGGCGGCGAGATCGCGCACCGCCTGCCAGGTGCCATCCGGCGAATTGTCGTCCACGAAGATGACTTCCCAGTCGACGCCGGCGAGCGTGGCCTCGAGCCGGTGGTACAGCGTCACGACATTGTCACGTTCCTTGAACGTCGGAACGATCACCGACAACTGGCGGGTCACCGCCCAGGACGCGCCGGCCGGCGCATCCGCCCGGGCGGCCTGGGAACCGCGGCTATCGGCCACGGGCGGGGTTCTGGTCGGAATGGGGGCCGTGGTGGCGGATTCGGTCATGGCGGCAGCATATAGCCGCGCCCCGGCGAGGTGCCAAGGCGTAGTTCCGGCGTCCCGCGGCGGGGCCGACCATCGGAAAACGGGTGGTACGCGGCCGCCACAGGGGGCCAGAAACGACAACGACCACGAGCCATCGATCGCGCGTACATCCGGCGCAACCGCATCTCGTGGTCGTCCCGGCAATGGACGCCTGGGGAAGCATCGACATCGCCGTTGAAGTCCATATGGTAGGCAACTTTCGAAATACAAGGGCCCTTCGGAAAATGGCAGCCAAAAAGAGCGGAAACATCTATCTCGGCATCGGCGGCTGGACCTTCGAGCCATGGCGCGGCGTGTTCTATCCCGAGAAGCTGCCGCAATCGAAGGAACTGAGCTATGCGGCGAGCCAGCTGACCTCGATCGAGGTCAACGGAACCTATTACGGTTCGCAGAAGCCCGAGACCTTCCGCAAATGGGCCAGCGAGGTGCCCGACGGCTTCATCTTCTCGCTCAAGGCGTCGCGCTTCACCACCAACCGCAAGGTGCTCGCCGAGGCCGGCGACTCCATCAAGCGCTTCTATGACCAGGGCCTTACCGAGCTGCGCGACCGGCTCGGCCCGGTGCTGTGGCAGTTCGCGCCGACCAAGAAATTCGACGAGGCCGACTTCGGCAAGTTCCTGGAGCTGCTGCCGCAGGAGCAGGACGGGCTGAAGCTGCGCCATGTCGTCGAGGTCCGTCACGACAGCTTCCGCACGCCGGCGTTCATCGCGCTGCTGCGCCAGTTCGGCATCCCGGTGGTATTCTCGGAGCACAACACCTACCCGGCCATTGCCGACGTGGTCGGCGACTTCGTCTATGCCCGGCTGCAAAAGGGCGACGACGACATCAAGACCTGCTATCCGCCAAAGGCGCTGGACGCCTGGGCCGAGCGGCTGACGCTGTGGGCGGCCGGTGGCGAACCGAACGACCTGCCCAAGGTCGACGACAAGGCGCCGAAGAAGCAGCCGCGCGACGTGTTCGCCTATGTCATCCACGAAGGCAAGATCCGGGCGCCGGCCGGCGCCATGGAGCTGATCGCCCGGGTCAAGTGACCGCACGGAGGCCGAGCATGGCGAAGGGCAAGCGCACGCTGTTCACCATCGGCTACGAGCAGACGCCGGCGACGGCGGTGCTCGACGAGCTGCAGCATGCCGGCGTGAAACTGCTGGTCGACGTGCGCGCGATCGCTGCCTCGCGCCGGCCCGGCTTCTCCAAGACCCAGCTCGCCGCCGGCCTCGACGAGCGCGGCCTCGCGTATGTGCACCTGCGCGGGCTCGGCACGCCGAAGGAAGGCCGCCTCGCCGCCCGCGCCGGCGACGTCAGGACGCTGACCAGGATCTACAACGCCCATCTGAAGACGCCGCAGGCCAGGGAGGAGATGGACGAACTGGCGACGCTGGTGCGCACCGCGGGTCCGGTGTGCCTGCTGTGTTACGAGCGCGACCACACCAACTGCCATCGCCGTTTCATCGCCGAGATCATCGAAGAGCGCGAAGGCGTTGGCATCGAGAACCTCGCCGCGCCGCAGTTTTAGCGCGGCGGCGCGATCGGCCGCACTGGCGGCAACGCTCACGCCTCAGTCCACGACGCGACCGATCACACGGGTGCCGGCCGGCCAGGACCGATCGGCATCGGTCGCGCTGGCGCCGATTTCCCAACCCGCCCCGCCCCACACCGCATCGACCGCCCACAGCGCGCCGGCGGCATCCCGCATGAACAGCAGGTTCGGCGCGGCGCCCGTCGACAATGGGCCCGCCTCGCCGCGCGGCTGGCGGCGCAGCAGGCACCACAGCGCCGCCAGCGTCGTCTCCTGCCATACGCCGAGCTGCGTCGCGATGTCGTCGGCGCGCAGCGTCCGCTGCAGCGAGAACGCCCGCAGCCTTGCCGGCACGGCCGCCGTCTCGCTCAGCGGCACGAAACGGCGGCGAAACGTATCGCCGAGCCAGGCGATGCTCACCTCGGCGTCGGCGGCCGTGGTCTCGCGAAAATGCGTGTCGGCGCGGAATGGCCCCCGCGGCAGCGCCGCGGTGGTCGCAGGATCGGCCGCAGCCGTCGCCGGCAGCGTTGCGCAGGAGATCGCGCCGGCGGGCACCAGCGCCTCCTGCGCATCAACAGGCGAGGCGATGATCAGGATGAGCAGCAGCAGGACAGCGCGCAGCGCCATGGTCGAAAGCCCTTTCGAGTCGCGGGACAGGGCCAGACTAGGAAGCGCGCCGCTGCAGTAAATCGCTGCGTTAATCCTTGGTTAACCATAAAATATCGAGTCAAACTCAAATCGAATGTCGTTCAAATCCGGATCAAAATCGTCGAAAAATCAAACTCACGATCGCAATACCTGAAGGATATCCGCGACCTGCGAGACCGCTCGATCGCGCGTGCTCGCACGCAGCGCGCGAGAAGCGGGATGCGCGCCATCGCGACCTCAGCCGTTGTCCACAGGGCGCGTTAACCGGTGCAGCCGTCAGCCGAGCTGCCACACCGCGAGCGGCCGGTCATAGCCGCGAACGGCGACCTCCCCGAGCGGCCGCGCGTCGGCGAGCGCGGGGCCGAGCGCATCGTGAATGCCGGCCGATACCAGCACCTGCGAGCCGAACTGCTTGTTGAGCGCCTCCAGCCGCGCCGCGAGGTTCACGGTGTCGCCGATCACCGTGTACTCCTTGCGCCGCGGCGAGCCGACGGTGCCGGCGACCACCTCCCCGACATGCAGGCCGATGCCGATGCGCAGCGGCCAGTCGCTCGCCGCGTTGTCGCGCTCCATCGCCGCCAGCATCTCGCGCGCGGCATCGACCGCATGGCGCGCCGCATCCGGCGTCTCGAACGGCGCGCCGAAAAGAGCGAGGAAGCCGTCGCCGAGAAACTTGTTCACGATGCCGCCATGGCGATCGAGGATCTCCACCAGCACGGCGAAGGCGCCGTCGAGGCGCGCGACCACCTGCTGCGGCGTGCGCTGCCGCGCCTGCGCCGTGAAGCTGCGAAAATCCACGAACATGACGACGACGCGCCGAACATCGCTGTCGGTCCGCGTGCCTTCCGCGAGCAGGCGCTCGACGACCTGCGGCGAGACGTGCTGACCGAACAGGTTGGCGACACGGTCGCGCGCCGTCGCCGCGGCGATGCTGGCCTCGAACTGCCGGCGCAACTGCACGCCGACCGCACCGGCGAGCACGCCGCACAGCAGCAGGATCAGGCCGCGCGCGCCGTGATAGACGAGGTCTGGCGGACTGTCGGGATGGTACCATGCCGCCATGGCGAACAGCTCAGTCGCCGCGACCGCGCCGGTGAAGGTCGACAGCCAGAAGTCGAGCCGCAGCGTCGACAGGATGATGAAGATGAAATAGGCAAGCGGCGCGACGAAGCCGAGCGCCTGCACCGAGCCCATGTTGTCGATGTGCACCGCCAGCGCCACGGTCGGCAGGCTGGTTTCGATGAAGGCGCTGAAATAGCGCCGCACCACCGGCACGTCGCGGCCGAGCGCGATCCGCCGCCGGATCATGACATGCACCACCAGCTCGAAGGCGACGAACGGAGCGACGATGAAATAGAGGTAGGAGGGATCGAGATGGCCGCGCCACAGCCGCTCGAGATGGGCCGGCGCAAAGGTGTAGGCGCCCCACAGCGTCGCGGTCAGCACCGTGACGGTGGCGACCAGCGCCCTGATCCGGATCAGCTCAGTGCCGAGGATCTGACGGGTCAGCTCCTGGCGGAAGTCCGCCGAGATCGCCGGCTGCTCGCCCCCGTCACGGCTCCATGGCCATCGCATCACGAGCCTCTCAGCCTCCGCGTCTCAGAACTTGCCGTAGGCGAGATAGGCCTGCTGCGGATCCATGCCCGACAGGATCGCGGTGCGCACCTGGCTCTCGGTGGCGATCGCCTGCTCGGCCGCAGCCACGACGTCCTCGACCCGCGCCGCAGGCACGCGGATGAGACCGTCGCGATCGCCGATCATGTAGTCGCCCGGCGCCACGACGACATCGCCGATCCGCACGTCGACCTGTGTTGCGGCCGGCAGCCAGTAGCCGACAATGTCGCGAGGGGTGAAGCCGCGGCACCAGGTCTGGAAGCCGATCGCCAGCAGGAAGTTGACGTCGCGCACGAAGCCATCGGCGACGCAGCCGCGCACGCCCTTGTTCTTCAGCGTCTCGGCCGACAGTTCGCCCATATGGGCGACAACGCGATCGTTCGGCTGCGACACCCAGACCGACCCGGCCGGCGCCTGCGACAACAGCCCGGTCCACGCCAGCAGGGTCTCGTGCGGGTCGGCATTGGCATCGACCTTGCCGGCGATGGTGAAGGCCGGCCCGGCCATCGCCTTGTCGGGCAGGATCGGCCGCAGTTCCGTCGGCAGCGTGAAGTCGCGCAGGCCCATGCTGCGCATGACATCGTGCACGACGCCGGTGTAGCACGCCTCCAGCCGCTCGGTGATCGACGCCATCGCCCGGGCCTCCCTCGTGTCGTTCGACGTTTGCTCCCCGCGATTATGCCGGGCGGCAACAGCCTGTCCAGCCCGCCCGTCACACGGCAGCGACGGCCTGACCGGCGCCATCAGTCCAGCGTGCGGCGGAAGCGCGTCACCGCGATCGCCATCGCCACCAGCATCAACCCCGCGAGCGCGATCGCCTCGTATTGCAGGTTATGCAGCGTCGAGCCCTTGAGCATGATGGCACGCACGATCCTCACATAGTGGGTCAGCGGCAACGCTTCGCCGATCCACTGCGCCCACACCGGCATGCCGGCGAACGGGAACATGAAGCCCGACAGCAGGATGTTGGGCAGGAAGAACATCATCGACATCTGCATCGCCTGCAGCTGGTTCTGCGCGATGGTCGAGAAGGTGTAGCCGATCGACAGGTTGGCGGCGATGAACAGCGTGCTCAGCAGCGCGAGCAGCGTCAGGCTGCCGAAGATCGGCACGCCGAACAGCACGACGCCGATGCCGATGATCAGCGCCGCCTGCAGGAAGCCGACCAGCACATAAGGAATGATCTTGCCGAGCATGACCTCGACCGGGGTGATCGGCATCGACAGCAGGCTTTCCATGGTGCCGCGTTCGATCTCGCGCGTCACCGACAGCGCGGTGAAGATCAGCATGGTCATGGTGAGAATGGTGCCGACGAGCCCGGGCACGATGTTGAGGCGCGACGACGCTGCCGGATTGTAGCGGGCATGGGCGCGGAACTCGAACGGCGGATCGATGGGATCGCCGGAAACGCGATCATGCGCCAGCGCGGTCTGCCAGAGCACGCCAAGCGACGACAGCGCGGCGCTCGCCGCCACCGGATCGGTGGCGTCGGCGGCGACCAGCACCGCCGGCTTGTCGCCGCGCCGCACTGCGCGCTCGAAGTCGCGGGGGATCTCGACCCCGAACAGCACCTTGCCCGACAGCAGGAGGTCGTCGAACTCGGCGACGGTGCGCACCTCGTGAGTGAAGCGGAAATAGGCGGTGTTCTCCATCGCCTTGACCAGCGAGCGCGCGAGATCGCTGTCTTCCTGCAGCAGCACCGCGGTCGGCAGGTTGTGCGGCGTGGTATTGATGGCGTAGCCGAACAGCATCAGCTGCATCACCGGCAGCGCGATGATCATCGCGAACGACACGCGGTCGCGCTTGAGCTGGATGAACTCCTTGATCAGCATCGCCCATGTGCGCAGCAGCCAGCTGCCGGCCCTGCGGTCGGGATGACGCGGCGCGATGCCGTCCTGCGGTGCGCTCATCGGAAGTTGTCCTTCGACCGGCCCATCAGCTCGATGAACACGTCCTCGAGCGACGGCTCGGTCTTCTGCCAGTGCAGGCCGTCCTGTGACCGATAGGGCGCGATCGTCGCTTCCAGCGCCGCGGCGTCCCGCCCGGAGACGTGTAGGCTGGTGCCGAACGGCGCCACCATGTCGACGCCGTCCTTGCCGGTCAGCGCGCTCGACAGCCCGTTGAGATCGGCGCCGGTCACCGTGTAGGTGGTGAGCGCCGATTGCGCGATGACCTGCTCCACCGTGCCATGGGCGAGCAGCTTGCCGTAGGCGATATAGGCGATCTCATGACAGCGCTCGGCCTCGTCCATGTAGTGGGTCGACACCAGCACGGTGAGGCCCTCGGCGGCAAGCGCGTGGATCTCGTTCCAGAACTCGCGGCGCGCCTTGGGATCGACGCCGGCGGTCGGCTCGTCGAGCAGCAGCAGATCCGGCCCCGGCAGCGTGCAGGCGCCGAGCGCGAGACGCTGCTTCCAGCCGCCGGACAGTTCGCCCGCGAGTTGCTCCTCGCGACCGTTGAGGCCAAGGCGGCTGATCATGTCGCGCGCCGCCGCGCGCGGCTTCGCCATGCCATACAGCCGCGCCACGAATTCGAGGTTCTCGCGGACCGAGAGGTCCTGATACAGACTGAAGCGCTGGGTCATGTAGCCGACGCGCAGCTTGATCCTGTCGGCGTCGCGACGGATGTCGTAGCCAAGACAGGTGCCCTCGCCGCTGTCCGGTGTCAGCAGGCCGCACAGCATGCGAATGGTCGTGGTCTTGCCCGAGCCGTTGGGGCCGAGGAAGCCATAGATCGAACCGCGCCGAACCTGCATCGACAGGTTCTCGACCACGGTGCGGCCGCCGAACGACTTCGACAGGCCGGAAACGTCGATGGCGATGTCGGGCGACGGTGCGGAGGGATGCGGCTCGGCCATCAGAGCCTCACGGATTGGCGGCGACGGGCTTGCCGATCGGCACCACGGTGACGGGCTGGCCGACCCGCAGGCTGGTCGGCTTCTCGGGCCGCGCCTGGATGAGGTAGACGAGCTTGTTACGCTCGTCGAGGCTGTAGATCACCGGCGGGGTGTATTCCGCCGTGGTGGCGATGAAATAGATACGCGCGGTCAGGTCGGCCGCGCAGCCATCGCAGGTGACGCGGACCTGGTCGCCGAGGGCAAAGGTCGGCAGCGCCGGCTCGGGCACGAAGAAGCGCACCTTCATGTTGCCGGGCGGCAGGATCGACAGCACCGGCCGCTGCGCGCCGACCATCTCGCCCTCGCGGAAGTAGATCTGCTGGATCGCGCCGGCGACCGGCGCGAACGCGTTGCGGCGTGCGAGGCGCGTCTGCGAGGTGTTGACGCGTGCCTCCGCCACCCGCAGCGCCGACACCGCGCTGTCGAGATTGGCCTGGGTGCCCGAGCCGGTGCGGCTCAACGACTGCGCGCGGTCGAAGGTTTGCCTGGCGTTCTCCAGCGTCGCGTTGTTCTGGTTGAGATCGGCGCGCTGCAGGTCGTCGTCGAGCGAGAACAGCTGCTGGCCGACGGTGACCTCGTCGCCCTCGCGCACGGTCTGCTTGATCACGCGCCCGGCTTCGTCCGGACTGACGAAGATCAGGTCGGCCTCGACCCAGCCCTGATAGCCCGTGGTCTTCGGCTCGTTGCAGCCGGCGAGCAGCAGGCCGAACGTGACGACACCGCTCCACCGCACGATGTGTGAGGAGACGCTCATTCCGTCCTCCGCGGTCCGAAGACCAGATCGATGTGAACCTGCAGCATCGCGAGGATGTCGATCGGCGCGTAGGCGCCGAACAGCCCCTGCCAGATGACGCCGAGCATCGCCGGCGCGACGACGAGTTGCGGGAAGCGCGCCAGCGCTTCGTTGCGGATCTCGCCGCGCGAGATGCCGAGCGCGATCATCCGGCTCATCGCCTCGACGCCGCGCGCCACAACCTCGCGATAATAGAATTCCGACAATTGCGGGAAGCGCGTCCCTTCGGAGATGATCAGCCGCAGGATGTCGCCCCGCCGCGTGCCGGCAACCTCGCGCACGAAGGTGACGGCGAAGGTCTCGATCATGGCCCGCGCCGAACCGTCTCCCGCAGGGGGATGGCCGAGCCGGGCGATCAGCGGCCCAATGTTGGTACGCACCAATTCCTGGAACAGCGCTTCCTTGTCGGCGAAGTGCAGATACACCGTTCCCTTGGCGACCCCCGCCTGCGCCGCGATATCCTCGATCCGGGTGGCGGCAAAGCCGCGTTCGACAAAGGCGTCGAGCGCGGCGGCGAGGATCGCTTCGCGCCGCTCCAGCGCCCGCGTGGCCCGTGCCGAGGCGGGTGAGGAGGCAGCCCCCCCTGCTCCGCGACGGGGCGCAGCCGGACGGGCACGGTTCGAGGCATGGTCGTCGCTCATGGACTTATTATGACTGACTGGTCAGTCATAATCAAGGCTCGCGCAAGGCTCGCGATGGAACCGATTCGCACAGCTGATGCGAGCCGCTCAAACCCCCGTCATGATTGACTTATCCAGATTGGCCGCGACATGCTGGCGCTCGCCCGCAGGTTGAGCATGGCGGACGTTGCAGGTGCCCACATTCGCATGGGGGAGCGAGGCACCTAGGCGGTCTTTCCATCTGGCACTGGATCGTCTTTTTGGCGCTGCTGGCGACGCCGCTGCCGATCGCGCGGATTCTCAGGCGCGACGGCCTCAGCCCGTTCTGGGCCCTGCTCGACTTCGTTCCGGTCGTGAATGTGATCGTGCTGTGAGTATGGGGCTACTCGCGCCCGACCGACACCTGATGCTCAGCCGCGGGCGTCGCAGGCCCAGGCGCGGATCACGCATTCCTTGCCGCCGTACTGGTAGCAGTACTTGGTCGCAGCATTCAGTGCCGCGGAAATCCGCGGCGCGACCGCCTGGCCATAGGCGCCACACGGGTTGGTCATATCGATCGACAGCGCCGCACAGCCGCGGCGCATGGTGACGGTCGAGCACTCGCCCTTGCACTGCTTGCGCGCCGCCGCCACGGCGCCGGCGGCCGACGGATAGTCGTAGGCCTGACCGTAGGCGCCGCACTTGCCGATGGCGAGCGCTCCGGCCGCGCGCGCATCGCTTGGCGCCACCGCGCCGGCGATTGTCAGCAGCGTCAGGACGGCAGTGATCGCGCGGCGGCGTGACGCCCCCGCTTCCATGGCAAGCCGAAACACGAAATCCCCTCCCCCGAGGTGCAATGCGACCGCCAATCTAGCCGCGCGGTCGTTTCAACTTGGTGAACGGGAAGCAAACGAACAGGGTTAACCGCCCCCGGAGGCTTCAATCCCCCCTGGCGAGCGCCAGCGCGTCGGGGGTGTCGATGTCGAGAAACGCCCCGTTGCCCTCGACGACGACCTCGGCGACAGCCTCGCCATGGCGGGCGATGAGATGGCGCGCGCCGGTGTCGCCGTCGAGCGTCATCAGCTCCGGGAAGAAGCGCCGCGACCACAGCACCGGGTTGCCGCGGCGGCCGTCGCTGACCGGCACCGCGATCAGCGCGCCACGGTCGGGATCGAACGCCTCGATCAGGCGGTCGACCAGCGCGGTCTCGACCATCGGCATGTCGCCGAGACAGACCACCGCGCCGTCGGCGTCCGCCGGCACGGCCGCAATGCCGGCCTTCACCGAGGAGGCGATGCCGCCGGCGAAATCCGGATTGTGCACGAACGTGACGTCGAGGCCGGCAAGTGCGCCCTTGATCTCGTCCGCCTGATGGCCAGTGACGACGATCACCGACGCAGCCTTCGAGCGCCTCGCCTGTTCGGCGACGATCCGCACCAGCGGCCTGCCCGACAACTCGGCGAGCAGCTTGTTCGGCCCGCCCATCCGCGTCGAACGGCCGGCCGCCAGCACGATGGCGGCGACACGGCGGTTGCCGTCGGTGCCCGGCGGCACGCGCGGCTGCGGCCGGGTGACGATCTCCATCAGCAGGCCGCCGACGCCAAGGCTGGTGATGTCGGCGCGCGACACCTTGAGCCCGGCGAGCAGCCGCATCAGCACCCAGTCGAAGCCGTTCTCGGTCGGCGAGCGCGCGCAGCCCGGCGCGCCGAGCACCGGCACGTCCTGCGCACTGCCGATCAGCAGCAGGTTGCCGGGATCGACCGGCATGCCGAAGTGCTCGATGCGGCCGCCGACGGCCTCGATCGCGGCGGGAATGACGTCGCGGCGGTCGGCGATCGCCGAGGCGCCGAACACGATCACCAGCTCGGCGCCAAGCCCGAGCAACTCGCGGACCGCGCCCGCGAGCAATTCCTCGTCATGCGGCACCCGCCGCTCGGCGATGATCGCCGCTCCTGCCGGCGCAAGACGCTCGGCGGTGACACGCAGCGTCTTGTCGATCACCTTGGGCGCGAGGCCCGGCAGCACGGTCGAGACCACGCCGACCTTCTTCACCGCATAGGGCACGACCCGCAGCGTGTCCGGCGCGACCGCGGCGACAGCGGCATCGCGCAGCGCTCCGGCGATGCCGAATGGAATGAGCTTCACCGTGCCGATCATCTCACCGGCGACGACCGCCTTGAACGCGGGCAGCGTCGCCAGGGTGATGGCCTCGTCCACCTCGTTGATGCGATCGACCGCCGCGCGATTCACCACCAGCACACCGGCCTCGGCTGCGAACAGGTTGGCGCGCCCGGTCACCGCACGCTCGACGCTGACGCCGGGACCGGCGACCGCCCGGGCGATGCTCGCCGCCGCCGCGTCCTCGGAGATGTCGCCGTCTTCGAGACGCGCGACCACGATCTCGCGCACGCCGGCGCGGACCAGCGCCTCGACATCGGCGACGCCGACGGTGGTCCCTTTCTTGAGCACCAGCGCGCCCTTGCGGATGGTGTGGACGGTGACGCCGCCGACGGCGTCCGCCGGCGCGACGGGACCGAATCTCATGCCGCGTTCTCTCGGGCGACGGCCACCTTCGGCAGGCGCAGTTCGGCGGTGATCTCGGCCATGATCGACACCGCGATCTCCGCCGGAGAGATCGCACCGATGGCAAGCCCGATCGGCGCATGAATGCGCGCGAGACCGGCCTCGCTGGCGCCCTGCGCCTTCAGCCGCTCGAGCCGCTTGGCATGGGTTTTCCGAGAGCCGAGCGCGCCGATGTAAAAGCAGTCGCGCGCCAGCGCGTGCAGCAGCGCCGGATCGTCGATCTTGGGATCGTGGGTCAGAGCCACGAACGCGGTGTAGCGGTCGACATTGAGCGGCGGCAGCGCGGTGTCCGGCCACTCGGCGATCAGCGGCACGCCGGGAAAGCGCTCGGGCGAGGCGAACGCCGTGCGCGGGTCGACGATGGTGACATCATAATCGAGCGACGCGGCGAGCGGCGCCAGTGCCTGGCTGATGTGCACGGCCCCGGCGATGACAAGGCGCGCCACCGGCGCATGCACCGTGAGGAACAGCTTGCGGCCGTCGACCTCGATCATTGCGCTCTTGTTCATGCGCAGGTGCTTGTCGAGCTCCGCGTGCAGCGGATCGGCGGCGAAATCGGCGGCCTTGACGAGGCGCTGCTCGCCGCTCGCAACCTCGGTGATCACGATCGCCGGCCGCCGCGCGACGCGCTCGGCATTGAGTTCGGTGAGGATTGAAAGCTTCACAGCGGCGATCCAGCTTGTACCGTTCGCTGTCCGTTGCGCGCCTTCCGACAGCGAACGTCGGATCCGGAAGGCTGCGGTCTTCGTCGTCGCCGATCCGCGGCGCGGAACGGCGCCGCCGTCAGGCGACCTTCTCGACGAACACGCGGATGGTGCCGCCGCACGACAGCCCGACATTCCAGGCCGTCTCGTCGGCGACGCCGAATTCCAGCATCTTCGGCTGCCCGGAGGCAATGACGTCGAGCGCCTCGGTCACTACCGCCCCCTCGACGCAGCCGCCCGACACCGAGCCGAGGAAGGCGCCGTCGTCGTTGATGACGAGATGCGAGCCGGTCGGCCGCGGCGCCGAGCCCCAGGTTTCCATTACGGTCGCGAGCGCGACGCCGTGCCCGGCCTTCTGCCACTGTTCAGCGGTCTTGAGGATATCGTCGTCACGGTTGAGCATGGGGTGGTCTCCTCAGGCGGCGGCTTTGGGCGAGAACCGATGCCCTTTTTCGGCCGGCGCGGCGAGCGCGTCGATCAGGCCTTCGATCGACTTTAGATTGTGCACCGGCCGGAATTCGTCAACATGCGGCAGCATCATTTTGATGCCCTGGGCCTTGGCCCGGAAGCCGTCGAACCGCAGCAGCGGGTTGAGCCAGATCAGGCGGCGGCAGGAGCGGTGCAGGCGATCCATCTCGAAGGTCAGCCGCTCATCGACCTCGCGCTCAAGGCCGTCCGAGATCAGCAGCACGATGGCGCCCTGGGACAGCACCCGCCGGCCCCACAGCTTGTTGAAGGTGTGCAGCGAGGTGGCGATCCGCGTGCCCCCCGACCAGTCCTCGACCGATGCCGTGCACGCCGCCAGCGCCTCGTCCGGATCGCGGGCGCGCAGGCTGCGCGTGACATTGGTCAGGCGGGTGCCGAACAGGAACACCGAAACGCGCTTGCGGGCGTCGGTGATGGCGTGCAGGAACTGGAGGAACAGGCGGGTGTAGTCGCTCATTGAGCCGGAGATGTCGAGCAGCGCGACGATCGGCGCCGGCTTGTCGATGCGGCCGAGACGCCGCACGCTGACGATGTCTCCGCCGGTGCGCAGGCTGGCGCGCAGGGTGCGGCGCAGGTCGAGACGCGGCCCCCTGGCATCGGGCTGGAAGCGGCGGGTGCGCAGTTCGGCCTGCGGCAGCCGCATCCGGGCGATGGCACGGCTCACCTCGGCGATCTCCGCCGCGCTCATCTGGGCGAAGTCCTTCTTCTGCAGCACCTCCTGGTCGGAGACCGACAGCTGCATGTCCTGCTCGACGGTCTCCTTGGTCTCCGAGGTCTCGCGCTGGGCCAGCGCTTCCTGCACCCGCCGCGCGGCGGGCGGCGGCGGCTTCTTCGCCTGGTCGGGCAGCGGCACCGAATCCAGCATGTGCTGCCAGCCCTGATCGACGCGGAAGAACAGCGCGAACGCCTGGGCGAAGATCAGCATGTGCTCGTGGCGCGTGACGAACACCGACTGCAGCGTCGCGAACACGTCGGCGCGGTGGCCGATGTCGATCAGACACAGCGCATTGACCGCATCGATCACAGCGCCCGGACCGACCGGAATGCCGGCGGCACGCAGCGCGCGCGCAAAACCGACGATGTTGTCGGCGATCAGTCCGTTGGCGGGCGTCGTCGTCTCGGGCATCTTCGTCCCGGCAGCTTGGGTCAGGCCGGATCGCTGACCGCGGTCTTGATGGTCTTCTGCAGCGTGTCGCCCTGCATGCGGGCGATGTCGTCCTGGTACTTGAGCAGCGCGCCGAGAGTGTCGCCGACCACCTGGGGCGTCAGCGTGCGGGCGTCGAGCTGGGTCAGCGCGGTCGCCCAGTCGATCGTCTCGGCAACGCCCGGCACCTTGAACAGATCCTGGTCGCGCAGCGTCTGTACGAAACGCACCACCTGCTCGGACAGCTTCGCCGAGATGCCGGGCACGCGCGACTGGACGATGGCGAGCTCGCGCTCGGCGGAGGGATAGTCGACCCAGTGATAGAGGCAGCGCCGCTTCAGCGCATCGTGAATCTCGCGCGTGCGGTTCGAGGTCAGGATCACGATCGGCGGCTGCACGGCGCGCACCGTGCCGAACTCCGGAATGGTGACCTGGAAGTCACTGAGGATTTCCAGCAGATACGCCTCGAACGCTTCATCAGCGCGATCGAGTTCGTCGATCAGCAGCACCGGCGGACCGGCGGTATCGGGCTCGAGCGCCCGGAGCAGGGGCCGCTTGATCAGATACTGCTCGGCGAAGATATCGTGGGAGAGCTGTTCGCGATCGGTGTCGCCGGCGGCCTCCGCAAGACGGATCGCAATCATCTGCGCCGCGCTGTTCCACTCATAGACGGCGGAGGCGACGTCGAGCCCCTCATAGCACTGCAGGCGGATCAGCGAGCGGCCGAGCGCCGCCGACAGCGCCTTGGCGATCTCGGTCTTGCCGACGCCCGCCTCGCCTTCGAGGAACAACGGGCGCCCCATGCGCAGCGACAGATAGGTGACGGTCGCCAGCGCGCGCTCGGCGAGATAGCCCTGGCGGGTCAGAAGGTCGAGCGTCGCATCGACCGAGGTGGGCAGTGCCGACGGCGCGCTCATGACGACAATCCGATCCGCCGCGTTACCTGGCGTTGCTTGAAATTACTTGGCGTTCGCCGCGTCGACGGCGCGACGGGCGAGCACGCCGATGAGATGGGCGCGATATTCGGCGCTGCCGTGGATGTCGCTGTTGAGGCCGTCGGCCGGCACCTCGATTCCCTCCAGCGCCTTGGCCGCGAAACGCTTCTTGAGTGCTTCCTCGAACGCCGGAACGCGGAAGACACCATCCCCGCCCGCGCCGGTGACGGCGACGCGGACCTCCGACGGACGGCGGGCGACGAACACGCCGACCAGCGCGTAGCGCGACGCCTGGTTGCGGAACTTGATGTAGGCGGCCTTCTTGGGCAGCGGGAACTGGATGCGGACGATGATCTCGTCGGCCTCCAGCGCCGTGGTGAACAGGCCCTGGAAGAAGTCCTCGGCCTTGAGCTTGCGCTTGTTGGTGACGATGACGGCATCGAGCGCGAGGCACGCGGCGGGATAGTCCGCGGTCGGATCGTTGTTGGCGAGCGAGCCGCCGATGGTGCCGCGATGGCGCACGGCGGGATCGCCGATCTGGCTGGCGAGGCTCGCCAGCGCCGGAATGGCCTCGCCGACGACAGCCGAATTGGCAACCTCGGCGTGGGTGGTCATGGCGCCGATCGACAGCGCCCGGCCCTTCATCTCGATGCCAACGAGGTTCTCCACCTTCGACAGATCGACGAGATGGGCGGGGCTCGCGAGGCGCTGCTTCATCACCGGGATCAGGGTGTGTCCACCGGCGACGATCTTGGCGTCCTCGTTCTTGACAAGGAGATTGGCGGCCTGCCGCACGGTCGCCGGACGATGAAACTTGAATTCGTACATGGAAAATCCTCGGACAATCCTGCGCGCTGGCGCGCCGCGCCGTCAGGGAAAACGAAAGGCGCTCAGGCCGACTTCGCCATCGCCCTAGCGCCGGCGGCGATCGACTCGACGATGTTGTGGTAGCCGGTGCAACGGCACAGGTTGCCCTCGAGCTCCTCGCGAATGGTGTGGTGATCGAGGTCGTGGCCCTTGCGGTGCACCATGTCGACCGCGGTCATGATCATGCCGGGCGTGCAGAAGCCGCACTGCAGGCCATGATGCTCGCGGAACGCCTCCTGCATCGGATGCAGCGGTGCCCCTTCCGGAGCGAGGCCCTCGATGGTGGTGACGTTCTGGCCATCAACCATGACCGCCAGCGTGGTGCAGGACTTCACCGCCTTGCCGTCGACATGGACGACGCAGGCGCCGCATTGCGAGGTGTCGCAGCCGACATGGGTGCCGGTCAGGCGCAGGTTCTCGCGAAGAAACTGAACCAGCAGCGTGCGCGGGTCGACATTGCCCGTCACAGGATTGCCGTTCACGATGAGGGAAATCTTGGCCACCAGTCGCTCTCCTCTACGCCGCATTGCACGGCGCAACGCCTCCAGGGATCGCGTCCCTGAAGGGGGACTTCTCAAACGGTTCTAAAGCATCATAAGTGCCCGGGGCGGCCTCGGCAACCACGGCAAGGGCCTGAGAGCCATGCCGTTTTTGAATTTCTTGGCGCTATTTCCCGGTCGCGGAACGCCGTCACCGGCGGCACTCAGGCCGACGCCTTCACGGCCTCGGCGAACTTGGTGAAGAACTCATCGGCGAGCTTTTTGGCGCTGCCGTTGATCAGGCGCTGGCCGAGCTGGGCGAGCTTGCCGCCGATCTGGGCGTCGACATCGTAGGTCAGCAGCGTGCCGCCGTCCTTGTCCTGCAGGTGGACCGAAGCGCCGCCCTTGGCGAAGCCGGCGACGCCGCCCTCGCCCTCGCCCGAGATCTTGTAGCTGTTGGGCGGATCAAAATCGCTGAGAGTGACCCGGCCCTTGAAGCGCGCCGACACCGGGCCGACCTTCATCTTGGCGGTGGCGCGGAATTCATGCTCGGAGGTTTTCTCCAGCTCCTCGCAGCCGGGGATGCAGGCCTTGAGCACCTCGGCGTCGTTGAGCTTGGCCCACACCACCTCGCGGGAGGCCGGGAGCTGAACCTCCCCATTCATCGTCATAGCCATGCGGTCGACTCCGTTCGCCTGACGTCCTAGATAGCCACCTTCCGCCGCAATTGAAACACCGCTCACACGAAAAGTGAGCCCCTGACATCAGCCATGCACGCGCGCGCCCGCGCCCTCTTTTGCGATGCGGCGAGACGCTTTTGACCTGATGCTAAAATGCTTTAGGGTGCCCGCCATGAGCTCATCCCTTTCACCCCTGCTCGCGCCGATGCTGTCGAGCGCCGCAATGCGCGTGGTCTGCGACGACGCGACATACCTGCAATTCATGCTGGATTTCGAGAGCGCGCTGGCGCGTGCGCAGGCCCGCACCGGCGTCGTCCCGCAAGCCGCGGTGGCGCCGATCGGCGACGCCTGCAAGGCCGACCGATTCGATTTCGCCGGCCTTGCCAATGCCGCGAGCCGCGCTGGCAATCTCGCCATCCCGCTGGTCAAGGCACTGACCGCCGCCGTCGCCACCACCGACGCCGAGGCGTCGCGCTACGTGCACTGGGGCGCCACCAGCCAGGACGTCATCGATACCGCGACCATGCTGCAACTGCGCGCGGCGATCGACGCGCTGCTGCCCGACCTCGACCGCGCCGTCACCGGCTTCGCCGCGCTCGCCCGGCGTCATCGCGACACCGCCATGGTCGCGCGCACCTGGCTGCAGCATGCGCTGCCGATGCCGTTCGGCCTCAAGCTCGCCGAATACGCCGCAGCCCTGAACCGCAGCCGCCAGCGCCTGCGGCAGTTGCGCGCGAACGGCCTCGCGCTGCAGTTCGGCGGCGCCGCCGGCACGCTCGCGGCGCTCGGCGACAAGGGCCTTGCGGTGTCAGAGCAACTCGCCGCCGAATTGCAGTTGCCGCTGCCCGACGCGCCCTGGCATACCCACCGCGACCGCATCGCCGAGGCCGCGTCTGTGTTCGCCATTCTCACCGGCACCTGCGGCAAGATCGCGCGCGACGTCTCGCTGATGATGCAGACCGACGTGCAGGAAGCCTACGAGCCCGCCGGCGAAGGCCGCGGCGGCTCCTCGACCCTGCCGCACAAACGCAACCCGGTCGCCGCCGCCTCCGCGCTCGGCGCCGCCACCATGGCGCCGAACCTCGCCGCCACCATCTTCGCTGCCCAGGTCCAGGATCACGAGCGCAGCGCCGGCCCCTGGCACGCCGAATGGCCGACGCTGCCGACCCTGATGCTGGTGACGTCAGGGGCGCTCGCCGCCATCGTCGACATCGCCGAGGGGCTCGATGTCAATGTGGAGCGGATGCGCGCCAACCTCGACACCACCCACGGCCTGATCATGGCCGAGGCGGTGTCGATGGCGCTCGCCGACGCCATCGGCAAGAGCGAGGCCCATCACATCATCGAGGCGGCGAGCCGCGCCGCGATCGCGCAGAAGAAGCACCTGCGCGACGTGCTGGCCGCCGACAGCCGCGTCACCGCCCATCTCGACGCCGCGCGGCTCGACCGCCTGTTCGACCCCCTTGCCTACCAGGGCGGCTCGCAGGCGCTGATCGACCGCCTGCTGATCTCGCTCGGCGCCTGAGCACGAAACGACACGAACGACAAAAGGAGAACACCATGCCCACGGTCGATGCCGACGGTTGCCGGCTCAATGTCACGGTCGAGGGACGCGACGGCGGCCCGACGCTGATGCTGTCCAACTCGCTGGGGACCACGCTGCACATGTGGGAGCCGCAGATGGCAGCCCTCACCAAGGTGTTCCGTGTCATCCGCTACGACCGCCGCGGCCATGGCAAGTCCGATGTCGGCGCAACGCCCTACTCGCTCGAGCGCTTCGGCCGCGACGTGCTCGCCATCCTCGACGACCTCAACATCGAGAAGACCCACTGGTGCGGCCTGTCGATGGGCGGCATGGTCGGCCAGTGGCTCGGCGCCAACGCGCCGGAGCGCCTCGACCGCATCATCCTCGCCAACACCACGAGCTACTATCCGGATCCGACCAACTGGGACAACCGCGTCAAGCTGCTCAGGGAAAGCGGCTTCGAGGCGATCGCCGACGCCGTCATGACCGCATGGTTCACGAGCGACTTCCGCGAGCGCGAACCGCAGACGGTGGCGAAGATGCGGGCGATGCTCACCGCGACGCCGCTGGAGGGCTACATCGCCTGCTGCAAGGCGCTGCGCACCCTCGACCAGCGCGCGCTGCTGCCGACCATCTCCCGCCCGACGCTGGTGATCGCCGGCCGCCACGATCCGGCGACCAATCTTGCCGCCGGCGAGTTCATCCGCAGCCAGATTCCGCGCGCCAACCTGACCATCCTCGATGCCGCGCACATCTCGAACGTCGAGCAACCGCACGCCTTCACCGACGCCGTGGTCGGCTTCCTGACCCAGCGCTAGGGCAAAGCTCTATCATCCGCCCCTTCGAGACTTGCTCTATCTGCACCTCCGAGTCTGATTGCAACCTGAGAGCCTAATCTTTGTCGTCGCCGGGCTCGTCCCGGCGACCCCGATAAGGAAGGCACTGCGTCCCTAAGCGGGGTGGCCGGGACGAGCCCGGCCACGACAGAGTAAAGACAGAAAGCACTGTCATTTGACGATAGCTGTCGCCTTTTCCAGTTAGACACTCAGGATAACGGAGAACAGGTTCGAGCCGACCTCATCGCACTTCAATTTCCGGGAGCACGATCATGGACGACAACGAACGCCGCGCCGGTGGCGACAAGCAGCGCCGCAAGGTGCTGGGCAACGCCTGGGTCGACAAGTCGGCGGCGGGACGCAACAGCTTCAATGCCGACTTCCTCGACCTGATCACGCGCTACGCATGGGGCGAGATCTGGACCCGGCCGCATTTCGAGGAGCGCACGCGCCGCGTGCTGGTGATCGGCACCATGCTGGCGCTCGGCCAGTGGGACGAGTTCCGCATGCATGTGCGCGCGGCGCTGACCGAAGGCGGCTTCACTGCCGACGACATCAAGGAGATCCTGCTGCAGCAGGCGATCTATTGCGGCGTGCCGGCGGCCAACCACGCCACCAAGGAAGCTGCAGCCGTGCTCAAGGAGCTGGGGCTGCTCAGCGCGTAGACACGGCAGCATCGCCCGCCGGCGAGTGAGCGGCGGCAGCCGCCTTGCCGGCCGGCGCGTCCGTCTCCACCAGCATGACGATGCCGATCGACAGCAGCAGCAGCGACTCGGTCGCATGCAGCCGCAGCGCCGTGACGTCGCCGACCTGCGACGTCAACACCATGCTCGCGACGCTGACGAGGCTGCCGAGCAGCAGCGCGATCGCCAGCGGCTCGTCCGCCGCGGCGCGGCGCCCGGCACGCACCAGAGCGGCCAGGAACAGGATGAAGAACGCCACCACGGTAAGCTTGGCGAGCGCCAGCAGCCAGGCGAAGCGCACGGTGGCGACCGTGCCGAACTGCAGGATGTCGCTGACGAACATCGCCGGGCCGACATTGGCCCGTTCGTAGAACAGGCCGTGGACCGGCGAGATCACGATCTTGAGGGCCGGGATCGCCCAGGCCGGGATGAAATACGACGCCAGCAGCGCGCCGTTGAACGTGCTGATCTTCCAGTCCCTGTACATGCCGCGGCCCTGTCGATGACGCCGGACCGTTCTCCGCCTGAAGACGGGGGTCCGATCGGACATCGAGCTAACGCGCGACAATTGCGACCGGCAATGGAAACCCTTTGTTTACCTTAACGGCCGCCTCGCCGGCTGTGCACAACGCTGCGCGCCGTAGGTGCGCCTGGGTCGCACCAGGCTGCGCACGAACGGAAAAATCCCGCCTTTCGGCGGGATTCTCCTGTCACTCAAAGGCCTTAGCGAGTATCGGCCGTTAGCGCGCGGGCTTCTGATGATCGGAACCGTGCTGGCCTTGCTGGCCGCCCTGGCGCCCCGGGTCCTGCTGCTGCTGGTCCGGCTTGTGGCCGCCGCCCTGCTGCTGGCCGGGCTTCTGGGCGGGGTTCTGAGTCTGCTGGTTGTTCTGGTTCGACATCTGGACTTCTCCCTTGTGAACAGGGCATCAACGGCGCGCCACGGCGATGGTTTCAGTTCCAGCAAGGCGCCCGCAGGGCATTTTGACGGCAGCCCGCCGGCCGGCGGAACCTGGCCCCAGGACGGGGCGAAAGTCCGCCGTGGACAAAGGCTTATGACGCGTTGCCCGCGGCCGCTTGCCACTGTTAAAAACCAGCGGAAGATGCAACGTTTCGGGCTGCCGGAGCCACACGACGCATCACCACGGAACAGCGGCGGCCCATGGACTATTTCGCCCAACAGCTCATCAACGGCATTGCGCTGGGTTCCATCTACGGCTTGATCGCCATCGGCTACACGATGGTCTACGGCATCGTCGGCATGATCAATTTCGCCCATGGCGATATCTTCATGATCGGCGGCTTCATCGCCCTGATCTCCTTCCTGGTGCTGGTCTCGATCGGCCTCACCGCCGTGCCGGTGATCCTGCTGCTGGTGCTGGTCGTATCGATGGCCGTGACCGCGCTGTATGGCTGGACGGTCGAGCGCATCGCCTACCGGCCGCTGCGCCATTCCTTCCGCCTCGCGCCGATGCTGTCGGCGATCGGCATGTCGTTCGTGCTGTCGAACTACGCCCAGGTGTCGCAGGGCGCGCGCATCAAGTCGGTCGCCCCGATCATCACCGGCGGTTACACCCTGTCGGAGCACGACGGCTTCGCCGTGCAGGTCTCCAACATCCAGATCTTCATCGTGGCGTCGACGGTGGCGCTGCTGCTGGTGTTCTCGTGGCTGGTGGCGCGCACCCGCCTTGGCCGCGACATGCGTGCCTGCGAGCAGGACCAGACCATGGCCGCGCTGCTCGGCGTCGACGTCGACCGCACCATCTCCATGACCTTCGTGATCGGCGCCGCGCTCGCCGCGGTCGCCGGACTGATGTACCTGCTGTACTACGGCGTCGTCGATTTCTTCATGGGCTTCGTGGCCGGCATCAAGGCGTTCACCGCCGCCGTGCTCGGCGGCATCGGCTCGCTGCCCGGCGCCATGCTCGGCGGTCTCGCCATCGGCCTGATCGAGACGTTCTGGGGCGGCTATTTCTCGTCCGAGTACAAGGACGTCGCCGCATTCTCGATCCTGATCATCGTGCTGATCTTCATGCCGACCGGCCTGCTCGGCCGCCCGGAAATCGAGAAAGTCTGATGGCTCCCGGCGTGGCAGCTCCCGCATCCGATGCCGCCGCCGGACCCCAGCACGGGGCGGCCTTCATCCTGAAGAAGGCGCTGCTCAGCGCGCTTGTGGCGCTGGTGCTGTTCTCGCTGATGATCGGCGTGCGCACCGAGGCCGGCCCCGAAGGCAAGCTGATCTACTGGACGCGGTTCGGCGACCTCGCCACGCTGGTCGGCATCGTGTTTGCCGGCAGCATCGCCGTCGAGCTGATGCGGCGCTGGATCGGGCCGGTCAATTTCGCCGAGCGCATGCCCGCGGGCACCGACCGCGCACTCGCGCAGTTGCAGCGGGCGCTGGTGCCGGCCCTGCTGATCTTCACCGTGCTGATTCCGGTACTGTTCTACGACCAGCGCTACATCCTCGACCTCGGCATCCTGGTGCTGACCTATGTCATGCTCGGCTGGGGCCTGAACATCGTGGTCGGCCTCGCCGGGCTGCTCGACCTCGGCTATGTCGCGTTCTACGCCGTCGGCGCTTATTCCTACGCCCTGCTCGCCACCACCTTCGGGCTGTCGTTCTGGGTCTGCCTGCCGCTCGCCGGCATCCTCGCCTCGTTCTGGGGCATCCTGCTCGGCTTCCCGGTGCTGCGGCTCAAGGGCGACTACCTCGCCATCGTGACGCTGGCGTTCGGCGAGATCATCCGCCTCGTCCTGCTCAACTGGCAGGACGTGACCGGTGGCCCCAACGGCATCAGCGGCATCCCGCGCCCGAGCTTCTTCGGCATTCCGCTCACCGCCGGCGACGACGGCCTCGCGGCGCGGCTTGGCATCGAGTTCTCGCCGACCCACCGCGTCGTGTTCCTGTTCTATATCATCCTGGCGCTGGCGCTGCTGACCAACTGGGCGACCATCCGCCTGCGCCGGCTGCCGATCGGCCGTGCCTGGGAGGCGCTGCGCGAGGACGAGGTCGCCTGCCGCGCGCTCGGCATCAACACCACCACCACCAAGCTCACGGCGTTCGCGCTTGGCGCCATGTTCGGCGGCTTCGCCGGCGCTTTCTTCGCCACCCGCCAGGGCTTCATCAGCCCGGAATCGTTCTCGTTCCAGGAATCGGCACTGGTGCTCGCCATCGTCGTGCTCGGCGGCATGGGCTCCCAGCTCGGCGTCGCCCTCGCCGCGCTCGCCATGATCGGCGGCTTCGAGCTGTTCCGCGGCTTCGACCAGTACCGCATGCTGGTGTTCGGCCTCGCCATGGTGATGCTGATGATCTGGCGGCCGCGCGGCCTGATCGGCCATCGCGCGCCCTCGGTGTACCTCGAACGCCGCGCCGCGATCTCCGCCGAGTTCGTCAAGGAAGGCCACGGATGAGCGGCACCGACATCCTCGAGGTGACGCATCTGTCGATGCGCTTCGGCGGCATCCTCGCCATCAACGACCTGTCGTTTTCGGCCGGCCGCGGCCAGATCACCGCGCTGATCGGTCCCAACGGCGCCGGCAAGACCACGGTGTTCAACTGCATCACCGGCTTCTACAAGCCGACCACCGGCATGCTGCGCCTGACCCATGACGACGGCAGCGAATTCCTGCTCGAGCGCCTGTTCGACTTCCGCATCGCCAAGCTCGCCAGGGTGGCGCGCACCTTCCAGAACATCCGCCTGTTCGCCGGCATGACGCTGCTGGAGAACCTGATGGTGGCGCAGCACAATCCGTTGATGCGCGCATCGGGCTGGACCGTGCTCGGCCTGTTCGGCGCGCCGACCTACCGCGCCGCCGAGCGCGAGGCGATCGACCGCGCGCGCTACTGGCTCGATCGCATCGGCCTGCTCGGCCGCGCCGACGATGCCGCCGGCAACCTCGCCTATGGCGACCAGCGCCGGCTGGAGATCGCCCGCGCGATGTGCACCGAGCCGGCGCTGCTGTGCCTCGACGAGCCGGCCGCCGGCCTCAATGCCCGCGAAGGCGATGCCCTCAGCGAACTGCTGCTGGCGATCCGCAAGGATCACGGCACCTCGCTGCTGCTGATCGAGCACGACATGGGCGTGGTGATGGAGATCTCCGACCGCATCGTGGTGCTCGACCATGGCGTCAGGATCGCCGACGGCACGCCGCGGCAGATTCGCGACGACCCCAAGGTGATCGCCGCCTATCTCGGCACTGACGAGGACGCCGCCATCGCCGTCATGGAGAGCACGCCATGACCGCCGCGACGCCGCTGCTCGCGATCCGCGGCCTCACCGCCGCCTATGGCAAGATCGTCGCGCTCAAGGGCGTCGACATCGACGTCCATGCCGGCGAGATCGTGGCGCTGATCGGCGCCAACGGCGCCGGCAAGTCGACGCTGATGATGACGGTGTTCGGCCGCCCGCGCGCCCGCTCCGGCCAGATCGCGTTCGACGGCCGCGACATCACCCAGATGCCGACCCACCATCTCGCGCGGCTGCGCATCGCGCAGTCGCCCGAGGGCCGCCGCATCTTCCCGCGCATGACGGTCGCGGAGAATCTGCAGATGGGCGCCGACGCGGCGGACGCCGGCGAGACCGAGCGCGCCGCCGACCTCGACCGCGTGCTGACGCTGTTCCCGCGCCTCAAGGAGCGCCTGAGCCAGCGCGGCGGCACGCTGTCGGGCGGCGAGCAGCAGATGCTGGCGATCGGCCGCGCATTGATGATGCGGCCGCGCCTCTTGATGCTCGACGAGCCGTCGCTGGGGCTCGCGCCGCTGATTACCCGCCAGATCTTCGACGCCATCCGCACACTGAACCGCCAGGACGGCCTCACCGTGCTGATCGTCGAGCAGAATGCCAACCACGCGCTGCGCCTCGCCCACCGCGGCTATGTCATGGTCAACGGCGCCATCACGCTGAGCGGCGGCGGCGCCGAGCTGCTGCAGCGGCCGGAGATCCGCGCCGCCTACCTCGAAGGCGGACGGCACAGCGCATGAGCCGGATGACGAGCCTCGCGATGGCAGGGACGATTGTCGGCAGCGGAGAGCATCGATGAACGAGCTGTATTCCAGCACGTCGCTGCTGCACATCTTCTTCATCACCATCGTGTTCGGCTGCGGCTGCGCGTGGCTCGCCGGCCGCGCCATCGCGCTGACCTGGCGGCCGATCCCGATGGTGCTGGGCGCCGCGGTGCTGATGGGCCTCGCGGTGCGCTTCGTCCATTTCGCCCTGTTCGGCGAGGCTCTCAACGCGCCGCTGACGCTGGCGATCGAGACCGCGATCCTGTTCGCGGTCGCCCTGCTCGCCTACCGACGCACCCGTGCGCGGCAGATGGTGCAGCAGTACTACTGGCTTTATGAGGCGAGCGGCCCGCTGGGCTGGCGGCCCCGCCAGGACAAGCCTCAGGCGACCGTCTAGGAATCACCGGCCGGTTCGAGACGGTTCAGGGCTCACGCTCCAGACGACACATCGGGAGTTGGCGACATGGCGCTCAAGCGGATGGACAACGTCGGGATCGTCGTCGAAGACCTCGCAGGCGCGATCGCGTTCTTTCTCGAACTCGGCCTCGAACTCGAAGGGCGCGCCACGATCGAAGGGGAATGGGCCGGACGCATCACCGGCCTCGGCAACCAGCAGGTCGAAATCGCCATGATGCGCACACCGGACGGCCACGGCCGGCTCGAACTCTCCCGCTTCATCGCCCCGCCTGTGGTCGCGGACCACCGGAACGCCCCGGTCAATGCTCTCGGCTACCTTCGCGTCATGTTCGCCGTGGACGATCTCGACGAAACGCTCGCACGGCTCCGCACGGGCGGCGCGCAGCTCGTCGGCGACGTCGTCCAGTATCAGGACGCCTATCGGCTCTGCTACATCCGCGGGCCCGAAGGGCTTCTCATCGGCCTCGCCCAGGAACTCAATTGAACGCTCGATTGAACGCAAGACGCCGACGACCGGCGAAGACGGCGGCCGTCCGCACCCCGGGCGCCCGTGGCCGTCCGTCGGCAGGCCGCGCCGCTCGCTGTCGTACGCGCGTCATATCGCCGGCCAGTCCCGATAAACTTTGCGGATGACATTGTCGGCAAATCGGCCAACAATCCCGCCGGTTTTGGCGCGCCTTCGGGGCGTGGCAACCGGGTCTTGCCGCCCTCCACAGGCGCGGCAGCGATAGCAAGGAACATTCCATGACATCCCTGAAAGTTCTCGGTCTGACGCTGGGTGCAGCGCTGGCGCTGACGAGTGCGACCGTGCCCGCCGCAATGGCGCAGGACATCACCGTCGCGGTCGCCTCCTCGATGACCGGCGGCGAAGCCGCGTTCGGCCGCCAGATGCGCAACGGCGCCGAGCTCGCGGTCGCCGACATCAATGCCGCCGGCGGCGTGCTCGGCAAACCGCTCAAGCTCGAGATCGGCGACGATGCCTGCGATCCCAAGCAGGCGCGCTCGGTCGCCGAGAAGCTCGCCAGCATGAAGATCCCGTTCGTTGCCGGCCATTACTGCTCGTCGTCGTCGATTCCGGCGTCGGAGGCCTATGCAGAAGGCAACGTGCTGCAGATCACGCCAGGGTCGACCAACCCTCTGTTCACCGAGCGCAAGCTGTGGAACGTGCTGCGCGTCTGCGGCCGCGACGACCAGCAGGGCGCGATCGCCGCCGACTTCCTGGTCAAGAACTACAAGGGCAAGAACATCGCCATCCTCAACGACAAGTCGACCTACGGCAAAGGCCTCGCCGACGAGACCAAGAAGGCGCTGAACAAGGCCGGTGTTCAGGAGAAGATGTTCGAGTCCTACAACAAGGGCGACCGCGACTTCTCCGCCATCGTGTCGCGGCTGAAGCGCGACAACATCGATATCGTCTATGTCGGCGGCTACCACCAGGAAGCCGGCCTGCTGGTGCGGCAGATGCGCGACCAGGGCCTGCAGACGACGCTGATGGGCGGCGACGCACTCAACGACAAGGAGTTCGCCTCGGTCACTGGCCCGGCCGGCGCCGGCACGCTGTTCACGTTCGGCCCCGACCCGCGCAACAAGCCGACCGCCAAGGCGATCGTCGAGAAGTTCAAGGCCAAGGGCATCGATCCGGAAGGCTACACCCTCTACACCTACGCCGCGTTCCAGGTGTGGTCGCAGGCGGTGGCCAAGGCCGGCACCGCCGACCCGAAGAAGGTCGCCGAGGCGATCAAGGCCGGCAGTTGGGACACCGTGATCGGCACGCTGTCGTTCGACGCCAAGGGCGACATCAAGGCGATCGACTATGTCGTCTACAAGTTCGACGACAAGGGCAACTACGCCGAGCTCAAGGGCTGACAATCGCCCCTGCATTTTTGCACTGCACCAGCCCCGGCTCGCGCGAGCCGGGGCTTTTTGCTGCGACGACGTGCCCGCGCCGGCAGCATGCGTGCCGCAAAAATGGCGGTGACTTGGGGGGCAAATCGGTCAAGACTATCGCCAAGCTTCCCGCGCCGTGGGGGACGGGCATCTTGAGCGAGGACAAGCACATGACACACATCACGCCGTTGAAATTCAGAGCTTTCAGACGCGCCGCCGCCGTGCTCGGCGCGACCGTCGCGCTGCTGGCGACCGCCGCCGCGCCGCCGGCGCTGGCGCAGGACATCACCATCGCGGTCGCCGGTCCGATGACCGGCGCCCAGTCGCCGTTCGGTCGCCAGATGAAGAACGGCGCGGAACTCGCCGTCGCCGATATCAATGCCGCCGGCGGCGTGCTCGGCAAGCAGCTCAAGCTCGACGTCGGCGACGATTCCTGCGATCCCAAGCAGGCGCGCTCCCTCGCCGAGAAATACGCCAGCATGAAGGTGCCGTTCGTCGCCGGCCACTTCTGCTCGTCGTCGTCGATCCCGGCCTCGGAAGCCTACGCCGAGGGCAACGTGCTCCAGATCACCCCGGCCTCCACCAACCCGCTGTTCACCGAGCGCAAGCTGTGGAACGTGCTGCGGATGTGCGGCCGCGACGACCAGCAGGGCACCATCGCCGCCGAATTCCTGGCGAAGAACTTCAAGGGCAAGGCCATCGCCATCCTCAACGACAAGTCGACCTACGGCAAAGGCCTCGCCGACGAGACCAAGAAGGCGCTCAACAAGCTCGGTATCCAGGAGAAGATGTTCGAGTCCTACAACCAGGGCGACAAGGACTTCTCGGCGATCGTCACGCGGCTGAAGCGCGACAACATCGACCTCGTCTATGTCGGCGGCTACCATCAGGAGAGCGGCCTCCTGGTGCGGCAGATGCGCGACCAGGGCCTGCAGACGACGCTGATGGGCGGCGACGCGCTCAACGACAAGGAGTTCGCATCCGTCACCGGCCCGGCCGGCGCCGGCACGCTGTTCACCTTCGGCCCTGACCCCCGCGACAAGCCGACCGCGAAAGCGATCGTCGAGAAGTTCAAGGCCAAGGGCATCGATCCGGAAGGCTACACCCTCTACACCTACGCCGCGATCCAGGTGTGGGCGCAGGCCGTCGCCAAGGCCGGGACCACCGATCCGAAGAAGATCGCCGAGGCCATCAAGGGCGGCGCGTGGGACACCGTGCAGGGCAAGCTGTCGTTCGACATCAAGGGCGATATCAAGGCGATCGACTATGTCGTCTACAAGTTCGACGACAAGGGCAACTACACCCAGATCGCTCCGCCGAAAGGCTCGTGAGAAGCGCGCGCCGCCTCCGGCAGCGCATCGTTCCAATCGAAGCCGGCAGCGCCCGCTGCCGGCTTCGTCGCTGTCATCGCGGAGATCGCCCGGGAGCTTAGTCGCTGATCGGCGTGAACACGGCCTTGAGCGGCACGCCCGGAAGTTGCAGGGCGTTGCCCTCGAAATCGACGATGTCGCCATCGACCCGGCCGCGCATCACCACGGTGACGCGGTCGGAGCCGAACAGCGGCGGGAATTGCGGATCCTCGGTGTGCCGAAGCGTCGAGACGCGGGCGAGGATCTCCTCGCCATTGATCGAATAGCTGCCGACGAATGCGAACCCCGAGTTGCCGCCCCGCATCTTGCCGCCGATCGCATGCATGACGCCGCGCCCCTGGCCGTGGCTGGTGTGGAACTCGACCTTGTAAAGCCCGTCCTTCATCGTGCCCCTCGATCTCGCATCGTCCCTCGAAGCCTAAGCCCCAACAGCCGTACGAACAATCGAGCCGAGTGTTACATTCCCCGGAATGTGAATCTGACGAAAACCGCGCTACGGAATTTGTGGCACGGTCAGCCGAAATTGGCGAGCCCGGGGAATGTCTCGAGCAGCCAGATGCTGACGTTCGACACGGCGCCGGTGAGAAAGGCGATGCCCGTCAGCACCAGCAAGGCCCCCATGACGCGCTCGACCATCGCCAGGTGACGCTTCATGCGGGCGAACACGCTGGAGAACTGTTCCACCGCAAACGCCGCCAGAAGGAAGGGAATGCCAAGGCCGGCGGAATAGACCGCCAGCAGCACCGCGCCCTTGCTGACCGTGGTGGCAGACGCGGCGACCGACAGGATCGCCGCCAGGATCGGCCCGATGCACGGCGTCCAGCCGAACGCGAAGGCAAGGCCCATGACATAGGCGCCCCACAGGCCGACCGGCCTGGGGATCGGCAGCCGGCCCTCGCGCATCAGCAGGCCGATCCGCGTCAGTCCAAGGAAGTGCAGGCCCATGATGATGATCACGATGCCGGCAACGATCGACAATTCCGCTGCCCACGCCCGCACCACCGTGCCGATCAGGCTGGCGCTGGCGCCGAGCGCGACGAACACCGTGGAGAAGCCGAGCACGAACACCAGCGCCGACAGCATCACCGCGCGCTTGGACGCCTTCACCTCCTCGACCGCGACATGCTCGATGGTGGCGCCGGTGAGATACACCAGGTAGGGCGGCACCAGCGGCAGCACGCAGGGTGACAGGAAACTGATGAGGCCAGCGACAAGGGCGGCCGGGAATGTGACGTCGGTGATCATGGTGCTTCATGCCCCAGCCTCCCTTGCCGATGCAACCCCTCCACCGGGCCCGCTCAGGCCGTTGTGATCGGGCCGTGATTGCGACAGGTCGCGCGATTGACCCTGCCGCGCCGATACGGTCATCTCCGCCGGCAGAACGATCCGGGAGCGCCGCCATGAACAACCTTCTCACCGACGTCGACGGCGTCCGCGTCGGCCATGCCGACGATGCCCGCCTCGCCTCCGGCGTGACCGCCGTGCTGTTCGACGAACCGGCGGTCGCGGCCATGGACGTGCGCGGCGGCGGCCCCGGCATTCGCGAGGGCGCCCTGCTCGACGTCGCCAACACCGTCGAACGCATCGACGGCATCGCGCTGTCCGGCGGCTCCGCGTTCGGCCTCGAGGCCGGGGGCGGCGTGCAGGCCAGTCTGGCCGCCCGCGGACGCGGTTTCCGCGTCCGCGACGCCACCATCCCGATCGTGCCCGGCGCCATTATCTTCGATCTGCTCAACGGCGGCGACAAGGCGTGGGGACGGTTTGCCCCCTATCGCGATCTCGGCTACGCCGCCGCGGAAGCCGCCGGCAAGTCGTTCGCACTCGGCAGCGTCGGCGCGGGCCTCGGCGCCACGACGTCGACCCTGAAGGGCGGCCTCGGCTCCGCCTCGGCGATCACTTCCGACGGCGTCACGGTGGCGGCGCTCGCCGTCGTCAACGCGGTCGGCACCGTCACCGTCGGCGACGGCCCGTGGTTCTGGGCGGCGCCGTTCGAGATCGGCGGCGAATTCGGCGGCCGCGGCCTGCCCGACCGCTTCACCCCGGACATGCTGCGTATGCGGCTCAAGGGCGCGCCCGCCGCGACCGCGGTCGAGAACACCACGCTCGCCGTCGTCGTCACCGACGCCGATCTGACCAAGCTGCAGGCCAAGCGTCTTGCGGTGATCGCCCACACCGGATTTGCGCGCGCGATCTATCCGGTGCATGCGCCGCTCGACGGCGACGTGGTGTTCGCGGCGGCCACCGGACGCAAGCCGATCGATCCGCTGTATGGCCTCACCGAACTCGGCGCCGTCGCCGCCAACGTGCTTGCCCGTGCGATCGCGCGCGGTGTCCATGAGGCCACCGCGCTGCCGTTCCCGGACCAGCCGCCGGCCTGGCGCGATCGTTTCAGGGGCTGAGTCGGCGTCGGCACATCTCATGCGTAGCCGATGCGCCATCCGCTCGAATACCTAGCCGTGCGTCACCGCGGTGTGGAAACGCCGCCTTTTCGTCATGGTTTTACCAGCGAGGTTTAAGGTTAGTTTTCCGTTTGCGTTGCTGCACGAGTTGTTCGGACTAAAGCTCCACGCCGCACGAGATCGCATCGTGTAACAGTGGAGAAACGTCATGAAGAAAACGCTTTGTCTGGTCGTTCTCGCGTCGGCTCTCATCAGCGCTCCGGCGTTCGCAGGCCCGCGCGGCCTCGGCGTCAACGCGTCCATTCTCACCGGCCGCGGCGGCATCCTGGGCCTGCTCGACGGCCGCGGCGGACTGGCGATCAACGCCACCGTCGGCACCGGCAAGGGTGGCATTCTCGGCGCGGTGCTCGGCCGCGGCGGACTGCTCGGTGGTCTGCTGGGCGGCGGCTGCGGCTGCGGTCACTGACAGGCCGTCCACGGCCGCGCGGGCGCTCCCCCGCCCGCGCGGTTTTCGTGACGTTCCGCCGGCCTCCGGCGAGCCTCGTCACGATCCCTTCGCGCCCCCCGTCGTCGCCACCGCCGCCTTGTCGTTGCCGGCGAATGGCGAGAAGCGCTTGGTCAGCGACGACGTCACGATCACGGCGTTGGCGCGCTCGCCGGAGATCAGCGTTCCCATCGCATAGGTGACGTCGAGCCCGACCGTGAAATCGTTCGGCAGATCATGCGACACGCCGGCCGCGATGGTGCTGGTGCGCTGCACGAACGGCGAATCCAGGTACTCGATCGACGAGTAACCGAGCGCTCCCGACAGCTTCCAGGTATCGGCCGCCTGCCATGACGCGCGCGCCAGCAAATTGGTGTCGATGGTGATCGGCGAGATCGGAAACGTCGTTTCGTTGGCGCGCCGCGACGCCGACAGCTCGACCGTGAACGGTTTCGGCCGCCAGGTAATATTGGCGTCGAACATCGTGCGGTTGACGTTGCTGAAATCAACGTCGTGCCAGCGCCCGAACAGCTGCGAAACCGAGGCGAACGCCGTCAGATCGTCACTGTTGTATTTGGCGAACAGGAACGGCTCGATGCGCTCGTTGTCGCGGCGATAGCCGAAGTCGTCGAACTCCTGGGCGTAATGCCGAACCGACAGGTTGACCGACGTGCCGATCTCGAACTTGTCGCGGACATACGAGACGCCGGGAATCACGGTGCCGCGCAGGTACTGCTGCGGCGCCGGCAGGAAATCCTGGAAGATCGCGTTGGTCTGATTGAGGCTCGACTGCGCGCCCTCCGCGGTGACGAACACCTTGATGGCATCGACCTTGGCCTCGGCCCGGAACGATTGCACGAGATCCTGCGAGCGCAGGTTGTAGGTGCTGGTGTCGGCGATGGTCGTCGTCGAGCTGAGGTTCAGATTGTCGTCGCCGACCATGCCGCGCAGGATGACCTTGCCGGACAGTGCCGGCGTGACCAGGCGATTGGCGTAGTTGGTGGTGCTGGCCTCGGCGGCGACGCCGACGCTGTAGCCCTCGTCCTTGTGGGCAGCGGCGAGCGCGGTATCGGTGCCGATGAAGGCGCTGCCGCCGACGCCGCTGTAGGTCGAGAATTCCGGGTTGGTGTCGTAGCCGCCACGCAGCTTGAGCGTCGCGATGAAATCGTCGGTGGCGACCGCGGAAGACGTGCGCAGCATTCCGACCAGCAACACCGACACCACGACGAACCGACGCTGCACGTTCGTACTCCTCGCATCCGCCGGACCATTACCGGCCCGCGTGGTTACGAAGAGCTAAATTTGGCAACGAAGTACGGGATCGTGCGGAGGGAGGCGGCGTGTGATTACCGCCGCCTCAAAGCTCACGCGTTGACGGACACGCCCTGCGTGGCCGAAGCGGACAGCGCCTTGGCCTGCCGCTGGATCATCTTCTCGATGAAATTGTACGACGAAGCGGCATTGCTGCTCGCGCTCGCGGTGGCCGCCGTCGTGGTCGAGACCTTCGAGCCGTCGGCATAGCTGATGGTGGTGGTGACCGATCCGTCGGCATTGGTGGTCGACGTCGTGGTCGCGCCCTTCGACGATCCCGCCGAGCCGCTGCCGCCTGCGCCGCCATCGGCATCACCGCCGCCCTGCGCTCCGCCCGCCCCCGCTGCGCCGCCGCTGTGCATGTGATGATGGCCGCCGCGATGCCCCGCGCCCTGCAGCGCCGAGGCGAGTTCGCTCTGGCTCACCGAACCATCGCCATTGGTGTCGAGCTTGGCGAACACGCTGTCGGCGGCCGCGATGTTGGTGCCGCCGGCGCCGAGATCGGCTTCGAACTCTGCCTTGCTGATCTGGCCGTTGCCGTCGTTATCGAGCAGCGAGAACAGGTCCTTCAGCGCAGCGGACGGGCTCTGCGACGATTGCGACGCATTGGCGCCGCCGTTCTGCGCGGCCTGCAGCAGCGCCGCGTAGGTGTCCGACGACAGCACGCCGCTCTGGCTGCTGGTGCCCGTCATGGTCGACGTCGCCGATGATGACGCCGTCGATGCAGACGACGACGAGCCAGTCACGGCATCGAGCAGGCTGGAAATCGGCGACGCCGATGCGCCGGCCGCACCCGTGGATCCGCCGCGCTGCAGCGCCGTCAGCAGATTGACGGCACCGGATGCAGCTCCGATAGCACCCAACATGACTCAAACCCCCAACGCATGACCTCAGACGAGAGCGTCCTCGCCAAGCGTCGAGCAAGTCCCATGCCGGCATTGCCGCAGTTGAAAACGCTGGTCTTTTCCCTGCCGGGCGGCGGCGCACGCCCGGCAACTTCTGCCGCGCATGGCAGAACTTGCCGACCGCACTTCCCGCTTAACCGCGCGCGAGATAGCGCCTGCGCATCGGCTTCAGCACGAAGAACGCCAACAGTGCGGTGATCACGTCCATGGCGATGATCAACGCGAACACCGGCAGCCAGCTGCCACCGGCGACATAGATCATTGCCGCCACCGGCCCGCCGAGCACCGAGCCGATGCCCTGCGCCATGTAGAGGAAGCCATAGTTGGTGGTGGCGTGGCGGGTGCCGAAAGTGTCGGTGAGCGTCGAGGGGAACAGCGAGAAGATCTCGCCCCAGCCGAAGAACACGACACCAGAGAGCAGAACGAACATCGCCGCGTTGTCGCGAAACTGCAGCAGCAGGGCGATCGCGGCGGCCTCGAGCAGGAACGCGATCAGCATGGTGGTCTCGCGACCGATGTGGTCGGACACCCAGCCGAAGAACGGCCGCGTCAACCCGTTGGTGATGCGGTCGAAGGTCAGCGCGAACGGCAGCGCCGCAAGCCCGAGCACGAGCGTGTCGGCGACGCCGAACGATTTGCTGAAGGCGGCGAACTGCGAGATCACCATCAGCCCGCCGGTCGACATCATGGTCATCATGGCGAACATCAGCCAGAACACCGGCGTCTTCAGCATCGCCAGCGGCGGCACGTCCGGCGCGCCGGCCGCGGCCGCGGGCGACGCGGTCTCGACCTCGCCGGCGGCGGGCTCGCGCAGGCCGAGCGCCGCCAGCGCCCCGACCGCCCCGAGGATCAGGCCAAAGGTGACGAGCGTCGGCTGGTAGCCGGCGCTCTTGATCATGCCGTCGATCGGAAAGGTGGTGAGGATGGCGCCGAAGCCATAACCGGCGGCGACCACCCCGGTGGCGAGGCCGCGCCGATCCGGGAACCAGCGCACCATCAGGCCGACGATGCCGACATAGACGATGCCGGTGCCGGCCCCGCACAACAGCCCGTACGTCAGATAAAGGCCCCAGATGCCGTGAATCTGGGCAGAGGCGACCCAGCCGAGGCCACTGAGCAAGCAGCCCGCGGTGATCAGCAGCCGCGCGCCGAACCGCTCCACCAGCCAGCCCTGCAGCGGCGACAGCCAGGTCTGGAGCACGATGAGCAGCGAGAAGGTGACCTGGATCGCCGGCAGGTCGGCACCGGTAGCGCCTTGAAAAGGCTTCACAAACAACGTCCAGACATATTGCGGGCTGCTGATCGCCATCATCGCGACGAGCCCGAGACCCAGCTGGATCCAGCGGGTTTTCGGCAGGTCGGCGGCTAGCGGCTGAGTGATCACGCTCATGGGAAACCTCTCGATGGTCGGGGACCTCATGGGTTCCATCGCAAGCCGTGTGCCAGCTGGCATGCGGCATGGCAGGGTGGCGGAATGCCAGACAAAACCCCGCGCGCGGCAATTTCTTCACTCGCCGGCCGGGCCCGCGCGCATTTTTCTGTCCGCAGGGGAATTTCGGGCCCTCGTGGCCCTGCGATCTGTGCATGTCCGCCCGGCCGCGTTTGCCCCTGCCCGTTCCGCATGTTAGGCGGTGCCGTACCGCAAAAACCCCGGAAATCCGTCGATGTCGTCCCAGCCTGCGGCCCGCCCGCTGATCATCGCGCCATCCATCCTGGCGTCCGATTTCTCCCGTCTCGGCGAGGAAGTCCGCGCCGTCGACCAGGCCGGCGCCGACTGGATCCACATGGACGTGATGGACGGGCATTTCGTGCCCAACATTTCGTACGGCCCCGACGTGATCAAGGCGATGCGGCCGCACACCAAGAAGATCTTCGACACCCACCTGATGATCGCGCCTTGCGATCCCTATCTCGAGGCCTTCGCCAAGGCCGGCTCCGACCACATCATCGTCCATGTCGAGGCCGGGCCGCACCTGCACCGCTCGCTGCAGGCGATCCGCGCGCTCGGCAAGAAGGCCGGCGTATCCCTCAACCCGGCGACGCCAGTGTCGAGCATCGAGCATGTCGTCGACATCCTCGATCTCGTGCTGGTGATGTCGGTCAATCCCGGCTTCGGCGGCCAGGCCTTCATTCCCGCGGCGATCGAGAAGGTGCGCCAGGTGCGCGCGCTGACGGCCGGGCGCCCCATCGACATCGAGGTCGACGGTGGCGTCACGCCGCAGACCGTCGGCGCCATCGCCGCCGCCGGCGCCAATGCCTTCGTCGCCGGCTCCGCGGTGTTCAAGGGCGGCACGGTGGAGGCCTACAAGGCCAACATCGCCGCGATCCGCCATGCCGCCGCCGAGGCGCGCGGCGAGGTCGCGTAAGTTGCGTCCCCATGGCGAGGGGCCGGGCGCAAGCCCGCTGTCCACGCCGTGAGACGGAAAGAGGACGTTCTGCACGGGCCTCATCCTTCGAGACGCGGCCTTGCCGCTCCTCAGGATGAGGATCAGACTACACCCAGGAGTTCACCATGATCCCGCGCTATACCCGCCCCGAAATGGCTTCGATCTGGGAGCCGCAGACCCGCTTCAAGATCTGGTTCGAGATCGAGGCACATGCCGCCGACGCCATGGCCGAGATCGGCGTCATTCCGAAGGACGCGGCGAAGACGATCTGGGCGAATGCGAAGGACGCGGTGTTCAATGTCGCGCGCATCGACGAGATCGAGCGCGAGACCAAGCATGACGTCATCGCGTTCCTGACCCATCTCGCCGAGATCGTCGGCCCCGAGGCGCGCTTCGTGCACCAGGGCATGACGTCGTCGGACGTGCTCGACACCTGCCTCAACGTCCAGCTGGTGCGCGCCGCCGACATCCTGATCGCCGACGTCGACAAGGTGCTGGCCGCGCTCAAGACCCGCGCCTTCGAGCACAAGATGACGCCGACCATCGGCCGCTCGCACGGCATCCATGCCGAGCCGGTGACCTTCGGCCTCAAGCTCGCCTACGCCTATGCCGAGTTCTCGCGCGCGCGCGAGCGTCTCGTCGCCGCCCGCAAGGAGGTCGCGACCTGCGCCATCTCCGGCGCGGTCGGCACCTTCGCGCAGATCGATCCGCGCGTGGAGGAGCATGTCGCCAAAGCCATGGGCCTGGCGCCGGAGCCGGTGTCGACCCAGGTGATCCCGCGCGACCGCCACGCGATGTATTTCGCCGTGCTCGGCGTCGTCGCCTCGTCGGTCGAGCGTCTCGCCACCGAGATCCGCCACCTGCAGCGCACTGAAGTCCTGGAAGCCGAGGAGTTCTTCTCCGAGGGCCAGAAGGGCTCGTCCGCGATGCCGCACAAGCGCAACCCGGTGCTGACCGAAAACCTCACCGGCCTGTCGCGCATGGTGCGCGCCTATGTGACGCCGGCGCTGGAGAACGTCGTGCTGTGGCACGAGCGCGATATCTCGCACTCCTCCGCCGAGCGCATGTTCGGCCCCGACGCCACCGTGACGCTGGACTTCGCGCTCAACCGCCTCGCCGGCGTGATCGAGAAGCTGCTGATCTATCCGCAGAACATGCAGAAGAACCTCGACCGCCTCGGCGGCCTCGTGCATTCGCAGCGCGTGCTGCTGGCGCTGACCCAGAAGGGCGCCAGCCGCGAGGAATCGTACAAGCTGGTGCAGCGCAACGCGATGCCGGTGTGGCGCGGCGAAGGCGACTTCAAGACGCTGCTGAAGAACGACGCCGACGTGAAGACGTACCTGTCGGACGCCGACATCGACGAGAAGTTCGACCTCGGCTACCACCTCAAGCACGTCGACACCATCTTCAAGCGGGTGTTCGGCAACGCCTGAGCGCCTTCCGACGGCGGCTCCGCGCCGCCGTCGCAGGAGGGTCTGCGGCCGGCGCCTACGCGCCGGCGCGATCGCCGAGCATGCGCCTGAACACGCCATCGCGCCTGATGAAATGATGGTAGAGCGCCGCCGTGACGTGCAGCACGATCAGCGCCAGCAGCGCATAGGCGAGATAGATGTGCCAGTCCTCGAACAGCGCCGCATTGGCGCGGTTCTCCGAGGTGAACTGCGGCACGCGGAACAGGCCGAACCAACTGGCATAGTCCGGCTTGTGGGCGCCCGAGTGAGCCCAGCCGAGCAGCGCCACCAGCATGGTGATGAGATAGAGCGCGCCATGGTTGACATGCGCAAGCTGCCGCTCCCAGCGCGGCGTGTCGCCGGACCGCTCCGGCGGCGGGCTGACCGCGCGCCAGATCAGCCGCAGCGCCATCAGCAGCAGGATCGCGTAGCCGATGTCGGCGTGGATCGACCGGTGGAAGAAGCGGTCCGGCCGGGCCGCCATATGGTTCATCCACCAGCCATAGGCGAGCATGCCGATGATGGCGAAGCCCAGGATCCAGTGAAAGGCGCGGGCCACGGAACCCCACGCGGCAGTCGTGTTCTTCATCATCGGATCAAATCGCTGCTGAAAAAGGATCGCCGCCCCCGGCGGACAGACGACAAGCCACAGCCCGGAGCAGCCGGCAAGCCGTGGAGCTGGAGCCGTCATTTTGAATCGTTCCAAATCGACGCTTGAAGGCCGCAGAAGGCGGCGGAACAACGGCAGTTCGCCGCCGCGCCGGACAACCCTGCGCCGCGCTATGACAACTGTCTCGTAACCCGGCTTCGGCTACAATGGGCCCGTGTCCAGCGCGCCCCATATCCTCGTGTTCGATTCCGGTCTCGGCGGCCTCACGGTCTACAGGGAGATCGTCAAGGCGCGCCCTGACGCCGCCTATACCTATGTCGCCGACGACGCCTTCTTCCCCTACGGCCATCATACCGAGGACGAGATCGTCGGCCGTGTCGTGCCAGTGGTCGGCGAACTCATCGCCCGGCATGCGCCGGATGTGGTGGTCATCGCCTGCAACACCGCCTCGACCCTGGTGATGCCGCACCTGCGTGCGGCCTATGCGACGCCGTTCGTCGGCACCGTGCCGGCAATTAAGCCGGCCTGCGCCTCGTCCCGCACCCGCCGCGTCTCGGTGCTCGGCACCCGCGGCACCGTCCGCCGCGAATACACCCAGAGCCTGATCCGCGACTTCGCCGGCGACTGCGAGGTCACCCTGGTCGGCGCCGCCCATCTCCCGGCACTGGCCGAAGCCGTCCTGAACGGCGATGCGGTCACCGACGCCGCCATCGCCTCCGAGGTCGCGCCGTGCTTCCGCGACGGGCCGGCCCGCACCGACACCGTGGTGCTGGCCTGCACCCATTTTCCGCTGCTGCTCGACCGCCTGGAGCAGCTGGCGCCGTGGCCCGTGGACTGGATCGACCCTGCCCCGGCCATCGCCCGCCGCACCGCCGACCTGCTGGCGAAGACCGCGCCTGCTGGCGCCACTCGTCCGGCCCTTCCCTCGCGCTTCTTGTTCACCTCCGGCAAGGCGCCCTCGCCTCCGCTCGCGCGGGCGCTGGCGCCGCTGTTCGATCAGGCCGTCGCCGCCGCCTGATCTCCGTGCTCCCCGCTCGACGGGACCGCGCGCCGCGCCTCCGCGGCCTTGCCCGGCAGCGAAACGCGCTGCTAGCCTTCTGCCCGCATGAAATGGCAGGGAGGCACACCAATGCGGAAGACATTGCTGATCGGACTGGCCGTCGTAACGGCCGTGGCGGCGACGAGCATCGCCATGGCGCAGCAGGGCGGCATCAAGCGCACCCCGCTGCAGAAGGTCGAATTCCCCGACGGCTACAACACCGTCACCGGGATCGCCGAGATCCAGCCCGGCGGCACCGCCGGCCGGCACACCCATCCCGGCATCGAGACCGGCTATATCCTGGAGGGCGAAGCCGACCTCGTCATCGAGGGCCAGCCGGACAAGCATCTCAAGGCGGGCGATTCCTATGCCATTCCGGCCGGCGTGGTGCATGACGCCAAGGTCCATGGCGACAAGGCGCTGAAGGTGCTCGGCATCTACATCGTCGACAAGACCAAGCCGCTGGCGACCCCGGCGCCCTGAGGCCGGTTCCCGCGCTCCCAAAGGGGCGATTCCCGGCCGAAAAAGCCGCCAAAGCCGCTGATTTCGCTCGATTTTGGCGGGTTTCGGGACCGGTTTCGGTTGACCCTGTCCGGCTTTTCTCCTAAACACCCCCTGCTCGCGGGCCGTTTCGGCCCGCGAAGCGTTTCGCGACCCGTGGTCCGCTTCCATCGCTTTTGGAGGCCGGCCTGTCGGCACAGGGCTTTCAGCCCGGTGCACAGGAGGGCGCGATCCTCAAAATCCTTGAACCAACGCATCATGAGGACGCGATGACAAAGCGCAGTGAGTCGAAGTACAAAATCGATCGCCGTATGGGCCAGAACATCTGGGGCCGCCCGAAGAGCCCCGTCAACAAGCGCGAATACGGCCCCGGCCAGCACGGCCAGCGCCGCAAGGGCAAGCTCTCCGACTTCGGCGTGCAGCTGCGCGCCAAGCAGAAGCTCAAGGGCTACTACGCCAACATTTCCGAGCGCCAGTTCCACGCGATCTACGTCGAGGCGACCCGTCTGAAGGGCGACTCCGGCGAGAACCTGATCGGCCTGCTCGAGCGCCGCCTCGACACCGTGGTGTACCGCTCCAAGTTCGTCTCCACCATGTTCGCGGCCCGTCAGTTCATCAACCACGGCCACATCAAGGTGAACGGCAAGCGCGTCAACATCGCCAGCTACAAGGTCAAGGTCGGCGACGTCATCGAGGTCAAGGACGCGTCCAAGCAGCTCGCCATCGTGCTCGAGGCCAACCAGCTCGCCGAGCGTGACGTGCCTGATTTCATCGACGTCGATCACAACAAGCAGACCGCGACCTTCGCCCGTATCCCGGGCCTGTCGGAAGTGCCGTTCCCGGTGCAGATGGAACCGCACCTGATCGTCGAATTCTACTCGCGCTAAGCGCGAACGATCCGGATCGAAGCAAGGCCCCGGTTTCGCCGGGGCCTTTTTTCTTGGCTGGCCGGCCGCGCAGTGCGCGCCCCCGCCCGCTTGATCGCTCGGCCGCCTTCACGCTAAGCATGCCGCTGCGCCGCCCCGTCGGCCGCGCAGATGCGAGCATCGCCATGGCCTATACGCCCCTCGCGCAGGATGCGCACCTGCCACCGATCCGCATCAACCTGCTGTCGGATACCCAGACCCGTCCGACGCCCGCGATGCGCGAGGCGATGGCGCGCGCCGAGGTCGGCGACGAGCAGCTCGGTCTCGATCCCACCGTCAACGCCCTGTGCGAACGCGTCGCCGCCCTGCTCGGCAAGGAAGCGGCGGTGTTCATGCCGAGCGGCACCATGTGCAACGTCGCCGCGCTGCTCGCCCACGCCCGCCCCGGCGACGAGGTCATCGCCCACGAGACCGCGCACATCCTGACCAGCGAAGGCGGCGCCCATGCCGCGTTCGGCGGCCTGCAGATCCTGCCGCTGCAGGGCCCGCGCGGCCAGTTCACGACCGCAGCGCTGCAGGCGGCGCTGCGCACGCCGTCGCGCTACGCGCCGCGCCAGCGCGTCGTCAGCGCCGAGCAGACCGCCAACATCGGCGGCGGCACCGTCTGGCCGCACGACGAGCTCGCGGCGGTGGCGCGCCTCGCACAGGCCCAGGGGCTTGCCACCCATCTCGACGGCGCGCGGCTGCTCAACGCCTGCGTCGCCACCGGCATCGCCGCCCACGACATGGCCACGCACTGGGATTCGGCGTGGATCGATTTCACCAAGGGCCTCGGGGCGCCGCTCGGCGCGGCGCTGGCCGGCTCCCGCGACTTCATCGACGAGATCTGGCGCATCAAGCAGCGTCTCGGCGGGGCCATGCGCCAGGCCGGCCTGTGCGCCGCAGGCTGTCTGCATGCGCTCGACCATCACGTCGGCCGCCTCGCCGACGACCATGAGCTCGCCCGCCGCCTCGCCAGCGGCCTTGCGCAGATCCCCGGCTTTCATGTCGAGGCGCCGGAAACCAACCTCGTGTTTTTCGACAGCACCGCGAGCGGCCTGCCGCCGCAACAGCTGATCAACGCGTTGCGCCGGCACGGCATCCTGATGGCCCTGCTCGGCGGCCGCATTCGCGCCTGCACCCATCTCGACGTCACCCGGGCGATGGTCGAGGAGACGCTCGACGTCATCCGCACCCTGGTGCGCGAGGAGACCTGACGCGGCGAGGCGTGAAAACGCCCTACGGTTCGAGCGCCTCGTAGATCATCTTCTTGAGCTCCTGGTGGATGCGGCCGCGCTGCGACGGCGACTGCACCATGAACACCACGAACATGTCGTTCTTCGGGTCGACGAAGAAGTAGGTGCCGCCGGCGCCGTCCCACTTGAACTCGCCGATCGAGCCCGGCGGATCGCGGTCGCCGCGATCGATGCGCACGCCGAAGCCGAGGCCGTAGCCGAAGCCGTCGCCTGGAAAATAGAACGGCCCCTTGCGCACCTGCGTCGCCGGCGCGATGTGGTTGGTGGTCATGTTGCGGAACGCGGCTTCGCTCATGTAGCGACGACCATCGAGTTCGCCGCCATTGGCAAGCATCTGGGCGAAGCGCGCATAGTCGGTGACCGTCGACACCATACCGCTGCCGCCCGCCTCCCATGTCGTCGGCTGGCGAACGTCGCGCTCCAGCGCCGCAACGAACGTCTTGTCGTTGGGCAGGGGTTCGGCGATCAGCGGAAATCTGGCCGGATCGGCGACATAGTAAGCCGTGTCCGTCATGCCGAGCGGATCGAGCAGCATCGCCTTCTCGGTCTCGTACAGCGACTTGCCGCTGATCACCTCGATGACGCGCCCCATCACGTCCATGGAATGGCCGTAGTCCCAGATCGTGCCCGGCTGCACCTCCAGCGGCAGCTTCGCGATACGGTCCGCGAAGGTGGCGTTGGTCAGTTCGGGCCGGAACAGGTTGGCCTCGCGATAGGCCTTGCGCACCAGCGTGTCGCCGTAGAAGCCGTAGGTGATCCCCGACGACTGCCGCAGCAGATCCTCGATGGTGACGGGACGATCCGGTGGCACGAGGTCGAGCTTCGCCGTGCCGTCCGGCTGCCTGGTTTCGACGCCGACTTTGACGTCCGCGAACGAAGGGATGTACTTCGACAGGGGATCATCGAGCTTCATCTTGCCCTGGTCGATCAGCATCACCGCGGTGACCGCGGTGATCGGCTTCGACATCGAGAAGATGCGGAAGATGGTGTCAGGGCTCATCGGCAGCCTGGTGGTGACGTCGCGCACCCCGAAGCTCTTGAGATAGACCGGCTTGCCATGGCGCTGGATCAGCACGATGGCGCCGGGGATCTTGCCCGACGACACCTCGTTGTCGAAATAGCTGTCGATCTTGCCAAGGCCGGCGGCCGAGAAGCCGGCGGTGGAACCGGACGGCGCCTCCGCGAGGACCGGCCCCGCCAGCAGCGCCACCACAACCGTCACGACAAACGAGATCACGCGCCGCCGCATTCGCCGCCGCTCCTCCAGTTGCAACCTCCCGGCCCGCAGGGGGCCGATGCAAAGGATACCGGCGCAGCGAGAGAACGCAAGAAGCGCGCGCCCCGGCGCAGCCGCGCGGCGTCAGCGAATCCCCAGAAGGCGCTGGAAGACGGTGCCGCCGAGATAGCGCGGGAAGACGATGAAGTAGAGAACGATGGCCGCGAACAGCACGAACGCGGGTCCGCCGCTCAGCTTGAAGCCGCCGTCCGTCAGGCCGCCGGTGAGGTAGCCGATCACGAAACCACCGCCGATGAAGACCAGCAGGAAATCGAGGATCGCGGCGAACACCTTGCGCCATGTCGAAACGGGTTTGGTCGTCGTGGTGGTTTCAGTCATGCCTCAGCTCTCCCTGCCCCGATCGCATCAATGCGCCGGCCGCGACCGCGCGCCGTGATGCCGATCGTTCCTCGGACACGATTGGAAACAGGACTCGTCGCGTCCAGCCGCCCGCGAGTGGAGCAGTTGCCCGCCGCCCTGTCATCCGCAATCTCGGCGGCGTGTGCCGGCAACCGGCTGCTACTTCTCGAACGCACCGTAGATCAGGCTTTTGAGCGCCGATTCGATCGGGCCGCGCTGGGTCGGCGTCTGCACCATCAGCAGCACCACCATGTCCTCCTGCCGATCGATCCAGAAATAGGTCCCGGCGGCGCCGCCCCAATCGACCTGGCCGACCGAGCCGGCCCACGGGCTGACACCCGCATCGGTGCGCACGGCAAAGCCGAGACCGAAGCCGAACCCCGCGCCGGGATAGTAGAACAGCCACGGCCTGACGCCGGCCGCGGGCCCGATGCTGTCCGCCAGCATGAAGTCGACCATGCGCGGGCTGAGGTAGCGGCGGCCGTTCAGCGTGCCGCCGTTGAGCAGCATCTGGAAGAAGCGCGCCAGATCCGCCGTGGTCGACACCATGCCGCTGCCGCCGGATTCCCAGCGCTTGCGGATGCGCGGGTTCTCGTGCACCGGATCGCTCGGCAGCGGCTCGGCGACCTTGTCCTGCTGGGCCGGCTCGGTGACATAGAAGCCGGTGCCGGTCATGCCGAGGGGACCGAACAGGCGGTCCTGCTCGAACTCGCGCAGCGACTGGCCGGAGACCACCTCGATGACCCGCGCCAGCACGTCGAAGGAATAGCCGTAGGCCCAGGTCGTGCCCGGCTGATAGGCGAGCGGCAGCTTCGCGATGCGACGGGCAAACTCGGCGTTGTCGAAATCGCCGGCGAGGATGTCGGCATCGATGTGGTTCTGCTTGATCGGGCCGAACACGACATAGTCGTAGACGATGCCGGACGAATGGCGCAGCAGGTCCTGGATGGTGATCGGCCGCTGCGCCGGCACGAGATCGAGCACCGCCTGACCATCGGCGCCGGTGCGCTCGACGCCGACCTTCATGTCGGCGAACTCGGGAATGTACTTCGACAGGGGATCGTCGAGCGACAGCCTGCCCTCCTCGACCAGCATCATCGCCGCCACGGCGGTGATCGGCTTCGACATCGAGTACAGACGGAAGATGGTGTCCGTCGTCATCGGCCGGCGGGTGGTGACGTCGCGTACGCCGAACGTCTTGAGGTAGGCCGGCTTGCCATGGCGCTGGATCATGACGATCGCGCCGGGGATCCTGCCGTCCGTGACCTGCTGGCGGAAATAGGCGGTGATGCGATCGAGCCGCTGCTGCGACAGCCTCAGTCCGTCCGCGCAGGCGCAGCCGGCCCATCCGACGATCAGCGCCGTGGCGACAGCCGCAGCCCGCATCAGGCGGCGCGACGCCGCCTCACTTCTCGAACGCGCCATAGACGATGTTTTTCAGCGCCGAGCGCAGACGGTTACGGTTGACGATGGTCTGCGCCATGAACACAACGAACATGTCTTCCTTCGGATCGATCCAGAACGTCGTGCCGCCGACGCCCGACCACGACATCTCGCCGACGCTGCCGGGCAGCGGTGCGACGCCGACCTCGGTGCGCACCGCAAAGCCGAGCCCGAAGCCGAAGCCCGGCCCCGGCAGATAATACGGCCCGGGCACGATGCCGGGGCCGAGATGGTTGGCGCCCATGAACGCCACCGTCTTCGGGCTGAGATAGCGCTTGCCGTCGAGCGCGCCGCCATTGAGCAGCATGCGGGCGAAGCGGGCGTAATCACCGATGGTCGACACCATGCCGCCACCGCCCGACTCCCACTTCTGCGGCACGCGCGGATCGTTCATCTCGGCATCGTTGCCGATATGGCGGTCGTTCGGAAACGGCTCGGCGACCAGCCCCTGCTTCGCCTTGTCGGTGACGTAGAAGCCGGTGTCCTTCATGCCGAGCGGATCCAGCAGCCGCTCCTTCTCGAATTGATAGAGCGACTTGCCGGACACCACCTCGATCACCCGTCCCAGGATGTCGGTGGAATGGCTGTAGTCCCAGGTCGAGCCCGGCTGGTAGGCGAGCGGCAGCTTCGCAATGCGCTCGGCGAACTCGGCATTGTCGAAATCGCCGGAGAACACATGGGCGTCGACATACATCTTCTTGACCGCGCCGACGCCGAAGAAGCCGTAGGTGATGCCGGAGGTGTGGCGCAGCAGGTCCTGGATCATGATCGGGCGCAGCGGCGCGACGAGATCGACCACCGGCTTGCCATCCTCGCCCTTCTTTTCGACGGCGACCTTCACATTGGCGAAGGCAGGAATGTACTTGCCGAGGGGATCGTCGAGGGAGAGCTTGCCCTCCTCCACCAGCATCATCGCCGCCACCGAGGTGATCGGCTTCGACATCGAGTAGATGCGGTAGATGGTGTCGGCGGTCACCGGCGCCTTCGTCGCCGGGTCGCGCACGCCGACGAGATCGACATAGGCGAGCTTGCCCTTGCGCTCGATCAGCACCGCCGCGCCCGGCAGGCGCTGCGCGGCGATCTCGCCCTTGAGATAGCTGTCGATACGCTGAAGCCGCTCGCGCGACAGACCGGCGGCTTCCGGAGCGAGGCGCGGCGCGACATCCGCCCGCGCGGCCGGGCCGGCCAGCAGGAGCAGCACCGCTGCCAGTGGCAGCAGACCTTTGTACAGCATCGTCATCTGGTGAAGCTCCCCGAATCCCGGTCTGTCGCCCAAGTTTGACCAGAAGTGTATCGACCGTGGATGACGGCGCAAGCAAAGCGGCGAGGCGCCCATCACACGCGCCATGGCGACGTCGCGACCGCGGTGCAGCAACCGTCAGCCGCACCGCAAGCGTATCCGCGCCGCGCAACTTTCACCAAGACCTCGCCGCGCGATCCGTTCGATGGTGCGCGCGACCGGCGCGGCCCGAGGGAGGCCGTGGCCATGCGAGGCAGCGATGGGACGAGGCGACCGCGAACGTCACGCAACGAAGTGCGAGGGGACCGCACATCGGGCGCGGCGGGCCGAAGCCACCGCCCAAAAGCATCGGGCCGCGCCGCGATGGTCGATCGCGACACGGCCCGGACAATGCGACGTCAGACGTCGAAAGCGCGGCTCAGCCCGCAGCCTGATGCAGCGTCACGCCCTTGTCGGTGAACAGCTGCTGCAGCTCGCCGGCCTGGAACATCTCGCGGACGATGTCGCAGCCACCGACGAACTCGCCCTTGACGTAGAGCTGAGGAATGGTCGGCCAGTTCGAATAGTCCTTGATGCCGTTGCGCAGGTCGGACGATTCGAGGACGTTGAGGCCTTTGTAGGGAACGCCGATGTGGTCGAGAATCTGGACCACCTGGCCCGAGAAACCACATTGCGGGAACTGCGGCGTGCCCTTCATGAACAGCACGACGTCGTTCGACTTCACTTCGTTATCGATGAATTGCTCGATGCTCATGATCTCGTCCTTGTGCGCCGGGACCAACGGACCGGCCTACTGACTGATATATGTAGCAAAAACGCCTCCGCCGCCCAAATGTTTTCCCGGCCGCGGGGGCTTCGCATGGCTGCCCCGCCCCCACCTGTCCCCCAAAAGATCGCAGGGCCGCCCCTTCCCTTACCGGCGCCACCTCCTATCTACCGAAACACCTTGCTCCGGAACCGAGCCCCGGCAGCCACGTTCTTCTCCCAAATCGGAGTTCTGCGTGACGAAAGCAGCCACGACCGCCGCCCCGGCCCCCCGCTCGCCCGTTTCCGGCCTGTCCCCGTCGCCCTTCCTCGATGAGGGGGCGTCCGGCCGCTCCCTGGCGGCCAGCCTGATCGAGGCCTTCCGCACCGTCCGGGACGAGACCGAGCGCCGCGCCGCGCCGCTGTCGGCGGAGGACCAGACCGTCCAGTCGATGCCCGACGCCAGCCCGGCCAAGTGGCACCGCGCCCATACCACCTGGTTCTTCGAGCAGTTCCTGCTCGGTGAGCACTGCAAGGGCTACGTGCCGTTTCATCCGGACTACGCCTACCTGTTCAACTCCTATTATGTATCGGCGGGCCCGCGGCACGCCCGCAACCAGCGCGGCCTCCTGACCCGCCCCGGCGTCGAGGATGTCGCGGCCTATCGCCGCCATGTCGACGCCGCCATGGTGCGCTTCCTCGCCAGCGCCGATGACGCGACGCTGGGCAGGATCGCGCCGCTGATGGAGGTCGGGCTGAACCACGAGCAGCAGCACCAGGAGCTGATGCTCACCGACATCCTGCACGTATTCGCCCACAATCCGATTCCGCCCGCCTACCAGCCGGGCTGGACCTTCCCCGCGCCGCGCCGCGACGGCGCCGCCGAAGTCGCGCTGACCGAAGGCATCCACAGCATCGGGCACGCCCCCGACACCTTCCACTTCGACAACGAACGCCCCGTGCACCGTGCCCTCGTCGGCCCGGTGAAGCTTGCCCGCAACCTCGTGACCAACCGTGAGTGGCTCGCCTTCATGGCCGATGGCGGCTACCGCACGCCGACGCTGTGGCTGATGGACGGCTTTGCCGCGGTCACCAGCGAGGAATGGGACGCGCCGGGCCACTGGCGGCAGGTCGACGGCGCCTGGCACATCATGACGCTGGGCGGCCTGCAGCCGGTCGATCCCGACGCGCCGGTCTGCCATGTCAGCTATTATGAGGCGGACGCGTTCGCGCGCTGGGCAGGCAAGCACCTGCCGACCGAGATGGAATGGGAAGTCGCCGCCCGCGCCGGCCAGCTCAACGACGCCTTCGGCATCGTCTGGCAGTGGACACGCAGCGCCTATGCCCCCTACCCGGGCTATCGCGCCATCGAAGGCGCGCTCGGCGAATACAACGGCAAATTCATGGTGAACCAGCTGGTGCTGCGCGGCTCCTCGCTCGCCACGCCCGAGGGCCACAGCCGCGTCACCTATCGCAATTTCTTCTATCCGCACCACCGGTGGCAATTCACCGGGCTGCGGCTTGCCGATTACGTCGTCTGAGGGAGACGCCAGCGCCACGCGGAACGGCGTTCCGGCGGTGCTGCGCACTGAGAAAACGACAACGGCGCCGGCCAGGCGCCATGTGGGAGAGATTGCGATGAACATGCATTCCAGCGCCGCGGCCGCCTGTCCGTTTGCCGGCAAGGACGGCTCCGCCGACACCGCCTTCGCCGACGATGTCGTCGCCGGGCTCGGCCAGCCCGAGCAGAAAGTGCTGTCGCCGAAATACTTCTACGACGCCGCGGGCTCGGCTCTGTTCGAGCAGATCACCGTGCTGCCGGAGTACTATCCGACCCGCACCGAGCTCGGCATTCTCAAGGCGCGCGGCAAGGACATCGCCGCGATCATTCCCGATGGCGCGGCGCTGATCGAGTTCGGCGCCGGCGCCACCACCAAGGTGCGCCTGCTGCTGGAGCGCGGCCGGCTCGGCCGCCGCCTCGGCGCCTATGTCCCCGTCGACATCTCCGGCGAATTCCTCGCCGGCCAGGCGCGCGATCTCCGGCATGACTACCCTGCCCTGACGGTGCTGCCGGTGGTCGCCGACTTCACCACGGCGTTCGCCCTGCCCGCCGAGGTCGCGGCGATGCCCAAGGTCGGCTTCTTCCCGGGCTCGACCCTCGGCAATTTCGAGCCGGACGAGGCCCGCGCCTTTCTTCGCAGCGCCCGCGCGCTGCTCGGCGCCGGCGCCATCCTGATCATCGGCATCGACCTGGAGAAGGACGAGACGCTGTTGCGGGCCGCCTACAACGACGCCGCCGGCGTCACCGCGCGCTTCAACCTCAATCTGCTGGTGCGCATCAACCGCGAGCTCGGCGGCAATTTCGATCTCTCCGGCTTCACCCATCGCGCCGTCTACAACCACGAGCGCCATCGCATTGAGATGCACCTGATCAGCCGCAAGGCGCAGACCGTGCGCGTGCTCGGCCACAGCGTTCCGTTCCGCACCGGCGAGACCATCCACACCGAGAACAGCTACAAATACAGCCTCGACCGCTTCAGTGCGCTGGCGCGCAGCTCGGGCTGGCGCACGCAGCAGTCATGGACCGATCCGGACGCGATGTTCTCGGTGCATGCGCTGCGGGCCGAGGCGGACTGATCGCACGACAGCATGAGACGTTTTTCTCCGTCATGCCCGGGCTTGTCCCGGGCATCCACAACTTAAGGGCACCTCAGTAAGAAAGACGTGGATGGCCGGGACAAGCCCGGCCATGACGAGTTCAACAGCAATTGCCGCGTTTCATGGCTGCTTTCGATTCAGCCTCTCAGGGGAAATTCCGCCCTCAGGTGCGGCCGCCCGGCTCCGCGCCCGTCCCCAGCGAGATCGCCTCCCAGGTCGCGACCACGATCAGCACCACGGTCGTCAGCACCGACAGCACCAGCGGCGACATCAGTTCGCCGCCGGCGGCGAGCGCCAGCAGCGCGGCGATGCCGACGACATGCGACGGCTGCCAGTGGCCGCGGATCGTGCGCTTGAACAGGATGGTGCCGATCAGGAACAGCAGCGGTCCGCCGACCACGCTGAGAATCGTCTTGAGGTCGGTATGGCCTTCCGGATGGGCCAGCACCAGTTCGTCGGCCACCGCCGACATGATGATGCCTGCCACCATCGGCATGTGAAAGTAGGTGTAGGCGAGCCGCGCGATGCGCCCGGGATCGTTGGCGCTGGAGATGCGCTCGGCCCCCGCCTCCGCGCCCTTGTGAAAATAGATCCACCACATCGCGATGCTGCCGACGAACGAGGCGACGAAGGCGGCGATGGTCGGCCCCGACCAGGCGAGATCGGCGAAGGTCGCGCCGGTGACCACGACCGACTCGCCGAGCGCAATGAGGATGAACGCCGACGAGCGCTCGGCCATGTGACCGCCCTCGACATTCCAGTCGTCGATGGTCGAGGCGCCGAGCCAGGGGGTGCGAAAGCGCGACACCGGGCCGAGGTACTCGATCAGCACCGCCAGCGCCCACAGGACCAGCCGCGCCTGCGGGTCGGCGAGGCCGCCCGCGATCCACAGCACGCCGCTGACCGACAGCCACGCCAGGATACGGATGAAATTGCGCCGCATGCCCTGCTCGGAGGCCGGCAGCAGCCACAGCGTCACCGCCGAGCGGCCGACCTGCATGGCGGCAAAAGCGACGCCGAACGCCAGTCCCCGCGCGTCAAACGCCGCCGGCAGCGACGTCGACAGCACGAGGCCGCCGAGCATCAGCAGAAACAGCAGGATGCGCACGGGCGTGCGGTCCGGGTCGAGCCAGTTGGTGACCCAGGAGGTGAAAATCCACACCCACCACACTGCCAGGAACAGCACGGTGACCCGTGCGCCGCCGAGCAGCGAGAAATCCTTCAGCAGGGCATGGGAGATCTGGGTGACCGCGAACACGAACACCAGGTCGAAGAACAGCTCGACCGCGGTGACGCGGCTGTGCTGGTGCGCCTCGCGCACCCGCAGCACCGAGCGGCGTCCACCCTCGTTCATGCCGTGCGGCGGCCTGCGGCCGCTCCGCGCGAGCTCACGCCTCAGGCGTCCCGGTCTGCAGCGCCAGGGCATGCAGAACGCCGCCCATCTGGCCCTTCAGCGACTGGTAGACGATCTGGTGCTGCTGCACCCGCGACTTGCCACGAAACGATTCGGAGATGACGGTCGCGGCATAGTGATCACCGTCCCCCGCAAGGTCACGGATCGTGACCTCAGCGTCGGGAATGGCCGCCTTGATCATGGCCTCGATATCCCGCGCATCCATAGGCATTTCTGAGTACTCCAGCGATCGCCCTGCGGCCCCGTGCCGCGCCTGATCGCAGCCAAATTTAACGCGATCGGCGGGCCCCGTCACGTCTTCCGGACCCCCTCGGAGGTACTATATCCACGGTCTGCGTGGTCGCACCCCGTCCCCGCCCGGGGACGGGACAGCCGCGCCCGGCTTCCAGGATCGTTTCCCTCCTCAAACCGCTCCAGAACCGCCTCCCAAAAAAGCATCAGGACAGGCCTTCCCTCATGAAAGTTCCCGGCCCCGACCATCCCATCACGATCGCGTCAAACCCCAACCATGTCCGGGTCTCCGTCGGCGAAACGGTGGTCGCCGAGACCGGCCGTTCGCTCACCCTGAAAGAGGCGAGCTATCCGGCCGTCGAGTACCTGCCACGCGAGGCCGCCAACATGGCGCTGCTGACGCGCACCAACCACACCACGCACTGCCCCTATAAGGGCGACGCGAGCTATTTCAGCATCACCGTGGACGGCAAGACGCTGGAGAATGCGATCTGGACCTACGAGCAGCCCTATGATGCGGTTCGTGCCATCGCCGGGCATCTCGCCTTCTATCCCGACAAGGTGACGATCCAGCAACTGACCAACTGATCGCGATCGGTCCGCCGCACGTCCTGCCGGCGGATGCCACGTCATCCGCCGGTCATCGGTAATTGTGCCTGGTGCGCACGGGGCTTGCGTTTCGGCTTCCGCACCCGCATGGAGTCCCCTAAGGTCGAACCATCAGGCAGGGGGAAGCGGCAAGCCATGTCCGATCGCAATGCGGCGCTCGATCGCGCACGGACCTTCATCACGGTTCTGGTGCTCGCCAACCACACGGTGGTGGCGTATACCGCGTTCGGCCGCTTCTATCCCAACCACTATCTGTGGTCGACGGCGCCGATCGTCGACGCGCAGAAGTGGATCGGCTTCAACCTGCTGACGCTGTTCAACGACGCCTTCTTCATGTCGTTGATGTTCCTGCTGTCGGGACTGTTCGTGTGGCCGAGCCTGCAGCGCAAGGGCGTCGGGCATTTCCTGCGTGATCGCGCGCTGCGTCTCGGCGTGCCGTTCCTCGCCGCGATCCTGCTGCTGATGCCGATCGCCTACTATGCCTCCTTCAGCCTGACGCCGGCAAAGCTGAGCTTCGGCGAGTTCTGGCTGCAGAATGTGCGCAGCGGCATCTGGTTCGATGGCCCGACCTGGTTCATCTGGTTCCTGCTGCTGCTCGACCTCATCGCGATCCCGGTCGTGCTGCTGGCGCCGGGACTGATCACCGCCATCAATCGCCTGTCGACGGCCTCGACCGCGCGGCCCTGGCTGTTCGTCGGCGCGCTGTTCGTCGCCTCCGCCATCGCCTACGTGCCGATGCTCTTCCACTTCGGCGCGGTGAGCTGGTTCAATTTCGGGCCGCTGCAGGTGCAGGCAAGCCGCGTGGTGCTGTACGGCGTGTTCTTCTTCGCCGGCATGGGCATCGGCGCCGCCGACATCGACAAGGGCCTGCTGGCGCGGGCCGGCCATCTCGCACGCCACTGGTGGGCCTGGGTGGCCATGGCGGCGGTGGCATTCACCGCGCTGACCGTGCTGATCAACTTCCGCCGCATGCGCCTCGGCAATCTTGCCGGCGCGCCGCCGTTCTGGTGGCAGAGCAGCTACGGCGTGGTCTATGCGCTGGCCTGCGTCACCATCAGCGTCGCCATCCTGGCACTGTTCCTGCGCTTCGCGCAGGGTGAGAAGAACCTGCTCGATCCGCTGCGCGCCGACGCCTACGGCATCTACGTCTTTCACTATATCCCCTGCCTGTGGCTGCAATACGCGCTGCTGCCGAGCACCATGCATGTCAGCCTGAAGGTGCTGATCGTGTTCGTCGGCACGCTGGCATCGAGCTGGGCGGTCACCGCCGCGCTGCGCCGCATCCCCGGCGCGACGCGCATCCTGTAGATCGCCTCCTTCAGATCGCATCCCGCAGACAGCGGTGCCATGGCGCGCAGCCGGCGCCGGATGGACGAATATTCCACGCCGTCCATCGTCTGTCCGCGCCGCGAAATTAAGGCTGCCGCGCGCGTCGGCTGACCGATTGCCGCAGCGTTCCCGTCGTCAGCAAGTCGGACTTCACTTCGCCTCCCGCTTCGGCTAGGCACTCCGCAATTCTCCCGTCCGGGCGTCACCGACCGGACGAATTCACGACATCGTCCCGCAGCCGCGTCACGCGGGGCGCCGACCATCAAGGATTGAGCTTCGATGACCAGGCACTGGCTGACCAGCTACGGCACACAGATCCCGGCCGAGATCGATGCGGATGCTCATCCTTCCGTGCTTGCCATGCTCGAGCAGGCGATGACGCGCTATGCCGACAGGCCCGCCTTCCGCTGCTTTGGCCAGACGCTGACCTATGCCGACATCGACCGCCTGTCGCGCGACTTCGCGGCCTTCCTGCAGACGACGCTCGGTGTCCGCAAGGGCGACCGCGTCGCGGTGATGCTGCCGAACCTGCCGGCGTTTCCCCTGGCCATGCTCGGGATCATCCGGGCCGGCGCCATCCAGGTCAACGTCAACCCGCTCTACACGCCGCGCGAGCTCGCCCACCAGCTCAACGATGCCGGGGTGAAGGCCATCGTCGTCTTTGCCGGCGTCTCGGCGACGTTCGCCGAGATCATCGGCCAGACCGGCGTCGAACATGTCATCACCGTCGGCCTGACGGACGGCACCGCGGCGCAGCTCGCCAGTCCGCCGGTCGATGCGCGGCTCGGGAATGCGACCGCGTTCGCGCAGGCACTGACCAAGGGCGCGACGCTTCCCCTGGCGTCCCCGCCGCTCACCGGCGACGACATCCTGTTCCTGCAATACACCGGCGGCACCACCGGGCTTTCCAAGGGCGCAGCGCTGTCGCATCGCAACCTCGTCGCCAACACCGAGCAGTACAGGGCGTTCATGCCCGATGCCCAAAGCCCGGGCGAAGAGATCATCGTCACGGCGCTGCCGCTCTATCACATCTTCGCGCTGATGGTGAATTTCATCACCTACTTCTCGCTCGGCGCGGACAACTGGCTGGTGCCCAATCCGCGCGACATGGCGGGATTCATCGACATCCTGAAACAGGCGCGCCCCACCGTCCTGACCGGCGTCAACACGCTGTTCGCCGGCCTGCTGATGCAGCCCAACATCGGCGAGGTCGATTTCTCCCGTCTCAAGGTCGCGATCGGCGGCGGCGCCGCCGTGCTGCCGACGACGTCGGAGAAGTGGAAGCAGCTCACCGGCAAGGACATCCTCGAAGGCTACGGCCTGTCGGAGACTTCGCCGGTCCTCACCCTCAACCCGATGACGCGCGAAGGCTTTTCCGGCACCGTCGGCCTGCCGTTTCCCTCCACCGACATCAAGCTGCTGGGCGAGAACGACGTCGAGGTCGCCCTCGGCGAAGCCGGCGAGGTCTGCGTGCGCGGGCCGCAGGTGATGCGTGGCTACTGGCAGAAGGACGACGCCAACGCCGCGGCCTTCACCGCCGACGGCTATTTCCGCACCGGCGATGTCGGCGTGTTCGATCGCGACGGCTTCCTGCGGATCGTCGACCGCAAGAAGGACATGATCATCGTCTCCGGCTTCAACGTCTATCCCAACGAGATCGAGGCGGTCGCGACCGCCTGCGCCGGCGTCGCCGAATGCGCCTGCGTCGGCCGCCCCGACGACAGGACCGGCGAAGCGATCGTGCTGTTCGTGGTGAAGATGCCGGGCGCGGCCGTGACCGAGGCCGACGTGATCGCCCACTGCCGGCGCGAACTGACGGCCTACAAGGTGCCGAAGGAAGTGCGCCTGGTCGAGGCGCTGCCGAAATCCAACGTCGGCAAGATCCTGCGCAAGGACCTGCGTCCGCTGGTCTAGCGCGCGTTCTCTTGTGATGGACTAGCCGGGTGTCGCGACGCCGCGCAGGCGGTCGCGGTCGAGGCGCGCGCAGGCGGTGACGAAGTCGATCACCGCCCGCATCGGCGCCAGCTCGACGAGATCGGGATGCGCCAGCAGCCAGATGTCGGAGAGGCCCGCGAGCTTGTTGGGCGCGACGCGGACGAGATCGTCATGGGCGTCGCCGACGATGCACGACATCGCGCAGATGCCGATCCCCGCCCGCACCGCCGCCAGCATGTCGGACTGCGACGAGCAGCGCATCACCACCGTGGCGCGCCGCGCGACATGGTCGCTCCAGCGCCCGAGCTCGGCGTTGGAGGCCTTGTCGGCGAAGCCGATGATGTGGTGGCCGCCCCAGCCGTCGCGGCTCGCGGGCAGCGAATGCCGCGCGACATAGGCACGCGACGCATAGAAGCCGACGCCGAGGCGCGCGATCTTGCGGCCGATCAGGTTCTCGTCGCCCGCCTGAAAGATGCGCAGCACGATATCCGCCTCGCGCCGCCGCACGCTGACCGGAAAGGGATGGGTGACGAACTCGATCTCGACGTCGCGATGGTCGGCGAGAAAGGTCGCCATGTGCGGCATCAGCCAGTAGGCGGCGAGCGTCGGGCCGATCGACAGGCGGACGCGGCCACGCGCCCGCGTGCCGCGCGCCGATACCTCGGCCTCGGCGCGCAGCGCGGCGGCGGCCATCACCTCGGCATGCTCGCGCAGCCGCTCGCCAGGGGGCGTCAGCACCAGCCCGTCGTTGCCGCGGGCGAACAGCTTGGTGCCAAGCTGCGTCTCCAGCGCGGCCACCGCCCGGCTGACCGTCGGGTGGCTGGCGCGCAACCGCCGCGCCGCGCCGAGATAGCTGCCCGCCTCCGCCACCGCCAAGAAGGTGCGGCACTGCTCCCAGTCCATCGCCATTGTACAAATCCGATGCCAACTCTGTTCAAATTCGAACACAGCGGGGGCGTCCGTCAAGGCTAGACTGCGCCGCAACAGACCAGGAGGAACCATGACCCTGCCCGCTTCGCTGCACGGAAAACTCGATCTGCCGGTGGTCGGCTCGCCGCTCTTCATCGTCTCGGGCCCCGAGCTCGTGATCGCCCAGTGCAAGGCCGGCATCGTCGGCTCGTTCCCCGCCCTCAACGCCCGCCCGGTCGAGAAGCTCGACGAATGGCTGAGCCGCATCACCGACGAGCTCGGCGAGTATCAGGCCGCGAACCCGGACAAGAAGGTCGCCCCCTACGCGGTCAACCAGATCTGCCACGCCTCCAACGACCGCCTGATGAAGGACATGGAGACGTGCGTGAAGCACAAGGCGCCGATCATCATCACCTCGCTGCGCCCGCCGGCGGAGATCGTCGAGGCCGCGCACTCCTATGGCGGCGTCGTGTTCCATGACGTCATCAACGTCAAGCACGCCCGCAAGGCCGCCGAACAGGGCGTCGACGGCCTGATCCTGGTGTGCGCCGGCGCCGGCGGTCATGCCGGCACGCTGTCGCCGTTCGCGCTGGTGCGCGAGGTCAAGCAGTGGTTCAAGGGCACCATTCTGGTGTCCGGCGCGATCTCCGACGGCTGGGGCATCGCCTCCGCGCTCGCGCTCGGCGCCGATCTCGCCTACATGGGCACGCGCTTCATCGCCACCGAGGAGGCCAACGCCGACGCCGCCTACAAACAGGCGCTGATCGACTACGCCGCCCACGACACGGTCTACACCAACCTGTTCACCGGCGTGCACGGCAACTATCTGGGACCATCGATCGCCGCCGCCGGCCTCGATCCCGCCAACCTGCCGGTCGCCGACAAGTCGAAGATGAACTTCAGTTCCGGCGGCAACATGAAGGCCAAGGCCTGGCGCGACATCTGGGGCTCGGGCCAGGGCATCGGCCAGATCACCGACGCGCCGCCGGTGGCGGATCTGGTGGCGCGCCTCAAGCGTGAGTTCGGCGAGGCGACCGACGACTTCGGCCGGCGCGCCATCGCCTGACCAGGCCGGCCCGCACAAGCGGGCCGGTTCAATCAAGAAACATCGAGGGAGAACTGACCATGGCAGCCGCTTTGCTGCGAACGATGACGCTCGGCCTGATCGCCGCCTGCGCGATCGCGACCGCCCGCGCCGACAACGGCCCGACCGAGATCCGGATCGGCCAGACCCTGCCCTACAGCGGCCCGCTGTCCGGCTTCGGCGCCATCGGCCGCGTCCAGGAGGCGTACTTCGCCAAGATCAACGCCGAGGGCGGCATCAACGGCCGCAAGGTCAGGTTCATCAGCCTCGACGACGCCTACTCGCCGCCCAAGACCGTGGAGCACACCCGCCGCCTCGTCGAGCAGGACGAGGTGCTGCTGATGTTCGGCGCGCTCGGCACCGCAACCAACAACGCCGTGCACCGCTACCTCAACGGCAAGAAGGTGCCGCAGCTGTTCGTGCTGAGCGGCGCGGCGAAGTGGAACGATCCCAAAGCGTATCCCTGGACCATGCCCGGCATGGCCGCCTACGCCACCGAGGGCGTCGTCTACGCCAAGTATGTGCTGCAGGCCAAACCCAATGCCAAGATCGCGATCCTCGCCCAGAACGACGACTTCGGCCGCGACTATGTCGGCGGCTTCAAGCGCGCGCTCGGCGACAAGGCGGCGTCGCTGATCGTTGCGGAGGCGAGCTACGAGCCGACCGCGCCGACCATCTCCTCGCAGCTCGCGGCCCTGAAGGCGTCCGGCGCCGACGTACTGTTCGGCGTCACGCTCGGCAAGTTCACCTCGCAGATGATCAAGGGGGTCGCCGAGATCAACTGGAAGCCGGACCTGTTCTTCGTGCCGACATCGGCATCCTCGATCACCTTCCTCGAGCCGGCCGGCCTCGACAATGCGGTCGGGCTGATCTCGTCGAGCTATGCCAAGGATGTCGGCGATGCCCAGTGGGCCGAAGCCACCGACGTCCGCGATTATTTCGCCTTCATGAAGCAGCACATGCCCGCGGTCGATCCGCGAAACGGCAACTATGCCACCGGCTACACCAACGCACGGCTGCTGGTGGAGGTGCTCCAGGCCTGCGGCGACGATCTCAGCCGCGACAATGTCCTGCGTCAGGCGACAGCCTTGCGCGAGCAGCAATTGCCGCTGCTGCTGCCGGGGATTACCGTCTCCACGGCGTCGGACGACTATCTGCCGTTCCAGACGCTCCGGCTGCGCCGCTTCGACGGCAAGAGCTGGATCGGCTTCGGCAACCTGATCGACGATCGCTAACGCAAGGGCGCGCACGACATGATCATCAGCGGCGAACGCAGCATCGATACCCCGACCATCCAGGCCCGTATCGCGCGGGCGGCCACCGGCTTCAATAGCCTCGGCCTCAGCGACGGCCGCCCGGTCGCGCTGATGCTGCGCAACGACTTCGCGCTGTTCGAGGTGTCGAGCGCGGCGGCGGCGCTCGGCTCGCCGGTGGTGCCGATCAACTGGCATCTCAAGGCGGACGAGGTCGGCTACATCCTCGCCGACTGCGGCACCGACATCCTGGTCTGCCATGCGGATCTGCTGCCGCAGATTCGTGACGGCCTGCCCAAGCGCTTGCAACTCCTCGTGGTGGCGACGCCACCGGAGATCGCCGCCTGCTACGGCGTGTCGCCGGAGCAGTGCGCGGTGCCCGACGGCTGCGTCGACTGGGACACCTGGCGCGACGGCCATGCGCCGTGGAGCGCGGCGCCGCTGCGCGCCTCGCCGATGTTCTACACCTCCGGCACCACCGGGCGGCCGAAGGGCGTGCGGCGCGCGCCGATGCGGCCCGAGCAAGCCGCGGCCGCCGAGCACATCAGCGGTATCACCTATGGCGTCAAGCCCAACGAAAACCAGATCATCCTGATGAATGGGCCGATGTACCATTCGGCGCCTAATTCCTATGGCATGCTCGCGTTCCGCCACGGCTGCACCATCGTGCTGGAGCCGCGGTTCGATCCAGAAGACCTGCTGCAGCTGATCGAAAAGCATCGCATCACCCACATGCACATGGTGCCGACCATGTTCGTGCGGCTGCTGCGCCTGCCCGACGAGGTCAAGACGCGCTACGACCTGTCGTCGCTACGCTTCGTCGTGCATGGCGCCGCGCCCTGCCCGATCGAGGTCAAGCAGGCGATGATCCGGTGGTGGGGCCCGGTGATCAACGAGTACCTGGGATCAACCGAAACAGGCATTCCGGTGTGGCACAACTCCGCGGAGGCACTGGCCAAGCCCGGCACGGTCGGCCGCGTCATCGAGGGCGGCGTGGTCAGGATCTATCGCCCCGACGGTACGGAATGCGCGGTCGGCGAGCCCGGCGAGATCTACATGCGCCAGACCGCGATCTCCGACTTCGACTATCACGGCAAGACCGGAGCCCGCGCCGCCGCCGGCCGCGACGACCTTGTCAGCGTCGGCGACGTCGGCTTCTTCGATGCCGACGGCTACCTGTTCCTGTGCGACCGCAAGTCCGACATGGTGATCTCCGGCGGAGTCAACATCTATCCGGCCGAGATCGAGAACACGCTGATCGGCATGGACGGCGTGCGCGACTGCGCGGTGTTCGGCATTCCCGACGAGGAGTTCGGCGAGCGACTGTGCGCCTATATCGAGCCGGAGACCGGCGCGGAGCTGACGGCTGCCGCCGTGCAGGATTATCTCAAGCGCCGCCTCGCCAACTTCAAGGTGCCGCGCGAAGTCAACTTCATCGCCGCGCTGCCGCGCGAGGCCAGCGGCAAGATCTTCAAGCGCAAGCTGCGCGCACCGTACTGGGAGGGGCGGACGGGGGCGTGAGGATTGGGCTGATCGGGAAGTTCGATCAATCCGAAACGAAGCGGTCGCTACTTGAATTCGTCATGCCCGGGCTTGTCCCGGGTATCCACGTCTTCAGAGCATGTCAGCACAAAAGACGTGAATGCCCGGCACAAGGCCGGGCATGACGGAGAAAACTGACGCGCTGCGTTCTGACTGCACTCGGACGAAGAAGAATTTACGCCTTGCCCGCCATGTACTCCGGCAGCCAGCGCTCGAACGAGACGTTGAGCTGCTTCACCGGCACTTCGCCCTCGCCGGCGATGGCCAGCGTATCACCGCCGGTGGTGCCGATCTGCAGGTACGGCACCTCGACCGCCTTGAGCTTGGTGAGCACGCCGAGCAGTTCGCTCTGCGGCACGGTGACGATGTAGCGCGCCTGGTCTTCGCCGAACCAGAAGGCGTGCGGCACGAGGCCTTCGGGCGCCGCATCGAGGTTGGCGCCGATGCCGCCGGCGATCGCCATCTCGGCGAGCGCGACCAGGAGACCGCCGTCGGCGATGTCGTGCACGGCGGTCGCCGAACCCGCATGGATCATGCCGCGCACCACGTCGCCGTTGCGCTTCTCGATCGCGAGATCGACCGGCGGCGGAGCGCCCTCCTCGCGACCGCAGACGTCGCGCAGATACGCCGACTGGCCGAGCCAGCCTTCGGTGGCGCCGATCAGCAGGATCGCTTCGCCCTTGGCCTTGAACGCCAGCGTCGCCGACTTGGTGAAGTCGTCGAGCACGCCGACGCCGCCGATCGACGGGGTCGGCAGGATGCCGCGGCCGTTGGTCTCGTTGTAGAGCGAGACGTTGCCGGACACGACCGGGAAGTCGAGCGCGGTGCATGCCGCCGAGATGCCGCGCAGGCAATACACGAACTGGCCCATGATCTCGGGCCGCTCGGGATTGCCGAAATTGAGGTTGTCAGTGATCGCCAGCGGCCGGCCGCCGACGGCGGTGATGTTGCGCCAGGCTTCCGCCACCGCCTGCTTGCCGCCCTCGAACGGATCGGCCTCGCAATAGCGCGGCGTGACATCGACGGTCAGCGCGAGACCCTTGGGGCCGTCGGCGACGCGCACCACCGCGGCATCGCCGCCCGGGCGCTGCAGCGTGTTGCCGATGATGACATGGTCGTACTGCTCCCACACCCAGCGCTTGGAGCAGAGGTCCGGCGTTGCCAAAAGCTTCTCCAGCGCGGCGAGCGGCGCCAGCGGCGCCTTGACGTCGCGGGCATGGATCACCGGCAGCTTCGGGCTCTCGACGAACGGGCGGTCATAGAGCGGCGCCTCGTCACCAAGCTCCTTGATCGGCAGGTCGGCCATGACGGCGCCACCATGCTTGATGACGAAGCGCTTGCTCGGCGTGGTGTAGCCGACGATGGCGAAGTCGAGGCCCCACTTGCGGAAGATCGCTTCCGCTTCCTTTTCCTTCTCGGGCTTGAGAACCATGAGCATGCGCTCCTGGCTTTCCGAGAGCATCATCTCGTAGGCACTCATGCCGGTCTCGCGGGTCGGCACCGCGTCGAGATCGAGGTCGACGCCGAGGTCGCCCTTGGCGCCCATCTCGACCGCCGAACAGGTGAGGCCCGCCGCGCCCATGTCCTGGATCGCGATGACGCAGTCCTTGGCCATGATCTCCAGGCACGCCTCAAGCAGCAGCTTCTCGGCGAAGGGATCGCCGACCTGCACGGTCGGGCGCTTCTCCTCCGACGCGTCGTCGAACTCGGCCGACGCCATGGTGGCGCCGTGGATGCCGTCACGGCCGGTCTTGGAGCCGAGATAGACGATCGGCATGTTCACGCCGGACGCCGCCGCATAGAAGATCTTGTCGGCGTCGGCGAGACCGACCGCCATGGCATTCACGAGGATGTTGCCGTCGTAGCGGGTGTGGAAGCGGGTCTGGCCGCCGACCGTCGGCACGCCGAACGAGTTGCCGTAGCCGCCGACGCCGGCGACGACGCCGGACACCAGATGCCGCGTCCTGGGGTGCGACGGGTCACCGAACGACAGCGCATTGAGGCAGGCGATGGGACGCGCGCCCATGGTGAAGACGTCGCGCAGGATGCCCCCGACGCCGGTGGTCGCGCCCTGGTACGGCTCGATATAGCTGGGGTGGTTGTGGCTCTCCATCTTGAAGACCACCGCCTGGCCGTCGCCGATGTCGATGACGCCGGCGTTCTCGCCCGGTCCCTGGATCACCCACGGCGCCTTGGTCGGCAGCCCGCGCAGGTGCTTGCGCGACGACTTGTACGAGCAGTGCTCGTTCCACATCGCCGAGAAGATGCCGAGCTCGGTGAAGGTCGGCTCGCGCCCGATCAGCTTGAGGATGCGCTCGTACTCGTCGGGCTTGAGGCCGTGGCTGGCGACGAGTTCGGGGGTGATCTTGGGTTCGTTGGACATGCTCTCGCGCGCGCTGGAGGGGTGTCGGGCGTCAGTGTGGATTGTCTACAACTATGCTGACAGTCAACATATTTGGCCCCTGTTTACGGGCATCGGAAGGGCCGGAAAAGGGCTTTCTGCCCCCCGTTTTCCGCGGGCCGGCCAAATCTGGGGATCGGACCGGATCGGGCTGTTTGCACGGGGGCCGGTATCCAGATTATGACCTGCGGCGACCGCCGCGCGCCCCTTCGGGGACCCGGCCCAAGGCCCCAGGGAGAGCCCCTTGAACCTCGTTCCACCGACCCCGTCCCACCGGACCAGCATCACCGCCACCGAGGGCGAGTTCGCCGGCTGGTCGACCTGGAGCCGCGACACCTTCGAATCGCACAACGGCCCGTTCTGGCAGATCGAGGAGAACGGCCGCGTCCGCTGCGCTTTTCGGGTCGAGAAGAAGCATCTCAACGGCCTCGGCCACGTCCATGGCGGCTGCTTCATGACCTTCGCCGACTACTGCCTGTTCGCCTTCGCCCGCCGCGAATTGCAGGGACCTGCGGTGACGGTGGCGTTCAACGCCGAATTCCTCGATGCCGCCCAGGAAGGCGAGCGCATCGAGGCCACCGGCGAAGTCACCCGCGCCGGCGGCTCGCTGATCTTCCTGCGCGGCATGATGACCAGCGACGGCCGCCCGCTGCTGAGCTTTTCGGGAACGATCAAGCGGGTCAAACGGCGCACCTGAAGGTGCACCTTTGCAGGTGAAGCGGCGGGCGTGAGGAGCGCCGGCTCTTCCCCGGCATAGTGATCTGAAGTTCGATGCGTGATCCGTCACCCTGAGGTGGCCATGCGCTGCATGGCCCTCGAAGGGCGACGGCCCGAGCAGCAGCTTGGGGGCCGTTCATCCTTCGAGGCTCGCTTCGCTCGCACCTCAGGATGACGGGCGCACTTCAGGATGACGGGGTGTGCGGCCGGCAGGAGCCACTCAGGACGACAACTCGTCCTCCGCGATCGCCAGCAACTTGCGGGCGCATTTGCGCGCGCATCATCTGGCGCAGCGGGCACCGGGCGCGACGCCCGGCAGCGGAACTCACGCCGCGTGGTCGAAATGCGCCGCGAGGCCCGCGAACAGGCCACGGCCGTCGGTGCAGCCCATGATCTCTTCGACGTGATTCTCCGGATGGGGCATCATGCCGAGCACGTTGCCCTTGTCGGAGACGATGCCGGCGATCGAGGCCGCCGCACCGTTGATGTTGTGGAGATCGCCGACCTCGCCGGAGGCCGAGCAGTAGCGATAGAGCACCCGCCCCTCGCCTTCGAGACGCTTGAGCGTCTCCTCGTCGGCGGCGTAGTTGCCCTCGCCATGCGCCACCGGCACGCGGATCACCTGGCCGGCGTTGTAGCCGCGGGTGAACGCCGTGTCGGAGCGCTCGACACGCAGATGGACATCCTTGCAGATGAACTTCAGGCCGGCGTTGCGCATCAGCACGCCCGGCAGCAGGCCGGACTCGCAGAGAATCTGGAAGCCGTTGCAGACGCCGAGCACGAGGCCGCCCTTCGCCGCATGGGCGCGCACCGCATCCATCACCGGCGCACGCGCCGCGATGGCGCCGCAGCGCAGGTAGTCGCCATAGGAGAAGCCGCCGGGCACGACAACGAGGTCGGTGCCCGCCGGCAGCGCGGTGTCGGCGTGCCACACCATCGCGGGCTCGTGGCCCGCGATCAGCTTGAGCGCCCGCGCCATGTCGCGTTCGCGATTGATGCCGGGGAAAACGAGGACGGCGGATTTCATGACGTGGGCATATCACTCAGTTCGAGGCGGGCTTCGATCCTCTCCAGGCGCGTCTCCTGCCGAGCCAGCGTCTGGTAGACGTTGCCGATATCCTGCTGAACGGCCACGAGGTGTCCCCGCATGGCCTGCAGTTCGTTCTTCATCTCATCGACCTTGTGGTCGATGCGGCCGAGACGCTCCTGCATCTGCTTGAGCGTCTCATAGATCAACTGGTTAGTGATCTCTGCCATGGGAGACCTTCAGCCCACCACCTCGACGCGATAGTTCTCGATCACCGTGTTGGCGAGCAGCTTGTCGGCGGCTTCCTTCAGCGCCGCCTCGGCCTTGGCCGAGTCGGCGCCTGCCAGCTCGATGTCAAACACCTTGCCCTGGCGCACGCTGGCGATGCCATCGACGCCGAGCGACTTCAGCGCGCCCTCGATGGCCTTGCCCTGCGGATCCAGAATGCCGTTCTTCAACGTGACGGTGACACGAGCCTTCATCATTTCAATCCCAGTTGTCTTCAGCCCTTGACCAGCACCGGGCCGGTGCCCGCCGGCCGCTCGTTCTCGCCCATGATGCCGAGACGCTTGGCGACCTCGGTATAGGCTTCGAGCAGGCCGCCGAGATCGCGGCGGAAACGGTCCTTGTCGAGCTTCTCGTTCGACTTGATGTCCCACAGACGGCAGGAGTCCGGCGAGATCTCGTCGGCGACGATGATGCGCATCATCTCGTTCTCGAACAGGCGGCCGCACTCCATCTTGAAGTCGACGAGGCGGATGCCGATGCCGAGGAAGAGGCCAGTGAGGAAATCGTTGACGCGGATGGCGAGCGCCATGATGTCGTCGATCTCCTGGGGCGTCGCCCAGCCGAACGCGGTGATGTGCTCTTCCGACACCATCGGGTCGTTGAGCTGGTCGTTCTTGTAATAGAACTCGATGATCGAGCGCGGCAGCTGCGTGCCTTCCTCGATGCCGAGGCGCTGCGACAGCGAGCCGGCGGCGACGTTGCGCACGACGACCTCGAGCGGCACGATCTCGACTTCGCGGATCAACTGCTCACGCATGTTGAGGCGACGGATGAAATGGGTCGGCACCCCGATGTCGTTGAGGTGCTGGAAGACATATTCGGAGATGCGGTTGTTGAGGACGCCCTTGCCCTCGATCACCTGGTGCTTCTTCGCGTTGAACGCGGTGGCGTCGTCCTTGAAGTGCTGAATCAGGGTTCCGGGTTCCGGTCCTTCGTACAGGACCTTGGCCTTGCCTTCATAAATGCGACGCCGACGGCTCATTGGGATGTACCGTGTGTTGTTGAAGTCCATGGATGAGATAGGCTCCGTGTGAACTAGACCCGCGGCGGAGCTGCCGCGAGGACCCGGAACTCGGGAAACAGAACGAGAACTGGACTTGGGGGCAAACTACCTGATTGCCCCCTGCGATACAATCGACGGCGACCATTTTGCGGCAGTTTTACCGCCTTCGCTGCGACTGATTGCCGGCTGTCTACGCCAGCGACATCTCGCTAATAAGACAAGCGAAATCGGGCCGAAGCGGCCCTACCTGCAACGGGATTCATATCATGACGACGTTCGACGAGCGCAAGGACGGCTTCGAGAAGAAGTTCGTCCATGACGAAGAGCTCAGGTTCAAGGCGGAAGCCCGCCGGAACCGGCTGCTCGGCCAGTGGGCCGCTGAAAAACTTGGCAAAACCGGCGATGACGTCGCCGCCTACGCCAAGGACGTGGTCGCGGCCGACTTCGCCGAGGCCGGCGACGGCGACGTGCTGCGCAAGGTCGCAGCCGACCTCGCCCCGACGGGCGTGACCGAAGCGCAGGTGCGCGCCAAGATGGACGAGCTGCTGCAGCTCGCCGTTACCCAGATCAAGGCCGGCAACTGACCGCCGGTGCGGGCGGGCGATTCGGGCACTCCATGGCCCGCGTCGCCTGCCCGCCTTTACCGACCGCGCGAGCGGAACCGATCATCCCCCGGGACGCACCGCGCCCCGGGGGATGACGTTTGGGGCGCCGTCAGCGGACGTCGACGACGTGGCCGCGGATGTCGGCGGGCTTGGGCAGCAGCTTCTGCGACACCAGCCAGTCGTTGAGGCTGTCGAGCGCCGCGAGTTCCCGCTCGCCGATCACCACCGGCTCGCTGATCTCGTAGTTCGCGACCCGGCTCGCCACCGCCGGACTGAGCTTGAGCTCCTGCACCCACAGCTTCGCCGCTTCCTCGCGGTTGGCCTGCGCCCACCGCGCCGACGCCTGCAGCTCCGCCAGCACCTCGCGGATGATTTCCGGATGGGCCTTGGCGTAGGGCGTGCGCACCGCATAGACCACCGCGTTCTGCGAATTGATCTCCTTGGCGGTGGCCAGCACCCGCGCGTCCTGCTCGAGCAGCGCGATCGGATAGAAGATGCTCCAGGCCGACCAGGCGTCGACATGGCCGTTGTTGAACGCCGCCGCCGAATCCACCGGCGTCAGGAACGCGCGCTTGACGCCGTCCGACGGCACGCCGGCCTTCTCCAGCGCCTTGGTGAGCTGATAGTCGCCGGTGCCGCCACGGTTGACCGCGATGGTCTTGCCGGCGAGATCCTTCAGCGACTGGATCGGCGAGCCGTTCTTGACGATGATGCCGGAGGAATCGCCGAAATCCCACTGATAGGCGAACAGCGAAATCTGCGCGCTGCCGACCACCGAGGAGATCGCCGCGCTCGACGAGCCGACGGTGATGTCGATGGAATCGGCGTTGAGCGCCTCGGCCGCCGGCGCGTAGGCGTTGAACGGGCCTGCCCATACCACCTTGACGTTCTTGGCGGCGAGACGCTGTTCCAGCGTCCCGCGCAGGCGGCTCACCGACAGCGGCTCGGGGCCGCGCAGGAAGCCGATGCGCAGCGTCACCGGATCGGCGGCGTGCGAGGCCGCGGTCATGGCAGACAGAGCGAGCAGCGCGCCGGCAAGGCGCGCCAGCGGGCGGAAACGGATCGTCATCGTCATCCTCGGGCAGCGTTGGCGAAGGGTCCAAGATCGAGGCGCGGCTTGCGCACCGCCTCGCGGTCGAACGGCAGCAGCGGCAGCAACAGGTCGGCGACGCGGTACGTCTCCTCCAGCAGCGGCTGGCCCGACACGATGAAGGTGTCGAAGCCGATGTCGCGGTATTCGAGCAGCCGCGCCGCCACCGTCTCCGGATCGCCGACGATCGCGGTGCCCGGGCCGTTGCGCACGAGGCCGAAGCCGGCCCACAGGTCGGGATAGATCTCCAGCTCGCGGGCGTCCTTCGGCTTGCGGTCGCCGACGATGGCGCGCATGCGCGCCTGTCCCACGGAATCCGAGGTGCGGTTGCGCGCCTGCGCCACCGCGACGGTGGCGTCGTCCATGCGGTCGAGCAGCCACTGCGCCGCCGCCCACGCCTCCTCCTTCGTTTCGCGGACGATGAGGTTGAGGCGGATGCCGAACTTGACGGTGCGGCCCAACGCCCGGGCGCGCTCGCGCACCGCCTTGATCTTCTCGGCCGCCTGCGGCGGCGGCTCGCCCCAGGTGAGATAAGTATCCGCGTGGCGCGCGGCGACGCTCAGCGCCGGCTCCGACGAGCCGCCGAAGAACAGCGGCGGATACGGCTTCTGCACCGCCGGCAGCTTGAGCTGCGCGCCCTTGAGATTGACGAAGCGGCCATCGAAGTCGACGACCTCGCCGGACATCAGCCGCCGCCACACGCCCCAGTATTCGTCGGTCAGGGCGTAACGCTCGTCGTGGTCGAGGGTGATGCCGTAAGGCGGCATCTGCTTGTTCTCGCCGGTGACCATGTTCAGGATCAGCCGGCCGCCGGAGAACTGGTCGAAGGTGGCGGCCTTCTGCGCCAGCATCAGCGGCGCGACGATGCCCGGATGCACGGCGATGATGAACTTCATCCGTTTGGTTACTGGGATCAGCGACGAGCCCAGCACCCAGGCGTCGTGCTCGCCGCCGCCGGTGGCGAGCAGCGCGCCGGTGAAGCCGAGATGATCGACCGCCCGCGCCACCTGCGCGAGATAGTCGTAGTCGATGGTTCGGCGCCCCTTCTCGCTCCAGGGATAAGGGCCGTCCTGCGGGATCAGATACCAGTAGATGTCCATGTCAAAGCTCCTTGCGGTCAGGCCGTCGCGCGCGCCGGCGCTTCGCCGGCGACCAGCGCCAGCGCGAGCGGCAGCGGCCGCGGGTCGATCCAGGCGGCGACGTCGAAATCGTGGGTGATGAAGCCGTGGCGCAGCAAAAAGTCCTTCTGCCGCGCAAGGCCGTCGCGGCGCAGCGGCGACAGGTCGAGGCCGAAGTTGCGGTGCGCGATTTCGCCATAGGCGGCGCGCGCCTCCTCGCTGCTGCGGCCGACCTCCTTGCCGATGATGGCGAACACCTCGTCCGGGTGCTGCGCCGCCCAGTCGGCAGCGCGGATCAGCGTCGCGAGATAGCGCGCGACGAGATCGGGCCGCTCCTCGGCAGTGCGGCGGTCGACCGTCACCGGACGTGGATTGCCGTTGTTGACCCGCACCAGCGGATCGGCATGCCGGCCGAGATCGACCAGCACGCGAAAGCCACGGTCGCGCGCCGAGCCGAGCCCGGGCGCACCCTTGGCGTAGACCGCATCGACCTTGCCGTCGGCGAGCGCCCGCGCCTCGCGCTCATAGAAGCGGCCATTGGCGACGTTGGCGCCGGAGAACGCCGGCTGCTCGCTGGTGATGTCGTGCAGCGTGACGTCGGCGAGCGTCAGGCCGCCGAGATCGAGCGCGGTGACAATGCCGCGCAGCGACATCGCACGGGCGAAGTCGATACGTTCCCCATCCTGACGCGGCACGCCGATCGTATGTCCCTTGAGATCGGCGAGCGTGCGGATGGGAGAATCCTCGCGCACCAGGATCGCCTGGAACTCGTCGACCCAGGTCAGCGCCACCACCACCGTGTCGCGCCCCTCAGACTTCGCCCAGATCGCCGGAATGTTGCCGCCCTCGCGGAATAGCCCCGGCAGGGTGTGGCTGAAATGGGCGATCTGCACCCGCGGATCGTCGGAATCGCGGATCGACGACAGCGCGATCCCCGAGCGCGCGAACTCCTCGCCGAGCCAGCCGAGATCAAGTGCAATGCCGGAGGCGGTCGGAACAGGACAACGCGTGTACCAAAGCTCCGTCAAAGAGATGGATTTTTCCGCGCCGCCGTTTCCCGTATTCAAAGCCGCTGCCGTCATGAGATCTCCTGATGTCACGCAACGAAAGACTACCAACCCGGTAGACAATTTCGATGTGAAAAAATAGTGTCGTCACGATCTTTTTCCGGCAGCGACGCAAGGCCGCCGCCGACAATCAGGAAAATCTCGATGTCTGAAACGCTTCGCATCGGCGTGCACGCCAACAACCCGACGCTGCTTGTCGCGAGCCGCACCGGCGAACTGGAGAAGAAACTTTCACCGCTTGGCGTCAGTGTGGAATGGCATCACATCGCGGCGGGCGCGCGCACGGTGGATCTCGTCGGCGCCAACATTATCCAGGTCGGCGGCACCGGCTCGACGCCGCCGATTTCGGCGCAGGCGCGCGGCCTGCCGCTGGTCTATCTCGCGACATCAGCCGCGCGTCCGGTCGGCGGCATCTATGTCCGCCATGACAGCAAGGCGCAGGCGATCGCCGATCTCGCCGGCCGCCGCATCGCGCTCGGCGTCGGTTCATGGCTGCAGGCGCTGCTCGCCACCGCGCTCGACCGCGCCGGCCTGACCTGGAAGGACATCGTGCCGCTCGACCTCACCGAGACCGAGGCGCGCGCCGCGCTGCTCGCCGGCGACATCGACGCGTGGGTGTCCGGCGGGGCGCTGAAGGACGGCGCCGATCAACTGCGCGTACTCGCCAACACGCAGGACCTCGTGTCCAATCCGTCGGTGTTCTTTGCCCACCGCGATCTCGCCGACCGCCGCCCCGAGGTGCTCGCGGCCGTCGCCGCCGGCCTCGACGCCGTCGACCGCTGGATCGCCACCCATCCGGCGGAAGCCGCCGCGCATCTCGTCGCGGCCGCGCGTGGACCGCTGACGGCAGAGGAGTGGCAGGCCCACATCGCCAAGCGCCCGTGGGGCCTGCAGCCGATCGACGACGCCTTCATCGCCGATCAGCAGCGTGCCGCCGACATCTTCCACCGCTTCGGCCTGCTGCCGCGCGCCATCGACGTTCGCGATGCGGTGCCGCCAGCGCCGATCGCCATCGAGCGCGCGGCCTGAACGTCACGGCCACGGCGACGTCCGGCGACAGACGCCGGGCGTCTCCGCCTGCGGTCGCCCGCACCGCGCGTCGGGTCATCAGGGCTCTCTCCTCATCGAGGGGTCGAGAAAGAACCCTGGTCGCACATCTTTACAGCGCTGCGAACGCGGCGCGAGGTGTCCGGTCGGCACGATTCAGGATGCGTTAACCCTGCGCGTCCGCGGCGAGACGCGCCAGCACCGCCTCGAGATCGGTCTCGATGTCGGCGGCGGCGACATGCATGACACGGTAGTCGCGCTCGCCGAGCCAGATCTTGCGCGCGTCGCGTTCGGCGGCGATCGCCGGCGGATCGTCGGCGTTGACGATCTCGATGACGAGGCGGCGGGGAAACGACACGAAGTCGGGAATATGACGCCCCACCGGCGTCTGGCGCTTGAAGTGGCCGGCGAAGCGTCGGTCGGAGCGCAACGCCTCCCACAGCAGCCGCTCGGCATCGGTGGGATTGCGGCGCAGCAGCCGCGCCAGCCCGCGCAGCGAGCCGCCGTCGTCCGTGGCCTTGCTGCTCTGCTCGGCGATCAGCGCGCGCAGCCGTGTTGCCTGGCTGCCGTCGAGCACGCCGCCCTTGGCCGGGCCCTTGCGCCCCTCGGCGATCGAAAGAATGACGCCATGCAGGGTGTTGATGTCCTGGGTGGTCGGCTCCATGCGGGTGAAGATGTTGCGCAGGTTCACCAGCATGGTGTCGCGCTTCTCCGGCGGCCGCAGGAACTCGACCTTGTCGAGTTCGGCGACGAGGTTGTCGAAGAAGGCGCCGAACTGCTCCTTGCCGGCGCGCGGACTGTCGTCGGGCGTGCCGTGCGGCAGCGCCCCGCCGGTCGACTGCTTGAACCACTCGTAGCCGACCAGCAGCACCGCCTGGGCGAGGTTGAGCGAGGCGAACGCCGGGTTGACCGGGAAGGTAATGATGCGGTCGGCGAGCGCGACCTCCTCGGCCAGCAGGCCATAGCGCTCGCGGCCGAACATGAGGCCCGCGCCGCCGCCGCCGGCGACATGACCGATGATCTCCGCCGCCGCTGCTTCCGGACCGACCACGGGCTTGGCCTGGTCATGGGCGCGTGCGGTGGTGGCGAACACCAGGTTGAGATCGGCGATCGCCGCCTCGACGGTGTCGAACAGTTCGACATGGTCGATGATGTGGTCGGCGCCAGCCGCCGCGCGGCTCGCCGGCACGCTCGGCCAGCCGTCGCGCGGCTTGACGAGGCGCAGCCGGCTGAGGCCGAAATTGCCCATGGCGCGCGCCGCCATGCCGATGTTCTCGCCGAGCTGCGGCTCGACCAGAATGACGACGGGACCGGCGCGGTCCGGCGCGGTGGGGGGTGTCTCGGCTGCCGACATGCCGGCTCACATCCTCGGGGGTCAGGGGTTGGGTCGTTCAGGCCGTCTCGATTGCTCTTTTTGACGAATTTCTCAAGCCCGTCCTGATCGTTGGGGAAAGTTGTTGAATCTGAAGCGGAACTTCAACGGTTGGTTGAGAAACGCCATTGCCCGCACGAATCTTTCGGATACGCTTGGAACCCAACGCAAAGTGAAACCGCAGGCCACCACGGGCCTGCCCGGGGACGGGGACAAAAAATGGGCAGCATGGGACGCCGCTGGGGCTGGCTGGTCGCCGGCGTGGTGCTGATCCTGATCGGCGGGTTGATCGCCCACCTGACCCAGACCGCGGGCGGCATCCGCATCGAGGATGTGCGTTTCGCCGGCGCCAAGGGCAACACCATGAGCGCCCTCGTCTACATCCCGCCGGGCGCCACGGCGCAGACCCCCGCCCCCGGCATTCTCGCCGTGCACGGCTACATCAACTCCCGCGAGACCCAGGACGGCTTCGCCATCGAGTTTGCCCGCCGCGGCTATGTGGTGGTGGCGCTCGACCAGACCGGCCATGGCTACAGCGATCCGCCGGCCTTCGCCAACGGCTTCGGCGGCCCGGACGGCCTCACCTACCTGCGCAGCCTGCCCTATGTCGACAAGGCCAATATCGGCCTCGAGGGCCACTCCATGGGCGGCTGGACCGTGCTGGCCGCCGCGGCGGCGATGCCCGACGCCTACAAGGCGATGGTGCTGGAGGGCTCGTCCACCGGCGCGCCGTTCGCCAAGGACGGCACGCCGGAATGGCCGCGCAACCTCGCGCTGGTGTTCGCCCAGTATGAGGAGTTCTCGACGCTGATGTGGGGCGTCGACCGCGCGAAGAATGTCACCGCGAGCCCGAAGCTGCAGACGCTGTTCGGCAGCGGCGGACCGGTCGAGCCCGGCAGGGTCTATGGCGACGTCGCCACGGGCAACGCGCGCGTGCTCTACACACCGGCGATGACCCATCCGGCCGAGCACATCTCGCACGAGGCGATCGGGTACAGCCTCGACTGGTTCGCGAAAACCCTGCAGGGTGGCACGCCGCGCCCGTCGAGCGACCAGATCTGGCTGCGCAAGGAGATCGGCACGCTGATCGCGCTGCTCGGCTTCGTCGCGCTGCTGCTCGGCGTGTTCGACGCCCTGCTGGCGCTGCCCGGTTTCGCGCCCCTCGCCGCGCCGGCCGGCGGCCCCGCCGCCGGGGAGCCGCCGTCCGACCGCCGCTGGTGGACCGCGTTCTGGCTGTCCGCCCTGATCCCGGTCATCACCTATTATCCGGCGCTCGCGGTCGGCGGCACGGTGGCGACGCCCTCGCAGCTGTGGCCCCAGGGAATCACCAACCAGATCGTGGTGTGGGCGCTGGTCAACGCCGTCATCACCTTTGCCCTGATGCGATTCGCGCCGGAACGGCCGCGCCGCGCCGTGCTGCTGGTTCCGACCGTGCTGATCGCGCTCGGCACGGTCGCGGTCGGCTATCTCGCACTTGTGATCGCCGACCTCGCCTTCAAGATCGATCTCCGCTTCTGGGTGGTCGCGCTCAAGCTGATGAGCCCCCGGCAATGGCTGATGTTCCTGATCTACCTGCCGCCGTTCATCGTGTTCTTCGTGATCGCGCTGCATGTCCTGCATCGCAATTTCAGCCGGCCCGGACTCGGCTGCGTGCGCCATGCCGCGACGCTGGCGCTGGCGCTCGCCAGCGGCTTCATCGTCCTGCTGGTCCTGCAGTACGGCACGCTGTGGCTGACCGGAAAGCTGTTCAATCCGCTGCCGGACGCAGGCTTCGTGCCGCTGGCGACCATCGTCGCCATCCAGTTCGTGCCGCTGCTGGGGGCTGTCGGCGTGGTCGCGGCGCACACCTGGCGGCGGACCGGATCGAGCCTGCCCGGCGCGCTGATCTGCGCCCTGGTGGTGACCTGGTATGTGGTGGCGGGAACGGCGACCCAGGCGGCGTTCTGAGCCGCAGAAACGCGGCGGAGATGCCTATCCTGTGCGCTTCCGCCGGCCGGATTGGGGTGCTATAGCGCGCGCGTTAAGACTCTGGAGCGTGATGACCGGGGCCGGATCGGCTCCGTCCCGCCACACGCGGCGGGCGGTAGCCGGCCGATCATTTCTTCGCGGCGTGCCCGGCGCGCCGCGGAATGATGCCTTCCTGCGATCGCACGCTCCGGTCCCGCCCCAACGCCCCAGCTGAAGAAGGCCCGATCTCCCATGGCGAAAATCAAGGTGACCAACCCCGTCGTCGAACTCGACGGCGACGAGATGACCCGGATCATCTGGCAGTACATCAAGGACAAGCTCATCCTGCCGTTCCTGGATGTGAACCTGATGTATTTCGACCTGGGCATGGAGCACCGCGACGCCACCAACGACCAGGTGACGATCGATGCGGCGAACGCCATCAAGAAGGTCGGCGTCGGCGTCAAGTGCGCCACCATCACCCCGGACGAAGCGCGGGTGAAGGAGTTCGGCCTCAAGGAGATGTGGAAGTCGCCGAACGGCACCATCCGCAACATCCTCGGCGGCGTCATCTTCCGCGAGCCGATCATCTGCAAGAACGTTCCGCGCCTGGTGCCGGGCTGGACCAAGCCGATCATCATCGGCCGCCACGCCTATGGCGACCAGTACCGCGCCACCGACATCAAGTTCCCGGGCAAGGGCACGCTGACGATGAAGTTCGTCGGCGAGGACGGCACCGTGATCGAGCGCGAGGTGTTCAAGTCGCCGGGCGCCGGCGTCGCGATGAGCATGTACAACCTCGACGAGTCCATCAAGGACTTCGCCCGCGCCTCGCTCAACTACGGCAAGATCCGCAATTATCCGGTCTACCTGTCGACCAAGAACACCATCATGAAAGTCTATGATGGTCGCTTCAAGGACATCTTCCAGGAGATCTACGACAGCGAGTTCAAGAAGGACTTCGAGGCCAAGGGCCTTACCTACGAGCACCGCCTGATCGACGACATGGTCGCCTCGGCGCTGAAGTGGTCCGGCGGCTATGTCTGGGCCTGCAAGAACTACGACGGCGACGTGCAGTCCGACACCGTGGCGCAGGGCTACGGCTCGCTCGGCCTGATGACCTCGGTGCTGATGACCCCGGATGGCCAGACCGTGGAGGCGGAAGCTGCCCACGGCACCGTGACCCGCCACTACCGCGAGCACCAGAAGGGCAAGGAGACCTCGACCAACTCCATCGCCTCGATCTTCGCCTGGACGCAGGGCCTGTCCCACCGCGCCAAGCTCGACAACAACGACGAGCTGGCGACGTTCGCCAAGACGCTGGAGAAGGTCTGCGTCGACACCGTCGAGGCCGGCTTCATGACCAAGGACCTCGCGCTGCTGGTCGGCGCCGAGCAGCGCTGGCTGTCGACCACCGGCTTCCTCGACAAGGTCGCCGAGAACCTGACCAAGGCGCTGGCGAAGGCGTAACGCCCTCCCCGCCGCGACGACGAAGGAGAGCCCCGGCGCACCGCGCCGGGGCTTTTTGTTGGGCGTTTTTGTCAGGCATGGGCGTCGGTCGCGATCACGCTGGCGCGTTGAGCATCCACTGCACGCCGAAGCGATCTGTGAACTTGCCGTAGAAGCCCCAGGGCTGCACGCCGAGCGGCGTGGTGACCGTGCCGCCATCGGACAGCCGCGCGAACAGCGCTGCCATGGCGTCGCGATCGTCCAGGGTGAGAAAGTGCGCCGAGCCGCGCATCGGTTCGGCGTCGTGGTTGTCGGAGGCATAGAACAGCACGCCCGGCCCTTCGAACCGCGCATGCATCACCTTGCCGCGCATGCCTTCATCATGCAGCGGGCCGCCGCCATCGCCATGGCGGACCAGCTCGGTGACGCGGCCGAGCCCGCACGCGGTGTAGAACGCCAGCGCCTCCTCGCATGCGGTGGTGAAGAACAGATAGTTGGCGAGCTGCATCGCCCCTCCTCTCGTCTCCGGGTCTGCCGGACCGACGGCGCGCTACGACGCCGCGGCGTGCTGCAATGCGCCGACCAGGTCGTCGTTGGTGTAGGCCTGCCCCGCGATCCCCCATGCGCCGTCCTCGGCATAGACGATGTTGGTCCAGATCCGCTCGCGCGGCAGCCGTCCGCCCGCGGCACGCTCGACCACGTCGGTCGCCCTGGCGATGAAGGCCTGACGCGCCTCGGCGGTGGCCAGCGCGATGCCCGGCAGCTTCAGTTCGACGAACGCCACAGGGGTCGCCTCGCCGCCGGCGAACAGATGGCGCTGCGGCAGCACATTGATGCTGCCGACGACATTCGGCGTCATGAAACGGTTGCCGCGAAGGCCGCCAACGGTCAGCAAGGCATCGGTCAGGCCGGCGAAAGCTTCGGCCTCGGCCGCGGGAGACAGCAGCCCCTCGGGCACGGTCAGGGTGATCGGCATGGACATCCTCATGTTGTCGTCTTGGTGAGTGGGCGCGGCCGGACTATATAAATAGCGACCGCTCTCTATTGATAGAATCTGGTTGCTCTCTATCGCAAGCAAAAAGAGAGCAATCACTCTTTATTGATGCGCCGGACTCGGTTGACCCCGGGCAACGCCCCCCATCTGACGATTCATGTGACGAGACCATGCGCTACAGCAGCGAACACAAGCAGAAGACCCGGGCCAGCATCCTGGCCGCCGCCGGACAGCTGTTCCGGAAGGAAGGCTATGGCGGCTCCGGCATCGACGGCCTGACCAAGGCCGCCGGCGTCACCAACGGCGCGTTCTACGGCCACTTCCGCTCCAAGGGCGACGCCTTCCGCGCCGCGGTCGCGAACGGGCTGGAGGAACTGCGGCTGGCGGTCGGCCAATTGAAAGCGGACGGCGGACCCACCTGGGTAAAAAACTTCGTCGACATCTATCTCGGCGCCAAGCGCACCTGCGATCTCGGCGAGAGCTGCGCGCTGCCGAGCCTGACGCCCGACGTCATCCGCGCCGATGTCGACACCCGGACCACCTATGAGGCCGAGCTGAAGCGCCTGATCGCCGAAGTGGCTGATGGCCTCGGCGGCGCCGAGGCGCAGCGCAGCGATGACGCCATCGCCCTCCTGGCACTTCTCACCGGCGGCGTCACCCTCGCCCGCGCCGTGCCCGACAAGGCGTTCGGCGAACGGATCGCGGCCATCGTGAAACAGCGCGCGCTGGCGATGACGCGGCAGCGGGATACAGCGGCGCGCGACGAGAGAGCTTGACGTCGAGACGTTGGACGATGTGATCCGTCACCCTGAGGCGGCCGCGCTTTGCGCGGCCCTCGAAGGGCGACGGCCGACGCCTGAAACACAAACGCCTGAAAAACAGACGCCTGAAACATATGGGCCGTTCATCCTTCGAGGCTCGCTTCGCTCGCACCTCAGGATAACGGGACACGATCCGCTACGCCGCCGATGCACCTGCGGCCGAAGCCCCGACGGCCGACGTCGCCGGTGATGCCGCGGGCGGCGCGTCCGGCGCACCCGGTGTTGCCGCCGGCCCCGGGACGCGCGCCGCGTTCGCGACCTGTGTGATCATCGCCTTGGCGATCTCGAGTTCGCCCATGATCACCGAGTTGGCGCCATGATGGGTGAGATGGGCGATCTCCTCCTCCGAATGAGCGCGCGCGATGATCGGCAGCGTCGGTGACAGCGCCCGCGCCTTGGCGACGATCTGGCCGCCCTCGAAGGCGTTGGGGATGGCGACCAGCAGCGCGCGCGACGCCGCGACATTGGCCGCCTCCAGCATGCCGCTCCCCGCCGCATTGCCGGTGATGACCTCGATGCCTTCGCTGCGCAGCCGCTCGACCGCGCCCGGCGAATCCTCGATCACCAGCATCGGCGTCCCGGCGCTGCGCAGCGCCGTGCCGACGGCGCGGCCGACACGGCCGTGGCCGACTAGCACGACGTGGTCGGCGAGCGCGCTGGCCGGCAGCGGATCGCGCGGCGTTTCGGGCTTGGCGACGGATTTGGCGGCCGCAGGCTGCGCCGGCGTCTTCGCAGCCTCACGCGCGAGGAAACGATCGAGCACGGCGAAGCACACCGGGTTGAGCAGGATCGAGACGATCGCGCCGGCGAGCACGAGGTCGCGCCCTTCCGCCGGCAACAGCGCGAGGCTGACGCCGAGGCCGGCGAGGATGAAAGAGAACTCGCCGATCTGGGCGAGGCTTGCCGAAATCGTCAACGCAGTCGAGGTCGGGTGGCCGAACAGACGCACGATGAAAAACGCCGCAGCCGACTTGCCGAGCATGATGATCAGCACGGTGGCGATCAGCTCCAGCGGCTCGCGCACCGCGATCGCCGGATCGACCAGCATGCCGACAGAGACGAAGAACAGCACCGCGAAGGCGTCGCGCAGCGGCAGCGTCTCCTGCGCCGCGCGATGGCTGAGCTCGGACTCGCTGAGGATCATGCCGGCGAAGAACGCGCCGAGCGCGAACGACACGTCGAACAGCACGGCGGCGCCGAACGCCACGCCGAGCGAGATCGCGAACACCGCCAGACGAAACAGTTCGCGCGAGCCGGTATGCGCGACGTAATGCAGCATCCACGGAATGACGCGGCGGCCGACCACCAGCATGAACACCACGAAGGCGGCGACCTTGCCGAGCGTCACCGCGAGCGGCCACGCCAGCGCCGACAGGCTCGTGGTCGCGGCCTCACCCTTGAGGATGCCGGCGAGCGCGGGCAGCAGCACCAGCGTCAGCACCATGGCGATGTCCTCGACGATCAGCCAGCCGACGGCAATGCGGCCGCGCTCGGTATCGACGAGGCGGCGCTCCTGCAGCGCGCGCAGCAGCACCACGGTGCTCGCCACCGACAGCGCAAGGCCGAATACGACCCCCGCGCCGATCGACCAGCCCAGCGCATGGGACAGCCCGATGCCGAGCAGGGTCGCGACCGCGATCTGGGCGATGGCGCCGGGAATGGCTATGGCGCGGACCGACAGCAGGTCCTTGAGGGAGAAGTGCAGCCCGACGCCGAACATCAGCAGGATGATGCCGATTTCCGCGAGCTCGTTGGCGAGGTTCTGATCGGCGACATAGCCGGGGGTGAACGGCCCCATGATCACGCCGGCCATCAGGTAACCGACCAGCGGAGAAATCCGGAAGCGCTGCGCAAGTGTGCCGAGCGCGAAAGCGAGCACGAGACCGACGACAATCGTCGACATCAACGGGGTGTCATGATGCATCCATGGCCCTTGAACATTTTCGAAATGTGGGATCGGCCCCCCGCCCGCGCAGAGCGCGACGGAAGCACGAAAGTCGTTATCGCGGCATTTGGCCCGTGCGACAATTGCGCCATGTGCCGCGCTTGAAAATCAGCATCGCTGACAGGTTCGGCCGGTGAACGCGCGCCGCGCTGGCCGGCCAGATTCCGTCACGGGATGACCTGAAAACGCACACAGTTCACCGCGTGGTCGCGCCGTCCGCAACGCGTGCGGACGCGCCCCTTCATCACGCCGACGCGAATGTGGATCGGCCTGCCCCACCTCCTCTCCCACGCTGCCTGTCGCGATCGGTGTCACTGCGACAGTCCGTCGCGACCTGCCGCGAGGCGCAGCCCGATCGAACCCGCCGGCAGGCCGTCGCGACACAAGGAGCGCGCGAAGCCCACGGCAGCAGAGGTCGGCACATGATCGGACAACGGATCGCAACCATGGGCGCCCTCGCGCTCCTGGCCGTCGCGGCCAGCGCGCCCACCGTTGCGGCCAGGGCGAAGCCCCATCGCACGCCCGCGCATTCGTCCACGGAGACGGCGACGAAACCGCCCGCCGCGCCACCGCGCCAGATCCAGCCCTGGGGCGCGACACCGTTGTCGGCGGAGGTCGAGGCGACGCTGAGGCCGAAGGACAGCTTCAAGGAATGTCCGGAGTGCCCGGAGATGGTGGTCGTGCCCAAAGGCAGCTTCATGATGGGCACGCCGGCGAACGAAGTCGACCGCAACAAGGGCGAGGATCCCGTTCACCGCGTCACGCTCACAAGACCCTTCGCGGTCGGGCGCTTCGCGATCTCGTTCGACGAATGGGACGCATGCCTCGCAGATGGCGGCTGCAACGGCCGGCGCGGCGACGATCACGGTTTTGGCCGCGGCCGCATGCCCGCGCACGGCCTCAGCTACACCGACGCACAGGCCTATCTTTCGTGGCTGTCGAAGAAGACCGGGCGGACCTATCGCCTGCCCAGCGAATCCGAACGCGAGTATGTCACCCGTGCCGGCACCACGACGCCGTTCTGGTTCGGCAAGACGGTCGGTCCGCAGGACGCCAACTACGACGCCTCGATCCCCTATGCAGGCGGCCCGCGCGGCGAACGCAGCAAGAGACCCAGGCCCGTGGATTCCTACGCGCCCAATCCGTTCGGGCTCTATCAGGTCCACGGCAACGTCTACGAGTGGACGCAGGACTGCTATAACAAGCGCTATACCGAGGATACGCCCGCCGACGGCGCGCCGTGGCTGGAGGGCGACTGCTCCCGGCGCATGGTGCGCGGCGGTGAATGGGGCTGGTCAGCCAACATCATGCGCTCGGGCGCCCGCAATGACTCGCGCGCCGACTCCGGCGCCGGCCCCTACGGCTTCCGCGTGGTGCGCGATCTCAACGCGCTGCAGCGAGGCAAGCCGTGACGCCGGGCACCACCGCGATCAGTGGCGCGGCTGGCCGCTGTCGCCATGCCGGACGGCCCTCACCTTTCAGGGCTGGCGCGGGTTGACGACGCCGCATGTGCCCGCACCGGGAAAGCAGACCACGACATGGTCGAACCGGCGATCTTCGAAGACCACGCCGGTGCCGGACGAGACGACGTCCACAGTTGCCGGCTCCGGCCGGCCACCGCCCGCCGCAGCGATATCGAACGTCTCACGCACGAAGGTGCTCGCCAGCGTGGAAGCGTCCGAATTCGTCGGCGCGGTCACTGTCCACAGTCCCGCTTTGCGGGCGACGATGGTGTAGTTCGGATTGCTCGACACACCCACGACGTTCAGCACATACGGGCTGCCGGCGACGCTCGAGGTGCTGTTGATATCGAACGAGTTGGTCAGTCCTGTCAGCACCGCGATGCTTTCGCCGTTCTGCAGGCCACTCGCGGAAAGCCCGGGGTTCGCCGGCGAGGTTCCGAACACCGAGGTCCCCCCGAGCGCGGTGACGACGACCGGCGCCGGCAACACCCTCGCGGTGCCGGTTCCGCCGACAACCGTATAGTTGCTGTCGGCCACCGAGAGGCCCGCGGTGTTCAGCGCCTGGAGGCCCGCGCTCACGTTCGGCGACGCCACCGAGCCCGCTCCGCTGAGGCCGATGGACGCCGCCGTCGCGCCCGCCAGGCCATTGGTCAGCGTCAGGCCGCTCGCCGCCACTGCGGTGCGGCCGTCGTAGACCTTCGATCCCGTCAACGTCACCGCCAGGGGATTGATGGTGAAGCTGCCGGACGCCCCGCTCAGCGTGTAGTTGGTGTTGCTCAGCGACAGGCCGGTGACATTCAACGCCTGCGTCCCCGCGCTGACGTTGGCGGACGCCACCGAACCGGTCCCGCCAAGGCCGATGGACGCCGCCGTCGCACCTGCGACGCCATTGGTCAGCGTCAGGCCGTTTGCTGCGACCGCCGTACCGCCGTCATAGACCTTCGATCCCGTCAGCGTCACAGCCAGCGGATTGATGGTGAAGCTGCCGGACGCCCCGCTCAGCGTATAGTTGGTATTGCCGAGCGACAGGCCGGCGAGGTTCAGCGTCTGCGTGCCGGCGCTGACGTTCGCCGAAGTCACCGAGGCGCTGCCCGCGAGCCCGATATTGTCCGAGCCGATCCTGTTGGACGCCGAGAGGCTGCTTGCGGCCACCGTCGTGGTGCCGTCATAGCTGCGCGAGCCGGCCAGCGTCACCGCCAGCGGCGTGATGCTCGCCGTTCCGGAGCCGCCAGTCACGGTGTAGTTGCTGTCGGTCACCGACAGGCCGGTGGTGATAAAGGTCTGCGCGCCGGCACTGACATTGGCGGATGCCACCGAACCCGATCCGGACAGGCCGATCGAGGTCGCGGTTGCGCCCGCGACGCCGTTGGTCAGCGTCAGGCCGCTTGCCGCGAATGCCGTGCCGCCGTCATAAACCTTCGATCCCGTCAGCGTCACCGCCAGCGGATTGATGGTGAAGCTGCCGGACGCCCCGCTCAGCGTGTAGTTGGTATTGCCGAGCGACAGGCCGGCGAGGTTCAGCGTCTGCGTGCCGGCGCTGACATTGGCCGAGGCCACCGCGCCGCTGCCGGTGAGCCCGATGTTGTCGGTCCCGATCCTGTTCGAAGCCGTCAAGCTGCTGGCGGTCACCG
>NZ_JAFCMM010000006.1 GCF_018131225.1 Bradyrhizobium sp. U87765 SZCCT0048 | reverse complement strand
CACCGCGCCGCTGCCGGTGAGCCCGATGTTGTCGGTCCCGATCCTGTTCGAAGCCGTCAAGCTGCTGGCGGTCACCGTGGCGGTGCCATCATAGCTGCGAGAACCGGTCAGCGTCACCGCCAGCGGCGTAATGCTCACCGTGCCGGAGCCGCCGGTCACCGTGTAGTTGCCGTCGGTCACCGACAGGCCGGTGGTGATGAGCGTCTGCGCACCGGCGCTGACATTGGCGGAGGCCACCGCCCCCGATCCGGACAGACCGATCGAGGTCGCCGTTGCGCCGGCGACGCCGTTGGTCAGCGTCAGTCCGCTTGCCGCGAACGTTGTGCCGCCGTCATAGACCTTCGATCCCGTCAGCGTCACCGCCAGCGGATGGATGGTGAAGCTGCCGGACGCCCCGCTCAGCGTGTAGTTGGTATTGCCCAGCGACAGGCCGGCGAGGTTCAGCGTCTGCGTCCCCGCGCTGACATTCGCCGACGTCACCGCGCCGCTGCCGGTGAGCCCGATGTTGTCGGTCCCGATCCTGTTCGAAACCGTCAGGCTGCTGGCGGTCACCGTGGTGGTGCCGTCATAGCTGCGCGAACCGGTCAGCGTCACCGCCAGCGGCGTGATGCTCACCGTGCCGGAGCCGCCGGTCACCGTGTAGTTGCTGTCGGTCACCGAAAAGCCCGTGGTCGCGAGCGTCTGTGCGCCGGCGCTGACATTGGCAGATGCAAGCGAGCCCGATCCCGACAGGCCGATCGAGGTCGCCGTTGCGCCCGCGACGCCGTTGGTCAGCGTCAGGCCGCTTGCCGCGACCGACGTGCCGCCGTCATAGACCTTCGATCCCGTCAGCGTCACCGCCAGCGGATGGATGGTGAAGCTGCCGGACGCCCCGCTCAGCGTGTAGTTGGTATTGCCCAGCGACAGGCCGGCGAGGTTCAGCGTCTGCGTGCCCGCGCTGACATTGGCCGATGCCACCGCACCGCTGCCGGTGAGCCCGATATTGTCGGCGCCGACCTTGTTGGAAGCCGCAAGGCTGGCCGCGGCCACCGTGGTCGTGCCGTCATAGCCGCGCGAGCCCGTCAGCGTCACGGCCAGCGGCGTGATGGTCACGGAGCCGGAGCCGCCGGTCACCGTGTAGTTGCTGTCAGTCACCGCAAAGCCCGTGGTCGCGAGCGTCTGCGCGCCGGCGCTGACATTGGCCGAAGCAACTGCCCCCGATCCCGACAGGCCGATCGAGGTGGCGGTTGCGCCCCCGATTCCGTTGGCCAGCGTCAGACCGCTCGCGGCCACGGACGTGCCGCCGTCATAGACCTTCGATCCGCTCAGCGTCACCGCCAGCGGATTGATGGTGAAGCTGCCCGACGCCCCGCTCAGCGTGTAGTTGGCATTGCTCAGCGACAGGCCCGCGAGGTTGAGTGTCTGCGTGCCGGCGCTGACATTGGCGGACGCCACCGTTGCGGTGCCGGTCAGACCGATATTGTCGGCGCCGACCTTGTTGGACGCCGTGAGACCGGCGGTCGTCACCGTCGCGGTGCCGTCATAGACCTTCGATCCCGTCAGCGTCACCGCCAGCGGTGTGATGGTCGCCGTACCCGACGCGCCGGTCAGCGTGTAGTTGCTGTTGCTCAGCGACAGGCCCGCCAGGTTGAGCGTCTGCGCGCCGGCGCTGACATTGGCGGATGCGACCGACGCCGAGCCGCTGAGGCCGACCGTGTCGGAGCCGACCCTGTTGGACACCGTGAGGCTGCCCGCCGCGACGCTGGTGCTGCCATTGTAGGCTTGCGTGCCCGTGAGCGTCACCGCCAGCGGATTGACCGTCAGGGTGGCCGGCGTCGTGCCGTAGCTGATGATGAAACCCGAGGCACTGGCTCCGGTACCGGAGATCGTATAGCTGCCGGCGTTGGTCGATGCGGTCGTCCCCGACGCGCTGCCGGTGCCGGCGGCGATGAGCGACAACCCGGTCAGGTTGATAAAGCTGCCCCCTGTGAGCGCGACGCCATTCAGCGTTTCGGTATAGGCCGCCGAGGTCTGCTGGAGCGAATAGGCCGTGCCGTAGGTCGCGGTCTGCGACAGGAAGTTGATCGTCAGAACCGCCGGCCCGAGGATGGGGTAGCGCCCGGACATGGCGGACCACGCACTGCCGAACCCCGACGGCAACGATCCGTTCTGCAGCGCCGCCGTGGTCATTGCCGTTCCGGCGCCATGGCCGACCGCGCTGATGCCCGAGGTCGTCGAGTCCCAGTAGCCGTAGCTGACCGTTCCGACGCCACCGGAAAAGTTGTTCTCTCCGACAAGACCACCGAAATAGCTGCCCGCGCCTGCGCTCACCGCGCCAGTCGCGTAGGCATTGGTGATCGTGCCCTGGTTGATGCCGACAAGGCCGCCGGTGTCGCTGCCAGCGCCGCTGCCGGTTCCGATTCCACCGGTGCCGCCACCGCCGGAGACCATGCCCGTGGCATAGGCATTTGTAATCGTGCCGGTGCCACCACCCCCCGTATAGCCGTCGTTGTAGCCGACCAGGCCGCCGACCCAGCTGCCGGTCATCGTGTCGATGACCGTCCCGCCGGCGTGAGCGTTGCTGATCGCACCCCAGTTATAGCCGACCAGTCCCCCGACCATGGCGCCGGCTCCGCCCGTCACCGCGGTGGTCGCATAGGCGTTGATGATCGTGCCCGTATTGGTGCCGGCGAGCGCGCCGACCGTGGCGCCTGGCGCCGAACCGGTCACGGAGCCGCCGATCAGACCGAGATTCGCCACGGTCCCGGCCGAATTATTGGTCGAGCCATTGCCAACCGTCCCGAACAAACCAACCACGCTCGACCCGGTCGAGTTGATCGTCAGATTGCTGATGGTGTTGCCAAGACCATTGAAGGTCCCGGTAAATCCAGCACCGGCGGCAGCCCCCGCGATCACGCCATCGGTATACGTCGTGCCGCCGAGGTCGAGCGGCTTGGCGAGCGCATAGTTGCCCGACAGATTGCCGTTGACCGCGACGAGCTGGGCCACGGTCCGGATCAGGGTATACGACGTGCCGTTGATGGTCAGCGCCGCACTGCTTCCCAGCAGCTGGACATTGCCGCCGTAGAAATTCAGCGCGCCGGCCGCGTTGGCGCCGCCGACATGGTTGTTGGTGGTGAGGATCAGGCCGCCATTGCCGCTGGCGGTGATCGAGGAGACGATGTTGATGCTGTTGTACGCCGACAGTGTCAGCGTGTTCGCCGTGCTCCAGCTGATCGGCGCATTGACGTAGATATCGCCGAGGCCACTGGTCTGGGAGCCCGGCCCCGATGCCGTGGTCGCCGTCGTCTGCAGCATGACATTGCTGGAGGCGAGATTGCTGTTGATGGTCGCGGCGGCGGCGCCGTCGATCGTGAGGTCGATGGGGTCCACCAGCCACAGGCCGGTCGCGCCCGCCGGCGCCGAGGTGTTGATGCGGATGCCGTTGAAATCGACGACATGCCCCGACGTTTCGACGGTGCCGCCATGACCGCCGCCCGGTCCGCCCATGGCGCTGATCAGGCCGAACACGCGCGTGGTGCCGGTGGACCACAGCGTCACCTCGCCGCCATTGCCGGCCTGGGTCGCATCGGCGCGGATCGTGGTCGCGGCATCCATGCTGACGGACTGCGCCTGCGGCAGCGGGCCCGCGCCATGCATGTCGCCACCGATCCTGACCGTGCCGCCGCCGGTCGCGCCCGACGCGTCGATGGTGGCGTGCTTGAGGCGGATCGACTGCCCGGTGACCGTGATCGCGCCGCCGCCGTGCCGCTGCGAGGTCGTCGCGAGCCGCCCGGAGATCTTGACCACGCCCCCCTCGCCACCGCCGATGATGATCGAGCCGGAGCGCCCGCCGATCGAGCGCGCCTGCACGACGCCGGAGATGTTGATGGCGTTGCGCGCCGCCTCGCGCGCCGTCGCCGCGGTGAGAATGACGCTGCCGCCATCGGCCCTGATCGTGCCGGAGTTGCGCACCAGCGCTCCCTTGCCGCCGGCTTCGGTCGGCATTGCCACCTGCAGGAAGCCGTCACCGGAGAAATCCAGCGCCGCCTGCTCGCCCGAGCCCATCCCGACCTTGCCGAGCGGCACGCTGATGCTGCCGGAGTTCGATACGGTGCCACCGATCAACGCGGCGTAGCCGCCACGACCGACGGTGATGGTGCCGGCATTGCTGACACCTGCCGAGGCGCCATTGCCGCCGAAATTGCGGCGGCCGGCCATGAAATCGTCGTCGCTGATGCCAAGCGACGAGGCGACGAAGCCGCCGCCGACATTGACCGTGCCGCTGCGGGTGATGGCAATGCCATTGGGATTGACGAGATAGACCTCGCCGTTCGCGGTGAGAGCGCCGGCGATGGTCGAGGGCGTATTGCCGGTGACGCGATTGAGAATCGCCGAGGACGCATTGGGCTGCACGAAGTTGACGGCCGCGCCCTGCGACACCGAGAAGCCCTGCCAGTTGACGACCGCGCTCTGGCTCGACTGGGCGATGGTGAGCTGGGTCGCGGACGGCCGGGAAATCGCAACCGAACCGGCTGCGACCGTGCCGCCCGTCGGCAGGGTCTGCGCCGCGGCGGCGGCGGCGAGCAGTGGACTGGTCAGCGCGGTGGTCGCCAGCAGCAGCGCCGCGCGCAGACGGTAGCGAACCGACCTGCAACGGCCTTCGGCAAAACCAGTCATGACATGACCTCCGGACAAAACGAACGCTCCCCCCGATGTGCCGCTCTTTCGTCGGCAGCACCGCCCTCTAGAACCTGAACGCAGACACCACCGTGAAACGGTCGCCCGCGGCAACGCCATCGCTGCGCGTCGCATGGCCGTACTCCAGCGACAGCGAGCCATTCGAAATCCGCCCGAGCGCCGCACCGCCGAGCCGCAGGCCGGCGCCATAGGAGGTGGCGCGAATCGAGGCGGCCTCCAGCGCCGTCGGATCGCGCTGCGTGACCTCGCCGTAAGCCGCGAACAGATACGGCGCCGCCACCACCCCGATCCCGGAGGCCTGCAGCATCGGCAGGCTGACAGGCAGGGCCCATGGCGACGACAGCTCGCCGCGTACGACGTAGCCCTGGTCGCCGACCACGGTGCCGGCATCGAAAGCCGACAGGCCCGTGGTGTTGGCGATGCCGATCTGCTCGCTGCGCAGCAACGGCGCGTTGAACGATGTCTGCGCCCGCGCGGTGACGCTGACCGCGAGATGCTCGATCACCGTCTGGCTGTAGCCGAGGCTGATGTCGAACTTGCGGAAGCTGGCGTCAGCGCCCTGGCGCGACAACGGCAGCAATGGCGTCGCCTCCGCCGCGGTGCGCGCGCCGAGCCCGTCGAGACCGAACGACGCCGTGGCGCGGCCGGACACCGTGCCGCCCCACGGCGTCAGCAGGTCGCCATCATTGGTGAAGCGCACGATGCGCAGGCGATCCTGCGACAGCGGTGTCGGCACGCCGGCCACGAACAGGCTCTGGAGTTCGTCCTGGGCATCGAGCGCCAGTTCGCTGTTGAAGTTGGCCGTGCGCTCCCGCAGCCAGGCATAGCGCAGCCGCAGCGACAGCCGCTCGAACGTGTCGGTGGTCTGCATCCCCGCAACCGCCAGCGGCGTGGTGCGGGCGTCGGTGTATTCGGCATTGAAGGTGAGACCGTCGACCCACAACGGCACCACGATGCCCGCGGCCAGCGTGCGGTTGCGCGGATAGCGGTCGAACCAGCCGTTGTCGCCGCCGTCGGGATGCCCGCCCGCACGCAGGTAGACCAGCTCGCCGAAACCGCCGACGCTGTTGAGATCGAGGCCGGCACCGAGCGTGGTGCGTCCGAGCGCCTTCGACAGTGTGTTGTCGAACGTCAGCGTCTCGCTCACCGCCTGATGCGTCGCATCGATCACCAGCACGGTGGCGCCATCGCCCTTGCCCGGCATCAGCGTGGAGCGCAGAATCACGCCGGGAATATCGCCCGCCAGCACGACACGACGTTCGATCTCGCCGAGCGTGAGGCCGCGGCGTCCGGTCAACGACCCGACCAGGGTCATGATGCGGCCGCGCACGCGCTCCGGTACATCGCGGGTTTCGACCCGCTCGATGAAGCCATCGATCACGACGAGTTTCAGCCGCGCGCCATCGCTGAGCTGTTGCGGCGGCAAAACGACCCGCACCAGCACATAGCCGGCCCTCGCATACGCGGCTTCGAGCTCGCGTGCGGCGGCAAAGATATCGGCGCCCGACACCTTCTGCCCGGCAAGCCGCGCCTCGAGCGCGCCGCTCGCCGCCGCCAGTTGCGGCAGGCCGCCCTTGATGCTGACGCCGGAGAGGCGGACGAAAAGCTTCTCGGCGCCGGCAGGCACCACGAGCCCCGGCGTGCCCGGCAGCGTGAAGCCGCCTGGACGCTCGAGATTGGGCCGAAAACTGGGAGGCACAATTTGCGAGGCCGTCTGGGCGAATCCGGACCCGGACATCGACACCACAGCTGCAATTCCGAAACCGACGGCCCTTAGCCCAAGCATTCTCGCTTTCGTCCAATGAGGGACTTAAGTCAGGACAGCCGCATCGCAGCAAGTCATCGACCAACGCATTGAAGCGAGCCTTATCGTTCCGTTTACACTTTGTAAACGAGGGCCGGCCGCGATTGCATTGATTGAGAGTCTCACTTCCCATGCGAGGGTAAACGCACAGCCACATGCCGACGCGGATTCAACAACCCAAGGTCGCGCAATCCATCGCGCTCAATTTTGCGCTACTTGTCGACGCCTGCGATCACGCGCGTGGCAGGCGGCGATAGTGATAACGGTGCAGCTCGGTGTGCATGCCGAGGCTGCGATAAAGCGCGGCGCCCGCGCTGTTGCCGGCCTCGACCTGCAGGCAGGCGCTCTCGGCCCCCTGCGACGCCGCCCAGTGCAGCAGCGCCGACATCATGCGGCGGCCATAGCCCTTGCCGCGATGGCCCGTCGCGGTGACCACCGACTCGCAGCACAGCATGTCGCCGTCGACGGCGCCGTAGGCCATCGCCACCACCTCGCCGTCCTCGCGCAGCGTGGCGAAGCCCGCCGGCAGGCCGATCGCGCCGATGATGTCCTCATAGATCTCGCTCTGCGCCGGCGTGCGGCCCTGCAGGGCGTGGATCTGATCGAGCCAGTCGTCGTCGGGCGTGTCGAGAATCTCCGCCGCCGCATCGGCCTGCACGGTCATCGCCGCGAGATCGCCATGGATGGTGCGGCTTTCGCCCTCGGCGATGTAGCCGAGATCGGCGAGGTGGCGGTCGACCGACGGATCGAGCATCGACGGCACACGCACGATCAGCGGCAGATCCTGGGCGCGAAACAGGTTCTCGAAGAACTGGATGGTCGCACCATCCATGCGCGCGCCGGCATGCAGCGGATTGGCGGAGTTGGCGCGGCGCGTCAGCCCGTCGGCGAAGCGCACCAGCCAGCCGTCATGCAGCACCGTGGACAATGCCGGCCAGGCATTGAGGCAGGCGTGCTCCGCCCGCCATGACAGGACGTCCCGCGACATGCTCGTTTCCACCGGATCACCACATACGCCAGAATGGCGTGCGCGTTCATACCGCGCCCCGCGACGGCGGCCAAGCTGCGCGCGGCATGGCAGGATTGAACGGGTCTGCCGCGTGAGCGATGCCCCGACATGGAATAGTCACGAGGAGCGATCGACAGCGCGGTGCGGCGTTTGCCTGACGAATTGCCGAAGACGAAAAAAAGCCGCCGGCCATGCGCCGGCGGCCTTGTATCAGAACTTGCGCTGTCCGCTTACGCGCCGAGCGCCGTGGCGATCGCCTGCAGCGCGGCGTCGGCCTTGGCGCCGTCGGGGCCGCCGGCCTGCGCCATGTCGGGACGGCCGCCGCCGCCCTTGCCGCCGAGCGCCTCGGAGGCGACGCGCACCAGATCGACCGCGCTGTAGCGCGAGGTCAGGTCCGGCGTGACGCCGACCACGACACCGGCCTTGCCATCCTCGGTGACACCGACGATGGCGACAACGCCGTTGCCGACCTGCTTCTTGCCGTCATCAGCGAGGCTCTTGAGATCCTTCATCTCGATGCCTTGAACAGCGCGGCCCAGGAACTTGACGTCGCCGATGGTGCGGATGTCGGCACCCGCGGCCGCACCGTTGCCGCCGCCACCGCCGAGCGCCAGCTTCTTGCGGGCGTCCGACAGCTCGCGCTCGAGCTTCTTGCGCTCCTCCATCAGCGCGGCGACGCGCGCCGGCATGTCGTCGAGCGTGGTGCGCAACTCTGCCGCCGCCGCCTTCGCGGTCTGGATGGTGGTGTTGGCATGATGGCGCGCGGCGCGCGCGGTCAGCGCCTCGATGCGGCGCACGCCGGAGGACACCGCGCTGTCGCCGAGCACGGAGATCAGGCCGATGTCGCCGGTGCGGCGGACATGAGTGCCGCCGCACAGCTCGACCGACCAGCCCAGCGCATTGCCGGAGCCCTTGCCCATCGAGACGACGCGGACCTCGTCGCCATACTTCTCGCCGAACAGCGCGCGGGCGCCGGAGGCGCGGGCGTCGTCCACCGCCATCGAGCGCGTGGTGACCTCGCCGTTCTCCAGCACGATGTCGTTGGCGATGTCCTCGACCTTGCGCAGCTCCTCGGCCGTGATCGGCTTCTGGTGCACGAAGTCGAAGCGCAGCCGGTCGGGCGCGACCAGCGAGCCGCGCTGGGCGATGTGGTCGCCGAGCACCTGGCGCAGCGCCTCGTGCAGCAGATGGGTCGCGGAATGATTGGCGCGGATCGAGGTCCGGCGGGCGTGATCGACCTCGAGCGCCAGCGGCACGCCGACCTTGAGCGTGCCCTGCTCGACGGTGCCGACATGCACGAACAGGTCGCCCGCCTTCTTCTGGGTCTCGGTGACGCGGAAGCGCACGCCCTCGCCGCTCAGGACGCCGGTGTCGCCGACCTGGCCACCGGACTCGCCGTAGAACGGCGTCTGGTTGAGGATGACGATGCCGTTGTCGCCGGCCTGAAGGCTGTCGGTTTCCTTGCCGTCCTTGACCAGCGCCGAGACCACGCCCTCGGCGCTCTCGGTCTCATAGCCGAGGAATTCGGTGGCCCCGAGCCGCTCGCGCAGCGGGAACCAGATCGCTTCGGACGCGGTGTCGCCGGAGCCGGACCACGACGCCCGCGCCTTCTCGCGCTGCTTCTCCATCGCGACATTGAAGCCGTCGACGTCGACGTCGATGCCGCGGGCGCGCAGCGCGTCCTGCGTCAAATCGAGCGGGAAGCCGTAGGTGTCGTACAACGTGAACGCGGTGTCGCCCTTGAGGCGGTCGCCGGACGACAGCGAGCGGCTCTCCTCGTCGAGGATCGACAGTCCCCGCTCCAGCGTCTTGCGGAAGCGCGTCTCCTCGAGGCGCAGCGTCTCCTCGATCAGCGCCTCGGCGCGCACCAGCTCCGGATAGGCCTGGCCCATCTCACGCACCAGCGCCCACACCAGGCGGTACATCAGCGGGTCGCGCGCGCCGAGCAGCTGGGCATGGCGCATGGCGCGGCGCATGATCCGGCGCAGCACGTAGCCGCGCCCCTCGTTCGAGGGCAGCACGCCATCGGCGATCAGGAACGACGACGCGCGCAGATGGTCGGCGATGACGCGCAGCGACGCCTTCTGCGGACCGTCGGCGTCGGCGCCGGTCAGCTCCGAGATGGCGCGGATCAGCGAGGCGAAGAGATCGATGTCGTAGTTGTCGTGCTTGCCCTGCAGCACGGCGGCGATGCGCTCCAGGCCCATGCCGGTGTCGATCGAGGGCTTTGGCAGCGCATTGCGCACGCCGCCCGCGACCTGCTCGAACTGCATGAACACCAGGTTCCAGATTTCGATGAAGCGGTCGCCGTCCTGGTCGGCCGAGCCGGGCGGGCCGCCGAAGATGTGCTCGCCGTGGTCGTAGAAGATCTCCGAGCACGGGCCGCACGGGCCGGTATCGCCCATCTGCCAGAAGTTGTCGGAGGTCGGGATGCGGATGATCTTGGATTCCGGCAGGCCGGCGATCTTCTTCCACAGGCCGAACGCCTCGTCGTCCTCGGAATACACCGTCACCATCAGGCGGTCTTTCGGCAGCCCGTATTCCCTCGTGATCAGGTTCCAGGCGAGTTCGATGGCGCGATCCTTGAAGTAGTCGCCGAACGAGAAGTTGCCGAGCATCTCGAAGAAGGTGTGATGCCGCGCGGTGTAGCCGACATTGTCGAGGTCGTTGTGCTTGCCGCCGGCGCGGACGCATTTCTGCGAGGTGGTGGCGCGCTGGTAGGGCCGCTTCTCAAGGCCGGTGAAGACGTTCTTGAACTGCACCATGCCGGCGTTGGTGAACATCAACGTCGGATCGTTGCGGGGCACCAGCGGCGACGATGACACCACCTCGTGGCCGTTCTTCGCGAAGTAGTTGAGGAACGCAGACCTGATCTCGTTAACGCCGCTCATATCCGTCCAATCGCACCGTCCGGGCCGTTCAGCGTCCCGGATACCTGAACATCCGCGCTGAATGCGCTCAAGTTTGCTGATCAGGGCGAAGCCGCGCCGACGGCAGGCCGCCGCGCCGGAATCGCCCCCTGTGGGGAAACCGGCCGCGAGTATGGCGCGGCAGGCTCCTCTTGTCCCGCCCGCTTTTACCGGCCGCGGGCTTCCCTGTCCAGAAAACGGGCATTTCCGGGGCATGAATTCGGCGCACCCGTCAAAGGCTTACCCCTCCCCCACAAGAACCGTTGATAGGCCCCCGCCGCGCGTTGACAGGCCTGCCCGGGGCGTGTTCTCTCCGCGCCAGACGATCATCACGTCGGGAGAGACCGGCCTCCAAAGGGCCGGCGCCGAAGGAGCAACCGCCCCGGAAACTCTCAGGCAAAAGGACCGCGTGATGGAACGACATCTGGAAAGCGACGCGGCCGGCTGACCCCGGAAAGGCGTCCGCCGACGGGATAATACTCTCAGGCACAGCGACAGATGGGGCTTCGACGGTTTTGGGGGATGGTCCCCGGCCCGTCAGGAGTCCGCCCGATGTCCGCGTCACCCCCCGATTCCGCTGCCCTGAAGCGCACGCCGCTGCACGAGCTGCACCTTGCCCTCGGCGGCAAGATGGTTCCGTTCGCCGGCTACGACATGCCGGTGCAATACCCCCTCGGCGTGCTCAAGGAGCACCTTCACACCCGCGCAAGCGCCGGGCTGTTCGACGTCTCCCACATGGGCCAGATCCGGCTGCGGCCGAAGTCCGGCCGGATCGAAGACGCCGCGCTGGCGCTGGAGCGCCTGGTGCCGCAGGACATCCTCGGTCTCGCGCCCGGGCGGCAGCGCTACGCCCAGTTCACCAACGACCGCGGCGGCATCCTCGACGACCTCATGGTGTCGAATGCCGGCGATCACCTGTTCCTGGTGGTCAACGCCGCCTGCAAGGCCGACGACGAGGCCCATCTGCGGGCGCATCTTGCGGACGCCTGCGACATCGAGGTGCTGGACGACCGCGCGCTGATCGCCCTGCAGGGTCCGAAGGCGGCCGAGGTCCTGGCGACGCTGTCGCCGACCACCGCCGCGATGCGCTTCATGGACTGCGGCCCGCATCAGGTGATGGGCATTCCCTGCATCGTGTCGCGCTCGGGCTATACGGGCGAGGACGGCTACGAGATTTCCGTGCCGGCGGCTGAGGCCGCCGCGCTCGCCGAAAAACTGCTGGCGCCCGAGGCGGTGCAACCCATCGGCCTCGGCGCCCGCGACAGCCTGCGGCTCGAGGCCGGCCTGTGCCTCTATGGCCCGGATATCGACTTTGCCACGACGCCGGTCGAGGCGGCGCTGGAATGGTCGATTCAGAAGGCGCGCCGCACCGGTGGCGCCCGCGCCGGCGGCTTTCCCGGCGCCGACATCATCCTGCGCCAGCTCGTCCAGGGGGCGCCGCGCCGCCGCGTCGGCCTCCTCGCCGAGGGGCGCGCGCCGGTGCGCGGCCACACCGCGCTGTTCGTCCATGCCGACGATCCGGCGCAGGCCGGCCTCGTCACCTCCGGCGGCTTCGGCCCCAGCCGGATCGCGCCGGTGGCGATGGGCTACGTGCCCGCCGCCTATGCCGAGACCGGCACCCAGCTGTTCGCCGAAGTGCGCGAGCAGCGCCTGCCGCTGCGCGTCGCGCCGATGCCGTTCGTGCCCCACGCCTACAAACGCTGACTGTTGCGCTGAGATTTCGAGACCGAGAGAGGAATTCAGGTCATGACCACGCTTTTCACCGCCGACCATGAATGGCTGCAGATCGATGGCGACGTCGCCACTGTCGGCATCACCGACTACGCCCAGACCCAGCTCGGCGACGTCGTGTTCGTCGAGCTGCCCAAGGTCGGCCGCCAGCTCAAGAAGGCGGAAGCCGCCGCCGTGGTCGAATCGGTCAAGGCCGCGTCCGACGTCTACGCGCCGCTGACCGGCGAGATCGTCGCGATCAACGACGCGCTGGCCGCCGACCCGGCGCTGGTCAACACCGATCCCGCCGGCGGCGCGTGGTTCTTCAAGATCAGGATCGCCGACAGGAGCGAGCTCGACGGCCTGATGGACGAGGCCGCCTACAAGGCCCACACCGCCTGATCGTTTCGACCGCCGCCGCACGCCGATAGCCCGAGAGATTGCCAGAGAGACCGCCATGACCACGCCGCGCCAAGGATCCGCCTCCTCCGCCGCCCCGACGACGGGCCGCGCCGGATCGAACCTGCCGCCGAACGAGGCCGCGACCACCTTCGTGCGCCGTCACATCGGCCCGGCGCCGCGCGACATCGACGCCATGCTGGAGACGGTGGGCGCCAAAAGCCTGACCGCGCTGATGGACGAGACGCTGCCGGCATCGATCCGCCAGACCGCGCCGCTCGATCTCGGCACGGCGCTCAGCGAGAGCGAGGCGCTGGCCCACATGAGCGCGATCGCCGAACGCAACAGCATCGTCACCTCGCTGATCGGCCAAGGCTACTCCGGCACGCTGCTGCCGGCGGTGATCCAGCGCAACATCCTGGAGAACCCGGCCTGGTACACGGCCTACACGCCCTATCAGCCCGAGATCAGCCAGGGCCGGCTGGAAGCGCTGTTCAACTTCCAGACCATGGTGTGCGACCTCACCGGGCTCGACGTCGCCAACGCCTCGCTGCTCGACGAGGGCACGGCAGCGGCGGAAGCCATGGCGCTGGCGCACCGCTCGGCGCAAGGCAACAGCAACACCTTCTTCGTCGACCATGAGGTGCATCCGCAGACGCTGGCCGTGCTGCGCCAGCGCGCCGAGCCGCTGGGCTGGACCGTGATCACCGGCGATCCCTTGCGCGATCTCGCCGGCGCCGAGGTGTTCGGCGGCCTGCTGCAATATCCGGGCACGCATGGCGCGGTGCGCGACCTGCGCCCGGCGATCGCAGCCCTCAAGGCAAGGGGCGCGCTTGCCATCATTGCCGCCGACCCGCTGGCGCTGACGCTGCTGGCTTCGCCCGGCGACCTCGGCGCCGACGTCGCGGTGGGGTCGACCCAGCGCTTCGGCGTGCCGATGGGTTATGGCGGCCCGCACGCCGCCTACATGGCGGTGCGCGATGCGCTCAAGCGCTCGCTGCCCGGCCGCATCGTCGGCCTGTCGATCGATTCCCGCGGCGCGCCGGCCTATCGCCTCGCGCTGCAGACCCGCGAGCAGCACATCCGCCGCGAGAAGGCGACGTCCAACATCTGCACCGCACAGGTGCTGCTGGCCGTGATCGCCTCGATGTACGCGGTCTATCACGGCCCCGAGGGCCTCGCGCACATCGCCCGCACCGTGCACCGCCGCACCGCCGTGCTCGCCGCCGGCCTCAGGAAGCTGGGCTACGCGCCGCTGTCACAGCACTACTTCGACACGGTGACGGTCAAGGTCAACGGCGAGCGCGCGCAGGTGATCTCCCACGCCGCGCATGAAAAGATCAACCTGCGGCTCGACGACACCACGGTGAGCATTGCGCTCGACGAGACCACGACGCCCGAGATCATCGAGCGGGTGTGGCGCAGCTTCGGCGGCACCCTGCGCTATGCCGAGGTCGAGGCCGACGCGGCCGACGCGCTGCCGGCGGATCTCAAGCGCACCAGCGCCTATCTCACCCATCCGGTGTTCCACGCCCACCGCTCGGAGACCGAACTCCTGCGCTACATGCGCAAGCTGTCGGACCGCGATCTTGCGCTCGACCGCGCGATGATCCCGCTGGGCTCGTGCACCATGAAGCTCAACGCCACCACCGAAATGATCCCGGTGACCTGGCCGGCGTTCGGCGCGCTGCATCCGTTCGCGCCGCGCGAGCAGGCCGCCGGCTATCACGCGATGTTCGACCAGCTCGAGCGCTGGCTGATCGACGTCACCGGCTATGACGCGATCTCGCTGCAGCCGAACTCCGGCGCGCAGGGCGAATACGCCGGCCTCCTCGCCATCCGCGGCTACCATGCCGCGCGCGGCGACGCCCATCGCACGGTGTGCCTGATTCCCTCCTCGGCCCACGGCACCAATCCGGCATCCGCCAGCATGGTCGGCATGGACGTGGTGGTGGTGAACTGCGACGCCCGCGGCGACGTCGAAGTCGAGGACCTCGCCCTCAAGGCGAAGCAGCACGCCGACAGGCTCGCGGCCGTGATGATTACCTATCCCTCGACCCATGGCGTGTTCGAGGAGCATATCCGCGAGATCTGCGACATCGTCCACGCTCATGGCGGCCAGGTCTATCTCGACGGCGCCAACATGAACGCCCAGGTCGGCCTCGCCCGCCCCGGCGACTACGGCGCCGATGTCAGCCATCTCAACCTGCACAAGACGTTCTGCATTCCCCATGGCGGCGGCGGCCCCGGCATGGGCCCGATCGGCGTCAAGGCGCATCTCAAGCCGTTCCTGCCCGGCCATCCCGCCATCGATGGCGGCACCGCGCCGGTCGGCCCGGTGGCGGCGGCGCCGTGGGGCTCGGCCTCGATCCTCGTCATCTCCTACATCTACATGCTGATGATGGGCGGCGACGGCTTGAGGCGCGCGACCGAGGTCGCGGTGCTCAACGCCAATTACATCGCCAAGCGGCTGGAGCCGCACTTCCCGGTGCTCTACCGCAACATCCGCGGCCGCGTCGCGCATGAGTGCATCGTCGATCCCCGCCCGCTCAAGGCGACCAGCGGCGTGACTGTCGACGACATCGCCAAGCGCCTGATCGACTACGGCTTCCACGCCCCGACCATGAGCTTCCCGGTGCCGGGCACGCTGATGATCGAGCCGACGGAATCGGAATCCAAGGCCGAGCTCGACCGCTTCTGCGACGCCATGATCGCGATCCGCCACGAGATCGCCGAGGTCGAGAACGGCCGCTTCAAGATCGAGGCCTCGCCGCTGCGCCACGCCCCGCACACGGTGCACGACATCGCCGACGACAACTGGAACAGGTCCTACACCCGCACCGAAGGCTGCTTCCCCGCGGGCTCGGCGCGCCAGGACAAGTACTGGTCCCCGGTCGGCCGCGTCGACAACGTCTACGGCGACCGCAACCTCGTGTGCTCCTGCCCGCCGATGTCGGATTATGCCGAGGCGGCGGAGTAAAGGCTGCAGCGCATATCGCCGGTACACGAACATTCGCAAACGACAAAGGCCGCGCTTAAAGCGCGGCCTTTCCATTTTGCGGCATCGGTATCCTGAGCGGGGTTCGATTCCGCTAGGGAGCGCCAACCTGCTTTGAGCGGCCTGACAAACTGCCACGTCAGATTGCGATGTAGACGTCGCCGTGCCCTCTGGATCAATATGAAATTTCGCAAGCCCGAGGGCGAGCGCGAAGGAAGAATTGCCGCACGATACCGATGTTTTAGAGATCAGCTGCAAACGGCAAGCGCCCACATCGCAGCCATATCTGTTTGGAGGGGCCGTGTTCGACAATGTAACTGACGGCATCAAGAAGTGGCTGATTGGCCTATTCGCTTCGGCCATCAAACACACGTCTCGGCCGGAAGATCGGGTAGTCGCGATACGCTGGCTCAGCCAGTCGCGCGATGTTGTCGCGAGGGACATCCGCACCATCGACAAATTCAAGCAACTGAACGCGCTCATCAACTCGCGCACGGCGATCGTCGCGGTCGCGAACAGTGTCGCGGAAGCCGTCTCGAACTACCGCAAATCGAACCTGCCCTGGTCCATGAAGGTCGCACTGCCTGCCACACTTGCCGCAATACCACTGGTTGGTGGCCAAGCTGCCGGGATCGCCGCGTTTGGCGGGGCTGTCGGGGTCCCGGTGCTTCTTCTGATTTTTCTCGGGGCCGCAGGCATCACCGCCATCATTGAAGCTGTGGTGACAAGCCCAGAGGCTCAAACTCACATCGCCGAAATTATCGATGTCATTATTTCGGATGAACGACTGCGCCGCGCCAGCGCCGAAATGAAGGCTGCGATGAAAGAGCAGCCAATCGATCCCACTCGTTTCGCAATGCCGGTGGAGGAGATCGCGCTGCGGCAGCATTTGCTCGACATGAACCCGTTTGATTTTGAACGGCACTGCATGAGCTTCTTTCAAAGAGCGGGACTTCAAGCGTGGGTGACACCGAAATCAAACGATTTCGGCCTGGACGGTTGTGCCATTCACCCCGACGGATTGATGATCGCGCAATGCAAGCGGAACGCGACGGAGAACAAGGTTGGACGCCCAACCGTCCAACAGTTCAAGGGCGTTGCCGAAGAACAACACGCGCACCGTGGCTTCATCATAACGACATCGAGTTTCACCGAAGACGCCGTCAACTCAGCCGCTCTAACCGACAGGATTGTGCTCATCGCGATGGATGATCTGGTGCGTTGGCACACAGAACCACCGTCATTCGATTCCGGCAGGGCGACTGGGGAGATGTCAGTCTAATCTGGACGGGACAGCGCGAATCGCCTTCGACGATGGCAGCGAGAGTTGAAGAAATAAGCGGCTTCAGCTCAACGCTCGGGCCATCGTCCTTCGAGGCTCGCTGCGCTCGCACCTCAGGATGACGGATTCAATGCCAGCGTCATCCGGGCGAAGCCCCACTTCACGCAGCGGCCGACGACGCGCCGGACCAACAGCGATCCAGACAAACGACAGCGGGCGCTGCAGACATCGGCAACTCAATGTCCGCAGCGCCCGTGTGTTCGAAACTCAAGTCTTCAGATCAACTCAAGCTCCAAAGGTCCTGACGACCCGGTGCTGAGCCGCACGCCCGCATGTGACGGGCGTGGCGTTTGTCCGCCAGCCGGATTCCACCCTCGCGGTTGCCCCGCGAAGCGGCTGTCGGGCGAAGCGCGTGGCTCCCGTGCCGCCCGAACGAAAGCCCTTACTCTTCCGCCGGCTCCTCGCCGTCGGCGTCGCGCTCCGGCGTGCCGGCGAGGATCTGCTCGGCGATCAGGCCCGAGTTCTGGCGGATCGACGCCTCGATCTTGGCAGTGATGTCCGGGTTGTTCTTGAGGAATGTCTTGGAGTTCTCGCGGCCCTGGCCGAGGCGCTGGCTGTCATAGGAGAACCAGGCGCCCGACTTCTCGACAATGCCTGCCTTGACGCCGAGATCGAGGATCTCGCCCATCTTGGACACGCCCTCGCCGTACATGATGTCGAACTCGACCTGCTTGAACGGCGGTGCCAGCTTGTTCTTCACCACCTTGACGCGGGTGGTGTTGCCGACCACTTCGTCGCGCTCCTTGATCGCGCCGATGCGGCGGATGTCGAGGCGGACGGAGGCGTAGAACTTCAGGGCGTTGCCGCCGGTGGTGGTCTCGGGCGAGCCGTACATCACACCGATCTTCATGCGGATCTGGTTGATGAAGATCACCATCGTGTTGGACTTGTTGATGGACGCCGTCAGCTTGCGCAGCGCCTGGCTCATCAACCGCGCCTGCAGGCCCGGCAGCGCTTCGCCCATCTCGCCCTCGAGTTCGGCGCGCGGCACCAGCGCGGCGACCGAGTCAATGATCAGCACGTCGACCGCGCCGGAGCGCACCAGCGTGTCGGCGATTTCCAGCGCCTGCTCGCCATGGTCCGGCTGCGAGATCAGCAGTTCATCGACATTGACGCCGAGCTTGCGGGCATAGACCGGGTCGAGCGCGTGCTCGGCATCGATGAAGGCGCAGATGCCGCCCTTCTTCTGGGCCTCAGCGACGCAGTGCAGCGCCAGCGTGGTCTTGCCCGACGATTCCGGTCCGTAGATTTCCACGATGCGGCCCTTCGGCAGGCCGCCGACGCCCAGCGCGATGTCGAGGCCGAGCGATCCCGAGGAGATCGTCTCGATGTCCATCGACTTGTCGCTCTTGCCGAGCTTCATCACCGATCCCTTGCCGAACTGACGTTCGATCTGGGACAGCGCCGCGCTCAAAGCCTTTGATTTGTCCATGGAAGTTCCTTCAACGATACGCAAAGCGGGCTGAGACATCGGTCGCGCTCCTTATGAACGGGATTCGCCGGGTGGACAATCAACGGCGGCGGGGATCGGGTCGGCATCAACTGTGAAATGAATGTACCCTATCTGTTCTTTGTTCGCAATATGTTCTTTTGCGAATTTGGTGCCGAAACAGCGCTTGGGGGCTCCGCCGGCCATCCTTCAAGTCCCCGCTATATTGCCCTTTGAGCACCTTCGCTCATTAGCAAGGAATACCAACAATATGCATATCCCGATTGCTGCCGATGGAACCTCCTTTGATCGCATCTCCTGTTGCCGAGCAGGCGGCTACTGGGTCGGCCCGAAAGGCCGAGAGCGCAAGTTTTCAAAATATGAAGACGCGTTGGCTGCGCTCAACTCAATGGCCAAGCCATGCTGGCGGCGCCGCAATCTGAACGGTAATTGGGGCATAGTCGTAGCCACCGGTTGGATCTAAACGCGCAAGACGCAGGCGATCAAGGCCGCCTAATTGGCGGCCTCGTTCGTTTCAGACGCGACGCCGAGGCGGCTTCACAGTTGGTGCTTCACCCACGCTTGAAGGCAGAGGAAGCGCTAGAGAAAATTGCACAACCTGTTTGCCATAATGGCGCGCAACCTTGTCCCTTAACTCCCTCATGTCATGGCATTCCTTCGCCATACCGATCACTTCATAGCAGCGAGAGACCAATGCTCTCACACCGATATTTTCGGTCAATTGGCGATGCCAACGCACCCCCGGTGGAGGCTTATTGTTCTTCAGATACTCAGCAACAGCAGGATCAAGCGTGTCATAGATCAACTCTATAACCAGTTTGCCCCACCACTTTGGACGACTGTTGAGACTTCCCTGCCAACCCGTGAGCCGACCAAACTCAACCCACAGTTCGTCCGGGAACGTCTTTTCCCACGCTCGCAATTCGTCAGCTATGAACGCCCGCAGTTTTACTTGGAGCGCGTCCTCTGCGCGCTCGTACTGATAGCCGGTGGCCTCATCAATCAGCGCCTCGAGGCCTACCTTCGCGCAAGCAGACAGAAAGATGCTTGCCTTCATTGCCATCTGCATTTGGCGGTCAGTTAACTTTGGCTGGCTAGAGTCTCGAGATGGGTCCAGAGACGATTGAAGCGCCGCCACAAAGCCTTGGCAGACCTCAATCATGAGATCGGCAGGCAATCCCTTTACAGCCCGCTCGAGACCTTCAACTTCGAGTAGCCTGAACGGCACAAATCTCTCGAGCACTAAGTCTTTGTTTATAAAAGGCTCAAGCGCTCTCACGGCTATGTACTTCTCGAGCGCTCCGCCCCCCTTAATGCCGGTCAGAAGTTCGGTAGCAGAGGTGCGGCCAATGATCTTCCGGCCATCATCGAGAACGTAGCAAGGCACCTCCAGCCCCACGATGTTGAGGCTTCCTCGCCACCTAGCAATCGGCATCGCAGGAACCGGCTCGAGCAATTCTTCCGTATCATGCTCGGGGAGTTCTTCCGGTTCGGGGGACGCCTTATCCTTACTCCACCTTGCGGCCGCAGCTCTCCGCGCAATGTCGCGACGCTCCTCGTCCGTCAATGCCGCAGCGCGAGCATCGCCCCCCTTCTTCCCCGCCTCACTAAATCGATCATCTTCCATGACCATCCTCCTGATGCTTGGCATATAGCATACACAGAGACGCCAAGCAATATGCTTGGCATATGCTAAGCATATTGCTTGGCCAGACATCACTGCACGGGCTCGGCAGCCTTTCGGGCGGGGTGCGCAAAAACGCTGCGGAGCGGCCTACTACGCTGAGCATCCCCTTCGGCAGACCTTAGCCAAGATCGTCCAACGCCCAGGCCAATCGCGCGGTCCGACCTACCGACCATCTGCCGGGCCGCGCCTTTCGCAGGCACGGCCCGCGAAGACGCCCTGCCCTGCATGCCTACCCCTGCACCGTCTCCCCCTGCTGCATCTGCACCAGCGGCCGGTAGTGGTGCGGCAGGCGCATCACCATCAGATCCTTGCGGCGGACGACGTTGGTGGGATAGGGCGAGGCGAGATTGGTGGTGTCGACCACGGCTGTTGCATGGCCCTCACCCGCCGCAGCGATCGCTTCGCGGCGCGGAAACTCGAAGGTGTCCGGCCCGAACACGCCGCTGAGGCCGGGATAGCCGTTCGCCGGATCGCGGACATTGGCGAAGGCGAAGAAGACGTTGTTCTCGCCGGCGCGCACCCGGTAGTGATGCCAGTGATGGGGATCGGCCCCCGTCGGGATCGGCGCAGGCTGCGCCACCACCGTGCCGGCATGGGCGGCGCTGAAGCCCTGCTTGATGGCCGCCGGACAGGCGATGACATCGCAGCCGCGCAGCGCCAGCACCCGCCCGGCTTCGGGAAACGATGCGTCGTGGCCGATCAGAAGGCCGACGCGCCCGACCGGCGTGTCGGCGACCGTCCATGTGTCGCCGGCCACCGCCCAGGCCTGCTCAGCCGCCGTGAGGTGGAGCTTGCGGTGCACCGCGGTCACCCCGTCCGGCCCGACGAGGCAGGCGCTGTTGTAGATCGCGCCGCCGTCACGCTCTGCTAGGCCGACGACGAGATGAATCTGAAGGCGCGCGGCGAGCGCGACCAGGCTGTCCGCGACCTCGCCGGCGAGCGGCTGCGCAGTGGCAGCGGGATCGGCGAACCCGGTCAGCGCCAGTTCTGGAAACACCACCAGCGCGGCATCGTCGCCGCGCGCCCGCCCGGCGAGCGTGGCGATCGCAGCGAGGTTGGCGGCCATGTCGGCGGTCGGCGCGAACTGCGCGACGCTGACGCGCGAGCGCCGTCCCTCGGGCCACGGCTGATGGCCGTAGAGGCCGAAGAAGTCGCGTGGATTCCAGCTGTGGGGATTGGTCATCAGCTCGGCATAGAGCTCCGGCCGGCGCTGGGCGAACACCGCCTCGCCCGCGACCTTGCGGGCGCGCGCCCGGCCGAGATCGACCTCGGCGAGCGCGAAACCGTCGCCGCCGTCGATCACCGCGGCGATGGTGCCGTCGGGCGCGATCACGCAGCTGCCGCCGCTGAACTGCACGGTGCGCTCCAGCCCCCAGCGGTTGCTCTCGATGACATAGCAGCCGTTCTCGTAGGCGCGGCTGATCCAGTACGGCGCCGGCGCGCGCTCGGCCAGCCAGTTGGAGATGTGGCAGATGATGTCGGCGCCGCCGAGCGCGGCGAGGCGCGCGGTCTCGATGAAGTGGATGTCCATGCAGATCAGCAGCGCGATGCGCCCGATCGGCGTGTCGAACACCTGGTGGCCGACATCGCCGGGCGCTGCCCATTTCGGCTCGGCGATATAGGGATGGCTCTTGCGGTGCGTGCCGATCACGCCCCGCGGTCCGATCAGCACCGCGCTGTTGAAGTAGATGTCGTCGTCGTCGACCTCCGGCAGGCCGAGGACGATGTAGCAGTCATAGGCCCGCGCGATGGCGACGAACCGCGCCGTGGTCGGCCCCGGCACTGTCTCGACAAAGGGACGGACCTCGTCGCGGTCGAACCAGCAGTAGCCGGTGGTGCCCATCTCCGGCGTCACGATCAGCCGCGCGCCGGCCTTCGCCGCCTCCTCGCAGAGTTCGAGCAGGCGCGCGATGTTGCGCTCCTTCTCGAACATCGTCGGCTCGAACTGCACGGTGGCGACCTTGTGAATTCCCGACATCGCTCTGCCCTCGCTCACCGCAGGTAGGATTTCTTGATCGACGCGCCGATGGTGTATTTGGGATCGACCATGTTGCCGAGCCGGACGCGGCCGGCCTGGGTCAGCAGCATGTAGGCATCGATCTCGTCGAAGCCGTAGTCGGCGGCCATCCAGCGGCAGAGATCGCGATAGGCGATGCGCGCGGCATCCTCCATCGGGCGGCCCGAGCCGATGGTCATGATGAAGTCCGCCGTCTCCAGCCGCGGCCAGGCGATGGTCCAGCCCTTGATGAGGTCGATCTGCACCGTGGTGACGGTGGGATGCTCGATGGCGACGCCGCAGAGTTCGCCGTCGCCCTGCGCGGCATGGCAATCGCCGAGATAGAGCAGCGCGCCGGCGGTGTTGACCGGCAGATAGATCACCGCGCCGACGCCGACATCGGGCAGGTCCATGTTGCCGCCATAGTAGTCCGGCTGCAGCGAGGAGATCGCCTCGATCTCCGGCGAGGTGCCGATGGTGCCGATGAACGGCTCGTAGGGCAGCGTGATGGTGTCGCTCCACTTCGTGCCGGTCGTGGCGTCGATCTCCAGCTTCTTGACCCGTTCGGGCAGCGGCGCGTGCAACAGCGCGGTCTGGTTGGTGCTGACGAGACCGCCGAAGTCCGGCATCACCACCGTCGTGCCGCGCGGCTGCGGCCCGCGCGGCACGATGCTCTCGATGTAGACCGCGAGCGTGTCGCCCTTCTCCGCGCCGTTGACCCAGATCGGGCCGTTCTGCGGATTGAGGTAGGGAAAGTTCAGGATCTTCGAGGGGCTGTCGGTCTCGTGCCGGATCTTGCCTTCGAACGCGTCGTGGGTCTCGGCCGACACCACCGCGCCGGGATCGACGGTGAGCACGGGTTTGGCGAACGGCCCGTAGACATAGTGATACGTCCCCTGGTCGGCCTCGGTGATCATGTGGCGGCTGCCGGCCTTGCCGCCGGCGATGCCCTTGCGCGCCATGATGGAGTTGTCGTGCCAGGCCATGAATGCTCTCCTTGCTTGTTGTCGGGCGGTGGTGGTGTTGGCTTGCGGTGCGGACCGGGGAGGATCAGACCGCGAGATGGCGGCGCATCTCGGCGGCGTCGTCGAGCGCCTCGCGCTCCAGCGCGGCGACGATGCGACCCTTGTCCATGACGTAGCAGCGCTGCGCCATGGCGCGGATCATGTCGAGGTTCTGCTCGACCAGCACGACGGTGACGCCGGTGCGCTGGTTGAGCGCCACCATGTTGCGGGCGATGTCCTGCACGATGTTGGGCTGGATACCCTCCGACGGCTCGTCGAGCAGAATCAGCGCGGGGTCGGCGACCAGCACGCGGCCGATGGCGAGCTGCTGCTGCTGGCCGCCGGACATGGTGCCGGCGCGCTGGCTCCAGCGCTCCTCGAGGATCGGGAAGGCTTCCGTGAGGCGGCGGCGGTCGGTCGCGGTCATGCCGCCGCGGATCGCGGCGCCGACCGCGAGGTTCTCCGCCACCGTCAGGCGCGGAAACACGTCGCGGCCCTGCGGCACATAGCCGATGCCGAGCCGCGCACGCTTGTGTGCCGGCAGTTGCTCGACCGGCTCGCCGCGATAGACGATCGCGCCCCCGGTGGTCGGCACGAGGCCGATCAGGCTTTTCATCAGCGTCGACTTGCCGACGCCGTTGCGACCGATGACCGCGACGATCTCGCCTTCGCGGACCTCGATGTCGAGGCCTTGCAGCACCGGCTTGCCGCCATAGCCTGCGCGCAGGCCCACGGTGGAGAGGATGACGTCCTTACGCATGAGCCTGCCCCAGATAGATGGCGGCGACGCGCTCGTCGGCGACGATCTCGTCGATCGAGCCCTGCGCGAACACCTGGCCGAGATGCAGCACGGTGACCTTCTGTGCGACCTGGCGCACGAAGGCCATGTCGTGCTCGATGGCAAGCACGGTCATGCCGTCGGCGTTGAGCCGCCGCACCATCTCGCCGGTGGCATGGGTCTCCTCCGGCGACATGCCGGCGGTCGGCTCGTCGAGCAGCAGCAGCCGCGGCCTGAGGCTGATGGCCATGCCGATCTCCAGCCACTGCTTCTGGCCGTGGCTGAGATTGCCGGCGGCCTGCCCCTGCTCGGCCTCAAGGCCAAGGAAGACCAGCAGGCGGTCGATCTCGTCGGCGAGCTCGGCGCCGCGATGCAGGCGCTGCAGCGCGGTCTCGAGGTTCTGGCGCACCGACAGGCCCTTGAACACGCCGGGCACCTGGAATTTGACCGACAGCCCGCGATGGATGCGAGCGAAGGGCTTCAGCGCGGTGACATTGTCGCCGGCGAAATAGATGTCGCCGCTGCCCGGCTGATACTCGCCGAGGATCAGGCGGAACAGCGTGCTCTTGCCGGCGCCGTTGGGGCCGATCAGGCAGTGGATCTCGCCGGACTGGAGCGCGAGATCGACCGAGTTGGTGACATGCAGGCCGCCGAAATGCTTGTTCAGAGCGCGCAGTTCGAGCAGCGGCATCAGGCTTCTCCGGTCTTGCGGCGGCGGCCGAGGCGCGCCAGCCCCTGCATCAGCGCCAGCACGAGGCCGTTCGGCGCCAGCAGCACGGTCAGCACCAGCAGCACGCCCATCACCACCAGCGCATACTGGCTGCCATAGATGGTCAGCGCCTGGAACGCGGCGAGCACCAGCAGCGTTCCGATCACGGTGGAGGTCAGGTCCGAGCGGCCGCCGACGGCGACCCAGATCAGCGGCAGCGCCGCCGCGGTCATGCCCATGCTGGACGGCGTGATGTACTGGCCCCAGGCGGTGTAGAGCACGCCCGAGAGGCCGGCGAGCGCCGCGCCGACCACGAAGGTCAGCAGTTGATACTTGCGCACGTCGTAGCCCAGCATCTCGGCCCGCTCGGGATTCTCGCGGATGGCGACGATGACGTTGCCGAACGCCGAGTTGAGAAGAATGCGCAGGCCGAGATAGACCACGACCAGAATGCCGAGCACGACATAGTAGAGACCGACATCGGCGAACAGCACGATGTCGCCGCCCGGCCAGGGGATGGTCAGCGGCGGCATGCCGCTCATGCCGTTGAAGCCGTTGAGCCGCGCCGCGCCGACGCGCCACTCCGGCCCCGCGGTCTGCGCCATGAAGCGCTCCAGCATCAATGTCACCGCGAGGGTGACGATGCCGAGGAAGACGCCGGCGATGCGGCCGAAGAACATGAAATAGCCGAGCAGCAGCGCCACCACCGCGGCGATGATCACCGCCAGCACCAGCGCGACGAAAGTGAAGCCGTAAGCCGAGCCGAAGTTGATGGTGAGGATGCCGTAGCTGTAGCCTGCGATGCCGAAGAACGCGGTCTGGCCGAAGCTGAGCGCGCCGCCATAGCCCCAGATCACGCACAGGCTGAGGGCAATGAATACCCAGATGAAGAAGTACACGGTGTTGCCGACGGTGTAGCCGTCGCTGAACAGCGGATAGGCGCAGGCGGCGGCGAGCACGACCGCGAAGGCGAGCCAGAATGCCGGGCCTCTGCCCATGGTCTGGGGGCCTTCGAGATGGCGCAGGAAACGGACGAGGCCGGCCATGGTCAGGTCCTCTCCCGCAGCAGGAAGCCCGACAGGCCCTTGGGCAGGATGCGGATCACCAGGATGACGGCGACCAGCAGGCCGATCTGGCCGAACAGCTGGCCCTGCCACGATGTCAGTGCCGCCCGCACCACCGCGAGCACGGCGGCCGCCGGCGCGGTGCCGAGGAAGACGTCGGCGCCGCCGACCACCACGGTGACGAACGCCTCCATGATGAAGGTCGCCCCCATGGTCGGCACCAGTGTCATGGTCGGCGCGTAGAGGCCGCCGGCGAGGCCCGCGAGCCCTGCGCCGCACGCGAATGTCAGGCTGTAGATCAGGCGGGTGTCGACACCGAGCGCCGCCGCCATGTGCGGCACCTGGATGGTGGCGCGGGCGATGACGCCGAAACGCGTCCAGTTGAACAGCGCATAGAGGCCTCCGAGCACCGCGACCGCGGCGACGAACAGTACGATGCGGTAGACCGAATAGGAGTAGTGGCCGACCTGGAAGCTGCCGAACGGCGTGCCGACGCCGGCCATGGACGAGCCCAGCACGATCAGTGTGCCCTGCGTCGCGATCAGGCTGAGGCCCCAGGTCGCAACGATGGTGTCGAGCGGCCGGTCGTAGAGATGGCGGATGACGAGGAGCTCGACCAGCGCGCCGACCAGCGCCGAGACGATGGTGCCGGCGGCGATCGCCAGCGGCAGCGGCAGGCCGGCATGGGCGGCGGAGACGGTGACATAGGCGCCGCACATGATGAACTCGCCGTGGGCGAGATTGATCACGCCCATCATGCCGAAGATCACGGCTAGCCCGCAGGCCGACAGCACGAGAAAGGCGAACGCGTCGCCGAATTGATAGAGCGGCGAGAAGACGAGGCTTGCGATATCCATGGATCGTCCGGTTGGCGGAAGGTGGCGCGCTGGCGTGTCGGAAGACCGGCGGTCGTCGTCCCGGCGCTCAGGAGCAGCCGCCGGGACGACGCCTCACCGACGCCGCGTCAGGGTTTGGGCGGCGGGTTGGAGGGCGTGTACTGCGCCATCGGGTCCTTCCGGGTCAGGTCGCAGCCAGCGTCACCGAGCCAGTACGGCTTGATGTCCTGCCACACCTTCGGGAAGGTGATGGAGTGATCGGCCGCGACCTTGGCCAGGTAGATGGTGTGCGACATGTGCTGGCTCTTGGGATCGATGCACACCTTGCCTTCCGGCGCGTCCATGCAGACGTCGCCCTGGGCGATCACCTTGCGGATCTCCTCGCGCTTGGTCGACTTCGCCCGCTCGACCATCTGCTTGTAGAGGTAGACCGCGAGATAGGAGTTCTCGGCCTCCTGGTTGACATAGGGCTCGTTCGGGAACTTGGCCTTGAACTTGGCGACGAACGCCTTGCTCTGGGGCGTGTCGATCTCCTCGACATAGTTGGTGGTGACGTGCATGTCCTTCAGGCTCGGCGGCTTGAAGCGCTTGTGCTCGTAGGCCTGGCCGACATTGATCGACGAGGCCATCGGCAGGCTGACGTTGGCCGCGGCCGCCTGCTCGTAGTAGGACGCCTGCGCGGTACCGACGAGGAGCGTTACGACGAAGTCGGGCTTGGCCTTCTGGATGTTCTGGATGCTCTGGGAGAACTGCGACACGCCGAGCGGGATGAACTCCTCGCCGACCATCTCGCCGCCGTTCTCCTTGACGATGTTGCGCACCCACTCCGCCGAGATCTGGCCGAAATTGTAGTCGGCGGCGAGCGTGTAGACCTTCTTGCCGTAGGTCTGGATCATGTAGGGCAGCAGCGTCGAGAACTGCTGCTCCGGCACGGCGCCGGTGACGATCATGTGGCCGTCGCAGACGCCGCCCTCGTACTGGTTGTTGTAGAACGCAAAGCCGTTGAACTGGTCGACGATCGGACGATACGCCTCGCGCGACGCCGACGAGAAGCCCGCGAACACGGCGTCGACCTTGTCCCGCTGCAGCACGCGCCGCATGAATTCCTGATAACGCGTGTTGTCGGACTGGGTGTCGTAGACGACGAGTTCGAGCGGCCGGCCGGCGATGCCGCCGGCCTTGTTGATCTCCTCGGCGGCGAGCTGAATGGCGTGCACCTTGCCGATGGTGGCGACGGCGAAGTCGCCGGACTGGTCTTCCAGCACACCGAGCTTGATGGGATCGGCGGCGAAAGCGTGGCCATACGCGAGGACAAGCGTCCCCGTGAGGGCTGCGGCACGCAGCCCTCGCAACACATTGCTGGTCATGTGATCGTCTCCTAGGTCGCTTGCTTGTCGCCGCCTCGCAGCTCGACGCCGCTCGTTCGGCAGGACTTGTCGGGCGGTTCGGCCCGCCTGCGGAGTAACTCCTCGCAGTACTGTTCCAGACTGATCCGCGCGCGCATGCTGGCGCCGCGAAGCTGGGAATAGGCTTGATCCTCGTCGAGGCCGGCCTCGCGCATCACCGCGATGATGGCGCTGACCACGGCGCGGCGGCCGCGCCGGCGCGCCTCGAGATCCTGCAGGCGGCCATACATGTCGTTGCGCAGCAGGAACTGGTTGATGCCCATGAACAGCGATGTATAGACCGCGCCGCCATGCACCGGCTTGCGCAGGAACGACGTCGCGCCGAGATTGACCAGCGCCTTGAGGCGGCTCGGCGCCTCGACGCCGACAAGGCCGATCACCGGCACCAGCGGCAGCCGCGACGCCTGATCGACCTCCATCGCCACCACGCCGTCGAGATCGCCGTCGACGAACAGGATGTCGCGATCGGCCTGCAGGCTCGCCATGTCGATCTGCGCGCGGCCGTCGACGATCGCCGGATACTCGCTGACGACGCCGAGCTTGGCGAGCGTGCTCTCCAGCGTCGGCTCCGTTCCGCGCCCGCTGACGATGACAGCGCGGCCGCCCTTGAAGTTCTGCAGCAATCGAGACGTCATGACACCACCCGGAGAATCGGAGCGCGCATCGCCACCGCAAAACGCGGCGACGTCTGGACGAGATAGGGATCGGGCGCCAGTGGCTCGCGCGCTTCGAGCAGCACCTCGAACGTGCCGCTCGACGTCGAGCGCGCGATGCGCGGCGTGAGCCAGGCATGATAGGTCTGCGGATCGATCCGCACGTCGCCCTGCGGCGCCAGCATGGAGCGGCCGGCGACCGCGGCACGCACGGCGCGCGCTTCGTCGGTGCCGGCCTGCGCCAGCGACGCGGCAAGCAGCTTGACCGCGTTGTAGGACGATTCCGCATCGGCGGACGCCACAGGGCCGTCCGGGAATGCCCTGGCATAGGCTGCGACGAAGGCCGCGCTCGCCGGCGAGGACAGCGAGGAGAAGTAGACGCTCGAACTGAGATGGCCGTCGACCGCCTCCGGTCCGATCTCGGCGAGCTCCGGCTCCGACAGCGTGCAGCTGGCCACCGGAATGTCGCTGGCCTGGTCGATGCCACGCGCGAGGCAAGCAGCGCGGAACGCGCGGAAGAAGGCGTAGGCGCTGGTGCCGATCAGGTTGTTGAACACGAAGTCGGGCCGCTGGTCGACGATGGCCGCGACCACCTGGTCGAACTCGGTGTCGCCGACCGGCAGGTAGCGTTCGGCGACGACGCTGCCGCCGCGTGCGGTCAGCGCCTCGCGAAAGATGCGGTTGTTCTCCCACGCCCAGATGTAGTTGGAGCCAACGCAGAACGCACGCTTGCCGCGACGCGCGGCGAGATAGTCGACCAGTGGCAGCACGTGCTGGTTCGGCGACGCACCGGTGTAGATGACATTGTCGGAGCTCTCGAAGCCCTCATAGTGTGACGGGTACCACAGCACGCCGTCGAACTTCTCGAAGCAGGGAATGACTTCCTTGCGGCTCGACGACGTATAGCAGCCGACCACCTGGCGGATGCCGCTGCCGAGCAGCTCGAGACTGAGCGCGCGATAGCGCTGCAGATCGCCGGCCGGGTTGACCACCACTGGCTCGATGGCGATGTCGCCGTCCGTCGCCGCAATCTCCTGGAAGGCGAGCAGCGCGCCGTTCAGCATCGAGCGCACGACGACGCTGTAAGAGCCCGTCGTCGAGAACATCACGCCGATCTGAAACGTCTTGCGCGCCATCCGTCGTTCCAAAATAAAAGCGCCCGCCGGCCGTCAGACCGTGGGCGCTATTGCCACCAACCGAACACGCTGCAAACCGCGTGGTGTTGGAAATCATCGAAAAACTTGCTGCGTTACTGGGCAGCTTTGCCCAACGCTGTAACTTTAGGCTCGCTTAGATCATTCATGATGTCAAGCCGCGAAATCGAGCGAAAGTTGCCTCAAATCATTTCGATGCGTCGAAAAAAGATGCAGCGCACAATGAGACGTCGCGCGCGCGACACCACACGGGTTCATCGTCGCGCGGATGCATCGTCGGCGTGCATCCGCGCGATCGAGCCGACGATCATGCGCGATATCAGGTCACGGATTGCCGGACAGGGAATGCCACGATGAGAGGCCCATCGCCCTGCTGTTCGCCATCGCCGCTACGCAAGCATCGGCGCAGACGCCAAAATGCCCGACATACAGCAATTGCTGGCATCCTGCGCATCGCCATCCGCGACGCATGGATCGCGCTCAGCGACGGGCGCGGCGAGCGCCGTAATCGCTGAGCCGCCGGATACGCATGTCAGGGCAATGCCCGCACCAGATGAATCGCCGCGACCAGCGCGCCGACCGACAGCGCCACCGACGCCAGCATGTAGGCGAACGACGCCATGCTCTGCCCGCGCTCGATCAGCGTGAAGGCATCGAGCGAGAAGGTGGAGAACGTGGTGTAGCCGCCGCAGATACCGACGGTGAGGAAGATGCGCGCGGTCTGCGACAGATCCCACTTCGTTGCGAACAGGCCGACGAACAGGCCGATCAGGAACGAGCCGGTGACATTGATGAACAGCGTGCCCCAGGGAGACGCGATGCCGAGCAGCCGGCCCGACATGACGCCAACGACATAGCGCGCCACCGATCCGATGGCGCCGCCGGCGGCCACGGCGAGAATGAATTGAGGTTCCATCGGCGCGTACTCCTTCCTGCGCTCACGCGCATTGGCAGGAGTCATCAGCCACCATGGCGGTTATCGGGGGAACCCCATCCCCATCCGGAAAGCGTCAGGCTAGCAACTCCGCCGCGAAGCACAAGGCCGCCGTGGCCGGCCGCCGCCATCCCCCACCGCGACCCGCGACCGTCCGGATGCGAACGGCCCGCCGATGATGCCCCGCCGGAAACCGTGCGTTCATCATGATGACCGCTTTCGTGCCAAACGGAGGTGCACAACCGCGAGCACCGCCTTGCAATGACATTTTTTGGATCATTTCCTGGTCCAGATGTCGTGGCCGCCCTCGACGACGCTTCATCCTTTGTGGAAGATTCCCCACCCTCCCTTGATCGGTTTCCTTGACCCAGATCAATGAGGCCGGATCGGCCTCATGAGATCCTTGAACGAACACCCCGCGCAGCAGCAGGTGGCTCATGCCTCGCTACTACTTCCACTTCAAGGACGGCACCCTCTTCAGGGATGAGGAAGGCGAGGATCTGCGCGACGTCGAACTCGCGCGCTGTCATGCCCGGCGGCTCGCGCTCGAACTCGCGTCCGGCGGCGAGCGGGCCGGCTGCATCGAGGTTGCCGACGACAGCGCCCGCCTGTTCGCGGTGCCACTGCCGCGGCCGCTGCCCATCATGACGATCGGCAGCCGTCCGCTGCAGCGAGGCGTTCGCTGATCCGCGTCGACCTCCCCCATCGTCACCGGTCGTATCGTCCGACAAATTCGCCTGCTCCCACATCATGAGCAGGTCGCACCGCCAGCAATGTTCTAGAACGGCCCGGAACCTGAAGACGGTGATTCGTGTTCCAACTTCACGATATGCGGTTGTTGTGCCATGGAAGGACCATGGGAAGGCCGGATGGCACTGTCGTACCTGACAGCGTCCGGCCGCCACGGACTTCGTTCAGCGCGTTTGGGGACACCAGGATGATGCCAGAGCAAGACGACACCGAGGCTCATCACGAGGAAGCCATTCGCACCGAGGAAGCGCTGCGCCTCGTGAAGGCATTCCGCAATGTCGAGAACCGTGCGGTGCGCGAGGCGCTGATCGTGATCGCGGAGCATCTCGGCGGCAGCAAGGAATCGCTGCAGTAGCTTATCGCCCACGATGATCGCGCGTGCGGTAACGCCAGCCGGCGCGATTTATTCCATAACGGGATCGTGCGCGGCCGCCGCGGCCAAATGTCCGGTTTCGACCTTTTTCATATTGCGACTCACAGCGTTCAGGAATCCGATGGCGGCACCGGAGGGCCTGGAGGACTGAATCCATGAACAGCCCATTTGCGGTGGCTGCCCACATCGGGCCTGCGTGCCTGGAGATGAAACGGCTCGCGGAAAAGGCCAACCTGACCCTGCTCGCGCACATCCTCGACATGGCAAGCCTGCAGGCGTCGAAAGACCAGCTCGCCGCCATGCCCCAGCAGCCCGTTGAAGCGACGCCCGAAAACACGGTGCGTCTGCATGCGGTGCGCGGCGGACTCGCAGGCAGCAAGGCGCGCGACGCGCTGCGCTGAACTGCGGCCCGCGCGACGATTTGACCGCGCGTGCCCCAACGTCGCTTGATGCGCCCCGGCGGCGCCGGTCTTCAGCACGTCCCCAGTCCTTATTCGTCCCAGGCCCGGTCTCGCGCGGCGATCCTGCGCGGGTTTTGTGACGCCTGAACGCGCACTGGTTGCAAAACAGGCTTCTGAGAATCAATCTGATATTTTACGATCATGCCGTTGCCGGACGTCCCCGTCGCTGCCGACGGAGTGACGCGTTCGGCAGCCGACAGTTTGTCAGCTTCGTTACTTCATCACGTTCATTGCGACATTGTTCGATAACGTCTTTGCTTGACAGCCGGCGAAGACCCGGCTCGCTCGTTTGTTCGATACCGTTCGTCACAGGATCATCGTGCCGCGGATGGGAGCGCGGCACGCAACGAACCTTGGGGGAAGATCATGATCTGGGGGAAGTCCATCGGCAACGGCGCCTTTGACGATCCGGACGAGATCGGAGAACCGGATACGGAGGCCTTCAGTGCAGAGGAAGGGCTGGAGCTGATCCAGGTATTTCAGGGCATCCGCTATCGCGCCGATCGGCGCGCCGCGCTCGACCTGATCCGCCACCTCGCCGCACACAACAAGCTGTCGGAGGGCGCAACGGTCAAGCCGCACGCCTGACGGGCCGCACAGGAGCCCGCGCCGAAACGACGCGGCCGCCGCCATGATTGCGCCCGGCCGCGCTGGGACAACGTCGGCAGCATGCGACTGGCCGGGTGCGTGCAGGCTTGTCGTTCGCCGACCGGCGACGACGGCCGCAGGCCGCCCCGCAGTGGACGACGGAGCCCAAAGATGACCATGACGCGAAAAACCCTGCTCGCCGGACTGCTGGCCACCGGCGTCGCGGCCTGCATCGGCCAGGCCCAGGCCCAGGCCCAGACTCAGGGACCCGGGCGCTCGGGGCTCGACGGCGGGCGGCTGACCGGGACGGTCGCCTATCGCGAGCGCATCGCCCTGCCACGCGACGCGGTGATCGAGATCAGCCTCGTCGACGTGGCGCGGCAGGACGCCCCGGCCCGGCGTATCGCCCGCACCCGCATTGTCAGCCGCGGCCGGCAGCCGCCGATTCCGTTCGTGCTGAGCTATCCATCCGATCGCTCCCGCGACGGTTATGCCGAATATGCCGTTCAGGCCCGGATCGAGAGCCGCGGGCAGCTGCTGTTCATCACCGACACACGCAACGCGCTGCCCCCCGGCGGACGGATCGACCTGATGCTGGTACGCGTCGACCGCTGACGGCGCAGGCCGTCACTGCGCGGTGGCCGGCGGCTTGGCCTGGGTGGTCTTGGGAGCTTTGGGGGCCGTGTGAGCCTTGGGGTGCGCCGGCAGGGGATTGGCCGCCGGCTTCGTCGCCGCGGACTTCGCCGAGTCGGAGCCGCGGACCGTGCTCCAGGGGTCGGAACTCGCCTTGCCGTTCGGGATCTTCTTCAGCGATTCCTTGTAATCGCGCTCGATCGCCTGCTCGCGCTCGATCTGGTCGGGCGTCTTGGCCGGCGCCTCCGGAATGATGCTGGTCCCGAGGCTCTGGGCCGCAGCCGGCCCGGCCAGCAGCGCCGCGATGATCACCATCATCGCCATACGAAACGTCTTCACTCTCACTCTCCCCGTGGTGTCATCTGCACCCCGCCCGAAACTACCCAATCGCCGGCCGCGAGGAAACCAGGCAGATGCAATCCTTCGCCGCGGCTGAAAACCCCCGCCACCCCCTCCCCAAAGCGGCCGGGGGCCGTTAGGGTGCCGGCGCTCCACATCGGAGCCACAATTATCGCGTGACGCTTGGCCCGGGGGGATCGCGGGCGCCGCGGTTCCGATCGCCTTACCGGGCCCAGACGAGGAGACTGGCATGAAACGGGTTCTGATCGCCCTCTCGATCATGGCGCTGGCGTCGCCGGCGATCGCCGCACCGGTCCGCGGCAGCGACGGCCCGGCGCCGCCGACCGAATCGCAGAACCGCGCCGCCGCGCGCAAGGCCAAGGAAGACGAGAGGGCCTACAAGGACGCGCTGGAGCGCATCCCGACGTCGAGCAAGAAGCAGGACCCCTGGGACAAGATGCGGTGAATGCGTACGCATTTTACCGACGTCCTGTTCTGAATTCCGGCACGAAAGATTAACGGTGCCGGCCTAGCTTGCTGCACGGCAAGATTGAAGGCGCTGCGAGCAAACGCGCACCCTTGCAGGAGGCATCGGGTCGGCACCATGGACGAACATCGCACGAGTCCGCGGCAGCGGGTCCTCAAGGCGGGCACCATCGCGTTCAACGGCAATGCCGGTATCAGCTGTACCGTGCGCAACCTGTCGACCACGGGTGCCGCGCTCGACGTGGTATCGCCGCTCGGCATTCCCGATCATTTCACGCTCGTGTTCGAGGGCGACCGAACCACCCGCCCCTGCCATATCGTGTGGCGCAAGGAGCGCCGCATCGGCGTCGCCTTCGACTAGCGGGACAGTCAGCGTTTCGTCACCTTGCCGGCTGCGGCCACGGGCTTGTCCGGTGCGCGCCATTCCATCACCGGGGCATAGCGGCAGTTGGCGTCGCCCGGCTGCAGCGGCGGTGCGCCGGGCTTGATGTCCACCCCCATCACCGCACGCGCCGAGCCGAAGCTGACCACGATGATATCGCGGGTGCGCTGGTCGGGGCGCGGCTGGGCGTCCTCGATGCGCAGCAATCCCGGCTCGTTCAGGCGCATCCGGCCAGCCTTCCACCACTTGCCGGTGCGGGCCTCGCGGAAGTCGTCCACCGTCTCGCCGGTGAACGCGATCTGGTTGGCCGAAACGCGATAGCCATGCCGCGCGAAATACGCGACGACCTCGTCGTCGCTCATGCGAATGCGTTCACGGGCGTTCTGCATGTTTCCCCCAAAGGGATCCCAGAGATCCCGCGCCGGTGTTGCCACACCCGTCAACAGGATCGTCTTGTGGAGGCCGTCTTGCTGCGGCCCTGTGCTGAGGTACGATAGTGCGCGGCAAGTTTGAGCAAATCCTTGCCATCGCACTCATTGCGCGCCACGCGACGCTTCATGGTGAAGAAAGCATGAAGGCCACGCCGGCAATTTGACGCGCTTCACGCACGTAATTTTTCGATCTGCCCCGTAACGTCACACCATCACAGGGGAAGACGGCGCCGCGCCGGGAACGCGGTGCAGGGGATGGACAGCGTGATCGACATCACGAACATGACACAGGCCAGCGGAGCGCGACGCGACATCGGCGGTCTGCCGGACCGGCCGCAGCCGTTGCGCGCAACGCCCTATCGTGGAGCAGGCGCCGGTGCGCCGCCACTGCGGACGACGCCCCCGCGGCTCGACCGCCCGGTGCCGCTGTCCGATATCGGCAGCGAGGCCTGGCAGCGTCTCGCGGACGCCGCCATCGAACCGAACGGCTATTTTCTCCCCGACTGGGAAGCCGCCGTGAACGCCTTCGCCCGCGGCCGCGGTGGTGCTTCCGCACTCACCGCCTGGGGACGCGCCGACGACGCCACGAGCGCCGCGCCACTGATCGGCCTGCTGCCGGTGATCTCCGCCTGGCGCGCCTACCGGATTCCGCTCCCGGCGCTGGTCAGCGCCGATCCCTATGGTTCGCTCGGCACGCCGCTGCTCGACCGCGACGCCGCCGAGGACGCCGCGCGGCGGCTGATGCGGCAGGCGCGCGACGCCGGCCAGCATGCGCTGATCCTGCGCGAGGTGCCGCTCGCTGGCGCTGCGCTTGCCGCTTTCAGCCGCGTGCTCGAGGCCGATGGCCTGCGCCTGCGCGTGCTGCAATCCTGGCAGCGTGCCGCGCTCGACGCCACCGCTGCGGCGGAGACGCGGCTGAGCGAAGGCATGAGCGGCAAGAAGCTCAAGAACCTGCGACGGCTGCGCCATCGCCTGACCGAGCACGGCGAGGTCGTGTTCTCGGTCGCGCGTACGCCCGCCGAGGTCGCCGCCGCGCTCGACGTCTTCCTGGCGCTGGAAGCCCGCGGCTGGAAGGCCCAGCGCGGCACCGCCCTCGCCCAGCACGACGGCGACATCACATTCATGCGCACCGCGACCGCGGCGCTCGCCGCGCGCGGCGCCTGCGAGATCGTCACGCTGACCGCCGGCGACACGCCGGTCGCCGCCGGCGTGGTGCTGCGCCATCAGGACCGCGCGTTCTGGTTCAAGATCGGCATCGACGAGCGCTTCGCCAAGGTGTCGCCCGGCGTGCAGCTCGCGCTCGACCTGACACGGCACCTGTGCGCCGACGCAACCATCGCCTGCGCCGATTCCACGGCGATGCCGGGCCATCCGATGATCGACCCGATCTGGAGCGCGCGCCTCGCCATCGCGGACGTGCTGGTCCCGCTGCGGCGCAACGACCCGATGCCTGCGGCGATTCATGCCGCGCTGCGTCTGCGCGAGGCGGCGCGCGTGCCCGCCCGCCGTCTCGTCCATACCCTCAGAGCGATCAAGGAGCGTCAACAATGAATGCCACGTCGCCGCTGTCTCCGGTCATCAGCGCCGCCCACAACGCGCTGCGGCTCGACTTCCCGCTGAAGCCGTTCGCCATCCGCCATCAGCTCGCCAGCCATCCGCTGCTGACGCTGCCGGCGATCGCCCATCTCGCCGCCAGCCTGCCGCGCGACCTCATCGAGTACAACTCCGGCGACGCCGCGATCAGCCAGGATCCGGACACCGTGAAGCTGGTGCCGCTCGATCCCGTCGAGGTGGTCAACCGCATCGAAACCGCCGGCGCCTGGATGGTGCTCAAGCGCATCGAGACCGCGCCGCAGTATCGCGCGCTGCTCGAGGACACGCTGCTGTCGGTTGCCCGCGCCCGCGGCTTCAACAGCCTGCAGGACGCCGGCTTCGAGCAGGTCGAGGGCTTCCTGTTCGTGTCGTCGCCATACTCGACGACGCCGTTCCACCTCGACAGCGAGGACAACTTCTTCGTCCAGATCCATGGCGAGAAGTTCTTCACGATCTACGACAACCACGATCGCAGCATCGTCTCGGACGACGAGATCGAGCGCTCGATGACCAGGCACCGCAACCTCAAGTTCGACGACAGCTTCGCGCCGCGGGCCAACGAATTCCACCTGTTCGAGGGCGACGGCTGCTTCGTGCCGTACCAGTGGCCGCACTGGGTGCGCACCGCCTCCAGCTACTCGATCTCGGTCGCAATCACCTGGAAGACCGCGGCCGTTCGCCGCAACAACGACCTGCACTTCTGCAATTCGCTGCTGCGCAACCTTGGCATGCCGCAGCTGCCGCCGGGCGCGCACCCGGCGCTCGACGCGGTCAAGCTCGCGGTCTACCGCTCCGTCGTCGGCCTCATTCAGCCGCTCCGCCGCAGCGAATCGCTGCGCCGCGTGATCCGCCGCATCGCGCTCGGCAAGCGCGCCAACTACTACCTCAAGGGCGCGTAACCGCGCGCTGCGACATGCGTCGCGTGCGTGCCCTCCTCACGCCGCGACGCGCCAGTCCGCCTCACATGCACACACAGGCACAACGCGACAATTCGCTGCGAATTGTCGCGCGTGTCGGCGTGCGCGACGCCTGAAAGTGAGACAATTTTAACGGCCAGAGCCGAACACTTCGCGGCAGCCGGCGCACGAGAGGGAGCGCCGGCCGTTTTTCATCCGCGAAGGTGACGCAGTCGCGCAAGACCGACCGCCCTTCGCGATGCGCACCGAGGGGCTTTCATGATCACAATCAACCGTATCGGCTACAAGCTCGGCGCCGCCGCACTTGTCGGTATCATCGTGTGCGCAGGCATGGCGGTGAACCAGCAATTGACCCAGCGTGCAATCGCCGACGCGACGCGGCGCGCCAACGTCGAAGACAAGATCCGCAAGCATGTCATCGAGGCCGGCGGCGACCTCAACGCCATGCGGCTCGCCAACGCCAGCCTGCAGATCGCCCGCTCGCCGGCGGAAGCCGCGGCGCTGCGCACCGATCTCGACCAGGCGCGCGTGCTGCTGTCGACCCACCTGCAGGAAGCGCTGTCGGCGACGACCGACGACACCGTGAAGCAGCGCCTTGCCGCGATCCAGCAGGCCGCCACCGACTACGTCGACGCCGCGCGCGAGTTCGCCGAGCTGCAGATCAGGATCCTCGCCGCCAACGGCAAGCGCAGCGAGATCGCCGCGACGTTCGCCAAGGGCCTCGACACGCTGCGCGCCGCGCCCGCGCTCGCCGGCTCGCTGCAGCGCGCGGTGGTCGAGGAGCGCCTCGGCGCCGCCGACGTCGCCTTCGGCGCGCTGCGCGAGGCCGCCTGGCACTATGCGGCGACCGCCGATTCCTCGCTGCGCGACGTCATGGACAAGGCGACCGAGCGGGTCGAGGCCGAACTCAAGGCCGCCCGCACCGCCCTTGCCGACGACAGCGCCAGCGGCGATTTCAACGCCCTCGGCGCGGCGCTGACGGCCTATGGCGAAGCGGTGCAGACCACCGTCTCCAGCCAGAACGACATGGCGAGCGCGATGATGCTCAAGATCCGCCCCGCGGTCGACCAGGCCACCGGTATCATGCACGACGCGGTCGCGTTCGCCGAGCGCGGCGCGCGCGACACCAAGGACGCCGCCGAGGCTGAGGCGGAGCGCGCCGGCCGCATCGACTTCGCGCTGTCGCTGGTGGTGATGCTGGCGATGATCGGCGCCGCCGCATTCGCCTTCATCGGCGTCGCCCGTCCCCTCACCCGCCTCACCCGCGCACTCGGCCGCATGGCCGCCGGCGAGACCGCACTCACCATTCCCGGCGCGCGCCGCGGCGACGAGATCGGCGATCTCGCCCGCACCGTCGTCGTGATCGCCGACAACGCCGAAGCCAATGCCCGGACGGAAGCGGCGACGCGCATTCGCCAGGACGAGGTCGTCGCGCAGCAGCGGCGGCAGGAAATGCGCCGCCTCGCCGGCGACTTCGAAACCCGCGTCGGCCAGATCGTCGAGACGGTGTCGGCCGCGGCCCACGAGCTGGAGACCTCGGCGGGCATGCTCGCCGGCACGGCGGATCGGGCCAGGGAACTGACCAGCGCCGTGGTTGCGGCCTCCGACGTCGCCTCCAGCAACGTGCAGTCGGTGGCGACCGCGACCGAGGAGCTGAGCTCGTCGGTCGGCGAGATCAGCCGCCAGGTGCAGGATTCCGCCCGCATCGCCGGCGACGCGGTGGCGCAGGCCGAGCGCACCAACGCCCGCGTCGGCGCGCTGGCGCAGGCAGCAAACCGTATCGGCGACGTCGTCGAGCTGATCAACACCATCGCCGGCCAGACCAACCTGCTGGCGCTCAACGCCACCATCGAGGCGGCGCGCGCCGGCGACGCCGGCCGCGGCTTCGCTGTGGTCGCCTCGGAGGTCAAGCAGCTCGCCGAGCAGACGGCCAAGGCGACCGGGGAGATCAGCCAGCAGATCGGCGCGATCCAGGCCGCCACCGGCGAGTCCGTCGGCGCGATCCGCGACATCGGCCAGACCATCGGCCGGATGGCGGAGATCGCCTCGGCCATCGCGGCCGCCATCGAGCAGCAGGGCGCGGCGACGCAGGAGATCTCCCGCAACGTGCAGCGGGCGGCACAAGGCACCCAGCAGGTGTCCGGCAACGTCACCGACGTGCAGCGCGGCGCGGCCGAGACCGGCATGGCATCGTCGCACGTGCTCACCGCCGCGCAGGCGCTATCGGTCGAAAGCGCCCGCCTGAAGAGCGAGGTCGCCGGCTTCCTCGACACCGTGCGCGCGGCATGACGATGGTCGCGGGTATGGCGGACATCACCTCCGGAGAGGCCCTTCACCCCTCATGGTGAGGAGCGCGGCAGCGCCGCGCATCTCGAACCATGAGGCCGAAGCGTTGCGGCCTTCATCCTTCGCGACGCCCGCTCACGCGGGCTCCTCGGGATGAGGGGAAAAGCACTTCGACGCACAGCCGGGGTGAGCGCGGCGGGAGACGGCACGAACAGCGCCAGGGCGTCGCGCGAACACGTCACACGAACACCTCGCACGAACACAGAGGCAAGCGCAGTTACTGCGGCTGCGCCGCGAGTTCGGCGGCGACCTGGCGGATGGCGGCGGCGAGCTGGTCGGCGGGCTGGGCGCCGGACAGGCCATACTTGCCGCCGAGGATGAAGGTCGGCACGCCGCTGACGCCGGCGCGGGCGGCGGCTTCCGCCTGCTGCGAGATCAGCGCGACATCCTCGTCGCTGGCGAGCCGGCGGCGGACATCTTCAGCGTCGAGGCCGACATCGGCGGCCGCCTGCACCAGCACCTCCGGATCGGTGAGATCGCCGCCGTCGCGGAAGTACAGCTCCATCAGGCGCTGCTTCATCGCCCCGGCCTTGCCGGATGCGTCCGCCCAGTGGATGAGGCGATGGCAGTCGATGGTGTTGGGCTGGCGCTTGACGCTGCCCGGCTTGTATTCGAGGCCCTCGGCCGCCGCCGTCTCGACGACGCGACCGGAGATGCGGCCATAGGCTTCGACCGAACCGAACTTCTTGGTGAGATACTCGTCGCGGCTGATGCCCTCGCGCGGCACCCACGGGTTGAGGAAGAACGGATGCCAGCGCACCTGCACGTCGACATCCGGCAGTTCGGCGAGCGCGCTCTCGAGCCGGCGCTTGCCGATGTAGCACCACGGGCAGACCACGTCGGAGACGACATCGACCGTGATCGAGGGATGCGGCGCGGCGGCGGTCATGGGCGGTCTCCTTGGCGGCAGGGATGACGGTGACGACGGTGTCCGGCACATAAGCCGGCCCTCCGCCGGACACAAGATGCGGTTCCCGAAGGGTAACCCGCCAGCACATGTCAGCCGCCGGCCGGACGCAGCGACGACGGCGCCTGCCCCATCACCTTGCGGAACGCGGCCGCGAACGCGCTCGCCGAACGATAGCCATTGGCGACGGCGACCTCGCCGATCGGCGCGCCGGCGACGATCGCCTCCATGGCGCTGTGAAAGCGCACGCGCTGGCGCCACGCGGCGAAACTGAGGCCCGTCTCGGTCTCGAACAGCCGCGCTAGCGTGCGCACGGAGGCGCCGGCAGTCTCGACCCAGCCGTCGAGCGTGGTGCGGCGCGCCGGATCGGCAAGCAGCGCCTCGCACAGCCGCAACAGCCGTGCATCGCGCGGCATCGGGATCATCAGCGACAGCCGCCGCGCGCTGGCGATCTCGGCGAGGATGAGATAGGCGACGGCGCCGCCGCGGCCTTTTTCGTCATAGACCACCGGCTCCTCGATCAGCGCCAGCACCAGCTCGCGCAGCAGCGCCGACACCTCGATCACCGTCGGCGCCGCCGGCAGGTCGTCATGGGCATCGCGGGCGATATACAGCGTGCGCATCTCGACCCGGCCGCGGATGCTGATGGCGTGCACGGTGGCGGCCGGCAGATACACCGCACGGTCCGGCGGCACGATCCACGCCTCCTGCGCGGTGCGCACCCGCATCACGCCGGTGACGGCATACACCAGCTGGTCGCGGACATGGCGATGCGGCCGGATCTCGAAGCCGTCGGCGAAGCTCTTGGCCATCGCCGCGAGCGGCCGCGGCACGAACTGATAGGCGTCGGCGTCACTGCTGTCGCCCGACCGCGCGCGCGGCGGCGCGGAAGCGGACAGCAGCGGCGGAGGCGGAAGCGGAGGCGGCTTGGCGATGTGACGCGGCATCGGCACCCCTCGGGCGAAAAGGCTGGGCGAGCTTGGCAGATTTTCGACGAAAATTGGCACGACAACGCCAATATGCCAAGCCTATCGTCAGCCCGACGCAACCGACGGGGCTGCCATGAATCGCGACCGGACCCTCTTCCTGTTCCTCAACATCGGTCACTTCCTCGACCACCTGTTCACCCTGATCTTCGCCACCGTGGCGGCGCTGGCGCTGTCGCGGGAATGGGGGCTGGGCTACGGCGAACTGCTGAAATACGCCACGCCCGGCTTCTTCGCATTCGGGCTGTTCTCGCTGCCGGCGGGCTGGCTCGCCGACAAGTGGAGCCGCGAGGGCATGATCAGCGTGTTCTTCATCGGCATCGGCCTGGCCGCGATCGCCACCGCGTTCGCGGCGACGCCACTGCAGGTCGGCATCGGGCTGTTCGTGGTCGGCGTGTTCGCCGCGATCTATCACCCGGTCGGGCTCGCCATCGTCACCCAGCGCTGGAAGAACACCGGCATGCGCCTCGCGGTCAACGGCGTGTGGGGCAATCTCGGCGTCGCCAGCGCCGCGCTCGTCACCGGCTACTTCATCGACCATGGCGGCTGGCGCGCGGCATTCGTGGTGCCCGGCGTCGTCTCGATCATCACCGGCGTAATCTACACCGTCACGGTGTGGCAGGACATCACCCGGCCGAAGACCGTGTCCACTGCGCCGGCCACTGCTGCCGTCGTGGACGCGGCGAGCCATCGGGCGCTGCTGCTGCGGATCTCGGCGATCGTGTTCCTGACCACGTCGGTATCGAGCATCGTATTCCAGTCGACGACCTTCGCGCTGCCAAAAATCTTCGACGAGCGCCTGCAGGGCACGGCGCAGGCGCTGGCCGACTGGCTCAACACCAGCGGCCTCACCGCCCGCGCCGACGTCGCCACCATGGTCGGCGCCTTCGCCTTCACGGTGTTCGCGGTGGCGTCGATGGCCCAGCTCGCGGTCGGCCATCTGCTCGACCGCCATGGCCCGCGCGTCGTGTTCCTCGGCGCCGCCGCGATGCAGCTGGTGTTCTTCGCGCTGATGCCGGGCCTGCACGACGGCCTCGCGCTGGCGGTCGCGCTCGGCTTCATGCTCGGCGCGTTCGGCCAGATCCCGATCAACGACTACATGGTCGGCAAGATGGCGAGCGGCGAGGCCCGCGCCCGCATCTATGGCGTACGCTACGTCGTCAGCTTCACCGCGCTCGCCACAGCGCTGCCGCTGATCTCGATCGTCTACGAGCGCTGGGGCTTCGACACGCTGTTCAAGATCCTCGCTGGCGCGGCTTTCGTGGTCCTGCTCGCAGTGTCGTTCCTGCCGGCAAGATTGCCCAAGCCGGCCGTGGCGGGAGCATGAGGAGGACCGCCCGAGACCGCCACATGCGACGACAACGCCCGGGGGCCGTTCACCTAAACCCTGCCGGGCGGTGACCGGCCGCGAGCGAACGTCAATCGGCCGGGATGAAACGAAGCGTGCCTGCGCGACGGGTCGGCTTGCCGGTGTCGCTGGTGTGGTTGATGCCGTCCATGACCGGCACCTCGGCGAAATCGAACGGGCTGATGCCGTCGAGGCAGGCGACGTTGACGGCGTAGAGGCTCTGGTCGGATCGCCGCTGATGATGGGTATAGATGCCGCAGCGCGCGCAGAAGAAGTGCTGCGCCGATCCTGTATGGAAACGATAGCTTGTCAGCGCATCCTCGCCCTGCAGGATCTCGATTCCGCCCATCTCCGCCATGACGACCACGGCGCCGCGCATCCGGCAGTACGAGCAGGTGCAGCGGCGGATCGAATGGAAGCCGTCGCTGAGCGTCACCTTGAAGCGCACCGCGCCGCAGTGACACTGACCGGACCGAACGTTCGTGTCGCAGACCATGCCGGGTGTGTCTCCTGTTCGGATCGCGTCTGCGCCCGCCCCGCGCGGGCCGCGCGATCCCGATGCGAGGGTATCTCTCGCAAGCGCGCCGGACAATTCAGGAAAATTCGCAGGTCATGTGAGAAAAGCTGACACAAAAACAAGGCCCGACTTTCGACCGCGCAGCGCATGACAGGCAGATGTCGCACGCCACGATCGCCCCGGCGGCAGGATCGCGTCCTTCGGACAGACCGCGCCCGTCACATCCCCGCCGCGATCTCGCGCATCCGCGCGGCGGTCGCATCGTCCGCCGGGAAGAACGTCTCGATGGCCAGCTCCGACAGCGTGATGTCGATGGGCGTGCCGAACACCATGGTGGTGGAGAAGAAGCTGAGCACGTCATCGCCGAGCCGCATGCGAAACGGCACCGCGACGCTGTCCACCGCCGGCGCATGCGGCGTGCGCCGCGCCGGGATCGGATAGCTCTTCAGTTCGTCGTAGAGCGCGACCAGCACCGGATCGGCCGAGGCTTCGCACTGGCGCTGCAGCCGCTCCAGCAAATGCGCGCACCATTCGGCGAGGTTGACCGTGCGCGGCGCGAGGCCTTCGGGATGGAAGCTGAGCCGCAGCACGTTGAGCGGATTGCCGAGCAGGCGCTGCGGCACGCCTTCCAGCAGCGGCGTCACCATGCGGTTGGCGGTGACCAGATTCCAGTGACGGTCGACCGCGAGCGCCGGATTGGGCTCGTGGGCCTTGAGCACGAGATTGACCGCCTGGCGCGCCGCCTGCAGCGCCGGATCGTCGAGCGAGCGCAGCGGGTACGCCGGCGCGAAGCCCGCGGCCACCAGCATGACGTTGCGCTCGCGTAAGGGCACGTCGAGCCGCTCGGTGAGACGCAGCACCATGTCGCGCGACGGCGTGGCGCGGCCGGTCTCCATGAAGCTGAGATGGCGGGCGGAGATCTCGGCCTCGGAGGCGAGGTCGAGCTGGCTGAGCCGGCGGCGCTGGCGCCATTCGCGCAGGTACTCGCCGACATGGACAGGCCGCGCAACGGCGGCCTTCGAAGGGGCGACGTGGGTTGTCATCATGTCCGAACGCTAACATGCACCCTGCACACGATCCATTACCTGCCAGGTAATCGAACCGGCCGCGCCGATCCGCCATGGTCGGCGTCAGATCACAGCCCCCGCGCCGGGCCCCTGCCCGCCGCACCGAGGTTCGGGAGACCCGTCATGCTGTCGCTTGCCCTTCACGTCGGACGCGCGTTCGTGCGCCACCCCGCCGTCGTCCACGAGGCCCGCCTGCTCACACGGCTGCTGGTGATGGCCACGACCCGGCTCGTCGCCGGCGCGCTCCACATGCCCGACACCGTGGTGCGCGACACCGGCGCGTTCGTCGTCGCCTACGTCGCCGCCGTCGAGCAGCGCGCGACGCTGGTGTGTCCGAGGAAGGTCATGCGCGAGGTGCGGCGGAGGCGGCACGAAGACCAGCAGGAATAAGTCCCGCAGACTTGAAGAAGGCGACCAGGCGAGAGATCACCTGACCGCCAACGATGACCACCACTCAGTGCGCCTTGGCGCGCTTCTTGGCCGACGCGGTCTTGCCGGCCACGGACGTCTTGCGCTTGCCGACCACCCTGGAGGCGACGGCATGACCGTTGGCGCGGCCGGTGCCGTTGGTCGTCTTCTTCGCCGCCGCGCGCTTCTCGGCACGGGCCTTGGCCTTCTTTTTCGCGGCGCGCTCTTCGGCAGCCGCGAGCTTGCGCTTCTTCACGCAGGCCTCGCACAGGCAGCCGATCGGCTTGAGGTATTCCTTGAAGTAGTCGCGGCCGTAGTCGTAGTTGATCTCTTCGCCCGGCTGGATGTTCTTGATCGCGCGGATGAACACCTTGCGCTTGCGCTCCTGCACGTCCGACTCGGCGTTGGGCCGGCAGGCATGGTTGATGTAGCGCGCGATGTTGCGGCGGACGGAACCGTCGATGGTCCAGCGGTTGTTGATCTCGAACAGGTACTTGTTCTCGATGGCGTCGTGCTTCTCGTTGCGCGAGTCGAGCAGCGGACCGAAATACTCGATGATCTCGTCGCCCTTCTTGATCGGCTTGGTGGCGAACAGACCGAGGCCGGTCTTGGAGCGACCGATGCGATAGGGCTTGCGGCTGGAAATGACAGGCATGGGAGCGAAGCGGCTGATCCGTGACGTGGGGTGATCTGCAATCCCGCCGCCGATCGCAGGCCTGCGACTCGGGACGAGCCCTGCGGCGATTCTTCCGTGGACGTTTCTCTATAGAGCTTTCGAAGCAAAAGTCATGCCTTGCCACGCGGTTTCACCGAACCGATCCACATCCTATTGCGACCAACCGCCCATGATCCGAGCCGCGTGTTTGCCATGACAGCCCCTGCCGCTCGTCGCTCCCGTGCGGCGGGCCCGCTCGCCGCCATGCTGGCGGCGCTCGCATCCCCCGCCGCCGCCGATGACCCGCCGTCGCTGGCGGTCACCAGTTGCCCTGCGCCCTCGGGCCATCGCGATCCGCCGCCACCCCGAGCCTGCCGCGGCCCCGCGGGCTGGATCGTCCGCAAGACGGAAACGGACCTGCGCGAAACCGTCTCCGCCGGCCGCACCGTCCGGCAGGCGAGCGCGGAACCCGCGGCCACGCAGAGCTTCGGCCCGTTCAACTCCACCGACGCACGCATTGCATGGCGGCTCGCCGGCGGCCAGCCCTTTGCCATGATCCAGCGCTGGCATCTCGCCGACAATGACGATGCCAGCCCCGACGGCCGGCCGCGCACGCGGGCGCTGCTCGTGGTCACGCGGCTGTCGCCCGGCGCTGTCTGCCATGTCGCTTATGTCGACGTTGCCGCCAACGTGGATGCCGAGGCGCTGGCGCAGCGCACCGCCGACACACAGGCGCGCGGCTTCGATTGCGCGACGGACAAGATTATCGTTGCCGGAACGCCGGGCCGCGCCACGGAGCTGGCGTTGCCGCGCTGAACGCGCGCCGGTGTCCATCGCGCACGAAACCGTTTACGTGGAGACAGCCTCCAGGTGCGCCTTCTCGCCATAGAGCCGCACGAGCTCGGCGGCGAGTGCGGCGATCCTCAGGCGCAGCGCTTGCGGCGCCAGCACCTCCGCTTCCGGACCGAACGACATCAGTTCCGCCGCCGCCTGGCGCTCCGAGCCCACCGGCAGCGTCACCACGCGCCAGCCGTCGGCGTCGGCCTCCGCAGCAATGACGGCGCCGTTGCGCACCAGGGGCGACAGCAACATTTCCATCAGCTTCACGCCCATCGGCGACAGCCGCACCGTGGCGCGGTTGCTGTGCAGCTCCTCGCCGAGCCGCTGGGTGCTGTCGGCCCAGAACGTCGCGAGATCGAAGCTCTCCGGCCGCTCAAAACGCTCGTCGAGCATGGCGAGCTCGCGGATGCGGGCGATGCGGTAGATCCGCACGCTGGTCCCGACCTGGCCGGCGACGTACCAGGAGCCGCCCTTGAGCACGATGCCGAGCGGCTCGATGCGGCGGTGCTTCTCCGCCTTCCAGCTGCGATAGCGGATCTGCAGCGCGCGCTGCTCCCATACCGCGTTGGCGATGGCGGTGAGATGGGCAGGCTGCTCGGCCTCGCCGAACCATCCCGGCGCATCGAGATGGAAGCGCGCCCGCACGCGCTCCGCGCCGGCGCGCAGCTCGACCGGCATCGCCGCCAGCAGCTTGGTCTGCGCCGCCGCCATCACCGCGCCAAGGCCCAGATCAGCCGCAGGCCCCGACAGCCCGGTCATGAACAGCGCCTCGGCCTCGCGGGCGGACAGGCCGTTGAGGCGGGTGCGGTAGCCGTCGAGCAGGCGGTAGCCGCCCTCCGAGCCGCGCTCGCTGTAGACGGGAATGCCCGCCGCGCTGAGGGCATCGACGTCGCGATAGATGGTGCGCAGCGACACCTCGCACTCGTCGGCCAGCGTCTTTGCTGTGACCCGGCCGCGGGCCTGGAGGGTGGTCAGGATGGTAAGGAGACGGCTGGCGCGCATGTGAGACAGTCTAAACCAACCTGACAGAAACTGACAGGTATGGCCCCGTATCGTGGCCCCGGCCGGCGCGACATCGGACGCCGGACCTTCCTCACGTCAGGACAAGCCATGACCACCGACACCATCACCCTGTTCCACTCGCCACAGAGCCGCTCGGCCGGCGCGCTGACCCTGCTCAAGGAACTGGGCGCGCCCTATCAGCTTCACATCCTCAACATGAAGGCGGGCGAGCAGCGCCAGGCGCCGTATCTGGCCATCAATCCGCTCGGCAAGGTGCCGGCCATCCTGCACAACGGCGCCCTGATCACCGAGCAGGTGGCGATCTTCATCTACCTCGCCGACCTCTTTCCCGAGGCGGGCCTTGCGCCGGCGATCGGCGATCCGCTGCGCGGGCCCTACCTGCGCTGGCTGGTCTATTATGCCGCCTGCTACGAGCCGGGACTGGTCGACCGCTCCATGAACAATCCGAAGGCGCCGCTGGCGATGTCGCCCTATGGCGATTTCGACACCATGCTGGCGACGCTGGAAGCGCAGATCGCGCGCGGGCCGTACCTGCTGGGCGAGCGGTTGACCGCCGCGGACATCCTGTGGGGGCTCGCGCTGAACTGGGGCATGATGTTCAAGATGGTGCCCGAGAGCGACGTGATCGTCGACTACACCCGCCGCCTGACGGCGCGGCCGAGCTTCACCTCCGTCGCCGCCGAAGATACCGAGCTCGCGGCCCGGCATGCGGCGGCGGTTGCAGCCGCAGCGGCGACATAGCGCGGCCGTCTCGCGCCGGCGCGCCATGCGGCGCCAGCCCCAGCGGCGCGCAACCTCAGCACACCGGCGCGGGCGGCAGCAGCACCGCACGCAGCAGTGCATCCTCGTCCGCCCCGCGCGGCAGGTGGGCGAGGATATGGCGAAGACGGCCATCGAGCAGCAACACCGCATAACCATGCACCATCGCCCACGCCCGCACGATGTCGGCGGCCTGGGTCAATGACGGCGCCTCCGGCGCGATCGTCTCCTGGCGGCGCGCACCCACCGCCTGCGCCAGCGCCGCGCCCGCGGCATCCATCGCCTCCGCCAGCACTTGGCGGCCGAGATCGAGCCGCTCGCTGCGGAACATCAGCGTGAACATGCCGGGATAGCGCTTGGCGAACGCGACATAGGCGCCGCCCATGGCGTCGAGCCGCGCGCCGGTCCCCGTCTCGGCGGCCGCGGCAGCGAGCAGCGCCTCGCGGAAGCGGCGAAAGCCGACCGCGGCAAGCTCGCTGAGCAATCCCGTGAGATCGCCGAAATGATGGGTCGGCGCGGCATGGGACACGCCGGCTTCGCGCGCCGCGGCGCGCAGCGTCAGGCCGACAAGGCCGTCGCGCTCGAGGATGCGCTCGGCGGCGGTCAACAGCGCCTCGTGCAGCGCGCCATGATGATAGGGCGCGAGCGCCTCGGCCTTGCGGCCCCCCTTCGGCCGGCCGCGTGCGGGCGTGTCCGCGCCGTCCCGCGGCTCCGTGCGCGCGGCGCGCTTTGCGGCTGGCTTCATCTCGGTCTTGCTGGTCATGCGTCACTTATCGGTCGCAATATTTACACTGTCAAGATTTCGCTTGACGGCGTCCGACGCCGCGGTCTAGCTTTATCTTGACGATGTAAAGATAACTGCAGCGGTCGCACAGCACCGCAAGCCCCGGAGAGGAACGCCGATGTCGGACCCGAACGCCCTTCCCCCACGCAGCAACGTCGCGCCGATCCCGATGGAATGCGACGCGCCTTTCCTCAAGGTCGAGGGCGAACTGCCGCGAGAGCTCAACGGCACGCTCTACCGCAACGGCCCCAACCCGCAGTTCGAGGCACCGGGCGCGCACTGGTTCGTCGGCGACGGCATGCTGCACGCCTTCCATATCGAGAACGGCCGCGCCAGCTATCGCAACCGCTGGGTGCGCACGCCGAAGTGGCTCGCCGAGCACGACGCCGGCCGCGCGCTGTTCGGCGGCTTCGGCCGCCGCCTCGGCAACGTACCCGAAGGCACGACGCAGGACAGCGGCGTCGCCAACACCAATATCGTGTTCCACGCCGGCCGCCTGCTGGCGCTGGAAGAAGGCCACATGCCGACGGAGATCGAGCCGGGCACGCTGGCGACGCGCGGCTACCAGACCTATCGCGATGCCATCGCCGGGCCCTTCACCGCGCATCCCAAGCTCGATCCGGTCACTGGCGAGATGGTGTTCTTCGGCTACAACGCCGGCGGGCCGTTCACGCCGAAGGTCAGCTACGGGGTCGTCGGCGCCAACGGCGAGGTGTCGCAGTTCGAACGCTTCGACGCGCCCTACGCCAGCATGGTGCACGACTTCATCGTCACCGAGAAACATGTGCTGTTCCCGATCCTGCCGCTGACCGGCAGCATGGAGCGCGCCATGGGCGGCCGTCCGCCCTACGCCTGGGAGCCGGACAAGGGCGCTTACGTCGGCGTGATGAAGCGCGGCGGCAGCACGAAAGACATCATCTGGTTCCGCGGCGACAGCTGCTACGTCTTCCATGTCATGAACGCGTGGGAGGACGGCCAGCGCATCATCGCCGACGTCATGCAGTTCGCCGAGCCGCCGCTGTTTCCCTATCCCGACGGCCGCCCGACCGATCCGGCGAAGTCGAAGGCGCGGCTGTGCCGCTGGACTTTCGACCTCTCAGGCGGCACCGACCGCTTCACCCAGCACTACCAGGACGAGACCACCGGCGAATTCCCCCGCATCGACGATCGCCATGCCGGCCTCGCCTATCGCCACGGCTGGTACGCCTGCGGCAATCCCGCGGGCGCCGCGGCCTCGGGCCTGTCCGGCATCGTCCATGTCGACCACAAGGCCAACCGCCGCGCGCAGTACCTGCTGCCCGACGGCGACACTATCTCCGAGCCGGTGTTCGTCGAGCGCGGCGCGGAGGCAGCTGAGGGCGACGGCTGGCTGATCGCCGCGGTGTGGCGCGCGCGCGAGAACCGCAGCGACGTCGCGGTGTTCAACGCCCAGGATGTCGAAAGTGGCCCCGTTGCGCTCGTGAAACTCGGACACCGCGTGCCCGACGGCTTCCACGGCAACTGGGTGAACGGCCGCTGACGCGCCATCTCGACCGGTGGCCGGGACATCCGGCCACCGATCGAACCACCGCTGCCGATCCATCGCCCCATCCGGAGAGCCGTTGCCATGGCCGATGTCATTGCCAAGCGCATGTGCGCCGAACTCGACGGCGACTTCGTCGTGTTCCTGATCGGCATGCGCATCAACAAGCCGTGGAAGGTGTGGCGCTGGGCGCCGGTGGCGCGCGCGATGCCCCGCATGCTCGCCGAGCTGGCGCGGCAGCCCGACCTCGGCCTGCTGCACGCCCGCACCCATTTTGGCTTTCCGGTGATCATGGTGGTGCAGTACTGGCGCAGCTTCGACGCGCTGGAGGCGTACGCGAAGAACCGCAATGCCGCCCATCTGCCGGCGTGGCAGGCGTTCAACCGCGCGGTCGGCGAGAGCGGCGACGTCGGCATCTGGCACGAGACGTACGTCATCAAGGCCGGCCAGTACGAAAACGTCTACAACAACATGCCGCCGTTCGGCCTCGGCGCCGCTGGCACGCTCAAGGACGCCGTCGGCGCACGGCAGTCGGCAAGGCGACGGATCGATCGCGTTGTCGAGGGCGTGTGAAAGGCCCCGACGCCATCGGCTTCACGACCGCTTCAACTGCCGACGATGCCCAACAGACGCCCCCGGCGTTGCGTTGCATGCCTGCTCTCGACCGGCAGGGCCCGCAGCCATGCGCGGAAGCTGACGACCTCGGGACAATCTGCGCTGCCTTCGGCCATCACCAGCCAATCCCCGAGACCAGCCCCCTCGTCGACCCGGTCGCAGCGATAACCCGGATGGTGGCCAAGACCGCGGGTGATCAGCATGTCGACCTTGCCTTCGACCAGTTCGTGCAGGCCGGCGGGCTGCAGCACCCGCAAACCGATGTCCACATGCGCGCCGCGAAACTCCGCCAGTGCGAGGCGGCGCAGATCGAGGCCGCCATGGACGCCCAGCCGCAGCAGCACCGCGCCTGCCGGCTTCAATTCCGAGGTCGCGTCGGCAATCCGGCGAAAGCCGTCGGATATTCCGGGCAGATAGGCCTGCCCCGCCGCGGTCAGAATGAGCTGCTTGTGCAGCCGCTCGAACAGGCGCACGCCAAGGCGTGCCTCCAGCGCCTTCACCTGCTGCCCGACGGCGGCCGGCGTGACGTGCAGCTCATGCGCGGCCAGCTTGAAACTGAGATGCCGCGCCGCCGCTTCGAAGGCGCGAAGCGCGTTGAGGGGCGGGAGGATGTAGGTCATCGCGGCGCAGTTTGACACCGATGACCCGTGGCCTTGCAATAGATTTTCTAGTGCTCAACCGAAGGAACCATGCTTTGCGCTGATCTGGAGCCCCGGACTACGGTTGGTTCACGACATTCGAGGGCCCCATGCGCCCCCGACCAGACTGATCGTGTTGAGGAGGCGTCCAATGGCCGAAGTCATCCATCCCTTTTACGAGTCGCATCGCGCTGCAATGGAGGCTGACATGCACCATCGCCTCCTTCTTGCCGAAGCGATGTTGCGCGAACGCACGCACCTCTCCGATTTCGACGGGATCAGGCAGGAGGTGATGGGCGAGTTCGGCATCGTGCTCGCCGAGACGCCGTATGTCGGCGGCACAGCCAATCGCATGAGCGATTTCTACATGCGCCTGATGGGCTTCATGGCCATCAGCCGGGTGCTCCGGCGGCACGGCGTGCCGCTGCCTGTCATCGGCGAGATCGAGCGGGACACCTACAAGGCGCAACTGCTCACTCTGCCCGAAGCGGACCGTCTCGCCGCGGGGCGCCGTTTCATGTCACCGGAAAATCAGGACCTGCTGCGCGAGCAGGCGGCCCAAAGCACGACGGAAAGCCATCAGGCAGAATTTCCGGAAGACTTCGTCTACGATTTCGTCGAGCCCGGCCCCGGTGACAACTTTGCATTCGGCATCAACTACACGGCCTGTGGCTTTTGCAAATTCGCGGCCCGCCATGACGACAAGGACATCCTGCCTCACATCTGCGGACTTGATTTCAACGCGTATGCTGCACAGGGCATCCGCCTCGAACGGACGCAGACATTGGCCGGCGGCGCGAAGCACTGCAATTTCCGGTTCTCGAAGCTCCCGCCGGAGTAGAGCGACGCACATGATCTGCAATGAGAAGAAGGCAGAGCCCAGCGACAAAGCCGGGCTTCGCCCCATGTCATCTCAGGCGCGATTCAGCGCCCGAAACGCCAGCCGCCAGCGCGTGCCGGCGGGATCGCTCAGCGGCCTGACACAGCGGTCGAAACTCATCACCGTGCGCGCGTCGTCATAAGCGTCCCACGGCGGCAATCCCGCAACCTCGGTGCGGCCGGTGCGCGCGAACGCGCCCCAGTAGCCGCGCAGGGTTGCGCCGAGATGGGCGTAGTCGTCGTCATCGGCGCCGCGGACCATCGGCGCGTCGGCCCAGGCATCGCGGTTGCCGAACAGGAACGGCAGCTCGAGACAGTGGTTGGCGCCGAAGCCAGCGCGCGGCGACTGCCAGTCGAACGAGAACAGATGGATCGGCCGTCCCGCCCGGCGCTGCAGGTGGGCGAGTTCGTGGGTCGGGCCGACGAAATGCGCGTCAGTCTGCACATCGGACAGCAGCGCCGCCGGATGGCGCTGCCGGCCACGCAGCGCCTGGTACTCGGCAAGCAGCGTCGCGGCATCATCACCGAGGCGTTTCTCCAGAATCGCGAGCAGGCCCGCCTCGTCGAGGGTGGCGAGCGCCGGATCGATCGCGGCGAACACCGTGCATTCCTCGCGGGTATAGCCGGCGATCATCGGACACCATGACGCCGCGCCATCGGCAACCGCCTTGAGCAGCGGCCCCTGGATCAGCTCGCCATCAATGCACGGCAGATAGGGTGGCGTGAAATCACCGGGCCCCGAAGCGAACTGCCGCGCGACCACGCCGCTCGCTGCGACGATGCGATCGACAGCGACCTCGCGCAGCGCGTCGGCGCGGCCATCGGCGACCGTTTCCGCCAGCAGGCGCCCCCGCGCCTCGGCGCGTTCCGGCGCATCCGGCTGGATCACGAACGGGCCGCTCTGCAGGATCGCGCGCCGGAACAGGCCGCGCGCCTGCGGCATCACCGCCAGCGCCAGCACCGCGAACGCGCCGGCCGACTGGCCGGCGATGGTGACATTGTCGGGATCGCCACCAAAGCCGGCGATGCTGCGCTGGACGAAGCGCAGGCTGGCGAGCTGGTCGTGCAGGCCGAGATTGCCGTCGCTCACGCCGGGGATGCGGGCATAGCCGAGCGGCCCGAGACGGCTGCTCACGGTGACCACCACGAGCCGTTCGGCATGGCTGAGCGCATGGCCCGAGTAACACGGCAGCGATCCCGCGCCGGTCATGAAGGCGCCGCCGTGAAACCACACCAGCACCGGCAGCCGTTCGTCGGCGGCGGCATCCGCCGGCCGCCAGATCGTGAGGCGCAGGCAGTCCTCGCCCTGCGCCCCGGACTGCGGCCCCATCGCGTTCTCGAGCCGCGACGGCAGTTGCGGCGGCATCGGGCCGTCCTCGCCCGCATCGATGTCGCCGGCATGGAGCGGCATCTCGACGGGCCTTGCGAACCTGCGCGCGCCGACCGGCGGCTGCGCATAGCGAATGCCGCGGAACACGGCGACGTCACCGTCGCGCCGTCCGATGAAACGCCCGAACGGCGTGGTGGCGTGGGGATGAGTCGACATCTGCATTCCTTTTCCTGGAGACGTTTCTGGTTGTGGCGGGCTCAGCGTTGCGCGATGCCGGCGGGAGCGACACGGCGTCCGGCGAGTGACAACGCCGCGAGCGCGAAGATCGCGGCGATCACCGCCGGCGCGGCGGTGAGCACGATGTCGCGCGCCGGCCAGCCGATGGACAGCAGCGCACCGCCGACCGCCGGCCCGACGATCGAACCGATGCGCCCACTCGCCGCCGACCAGCCGACGCCGGTGGTGCGCAGCGCCGGCGGATAGAACGATACTGCGAGCGCGCTTTGGCCGACGCAGCCGGTGATCAGCCCGGCGCCGACGGCCCCGATCGCGAGCAGCAGCAATGCCGGCGGAACGAGCCCGCAGCCGATCGCGACGATGCAGGCGAGCGCGCAAAGCGCCGCCGCCGCGAGCGCCGGCGTGATGCCGGCCCGGCCGACGAGCAGCATCACGATGGCATTGCCGACGAGGCCGCCGGCGCCGAACGCCGCCGCCGCCAGAGGGGCATCGGTCGGCGCGAAGCCGAACGCGACCAGCAGCGTCGGAATCCAGAACAGCAGCGCGTAGCTCACCAGAAAGATCAGGAACGCGAACGCCCACAGCAGCGCCGTCGCTGCCGCGAGGCCGTCGGCGAACAGCGCACCGAGCGTGCCGTGCCCGCCTGCCCGCGTCATCGCGCCATGGGCTGCGTCGGCGCTGCCGAGCATGCGCCACAACGCCGGCAGCAACAGCAGCGGCAGCACGCCGCCGACGACGAACACCGATGCCCAGCCGAAGCGGACCATCAGCGGCCCGCTGATCAGGCCGCCGACCACGCCGCCCGCGGACAGCCCGGTCGCCACCAGCATCGCCACGGTCGTCCGCGTCTTCTCGGACGCTTGCGTCGTCGCCACGGTGACCGCGACCGGCAGCGCGCCGCCGAGCCCGACCGCCGATACCAACCGCATGATCGCGAGCACCGCGACATCGCCGGCCAGCGCCGTCAGCAAGGTGCCGACACCGAACAGAACGACGCTGGCGACCCCGACCACACGCAGGCCGACCCGCTGCGCCAGCGGCCCGCACGCCACATAGCCCACGACGGCGCCGACACTGGTGGCGACGAAGGCCGGCGTCAGCGCCGCCGGCGCGATCCCCCACTGCCGCGCCAGCACCGGCGCGACCAAAGCCACCGCGCTGGTGTCCAGCCCGTCGAGCAGCACCACGACGAAACACAGCGACAGCATCCACACCCGTGCGTATGTCAACGACATTCCTCCTCACCCCTCGCGCCCCGTCCGGGACGTCCCTGCATGGCAGGCTCCCCCGGCCCGCGGCCGGAGGAGCAGCGATGCCCTTTTGCCTTTTCCGGTTCAGCCTTGCGCGATCAGAAGCTGCGCAGGATCTGAACGCCGCCGTTGTAGAGATTCTGGTTCTTCATCTCATACGTCGTGCCGGCGACGACGCCGGGGATGCCGGCGCCGGCGGTGTAGATGCCGCTCTGGTTCTGGATCAGGCGGCTGTAGACGAACTCCGCCGACAACGTCAGGTTCTGCACCGGCATCCATGCCGTGCGGGTGCCGACCTGCGCGATCGCGAAGTTGAAGTTGCCGGTGTTGGTGCCGTTGAACGAGCCGGTGGTGACCGGCGGCGTCGTCACCGTGCTCGACAGCAATCCCGTGCCGTTCGCCGCCGCGAGCAGCGCCGCGTTGGCCGACGTGCCATAGTTGATCGCGGTGTACGATCCGAACAGCGAGGTGCGCCACGCCGGCGTCCAGTAGTGCTCGTAGAACGCACTGACATCCCACGCGCTGCTGAGATCGATGCCCGAGCCGTTCGCCGCGGTGGTGCCGGAGTAGACGCCGTCGAGCACATAGCCGAAGGCCATGCTGCCGCCGGTCCCTGCGCCCGAGCCGATCTTGGCATAGCGACCGCCGCCGACGAGATCGGCGGTGCCACCGAACACGTACTTGGCAGCGCCCTTGGCATAGGTCGCCTCGACCTTGAGGCTGTCGCCGAGGCCGGTCGGCAGGTTCTTCAGCTCGAACGCGCCGGTGAAGGCATAGCCCCAGGCCGACGACGGATGGCCGGTGTCGCTGTTGGAGCTGGTGTAATAGGTGCCGTGGACTTCATGGGCGGCGGCGCCGACGTGCAGCGTGCCCCATGCCTGGTCGAGACGCACGTTGGCGACGATGTCGGGGACATGATCGCCGGTTTCGACATTGCCGAGGAAGGTGTTGGCGGCAGCGCCGTAGAAGCCGTTCTGCAGGCCGCTCGCGGCGACATTGGCGCCGAACGGACCGAGCAGACCGAAGCTGGCATTGACGACGCCGGCGGAGCGATAGGGCTGCGCGTCCTCGAGGCCGATGGTCGCCGACACGCCGTTGCCGAACGCGGCGGTGTAGGCGAGTTGCGGAATGCCCGTGGCGTCGTTCGAGCCGGCGTTGACGCCCGACGAGATGATCGGCTTGGCGAGCGCCCACTGCGGATCGAACTGCGACACCGCCTTGCCGAAGGTGAAGCCGGCGAACTGGATGAACACCCAGTCGACCGCGAGATAGCCGCCGGCGATGCTCTCGCGCGCCTGCATGAAATCGAACTGCAGGTTGGCGTAGGTGCGCACGACGCCGTAGTCGGTGGCGGTGCGCGTGTCGAGAAACAGGTTGAGGCGTTCGCGGGTGTTGAAGTAGTTGCGGTTGTAGGCGTTGGCGCCGCCCGTGCCACCCTGCCACAGCGGCGTGTCGAACGTCACGCCGTTGAACGCGGTGTCGAGGCGGATCGCGCCGCCGATGCGAATGCAGGTGTCGGTGCCCGGGATGTAATAGAAGCCCGCGCCGTACAGCGAACACACCTTGACGTATTCGACCGCCTTCGCCTTGACCGGCAGATCGGCCGCCTGCGCGCAGCTCATGAGCGCAAGGCCCGCCGCCGGGCCGTACGCGAATTGCTTCATCATCGTCATTCCCCCTCCAGCTGCCCACAGGTCATCGTTCGCACAAGGGCAGGTTGTGCGGCGTCAGATTTGCGTTGGAGCAAAGCCGGTCCCGTGCGGCGCGCGCCTGCGCGCCGCTTCATGCTTGCGAGATGATGGGCCGGCGACGTGCGCCACTCGTCCTTGGCATTCCCGGCGTCGCGACTCTTGCGGACGATCGCTTCGCGCCTGCGCCGCACAGATGCGAACGCGCCGCCAAGCTCAGATTTTTCATGCAAGGTGTCGAGATCTGAAGTTAGAATGCATCGTTTCGATTTCAGGACGCTCGACCATCGCCGGAGGCTGAATGGGCAACGTGGACGATCTGACGCTGCTCGCCGAGGTTGTCGAAGCGGGGAGCATCTCCGCCGCCAGCCGCAGGACGGGAATCCCGAAATCGCGGCTCAGCCGGCGGATCGAGGATCTCGAAAGCCAGCTCGGCGTGCAACTCATCAACCGCGGCCCGCGCAGCTTCGCCGTCACCGAGATCGGCCTCAGCATCATGCGCAGCGGCCAGCGCATCCGCGAGGAATGGGAGAGCGTGAAGGCGCTGGCGCAGGACAGCAGCAGCGCACATCCCGGCGGCAAGCTGCGCATCGCCTGCCCCGAGGTGCTGACGGAAATGTTCGTCGGCGAGTTCGCGACCAATTTCGCCGTCGACTATCCCGATGTCCGCGTCACCCTCGACATCGCCAAGGGCCAGTTCGCGCCGAACATGGAGAACTACGATCTCGTGATCCAGCCGTCGCGCGAGGCGCTGCCGGATTCCGACATCATCTGCCAGAAGCTGATGGCCGTGCCTTACGTGCTGGTCGCCGCGCCGACGCTGTTCGCCGCTGCGCCGCGTTCGCTGACGCTGTCGGATCTGGCGAACTGCGAGGCGATCGGCTGGAATGCGGACGGCTACGCGACGCGCTGGAAGCTCTATGGCCCGAACGGCACCGAGCACGACCTCGACGTCGATCTGAAATTCTCCACCAACAGCCTCAAGCTGATCTACCAGGCCGCGCTCAAGGGCCTCGGCGTCGCGCGGTTGCCGGCGGTGCAGTGCCGTGACGACATCGCCCATGGCCGGCTGATCGCGCCGCTGGCGGACTGGCAGCCGCATCCGGTGTCGGTCTACGCGCTCTACCCGTCGCGCCGCTCCCTGACGCGGACCGTGCGCACCTTCATCGCCGGCCTGTCGGCGTTCATCGAGAGCCGGCTCGCGGTCCGCACGCCATAGACCCCACGCTCCTCGAAATATTACCCGGATAATATTGACGAGCCTCCCCGGGCCTGCTATCCCCTCGCCTTTCGATGGGGTGCGAGAGACGAGCATGAAGGGCGAAGCGAGACGGGCCGCGATCATGGCCTACAAGGAGCGCAAGGCGATGGTCGGCGTATTCGCCGTGCGCTGCGCGCCGGCCGGTGCCGTCTGGGTCGGCGGCTCGCCGAATCTCGACACCATCCAGAACCGCATCTGGTTCACCCTGCGCACTGGCGGCCAGGCCGATGCCGGGCTGCAGGCCGCCTGGCGCGACCACGGCGCGGACGCCTTCAGCTTTGAGATCCTGGAGGAATTCGACGAGGAGGCGCCGGCCTATGTGCGCGCCATCGCGCTCAAGGAGCGCACCGCGCACTGGCGGCAGGCGCTGGATGCCCGGCCGATCTGACCGCCGGCGCCACCGGCTTCTCTCCCACCTGACGGCCGCCGCAGCGACCCGACCACGCTCCATTTTTACACTGTAAAGATTTTGCTTGCGATCGATCCGCCGGCAGGCTAGCATCTTTACATCGTAAAGATACTGGACGAACCGGTCATGCTGTTCTTCATCATCTTCCTGCCCTTCCTTACCCTGGGCGTGCTGAGCTGGATCGCCACCGTGACGGTCAGCCTGTTCGGCGGTGCCGGCGTCGCCCTCGCGCTGATCGTGTTCGAGCGCGCCCGCGGCCGCTCCGCCAAGATCCTCAACATCGCCACCGCCGTCCTGCTCGGCGGCCTCGGCCTCGCCATGGTGCTGCTCGATGGCGGACTGACGCCCGCGACCATCCGCGTCAGCATCAGCGCCGGGCTGCTGCTGGTGGCGCTGACCTCGATCGCGCTGCGCTTTCCGTTCACGCTGCAGTACGCCCGCGAGGAAGTCGCCCCCGAGGTGATGGCGATGCCGACGTTCCTGCGCACCAACTACATCCTGACCTGGGCGTGGGTCGGCGCGTTCGTGCTAATGCTGGTCGCCGACATCGTCTCGGTGTGGTGGCCGAGCGCACCGCTGTGGATCGGCGTCGCCGCGACCTTCGCCAGCCGCAACGCCGCGGTGCAGTTCACCAAGTGGTACACCCAGCGCGCCCGGGCGCGCGCCGCCCAGATGCAGGCCTGAGCGCGGCCGACGCCCTCGTCACTCCGCCACGACACGACAACACACGACACAACACGCCATCAGGGAGATTTCGCCATGGGCATTCTGCTGAGCTTCTCGCCGTTCATCGCGTTCGCGATCCTGATGCGCTCGACCAGCGCGCAGATCGCCCTGTTCGCCGGCGCGGCCATCGCCGTGGTTCTGGTGGTGCGCGAGCTCGCAAGCGGCAAGTCGGTCAAGGTGCTGGAGGCCGGCACCGCCGTGCTGTTCGGCGCGCTCGGCCTCTATGTCACGCTGGTGCCGTCGGCCTGGAGCATCCTCGGCGTGCGGCTCGCGGTCGACACCGGCCTGCTCGCCATCGTGCTGATCTCGATCGCAATCCGCCTGCCGTTCACGCTGCAGTATGCCCGCGAGCAGGTCCCGGCCGAGATCGCCGCGCTGCCGGCCTTCCTCGCAGTCAACGCCGTGATCACCTGGGGCTGGGCCGGCGCTTTCGCGGTGATGGTGCTGGCGGACGTGATCATGCTCTACCTGCCGCAGGTGCCGCTGTGGATCGGCATCGCCCTCACCGTCGCCGCCTTCGTCGCCGCGGTGTGGTTCACCCGCTGGTATCCGGCGCGCATGCGCGCCCGCGCCGTCGCCGCGGGGGTCCGCGCCGGCGCATGAGATCGCCCGCAGACTGTCCCCCGGGCGCGATTTCGTGGCTCCGCGACGTTATCGCCGGTTGCACCTGCCGCCAGATCGCCTAGCTTTGACCGTGCCGGGCTCTCTCTCGCAAGTGCGGGTGCAGCGCTCACATGGGCCCATTGAACGAAGAGAATGTCGGCGGTTACTCGGTCACCTACAGTCGCGAAGACACGTATTTCCCGATCTATGTGACGGCCGCGGTCGCCGTGCTGTTCGTCGGCGCTGCGTGGCTGACGCGGGCGTGGTACTGGCTGCCGTTCGCCGCCGCCATCGCCGGCTTCACCTACCACAACCTGCCGATGCTGGAGACCGGGCGGCCGATCATCGGCGCCAACCAGTACGGCATTTTCGTCCAGGCGCTCGGCCTCGTGCGCTGGCGCGCCATCGCCCGCATTGACCTCGTGCCGATCGCCGACCGCGCCATGATCTCCCAGCAGTTGCAGATCACGCTGAGCACGCCGCTCGCCAGCGCGCTGGTCGCCGACTGGCGGCGCCAGCCGCTTTACCGGAAATTGATGCGCCGGCCGTGGCGGCTCGACCGCGACGGCCGGGTGCTGGTCAACGTCGAGCCGCTCGACCAGCCGGCCGAGGAGGTTCACGCCACCTTCCTGCGGATGTGGCGGTTCTACCGCAGCTGACCGACGACGACCGTCCCGGTCGGCGAAATCCCCGCCCCGGGCCATTGCCGTCGGCGGGCGGCCATGATAGGGAGCACGCCATGTTTGCGATGAAAACCAGCAAAACCACCACCAAAACGACCGTTTCGACGGGGCGTTCGCTGGTGCTCGCGCGGTTGTCGCAGCAAGTCTGATCCCAGCCAAAGCCCCAACCGGAGACGGATGGGGCACGCGCGAACCACAGACCCCGTCTCTCTCCGTCCCCCTGACCGAGAGAGAGACCTATGCCGAACTCCCCTGATTCCGCTGCCTCGCCCCGCCGCATGCCGGCTGCCCCCGTCGTCGCCATCGTCGGCGCCACCGGCGCCGTCGGCGTCGAACTGCTGACCTGCCTCGCCGCACGCAACTTCCCGCTCGGCGGCCTGCGCCTGCTCGCCTCCGCCCGCTCCGCCGGCAAGACCCTGCCGTTCCGGGGCGACAACCGCGTCGTCGAGGAGCTGACCGAGACCAGCTTCGCCGGTGTCGACATCGCGCTGTTCTCCGCCGGGAGCGGCATCTCCAGGCAATATGCCCGCACGGCCGTGCGCGCCGGCGCGGTCGTCGTCGACAACTCCTCGGCCTTCCGCATGGAGCCGAAGGTGCCGCTGGTGGTGCCGGAGGTGAACGGCGATGTCATCGCCGCCCACCACGGCGTCATCGCCAACCCGAACTGCGTCGCCGCCATCGCAACCGTGGCGCTGGCGCCGCTGCACCGCGCAGCGCCCATCCGCCGCCTCAACATCGCGACCTATCAGGCGGCGTCCGGCGCCGGCGCCGCGGCGATGGAAGAGCTGCGCGCATCCACCGCCGCCTATCTCAAGGGCGAGGCGTTCACGCCGCGTGTGCTGCCGCACCCCTACGCCTTCAACCTGTTCAGCCACAACGCCGAGGTCGACACCGACAGCGGCTACAATGGCGAGGAGCTGAAGGTCGTGGCCGAGACGCGCCGCATCATGGACACGCCGGAGCTGCCGATCGGAATCACCTGCATCCGCGTGCCGGTGCTGCGCGCCCACGCCATGGCGATCAACGTCACCTTCGACGAGGCGATGACGCCCGCCCGCGCCCGCGAGCTGCTCGCCGCCGCGCCGGGCGTGCGCGTCGTCGACGACCGCGTCGCCAACCACTTCCCGATGCCGTCGGAAGCCTCCGGCCAGGACGACGTCCTCGTCGGCCGCATCCGCCCCGATCTCGGCGATCCCTCCGGCCGCAGCCTCGCGCTGTTCGTGTGCGGCGACCAGCTCCTCAAGGGGGCGGCCCTCAACGCCGTGCAGATCGCCGAGCGGCTGCTGGCACGGTGAGCGTGTCATGCCGGCCGCGGGTGAAGCCTGCGGCCGGCCTATGCCAAGACCATTCGAAACAGATGGCTGCGGGACAGGCGGCGCTCGGCTCTGCTTCCTGTCCTCGCGCGCCCGCCGCGACGCGTTCATTTCACAAAAATCTAGGACGAAAGGCCCGAATAATCAGCTAGCATGGCCACGGGACGTCAGCACAAAGACGAGACCGCGGCATGCCTGTGACAGTCGTGAACCAGCATTTCGAGCCGCCGGAGCGGATCACGGCGGCCAGAATCATGGACACGATCGAGAAGAATCGAGATCGGATCCGTGTGACCGCCAACATGATGGTCACGCTCTCAGGAATCCTGATCTCGTTCTGCTCGACATTCGTGTTTTTTCTCACGAAAGAGCACATACCCGGGCATCTACCGGTCATTGCGTTTACGGCCGGAGCAATTGCATTTCTGTTTGTTGCGACGCTGGGAATTGCCTCAACATACTTGCGGATCGACTATCCAGTGCTGGACGAGCCCAGATTCATTCACGACCTGCTCGACCGCTACCACTCGGAAATGCGCCTGCTCCGCATCTCCACCGCGATCATGATCGCCGGGCTTCTGTGTATCGTGCTGGGCGCCTCGTCATTTGCGATGCGAGCGTAGATCGAACATGGACACGCAGTTCATCGGTCTTCTGGAGTGCCCGTATCGATCGGGCTGGATCGAATTCACCTACGCGGAGGGTGATCGCGTCGGCACATTGAAGCAGAGCATCGAGCAACATTTCGGACAGCTCGACGAAAGTCGCTTCAAGTATTATGGAAAATCGTGGACGATCTTTTGCCAGCAAGTTGACGGCACGTATTGGGCGCTGCGGAACAAGGACCCCATCCCCACGTCACCCCCCAATACAGCGCCGGAGGATATTTCAATAGCGTTGCACGACGGCATTGTGTGGGAGACCAGCTTCGTTGAGGAGTATTGGTGGCTCAATTTCCAGAAAAAGAAGAAGGCCGGCTTTACTTTCGATCCCATCGCCAACTTCGGCATGCATATTGACTTCAAACGCAACTACGAACTCCCTGAGCGGAGAATTCATGCCGTCACATTGCTCGCCCTTGTCGCGCTTGGCGGCGGCTAGGACACCGGCTCATCAACACAGCCCCTCAAGCCTGATCGACGCCAGCCGTTGACCTGACAAGTCGGCCTCAATACCAGATCTGCATCTTCAGACCGCGGGTATCACGCGGCGCTGGTCCCTCGGGACAACTCGCACGCGCGTCGCGGGCGGCGATCGCCATGGCGCAGGCATCGAGCACGTCGTCCGCTTTCGCACCGGTGCCGATCCGAGCATGGTCGAGCCAGTCGTCGAGCGCGGCAAAGCCGGCGCTGAGCAGCAGCGCGCGGCGCAGCGCAAGGCCGTCGGCGTCCTTCTTGCGCGGCAGCGGCGTGTGGCCGTTGAGGCGCCAGAACACCAGTTCGGGATGGGCCTCGATGACGCGGCGCTGGCGCTCTGGCGTAATCGCCGCATCGACCTCCATGATCTTCGGCCCGAGATTCCACAGCTGCGCCGACACCATAGCCTCGCCGCGCGCCTTGAGCACGCGGTTAGCCTCCGCTTGTGAGCCGTGCGCCCACAGCCCGCGGCGCGCGCCACCGAATACGCGTGAGCCATGCGGCCGCAGCAGAATGCGCGCCGCGCGATCACAGGCGCGCTCGCCCGCGTCCGGCAGACCAATGGGCATGTCGATGGCGGCGCGCTCGAAGCCACGCGCCCACAGCGCATCGAGCTGCGGCCAGAAAAACAGGCTCCGGCGGCGCGGCGCGATCTCAACAGCGACCCAGCCGCGGCGGAAACCATCGAGTCCGATGAAGGTGGTCATGCGCCACCATGGAAAGCGGCGCAGCTCGCGTCAACCACGCGCGCGCTGACAGGCCGGCAACAAGCAGGCTGGGGTCGCGCATGTCCATGAAAGCAGTGCGCCGGCAACCCGCCGCTTGGCGCGCGGGGATCAGTCGCTGCCGAGGAATGCGCTGCCGACCGACCACGACGCGGCGCGCTCTGCGATCTCCACGCGGAGCGTCGCGGTTGCGCCGGCGAAACGGCCATCGCCCTCGTATTCGGCGCTGAGCGTGTGCAGCCCGCCGGGCAGCGCCGCGGTGACGAAGCTGGCATGGCCGCTGTGGTCGAGCCGCACCCGCGCCATCAGACCATGATCGCCGTCGCGGAATGTCACCATGCCGGTCGGCGTGCCCGATGGCGTGACCACCGTCGCCGACAGCGTCAGCGGCTCGCCGGGCGACGCCGGATTGGACGACGACGACACTTCGAGGCGCGGCCGCGCCTGAACCTGCTGCACCAGAACCTGCGATGAACTGGGCAGCGCGATGAACGGCATGAAATCGCTGGTGCCGGTGTAATGGGCGCGCACCGGATGCACGCCGGGGACGAGATCGGACACCGTGACCGCCGGCGCACCCACCGGCGCACGGCCAAGCCAGCGCATGGTCGATTCGTCGAAGAAATCGATGAAGCCGCCGGGCACCGCGCCGTGATCGGCCTCGATGCGGGCGGTGAAGGTGATGGCGTCGCCCGACGCCGCGGTCGGCGACGACGAGGTCAACGTGGTCGTGGTGCGCAGCGCCACCACCTCGGTCTGCGCCCGCGCGGCGTGAACCAGGGCGCACAGCAGCACGAGCGCGACGCAGGCGGTCGCGATGGCGGCGGACCAGACATGGAATGCAGGACTGGCAATGCGGGCCGGCCGGGCAGCCCGCGGCAATTCACTGAAGCGCAAGATCGATCACTCCCTTCGGGCACCGGACATCGGCGGCCATCGGATCGTTCGTTCGCGGCATGGTGTCCCGGCCCTGCCAGCGGCCTGGGAATGTTCCACAAGTTCCACGGAAAATCGTCTCAATCCGTGCAACCCACGGCACTTTCGCGCCGGTCTGCACATGCGGTTAAGGCATGCATAACGGCGCGGGAAGACCCGATGATCTGTCGGAGAGGCTGAGGGAAAGGTTCAGCGGCGCAACAGGCTCCGGCCTTTGCTGGCGGCGGCCGCGGGCCGCAACGCCCGCACGCTAGGGCTTGCAGACCTCGCGCATGCGCGGCGCCAGCGTGACGATGCGGGTGTCGACGTCCTGCACGTTGCGCGACTGGTTGGGCCCGCGATCGCAGCGCGCGATCACGCTGCGCAGCTCCGAAAGCGCATCGATGTGGCGGCGATAGGCGGTGCACTGCGCACCATCGGTATCGCCGGCGGCGTTGTCGAGGCCCTTCTGGCTCCGGCGAACGTTCTGGTCCGCGGTCAGCATGTCGTCGCGGCAGCCGCCCGCAGCCACCGGCATCACCTGCCCGAGCATCGCTACGGCCACGGCGGCGAACACGACGAGAGAGGTCTTCATGGCGTGATGATCATCCTCTGCACACGCATTGCCGTCACGATGTCCGCCGGACTGCGGCCAGCACCACCGGCATCTGGGCGGGAATGTGTCGCAGGCTCACCAGCACCTGCACCTCGTCCCCTTCCACCCGCGCTTCGGAACGGCCGTAGCTGTTGCGCCTGACGCCGTTCAATGCGACGCCCTGGCAGGCGACCGGGCCGCCGTCCAGATTGAGCGCGATCGTCAGGTCGAGCGGCGCATCGAGCAGGAAGCGCGCGAGCCGTGCCAGCGAGAAGAACGCATCGGTCGTGGTGCCGACGATGATGCGACCGGCAACATCCTGACCGACAAAGCTGCGCGTCGCAAGCCAGCGCGACGGCTTGGTGACGCGGCTCGTGCCGTTCGACAGCGGCAGCGGATACGACACCATGGCGTCGGTCGCGCCCTGGAAGGCGGCGCGCCAGTCCGTGCCGGCGAGGTCGTACACCCGGGCTGACGACGCCGACGCCACGAAGGCGCCGGCGCGCGCGTCATAGACCTTCGGCCCAAGCAGCGTGCCGCCGCTCAGGAACGGCGTCGCCGGCTCGCTGTGCCGCGAGAAGAAGCTGCCGTTGACCACCAGCGCCGCGCTGGTTTTCGCCAGCCAGTGATCGAGATCGCGCGGTCCGGACACCGCGTTGTGGGCGACGAAGCGAAAGCGTGCGGGATCGATGCGGGCCAGCAGCAGGTGTTCGACCGCCGCACCGTTCATCAGCACCGGCAGGTCGGCGATCTCAAAACCTTCGTCGATGGCCTGCCAGTCGAGGCGACCCGGCGTCGGCGCGGCGTTGCTGGCCAGCGCGACACGCATCGCCGGAGTGAGCAGCGGGCTGGTCGGCGTCACCGCGAGCCAGTAGGCACCATCGTTGCGGACCAGCGGCAGCGGCCCTCTGAGGCCGACGAACACCCACAGGCCGGCGACCGCGGCCAGCACGGCCACCCCACCGAGACTCCTGACCGCGAACCGCATCGCCCCGCCCCTCATGAGTCGGCCACGGCCGGATCATATCTCCGGCCGCGTGACGGGATGGCGATGCAACCATGGCGTCACGCGGGCATCATTTCGGCGATCCCCAGCGGATCGGCAGGCGGATACCGCGGCGATCAGCCGAGGTTCAGCTCCTTGAAGAAGTCATTGCCCTTGTCGTCGATGATGATGAAGGCCGGGAAGTCGACGACCTCGATCCGCCAGATCGCTTCCATGCCGAGCTCGGGATATTCCACCACCTCGACCTTCTTGATGCAGTGCTCGGCGAGGTTCGCCGCCGCGCCGCCGATCGACCCGAGGTAGAAGCCGCCGTGCTTCTTGCAGGCCTCGCGCACCGCGGGGGCACGATTGCCCTTGGCCACCATCACCATGGAGCCGCCGGCGGCCTGGAACTGGTCGACGAAGGAATCCATGCGGCCTGCGGTGGTCGGGCCGAACGCACCGGAGGCATAACCGTCCGGGGTCTTCGCCGGGCCGGCATAGTACACCGGGTGGTTCTTGAAGTACTCCGGCAGGCCCTCGCCCTTGTCCAGGCGCTCGCGCAGCTTGGCATGGGCGGCGTCGCGGGCGACGATCATGGTGCCGGTCAGCGACAGGCGGGTCTTGACCGGATATTGCGACAGCGTGGCGAGCACATCCTTCATCGGCTTGTTGAGGTCGATCTTCACGACCTCGCCGCCGAGCGCGCCCTCGACATCCGGCAGGTACTGCGACGGGTTGTGCTCGAGCTCCTCGAGATAGACGCCGTCCTTCGTGATCTTGCCGACCACCTGACGGTCCGCCGAGCAAGACACGCCGAGGCCGATCGGCAGGCTGGCGCCGTGGCGCGGCAGGCGGATGACGCGCACGTCATGGCAGAAGTACTTGCCGCCGAACTGCGCGCCGACGCCGAGCGACTGCGTCATCTTGAGGATTTCCTGCTCCATCTCGAGATCGCGGAAGGCATGGCCGTCCGCCGACCCCTGCGTCGGCAGCGCGTCGAGATAGCGCGCCGAGGCGAGCTTGACGGTCTTCATGGTCAGCTCGGCCGAGGTGCCGCCGATGACGATGGCGAGGTGATAGGGCGGGCACGCCGCGGTGCCCAGCGTCAGCACCTTCTCTTTCAGGAAGGCCAGCATGCGGTCGCGGGTCAGGATCGATGGCGTCGCCTGGAACAGGAAGCTCTTGTTGGCCGAGCCGCCGCCCTTGGCCATGAACATGAACTTGTAGGCCGAATCTATTTCTGAAGAGCCGCCCTCGGCGTAGATCTCGCACTGCGCGGGCATGTTGTTCTGGGTGTTCTTCTCCTCGAACATCGACAGCGGCGCGACCTGCGAGTAGCGCAGGTTGCGCTTGAGGTAGGCGTCGCGCGCGCCCTCGGCGAGCGCCGCCTCGTCGTCACCCTCGGTGATGACGCGCGAGCCCTTCTTGCCCATGATGATGGCGGTGCCGGTGTCCTGGCACATCGGCAGCACGCCGCCGGCGGCGATGTTGGCGTTCTTGAGGAAGTCGAAGGCGACGAACTTGTCGTTGTCGCTGGCTTCCTTGTCCTCGAGGATGTTGCGCAGCTGCTTGAGATGGCCCGGGCGCAGATAATGGTTGATGTCGACGAAGGCGGCTTCGGACAGCGCCTTGAGCGCCTCGCGCGACACCACCAGCATCTCCTTGCCGAGCACGGTCTCGACACGCACGCCGTCCGAGGAGATCTTCCGGTACGGGGTCTCGTCCTTGCCCAGCGGAAACAGCGGGGTGTGCTTGTAGGGCGGCACGGCGGGGACCTTGGCGGGGGCGTTCATGGTCGGCTCTCTCTGGCTGGCTTGCGACAGGCTGGCAGTCTTGAGAGGGTTGATAGACCACCACATCGGGCGGGTGCAACAGCGGCGCCGACCCGCCGCGGCGCCCTGCCCATCCACTTTCGCGGGAGCGCGGAATGGCGATTTTCGTATTGATCCCAGGGGGTTGGCACGGCGGCTGGGCGTTCGCAGGCTTCGCCGCGACGCTGCGCCGGCATGGCCATGACGTCTACACCCCGACGCTCAGCGGCCTCGACGAGGGCAGCCGCCAGTCGCCCGGCGGGATCAACCTCGAGACGCATATCAGCGACGTCCAGGAACTGCTGACGGTCGAGGACCTCTACGAGGTGGTGCTGTGCGCCCACAGCTATGGCGGCATGGTCGCGACCGGGGTCGCCGACCGGGCGTGCGAGCGCATCGCCGCCCTGGTCTATCTCGACGCCTTCGTGCCGGAGGACGGCCAGTCGTGGTGGGACCTCGCAGGCGACGGCTATCGCCGGCTGGCGCTCGACCGCTCGCGGCGCGACGGCATCGGCGTGACGCCGCCCGACGGTCTCGACCGCCGCTGCGCGCCCCACCCGATCGCCGCGTTCCTGCAGGAGATCTGGCTGTCCGGGCGCGAGCAGTCGGTTCCACGACGGCTGTTCGTCTACGCCAGCGACTGGGAAGCGACGCCGTTCACCGAGCAATACGAGCGCTTCAGGGACGATCCGGCGTGGGAGGTGCACAGCATCGCCTGCGGCCACGACATCGTCCGCCACGCCCCCGACGAGATCCTGGCCATCCTGCAGCGCCTCGCCGCGGCGCTGTAGCGAAGGCCAAGGTTCACGCCGCCCATGTGGACCACGAAAAAGCGCTGCCGGGCGCCGGCGTTCGTGCTTTAATGCGGCGCAAGGGGCTGTGATGATGACGGTGACTTTTCGACGGCTTCGCGCGGCGATCGCCGCTGCGGCGCTGACCATGACGATCTGCGGACTGCCGCTGGCGGCGGCGACCACCGCGCATGCGGATGCCTGCGACGACCTCGCCAAACAGCTCACCGGCCAGATCGACGGCCTCGTCGTCGGCGCCACCAGTGCCAACGCCATCGCACTGAAGCATCCGGCGGTCAGCCGCGCCTCGCTCGGCTGCCGCAGCCGCAACGTCACCAACGAGGTGTTCGCGGCCACCGCGAGCCGCAAGCCATCGGACGCTTTCTACGGCTTCACCTCCCAGGCCGCCGCACTGGTGTTCACCATTCCGCGCGACGACGTGCGCAAGGGCATCGCCCGCTGCATCGGCCGCATCGGCCTGTTGCGCGGCGACACCATCGCCACGCGCTACCGCCGCCTCGACATCCGCTGCACCGGCAGCAAGGCCGGCACCACCGTCAGCGTGTCGCGGGAACTCGACAGCTGACGGGGCGCCCTGCCGATTAGCCCAACCGGAGTTTTCCGATGGTCGCCGTATTCGTCGATGCCAACGAATCGCTGGCGCTGGAGTTCGAGCGCCAGTTCCGCGACGACGATCCCTCGGTGCGGATCAACCGTGACGCCGACGTCAAGCCGCAGGCGCTGCCTGCGGTGCTGGCCGACGCGCGCATCGCCATCATCGACCACACGTATCTGCCGACCGACATCGCCCGGCAGTGCAAGACGCTGCAGCATGTCGTGTTTCTCGGCACCGGCGCGCGCAGCTACATGAATCCGGAAGAGCTGGCCGCGCTCGGCATCTCCGTGCATATCATCAAGGGCTATGGCGACACGGCGGTGGCCGAATGCGCCATCGCGCTAATGTGGGCGGCCGCGCGCAGCCTTGCGCTGATGGACCGCGCCATGCGCGCCGGCAACTGGCTGCGCGAAGACGGCATGCAACTTACCGGCAAGACGCTGGGACTGATCGGCTTCGGCGGCATCGGCGCCGAGGTGGCGCGCATCGCCGCGGGCAGCGGCATGAAGGTGCTGGCCTGGAACCGGACGCCGAAGACCGTGCGCGGCGTCACCTTCGTGCCGCTGGAACGGCTGCTCGCCGACAGCCATGTGGTGTCGATGCACCTGCTGCTCGGCGACGAGACCCGCGGCTTCCTGTCCCGCGAACGCATCGCCGCGATGCGGCCGGGTGCGATCCTCATCAACACCGCGCGCGGCGCGCTGGTGGACGAAGCCGCGATGATCGATGCGCTGCGGAGCGGCCACCTGCGCCATGCCGGGCTCGATGTGTTCGATATCGAACCTCTGCCCGCCGGCCATCCGCTGACGCAACTGCCCAACGTCACGCTGTCGGCGCATTCGGCGTTTCGTACCCCGGAGGCCGGCGAAAACCTCGTGCATGCGGCGCTGGAGCATTGCCGGCGGATTGTGAAGGGCTAGAACCTCACGACTTAAAATTCCTAAGCTTGGAGGGCGCCGACATCTACATGCTGGCCAAGAACTGCCGGAACAGCGTCGAGATGATCGAGAAGTACTATGCCGCCCACCTGAAGGACGTGTTGGACGCCAGCGCCATCAACGCCAGGAAGAAGAAGCCGCCAAAGAAGGAAGTGGCGGAAATCCGCCGAGGCGAGCTGAAAAACCTGCGCTAAGCCGCTCAAAGCGCGTGCGGAATCGACTGTATTCTCTTTGCCGAAAGGGCATTTGCGCCGTATAGATAGACCGATGCGGGCTTGGCGGAACTGGTAGACGCATCGGACTTAAACCATTGAGTGCCCTGGGGGAAACCCCAGGTGCAGAACTGCTCAAAATCGGGGAAGCCTTCACTGGCAATCCCGAGCCAAGCCCCCGCCAGGGGGAAGGCTAGACGGGCAGCACCTACAGCGGACATCGCCAGGTTAAGGATAGTCCAGACCACGAACGCCGGACGGGCGGCGGCGAAAGCCGAAGTGGTAAGAAAATCCGTGGGGCCGCAAGGCCTGTGCCGGTTCGAGTCCGGCCGCCCGCACCACACTCGTTCACCAAACCCTCGGTGCGCGAATTCGTAGCGGTTGCCAGAATCTGCAACCTGAAGGTAGACTCGCGGAGTGAGCAGCAAAGTACGTCCCATGGCCAGCGCAGACCAATTGAAGGCGCTTTTGAAAGCATACGCCGAGGGCGATGCCGGTCAGTTTCATTCGATCGCCATGCAGATCGCTGCTGGAGAAGCGCGAAGCGGACACGGCAAGCTGGCGGAAGAGCTGCGCGATCTTATCGACAAATCCCGCGCAAGAGTGCCCTCTCCGGGCCCTTCGCCCATTCCTCTTGCACGCCCCCGTGGCGAGATAGCCGACCTCCTAACGGTCACTTATCCGCACACGCGTCTGCACGACCTTGTACTAAGCCCTAAAACCAAAACCATTCTGGAAAGAGTCGTTCGCGAACATAAGACAATTCGCGATATCCGCGCGCATGGCTTAGCTCCTCGTAAGAAGCTCCTGCTCGTCGGCCCCCCAGGCACTGGAAAGACCTTAACCGCGTCAGCTATTGCAGGTGAATTGTCGCTGCCTCTCTTCGTGGTTCGTCTTGATCGGCTTATCACACGTTATATGGGCGAGACCGGCGCTAAGCTGCGATTGATTTTCGATGCCATCGCGCAAACCCGCGCCGTCTACCTGTTTGACGAATTCGATAGCATTGGTTCCGAACGTGGCCTGAGTAATGACGTTGGCGAAATCCGCCGAGTCGTGAACAGCTTTTTGCAAATGGTCGAGCAAGATGAGTCAGACAGCCTCATCATTGCCGCGACCAATCATCCAACTATTTTGGACAGAGCTCTTTTCAGACGGTTCGACGATATCGTCGAGTATTCGCTGCCCAATGAGAAAGAGATCATTGAAGCCCTCAAGTTCAAATTTACATCAAGAAGGATTGCAGATGCCGTGAAATGGGACACGTTGGCCAAAAGGGCCAGGGGGCTGAGCTACGCGGACGTTACACGCGCCGCTAGCGACGCCATCAAGCACGCGCTGATTGAACGTCGGGAGTTGACCAGCAAGGATCTGACTGCCGCGATTTTAGAGCGCAAAAGTGTCCTGGCGCACAGGAAGCCAGTCAAATAACTCACATCCATTTTTGAATGCCTCGCTATCCGCACCTATTAGTGGACGCTCCTGCGGAAACTGCCCGCTACACGGCGACCCGTGGGCATTCTCCTAAGTTCAGCCTGCCCGATCGCGTGCGGCCCACGCATGCGGCGCATTTGCGTGGCGCCCTTGATGCCGCACTCGCACAACGGGGTCAATTTCCCGTTCAGGCGGGAAACGGATTCTACGAGTCACCGGGCATCATCCTGTCTTTTGAAAGCGACTCCAACTTTCCCCTCGCTTTTGAAAGCCTTGAGCTACGCAAGAGCGGCATTGAGCTGCTTTCGGTCATAACCGATGCGCAGAACCGAACGGTTGCGACCGTTATCGTACCCGACAACAAGATCACGCGCTTCGTATCGGTTTTGGAAGCCTACCGGAATGCAGTCCCCGGAAAGCGGGACAACAAGAAGCTCGTTGAAAGTATCGCCAACATCAAGTTGGCCACGTTGCGCGAATTGTGGACCGATGATCCGGCGCTGTTTCCGGCCGCCAATTCTGACTTCGTGTGGGAAGTCTGGCTACGGGCAACGCAGGAAGGCGCCCAAGACCCACTCACCCGCTTACAGGAAGCCGCCGAAGACTTTGGCTATCAAATCATCTCGAATGAGTTGAGATTTGTTGACCGGACCATCGTTCTCGTCCGCGGCACCCCCGAACAACTGTCGCGCAGTGCCGATGTACTCGGGGTCACAGCCGAAGTCCGGAAAGCCAAAGCTACTGCAGATCTTTACTCGACTCGCGACGCCGAAGAACAGACACTTGAAATCGAAGACACACTCGCCGGACTCACACCGCCGCCGACCAACTCGCCGGTAGTCGGCTTGCTCGACACTGGCGTGAACCGTGGTCACCCTCTCCTGGCACAAATCATTAGCGATGCGGATACGCAGACGCTCAAGCAGGCGTGGGGCGCTCACGACGGAAATCAAGGCGGCCATGGCACTCAGATGGCCGGGCTCGCGCTATACGGAGACCTCACGGCAGTTTTGGACGGCGATGGGCCGATCGAACTCACGCACGGCCTCCAATCATTGAAGCTTATCCATCCAACCGATCATCACGACCCCGACCTCTACGGAGCCGTGACCATCGAGGGCGTATCCCGCCTTGAAGTCGACGCTACTCGTCGGAAGGTCTACTGTATGGCCATCACCACGACCGACGGCCTCGACCGCGGACGACCGTCCTCCTGGTCGGCTGCGATCGACAACCTGGCTTTTGGGGCGATCAACGACACCCCCCGAATGATCCTGATCTCGGCAGGCAATACCGGACTGGACGACAGGGCGGACTACCCCGCCTCCAACGAAACTTCCTCTGTGCACGATCCGGCGCAGGCCTGGAATGCCTTGACGGTCGGCGGATACACCAATCGCGCGTTCATCGACGTTGAAAGGAGCCCAGGCTGGACGGCCTTGGCAGCCCAAGGTGACTTGGCGCCAAGTAGCACAACGTCAGTTACTTGGCCGCGCTCCAACAAGACGCCGCTGAAGCCAGACATCGTAATGGAGGCAGGAAACATGGGAGCGCCACCAGATGGCACAGATCCCGACTTCCTTCCCGAGTTGCAGTTGCTGACAACCAATTCCGTGTTTGAGGCAGGTCGACCACCTCTCGCCGAATTTAGAGACACCAGCGCTGCGACGGCTCTTGCCGCTAATCTGGCTTGCAGATTCGCGGCCCGCTACCCGGACTATCGCCCCGAAACCATCAGGGCATTCATGGTCCACAGCGCGCGTTGGACGGACGCTATGCGTGAGCGAGCGAAGTACGAGGACGGTTCGATGGACACCACCCGACTACTGCGTACTTTTGGTTACGGTGTGCCAGATCCAGAAACGCTGTTTTATAGCGCACAGAACAATCTGACTTTGGTAGCTGAGGACACTATTCAGCCTTTCTTCCTCGACGAGGAAGACAGCTCGATTAAGAGCAGTGATATTAAATATCACCACTTGCCCTGGCCGCGAGAGGCGTTGGAGGCACTCCCGCTCGACACCCCCATAGAGATGCGTGTCACGCTGTCCTACTTCATTGAGCCCAGCCCAGGCGAGCGCGGCTGGGACCGGAAATACGGATACCCATCACACGGGCTCCGTTTCAAGGTCATCAGACCGACTGAAACGCTTGAACAGTTCAAGCTACGCATCAACACCTACGACCGTGACGAGGACTACGACGAAGACCACGCGGGTGAGACCGGCTATTGGGAGTTAGGCACCGGCAAGCCAACCAATGGCTCTATCCATTCCAACACCTGGCACGGGAGCGCAGCGGAGCTGGCCCGTCGCGGATATATTGCCATCCACCCGACGCTGGGTTGGTGGCGGACTCGAAAAAAGGAAGAACGCTACGGTCGCTCGGTGCGGTACTCTCTGGTCGTCTCAATCTATACGCCACGCCAAGAGATCGACATCTACACGCCTGTTGCTGTGCAGGTGGGCATCGACGTTCCGATCGAAATTTAGGGGGTAGTGGCCGCCCCGGTGTCGAGCACGAGCGAGCACCGTCGAGCATGCGCGGCTACTATGTCGAGCATCTGAGAAATACCTTCACGCTTCCCGTCTCGCTGAAGGCCGCTCTCTAATCGCTGGCGTGCGTCATAGTCCCGCCTGATGAGGAGTCGCAACGTTGCCGCCGATCAAATTGGCTCGGCAGTATCTGCGATTTGCATAACGGTTTCTGGTATCTCTAACGGAAGGTAACCAGCCTTGGAGATGCGCTGCGGAGCCACGAGAGGCACCACGTGCTTGAAGTCCCATTGACGTGATCCGCGCGTTCGACCGATGTGATCCGTCACCCTGAGGTGGTCCCGCGGAGCGGGACCCTCGAAGGGCGACGGCCCGCGCGGTCGCTCAGCGGTTGTCCATCCTTCGAGGCTCGCTTCGCTCGCACCTCAGGATGACGGGGAGAGACATCGGAATGGCGGCGAGAAGCATCGGGACGACGTGAAGACCTTGCAGCGCCGAGATGCTTCCGCCGAAAGGCGCGGCGGCCATTAACACCAACCGAACATCCCGAACTTATTCCCGTCACTCTGAGGCGGCCGCGCCTCTCGCGGCCCTCGAAGGGCGACGGCCCCCACGCCGACGACATGCACCATCGTCGCCGGCACGTTCCGTCCGGCCAACGCATCGGCCGTCCATCCTTCGAGGCTCGCTGACGCTCGCACCTCAGGATGACGGGGAGAGACATCGGAATGGCGGCGAGAGGCATCGGGACGACGTGAAGGCCTTGCATCGCCGAGATGCTTCCGCCGAAAGGCGCGGCGGCCATTAACACCAGCCGAACATCCCGAACTTATTCCCGTCACCCTGAGGCGGCCGCGCCTCGCGCGGCCCTCGAAGGGCGACGGCCCCCACGCCGACGACATGCACCATCGTCGCCGGCACGTTCCGTCCGGCCAACGCATCGGCCGTCCATCCTTCGAGGCTCGCTGACGCTCGCACCTCAGGATGACGGGGAGAGGCATCGGAATGGCGGAGAGAGGCATCGGGACGACGTAAAGGCCTTGCATCACCGAGATGCCTCCGCTGAAGGGCGCGGTTGCCATCGACACCAGCCGAACATCCCGAGCCTATTCCCGTCACCCTGAGGCGGCCGCGCACCGCGCGGCCCTCGAAGGGCGACGGCCCCCGGGGCATCGGCCATCAGGCTCTTTATGCGCCGCCTATGCCGCGGCCATCGCGCCCGTCTCGCATCCCTATGCGTCCCCGGCGTAGTCTTGGCAGGTCGAGGAGATGCATCATGGTCCCACACGCCGTGTTCGTCGTCGGGTCTGCCTTGCGGCAGGCGCTCGGTGCCGCCGCCCAGGCGCTCACCACATTCGTCACCGGCCGCAAACCGGGCACCTACGATCCATCGCGCCACTACATGCGCGGCCCCGGGCCGAAATGGATCGCCAAGCACGGCGCTGCTCCGCACGCGGGCCGTCGACGCGCGGCCTGACCACGGACCAGCGGGCCGGCCGATTGCAAGCCATCGCGGCTTTGGACAAGATGGCGCGCGCCCGCAGCCGCGGGCCGCCGTCTCGATCCAGGAACCGCCCGTGCCCGTGTCCCGCCGTTCGTTCGTCCGCCTGCCCGCCCTCGCGTTCGCCGCCTCCATGCCCCTGACGGCCCGCGCCGACGACTATCCGTCGCGCCCGGTGCGCATCATCGTGCCGTTCGCGTCGGGCGGCGGCACCGACCTGATCACGCGCACACTGGCCGATCTCATCGGCACCCAGTGGAAGGCGACCGTCGTGATCGAGAACAAACCCGGCGGCGGCACCACCATCGGCAGCCAGGCCGCGGCAGCGGCCGCCGCCGACGGCTACACTCTGCTCGCGGCTTCCAACAGTTTTCTTATTTCGCCGCTGCTGCTGCCGACAAAGCCTTATGTGTGGGACCGCGACTTCACCGGCGTGTCGCTGTTCGCGCTCAGTCCGCACATTCTCGTGGTCAACCCCAAGGTGCCGGCGAAGACGCTGCCCGAGTTCGTCGCCTGGGCGAAGGCCCAGGGCGGCAGTGCCACCTTCGCCTCGTTCGGCTCGGGGTCGTCCAACCATCTCGGCTTCGAAGTGCTCAAGCGCAAGCTCGGCATCGACATCGTCCATGTGCCCTACAAGGGCAGCGCCCCGGCGATGAACGATCTCGTCGCCGGCCATGTCAACGCCATGCTCGGCGACCTGCAGAACGTCTCCGAGCAGCTCAGGGGCGGCACGCTGCGGCCGATCGCGGTGGCCAACGAAAAACGGATTCCGCTGCTGCCCGACCTGCCGACCATCGACGAGCTCGGCGTCAAGGGTTTCACGTCGAAGTCGTGGTTCGGCGTGCTGGCGCGCAAGGCCACGCCGCCGGCGATCGTCGCCAAATGGAGCGCGGCGTTCGCCGACGCACTGAAGCAGCCGGCGGTGAAGGAGCGCCTTGCTTCGCTCGGCGTCGACCTCGTCGGCGCGACGCCCGAGGGCATGCAGGCTTTTCTCGTCGAGGAAGCGAAACGCGCCGAGGACGCGGTGAAGCTGTCCGGCGCGACGATGGAGTGAGCCAACACGCTTCCGCATTTTCTGTGTCATCACCGGGCCGGCGCGTAGCCCCGAGACAACCCAGGTCGGATGTTTCCGACCTGGGTCTCGTCACATCGCGCGCAAGCTGGATTGCCGGGTCAAGCCCGGCAACGACGCATCCTGTGACCAACCGCCTCGTTCTCCACGGCCCTCGTCGACCATTCGGACTGCAGGTCCTGCGATCGCCCGCGAGCGCCCGACCGATGCCCGGGGCCCACAGCCGCATGCGGTCCGGCCATCTTGCCCTGCCCGCCCCGCGCCGCGATACTGCCGCTCCAACCCAAGACCGAGACCACACTGAGATGCGGGGACGACATGGCTGAACTCTGGCAACTGACGGCGACCGAACTGGCGGCGGAGATCCGCGGCCGCAAGGTCTCGGCGCGCGAGGCGACGGTGGCGACGCTGGCGCGGCTCGATGCCGTCAATCCCGCGATCAACGCCGTGATCGAGCATCGCCCGGAGGAAGCCCTCGCCCGCGCCGACGCCATCGATGCGACGCTCAAGCGCGGCGAGGACGCCGGCGCCATGGCCGGCGTGCCCGTCACCATCAAGGTCAACGTCGACCAGGCCGGCTACGCCACCACCAACGGGCTGAAGCAGCAGCGCGATCTCGTCGCCAAGGCCAGCAGCCCGGTGGTCGACAACCTCGTCAAGGCCGGCGCCGTATTGATCGGCCGCACCAACACGCCGGCGTTCTCGCTGCGCTGGTTCACCTCCAACCAGATCCATGGCGAGACAAAGAACCCGCGCGACCCATCGCTGACCCCGGGTGGCTCGTCGGGCGGCGCGGCCGCAGCCGTCGCCGCCGGCATCGGCGCGATCGGCCACGGCTCGGATATCGCCGGCTCGATCCGCTATCCCGCCTATGCCTGTGGCGTGCATGGCCTGCGGCCGACGCTCGGCCGCATCCCGGCGTTCAACGCCACGGCACCCGAGCGCTCGATCGGCGGCCAGCTCGGCGCGGTGTCGGGCCCGCTGGCGCGCTCCATTGCCGACATCCGCCTGTCGCTGGCCGCGATGGCGGCGCGCGATCCGCGCGATCCGTGGTGGGTGCCCGCGCCGCTCGAAGGCCCGCCGGTCGAGAAGCGCGCCGCGCTGACGCCCGCGCCGGATGGCCTCGAGGTCGCCCCCGAGGTCCGGGCTGCCGTGCTGGATGCCGGCAGACGCCTCGCCGACGCCGGCTGGATCGTCGAGGAGCTGCCGGCGACGCCGCCGCTGGCGGAAGCCGCCGACCTGCAGACGCTGCTGTGGCTCGCCGACGGCTATGACGGCATGGTCGCCGCCGCCGAGCGCGAGGGCGATCCCGCCGCCATCCATGTGCTGCGCAACCACCGCGACAACGCCCGCAAGCTCGACTTCGCCAGCTTCTCAAAGCTGCTGAGCCGCCGCGCGACGCTGCTGCGCGACTGGCTGCTGCTGCTCGAGCGCTATCCGGTGATCGTCATGCCGGTGTCGGCGGAGCTGCCGTTCGCCAACCATCTCGATACGCGGGACGATGCCACCTTCGCGCGGGTGTGGCGGGCGCAGATGACGCAGATCGGCCTGCCGCTGCTCGGCCTGCCGGGCCTTGCGGTCTCGACCGGCCTCGTCGGGCGTACGCCGGTCGGCGTGCAGATCGTCGCCGGCCGCTACCGCGAGGACCTCTGCCTCGCCGCCGGCGAAGCCATCGAGGCCGGCGGCACGCCGCCGTCGCCGATCGATCCGGTGACGGCGTAAGCACAGGCGCCGGCACGCCGCCCGCCGTGGACGGCGCCTCACGCGATGCCTGTCGCCATCGGCGCGCAGAGATGCCGGAGGTGCTTGTATCCGGCAGCGCGCGCGAAATCGGGCAGCCGCCAGATCTCGCCGCTCGCGCCCCAGGTGCCGTCGGCGACATCCCGGACCATGATCGAGGTCGCGACCCGGCGTGGATCATCGGCGGGCTTTGCATCCGTGACTGCTTGATGGATGCGCCGAACGGCCTCGGCGCGTCCTGCCTCATCGATGACGCCGGCCGGAGGATACAGCAAGACGATGACCGGGATGAACCGCGAGGTCTGGTCCGCGCCGCCCGCAAAAAAACAGCCTTGCTTCACTTCCTCGACCAGCACCCAGGTGAGGATCTCCTGCCGCGGATCGTCGCCCCACCCTTCGACGGCCTTGGCCGCAGCGTGAAGGCCCTTGCCGAGCGCAGCGCGGGCGGTTTCATCGAATACGCCTTCCGGCACCTTGACGATCATGTTCGGCATGAATGTCTCCATTGAGGGTGGTACCGGCGGCGATCCCTGAACGAGGCGAACAGGCCGCCGATCACCTTCACGGCCTGGCGCCAACGGCGGCGGCTGCGTCGATCCCTGCGCCGCCGGCCAGCCGCCAGCGGAAGAAGGCAAGAATTTCGTCGCGGGCTGCGATCGTCGGCTGTCCGTCTTCGTCGATCAGGTGCGCCGTCACGACGCTGTGCGGGGTCGTGACATGTCTGGCGAAAAACGGCGCGACATCGGTGTTGGCGGCGCTGTCCGGCAGGACGCGGGCGACGAAACGACCGCCGAGCGCATCCGCATAGGCCGCGAAGCGCTGCGCCATGCAGAATTTGTCGCCGGCGAAGCGATAGCCCATCACGGTGAGATCTTCGCGATCCAGCCGCTCGCGCACGGCCTTGATCTCGTCCGGCGCGATCTCGATGCCGGCCGGATTGTTCAGCGGCAGCGACGGCTGCGACAACACCGGCGCCAGCACCGCCGGCTCCAGCATCATGGTGAGCGCGAAGTTGCCGGTGAAACACATCCCGATCGCGCCGACGCCGGGCCCGCCGCATTCGTCGTGCGCGTGGCGCGCAAGCGCGCGCAGCCATTTCGTCACCGGACTGGATTCGTTCGACGCCATGGCACGAAATTCGGCACTGATGCAGGCACGCTGGAAAACGGCAGCCCCTTCCTCGGCGTCCGGAACCGCGCCGTCGCGCCCGAACAGCGAGGGCATGTACACGGTGAAACCGGCGTCGCGCACCCAGCGGGCAAATCGCGCGACATAGGGACTGATCCCCGGCATCTCCGCCATCACGATCACCGCCGGCCCCGTACCGGCCACGAAAACGGCTTTGGCGACGCCATCGAGCGTCATCTCGCGGCGCGTGAAATCCTCCAGCGGGTCGTCCTGTTTCATGGAGCGGGTCGGCATCGTGTCAGTCTCCTCGCAAGGGATGAAGGCCGGAACGGGGATCACCCTCCCCGCCGCAGCGACCATCTTCGCCGGGATCGTTGCGTTTTCGGTGGCATCGATCTAGTGTCAAAATCGACATTAAACGGGTCATTTTTGACATGGCATTGTTGACATGACCAGGGTCGCCGTAATCGAGATCGAAGGCTGCCTTGCGTCCAGCGCCGCCATCACGCACGACGTGCTGGCGACCGCCAACCACATCAGCGGCGCAAAGCGCACCATGCCGTTCGAGGTTGCGGCCGTCCATTGCCGCGCGCGACGAAGCAACGGCGATGTGCGCAGCGCCGATCTCGTCATCGTCCCGGGCCTGGGCACGACGACGGCCGCCGAGCTGGAGCGCAAATTGCTCAGTCCCGCATGCCGGCGGGCCGGGGACATGATCGCCAGCGCCTTCGCGGGCGGCGCCATGCTCGGGGCGTCCTGCGCCAGCACTTTCCTGCTTGCCGAGACAGGCGCGCTCGATGGGCGGCGGGCGACGACGACATGGTGGTACGCGCCGTTGTTTCGCCAGCGCTACCCCAAAGTCACGCTCGAGGCCGAGCAGATCGTGGTCGCGGATTGGCCGGTCGCAACTGGCGGCGCCGCCATGGCGCAGATGGACCTGATGCTCGCCATCGTCGACAAGTTCGCGGGCCCGAGTCTCGCCCAGGCCTGCGCGCGCTATCTGCTGCTCGACGAGCGGCGTTCGCAGGCACCGTTCATGGCGATCACATTTCTGGCGGGGCAGGATCCGAAAATCGCCCAGGCCGAGAACTGGGTGCGGGCCAACATCGCACGCGACTTTGCGATCGACGAAGTTGCCGCGTCCGTCGCGCTGGCGCCGCGAACATTCGCGCGGCGGATGGCCGCCACCTGCGGCCTGTCGCCGATCCAGTTCGTGCAGCGGATCAGGCTCGAGACCGCGCGATTTCTCCTCGAGACCACGCGGCTGCCGGTCGAGCAGATCGCCGTCAAGGTCGGATATGCCGAGCCCTCCACGCTGCGCCGGCTGATCCGCCGCGACACCAAGCGTCCGCCAGGCTATTTTCGCCCGGCCGCCTGACCGAAGACGACCTGGGCAACGCCTCTTCGCCATGCAGACGCGGCGACACGCCGCCCGCGCCGATCGATCCGGTGACGGCGTAACGCCGCTCAGCGCGGCGCGCGCACCGCGTCGACGAGTTCGCGAAGCCGGTCGATGACCACCGGCTCCAGCAGGATGTCGTGGGGCAGGCCTTCCACCACATCGGCCCCGACGGTCACGCCGTGCTTGCGCAGCGCCTCGGCATAGGCCTGTGTCAGCGGCGGCGGCGCGACATCGTCCTGCGATCCGACCAGCATGGTGATGCGCGTCGATGGCGGCACGCCATCGGCCTCCCGGATCGGCGACAGCGAACGCACCGGCCGCTGCCAGATCGCGCCGCCCTGCACCGTGTGCATGTGATCGCGCCAGGCATCGAGATCGCACGGGCACGACACCAGCAGCGCCGCATCCGCCCCGCCCTTGCGGCTGCCGAGCAGATCGGCGGTGATCGCCGCGCCGCCGGAATGGCCGACCAGCACCACGGCGCGCGGATGATAGCGCTCCTTCAAGGCGGCAATCGCGGTCACGACCGCGTCGATCACCTCCGGCGTGTAGTTGTCGCCGGTGGTCTCGCCGCGCAGGCCGTCGGAGCGTTCCTCGCCGTCGCTGTAGCCGGGGCGCAGCACCGCCGCGGCGACCACGTTCGGCAGCGCCGCGGCGACACTGGCCGCGAAGCGATACTGATAGGTTGGCGGCCGCCGCGGCGCATCGCCGTGGAGGACGACCACCAGCACCGGATCGGCGCCACGGCCCGGGCTCTCGTAGACGCGGGTCTTCAGCCGCTGGGGGACATTGACCCATATCGTCTCGCCCGCGGGCGGCGATGGCGATTGCGCCAATGCTGGCGCAGCGAGCATCACGGCCACAAGCACGACGACGAAGCGAGGACGAGAGAAGCGAAAATTCATGCGAATCAACATCCAGGCAATCATGGCACCCCTATCCGTCCAGCGCCGGATAGCGGCGGAAGATGCCGTCCTCATTGAACGGAATGCGGCGGTCGCTGGCGAGGTAGGCGCTGATGTTGGGCCGCTCCGCGATGCGGTCGTGCAGCGCGACGAGGCGCGGGTACTGCGGCTCGAGCTGCGCCATCATCTTCGGAAAGGCATAGCGCAGGCCGGCAACGATCTGGAACAGCGAGAGATCGACATAGGTCAGCCGGCGGCCGGTGACATAGCCGCCAGCGCTTGCCTTCAAGAGCCCCTCGAAATAATCGAGAAATTTCGGCGCGCGCGTTTCGCGAAAGTCCGCCGCGCGCTTCCTGGCCTCGCGCTTCTGGTCCTCGTAGTACAGCGATGGCCCGAGCGGATGATGGGTGTCGTGGATCTCGACCACGAAGTCGGTGATGGTGAGCTGCAGCTGGTGCACCCACAGCCGCGCGGCGTCCGCCTTCGGCGCGAGACCGTGACGACCGCCGAGATAGAACAGGATGTTGGCGGTCTGCCCGATGATCTGCTTGCCGGCGACCAGAAACGGTGGCGCGAACGGCGGTGTCGTGGTGCCCTTGCCGGCCAGCAGGCGGTCCATCGCGGCCATGCCGCGGGGCCCGCGCGCGACGTCGTCGTAGTCCGCGCCGGCGTCCTCGAGGGCGAGGCGGACATATTCGCCCCGGCCCTGGATCATCGGCCAGTAATACAGCTCATAACGCATGCATCGGTTCCCGTGCGGCAGTGACCAGACAGCGCCCGTCGAAGCGAAGCGACGGGATGCCGGGACTGTGCGGGGAACGCCTGCACCGGCGCAAGCGGGTCATGCGACAGGCAGGTCCGCGCGCGGCGCAGCCGGTCTGCCGGAACGACGCGCGGTCAGGCGGCGGCCCGGCGCTGTTCAGGATGCGGCATGCGGAAGATCGCGATGGTGGTGAACTGGTAGCCGCATCCCCCGCACGACCACACGAACGACATGCGGTCGCCGCCATGCTCGGACCAGATCGGGCGCTCGATCGGCTCGCCACATTGCGCACAGGGATTGTCGGTGGGAGAACAGGTGAAGCTAGCCGCAGCCATGACGCACCTCCCAGAAAGTGCCGACGCTCGTTGTGATGGCGCCGGACACGGCATGTCGTGGCCGCGGACGATAAGGAGTGCAGCCGCGCGGTCAAGCGCGCGATGTGACGCGCTGCATGGTCAGCAGTGCAGACCATTTAGCCCGCGCAATGGTTTCGCATTTGAGCGAATGCCGCCGTTCCCCCAGAGACATCGACGCTTTGGCGGGACATGACGGCCGCTGTAACACGGCCGATATCGATCCGTCACGATCGCGGCGCAGGCACACGCGCAAACGTGATCGCCGCGCGCCGCCGCACCCATCCGCAATCAGCCGGCGACGCAGCTCTTGATGAAATCGCGGCGCTGCGGGCCGACGATCTTCTGGTCGATCGCCTGCTTCAGGCATTCGACATGGCCCTGCGCCATGCACAGCGCCATCTGGTCCTTGCGGTCCTGGCCCTTGAGCTGCTTGCCGGCGATATCGCTCTGGCAGGCGGCACGCTTGCCGCCAGCGGCCGGGGCTGCAGGCGTGGCGGCCGATGTCGCAGCGGGCACCGACGCAGCCGGTGTGGAGGCGGCTGGCGCCGTCGCGGTCTGCGCGATCGCGGCCGTGACGGCAACAGTCGAGACAACGGCAGCAACAACGAGATAAAAACGGCGCATGGCAGGCTCCGGATGTGAGGGGACGTCGCACTTCGGCGAGCATGTAGATCGCCGCGGCTGAATGCCTTGTGAATGACGGCGCCGCAGTTTTGCCGCATGCGGCGCGCCAGTTGCGATGCGAACAGCCCTGACGCGACGAAGCTCCTGCCATGATGCCGATCCCGACATCGCCGACGCCTCGCATGTGCCATGCCTCGATGTGGCGTCGGCAGCGCTACGCCGCGATCATGTTGCTGGCGGCGGCGCTCGCCACCGCCGACGCGGCATCAGCGCTGGCGCGCGGCGGACATGGTGGTGGCCGCGGCGGCCATGCCGGCGGCCACGGCATTCACCTCGGCCATGGCAGCGCCGGCGGGATCGGCGGCGGAAGCTTTGCGCGTGGCGGCCGCAACACCAACGACAAGCATGTCCATGCTGCGTCCGACGAGCTCGATAAGCTGCTCAACACGCGCATGAAGAACATCTGCCGCGGCTGCTGAAGCCTCAGGGGCGCGACGAGCGCCAGTCGCGCCCGGCGGCGGCATCGGCGTCGTAGCGCACGCCGTGCAGCGCGAGCTCCATGCGAATGCGCCGCATCCGCGCATCGATCATCGCGCGATAGGCCCGCGCCAGCACGAGACGCAGCGTCACCGACAGCGCCCGCGGCGGCCGGCGCCCGAACGCAGGCCGCGCAACGCGCGGTGACGAACGCAGCCACTGGCTGGCGAAATTGGACAGCACCGAGGTCATGGCAGTCATTCCCGTCTATAGGCCGGCGGGTTCCGCGCGCCGCGAACGGCCGCGCGCGCCGACCTCGCTGATATGACGGGCCGCGCATAGGAATTCGATGGGGCGCGGAAGACGACGTTGTAGGAACGGCATAAGGATGGCGTCACGCAACCTTCGGCGCACTGTCTTACCGCCGTCAGACAAGCGGCGCAGGATTCGCGGGTGGCGGCAGGCCCCCCTGCCGTCGCCACTGCCTCCATCATGCCCCGTGCCGTGCGTACGGACAACGCGCGCCAGCCAGCGCGCGTTGTCCGATCGCCGGCGGCATCACCGGCTGATCGATGCCCGCCGCCTTAAGACTGCCGCGAACCGCGCCCAGCGTGGCGACAGGCGGCTAATATGGGGGACGGCGATGAGCGAGACACGGACCTTTACCGGCGGCTGCCACTGCGGCCAGGTGCGCTTCGAATGCACCACCGACCTTGCGACCGTGACGGCCTGCAACTGTTCGATCTGCACCAAGAAGGGCCTGCACTTCACGTTCCTGCCGCTGGAGAGTTTCCAGTTGCGCGCGGGCGCGGAGTCCCTGAAGGAATACCTCTTCAACAAGCACGCGATCCGTCACCAGATCTGCAACGAGTGCGGCGTCGAGGTGTTCGCGCGCGGCCGGAAGCCGGACGGCGCCGAGATCGTCGCGGTCAATGTCGCGACCATCGACCACATCGATCTCGCCTCCCTAACAATGACGCCGATCGACGGCCGCAACCGCTGAGCCCGTCCGGCACCGGAACGACAATGGCCCGGCGGACACGCCGCCGGGGCCATGATCCGGTTCGCGCGCAGCGGGTTCAGTTCGCCGCGAAGCAGTACAGCAGACCGTCGCCGCCGGTGCTCTTGAGGTCGGCCTGCGAGCAGCCGCCATCGGGGCCGCGCGAGGGATGCGAGCTGTTCCACGACTTCGCCGGCGCGGATTCGTCGAGACCGGTGCGGTCGGAATGGCCGACCATCGCCGATCCCTGCGTGCTGCTCGTCCAGTTCTTGCAGGTGCGGTCATCGGCGCCGGCGAAGGCGGTGCCGTCGGGCTGCGAGCCGGTGAGGACATCGTGGCGGTTCGGCGTGTCGCCGCGGCCGTTGTTCATTTCGCCCTTCTCGTTCAGCACCGTCTGCTTGGTGAGATTGTTGTCGCCATGCAACTCGGCGACGTCCTTGGCGACGACCACGCCCTTGGCATTCTGCCAGGGCCCCTTGCCGATCCTGTCGCGCGCATTGATCGCCGTCTTGCCGTCGGCCGCCTGGGTCGAGAGATAGGCGCGCCAGGTCTTGGTGCCTGCTCCGGCCGCCTGGGCCAGCGTCTGGCAGTGATTGTCGGCGCCGGCGAGACCGCCGAGATTGCCGCCATTGCCGATCCCGGCGCTGGTCACGAAAAAGGTCATGGCCGCCTGCTGCGCCGACGACGGCGTCGCGGCGATGGCCAGCAGCGCGACCGCGGCACCGAGCGACAGGGCACAAAAGCGTGTGGGCAACGGCATCGAAATCCTCCCTCTATGGTGTCTTGGCAGTGTCTTGGCAGCGTCTTGGCAGCATCTTGGCGGTGTCTTGTGGCGCCTCGGCTCCGGCGATGCATCGGCGCCGCCGCGCAACGATGATCAACCCGCGTCCGTCCAATTTATTCCGCGGTCATTGCACCGCAGCGCAGCAGCGTGCGGCACGGGCAAAGGCGCAAGAAAAAAGCACAAGAAAAAGGCACAAGAAAAAGGCGCCGCGCGAGCGCGACGCCTTGATGGGAACGACAGAAACAGGCGGTCATCAGACCTGCTGGATCGCTGACAGGATCCAGTTGCCGCCGCGGTCGCGCAGGAAGGTCCAGACTTCCGTGACCTCGATCTGGCGATCGCTGTTGTCGACGATGCGGCCGGTGGCCTTGTCGGTGGTCTTGTCGACCAGCGAGAAGCGCATCGCCACGCTGGCATAATCGGTCTCGCCCTCACGCCAGGCTTCCGCGAGGTCGCCCTGCAGCAGCTTGACGTTCGAAACCTCGTTGACCACGCCACGCTGCTCGTTCTCGGCAAGGTCCTTGGCGAAGTAGGACACCATCTCCGGGGTCGCGAGGCGATGCAGGCCCTGCACGTCCTGACGCGACCACGCTGCCTGGATATCGCCGAGCAGGCGCTCGAACGCCTCATAGTCGTCCGGCGTGATCTTCAGCGGCGGCGCGTTGGCGCCGAAGCCGAAACCAAAACCCTTGATCTGGTCGGGCTGCGGCTGGGGCTGGGCGTCGAACTGCGACGGCGACGGACCGCTGGCGTAGGCGGCGGCCGGCGAATTGCGCCGCTGCCACCACGACATCAACAGCCGCACCACGATCACGATCAGGCCGACCTGCAGCACGAGGCCGATGATCGAGGACAGGCCGCCGAGGCCGCCGAACAGGCCGCCGCCGAACAGCATGCCGAACAGGCCCGCGCCGAGGAAGCCGGCGGCAAGACCGCCGAGCAGGCCCGGACGGTTGAAGAAGCCGCCGCGGCCGGCATTGGCCGCCGCCGCCGGACCGCTCATGCCGGGGCTCGACGGCTGGGTCATGGAGCGCTCGAACGGCCGTGCCGCGTTCGGCGCGGTGGACGTGGTCGGCGGCGCGGAGAACGTCCGCGACCCGCGCGAACCGGAGCTGCCGCCGCCGCCAACCCGGGCGTCCGCGGCAGTGACGGCGAGCGCGACCGGCATGGCGACCGACAGCACGATAGCCAGAACCTTGATGGAAGCGCGCATGCGCTGCGAAAACGTCATGTTCAATCCCTTCATTCCCCACCAAGGGGAAAGCGCTTCTAAAATGGGGGACGGCGGCCAAAAGAAAAGCCGGCGCCATGGTTGCGGGCTGCGGCCCTCGGTCGCGGCCAGCGGCAATTTCATGAGGAAAATCAAAGAGGCAAGCGGGCCCTTGCGACGTTAGGCCCCAACGGGAGCCGGCGTCACCGCCGTCAGGGTGCAGTCATCGTCTCCTTCACCTGGGCCACCAGCTGGCTCAGGGTGAAGGGCTTGGGCAGGAACGCGAACTGCTGATTCTCCGGCAGGCTGCGCGCGAACGCATCCTCGGCATAGCCCGACACGAAGATGATCCGCAGCTCCGGATTGCGGCCCCGCATCTCCTTGAGCATGGTCGGGCCGTCCATCTCCGGCATCACCACGTCCGACACCACGAGGTCGATGGCATCGTTGTGCTCGACCAGGACGTCCAGCGCCTCCATGCCGTTCGCCGCCTCGAGCACGGTGTAGCCGCGCGAGCGCAGTCCGCGGGCGTTGAGCGCGCGCAGGCCGTCCTCGTCCTCGACCAGCAGGATGGTGCCCTGCCCGGTGAGATCGCGCGGCTTGGGCGGCGTAGCCGCCGCACCGGCGGCGTCCGGCGCCGCAGCAGTTGCCGCCGCGGCGGGCTCGACCGCCGGCTCGGCCTCGACCACATGGCGCGGCAGGAAGATGCGAAAGGAGGTGCCTTTGCCCGGCTCGGAATCGACATAGACGAAACCGCCGGTCTGCTTGACGATGCCATACACCGTCGACAGGCCAAGGCCCGTGCCCTTGCCGACCTCCTTGGTGGAGAAGAACGGCTCGAAGATCTTGTCGACGATCTCGGGCGGAATGCCGGTACCGGTGTCGGTGACGTCGATGCGGACATACTCCGCCGCCGGCATGCCCTTGTAGGGCAGCTTCGCCGCCTCGGCGGTGACGACATTGGCGGTGCGGATGCTGAGCTTGCCGCCATCCGGCATGGCGTCGCGGGCATTGACGGCGAGATTGACGATCACCTGCTCGAACTGCGAGACGTCGACCTTGACCGGCCACAGGTCGCGGCCGTGCACGAGGTCGAGCTTGACCTTCTCGCCGATCAGGCGGCGCAGCAGCATGGTGAGGTCGGACAGCGCATCGCCGAGATCGAGCACCTGCGGCCGCAGCGTCTGGCGGCGCGAGAACGCGAGCAGCTGACGCACCAGCGTCGCCGCGCGGGTCGCGTTCTGCTTGATCTGCATGATGTCCTGGAACGACGGGTCGGTCGGCTTGTGCGCGTTCAGCAGGAAGTCGTTGGCCATCATGATGGCCGAGAGCACGTTGTTGAAGTCGTGGGCGATGCCGCCGGCGAGCTGGCCGACCATCTCCATCTTCTGCTGCTGGGTGACGCGGTTCTCCAGCGTGCGCTTCTCGGTGGTCTCCAGCATGTAGACGATGGCGACCTCGGCGTCGCGCTCGTCCTTTTCCACCGCGGTGACGAAGAACTGGCCCCAGCGCTCGGCCGGACCGTCGAGCATCGCCTCGACCGGGGCGATGTCGCCCTGCCCTTCAGCCGCCTTGGCGATCGCCGCGGTCAGCGCCGCGCGGTCGCGCTCATTGACGACGGCGAGGATCGACTTGTTGGCCGAGCCCGGCAGGCTCTGCGCCAGCTTGGCGAAGCGCGCATTGGCGCGCGCCACCGCGCCCGAGCGGTCGACGGTCGCGATCGCCATCGGGGTGTGGTCGAAGAAGCGCATGAAGCGCACTTCGGCGGTGCGCTGCGGATCGGGGCCCTCGTCGCGGGCGCGGTTGATCACCAGGGTGCGCGAGGTGCCGGGGGTGCCGTCGGCACCGAAGGCGAGCTTGTGATAGAGCCGCACCGGCACCGTCTTGCCGTTGCGCATACGCAGGTCGACGTCGAAGGTCTCGGTCTTGACCGCGCCGGGCTCGGCCGCGATCGATGTCAGGAGCGCGGCGCCATCACCCGACACGATCTCCGCCAGCTTGAGCCCGCCGCTGCCGATCTCGGCGAGATCGTGGTCGAGCCAGTTGGCGAGCGTGGCGTTGATGTAGACGACCTCGCCCGCCGGATTGACCGAGAAGAAGCCGCACGGCGCGTGGTCGAGATATTCGATGGCGTGCTGCAACTCCTGGAAGACGTCTTCCTGGCGCTCGCGGTCGCGGGTGATGTCGGCGATCGACCACACCGTGAAGCGCGCCTCGCGCTTGCCCTCGCCGAGCGGGCGCACCCGCAGGCGCAGCCAGCGGCCATGGGCGCCGTCGCTGCCGGCAACGCGGACCTCTTCCTGCAGCCGCTTGCCCTCGCGCGCCGCCTTGAGCAGGCGGAACACGGCCTCGGAGACGTCGGGGTTGCCGATGAACACGCGCTCGACCGGACGGGCATCGTCCGGGCCGGCGGCACCGGTCAGCGAGAGGTAGGCCGCGTTGGTGTAGACGATGTGGCCGCGGCTGTCGGTGACGGCGAGGCCGTCGAAGGCATGGTCGGCGATCTGGCGCAGCACCGGGTCTTCGGTGGTGCGGTCGGCGAAGCGCACGATGCCGGCGGCGAAGGCGAACAGCGTGAACAGCCCGACCATCGCCAGCAGCGCCAGCAGGCCGAGGATGTAGGGCTGCGCCTGGGTGCGCCCCAGCACCATGAAGCCGACCGCAGCGGCGACGACGCCGGCGGCCACCACCAGGACGAGAAGGATGCTGCCGCTGCGCCGGGCAGGCTCGACGAGATCCGGTTCCGGATGGTGCGGATCGTTGCTCAATTCGAGGGCCATCGGTGGGCGCGGGGTGCCATGTGGGTCAGGATTCGAACGCTGTCGCGGGGGGATCCTCGACAAACGCTACACCGGACAGGCCCCACCCGCTCCTGAGTGCCTGAATCGGCGGCCCCAGCGCAAGCGAATCGTTCACGCCCGGCCGACGCTGCGGGACATGGATACCAGACAAACATGGCGACCTGCGGACGCCGCCCGCGATCTTGCGGGGCATGGTCAGCAAAAAGCCCCGGATCGCGATCCGGGGCTCGGTTTGCGCAGCCCGCCCGCAGGCGGCCGGATAATGATCAGTAGCGGGCGATGACCGGCGCGCTGCCGCCGAAGCGGTAGTTCAGCCGCACGGTTCCAATGTCGATGCTCTGGCGGATGGTGTCGCCACGGGCCACCGCGAGGTTGGTCGCCGGGAACGCGACATTGGTGCTGTTGGTCATGAACAGATGGTCGTACTCGGCGCCGACGGACCAGTTGGGAGCGAAGCCATATTCGAGGCCCGCGCCGACCACGCCGCCCCAACGGTCCTCGGTGGTCTGGTAGACCTGCGCGCCGGTCAGCGTCAGGGTGCTGCTGTAGGCATTGTCGGCCATCGCGGCGCCGCCCTTCACATAGAGCAGCACGTTGTTGACGGCGTAGCCGACCTGGCCGGTGAACATCGTGATGGCGTTGACCTTGGTCTGGTTGGACAGCGGCTGGACGGTCAGCGCCTGGCTGATGTTCGATCCCTTGAGGTTCGCCCAGTCGCCCAGGGCCTCGACGCCGAACACCCAGCTCGCGACCTGCCAGCGATAGCCGATCTGACCGCCAGCGACCGCGCCGGTCGCGTTGTGACAGCCCTCGCGCAGGTTCGGCACAATCGCGATGTTGTTGTTGCTGGTGAGATCCCAGCACTCCCGGCTCGACGCACCGCCGCCGTTGACGCCGATGTAGAAGCCGCTCCAGTCGTACAGCGGCGACACCAGCGCCGGCGCCTTGGTGTAGACCGGTCGCGACAGGTCGGCGGCCGATGCCGCATCGCTCGCGGCGATCATCGACAACAATGCGGCTCCGGTGATGAGAAAACGCTTCATGCCAGCCCCCAGCAATAAACAAAGTGAATGTGCAAAGTATCGTGGGCCTACTGTCGCACGGAGATCGCGATCGCGACAGCACGACGCATCGCGCGCACGCGTTTCTTCGCGCCCGTGTGACTGAATTGCAGCAATCGGAGCGCTGCTTTTGCTGCGCGCGCAACGCACCTTGGCGCATCGCGTCGCATGCCGCGCGCACCATGAAAAACGCCGCTTCCCAACGGAAGCGGCGTCGTCGTTTTGCGACCGATTCGTGCGTGGCTCAGCGGCCGATCCAGCCCTTCGCCTTGGCCGCGAGCGCATCGGCGGACTTGGCCAGCAGGCCGATGTCGGAGCCGACCGCGACGAAGTGATAGCCCCACTGGATGTACCGCTGCGCGTCCGCTTCCACCGGCGCGAGAATGCCGGCGGCCTTGCCCGCCTTGGTGATGCGCTTGACCGCGTCCTCGATCACCTTCTGCACGTCGGGATGGGACGGATTGCCGATATGGCCCATCGAGGCGCAGAGGTCGGACGGGCCGATGAACACGCCGTCGACGCCGTCGACCGCCGCGATGGCGTCGAGGCGCTCGATGGCGCTGAGCGTCTCGACCTGCACCAGCACGCAGATCTCGCGATCGGCATCAGAGAGGTAGCGACCGATGCGGCCGAACCGCGCTGCGCGGCTGCCGGTGGTGATGCCGCGGATGCCGGCCGGCGGATAGCGGCACGACGCCACCGCCTGCGCGGCCTCTTCCTCGTTCTGCACGAACGGCACCAGCAGCGTCTGCGCGCCGATGTCGAGCAGGCGCTTGATCAGCACGGGATCGTTCCATGCCGGACGGATGATCGGGGTCGCGGTGCCCCGCGTCATCGCCTGCAGCTGCGCCAGCACCGACGGCAGCTCGTTGGGCGCATGCTCGGTGTCGACCAGGATCCAGTCATACCCGCTGTCGGCAATGAGCTCCGCGCCGATGTTGCTGCACAGGCTGCACCACAGGCCGATCTGCACCTGCCTGGCGGCGATCGCGGCCTTGAATGGGTTTTTTCCTAGATCCATGGTCATCCTCACACGAACTGAACGACGACGGCCCCCTGCGGTCCGAAGTCGGCATGCAGCGTGTCTCCCTTAGCCGCCCACACCGGCCGGGTAAAGGAGCCGGACAGCACGATATGGCCGGGCTCCAGCGTGGTGCCGAACGCGCCCACTTTATTGGCGAGCCAGGCGATGCCCATCGCCGGATGGCCGAGCACACCGGCGGCGATGCCGGTCTCCTCGATCTCGGAGTTGCGATAGAACACGGCCCCGACCCAGCGCAGGTCGACGTCGAGCGGCCGGAACGGCCGGCCGCCGAGAATGATGCCCGCCGCGGCGCCGTTGTCGGCCACGGTGTCGGTGATCTTGCGCGGGTTCTGCACGCGGGCGTCGATGATCTCGATCGCGGGCACGACATATTCGGTGGCGCGCAGCACGTCGGTCAGGGTGACGCCCGGGCCCTTCAGCGGCTTGCCGAGCACGAAGGCGAGCTCCGGCTCGACGCGCGGCACGCAGTAGTCGGCGTGGTTTACCTTGGCCCCGTCGGCGACCATCATGGTATCCACGAGGTGACCATAATCAGGCTCGTCGATCTGCGACGACTGCTGCATCGCCTTCGAGGTCAGGCCGACCTTGTGGCCGATGATGCGGCGGCCGGCGGCGACCTTGCGGCGCGTCACCTCGCTCTGGATGGCGTAGGAGTCGGCGACCTCGATGTGCGGAAACTGGATCGACAGCTGCACGGCCTGCACCTTGGTGCGCTCGGCCTCGAGCAGGATGTCGGCGGCGCGGGAACGTTCCTGGTCAGTCAGCATGGGATATCCTCGGTTGTGTCAGTCATAGTGGATGGACGCGGCGTTGCGGCCACGGATCGCGAAAATTGAAGACGCGTCAGAGCTTGATGCAGACGTTGCGCAGCTCGGTGTAGAACTCCATCGAGTGCACGCCGCCCTCGCGGCCGATGCCCGACTGCTTGGAGCCGCCGAACGGCGTGCGCAGGTCGCGCAGGAACCAGCTGTTGACCCAGGTGATGCCGACGTCGATGGCCGCCGCGACGCGATGGGCGCGCGTCAGGTTGTCGGTCCAGATCGCCGTCGCAAGGCCATAGGGGCTGTCGTTGGCGCGTTCGATCGCCTCGTCCTCGCTGTCGAACGGCGCGATGTGGCAGCACGGCCCGAAAATCTCCTCGCGGATCACGGCGGAGGTTTCCGGCAGACCGGTCCAGATTGTCGGCTGGATGAACGAGCCGCGGTCGAACGGCGCGGACAGCGTCGGCGCGCCGCCGCCGGTGATCACTTCGGCGCCTTCTTCCCTGGCGCGCTGATAGTACGACAAGACCTTGTCGCGATGGGTGTGGCTGATCAGCGGGCCGAGGGTCGTCGCCTTGTCGAAGGGATCGCCCATGCGCAAGCCTTCGGCCGCGGCCTTGAGGCGCGCGGTGAAGGCCTCGAAGATCGGCCGCTCGACATAGACGCGCTCGGTGCCGAGGCAGACCTGGCCGCAATTGGCGAACACCGAGCGGATGGTGCCCTCGATCGCCTTGTCCATGTTGCAATCAGCGAACACGACAGCGGCATTCTTGCCGCCGAGCTCGAACGACACCGGGCGCACGCCCTGCGATGCCGCGCGCATGATCGCCGAGCCGGTCGCGGTCTCGCCGGTGAAGGTGATGCCGTCGATGCCGGGATGGCTGGTGAGATACTCGCCGGCGCTGTCCGGACCGAAACCATGGACGACATTGTAGACGCCCGGCGGCACGCCGGCCTCGTTCATCACCTCGCCGAGCAGCGTCGCGGTGGTCGGCGTTTCCTCCGACGGCTTGACCACCACGGTGTTGCCGCAGGCGAGCGCGGGGGCGACCTTCCAGGTCATCAGCAGCAGCGGCAGATTCCACGGGCACACCACCGCGATGACGCCGCGCGGCACGCGGATGGCATAGTTCAGCGCGCCGGCGCCGTCCGGCGTCGCCATGCGGAAGGTTTCGGTCGACAGCGTCAGCACCTGGTCGGCGAACACGTTGAAGTTGGCCGCGCCGCGCGGGATGTCGATGTGGGACGCAAGGCTCGCCGGCTTGCCGGTGTCGCGCACTTCCGCTGCCAGGAACTCGTCGAAGCGGCGCATGATGCCGTCGGCGACCTTGCGCAGGATGACTGATCGCTCCTGCTCGGACATGCGGCCCCACGGTCCCTTGAGCGCCCGCTGCGCCGCCTTGACCGCGTCATCGATCACGGCGGAATCGGCCTCCGGCACGAGATTGACCACCGCGCCGTCGACCGGCGAGCGGTTCTCGAAGCTGGTGCGCGCGGTGGCGACGAAGCGGCCGTCGATGAAATGGGTCAGGGCCGCGGCGCCGGACTGGGTACGCAAGGCAGCAGTGGTCATCACAACAAACTCCGGGATCGATCAGGGACGCATCATCGCGCCGCCATTCACGTCGAGAATGGCGCCGGAGATGAAGCTGGCGGCGGGGGAACACAGGAACGCGACAGGCCAGGCGATTTCCTCGGGCCGCGCGGCGCGCTTGAGCGGATGGCGCTGCAGCGCCTCGGTGAGATCGTGGACGCCGACCATCGCGGTGTCGGTGACGCCGGGCGCGACGCCGTTGACCAGCACGCCGTCGCCGCCATGGCGCGCGGCGAGCCAGCGCACCAGCGTATGCAGGCCGCCCTTGGAGGCGGCGTAGTGCGGGCCGACACCGGGAAACGAGCCACCGGTGGTGGCGACGATCGAGCCCAGCAGCACCAGGCGGCCGCCGCCGCGCGCGGCCAGCCGCGGCGCGATGGCGCGCGCGAGACGCATCGGCATCATCAGATTGGTGGCGAGCGTCGCCGCGGCGACGTCGTCCCACTGCTCCGAGTCCCAGTCGACCGGACGATAGATACCCGCGCCGAGCACGGCGCCGTCGAGGTCGCCGGCGCGCCCCGCCAATTCAGTGACGGCGTCAGCGCTGTCGAGATCGAGGGTGATCTCCTCGACGTCATGTCCCGCGTCACGCAGCGGCGCGGCCTGCGCCGCGCAGGACACACGATCGGTCAGCACGAGACGCGCGCCGAGGCCGGCGAGCACGCGCGCGACCGCGGCGCCGATGCCGCCGGCGGCGCCGGTGACGAGAATGCGCTGTCCAGTGAGATCGAACGACATCAGCGGGTCTCCGGGGATTCGGCAGGATTGGCCTCGGCGGCGAGCGTCTGCATGGCGCGGCGCACCTCGTCGGCCGTGCGCGACAGATGCAGCTCGGTCATGCGCGTCGCCTTCAGCGCATTGCGCTCGATCGCGGCGTCGAAGATGGCGGCATGCTCGTCATGGACGTTGCGCCAGCGGCGCGAGACGTTGAGCGACACGCGGCGGTAGCGCTCGGACTGCTGGTAGAGCAGATCGCGCAGCTTGATCAGCACCGGCGAGCCCGACGCCGACACCAGCGCGGCATGGAAGGCGCGGTTGGCGCGCTCCCACTCCTCCAGCACCGGCGGATCGAGCGCCTCGGCTGTCTGCGGCAGCTTCATCTCGATGGCGGTTAGATCGTCGAAGGCGCGACGCACGGCGGTCTCCCAGGCGGCGTCGCCATGGCGGATGGCGAGGTTGAGCGCCTCGGTCTCGATCAGGGCGCGCACCCGCGAAACGTCGTCGAGTTCTTCCAGCGACAGCGGCGCGACCCAGAAACCGCGCTGCCCCTCGGACACCACCAGCAAGTCGCCCATCAGGCGGGTCAGGGCCTCGCGCAGCGGCGACATCCCGACCGCGTAATCGTTGGCGAGGCCTTCGAGCTTGAGCTTGCTGCCCGCGGTCAGCCGGCCGGCAATGATGTCGTGACGCAGCCGGCGGTAGGTGGTGTCGGCGAGCGTGCGCCCGACCGTACCCGGCTCCTCCGTCCTGTCCGTTCCGCCCTGCTTCATCGCCCCTCTCCGGATGCTGTGCTCATTTGTCATACCTCAAAATTTCGAAATTCCAACACGAAATCTTCTTGCTTGAAAATCCACGGGCAAGAATTCAACAGGCAATTTATTGAACTAACTGGATAATACGACGTCGCGCTTGCCATCTTCATCAATACCGTGGATATGATTTTCGAAATTATTTGACACCGCTCGCGCCATCTGGTCGGATGCCGGCGGCCGTGCGGCGACAAGAAACGCAATGCCCAACACCCTCGGAGGACACGCCATGACCATTCGCTTTCCCGGACTGAGCCGCCGCGCCCTGCTCGCAGGCGGCGCCGCTGCCGCCACCACGCGCCTCCTGAGCGCCCCCGCCCTGGCGCAGTCCGCAGGCAATCCGCTCAAGATCGGTATGGTGACGTCGCTGTCCGGCCCGTTCACCGCGCTGGGCGAGAGCATGCGCGCGGGCCTGCAGCTGTTCCTCAAGGAGAACGACCGACGCCTCGCCGGCCGCCCGGTCGAGCTGATCACCGAGGACGACCAGGCCAAGCCCGACGAGGGCGTGCGCAAGTTCCGCAAGCTGATCGGCCAGGACAATGTCGACATCGTCTGCGGCGTCATCAGCTCCGCCGTGGCACTCGCCGTGCGCGATGTCGTCGCCGACGCCAAGGCGCTGACCTTCATTTCCGCCGGCTCCGCCAACGACCTCGCCCGCAAGGCCGCGAGCCCGCTGGTGTTCCGCCCGACCAAGACCAACTGGATGCTCGGCCACACTGCCGGCCTGTGGGCGTTCGAGAAGATCTCCAAGAAGGGCTGCATCACCATCGGCGCCGACTACGCCGCCGGCCGCGAATATGTCGGTGACTTCGCCGCCACCTACCGCCAGCAGGGCGGCCAGATCACTAAGCAGCTGTGGTCGCCGCTCGGCACGCCGGACTTCGGCCCGCTGCTGACCACAGTGGCCGCCGAACAGCCGGACTTCATCTACTCGTTCTTCGCCGGCTCCGACGCCGTGCGCCTGCTGCAGCAGATGAAGGAGTACCGCCTGCAGGGCAGGATCAAGCTGATCGGCGGCGGCGCGCTCTACGACCAGGAAGACGTCGTCAACGTGGTGAAGGATGCGGCGATCGGCGGCCTCAACACCTGCAACCAGTCGCCGACCGCGCCGAGCTCGACCGCCTTCAGCGCCGCCTACCGCGAGGCCCGCGGCTCGCTGCCCGGCGAGATGGGCACCGCCGGCTATGTCACGGGACAGGCGATCAAGGCTGCGGTCGAGGGCGTGCAGGGCGACCTCTCCAACAAGGACAAGGTCAAGGAGGCGCTGCTCGCCAAGCCGATCGACACCGTGTTCGGCCCGATGACGTTCGATCCCCGCAACAACCAGGCGATCCTCGACATCTATGTCAACGAGGTGAAGAAGGACGCCGCCGGCAATGCCGTCAACGAGGTGATCCACACCTACAAGGCGATCAAGGATCCGGGCCCGTCGGCCTGAGCGAGGCAATCGTGGGCTTCTATCTTGTCCAGACGCTGAACGCGCTGTCGTTCTCGGTGCTGCTGCTGCTGACAGGCCTCGGCCTGTCGCTGGTGCTCAGCCTGATGAACTTCGTCAACCTCACCCATGGCGCGTTCGTGCTGCTGGGCGCCTATGTCGGCATCTACTGGTTCGCCTCCGGCCTGCCCTGGCCGCTGGCGTTCGCGGCGGCGTTCGCCGCCGCGGGGCTCGCCGGCTTCGTGCTGGAGCGCTTTCCGTTCCGCCAGTTCTATCCGCGCCCCCACCTGATGCAGGTGCTCTTGACCTACGGCCTGTCGGTGATCTTCGCCGACCTGATGCGCTGGGGGTTCGGCGCCCAGATCATGACGCCGCAGATTCCCGAGGCGCTGCGCGGCGTCGTGTTCCTGCTCGACCTGCCGTTCCCGATCTACCGCCTGTTCATCATCGGCTTCGGCTTTGCGCTCGCGCTCGGCCTGTGGATCGTGGTCGACCGCACCATCTGGGGCGCGGTGGTGCGCGCCTGTGTCGTCGACCGCGGCTTTGTCGAGACGCTCGGCCTCGACACCCGCAAGATCTTCACCATCGTGCTGGTGATCTCCGCCGGCCTCGGCGGCCTCAGCGGCGCGCTCGGTGCCGGCATTCTCTCGGCTTATCCCGGCCTCGACGAGGAGGTGCTGATCCTTGCGCTGATCGTGGTGGTGGTCGGCGGCCTCGGCACCTTCCGCGGCACGGTCGTGAGCGCGCTGCTGCTCGGCTTCACCATGACGTTCGCGAAAGTCTTCGTCCCTGAATTCTCCAACTTCGTCGCCCTTGCCGTGATGGCAGCGCTGCTGGTGCTGCTGCCGTCGGGACTGGTGGCGCAGAACATGAGGCAAGTGTGAGCCTGCTCAACATCATGGACACCCGCGCGCGCATGGTCGCCTCCCCTGCCGGACGCATGAGACGGATCGCCCTTTTCGCCGCCATCGCGGTGCTGCCGCTCCTGGTGGCGAGCGACTATCAGCTGCGCTTCCTCGCTGAACTCCTGATCGTCGGCGTCGCCGTGCTGTCGCTCGATCTTCTCGTCGGCTATGGCGGCCTCGTGTCGCTGGGCCAGGCGGCGTTCTTCGGCACCGCCGCCTATGCCGCGGCCCTCGTCGCCCAGCGGCTCGGCGCCGACGTTGCCGTCATGCTCGGCGTCGGCATGGCGACGGGTGCTGTGCTCGCGGCGCTGTTCGGCATCGTGCTGATGCGCACCATCAACCTGTTCTTCCTGATCCTCAGCCTGATCCTCGGCCAGATGGTGTGGGAAGTCGCGTTCCACTGGCGCGATCTCACCGGCGGCGCCGATGGCCTGCGCGGCTTCCCGGCGCTCACGCTGCATCTCGGCGTCGCCACCGTGCCGCTGACCAGCGGCCTTGCGCTCTATGCGCTCGCCGCCATCGTCGCCGTGCTCGCGCTGCTCGCCGCCCGTCACTTCGTCGACGCCCCGCTCGGGCGCGCCCTGATCGGCACGCGCGAGCGTGCGCTGCGCATGAGCGCCCTCGGCTACAGCATCCCGCGCATCCGCATGCAGGCGCTGATCGTCTCCGGCGCCATCGCCGGCGCGGCCGGCGCGCTCTATCCCTTCGTCAACCAGTATATCGGCCCCAACAGCGTGCACTGGACGTTCTCGGCGGCGATGATCATCATGCTGGTGATCGGCGGCGTCGGCACGCTCTACGGCGCGTTCGTCGGCGCGGCGATCTACCTCACCATCCAGACTTACCTTTCGTCCTACACCGACCGCTGGCAGCTGCTGGTCGGGCTGATCTTCGTGCTCACGGTGCTGCTGATGCCGCAGGGCGTGGTCGCGGGCGTGCGCGCCGCCTTCGCGCGGCTGTCGCGGAAGAACGGAGGCGCATGATGGCGATGCTGACGGTCGACCATATCGGCAAGTCGTTCGGCGGCCTGCGCGTACTCAGCGACGTCACCTTTGATGTCAACGAAGGCGAGGTCGTCGGCCTGATCGGGCCGAACGGCGCCGGCAAGACCACCCTGTTCAACGTCATCACCGGCTTCCTGACGCCGAACCATGGCACGGTGATGTTCGACGGCCGCGACATCACCCGCCTCGCGCCCAACGCACGGGTGCGCGCAGGCCTGGTGCGCACCTTCCAGAAGAGCATGGTCTTCCCGGACCTGTCGCTGCGGGAGAACATTGCGCTGGCCGTGCGCGCCCGCAACAGCGCCGGGTACCGCCTGCGGCCCGCCGCGCGCGAACTCGCGGAGGCCGACGCGACCGCCGACGCCCTGCTCGCCCGCGCCCGGCTCGGCGAGCGCGCCGGCGACAAGGTCTGCAACCTGTCCTATGGCGACCAGCGCATCGTCGATGTGCTGATCTCGCTGGCGATGGCGCCGCGCCTCCTGCTGCTCGACGAGCCGACCGCCGGCCTCGCCCGCGAGGAAGGCGAGCGCCTGATCGAGATCGTGCGCCAGCATGACAGCCGCACCGCCATCGTGCTGATCGCCCACGACCTCGACATCGTGTTCGGGACCAGCAACCGCGTCGCGGTGCTCGACCTCGGCCGCATGATCGCATTCGACACGCCGGCCGCCATCCGCGCCCATGCCGGCGCCCGCGCCGCCTATCTCGGCGCCCTCGCGGAGGCGACATGACCATGACCAACACGACCACCAGCACCGCGACCGCCGCTCCGGCCCCCACGCCGATGCTGTCCCTAGCCGGCCTGTCGGCGTCCTATGACGGCGTGCGCATCCTCGACCGCATCGACCTTCAGCTCGCCGCCGGCGAGACGCTGGCGCTGCTCGGCCGCAACGGCGCCGGCAAGACCACGCTGATCAGCGCGCTGCTCAACCTCGAGCCCACGGTCGGCGGCCGCGTCGCCATCAAGGGCCACGACGTCTCGGGCTGGCCGACCCACCGCATCGCCAGGCTCGGCGTCGCACTGGTGCCGCAGGGCCGTGGCGTGTTCCCCTCGCTGACCGTCGAGGAAAGCCTGCGCATGGCGACGCTGTGGAACAAGAGCCGCGCCCGCGGCTGGGATCTTGCCCGCGTCTACGACACCTTTCCGCGTCTCGCCGAGCGGCGGCGCTCCTCCAGCGGCGCGCTCAGCGGCGGCGAGCGCCAGTTGCTGGCGATCGCCCGCGCGCTCCTGACCCAGGCCGACTTCATCATCCTCGACGAGCCGAGCGAGGGTCTCGCCCCGCTCGCCATCGAGGATGTCATCATCGGCTCGGTCGGCCGCCTCGCCCGCGAGGGCTTGACCATGATCGTCGCCGAGCAGAACGTCGCCATGGCGCTGCGCCTCGCCACCCGCGCGGTGGTGCTCGCCCATGGCCGCATCGTGTTCGACGGCGCCCCGGCGGCGCTGCTCGCCGACAAGGACCTGCAACGAGAGCATCTCGGCCTATGACCACGCCCCTCCCAACCTCCGCCTCCCCGATCGAGCAACTGCGCTATGTGCGGCTCGGCACCCGCGACCTGCCCGCGGCGGTCGACTTCGCCGAGCGCATCCTCGGCCTCGAACTGATCGGCCGCACCGATCACGAAGCCTATTTCCGCTCCGACTACCGCGACCACACCCTGGTCTATGTCGCCGACGATCCGGCCCAGCGCAGCATCGGCCTCGAAGTCTACGATCCGGAGACCCTGGCGCGGCTCGGCGCGGCGCTGGCCGCGCGCGGCCTCACCGTGATCGAGGGCGACGCGGAGGCGACCGCACGGCGCAAGGCGCGCAACCTGCTGCGCGTGCCGATGGCCGGCGGCTACGAACTCGACCTCGTGGTGCGACCGCTGCAGTCCGGCTGGCGCTACCACGGTCCGCGCGATGCCGGCATCACCGGCCTCGCCGGCGTCGCGCTGCGCGGTGCGGCCGACGCTTCCGATCACGCCATCTGGACCAGCGTGCTCGGCGGCACGGTGAGCGACTGGGTCGGCGATGCCGCCTACATCCGCTTCACTGATGACGCCCATCACCGCATCGCCGTGCATCCGTCGACGGCACGCGGCGTGCTCGCAATCGAGTACGAGGTCGAGGACGTCGACCTGATCATGCAGAACAATTACTACCTGCGCAGCATGCAGGTGCGCATCGTCGACGGCCCGGGCCGCCGCCCGGCGTCCAACCAGATGTACGTCACCTTCGCCGGCCCCGACGACGTGCTCTTCAGCTATGTCTGCGAGGGCGCAGCCGTCGACGGCAAGCGACGCCCGCGCCAGTTCCCCCGCGTGCGCGGCTCGTTCTGCGCCTGGGGCAGCGACACCGACGTTCCCGAGTATCAATAAGACGCCCGCCCGACCAACGGAGGTTCAGATGATCAAGCTCGCCGATGTCTCCTATGTCCGTCTCGGCACCCGCGATCTCGAAGGCGCGACCCACTTCGCCACCGGCTATCTCGGCCTCGACGTCGCCGAGCGCGCCAAGGGCGCTGTTTACTTCAAGTCCGACGAGCGCGAGCACACGCTGTGCTACGTCGAGGGCGACCCCGCCGACCAGGCGGTCGGCTTCGAGGTCGAGCAGCAGGGCGATCTCGACGTCGCCGCCGCGCAGCTCGAGACGCTGGGACACGCGGTCGCGCGCGGCAGCCAGTCCGACGCGGCGCTGCGCAAGGTGCGCGACTTCATCAGCTTCCGCGACCCCAGCGGCAACCGCATCGAGCTGGCGTGGCGGCCAGGCTATAGCGGCCGGCGCTATCACGGCCAGCGCGACGCCGGCGTCACCGGCTTCAGCCATGTCGGCCTGTGCTCGACCGACCTCGTCCGCGACGAGGCGTTCTGGACGCAAGTCACCAATGCCCAGGTCAGCGATCGCATCGGCGACGCGCCGCTGCTGCGCATCGACGAGGTGCACCACACTATCGCCCTGTTCCCCTCCGCGAAGCCCGGCATCCAGCACATCAATCACCAGGTCGAGACCGGCGACGACATCATGCGCTCGTTCAACTTCCTCAAGCAGCGCCAGGTGAAGATGGTGTTCGGCCCCGGCCGCCACCCGACCTCGTCGGCCAAGTTCCTGTACTTCGAAGGCCCGGACGGCATGGTGTTCGAGTATTCCAGCGGCGTTCGCGAGATCGCCGACGAACTGCTGTGGCGCGAGCGCCAGTTCGTGTTCGAGCCCAAGGGCTTCTGCAAGTGGGGCGCCAAGCCCGCGATCGCCGAATTCAACAAATGAGCGACGCTGTCCCGACCACGCGCGCGGCGCAGGACGCGCTGGTGCGCACCGCGTGCCGCGCGCTCGCCCGCCACGACCTCGTGCATGCCTACGGCCATTGCAGCCTGCGGCTCGACGACCGGCACTTTCTGGTGTCGCCGGGCATGCCGCTCGGCCTCGTGCGCGACGACGATCCCTGCATCGTGGTGCCGCTCGACGGCCCGCTGCCCGACGGCGTCCTCGGCGAGGTCCGCATCCACCGCGAGATCTACCGCCGCCGGCCCGACGTCGGCGGCGTGGTACGGGCGATGCCGAAGCAGGCAATGGCGCTGGGCACGCTGCGCCGCACGCCGCTGCCGCGCCATGGCCTCGGCGCCTATTTCGCGCCGCAGCCGCCGCTGTGGGACGATCCGCAGCTGCTGCGCTCCGACGATCAGGCCGCCGCCCTCGCCGACACCCTCGGATCGGCGCGCGCCATCCTGATGCGCGGCAACGGCACCGTCACCGCCGGCGCCAGCCTGCATGAAGCCGTGGTGCTGACCTATTACCTGGAAGACGCCTGCCGCGTCGAACTCGCCTGCCTCGCCAGCGGGCTCGCGGATAACGGCGCCGTGCTGTCGATGGAAGAAGCCACTGCCCGCGCGACGTGGAACGGCCGCATCCTCGAGCGGATGTGGGATTACCTGACGCAGCCGGCGGCCTGAGCGCGCCGCACGATCAAGTCCGCCAACGCTCACCCCGTCATCCTGAGGTGCGCGCCCTTGCGCGCCTCGAAGGATGAACGGCCCCGTCGCTCACGCTTGGGCCGTCGCCCTTCGAGGGCCGCGCAAGGCGCGGCCACCTCAAGGTGACGGATCACATCTGCGCTCGTCGATGCGCTGAGCGCGTCGCGCTTTCGATCATTCTCTGTCGTGGCCGGGCAGCGCGATCCGTCTTCGACGGATCGCTAGGACTAAGGTCTCCCGGCCACCCCGCTTAGAGACGCAGTGCCTACCTTGTCGGGGTCGCGGGCACGAGACCGGCGATGACAAACACTGATGTTCGGACAACTACGCGGATGAGCTTTAAAGCGTGATGATTGAATCTGGATCAATGCAATCCGTCACCCTGAGGTGGCCATGCAAAGCATGGCCCTCGAAGGGCGACGGCCCGGGCCGTTCATCCTTCGAGGCTCGCTACGCTCGCGCCTCAGGATGACGGATCATGCTCACACGCGATTGGCGTGCGCTACGGTCGATGTTCACTGCCACAGTGCCTAATGAATATGCTGCCCGCCATTGACGTCGATCTCGGCGCCGGTGATGTAGCCCGACAGCCCCGAGGCGAGGAACAGGCAGGCACCGGCGACGTCGTCGGGGGTGCCGAAGCGGCCGAGCGGAATGCTGGCGGTGACGCTGGCGCGCAGATCGGCGTCGTAGGCGTTCTCGGTCATCGCGGTGTGGATGACGCCGGGATTGACCGCATTGACGCGGATGCCCGCCGGCCCGAGCTCGCGCGCCAGCGATTTCGCCAGCGCCAGGATGCCGCCCTTGGACGCCGCATAATGCGGGCCGCCGAGCAGGCCGCCGCCGCGCTGCGCCGCGATCGAGCCGATGAACACGATCGACGAACCCCGCGCCATCAGCGGCAGCAGCTCCTGCGTCACATGCAGCGCGCCGCGCAGGTTGACGTCGAGCACGAAAGTGTAGTCGTCGTCCGAGACCTCGGCGACGCGGCGCTTCTGCACCACACCGGCATTGTTGAGGAGGACATCCACCCGCCCCCACTGCGCACGCACGCGCTCGGCCGCATCATGGCAGGCCGCGCGCGAGGCAACGTCGACCTGCAGCGGCAGCGCCGCCGGGCCAACGAGCTTCGCCGCATCCGCGAGCGCGGCGCCGTCATTGTCGAGGATAGCGACACGGGCGCCGTTGGCCGCGAACATCCGCGCCGCCGCGAACCCGATCCCCTTGACGTTGCCACCGCCGGTGACCACCGCCACCTTGTCAGACAAAAGCATTCCGAAGTCTTTCTTGTTGAGTGACGGGCGCTCAGCCCATGAAAGCGCCGCCATTGACGTCGACGATCGCCCCGCACATGAAGCTCGCGCCGGGCGAGCACAGAAACGCCAGCGGCCAGGCAATCTCTTCCGGTTTGCCATAGCGCGGGATCGGCATGTCCTTGAGCGCATCGGGCTTGGCCATCGCCACCATCGGCGTCAGCGTCGAGCCTGGCGCCACCGCGTTGACCAGCACTTCCGGCGCCGCGCGGCGCGCCAGCCAGCGCACGAAGCTGTGCACCGCGCCCTTCGACGCGGCATAATGCATCGGCGAATGGGCGTGCGTGCCGCCGGTGTGGGCGGCGACCGAGCCCAGCAGCACGATGCGGCCATGGCCGCGCGCCTTCATATGGGCGAGCGCGCCGCGGACGAAGTTCGCCGGTCCCCCGACATTGACGTCCATGGTGTGGTGGAACTGGTCGATCCAGTCGTCCGCCAGCCAGTCTTCCCTCGGGAAGATGCCGGCATTGAGGATCAGCGCATCGATCGGAAAATTGCGGGTGCAGAACGCCTCGACCGCGGCGCGATCGCGCACATCGCAGGCCTCGAACACGTGATTGCGGCCATCGCCGCGCAACTCCGCGAGCAGCGCCGGATTCTCGGCGACGTCGGTCAGGATCATCTCCGCGCCGAGCGAGGCGCACAGCCGCGCCGTCGCCGAGCCGATGCCGCCGCTGGCGCCGGTGAGGACGATCCGCATGCCGGAGAGGTCGTAAGGGGCTGTCATGTTTCGCACCACTGCGCCGGGTCGCTGACCCGGCCTCCCGTCCAGGAGCGCGGCCGCGGGGGCAGCCGTGCCGGTAATTGGACTTGTTGTTTTTATTGCATTGTGAGACTAATGAACATGAAGACGGGCGTCAATCCTGCTCCGGTCGATCGGAGAGCGGACGGCCGGTCTCGCCACAACCAGAACATCAGCCGGCCTCGAAGACAGCGCCGCGCAGAGGAGACAACCATGACCGACGTCAAACCGATCGTGACCCGCAAAGGACAGGAGCACACCGACACCGGCCAGTCCGGCGGCGCGGTGCGCATCTCCGGTGTCAGCCCGCAGCACACCCCCGCGCAGAAGATCTGGTTCGGCAAGGTCAGCAACGAGCCGGGCTACCGCTCGCTGCCGCACCATCACGGCGAGGCCGAGACCGGTGGCTATGTGTTCAAGGGCAAGGGACGGATCTATTTCGGTGAGAACTATGCCGAATACGTCGACATGACAGAAGGCGACTTCGTGTTCGTGCCGCCGCACATGCCCCATGTCGAGGTCAACATGAGCACCACCGAGGAACTGGTGTGGCTGACGGCGCGCACCCCGGAAAACATCGTCGTCAACCTGCCCGACGTCGACGATTCCACCCTCGTCGGCTTCGCCCGCGCCTGAGCCGGCGGGGCAACCCGCGGACATCTTGACGACCGGGCGGCCGTTTCATTTCAGCGGCCGCCTGATTAGATTGACCATCGACCGATTCAAGCTGTCTCGTCCCCCATGGCGGGGCGTCGACCGGAGAACCGATGAGCAGTCTCGACAGGATGCTGACCATCCTCGACCTATTCGACGAAAGCCGGATGAGCATCCAGCTCGAGCACGCCGTGCAGGCGACCGGCGCGTCGAAGGCGACTGCCTATCGCTACATCCAGTCGCTGTGCAACCGCGGCCTGCTCGCCCCCGCCGCCGAAGGCAGCTACGTGCTGGGCCCGCGCATCATCGAGCTCGACCGCCTGGTGCGCAAGATGGACCCGCTCCTGACCAGCGCGAGCCCGTTGATCCGCGCCGCCAGCGAGCGGCTCGGCATCAACATCATGCTTTGCAGCTTCTACGGCGACAAGGTGATGTGCGCCGATCTCGCCTGGCCCGACCGCAGCATCGAGGAGATCTACGAGCGGGGACGGCCGATGCCGCTGTTCCGCGGCGCCATGGCCAAGATCATCCTCGCCAACCTCACGCCCTACCAGCTCCGCAGCATCATGCTGTGGCACGGCGAGCGCATCCGCGACGCCGGCCTCGGCGACAACTGGGACGATTTCCGCTCGCGCATGACCAAGCTGCGCCGCGCCGGATTCTGCGTGTCGCGCGGCGAGGTGTTCAACGCCCTCGTCGGCATCAGCGCACCGATCTTCGACGCCGAGCAGCGCGTGCTCGGCAGCGTGGTGTTCGTGGTGCCTGAGGCGCGCTACGACGCCCGGCAGGACGTGCCTTATCAGGACGAGATCGTGGCGCTGTCGACGGCGATCACCGCCGACATCGCCCGCCGCATGCCCAAGAGCCTCGCCGGCGCGAGCCGCGCGGCGCGCCCGCGCAAGGCCCGCCTCATCGAGCCCGCGCAGGACGACGCCGAGAAGGCGACGATTTGAGCCGTCAGCCGGCGGCGAGGAAGCCGCCGTCCACCGTCAGGATGTGGCCGTTGACGAACGAACCCGCCTTCGAGGCGAGATAGATCACCGCCGGCGCGAGATCCTGCGGCTCGCCCCAGCGCCCGCCGGGCACGCGCGACAGCATGTTGCGGGTGAAGGTCTCGTCCTCCTGCAACACCTTGGTGAACTCGGTGGCGATGAAGCCCGGCGCCAGCGCATTGGCGGTGATGCCGTGCTGTCCGAGCTCGTGCGCCAGCGCCTTGACCAGCGACGTCACGCCGCCCTTGGCCGCGGCATAGGCCGCCAGCGCCTGCTTGGGCTGCTGCGCGGCAATCGAGCCGATCATGACGATGCGGCCGAACCTGCGTTCGATCATCTTCGGCACCACGGCGCGTGTCACCAGGAAGGCGCCGTTGAGATGGGTATCGACCACCGCGCGCCATTCCTCGTAGGTGAATTCCTGGAACGACTTGCGGCGCTGGATGCCGGCATTGTTGACGACGATGTCAACCGCGCCGTGCTCGGCGATGATGCGGCCGACGCCGGCGTTGACGCCGGCCTCGTCGGTGACGTCGAAGGCGACATGCGAGGCCGAGAGGCCCCGCCCGCGCAGTTCGTCGGCCCGCGCCTTGATGGTCGCCTCGTCGAGATCATTGATGACGACATGGGCGCCGGCGGCGGCGACCGTCTGGGCGATCCCCCAGCCGATGCCGCGCGCTGATCCGGTGATCAGCGCGACGCGCCCCTGAAGGGAAAACAGATCCGAAGACATGCGATAGAACTCCAATGACAGCGATCGATCAGCCGAGCTTGCAGGCTGCGCTCGGCGGGGTGGTGGCGATATCGGCCGGCACCGACATCTTGATGACGGGGCGCAGCTTGCCGTCGTTGATCTCGACGACGCCGAAATAGTTCGGGCGCACGAGCTGGTTGTCTTCCTTGCGCAGCAGCACCTTGCCGACGATGGTGTCGTACGTGCGGCCGGGGATCGCCTTGGCGAGATCGGACGCCTTGACGCTGCCGGTCGCCTGCACCGCCTGCAGGATCACCTGCATGCCGATATAGGTGTCGCCCTCGAAATTGCTGGGCACGGTGCCGGGATAGGTCTTCTCCCAGGCAGCGACGAACGCCTTGTTCTCCGGCGTGTCGAGCGTCGAGGAGTAGTTGATGATGCCGGAGATGCCCTTGGCGCTGTCTCCGATCGCCTGCACCGTGTTGTCCGTGACGAAGCTGACGCCCGCGACGATCTTGTCATCGAACAGGCCGTACTGCTTGGCCTGGGTCGCGAAGTTGACGGCATCGCGGCCGGCGAGCGCGACATAGATGCCCTTGGCGTCGGAATTCTTGATCTTCTGGATGTAGGTGGCGAAATCGTTGGTGCCGAGCGGCGAGAAGTTCTCCGATACCACCTTCTTGCCCTGCTCGGCCGCCGACTTGCCGAAGCTCGCGGCGACATCGCGGCCCCAGGCGATGTCGGCGGCGATCAGCGCCCACTCGGTCTCCGGGCGCCCCTTGAGCCACGGCGTCGCGGTCGCCGCGTCCGAGGAATCGGCATTGTTGACGCGGAACATGCGCGCGGTGCAGCTGTCGCCGGTGATCTTGTCGCTCTTGTTGATGGTGGCGACATAGAGCGCGTCCCAGCGCGCCAGCAGCGGCGCGATCGCCAGCGCCTCGCCGGATGCAATGGCGCCGATCAGCACCTTGTTGCCCTGCAGCGCCAGCTTCTCCGCCTGGCGGCGCGCGAGATCGGGCTTGGCCTCGGTGTCGAGGAATTCGACCTCGACCTTGTGCCCGGCGACGCCACCCGCGTCATTGGCCTGCTTGACGGCGAACTCGATCGCCCGCTTGGCCTGGTTGCCGAGGTCGGCATAGGTGCCGGTCAGCGCGGTCGGCACGCCGATCTTCAGCGGCTCCTGCGCGCGAGCGGCGGTGGCGGCCAGCATGGCCGTTCCGGCCAGCAAAGCGATGGCGGTAGTGGTCATGGTCTTCATGGGCATCCTCCCCTCGTCGCCTTCAGACGGCGACATGTCGTTTGAGTTGATCGTCCGAAAGGTTTTCCAGCGCCCCGCTCTCCACCACCGCGCCCTTCGACAGCAGGTGGTAGGTCTGCGCCACCCGCCGCACCAGGCTGATGTGCTGCTCGATCAGCAACAGGCTGGTGCCTTCGCTGGCGAGCCGCACGAACACCTCGGCGAGTTCGTCGACGATCACCGGCGCAAGGCCTTCGCTGGGCTCGTCGAGCACCAGCAGCGCGGGGTTGGCCATCAACGCGCGGCCGATCGCCAGCATCTGCTGCTGGCCGCCGCTCAGCGCGCTGCCCGAGGTGTCCTGGCGCTCGCGCAGGATCGGAAACAGGTCGAACACCCGCTCCAGCGTCCAGGCGCCCTTGCGCGCGACCGCGGCGCCGAGCAGCAGGTTCTCCTTGACGGTGAGCGCTGCGATGATGCGCCGCCCCTGCGGCACCACCGAGATGCCGGCGCGCGCGGCGCTGTAATTGCGGATCGGCCCCGACGGCCGGCCGCCGAAACGGATGGCGCCGCCGCCGAGCGCGGCGATGCCCAGACACGTGTTGACCACCGTGGTCTTGCCGACGCCGTTGCGGCCGAGAATGGCGACGCGGGCCCCCGCGCCGATCTCGAAGCTGACGTCGCGCAGCACCTGCGCGCGGCCGTAGAACGCATCGACACGATCGAAAGCGAGCAGGCTCATTGCGCGGTGCTCCCGAGATATGCCGACACCACCACCGGATTGCTGCGGATGGCGTCGGGCTCGCCCTCGGCCAGGACCTTGCCGAGATGCAGCACGGTGATGCGGTCTGAGATGCCGAACACCACCTCCATGTCATGCTCGACCAGCAGCACGGTGACCTGCCATTCCCGCGCCAGCGCGCGCAATTGCTCGGCCATCGCCAGCGACTCCTGCACCGTGAGGCCGGCGGCCGGCTCGTCGAGCAGCAGCACCCGCGGCCGCCCGACCAACGCCAGCGCGAGATCGAGCCGCCGCCGCTCGCCGTAGGAGATGTCGGCGGCGACGCTGTCGCAGATCGTGTCGAGTTCCAGCCGTTCCAGCACCTCGGCGCCGTTGTCGATCTCGGCGCTGCGCGCGGCGAGGCGGATCTGGGCGCCGACCGTGAGATCGGTGAACACATTGGTCTTCTGGAACGAGCGCGCGAGGCCGGCCTGGCGGCGCTTGCGCGGCGACAGCGCGCCGATGTCGCGGCCGTCGAGGCGCACGGTGCCGCTCCAGCGCGCGGCGCGGCCGGACAGCACGTCCATCAGCGTCGACTTGCCGGCGCCGTTCGGTCCGATGATGCCGCGGATCTCGCCCTTCCCGACCGACAGCGCGACGCCGTCGAGGGCGCGGAAGCCACCATAGGCGCGCGTCAGGGCGACGCCTTCGAGCGCCGGTGTGGACGATGGTGTCATCGGCGCCTCCCTGCGACGAGGCGCGCCAGCAGCCCGCTGAGGCCCGCCGGCACGAACACGGTGACCACGATCAGGATGGCGCCGATCACCGCCGGCCAGTGCTCGGTAGCGTCGCCGGCGATCTCCTTGATGAAGAAGAACACGATGGCGCCGAGCGCCGGCCCCCACACGGCGGCCGTGCCGCCGATGATCGCCATGATCAGGGCCGAACCCGACAGCGTCCAGTGCAGCATGTCCGGCGAGATGAAGGCGTTGTAGAAGGTGGCGAGCACGCCAGCGATGGCGGCGAGCAGCGCCGACAGCGCGAAGATCGCCGCGCGCGGCAGCAGCGTCTCGTAGCCGATGAAGCGCGCGCGCTCCTCATTGGTCTTGATCGCCGCGGTGAGCAGGCCGAACGGGCTGCGCATCAGCAGCCACAGCCCGCCGAGCACGATCATCAGCACCACCCAGCACACCACGAACATCGCGTGCGGATCCTGGAACAGCGTGACATCGATGCCGAACACGCGCGACGGAAAGGTGATGGCGAGTCCGTCGTCACCGTTGGCAAGACCGCGCACCTTCAGCGCCATCTCGTAGAAGGCCTGGGCACAGGCCAGCGTCAGCATGCCGAAGGCGACGCCGGGAATGCGGGTGATGACAAGGCCAAGCAGGAAGGCAAGCAGCGTCGGCACCACGAGGGCGGCGATGAGCGCGAGCTCGATCGGCAGATACCCGCGCATCACGGTGACGCCGAAGATGTAACCGGCAAGGCCGTAGAACAGCGCATGGCCGAAGGAGACCATGCCGTTCTGCCGCACCAGGAAACCGACGCCGGTCGCGAGCAGCGCGCCGATCAGCGCCTGGGTCAGCAGCGACAACGTCAGCGGCGAGGTGACGACCAGCGGCACGAAGCAGCCGGCGATCGCCACCAGCGGCGCCAGCGCGCCGACAAGCCGCCCGCGGCGGGCCGCGGGCTGGCGCGCGGCCTCGCCCATCACGACATCGGGCGCGGTCATGTCGCCCTCCCCGCGAGGCCCGACGGCCGCGCGATCAGGATCGCAATCATCAGCACGAACGGCACCATCGAGGCGATAGACGGCACGAACACGATGCCGAAGTTCTGCAACTGGCCGATCACCAGCGCCGCGACCAGCGCGCCCGCGAAGCTGCCGAAGCCGCCGATCACCACGACAATGAAGCTCTCGATCAGGATCGAGCCGCCCATCGACGGCGACAGCGCCAGCAGCGGCGCGGCGATCGCGCCCGACAGCCCGGCGAGCCCGGCGCCGATCGCCACCACCGCGAGGCTGACGCGCTCGGTGTCGACACCCTGCATGCCGGTCGTCACCGGATCGGCGGCGAAGGCACGGACATAAAGCCCGATGCGGCTGGTCTTGAGCCACAGCGTCAGCCCGACCCCGACCAGCGCCGCGGCGACGATCACGAACAGGCGATACACCGGAAACGCCGACCCGGCGATCGACACCGTGCCCTGCAGCAGGGCGGGCACCGCGACGGTGAGGTTGTCGCGCCCCCACACCGTGCGCACGAAATCCTCCAGCAGCAGCAGCAGGCCGAACGTCACCAGCACGGTGACGATCGGGTCCTGGTCCTGCAACTGGCGAAACACCGTGCGGTCGAGCACGAGACCGACGACCGCGAGCGTCAGCGTCGCGACGACAAGCCCGCCCCAGAAGCCGGCGATCGCGATCGCGGCATAGGCGACATAAGCGCCGAGCATGAACAGGCCGCCATGGGCGAAGTTCACCACCTGGCGCAGCCCGAAGATCAGCACGAGGCCGACAGCGACGAGATAGAGCAGCCCGCCATAGACGAGGCCGTTGAGGACGTGGATCAGCATGCGCGCCTCCGCGCGTGCGTCGGCCTCGATACTCTCTGCATCGCCCTCCCCGTATCGTTCTTGCCGGCCGCGGGCGGCCATTTCGATTTATTCAACAGTCTCATGATGCGATAGGGTTGGCAATTATCGATCGATTGGCGCCGGCGTTTCCCGCAGTTGCGCCAGAACGCCGGCGAGCGCGGTGTCCCGCCATTGCGCCAGCTCTGCGACGCCGTGGTCGCCCACGGCCGCGGCGATGCCGGCGGCGAGCTTCGCCTCGAGATCGGCATCGAGCGTGAGCGTGCCCAAATCGTCGCACCAGCCTTGCAGCGGCTCGCGCGCCCAGGCGAAGAAGCCCGCAAGACCATTGTCGCCGCCGCCGAGATGATAGCTGAGATGCGGCCCGGCGACGGCGAGACGCAGGCCAAGGCCATGGGTGACAGCAGCGTCGACGTCGGCGACCGACGCGACGCCGTCACGCACGAGACACGCCGCTTCGCGCCACAGCGCGACGGTCAGGCGGGTGGCGAGATGGCCGATCACCTCCCTGTTGAGAACGACCGGCCGCTTGCCCATCGCGGCATAAATGCCGGCAGCCGCCTGCACCGCGTCCGGCGACGTCGCCCGGCCGCCGACGATCTCGACCAGTGGCAGCAGGTGTGGCGGGTTCATCGGATGGCCGACCAGCACGCGCTGCGGATGAACGCAGCCGTCCTGCAGATCGGACGCGCCGAGGCCCGACGTGCTCGACGCGATCAGCACATCCGGCGGCAGCAGCGCATCGAGCGCGCGCAGCGTCACCTGCTTGACCGCAAGCTCCTCGCGGACATTCTCCTGGACGAAGTCGATCGCCGCGCCGTCGAGCGCTGCGATGGCCTCGATCACCGTGACCGCTCCCGTAGCAGCCGCCGGATCGCGCAGCCGCGCCGCCGCCATGGCGCGATGGCACTGCGCGACGGCGTCTGGAACGCGCTCGCGCGCGGCGGCCTGCGGCTCGACCACGACGACATCGTACCCGCTGCCGGAGAAATAGCCCGCCCAGCTCGTGCCGATGGTGCCGGCACCGACCACGGCGATGCGGCGGATGCGGTCGGCGGCGCGCGGCGTCACGGTCTTGGCAGAGTTCATCGTCGCCATCAGGAGATCGACAGGCCGCTGTCGACGGCCATGACATGGCCGGTGGTGCGCGCCGCGGCGTCGGACGCCAGGAACATCGCCGCCTGCGCCACGTCGATCGGCTCGACCATGCCGAGCAGGTGGGCAGCGGTGAGCCGCTGCGTCGTCTCCAGCGCCTCGAGCTGCGCCACCACGCGCGGCGTGCGGGTGACACCGGGCGAGACCGCGTTGACACGCACGCCCTGGGCCGCGAACTCCACTGCCATCGACCGTGTCAGCGCGACGATGGCGCCCTTGGCCGCGGTGTAGGCATCCTTGCCCGGCCAGCCCATCGCGGCGACGACCGACGCTGCGTTGACCACCGCGCCGCCGCCGGCCTTGATGATCTCGGGAATGCCGAAATGACTGACCAGCCAGGTGCCGTAGAGATCGAGGCGAATGGCGCGCCAGAACTCCTCGAACGGCGCGCGCGTCACGTCGTTGTCCTGCATGCTGGAGCCGCCGGCGTTGTTGTAGATGGTGTCGAGCTTGCCGAAGGCGGCGACGGTCGCGGCGACGCAGGCCTTGACGCTGTCGGGATCGGTGACGTCGGTCCGCACGAACGCCGCCTGCAGACCCGCGGCGACGATCTCCTCCGCCGCGGCAGCACCCTGCACGGCATCGATGTCGGCGATCATGACGCGGGCGCCGTTGCGCGCGAACAGGCCAGCGGCGGTACGGCCGATGCCGGTGCCCGCACCGGTGATCAACGCGACCTTACCTTGCAGCATCCCCTGCGAATTCGTCATGGCGACCTCCCTCAAGCCGTACGCGCAGAACCGAGCAGCGCGCCCGGCAGCGGCGAGAACGCGGTCGGCACCATGATGCGGTTTTCCATGGTGCGGATCATCGGGCGGATCTTCGCGATGCACGCCTGCCACTGCGGCTGCTCGGCGAGACGGGCGCGGCGCTTGCGCCGCTCCTCGAGGTCGGCATACGCCCACAGGTGCACCAGTTGGTTCTGGATGCCGAACTCCGTGGTGAAGTAGCCGAGGAAGCCGCCGAGGATCTCGCGCTGCACCGGCAGCCCCTCGCTCTCGTAGATGCGAAAATACTCCCGCACGTCGACTTCGGTGTGCAGCACGTACATACGTTCTTCGACGATCACGGCGCGTCTCCTGTTCTTGTTGGTCTTGTGGTGGTGCGGGCGTCCTGTTGCGATGTCCGGCAGGGCCGGCGCTACTTGCCGACCAGCGGGCACGCCGGATCGAGCGGCTTGAAGGCATCGGCGGCAGCGGTTTCGCCGACCTTTTCATAAAGATCCCACGGCCCCTTCGACTGCTCCGGCGACTTGACGCGGAACAGGTACATCGGGTGCATCTTGCGGCCGTCGACACGCACGCTGCCCTTGCCAAAGGCGAGGTCCTGCGTCGGCAGTTCCTTCATCCTGGCGACGATGGCGCGGCCGTCGCCGTCGCCACCGACCGCGGCGACCGCCTTGAGATAGTGCAGCACACCGGAATAGACGCCGGCCTGGAACGAGGTCGGCATCGCGCCGCCGTGGCGCTCGCCGAACTTTTTGGCGAAGGCGCGGGTGTCGTCGTTGAGATCCCAGTAGAACGGCTCCGACAAATAGATGCCCTTGCCGCTGTTGAGGCCCAGCGACTTGACGTCGGTGAGATACATCGCTAGGCCGGCGAGGCGCTGGTCGCCCTGCGGGATGCCGAACTCGGTCGCCTGCTTGACCGAGTTGGTGAAATCGCTACCGGAATTGGCGAGCGCGATGACGTCGGCCTTCGACGCCTGCGCCTGCAGCAGGTAGGACGAAAAATCCGACGAGTTGAGCGGATGGCGCACCGAGCCGACCACGGTGCCGCCGGCCTTCTTGACGATGTCGCCGGCCTCGCGCTCCATGTCGTGGCCGAAGGCATAGTCGGCGGTGACGAAGAACCAGCTCTTGGCGCCCGACTTCAGCACTGCCGATCCTGTGCTCTTGGCGAGACTGTAATTGTCGAGCGTCCAGTGGACGTGGTTGGGCGAGCAGGCATCGCCGGTGAGACGGTTGCTGTTCGACGTGGTGATGACGGCGACCTTGTTCTTGTCGCGCACCAGGTTGACGATCGCGAGCGAGATCGACGAGTTCGGGATGTCGGCGATCATGTCGACGCCTTCAGTGTCCAGCCACTTGCGCGCCATGGTCAGACCGATGTCGGACTTGTTCTGGTGATCGCCGCGGACGATCTCGATGGGCACGTTGCCGATCTTGCCGCCGAACTCCTCGACGGCGATCTGCGCCGCCACCACCGAGCCCGGCCCCGCCATGTCGGCATAGATGCCGGACTGGTCGTTGAGCACGCCGATCCGCAGCACGCCGTCGCTGAACTGGGCGTGGGACGACTGACTCGACAAAGCAAGCAAGCCCGCCGCGAGCGCGGCCATTCGGAACGACATCAGCACCTCCCCTGAAAACGGCCGATCTCCGCCGGCCCGCATCATTTTTGACTGCATGTTATTTTTGATATTTGTCTCGTTAATTGAGAAATTTGTCAATTATCGAATTTGTCTGCCCATGACTTTCGGGCGGCCACTTTTGACGCAGCAATCGCCTTGTGAGATATTGGAACAGCCTGAGCTATCGACAGCAGGGATAGATAAAATGGACGCCGCCGACCTCAAGGTTTTCGAAGCCGTCGCCCGCCTCGGCAGCATGAACCGTGCCGCGCAGGAGCTGCACACGGTGCAGTCCAACGTGACGACGCGGATCCGCATGCTGGAGGACGGTCTTGGCATCGCCCTGTTCCAGCGCCACGCCCGCGGCGTGACGCTGACCGCCGCCGGGCAGCGGATGCTGCCGTTCGCCGGCCGCATCGCCAAGCTGCTGGCCGAGGCGCAGGCCGCGGCACAGGACGAGGGCGAGCCGACCGGCGTGCTGCAGGTCGGCAGCATGGAAACCACCGCGGCGCTGCGGCTCTCCAACCTGCTGACGATGTTCGCCAGCAGCTATCCCCGGGTGCGCCTCGCGGTCACCACCGGCACCACCGCGCATCTCGTCACCGAAGTGGTGGAATGCCGGCTCGACGGTGCCTTCGTCGCCGCGCCGATCGAGCATCCGCAGTTGATCCAGGAGCCGATCTTCCGCGAGGAACTGGTGCTGGTGACCGAGCGCGCCATCCGCGCGCCGCGCGAGCTTGCCGGCGTCGACGGCCTCAAGACCATCGTGTTCCGCGCCGGATGCTCCTATCGCCAGCGCCTCGACAACGTGCTGGCGCAGATGGGCATCGTGGTGGCGCAGCCGCAGGAGTTCGGCTCGCTCGACGCGATCATCGCCTGCGTTTCCGCCGGCATCGGCGTCACGCTGCTGCCGCGCGGCACCGTCGCGCCTGCCCTGCGCGATGGCCGTGTCGCCGTTCATGCGATCGATCCGAAGATCGGCGCGGTGCAGACATTGTTCGTGCGCCGCCGCGACGCCTACGAGTCGAGCGCGATGCGCGCCTTCCTCGACGTCGCCCGCACCCAGGCGATGCCCCCGGCGCAGGCGGCGGAGTAACGCCCGTCACTTGTTGAGCGAAGCCGATCCAGGCCTCACTGCGCAACAGTGTCTGCGGCTCGTAGCCCCTGGTGAGCGAAGCGACACCCGGGATTTACAGGCAGCAGCGGCTGCAACACCCGTATGTCGCTACGCTCATACCGGCTACGCGCTGGAGATGTAGATCCCATCTGCAAGTCTTGTTTTAAGCTGCAAACTATCAACTTTCTCCGTCATGCCCGGGCTTGTCCCGGGCATCCACGTCTTCACAGGCCCGCAGCAGGAAAGGCGTGGATGGCCGGGACAAGCCCGGCCATGACGAATTCAACAACAGAGGCCCAGTCTCACGGTCTTTTTAAGTCAGCTTCTCGAGAACACGCGCCTGCTTCTCACCACAAGGAGATGCGCCTCCGTTAGCGCACCGCGAGCCGCGCGACGACGTCGGCCGCCTCCTGCGCGATGCGCCGGACGATGTCGCCGGCAGGCAGGACGTCGTGCACGAGGCCAGCCGCCTCGCCGACGATGACGGCGGCGTGGTCGAAATCTCCAGCCTCCGCCGCCGCGGCGTAGCGCGGCATCTCGGTTGCCAGCTCCCTCGCCAGATCGTCCTCGCGACCGTTCCAGCGCTGCACGAAATCGTTGACCAGCGTGCGGATGGTGAAGGACGCCGGCCAGTGATAGCCGCGGATGAGATCGACCGCCGAGCCGCGCACCGTTGCGGCGCCGTCCTCCGTGACCACTTTCTGCTTGGCAGCGGGATGCACCAGCGCCTCGTCGGCGGCATAGAACCGCGTGCCGAGCAGCACGCCGTCGGCGCCGAGCGCCCACGCCGCGGCGAGGCCCCGGCCATCGGCGATGCCGCCGGCCGCGAGCACCGGGACCTTGTCGCCGACCGCATCAACCACCGCCGGCACCAGCGGCAGCGTGGCGCAAGCCGCGCCATGGCCACCGGCCTCGGTGCCCTGCGCGACGATGACATCAGCGCCCTTCGAAACCGCGTCGCGCGCCATGGCCACGGTCTGCACCTGGCAGATCACCGCGATGCCGGCGCGCTGTGCCTTGGCAGCGATCGGCGCGGGATCGCCGAACGACAGCATGATCGCCTTCGGCCGGCGTTCGAGCACGAGATCGACATGGTCGGGCTGCGCGGCCGCGCTCCAGGTAATGAAGCCGACGCCGACCTTCGCCATGTCGCGGGCAAGATCGAGTTCGCGCTCGAGCCAGGCCCGGTCGCGGGTATAGCCGCCGCCGACCAGGCCGAAGCCGCCGGCCGCCGAGACCGCCGCCGCGAGACGGCCGCCGGACACCGCCCCCATCGGCGCGGCGACGATCGGATGGCGGCAGTGAACGATGTCCGTGAAGCGGCGCGGAGCCATGAGGATTTCCTTCCCGTTGTGTTGTGTCGTTGGCGCGAGCCTAGGCGAAGCGCCGATCATGGCGGTAACGATTGTTGGTGATCCGGTTATCTCGCTGGCAGATAGCTCGGGCGAACCAGCCGCATGGCGCGTCCCCGCGTGATCGCCTACGGTGCCGACCACAACGACAACACGCTTCGAGGAAACAGCATGACATCCCTCTTCGGCCCCGACGTGCGCGATCTCGGCGCCGCGTTCATCGAGCCATCGGCCCGCATCTACGGCGCGGTCGAGATCGGCGCCGGCGCGTCGGTGTGGTGCAACGCGGTGATCCGCGCCGAGTGCCAGCGCGTGGTGATCGGCCCGCAGTCGAACGTGCAGGACTTCGTCATGATCCATGTCGGCCTCGATACGCCGACTCTCATCGGCGCCCGCTGCTCGATCACCCACCATGTCACGCTGCACGGCTGCACCGTCGAGGACGACTGCCTGATCGGCATCGGCGCAACGATCATGGACCGCTGCGTGATCGGCAGGGGCTCGATCGTCGCCGGCGGCGCCTTCCTGACCGAAGGCACGGTGATCCCGCCGCATTCCATCGTGATGGGCGCGCCGGGCAAGGTCACGCGCAGTCGCGACAATACCGCAGCCAACCGCATGAACGCCCTGCTTTACCATCGCAACGCCCTCGCCTACGCCGCCGGCAACTACCGCGTCTGGTCGCAGCCGGAGCTGCTGGCCGAGGTCGTCGCCGAGCAGGCGCGTCACGCCGCCACCACGGCCCCCTGACGAGACGGACGGTCGCCCCCACCGCTCACGACATCCCTTGACGCCATGCCTTGGTCACGCGATCCATGTCCGTCAGCGCCGGCCTCCGCCGCGCCATCACGGGGGCTGCGATGAAAGACTTTCTGAAGGCCGCGCGGCTGCTGCTGCTCGACCTGGCGTCGACGCTGCTGTTTCTGCTGGTCTTCCTGCTGACCCACAACACCGCCCTGTCTGTCGGCCTCGGCGTCGCGCTCGGTCTGGGCCAGATCGGCGTGCAACTCGCCCGCCGCAGGCCAATCGACACCATGGAGTGGCTGAGCCTGTTCCTGGTGATCGCCGCCGGCACGGCGACGCTGCTGACCGACGATCCACGTTTCCTGCTGTTCAAGCCGAGCGTGATCTACGTCCTCATCGGCGTCGTCATGCTCAAGCGCGGCTGGATGACCCGTTACCTGCCACCGATCGCCCGGCAGGTCGTGCCCGACGTCGCGGTCACCGTCGGCTACGCCTGGGCCGCTCTGATGTTCGTATCCGCTGCCGTCAACGCCATCGTCGCGATCACCTGCAGCAGCGCGACCTGGGCGGTGGTGATGCCGGCGTTCGGCCTCGTCAGCAAGGTGGTGGTGTTCGTCGCCGGCTTCGCTGCGCTGCGCATCACCGCCCGCCGCCGCATCCGCGCCATGCCTGAGGCCGAGCGCATCGCACTGCTGATCGCCACCGGCGAACTGGCCGCGCCGCTCGCGACATCCGCCTAGCGCGCCGCTCCGAATCTGCGCTTCAGCCGCATGACGTAGCCAATGACTTCGGCGACCGCCTGATAGTGCTCGACCGGGATCTCGTCATCGATCTCGACGGTGGCGTGCAGCGCGCGGGCGAGCGGCGGGTTCTCGACGATCGGCACGTCGTTCTCGGTCGCGATTTCCCTGATCTTGAGGGCGATCGCGTCGGCGCCTTTGGCGACGCAAATCGGTGCCGCCATGCCTTGCTCGTACTTCAGGGCGACCGCGAAGTGGGTCGGGTTGGTGATGATCACCGAAGCCGTCGGCACCGCCGCCATCATGCGCTTCTTCATGCGCGCGAAGCGCATCTGCCGGATGCGCCCCTTGATATGGGGGTCGCCTTCCGACTGCTTGTATTCTTCCTTGACCTCTTCGCGCGACATCTTCTGCCGTTCGAACCACTCGCGATACTGGAAGAAGTAGTCGCCGGCGGCGATCAGCGCCAGCAGCGCCACCACCGCGCCGATCAGCTGCATCGACATCGCCTTCGCAGCGGACAGCAACTGCACCGGATCGAGGCGCACCAGCGCATCGACCCGCTCGCGCTCCGGCCACAGGATCGCCATCATGATCACGCCGAGCGCGATCAGCTTGACGAGCCCCTTGAGGAAGTTCATCGCCGCCTGCTTGCCGAACAGCCGCTTGGCGCCCGCCATTGGCGACAGCTTGCTGAACTTCGGCGTCAGCGGCTCCGACGACCACACCAGGCGGTGCTGCACGAGGTTGCCGCCGAGCGCGGCCAGCGTCAGCACCAGGAACGGCAGGCCGAGCACGCTGACCAGCATGAGGTCGAGGTGCTTCATCAGGGCCAGCAGCCCCGGCCCGTCGGTGCGGATCAGATGGGCGTTGGCGAGCAGGTTGCGCAGCGGCATCTGGAGGCCGCCGGCGATGCCCGACGAGAACGCCGACGCCACCAGCGCCGCGCCGGCCATCACGAACCAGGTATTGACCTCCTGGCTCTTGACGACATCGCCGCGCTCGAGGGCTTCGTCGAGGCGTTTTTGGGTTGGGTCCTGTGTTTTCTCTGATGCGTCGTCATCAGCCATCGGTCACGCTCCCGGCGCGGCAGGAGGGATCAGGGCGACAACTGACGCAGCACGCCGCCGAAATAATCGAGGAACGTGCTCATCATGGTGGCGATCACCACGATCAGGATCATGAACCCGGCCATGATCGACAGCGGCACGCCGACGAAATAGACCTGCATCTGCGGCATCATGCGCGCCAGAAGGCCGAGCCCGACGTTGAACACGAGGCCGAACACGATGAAGGGCGAGGCCAGCTGGATGCCGATCTTGAACGAGGTCGTGAACGCCTGCGTCGCCAGCGCGGCGATGTCGCCGCTCGGGATCAGGTCCCCCGGCGCGAACACCTTGTAGCTCGCGCTCAATGCGCCGATCACGAGATGGTGCATATCGGTCGCGAACAGCAGGGTCAGGCCGAGAATGGTGAGGAAGTTGCCGACCAGCGCACCCTGCGCGCCCTGCGTCGGGTCGATCGCGGTGACGAAGCCGAGGCCGAGTTGCTGGGCGATCACCGATCCCGCGACCGACAGCGCCGACAGTGTCACCCGCGCGGTGGCGCCGAGCACGATGCCGACCAGGATTTCCTGCAGCAGCAGCACCAGCATCGGCGTCAGCGACGTCATGTCGACGTGATAGGCCGCGCGATGCAGCGGCAGGATGATCAGCGTCAGCATCAGCGCGATCGACAGCTTGATACGCACCGGGATGTTGGTCTCGCCGAAGCCCGGCATCAGCATCACCATCGCGCCGATCCGTGCGAAGGCCAGCATGAAGGCCGCGGCAAGTGCGGGCAGCAGCGAGATGTCGATGCGCATCCAATGTCCCGGTTCCAGCCAGGCTCCATGGCGGGTGATCAGCCGCCATTGTGCGTCATCCCCCGATGATTCGCGACGAAATCCGCATCATGTGACTGTGCAGCGCGTCCGCCATGAACGGCAGCACGAGCAGCATGGTGAGGAAGATCGCCAGGATCTTCGGCACGAACACCAGCGTCTGCTCCTGGATCTGCGTCAGCGCCTGCACAAGCGAGATGACCACGCCGACCACGAGGCCGACGAGCATCAGCGGCGACGACACGATGACGATGGTCCACACCGCGTCGCGCGCCACGTCGAGAACTTCAGGCCCTGTCATTGCACTCCCCTACCCCACGCACCCCGAACGACCTCACGCTCCCCGAAATTCGCCTAGATGGCCATCTTCATGATGTCCTCGTAGGACTGGATGACACGGTCTCGCACCGACACCAGCGTCGACACCGCGACGTCGGTTTCCGCCACCGCGGTGACCACGTCCATCACGTTGGCCTTGCCGGTCGCCATCGCCACGGTCTGGTTGTCCGACTTGCGGCCGGCTTCCATGACGCTCGACAGCGAATCCTTGAGCAGCGCGCCGAACGAGGGACCTGCGACCTCTCCGCCCTGCGAAGCGGACTTTCCGGCGTTGCCGGCTGCTTCCATCATGCGGGCGAGGCTGGAATAGGCGTTTGCGGCAGCGGTGGGCGAAGCCATGGACGAACTCCCGATCAGGCCTTGAGGATGTCGAGCGTGCGCTGGATCATCCGGCGCGTCGCGGTGATGATGTTGACGTTGGCCTCGTAGGACCGCTGCGCGTCGCGCATGTCGGTCATTTCGACCACCGAATTGACGTTCGGATACTTGACGTTGCCGCTGGCGTCGGCCGCCGGGTTGCCCGGCTCGTACTTGATGCGGAACGGCGACTGGTCGGGCTTGACCCGCCCCAGCGACACGACGCGCGCATCGAGCGTGCGATCGAGCTCGGAGGAGAAGGTCGGCACCTTGCGGCGGTAGGGATCGCCGCCGGCTGTCTGAGACGTCGAGTCGGCGTTGGCGATGTTTTCCGACAGCACCCGCATCCGCCCGGCCTGCGCGCGCAGGCCCGACGTCGCAATGTTCATTGCCCTCAGGAAGTCCGATCCGTCAGCCATCTCGATCCCTCAAATCGCTCCCTCAAACCTTGCGCGTCAGCGCTTGCCGATCGCGGTCTTCAGCAGCGCCAGGCTGCGGCTGTAGAGCGAGGTCGCCGCCGCGAAATCCATCTGGTTCGCCGCCGACTTCTGCATCTCGTCCTCGAGGCTGACCGCGTTGCCGGCCGGCCGGGTCTCGTAGCCCCCCCTGTTGCTGGAGGCGAAACGGTCGGTTCCACCGGTCGAAGACAGATGGGCGGCGCTCGTGCGCGTCATGCCCAGCCCCGCCGGCCCTGCGGTCAGGGAGCGGAAATCGGGTTCCACAAGGTCCCGCGGCTTGAATTTCGGAGTGTCGGAATTGGCGATATTTTCGGCGAGCACCCGCTGGCGCTCCTGATGCCACTGCATCCGGGTGCGCAAGGCGCTCAGCGCCGGGATATCGGTGATCGCCATGGGGTCTGCCTCGGCCCTCGCCGGACGACACGCCAGCGGAGATAGGCAGAATTTGCCGCCTGTATGGTTAATAAAGAGTTAACTCCAGCGGGCTCAATTTTGCCATTAATTCGCCGTTAACCAACCAAGCCATTGAAATTCCGACGCCTTGGCGCTGGACACAGGGGACGTCAGCGTCGATGACGACGCAGGCGAGAGGGCAATTCCTGCCGTCCGGCATTAACCAACAGGGCAAGACATTAACAAACGGAGCGGAACTTCGAGATTCGGCCGCGGCGCTGCGCTAGTGGTCCTGATGGTTCCGACATTCGCAATGATGCCGACCGATAGGGCAAGCGAGTGCTAGAATCGGACCGCGAACATCCGGAAACGTTCCAACGGACTTTTCTCGGATCGCAGCATTCGCCGAATCTGCGGGTTGAAGTACACTCTGGTTTGGTGGGGACCAAACATGTCGCAATTGCTGTACATCATTTTGATCCTGTTCTCGGTGCTGGCCGTCGTCGGCCTCGCCGCATGGGCGGTGAGGTATTTCGGCCGTAACCGGCTCGGCGCCAGCGGCAACCGCGGACGGATGCCGCGTCTTGCGGTCATCGACGCGATGTCGGTGGATGGCCGCCGCAAGCTCGTGCTGGTGCGCCGCGACAATGTCGAACACCTGCTGATGATCGGCGGCCCCGGCGACCTCGTGATCGAACCCAATATCGTGCGCGCGGCGCCGCAGCGCGAGCAGCTTCCGAGCCGCGGCCCGGTCGGCGCAGACCTGCCGCCGCGCATGGGGCCCCTGCCCGACGCCAACTGGAATGACGGCCAGCTCGACGAGCCGCAGGAGCCGGCCTTGCCGGAGCCGCCGCCGCGCTCGCCGCGCCCGTCCTTCGCCGATGAAATCCGCCGCGCCGCGCCCGCCGCCGAGCGTCGTCCCGATCCGCTGGCGGCGATCGCCGCCGAACTGCCGCCGGCACCGTCGCGCCGTGCCAGCCGCCCCGCCGATCCGCTGCCGCCGCGCCTGCCCGAGCCGGTGGCGCCGCGCCACGAGCCGCCGCTTCTGCGTGCCGAACCGCCGCTCCCGCGCGCCGAAGCCCCGATCGCGCGCGCCGAACCGCCGCTTCCCCGTGCGGAGCCTTCGCTTCCCCGCGCCGAGCTGCCGCCGCTTCCGCGCACCGAACCGGCGATGACCCGCAGCGACATCACCATGCCGCGCAGCGAGCCGACGATGCCACGGTCCGAGCCGCTGATCCCGCGTGGCGAGCCGGCCATGAGCCGCAGCGAGCCGCTGGCGCCGCGCATTCCGGCCGCGCCGGAGCCGATGGCCAAGCCGCTGCCGCGCTCCGAGCGTCCGCTGCCGCCGGCGCCGCCCGTTCCGCCGCCCGCCCCCGCGCCGTCGTCCTCCGCCCTGTCGGCGGCCGACCAGAACCTCGCCGAGATGGCCCAGCGCCTCGAGGCCGCGCTGCGCAAGCCGGCCGAGGCTGCCGCGCCGCCGGAGCCGCCGCGTCCGGCGCCGCGTGCCTCCGACGTCGGCGCACCGCCGCCGCCGCGCAACGAGAACGCCGCACCGCCGGTCGCACCGCCGCTGCCGAAATCCTCGGCCTTCGAGAATCTCGAGGACGAGATGGCGAGCCTGCTGGGCCGTCCGAAGTCGCCGACGTGAGGTTCGCCGGCCTTCCGCGTAGAGTATTTTTTCTTCTCCTTGTCCTGATTACAGCCGGCTCGCTGATCGAGCCGGCCGCGGCGCAGGACATCAGCATCAATCTCGGCCAGGGCAATGGCGGCGTCACCGAACGCGCCATCCAGCTCATCGCGCTGCTGACGGTGCTGTCGATCGCGCCGTCGATCCTGATCATGATGACCTCGTTCACGCGCATCGTGGTGGTGCTGTCGCTGCTGCGCACGGCGCTCGGCACGGCGACCGCGCCGCCGAACTCGGTGATCATCGCGCTGGCCGTGTTCCTCACCATGTTCGTGATGGGGCCGGCGCTGCAGAAATCCTACGACGACGGCATCAAGCCGCTGATCGCCAACCAGATCGGCGTCGAGGAGGCGCTGCAGCGCGCCTCGGTGCCGCTGCGCGGCTTCATGCAGAAGAACGTCCGCGAGAAGGACCTGAAGCTGTTCATGGATCTGTCGGGCGAGCCTCCGGCGCCGAGCCCCGAACAGATGTCGCTGCGCATCCTGGTGCCGGCCTTCATGATCTCCGAACTCAAGCGCGCGTTCGAGATCGGCTTCCTGCTGTTCCTGCCGTTCCTGATCATCGACCTCGTGGTCGCCTCGGTGCTGATGTCGATGGGCATGATGATGCTGCCGCCCGTCGTGGTGTCGCTGCCGTTCAAGCTGATCTTCTTCGTGCTGGTCGACGGCTGGTCGCTGGTCGCGGGCTCGCTGGTGCAGAGCTACGGCGGCTGACGGCTGGCGTGCCCCCTCGAGGGGCCACGGCAAGCAGCGGCCCAGCGGCCGTTTGTCCTGCGAGGCGCGCGGAGGATGATCAGCGCGCGCTGGCGCTCTTGACGCTGCCGATCTTCGGCAACTGGCCGGTCGGAACCGGATCGCCCGCGGGCGCGGTGCTTGCCGACGGCGCCTTCGCCATGGTCGCATCCGGGAAGCGCTGCTTCATCTCGCGCAGGAAGCCGTCGAGGGTGTCCACCGAGGCCGCCATCTTCGCGATCTGGGTGAATTCGGCGCTGCTCGCGGCGGCGGGCTGGCTGGCCAGATCGAACGCGACGCGGTCCGCCCCCTCGTTCATTTTCGGACCATACTTCTCGCGGAAGCGCGCCAGGCCAAGCGCGTCTTCGGCGAGCGCATAACCGATCGCGGCGCGAATGACGTCGCCCTTCTCGGTCGCCGTCAGCGGCTGGAAATCCTTCCAGCGCTCGCCATAGTACAACTCGATCTGCTCGGCGGATTCGCGCCAGCGCCGCGCTGCCCACAGAATGTCCGAGCGCAGCCGCGTTACCTCGCGGCCCGACAGGTTGGACACGATATCGAGTGCGAGGTCGTGGCGACCGACGTCGCTCTGCGCCCGCGCCTCCAGCAGCATGCGCTGCTGGCGCAGCTCGCCGGCGAGATCGGCGATCCGGGTCGAGCGCAACGCACCGAGCGCGCGATCGGGCTTGCGGTTCATCAGGTAGATGGTGGCGAGACGCGCCGCGACTTGGGCGCGCGCGGAGCCTTCGAGACGATGATCGACCTGATACTGCAGCAGATCGGCCGCCTGGTCGAGCAGGTCGACTGCGACAAGCCGCTCGGCGAGACGGCGGATCATTTCATCGCCGCGACGGCCGATCGGCGTCAGCTCGCGGTAATCGTAGAACATCCCGAGCGCCTCGATCGGCGGCAGCGCGTCGCCCTTCTCGCCGAGATAGACCTGCACGAACAGCGCCGAGGTCTCGTCCTGGATATCGCGCGACACATCCGAATTCGGCGACAGCCGCGTCGCCAGCCGCGCCGCGGCGAAAGAATCGAGGTAGCGGCCCTGCGCCGAATAGATACGCGCGAGCTGCTGCAGGGCTTCGAGTTCGATACCGCCGCCGCGCCAGGTCACCGCCAGCGTCTCGAGGCCGGCGAGCGCGTCTTCGGGGGAGATGTCGTTGCGCTTGCGGCGCAGCGCGATCTCGCGCAACCGCGCCTCCGCCGCCGACGCGCGGTCATCGCTGGTGACGATGTCGCGATAGCCGGCGAGCGCGTCCTTCTCACGCCCCATCGCCTCGGCGAGTTCGGCCCGCATGACGTTGACCGCCGGCTTCAACCGGTCGGGAACGCCGATCAGATCGATGTCGTTGGCGCGGGCGGACGCGCCGGCGAAGTCCTTGACCTCGAGCGAGGCGCGCATCGCCGCCATCAGCACCTCGCGCTGCAAATCCTTCGGCAGCGCGGCGATGGCAAACTCGGCATTGCGAAACTTCTCGCGCGCCTCCGGCCACTTCTCCTGCCGCGCGGCGGCGAGACCCTTCCACAGCTGCAGGTCATAGCCATTGGCGATGACCGGGTTGGCGAGATCCTTGAGGCCCGCGGCCGGACGGTCGCCGAGGATGTTGGCGATGGCGCGGATGATCAGCGCGCTCGGATCCTCAGTGCCGGGCTTGGCGCCGGCCAGCGCGAGATCCATCACGCCCTTGGCCTCGAAAGCGAAGCCGCGCGCGAGATAGAACCGCGCCAGGTCGAGATTGGCGGCGAGACGGTCGCTGCCGCTCGCCTGTCCGGCGGCGGCCACCAGCGCATCGTAGCGCTTGTTGAACACCGCGTCGCGGTTCTGATCCCATTCGGCGACATCGAACAGCGGCTTGGGACCGTCGCCGATCCGCTGCGACGGCGCGAGCGCGGCGGACGACAGCGTCAGCCCGCCCGGACGGGCCAGCGTCACGCGATCGGCCGACGCCGTTACCGTGAAGTCGTCGGCATTGGACTGCACGACGACGCCATGGATCGATTCCAGCAGCGAGAACTCGACGAAATCCTGGCGTTTGACAAAGCCGCGTGCCGGCAGCGGCGCGGTGACCACGGTGAGCGCGTCGCCGGCATCGGGATCGGCGAGACGGTGCACCGTCGCCGGCCCCGCCATCATCACCGCGACATGGGCGCGGGCCGGATCGGCGATGTTGCGTGTCGCCGTCAGCGGCTGCGACGGCACCTCCATGGTGTCGGCGAAGGTCAGGACGAGGCCGCCGGCTTCGCCCGACAGTGACGTCAACTGCGGGCGGCCGAGGCGGATGCGGACCGCCTGGCCCTTGTCGAGCTTTTGCGTCGCGACGTCGCCGATCAGCGCGCCACCGTCGCGGCGGATCGCCTCGACATTGAGCGGCCGCGTGTCATCGAGCACCAGCCACACGGTCTCGCCGCGGCGGAACACCGCGGCGGGAGCCGACGCGCCGAGCGGAAATGTCAGCTTGAGGCCATCGCTGCTGCGCGCGGCCAGCACCTTGAGGCCGCCATCCTGCGGGCTCGCGGCCTGCTGCGGCGCGGGCCCCGGCGCCGGCTGCGCGACCACGGGCGCGGCCGGCACTGGCGCAACGGGCTCCCTGGCACGCGCGTCCGCAGCCGCCACATCCGCGGCAGCGGGCGGCGCCGGCGGCACCTCGGCCGGCGGCGGGGGAACGGCGGCTTTCGCCTCGTCGCGCGGCCGTGCCGGCGGCGGCACGGCGGGCGCTTCCGCCACCGGAGCTGCCGCATGGGCGGAAGCCGGTGGCGCCGACGGTTGCAACGGGATCGACGCGGGCGCGGCCGGCTTCGGCGGCACGGCGCCGGCGACCTTCGCGTCCTTGCGCTCCCTCGCCTCGGCGACCGGCACCAGCGGCGCGGCCGGCCGGCCGGGCTGATCGGCGCCGATGTCGATCACATAGTTGGCGTCTTCGCGAAACGAATGAATGCTGACGTCGCCGAGGGTGGAGAACGACACCACCGCGCCGTCGCCCTCGGTGCGCTGCTCGATGCCGGCGATGTTCTGCGGCGCGACGAGCTTGGCATCGGCGAGATCGAAGGTCAGCGGCTGGGAAAACACCAGCGACAGCTTCTTGTCCTCGAGCGCCGACGACACGCCGACGCCCGGCGGCAGCTCGAACACGAAGCGCACAAAGGTCGGCTGCACCGAGGCGCGCACCCGCACCGCCGGACGCTTCCTGGCTTCCTGCGCGAGCCTCTGCTGCTTGAGTAGCCGTTCGGCGGCCCGCGCGCGCTCGGCGAGTTCGCGCACGACGTCCTGCGGCAGCGGCGGCGGCAAACCCTTCCAGCTGTCAGGCAGCAGGTCGATGAAGAAGCGCTCGCCCGCCGCCATGGCATTGACCGTGACCCGCCGCGACAGTGCGAGACGGATCGCCATGCCGTCGGGATCGCGCCGCGCCATGCCGACATAGTCGGGCACCGCGTCGGCGATGCCGTCCACGGCGATGTCGACCGGACGCTTGAAACGGATGACCAGCACCGAACCGGCGGTGATCACCTCGGGTTCGGCATCGTCGTCGAGCTTGAGGATCAGCCGCGCATAACCGCCGGCGGCCGCGAACGACGCCTCGCCCCGCACCGGCAGGACCGGCGCCTGGGCTTCGGTCAGGGCCGGCGGCGCGGCTGTCGCCCCGGCCGGAACCAGCAGCACGGACACGACGCCGAGGCCGCACAGCGCACGCTCCCATGCGCGCGCCCGCGGCCCGTTCCGTCCGGCCTTCGTGTCAGCCCTGCCCACGTCCTGCGGCTCACCTGCACGGCCGCCACTGGCGGCCCTGTTTCGACGGGACCGACTCTAGAGGCCGCCATTTAAGGAGCTGTTAAGCAAGCCCGGGTGGCCCATGCGCCACGCCGCCTCAGTTGGCATCGGGCGGCGGGCGGCCTTCGATCTTGGGCAGGTCGTTGGCGGCGGCGGTCTTGTCGCCGCCGGCGCGGCGGGCGAGTTCGACGGTGAGGCGCTCGGCCGCCTCGGGCTGCATCAGGCCGACGATATCGGACAGCTTGCGCGGCGCGATCTGCGAGGCGACCTCGATCAGCACCGACATGTCGAGCCGGTCGAAGATCTTGGCCGCGTCCTTGGGCTTCATCGCCTCATACATGGTGACGATGCCCTTGAAGCGGGCGGCGTCGGCCTCGGTCTTCTGCTCCCTGGCGGCGCCGATGCGCGCCTCGACAGCCTTCATTTCCTCGACCTTGCCCTCGATGCGCTTCTCCGCCGCCTTCAGCAGGTTCTCGCGGATATCGATCTCCCGCGCGCGCGCCTCGAGCTCCTGGCGGCGCTCCTGCAGCCGCTCGAGGATGGCGCGCTCCGACGGCGACACGGTGCGGCTGTCGGGGGTGACCACCACCGGCTGGGGCATCGGCGTCTCGGCCGGCCTGGCCGCTTCCTTCGTCCCCTCCTTGGCGGCGGCCTTGGGCGCCTCCTTCGGCGCCTCGGCCTTGTCCTCCTTCTTCGCCGACACCGATCCGGTGATGTCGACGGGATCGATCGCCGGGCGCGAGGCCCGCCCGGTCGGGAAGTTCAGCATCTCCTGCGCCCACGACGTCCGCGCCGGCGCCGGCACCTCGCGATCACTGAAGATGTAGCCGCCGTCCAGCACCAGTCCCAGCGTCTTCAGCACGACGAGGCCAATGATCGCCGCCAGAACGAGGGGAATGACGCGGAAGTTGCGGGCTGACTTCATGCAGCGAGGCCTGCGGAGCGCTTGCGTTCAGCGAAGGCCTGGGCGGCGGCGACGATCGCCTGCGGCGAAGTCGGCGGCGCCGACGGCGCAGCGGCGGGCGCGCTCTGCGGCTCGCGCGGCTTGCCGGCGGACACGATCCGCGACAGGCGGCGCAGCAGGTCGTCGCCCTCGAGCAGGCGCTTGTCGAGCTCGGAGACGAGGTCGGACGAGGCTTCGAGGCGGCTGCCGAGGTTCTCGTTGCACTCGCGCACCGTGATCTTGAGGCCACCGATCGCACGCTCGGCGATCTCGGTCGCCGTGATCAGCTCGGCAATGGTCGCCTTGAGCGACTGCTCGTCGGCCTTGAGGCGCTTGAGACGGCTGTTGAGCAGCATGCAGTAGCCAATCGTCGCCACCAGCAGCATCGCCACAAGTGTCTCGATGATCATTCCCATGGAATGGTTCATTGTGCCTCCATCATCTTGGTCTGCTCATCGGCCTTCTCGAACATCGCGAGCGTCATGTGCGGCTTGCGCAGCGGCCGTGTGACGCGAATCGCGACACGATCGCCGACGCGCCCCATGCGCCCCTCGGTCAGCGTGACGTTGCCACAGCGCACCGACACCGCGGCATCGGCGCGGATGTGGAGCGGCAGGGTATCGCCGACCTTGAGCTGCATGAGCTGACGCAATGGAATCTCCGATTCGTAGAGTACAGCATCGACGGCAATCTGCGCGCGCGAGATCTCGGTGGCGAGGTGGCCTTCCCAGATCGGGTCGCGACCGAACTTCTCGCCCATGAACATCTGCAACAGAACGTCGCGGATCGGTTCGATGGTAGCGTAGGGCAGCAGCAGTTCTACGTTGCCGCCGCGGTCTTCCATGTCGACGCGCAGGCGCACCAGGATGGCGGCGTTGGCCGGCCGGCTGATGGCGGCGAAGCGCGGATTGGTCTCGAGACGATCGATGGTCAGCGTCACCGGCGACAGCGGCCGGAACGCCTGCTCGGCGTCCGCCAGCACCACCTCGACGAGGCGCTTGACGAGGTTGGTCTCGATCGTGGTGTAGGGCCGCCCCTCGATGCGCAGCGACGCGGTGCCGCGCCGGCCGCCCAGCAGGACGTCGATCATCGAGTAGATCAGGCTCGAATCGACGGTGGCGAGCCCGAAGTTCTCCCACTCCTCGGCCTTGAACACCGACAGCACCGCCGGCAGCGGAATCGAGTTCATATAGTCGCCGAACCGCACCGAGGTGATGCGGTCGAGCGAGACTTCGACGTTGTCGGAGGTGAAGTTGCGCAGCGATGTCGTCATCAGCCGGACGAGCCGGTCGAACACGATTTCGAGCATCGGCAGACGCTCGTAGGACACCATCGCCGAATCGATGATCGAGCGGATGCCGGAATTGTCGTCGAGATTGACCTCCCCGACGCTGAAGCCGAGCAGGTTGTCGATCTCTTCCTGCGAGAGCACCCGCTCGCCGGCGTTGGCCGACAGCCCGCGGCTGCTCTCGTCGACCATGGCGGCCCACTGCTCCGCCATCGCCTCCGTGAGTTCGTTCGCAGCCGCTTCCGCGGCAGCGGCTTCCGGATCCTCCGAATCCAGCGCCGCGCCCCATTCGGCGGCTAGTGCATCCTGATCGACATCGCCCGGCGCCACGACTTCCTAGCTCCGCTCTGTCACTGCACGACGATTTCTTTGAACAGCACGGCGTTGACCTGCGCCGGCTGGACGGCGGCGTTGACCCGCCGCGTCAGCTCTTCCTTGAGGCGGAACATGCCCGCCGAGCCGCTGAGATCGCTCGCCCGCAGCTCGCGCATGTAGGTCTGGAAGATGTCCTGCACCCGCGGCATCGCCGGCGTGATCTGCGCCACCACCGGCTGGTCCTTAACCTCGAGGGCGATCTTGACCTTGAGATACTGCACGCGCTCGCCCGGCAGGCTGGACAGGTTGACCAGCACCTCGGGCACGTCGACGAACACCGGCGGCTTCGGCGCCGGCGCTTCGGCGTGCTTCTCTTCGGCCTTCGGCCGCATGAACAGGAAATAGGACGCAGCGCCGCCGCTCAGCACGACGAACACCCCGACAACGGCGACGATGAGCTTGAACTTGCTCTTCGGCGTGGCGGAGCCTTCGCCGGCGCCATCCTCTGGTTGATCATCTGCCATCGCTGCCCCGCTCCTGTCCCGGGAGTGAGCTCGATGCTGCCGAACAGGCTGGAAATACGCGAAACAAAGGCCGCCGGCGCCCCAAGCGCCCTGACGACAACACTAGGTTTACAATGGTTAACAGAACCTTTCTTTCGCCCCGCAGCTAGGAAAATTCTGCCGGCAATTATGGTCAACAAGACCTTTCTTGCCGCCCGCGCGCACCCCCTTGCCGCGCTCAAGTCATTGCAGGGAAATACATTTCAGCTCTGGCACGAGTCTCGCTTTGAAATGGAGCGAGCCAAAGGTTTGGGAGAACCCGACAGCTCAGCGGAGCGGCGACACGGCCTTGGGAGGGTCGGGCGACGGTCCATCAAGGGGAGAACCAGCCGATGGAGAATACCCTCCTCATCGGATTGTCACGTCAGATGACGCTCGAGCGTCAGATCGACGTGATTTCGAACAACGTCGCGAATATGAACACCACCGGCTTCAAGGCCGACAATTCGCGATTCCAGGAATACATGATGCCGGTCGCCCGCGCCGACAACTTCGTCGGGCGCGACCGCCAGCTGAGCTATGTCCAGGACACGGCGTCCTGGCGCGACTATTCGGGCGGTCCGAACGAGCGCACCGACAATCCGCTCAATGTCGCCATCGACGGCAACGGCTTCCTCGCGGTGCAGACGCCCGCCGGCGAGCGCTACACGCGCAACGGCGAGCTGCAGATCAACGCGCAGGGGCAGCTCGTCACTGCGGACGGCAACCTCGTGCTCGGCACCGGCGGTCCGATCACCTTCCAGCCGACCGATCATGACATCGTCATCTCGGACACCGGTATCGTCACCGTGGTCGAGGGCGCCAACTCCAAGACCGATTCGATTCGCGGCAAGCTGCGCCTCGTCAACTTCGCCCAGATGGACCAGCTGCAGAAGGAAGGCACCAACCTCTACTCGGCGCCGAACGGCACGCCGGCCCAGGCCGATCCGACGTCGCGGATCCGGCAGGGCTACCTCGAACGCTCGAACGTCAACGCGGTGCGCGAGATGAGCCGTCTCGTCGAAGTGACGCGAACCTACCAGAACGTGTCCGCCATCCTGCAGCAACAGGGCGACCTTCGCAAAAGCTCGCTCGACAAACTCGCCGACGTTCCGAGCTGAGGACCCTGATCCATGCGCGCTCTTTTCACCGCCGCGACCGGAATGGCTGCCCAGGAACTCAGCGTCCAGGTCATTTCGAACAACATCGCCAACATGAACACCACCGCCTACAAGAAACAGCGGGCGGCGTTCCAGGACCTGATGTACGAGCACGTGCGCCGCATCGGCGCCCAGGCATCCGAACAGGGCACCATTCTTCCAGTCGGTGTCGACGTCGGCGGCGGCGTCAAGATCGTCGGCACGCCGCGCTCGATGGGCCAGGGCACGACACTGCCGACCGGCAACGACCTCGACATCGCGATCAGCGGCGAGGGCTTCTTCAAGATCCAGATGCCGGACGGCACCTTCACGTACACCCGCGACGGCACCTTCCAGCAGGACCAGACCGGCCGCATCGTCAACGCCCAGGGCAACCCGGTGCAGCCGACGATCACCATTCCGCAGAACTCGACCGGCCTCACCATCAACACCCAGGGCCAGGTCTCGGTGACGCCTGCCGGCACCACGACATCGACCGTGATCGGCACGATCGGCATCACCCGCTTCATCAACAAGGAAGGCCTGCTGCCGATCGGCAACAACAGCTACACCGACACGCCGGCTTCCGGCCAGCCGCAGGACGGCACCGCCGGCAACGATGGTGCGGGCACCATGCAGCAGGGCCGCCTCGAGCAATCCAACGTCGACGTGGTGACCGAGGTCTCGACCCTGATCTCTGCGCAGCGCGCCTACGAAATGAACGCCAAGGTGGTCAGCGCCGCCGACCAGATGCTGCAGTCCACCTCCGGCATGTTCCGCTAAGCCATGAGATCGCCCATGATCCTGCGCGCCCTTCTCGTCAGTGTCGCCCTGCTCGGCCCGAGCGCCGCGGCGCTCGCCCAATCCACCACTGCTGCCGCCGTGACCGCCAACGCGGCCACCGACGCCGCGACGCTGCCGGACGCGATCAGCGAGGCCGCCAGTTTGGAACGCATCGGCACGCCGGTGCTGCGCGCCAGCGTCTCGGTATCGAGCGACGTGGTGCGGATCGGCGACCTCGTCGACAACGCCGGCAGCGCGGCGCAGATTGCGGTCTACCGCGCGCCGGATCTCGGCACGACCGGGGCGCTGTCGACCGCCCAGGTGCTGGCGACGCTGCGCAACTACCAGGTGACCGGCGTCGATACCGGCGACCTGCAGGAAATCTCGGTCACGCGCCTCGCGCGCACACTGACCAGCCGGGAAATCGAGAAGCAGGTCGGCCGCGCGCTGGAACGCCGCAACGGCCTTGGCAACGCTGCCGATCTCACCATCACCTTCGACCGCGACCTGCGGACGCTGCAGCTGGACCCCACCAACACCGGCAGCATGCAGCCGATCGCGACCCGCTACGACGCCCGCAACGGCCGCTTCGACGTGTTGTTCGAGATCGCCAACGGCAACCTCGCTTCCCCGACCCGCCTGCGCTTCACCGGCACCGCGATCGAGACGATCGAAGCCGTGGTGCTGACGCGCGGCCTCGATCGCGGCGAGACGGTGCGTGCCTCCGATGTCGCCATCGAGCGCCGCCCCAAGGTCGAGGTCGGCAAGGATGGCCTGCGGCGCGAACAGGTGATCGGCATGCAGACCCGCAAGCCGATCCATTCCGGCCAGGTGGTGCGGATGGCCGACATCGCCAAGCCCGACCTCGTGCAGCGCGACCAGCCGGTGACGCTGATCTACCAGACCGACAGCCTCTACCTGACGATGCGCGCCAAGGCCGTCGACAGCGGCAGCGAGGGCGACTCCGTCTCCGTGCTCAACCCGCAGTCCAAGCGTGTCGTTCAGGGCGTGGTGACGGGTCCGGCCCAGGTCACCATCTCCGTCGCAACGCCGCGCGCCATTACCCTCTCCGCCGCCCTTCCGTCGAATAGCCCTGCCGTCAACGCCGAGTAATGTTCATGGTCACGTTTCCGTTCAGTCGTGTCGTTCTCGCCTTCAGCCTCATCGGCCTGTCCGGCCTCGCCGGCGGCTGCTCGGCGGTGGACCGCCTGTCGATGATCGGCGAGAAGCCGCCGCTGTCGGCGATCGACAACCCGACGGCCAAGGCCGGCTACAAGCCGGTACAGATGCCAATGCCGACACCGCAGCCGGTGTCGTACAATCCCAACTCGCTGTGGCGCACTGGCTCGCGGGCGTTCTTCAAGGACCAGCGCGCCGCGCAGGTCGGCGACATCCTGACCGTGACGGTGAACATCAACGACACCGCCAACATCGCCAACGAGACCCAGCGCAGCCGCACCAACAAGGAAGACAGCGGCACCACCGCCTTCCTCGGCTCGCAGTGGCTGACCGGCACCGCAGCCAAGGCGCTTCCCGGCCGGACGCTGACCGCGGATTCGACGTCGTCGAGCGACGGCAAGGGCTCGGTGGTGCGCCAGGAAGCACTGACCACCAACGTCGCCGCCGTGGTGACGCAGATCCTGCCGAACGGCAATCTCGTGGTCGAGGGCAAGCAGGAAATCCGCGTCAACTTCGAGGTGCGCGAACTGGTGGTTGCCGGCATCGTCCGCCCGGAGGACATCCAGAGCGACAACACCATCGACTCCAGCAAGATCGCCGAGGCCCGAATCGCCTATGGCGGCCGCGGCCAGATCACCGACGTGCAGCAGCCGCGCTATGGCCAGCAGGTGCTCGACGTCCTGCTGCCGTTCTGATCCGGCGATCCCCTCCCCGCCGCGCCCCTCTCCCCGGCGCGGCGCTCCCAGAGCTCCCACACTTTGCCGCGAACCTAGGCGCGGCAAAGTGAACGACGCGGCCTCCGGCATCTCCCCTGCCGGGGGCCGCGGCTTTTTGGGCCGGCCGCCGGCGCGGCCCATGCCGTGCGCAGCGGCGCGGCCGCCAGCCGCGGCGCGCTCGACGGCCGGCGCGGCGATGTGGTACCGAGCCCGGCAGCAAACGCCTCTCCAGGGACCCCTCATGGCCGACGCCCCGTTCGGAACGCACGCCCCGAATTCGGTACAGACGATGCTGCTCCGCGTCATCCAGGGCTCCCGGCTCAAGCGCGGCGCGTTCCGCCCGCTGATGTCGCGCCTGATCGGCCCCGCCCCGGTCGACACCACCTACCAGGGCGCGCGCTTCCGCCTGCATCACCACGACAGTGGCACCGAGCGCGGCGCGCTGTTCAATCCCCGATACAACATCGAGGAGCTCGACTTCCTGCGCCAGCACCTGCCCGCGGGCGGCGTGTTCGTCGATGTCGGCGCCAATGTCGGCACCTTCGCGGTCGTGCTCGCGCTTCATGTCGGCGCGAGCGGCCGCGTCATCGCGATCGAGCCGCACCCGACCGCGCGGGCGCGGCTGCGCTTCAACATCGGCGAACTGCCGTTCCGCAACGTCACGCTGGTCGAGGCTGCGGCGGGCGACATCGACGGCGAAGTCACCATCGGCACGCCGTCGACCAATCTCGGCGCCTCGCGCGTCGGGCAGGGCGACTTCAAGGTGCCGTCGCGGCGGCTCGCGGGCCTCCTCGCCGACAACGGCATCGACCATGTCGACGCGCTCAAGATCGACGTCGAGGGCTATGAGGACAAGGCTCTGGTGCCGTTCTTCCGCGACGCCCCGGCGACGCTGTGGCCGACCGCCGTCGCCATCGAACACCTCGAGCGCAACCTGTGGGCGCAGGACTGCATCGACGACATGGTGGCGCGGGGCTATGCCATCACCGGCAGGACGCGCAGCAACACCTTCCTGGTGCGGGGCGCCTGAAGGCGCCCGCCCCCCCAACGATCCACTCGCAAGCAGCAGAATTTCGGCGCCAGGCGCCATCGAACGGCCCCTGAAAACAAAAACGCGGCAGGGCATGGCGGCCCGCCGCGATCAGGCAAGATCGATTCGTTGTTGACCGCGACGCCTATTCGTCGCGGTACACCTTCTCGCGCTTCTCGTGGCGCTCCTGCGCTTCGATCGAGAGCGTCGCGATGGGACGGGCCTCAAGCCGCTTCAGCGAGATCGGCTCGCCGGTCTCCTCGCAGTAGCCGTAGGAACCATCCTCGATTCGCGCGAGTGCGGCATCGATCTTGGAGATCAGCTTGCGCTGCCGGTCGCGGGCCCGAAGTTCGATGGCACGATCGGTCTCGGAGGATGCGCGATCGGTGAGATCGGGATGGTTGACGTTCTCGTCCTGCAGCTGCTGCAGCGTCGTCTTGGCTTCCTTTAAAATTTCCTCCTTCCACGCGAGCAGCTTGGCGCGGAAGTATTCGCGCTGGCGCTCGTTCATGAAAGGCTCCTTCTCCGAGGGCTTGTAATTTTTCACTTTGTCCAACACCGATTGTCCTAATCCGTGCAAGGCCCCCCGGAAAAACCCGGCGGGCGGGCAGCTTATATAGCGGCGCGGTGTGACAGACAATATCGCCCCAAGGGGGTTATCCCCTTGAGGCTGTTGGTAGACCCGGAACTTGCGGAAAACAGGACCTGCCTCAGTAGCCGACCGTGAAGCGCTGGCGCTGATGGGCCGGCTTTTCGAGCTCGTCGGCCAGGGCAACCGCATAATCCTCGAACGAAATCCAGCTTTTGCCGTCCGCATCGGCCAGCAGCTGATCGGTGCCGAGGCGGAATTTGCCTGTCCGCTCGCCCGCCACGAACAGGGCGGAGGGCGAAATGAAGGTCCAGTTCAGGTCCTTTTCCTGGCGCAGCAGGTCGAGGAAATCGCCGCCCCGGGTGGCTTCGGCCTTGTAGGCGTCCGGAAAGCCGGGGGTGGTGACCAGACGGACGCCCGGGGCGACCTCGAGGCTGCCGGCGCCGCCGACCACGATATAGCGGGCGACCTTGGAGGCCTTGGCGGCGGCGATCAGCTTGTGGAGATCGCTCTGGGTGAAATGCACCGCGCTGATGGCCACGTCATGCCCGGCCAGCAGCGCCGTCAGGCCGGCCTCGTCCAACACATCGCCCTTCTTCGCGGTCAGGTTGGCGGCGGCCGGCACCTTCTCCGGGTTGCGCACGATGGCGGTGACCTGGTGCCCGCGGCGCAGCAGTTCTGCGGTGATGCGGGAACCGGCCTGGCCGGTGGCGCCGACGACAGCAATCTTCATGGAGGCGATCCTTTTGCTCAGAGGGTACTGGGGTTTGCAGCCACCGATTCCGGTGTTGGCCCGGAAATCGGTTTCTGATAGTGACCAGATAGCCAATGGAGCGTTGCTGGAAAAGAACGCACTTTGTTGGCACCAGATTACACAGGGGTAACCCGATGAAGGCCGGAAATGTCTACGCCGCCGAATGCCCGACCCGCCAGATCCTGGATCGGGTCGGCGACAAATGGGCGGTGCTGCTGCTCGGGCTGCTGATCGAAGGGCCGCGGCGGTTCAACGAACTGCGGCGGGCGGTCGGCGGCATCTCGCAGAAGATGCTGTCGCAGACGCTCAAGAGCCTGGAGCGCGATGGCCTGGTGCGCCGCCGCGCCATCGCCACGGTTCCAGTGACGGTGGAGTATTCGGTGACCCCGCTCGGCGCGACGCTGGCGGACGCGGTCGACCCGCTGCGCCATTGGGCTGAGAACAATCTCAAGGACGTCCAGGCTGCCCAGCGGCGCTACGATTCGCAGCTCAAGAGCGTGTCCCCCTGAAAGGATTGGGCTGCCCGCCTCAGACGGCGACCTGCCCCGCCTTGGCAAGCTCGACCTCGACCCGCAACTCGATTTCAGCCAGCACCGCATCGAGGCCGGGATCGCCGGAACTGTCCTTGAGGTCGGCCGCCGCCGTGCGCAGGCGCTGCACAGTGTGGGTGTCGAAGGTGCCCGAGAGCAGCGACATCTTCAGGTCGTCGAGCACGTCCAGCGCCGCGCGGCCGCGCTTCACCGAACGACGGCGGCGCTCGGTCGGGTCTTCCACCCCCTGCAACGCCAGCAGCGCGTCGATGCCGCCGACCGCCTTGGGCGCGCTGGCAGACCGCGTCTCGGTGGATTCGGAGGATTCCGGCAGCGAAAAGCCGCCCGCGCTGGTGCGCCGGGTGTTCGACGCCGGGGTGCCGAAGGTGGTCGCGCTGGGTCCGTAGATTCGCATCGTGCTGTCTCGCCGCTTGCTGCACCACGCAGCGCCCTGGTCGGTCGCGAACGGAATCTCGACAGCAGTGTCGCATCCCGACCTTAAGGGGATCCTGCCGGCAACCGTCGCCTTTTATGGTTAACGAAACGTAAACCGCCCGGCAAAAACTGCCGGTGACGGCAAGTTCGCCGCGGCTGCAGCGCCCGGCTGGCCGGTCGCGCCATACTTTTTCAAAACCAGATCAATGCCTTAGAAGATCAGCGCCGGTGGCACGGTTTTCGCTCCCATTGGATGTGGGCCGGACGTCATGGGAGTGGCGCCCGGGTCCAGGACGACCTCAGCGGGGAGCAGAGGATGACACGGGGTTTCCGGGTGGCCGGCGCGATGATTCTCGCGTGGCTGCTCATCAGTGCAGGGCCGGCCGGCGCGACGTCGCGGATCAAGGATCTCGCGAACATCGAGGGCGTGCGCCAGAACCAGCTCATCGGCTACGGCCTCGTGGTCGGCCTCAACGGCACCGGCGACACGCTGAACAACATCCCCTTCACCAAGCAGTCGCTGCAAGCGATGCTGGAACGTATGGGCGTCAACATCCGCGGCCAGACCATCCGCACCGGCAACGTCGCCGCCGTGATGGTGACCGCCAACCTGCCGCCGTTCGCGACCCAAGGCACCCGCATCGACGTCACCGTCTCCGCGCTCGGCGACGCCAAGAGCCTGCAGGGCGGCACCCTGCTCGTCACCCCGCTGCTCGGCGCCGACGGCAACGTCTATGCCGTCGGCCAGGGCTCGCTCGCCATCGGCGGCTTCCAGGCCGAAGGCGCCGCCGCCAGCATCACCCGTGGCGTGCCGACCGTCGGCCGCATCGCCAACGGCGCCATCATCGAGCGCGAGATCGAGTTCGCGCTCAATCGCATGCCGAACGTGCGCCTGGCGCTGCGCAACGCCGATTTCACCACCGCCAAGCGCATCGCCGCCGCGGTCAACGACTTCCTCGGCACCAAGACCGCCCAGCCGATCGATCCTTCGACCGTCGAGCTGTCGATCCCTTCCGAGTTCAAGGGCAATGTCGTGGCTCTGCTGACCGAGATCGAGCAGCTCCAGGTCGACCCCGACCTGCCGGCCAAGATCGTCATCGACGAGCGCTCCGGCATCATCGTGATGGGCCGCGACGTGCGCGTCGCCACCGTCGCCGTGGCGCAGGGCAACCTCACCGTGACGATCTCCGAGAGCCCGCAGGTCAGCCAGCCCAATCCGCTGTCGCGCGGCCGCACCGTAGTGACGCCCAACACCCGCGTCGGCGTCCAGGAAGACGGCAAGAAGCTCGCGCTGGTAAAGGACGGCGTGTCGCTGCAGCAGCTCGTCGACGGCCTCAACGGCCTCGGCATCGGCCCGCGCGACCTCATCAGCATCCTGCAGGCCATCAAGGCGGCCGGCGCCATCCAGGCCGATATCGAGGTGATGTGATGACCGGCATCGCGCGCAACAATCCCGCCGCCGACAGCGCCTTCGCCGAGGCGCTGAAGAAGGTGTCGCCGCAGGCCCAGGCCAAGGCGAAGAAGACCTCGCAGGACTTCGAGTCGGTGTTCCTCAACACGATGTTTTCGCAGATGACGTCGAGCGTCAAAGGCGAAGGCCCGTTCGGCGACACCGTCGGCACCGGCGCCTGGCGCTCGATGCTCACCGACCAGTACGCGCGCTCGTTCGTCAAGGCCGGCGGCATCGGCCTGTCGAACGACGTCTACCGCTCACTCATCTTGAAGCAGGCCGCCACCAGCGGCGCCACCGGAGCCTGACCCCATGCGCCAGCCCTCACCCGCCGCGCCCGCAGCCTCGACAGCCGCGCCGACCATCGCCACCCTCGCCGATGCCCGCAAGCTGTCCGACGGACTGATGGCGGCGATGACCAGCCTGCTCGACCTGATCGAGAAGGAAACGACACTGGTCCGCGCCGGCAAGATCCGCGAGGCGATGGCGCTGGAGATGCAGAAGAACGAGATGTCGCGGCATTATCTCGCGACGCTCGGCCACCTCAAGGGCGCGCAGGATTTCTTCGTCAAGTCCGCGCCCGACCTGCTGCAGGCCCTGCACCGCCACCACGACACCTTCCGCGCCATGCTGCAGGTCAATCTCACCGTACTCGCCACCGCGCACGCGGTGTCCGAAGGCATCATCCGCGGCGTCAACGGCGAAATGCAGAAGAAGTCGATGCCCCAGACCTACACCGCCGCCGGCGTGCGCACCGCGCCACACCCGCGCCACGCCGCGCCGCTCTCGGTCAGCCGCACGCTGTAGCAGACCGTGCCCGTTTAAAATCGCAGACTGCAGGCGACGCAGCGGTCGCACGATAAATTTCAGATAAAATTCGGCCCCAACTGCCGGCAGCCGCAGCGCGCCATGGAGTTCGCCAATGAACCGTCATGAACGCCGAGCAGCCGCCCGAAAATCCAAGATGACTTCGAGCGGAGCCAGCGTAGGCGCCTTGGCCACGCTCTACGAAACCGCTCTTCAACACGTGAAAGAAAGCCGGTACGGCCATGCTCAAATCTGCTGCAAGCAGATTCTTGAGCGAGACGCTGGACATGCGGGCTCCCTGCAGCTCATGGGCCTTATAGCCCTGCAGGCCAAACAGTACGATGCTGCCATCGAGTGGATCGGCAGTGCTAATCGGCAAGATCCCAAGTCAGAGTATCTCCTGACCCTCGGCATCGCTCTCGAACAGCAGGGGCTCCATGAGGAGGCGCTGAAGGCCCTTGTCAATGCAACGCGGCAACAACCGGACGTTCCCGAGTTATGGACGCGATTAGCCGACCTTCTCGTACGACTGCAAAGGCCAGATCAGGCGATACAAAGCTTCGAGCAGGCACTCAAACTGAACCCACAGTATTGGTATGCAGCACACAATTACGCATTGCTTTTGCTCAGGTTGGAGCGTTTTGAAGAAGCCCTGGTCAAATTGAACTTGTGTAATGAATTGCAACCCGATCACGCGCCGACCCTGCAGTCGCTAGCCAGCGCGCTGCACAGTCTCAACCAGTTCGAGGAAGCTCTGGGCGCCTCGAGGCGCGCTCAGGCACTGGACCCGACGAACGCCGATATAGCCAATAATGTCGGCATGACGTTGCTGCAGCTTGCGCGCTGCGAAGAGGCTCTCGACCAATTCAACTACGCACTCGCCGTGCGACCGAATTTCGTGAGCTCCATCCTCAACAAAGCTTCAGCACTGACCGAGCTTCAGCGCTTCGATGAAGCACTCAACGCATATCGTCTGGTCAAGGAAATTGATCCAGACAACGCGGAAGCCGACTGGAGCACAGCATTGATCCAGCTGCTGCATGGCAATCTGGCAGCCGGTTACGCAGGACGAGAAGCACGCTGGAAGCTTCCATCTATTCCAGCAACGGCGCGGTATCCCAGGTTTTCACAACCGATGTGGCGCGGAGACCGGAACATCGCAGGCAAAACTGTTCTGGTTTGCGCAGATGAAGGACTAGGAGATACAATCCAGTTCGTTCGCTACGTGCCCATGCTGGCAGCCTTGGGCGCTCGCGTCATTCTTCTGCCGCAGGAGCCGTTATTTCCACTGCTCGCCGAGTTGCCCGGCGTCTGGCAGTGCATCCCGAACCTCAAAGGGGGACTACCTGACTTCGATCTCCATTGCCCTATCATGAGTCTGCCTCTGGCCTTCGGGACCACTCTCGACACTATTCCGGCGTCCGCCTCATACCTGCCCCTCCCCAGCGATGCCCGCAGGCAGTTTTTTGAAAATCGAATCGGCCCTCGCGAACGGTTGCGGATCGGCTTGGTATGGTCGGGCAATTCCCAGCATAGAAACGATCATCAGCGGTCAATCCCGCTCCGCGCGCTCTCGCGCATCACCGTCGATGGCGCGACCTTCGTCAGCCTGCAGAAAGACTTGCGTGCTGACGACCGGGAGGCCCTGCGCGATCGAAGCGATATTGTCGACCTGACCGAGCATCTCCGCGATTTCAGCGACACCGCAGCATTGGCCGGTTGTCTCGACCTGGTGATCGCCGTCGACACCAGCGTCGCCCATCTTGCCGCAGCCATAGGGCGCCCCACCTGGATATTGTTGCCGGCCGTTCCAGACTGGCGCTGGCTGCTCGATCGAGATGACAGCCCCTGGTATCCGACAGTACGCCTGTTCCGGCAGGGCGCGACACGCGACTATGGAGATGTTCTCGATCACGTACGGAGCGAGCTGCAGATGCTAATCTGCACTGCTCCCGCAAGCTGAATGGGCGGCGAGTTCTGCCGCGCTCGAGCACGGCAATCGATCCCCCACCCATTCGACCACGCGCGGGCATGCAATGTCGTCGATGTCGGCACGTATCGAGCGACGCGATCGCGGCCGATCGTCAAAAGGGCATGACCATGTTCGCATCAATTTGAGAAAGATTTTGTTCGTTCGCAGGCATGATAAATTTACAGAGTACCGTTAGGTTGAAGTCTCGAGACCGCGCTCGAGGGCAGACGACAGCATCCATTTCAATTTGAATCGAAATGCCGCGCGCATCTGCACGCGGCATTGATGCTGTTTTCTAACGTCCTGTTGAGACGGCCTTCGTATGGTTGTCATCGGGACGGGTTGGGATTTGATACCGGGGAAGCCAGGAGGCTGCCATGGTCACAGATTTCAGCATCAAGCCGGTCGGGGCGCCGGTCGCATCGCCAGTCGTCAAGCCGCAACCGGACGCGGCGAAGCAGGCCGTGCCGACCGACCTGCCGCCGCCGAAGAGCACGACGGCTGCCGATGGCGCCAATGCCGCGCGCAACAACACCCAGCAGCCGGACACCAGCCATCTCTCGAGCCAGGTGATGATCGACCGTGCCGCCGGCGAGATCGTCTACCGCGTGGTCGACAACCGCACGAGCCTCGTGGTGCGTCAGTATCCGGAGGAAGCACGGCTGCGCGCCCGCGCCTATCTGCGCGCCGAGGACGAGGCCAAGCGCACCCATACGCGGGTGAGGCTCGATCAGACGGCGTAAGCCGTGCAAAGGAGATGCGAGGAATACTTCAGGTCTTGTCGGCGTAGGCGGTGTTGAGCACCGACGCGCCGGTGGCGGCGTTGGTGACCACCGACTTGATCTGGGCGTGGCCGGCGCGTGTCAGCATAAACTTGGTGTCGCCGACCCGGAAGCCGTTGTCCTTGATCAGGACGTCCTGGTACTTCACCTCGGCGCCGGCCTGGTACTTCACCTTGGCGCGATAGCCCTGCACATCCGAGATGTGGAACGAGAACTGCTCGCCGGTCGAGTATTTGCCCTTCCAGGAGCCTTCGTACAACGTCGCGTCGACGTTGACGTACTTGCCGCGCGACGGCGTCTGCACGTTGGCGTAGCTGCTGCGGAGGATGCTGAGAACGTCGGCCATGGCACGTATTCCTGCGCGCTCGCGGCCCCTCCTGGACCACGGCGCGGCACATTCAGGCGCGGCCGCTGAGGCCCGCGGCGATATTGCGATTGATGTCGATGAGCGACTGGAACTGATCGAGCTGCGGCGCGACCTGCAGCGCGGCCGAGTGGGTCATCACGAACACGCCGATATTGGCGATCTTCTGGCGCACGTCGAGCGGCTGCGGATTCTCGTCGCGCAGCGCCTCGCTGAGAAAGATCGACCAGAGCTTGCGGTTGAAGATCAGCGCGTCCATCACGCTGGCATCGGTGGGATCGGCGGACGCGACCGCGGCCTGCAGCTTGTTGGCGGCCTTGAGCAGAGCCTGGGCTTCGATGTCGCGGGGAGACGCAGTGGTATTGGCAACACGTGCATAAGCTTGAGCGCCATAGCTAGACATGCGTCACCTCAGCAACTCCTCTTCCCGCCTGATAAGCTTGCGGATTTCCTTTAGCGAACTGTAAAGAGAACCGCTTAAGATTAAATTACTCGCGTTTTCGATGACCGGCCTGTAGCTCGGCACCGCTTCAAGAAGATCTTTCACGAAGCTCATGTAGAGATCCTGATACTTCGGAATGTTCTTTTCCAGATACATCATCTGCACGCAGAGATAGAGGCGCTTCACCGGCGTGTTCGCCGTCTCTGCGGTGAGGATGTCCTTCTCGCGAAGAATTGGCGCCTCGCCCTCGATCAGGAATGTCGTCCGCGTCTCCGAATTAGTAATGACGCTTTCACCGATGATGATCCGCTCGAACGGCTTCAATTCCACTTTCAGCGCCATTGCTGTTCACCTCTCAGCGCACCGGCTGCACGCCGCGCCATATCCCTCGAATCGCCGCTCCGACGGCTCCGCGATCCGAGTGTAGAACTGCATCAAAATAAAGGCTTGATGCAAAAAACGGCAGCACTGCCGCGCCGCCCCATCAAACGAAAACGGCGAGGCCGAGCCTCGCCGTTTCGCAATCGCATCGCGCGACGAAACTAGCCGCTGCGCAGCAGCTGCAGCACGCTCTGCTGCGACTGGTTGGCCAGCGACAGCGCCGACACCGCGATCGACTGCCGCGTCGACAGCGCCTGGCTGTTGGCCGCTTCCGCGTTGGTGTCCGCAATGGTCAGGTTGGTCGAACCGGTCTGCAGCACGTTGATCAGGTTCTTGGAGAAGTCCTGGCGGATCTGCACGATCGACAGGTTCGAACCGAGCGCGGCCGCCTGGGTGCGCAGCGTGCTGCCGGCGTTGTTGAGCGCCGTCAGCACCTTGTTGGTGGCGTTGTTGTCGATGAAGTCGGTGCCCTGGGTCAACGCCGACAGTCCGAGGCCCGTCGGGGTGAAGTTGACGCCGGCAATGCTCAGCGTCGACTTGCCGGTCTCGTTGAACACCAGCTTGAGGGTGTCGCCACCGAGCAGGTTGACGCCGTTGTAGGACGCATCCGCCGACGTGGTGGTGATCTGGTTGATGATGTTGTTGTACTGCGCGATCAGCTGCGCGCGCGTGCCCTGCACGGTCGGATCGGCGACGGCGGCGGGTGCCACGAGGCCGGTGAACGGCTGAGCGCCGGTGGCGGCGCTCCCGCTGATCGCGCCGATGGTCGACGACGCCGCGTCGCTGGTGGTGGTGATGCCGATCTTGCCGGTCGAATCGATCGAGGCCTGCAGGTTGTTGGCCGCGAGCGCCGCATTGAGCTGGTTCAGCGTCGAGATCTGCCCCGCGCCGGTGCCGAAGGTGATATTGGTGGTGGTGCCGCCACCGGTCGGCTGAATGGTCAGTTGCTGGCCGGCGAGCGTCGAGGTGCGCTGGGTGGTTCCGGCGACGAGACCGAGCTTGCCCAGGGTGCTGGCGTTGCCGCCGATGGTCAGGTCGGACGCCGCGCCGGTGTTCAGCGTGAGCGCTCCGGCGGCCAGCGTCGATGCCGTGCCACTGGTTGTGATGGCGTCGACGGCGGCCAGCAAGTCGGCGACCGTAGCCGTGCTCAGGTCGAGGTTTGCCCCCGCCGGGCCCGACGTGTTGCCGGTCGTGGACGAAAACGAGATCGTCTTGCCGTTGATGGTGAGGCTGTCGCCTGTCGTAATCGCGGTGGTCAGCGCGCTCAGCTTGGTGGTGCCGGCGGCGGCGCCGGGAATCGCGGAGCCGGTCACGGCGGTGTTCAGCGTCCCCTGGCCGAGCAGGTTGGTCGCGGTCGCGCCGTTGATCGCCGCCGAGGTCACCGACGACTTCGGCGAGTAGCCGACCGCGGTCTGCAACGCCTGGTTGGCGACCGACTTGGCGCTGTCGATCAGCTTCTGCAGTGAGGTGATGCCGGTGTTGGCGGCCTGCAGGATCTGCACGCCGTTGCTGATGCCGTCGAGCAGGTTGTTGATGTCGCTGGCGCGGGCGTCGAGCGAGGACGCTGTGAAGTAGTTGGTCGGATTGTCCAGCGCGCTGTTGACCTTCTTGCCGGTCGACAGGCGGTTCTGGGTGCTGGCCAGCAAGTCGGCGGTCGACTGCAGGGACAGGAGATTCTGGCGGACTGCCGCGGTGAGGACGATATCGGACATTGGACTTCTGCCTTCCTGAACTAGGCCGGTCTTCGCTGAAGGCAGTTATGAACAGAAGCTTTTAAAATGTGGTTAACGTCCGCTTAACCGGCATGGTTAACAACCTTCTGATACGGCCAGCCCTCCCCGATCAGGCGCACCAGCGCCAAAAAAAGAACGGGGCCCCGAAGGACCCCGTTCCCGGTCAGTTTCGAAATCGCAGCGTGCGATCAGCGCAGGAGCTGGAGAACGCCCTGCTGCGACTGGTTGGCGAGCGACAGCGCGGACACCGCGATCGACTGGCGGGTCGACAGCGCCTGGCTGTTGGCCGCTTCCTCGTTGGTGTCGGCCAGCGTCAGGTTCGACGAACCGGTCTGCAGCACGTTGATCAGGCTCTTGGAGAAGTCCTGACGGATCTGCACGATCGAGAGGTTCGAACCGAAGGCGGAGGCCTGCGACCGCAGCGTGGTCGAGGCGTTGTTGAGCGACGTCAGCACCTTGTTGGTCGACTGGTTGTCGATGAAGTCGGTGTTGGCGGTCAGCGTCGACAGGCCGAGGCCGGTCGGGTTGAAGTTGACGCCCGAGATGCTCAGGGTCGACTTGCCGGTTTCGTTGAACACCAGCTTCAGAGTGTCACCATTGAGCAGGTTGACGCCGTTGAACGACGCGTCCGACGCAGTGGTGGTGATCTGGTTGACGATGTTGTTGTACTGGTTGACCAGGCTGGCGCGGGTGGCCTGCGCGGTCGGATCCGCCACCGGGGCAGCCGCGGTGAGGCTGGCGAACGGCGTACCCGTGGCAGTAATCGCACCGATCGTCGACGACGCAGCATCGTTGGTGGTGGTGATCGACAGGTTGCCCGACGAGTCGAGCGAGGCCTGCAGGTTGTTGCTGGCCAGCGCGGTGTTGAGCTGGTTCAGTGTCGAGACCTGGCCATTGCCAGTGCCAAACGTGATGTTGGTGGCAGTGCCGCCGCCCGTGGAGGCGATCTGCAGAGTCTTGCCGGAGAGCGGCGTCGTCAGGGGCGTCGTGGCGGCCGTCAGGCCGAGCTTGGCGAGACCACTACCGCCGAGGGCCAGCGGAGCCGCAGTGCCGGTGTGAACGGTGAGCTTGCCACCAGACACAGCCGAGCCGGAGCCGCCCGTGATCGAGTCGATCGTGCTGAGCACGTTGCCAACCGTCGCCGTGGCCAGGTCGAGATAGGTGGTGTTGGCAGCCGAACCAGCCGAACCGCTCGCGGCGGAATTGTAGAACGCGATCGTCTTGCCATTGACAGTGATCGTATCGGTGACGGCGATGTTGCTGGCAAGGTTGTCCGACGAGGCGCCGGCCGTGCCCGCGAGCTTAGTCGCGCCGGTGATGGCCGCGGCCGTACCGGTGTTGTCGTTGTTGATCGCGGTGCCGGTCACGGTGGTGTCAGTGCCGGTGCCGAGCAGGTTGGCAGCGGTCGCACCAGCGATCGTCGCAGACACCGTCGACTTCTGCGAATAGCCGACCTGGGTCTGCAGGGCCTGGTTGGCAACCGACTTGGCGCTGTCGACCAGCTTCTGCAGCGAGGTGATGCCGGTGTTGGCAGCCTGCAGGATCTGCACGCCGTTGCCGATGCCGTCGAGCAGGTTGTTGATGTCGCTGGAGCGGGCGTCGAGCGAGGACGCGGTGAAGAAGTTGGTCGGGTTGTCGAGGGCGCTGTTGACCTTCTTGCCGGTGGCAAGGCGGTTCTGGGTGGTCGACAGCAGGTCGGCGGTCGACTGGAGCGAGAGCAGGTTCTGGCGAACCGATGCGGAGAGAGTGATACCGGACATAACAATACCTTTCTGGTGTTACGCAACGACCGGCCTTCGTGGCCGGCAGACTGGACCCTCGGGCCTAATCCTTAAAAAAAGGATGAATGGACCCGGCAAGACCGCTGTCTCGGGTATCTTCGGCGACTGTGATGAAAAAAGGCTGAAGGTTTTGCCGCGACTTTGTGCCGAAATCCCGCGCCATGCGCGACGGGCGGCTTAAGCAATCGTAAACGACGGCGCGCGGCCCACGCGACAGCGCCGCGCGGCGAAAGCCACGCGGCGCATCGGCAGCGCTCAGGATGACGTCGCAGGCCGCGATCAGGCCGGCAGGTATTTCAGCAGGCTCGTCTGATACAGCATCGCCGTCGTCTGGTACGAGGCGCTGAGCGAGGTCTGCAGCGCCAGGATCTTGGTCGCGACCTCGTTGGCCGAAATGCCCTCGATCGAGTCGAGCATGGTCTGCGCCGTCGACTTGGTCTGGGTCTGGCGGTCGGAGGCCGACTTCATCGCCGTCTGCGCCCCGGCGAGATCCGCCTGGATGTCCTGGATGGTCTGCTGACCGGTCTGCGACGACAGGTTCTGGGCGATGCGCTGGTTGAGCGCCGTGACCTGGGCATTGGCGTTGGGATCGGTGGTCGAGGTCGTCACCGCGGCGAAAGCGGCGATGTTCTGCAACTGCCAGGTGATCGCCTGCTCGTTGGCGCGCATGCCGTACTGCACCGAAATGGAATCGTCGATGCGCGCCGACGACGTGCCGCGGGCCGAATCCGTTCCGGTCTCGCCGGTGTACCACGACAGCGTGTTGGCCGCGGTGCCAGGCACCTGCGCCGTCGCCGAGGCGAACGGCGGCCCGGAGACGCGCGGCGGCGGCGCGCCGTTGAAGAACTCGCTGGACGCCTTCAGCGCCGAAGCAGCGACCAGCGCGCCATTGGCCAGCGCGCCGACCGCGGTGCCGAGCGCGCTCTTGACGTTGGCGGCGGTCGCGGTCGAATCAGCCCCGATCAGGAACTGGCCGGCCTGGGGCGGCGCGGTCGTCGTCGCCGTGAGCTGGATGTTCTCGGAGCTGCCGTCCGGCAGCTTGAAGGCGAACGTGAAGCTGTCGCCGTTGCTGGGATTGGTGGCGCCGAGGTCGAGCGACTCGCTCGCCGGCGAGCCCGTCGGTGCGGTAACGCTGACCGCGGCGTTGCTCGCCGCCACCGAACTGAGCTTCAGCCCGAACGGCCCCGCATCCTCGGTCAGCGAGATCGACGTCGGCGACGGCGCCGCGAGGGTGAGCCGGCCGGTGCCGCTGCCGACATCGGCCTGCTTGCGCTCGGAGATCAGCTGCTTGAGGCCGGCCTGCGAGCCGACGCCGTTGAGGATGTCGCTCATCGAGGCGGTCGCCGGGGTGTTGGTCGCACGGCCCGAGAACAGGTAGCGGTCGCCGGACTGCACGTTGAGCAGCTGCAGCATCTCGGCCATCGAGTTCTGCGCCGTGGTCTGGCTGGTGGTCTGGCCGTTGTTGTTGAGCTGGATGGTCGAGGTCGTCGCCGCGCCGCGCACCTCGGTGCCGATCGAGGCGATGCGCGTCAGCGCCGCATTCGCCACGTTGATGCGCGTGGTGACGTTGGTGATGGTGTCGGCATAGCTGTCGATGTTGGAGACCTGCGCGCGCAGGCCGACGGCGAAGCCGCGGTTGACGCCCATGCCGGCATAGGAGGTCGACTTCTTGCCGGTGGAGAGCTGGGTCTGCAGGTCGTCGAGCTGGCTCTGCAGATTGAGGATCTGGCTGGTGAGATGAGACGTCCGATACCCTACGCCGCTGACTGTCATCACACCCTCACATCACCTGGAGCAGGGAATCGAACATTCCCTTGATCGTGGACATCACCCGCGCGTTCGCCGAGTAGGCGTTCTGCAACGACATCAGGTGCGCCATCTCGTCGTCGATGTTGACGCCGGACTGGCCGTTGAACTTCTGCTGCAGCGTGCTCAGCACCACGTCCTGGCCGTCGGAGACCTGCTGGGCATTGGCCGCGGCCTGGCCCTGCGAGCTCGCGATCTGCTGCGAGAAGCTCAGCAGCGACGCCTTGTAGGGCGAGGTCGACGTGCCGAAGCCGGTCGACGACGGATACAGCGTCGTGCCCTTGGTGAGCTGCTGGTAGATGAAATCGGGCCGCGTGGTGTCGCCGGACGCGGTCGTCGCGCTGTACTTCACCAGCTTGGAGGGATCGCCGACGAGCTCGGTGTTGACACGGAGACGCGAGGCGAGACCGACCGACTGGTTGCCGGACGCGGTGATCGCGCCGGTATAGAGACCGCTGCCGTCGGTGAACAGCGGCAGCTGGGCGCCGCCGTTCGAAGCCGAGGACATCGTCGCGGTCACCGACGCCGCGTTGATCTTGGCCAGGCCAGTGCTATCGTCCATCGCCTGCAGCGTCGTGCCGGAAGCGCTGAACTGCAGGTGCGCGCCGCCCAGGATCGCATTGAGCTGGCTCGCCACCGAACTCATGCCGCCGGAGAAGTCGATCCCGATGACCTGGTCGGACGGATCCGGGGTGACGTTGTTGCCGAGCGGCAGCACCGACGGATCGTTGACGCGCACCAGCGACAGCTTGCGCTGGACGTTGTTGGCATCGGTGTAGGTGAGATTGATGGTGTTGCCGTTCTGCAAACCCGACAGGTCGAGATTGAAGCCGTTGGCGCTGCCGGCAGACACGGCCGTGCCGGCGGTGGTCTTGTCGGACAGCATGCTCGACATGCTGGCGGCGAACTGGTCCAGCTGGGTCTGCGCCTGCACCAGCGTGTTGTCGCGCATGTCGAGGTAGCCGGCGATCGTCCCCGACCTGATCGAATTGTTCTGGATCATGTCGAGCGAGCCGCCGCTCGGGAAATTGATGGTCAGCGTGCCGAGCGTGCTCTTCGACGGATCGCTGCTGTACTGGGTGTTCGGCGTCACCGTGCCCTGCTGGTTGAACGACAGCGTCGCCGCCTGCGCGCCGACGAGCTGCACGCCCGACTGGGTGAAGACCTGCACCTGGCTGTTGCCGGAATTGATGACGCGGATGTCCATCAGCTGCGACAGCTGGTTGATGTACTGATCGCGCTGGTCCATGAGCGCGGCGGCCGATGCGTCGTTGCTGGTGCTGGCCTGGAGCTGGCTGTTGATCTTCGCGATCTGCTGCAGCGCCGTGTTGGCGGTATTGACCGCCGTGTTGAGGCCCGACTCGGCCTGGTCGCGCAGCGACTGGATGCCTGCCGACATGCTGTTGAGCTGCTGCGCCAGCGTCTGGGCGGCGTTGACGACGCCGACCCGCGCCGACTGCGAATCCGACGACGTCGACAGCCCCTGCACCGCGGTGGTGAGCTGGTTGAAGGCATTCTCCAGCGTGCCGGTGTTGCCCGGCGTGCCGTAGATCGACTGCAGGCTGCTCAGCATCTGGGCGCGCAGGTCGGCGTAGGATGCGCCGGACTGCTCGGTGCGGATCTGTTGCTGCAGGTAGCTGTCGAGCTCGCGGTTGACGCCGGTGACGTTGACATTGGCGCCGATCGATCCGGAAACGGTCTGGACCTGGTTGATCGTCTTGCGGGTGTAGCCCGGCGTGTCGGCGTTGGCGACGTTGGACGAGACGAGGGACAGCGCCTGCTGATTGACGCGCAGGCCCGACATGGCGATCGAGAGGGCTTGACCGAGACTCATGACTATCGGCTCACACTGGTTGCGGACGGGAGCGGAGCATCCGCTCCCGCGCGTCGGTTCTCATCGCGCCCGGCAGCCGGGCGGCGGTCCATCAGCGCAGGACGTTCAGCAGGTCCTGCACCATCGTGTTCGAGGTGGTGATGACCTTGGTGTTGGCCGAATAGGCCTGCTGGGTGACGATCAGCTTGGTGAACTCGTCGGCGATGTCGGTGTTGGAGCTCTCCAGCGACGATCCCTGGATGGTGCCGCCGCTGCCGAACAGCGCCTGGCCCGACTGGTCGGTGGCCTGGAAGGCGCCGCCGTCGATGCGCTTGAGGAAGTTGGTGCCGTTGAAGGTCGCCACCGAAATCTGCGCCAGGTCGATGTTGCGGCCGTTGGAATAGTTGCCGATGACGCGGCCGTTGTCGCCGATCGACACCGTCTGCAGCGAGCCGGCCGGGAAGCCGTCCTGCTGGATCTGATTGACCTTGACGTTGCCGTTGGCGTCGGCGAACTGGGTGACGCCGCCGGAGCCGAAGTTCAGCGCGATCTTGCCGAGCGGCACGCCGCCGACGGTCGGATTGTTCAGCGTGATGCCGGCGACCGACGGGCTCATCTGGCCGTTGGGCGAGAACTGGAAGTCGGTGTTGACGTTCTGCCAGGCGACGTCGGTGCCGGTGGCATTGGGATTGACCTGATAGAACAGGTTCCAGGTATCGGTGTGACCGGTGCCGAGCGAGGCGCTGTCGACCTTGGCCCAGCGCATCTGCAGGCTGACCGGCGAGCCGGAGACGTCGTAGGCGGTGACGGCGCCGCCGCTGATCGACTCGTTGATGAAAGCCTGCTGGTCGGTGGCCAGCACCTTGCCGGTGCCGGCGGTGCCGCCGCCGGTGCGCAGCGCGGTCGCGGTGGTGCCGAAGCCGAGGGCCGCGAACGCCGTGGCGTTGGAACTGGTAACGGTGAGGTCGGACGCCGTGCCGCTGTGCAGCGTGATGGCGCCGCCGCTGATCGTGGACGGCGCGGTGGTGCCGGTAATCGAGTCGATCTTGGCGAGCAGCGTGCCGACACTGTCGGTCACGTTGAGCTGGTTGCCGGTGGCGCCCGATGCCACGAAGGTGATGACCGTGCCGTTGACGGTGATGGTGTCGCCGGCGCCGAAATTGGTGCCGATCGAGTCGGTGTTCGCCGCGCCCGACAGCGTCGTGGCGGCGGTGATCGGCACTGGCGTCGCCGCCTTGTTGTTCTTCGCGCCGCCCGTGGTGGTGGCGTCGACGAACGGCGTCGCCGGGGTGCCGACGATGCGCGGGTTGCCGGCGGCGAAGTCTGCCGGCCGCAGCAGCTCCGACCCCGGAACCGACGTGTCGTGCTTGGTGGTGAGCGGATAGCTCGCGAGGTTGGCGCGGTAGTTGACGGTCGAGGTCGCGACCGCCGGCAGGAAGTCGTTGGCGAACTTCAGCACCTGCGGCACGCTACCGGTCTGGTTGCCGGTCGTCGGATCGATCGGCACGCCCTCGACATAGTAGCCGGCGCCGTTGACGAGATAGCCGTTCTTGTCGAGCGTGAAGTCGCCGCGACGGGTGTACATGTCGACACCGGAGAACACCGGCTGATTGTCGGTGAAGCTCGCAGGCTTCTGCACCACGAAGAAGCCGTCGCCGTTGATCGCCATGTAGGTGGAGACGGCCGCGCTCTGCACGTCGCCGCGCACGGTGTTGGTCTCGCGCGATTGCGTGGTCACGCTGCCGGCGAGCTGGTTGTTGGTGCCGGTGCCGGGCACCAGATCCATGAAGCTGGTGTCGATCCGCTTGAAGCCAGTGGTCTGGGAGTTGGCGATGTTGCCGGAGATGTTCTCCAGGGCATAGGACTGGGCGCGCAAGCCCGCGACGGAGGTGGTGAGAGCGCCGAAGATACCCATACATCGTCTCCAACTGCCCGGGTGGCCGGCCGGTGCTTACAGGGGGCCCGAACGGGGCATGGCCACAGGTCGGAAAACGACGACGCAATTTGCGTGCCACCGAGGAACACGCTGGATTTTCAATGATTTGAAGGTGCCGCGCGGGTGCTGCGGCCGGGGACTCTTTGCCTAGCGGGGCAAGTTCTACCGGGCGAGAACGGCGTATGGCGCAAGGTGCGCGCGTTCGCGGCGGCGGCCTGCCGACCTCCCCTTCTCCGCGTCAGAGCTTCGGGATCGCTCGGGATTCCGGTCTGGCCTTGGGGCCAGCCCCGGAATGGCGCGCTCGGAAACACCCCGGAAACTGCGGCGAACCCCGATCGGCCGATCGGACCGCAGGGGCCGCAGCGGGCCGGGACGTGCCTCAGGACGCCGACGTGTTCGCCGGCCTGAAACTCAGCGACAGCCCGTTCATGCAGTAGCGCAGGCCGGTCGGCTTGGGGCCGTCGTCGAACACATGGCCGAGATGGCCGCCGCAGCGACGACAGTGCACCTCGGTGCGCGTCATCATGAACGAGCGGTCTTCCGTGGTGCCGACCGCGTCGGGCAGCGGCTGGTAGAAGCTCGGCCAGCCGGTGCCGCTGTCGAACTTGGTCTCCGAGGCGAACAGCGGCAGGTCGCAACCGGCGCAGGTGAACGTGCCCTTGCGGTGCTCCTTGTTGAGCGGGCTGGTGTAGGGCCGCTCCGTGCCATGCTCGCGCAGGATGTTGTACTGCGCCGGCGTCAGCTGGCGGCGCCACTCCTCGGGCGTCCTGGTGACCTCGAAGGTCTCGGTCTTCTCCGCCGCGCGGGCATCGCCCGGGCGCAGCCAGCGCAGCGCGGCCAGCACGGACAGGCCGGCGGTCAGCGCGAGACGGCGATCGATCATGGCAGGGCTCCTGTGTCATGGCGGGCCCCGGTTGGCCCGGGGAACGGCCCGCTTGTCCGCTTCCGCTGCAATCTACGGATCGCGGGCGGGAAAGTTACGCGCGCTGCGGCCGCCGCGCTCACATTCTCGCGAGCCGCCCGCGGGCGCGCAAGGCGCGTCCGCCCAGCCTGCCGTGTTCAGGGCGTGCTGATGTCGGTGATCGAGCGCGGCACCGCGGGCTCGACCGCCTGTTCCGCCGCATCGCGGGGGCCCGGCGGACGCAGCGGTCGTCCGACCGCCGCCGCCATGCGGGCGGCGCGCGCGGCCTGCTTCGCCGCTTCCCGCTCGTCGCGGACCAGCGCCCGGGCCCGCGCGCCCTCGCGATAGCGTGCCAGCACGCCGGCCGCGGCCGCCTGGCCCCGCGACCACGAGATCAGCGCCTGCCCGGCGATCCGCCCCATGCGGCCGCCGGCCCACACCAGTTCGAATGGCAGGAACAGCTTCCAGCGATCGTCGCCCTCGACGATGCCGCGGGTGATGAGCTGGCCGGCCATCGCCGCGGTGTTGATCCCCTGGCGGCCGAAGCCGCTGGCGACCCAGACGCCGCGACGCAGCTCGCCGATCTGGGGCATGCCATGGACCGTCTGGCCGACCACGCCGCCAAACGCCTCGGCGATCTCGACCGGACCGAGCGCGGGATAGAGCGCGCGAATCTGGCGCGCGATCGCCCGCGCATGGCGGCGCGGCACCACCACGGGGTCGCCGATGCCGAGCGTGCGCTCCGGCCCCGACCACAACAGCCGGTCGCCGTCGACGATGCGATACTGGTTCAGCCCGGCGGCATCGCCGACCGCGCCGGCAAAGCCGATGACCTCGCCCAGCCGCTCGCCGAGCGGCGCGGTCAGCGCCGCGCAGCGCCACACCGGCAGCAGCGTGTCGGCAAGGCGCGGCTGCGGCACGCCGACATGGACGCTGCCGGCGAGCACCACCTGTCCTGCCCGCAGCCGCCCGCCCGCCGTCGCGATGCGCTTGCGCACGCCGGCGAGGTCGAGCTCGACCACCGCGGTGTCCTCGAAGATGCGCACGCCGGCCTGCTCGGCGAGCGCGGCCAGCCCGTGGACATAGCGGCGGCCGTCGATCTGGAACGCCTTCGGAAAATGAATCGCGTGGAAGTAGCGCGGCGTGCGCAGCACATCGCGGACGCGTTCGGCCTGCCAGCCTTCGACCTCGACGCCAAAATCCTCGCCGAGCGTCTGCAGGCGGCTGATCAGCTGTTCGCCGCTGTCGACGGTGGAGACCTCGAGCGCGCCCTCGGACGCCAGCTCCGCCGCGCCGTCGGCGACCGCGCCGCGCACATAGTCCGCGCCCTGCTGCGCAAGGCCCCACAGCTCGCGGGCATCCTCGAAGCCGACACGGGCGATGAGATCGGAAATCGGCGCGGTGTAGCCCGGCATCACGGCGCCGAGCATGTGGCCGGACGCATTCCAGCCGACGCGGCGCGCTTCCAGAACCGCGACGCTCATGCCCTGGCGGGCGAGTTCCCGCGCCGCGGTGAGGCCCGCGAGGCCGGCGCCAACGACGCAGACATCGACATCGAGGTCGAACGTCAGGCGCGGCCGCGCCGGCTCCGCCGGCGGCGCGTTATCCCCAACGTCGTTGTCTGCGGTCATCGTCACGGCCTGTTATTACGGCTAGCGTCAGCGCTTGTCACGCCGTCGCTGGCGGTCGCATCGGGAAACAGCCGTTCCGCCGCGACACGACACCGCGCGCCGTGCCGCTTTACGAAGAGCGTGCGCAGGACCATATCAACTCTTTCCCACGCCGGCGCGCCGGCCGAATCGGGACCGATGCATGCGCCGTCTGCTGCTGCTCCGCCACGCCAAGACCGAGAAGGACGGCCCGACCGGCAGGGACCGTGACCGCCGGCTCGACGAACGCGGCCATCGCGACGCGCAGGACATCGGCGCCTACATGGCGCAGGGCGGCCTCGTCCCCAACCATGCCTTCGTCTCGACCGCGGTGCGCACCCGGCAGACCTGGGACATCGTCGCCAAGGAATGGCCGGCGGCGGCCGTCGACCATCTCGACGAGCTCTATGGCGCCGAGCCGGGCGCCCTGCTCGGCATCGTCCGCGCCGCCGTCGGCGACGATCCACGCACCCTGCTGGTGATCGCCCACAATCCCGGCCTGCATGAATTCGCGCTGGCGCTCGCCGGCAGCGGCAATGCCGCCGCGCGCCAGGCGCTGCAGGACAACCTGCCGACCTCCGGCCTCGCCGTGATCGACTTCGCCACCGACGACTGGGGCGACGTCGCCTTCCGGCGCGGCCGGCTCGAGCGATTCGTCAGCCCGCGCCTGTTGAAGGAAGGGCAGGACGGCGCGTAAGCTGATCGGCGTCGAGGAACGAACCACGGTCCCACGAGCGGGCGGATGCCCGCAGCCAGGGAGACGCCGATGTTCAGGACCATTCTGGTGCCGATCGATCTCGCCGACACCGATCTCGCCAAGCCGGCGATCGCCACGGCGGCGACGCTGTCCAGCACCTTCAGCGGCAGCGTTCGCCTGCTCAACGTGCTGCCGATGACGCCGGTGATGCTCGCCGAATACGTCCCCGCCGACTTCGACACCCAGCAGCGCCAGTCGTCCGAGGAGGCGCTGGAGATCGTGGCGTCCGAATCCGGCATCGAAGCCGCGCGCATCTCCACCATCGTGCGCCAGGGCGGCATCTATCACGAGATCCTGGAAGAGGCCGCGGCGATCCATGCCGACCTCATCGTCATGACCTCCCACCGCCCGGCGATGCGCACCTACTTCCTCGGCTCCAACGCCGGCCATGTCGTGCGCTACGCCAAATGCTCGGTGCTGGTGGTGCGGCACTAGGACCGGCGCGCAAAGCACCGACACGGCATCGCATGAAGACAACCCGTCACCAAAGGCGCGCGCACTCGCGCGTACATCGAAGGGGGGTGAGATGGGCAAGCTCGAATGTCCACGACCGCAAGGACTGCAGCAAAGCCCAGCCTTCTCGCAGGTGGTCGTCGCGGCAGGGACGCACACGATCTACACCGCGGGACAGGTGTCCACCGACGAAAGCGGCGCGACGATCGGCATCGGCGATCTTGCGGCGCAGACGACCCAGGTGATGCGCAATGTCGGTCTCGCCCTTGCCGCCGCCGGCGCGAGCTACAGCGACATCGTCAAGATCACGACCTTTGTCGTGAACTATCGCCCCGAACATCGCGCCGTCATCGGCAAGGCGCGGGCGCCCTTCTTTGCGGATGGGACGCCACCTGCAAGTACGCTCGTTGGCGTCGGCGCGCTCGCGCATCCGGAGTGGCTCGTCGAGATCGAAGCGGTGGCTGTTCTCGGCTGAGGTGTGGCCAGTACTCCGGCGCAGCTCAAGCGACCGCTTGTGCGGCGAGATCGGCAGCGCCCGTGAAGATCGGCGCCGTGTGCAAGTCGCGGCGTCACGGCAGCAGGTCGCGCGGCACGGCGTCGAGGGTATAGCTGTGCGGCCGGTTGCGCCGCAGGAAGCCGCCGATCTGCCAGGCGAACAGCGCGGCGAAGCCGACCATGAACGCCATGCCCGCGAACGAGCCGATGAACGCCGCGCGGACGAACAGCGCGGCGAGCATCACGCCGACCAGCGCGCTGGCGCCGGCGGCCAGACCATAGAACGAGCGGCGCAGGCCGGTCATGAGCACCGGCCGGCCGCCCGCCGCGGCGATGCGGCGGTGCAGCTCGAGGATGAACTGCCGATAGGGCTGGTCCTGCGGGGCGACAAGCGCCGCGGTCTGCCAGCTCGCCGACACCAGTTGCAGCCGCCGCCCGCGATCGTTGTGGAGATCAGCGCGGAAGCGCCGTGCCTGCTGCGACACCGGCCGCCATGACAGCCGGATCGCCGCGATCGACGCATAGGGCCAGGTGCCGGAGGACATCCCGGCGCGATACGCGAGGCCTTCGTCGGTGAGCGTGAAGGTGCGCGCGGCGCCGACCAGCGAGGGCCGGTAGCTGTAGCTCGCACCTGTTCCGGGGGCCCGATCGGAGGCCGTCGTCGCCGCGGATATCGCCTTCATCGCCGTGTCACTGACCCTGCCGTCATACGCGCCATGGTGTCGCAGCCGCGGCCGAAGCGCAATTCATGCGGCCTCCGTCCGTTTGCTGCCGCTTCGTTGCCGCCAAGCCGCCGGAATGTCCACCACCAATGCCGCGGGGACACGCCGTCATCCAGCAAGAGGTCATTCCATGCGCATCACCACCTTCGCCCTGCTCGCCGCGGCGCCGCTCGCGGCCGGCGCGGCGCACGCCGCCGACATCGACGCCGCCTCGAAGATCGACGCCGTCACCGTGTTTCCCGACGGCGCCATGGTCAGCCGCCTCGCCGAGCTGTCGCTGCCCGAGGGCGCCTCGACGGTGTTGATCAGAGGGCTGCCGGCCGTGATCGATCCGGCCTCGGTGCGGGTCGAGGCCACCGCGGATGGCGAACTGGCGATCGGCGCGGTCGAGACGCGGCTGTCGCCCGGCGAGACGCGCCCGGCGCTCGATCCGGCGCTGGAGGCGAAGATCACCGCGCTGAAGGAGGAGCAGGACAAGGTCGCGGCGCGGCTCGACGCCCTCGAGGTCAAGCGCAAGAGCATCGTCCGCTTCAGCGAGCTCGATCCCACCAAAATCGGCAAGGACGAGCGGACGCTCGATCCCGCGAGCTGGAAGACCGCATGGGACACGGTCGGCGACGAGCTCGCGCGGGTCAACGAGGACAGCCGCGTGGTGCGCGCCCGCCGCACCGAGCTCGCCGAGCAGATCACCGCGCTGGAGCAGGCGCGGCAGACGCCGGCCAAGCCCGGCGCGCCGAAGCGCGATGTCACGATCGCAGTGTCGGCGAACGGTCCGCTCAAGGCCGGCCTCACCCTCACCTATCGCGTCTCCCATGCCGCCTGGACGCCGCGTTACGATGCCCGCCTCGACACCGGCGGCAAGGGCCGCCCCGCGACGCTCGACCTCGTGCGCCGCGCCGAAATCACCCAGCGCACTGGCGAGGACTGGGACCAGGCGACGCTGTCGGTCTCGACCGTGCGCACGGCCGGCGGTACGGCCGCCCCCGAGGTGACGCCGCTGATCGTGTCGTTCGACGATATCGTCGTGCCGTTCGGCGCCGGTGCGGCGGCCGAGCGTGCCGCACCGCGCGCGCCGATGTCGGCCGCAGCACCGCCGCCGGCGCCGCTCGCCGACCAGAAGCAGCTCGCGGCCAGGCCCGTGCTGGCGACGCTGGAGGCCGGCGCCTTCCAGGCCAACTTCAAGGTGCCGGGACGGGTCAGCGTGCCGCGCGACGGCTCGCCGAAGAGCTTTACGCTGAGCACCGCGCATCTGACGCCCGAATTGATCGCCCGCACCTCGCCGGCGCTCGATCCGTCGGCCTTCCTCGACGTCGCCTTCGTGCAGAACGAGGAGGCGCCGCTGCTGCCCGGCGAGGTCAACATCCACCGCGATGGCGTCTACGTCGGCAAGGGCCGCTTCCCGTTGGTCGCGCCCGGCGACAAGGCGACGCTCGGCGCCGGCCGCGACGACCGCATCAAGGTGACGCGCGTGCCGCTGCGCCAGAAGGACAACGAGCCCGGCTGGATCAACAGCTCGCGCACCCAGGTGACCGAGTTCAAGACCACCGTGAAGAACCTGCACGACACCCCGATCCGCATCACCGTGACCGACCGCCTGCCGGTGTCCGACGTCAACCAGATCAGCGTCGAGCCGCTGTCGACCAACACGCCGGCCACCGACAAGTCGGTCGGCGACAAGCGCGGCGTGCTGGCATGGAGCTACGACCTCGCGGCCGGCGACGCCCGCGACATCCGCCTCGGCTGGCGGCTGCGCTGGCCCGGCGATCGCGACATCTTCATGCGCACCGAGCCGAAATGAGCTTGAAGCGGGCCCGTTCGCTGCTGCGGGGCGGACTTCGGCCTGACGCGGCGTCGCGATCGGCGCAGCGCTCGAGATTCCGGGTCTGGCCCTGTCTGCGGGCCAGCCCGCCACGACGAGTTCTGAAGCCGGAATGACGGGCCCGGAAACAAGCGTCGTCATTCCGGGGCACGCCGCAGGCGTGACCCCGGAATGTCTGCAGGTCCGGCGCCCCCGGGCAACCGCGGCACCGTTCGACGCCCCGGACCCGGGACACCGGCCGCCCCGTCATGCTATGAGGCGGCATGTCCGAGGCTGCTTCGTTTCCCCGACGTCTGATTCTGGCCGGCGCGATGACCACCGGCGTGCTCGTGGCGCTGGCCGTGCACATCATCGCCGAGCGCTTCGGCCTCGACCTCGGCACGCTGTGGCGCTCGGACACCGGCGATCTCATCCCGGCCAGCGCCGCGCTGGCGTGGTGGCTGGTGGCGCTGGCCGCCTTCGTCGGCGGCTATGTCACCGCCTCGCTGATGGGCCGTGCGGCGTCCGGCCATATCCCGCTGCGGCTGCGGCAATTCCTCATCGCCGTCGGCGTGCTGCTGCTCGCCGCGGCCGGCCAGGCCGCCTCCGCGCCCAGTGCCGCGCCGACCTCGGCCGGGGTCGTGGCCGGGCTGGCCGCCCTGGTGCAGGGCGCGGTGATGGCGTTTTGCGGCGCCTATTTCGCGCTCCGCCGAATCTGACACGTCGCCGGGCGGCGCCCGTATCCCCAGTCGACGGCACGCTGCGTCAGAACGCCGCTGGCGGTGACCAAAACATGGCGCGGGCAGTGCAACATCGCTGCACCTGCCCCTCCCGCCTTCGCGAAATCGACGTGAATCTGCCACAGCTCCCCCGAACCGCGACAGGAAACCACGCGCGGCGCGCCGCCGGCGCAACCGACCGAGATGCCAATGTGTCCGGATTGCGACACGCAACGGCGCGCGCCGCGTGGCAGTCCCCGATCCTGTGCTCTGGCCGGCGCGCAAGACTGCCCTATATCCTTGACAACGAGACACTAATGACGCCTTCCCTATGAACGTCCATCGTCCCGGGCGACCGGGATTTACCGTATTTCGCCTTTGGCGCATCTGGCCGCAGCCAGGAGGGCTCGTGTCCGGTTTTTCGCCACCGAGTTTTCACCTATGATCGCTCCCGCAGCCGTCTGCCGCCTCGCCCATTCGGCTTTCTCGAGTGTCGTTCCCTGCCGGGAGGATGAATGCATCGACTGCTGACCGCGCTCAAACGCGGCTTCACGGGACGGACCGGTTGGAAACGCATCGGCATCGCCGCGAGCGTTCTGATCATCGTGCTGGCCGTGACGACGCTCATCCGCACCCTGAAGGGCGTGGACTCCGGCGTGATCCTGATCGCGCTGACGGAGAAGTCGCCGGCCCACATCGCCCTGGCGGCGCTGTGCGTGGTCTGTGCGTTCTTCACACTGACATTCTACGACCTGTTCGCGCTGCGCACGATCGGCAAGGACCATGTGCCCTATCGCATCGCGGCGCTGTCGAGTTTCACCAGCTACACCATCGGCCACAACATCGGCGCCACCGTCTTCACCGGCGGCGCGATCCGCTTCCGCATCTATTCGGACTGGGGCCTGAACGCGATCGACGTCGCGAAAATCTGCTTCCTGTCAGGCCTGACCTTCTGGCTCGGCAACATGTTCGTGCTGGGCATCGGCATGGCCTGGCATCCGGCCGCCGCCAGCGCCATCGACCTGCTGCCACCCTCCATCAACCGCCTGATTGCGCTCGGCTGCATCGCCGGCATCGTCATCTATCTGGTGTGGCTGGCCAATGGCCGCCGCGAGCTCGGCCAGAACGGCTGGAAGGTGGTGCTGCCGTCGGCGCCGCTGACGCTGCTGCAGATCATGATCGGGGTGATCGACCTCGGCTTCTGCGCCCTGGCGATGTACATCCTGATGCCCGACGTGCCGCACGTCGACTTCGTCTCGGTCGCGGTGGTGTTCATTCTTGCCACCCTGATCGGCTTCGCCAGCCATGCCCCAGGCAGCCTCGGGGTGTTCGACGCGGCGATGCTGGTGGCCCTGCCACAGTTCGGCAAGGAGCAGCTGCTGGCCTCGCTGCTGGTGTTCCGCCTGCTCTATTTCGTGATCCCGTTCGCCATCTCCATTTCCATCATGGGCGTGCGCGAACTGTGGCTCAACGTGGTGAAGCCATGGAACGAGCGCCGCCGCACCGGCACGCTCAACGCCATGGCGGTGCCGCAGCGGGTGAAACGGCCCCATCCCGCCGAGTAAGGCCCTTTCCCCATACTTTTGCCCCAAGCCGGTCTTTCATAGCGCCATGACCGTCAGCCCCGTTTCCGACACCGGCGCCGCCCTCCGTTCGACGCCGACATCCCGGCCATGCGCCGGCCTGCGCCGCTTCCTGCTCGGCGCCCTCCTCGCCGCCGGCCTCGCCGGCGCGATGACCCCGCCGCCTGCCCGCGCCCAGGCCGACGGGCCGCTGCAGATCTCCTGGGAGGTGCGCAACCGCTTCCGCCTGTTCCGGGAGGAACGCGACTTCCAGATCCACACCGAGACGCTGCGAACCGGCAGCATCCTCGCCTCGGAGGATACGCTCGCGACCCGCAGCGACGGCCGCGGCTGGGCCCGCAACACCGTCGGCCGGCTGTGCATCGATCCCACCGGCAAGATCAGCGAGCCGTGCACCCGCGACGGCGTCAAGGAGAGCTACCTCACGCCGACCGAGCATCCGGTGACCGTGCGCCTGACCGGCGCCATCCCGGTGGGTGCGACCTGCGCCTGGACCTTCGACGACGGCGACGGCCCGCGCCAGTCCACCGTGGACTGCGCCGAACCGATCAACTTCCGCGCCCGCTACGGCCGCGCCACCACCGCCACCGTCGACGTCTCCAGCGCCGACGCGCCGCAGCGCATCACCGCCCAGATCGAGGTGCGCGACATCTTCATCGCCGGGCTCGGCGATTCCATCGCCTCGGGCGAAGGCAATCCCGACAAGCCGGTGGCGCTGTCCGACGACGGCTTCTGCTTCCAGTCGTATCTCGGCGGCCCCGCCAACCAGTATTTCCGGCCCGGCCGCGCCAACTTCAAGGGCGCGCGCGCCTGCGAGGGCGGCGACACCTCGGGCAGCGGCCTGCGCGCCTGGCAACTGCTCGGCGCGCAGTGGTTCAATCCGGCGTGCCACCGCTCGCTCTACAGCTACCAGACGCGGGCCGCGATCGCGCTCGCCGCGCAGTATCCGCATGTCGCGGTGACCTACCTGCCGCTCGCCTGCACCGGCGCCACCATCAATGACGGCCTGTTCGGTTCGCAGCGCGCCCGCGAGTGCCTGTTCACCCGCAACGCCGTGACCTGCGCCGGCACGGTCGACGCCCAGCTCGGCCAGTTGCGCGACGCCCTCGCCGCCGCCAGGCGCCGTCAGCCGTCGCGCCAGCTCGACCTCGTGCTGCTGTCGGTCGGCGCCAACGACATCGACTTCTCCGGTCTCGTCGCCGACGTCATCGTCGACGCCCCGACCGAACGCGGCCTGTTCCGCCGCACCGGCGTGCTCGGCTCGCTGGACGATTCCCGCGCCACGCTGCAGCACGACCTGCCGCAGCGCTTCGCGCGGCTGCGCGAGGCGCTCAAGCCGATGGTCGGCGGCGATCTCGCCCATGTCGTCTACACTTCGTACGGCAACCCGGCACTGAGCGGCGGCGTGCCCTGCCCCGGCGGTCCCGCCGGCTTCGACATCCACCCCTCGTTCAACGCCGACCCGGCGCGGCTGCAGCGTGTCGCCGCCTATGTGCAGCGCGAATTCCTGCCGCGGCTGAAGGATCTCGCCCAGTGCAGCGGCGGCGTGCTGTGCCGCGATCCCGCCACCGACCGCATGACCTTCGTCGACCAGCACCAGCAGGCGTTCGCCAACCACGGCTTCTGCGCCCGCGGCAGCAGCGATCCCGAATTCGACCAGCAGTGCTTCTCCGCGACCGGCGAGAGCTTCACCGCCGACATCGTCGCGGCGTCGTCGAGCCCGCTGACCTGCGGCCGCGGCGCCAGCGAATTCCGCGCCTACTCGCCGCGCGCGCGCTGGATCCGCGACGCCAACGACAGCTATTTCGCGGCGATGACCTATCCGCAGGGCGTGTCGTCGTCGGCACTGCCCGCCGACATCCACGACGCCACCTGGGGCGTGCTGTCGGCGGTGTATGGCGGCGCCATCCACCCCACCGCCGAAGGCCACGCCGCGATGGCCGACGCCGCGCTGCCGGCGATGACCAGCGTGCTCGGCCTCAACGGCGCCGAGCCGCGCGCGATCGTCCAGGAGCCCCTGCCGCTGGCGCCGGCGCAGCAGTAGAGCCGCAGCGGCCGACACCGCTGCCATCGCCGCGCAGCGACAGCACAACACAGCAAAGCATCCCGGACGCGGCAGCCGGGATGGCGATCGGGATGGTGCTCCGGCCTTCGCGCCATCCCGAAATGACACGCTCTCAAACGCGTCCGTCAATTCAGGGCACGCCGCAGGCGTGATGGCCGACATCTCCGCCGAGCCGCGATCGAACGATCGCGCCGTGTCATCATCGTCCCAACGAGCGACGGACGTCCTCGCGCAGTTGCAAATGCGAACGCCCTCTCGCCGGGCGCGACTCACTTCAGTCTGGCAACAGCATCATTTTCGTTCATAATCCAGGCATTGTCCGATGAGATTTCATGACCAAGCTTTCCGTTTCACCAAGCCTCGCGCCGCGGCATCGCCCGGATGTCCTGGCCGACACCGCCGCCGCCATCAGAGCCCACCCGGAGTTTCGCCGCGCGGCGATGCACTATCTCGAAAACGTCCTGCGCTGGCGTGAGGGACCAAGGCTCCTCAACAAGGTCGTCGGCAGTTATGTCCGCAGCCAGGTCATCGGCAATCTGCTGTTTCTGCACTTCTCCGGAGATGTGACCGGCGACGGCGAAGGCCCGAGCTTCGTGAGACTGCTGGCGCTGTCGGAGGCGCGCAACCACTGCGGCTCGCGGGTGCTGAAGACGGTGCTGGCCCTGACCAAGCTGGCCGGCTTCGTCGCGGTCGAGCGCGGACGCAACGACGCGAGGCTGCGCGTCTATCGCCCCACCGAAAAACTGCTTGAGCACGTCCGCGCCTGGTACACCCAGACGCTCGGCTGCTTCGATATTCTCGCGCCGGGGGGCCACTATGCCGAGCGCGTGGCGCGCGAGGCGGACTTCATCGCGCGCTTTCTGTCGTCGATCGGGACGCCGTTCTTCGAACATGACATCGCGATCGGCGAATACTATCCGAAGATCTACGAGCTGCTGCAGCTGGACTGCGGCTTTCCGGTCATCGCGACACTCGTCCACGCCACGCTCCGTGGCGACGAGATGCCGTCGGCCCCCGAAATCTCCAAAAAATTCGGCTCGTCGGCGTCGCAGATTCGCAATGTCCAGAAGACCGCGGCCGCGCTCGGCCTGATCTCCATCTCCGACAACGGCCGCGCCGACGACTGCGCGCGTCTCGCGGCCATGTATCAGGACTTCATTGCCCGCGAACTCGCCCTCTATGCGCAGTACGGGCTGGATCTCGGCGGCTATTTTACCCGCGACAACGCCCACGAGATCTTGTCCCGTTAAGGCGTTCTCGAGCGAAGCGGGCACCGGTTCGCATGAAGAAAACGCGTCACAGCAAGAAGCTGGAGCGCGTCCACGGTTCCATCAAAAGCGAACGCGCTCCAGCATTCTCTCCGTCCCCTCCAGACACGCCCCCTCGCGCTGGTCCGCCCCGGCCGCAACGGAGAGGCGGCGCACACGCCGATCCAAAAACGGCTGGCGAAACCAAGGGCTTTCCTCGATCCGGTACACTTTTGCGCGTGCGTTTGGCAGCGACTTTCGGAATCTATTCCGCGGGGCGCGCGGCGTTCGGTTGGGATGCTCGACGCGAAAATTGATGTGGGCTCACTGTCCCGGCGAGCGGGGAAAAGAGCGTCAACGTGACAATTGATCATGATGTTTGGCGCGCGCCGCGGGCGCGCGTGCGGGCTGTTCGCGTCCTCCTGGCAAGCACGGCGCTGGTCGGCGCGGCCGTGACGTCGATGCTGGCGGCTCAGCCCGCCTTCGCTGACGGGGGCACGGGTGGAGCGCCAGGCTTCAACGGCTTCGGCGGCACTGCCGGCACCTCGGCAAGCCCGAACGGCGGCAATGGCAGCGTTTCCGGTGTCGGAGGCTTCGGCGGTGGCGGTGGTGGCGGTGGCGGTGTGAGTTATGTGACCGGACTTGGCGGCACACATGGCAATGGTGGCGCCGCCCTTGGCGGCAACGGGACCGGCGGCGATGGCGGCGACGGCGGCAATTTCGGTTTTGTCGGCGGGACCAGCGTCGTTGCCACCCCCACGCCGACGGCTGGTAGCAATGGCGCCGATTCACATGCGGCGTCCAATACCGGCGGCGGTGGCGGCGGCGGCGGCGCGGGCGGCGGCGGCGCACTGTTGACCGGCTCCGGGGCGGGGTCCACCGGTGTCGCGGTCGCCGGCGCCAATGGCGGCTCCGGCGGCTCTTCCGCCTCCGCCGATAACCCCAGTGGCTCCGGCGGTGGCGGAGGCGACGGCGGTGTAGGCATTGTGAGAACTGGAGTTGGCACCTTCACCATTGCCGGCAGCGGCAGCGCCACCGGCGGCAATGGTGGCATCGGCGGCAACAGCGGCGACAGCACCCACAACCGCAGTGGCAATGGCGGCAACGGCGGCGGCGGCGGCGCAGGCGTCGTGCTGACGAACGGCGGCAGCCTCACCGTGAGTACCGGTGGCCATGTCACCGGCGGAAATGGCGCGGCTGGTGGAAACACCGGCAACGCCCATACCCCTGCCGGCGTCGGCGGAAATGGCGGCACCGGTGGCACAGGCATCCTGCTGACGAGTGGCGGCGGGACCACCGTGGCGATCACTGTGAGCGGTACGATCACCGGCGGTAACGGTGGCAGTGCGGGCATCATCAGTGGCCCCGCCAATCAGGTCACCAATGGAACGGCGGGCGCCGGCGGTGCCGGCATTGCCGGCGCCAACGTCGGGATCGTCATAAGTGGCGGCACCGTCAGTGGCGGTTTCGCCAACAACGGAGCGGGGGTTCAGGCCAACGCGATCACCTTCACGGGCGGCGTCAACGTGCTGGAGCTGCAAGCCGGCTCGACCATCAGCGGCAATGTGGTCGCGTTCAGCAACGCCGACGCCTTCCGCCTCGGCGGCGCCGCCAATGCCAGCTTCGACGCCTCGCAGATCGGGGCATCGGCGCAGTATGACGGCTTCGGCCTTTTCCAGAAGAGCGGCAGCGGCACCTGGACATTGACAGGCACGAACAGCGCGGCGCTTCCCTGGTCGGTCGACGCCGGGACGCTGCTGGTGAATGGCACCCTCGCCAATGCGACCATGGTCGTGAAGGGTGGCGCGACGCTCGGGGGCACGGGCACGGTCGGCGCGACCACTGTCAGCGCCGGCGGCATTTTCGCGCCCGGCAGCGGCGCGCCGGGCACTGCGATGACGGTGAACGGCAGCCTCGCCTTCGCTTCGGGCGCGTTCTATGCGGTGGCGCTCAATCCGTCGACGGCATCGTCAGCCAATGTCGCCGGTGCGGCGACCCTCGGCGGCGCGACCGTGAACGCGACCTTCGCCGGCGGCAGTCACGTCTCCCGGCAGTATACGATCCTCACCGCCGGCAGCATCAGCGGCACCTTCGGCGCCTTCAGCAACAGCAACCTGCCCGCCAATTTCAGCAATACACTGAGCTATGACGCGACCCACGCCTACCTCAACCTGACGCTGAACTTCGCACCATCACCGCCGGCAACACCAGTGCAGAACTTCGGCAACGGCCTGAACCTCAATCAGAATGCCGTCGGCAACGCGCTGATCAACGTCTTCAACACGACCGGCGGCATTCCCATCGTCTATGGCACGTTGACGCCCGCGGGGCTGACGCAAGCCTCCGGCGAACTCGCCACCGGCGCGCAGCAGGCGACCTTCGGCGCGATGAACCAGTTCATGGGACTGTTGATCGATCCGTTCATCGCCGGACGCGGCGACCCGGTGACGGCCGCTGGCGGCGCGACCGGCTATGCCGACGAGCAAACCAGAGCACGCAATCAGAACGACGCGCTGGCCGCAATTGCTCGCAAGGCGCCGGCAGCCGATGTGTTCGCCCAGCGCTGGAGCGTATGGGCGGCGGGCTATGGCGGATCGCAGGCCACCAGCGGCAACGCGGTGATCGGCAGCAACACCGCCACCAGCAGCCTCTACGGCGCCGCCGCCGGCGCCGACTACCGCCTGTCGCCGGATACGCTCGCCGGATTCGCGCTGGCCGGCGGCGGCACCGCCTTCAGCGTCGCCAACGGGCTCGGCTCCGGCCGCTCCGACCTGTTCCAGGCCGGCGCATTCGTCCGCCACACCATCGGCGCGGCGTATGTGTCCGGCGCAATCGCCTATGGCTGGCAAGACATCACCACCAACCGAACGGTCACGGTTGCCGGCATCGATCAGTTGCGCGCGCAGTTCAATGCCAATGCGTGGTCGGGGCGCCTCGAAAGCGGCTACCGCGTCGTGTCGCAAGGCATCGGCCTGACGCCCTACGCCGCCGCACAGTTCACGACCTTCGACCTGCCGGCCTATGCCGAGCAGGCGTTGGCCGGCGCCAGCGCCTTCGCGCTGGCCTATGGTGCCAGGAGCGTGACGGCGACGCGCAGCGAACTTGGCCTTCGCACCGACAAGTCGTTCGCGCTGGACGACGGCATCCTCGCCCTGCGGGGCCGCGCCGCCTGGGCGCACGACTTCAATCCCGATCGCACCATCGGCGCCACCTTCCAGGCGCTGCCGGGCGCATCCTTCGTGGTCAACGGCGCACGACAGGCCAGCGACGCGGCGCTGGTCACGGCGTCCGTCGAAAAGAAGTGGCTGAATGGCTGGTCGGCCGCCACCACCTTCGAAGGCGAGTTCTCCAGCGTGACCACCAGCTACGCCGGCAAGGGCGCGGTGCGCTATTCGTGGTGAGGCGGACGGTACGGACCGCCGGCGCGACAGTGTGTCCGGCCGTGATCAGCCGCCGTCGCCGGGCGTTCCGGCTCAGGTATCGACCTCGGTCCAGGCCTTGATCCAGTTGTGACCTTAGGTCCTGGCCTTCGCCTTGCGACGGCTGTCCTTCGTAAATGGCCGCGAGCGTGGACACACCTCGGCCAGGAAATGCACCAGCGTGCCCGCGAGCGCATCCTCCTTCAGCCCGTAGTGCACGTTCTGGCCGCGCTTCTCGCGCCAGATCAGGCCGGCATTCTCCAGCACCGACAGGTGCTTGGAGACGGCCGGCGCCGACATCATGGCGCTGAACCGCTCGGCGATCTCGCCGGCGGTCATGTCGGTCTTCGACAGGAAGGCCAGGATCCGCCGCCGCGGCGGCGACGACAGCGCCTCGAAGATCTTGTCTACCGTCATGTCGTGATCGCTCTCGCCGCGCAATGCGCTGCGGCAAACCGTCCCAGCCGCAGCGCGTTGATTCACCTGTTAACTCATGAGTTATTGAACGAACTGGAAATGCGCAAGCGTTTCGTGCCGCCGTGAGGGAGTTGCCACGATGATGCCCGCGACCCGCGCACTGCCCGGCTTGCCGCCGTCGACCGCCCTGCCCTGTCCGGCCTCGTTTCCGCAAGGCGACGCCGCCGCCATCGCCATGGAACGATCGCCGCGCATGACCGAACGCGCTGCGACCGACGCCACCGCCGGCCATGTCGTGTGGTCGCCGACCAAATCGCTTTGGCTCACCGCGATGGCGCTCGGCGCCGGGATCGGCGGCCCGCTGTTCGTCACGCCGGGAGCCGTGGCGCTGTTCGTCGTCACCACGGCGCTCACGATCTGCCTCGGGCATTCGCTGGGCATGCACCGCCGCCTGATCCATCACGCTTATGCCTGCCCGCTGTGGCTGGAGCACCTGTTCGTCTACCTCGGCACGCTGGTCGGCATGGCCGGCCCATCGGGCATGATCCGCCAGCACGACATCCGCGACTGGGCACAGCGCAAGACGGCCTGCCATCCGTTTCTCGCCCATCGCAATCCGATCTGGCGCGATGCGTGGTGGCAGCTGCATTGCGAGCTGCGGCTCGACCACCCGCCGGCGCTCGTCATCGAGCCGCGCGTCAGGGACGACCGCTTCTATCGCCTGCTCGACCGCACCGTCATGCTGCAGCAGGCGCCGTGGGCGCTGCTATTCTTCGCGCTCGGCGGCCTGCCGTGGGTGATCTGGGGCATCTGCGTGCGGGTCGCGCTGTCGCTCACCGGACACTGGCTGGTCGGCTACTTCGCCCACAACCGCGGCCCGCGCAGCTGGCACATCGAGGGCGCCGGCGTGCAGGGCTATAATGTCGGCCATGTCAGCCTGCTGACCATGGGCGAGAGCCTGCACAACAACCACCACGCCTTTCCGGGATCGGCGCGGCTCGCCCACGAGGATGGCGAGATCGATCCCGGCTGGTGGGTGCTGGCGGCGCTGGCGCGGATCGGCCTCGTCTGGGACGTGCGCCTGCCCGCGAACCTGCCGCCGCGCGCGGGGCTGCGGCGACTGTAAGCGCCCTAGGACCTGACGCTATTCTTGATCCGGTCGTAGATCGGGCCTCCAGGCGCGAACCATCCGGCCTTTTTGCGAACCGTTGAACTTGTGTCATTCTCATGGGCAGCAGAAATCGATGCAGCTGCAAGAGCGTTGGTATGAGCGAACTGGCCGATCACTTCAATCGCCATTGCGCGGACATGCGCATCAGGGTCGCTCGCGAGTAGCTGCATTGCTTTCGGAAGCACTTGTCGTTCTTCTGGCCGACAGGTTCCTTCCTTACACCGGTCGCACGCCAGCGTGTGTAAGGCAGAGCACTTCACACGCTTGTCGTCGTCGTTGAGCATATCTATCAGGTCGATGAGCGTTTCCGGTGTCAGGTACCGATCCAGAAACCTGCAGCAATGGAGCCGGACATCAGGATTTTCACTCCGCAATCCAGCTCGAACAGACGGAAGCGCTTCTGTTCCAAGATCGAGCAAGGCCCGGTAAGCGTTAGACGCTCGATACGGGGCCGCCAATGCTTCGACGAGGGCGCAATGCTCGGCCAGCATGTTCAAGACCTATCGCAGTGTCCAGCAGTAAGCTCTCGTAGCTTGTTCTCGCGCCTTGTTCGAGGTCGATCACGGCCACCGGACACGCCATTCGCATCCGGCGCCGCGCTGAACGTGCGTTATCCCACCCCGAGCTTCTTCTGCAGGCTCGACGACGACGTCGTGTACTGGAACACGAGGCGCTTGTCGGGATAGACGTAGCGATGCGCTTTCTGCGCCATCAGCGCGCCTTCGTGGAAGCCGGACAGGATCAGCTTGAGCTTGCCGGGATAAGTGTTGATGTCGCCGATGGCGAAGATGCCGGGGATGTTGGTCTCGAACGCCTCGGTGTCGACCGGGATGAGGTTGTTCTCGAGCTTGACGCCCCAGTTGGCGACCGGACCGAGCTTCATGGTCAGGCCGAAGAACGGCAGGATGGTGTCGCATTCGACCCTGACCGTCTCGTTGTCGTTGCCCTTGACCACCGCGCCGGAGAGCCGGCCGCCCTCGCCCTCGAGCGCGGTGACCTGGCCGAGCTTGAGATCCATCTTGCCGTCGCGCACCAGCGCGCGCATCTGTTCGACGCTGTGGGGCGCGGCGCGAAACTCGTCGCGGCGATGCAGCAGGGTGACGCGTTTGGCGATCGGGTGGAGATTGAGCGTCCAGTCGAGCGCGGAATCGCCGCCGCCGACGATGAGCAGCGACTTGTCGCGGAACTGCTCCATCTTGCGCACGGCATAGAACACCGAGGTGCCTTCATAGGCCTCGATGCCCGGCACCGGCGGCCGCTTTGGCTGGAACGAGCCGCCGCCCGCGGCAATCACCAGCACCTTGGTCTCGAACACCTTGCCGGCGTCGGTGGTGACGCGAAACAACGGATCGCCGATCTTCTCGACGCTCTCGATCATCTCGTTGATGTGGAAGGTCGGATTGAACGGCTTGATCTGTTCCATCAGCGCGTCGGTCAGCCCCTGGCCGGTGACCATGGGGATGCCGGGAATGTCGTAGATCGGCTTCTCCGGATAGAGCTCGGCGCACTGGCCGCCGATCTTGTCCAGGATGTCGACGAGATGCACCTTCATGTCGAGAAGGCCGAGTTCGAACACGGCGAACAGGCCGCACGGGCCCGCCCCGATGATCAGCACGTCAGTCTTGATCGGCTCGCTCATTGCTCAATCTTCTTCCTTCGGGAAAATGCAGTCGGGCAAGAACTCGTTCGCGGCATCTTCGACGAGAGCGCCGCCCGTGTCCAGCACGGCCGGGCGCCGCCCCCCTTGCGGGACGGCGCGGTCTCGGCCAAAACAGCCCCGTTCGACGCCCCGATGTCCCGGAGACCCTCGCGTGAGCCAGCCCGGCCCGTCCAAGCCCGTGATCCGCCTCGACGACTATCCCTACCGCCTGACGGACAATGTGCGCTTTGGCGACCAGGATCCCAATCAGCATGTCAACAATACGAGCTTCGCGGTCTATTTCGAGACCAGCCGGGTGTCGCTGATCCGCGCCCCGGCCTTCGGCCTGATGCCGGAGGGCCTGAGCTGGGTGCTGGCGCATCTCGCCATCGACTTCAAGGCGGAGGTGCATTGGCCGGGCACGGTGGAGCTCGGCCTTGCGGTGTCACGGCTCGGGCGCACCTCGGTGACCTACGACCAGGTGATCTTCCACAATGGCGCCTGTGCCGCCTCGGCGGTGGCGATCACCGTCCTGGTCGACCGTCACACCCGCAAGCCGGCGCCGCTTCCCGCCGACGTCATCGCCAAATTCCAGCCCTGGCTGCGGCGGGGCGAGAAGAGCTGAAGCGCCATGATCCAGTTCGACACCAGTGGTCTCCTGCCGCACGAGCGCTTCGACCATTGGTGCGAGGTGCGTGCCAGAAACCTGTTCGGCGTCACCATCGAGCTGGCGCGCGAGCGCCGTCCCGCATTCAGTGGACGCTTCTCCGCCCGGATGGTGGGACAGAGCACGCTTGCGGAGATGGAGGCGTCGTCCTATCGCGTCAGCCGCACCAAGCAGGACATCGCGCGCGTCACCGGCGACAGCCTGTGCATCGGCCTGCAGATCCGCGGGCCGGGCTGGCTCGACACCGGCCGCGACCGCGTCTCCTTCATCGATGAAGGCGCCCTGGCGCTGAGCTTTTCGGATCTGCCGATGGCAGGGACGCCGCAGCGTGCCGACGGCTTTCTGTTTCGCACCGTGAAGATCCCGCTCGCGGCGCTCGACAGTCCGGTCAAGGGCCTGCGCGACCTCGCCGCCGCGCCGCTGCCCGCCACGAGCAAATACACCCGGCTGGCTCTGGCCTCCTTCAACGCGCTGGCGCAGCGGCCGCCGGACGCCGTCGACGCCGATCTCGCGGTCAGCCATCTCGCCCAGCTCGCCCTGCTGGCGCGCGGCAGCGCGACACCGGGCATGCCCGAGAGCCGTGCGGCGCTGCACACCGGCTACCGCCATGCCGCGCACGAGTTGATCATGCGCAATCTGCACCGGCCGGACCTGACGCCGGCCATGGTCGCGGCATGGCTCGGCGTCTCGATCCGCCAACTGCATCTGGTGTTCGAACCGACGGGAAAAAGCGTGGCGCGCACAATGACGGCGCTGCGGCTGACCGAGGCGCGGCGTCGGCTCGCCGCCATGCCGGACCAGCAGGTCGCGGACATCGCACTGGCCTGCGGCTTCGACAGCATCGCCACGTTCTATCGCGTGTTCCGGTCGACGTTCGGAATGACGCCGACGGAATGCCGTCTCGCCGATCTGGGCGGTTGGTCGATCAGGGCGGGAACGCCGTAACGGCGTGCCCGCGCGCATGTCGTCGTCGGAAGGCGGCGCTGACCGCCGCTCAGGCCTGCCGCTCGGGCGTCGTGACGACGAGGCCGTCGAGCTCCGCGGTGACCTTGATCTGGCAGGACAGGCGCGAGTTCGGGCGCACGTCGTAGCCGAAATCGAGCATATCCTCTTCCATCGGCGTCGGCGCGCCGACCTTCTCGCGCCACGCCTCGTCAACATAGACATGGCAGGTCGCGCAGGCGCAGGCGCCGCCGCACTCGGCCTCGATCCCCGGGATGGCGTTGCGGATGGCGGCTTCCATGACGGTTGCCCCCGCATCGACGTCGACGGAGCGGGTCGCGCCCGCAGGATCGACAAAGTTGATTTTGACCATGACGACTCGTGTTGCCGGAAAAGGAAAGATGGCAGTCGTATAACGGGTCCGCTCGCCCCGCGCCAGCGTTGGGCGCACGGTTTTGTGACCCCTGCCCGTCCCGCGGACGTCAGGACCGCTTGAGCAGCCCGTCGATCACGCCGCGCGCCTCGGCGACGGCGCCGCGCAGCACCCGGATCGGCTCGGCGGTCGCCCATTCGGACCGGATCGCCAGCTCGAGGTCCGCCGCCGCGTCCGCCACGCGGAATGCCCCGATGGCCCGCGCCGACCCTTTTAATGTGTGGGCGAGGCGCTCGCCGTCGGCCGGCACGGTGGCGAGCCGCTCGGCCAGCTCGCTGGCCTGGGCTGCGAACATCGCCAGCACCTCGCGCTCGACCTCGGCATCGCCCATGGTCATCCGGCGCAGGTGCTCCAGATCGATGGGCGCGTCGTCGGGGACGAGCGGCGGCGAAGGCATCCAGGCGATCCGTTCGAAAGAGTGAGGCATCGGCAGTGTCCGTGGTTCCGCTCCCGCAACCGTGCCGAGAGCGCGAACGAGGCCAGCCAAACACGCGGGTGGTTAACGGATCGTTGCATGAAAATGACACGAATTTGCCACAGTTCACCCACCGGGAACCCGGAAATTCCCACAGCGATTTGGAATTTCGTTCAGTTAGAAGGCGTTACGCACAGCGCCGTTAACGATGATTAAAATGTTCTTAACGCCGGCCATTTCATTCGAGGCATCGAGCCAATAGGATGTTCGGAGAAGTAGGGGACAAGCTTGAGCGTGCGTTCCGCAAAAGTGGGTACCGGTTTTGCGACCAGGGCGTACGCAAACTGTGAACTGACGGGCGTTTCGGCGGCAGACCGGTAGCCACTTTGCCGCCCTGAGGGCGACCAACGACTTCGCTTTCACATTCCCCCCGGGGGACCCACGGACGATCCGGCTCCGCCGCCGTCCGCCGGTATCCCGACGCGTAAACCAAGGGCGTAGACTGACATGGCGAATACTCCGAAGAAGGTGAAAGACCCCACCGAAGTTGCTCTCTCGGCCATCCAGGAAGCGCTGAACATCAGCGACGTGGCCCCGAGCGAGCCGGAGGCGTCTTCACGCCGCGACAGCGGAGCCACGCCCGCCAGCGACCCGTTCCACGACAAGCCGATCGCGCCGGAGGACCGCCCGGTGTTCCCGGTGGCCGACGAGCTGCCGCCGCGCCGCGCCGCCAATGACGACCGCGAAACCATCGGCCAGCTGCTGCAGGCGATCCAGAAGGGCCGTCCCGGCCGCAACCTCTATACCCTTGCCGCCCTGTTCTCGGGCGTCTGGCTCACCGGCGCCGGCCTCCTGATCATCAGCTTCCTGCCTTCGCTGCAGGCCCTGCTCGGCCAGGGTCCCGGCGGTACGCTGGCGATGGTCGGCCTGATCGCGCTGCTGTTCGCGCCGATCCTGCTGTTCTTCTTCGTCGCCAACCTCGCCTGGCGCGGCCAGGAGCTGCGCATGATCGCACAGTCGATGGCGCAGGTGGCGATCCGCTTCTCAGAGCCCGAGGGCGCGACCAGCGACTCCATGGTCACCGTCGGCCAGGCCGTGCGCCGCGAGGTCGCGGCCATGGGCGACGGCATCGAGCGCGCGATCGCGCGTGCCGGCGAACTCGAAACCCTCGTCGCCAACGAGGTCGCGGCGCTCGAGCGCGCCTACAGCGACAACGAGGTGCGCATCCGCGCCCTGCTCCAGGACATCGCCCACCAGCGCGACAACCTCGTCGGCCAGGCCGAGCAGGTGCGCAGCGCCATTTCCGGCGTGCAGATCGACCTGCGTCAGGATATCGCGGTGATCAGCGACGCCATCGCCTCGCGCGTCGACGAGGTCGCCCGCACCATCACCACCGCGCTCGAGGAGCGCGGCCAGCACATCACCCAGGCGCTGAGCACCGCCGGCGACACCATGATCCTGGCGCTTGGCGAGCGCGGCGGCGACCTGCTCGACCGCCTCGAGGAAGCCTCCTCGCAGACCACCCGCGCCGTGCTCGACGCCAGCGAGCGCCTGACCGCCAGCCTCAACTTCAAGACCGGCGCCGTGCACGAGGAGTTCGTCGACCTCGCCGATCGCGTTCACGACATGCTCAACGAGCGCATCGACCGCGTCACCCGCGAGTTCGCCGACCAGTCCGCCAACATCGTCGACAGCATTTCCGAGCGCACCGAGCTCGTCCACGACTCGCTCAAGACCTCGAGCGAATCGCTGCTGCTCGAACTCGAGCTGCGCAGCGGCGATCTCGCCGCCAAGGTCGACGAAGCCGGCCAGCGCCTCGCCAGCCGCATCGCGGCGAGCGGCGACAAGGCGAGCGCTTCGCTCGACAACACCGTCAACACCCTTGTCGCCCGCGTCGTCAACCAGACCGAGACCGCGCACGACAGCCTCAGCGCGCAGATGAACGCGTTCGACGACCTGATGCGCGTCCAGGGCAGCGAGCTCGCCGAGCGTTTCGCGCGCGACAGCGGCACGCTGGGCGCACTGATCACCCGCCATATCTCCGAGTTCGACCGCACGGTGAAAACCTTCGGCGGCGAGATCGTTGATCGCATGGGCGAGCGCACGCAGCACATCGCCGACACGCTCAAGACCTATGTCGACACCTTCGACAACCGCGTCACCGCCCGCGCCGGCGACATCCACGGCGCGCTCGACCAGCGCCTCGCCTCGTTCGAAACCACGCTGGAATCGCGCGTTACCCATCTCGACCTGTCGCTCGACACCCGCATCAAGGCGTTCGACGACGCCATCGACAGCCGCCTCAAGACGCTGGAGACCTCGTTCGACAGCCGCGCCCAGTCGGTCACCGCGACCATCGACGACCGCCTGCACACCCTCACCGACACGCTGAACGGTGGCACCAGCCAGGCGCTCGCCGCCCTCAACGAGAAGGCGGCCGCGCTGTCGACCGTCGTCACCGACGGTACCGCGCAGGCGCTCGGCGCCCTCGACGGCCGCATCGCCGCGCTGTCGTCCTCGCTCACCGACGGCACCGCCCAGGCGGTCGAAGCCCTCGACAGCCGCATCAACACCCTCACCTCGACGCTCGCCCAGGGCACCCACTTCGCGATCACGACCATCGACCAGCGTGTCAGCGGTGTCACGGCGGCCCTCGACAGCCGCGTCGCCGCGGTCACCGAGACGCTGGACGGCCGCATCTCGACGGTCACCGAAGCCCTCGACAACCGTACCGCCGCGATGACCGAAACGCTCGACAGCCGCGTCAGCGCGGTCACCTCGGCGCTCGACACCCGCATCGCCACCCTGACCTCGACCCTCGCCCAGGGCACCCATCACACCATCGACGCGATCGACCAGCGCATCGCCAGCCTCACCGAGGCCGTCGATGGCCGCACCGCCAACCTCGCCGACAGCGTCACCGCCCGCTTCCAGGCCATCCATGACGGGCTGGAGAGCCGCGCCGGGGCCGTCGCCAGCGACATCGAGACGCGCGTCACGCAGTTCGAGAACCTGCTCGGCACCCGCATCGAGACGGTCGCCGGCCGCTTCGAGACCACCGGCCGCGAAGCCAGCGATGTACTGGTGGCCCGCACCGAGGAGCTCACCCAGGGCATCCGCGCCCGCGTCGACGATGCCGAGCGCTCGCTGCTGGCGCTGATGAGCAACACGGCGGACTCGATCCAGAACAACGCCCGCCTCGCCCACGAGTCGCTGCTCAACGTCTCGACCGACGTCGGCAGCCAGATCCGCAACGCCGCCGCCGAGGCCGAGCAGACGCTCAGCCTGTCGAGCGCAAGCGCCACGAACGCCCTGCTCGCGACCTCACGCGAGGCCCAGGCTGCGCTGATCGCCGGCTCCGACGAGGCGACGACCCGTGCCCGCACGCTGGCCGGCGAGATCGCCCATGCCCTCGCCACCGCCACCTCGGCGACCACCGAGGCCGTGCTGGCGAGCGTCCGCGAGGCGCAGAGCACGCTGATCAGCATGTCGTCCGACGCCAACGCCCAGGCGCGCAGCCTGTCGGCCGAGGTCGAACGCATGCTCGCGACCGCCGGCGTGGAAACCGTCGAGGCCGTGCTGTCGAAGGCCCGCGAGGCCCAGACCACGCTGCTGTCGGCGACCTCCGACACCGCCAACCAGGTCAGGAGCCTGACCGCCGATATCGAGCAGACGCTGTCGTCGGCCGGCAATGCCACCGCCGCATCGATCCTCAACAGCGCCCGCGAGGTGCAGAACACCCTGCTGCTGAGCTCGTCGGAAGCGGCCAACCACATCAAGGCGCTGAGCGGCGAGATCGAGCGTTCGGTCGCCTACGCCGGCAGCACGACCGCCGAGTCCATCGTCGCCAGTGTGCGCGACGCCCAGACCACGCTGGCAACCGCCTCGACCGACGCCGCCGGCCATCTCCGGACGGTCTCGGCCGATATCGAGCGCACCATCAGCTCGGTGGCGACCACCGCCAGCGAAGCGCTGCAGGCGAGCTCCCGCGAGGCCCACAACGCCATCGTCGCCGCCTCGCATCAGGCCTCGACGGCCCTGACCGCGACCTCGGGCGACGTCGGCGCCTCGCTGCTCGCCACCGCCAGCGCCGCGAAGGCATCGCTGATCGATGCCTCGAAGGATGCCAGCACCGCGCTGATCACCGCCTCCAACGACGCCAGCACCAAGATCAAGACCACCTCGGGCGAGATCGAGCGCTCGGTGATCACGGTGACCGGCCAGTTCGGCACGGTGCTGCTCGGCAAGACCGAGGAGATCGTGTCCGGCGTCAAGCAGCAGGCCGACCGCCTCGCGCAGATGGTCGACGCCTCGCGCGGCTCGCTGGTGCAGGCGCTCGGCGACCGCAGCAACCAGATCAACATCGACATCACCCGCGTCACCGACGACGCGCTCAAGGCGATCGAGAACAAGGGCACCCTGTTCTCGCAGGGGCTCGTCAAGAACAGCGCCGACCTCGCCCGCACCATCACCAACGCCAGCGAGATCGCCACCGGCGCGATCAACAAGTCGCTGCGCGACATCGAGCAGACCACCCGCGCGGCGATCGACCAGTCGCGCCAGGTGGCGAGCGCCGCCGTCACCGAGATGCAGGAAACCAGCAAGATCCTGCGCACCGACACCGTCGCGCTGTTCGAGCGGCTGCGCGAGGGCAACATCCTGCTGCAGGAGGTGCTGACCGGCGCCCACGACAACCTCAACTCGCTGGAACAGGCGCTGGTGACCCGCGTCGCCGACTTCGTCACCACCATGAACGACGTCACCTCGCGCAACGGCGTCGCCACCAGCACGCTGGAAGACCAGCTCAACGTCTTCACCACCAAGACCTCGAAGGCACTTGAAAACCTCGGCGCACTGTCGGGCCAGTTCGCCGCTCACGGCCAGATGCTGACCGAAGCCGCGGCGCTGGTGGAGAAGAGCAACAAGAGCACCCACCAGACCGTGTCGGAGCGCAAGGCAGACCTGGAATCGCTGGTGACCACCATCGACCTGCGCACCACCGACCTCGACCAGCGCCTGACGCGCTTCACCGGCCTGCTCGACGAGTCGCTCGCCGCCGCCGAATCCCGCGCCCGCGACATCGCCCGCGTGGTGGCGGAGACCGCCGGCGCCGGCGCCACCGCAATCTCGCGGCAGTTCGAGGCGGTGCGTACCGCCGCCGAGGACGAACGCCGCCTCACCTCGGAGGCGATGAGCGAGCTCTACGAGCAGAACGTCAAGCAGGCCGAAACGCTGTTCAAGCAATCGACCGAGCGCTTCGCGTCCGTCGTCCAGGGCATGAAGCAGATGGCGTCGGAGATGCAGCAGAAACTCGAGGCGACGCGCACCGAACTGCGCCGCGGCGTGCTCGAGATCCCGCAGGAGGCCGCCGAGAGCACCTCGCAGATGCGCAAGGTCATCGTCGACCAGATCGAGGCGCTCGCCGAGCTCAACCGCATCGTCGCCCGCCATGGCCGCGGCCTCGACGTCGCCACCACCAGCAGCGCCAGCAGCCGCGCCTACCAGGCGCCGCGCGAGGAAGAGCCCGCGATCCTCGCGATCGGCGGCCGCAGCGAACCCGCCGCGGCTCCCGCTCCGCGCCCGGCGCCCCGCCGCGACAGCACCGCGAACCTGCCGCCGCCGGACCTCGGCGTGCCAATGGCACCGCGCCGCACCGATGCGCCGCCGGTGAGCCCGAGCGCCGAGCAGAATGGCGACGGGTGGCTGTCGGGCCTGCTCAACCGCGCCGACGCCGAACCGCCGCGCCCGAGCCGTCCGGCACCGCAGCCGGCCGCCCGCCCGGCCAGCAGCGGCAATCCGCTGGACTCGCTGACGGTCGACATCGCCCGTCTCATGGACCGCGATCTCGCCGCCGAAATGTGGGACCGCTATCAGCGCGGCGAGCGCAAGGCGTTCAGCAAGCGCCTTTACACTCCCGCGGGCCAGAAGGCCTTCGACGAGGTCAGCCGCAAGTATCGCGCCGACCGCGGCTTCAAGCAGACGGTCGACCGCTACATCGACGAGTTCGAGCGGCTGCTCGACGACGTTGCGCGTGACGATCGCGGTGCCGCCAACCTGCGCGGCTACCTGACGTCCGACACCGGCCTCGTCTACACCCTGCTCGCCCACGCCGCCGGCCGCCTCGGCTGAGCCGGCAGCACCAACGACATCCGCAACGGCGGAGGCTGCAAAGCCTCCGCCGTTGTCGTTTGCGCCGCCGCGCTTCGCGTCGCGCAGCCCCGTGAATTGACACCCCGGGAGCCTCAGCCTAGGCTGATCGCGGTCGAGCAGGCGACCAACGGACCGCGTAAAGGGTTGAACCCACCTTCCAGCACGACGCTGATAGCCCCTTCTTTCTAGCCCGAGAGCCGCGGTCGCCGGGCGTCAAGGAAAGAAGGTGTTCCATGACCACTCCGCTTCCCGCCCATCCCGATCTTGACTGGCTGAAGAAGACCGCCAAACAGCGGCTAAAAGTGCTGCGCGCAGCCAGCCCCCCGGCCAGACTGAGCGAGGCCCAGCTGATGCTCGCCCGCGAGCACGGCTTTACCAGCTGGCGCGCGCTGAAGGCGTATATCGAGGATCTCGCCCCGTCCCGCACCGACAGGCGAGGCGTGTTCAAGGCCGCGCGTTCGGGTGATATCGACAGCGTCCGCCGCGCGCTCGCCGCAGGCTTCGATCCCTATCTGACCGATGACGACGGCCGCACCCTGCACCAGATCGCCAAGGAGCAGCGCCTCGACGACATCGAAATCCTGGTGCGCGACCTGCAGGCGCGCAAGCTTCATCCGCAGGAGACGACGGAGGCGATCGAGGCGATTTGCTCGGCCGCCTCGCAAGGCGACGTTGCAACGCTGCGCGCCCTCCTCGATGCCTATCCGGCGTTGATCGATGCGCTCGGCGGCGACTTCCACAAGTACACCGCGCTGCATCGCGCGACCTGCCGCAACCAGCACGACGCCCTGCGCCTGCTGATCGACCGTGGCGCCGACGTCACCAAGCGCGACTTCCCCGACAATGCCACGCCGCTGCACCTCGCCGCCGCGGTCGGCGATCTCGAAACGGCGCGGCTGCTGGTCGAGGCCGGCGCCGACGTCGATGGCTTCGGCGACGACTACGATGTCGGCGTGCTCGGGTGGGCGACATGCTTCCACGAGGTCCGCGCCGCGATGGCCGACTATCTGCTCGCGAACGGCGCCCGGCTCACTCTGTGGACGGCCATTGCCCTCGACCGCCCGGACGACCTGCGCGCACTCGTCGCGCGAGATCCGTCCCTGCCCGGCGCGCGCATGAGCCGAAACCTGCACCGGCGCGCGGCCCTGCATCACGCCGCAGCGAAGAACCGGCCGGCGATGGTGCGCCTGCTCATCGCGCTCGGCGCCGATCCGAACGCCAGCGACGCCACCGGGGCGACCGCGCTGACCACCGCGGCGCAGGAAAGCTCCGATCCGGTGATCGTCACCGATCTGCTCGCGGCCGGCGCGCGGCCCGACTTCCTGACGGCCCTGAACCTTCAGCGGTATGACGAGGCTGAGGCAATGTTGCGCGCAGAGCCCGCGCGCATCGGCCCGGAAGGACACGACACCATTGCGCTTCACCTCGCCGTCGCGAAGAAGAATCTCGCGGCGATCCGCTGGCTGATCGCGCGGGGGATCGATGTCGACGCCAAGCGGCCGATGTGGGATTGCAACCACACCGCGCTGCATATGTCGATCGAGAACGGCGTCATCGAGATCGCTCATCTGCTTCTCGACGCCGGCGCCGATCCGAACATTCGGGACGACAAGTATCAGGCCACGGCGCTCGGCTGGGCGCGCTTCTTCGATCGCGACGACTTCGCGGCCCTGATCAGCGCGCGGGGCGGCACCACCTAGACAGGCCGTGCGCCACGAGACGCTTGTCTCATTGCAATGGCTTGATAGATCACGCCCGTCGCGCGAACCGCGGCTCAAGATCGAGAACAAGGGCCGCCAGAACCGCTGGGTCAGGATCGGCCCGGTCGACGCAGCTCCGTCCGCCTGACGGGGCTGCCCCCGCTTTACCGCGCCCTCGCCCGCGCGTCCGCCGGCACACGCACCACCGAGCGCGGCTGCGCGTCGCTGCTGCTGGCGCCGAACAGCACGCGGGTCGGGTTGCGGTCGAAGTTGTTGACCGCACGGCTGATGTCGTCGAGCGTGCGGCGGCCGTCGACAACCAGCGCACCGAAGTCCTTGCCCGCGGTGACGGTCAGGCGGTTGACGTTGGCGGTGATCTCCGCGGTGCGCTTGTCGAGATTGTCGGCGAGATCCTTGAACGACTTGACCGCGGCGGTGAGCTGGCCGCCGTCCTTGCCGCCGACGAAGGCGTCGACGCCGCTCATGATGCTGTCGAAGCGCTCGGAGTTTTGCGCCAGCGTGGTGGCGAACGCCTCGATGCTGCGCAGCGAGGCGCGCACCGCCTCCTGGTTGTCGGCGACGAGGCGGTTGAGGTTCTGCACCGAGGAGCGCACCGACTCCATGATGTCCTGGGTGGCGCTGAGGTCGGCGGTCAGCGTCGGAATGCCGCCGGCGCCGGGTGGCACCTCCTGCGCGTCAGGCGAGCCGCCCTTGAGCGCGATGGCGGCGACGCCGGTGAGGCCCTGGAACTCGAGGCCGACCGCCGTGTCCTGGCGGATCGGCGCGCTCTTGTCGACGGACGCGATCGCGATCACTCGCTTGGGATCGTCGATGCGCACCGACGTCACCTCGCCGACGCGGATGCCGTTGAAGTTGACGCTGGCGCCGGTGCGCAGGCCCGAGGCCGAACCCTCGAACACGATGCGCAGCGGAAAGCGCGCCTTGGCGCCGTGAATGCTCTGGAACCACATCACGAAGCCGAATCCGCACGCCAGCACGGCCAGCGTGAACAGACCGATCAGGACGTAGTTCGCCCGCGTTTCCATCAAACCTACTCCTACACACCGGCGAGCGCGTGGGCGCGCGCGCCGTGAAAATAAGATCGCAGCCATGGATGGGTCGACGCCAGCATGTCGGCCATGGTTCCGATGGCGATCACCTTGCCCTCGCCCAGCACTGCGATGCGATCGCAGGCCGTGCGCAGGCTGTCGAGATCGTGGGTGACCATGAAAACGGTCAACCCGAGGGTTCGTTGCAGCGTGCGCACCAGCTCGTCGAACTCGCCGGCGCCGATCGGGTCGAGGCCCGAGGTCGGCTCGTCGAGGAACACGATATCGGGATCGAGCGCGAGCGCCCGCGCCAGCGCCACGCGCTTGATCATGCCACCCGACAGCTCCGACGGATAGCGATCGGCGACCTCCGGCTTCAGCCCGACCATGGCAAGCTTGGCAAGGGTGATCTCGTCGAGCAGGCGCTGCGACAGCTTGAGGTACTCGCGCACGGGGAACTGGATGTTCTGGCGCACGGTGAGCGAGGAGAACAGCGCGCCGTGCTGGAACAGCACGCCCCAGCGCCGTTCGACGCTGCGGCGCGCGGCGCCGCTGGCGGCGTCCATGTCGGTGCCCAGCACCGTGACGGTGCCGTGCTCCTTGGCGACGAGGCCGATGATCGTGCGCAGCAGCACCGACTTGCCGGCGCCGGACGCGCCGACGAAGCCGAGGATCTCGCCGCGGCGAACGTCGAGGTCGAGGCCGTCGAGCACGGCGCGCGCGCCGAAGCGCACGGTGATGTCGCGCACGGAAATGATCGCGTCCTGCACGTTCGCGGCGTCCGTCATCGTCATACCCCGATCGACGCGAAGAAGATGGCGAACATGCCGTCCATCACGATGACGAGAAAGATCGACTTCACCACCGAGGCGGTGGTGTGGCTGCCGAGCGATTCCGCGCTGCCTTCGACGAGGAGCCCCTCGACACTGGCGACGATGGCGATCACCAGCGCCATGATCGGCGCCTTGATCATGCCGACGGCGAAGTCCTGCAGCGAGATCGCATCGCGCAGGCGGAACAGGAAGGCGTCGGGATCGACACCGCCGTAGAACCAGGCGACGAGGCCGCCGCCATAGAGCGCTGCCATGGCGCCGATGAAGGTCAGCGCCGGCAGCGCCACCAGCAGCGCCAGCGTGCGCGGCAGGATCAGCACCTCGACGGGATCGAAGCCCATGGTGCGCAGCGCGTCGATCTCCTCGCGCATCTTCATCGAGCCGAGCTCGGCGGTGTAGGAGCTGCCGGAGCGGCCGGCCACCATGATGGCGACGATCAGCACGCCGATCTCGCGCAGCACCAGGATGCCGAGCATGTCGACGACGAAGATGTCGGCGCCGAAGCGGCGGAAATGGAAGATGCCCTGCTGGGCGATGATGGCGCCGATCAGGAAGGTGATCAGTGCGACGATCGGCACCGCGCGCCAGCCGACCTGCTCGATGTGATGCACCATCGACGTCAGGCGGATGCGCGTCGGGTGCAACAGCACCCGCGTGCTGGCCACGACCAGCGCGCCGGTCATCGCCACCAGTGCGACCAGCGTGGTGCCGATATGGGCGACGCCCTGGCCGATGCTTTCGAGGGCGGCGACGGGCGACAGCAGGGAGCGCGGCCGCGGCAGGCTGGTCGCGCCGACCCGGCGCACTTCGTCGACGAGGCTGGAATAGTCGGCTGACAGGCCGGCGATCTGCGGCACGTTCTCGCCGCTGGTGAGGCTGCGCCGCAGCCGCTCGATCAGCCAGGCGCCGAAGGTGTCGAGCCGCGCCACCTGCGAGACGTCGATCAGAACCGCGGCACCGGACGCGCCGGCGCGCTCGGCGGCCTCGATGAGGCGTTCGAGGACCTGGGCGTGCTGCGCCGTCCAGGTTCCCGACGCCTGCAGGGCGACCGCTCCGCCCGCTTGTGCGACGCGTTCCAAAGCCGGCTCAGCACCCACTTTAAATCCTTGTTTTCACGTACATTTCATGACCGCTTGGCGCCCTGCGCCGCAGCCGGGTGCATTTACAGCCACAGATTTAAAGCCATACTGGGGCAGAGGCACCTCGCCAACCAAAGAAATCTTTAGTTTTTTGAATGGCTTCCGACAACCTCCTGCAATTGAGCGCGCGAATCGAACGCTGGCCGATCGCCGGCGCCTTCACCATCAGCCGCGGCGCCAAGACCGAGGCGGTCGTGGTGGTGGCCGAGATCTCGGACGGTTCCCACACCGGGCGCGGTGAATGCACGCCCTATCCGCGCTACGGCGAGACGCCGGAGGCGACGCTGGCTGCCGTCGCGGCGATGGCGCCGCGCCTTGCCGCCGGCCTCGACCGCGCCGCCCTGCAGGCCGCGATGCCGCCGGGCGCGGCCCGCAACGCGCTCGACTGCGCCCTGCTCGACCTCGCCGCCAAGGCCGCCGGCCGGCGGGTGTGGGATCTGCTGGGCCGGCCGGCGCCGCAGCCGTGCACGACCGCCTACACCCTTTCCCTGGGCACCCCCGAGACCATGGCCGAAGCCGCGGCCCGGGCGGCGCACCGGCCGCTGCTGAAGGTCAAGCTCGGCGGTGACGGCGACGGCGCCCGCATCAGGGCGGTGCGCGCCGCCGCGCCCTCCTGCGAGCTGATCGTCGACGCCAACGAGGCGTGGACGCCCGACAACCTTGCCGCCAACCTCGCCGCCTGCGCCGACGCCGCTGTCACGCTGGTGGAGCAACCGCTGCCGGCCGGCCGCGACGACGCGCTCGGTAACATCCAGCGCCCGCTGCCGGTGTGCGCCGACGAGAGCGTGCACGACCGCTTATCGCTCGCGGCGCTGCGCGGCCGCTACGACGCCGTCAACATCAAGCTCGACAAGACCGGCGGCCTCACCGAGGCGCTGGCAATGGCGGACGACGCCCGCGCGCTCGGTTTCGACATCATGGTCGGCTGCATGGTCGCCACCTCCCTCGCCATGGCGCCGGCGATGCTGGTGGCGCGGCAGGCGCGCGTCGTCGATCTCGACGGCCCGCTGCTGCTCGCCCGCGACCGCGACGACGGCCTGCGCTACGACGGCAGCACGGTCTATCCGCCGGATGCGGCGCTGTGGGGCTGAAGGAAGCCCCCACCTCCATGAAAGAAGCACACAACCAAGACTCATGCTGAGGCACGAGCCAACGGGTCCGCGCGTAGCGCGGCCCGATGACAGGCTCCGCGAGCCTCGAAGGATGAACGGCCTCTGAGGAGCGGCACGGGCCGCCGCCTTTCGAGGGGCCCGCGATCCGGCGCCCCTCCGGGTGACGGATCGCGATATTCGAACTTCAAATCCTGGCGCAGCTAACGATCCGCCGCCGCATCCGTCGTCACCAGCCACTTCCGCGCCAGCACGATCAGCACACAGCCCCCAAGCGCCATCGCCGACATCGCGTAGTAGGCGCCCTCGCCATAACGGGCGTAGAGCAGCCCCGCGCCCATGGTGGCGCTGCTCATGACGAGGCCGGTGGCGGCGACGAGATAGCCCTGCGCCGACGCCAGCACATGGCCTGGCACGTTGCGGGTGAACAGCCCGACGATACCGACTTGCGTGAGACCGAACGACAGGCCGTGCAGCGTCTGCACCACCGCGAGCAGCGGCAGCGGCGGCTGCTGCGCGGTGATCGCCCAGCGCAGCGCCGCGATGGCGGCGGCGAACGCCACCATTGCCAGCGGCGACCATTTGAAACGCGGCGACACCGCGAACACGATGATCTCGGCGACGACGCCGATCGACCACAGCGCCGACACGGTGAGACCGCCGAGGCCGGCGTTCTGCCAGGCGATCGAGGCGAAGGCGTAGTAGACGGCGTGGCTGCCCTGCACCAGCGCCGAGGTGAAGATGATGGCGAGGAAGCCGGGCTGACGCAGCAGCGCGCTGGCGCGCGAGGCGCCGGCGATGGGGCGGGCGTCGCGATCGAGCCGCTGCAGCCCGAGGCTGGTCAGCGCCTCGATCAGCGCTATCGCCGCGATCACCCAGATCACGAACGACGCGGTGACGAAATCGATCATCACGCCGCAGGCGAGCGAGCCGACGATGAACGCCGCCGAGCCCCACAGCCGCACCGGCCCGTAATCGATGCCATGGCGCGCCACGCCCTTGAGCGCGTAGCCGTCGACCATCGGAATGATCGGCGTCCAGACACAGGCGGTCACGGCGAACACCGCGAGAATCAGCAGCGGCTCGCGCAGCTGGCCGATCGCCAGAAACCCCAGCGACGTCAGGAACGCCAGCAGCACGATGCCCTCGCGCAACGCGTTGCGCCGCTCGGCGAAGCCGGTGACGAACGGCAGCACGGTGAAGCGCGTCAGCGCCGGCACCGCGGTGATGATGCCGATCCAGCCGACATCGACGCCGACCGCTTTGAGCCAGACCGGGAAATACGGCAGGCTGATGCCGCCGAGGCCGAACACGGCGCCGTAGACCAGCGCCAGACGGCGGGCGAATCGCCTTGCCTCAGGCTGTTGCGTCGCGGGATTTTGTCGATCCGGGGGCATCAAAAGAATTGCGATTCGGCGCGGTTCGTGGTGTTCGTATGTAGCGCGGGTGGTTTTGCGTCGATACAGCGCAAACGACAATTTCGAGATCGAGCATCTCGGTGCGCGGTGGCGCGCCGGGGATCGCCCAGCAGGACCTCCATGGCCAACGACGCCTTCGCCTTGTCGCCCATTTCCGCCAGCAGCGCGCTGCCCTCGGAAGCGGATTACCATGCGATCAGCGAAGCCTTCATGGAGACGTCGCGCGGCCGCTGGTTCCTGAAGGAATACGCCCGCCGCAACCGCAACGCCGACACCGCCATGGTGCTGGAGGCGGTCGAGCGCATCGAAGGGGTGCTCGCCGCCCAGAAGCAGCCGCCGGCCGCGCCGGCCATTCCGGTCGCGGAGACCATCGCCACGGTGCGCGCCATTGTCGAGACCGCCCGCGGTGCCGCGGCGGAGGCGCTCGCCAGCCTCAACGCGGAGGACGCCCGCGCGCCTACCCGCAAGGGGCTGCGGATCATTCTCGAAATCGCCTGGCGGCTGCGCGAGATTGGTTACGACAACCGCATCTGCGACATCCTCGAGGTGCAGGCCAACACCATCGGCGCCAACCAGGACGCGCTCGCCACGCTGCAGGCCAATGACGCCGTGCTCGGCGCTTTCGACGCGATACTGCGGCAGATCGGCGATATCGCCGAGCCCCGGGCGGCACAGCCGTCCGCGCCGGAGACGCCCGCGCCGCATCCTGTCGCTGAGAACGTCGTCAGCCTGAAGACCGCGGCCCCCGCGGCCACGCCCATGGCACGCGCGACGCCGGCGCAGAGCGAGCCTTCGCCCGCGCCCCCGATGCCGACCGCCGAAGGCATCGCTGCGATCGAGATCGCCTCTGACCTCGAGGTCGCCGACGCACCGGTGGCAGGCGTCGCCGCCGACGCCGCGGAAATGGCCACCGCCGGATATGACGGGATCATCGTCGCGGACGAAGCCGCCGAACCAGGCGCGACCGCCGCTCCGGCTCCCGTCGTCGCCCCCGTCGCGATCGCCGGGCCGGCGATGGTCGCAGCCGATATCGAGGCCGTTTCGCCGCCGGCCGCACACACGGCCGCGCCCCCGCAGTCTGCGATGCCTGCCCTCGCGGTCGCAGCCATTGCATCCGCACCAGCCGTCGCCGCCGAGCCGCCCCCCGCCGCGGCATCGCCGTCGCTCGGCGACGCCCTCCTCGCCCGCGGCATGGTGACGGCCACGACCAGGCCCCAGCCGCTGGCGGCGATCCTGCGCATGAGCCAGGCCGAGAAGATCGCGTTTTTCAGCTGACGTCGAGCAGATGGCCCTGATGCGATGAGCGGCGCCGCGCGAGCTACGCCGCGCCGATCAGCTTCGCGAACATGTCGGCGTCAACATTGCCGCCGGACAGCACCACCACCAGCGTCTTGCCGCGGGCATCGATGCGACCGGCGAGCAGCGCGGCGAGCGCGACGGCCCCGCCGGGCTCGACCACCAGCTTGAACTCACGGAATGCAAACGCCACGGCCGCGCCGACTTCGGTATCACTGGCCGTGACGCCGTGGGACACCAGCCGCTGGTTGATCGCAAACGTGATCTCGCCGGGAATGGTCGCCATCAGCGCGTCGCAGATGGTCGTGCCCTCCGCGCGGTGCGGTTCGCGATGGCCGCTGGCGAACGAGCGGGCATGGTCGTCAAAGCCGTCGGGCTCCGCGGTCATGATGGTCGCCTTGGGAAAGCGCGCGCGGGTGGCGATGGCCGTGCCGGCGATCAGGCCGCCGCCGGACGCCGGCGCGGCGACGATGTCCGGTGCCAGCCCGAGGCCGGCGAGATCCTCGCACGCCTCGCGCGCCGCGGTGCCTTGCCCGGCGATGATCCTGACGTCGTCATAAGGCGGCACCAGCGTCGCGCCGCGTTCGGTGGCGATGCCCCGCGCGATGGCTTCGCGGTCCTCGCGCAGGCGGTCGTAGAGCACGACCTCGGCGCCATAGCCCGCGGTGCGCTCGCGCTTCGACAGCGGCGCATCCGCCGGCATGACGATGGTCGCGGGCATGCCGAGCAGCCCCGCTGCGGCGGCAACGCCCTGGGCGTGATTGCCCGACGAGAACGCCACCACGCCGGCCGCGCGCGCGGCCTGCGGAATCGATGCGATCTTGTTGAAGGCGCCGCGGAACTTGAACGAGCCGGTGCGCTGCAGCACCTCGGCCTTGAGGAACACGCGACCGCCGGTCAAGGCATCGAGCGCGGGGGATGTGATCAGCGGCGTGCGCACCGCATAGGGCGCCAGCACCTGCGCCGCCGCATCGATGTCGGCGGCTGTGACGGGGAGCGAGTCGGTCATGGCATCATGTTATCGCCGCGCCGGCTCCGGCGGCAAGGCGCGGCGCCGCAACGCCGGTCAGGCGGCGAGATGCGGATCCGACGACACCAGCGGCGCCTTGGCGCTGTCGTGCTCGCTGCGCACGCGCAGCACGTTGTCGATGAAGGCCCGGGCACAGGCCTCCCAGGTCATCTTCAGCGCGAAGGCGCGGCATGACGATCGCGGGATCGACAGCGCCGACAGGCAGGCCTGGTGCAGGTCGTCGCTGAGCACGCCGACCGGCGCGTCGCCGATGACATCGCGCGGGCCGCACACCGGATAGGCGGCGACCGGCACGCCGGAGGCCAGCGCCTCCAGCAGCACGAGGCCGAAGGTGTCCGTCTTGCTCGGGAACACAAACACGTCCGCCGCGGCATAGGCCTCCGCCAGCGCCTCGCCATGGCGGGCGCCGAGGAACACGGCCTCCGGATACTGCTTTTCGAGCTGCGCGCGCGCCGGACCGTCGCCGACCACCACCTTGGTGCCCGGCAAATCAAGCGCCAGGAACGCCTCGAGGTTCTTCTCCACCGCGACGCGGCCGACCGACAGGAACACCGGACGCGTCAGGCCGAGATCGCTGTCGCGCGGCCGGAACAGATTGGCGTCGACGCCGCGCGGCCACAGCACGACATTGCGAAAGCCGCGCGAGCGCAGTTCGTCGGCGAGCGCCGGCGTCGCCGCCATCACCGCGCCGCTGCGCGCATGGAAGCGGCGCAGCGCCGCCCACACCCACGCTTCCGGGATCGGGAAGCGCGCCGAGACGTATTCGGGGAAACGGGTGTGGAAGCTGGTGGTAAAGGGGATGCCGTGCTTGCGGCAGTAGCGCCGCACCAGGAAGCCGATCGGCCCCTCGGTCGCGATATGGATGTTGTCGGGCCGCGCCGCCGCGATCAGGCGCGTGATCTGCGCCGGGTTGGGCAGCGCGAGGCGCAGGTCCGGATAGCTCGGCATCGCCACGGTGCGGAACGACTGCGGCGTCAGGAAGCTGACCTCGGCGCCGAGCTTGCGGGCGGCATCCGCCATCATCGTCAGCGTGCGCACGACGCCGTTGACTTGAGGATGCCAGGCGTCGGTTGCGATGAGGATACGCATCAGGCGGCTTGGGCCGGCATCGGCTGCACCACCGGCGCGGTGTGCGTCAGCGGCCCGGTCCAGCGCAGCACCTCGAAACGGCCGTCGTCGTGCTCGACGATCGCGGTGCAGCTCTCGACCCAGTCGCCGCAATTCATGTAGCGCACGCCGTGCTCGTCGCGGATGGTGGCGAAATGGATGTGGCCGCAGATCACGCCGTCGGCGTTGTGACGCCGCGCCTCGCCGGCCAGGGTCTTCTCGAATGCGCCGATGTAGTTGACGGCGTTCTTGACCTTGAGCTTGGCCCACTGCGACAGCGACCAGTACGGGAAGCCGAACAGGCGACGGAACATGTTGACCAGGCGATTCATCTGGATCGCGAAATCGTAGGCCTTGTCGCCGAGGTGGGCGAGCCAGCGCGCATTCTGCACGACGAGATCGAAGATGTCGCCGTGGATCACCAGATAGCGCTTGCCGTCGGCGCCCTCATGGATGATCTGCTCGACGACCTCGATGCCGCCGGCGTGGGTGCCGTAGTAGGAGCGCAGGAACTCGTCGTGGTTGCCCGGGACGTAGACGACGCGCGCGCCCTTGCGCGCCTTGCGCAGCATCTTCTGGACGAAATCGTTGTGCGACTGCGGCCAGTACCAGTTCGACTTCAGGGCCCAGCCGTCGATGATATCGCCGACGAGATAGATGGTATCGGCATCATGGTAACGCAGGAAATCGAGCAGGCGGTCGGTCTGCGAGCCGCGGGCTCCGAGGTGCACGTCTGAGATGAACAGCGTGCGGAAGCGTCGTTCCGGATGACTTTCGCTCATAACGTCACTTCCCATGCGCGAGCCGCTACCAGATTCGAGTGACAGGACGATGACGCCGCTGCCCGCCCGTCAGGCCGCGGCGAGTTGCGGCATCGTCCGTTCGAAGCACACCAGGGTGTAGATACCGAGCGCGACCTTGCGGCGCTCGACCAGCACCGTTTCGTTGTTGGCGCTCGCCCACGCCTGCAGGCGGGCGAACGGAAACTCCGGCCGCAGCCCGAGCGAGCGGGTCTTCTGCGCCGCCCAGCGTTCGACCGCCGCGGCGACGCCGCGCTCGGAATAGAGATGATTGACGAGGATGATGCGCCCGCCCGGCTTCACCACCCGGTGGCACTCCGACAGCACCTGCTCGGGATTGGCGACAAGGGTGATGACGAACTGCGCGACGACACAATCGAAGGTCTCGTCGGCGAACGCCATCTGGTGCGCATCCATCAGATGCACTGCCTTGACGTGGGGATAGCGCCCGCTTGCCATCTTGGCGCGGGCCTTGGCCAGCATCGGCTCGCACAGATCGATGCCGGTGATCTCGGTGCGCGCGTCGTAGTCGTCGAACGACAATCCGGTGCCGACACCGACCTCGAGGATCTTGCCGCCTACGCTGCGCGCGGCGGCCGCGGCAGCGCGGCGGCCCTGCAGCATGACGGGGCCGCAGACGGCGTCGTAGATCGGCGCCCAGCGGCTGTACGCGGTTTCAACGATGGTTGTGTTGAGGTCCGTGGAGGTCATGCCCTGCCCGCGCCCGCTGTTGGAATCGTGTCAGCAACCTGTGGAATCCGCATAGCAACGGACTGCGACAGTCACACGACAGTCAGCGCGCTGACATGTTCGTCAAGGCGGGGTTTGCGTGCGCTCGGGACGACACGCCCGGAAGCCGGCAGCCGGAGAGAGCCGCGCAGGTGCTTCAGCACACCCTGCTCAGGAAGGCGCGCGCGGCGCGCGGCCATCGACGTGCGCGAACGCGTGGAAGTGATGCACCGGCCCCGCGCCATGACCGACGGCGAGCTGATCCGCGGCGGCGATCGCCGCGGTGATGTAGTCCTTGGCGCGGCGCACTGCGGTGACGAGATCCTCGCCGCGCGCAAGACCTGCCGCGATCGCCGAGGACAGCGAGCAGCCGGTGCCGTGGGTGTTGCGCGTCACGATGCGCGGCGCGGCGAACCGCACGACGCCGTTCGCGTCGATAAGATAGTCGGCGCTCTCCGCGCCGGTGCCATGGCCGCCCTTGACGAGCACCGCGGGACAGCCGAGCGCGAGCAGCGCCCGCCCCTGCCGCTCGATCTCCGCATCGTCCTGCGCGACGGCACAGCCGAGCAGCGCCGCCGCTTCCGGCAGGTTCGGCGTGATGAGATGCGCCAGCGGAATGAGGCCCTCGCGCAGCCGCGCGATCGCATCTTCCTTCAGCAGGCGATCGCCCGATGTCGCGATCATCACCGGATCAAGAACGACAAGGCGCGGCGCCCAGCGCGCGAGCCCGGCGATGATCGCCTCGACGACATCGCGTTGCGCGACCATGCCGATCTTGACCGCGCCGACCGCGAGATCGCTGAACACCGCATCGATCTGCGCCGTGACTAAATCGGCCGGCACCGAATGGATCGCGGTGACGCCGCGGGTATTCTGGGCGGTGAGCGCGGTGATCACCGACGCGCCGAAAACGCCGCAGGCGGCGAAGCTCTTGAGATCGGCCTGGATGCCGGCGCCGCCGCTGGAGTCGGAGCCGGCGATGGTCAATGCGATGGGCGTGGTCATGGCGCAACAGGTGCCACAAAACCTCCGCTCGCGCGACCCTTACGCACGGCGGGAGACCGATCGGCCGCAGCCGCGCGGATGCGGCGATCGGCCCGCCGGAAACGCCCCGCATTCTGTTGTTTTTGCACGTTTTCCTGCCCCGAACCGGGTATCCCCACGGGCCGAAAACGCTATAGTGCGGCCAACATCGCCACCTGGAGACACCGGATGATCCCCTTTTTCGTTCAGATCAAGTGCAAGCTCGGCCAGTCCTACACGGTCGCCAACGCACTGGCCGAAGCCGAGATCGCATCGGAGATCTATTCGACCGCTGGCGACTACGACCTGCTGGTGAAGTTCTACGTCGACAAGGACATCGACATCGGCCACTTCGTCAACGAGAAGGTGCAGGTGCTGCCGGGCATCCAGGACACCTACACCATCATCACCTTCAAGGCGTTCTGACCCTCGGCGGATACGCGCCCTCGCCTCGACGGGCGCGGCCGCCCCAGGTGGAGGCCAAAGATCCGGCGAGGCGGTCGGGATCGCGCGGCTTCAGGAGCGTCCGTCACGCGCGGGAATTGCAACCGCGGCCATGGCCGGCGCGCCCCGCATCACGCGGACGAGCACATGGCCAGCGATGAGGCCGGCCGGCATCGACCATCAGGAACGATCGACCGCGCCCAGAACGGCCGCCGGGGCAGGCGCCACCGGCGAGCGCCGCATGCGGCGCTCAGCTCTCTTCCATGACACGGCGGCAGACCGTGTCGGTGCGCTTCTTGAGGTCTTCCATCTGGCGCTGCAACTGGCGCACCGCGGCGGCGTCGAGATCGCCGAAGATGAAGTCGTGAAATTCGCCCCAGCGGCTGAAGTAGGTCGAGATCTCGCGGCAGGCGCGGTCCGACAGCGACATCAGCACGACCCGGGCATCTTCGGCCGAGGTGGCCCGCTTGAGCAGGCCGCGCTGCTCCAGCAGCTTGGTCTGGGTGGTGACGAAGGTCGACACAGCCTGGATCTTGGCGGAGACCTCGCCGACCGAGACGCCACCGCCCTGGTCGAGGTCGTTGATCGCCATCATGATCATCCACTGCGGCCCGGTGACGCCGAACTTCTTGGCCCAGCGCCGGCGCATCTCCTCGAGATTGTTGTTGATCGCCACGATGTCCCAGACGATCTGGCGAAACACCTTGTACTCGCGGCTGACGATCAGCGGCACGCGTTCCTTGGGGAGTTTCGACGAGCCCGGCCGGGCCGCCTTTGACGGCCCCTTGGTCACTGCCGGCTTGCTCGCAGCAAAGAGGGGCCCCTCGTCCCGCTGTGCCTTTCTCCGAACCAACATGTCCTCCTCCGCCGAGCGTGGATCCTCCGATGGGCGACGATTTCCTCGACGTCCCTTTCTTTATTGGCGAGTCCCGCCGCATCCGGCCTCCGCCGGCCCTGCCCCGCCAGACGGACATGCCCGCCCCGACGGAAATGCAACGAATCTCACGTGATCGTGAAGAAGTGTATTTTAGAAACATAACCAACGCAAGCAGAAGACCGCGCCTACCTCGCTGAAATTCCTGACGTTTTTCAGGTTACCAAGATGTAACCCCGCCATTGTGGCCAGATTGCCACATTTTCTTGGAGAAAAATACATAACTAGGTTTGATATTTGAATTAGTTGTCTTGGGAACATAACAATCCTCCTGCGGCGGAGGGGGGCACCCTCAAGTCGTCCCGTCCAGGGCTCTCGCCCAAGTGCGTCGCGTTCTCCGCGAAACGCCCTGTCGGGTTTTGCAGGCACGGCGCGCCGGTCGACCATCGACACCGGCGCACCGGGCCTACCAGTCAACTTGGAGGTCTATTTTGACGAATACCATGAAGAGCTTCGTGCTCGGCACCGCGGCGGGTCTCGTCGCGCTGACCGGCGCCCAGGCGGCCGATCTGCCGGTCAAGGCGAAGGCTGTCGAGTATGTGAAGATCTGCTCGCTCTACGGCGCGGGCTTCTACTACATCCCCGGCACCGATACCTGCATCCGCATCGGCGGCGCGCTGCGTTTGGACACCACCTTCAACGGCGGTACCTATGACGCGCCGTTCTGGCAGGGCGGCACCGGCGGTGCGAACTCGTACAACCGCAACTACTTCAACACCCGCGAGCGTCTGAACCTGTTCCTCGACACGCGCACCGCCACCGAATACGGCGTTGTTCGTACCTACGCGAACATCCAGTTCGACTTCCTGCAGGGCCGCGAGAGCATCGCGGGCGGCTTTGTCGAGAACGACTTCCTGTTCATCCAGTTCGCCGGCTTCACCTTCGGTAAGGCCGTGTCGCAGTTCGATCCGCAGTGGGCGCTCGCCAAGCCGTGGATTTCTTCGGGCTTCCTCGGTGGCTCGAACAACACCACCGGCATCCCGCAGATCGCCTACACCGCCTCGTTCGGCAACGGCGTGTCGGCGACGATCTCGCTCGAAGACGCCCAGCCCTACCGTTCGGCTGGTGTCGTGAACGCGTCGGCCGGCTTCCTCGGCCCGTTCGGTTCCGCGACTCAGGCGTACGGCGTGTCGTCCAACACCTTCACGGGCAACGTCCAGACCGGCGATCACGTGCCGGATATCGTCGCCAACCTGCGCCTCGACCAGGCCTGGGGTTCGCTGCACTTCGGCGCCGCTGCGCATGAAGTTCACGGCACCTACTACACCTCGACCAACAGCGACACCGGTCATCCGTCGTCGGCCTGGGGCTATGCCTTCACCGGCGCCTTCGAGCTGAAGAACCTGCCGACCGGCGTGGGCGACAGCCTGAAGGTCGAAGCCAGCTATGCCAAGGGCGCGGCCAAGTACGTGTTCGGCGGCACCCAGGATACCTCGGGCGGCGGTCGTTACGCCAAGGTCGGCACCGGCGCCGGCACCGCGGGCAGCCTGGCGTTCGGCTATGCGCTCGACGGCGTCTACTCGGGCACCAACTCGGCCAATGGCTCGAGCATCGACCTGAGCTCGGCGTGGGAAGTGAGCGCGTACTACGAGCACTACTGGAACCCGGCCTGGCGCACCTCGGTGTTCGGTTCGTACACCGCGATCAACTACGGTTCGGCTGGCAACGCGGCTCTGCTTGCTGCTGCGAACGCCCTCACGGGCGGTCTGAGCACCGGCACCTTCGGCGGCACCAACACCGGCAACTTCAACTTCGCGGTTGCCCAGGTTGGTACGCGTACGGCCTGGACCCCGGTCCAGAACCTGACGCTGTCGGCTGAGTTCACCTACACCCGGCTGATCCAGAACCAGAACGGCGTCTTCACCGCCAACGCCAACACCATCCCGGGTGTGGCCGCCGGTACCTACGAGATGAAGAACCAGAACCTCTACAACGGCTCGGTTCAGATTCTCCGCAGCTTCTGATCGTCAAACAACGAAAAGGAGACATCTTCTCACGTAAACCTCCAGAAACCTCCGGCGATGCCCCGCCGGAGGTTTTTTCTTGCCTGCAAGCGACCATCCCGCGCACCACGAGCCGGTGCCCCGCGCGATGCCGGACACAGAAGCCAGCCTCCCGCCGCGATCAGCTCATATCCCGGCGCGGCGCTGCGGCGTCCATCGCGGGGCCACGCGCAGTGTCCGCGACTTCGGCGGCCACCATCCGCACGATCCACGGCAGCACCAGCGCCAAAGCCACGACATTCGCCAACAGCGTCAGCTCGGGCGCATCAAAGAGCCTCGGCAGCAGCGCGAGCACGACGAGCGGCAGGAGCACGGCGAACATGCCGCCGAGCGAGGGACGGCCGGCGGCCGCCGCAATCAGCTCTGTCGCGGGCTGGAAGCGCGCCGAACCGGCCGCCGCCCGCCAGACAAGGTCAGACGCCTGCATGGCGGCGAACGTCGCCGCCAGGTCTTCGTTGCCGGCGAGCTCGGCCGCGACCATCCCTGCGCGCTCGACCGACAATTCACCGTCGAGATAACCCGACAGCTCCTCGGGCGTGACCGGCGTCATGTCATGTCCTCCTCATGGAAGCGTTCGGCCAGCGCCTTGCGCGCCAGATGCAGCCGCGACATCACGGTGCCGGCCGGAATCTGCAGGGCTTCGGCCAGTTCACGGTAACTCATGTCGCCAAAGTACCTCAGCCGGAGAATCTCCTGATGGGGCGCAGCCAGCCGTCGAAGCGCCGCATCGAGCCGCTCCCACGCGGACTGATCCGTCCCGCTGCCGTCGGGAAGATCGATGCCGTCCATCGATCGCGTCAAGATCCTGCGTTTCTGGCGGAGCAGATCGATGCAGCAGTTGTGAAGAATGGCGAACCACCACGCCTTGAACGAGCGCGTTCGGTCGAATGTGTCGAACCGTTCGAGACCACGCAGCGCAGCCTGCTGCACGGCGTCTTCCGCATTGTGGCGGTCACGCAGCAGCGCGCGGGCATAGCCCGCGCCCCGGGCGAGCAGCGGATCGAGCCTCGACGCGTAGTCGCGCGCGGATGACACGGCCTCACCCCATACTCTGCAGCAGGCGCAGGAGCTGCGCGAAGCGATCGCGAAACAGCACGAGGATGACGATGACGAGCACGACATGGGCCACCCCGAAGCCCAGCGCGACCCAGCCGCGCCGCCGCATCTTCGGATCGGTGGGCCGAATGCCGCGCAGCACGAACAATGCGAGCACGATCGCAAGTCCCGACTTTTCGATGCCAAGCGCGTTGACGAAGGCGATGACACTCGCTGCGACCGCCGCGATGCTCAGCCCGGCGGCGCGCCCGGCCCGGTAAGCGTTCTGAATCTGATCGGAACTTGATGGATCGGACACCGCGTGCTCCCGCGAAGACATGACAACGTCATTCCCCATACGATCGCGGGCGCCATTTATTCATCGCAGCGGTCAGCGCGTGGCGATTTTTCCGGCCATGGCCGACCGCCCCGGGATATCGCCGGGCCGGCGGACGCCAACAGCGGTTCCAGGCCAGACGGCGCCGGCCAGAGCGCGTTTGCTTGTGATGGAATCGCAAACGCGCTCTAGTTTTTTGTTTTGACGCGTTTTCTTCCCGCGAACCGGTGCCCACTTCGCTCGAAAACGCTCTAGTTTTTGTTTTGACGCGTTTTCTTCACGCGAACCGGTGCCCACTTCGCTCGAAAACGCTCTAGTGCCCGCCGCTCCCCTTCTTCGGCCGCGGCGGGCCATCGACCGGCGGCAGCGACTTCAGATACACCGCCATCGCCATGCGGTCGGCATCGCCGAGTTCGGCCAGGTTGCGGATCACCCGTGTCATCGAGCCGCCGGCGGAGTCGCCATCGGGCGTATCGCCGCTCTGCAGGAAATAGGCGATCGCCTTCACCGACCAGTCGCCAAGCTCCTTCTGGGTGATGTTGGGCACCCAACCCTCGCCTTCCGGATTGGGCCCGCCGGCGAAGCGCTGCGCCGCGATGATGCCGCCCAGCGCGTTGCGCGGGCTATGGCACTCGGCGCAGTGGCCAAGACCATTGACGAGATAGGCGCCGCGATTCCACTCCGCCGATTGCGCCGGATCCGGCGCGAACGGCCGGCCGTCGAGATAGAGGAACTTCCAGCCGCCGACCAGCCGGCGGATGTTGAAGGGAAAGCGCAAGTCATGGTCGCGGATGCGGCCACGCACCGGCGCCAGCGTCTTCAGGTAGGCAAAGAGGTCGCGCACGTCCTCGACCTTCGCCCGCTGATAGGAGGCGTAAGGAAACGCCGGAAAGTAGTGCGTGCCCTCGGGCGAGGTGCCCTTCTGCACGGCGGTGACGAAATTGGCCTCGCTCCAGCGACCGATGCCGTCGTCGGGATCGGGCGAGATGTTGGGGGCGTAGAACGTGCCGAAAGGCGAGGGAATAGCAAGGCCGCCGCCAAGGCGCAGGCGGTCCTGCTGGTTCGGCGTCGCGTGGCATGACGCGCAGCCGCCGGCATTGAACACGGTCCGGCCATTGGCGAGATCCGGCGTGCGTGTCGGCAAAGTGCTGGCCGCGACGACCTCCGGGCTGGTGATCTGCCAGAACACCCCACACCCCACCACCATGGCGGCAACGACCAAGAGCAGCAATTTTCGCATCATGGAACCTGCCTGCAGGAATAAATCACGCCGTTGGTGGTTGAATCAGGGTTTGCGCCACGACACCATCCGCCGTCGCGCAGCCCGTCGCCTCGAGGACCCTCCGTCCTCAAGACCATCGGACGTCATCATCTATTCCGGGCGAGCGAACGCCTTCAAGACGACGACAGGGAGAACGCCATGATCCAGTCCGCAGGACCATCTTTCCGCCTCCTCAGCCTCGCCATCGGCGCACTCGCCGTGGCTACAGGCCCCGCATGCGCCGAGAAGCTCGCCATGAAGGCCCAGCTCAGCGGCGCCTCCGAGGTGCCAGCCACCACCAGCACCGCCAGCGGCCTCGCCGACGTCACCTTCGACACCGCGTCCAAGGCGCTGAGCTGGAAGCTCAGCTACACCGGCCTGTCCGGCCCGGCGACCATGGCGCACTTCCACGGCCCTGCCGAGCCTGGCAAGAACGCAGGTGTCGCCGTGCCGATCCCCAACACCGCGAGCGGCTCCGAAGGCACCGCGACGCTCACCGACGCCCAGGCCGCCGACCTGATGGCCGGCAAGTACTATGTCAACGTGCACACCGCCGCCAATCCGGCCGGCGAGATCCGCGGTCAGGTGACGAAATAGCGAAAGCGCGTGGATGAAGCGCAGCGATATCGAAGGCGAGGCCACCGGCCCCGCCTTCATGCGCGATCCCGCGCGATGCCTTACTTCTTGAGACGGTAGAGCTCGTGGCAGCCGCCGCAATTCTTGGTGACGCCAGAGAACGCGGTCTTGAAGCTGTCGAGATCGGTCACGCTGGCTTCCGCCGCCTTGGCATCGGCGCCGAGCTTGACGAATTTGGCATCGAAGTCGGCCTTGCTCTCCCAGATCTTCGGCAGCGCGGCGGTGTCCTCGCCGGCCTTGGCGCTGTCCGGGAACAATCCCGGCGCCTTGGTTGCCGTGTCCTGGAAGACCACGAAGATCGCCTTGGCCTTGGCAAGATCGAACGGGGCTTCGCCGCGCACCATTGCCGCACCGGCGCCGGCATTCTTGCCCGTATCCTTCATCAGAGCCTTGCGGGCCGCGATCGGATCCTGGGCCGCAACCGCCGAGATTCCCAACACCAGAGCTCCGGCCACAAAGAGTGCACGCTTCATCAATTCCTCTCCAATCCCTCTCCTGCGGGCGCGCCCGCACCTGTGGTGAAATCGTCGGACGACACCAATCGGTCCGAACACCGCCACGGAAGCATTATTCCGTGACGGCCGTTCGGTTCATGATGCCTTCTGCTGCCGGCGCTGGATCGCCATCCACACCCGCTCGGCGGTCGCTGGCATGTCGATATGATCGATGCCGTACTCGCGCCACAACGCGTCGATGATGGCGTTGACGATCGCCGGACACGAGCCGATCGCACCAGCCTCGCCCGCGCCCTTCACGCCCAGCGGATTGGTGGTGCATGGCACGTTGTGGGTCTCGAACAGAATCGACGGACCATCGGCCGCGCGCGGCAGCGCGTAGTCCATGAATGTGCCGGTGACGAGCTGACCGTCCCGCGGATCGTACACCGCCTGCTCCATCAGCGCCTGGCCGATGCCCTGCATGGTGCCGCCGTGGACCTGGCCGGCGAGCATCAGCGGGTTCAGCGTGACGCCAAAATCGTCGACGATGACATAGTTGACGATGCGAATGACGCCGGTCGCCGGATCGATCTCGACCTCCACCACATGGGTGCCATTGGGAAAGGTGCCGTCGGCGCTGCTGAACGCATCGCTCGCGCTCAGCTTGCCGGAATTTTCGCCCGCCCGCCTCGCGAGATCGGCGAACGACACCGCGCGATCGGTGCCGGCGATGCGAATGGTGCCGTCGATGATTTCGAGGTCGCCGGCACCCGTCTCCAGCGCTTCGGAGGCGATCTCCTTCAGGCTGAGGCCGAGCTTGCGGGTGGCGCGCTCGACACTGACGCCGCCGGACGGGATCGAGCTGGAGCCGCCGGTGCCGAGACCGGTCGCGATCTTGTCGGTGTCGCCCTGCAGCATGTGCACGCGTTCCGGCGGCAGGCCGAACTGCTCGGCAACGAGCTGGGCATAGGCCGTGGCATGGCCCTGCCCGCTCGACTGGGTGCCGATCAGGATGGTGATGTCGCCATCGGGATCGAGCCGCACCTGCGCGGTCTCCTCGCCCATGGTGCCGCAGACCTCGACATAGCTCGCAAGGCCGATGCCGCGCACCAGACCCTGTTTCTTCGCGGCGCGCGCCCGCTTCGGAAAATCCTTCCAGTCGGCGACGTCCATCGCGCGCTTGAGATGCGCGGCGAAATCGCCGGAGTCGTAGACCTTGCCGGTCGCCGTGGTGTACGGCATCGCGCGCGGCGGGATGAAATTCTTGCGGCGGATGGCGTCCGGCGCCAGCCCGAGCTTGCGAGCGGCGGCATCCACCAGGCGCTCGACCACATAAGCCGCCTCGGGACGGCCGGCGCCGCGATAGGCGTCCACCGGCACGGTGTTGGTGAACACGGTGCGCACGCGACAGTGGAAGGCCTCGATGTCGTAGAGACCGGGCAGCATGCCGGCGCCGCCATGCGGAATGTACGGCGCGAAGGTCGAGAGATAGGCGCCCATGTCGGCGACGAGATCGACGTCCATCGCCAGGAACTTGCCGTCGGCAGCGAGCGCCATGCGCGCGGTGGTGACGTTGTCGCGGCCCTGGGCATCGCCGATGAAATGATCGGCGCGCTCGGCGACCCACTTCACGCTCTTGCGCAGTCGCCGCGCGGCGACCGCCGCAAGCGCATACTCACGGTAGGGAAACAGCTTGGTGCCGAAACCGCCGCCGACGTCGGGGCAGATCACCCGCATCTTCTCGACGGGAATCTTCAGCACGTTCTGGCAGAGGATGTCGCGCACGCGATGGCTGCCCTGGCTGCCGACGGTGAGCGTGAGATGGTCGCGTTTCGCATCGTAGTCGCAGACGACCGCGCGCGGCTCCATGTAGTTGGTGACGATGCGCGGATTGACGATGGAGATCTCGGCGACCGCATGGGCCCTGGCGAACGCGGCGTCGACCGCCGCCTTGTCGCCGATGGCGGTATCGAACAGCAGGTTGCCGGCATGATCGGGCCACACCTGCGGCGCGCCCGGCTTGAGCGCGTCGACCGCACCGACCGCCGCCGGCAGCGGCTGCCAGTCGACGGCAATGGCCTCGAGCGCGTCGCGCGCCTGGTCAAGCGTCTCGGCCACAACGAACGCCACCGCGTCGCCGACATGGCGAACCGTGTCCCGGGCAAGGATCGGGTAAGGCGGAGCGGTAAAGGGGTCTTCCGGCAGATTGAACAGGCACGGCAGGCCGCCGAGATCGGCGGTATCCTCAGCGGTCAGGATCGCGGCGACGCCCGGCAGGGTCCGTGCATGGGCCGCATCCAGCTTGAAGCGGGCATGGGCATGCGGCGATCGCAGCACCAGCGCATGCAGGACGCTCGGGAGGGAATGATCCGCCGTGTAGTGCCCCCTGCCGCGAATAAACGCATCGTCTTCCTTGCGCCGGACGCTGTGACCGACGCCGAACTTGATGGGAGCCATGGGATCTCCGGGAGCAACCTGGAAGGAACAGTCTGGAACTTCGAACCATTCCATATTGCAGCGGATCGCCGGGCTGCGCAAACCCCTCGTTCAGCGGATGAGCGCCCTCATCCAGCGCATCCCGAACAGCAGCCAGACCGCTGCGCCATAGACGATGGCGCCGACCACGATCAGCAGGCCCAGCGTGATCTCATCACGCAGGGTTGATAGTCCGCCGAGCAAGACCGGCGCAGCGCGCGCCGTCACCCACAGCGCCGCGGCCAATACGGCGCCGGCGGCCACGAACCTGACCAGAGAGCGGCGGAAGGTCGCATCGAATTCGAGATAGCCGGCGCGCACGGCAAAGCCGATCACCAGCAGAAGGTTGACCCAGGCGCCGACCGCGGTGGCGAGCGCGAGACCGATCTGCGCCAGCGACCCGACCAGCGCGATCTTGAGCACGACATTGACCGCGACCCCGGTCAGCGCCGCCTTGACCGGCGTCGCCGTGTCCTTGCGGGCGTAGAAGGTCGCGACGGCGCTGCGGATCAGCACGAACGGCACGAGGCCGACCGCGTAGGCCGCAAGCGTCGCGGCGGCGGCGGCAGCATCGGCACTGGTGAACGCGCCGCGGGCGAACATCGCGCGCATGATGACGTCGGAGACCGTGAGAAAGGCGGCGACGAACGGCACCGAGAACAGCAGCGTGAATTCGAAGGCGCGGCGCTGGATCGCCATGGCGCCGGCATGATCGCTCGACGTCAGCCGCCGCGACATGTCCGGCAGCAGCACGGTGCCGATGGCGATGCCGATGACGCCGATCGGCAACTGGTTGAGGCGGTCGGCATAGTACAGCGCCGACAGCGCGCCCGCCGGCAGGAAGGTGGCAATGATGGTGTCGGCGAACAGCGCCACCTGGGTGCCCATCGAGCCGAGCGTTGCCGGCCCGAGCGCGCCGAAGAACGCGCGGACATCCTCATCGAGCCTGAGGCGGGTGAACTTCGGCAGGCCGCCATGGCGCGCGACGTCGCCGGCGAGCAGGAAATACTGCAGAAAGCCTGAGATCAGCACGCCCCAGGCCGCGGCGTGGCCGGCGCTCGGGAAGAACGCGGCGAGCGCCAGCGTCGCCATCATCGCGAGGTTGAGGAAGATCGGCGCGGCGGCGGCGCTGGCGAAGCGGTGCATGACGTTGAGCATGCCGCCATAGAGCGTGACCAGCGTGATCAGCAGCAGATAGGGAAAGGTGATGCGGGTGAGCTCGATGGCGAGCGCGCGCTGCGCCGGATCCTCGCTGAAGCCCGGCGCCAGCAGCGACATCGCCTGCGGCATGAACAGCCAGGCAACGACCAGAAGCACCACCTGCGACACGAACAGCAGGGTGAAGATGCGGTCGGCGAACAGCCGCGCCGCCGCCTCGCCCCGCCCGCCATGGACATGGGCGTAGGCCGGCACGAAAGCGGCATTGAAGGCGCCCTCGGCGAAGATGGCCCGGAAGTGATTGGGCAAGCGCAGCGCCACGAAGAACGCGTCGGCCACCGGTCCGGCACCGAGGATCGCCGCAAGCATGATGTCGCGCGCGAACCCGGTCAGCCGTGAAAGCAGCGTGTACCCGCCGACGGTGAAGATGCGCCCCAACATGCCTGCTTGTTCCCGCGCCCCTGACGCCCCGCGGACGATCCGCATCCGCCGCGGACGCTATCGCCGCCGGCGGACGAAGACAATGCAGGCGATGCGAATGTCAGAGCGCTTCGTGAACCGCGGCGATGATGCGGTCCTGGGTCGGTTCGTCGAGATAGGCATGCATCGGCAGGCTGATCACGTCCAGCGACAGCCTCTCGCTGACCGGCACGCCGCCGCTCGCCACCGGATAGTGCTTGTAGGCGGTCTGCTGGTGCAGCGACTTGGGATAGTAGATCGCCGTGGGCACGCCGCGCGCCTTGAGCTTTGCGGCGAAGCCGTCGCGATCCGTATTGCGCAGGCGAATCGTATACTGCGCCCACACGGAGACGCCATCGACGACGCGCGGCACGGCAACCACGTCCTGCAGCGCATCGGAGTAACGCCTGGCGATGCGGTTGCGGGCATCGATCTCGTCCTGGAAGATCTTCAGCTTCTCGATCAGGACCGCCGCCTGCACGGTGTCGAGGCGCGCGGTGAGACCGATGCGGACGTTGTCGTACTTGTCTGAACCGTGGCCGTGAACGCGGATGCTGCGCAGCGTCGCCGCGAGTTCCTCGTCGTCGGTGCAGATCGCACCGCCGTCGCCGTAGCAGCCGAGCGGTTTCGCCGGGAAGAAGCTGGTCGCGGTGGCGAGCCCAAAGGTGCCGAGGCGACGGCCCTTGTACGTGGCGCCAAAACCCTGCGCGGCGTCGTCGAGCACGAACAGACCTTCGGCTGCGGCGATGGCGCCGATCGTGTCATGGTCGGCGCTCTGGCCGAACAGGTCGACCGGGATCACCGCCCTGGGCTTGAGGCCCTGCTGGCGGGCGGTCGCGATGCCGCGGCTGAGCGAGGCCGGATCGATGTTGAAGGTGGTCTCGTCGACGTCGACGAACACCGGCGTCGCACCGAGCAGCGCCACCACCTCGCCGGTCGCGCAGAACGTGAAGGTCGGACACAGCACCGCATCGCCCGGGCCGATGCCGCGCGCCATCAGCACCATCAGCAACGCGTCCGTGCCGCTGGCACAGGCGACGACGTGTTTGGCGCCGCAGAACGCGGCGAGATCGGCCTCGAACTGCGTCACCTCCGGACCGTTGATGAACTGGCACGCGTCGAGGACCTTCGATACCCCGTCATCGATGGCGCGGCCGAGGCGGCGGCGTTGCGTCGCAACGTCGATGAAGGGAATGGCTTGCGGCGGCGTGTGCTGGTTCATGCGGACCTGCGCGTTTGATGAACGATGAAGAAATCAGCCGGCGATGCGGCGCGGCGTGCGGGCGGCGTCCGCCACCTGCTGCGACGGCGCCTCGAGGCACTGGATCGCGATCGCGAGGCTGGCGACGCCCTCCTCGCCGGTCACGGCCGGCGTCTTGCCGGTGCGCACCGCGTCGGCGAACGCCATCAGCTCGGCGCGCAGCGGCTCGTCGTGCCCGACCGAAAGATGACGCATGGAATAGGCGCCGTCCGGCTGGAAGCCGAAGCACTCGGTCACCTGGCGCGTCAGCAGGTCGCCGGTGAGATACTTGCCGCGGGTCGCCACCGTGACGCTGCGCGCCTTGAACGGCGTCAGCCAGTTGGTGTTGATATGGGCGAGCACGCCGGACTGGGTGCGGAACTGGAGCAGCGCAATGTCCTCGCGCTCGGCGACCGCGCTCGAGAGCTGCGGCTGCACCTCGGCGATGTCCGATTCGGTGAACCAGCGGATCAGATCGATGTCGTGCACGGCGAGATCGATGACGACGCCGACATTGGACATGCGCGGCGGGAACGGACCGACGCGGGTGATGGCGATGGAGAGAATGTCCTCGCCCTTGATCGCCTGCTTGATGGCCGCGACCGCCGGATTGAAGCGCTCGACATGGCCGACCATCAGCGTGACGCCGGCCTTGCGCGCGGCGGCGACGATCTCCTCGCCCTCCTGCACCGTGGAGGCGATCGGCTTCTCGACCAGCACATGAATGCCGCGCGCGATCAGCGCCAGCGACACTTCGTGGTGGAGATGGGTGGGGGCTGCGACCGTGACCGCATCGACGCCGGCGGCGATCAGTTCGTCCAGCGTCTCGAACACTGGACATCCGACGAGCCGCGTGGCGCGCTCGCGGTGGGCCGGCAGCGGATCGACGATGCCGACCATGGTGACGCCCGGCAGGCTCATCAGCACGCGCGCATGGTTGCTGCCCATCACGCCTGCGCCGACCACGCCCATGCGAAGGGGCGCCCCGTCTTTCAAACTCATCCCAATCCCCGAAAAATCGTTCGGCGCAAACCCCGGTCGCGCCGCGGCCACGGTCTAGCACGCCGGCCGGGCCGTTGCGAACCTTCCCGGCACAACATTAAACACGTTTTGATTCAAAGAATTACATAGAAATATCAGGGATCTAGCCAGCGCGCGCGACTGAACCGGTTCCAATCCGGCGGGACGCCTCCGGCTGCTGGCCGCGGCCGAATCGGCGCCAAGCGACACTTGCCGGCCGCGCCGGGCGCGCCTGACAGCCCTTGGCGGGCATGGGCAAGCCGCGCTATGGCCGGCGGCCCACTCCATCACACGATGCGTCCGGCGCGGGCAACGGGGCGATCCGACGTTCATGAAGTTTTCGAGCATCCAGTGCTTCCGCGGGCTCGCCGCCAACGCGGTCCTGATCAGCCACCTGCTGCTGATCGAGCCGAAATACGGTCAGGGTATCGCCCTGCTGCCCGACTGGACGCGCGTGCTCGGGCCCGCCGGTGTCGATTTCTTCTTCGTCATCTCCGGCTTTGTCATTGCCTATATCGCCGCGGATTCGCCCCCTCTGCGCTTCGCGCTGTCCCGGGTGATACGCATCTTCCCGGCCTACTGGTTCTATACCTCGATCGTGCTGGCGGCCTTCCTGATAGCGCCAGGCGTCGTGAACACGTCCTATGCGCATCCGCCGTCGATCCTGAAATCCTATCTGCTCTGGCCCCAGGATGTCGGTCCTCTGCTTGCAGTCGGCTGGACGCTGATCCACGAGATGTACTTCTATCTGGTATTCGCCGCGCTGCTGGGCCTGCGCGTGCCGATCCTGCCCGCGCTGCTCGTCTGGGCCCTTGTGATCGCCGCAGCGTCCGGCCTCGGCTATCCCGCCAGCCCCGCGCTCGGCATCGCATTCAATCCACTGACCTGTCTGTTCATCGCCGGTGCGCTGGTCGGCCTTGCGATCCGCGCCGGATTCGCCCGCTTCGCGTCCGGCAGCCTTCTCATCGGCGTGGCGCTTGTCCCCGCCGGCCTGATCGCGGCAGCGTCATCCGGCCTGTCCCAGAACGACCTGCAAATGACCGGCACGGGCATCGTGATGATCGGCGCGCCGTTCGTACCGCTGATCTACGGCGCGGCGGCGCTGGAGCTGACGCAGAAGCTGCCCTGGCCATCCCTGCTGCAGCGAATCGGCGATGCGTCGTACTCGACCTACCTGTGCCACGTCCTCGTGGTGTCGGCGCTCGGCCACGCCTTCGCGCGCCTGCCCTGGCACGACGTCGCGACGCAGATCGTTTTCCTGGCAGCATGTCTCGTCGCGGCGAACGTCGCCGGCCTCGTCAGCTACCGGCTGATCGAGCGGCCGGCCCTCGGCCTGCTGCGGCGGCAGCCGAAGCCATCGCCCGGTGATCCACCGGCGATGCCGGCACCTCACGAGCGCTTGTAGTCGTCCTCGATGCGGATGATGTCGTCCTCGCCGAGATAGCTGCCGGTCTGCACCTCGATCAGCTCCAGCGGGATCTTGCCGGGGTTTTCCATGCGATGGACCGCGCCGATGGGGATGTAGATCGACTCGTTCTCGTGCACCACCTTCTGGGTGTCGTTGACCGTGACCAGCGCAGCGCCGCGCACCACGATCCAGTGCTCGGAACGATGGTGATGCTTCTGCAGCGACAGGCGACCGCCGGCCTTGACGATGATGCGCTTGACCTGATGGCGCTCGCCGATATCGAGCGACTGGTACGAGCCCCACGGCCGGTGGACCTTGAGATGGTCTTCCGTCACCTGCGGCGCGACGGTGCGCAGCTTGCCGACCAGCCGCTTGAGGCCGCCGGCGTCCTTCTGCCGCGACACCAGCACGGCATCCTGCGTGGCGACGACGACGAGATCCTCGACGCCTTCCAGGGCCACCAGGGTTTTGTCGGTGGAGACGTTGCAGTTGCGCGCGCCCTCGAACACCGCCTGCCCCTGCGCGACATTGCCGTCACCGTCCTTGGGCGACAGCTCCCAGACCGCGCGCCATGACCCGACATCGGACCAGCCGCACGACACCGCGATCACCGCGGCACGGTCGGTCTTCTCCATCACGGCATAGTCGATCGAGATCGCGCGCGCGCTTTCGAACGCGGCCTTGTCGAGCGTGACGAAACCGAGATCGCGGCCGGCTTTCGCCACCGCCTCGGTCACGGCCGTGACGCTGTCGGCATCGAAGCGGGCGTATTCGGCGAGCAGCGTCTCGGCGCGGAACATGAAGTTGCCGCTGTTCCAGAGATAGCCGTCGGCGACATAGCGCGCCGCCGTCGCCGCATCCGGCTTCTCGACAAACGAAGCGACCGCGCGGATGTCGCCGGAAATGGCATCGCCGGGACGAATGTAGCCATACTCGGTCGACGGATGCTCGGGCGTGACGCCAAAGGTCACGATGCGTCCGCCGTTGGCGCCATCACGGCCGCGACGGCAGGCCTCGACGAACGCGGCGTTGTCGCTGACCACATGATCGGCGGCGAGCGCCAGCACGACCGCGTCGGCGTTGCGCGCGCGGGCAAAGGCGGCGCCGGCGGCGATCGCGGGACCGGAGTCGCGACGCGCCGGCTCCAGCAGCACATCGGCCTCGAGGCCGATTTCAGCGAGTTGCTCGGTGACCATGAAACGATAAGCGGCATTTGTGATCACGATCGGACGATCGAACAGCGTGGGATCGAACACCCGCCGCATGGTGTCCTGGAAGGTCGAGCGTTCGCCGAACAGCCGCAGGAACTGCTTCGGCCGCCCCTCGCGCGAGGCGGGCCAGAGGCGCGTCCCGGCGCCGCCGCACATGATTAACGGAATGATACGCTCGCCCATGAACCCGTCACACCCGATGATAATCGCGATACCATTGCACGAATTTCCTAACGCCCTGTTCGATCGAGGTCGACGGCCGGAAGCCGACGTCGCGCGTCAGGTCGTCGACATCGGCGAAGGTCGCCGGCACGTCACCAGGCTGCATCGGCAGCAGTTCCTTCAGTGCGTTACGTCCCAGCTCCTGCTCCAGCAGCGCGACCACATGCATCAGCTCTTCCGGACGATTGTTTCCGATGTTGTAGACCCGCCAGGGCGCCGAACTCGTGGCGGGGTTGGGGCGAGCGCCGTCCCATGCCGGATCGGGCTGCGGCACATGGTCGATCAGGCGGACGATCGCCTCGACGATGTCGTCGACATAGGTGAAGTCGCGCCGCATGTTGCCGTCGTTGAACAGCTTGATCGGTCGTCCCTCGACGATCGCCTTGGTAAACAGATACATCGCCATGTCAGGGCGCCCCCACGGGCCGTACACCGTGAAGAAGCGCAGGCCCGTCACCGGAATGCGGAACAGATGGCTATAGGCATGGGCCATCAGTTCGTTCGCCTTCTTGCTCGCGGCATAGAGGCTGATCGGATGGTCGACGCTGTCCTGCACCGAGAACGGCAGCCTGGTATTGCTGCCGTAGACCGATGACGACGATGCATACAGCAGATGGCCGCAGCCGTGATGGCGACAGCCTTCGAGCACATTGGCAAAGCCGGTGTAGTTCGAGGTCATGTAGGCGTGCGGATTCTGCAGCGAATAGCGCACGCCGGCCTGCGCGGCGAGATGCACCACGACGGGAAAGCGCTCGCGCGCGAACAGGGCCGTCATGCCGTCCTGATCGGCGAGATCGAGCCGGACGAACCGAAAGCGCGGATCGTTGCCGAGCACGTCGAGCCGCGCCTGCTTCAGCGCCGGATCGTAGTAATCATTGAGGTTGTCGAGACCGACCACGGCGCGTCCGGCCTGCAACAGTCGCTGGCTGACATGAAAGCCGATGAAGCCGGCCGCGCCCGTCACCAAGATTGCCGGATTGCTCATCGGTGTTGCTCCTGCAGGCGATGCCGAGGAACCGGCATCCGATCACACGCGGAGCCTGTCGGCCGCGCCCGTTCCCCGATCAAGGCGTTATCGTGTCGATCTGCCATGCGCGATCTCGAGCCCGAACCCGTGAGGCCGGTCGCCCGGCGCGCCTCTTTAGCTGTCCGCCGGCCAGCCCCGCAAGGGCGCGCGGGATCTCATGGTGAAGGCCTGTCTGGACGGCAGATGCGCGGCACGTCCAGGGCGGGCCTGCTCCGCCCCGCAGGCAGGCTTTCCTATTGCCTTACGGAGCCGAAAGCCATACCTAGCCCCTGCGCTGCCAGCCCGGAGGGACCACGTCGGGGCTGGTGGGACCACGACGCAACATGTTCGCAAAACAGCCAGATTTTTGGGCATTTGGCTGCTTTCCCCCGACCGAAGGCCCTTCCGGCCCGCCATGCGCAAGTTTCTCCTCGTTGCTCTCAAGATCCTCGTGTCCGGCGCCCTGCTTTACCTGGCGCTGCGCGGGGTCAACCTCAAGGCGATCCTGGCGCGCGTCAACCAGATCAGTTTCGGCTGGATCGCCTTCGCGATCGCCGTGACGCTGCTGCAGATCCTGCTCGGCGCGCTGCGCTGGCGCGAAATCACGGCGCTGTGCAACGCGCCGCTGTCAGCGGCGCAGTCGCTGCGCTTCAACCTCATCGGCTCGTTCTTCAACCAGACCCTGCCGTCGTCGATCGGTGGCGACGCGGTCCGCCTCTGGCTGGTCAGCCGTACCGGCGCAGGCTGGCGCGCGGCGACCTACTCGGTGCTGGTCGACCGCGCCATCGGCCTGATCGCGCTGGCCATCCTGATCGTCGGCAGCCTGCCGTGGAGCTATCAACTCATCAGCGATGCGCATGGCCGCGCCGCATTGTCGCTGATCGACTTCGCGGCCCTCGCCGGCGGCCTCGGCTTCCTCGCCTTCGGCCGGCTGCCCTGGACCTGGCTGACACAATGGCTGCCGACCAAGCATATCCATGCCTGCGCGGTGATCGCCAACAAGGTGCTGTTCAGCCGCCGCACCGGCCCGATCGTCGCGGTGCTGTCGATGATCATCCATGTGCTCACCGCGGTGATCGCCTGGGGTGTCGTGCGCTCGATCGCGGCGCCGGCGACATTTACCCAGGTGCTCCTGCTGATCCCGCCGATCATCCTCATCACCATGCTGCCGATCTCGATCGCCGGCTGGGGTGTGCGCGAGGCGACGATGATGGTGGCGTTCGGCTATGCCGGCCTGCCGCCGGAAGACGGCCTCGTGGTGTCGCTGCTGTACGGCGCGGTGTCGTTCGCAGTCGGCGCGTTCGGCGGCCTCGTCTGGATTCTCAGCGCCGAGAAGGCCGCCAAGGGCGGCGCGACGATGGAATTGCAGGAACAGTGACGCTGCGGCGAGCCGTGGACGCCGCCGCCTACTGCGCCTTGATCCGGAAGAACGCGAACACCACCATCTTCAGCAGCATCCAGCCATGGGTGAAGCGCGAGATCTGCGTCTCGCCATAGCTGCGTGCGGCATAGCGGATCGGCATGTCGATCGACTTGAGGTTGAGCTTCGACGCGCCGAAGATCAGGTCGAAGTCGCCAAACGGATCGAAATCACCGAAATAGTCCTTGCCCGCCTTGAGCCGCTGGTAGTCGGTCCGGCGCAGCACCTTGGTGCCGCACAGCGTGTCCGTGTAGCGCTGGTTGAGCAGCCACGAGAACAGATAGGAGAACGTGCGGTTGGCGATGAGGTTGAGAAACCGCATGGCGCCGTCGTCCATCGCATAGACGAGGCGCGACCCGTTGATGAACTCGCCCTTGCCCGAGGTCATCGCCTCCCAGAATTTCGGCAGTTGCTCCGGCGGCATGGTCAGATCGGCATCGAGGATCATCAAGACATCGCCCCGCGCGACGTCGAACGCGGTGAACACGGCGTCGGCCTTGCCCTTGCCCGGCTGCACCATGGTCTTGATGTCGAGATGCGGATAGGCCGCCTTGACCCGCTCCATCTCGGCAAGGGTGCCGTCCTTGCTGTGGCCCTCGATGAAAATGATCTCGAGATCGTCACAGAAGCGCGGAATGCGCTGCACGGCCGGCTCGATGTTGCCACGCTCGTTGCGCGCGGGCACCACCACCGTGGCCGAGCGGATGTCGGCGGCCGCGCGTGCCGCCGGCAGCGAACGGCAGACCGCATAGTGACGCAGCGCCAGCGCGCGAAAGCCCGGCAGAATGCTGACGAAGCGGTTGATGGCCCGCCCGAGCCCGAACAGGGCGACCGGCGACAGCACACGCCGCTCCGATTTCACCACATCGAAGTCGGCGAGCGCGGCGAACGCCCGCACGTCCGCCGGAGACAGGATGTTCTGCGCGGGCGTCGGCATCCGCCATCCGGCTCGCTCGGCGAAGCGCAGCAGCGGATGCCACAGGTGCGAGTAGTAGCCGATGACAAGGCGCGTCTCACGGCCGCACAGCGCCTGCAACTGCGCCAGAAACTGCTGGCAGTCGTCGATTGCGCCGATGGTGTCGAGGACGACGATGTAGTCGAACGGCCCCTCGAGCGCCGCGATGGTCGCCGGATCCTCGGCGTCGCCGACCACAAAGGTCAGGTCCGGATGACGGGCACGCGCCTGCGCCACCATCGCCGGGCTGAGGTCGACCCCCACGCCATGGGAGGGCTTGAGCGCCGCCAGGGTGTCACCGGTGCCGCAGCCGATTTCCAGCACCCGCGCGCCCGCCGGAATGAGGAAGCGCAGATAGGCCTCGTCCTCGCCATGGAAGAAGCCGGCCCGCTCCCGCCAGGCGGCGCGCGTGGCTGCAAACCGTTCGGAATGGGCAAGGATCGCCGTCTTGCGGCTGAAGGGAACCGTCATGCCGGAACGTGTGCTGGCGTGCGATGATGTCGTGATGGCGGGGCGTCCGTCCACCGAAGCCGATGGCCGGCAAGCACCCCATTACTTAATTACCTCAATTGAGTCGAGAGCCTGACAACGCCACGATCCAGAAATGTCGTCAGGAGGCGGGCGGCACGATCACCGCCGACACCTGCGCCGGCCGCCCCGCATAGCCCCACAGCTGCGGCCGGACGGAGAACGACAGGGTCTGGGCTCCGGTCACCGCCGAGGCAACCTGGCGCATCCAGGTCAGGCACTCCGGCTCGTCCTGGGAGCAGACCACGGCCCACCCTCTCTTCAGGACGGCGGGCGATGGAACGCGCCACACCGCGGTCTCATCATAGATGGGCGCGTAGAGGGGATGATCGCCGTCATAGAAGCTGACGCCCATCGCCAGGACGTCGCCGGTAATGGTCGGCAACGGCGCAGCGGCCCGCGCATGCCATTGCCGCTCGAACTCCTGGGCAGCGAGCTCGTAGTAGTTGCGCCCTTCCTTGAACGGCGTGGCATTGCGATAGACCGCATGCACGGGCGCGAAGATCAGCGCCAGCACGGTCGCGACCAGCGACAGCGCCGCCAGCCAGTCGACCGCCGCGCGGCTGACGGCGAAGGTACAGGCGCAGACCATCACCAGCAGGAACAGGAACAGGCCCTGCGCTGCCCAGGTTGCCGTGATGGTGCTGCCCAGCACGACGGTGACCAGCGGCGGGACGATCACGGTCGCGATCCCGACCACCAGCAGCAGCCTCAGCCCGCTGTCGAGACGCCGCAAACCATCGAGATATGCTCGCCGCTGCGGCCAGATCACGAGCGCGAAAATGGCCACCGGCAGCGCCAGCGTGCCGACGACGCCGAGCAGAAAGCCGATTGCCGAGATCGCGGCCCCCGCAACCGTCGCACCACCATGCGCCGCGAGCGCATAATCGAACGGGCCGATGCCCGACGTCGCCAGCCAGTAGGCATGAGGAAGCAGCGGCGCCACACCGACCGCGATGGACAGCCACGGCGCGGACGACCGGAAATAATCCCGCCGCCGCGGATGGCAGAGCGCCGCCACCAGGAACCCGACAATGAGGAAGGCGGAATAGTATTTGCCGAGCATCGCCAGCGCGCCGACAAACCCGGCCGCCGCCGCCCAACCCGCCGCCCGCGTCTCGAACGAGCGCAGGAAGCACAGCGTCGCCAGCGGCCACAGCGGCAGCAGCACCGCATTGGCGTTGAACCGTTGCGCGTGAAACTGATAGACCGGAAGCCATAACAACAGCAGCAACAGCAGCGCGCGGCGGTCCCCCCCGACATAACGCCGGGCGATCAGATCGACGGCCCACAACGCCAGCGCGGAGTTGACCATCGCCAGCAGTTGAAATGACCACTCGGTGAGCGGAAACACCGCCGACCAGCCGCGCGCGATCCAGCCCATGAGCGGCGGATGCTTGTTGCTGCCCCACGCCAGCGTCCGCCCCATCGACCAGGCCTCGATCGTGTCGGGGTGCAGATCACCGCTGAGATAGGCGACATGCAGGATCGCCACCCATAACGCGACAAACATGACGAGCGCGAGCGGGATGCCCCAGCCGCGCTCGATGCCGCCGATCCAGGCGTCGAAGGGGCGACGCCAGCGCGCAGCGGGCACCGCGGCCGGGATCGCGGAAGAAACCGTCATGGACGCCCCCGACATGCACGCCGAAATACGTCGCTCACGGCCATCATCGGTTCAAATATCCAAAACCCGCCGGCCCGGCCCCCACCATTGGGCGTTCACCGCAATCATCCGGCTGACATATGCGCGCTGCCCGGAACATTCCTGCCGTGGCGGCGCCTGATCAATCAACAATGGCAAAAGCCTATCTGGCCATCTGTCTCACGGTCAATCCCGTCACCGCCCGTTGATCGCCTGTGGGGAAAAATGCGCGCTTCACTTGTGTCCCGCACGGCACAGCCGTTAGCGTGGCGGCGAGTGAAATCGCGACGAGATTTGCGCGTGCCTGCGGTGCCCTTCCCTTCCAGCGTCCTGCGCCCGCGCGCCTTCGCCGTGCTGGTGTTCGCGCTGCTGTTGCCGGCGGCGCTGGCCTGGCTGGTGTTTCCGACGCCGCTCTACGACACGCGCGAGCTGATCGCCTGGGGACGGCACCTGTCGCTGGTGACGCCACTGCATCCGCCGATGATGGTCTGGATCGGTGGCGCGGTCGACTGGCTGTTCGGCCCTTCGTCGGCGATGACGATCCTGATCGGCCAGGCCCTGCTGGCGATCGGACTGGTCTATCTCTACGCCATCACGGCCCTTGTGACGACGCCGGGAAATGCCGCGCTGTTCGTGTTTCTGTTCGGCACCTCGGGCTATGTCAGCTTCGCGCCACTGTCGTTCGCGCTCAACGCCGACATCCTGCAACTGACGTCATGGCCGGCGATCGTGTTCCACTATCTGCGCGCGGCCCGCACCGACCGGCGTGCGCACTGGCTGGCGTTCGGGGCGTGGTCGGGCATCGCGGTGCTGACCAAGTACAATGCCGCCGTGCTGTTTCTCGGCATCGGCATCGCCGCTCTCGCGGTCGCGCCCTTCCGTGCGACGCTTCTGCGGCCCGGCTTCTATCTCGCCACCGCCGTCGGCCTTGTCATTGTCGCGCCGCACGCCGTCGCCGTGCTCGACCATCGCTCGGCGGTGGACTGGGGGCTGGCCCATTTCGAGCGGGCCGGCGTCGAACAGACGTTGAGCCGCCTCTACGAATATCTGCTCGGCTACCTCATCTGCTTCCTGCCCGGCGCCGTCATCATCGCCGCGGGCCTGATGAAACGGGTGCTGACGCCGTCGCCGCCGTCGACCGCGCCGGCGCCCGACGACGTCCGCTTCCTGGTGGCGATGAACCTCGCGATGCAGGCGATCCTGCTCGGCCTCGTGCTGTTCGCCGGGCTCGACTACCTGTTCCGGTTCGACGCGCCCTACGCCATGCTGGCGGTGCCGGCGCTGGCCCCGCTGGTGCGTTTCACCGACCGCACGGCGCGCTGGTTCGAGGTCGAGGTGACCGCAACCATCGCAGCCCTCTACCTGACGGCGGGCATCGTCCTCGTCGTGGTCTACACGTTCTTCGCCAGCCACACCGGCATGCAGGAGCCGACCGCGGCCGCGGCCGACGCCATCCTCGCCGACTGGCGCACCCACTATGCCTGCGGACCGGCCGATGTGTTCGGCGGGCGGCGCAGCGTCTACGGCATCGGCATCGCCATGCCCCGCGCCGTGACCGCCCTCGAGTATCGCACCATCGCCAACGCGCCATGGTTCGACCCGGCGGACCTGCGCGCCCGCGGCGCCGTGCTGCTCGACGACACGGCGGAGGCGGAAGCCTATCTGCCGGGCCTCGCGACCACGCCCGCCAGACAGATCACCCTGCCGCTGCGGCGCACGCATGCGCCGAGACACATCACCTACACCTACCGTTTCGCACCGCCGCAGGCCTGCCCGCCCGGCAGCCATGCCGCCGGACCGCAGGGGTGACCCGATGACATCGACCAGCCTTCCCGCCGCGCGCCGGCGCGCTCCGGCTTCCGCCGCGCCCGCCGACGCCTGGATCGCCGAGCGCCGTGAACGCCTCTCCAGCGGCCAGGACACCACACACCTGCGGCTGCTGCTGGCGGTCATTGCCACGCTCACCCTCGCCCGCCTCATCGGGCTGCGGCTGTCGGTGGTCGACCTGTTCTATGACGAGGCGCAGTACTGGACCTGGGCGCGCGATCTCGCCTTCGGCTACTACTCCAAGCCGCCGCTGCTCGCCTGGCTGCTGGCGGGCACCCGCCAGGTGTGCGGCGACGCCGAATGGTGCGTGCGCGCGCCGGCGCCGCTGCTCTATGCCGCGACCAGCCTTGCGGTCTACTTCACCGCGCGCCTGCTCTATGACGAGCGGACCGGCTTCTGGGCCGCCGTGCTGACCGCGCTGACCACCGGCGTGGTGTTCTCCGCCCGCATCATCTCCACCGACGTGCCGCTGCTGCTGTTCTGGACGCTGGGGCTGCTCGCCTACCTCCACCTGCTGATCGCGCCGTGCTGGCGCTGGGCCGTCGTGCTGGGGCTCGCGCTCGGGCTCGGACTGCTGTCGAAATACGCCATGATCTACCTGCTGCCCGGCATGCTGCTGGCGGCGATCGTCAGCCCGCGGGCGCGCGCGATCTTCCGCGAGCCGCATGTCTGGGCGGCCCTCGGCCTCGGCGCGCTGGTGGTGATGCCCAACATCCTGTGGAATGCGAGCCATTCGTTCATGACGTTCCGCCACACCGGCGACCTCGTGCTCGGCGAGCAGTTCCGCCCGAACATCGGCCGCGTGCTGGAATTCTTCGGCGCCCAGTTCGGCGTGTTCGGACCGGTGGTGTTCGCGGTGATGATTGCCGCGACCATCAAGCTGCGGACCACCGAGCTGATCGCCCAGGACCGCCTGATGGTGTGCTTCTTCGTGGTGCCGGTGGTGCTGATCACGCTGATCGCGGTCGGCGTCCACACCTACGCCAACTGGGCCTCGGTCTCCGCGATCGCCGGCCTGATCCTGACCGCGGGCCTGTTGCTGCGCACCGGCCGGCGCGGCTGGCTGGTCGCGAGCCTCGTCCTCGGCGTCGCGCTGCAGGCGCTGCTGCTGGTCACCGACACCGTGGCGACGCAGATCGCCCTGCCGCTGCTGAAGAAGCCCAACCCCTACAGCCGCACGCTGGGCTGGAAGGCCTACGCGGAGCGGGTCGGCCAACTTGCGGGCGAGATCGGCGCGCCGAGCATCGTCAGCGACGACCGTGGCGAGGTGGCGGCGCTGCGCTATTACCTGCGCCGGCGTCCCCTGCCGATCCTGTCATGGGGCACCACCGACAGCCCGCAGTTCGACATCGCCCATCCGCTCACGAAGGATGCGCCGCAGCCGCTGCTGTTCGTCACGTCCTGTCCGGACACGGACCGCGTCCAGCCGTTCTATGCCGGCGTGGACAATCTCGGTGGCTTTGCGACGCCGGCCAGCACCACCGGCCAGCGCGGCTTCCACGCCTGGCGGCTGACGCAGCCGCGCGGCGCGATCGGCATTCTGCAGGAGTGCAGCCAGTAACGCCGGCGGCGACCGCGACGGATCAGGCCTGCCCGCGCAGCCGTGCCGGCATCAGCCGTTCGGCGAGCCTGTTCAGGCTCTCGGTCAGGTTGGACGGCGCCTCGACGATGATGCCGCGCGCGATCGACCAGTAGCTGAGCCCGCTGACCACCACCAGCATGATGTATTGCAGCGCCACCGCGGCAGGCACCCGCACGGAAATGGTCGAAAGGGCGAAGCCGGCGATGCGCACCACCAGCACCGTCAGCAGCAGGCTGGAGACCGCGAAGTTGCGGCTCTGGCGCGTGGTGCGGGGCATGCCGAGAAAAGCGAACGCCAGCAGCGCGAACGCGATCGGGTACAGCGGCGCGAAGATGCGGTTGTGGAACTCGGCGCGGAACTCACCCGGTGCGCGAACATAGAACGGATCGTCCGCCGGCGGATTGAGCAGTTCGGGCGTCAGGCGCTCGGACACGTTGTAGGTGACGTTCTGCGGACCGCTGGAGAACTGCGACAGGTCGAAGGCGTAGCTCTTGAACGCCACCAGCGCCGGATCGCGCTTGCCGGTCTCGAACTGCTGCAGGTTGCCGTCCTCCAGGATCAGGAACGAGCCGCGCTCGTTCTTCACCACCGTGCCGCGGTCGGCGACGATGTTGACGCGCTGCGCCGGGTCGCGCTTGTCGTCGATGAACAGGCCGCTCAGCACGCCGCCGGGGCGCCGCTCCTGGATGCGGATAGTGAGCTTGTCGAGCTTGATGAACTGGCCGGGCTGAATGATGTTGGCGACGACGTCGGCGCCGAGCTGGGTGTTCCAGCGTCGCAGCGTTCGCAGCGCCTCCGGCGCGATGTACAGCGAAATGATCGCGACCAGCGCGCTGACCAGCACGGTCGCGATCATGAACGGCCGCAGGAAGCGCAGCGGCGGCATGCCGGCGGCGCTGACCACGATGATCTCGGAATCGGTGGCGAGGCGGTTCAGCGTATACATGGTGGCGACCAGCACCGCGACCGGCGAGATGATGGCGATCAGCAGCGGAATGGCGAGGCCGGAGATCCCCAGGAACACGATGATGGTCTGGCCCTGGCTGGTCATCAGATCGATGTTGCGCAGCGCCTGGGTGATCCAGATCACGCCGGTCAGCGAGATCAGAACGATCAGGAACGACGTCAACGTCGTCTTGATGACATAGCCGTCGATGGCACTGATCATTGTTCGCATCGTGACGCCGCCGTAAGGGGTTGCCGACGGCGCCAGGCACCCGCACCGTGACGCCCGTGGTGACGGGATACGGGGGCGCGGCGGACGCCGCCGCCTATTCGTTGTAGTTGAAGTACTTGAAACCGTGCTGTTTGACCAGCTCGTCGCGCTGCGCCGATTTGAGGTCTTCCTGCATCATTTCCGCCACAAGTTGGGCAAACGATGTCTGCGGCGACCAGCCGAGATTGCGCTTGGCCTTGGAGGGATCGCCCAGCAGGGTTTCGACCTCGGTCGGCCGGAAGTAGCGCGGGTCGACCTCGACGACGCAGGCGCCACTCGCCGCATCATAGCCTTTCTCGTCGACGCCCTCGCCCTGCCAGCGCAGCACGATGCCGGCCTCGCGCGCCGCGAGCTCGACGAACTCGCGCACCGAATGCTGCTCGCCGGTGGCGATGACGTAGTCCTCGGCGGTCTCCTGCTGCAGCATCAGCCACTGCATCTCGACATAGTCGCGGGCATGGCCCCAGTCGCGGCGGGCATTGAGGTTGCCGAGATAGAGGCGGTCCTGTAGGCCGAGCTTGATGCGCGCCAATGCCCGCGTGATCTTGCGGGTGACGAAGGTCTCGCCGCGCACCGGGGACTCGTGATTGAACAGGATGCCGTTGCAGGCATAGATGCCATAGGCCTCGCGATAGTTCACCGTGATCCAGTAGGCGTAGAGCTTGGCGACCGCGTAGGGCGAGCGCGGATAGAATGGCGTCGTCTCCTTCTGCGGCGTCTCCTGCACGAGGCCATAGAGCTCCGATGTCGAGGCCTGGTAGAAGCGCGTCTTGCTCTCGAGCCCGAGAATGCGGATCGCCTCCAGCAGGCGGAGCGTGCCGAGCGCGTCGGAATTGGCGGTGTATTCCGGCTCCTCGAACGACACGGCGACATGGCTCTGCGCCGCAAGATTGTAGATCTCGTCCGGCTGCACCTGCTGCACGATGCGGATCAGGCTGGTGGAGTCCGTGAGGTCGCCGTGATGCAGCCTGAAGTCGTGCCCTTCCTCATGCAGGTCGTGATAGAGGTGATCGATGCGGTCGGTGTTGAACAGCGAGGTCCGGCGCTTGATGCCGTGCACGCTGTACCCCTTCGACAGCAGCAACTCCGCGAGGTAGGCGCCATCCTGGCCGGTGACACCGGTGATCAGTGCGGTCTTCTTCGGCATGCGATCCTTCCAAGAGGCTGCGTTTCACGAAGTGGTCGTCAGCAAAAATATCGACGCATCGGCATCGACGACGTTGCTGCGGCGCGCGGTCCGTTAAAGCAGCTTTATCCGGCAGGATTGGCAATGACAATTGCGCGGGCTGTGAGCGCTCGTGGCAGGGTTACCATTCGTCCGGAAACACCCGCTGCACACAGGCAATATCATACGGATCTGGACGAGCCACGAGACGCCAACAAGATGGGCAATCGGACTCAACGCCCTTAACTCGGGAACGGATTATTCTCCCAACGGCAATTTCTTTAACATTTTCATAATGCTTAGACCTTCATTGCCGCGCAGTGGATTTTCACGTGAACCTCCTCTGCATGCTTTGACGCACTTTTTTATCCGCAGGAACTGACCACGACACCGATGCCTCGACAGGCGAGTGTAAACGCCGCACCGCTCGTATAATCGAATTATTCGGCTAGTGATTTCTGTCGCCCCGAACAAAGAAGACTTTGACGAAGCATCCGGCACCAACTTCTGATTAGCTGGCGCCCAACAAGACTTTTAGTACCCCCTGCGGCGAGTACTTATTTCTTTCGCGAGCGCAACGATCTTGTCGGATTCGATAGCGCGGTAGGGCTCACGAGGCTTTCCGTAGATGCGCGGATATCGATTCTTGAATACCGGCGCTCCGCTTAAAAACACGTCCGACAAAAAATTCTCGAAGAACTTGAAGCGCTGGGTAATAGCATCGATTGTCTCGTCGCTTACAGTCTCAATAACAGACCTATCGTCTCCGCCGTCATACCTTGCAGTGATCTCTTCAATTAGTGAAAGATCGTATGAGGTCGTATCCGCGGGACGCCCCAAGGCTTCCCAAGCAACGTATGAGACATCGCAAAATTTCCGAGACGCAGCTTCGTTAAGACGACCAACCTCCATGAATTCAGGATGCGCCCGAACAGCTTTCGCATCGACACCGATGCAGTGCAGAAAATCTGACAGAAGATCGTTGTCAACAAACGAATCCCGATCAAAAATTCGCACATCGACGTCGAGCTCACCGAAAGCTCCAGCAGCAAACGATATAAAGCGCCAAATCCCCTCCTCGTAGTGCCGGGACAAAACCTCAATCCCTTCCTCGATGGAAAGCGGCCCGCAAACATTAGGCAAACTCGGCACAACGGCATTATAGGGCTCTGCAAATTCAGCGACCCAAGATAAAATCAAATCCGCCGGTCGACGTACGTAGAGCACGAATTTCGTCGGCAAACCGTCGAGGGCAGGATGACGCAAGCTCCAAGGCCTAAAGAAAAGCCCCTCTTCAGAAATAACGACTTTCGGAAGCCGACGAAGTTTGCGCTTTGCTTCATCATTCCTAGAATGGTCCCACATAAAGTCCGCATTTGTATAGCGCGGCAGGTCGAGCGCCGGCGGAAACACATATGGGTAGGAAATGCCGAACTTCTCAAAAACGCGAGCATTCTCGTAGAACGTTTTTTGGATATAGGTCGAACCGGTCTTGACGGGGCCGATATGAATGTACGCGCGCGTTCTAGTGGCCATACGAGAAGCTCTGTACACTCTTGCTGCCTTGCTTGTTCATAAAACAGCTGCTGGATAATGCGGTCCCCTTGGGGTCATACTGGACAGAGCCTGCATGTCAACCGCGTGCGGCGTAGGACACGCTACTGTCGGTTACTGCTGTTGCACAGCACGTGGACAACACTCGACATTATATCTCTGAAGTAGATTTTGTAGAAATCACGCGCAATACGTTACGCTTCTGCCGAGAAACACAGAGGTCGATTTCGAGCGCTGTAAAAAGTTGCAGCGCTAGGCCGCCGCGCGCACGTAGAGACCACCTTCCAGATCACCGATCACATGAACCTCAACATCGGTGGGCGCGGGTCGAAGCACGGATCGAAGCAAATGGTCGTCCATTCGCCATCGGGTGTAGCGGATTTGAAATGCACTCAGCGCGTCATGTTGCATAAATGCAACACCTCGCGTATTGACAGCGCCCGCATATTCGGTTGAGACCACGTCACCAAAACCATGGCGGCATGCTTTTGCCGCCGGAATTGCGGGCAGACCGCCTCGATTGGTCAACAACTCAGCTGCGATCAAGATGGCCGGTTCCCCTTCCTCCTCCCCCTCCTCCAAATGCGTTGCGATCCTGCTCGGGACGTGGAACGGCGGCCCGTATCTGCTGCCGCAGCTGCAGTCGTTCGCCGCTCAGACCCACGCCAACTGGCGTCTCTACGTCTCCGACGACGGCTCCTCGGACGAAACCCTGGCGGTGATCGCGCGCTTTGCCGCGACCGTGCCCCAGCCCGTCGAGGTCATCGCCGGCCCGCGCCGTGGCTTTGCCGCCAATTTCCTTGGTCTCGCACGCAATCCCGCCATCCAGGGCGACTATTTCGCGTTCAGCGACCAGGACGACATCTGGCATCCCGACAAACTGGAACGCGCCGTGGCATGGATGGCGACGGCCCCGGATGACGAGCCGGCGCTGTACTTCTCGCGGACCGCGCTGATCGAGGCCAACGGCACGCCGATGGGCACCTCGGTGCTGTTCACGCGGCCCCCGAGCTTCCAGAACGCCCTGGTGCAGAACATCGGCGGCGCCAACACCATGCTGTTCAACCGCGCCACCAAGCGACTGCTGGAAGAGATCGACGGCGACATCGCGTCCCACGACTGGGCGGCCTACCAGCTCGTCACCGCCGTGGGCGGCCGCACCTGCTACGATCCCGCGCCGACCCTCGCCTACCGCCAGCACACTTCCAACACGCTGGGGTCGAACCGCCACCTGTCGGCCCACATGCGCCGGATCCGGATGCTGTTCGCCGGGCAGTTTGCCACATGGACCGAGACCAATATCGCCATGCTCGGCCAGTTCCGCGCCCGCATGACCGAAGACAGCCGCAAGAGCCTGGAATTTTTTGCGAAAGCCCGGGCCGGGGCGCTGCCATTTCGGATATACAACCTCAAACGATCCGGGGTTTACCGCCAGACGCTTCTCGGCAACCTCGGCCTTCTCACCGCGGCGATTTTCGGAAGGTTTTGAATGATGGCGATCGGGTCGGCAGATGCGTACAAGGCGCGCCCTGTCCTGGTGACGGGCGGCGCGGGCTTCATCGGCGCCAATTTCGTGCTCGACTGGTGCGCCGCCGAGGCCGCCCCCGTCGTGACGCTGGACAAGCTGACCTACGCCGGCAATCTCAACAACCTGGTCGGCCTGCAGGGCCATCCGCGGCATAGCTTCGTGCAGGGCGACATCGGCGACGCCGGCCTCGTCGCCTCGCTGCTCGCCCGCCACAAGCCGCGCGCGATCATCAACTTCGCCGCCGAATCCCATGTCGACCGTTCGATCCACGGCCCTGAGGATTTCATCACCACCAACATTGCAGGCACCTTCCGCCTGCTGGAGTGCGCCCGCACCTACTGGCTCGACCTGCCGGCCGGAGAGCGTGACGGCTTCCGCTTCCTGCATGTCTCGACCGACGAGGTCTACGGCTCGCTGACGCCGACCTGCGCGCCGTTCAGCGAGACCAACCGCTACATGCCGAACAGCCCGTATTCGGCGTCGAAGGCCGCGTCCGATCACCTGGTGCGCGCCTGGCACCACACCTACGGCCTGCCGACGCTGATCACCAACTGCTCGAACAACTATGGTCCCTACCAGTTTCCCGAGAAGCTGATTCCGCTGGTGATCGACCGCGCCCTCAACGGCCAGCCGCTGCCGATCTATGGCGATGGCCAGCAGGTGCGCGACTGGCTGTATGTCGGCGACCACTGCAGCGCCATTCGCCGCGTGCTCGCGGCGGGCGCGCCCGGCGAGACCTACAACATCGGCGGCAACAACGAGATGGCCAACCTCGACGTGGTCAAGACGATCTGCGCCCGCCTCGACGGCCTCAAGCCGCGCGCCGACGGCCGCCCCTATGCCGAGCAGATCACCTTCGTGAGGGATCGCCCCGGCCACGACCGCCGCTACGCCATCGACGCCGACAAGATCCGCCGCGACCTCGGCTGGTCGCCGAGCGAGACTTTCGAAAGCGGCATCGGCAAGACCGTCGACTGGTATCTCAACAATTCCGACTGGATCGCCAACGTGACGAGCGGCGCCTATCGCAATTGGATCGAGAAACAGTACGCATGAATGTCCTGATCTTCGGCCGCAACGGACAGGTCGGCACCGAGCTGCAGCGCGCGCTGCAGCCGCTCGGCGCGATCACCGCCGCCGGACGCAGCGATGTCGACTTCGCCGACCCCGCCGCGCTGCGCGCGTTCCTGGCGACCCGCGCGCCCGACGCCATCGTCAACGCCGCCGCCTACGCCCATGTCGACAAGGCCGAGGACGAGCCCGAACTCGCCCGCACCGTCAACGTCGACAGTGTCGGCGTGCTGGCGGAGTATGCCCGCGCCCGCGGCATCTGGCTGGTGCATTACTCGACCGACTACGTGTTCGACGGCGTCTCGACGCGGCCCTACACCGAGACCGACGCCACCAACCCGCTCGGCGTCTACGGCCGCACCAAGCGCGATGGCGAGCTTGCGATCGCCGCCTCGGGCTGCCACCACCTGATCTTCCGCACCAGTTGGCTGCATGCGCCGCATGGCGCGAACTTCATCGCCACCATCCTCAAGCTCGCCCGCACGCGCGACAAGCTGCGGGTGGTCGCCGACCAGCTCGGCGCGCCGACCGGCGCCGATCTCGTCGCCGACGTGACGGCACTGGCACTCAAGCAGGCGCTGGCGAAGGATACGCCCTCCGGGATCTATCACCTCACCTGCACCGGCGCGACGAGCTGGTACGGTTACGCGCGCTATCTCCTGCAGATCGCCGGCGCCAGCGGCGTCAGGCTCGCCTGCCCGCCCGACGCGGTCGATCCGGTGACGTCGGCCGAATACGCCGCGCGCGCCGTGCGCCCGCACAATTCGCAGATGGACACCACCCGGCTGGTCCGGCAGTTCGACGTGACGCTGCCCGACTGGCGCCCCGGCGTCGAGCGCACCGTGCGCGCATTGATCGAGAAGGCAACATGACACGCAAAGGCATCGTGCTCGCGGGCGGCTCCGGCACCCGCCTTCACCCGGCGACCCTGTCGATCTCCAAGCAGTTGCTGCCGGTCTACGACAAGCCGATGATCTACTATCCGCTGACCACCCTGATGCTGGGTGGCCTGCGCGACATCCTGATCATCTCGACGCCCGAGGACACGCCGCGCTTCCAGCGCCTGCTGGGCGATGGCCACCAGTGGGGCATCAACCTGTCCTATGCGGTGCAGCCGAGCCCCGACGGGCTCGCGCAGGCGTTCCTGATTGCCGAGGATTTCCTCGCCGGCAGCCCGAGCGCGATGGTGCTCGGCGACAACATCTTCTTCGGCCACAGCTTCGACCAGTTGCTGGCGCGCGCCGACGAGCGGACACACGGTGCAACGATTTTCGCCTACCACGTCCAGGATCCGCAGCGTTATGGTGTCGCCGAGTTCGATTCGGACGGCAAGGTCGTCAGCATCGAGGAGAAGCCGGAGCGGCCGCGCTCGTCCTACGCCGTCACCGGTCTTTATTTCTACGACGACACCGCCGTCGCGCGCGCGAAAGCCCTCAAGCCATCGCCGCGCGGCGAACTCGAGATCACCGATCTGAACCGCCTCTATCTCGACGACGGCCAGCTGCGGCTCGAGGTCATGCGCCGCGGCTACGCCTGGCTCGACACCGGCACGCACGACTCGCTGCTGGAAGCGGGCCAGTTCATCGCAACGCTGGAAAAGCGCCAGGGCTTCAAGGTCGCCTGCCCCGAGGAGATCGCCTGGCGCAAATCGTGGATCAACGACGAGCAACTGCTCGCGCTGGCCAAGCCGCTGGGAAAGAGCGGCTACGGCCGCTACCTTGAAAATCTGCCCCGGGAACAGCCCCTGAAATGAAAGCCACCCGCCTCGCCATCCCCGACGTCGTCCTGCTGGAGCCCACGGTTTTCGAAGACGAGCGTGGTTGTTTTTTCGAGAGTTTCAGCCAACGCGAGTTCGAGCGGCTGATCGGCACCGACGCCACATTCGTCCAGGACAATCACTCCGTCAGCCGGAAAGACGTGCTGCGCGGGCTGCACTACCAGGTCGCGCCGCATGCCCAGGGCAAGCTGGTTCGCGTCGTCCGCGGCGCCATTTTCGACGTTGCCGTCGACATCCGCGAGCATTCGCCGACGTTTCGGCGCTGGGTCGGCCATCGGCTGAGCGCGGAGAACCGGGAGCAGATCTGGATTCCGCCCGGCTTCGCCCACGGGTTCGTGGCACTCGAGGACGTATCCGAGGTCGTCTACAAGACCACCGACTATTACGATCGGGCCAGCGAGCGTGTCATTCCCTGGAGCGACCCGACGATTGGCGTCGCGTGGCCGGTCAGCACCCCGATCCTGTCCCCCAAAGACGCGGCCACGTGAGCGTCAGCTGCCTCCACGGAGCCCTTTCCCGTCCTGTTCGACGGGATGACGGGTCTTACGACTGAACAAGCTGGCCGTGCTCCATTCGGATCCGGCGATTGCAGAAGCGGTTGAGCAGCTCTTCCGCATGGCTAGCGATCAGCACGATCGAGGTCTTCTCGAACAGGCGCTCGATCCTCTGCTCGGCTTTCTTCTGGAACTCGGCATCGCCGGCGCCAATGCCTTCATCGACGAGAAGGATATCGCTCTCGCGGGCGGTCGAGATCGCGAAGGCGAGGCGCGCCGCCATGCCCGCTGAATAGGTCTTCATCGGCAGCGTCAGAAAATCTCCGAGCTCAGTGAATTCGGCGATGTCATCCAGCTTCGATTCGATCTCGCGCCTCGACATGCCCAGCAACTGGCCACGCAGATAGATATTCTCGTAACCGGTGGCCTCCAAATCCATGCCCGCCGACGGGTCGAGCAGGGTGCCGACCCGCCCCTCGATATCGATACGCCCCGCCGTCGGCTTGTAGATACCGGAGAGCACGCGCAGCAGGGTAGACTTGCCGGAGCCGTTGTGCCCGGTCAGGCCTATACGGTCTCCGTCCTTGATCTCCAAATTGAGAGCATCGATGGCGCGAACTACGACGATATCGTGCGCGCCCGCGGTCACCTTACCCCCAGTCGCCTGGGCAATGATGCTGTTCTTCAGCGAGCGCGAACTGGCTCCGAAGATGGCGAATTCGACCGTCAGGTCGGAGATCGTTATGTACGCCATGCCGATCTCACACCCAGTAAGCGACGCGCGGATAGGCGCGCCGATAAAGCAACATGGTCAAACCACAGCCCAGCACAGCACAGCCGAGAGCGACCGCCCAAGAATGCCAGGATGGCACGCCCCCAAGGAGCGGGGTCCGGACAATCTCGAGCAGGTGATAGATCGGATTCCAGAGAATGAACGACGGCCGCCGCGGCAGCGTCTGCGCCGACCAGAACACAGGCGTCACGAAGAAGATAACCTGAAGCACGCTCGCCGCCACCTGTGGAATGTCCCGATAGCGCGCAGAGAGAACCGCGAAGGCGATGGACGACCAGCCGACATTGACCAGCATGAGGATGAAGCCGGGGATCGCCAAGAGATAGTTCCAGTTCAGCGGGTGCGGAAAGACCACTAGAACGAGAACATAGATGGTCATATTGAAGCCGAGAATTATGACATTCCGCGCGATCATCCGGTAAACGTGAACGCTGAGCGGGATCGGAACGTTGCGGATGTAGTCCGCACTAATGATGAAAACGTTCGAGCCTTCATTCACACATGTACTGAAGAAGCCCCACAGGATAAGTCCTACCGAGATATAAGGCAGCGTCCCGGCGATGTCCTGCTGGAAAACTGTCGAAAACACCAGCCCCATGGCGCCCACCATGATGCCCATGCTGAGGGTGAGCCAGAAGGGGCCGATCAGCGATCGACGAAATCGCTGCCTGATATCGTGCAGCGCAAAGCGCCACCACATCTCGTAGTGACGCCCGCCTTCGAGAAGATCGTGGACTGCCTGAGCCGGAATCGCTGTCGCCGTGATCGTGTAAATCGGCTTCGCCTTGACAGTCTCTAACATCCACTCAACCGGTCAAAATTTTTGCCAACCAGCGGTGCCCCCTTGGGCCGCGCGAGGCCTCTTAGCACCCGCAAGACACAGAGTCATCTCGTTGCGTCGAACAATTCACCGTGCAGCAACGACAGTGCAGTGCCCACGCGAACACGGCAACTCCACTTCAACGCATTGGAATCATTAAATAATAAACTAAAGCGGCAAAAATCAACTCTGACACCGGGGCGGATTGCGGTTTCACCGCTCGTGGAGCTGGAGAGCAGCATCACGATGATGCCGCAATCCCCCTCTTCCAAACCGAACACACCCGCCCCACAGGTCGTCCAAGTCTTCCGAAAGGCAACAGTGCCTCTATTGCCCCCGTGCGTCGGCAAACAGGACCGTTTCGTCGCCATGCACCGAACTGTGCTGCAGAAAAAAGCGGTAGCCCAAGCCGAGCCCATCGAGCCATTCCGGAATCTCATAGAAGTCGAACAGCTTGTGATAGACGCAGATCGCAAGGGTCGGCTTGAACTTCTCCAGGGTCCGGCGGGCGCCGCGAAGCGCCTGCAGCTCAGCGCCCTCGATGTCCATCTTGATAAGGTCCACCCGCGGCAGCGCTACCGAGGTGGCATCGATCGTCGTCGACATCACCTGGAGCGTATCCTTCGTTTCAGGCGCTTCGTAAACCTGCGCCGCCGGCCCGGCATACTCGATCGACATCGGTACACCTTCCTTAATCCAGACCGGCGCCTGACGCAGAGTGACCCGAGACGAAAGCCGCGGGTTCTCGCTCATATTACGCTTGTACACCTCGATATTCCCGGGGAAGAACTCGAAGCTAACAACCTTGCCCTCAGGGCCGACGCGATCAGCAAAATACAGCGACGTGCCGCCAAAACACGCGCCACAATCTAGAACGACGTCGCCCTTGCCTGGCGCGAGCAGTGCGCGCCGTCCACGGTACTGATACTGGGTGTATAGAAACTCATTGAAAATACCGAACGCATCGGTCAGCACCGTCGCATCGTAGCCGAGCGTCGACAAATTCACTTTGGCGAGGCTTGGACCCTGGTCGAAACTGACGGGAGTTCCCTCCTTCTCGAGGCGGGAAAGCGTCTCCATGCACTCCCAGAACTCGGCAGAATCGAGCGGAAGCCTGACGTACCTCCAACCGATGGTCCGGTAGGCAAGAATATCCAATAGGATGGCCTTCGAATCCCAATCCGCGAGATGCTCGTACAGCCACTGCCACTTGACCGCGGCACCTGCCACAACGGATTCCGCGTAGGCAAGCAACTCAACCTTTGTCGGATTGTCGCCGAGCGCCCTCTCCGCATCAGCCAGATACGGCTCCAGCGACATGCGGAACTGAGCACGGCGGCTGACATCATTTTTGCAATTGTCGATGCACCAAGAGACGACCCCCAGGAAATCGACCATGAACTCCCCTGAACTCCTGGAGAGAGCTCGCTGCGCGAGCGGCATTGCCTCGTAAGCGCGGTGTGCATTCTTGGTCAGAAGCACCGGCGTCGCTTGAGAGGGAGCAGCCAACGAGACAATGTTTGCCTCGACAATCGGTCCGCCTGACTTGCGCGCTCCAAACAGCCTGCCAAGCAACGAACCTCTTTTGCCTGCGCCGACGTTTGTTCCTTCAAGCCCAATCACACCATTGTTGCTCATACTACACTACTTCCCCAAAACGCGAGCCAGCCCTAGCCGGCACAAGAGTCACCGATCGGACGCCAGCATGTGCTGCTGGGATCACTTTGACTTTCCTAGCATCCGCCGACCTCACCGGGCAGAGAACACATCACGGATCTCCGCAAGATCCTCATCCTCGACCTCACCATGGAACGGCAGACAGAGCACCTGCGATTTGATCCGCTCCACGTAAGGCAAATTCCGGGTCGAGTATATCGGATAGCCGCGGTAGCTCTCGAAATCCGTGCAGATGGGATGGAAATACTTGCGCGAGAAAATCTGGCGCTTCTGCAGCGCCGCATAGATATCATCGCGCGACCGGCCGAACGCGCCCTGATCGATGCTAACGCGGAAATACTGCTCCGACTGCGTCACGCCCGGCTGCGCAGGCGCCAGCTCGATACCGGGCAACTCGGTGAGGAATTCGGCATACTTCTGCCTCAACACCGAGCGACGTGCGCGCTCGTCATCGACCAGCGGCAGGACCAGCAGGCCCATGGCGGCCGAAAATTCGCTCAGCTTGCCGTTGATGCCGACATCGACGACCTCTTCCTCGTTCTTGATGCCGAAGTTGCGAATGAAATAGATGCTTTCCTTGTCCAACGCGCGATTGGTCGCGACGAGCCCGCCCTCGGCGGTGTTGAACAGCTTGGTGGCGTGGAAGGAGAATACCGACGCATCACCGAAACAGCCGATCGGCACACCGTTCACCGTCGTCCCGAACACATGCGCAGCATCATAGAGAAGGCGAAGACCGTGATCGTCGGCGACCTTCTGCAGGGCGTCCAGCTCGCAGACGGTGCCGTAGACATGAACGCCAAGGATGGCCGACGTCTTGGGCGTGATCGCCTTGCGCACAGCCTCCGGATCGAGGGTCAGGGTTCCCGGCAAGACATCGGCGAAGACAGGCTCCAGTCCGTTCCATTTGATGGCGTGGGCGGTCGCGGCAAAGGTCAGCGGGGTGGTGATGACCTCGCTGCCGGCAGGAAGCTTCAGCAGCTTCAGCGCCGCGAGCAGCGCGATCGTCCCGTTGTTGAACAGCATCGCCGTCGGCACGCCGAGATACTGTTCAAGCTCTCGTTCGAGCCTCTGGTGCAACGGCCCGCCGTTGGTGAGAATCTTCGAACGCCAGATATCCGCCAGCAGCGCCTGATAATCGCTGAGTTCCGGCAAAACCGGACGGGTTACATACAGTGGCCTAGTCATTTCTCTGTCCCATATCATAAACCCCTAGGACCACCCACAACTAGACTAGCCGGTATGCGTCGCGTGAAACGAAGGTTGCATAGATGGTTTCTAGCTCATCCGCAGTCGCAGCTTCACAGAACAGGATACCTGCACGCCCTCCCCCCTGCCTGATGGGCAGGGTCTGCCCGATAGGCTGGATCGGAAAGAGTGCGCGGACACTGACCGGAGCGTCGAACACCAGCCCGCCGAAGACGATCGGCTTCGCCGTGCCGAAGGTATGGCGAAGAACATGCGAACGTCTTGTCCGGCGGGCATCCAGAGGATTCCCGGAAAAATAGGATGCATATTTCGCGGCATATTGGAAACCGGAGCTGTACTCGATCAGCAGGGAATAAAGATCTCCGGGACATCGGCGACACACCTCGACAAGAAGCGGACCGACCGGCGTCAGTATGAACTGGGCATGAATCAATCCATCACGGAGCCGCAAGTCAGCACTGATCTTCTCTAGACTGCCTTCCACAGTACGGGTGGCAGCCTCCGGGAGATCGTAGACGACGTAGCTGGTATCCACGGCGAACGGATTGGCGGACGAACCTTCGATCACATAAAATGCGTCGACAATTTTATGATTTTCGACAAACGCGCTACAGCTGTGCAGTTGGCCCTCGGCAAATGTCTCGATCAAGAACGTCGATCTCGGGCTCGCTCCTTCTGCGGTTTCGCACGCCGACCTTAGTGCGTCGAGATCCTCTCCATCGAAAATGGAAATACCACGTCCGCTGAACGCATCGACCGGCTTGCAAATGAAACGTCCAGCCAACGGAAACTCCGCGCGATCTGCAACACGCGGCGCTGGAAGCGCCAAACGCCGACAGAGATCACGGAACGCCAGCTTATTGGACAGGACCTGATCCGCCTGCGGCGAATCCAGGAGATGCGAAAACATCTCAAGCTGCAGACAGGTGGCGATCGATACATCGGTGCAGCCGGGAACGACACGGTCAAAACCGAGACGCAGAACATGCGCTCTGACGGCATCGACATTGCTGTAGTCCTGCTCGATCCAGCGGTCGCCCGCGCGTTGAGCCAAGACGTCACCGGAACGACCGCCCATCACCCACACGTCGTGTCCGGCGCTCATCAGGTAGTCGTAGATCGGGACAGCGGCGAAAGCCGTATCGACGAGAAGGATTTTCATGAACAACGAGCCTCGATTCGGAAGGCTGCGCTGATGGATTGTCAGCGGCGAGAGGTTCCCAATGTTTCTCCCTGCCTTACCATTTGCGATAAGGCAGAAACGGCTACAGGATTCAAGACCAGTTGGCCGCCTCCAGAACAACAACGTCTAGCGTCCATGCAAGCGATGCCAAATTCGAACTACCCTTAAACTCCCCCATAGCCAAAAAGAAAAAGGTAGCATAAAGTGCTGATTATAAAAATGATTTCTACGATTCTGGCACCCTGGCGAAATTGACAACGCGAAAGCGACGTCAGGGCGACAATTTTATGACAGTCTCCGCTGATTATTTGCTTGCCTGCCTTCCCATAGTGCGGCTCTACGCTCTCGTGTAGCCTTGGTAACTTAGGGAAAATTGATAGCACCACGTTCGAGAGGATTAGATGGGGTCGTTTTCGGGTTCCTTCCGTTCAAAACTTTTCACAGCATGCCGGCAGATCGCAAGGTGGACGCTTCCTCAGCCCATGTACTATGCGCTCGCGGCTTCCTGGAGGAACCGGTCCCTCAAGGGCGCATTCACTCAGGGCGCCAACAATCTAGCCGATGAATCGGCGGTCTTCGAGCGCACGCAAAACATCACGTTCCCCCTCGACGTGGTCGACGCAGAGAAGATCATGGTCATCGTTGTGCCGCAGCATAACGCGATGAGCGGCGGCATCTACTCGATGATCAGCATCGCCAGGCACATGCGCCGACTGAAGTGGCTGCATGGCTTCGAGGTGCTCGTTGTAACGATACCGAATCCGTCCCGCTTGACCTATTTCAGGAACACGAATTTTCAGAACTCTGAGAACATCTATCGCTTCGAGCAAATCCTGCGCTGCACGAAAGCAAAAGAGATCTATCTTCACTTACCAGAATATGCCTCGTCGACTTTTGTCGATGATCTGTCGCGAGCGGAGCTCGACTATCTCTTGAATCGACATCTCCACGTTAACTTGCTCAATCAGAATATTAGGCTCATGCATGAAAAGGAGAAGTTTGCCTCTTTGCGCAAGATCGCGGATGGAATGAGCCAGTCAGCCGCGCACCATTCGTACGCGGGACAGGCGTTCGCCGATCGATACGACCTGCCGACCATCCTGCTGCCGGCCTATACTGACCTCAGCGACTATCCGCCGTCGGAATTCGAGCAGAAGGAAAAACTTATCATCTACTCGTTTGATGATGCGCCTCACAAAGATAAATGCCTGAAGGTTATTGCCAACAAGCTTCCTGATTATAAGCTGGTCGAGATCCGCGGCATCACGTTTGATCGATACATGGACTACGCTACCCGCTGCATGTTCTCTATCTCGTTCGGCGAAGGTTTTGATGGCTATGTCGCGCAACCAATCTATCAAGGCGGCATCGGATTTACCGTCTACAACGACGAGTTCTTCCCATCTGACCATTTCAAGACATATGAAAACTTCTTTGAGAGCGAAGACGAAATGGTGAACGAGATTTGTGACAAGATAGTCAGTCTTGCCGCAAACCGGGAGGCCTACGTCAAGCTGAACAAAGAACTCCTTGAAGAGTATCACAAACTCTACAAATTTGATGAATACATCGCGCAGCTCAAAAAGCTGTCCCTGAAGCAGTTCGAGGTGTTTCCAAAGGCACGCGCCGCCGTCGCCGCCTCAAATGCACAGCCGAAGCCGAGCTATGGAACGACGGCTGCGAGCTTCGAACCCGGAGCGGTTGGAAGGATGAGGGATGGAGAGACCTTATCGTCGACGTGAAGCCACCCTCACGCATCAACTCAAGGAATTACGGCACCGGCAAGTGGAACTAGCGAACAAAGTTCACGCGTTGACGGCGGCGAATCTTCTTCTCAAGCACGAGCAATTGGTCGAACGGCTTGCAGTGCTGAGAGTCGCGCACGACGAACTGGAAAAGCGTGTGGATCTCTTCGGCAGATCCCACGCGCTACAGGCCGAAGAATACCCAACACGAAACAGCTATTCAATCGAAGCTGAAGACCTGCTCATCGAAACGATCTTTCGAACGATCATCAGGCAATTCGTCCCCGGCACCTATCTCGACATTGGCGCGGCCCACCCGATCGATTCGTCGAACACCTATTATTTCTACAAGCGAGGCTGGCGTGGCTTCTGCGTGGAGCCCAATCCCGACCTATGTCGCCTTTTTGAACGAGCACGCCCTGAAGACGATGTCTTCAATTTTGGCATCGCCTCCGATTCCGGAATATTTCGCTATCATCGCTTCGAACACGCGCTCATCAACGGCTTCTACGATCAGGATTTGGTCGATTGGCATACCCGCAAGAATGGCCAAGTCTATCTCGGCTATTCGGATGTTCCCTGTCAACGCATCGATGAATTCCTCGCGAAGCATGTCAACCGCCCCATCGACCTTTTAAGCATCGATATCGAGACTATGGATGCTGAAATTCTTCGGGCCTGGCGCTGGGACCTCTGCCGCCCGACCGTGATTTGCGCCGAAATTCATGCATCTGACGCGAAAGACGCCCTGCAAAGCCCGATTGCCGCGATCCTAGAGCAGGCCGGCTATTCGATGGTTTGCAGAGGTTGGTTGAGCGCGATCTTCGTCCTCAACGAAAGGTTGAAAGATGCCATTGTAATCGGAAGATAAGTTATCGACGACGCACAACCCTGCCCAATGCAGAAGCTTCATAGATCACCTTTGAGGTTCGGGAGGCTGCGAGGCCAACACCGGCCTCTAATAAAAAGCCCTGCACAACGGCCGGGCTTTGTCGACGAGCAGGAGAACCTCGTCAGCTCACTTTGCCGCGGCCACCGGTGCGACGGGCAGCGGCGGCTTGAGCGCGGCGGTTGGCCGCGCGGCTCGACGCGGACCATGTCGCTTTCGTTTCCGCCGAGGGTAAAAAAGTAGTCGGGCGTCTCAACTCGAACCAAGCGGGCGCGACGGATCGCGCCGCCGAAGTGGCAGCGGTGGTCATGGATGGCTTCCTGAAATGCGGCTCATGCCACTGTTAGCAGTACCCTGGTAGGGTCGACACCAAAGCGCTACAGATTCTAGACTCGCGCTATTTTAAAGTCTGGATTTCATGATGTCCTCAATTTCCAATCCCGCCCCGAAGCGCGGGGAGTTCCTGCGTCGACCAGGCATGTGGATCTCGCTGGCGGTGGCTGCCGCCGCGATGCTTTACTGGTGCGGCGAGGCTTTGCTTGACAGCGTCAAGATTGTGCTCGCCCACGCGGAATTTCACTGATTGCCCGCGTTGTTGTTCGCCGGCCGCCAACCGCTACCATTTCCATAGGTCAAACTGATGGAGGAGCCGCCGACAGTCGTGCAGAGCGCGACGCATTGTGCATGTTCCAGACGCCAAACAGGCGCCGCACCGCCGCCGGCTATCGTCCAATCGCCCTGCTGGAATGTGTATCCGAGCAGCGAATCCATCAGCAGGAGCTTCGAAGATCCGACGAACTGCACTGCTCCCAAAAAATGCTGATCAATCTTCGTGCCCTTCGGCCAGGCCGATAATGCCGCAACGGGGGCGCCTGACCTTGAGGCCGGGCCGTTTTACTGATCATCGCAGCAAGCTTACAGCCTCCAAGGAATATGACGATAGCGCCACCGCATACGCCGCTAACGTCGCAAGCCATTGGCAAACTTAGGTAAATTCCTCTCACTCCGGTCGGCAAGGAACATTGAAGGAACCGGGGCATTCGGGTAGTGTTTAGCTATCTTCTGCAAATTCGCGCCCATCACGGGTCGTTCTCAGTGCCACCGCAGACCGATGGACCGTATGCAGCGTCAGCACTCCAAGTCCGATATCGACATGAGCCCCCGATTGGACCTAGAAGCGGGGTCTCTCGGCTTGTTTCGACGGGGCTATCGCGGATATTTGGCTCGCCATTTCATTTTCAGATTTCTCAAGGAAGCCGTGCTTTCGATCTATTGGCGTATCCGGGGGCTCAAGGGAGAGCTTCGCAGTTTCTATCGCGGCCATCTGTCGAAATACGCCGTGTTCCGTATCCTTCGGAATTGGGTTTTGGCGACCCACTTCCGCCTTCGCGGTGCCTGGATTCGTCTGTCATTGCGATACCGCGGGTCGAGCTTCCGCCTGGCTCAACTGGATACCTATGTTCAGGATCACGGCTTGCATACGCAGGTCGTGGAGGCCGAGCAGCGGATTGAAATACCCGCCCCGCGCTTCATCGGTTATACCCCCGACGAATATGCCGATCTTAAAACGGTCAGCGTGATCTCGCCAAAACTCGCAGTCAGCGACATACCCCAGGCAAGCGTCATCGGCGGCACCGACTTTGTCATCTCCGGCGACTGCGCGCTCCATTCCAGCTTCTATCGACCCGCGCGAGAGGTCTGCCCCGCTGAAACGTTCGGTGAAGCCGGCATCGATCCGGCCCATGAGTTGATGCGGACCAGGGTGCCGCGCAGTCGCCGAAGAGTCGGCGCCGCCGCGACCATCATCGGGCAATGCGCCGGCAACTATGCGCACTGGCTGACCGAAATTCTGCCGAAGCTCATGGTGCTCGACAGCAGCGAAGCCGATAAGAGTCTGCCCCTGCTGATCGATGGCTGGGTGCACCCCAACCTTCACGAGGCCCTCTCCGTCGTCAACCAGAACAGGCGGCCGCTCATCAAGGTCGAACGCTGGGAAATGGTGTCCGCCGAACACCTCGTCCATGTGTCGCCGGCGTCCTATATTCCGGCGGAGTACCGGGAATACGTCACCAGCGGTAATATCCTGAAGACAGGCCCCGAGGAGTTTCCGTTCTCACGGACTGCGCTTTGTGCGATGCGCGACGTCGCCCTGAAATCCGCAACTCCCACCGGAAAGATCGGACGCAAGCTGTATCTGCGTCGCGCCAACAATGGCAACACGCGGGCAGCCGTCAACGACGACCAGGCAGAGGCCATGGCGCGGCGCTACGGTTTCGAGACCATCGAGCCAGGCAGTCTTTCGTTTCGCGAACAACTGTCGATTTTCAGCGAAGCCGAACTCGTCGCGGGCCAGATCGGAGCCGCGCTCTCGAACGTGATCTTCGCCAGACAATCCTGCAAGATCATCGTGATGTCGCCGTACTACGAAGACGCGAACTACTACTTCTTCTCAAATCTCTTCGGCATACTCGGGCACGAGCTGCACTATGTCGTCGGCCCCCAGATCGGCGACGGACACCCATTCCATAAAAAATTCAAGATCGATCTGGACGGACTTGAAAAGGCGTTTCGACAATTCGCGTGACAGGTCCTCGTCAGTAGAATGAACCTGCTAAGCCGCTGCCCGATCTTGCGGCCACTCGCCGGGTGTTCAGCTAAAAGCTTGAGCTGAGCGCCGCCTTGAGGGATGCGATCGCAACCCGCACGCCATCCCAGCGGAAATCGAGCCAGCCAGCGACCGCGATACACAACAGCACAAAGCTGATCGGCTCGAGATAACGACGCCAGGTCCGGAACAGCGAGATCACGGCGCACAACACCGCCACCCAAAAGGCCTTGGCGATATTGCCGGTCATCAGATCAATCGAAATGAACATCATGACCGCAATCACGACCGCCTTGGCTGCGCCAAGACCGCCCTGGAGCAAAAAACGATCGAATTCACGTCCGAAGCGTTCTTCGTATTCGCCCATCGAAGCCGGTCCCCAGTTTGTCGCTCACGGCATCAGAAGCCAAGACGAAGCGGCCTCTATCTCGTAGCAAACGCAAGCCAGATCAACAAAACGTCGCAATCCGTGTCAGGTTCACCTGAAGTCAGCTGCGCGTGACCCTCGTCACGGCCGCCAGGCGGCGATCGCGCCGAGCACCTGATCGACCTGCTGCTCCGTCATGCCCGGGAACAGCGGCAGGCTGAGCACGCGATTCTGCAGCCGTTCGGCGATCGGGAACGTGCGTCCGCCATAGTCGAGCTCGGCATAAGCCGGCTGCAGGTGCGGTGCCACCGGATAGTGGATCATCGTTTCCACGCCATGGTCCTGCAAATGGGTGCGCAGGCGCTCGCGGTCTGCCGCGCTGACGACGAACAGATGCCAGGACGAGACGGTGTCCGGCAGCGGCTCGACCACCTCGATACCGCGATTGGCAAGCTCGGCAACATAGCGGGCCACGATGCCGCGCCGTGCCTCGTTGCCCTGCTCGAGCGACCGCAACTTGACCCGCAGCAAGGCCGCCTGCATTTCGTCGAGGCGCGAGTTACAGCCCTTGACCAGATGCTCGTACTTTTTCTTCGAGCCGTAGTTGCGGATCAGACGGATCTGGTCGGCGAGTTCGTCGTCATCCGTGGTCACCGCCCCGCCGTCGCCGAGCGCGCCGAGATTCTTGCCGGGATAGAAGCTAAAGCCGGCCGCATGGCCGAGCGAACCGGCCTTGCGGCCGCGGTAGAGCGCGCCATGCGCCTGGGCCGCATCCTCGATGACCTTGAGACCATGCCGCTGCGCCACCGCGTTGATCGGATCCATGTCCGCCGGGTGCCCGTAGAGATGCACCGGGATGATCACCTTGGTGCGCGCGGTGATCGCCTGCTCCAGCAGCGCCGGATCGAGATTGTGCGACGCCGGATCGGGTTCGACAGGCACGATGGTCGCGCCGACGCCGGTCACGGCGAGCCAGGTGGCGATGAACGTATTGCTGGGGACAATCACCTCGTCGCCCGGACCGACGTTCATCGCGCGCAGGGTGATCTGCAGCGCCTCGAGGCCGTTGCCGACGCCGATGCAGTGCTTGACGCCGCAGAACGCCGCGAACTCGCGCTCGAACGCCTGGACTTCGCCGCCGAGGATATACCAGCCGGAATCGATCACAGCCGTCGCCGCGGCGACGAGATCCTCACGGATGGCGCGGTGCTGAACGGAAAGATCGAGGAAGGGAACCTTGGTCATCGCTTCTTTTCGATTTCCTGGAGGAACTCGTCATAGGTGCGCATGTAGTCGGCCTCGTCATAGTATTCCGAGGCGATGTTCATGCAGACGGCGCCTGACGAGAAATTATCGAGGTCGCGCCAGGTCATCGGCGCGATATACAGGCCGACATACGAGCGGTTGAGATGGAATTTCTTCCGCTCCTTGCCGTCGTCCAGCGTCACATCGAACGCACCGGACATCGCAATCATGATCTGGTGCAATTGGCGATGGGCATGACCCGCGCGCACTGCGCCTCCCGGAATATCGTAGAGGTAGTACACACGCTTGATGTCGAAAGGAATCTGCCGCCCCGCCTCGACAACGCTGAGATTGCCGCGGCTGTCGTGGATCTTGGGCAGTTCAATGATTCTACAATCGCTCAGAGCCATCTAAATCTCGCGAGTTGAGGACATCACTACAGATTATTGTCCTAATGTTTCGGAATGAAGAACATCACGGTCTCGTAAATCGTTTCCGTGTAGTGCCGCATGTAAAGATCATAGTCGCCTCGCACGGCGAGGATCGCCTGCGGGATGCGCCAGAAGTCACCGGCATTGTGATAGACCGAGATCGCAAGGCGCGGATGGGCCGCTGCAATCGTCGCCTTCGCGCCCGCGATCGCTTTCAGCTCCGCGCCCTCGATATCCATCTTCACGAAGGTCGGCGTATCGTTGATGACGTCGTCGAGCCGATCGACCTCGATGACCAGTTCGCCCTGCGCGTCGATATGCGAGGTCGAGCCGCCGGCGCTGAAGTGCAGCCTCTCCTTGCGGTCCGACAGGCCGCAGGCATGGAAGTGCACATTGGGGCGTCCGGCGAGACGCGCCTTGCAGACGTCGATGTTCTTCTGCTCCGGCTCGAACACGTGGATCGCACGGTAGTCCGGGCAGTGCTTGATGAATTCGAGGCTGGTATGCCCGTCGAAACAGCCGACATCGACGAACGTCTCTCCACCGCGCGCGAGCGCCAGAAACGGCTCGAAATACTGCACGTCCTCGCGCGAGGTGAAGCCGCGAAGATTGTCGAGGTCGTGACTGACGCGGAAGTTCACCAGCTTTTGGAACACCTGGCGCGACTCGTCGTCCGCCAGTGCCGCGAAGACCCGGTCATACTCGGCGCGATTGGCGGCGAATTCGGTGGCAAAGCCCTCGTTGAACACCAGTTCGCGGACGGGCAGTCCGGACCATTTGTAGAACGCGAAATAGTCGAGGTGCTGGAGACCGAACGCATCGAGATGGCGCATGACCGTGAACGGGCTGCCGCCCGAGGCGATCAGCACCATGGCATCCTTCGGAACGGCTGACGTCTTGACGATCGGCAGACCGAGGAACGTGTCGTTCTTCGAGAAATCGTCGATGAAACCGTCGACCTTGACCTGCGCGACGAGGTCGTGGCCATAGGCGTTGCAGCCGAAGATGTACTTCTTGCGCCCGTTATCGCGCACGAACTCGCGGCAGAACGCCTGCGCGGCATCGGCCCATTCCCGCCTGCCGGCCTCTTCGACGATCAGCTTCATGTTGAAACGCTTACCCAGCTCTTCTTGGTGGAGGACGACGTGATGGCTTCCAGCATGTTCAGTCCCTCCAGCGCGGCATCGATGCCGAACACGTAGGGCGGAAACGGCGCGCCGTTGTCGCGGTGATAGGCTTCGAGCGCATCGGCGACATCGGTGTAGTAGTTGGCGAACGCCTCGATGAAGCCGGCGGGATGACCGACCTTGAAACGGGTGTAGCGGGCCTGGTTGGCGACCGTCGCCTCGCCGCTGCCGCGATCGAGGGTCGACTTGTGGCCGGCGACATCGGCGAGATGCAGGTACTCCGGATGTTCCTGATGCCACTCGGCGGCGCCGTTGCGGCCGAACAGCCGCAGCCGCAGGCCGTTGCGAAAGCCCAGCGCGCTCTTGCCGTACCACACATTGGAGGTCAGTTCGCCGCTGTAGCGGGCGATGCACAACACGTTGTCCGCGACCTGGTCGAAATGACCGAAGCTGTCCTGGATGGCGACGAGTTCGCGCGGGCTCTCGCCGGTCAGGAACTTGGTCAGGCTGTGGACATGCGTGCCGAGGTCGAGCGACACCGTGGGAATGCTGCGGCCGTCACGCAGCCGCCAGTCCTGCGGCGAGGGGCGATTGCCCCTGGCGTCGAGCCGGGCAAAGCCCTCCTGGGGCATCTCGACATGGATCTGGCTGATGGCGCCGAAGCGCCCCTGCTCGATCAGATGGCGCAGCTCCCGCAGCATCGGGTAGCCGGTGTAGTTGTAGGTCACCGCGAGAAAGCCGCTGTTCTTGTCGAGGGCAGCCTTGATTTGCCGCGCATCGGCGCTCGACGCCGCCAGCGCCTTCTCGCAGATCACCGGCACGCCGCTGGCGATGCACGCCAGCACCTGGTCGCGATGCTGATCGGTCGGCGTCAGAACCAGGATGGCATCGAGGCGCGCGCGCTCGGCGGCGAGCATGTCGTCGAGCGAGCCATAGACGCGATCGTGCGCGACACCATAGGCATCCGCGGTCCGCAGGTTCGGCTCGCTCTTGCGGCTGAAGCAGCCGGCGACCAGCTCGTAACGCTGATCCATCTCGATCGCGATGCGATGCACCTGGCCGATGGCGGAATCGGTGCTGCCGCCGAGAAACGCCACCTGCAGCTTGCGCCGCCCGCCGTTGCGCTGCTGCATCACGCGCGCTCCAGCGACTGAATGGTAATGTGGCTCGCCCATTGCGGCGCGACCTGCAGCATCTCCTCGCGGGAGTGATGCTCGGCGAACAGAATGGCGAGCTTGCCGTAAGGCGCGGGCTTGAGCACCTCGCCGCTGATCATGAGCTGAACGACCTCGACGTTTTTCGCCGGCACGTTCTGGCTGAAGGAGTGAGCGACGACCTGCTCCGTCACCGAGATGGTGTGGCGGCTGTAGGGCTTGAGGACGTCGTTGCGCGGCGGCACTGCGTAGCGCTCGCCGAGATACTTGGCGACGACGAGGTCGTGGTAGGCGACGCCCATCGAGCGCTCGACGAGGCCGCCGTAGAGATCGCCCGGGCAACGGCGCATGCACTCGATCAGCCAGACATCGCTGCCGTTGCTGATGAACTGGGTATGCAGCAGCCCGTCGTTGAGCTTCAGTGCGGTCACGAGACGCCGGATCGCGACCCGCACCGCCTCCTTGATGGCGTCCGACAGCCGCGTCGGATGGTTCGAGCAGTCGACCTGAAACGGATAGACCGTGCAGAACTCGTCGACGAACGTATCGAAGGCGATGTCGCCGTCCTCGATGAACGCAGTATGGCTGTGGAGATTACCCTCCACGAACTCCTCGACCAGCACCTGGCCGGAACGCGACACCTTCAGCGCCTGCGCGATCACGGACGACAGATCCGCATCGGCCGAGGTCTTGGTCATGCCGCGGCCGCTGAAGCTGTCGTCCGGCTTGAACAGCAGCGGCTGCGCCAGATCGAACGCGCCGACCTCGTCGACCGAGCGCACCTGGCGTGCGCGCGGCGCCGGAATGCCGTGCGCCTCGGTGAACTTGCGGAAGCTGACCTTGGTGTGAAGAATCTCGGCGACGTCGAGCTGGTCGAAACCGGGGAAACCGTACTGCCCCGCGAGCGCCGCGCAGGACATATAGGAATAGTCGTTGCAGCTCGGAACGAGGTAATCGATCGTCGCGTTTTTCAGAAAATTGGCGAGTTCCGCTGTCACGGAATAGTCAAAGTAGAACGAACGATCGGCGTACTGATGGCAGGGATCGTCCTTGGCGTTGCCGCACACCCAGACCTCCAGGCCGCGGCGCTTCAACGCAAAGAACAGGGGCGCTGCACTGAAGCTGCTGCCGACGAGTAACGCGATCTTGCTCATTTAACGTTCGTTTCCAAGGACTTCATTTGGAACCACGGGGAGTGCCCGGCACCCGGCCAGCAGGGTCTCGAGCTCAAGGGCGCGCTTTCAGCGCCTCGCTCAAGGTTCCGGGGTCGATGTGATAGGCATTGTGAATTGGGTGCGCCCGTTGGGATGATGGTTGGCCTAACACGAACAACAGATGGTGTCCAAGTACCCCAGACAGCACCGCGTAGTAATAATCATTGCTCTGTTCATAATATGGCTTGAGAGCAACAATAAGCGCTCCCGAAGGCGCAAAGATCATGTTGGCGAGACTGGCCCCGACCGGCGCAGCGATGACCCGTGCATTTCTGCACAAACGAACCTGCTCGGCAAAACCAAGCCGGCCGGGATCGACGAGATGAAAGCCGTTCTCGACCATGATCCGCTCGATCTCGGCAACGTTGCTCAAGCCGCGGGCGTTGGTGCTGCCGGCGCCCCGGTGCAGATAGATCTTCTCCGGTCCGGCGCCTTCCGGCGAAAGATCCGCGCCCCGCGCGACCGTCCGCAGCGAATCCAGCGCGAAGCGCGAGAAGCAGTTCTTGTAGGCCGGATGCGGCTTGTTGCTGAGCTTGTGCGGGATGTACGGCTCGTAGCCCGTGGCCGAAACGTCCGCGAGCACGCCGACGTTCACCGGCTGCCAGCGCTCCACCAGAATCATCGGTCGCGCCTTCCGTGACAGAATTGCGACAGCGTCCCGCATGTTGCGGTGAATCCAGCCATCGACAAGCAACGGCCAATCATCGTAGTCCGGCGACGCATCGAGAATCGCCAGCCGCGGTGCGATCTCGGTCATCCAGTGCGCGTAGTTGCCCGCGCTCTGCCCCAGGAGGTTGATCGCGCGCGGCAGCGTCCGCGCAGCCGCACCGAAATAGGACGTCATGCGCTCGCGTGCCGAATCGAGCTTGATGAAGCCCCGGATTTCGGCCGGGGATTCCTCGGTCTTCGGCGCGAGCAGGTCCGGATGAATGGCGCAGCCCTGCGCAAGGACAAAACTCGTGCCGCCGACCACCATCGCATCGGCGATCTCGATGATGCGCGCCTCCGGCACATCGATCGCGATCGATCCGCTAAGCACATGAGCCCCTTGCGGCGCGCCGATGAACTGCGGCGGCGGCAGGACGAGATGCTCGGCCGGCGCCACCGGCACCGTCTTCGGATGCGACCGGCGCTGAAATTCGGAAAACGCGACCAGCCTGTAGGTGGCGATCGTATCGCCGCGGCGCAGGCGACAGCCGAGGCGGAAGAGCGCGCGGTAGCCCGCCAGCGCGATCTCGCGGCCCAGCCGGAAGACGAAATACTGAGCGAGATACTTGCGATAGATTCGCAAGCCGTTCGAGACGATCTTCCCCATCACCACCCGACTCTGACTTGCCCGAAACGTCCCGGCCGCCTGGGCCCGCCCGTGGGGCAGCCTGCCGCCCGCAGCGCAAGACGTGGAGACCATCGCCAGGCCCCGGGGAAAAAGGCCCCCTGGACGCGGACCCTTCCAGAGGGACTCCACCGGCCCTACCGATGCTTGGCTTTCCCGGGCGGGCGTTGCATACCCGGCAGACCCCGCCTCCGGGCCGCACTCCTAGCGGAAACACCGGCCCGGCACAAACCTCCGAACCGCACCCGGCCGCCCCGTGACGATCGCCTCGCCGCCCCCCGCCCTGCTCCTCGCCATCGCCCCGGCCGCCGCCCTGCTGTGCGCGGCACTGGCGGTGCTGCTGCGGCCGCTGCTGGTCCGCTACGCCCTCGCCCGGCCCAATGCCCGGTCGTCCCACAAGGTCCCGACCCCGCAGGGAGGCGGCATTGCCGTCATCGCCGCCACCATCGCCGCGGTCGCCCTGGCGGGCCTCGGCGGCCTGCACGGCGCGCTGGCGGCCCCCGGGGCCGTGGTGCTCGCGGCCGCCGTCGTGCTGGCCGTGGTCGGCACCGTGGACGACCTCCGGCCGATCCCGGTGCTGCCCCGCCTGGTGCTCCAGGCGGCGGCGGTGGCGGCGGTGATCGCCGTCCTGCCGGGCGATGCGCGGATCCTGCCGCCCTGCCCGCTGTGGCTGGAGCGCGCGGTGCTGGCGCTCGGACTGCTGTGGTTCGTCAACCTCACCAATTTCATGGACGGGCTGGACTGGATGACGGTGGCCGAACTCGTTCCGGTCACCGCGGCGCTGGCGGCATTCGCCGCCGTCGGCGCAGCGCCGGGGGAGAGCCTGCCGGTCATGCTGGCCCTCGCCGGCGCGCTGATCGGCTTCGCGCCGTTCAACCGGCCGGTCGCCCGGCTGTTCCTGGGCGACGTCGGCAGCCTGCCGCTCGGCCTGCTCACCGGCTGGGGCCTCGTGCTGCTGGCCGGCAACGGCCACCTCGCCGCCGCGCTGCTGCTGCCGCTGTATTACCTCGTCGACGCCACCCTCACCCTCGGCCTGCGGCTGCGCCGCGGCGAGAAGGTGTGGGAGGCCCACCGCAGTCACTTCTACCAGCGCGCCACCGACAACGGCTTTGCGGTCATCGAGGTCGTCGGCCAGGTGTTCGTGCTGAACCTCGTGCTGGCGGCGCTCGCTGCGCTGTCGCTGGCATGGCCCTCCGCGCTCGCCGGCGTCGCCCTGGTGTCCCTCGGCGCCGCCGCAGTGGCCGTCGTGATGGCGCGCTTCGCGCGGCCACGGAACAAAACCTAAGCCCGTCCCGCTCCGAACTCCGGCACCGCATCGCGCAGCACGCCCTCGATCACGCTGCGATCCTCGGCGATCACCGCCTTGTCCAGCGCCGCCAGCCAGCCGCGCAGGGTCTCCAGCGGCGGTTCGGCCGGCTTGGCGGCGACGATGCCGGGAATGCCGATCTCGGCGGTCGGCTCCTGGTGCGCGAACAGGATCTCGTGCAACCGCTCGCCCGGGCGCACGCCGGTGAACACGATCTCGATGTCGAAGCCGACCTGCAGGCCCGACAGGCGGATCATGCGCTCGGCGAGATCGACGATCTTCACCGGCTGGCCCATGTTGAGCACGTAGACCGAGACGTCCGGCCGCTGCGGCTGCAGCGCATGGGTCGCCGCCGTCACCACGAGGTCGCAGGCCTCGCGGATGGTCATGAAGTAGCGCACCATGTCCGGATGGGTGACGGTGACGGGGCCGCCGGCCTCGATCTGCGCCTTGAACTTCGGCACCACCGAGCCGTTCGACGCCAGCACGTTGCCGAACCGCACCGAGATCAGCCGCATCGGCGGCTTGCCGTTGCCCTTGCCCTGCAGCTTGCGGTCGAGCGCCTGGCAGTACATTTCGGCGAAGCGCTTGGTCAGCCCCAGCATCGACACCGGCTCGATCGCCTTGTCGGTGGAGATCATCACCATCGCCTCGGCGCCTGCGGCGAGCGCGGCATCGGCGACATTGACCGAGCCGAAGATGTTGGTCTTGACGCCCTCCGCCCAGTCGCGCTCAAGGATCGGCACATGCTTGAGCGCGGCGGCATGGAACACGATGTCCGGCCTGAATTCCTGCAGCAGCCGCAAGATACGGTCGCGGTCGCGGATGTCGGCGATACGGCCCTCGATCTGCACGTCGGCGCCACGACGCGCGAGCTGCTCGGTCACCGCATGCAGCGCCGGCTCGGCATTCTCGATCACGAGGAGACGCGCGGCGCCGAAGGTCACCACCCGCTCGCAGATTTCCGAGCCGATCGAACCGCCCCCGCCGGTCACCACCACCGCCTTGCCCTTCACCAGGGCCTCGAGACGGGCATAGTCGATCCGCACGCTCGGCCGCAGCAGCAGGTCCTCGACCGCCACCGGCGCGAGCTGCGGCGTATCGCGGCTCTCGCCCAGCGACGGCAGGCGGCTGACGGTGAGGCCGAGCTTGCGGGCCCGCATCAGCACCGATTCCGGCTGCATCTCCGGCTCGAATGCCGAGGGCAGCATCACCACGCGGTCGAACGGCTTGCCGCGGCGCTCGAAGTCGCCGGCGACGTCGCCGAGATCATCGAGCCCGCCGAGCACCGGCACGCCGCGGATGATCTGGCCGCGATCGGCCATCGACGGCGACAGCATGCCCACCGGCCACAGCCGCTTCACCGCGCCGTTCTCGATGGCGCGCAGCAGCACCTCGGCGTCGGCGGCGCGGCCGATCAGCAGCGCCGGCGCGGCGGCGACCACGCGGGCGTGGCTGCGGGTGCGGGTGTAGCGGAAATAGCGGTAGGCAAGCCGCGCGCCGCTGAAGAAGAAGATCTGGACGAACCAGTAGAGGATGATCGTGGTCTTGCCGAGGAAGAACGTGCCGTAGACGTTCGGCGCCAGGAAGATGTAGTCGACGACCAGCAGCGCCACCGCGAGCACGGTGGAAACGCGCAGGATGTTGAACAGGTCCGGCAGCGAGATGAAGCGCCACTTGGTCGCCGTCAACTGGAACAGGTAGCTGACCACGAAGCTGAACAGCAGGAAGTACGGCAGCATCCACAGCAGCAGCGGCAGGCGGTCGAACAGCCGCGAGCCTTCGAAGCGCAGATAGAATGCCACGAGCACGGCGGCGCCTGTCGCCAGCACGTCGTGCAGGGCGATCAGCCACATGCGCCAGGTCATGCGGTACAAGCGGATCATGGCCGCGCGCTCCCCGCCGCGGCGACCGCCTGCGGCGTTCCGCCGGCTGCCGCCTCGCGGCGCGCCTTCAGCGCCATGCCGCCGGCGACCCCGACGCCGATGACATACATCCAGCCCTCATGGAAATCGAACAGGTGGGAGTTGAGCAGCGAGCTCACCATATTCTCCACCACCACCAGCAGGCCGACATAGGCGACGAGCGAGTTGCCGCGGAACAGCAGCAGATGGGCGATCCACATGGCGTAGAGCACGATGCAGCCGAGCACGCCCCACTGCACCGCGACATTGAGCGTCTGGTTGTGCGGGTTGCCGATGACGTCGGCGGCGAGCCCGGTCTTGCCGACGGCATCGAGCTCGAACAGCCGCTTGGTCGCCCCGGTGCCGTTGCCGACCAGCGGCGCCTGCGCGATGAACTTCAGCGACCGCTTCCAGTAGCCGAGCCGCTGCGCCGTCGAGGTGATCTCGTTGTTCTGGTAGCCTTCATACTCGACGCCGATATGGGTGACGCGCTCGCGCAGGTAGGGCGAGGAGAACCACACGGCAGCCGCGACCACCGCCGCACCGGCGAACAGCAGCACCGTGGTCCGCGCGCGCAGATGCAGCACCGCGAACAGCAGCAGCAGCACCGGCATGTAGACCAGCGCGGTGCGCGCCGACACCACGAACATCATGTTGACGAAGAACGCCAGCATCAGCACCGCACAGGCGAGCGCAAGGCCCCATTGCCGCCGGCGGACGAGGGTCAGCGCCGGCGCCGCCAGCGCGAACATGCACAGCGCGAACTCCTGGCTCTGGTCGATGTAGTTCTTCACCGGTACGCCGTCGGTGACGGTGAGCTTCAGCGCGGGAAACACCAGCACGACATAGGACCACACCAGCAGCAGTGCGCACGACACCACGAACGCCACCAGCACCCACAGGCCGCGCTGCGACCGCTCGAAGTGGTAGATCAGCAGCGGGATCAGCAGCAGCTTGGACACCGGGTTGATGCCGTGCAGCCGCTCCGGCCACGGGCTCTGCGCCCATAGCGTGCCGACCACCGCGAGCGCGAAGAACACCAGCGGCATGAAGCATGCCGGCCGGCGCAGCGAGGCCAGCAGTTCGCGCCAGTTCGCGGTGAATGCCAGCGCCACCAGCCACAGCGCCATGAACACCGCCGGCGGGGTCGTCGACCACGGCAGCGAGGCGGCGGCCAGCGCCGCGAAGATATCGGTGTTGCGCATGCGCACCGCCGGGTCGCGCAGCGCGGCCATCAGGCCGCGGCGCCCGCCGCCGGGGGCCGCGCCGTCACGCGCGATCACGCCCTCGCTCACGTCCGCCCCTCGCGCGCGCGCTGCACCAGCGAGGTCGTGCTGTGGCCCTGCAGGATGTCGACGAGCACCACCTCGCCGCCATAGGCCTCGACCACCTCGTGGCCGACCACCTGCTCGCGGGTGTAGTCGCCGCCCTTGACCAGCACGGCGGGCCGCACCTGCTTGATGAGGTCGAGCGGGGTATCCTCCTCGAAGATCACGACCAGATCGACCGCCTCCAGCGCCGCCAGCACCTCGGCGCGCGACAGTTCGTTCTGCACCGGTCGCCCCTCGCCCTTGAGGCGTTTCACCGAAGCGTCGCTGTTGAGGCCGAGCACCAGACGATCGCAGGCGGCGCGCGCCTGGGTCAGCACCCGGACATGGCCGGGATGCAGGATATCGAAGCAGCCGTTGGTGAAGCCGATGCGCAAGCCCTCCTCGCGCCACTCCGCGAGGCGGACGTCGAGATCGGCGGGGGTCCCTGCGATCTTCTGCTCGGCGGCGAGCGAGGCCGGCGGCAGAATGCGGCCGCGCAGCTCCGACAGCGCCACCGTCGCGGTGCCGCGCTTGCTGACTGCGACAGCGGCGGCGGCGGCGGCGCAGCGCAGCGCCTCTTCCCAGTCGGCGCCTGCGGCGAGCGCCACCGCCAGCGCTGCGGCGACGGTGTCGCCGGCGCCGGAGACGTCGCGCACCTTGACCGGCTGCGCCGGCACATGCACCGGCGCGCCCTCGCCGGGCACCAGCGTCATGCCATGCTCGCTCTGGGTCACCAGCATCGCCTCGCAGTCGGCGAGCAGCATCAGTTCGCGCGCGGCGGTGGCGATCTCGGCATCGCTGCCGGCGCGGCTGCGGCTCGCCTCGGCGAATTCCTTGCGGTTCGGGGTGAGCAGCGTCGCGCCGCGGTAGATCGCGAAGTTGGCGCTCTTGGGATCGACGATCACCCGCTTGCCGAGCTTGCGCGCGGCGTCGATGACATGACGGATCACCCGCGCCGTCAGCACGCCCTTGGCGTAGTCCGACAGCAGTACGATGTCGGCGCGCGGCAGCGCCGCGAGCGCGGTGTCGATCAGCTGCTGCTCGATCGCTTCGGTCGCGGGCGCGGCGCGCTCCCAGTCGGCGCGCAGCATGTGGGTCGAGAAATGTTCCGACACGTAGCGCACCTTACGCGTCGTCGGCCGTGCCGAATCCGTCACCAGCAGCGGCTCGATCTGCGGCTCGCGCGCCAGCGCCGCACGCAGCACGTCGCCCGCGGCATCGGCACCGACGAGGCCGACGAACAGGCACCGCGCGCCGAGGCTCGCGATGTTGCGCGCGACGTTGCCGGCGCCGCCGACATTGGTCTCGCTGCGCTGGACCGCGATCACCGGCGCCGGCGCTTCCGGCGAGATACGCGACACCTCGCCATAGACGAACTCGTCAAGCATCAGGTCGCCGATGCACAGCACCGTCTGCCGGACCATGGCGCCCGCGAGCGCGTCGAAATCGAACATTTAAAGCGTCCGTATCCTTGAGGTTGGCCCGATCAGCGGTAGCGATCGGCCTGGTCGAGAAAGTCCTTCACGTAGGCGCCGACAGCGTCCTCCAGCGAGGTGAAGCCGCCATTGTAGCCCGCGGCGAGCAGGCGATCGACGCTGGCCTGCGTGAAATACTGGTAACTGCCGCGGATCTGCTCGGGCATGTCGACGTAGCTGATGTTCGGCGTGCGGCCGAGCGCGGCATAGCCGGCGAGCATCAGGTCGCGGAAGCTGCGGGCATGGCCGGTGCCGACATTGAACAGCCCGCTGACCGAGCGGCGCGACAGCAGCCACATGATCACCCGCACGACGTCGTCGACATAGATGAAATCGCGGCGCTGGTCGCCGTCGGCGATGCCGTCGCGATGCGACTTGAACAGCTGGACCTCGCGGCCGCTGCGGATGTCCTCGAAGCGCCGCGCCAGCACGCTGGCCATCGTGCCCTTGTGATATTCGTTCGGGCCGAACACGTTGAAGAACTTCAGGCCGGCCCACTGCGGCGGCAGCTTGTCGCCGTTCTCGAGACGGCCGAGCACCGCGAGATCGAACAGGTGCTTGCTCCAGCCGTAGAGGTTCATCGGCCGCAGCCGCTTGAGCGCCTCGACCGAGCCATCATCGACGAAGCCCTCCTCGCCGTCGCCATAGGTCGAGGCCGACGACGCATAGATCAGCGGCGTCGCATTGGCCGTGCACCAGTCGAGCAGCTTGAGCGACAGGCGGAAGTTGGTGTCGATGACGAGATCGCCGTCGGTCGCCGTGGTCTCGGAGATCGCGCCGAGATGGATGATGGCCTCGATCCGCCGCCCCTGCAGCCAGCTCATCAGCTCGGCCGGCGGCACGATGTCGGCGAGCTGGCGCTTGGCGAGGTTGCGCCACTTGCCGTCACTGCCCAGATGATCGCAGACCGCGACATCGGCGCGGCCGGCGTCGTTGAGCGCGGCCACGACATTCGATCCGATAAATCCGGCCCCACCGGTCACCAGCAGCATGACAGTTCCAGTTTTACGTTGCGGGGGCCACCTTTGCCCCAGACCCGGCCGGCAGGCAACTCACGTCCGGTATCATTCGCGCACCGTTCTGGGGACGGGTCCTGGAGCGGACCTTGGGACCGGTCCTGGGACAGGCCTTGGCCTCAACATTTCTCGCCGCGCCACTGGACGCCGCCCGCGGCAGGCGATAACCGGCGGGGGCCGGCCGAAGCGTTCCGCGCCTCGGTCCCGGCCCGCCGGATGTGGGACAGTCGAAGAATTATGAACAAAGATTCACAATTTAAGCTGGATCCGTCGCTGGTCGACCCGTCCGACACCCGGCCCCTCCTGATCGTCCCCTATATGTGGATTGGCGATTTCGTGCGCGGCCACACGGTGGTGCGGGTGCTCAAGCAGCGCTGGCCCAACCGCCCGGTCGATATCCTGGCGACCAGCCTGGTCGCCCCCCTGCTCGACTACATGCCGGGGGTGCGCAAGGGCATCGTTTGGAACCTGCCGCGCAGCCGCCTCGCCCTCAGGCAGCAGTGGGAGCTCGCCCAGGTCCTGCGCGCCGAGGGCTATGGAACCGCACTGATGATGCCGCGCACCTGGAAGTGCGCGATCGCGCCGGCGCTCGCCGGCATCCCCGAGCGGGTCGGCTTCGTCGGCGAGGTCCGGTTCGGCCTGATCAACGACTGGCGCTGGGGCGAGCGCGCTCTGCCGCGCCTGATCGACAAGAAGGTCGCCCTGACACTGCCGCCTCGCACCCACCTGACCATGGACTGGCCGCCGCCCCGAATGGTCGTTCCCGCCGCCGAGGCGGCCGCCTGGCGGGCCAGGAACGGCCTCGGCGACGGTCCGGCGGTGGCGCTCGCCCCCGGCGCGGTCGGCCCCTCCAAGCGCTGGACGGCCTATCCCGAGCTCGCCCGGCAGCTCACCGCCCGCGGCATCGATGTCTGGGTCGTCGGCGGCCCCGGGGAAAAACCGCTCGCCGACGCCATCGTGGCCGCCGGCGGCGCGCGGGCGCGCGACCTCACTGGCACGGACCTGCGCAACGGCATCCTGGCGCTCGCCGCCGCGCGCCTCGCCGTCTCCAACGATTCGGGGCTGCTGCACGTCGCCGCCGCCGCAGGCACGCCCTCGGTCGGGATCTTCGGCCCGACCAGCCCCTACCACTGGGCGCCGCTCAACGGCCTCGCCGCCACCATCCAGTGCGACACCAAACTGTCGTGCCAGCCGTGCCACAAGCCGGTGTGCGCCATGAGCCACCATCGCTGCATGACCGACATCAGCGCTGCAACGGTCATGACCGCAGCCACCGACATCCTCGCAGGCCTCGGCCTTGCGGCGACGCCGCAGCCGACCTGACCGCTTGCGCCTTTCGCGCACGGCCAGTACCACTTCAGCGCATTCCCTTGAGGCGGAGCTTCCCTTGAGCCAGTACCGGATCGCAGCCCATTTCCAGAGCTCGCTGGCGGCCATGACCGAGGCGGCCTGCGACGACGCGCTGCTGCACACTGCGCACGCCATCGCAACGGCCTGCGTCAAGGCATTGCAGGCCGGCAACAAGGTGCTGATGGCCGGCAACGGCGGCAGCGCCGGCGACGCCCAGCACCTCGCCGCCGAGATCGTCGGCCGCTACAAGGTCGACCGGCCCGGCTGGGCCGCGATCGCGCTGACCACCGACACCTCGGCGCTCACCGCCATCGCCAACGACTACGGCTTCGAGCAGGTGTTCGCGCGCCAGGTGCAGGGCCTCGGCCAGCGCGGCGACGTGTTCTGGGGCTTTTCCACCTCCGGCAAGTCGCCGAACGTCATCGCGGCGCTGAAGCTGGCGCGCGCCAAGGGCCTTACCACCATCGGCTTCACCGGCCTGAAGGGCGAGGCGATGCGCGAGCACTGCGATCTGCTGCTGGTGTCGCCGAGCGAGGACACAGCGGTGATCCAGCAGATCCACATGGTGGCCGGCCACGCCATCTGCGACGAGATCGAGCAGGGCCTGCTTGCCGGCGCGGCCGCCGCCAGCCCCAGGGCATGAGCGCGCGCGCCGCCGGCACGACCGCGCCGCGGCCCGCCGCCTTCCTTGACCGCGACGGTGTCCTCAATCACGACGACGACTATATCGGGCACAGCGACCGCATCCGCTGGATCGACGGCGCGGCACGCGCCGTGCGCCGCCTCAACGACGCCGGCTATCTCGTGTTCGTCGTCACCAACCAGTCGGGCGTGGCGCGCGGGATGTTCGGCGAGGATGACGTCCGCGCGCTGCACGCGTGGATGCGCCAGGAACTGGCCCGCGACGGGGCACGCATCGACGACATCCGCTACTGCCCCGACCACCCGCAGGCGCCGCTGCCGCGCTATCGCCGCGACAGCGACTGGCGCAAGCCGAAGCCCGGCATGCTGCTCGACCTGATGGCGCAATGGCCGGTGGACACCGCGAACAGCTTCATGATCGGCGACAAGGACAGCGACATCGACGCGGCGACCGCCGCCGGGATCAGGGGCATCAAGTTTTCCGGCGGCGATCTCGACGCCTTCGTTGCCGAGCTGCTCAGCGCCCCCAGGACTTGATCAAGACGACTTGATCAAGGCGACCTGATCGAGACGACCTGATCAAGCTGTATTGAGCGCAATCCGTCATCTTCAAAATCCGTCATCCCGAGGTGCGCGCACTTGCGCGCCTCGAAGGATGAACGGCCACGGAATTGCTGCACGGGCCGTCGCCCTTCAAGGGCCATGCTACGCATGGCGACCTCAGGGTGACGGACGACACGCCTGAAATCATCAGGATGCTAGAGCACCGACGGCAGCACCTGCTGCTCCAGCACCTCCGTCGCCTGCACGAACGACGGATACTGCCCCTTGCCGCCGAGCACGGTGATCGGCCCACGGCCGACCGGCCCGGTGAGGCCGGGATCAGTGGCGAGGAAGATCGCAAGCAACGGCACGCCGTAGGCGGCGGCGAGATGCAGCAATCCGGTGTCGACGCCGACGACCAGCGCGGCGCCCGCGATCACCTTCGCCGTCGCATCGAGCGGCTGGCGCTGCAGCACCCTGGCGCCGGGGATCGCCGCCGCAAGCCGCGTCGCCCGCACCTCCTCGGCCGCGTTGCCCCATGGCAGCAGCACCGCGAAGCCGCGTGCCGCGAGCCATTTGCCGAGCCCGATCCAGTCGACCTCGCGCCACTCCTTGCTGGCGCGCGAGGTGCCGTGCAGCAGCACCGCATACGGCGCGCCGCCATCGCGCAGCGGCCGCTCGAGGCCATAGTCGATCACTTCGCTCGCCTGATAGCCGAGACTTGCCGCGGTCAGCAGGCGGTTGCGCGTCACCGCATGGAGCGCGCGGCTGACGCGATGGGTGACGTCGTAGAAGCGCGACGCGATCGGCTCGCGGATACTGTCGCGGTCATAGCCGTGACGCTCGCCGGTGGTGAAATGCACGATGAGCGCCGAACGCAGCAACCCCTGGGTGTCGACCACCGTCTGCGCGTTCACCGCGCGCAGCGCCGCGCGGAACGCCGCGAAGTCGCGCCATGTCGCGGCCTGAAACAATTGCTTTCGCCAGCGCCGCGTCGCCACCGGCAGCACCGCATCGACCGCCGGATGCAGCCGCGCCAGCGGCGCGAACGCCTCCTCCACCACCCATGTCACCCGCGCATCGGGATACGCGCGGCGCAGGTCCGTCATCGCCGGCATCTGGTGCACGACGTCGCCGAGCGAAGAGGTCTTGATGATCAGGACGTTGGACATGCGTGATTTCGGGAAAAGCACACCATCGGCGTTACGGTTTGGAAACCATAAAGCGGTTTCGAGCGCAAAAAGCCACAGAAATGCGCCCCGCGCCGGCTGCCTTATACCTGATATCGACCACGCGCGATGCACAGTCGCGCCAACGCCGGAGCATTCGCCGGCCGACTTGAGATGCGGCGGCCGCGACCCGGCCACCGCCGGAATGAGGTGATCGCATGACCGTTCTTGTCACCGGCGGGGCCGGCTATATCGGCAGCCACACGGTTCTGGCGCTGGCGGAGGCCGGCGAAAGCGTCGTGGTCATCGACAACCTGTCGACCGGCTTCTCGCACTTCATTCCCGATGGCGTGCCGCTGTTCATCGGCGACGTCGCCGACGAAAATCTCGTCGAGGGCGTGATCGCCGCCCATCACGTCGATTCCATCATCCATTTCGCTGGCTCGGTCGTGGTGCCGGAGTCGCTGCGCGACCCGCTCGGCTACTACCGCAACAACACCATGACGACGCGCAACCTGCTCAACGTCGCCGTGAAGTGCAACATCCCCCGCTTCATCTTCTCGTCGACCGCCGCGGTCTACGGCAATCCCGACCAGATGCCGGTCGTCGAGGAAGCGCCGACGCGGCCGCTGTCGCCCTACGGCATGTCGAAGCTGATGACCGAAATCATGCTGCACGACGTCGCCACCGCCCACGGCATGAACTATGTGGTGCTGCGCTACTTCAACGTCGCCGGCGCCGATCCGCAGGGCCGCATCGGCCTCGCGACGCAAGGCGCCACGCACCTGCTCAAGATCGCGGTGGAAGCCGCCACCGGCCAGCGCGCCAAGATCGACATCTACGGCACCGACTACCCGACCCCCGACGGCAGCTGCATCCGCGACTTCATCCATGTCAGCGATCTGGCAGATGCCCACCGCGCCGCGCTCGGCTATCTCGATCATGGCGGCCCCTCGACGACGCTGAACTGCGGCTACGGCCGCGGCTACTCGGTGATCGAGGTCATCGAGGCCGTGCGCCGCGTCTCCGGCCGCAGCTTTGCCGTGCAGCATGCCGAGCGCCGCGCCGGCGACATCATGACCATGATCGCCGACACCCGCCGCATCCGCAGCACCCTCGACTGGACGCCGCGCCACGACGACCTCGACTCCATCGCCGCCCATGCCCTGGCATGGGAAGAGAAGCTGCTGCAGGAGCGCGGCACAAACCGGGCCGCCAGCGCCTGATTCGCCGTCCGCAAGCCGCCCGGACCACACCGCGGGGCACCGCTCCGGCCGGCGTCAAGCCCTGATTTGGCTTGAAAAACCCCGCCCACGCGGGCATTGAGGCACGCGCTTCGCACGAACCTGGCCACGACACGGGCCGCGCGCTCCCCGGCCTGTCCGGCACGGGACACGCGTTCTGCGCCCGACAAGGGCTCGGCCGAACGCCGCCCGCATGGCCCGGCCCGCAACCGGTTCCCGGCGGGAACCATGTGCGCCTGTTTCCCATGCCCTCGACGGACCGCGGATGACCGATACTGCTGCCAAGAACCAGACCAAGCCGCCGAGAAAGATTACGGACGATCCGTATGGCGCTGCCGTCCTGATCCGCCGCCTGGTGACCGAACAGGGCCTCACGTACTGGCGGCGCTACCTCGTGGCGTTTGGCATGATGGCCGTGGTGGCGGCCAGCACCGCCGGGTCCGCCTATCTGCTCGGCGAGGTCATCAACGCCGCCTATGTCGCGCGCGACTTCCACGCCATCCTGACACTGTCGCTGGTCACCATGGCGCTGTTCACCGCCAAGGGCGCGGCGACCTACGGCCAGTCGGTGATCCTGTCGCAGATCAGCAACGCCATCGTCGCCACCAACCAGCGCCGGCTGTTCAGCAAGCTGATGAGCGAGAGCATCGGCTTCTTCTCCGACCGCCACTCCTCCGAATTCCTGGGACGCCTCACCGCCGGCGCGACCTCGGTGACGCAGGTGCTGAGCCTTTTGATCACCGCGCTCGGCCGCGACCTGCTGTCGCTCATCGGCCTCGTCGTCGTCATGCTGATGCAGGACCCGATCATGTCGCTGTTCGGCCTCGTGGTAGCGCCGCCGGCGATCATCGTGCTGCGCAAGCTGGTGCGGCGGGTGCGCAACCTCGCGCACACCCAGTTCGCCAACACCAACGACATCCTGGAAACCATGCAGGAATCGTTGCAGGGCATCCGCACGGTGAAGGCGTTCACCCTCGAAGACACCATGCGCGCGCGCATCGACGCCAACATCAGCGCGGTCGAACGCAACGCCAACAAGATGGCCCGCGTCTCCAACCGCTCCAGCCCGCTGATGGAGATGCTCGGCGGCTTCGCCATCGCCGGCGCGCTGATCTATGGCGGCTATGGCGTGGTGGTGAAGGGCTCGACGCCCGGCCAGTTCTTCTCGTTCGTCACTGCGTTCCTGCTCGCCTACGAGCCGGCCAAGCGCCTTGCGCGCCTCAACATCGACCTCAACAGCAACCTGATCGGCGCCAGCAAGCTGCTGGAGATCGTCGACAGCCCGGCGACCGAGCCCGACGACAGCGACAAGCCGGCGCTCAAGCTGACGCAGGCCCGCGTCGAGCTGCGCGACGTCAGCTTCGCATACCGCCCGGACGAGGTCGTGCTCGACCACATGAGCCTCACCGCCGAGCCCGGCAAGGTCACCGCGCTGGTCGGCCCGTCCGGCGGCGGCAAGTCGACGGTGCTGGCGCTGCTGCTGCGGCTCTATGAGGCGAACAGCGGCCAGATCGTGATCGACGGCCAGGACATCGCCACCATCTCGCGGCGCTCGCTGCGCCAGCAGACCGCCTATGTCGGCCAGGACGTCTATCTGTTCCGCGGCACCATCCGCGAGAACATCGCGTTCGGCCGCCTCGGTGCGTCGGAGGCCGACGTCATCGCCGCGGCGCGCGCCGCCTGCGCCCATGATTTCATCATGGGCTTCCCGCAGGGCTACGACACCCCGGTCGGCGAGCACGGCACCCAGCTCTCCGGCGGCCAGCGCCAGCGCGTGGCGATCGCCCGCGCGCTGCTCAAGGACGCGCCGCTGATCCTGCTCGACGAGGCCACCGCGGCGCTGGATTCGGAGTCCGAGCGGCAGGTGCAGGAAGCCATCACGCATCTGTGCCAGAACCGCACCACGCTGGTCATCGCCCACCGCCTGCACACGATCATGCATGCCGACGCGATCCTGGTGGTCGAGGGCGGGCGCATCGTCGAATCCGGCCAGCACGACGACCTGTTGCGCCGGGGCGGCCGCTATGCCTCGTTCTTCCGCTTGCAGCATCGTGAAGCGGCGCCGCTGGCGCCGGTGGCGGCCTCCGCCTAAATTGGGGCCGGCGCCGGCCCGCAGGCCTGCGCCGCTCATTCCTGTCGCCCAGCCAGCGGACCCCAATCATGTCGACCAGCGCTTCCTTCGTCATTCCCCCCACCGCCACGCCCGTGCTGCCGGTCGCCGGCCTCGACAAGACCTTCCCGGTCCGCCGGATCTGGTGCGTCGGCCGCAACTACCTCGAGCACATCCGCGAACTCGGCAATGACGAGCGCCAGCCGCCGTTCTTCTTCGCCAAACATGCCGACATGCTGGCCCCGAACGGCGCGATCATCCCCTACCCAACGCTGACCAAGGACTTCCAGCACGAGGTCGAGCTGGTGGTGGCGCTCAAGAGCGGTGGCCTCAACATCACCCCTGCCCAGGCGCTCGATCACGTCTACGGCTACGCGGTCGGCATCGATCTGACCCGGCGCGACCTGCAGATGGCGTCGCGCAAGAAGGAGCAGCCCTGGGAGATCGGCAAGTCGTTCGACCTCTCCGCGCCCTGCGGCGCGCTGCGGCCGGCGAGCGAGATCAGCCACCCGACCAGCGGCCGGATCTGGCTGTCGGTCAACGGCAGCGAGCGGCAGAAGGGCGACCTCTCCGAGATGATCTGGAATGTCGCCGAGATCATTTCCCGCCTGTCGCTGCAGGTCTCGCTCGGCGCCGGTGACATCATCATGACCGGAACGCCCGCCGGCGTCGCTGCACTGTCCCCCGGCGACCGGGTCGAGTGCGGCATCGACGGCATCGGCAATCTCAAGATCGCGATCGGCGAGGCTGCCTGAACACGGTCCCGGGCCATCCCACCCAGCTGTCCAACGGCCCCTTCGGGGGCCGTTTTGCCGTCTGCTGCACGGTGCTTGGATACAGGCGTCCGAAACATGGGCTACGATGGCCAACGCTTGAACGTCAATAACCAGAACTGGCTAGTGGCAGACTCTGGGGGGTGGGTCACATAGTCCGCCGCCTTCGACAACCGGCTTGGGGACGCGCCGGGCGACGTTCGCGCGCCGCGTCTTCCTGCCCGGGAGTTCGCTCCTTGAGGCACATGTTTCGCATCACACTTCCTGCACCACAACGCGGTGGTTCCGAATGCAATCACAGAAGGAACTCAAAGAACTCGGCAACAGGATCGCATCCACCATGCAGCTCGCCGAGAAGCTCGATCAGCGGATGGCCGCCTACCTGCTCTCGATGGCCAGCCTCGAGGTATCGCAGGCGCTGGAGAGCATCCAGCAGCGCGCCGCGGGACGACGAATGGACAATTGATGGACGCCGACCAGCATCGCGGGTGATCGGGGTCGTCACCGACCACCGGCCGGGCGCCGGGGAACAACACGTCCGGCCTGATCGATGCAAAAAAGCCCCGGAGCGATCCGGGGCTTTTTCATTGTGCGCGGCGCTCGCGCGGCCGATGGCCGCACGCGATCAGTAACGATAGTGATCCGACTTGAACGGGCCTTCCGGCGTGACGCCGATATAGGCCGCCTGGTCCGGACGCAGCTTGGTGAGCTTCACGCCGATCTTGGCGAGGTGCAGCATCGCGACCTTCTCGTCGAGGTGCTTGGGCAGCGTGTAGACCTTCTTCTCGTACTTGCCGGGGTTGGTCCACAGCTCGATCTGCGCGATCGTCTGGTTGGTGAACGACGCCGACATCACGAACGACGGATGGCCCATGGCGTTGCCGAGGTTCACCAGGCGGCCTTCCGACAGCAGGATGATGCGGTTGCCCTTCGGGAACTCGATCTCGTCAACCTGCGGCTTGATGTTGGTCCACTTCAGGTTGCGAAGGCCCGCGACCTGGATCTCGTTGTCGAAGTGGCCGATGTTGCAGACGATCGCCCGGTCCTTCATGCCGCGCATGTGGTCGACGGTGATGATGTCCTTGTTGCCGGTCGCGGTGACGTAGATGTCGGCGCGCGGCAGCGCGTCCTCGATGGTGACGACCTCGTAGCCTTCCATCGCCGCCTGCAGCGCGCAGATCGGATCAACTTCGGACACCAGCACGCGGCAGCCGGCCTGGCGCAGCGACGCCGCCGAGCCCTTGCCGACGTCGCCGAAGCCGGCGACGAACGCGACCTTGCCCGACATCATGACGTCGGTGCCGCGGCGGATGGCGTCGACCAGCGATTCACGGCAACCATAGAGGTTGTCGAACTTCGACTTGGTCACGCTGTCGTTGACGTTGATCGCCGGGAACAGCAGCTTGCCGGCGGCGGCGAGCTGGTACAGGCGATTGACGCCCGTGGTGGTCTCTTCCGACACGCCCTTGATGCTCTTGGCGAGCTCGGCGAACCAGCCCTTCGGCTTCTCGGCCAGCTTCTTCTTGAGCAGCGCGAAGAACACTTCTTCCTCTTCGCTCTCGGGCTTGTCGAGGAATGCGGTGTCGCCGTTCTCCGCACGCAGGCCGAGGTGCACGAACATGGTGGCGTCGCCGCCGTCGTCGAGGATCATGTTCGGCAGGCCGCCGCCGTGCCAGTCGAACAGCTTGGCGGTGTAGTCCCAGTACTCGGTCAGGGTCTCGCCCTTGTAGGCGAACACCGGAATGCCGGCCGCCGCGATCGCCGCCGCGGCGTGATCCTGGGTCGAGTAGATGTTGCAGGACACCCAGCGCACGTCGGCGCCGAGCGCCTTCAGCGTCTCGATCAGCACCGCGGTCTGGATCGTCATGTGCAGCGAGCCGGCGATGCGCGCGCCCTTCAGCGGCTGCGACGGGCCGTACTCGGCGCGGGTCGCCATCAGGCCCGGCATCTCGGTTTCGGCGAGATCGATTTCCTTGCGGCCGAACGCGGCGAGGCTGATGTCCTTGACGATGTAGTCGGCGGTGCTCATGGAGGGTCCCTTGAAAGGCATGTCCCCGGACATGCGAAAAAGCTGCGGGGAACACGCAACACGAATGCGGAGAAAATGAGAGCTGTTCGCGCTCTCATTCCTGTCTTGGATACATTTCAATCGCGTCAGTCACGCGATCCGGCGGTGGCCTGCCGCGGATGGTATCCGCGGCAGCCGCACCGAGGCCGCGTCAGACCGCGCCCTTGAGCGCGTCGGTCAGATCGGTCTTCTCCCAGGAGAAGCCGCCCTCGGCGTCCGGCGCACGGCCGAAGTGGCCGTAGGCGGAGGTGCGGGCGTAGATCGGCTTGTTGAGATCGAGATGCTTGCGGATGCCGCGCGGCGTCAGGTCCATGACCTCGGCGACCGCCTTCTCGATCTGGCTCTCCTGCACCTTGCCGGTGCCATGGGTGTCGACATAGATCGACAGCGGCTTGGCGACGCCGATGGCGTAGGACAGCTGGATGGTGCAGCGATCGGCGAGACCGGCCGCCACGACGTTCTTGGCGAGGTAACGCGCCGCATAGGCCGCCGAACGGTCGACCTTGGTCGGATCCTTGCCGGAGAACGCGCCGCCACCGTGCGGTGCCGCGCCGCCGTAGGTGTCGACGATGATCTTGCGGCCGGTCAGGCCGGCGTCGCCGTCCGGACCGCCGATGTAGAACTTGCCGGTCGGATTGACGTGCCAGATGGTGTCCTTGCTGATCCAGCCATCCGGCAGCGCCTTGCGCACGTAGGGCTCGACCAGTTCACGCACTTTGGCGGAGGTCAGGTTCTCGACGAGATGCTGGTGCGACACCACGATCTGGGTGACGCCGACCGGCTTGCCGTTCTCGTAGCGCACGGTGACCTGGCTCTTGGAGTCCGGGCCGAGCACCGCCTCGGTGCCGGCGTGGCGGGCTTCCGAGATCAGGCGCAGGATCTTGTGGGCGTAGTAGATCGGCGCCGGCATCAGCTCAGGCGTCTCGTTGCAGGCGTAACCGAACATGATGCCCTGGTCGCCGGCGCCCTCTTCCTTGTTGGTGCCGGGCTGCAGCGCGTCGACGCCCTGGGCGATGTCCGCGGACTGCGGGTGCAGCAGCACCTTGATGTCGCACTTGTCCCAGTGGAAGCCGTCCTGCTCGTAGCCGATGTCCTTGATGGCCATGCGGGCGACGTGGGCGATCCAATCCTTGGTGACGGTCGACGGGCCGCGGGTCTCGCCCGCGATCACCACCTGGTTGGTGGTCGCGAGGGTTTCGCAGGCCGCACGGATCGCCCAGGGGTCGATGCCGGCCTTCGGGCCCTCACGGAAGAACAGATCGACGATTTCATCGGAAATCCGATCGCAGACCTTGTCCGGATGACCTTCCGACACCGACTCGCTGGTGAACAGGTAAGATGCGCGCATCAAGAAACCCCTTCCGCTGGACCATCCAGCGGTCCGTTTAGAATGATCATGAAACGTCAGTCACGCCGGCGCGAAATGACGTAGGATTCATCGTAGAACCACAGGCCGTTGTGCCGGCGCAGAACGTCCCGGGTCGCCTCGAGATAGCGGCCGCTCTGGGTCATTTCCGTCAACCGGTCGTCCTCGATCTGAGCGACATACACCGCCGCGTTCCAGGCTGCAAAGGCCGTCGAACTCCCGATCGCACCGGTAACCTCGTTCGGCAATGCTTCCATATCGTATCGGAAGATGGAACGCGCGTCCGAATAGGCGTTGAAGTTAAGATCCCGCCCGGCTGTCCCCAGCTCGTATTTCACCGCGCGCAATAGCTCATGACGGCTCACGGAGAAAGGATTTTCTCCCGGCCAGACCGTCTCGATGATCTCCATCCCGGGATCGTGGCCATAGGAGTGAATTCCGATCAGCCGCCCCCCGGGGCGCAGGGCCCGGGCCAGGGGGGCGATGATCCGCTTGGCCCGGAAGTTGACCGAGGACTTCGCCCGGTAGGGCTGCGACGCAATGACCAGGTCGAAATTGGCCTCCACCCGGCCGGCCCGGGGGATCACCGCATCCAGCAGGAAGCGGTGGTCCTCGCGAAAGAACACCAGCGCGATCGGCCGCTCATAGACCGGCATGCCCGACCGCGGACTGACGCTGGCGCGCCAGTTTTCCTCGAGAAATGGCTGCAATTGCGCGATCTGGGCCTCGAAATCGCCGGCGGCGTTGCCGCCGAGCGCGACCTCCTTCCAGATCATGCCGGCGGCCGCCGCCGGCGAGCGCGGCGCCAGCCAGGGCGCCTCGGCATAGTGCATGTTGGTCAGGACGAAGACGGTGGCCGGATGCTCGAACAGGCGGTCCGGCAGCTTGTCCAGCACAAGGCGGACGTCCTCCAGGCTGATTTCCTTGCCGGCGACATAGAACGGCATATGCGGGAAGCGGCTATGCATCGAACGCATAACGCGGGCCAGCACGGTTCCATCGCCCACCCCGGCGTCGAACACGCGCAACGCCGGCGGACGGGGGTGGATGCTCGCGAATTCCAGTTCCACCCGCTGGGCCACCACCCGCTTCTCGCTGCAGGTGTGGACGAACAACAGGTACTTCTGGCGATTCTCGAAGAAGCGGAAGTTGCCCCGGGGGTCGCGCCGCTCCAGCGGTTCAGGCGGCAACGGGGCTGCGCCGCCCGGCAACCCCTCCCCCAGGAAGGCACGGATACGGTCCAGCGTATCGGTGGTGATGCGCTTGCCCTCACGCAGGCGGGACACCAGCTTGCCGTCGTTGACGGCGAGGCGGCCGAAGGTCGATTCGGCGATGCCGGCCTCGCGACAGTAGTCGGAGATCTGGGCCAGCAACGGATCGTTTTTCATCGCGAGCGTCTCGGTTTTGACGGGATCACGGTGCGGCAGGCTCCTTGGCGACGGTCAGGACCGCGGGGGGCGCTCCCAGATACAGGATTCCGCCGTGGTTTTGGACCGCCTGCCCATTCCACCCAGCGGCCCAAGTCGCTCACAGCCCAAGGGCCCGAGCATGTGGGGCGAGTTTCCCCTCCTGGCGGCGCCGCGGCGGTTCGCAAATGAATCACAGGACTCACGTATAGCCGGTTCGCGCGGCAGGGGGACCGGCCCGCGGCGACAAAACCGCCCGCGAGGCCCCTGCCCCTCCGCGCCTGCGGCCCTCGCCACGACGGGCCGCCCCTGTTAGAAGGCGCCCGCCAGCGCAACGGATTGGATCGGCAGCATGCGTATCGCAATGATCGGCACGGGATATGTGGGGCTGGTGTCCGGCGCCTGTTTCGCCGACTTCGGCCATCAGGTCACCTGCATCGACAAGGACGCGGCGAAGATCACCGCGCTGCAGCGCGGCGAGATCCCGATTTACGAGCCCGGCCTGAACGAACTGGTGGCGAGCAACGCCGCCGCCGGCCGCCTCGACTTCAGCCTCGACCTGCGCGACGCCGTCGCCGCGGCCGATGCCGTGTTCATCGCCGTCGGCACGCCGTCGCGGCGCGGCGACGGCCATGCCGATCTCAGCTACGTCCACGCCGCGGCGCGCGAGATCGCCGAGAACGTCAAGGGTTTCACCGTCGTCATCACCAAGTCGACCGTGCCGGTCGGCACCGGCGACGACGTCGAGCGCATCATCGCCGAAACCAATCCCGCCGCCGATGTCGTCGTCGCATCCAACCCCGAATTCCTGCGCGAGGGCGCGGCGATCCGCGACTTCAAGCATCCCGACCGCATCGTCGTCGGCACCGAGGACGAGCGCGCGCGCAAGGTCGTCGCCGAGATCTATCGCCCGCTCTACCTCAACCAGGCGCCGATCATGTACACCGGACGGCGCACCGCCGAGTTGATCAAGTACGCCGCCAACGCCTTCCTTGCCACCAAGATCACCTTCATCAACGAGATCGCTGATCTCGCCGAGCGCACCGGCGCCGACGTGCAGGAGATCGCCCGCGGCATCGGCCTCGACAACCGCATCGGCGGCAAATTCCTGCACGCCGGCCCCGGCTTCGGCGGCTCGTGCTTTCCCAAGGACACCCGCGCGCTGATCAAGACGGCGCAGGACCACGACGTGCCGCTGCGCATCGTCGAGGCAGCGCTCGCCGTCAATGACAACCGCAAGCGCGCGATGGCCCGCAAGGTGTCGGCCGCGCTCGGCGGCAACCTGCGCGGCAAGATCATCGGCGTGCTCGGCCTCACCTTCAAGCCGAACACCGACGACATGCGCGAGGCGCCATCGATCCCGCTGATCACCGCGCTCGAGGATCTCGGCGCCCATGTCCAGGCCTATGATCCGGTCGGCATGGAGCAGGCCAGACTCGAGCTGCCCGCCATCACCTACTGCGACAGCCCCTATGCCTGCGCAGCGAAGGCCGACGCGCTGGTGATCGTGACCGAGTGGGAGCAGTTCCGCGCCCTCGATCTCAAGCGGCTGAAGGCGGAGATGGCGCATCCGGTGATCGTCGACCTGCGCAACATCTACCGCCCCGACGAGATGGCCGAGCACGGCTTCACCTATGAGAGCATCGGCCGGCCGAAATAACCGCGCGTCGGCACACGACGCTGTCACGTCTCCGACAGCGAATGCTTTAGGCCGCCAGCCGGTCGAGCAGCGCCAGCATCACCGGCGCATCGGGCATCGGCAGCACTGCGTCGACACGGTCGATCAGGCGCGACTGCAGCAGCGCGTTGCGCGCCTTGCCGATGGTGCCGAGCGGACCACGGAAGCCGTGATCCTCCCAGGCGAGTTCGAGCACGCTCTCGTTTACCAGCGCATCGATGAGATCGTCCGCCTCCCGGTTGATGCTGATCAGCGGATGCGCGGAGAACACCGTCGGCCGCGGATAGAGGATGACGGGCTTGGCGGGTGCGTTGGCCTCGACGCGCTTCCAGCGATCGGCGTCCTGCAGCACCCACTCGACGAGCTGGTTCTCGTAGCCGACGATCAGCGGCTGGGCGCCGACGCCCCCCGAGACATAATCATCGAACAACTTGCCCGACGACGGCGGCTTGAAGCCCATGCGCCGGAACACGGTGGCGACGTCGCCGTCGACGCGCCCCAGCGTGTCGATCATGACGAGATCGCCGCTCAGCACGCTGGCGACGAGACCCGCGAACATGAAGCCGGAATTGGACCGGTTGGGATCGGTCGAGACGACGCGCGCGCGGCCGAACAGGTCGGACACGCCGATATCAGCCCAGGACTGGCCGGCGATGATGGCCTTGAGCAGTTTCAGCAGGTCGACGGTGTAACGTGGCCCGCCGGCGGATTCCGCAAAACCCGCCTTGACCAGACCATCGGCGATGCGGTCCCAGGAATAGAGCACGATCGGCGAATTGAAGATCACCTGGTCGCGCGAGATCTTCACCCCGGAGCTGCGCGCCACCTCGACCAGCACCGACGACGACGGCCACAGGAACTGCGGCTTCTGGTCGAGCAGCGTGCGCTCGCGCACCATCTCGACGGAGCCGGCACGGCGCGCATCCAGCACCAGCCCGAAGCGGCGTTCGAGCAGGTTGCGCACGCGTGCGTTGGCGAGGAAACCCTCCTTCTCGCCGCCGGCGAAGCCGAACAGCCGCTTCGCCTCGCCAAAGCGCCCGGCGATCTCCGGATGGCCCCGCAGATAGATGTAGCCGCCCGTCGCCGCGGCACTCGCGGCCAGCAGCCCGACACCGAAGGCTCGGCGCGACATCGCCATCAGGATCTCCCTTGGCCCTGACCGGACGATGCACCGACGGATGCCGGTCCCAGATCCTCGTCGAGGGCGCTCTTCAGCAGTTTGAGTTCGATATCCAGCTTGTCGAGATCGGCATCCTGCAGGCTCGCGGCGTAGCGCGTGAAGGCAAGGTCGAGCCGATCGATCAGTTCACTGGTGGCCGCGATCCGCGCGCCATCCGGAATGGGGTGACGCTCGAGGAGATCATAGGCTTCGGCGATCTCGGCCGCGCGCGGCAGGTAATAGGTCAGGAAGCGCCTGATACGATCGACCCGCAGCGGATCCTTCTCGATCGCGGCAAAGATGTCCCGCGCGATGGTCACGAGATGGCGGACATGGGCGGCGATCTTGGGCGTGCGGATCGACGCCGCGGCCTCCTCCAGGCGCGCCGTCAGCGGCTCGGCTTCGGTCAGCAGCTCGCGCGCGAATTCGATCTTGCCGCGCGCCGCGCCGCTGGCATCGAGCCGCGCGAACAGCTGGCGCGGCGCCACGACGGCGACAGTGCCGCAGCCGGCCACTGCGCTGATCAGCACCGCCATCCAGAACGGCATGGCGGCGCCGAGCGCCAGCACGGGCAGGAGGATCGCGCCGACAACGCCGCCAACGACCCAATTGCTGCCAGATGGAAGCGCCGGCATGTCAGTTGTACCCGCGGACCGCACGGAACGCGTCGGTCAGGTTCTTCGTGCCGTCGAAAACCCTGCCGCCGGTGAGCCTCGCCAGCGCGTCGAGCTGGCTGCGATCGGCATCGTCGCCGAAGGTGACGCCGAAGACAGGGACGCGCCGACCATCCGCGCGCCACGCACGCTCGAAGGTCGCCATCTCGCCCTGGCTCTTGCCATCGGTCATGATGACGATCGCCGCGAGATGCTGCCCCTCGTCGAGGGACTGTTTCATGGCGTCGAGCGCCCGCGCCCCGCAGGTGTAGAAGTCGGTGCCGCCGCCGGCACGCAGCTCCAGCGCCCGCGCGAGAAGGCCGGCCTGCTCGCTGTCGTCCCCGCTTGCGCCCGCCGTCCACAGCACATGGTCGTTGAACGGCAGCACCACGATCTGGTCCTGCTTCGACCATTGCACCAGCATCTCGCGGGTGCGGGCGGGCGTGAACAGGAATTTCATGGCGTCGAGCAGCTGCTTCTCGCCATTGCCCTGCATGCTGCCGGACAGATCGAGGCACAGCGCCGTCAGCGATGGCCGCCGCAGCGCCTCCTGATAGAGGCCGAGCGCCTTCTGGATCACCGCCGGCTCCGGCGGGCGAACCACGGTGACGGCACGGCCGGGATCGACATTGGTTGCGGCATCCGCGGGAAGCTGGGCCGCGCGGTTGAGCTCGACCCGGCGCCCCGTCCTGGCGATACGCGCCTGCGAGTCGTCCTTCAGCAGGAAGGCCTGCAGATCGTTGAAGAAGGTCTCGACATCGCTGCCGCGGCCGCGCTCGACGAAACCGAGCGGCGAATCGGCGACCGCGACGCCATCCTCCGGATAGATGGCATAGAGCGGCTCCTGCCGGTCGGCGATCAGCTTGTCGTTGGTCTCCTTGATCACCGCTTCATAGTTCCACATCGCCGCGTAATGGGCACCGGTCCGCTCCCCGTCCCGGTAGAGATCGGCGAGCCAGCCGCTGGAGCCGGCGGTGCGCTCGACACCCTTGAGCAGCGCGCGCACGGTCGCGAGGACGCCGGGCTTGTCGAGATCGCCGGCTTCGATCAGGTCGGGCTTGCCGATGCCCGCGGCCAGCATGGCGAGATAGGCCGCCGCGCCGGAGTTCGACTGGGTCGCCGAGGTCATCAGGAATTTCAGGCGGCCGCCCTCGACCGCGGCGAGAATGTCCTTCGCCTTCACCTTTGCGCCCACCCAGCCGAGCGCCTGCGCCCGCGAGCGACGCACGCCGAGGATGACCGGCATCTGCGCGATCGACCGCACCGACTTCACCCGACGCTGGGTATCGAACATGTCGATCCAGATCGACGCGGCCGGCCACACCGCATCGGCCGCCGGGTCGTTGCCCGACTTCAGGGCAAGCGCGATGTCGAGTGAGCCCTGATACCGGATCGTGCAGGTCGCGCCGCGCGACTTGCAGAACTCCTGCACCAGCGGCGCGAGAACCTCGTTCTCGGAGCCGGACAGGATGGTGAATTCCGGCACCGGCTTCGAACAGGCGGCGAGCAGCCACGCGCCGAGCGCGACGACAAGCAGCTTCATCGGCGAGATCAGCTTCATGCGGGCGTCTTGGCCAGGGCGTCTTTCAGCTCGTCGGTGAGCTGCGCCATGCGCTGCTCAGCATCGGCGCGCTTCTTGCGGCCCTGCTCCTGCACGTTCAGCACGCCGGAGACGGTGTCGATCAGGTCGCGATTGGTCTTTTCCAGCGTCTCGATATCGACGATACCGCGCTGCGACTGCTTCTCGATCTCGATCGCCTGCGACTTCATCATCTCCGATGCCTGGCGCATCATCTCGTTGGTCGCGTCGGTCACGGTCTTCTGCAGGGCCAGCGCCGATTCCTGGCGCTTCAGCCCGAGCAGCAGGATCATCTTCTGCTTCCACACCGGGATGGTGAGCTCGGTGGTCGCCTGCAGGTTCTCGATCAGGGTCTCGTCGCCGGACTGGACGATGCGGATCTGCGGCAGCTGCTGGATGCCGATCTGGCGCGCCTGCTGCAGATAGAACACGCGCTTTTCGAGCCGGTCGAGCGCCTGCACCGCATCCTGATAGGTCTGTGCGGCCAGCAGGGCGTCGCTGTCCTGCGATTGCGTCTTTGCCGCCCGTTCCAGCTCGACAAGCTGGCCGCGGCGGAATTCCTCGGCAAAGCCCTTGCCTGCCGCGATATGGGCGTCGAGATCGACGAGCGCGGACTTCGTCTGCTCGTGCAGATCATCGAGCAACGCGATATCGCGCCGCAGCGTCTCCTTGTTGCGGTCGAGTTCGACACAGACGCGATCGATCTGCGAGGCGACATCGCCGAACTGCTCGCTGAAACGCCGCAGGCGGGCTTCCACCGACGAGAACAGGCGGGTGAGCAGGCCGCTGTCCTGCAGCGCCGCGGGATCGAGCCCGCGCGCCTTGGCGAGAATGTCCGACAACAGCTTGCCGGTCGTCCCGAGTTCGCGGTTCTGGGTCTGGGCCAGGATGCGATCCGCGAACTCGACGACCGAACGCTGCGCGCGGTCTCCGAACGTGACGATGCGCGAACGGTCGGAGATGTCGATCTCGGACTTGATCCGTGCGACCACCGAGACATCGCTCGTGACAGTCGGAAGATTGACGGCTTCGTTCATCGCGATGGACCCCACTGACATGCTGCCGGCGCAGCAACGGCCAGCAACATAACCGAGGCCCCCACCGCCAGAATGACAGTTTCATGACGTTCATTTTATGAAGAGAATTCAATCGGGTAGGAGCAGCCAGCGAGCCCTCCGCAACCACGACGAGACCTTTCACTTCTTTTCTCCAGGCGAATCCGGTCGTCGCGCGGGTGCCGCTTTTGCCGCCTCCGCGACGCCGGGCGTCTTCGAAGGCGGGAGCGAGGCCGCCGTCGGAAATCGGGTGGAGTCCACGGCCTGACGGACGCATCGTCGACGCAACGGTCACGCCCACAGCAGGAGGCCTCACCATGACCCCGTTCCGGATGCAGCCATCCCCCGATCCCGTCCTCGCCTACGCCACCGGCGCCTGCACGCTCGGTCTCGTCCTCGTCGCCGCCGGCGGCAAGGGCATCCGTGCCATCCTGCTCGGCGACAACACCGACACGCTCGTGCGCGATCTGCGGACACGCTTTCCCCATGCCGAGCTTCTCGCCAGCAACGATGGCTGCGGCGGCTATCTCGCCGAGGTCATCCGCCTGATCGAAGCGCCTGATCATGCGACCGCGCTGCCACTCGATCCGCGCGGCACCGCGTTCCAGCGCCGGGTGTGGCAGGCGTTGCGCACGATCCCCGCCGGCGAGACCCGCAGCTACGCCGACGTCGCGCGCTGCATCGGCACCCCGGGCGCGGTGCGCTCGGTGGCCAGCGCCTGCGCCGCCAACCCGATCGCGGTGGCGATCCCCTGCCATCGCGTGGTGCGCGCCGACGGCGCCCTCTCCGGCTACCGCTGGGGCGTGGTGCGCAAGCAGCGCCTGCTGCAGCAGGAGGCCGCGCGATGATTGCGGCAACCCGTACGGCCGTGCGGCGCGCGGCGGCGACTACCGCCCCGCCGCAGCTCGACGCCATCACCCGGCATGTCGACGCCATGCCCTGGCCGGAGATCACCGGCGAGCTCGACGCCGGCGGCTGCGCCGCGATCCGCGACCTGCTGACCCCGGACGAATGCGCCGAGGTCGCCGCGCTCTATGACCGCGACGTCTTCCGCAGCCACATCGTGATGGCCCGGCACGGCTTCGGCCGCGGCGAATACAAGTACTTCTCCTACCCGCTGCCCGACCTCGTATCGGCATTGCGCACCGCGCTGTACCCACGCCTCGCACCGACTGCCAACCGCTGGAACGAGGCGATGGGCATCGAGGTGCGCTACCCCGATGACCATGCCAGCTTCGTCGCGCGCTGCCACGATGCCGGGCAGACGCGGCCGACACCGCTGTTGCTCCGCTATGTCGCCGGCGATTACAATTGCCTGCACCAGGATCTCTATGGAGAGCACGTGTTCCCGCTGCAGGTGGCCATTCTTCTGTCGGAGCCCGGACGCGATTTCGAGGGCGGCGAGTTCGTGCTGACCGAGCAGCGGCCGCGCATGCAGTCGCGCGCCGAGGTCGTGCCGCTGCGCCAGGGCGACGCCGTCGTCTTCGCCGTGCATCATCGCCCGGTGCAGGGCACGCGCGGCGTCTACCGCGTCAACCTGCGCCATGGCGTCAGCCGCCTGCGCGCCGGCCGCCGTCACACCGTCGGCATCATCTTCCATGACGCCAGATGATGGACGATCTGTTCGGCAGCGAACCGCGCGACCTGCCGCTGGCCACCGGCGCCGTGGTGCTCGGCGGCTTTGCGCTGCCGCGCGCCGACGCTCTGCTCGCGGCGCTGCGCGAGGTGGTGGCGCAGGCGCCGTTCCGCCACCTGATCACGCCCGGCGGCTATCGCATGTCGGTGGCGATGACCAATTGCGGCGCGGTCGGCTGGGTCAGCGACCGCAGCGGCTATCGCTATGATCCCGTCGACCCGGAGAGCGGCCGGCACTGGCCGGCGATGCCGGAGGCGTTTGCCGCGCTCGCCGCCGACGCCGCAACCGCCGCGGGCTTCGCCCGTCTCGTTCCCGATGCCTGCCTGATCAACCGCTACGAGCCCGGCGCCAAACTGTCGCTGCACCAGGACAAGGACGAGCTCGACCTCGACGCGCCGATCGTCTCGGTGTCGCTGGGGTTGCCGGCGACGTTCCTGTTCGGCGGCCTGTCGCGCAACGACAGGACGCGGCGCGTGCGCCTCAGCCATGGCGATGTCGTGGTGTGGGGCGGCCCCGCCCGCCTCGCCTATCACGGCGTCGCGCCGCTGCCCGATGGCGAGCATCCGCAAGTCGGCCGCCAGCGCCTCAACCTGACCTTTCGCAAGACGCGGTAGCGGGTGGCCTGTCGGCCTGTGTCCCGTCATCCCGAGAACCTGACTGAAAATGCAAGCAACTGCCTTCATGTCGTCGTCGCCGGGCTTGTCCCGGCGACCCCGATAAGGAAGGCACTGCGTCCCTAAGCGAGGTGGCCGGGAGACCTTAGTCCTAGCGATCCGTCAAAGACGGATCGCGCTGCCCGGCCACGACAGAAAAACAGAAAACGCCAGGGCGATGGATCAGGCCACAGGCGCATCCCGGTCACGCTCGAAGTCAGCTCACAGCCGCCACGGCACGAGACGCCGCTCCAGCCAGTCGAGCACCACGACAAGCGCAAGGCCGAGAAACGACACGGTCAGGAGGCTGACGAACATCGTCTTGATCGAGAACAGCTCCCAGGAGCGCCAGATCTGCCAGCCGATGCCGGATTCGGCGTTGATGAACTCTAGCGACACCACCACCAGGAATGCCGAGCCCAGCGCCAGCTTGAGGCCGGAGAAGATCGCCGGTAATGCGGCGGGGATGGCGATGGTAGCGATGAAGTCGAGGCCGCGGGCGCCGAAGTTGCGGCCGACGTCCATGTAGACGCGCGGGATGCTCATCACCCCGGACATCGCGCTGATGGCGAGGAAGAAGAAGCAGCTCGCCGAGATCGTCACCAGCTTGGAGGCCTCGCCGAGGCCGAAGATCAGCAGGATCAGCGGAAAGATCGCGATCTTCGGAATTGGATAGATCGAGGCGATCAGCGGATAGGCGCAGAACCGCATCCACGGGATCAGGCCCATCAGCGCGCCGACAAGGATGCCGAGCGCCGAGCCGACGGTGAAGCCGAACAGCACCCGCCCGAGCGTGGCGCCGACATGGTAGAACCACGTCCCCGACATCAGGTCCTGGGCGAAGGTCATGGCGATCTGCGACGGCAGCGGGAAGAAGCGCAGGTTGATCCAGCCGAGCATGCCGACGATCTGCCAGACCAGCAGCAGCACCGCCGGCGACAGGATGTAGACGAAGCCGGAGGTGGGATCGAAGCCGCGCGTCTTCACGTCTTCCGGCGGCAGCACCACGGTGCGGCGCTTTCGCGTCTCAGTGCGCATCTCTCACCTGCGGCTTCATGACTTCTTCCTGCAGCTGCGACCAGATCTGCGCGTACAGCGCCGAGTAGCGCGGGTCGGCCTTGAGCGCGACGCTGTCGCGCGGCCGTTCGAACGGAATGTCGAGCACCGACTTCACCGTGCCCGGCCGCGCCGCCATCACCACGACGCGGTCGCTCAGCGTCAGCGCCTCCTCGAGGCTGTGGGTGACATAGACCACGGTCTTGCGCGTGGTCTCCCACAGCGCCAGCAGCTCGTTCTGCAGCAGGATCTTGGTCAGCGCGTCGAGCGCGGCGAACGGCTCGTCCATCAGGAGAATGTCGGGATCGTTGGCGAAGGCGCGCGCGATCGATACCCGCTGCTTCATGCCGCCGGACAACTGGTGCGGATAGGCGTTGCGAAACCGTGTCAGCGCCATGGCGTTGAGCCAGTAGCTGACCTTCTCCTCGACCTCGCCGGCCGGCATGCGCCGCCGGCGCAGGCCGTAAGCGACGTTGTCGGCGACTGTCATCCACGGCAGCGCCGAGGCTTCCTGGAACACCATGTTGAGCTGCGGCGCGCCGCTGTCCGAGACCTCGATCTCGACCCGCCCCGAGGTGTGGCGCTCGAGCCCGGCGAGAATGCGCAGCACCGTGCTCTTGCCGCAGCCGCTGGGACCGACGATCGACAGAAACTCGCCGTCGCGGATGTCGAGGCTGAAGCCGTCGACCGCGACGAAGTCGCCCTCGCGCAGCCGGAACACCTTGGTCAGATCACGCAGGCTGATCCGGGTCTCGCCGGGCGGCGAGCCCGGTGCGTCCACGGGCAAGCCCGCCGCGCCCTCGTTGCGGCCGGTGGGCGGGATCACCCGGAAGGGCGGCGACATCGCGGCTCTCCGTGTCAGTTGGCGCCGAGCGCTTCGGCCGCGAGCTTCGTATCAATGAAGGCATCAACGTCGAGGCCGCTCTTGACCAGCTTCTGGTCGATCCAGGTCTGGTACTGCTCCTTGATGTCGGGCACGTTCATCTGCAGCTTGTCGTCGAAGAACGTCCACGACGAGTGCTTGAGGGTGTCGGCCGGCAGGCGCGTCCACTTCTCGGCGATCAGCAGCAGCTCGGTGCGGTCGCCCTTGAGCGCCGCCTTGTACCACGCGATCGCCTTGGCGTAGGCGCGCAGGAACGCTTTCGCCTCCTGCTGGCGCGTGGTCAGCAGGGACTCGCCGAGGATCAGCGTATAGGCCTGCAGGCCCGGCGCCGCCTTGCGCGCATCGAGCCAGTCGATGGACATGCCGCCGGCGGCGAGGCCGAGGTTCTGCGGCACGGTCATCGCCGATGCATCGACCACCTTGTTCTCGAAGGCGACGCCCATGTCGGACAGCGCCTTGAAATACTTGATGGTGACGTCACCGGGCTTGAGGCCGCCGTTCCTGAGCGCCTTGAACATCATGTAGGCGAGCGAGGTGCCTTCCACGGCGAAGCTCAGGGTCTTGCCCTTGAGGTCGGCGAGCGACTTGAATGCGCCGGCGTCGTAGAGATCCTTGCGCACCACGATGACATAGGGCGCGCCTTCGAAATCCGGATTGACCTGGCCGCCGTCGGCGACCATGGCGAACTTGATGCCGCCATCCATGGCGTTGAACAGTGCCGCCGACGGGCCGCCGAACACGACGTCGAGTTCGCCGGCCGCGAGCAGCGGCAGCAGCTTCGGCGTCGCGGTGACGGTCGGCTTGAGGGAGACCTGCAGCCCCTCGTCCCTGAAGAAGCCCTTGTCGGCGGCGATGTACAACGGCACCTGCGGCAGGCTCGGGCTGAAGCCCACCTTGATCTCCGCGGCGAGCGCGGCATGCGACGTCAACGCGGCCAGCGAGAACGCTGCCGCCGTGAAGAGTTTCGGCCAGATCCTGGTCATCGTTTCCCCGTCTTGAAAGATGTCATGCCGGCGCGCCGCGTCAGGCCGCGGTGCGCTGGTGTTCGAAGGCCGGCATCACGCCGGCGCTGAAAAGCTCCACCGAGCGCAGGCTCTCGGCATGGCTGAGGTCGCCGAACGCCATGCGGCAGAGCAGATAGCTGACGCCGGACGTCTCGATCTGCTGGCGCAGCGTGTCGCGCACCGCCTCGGGCGTTCCGACCACCGCATAGCCCGCCTCGACCGCCTCCGCGAAGTCTTCCGGAAAGCTCAACGTCGCTGGCACCGAGCCATGGGCGCGCCACAGGAACATCAGGCTGGCGTGCCATTTGGCATAGGCACGCGCGCCGATCGCGAAGGCCTCGCGGGCATCGTCGGCCACCACGATGTGGCGGCTCATGCCGATCAGCGGCATCGGCGCATCGTCCGGCGCGAAGGCCTGCCAGTGCCGGCGATATTCAGACGCGACCTTCTGCACCTGCTCGGCGCGGCCGTTGCTGACGATGTTGACGCGGTGCTGCGCCGCCCACGCCGTCCCCTCCGGCCGCGTGACGCCGAGCCACAGCGGCGGGTGCGGCTGCTGCAGCGGCCGGATCTCGATCGGCACGTCCCTGAAGCTGAAATGCTCGCCGGCAAAATCGATCCGCTCGCCGGCAAACGCCTTGAGCAGGATGTCCGTCGCCTCGGTGTACATGCCCTGCGCGCGGGCCATGTCGACACCATAGAAGCCGAGCTCGATCGGCGAGATGCCGCGGCCGATGCCGAGTTCGAGCCGGCCGCCGCTCATCTGGTCGAGCATGCAGATCTCTTCATAGAGCCGCAGCGGGTGATAGAGGCTGAGCGTGTAGACCAGCGGCCCGAACCGCAGGCGCTTCGTGCGCTGGGCAATCGCGGACAGCAACACGCTCGGCGACGGCGAGCATCCCAGCGGCGTCGAGTGATGCTCGGCGACATGGTAGGCATGGAAGCCGGCGCGATCGTACGCTTCAGCCAGCCGCAGGCGGTCCTCGTACTGGCTCCGCAGATCCGAGCCATTCCGATCCATGTGATCGAACACACCGAATTTCACCGAGAACGCCCCCCACGCCGCGATTGACAATCGCTTATTCAATATTATTGAATTGATCAGCTAAATCAAAATAGCGGCGCCCGCCAGCCTTGGCAAGGCGACATGCTGTCCCGCCTGCGGCGGGCGATCGAAGGCAAGGATCGGGCGCGTGGGCGACCAGGTGAAAGCGAAGAAGGAGCCGCGCGGCATCCAGTCGATCGAGGTCGGTCACCGCGTGCTGCTGGCAATCCAGGCCGGCCCCGAGGCGGTGGCGCTGCGTGACATCGCGAGCCGCGCAGGCCTGTCGTCCAGCGCCGCGCACAACTATCTCGTCAGCTTCATCCGCACCGGTCTCGTACAGACCGACCAGCGCGGCTCCTACCAGCTCGGCTCCGCCGCGGTGGCGCTCGGCATGACGGCGCTGAAGCAGGTCACGCCGTTCGACGCGGTGCGCCGCGAGGCGCTGCACCTGCATGCCAGCCTCGGCACCGGCATCGCCGTGCTGACCTGGAGCGACACCGGACCGGTCATCATCATGAAGAAGGAAGGCGTGCGCCGCGGCCCGTTCGAGCTGCGCAACGGCCATGTGCCGATGCTGACCACCGGCGGCGGCAACGTCTTCATCGCCTACCTAGACGACAAGGTGACGCGGCCGGTCGCCGTCACCGAACTGCGCGCCAAGGACCGCTCGCCGCGCGAGGCGGCGGCGGTGCTGGCCGAGATCCGCGCCGACGTGCTCGCCAAAGGCTATTCGGCGCGCCGTCTCGAAACCCTGCCCGGCTATGGCGCGCTGTCGGCGCCGGTGTGGGACCTCAACGACGATGTCGCCTACGCGCTGACCCTGACCGGTCCGGCCGAGGGCCTCGACTTCGCCAGGACCGGCAAGCACATCCCCGAACTGCTCAGGAGCGCCCGGCGCGCTTCGCAGCAGCTCGGCGCCCATGCCCGTCACTGGGCCGATGCGGGCTGACCCCGGGAAGATCTCGCGTGCATCTTTTCCGTCATCCCCAGGCACGCTCACTTGCACGCCTCGAAGGATGAACGGCCACCGAACTGCTCGGTCCGTCGCCCTTCGAGCGCCACGCGCCATCACAAGCCGGGCTCGCCCGACTTGTGCGCTCTTCACGCCTGCGCCGGGACCTGCGCGTGGTAGCGTCGATCGTCCGGAGTGCCCGATTCGCCGGGCCGCCGGCCGAGGCCGACTGCATGTCCGATCTCCTGATTCACTCGATGTCGGAATTCGCCGATCTGATCATGCCCGCGCTGGCGCTTGCCGGCGCACGCGACATTGTCGAGATCGGCGCCGAATATGGCGGCATGTCCTCGCTGCTCGCCGATCATTGCCGGCACCACGGCGGCACGCTGACCAGCATCGACCCGGCACCGAAGGCGGCGTTCGCGCGCTGGCTGCAGGACAATCCCCATGTCCGGCATCTGGCGAAACCGAGCCTCGATGCGTTCGCCGACCTCGCCGCCGCCGATGCCTGGTTCGTCGACGGCGACCACAACTGGTACACGGTCTATCACGAGCTGCTGCAGATCGAGGCCCTCGGCCGCCGCGACGGCAAGCCGCTGCTGGCCTTCCTGCATGACATCGGCTGGCCGTGTGCGCGGCGCGACCAGTACTGCGCGCCCGACCTGATCCCGGCCGAGTTCCGCCATCCTCACAGCTACGATGCCGGCACCCGGCCCGGCACGCCCCACCTGATCGAAGGCCGCGGCTTCCGCGGCATGGGCAGCTTCGCCATCGCCACCATCGAGGGCGGGCCGCGCAACGGCGTCCTGACCGCGATCGAGGACTTTCTGGCGCACAGCCTCGGCGGCGGGCGCGAACTCGGCTTCGCCGAGATTCCGGCAGTGTTCGGCCTCGGCGTCGTGTTTGACCTGGATGCGCCGTGGAGCGCGGCGCTCGCCGCGCAGTTGCTGCCGTTCCACCAGAACCGGCTGCTCCGCACGCTTGAGGACAACAGGCTGCGCAACTACCTGCAGGTCATCGAGCTGCAGGACATCGCCGCCGCGGGCTGACGGCCGCGGCCACGCCGCGCATCCCCGAAAGCATCGGGGCCGGCAGCGCCATGCGCCACCGGCCCCGGAGATGTACCGCCGCTGCAGGACGCGGCGACGCGCATGCGACGCTTACTTGCCCCACACCTCGTTGGCGATCTCGACGGCAAGGCCGAGCTTCGCCCACTGCTCGTCTTCGGAGAGCACGTTGCCTTCCTCGGTCGAGGCGAAGCCGCACTGCGGCGACACCGCCAGCTGGTTGATGTCGGCAAACTTGGACGCCTCGTCGAGACGACGCTTGACGTCGTCCTTCTTCTCCAGCTCGCCGAACTTCGAGGTGATCACGCCGACCACGACCACCTTGTTGCCCTTGGGCAGGAAGCGCAGCGGCTCGAAGCCGCCGGCGCGATCGGAATCGTACTCCAGGAAGTAGCCGTCATAGTTGGTGCCGGCGAGCATGGTCTCGGCCACCGGCTCGTAGCCGCCGGACGAGATCCAGGTCGAACGGAAGTTGCCGCGGCAGACATGGGTGGTGATCGCCATGTCGGCGGGCTTCTCGGCGATCGCGTAGTTGATGACGCGGGCGTAGATCTCCTGCAGGCGATCGACCTCGTCGCCGCGGGCGCGGGCCTTCGCCAGCTCGTCCTGCGAACACAGATAGGCCCACACGGTGTCGTCGAACTGCAGGTAGCGGCAGCCGGCGTCGTAGAACGCCTTGACGGCCTTGCGGTAGGTCTTGGCGAGATCTTCGAAGAACGGCTCGAGATCCGGATAGACCTCCTTCGAGATCGACCTGCGGCCGCCGCGGAAATGCAGCACGGCCGGCGACGGGATGGTCATCTTGGCGACCGCGCCGGTCACAGCGCACTGCTTGTGCAGGAAGCGGTAGTGATCGAGCATCGGATGGTCATCGGGAAAATCCAGCTTGCCGATCACCCGCACGCTGTCGGGGCGCGTGGTGATGCCGGTGAACTGGATGCCCTCCGGATGATAGAGCTCCGCGCCGGTCAGCCTGGCAAGGAAGTCGAAGTGCCACCACGAGCGGCGGAACTCGCCGTCGGTGGCGAGCTGCAGGCCGATCTGCTTCTGCTTGTGAACGATCTTTTCGATCTCGGCGTCCTCGATGCGGGCAAGCTCGCTCGCCTGGATCTCGCCCTTCTCGAGCCTGGCGCGCGCCTCCTTGATGCGCTGCGGGCGCAGCAGGCTGCCTACCTGGTCGGCGCGGAAGGGAGGGAAGGTGCGTTGCATGGTCTGTCTCCAATGCGTGTTGGTCTTGGGGGATCGTTGGGGTCGTCTGTGGCCGCTCCGCACATGCAAACGGGGCGGCAATCGGTTGTCAGCGCGCGGGGCGCTCAGTGTCCACCTCCCGATACGCCCAAAAACTTCTCCAGCGTCGCGGCATCCTCCTTGAGCGCCGCGCTCGGCGCGTCGTGGACGATCGCACCGCGCTCCAGGATCACGGCACGGTCGGCGAGGCCGAGGATCTTGCGCGCGTTCTGCTCGACAATAATGGAGCAGATGCCGCCGGCACGGGTGATCTTGCCGAGCGCCAGCAGCAGCTCGTCGACGATGATCGGCGCGAGGCCCTCGGTCGGCTCGTCGAGCAGCAACACCTTGGGGTTGAGCGTCAGCGCCCGGCCGATCGCCAGCATCTGCTGTTCGCCGCCGGACAGCTGGTTGCCGAAATTGCGCCGCCGCTCCTTGAGGCGCGGAAACATCTCGTAGATGCGCTCCACGGTCCATGGTCCGGGGATCGCGACCGCGGTCATGTTCTCCTCGACAGTCAGCGAGCGGAAGATGTTGCGCTCCTGCGGCACCCAGCCGATGCCGGCGCGGGCGCGCTGGTCCGGCCGCATCCGCGTCACGTCATGGCCGCCGAGCGCGATGCTGCCGCCGAAGCGGCGGGTGACGCCGACGATGGAATTGATCAGCGTGGTCTTGCCGGTGCCGTTGCGGCCGAGCAGTGCCAGCACCTGCCCTTCGGCGAGCTGCAGCGACATCTTCGGCAGCACCACCGCCTCGCCATAGCCGGCGCGCAGGTCGGAGATCGACAGCAGCTCAGGCATCGGCGCCCTCCCCGAGATAGACCGCCTTGACCTGCGGATCGCGCGCCACCTCGTCGGGCGTGCCCTCGACCAGCAGCGCGCCGCTGACCAGCACCGAGATGCGGTCGGCGAAGCTGAACACCAGATCCATGTCGTGCTCGATCAGCAGCACCGTGACGTCGCGCGGCAGGCTGGCGACCGCCGCCAGAATGTCGTGGCGCTCGCTCTCCGGTACGCCGGCGGCCGGCTCGTCGAGCAACAGCACCCGCGGCTTGGTGGCGATCGCCACCGCGATCTCCAGCAGGCGCTGCTTGCCATAGGGCAGCCGCGAGGTCGGTTCGTTCATGACGTCGAGCAGATGGAAGCGCGCGAGGTGCTCGGCGATCTCGCCATTGACGTCGGCGCGGGTGCCGAGCACCCGCCACCAGTCCGAGCCATGGCCAAGCCGCTCGGACACCGCCAGGCCGACGGTCTCCAGTGGCGTCAGATCGGGATAGAGCTGGTTGATCTGGAAGGTGCGCGACAGGCCGCGCAGCACGCGCTTGTGCACCGGCAGCGCGGTGATATCCGAGCCTTCGAGCAGGATGCGGCCACCGTTCGGCCGCAGCACGCCGGTCAGGAGGTTGATCACCGTGGTCTTGCCGGCGCCGTTCGGACCGATCAGCGCATGGCGCGCGCCGGTTCTGATCTGCAGCGACAGGTCGCGGGTGACGGCGAGGCCGCCGAAATTCTTGCGAAGGCCGATGGTTTCAAGCGCCAGCGACATCACGCCTCCTTGCCGGTGGTCGGAGCGGCGGCAGGCTTGCCGGCAAGACGCGCGATCTGACGCGGCACCACCAGCACCCAGCGGTGCAGCCGCTCACGGCCGATCAGCACGATGATCACCAGCACGAGGCCGATCCAGAACTGCCAGAACTGCGGCGTCCAGGTCGAGAACTGCTCCTGCAGCAGCTTGAACACCACCGCGCCGATCAGCCCGCCATAGAGATAGCCGGTGCCGCCGATCACCAGCACCAGCAGCAGGTCGGCGGAGCGGTCGAACGCGAACACGTCAAGGGACGCCAGCGCCGTCGACTGGGTGAACAGCGCGCCGGCGACGCCAGCATAAAAGGCCGAAAGGGTGTAGATCGCGATCAGCCGCCGCGTCACCGGGATACCGATGGCGGCCGCCCGCAGCGGATTGTTGCGAATGGCGCGCAGCGACAGGCCGAACGGCGAGTGCACGATGCGCCGCGCGATCAGGAACATCACGAACAGCACGGCGAGGCAGTAGATGAAGCCGACCTTGCCGAAGATATCGAACTCGAACAGCCCGAGGACCGGCGCGATGGTGATGCCTTGCAACCCGTCGAAGCCGCCGGTGATGTTGGAATAGCGGTTGGCGAGCTCGCGGAGCAGCAGCGCGATGCCGAGCGTCACCATCAGCCGCGTCAGGTCGGCGGCGCTGCGCGTCACCAGGAAGCTGGTGAGGAAGCCGACGATCATCGCCGCGAAGCCGGCGACCACGAGCGCGATCACCGGCTCGTTGATGATGCCGTGCTTGGCAAGGAGACCGGCGCTGTAGGCGCCGACGCCGAAGAACGCGGCATGGCCCAGCGACACGATGCCGGCATAGCCGAGGATGAGATCGAGCGACAGCGCGAACAGGCCGAGCCAGGCGATCTCGGTGAGGATGAGGTAGCGGTTGGGGAACAGGACGATCGCCGCCGCGGCGACCAGCCAGAAGGCGACTTCCGGCCAGCGCCAGCGCGCCGCCGCGACCAGGTGATCTCCCATGGCACCGTGCTGCTGCATGACCGCCCTCACCGCGTCGCCGAGCGGCCGAACAGGCCGTTCGGACGCCAGATCAGGAGCACGATCATCATGGCGTAGATGACGAAGGCGCCGAGCTTGGGCACGTAATACTTGCCGGCAACGTCGCCGATGCCGAGCAGCAGCGAGGCGAGGAACGGCCCGGTGATGCTCGAGGTGCCGCCGACCGACACCACGATGAGGAAGTAGATCATGAACTTCAGCGGGAAATACGGATCGAGGCCGAGGATTTCGGCGCCGAGCGCGCCGCCCAGGCCGGCAAGCCCCGAACCGAACGCGAAAGTCAGCGCGAACACCTGCGCGACATTGATGCCAAGGCCCGTGGCGACGCGCGGGTCATCGACCGCCGCGCGCAGGCGGCTGCCGAACCGGGTGCGGCCGAGCACAAGCTGCAGCGCGACCGTGAGCAGACCGCAGATGACGATGATCATCAGGCGATAGCGCCCGACCTCGAGGCCGAACAGGCTGACCTGGCTGCGCAGGTATTCGGGAATCTGGATGAACACCTGCTGCGAGCCCATCAGGTAGTCCATCGCGGTCACCGCCATGAACGTCAGGCCGATGGTGAACAGCACCTGGTCGAGATGGCTGCGGCTGTAGAGATGGCGGTACAGCAGCCGCTCCAGCACCACGCCGATCAGCGCGCCCGCGACGAAGGCGAGCGGCAGCGCCGCGAAGAACGGCAGGCCCCAGCGATTGACCAGGATGACGCAGGCATATCCGCCGGCCATCGCGAACGCGCCATGGGCGAGATTGACGAAGTTCATCAGGCCCATGGTCACGGCGAGGCCGCAGGCCAGCACGAACAGCAGCATGCCGTAGGCAACGCCGTCGAACAGGATGGTCAGGACGGTCATGAGCGATCCAAGCGGTGGTTCGTCGTCTGCATCAGGCTCAGGCCCCCTCGTCCCGCGCATCTGACTGGAAACGGCGTCAGGCTATGGTGAAATAACAGCGCTTTCCGTTTTTCAGTCGTGGCCGGGCTCGTCCCGGCCACCCCGCTTAGGGGCGCAGTGCCTTCCTTATCGGGGTCGCCGGGACGAGCCCGGCGACGACAAACACTAAGGTCGGCGGCTAACGCGGCCCGAGGGCCGCTCCTCACCATGAGGAGGACAGATGGCCGGAAACCGGCAGCCGTGCCGCGCGGCCGCCCTACCTCACTTCTTCAGCTTGCCCGGATCCTTGATCGGGCCGAAGGTCGCGAACTCGATGTTGTAGAGCTGGCCGTCCTTCTTCTCGACTTTGCGGATGTAGACGTTCTGCACGATGTCGCGGGTTTCCGGATCGATCGAGATCGGACCGCGCGGGCTCTCCCAGGCCATGCCCTTCATCGCCGCGATCAGGGAATCGCCGTCGGCCTTGCCGCCGGTCTTCTTCAGCGCCTCGTAGACGAGGTGGATGCCGTCATAGCCGCCGACCGCCATGAAGCCCGGACGGGTGCCGTAGGCCTTCTCGTAGGCCGCGACGAAATCCTTGTTCTTCTGCGAGGGATGCGCCGCCGAGTAGATGTGCGCGGTGACGGCGCCGATCGCGGCATCGCCCATGTTGTTGAGCAGGTCGTCGTCCATGACGTCGCCCGGTCCGATCACCTTGATGCCGCTCTTGTCGAGGCCGCGCTCGACATACTGCTTCATGAAGTTGCCGCCCTGGCCGGCCGGCACGAACACGAACATCGCGTCCGGCTTGGCGTCCTTCATGCGCTGCAGGAACGGCGCGAAGTCCGGATTGGCGAGCGGAACCTTGACTTCCTCGACGATCTTGCCGCCGCCGCCCTCGAAGTGCTCCTTGAACGAGGCCAGCGCGTCGGCGCCCGGCGCATAGTCCGACACCAGCACGGCGACCTTCTGGATGCCGTTCTTCACCGCCCAGTCGCCGATCACGGTCGAGGACTGCGGCAGGGTGAAGCTGGTGCGCACGATATAGGGCGACTTCTCGGTGATGATCGAGGTGCCCGCCGCCATCACGATCTCCGGCACCTTGGCCTGGGTCGCGAGCGGTGCCGCGGCGAGGGCGGCCGGGGTGACGCCGAAGCCGGCGATGATGTTGACCTTGTCGTTGACGATCAGTTCCTGGGAGAGGCGCTTGGTGTTGTCGGGCAGCGCGGCGTCGTCCTTGAGGATGACCTCGATCTTCTTGCCGGCGACGGTGTCGCCGTTCTGCTGCATGTACAGCTTGATGGCGTTGTCGATCTGCTTGCCGGTGGAGGCCTGGCCGCCGGTCATCGGCACGATCAGGCCGATCTTGACGGTTTCCTGCGCCAGCGCCGAGGTGGAGGCGAGCGCAGCGGCGCCGATCAGGCCCAGCAGGGCGGCGCGCGAGAACAGGTGAGTGCCAGCAGACATCGTCTTTTCCCTCCAGTCGTTCAGTCGTTGTTGATCACCACCCTTGCGGTGGCTTCGGCGAGAACCCTAACCCAAAACGCAGCCTGCGTATCAGCGCGATGTCAGGGCGTGATGACCGAAGCGTTTGCTGCGGCCGTGCCTCCACGCGCGCTGTCTTAGCGGATGGTGTGGCGCATCCGTGCGAGGCGGCGGCGCGACGCCATCGCCGGCCCCGCACGTCTCGCCCCCGCCGATCCGGTCCCCCGCCGCAAACCTGCGTCCGAACTCCGTGTGCCGGAAGCGCATGCCGTCAGCGTCATGCCCCTCCCGTCCGGCGGGCATCGTGTATACAGCTCGCGCCCGAAATCAACCGTTTATCGCACGAAATGCAGGTTTATATCCTTGAACTGTATACAGGGGAAACCGCATTCCGCGTCGTGACGCCCGCCCGAAAATCGCGGCGATCGCTGACATGTCGCCGCCTCCGCTCGCCGGACGGCGGCTCCGGGCCCGGCCCGCGGCCGAACGACGCGCTCGGCCATGTCGCGACCTCAGCGAATCATCGGGAAATCTCCTAACGTCCGCGCTGGCGATGGGAGCTGGGGGCTCACCGAATGTCTGAGGCATTCATGCGCGCGGCGCGGGCGACATCGTCCGATGGCGCCGCGGCGATCGTTGGTGGCTGGACCGATGGCGATCTCGACCCCTCGGTGAGCGAGCACGACGGCGACGCGGTGATCAGGCTCGGCATCCGCCACGCGGTGCTCGGACGCCTGCCCTCCCCCACCGCCTCGCTGTCCCCCGCCGTGCTCGAAGCAGGCCCGGGCGCGCGCTTCGTCGTCACGCCACCGCCGGCACCGACCACCGCCCAGCTGCGCGATCTCGCCGCACAGGGGGTCTGCGGCGTTCGCATTGCCGTCCCCGGCAACGCCGAGGCCGCCCGCACCGAAATGGAGAGCGCGCTGCGCTATGCCGACCGCATCGTGCCGTTCGGCTGGCATGTCGAGCTGGCGCTCGACGCCACCGCCGAACTCGCCCCGCACGAGTGGGCGCTGATGCGTCTTCCGGTCGCAACCTGCATCAGCGGCATCGCCCCGCTGGTCGCGCAGGGCGGCGACGAGGCCGAGACCTCGTTCCTGCTCGAACTGCTGCGGCTCGGCCGCACCTGGATTCGTCTGCCGGGCCGAGTGGCTGCGACCGACGATGACGGCATGGCCGCCTTCGTCCGCGCCGCAGCGGCGATCCGCCCCGACCGCCTGGTGTGGGGCAGCGGACCACCGGCCCCCGGCCGCGACGGCGGCGCTCATGTCGCCGACGCCCTCGCCACCCTCGTCCGCTGGCTGCCCGACGCCGCCGTCCGCGCCGCCGTGCTCGGCGACAATCCGGCACGGCTGTATGGCTTCGTCACGGGAGCGGCGCCGGCCTGACTCTGTCTGCCGTCGTGCCGCGATTTCGCCGTGCAGGTACGCCACAATCGGTTCATGAATTCCACAGGCATCATTCAGTCCGGACGCACCTTGAGACGCCTGCGCCTTCTGCAGCGTATGAAGCAGGCCGACCTCGCCGCCCGCCTCGGCGTGACCCAGACCACCGTGTCGCGCTGGGAGCGCGGCGCGCTGGCGATGTCGGCCGAACAGCAGGCGGCGGCGTGGCAGTTGCTCGCCTGCCGGCCCGACCCGGCGCACGACGCCGTGCTGCGGCGGCTGGTGGAATCGTCCATGGCGCGCGTCCACCTGATCTGCGACCGCACCCATCGCCTGCTCGCCGCCTCGCCGGCGCGCCACGCCGACTGGCAGGTCGACGCCAGCGAGATGATCGGCCGGCCGCTGCTGCGCTACGCTTCGCCCGACATCCTGATCGCCGAAGCCTCGCTCGCCGCGCGCGGCTGGCACGACGGCGAGCTCGCCGAGCTGATCGTCGAGACCGGGCCGAACGCCGATCCGGTGATTCCGATCCGCGCCAGCCGCGTGCTGTGGGAGCGCATCGCCCTCGCCGACGGCAGCGCCGGGCGCCTCGTGACGACGCTCGCCTGAGCCCTGCGACCTCAGGCGCGCCGTCGCGCATATTTTAGGCGTGGACCGCCACACCCTGCCGTGATGGGTGTCGGCCATCCCCTTCGTCACGGAAGACGTCATGACCCTGCTGATCACCGGAAGCGCCGGCCATCTCGGCGAGGCGCTGATGCGGACGCTGCGCGCCGCCGGCCGCCCCGCCCGCGGCCTCGACCTCAAGCCATCGCCCTTCACCGATCATGTCGGCGCGATCACCGACCGTGCCTTCGTCGCGGCCTGCCTGCGCGGCGTCGACGCGGTGATCCACGCCGCGACACTGCACAAGCCTCATGTCGCCACCCACAGCGCACAGGATTTCGTCGACACCAACATCAGCGGTACCCTGGCGCTGCTGGAGGCGGCGGTCGCCGCCCGCATCGGCGCGTTCGTGTTCACCAGCACCACCAGCGCGTTCGGTGCGGCGCTGACCCCGGCGGCCGGCGAGCCCGCCGCCTGGATCGCCGAGGATGTCGCGCCGATCCCGCGGAACATCTACGGCACCACCAAGGTCGCCGCCGAAAGCCTGTGCGAGCTGTTCGCCCGCCGCCACCGCCTGCCGGTGATCGTGCTGCGCACGTCCAGGTTCTTTCCCGAGGCCGACGACGATCCCGCGCGCCGCGCCGCCCATGCTCCCGCGAACGCCCAGGCCAACGAGCTGCTCTACCGCCGTGTCGACATCGCCGACGTCGTCAGCGCCCACCTGCGCGCGCTCAACCGCGCCGCGGCCATCGGCTTTGGCCGCTACATCGTGTCGGCGGCAACGCCGTTCACCCCGGCCGACTGCGCAGAACTCAGCCGCGACGCCGCAGCGGTGGTGCGCCGGCTCTATCCGGACTGCGCCGCGCTCTATGCCGCGCAGGGCTGGACGCTGTTCGCCGACATCGACCGCGTCTACGACAGCCGCCGCGCCTGCGACGAACTCGGCTGGCGCCCGGCCTACGACTTCGCCCATGTGCTGGCGAGCCTGCGCGACGGCTCCGACTTCCGCAGCCCGCTGGCGCGCGCCGTCGGCCGCAAGGGCTATCACGACGCGGCATATGCCGACGGGCTCTATCCGGTGGCGTGATCGCGAGCGCGCGGCGCTTCAGCGGCGCAGCTTGTCGAGAATGTCGCCGAGCTTCTTCACATCGGCGCCGTTGAGCTTGGCCGCGAAATGGGTGGCGATGGCCTGATGATAGACCGGCCAGATCCGCTTCTGCATCTGCCGGCCCGCGGCGGTCACCACAATAGAGGCGCCGCGCGCATCATCGGCCACCGCCTCGCGCACCACGAGGTCTTCGGCCTCGAGGCGGTCGAGCAGCCGCGACAGGTTGTGCTTGGCGAGCAGGAGCCGCGCATGCAGATCGCGGTAACGCAGCCGACCGGCCGGCTCGCGGACCAGTTCCAGCAGCACGTCGTACCACACCAGCGGCGGCAGCTCGGCCGCCTTGAGATCGGCCTCGACATGGTCGAGCAGGTCCTGCTGCACGCGCACGAGGCGCGCCCAGGTCCGGATGGTGTCGTCAGGCAGCCGCTCGGTCATGACAGTGGATCCATCTGCGCCGCGGCGGCATCTTCCCGGCGCTGTGCCGCCGCCATTCGCTCTCGCATCGCCTCTCCTCACCCCGTGGAAAACGCTCTAGCAGGTTGTTGCAATTACAACAAGGCGAGCTATTTTGTTGTAATTGCAACGAAAGGAATGCACCCATGCCACTTGATGCCCGTCTGGCCCCGACCGGAGTCCTGGTGATCCGCGTGACGCTCGGACTGATGTACCTGATGCACAGCATCGTTTTGAAATTGCTGACCTTCAGCCTCGCCGGCACCGCCGGCTTCTTTGTCAGCGTCGGCCTGCCGGCGCCGCTCGCCTACCTCACTTTCGCGGCGGAAGCGGTCGGCGGCGTGCTGCTGGTGCTCGGCATCCAGGCGCGCTGGGTCGCGCTCGCGCTGCTGCCGCCGCTGTTCGGCGCCATTATCTGGGTGCACGGGGCCAATGGCTGGGTGTTCACCGCCGCGGGCGGTGGCTGGGAATATCCGGCAGTGCTGATCGCCGTCAGCGTCGCGCTCGCGCTGCTCGGCGACGGCGCGCTGGCGCTGGTGCCGTCGTCATGGCCGCGTTCGCAGACCGCGGCGCTTGCCCCTAGTCGGTGAACACCACCGTCTTGCGGCCGTTGAGGATGACACGGTCCTCGAGGTGGAAGCGCACCGCGCGCGCCAGCACCCGCCGCTCGATGTCGCGGCCCTTGCGGACGAGGTCGTCGGGGGCGTCGCGATGGCTGATGCGCTCGACGTCCTGGTCGATGATCGGGCCCTCGTCGAGGTCGGCGGTGACATAGTGGGCGGTGGCGCCGATCAGCTTGACGCCGCGCTCGTGGGCCTGGTGATAGGGCTTTGCGCCCTTGAAGCCCGGCAGGAACGAGTGGTGGATGTTGATGCAGCGGCCGACCAGACTGGCCGAGAGATCGTCCGACAGCACCTGCATGTAGCGCGCCAGCACCACGAGATCGGTCCTGGTCTCGTCCACCAGCCTGAGGATCGCGGCCTCCTGCTGCGGCTTGGTCTCACGCGTGACCGGCAGGTAATGGAACGGGACGTCGCCGAACTCGGAGCCGTTGTAGGTCTCGCGCGGGTGGTTGGCGACGATCGCGGTCGGGATCATCTCCAGCTCGTCGGTGCGCCAGCGGTAGAGGATGTCGGCGAGGCAGTGGTCGAACTTCGACACCAGCAGCATGACACGCTTGCGGTGGGCGCGGTCGCGCATCTGCCAGTCGATGGCAAAGCGCATCGCGACATGGCCGAACTCCGCCTGCAGCCGCTCCAGCGCGACACTGGAGGTCGCCGGTTCGAACACCACGCGCATGAAGAAGTGGCCGGTCTCGGTGTCGCTGAACTGCTGGGCGTCGAGGATGTTCTGGCCGTTGGCGAGCAGGAACGCCGACACCGCGGCAACGATGCCGGGACGGTCGGGGCATGAAAGCGTCAGCACGAACTGGGGCTGGGGCATGGACTGCGGTCTTCCCGGCATCTGGTGGCGCCGGACGGCGAACCGGCCGGCGATGGCGGGGTTGATCTACCACCGGCCCCCTCTTGCGCCAATCCCCGCCCCGATCACAATGGCCCGGCGGGGCGGCGCTGGTTAACGGTCTCCCACAGGCGATCCCCGAGATCCGGGGCCGATGCGACCGATCCACCAAAGACTCAGGTCACGAGACCTGCGAAAAGAAATTTGCGAAACAAGACTTTACGAAACGAGACTGGCGAGACCAAACCATGGCGGACAGACTGAACGGCTATCGCATCCTGATCCTGGAGACCCGGGAGGAGGCCCAATTCTCCCGGCTCCTGGCGGAACAGGGCGCGCAGGTGCTGCAATGTCCGATGTTCGTCATCCACGACGCGCCGGATCCGGCGCCGGTCGACGCCTGGCTGCGCCGCTGCATCGCCCGCCCGTTCGATGATGTCGTCCTGATGACCGGCGAAGGGCTGCGCCGCCTGCTGGCGCTCGCCGGTCGCCTTGGCATCGACCGTGATGTCGTCGCCGCGCTCGGCAAGGCGCGGATCGTCGCCCGCGGACCCAAGCCCGGCAAGGCGCTGCGCGAGGTCGGGCTGACGCCCGCGCTCACCACGGAAACGCCGACCTCCGAGGGCGTCGCCACGCTGCTCGCCGGCCTCGACCTCCAGGGCCACCGCGTCGGCCTGCAGCTCTACCCCGACAAGGACCATGCCGAGCTGATCGCCGCGATCACCGCGCTCGGCGCCGACGTCGACACGGTGCTGCCCTACGCCTACGACCCGCAGGCAGCGGAGACCAACATCCTCACCGCCATCGACGAGATGGCGGAGGGCCGCGTCGACGCCATCGCGCTCACCAACTCCAACCAGGTGCGGCGGCTGCTCGATGCGGCGCGCGCCCATGGCTATGACGACAGGCTGCGCGCCGCGCTCGGACGCACGAAGATCGCGTCCGTCGGTCCGGCCGTCTCCGACGAACTGACGGCGCTCGGCCTGCGCACCGACATCTACCCCGCCAACGACGCCTTCTTCATGAAGCCGCTGATCAGCGCGATGGCCAGCGCCCTCGCCGCAACACCCCCGCGCGCGCCGGCTTGACACGGCGCGTCATGCGCTCAAGGGGCGAGCAAGCCAGGCGTCAGTACGACGTCAGGTATAGCTGCGATGCGGTCCCGCGCATCACGCAGGATCGCCCGATCGCGCGCATTGAGCGTCGGCAAATCACCGTCCTTGAAATAGCCGATGGCGCGCAGCACCTGAGACGGCTCTCCGTCGAACATCTGTCTGAAAGCGCCCAGACCGGTGGATAGCGACACCCCCGCCGATATCATCGCGGCAATATCCCGATAGTCCTTGGCTTCCGCACGATCCAGCGTCGCCTTCAATTTGGTCGCCATCAGATCGTCCAGCGATGCAACAAGTAATGTGCCATCGCCGGTCAAGGACGGCTCGTGAACACGACCGATGCCCAGAGCGCCGAAGAACGACACCTTGACGGGCCCTGAAGGCATCTGTGCGAGCACCACAAGCGTGTCCGGACTGTCCTGAAGAACGGCCGCGCCATGGACGAACTTGAACGCCGACCTGATTGCCGCCTTGTCCAGGGAATCGGCAGTGAAGAAATCGAAATCAACGGACTGGCGATGACCGAGATGAAGAGCGATCGCCGTCCCCCCATAGAGCACGAGGGACAGTCCGGGCGCGGGCTTCAGAAACTCCCAGATCTCCTGCTGCGCAGCAGGCAGGATGGACAGCTTCGGATCAAGTCGCGAGGGCATCGAGCGCCCTCCGGGGTGGTTCGTCCGCGATCGCTTCGCCGGTCGACAATGACAACCGCCCGCGCCAGAACTCCCAGGACCGTTCACTGAACCAACCCGGCTCGGCGAGGCGCATAAGGCCCACCAGGCGATCGCGCCCGATGATTTGCTCGAGGCGCAGGACGTCATCGAACGTTGCCAGGTTCATGGCCTGCGCGATGACGCGATCATCGGAATGAGAGCGACCGTCAATCGGCTCCCACCACACGTATTTGCGGCTCAAATCCGCGATCAGGCGGCGTGTCTCGGCATCCGGGTTCATTGTTCAGATATAGCAAATCCACCCTTCGACTGCCATCTGCTTGTCAATCCACGGGACACCACTTTGGCGCCCGAATACCAGACCGCATCAGCCCCCTCGGCAACCATGTGCGTGCATGCGCGTACGCGCATTGAGCTTTGCGAAGACTTCGCTCACACTGCTTTTCCGAGCAGATGGAGCGCAGATGCAACAATTTCCGCTGTCTGGAATACGCGTCGTCGAAGTCGGCTCCGGTGATGCGCTCGCCTATTGCGGAAAGCTGTTTTCGGATTTCGGCGCCGAGGTGATCAAGGTCGAACCGCCCGGCGGCGATCCGCTGCGCCACGCGGCGCCGCTCGCCGCGATCGGCGACGGCACGCACGAAAGCGGTGTATTCGCCTGGCTCAACACCAACAAGACCAGCGTGACCGCCGATCTCGATGACGCGGCGGACGTCGCGCGCGTGCGCGCCCTGCTCGCGACCAGCGACCTGCTGCTCGACGCGCGGCTGCCCGGCGCGATCGAAGCCTCGCAGCTGTCGCATCGCGCGCTGCGCGAGAGCGATCCTGCGCTGGCGATCACCGCGCTGTCGTGGTTCGGCGAGCACGGTCCCTACCGCGATCTCCACATCACCGAAGCGGTGTGCCGCAGCCTCGCCGGCCTCGTGAAGCTGGTCGGCCCGGTCGACGGCCCGCCGGTGCTGCCGCGCGACGGCCAGGTGGCGATGACCGCCGGCCTCACCGCATTCATTCCCAGCCTCGCCGGTCTGATGGGCGGCGCGGCCGGCGGCGCCCGCCGCTTCACGGTGAGCGCGTTCGAGGCGTTCCTGCAGATCACCGAGTTCGACACCGGCCTCGCCCTCGAGGCAGGCTTCTCGCGGCCGCGCGCCGGCCTCAACCGCTTTGGCCGCGGCTACCCGTCGGGCGCGTTCATGACGAAGCACGGCTGGCTCGGCGTCACCGTGGTCACCCCCGCGCAATGGGTCGGCTTCTGCGAACTGATCGGCCTGCCGCAGCTCGGGCACGATCCGGCCTACAACACCACCATCGACCGTTTCCTGCGCGCCGAGGCGCTGCGAGACATCATCACGCCCGCGCTGATGCAGCAGACGGCGCAGCACTGGTTCGAGCGCGGCATCGCGCTGCGGCTGCCGCTCGCCGTGGTGCCGGACATGGCGGAGCTGCTCACCCAGGAGGTGCATCGCAGCCGCGGCGCATTCGCGGAGGTGACCATCGGCGCAGCGACATTCACAGCGCCGGTGCTGCCGCAGTCGCTGACGAGAACGCCGCCGAAGCCGAACGGCCGCGCGCCACGAGCGGGCGAGCGGGATATCGCAGGGCTCGCGCCCCATGCACGCGCGGCGCGACGCGCGGCGACCGCCGACGATGCCCTGCCGCTGGCCGGCGTGCGCATCGTCGACCTCACTATGGGCTGGGCCGGCCCGACCGCGACACGACAGCTCGCCGACTTCGGCGCCGATGTCATCAAGGTCGAGTCCTGCCAGTATCCGGACTGGTTCCGCGGCACCGACACCCGCCCGCCCTATCTCGAAGAGACGCTGTACGAGAAGACTTACTGGTTCCAGTTCAACAACCGCAACAAGCGCGGCATCACCCTCGACCTGACGAAGCCACGGGGCCTTGCGCTGCTCAAGCAGCTGCTCAGGGATGCCGACGCCGTGATCGACAACTACGCCGCCGACGTCATGCCGCGGCTCGGCCTCGATGCCGCGGCGATGCTGGCGATCAACCCGCGGCTCGTCGTCGTCACCATGCCGGCGTTCGGCATGACCGGCGCCTGGAGCGGCGCGCGGGCCTACGGCTCGACGCTGGAGCAGGCGTCGGGCCTGCCGTCGGTGAACGGCGGCGACGGCGATCCGCCGACCATGCTGCACGCCGCGCTCGGCGATCCGCTGGGCGGCCTCAACGGCGCCGCCGCGCTGCTGCTCGGCCTCGCCCACCAGAAGGCGACCGGCGAGGGCCAGCACATCGACCTGTCGCAGGTGCAGTGCATGCTGCCGCTGGTGGCGCCGTTCATCATCACGCAGTCGCTGACCGGCCGCAGCGAGCCGCGGCACGGCAACCGCCATCCGGATCACGTGCCGCACGGCTGCTTCCCGTGCCTCGGCATCGACCAGTGGATCACCCTCGCCGTGCGCAGCGACGCCGAGTGGCTGGCGCTGTGCGCGGCGATGCGCCGGCCGGACCTCGCTGACGACACGACGCTGGCCTCCGCCGACGGCCGCCGCGCCGCCGAGGATCGCATCGAGGCCGCGGTGGCGCAGTGGACCGCGACGGTGCGCCCGGACGTGGCGATGGTGACGCTGCAGCGCCATGGCATCGCCGCCGGCGTCGCGCGGCTGCCGGGTGACCTGCCGGCCGATCCGCACCTGCTCGCCACCGGCCACTGGCACAGCGCCGACCGCACCTTCATCGGCCCGCACCTGCTGCCGTCCGTGCCCTGGCGCCCGGAGTTCGCCGCCCATCCCCCGCCGATCCACTCCACCGCGCCGACGCTGGGGCAGCACAATGCCGAGGTCCTCTCGCAGGTGCTGGGACTGAGCGCGGAGGACATCGCCGCGCTGGAGACCAGCGGCGTCATCGGCACAGTGGCGACGGTGAAGGGCAAGGGGTGAGCAGGTCCCTGCACTGCTGAAGTGCGATGCCTCTCCACGTACTCCAAGTCATTGCCGGGCTTGACCCGGCAATCCAGCTTCGTCGCGAGATGTAAGGCCTTTTAAGCTGGATCACCGGGTCACGGCGCTGTCGCGCCGGCCCGGTGATGACGCAGAATATGCCATTGGCGATCTCGACCTCACCCCGCCCGCTCAAGAAACGCCTGATACGCCAGCCGCAGGCCGTCGTGCAGCGGCGTGCGGGCGCGCCAGCCGAGTTGCGACAGGCGGCCGATGTCCATCAGCTTGCGCGGCGTGCCGTCGGGCTTGGTCGTATCGAAGGTGATGGCGCCATCGAAGCCAACGACCTCGGCGACGACGCGCGCGAACTCGGCGATGGTGATGTCCTCTCCGCAGCCGATGTTGACGAGATCGGGGCTCGAATAGGTCTTCATCAGGTGGACGCAGGCGTCCGCCATGTCGTCGACATAGAGGAATTCGCGCCGCGGCGTGCCGGTGCCCCACACCACCACCTCGTGCGCGCCGGCGACCTTCGCCTCGTGGAAGCGACGGATCAGCGCCGCCACCACATGGCTGTACTCGGGATGATAGTTGTCGCCGGGACCATAGAGATTGGTCGGCATCACACTGATGAAGTCGCTGCCATACTGCGCACGGTAGGCCTCTACCAGCTTGATGCCGGCGATCTTGGCGATGGCATAGGGCTCGTTGGTCGGCTCGAGCGGGCCGGTCAGCAGCGAATCCTCGCGCAGCGGTTGCGGCGCGAGCTTGGGATAGATGCACGACGAGCCCAGGAACATCAGCTTCTCGACGCCATGGACGTGCGCCGCCTGGATGACGTTGGTGGCCATCATCAGGTTCTCGTAGATGAACTCGGCACGCAGGGTGTTGTTGGCGACGATGCCGCCGACCTTGGCGGCGGCGAAGAACACCGCCTGCGGCCGCTGCGCGGCGAACCAGCGGTTGACCGCAGCCTGGTCGATGAGATCGAGCTCGCTGCGCGTGGCGGTCAGCACCGTGACGCCCTCGGTCGCGAGGCGCCGCACCAGCGCGCCGCCAACCATGCCGCGATGGCCTGCCACGAACACGCTCTTGCCGGTCAGTTCGTAGGTGCCGGTCTGCCCATGGGGCGGCATCGCCATCGTCTCTCCTCAGCCTGTCGCCTCCATTTAGGCGACCTGTGGATTTTCCGCCAGTTGGGCATCTTCCCGATGCGCCGGACGGCAGGAACCGGCGCCGGCCATCGTCCCCATGCCGGCCTCCGACTAAAGGCCAATGAGACTCCTGAAAGCCAGGACAGCGGCCCCGCCCGAGCCGCGGACGGCACGTGGCTGCTGGCTATCCCTGCGCGCGAGCGCCGCAGGGCGCCTTCCGGCCTTGCCACCCGGAAACGCTTGGACCACAATCCGGCCCAACCAAGAACGACACACGACATCAGGAACCGCCAACAATCCGACAGCGTTGGGCACGCCAATTTCGTGCAACGAAATTGGCTCGTCACGACCTCTCGACCGCGACTTCACGACCACCGAAGAAACGCTCCAACAAGAAACCATCCAAGGAGGATGACGATGCGTAAGGCGATGATGACCGCGCTGCTGGCGCTGCCCCTGCTGGGCGCGACCGCGATGGCGCAGGAGACGGTGAAGATCGGCTACATCGATCCGCTGTCCGGCGGCGGCGCGAGTGTCGGCGAGGTCGGCCTCAAGACCTTCCAGTTTCTCGCCGACGAGCTCAACGCCAAGGGCGGCATCCTCGGCAAGAAGGTCGAGATCGTCCCGCTCGACAACAAGACCAACCCGCAGGAGAGCCTGGTGCAGGCGCAGAAGGCGATCGACGCCGGCGTGCGCTACATCACCCAGGGCAACGGCTCGGCGGTCGCCGCCGCGCTGTCCGATTTCGTCACCAAGTACAACGAGCGCAACCCCGGCAAGGAAGTGCTGTACTTCAACTATGCCGCTGTCGATCCGATCCTGACCAACGACAAATGCAGCTACTGGCATTTCCGCTGGGATGCCAACTCCGACATCAAGATGTCGGCCCTGACGAGCTACATCAAGGAAACGCCGTCGGTCAAAAAGATCTACCTGATCAACCAGGACTACTCGTTCGGCGAGTCCGTGCGCACCCAGGCCAAGGCGATGCTGGCCCAGAAGCGGCCCGACATCCAGATCGTCGGGGACGAACTGCACCCGCTGCTGAAGATCACCGACTTCGCGCCCTACATCGCCAAGATCAAGGCGTCCGGCGCCGACAGCGTCATCACCGGCAACTGGGGCCAGGACTTCGCGCTGCTGCTGAAGGCCGCTGCCGATGCCGGCCTCAAGGTCAACTGGTTCACCTATTATGCCGGCGGCACCGGCGGCCCGACCGCGGTGAAGCAGGCCGGCCTCAATCACCAGGTGTTCCAGATCTCCGAAGGCGTGCCGAACCTCGATTACGCCCCCGCCAATACCTTCGAGAAGGCGCTGCGCGCCAAGTACGACTTCAGCCTGTTCTATCCGCGCGCGGTCAACGAGATGCGCATGCTCGCCGCCGCCGCCGAAAAGGCGAAGTCGATCGACCCGGTGAAGGTTGCCGCGGCGCTCGAAGGCATGGAGTTCGACGTCTATGACGGCGGCAAGGGCTTCATGCGCAAGGACGACCACCAGTTCTTCCAGCCAATGTACATCTCCTCGTTCGGCGAACGCACCGACAAGGAGCCGTTCGACGAGGAGAAGACCGGCTGGGGCTGGAAGCTCGTCGCCAAGCTCGACGCCAACAGCACCGTGTTGCCGACCACCTGCAAGATGGACCGGCCGTAAGTCCGGACGCGCTGGAGCGTCGACCTCGTTCCTCATCCTGAGGAGGCTGCGCAGCAGCCGTCTCGAAGGATGAGGCCATCGGGGCCGACGCGGCCGGCGCGACCGCCACTTCCCGGGCCTCATGGTTCGAGACGCGCGGCCATGCCGCGCTCCTCACCATGAGGAGAGACCTTGGGCGGGAACGCAGGAGACCCTTTTGCTCGAGCTGATCATCACGTCCACCCTGAACGGCGTCCTCTACGGCATGCTGCTGTTCCTGATGGCGAGCGGCCTCACCGTCATCTTCAGCATGCTCGGCGTGCTCAACTTCGCCCATGCCAGCTTCTATATGCTCGGCGCGTTCTTCGGCTTCCAGCTTAGCCGCTGGTTCGGCTTCTGGCCGGCGCTGATCATCGCGCCCGTGCTCGCCGGTGCGCTGGGCGCTGCCGTGGAGCGCTATGGCCTGCGCAATGTCCACAAGAACGGCCATGTCGCCGAACTCCTGTTCACGTTCGGTCTCGCCTACGCCATCGAGGAAGTGGTGCAGATGATCTGGGGCAAGAGCCCGATGGACTACCGCGTTCCCGCCGTGCTCGACTTCCCGGCGTTCACGATCTTCTCGACCAACTATCCCGCCTACAAAATCTTCATGCTGGCGGTCGCGGTAGCGATCTTCGCCGCGCTGCTGATCGGCCTGAAGAAGACGCGGGTCGGCATGATCGTGCAGGCAGCCCTGACCCATCCGCACATGGTCGGTCATCTCGGCCACAATGTCGGGCGCATCTTCATGCTGGTGTTCGGCTTCGGCACCGCGCTCGCCGCCGTCGCCGGCGTCATCGCCGGTCCGGCGCTGGTGACGCAGTCGAACATGGCCGGGCTTCTCGGGCCGATCCTGTTCGTGGTGGTGGTGGTCGGTGGCCTCGGCTCGCTGCCGGGCGCGTTCATCGCCTCGCTGCTGATCGGCCTTTTGCAGACCTTCGCCGTCTCCATCAACGGCTCGCTGGCGAGCGTGTTCGGCCCGCTCGGGCCCGGCCACACCCTGCTCGCCGACGTCTGGAACGTCACCGTCGCCCAGGTCGCGCCGATCCTGCCTTACGTGCTGCTGGTGCTGATCCTGATCCTCCGCCCGATGGGCCTGCTGGGAACGCGTGAAACATGAGCGAGATTTCGTCCCACGCGCCCCGTGCCCGCGCCATCCTGTCGGACAATGTCCGCTTCTACGGGCTGTGGCTCGCCGTCGTGGTCGCCCTGCTGGTGATGCCGCGGATCTTCTCCTCCGGCGCATCGCTGACCACGCTGAGCCTGATGGGCATCGCCATCATCTTCGCGCTATCCTACAACATCCTGCTCGGACAGACCGGCATGCTGTCGTTCGGCCATGCGGTCTATTACGGGCTCGGCGGCTTCCTCGCCGTGCACGGCATGAACCTGATCATCACCTCCAAGCTGCCGGTGCCGCTGCCGCTGGTGCCGTTGATCGGCGGCTTCGCCGGCCTCGTGTTCGCCATGGCGCTGGGCTGGGTGTCGACGCGGCGCAGCGGCACCGCCTTCGCCATGATCTCGCTCGGCGTCGGCGAGCTCGTCGCCTCCTCGGCGCTGATCCTGCGCAGCTTCTTCGGCGGCGAGGCCGGCATCACCACCAACCGCGCCAAGCTGTTCCGGCTGTTCGACTGGAGCTTCGGTCCGCAGATCCAGGTCTACTACCTGGTCGCCGCCTGGACGCTGATCGCCATGATCGCGATGTACGCCCTGACCCGCACGCCGCTCGGCCGCATGTGCAACGCCGTGCGCGACAACCCCGAGCGGGTGCAGTTCGTCGGCTACGACCCGCATGTGGTGCGCTACATCGCGTTCTGCTTCTCCGGCTTCTTCGCCGGCATCGCCGGGGCGCTGTCGGCAGTCAATTTCGAGATCGCCAACTCCGCCTATCTCGGCGCCACGCAATCCGGCGTCGTGCTGCTCGCCGCCTATATCGGCGGCATCGGATTCTTCGTCGGCCCGATCCTCGGCGCGATCTTCGTCACCTATCTGTCGCTGGTGCTGTCCGACCTCACCTCGGTGTGGCAGCTCTATTTCGGCCTGATCTTCATCGCCGTGGTGGCGTTCGCACCCGGCGGCATCGCCGGTGTCCTGATGAAGCACCGCCCGCTGCTGCGCTCCGGGCAGATGATGCCGGTGCTGCGCGCCTACCTCGTGGCACTGGTGCCCACGCTCGCCATGCTCGGCGGCCTCGTGCTCGCCATCGAGATCGTCGTCCACCACACCGTCAATGCCTCGGACGATCCGGTCATCCAGGCCTTCGGCATGCGCTTCGACGCGGCGAGCCCGCTGATCTGGGGGCTGGCGGCCGCACTGATGATCGTCGGCTACCTACTGGCGCGGCGGACCTGGGCGTATGTCGCCCGGGCCTGGGACGACGCCCTGACCGCGGCGCGCGAGAAAGGGATCGCGGCATGACATCGTCCTCCACCCCCGCGGCCATCACCGTCCGCCACGTCAGCAAGAGCTTCGGCAACGTCGCCATCATCCGCGACCTCAACCTCTCCATCGCCCAGGGCGAGCGCCATGCGGTGATTGGCCCGAACGGCGCCGGCAAGTCGACCACCTTCAACCTGATCAGCGGCTACATCACGCCGACCTCCGGCGAGATCCTGCTGCGCGATCAGGTGATCTCCGGCCTGCCGCCCTACCAGATCAACCGCCGCGGCCTGTCGCGCAGCTTCCAGGTCACCAACGTGTTCGCCAACATGAGCGTGTGGGAGAACGTGCGCTGCGCGGTGCTGTGGGCGAGCGGCCAGCGCTACGCGTTCTGGAAGAATGTCGACCGCCTGCCCGCCGTGCGCGAGCGCACCGAGCGCATCCTCGAGGACATCGGCCTCACCGCGCGGCGCGACGTGCCCGCCGGCCTGCTGACCTATGCCGAACAGCGCGCGCTGGAGATCGGCATCACCACCGCCGGCGGCGCCGATGTCATCCTGCTGGACGAACCGACCGCGGGCATGAGCCATGCCGAAACCGAACGCGCCGTGGCGCTGATCCGTCGCCTCACCGAAGGGCGCACGCTGGTGATCGTCGAACACGACATGAGCGTGGTGTTCGGCCTCGCCGACCGCATCTCGGTGCTGGTCTACGGCCAGATCATCGCCTCCGGCACGCCCGAGGAGATCCGCAACAACCCCAAGGTCAAGGAAGCCTATCTCGGCGAGGAGGCCGCCTGATGCTGGAGGTCAGCGATCTTCACGCCTATTATGGCAAGAGCCACATCCTGCAGGGCGTCGACATGCATGTCGACGCCGGCGAGGTTGTCAGTCTGCTCGGGCGCAACGGCGTCGGCCGCTCCACCACGGTGAAGGCGATCATGGGCGAGGTCGCGCCTCGCGGCGCCATCCGCTTCAAGGGCCAGGACATCGCCGGCCTGCCCAACCACCGCATCGCCCGCCTAGGCCTTGGCTACGTGCCGGAGAACCGCGACATCTTCCCCACCCTGACGGTGCGGCAGAACCTCCTGATGGGGGTCAAGGATCCGCGCAAGCCCGGCAAGTGGAAGCTCGAGGACATGCTCGCCATGTTCCCGAATCTCGCCGCCCGCGCCGACACCGCCGCGGGCGTGCTGTCCGGCGGCGAGAAGCAGATGCTGACCATCTGCCGCACCATGATGGGCGATCCCGAGCTGATCATGATCGACGAGCCGACCGAAGGGCTGGCGCCGCTGATCGTGCAGCAGGTCGGCGACCTCATCGCCGAGATTGCCCGCCGCGGCGTCGCCATCCTGCTGGTCGAGCAGAAGCTGTCGATCGCCATGCGCATCTCCCACCGCGTCTATGTGATGGGCCATGGCCGCGTGGTCTTCGAAGGCACCCCCGCCGATCTCAAGGGTAACGCCAGCGTGCGCAAGGAGTGGCTGGAAGTCTAGATTCCCTGCGTTTCCGCTCCCAAATCGACAAGGTATTTGAATGCGCGCAAGATATTTGATTGCTGTGTTGCTCTCGCTCGTGCCTGCCATCGCCAACGCTCAGTTCGAACCGTTCCCGGCGCGCTTCAAGGCCAGCACGATCGCGGCCAACGGGACGCAGATCCATGTGCGCGTGGGCGGCAGCGGACCGGCCGTGATCCTGATCCATGGCTTTGGCGACACCGGCGACATGTGGGCGAAGCTCGCCGCGGATCTGGCGAAAGACCACACCGTCATCGTGCCCGACCTGCGCGGCATGGGGCTGTCGGCGAAGCCCGCCGACGGCTACGACAAGTGGACCCAGGCCGCCGACATGCGCGCGGTTCTCGACGCGCTGAAGATCGATCATGCGGCCGTCGTCGGCCACGATATCGGAACGATGGTGGCCTACGCCTACGCTGCGCGCTACCGCGACAAGACCGAGAAGCTGATCGTCATGGACGCTCCCGTTCCCGGCGTGCCGCCATGGGACGAGATCGTCCGCAGCCCGCAGCTCTGGCACTTCGATTTCGGCGGTCCCGACATGGAGCGACTGGTGAAGGGCCGCGAGCGCATCTACCTCGATCGCTTCTGGAACGAATTCGCGGGCACGCCATCCAGGATCTCGGAAGACACCCGCCGCCACTATGCACAACTCTATGCCCGGCCCGGCGCGATGCGGGCGGCGTTCGCCCAGTTCAGGGCGATCCGCAGGGATGCGGAGGACAACAAGAAGGCCATGGCGACCAAGCTGGACATGCCGGTCCTCGCCATCGGCGGCGAGAAGTCGTTCGGCGCGATGGAAGCCGTCGTGATGCGCAATGCCGCGACGCATGTCACCGGACTGGTCATTCCGGATGCCGGACACTGGCTGATGGAGGAGCAGCCGGCCGCGACCATCGCTGCGGTGCGCCAGTTTCTCGACGCGAAGTAGCGACGGCACGCGTCATGGCCCTGCGGTCGGCTGGACCAGCCCAGGGACCGGCCGGCCGATCCGTCGCGGGTCGCCGGCCCGCTACCCGGACAGCGGTCGATCGGAAGAGTCCGGTTGCCAGACGATTCAGGCCGTGCATTGATGCGGCCGAGCCTGACGCGACGTGATCGACCGCGAGGATGCGAGCCCATGAGACGCGCATTGGTGATCCCTGCCCTTCTCGCTCTTGCTTCCCTTGCCTTCCTTGCCTCCGTCGCGACCGCACCGGCCCATGCGGACGGCTCCGTATCGAGCCTGCGCAAGCCCGATGGCCGGCCCATGGGCATGGGTGCCCGCCGCGGCGAGATGCAGCTGTTCGACGAGGTAATCGCGAAATACAACGCCTCGGGCGAACGCTTCCGGATCGACAGCCACTGCCAGTCGGCCTGCACCATGTTCCTGTCGATCCGCAACGTCTGCGTCACGCCGGGCGCGACACTGCTGTTTCACGCCGGCGGCACCCAGGCCGCGGGCATCAGCGTGGCTGCGACCCAGCACATGCTCAGCGCCTATAACGCCGCGCTGCGCCAGTACGTCACCGACAACCATTTCATGGACACGTTCGAATTTCACCCGATCTCCGGCCGCGACATCGTCAAGCGCTTCGGCTATCCGGCCTGCCGCTGAAGGCCCGTGCGGTAGCAGACGACTACGCGCCGATGTCGCAGCGCACCGCAAAAAATTGTGCGCAGCAACATGATCGCGAACGCCCACGCTGATGGACACAGCGCCGCGGCCCAAATGTCGTCTGGGCGATATTCTTCGGCCCCGTTTCGGGCGAAGACGCATTCAAGCGTCGGGTGAACAACACCCGCGACTTTGATAACATGGGAGCGAAATTCGGGATCGTCGGATTGCGCGTGCGAACAGACGTCACAAAGCTGCGGCCGCATCGACGACAGAACAAGATTATGCCCTTCGTTGAATAGGTTAGCGGGACGAAACCGGTTAGGTTTCGAATTCCGACGATCAATCGCCAACCACAACAAGAGCGCGCAATGCGCCGTCAGGGGAGACGACGAGCTTGGCCAGGGACGAATCCAACGTCGCGTTGGAGGTGCGCAACATTTCGCTGCGGTTTGGCGGCGTCCGAGCGCTGACCGACGTCAGCTTTGCGGTGAACGAGGGCGAGCTGTTCTCGATCATCGGACCGAACGGCGCCGGCAAGACCTCGATGGTCAACTGCGTCTCCGGCCGCTACCGCCCGACGGAAGGCAGCCTGCACTATCGCGGCCGCGACATCACCGGCCTGACACCGAACGCGCGGCCGGGCATTGGCATCGGCCGCACCTTCCAGAACCTCGCCCTGTTCCACCACATGAGCGTGCTCGACAACATCATGGTCGGCCGCCATCACCTGCTGAAGAACAACTTCCTCACCGGCTCGCTGTACTGGCTGACCGGCGCGCGTCGCGAGGAGCTGGAGCATCGCCGCAAGGTCGAGGAGATCATAGACTTCCTCGATCTCCAGGCGGTGCGCAAGGCCACCGCGGGCACGCTGTCCTACGGCCTGCGCAAGCGCGTCGAGCTGGCGCGCGCGATGGCCCTGGAGCCGAGCCTGATCCTGCTCGACGAGCCGATGGCCGGCATGAACTTCGAAGAGAAGGAGGACATGGCCCGCTATATCGTCGACCTCAACGAAGAGTACGGCATGACGGTGATGATGATCGAGCACGACATGGGCGTGGTGATGGACATCTCCCACCGCGTCATGGTGCTCGATTTCGGCCGCAAGATCGCCGAGGGCGATCCCGCCGCCGTGCTCGCCGATCCGCATGTCAAGCGCGCCTATCTCGGCGAAGAGGACGAGTTGCTGACGAGCCCCGACGACCAGCCGGCGGAGGTCTCGGCATGATGGACTATGCGGGCCGCGTCGCCGCCGCCGACACCTATCCGAAGCTGCTGCGGCTCAACGCCGCCGAGCATGGCAGCGCCGTCGCGCTGCGCGAGAAGGACTTCGGGCTGTGGCGCGAGTTCACTTGGGCCGATTACCAGGCGCGGGTGCGTGACTTCGCGCTGGGCATGACCGCGCTCGGCCTGTCCGCCGGCGACGTCGTCGGCATCATCGGCGACAACCGCCCCGACTGGGTCGCCGCCGAGATCGCCGCTCACGCCATCCGCGGCATGAGCCTCGGCATCTACCGCGACGCGCTAGAGGAAGAAGTCGGCTACCTCCTCAACTACGGTGAAGCCAAAATCGTGTTCGCCGAGGACGAGGAACAGGTCGACAAGCTGCTCGGGCTCGGCGAGCGCGCGCCGCACCTCAAGCACATCGTCTATTCCGACCCGCGCGGCATGCGCAAATACGACGATCCCCGCCTGATCGAAGCCGACAAGCTGGCCGCGCTTGGCCGCGCCCGTGGCGAGGCCAACGCCGATCTCTACGACCGCATGGTCGACCTCACCCATGGCGAGGAGGTCGCGATCCTCTGCACCACGTCCGGCACCACCTCCAATCCCAAGCTGGCGATGCTCGCCCCCGGGCGCGTGCTGCGCCACTGTGCCACCTATCTCGCCTTCGACCCCAAGGGACCGGACGACGAGTATGTCTCGGTGCTGCCGCTGCCCTGGATCATGGAGCAGGTTTACGCGCTGGGCAAAAACCTGCTGTGCCGCATGAAGGTCAACTTCATCGAGCACGCCGACACCCTGATGAACGACTTCCGCGAGATCGCGCCGACCTTCGTGCTGTTCGCGCCGCGGATCTGGGAATCGATCGCCGCCGACGTTCGCGCCCGGGTGATGGACGCCTCCCCGCTCAAGCAGAAGCTCTACGACATCGGCACGAAGGCCGGCCTCGCCGCGCTCGCCGACGGCCGCCATTCCACGATCGCCGACGTCCTGCTCTACCGCGCGCTGCGCGACCGCCTCGGCTTCAGCCGCCTGCGCTCGGCCGCCACCGGCGGCGCGGCGCTCGGCCCGGACACCTTCAAGTTCTTCCGCGCGATGGGCGTGCCGCTGCGTACGCTGTACGGTCAGACCGAGCTACTCGGCGCCTACACGCTGCACCGCCCCGATCATGTCGATCCCGACACCACCGGCGTGCCGATGGCCAGCGAGGTCGAGATCCGCATCGAGGCGCCGGACGCCAACGGCGTCGGCGAGATCGTGGTGCGCCACCCCAACATGTTCCTCGGCTACTACAAGAACCCGGACGCCTCCGCGACCGACGTGCGCGAGGGCTGGCTGTACTCGGGCGATGCCGGCTACTTCAACAAGGACCGCCAGCTCGTCGTCATCGACCGCATCAAGGATCTCGCCGAGACCACCCGCGGCGACCGCTTCTCGCCGCAATACATCGAGAACAAGCTGAAGTTCTCGCCCTACATCGCCGAGGCGGTGGTGCTCGGCGCCGGACGCGACCAACTGGCGGCGATGATCTGCATCCGCTACTCGATCGTGTCGAAGTGGGCGGAGAAGAGCCGCATCGCCTTCACCACCTACACCGACCTCGCCTCCCGCCGCGAAGTCTATGCGCTGTTGCGCAAGGAGGTCGAGGCGGTCAACGCCACCCTGCCGCCGGCGCAGCGCATCGCCAAGTTCCTGCTGCTGTACAAGGAACTCGACGCCGACGACGGCGAATTGACCCGCACCCGCAAGGTGCGCCGCAGCGTCATCAACGAGAAGTACGCCGACATCATCGATGCCGTCTACTCCGGCCGCCCGGACATCGACGTGGATACCGTGATCCGCTTCCAGGACGGCTCGACCCAGCGGGTGCGCACCACGCTGACCGTGGTCGACCTCGCGGGCGGCCGCCCCTTCGCCGAAGCTGCCGAGTAGGACGCGCGATGAACACCCATCTGCTGATCCAGCTTCTTGTCAACGGCCTCGTGGTCGGCACGCTGTATGGCGTCGTCGCGATGTCGTTCGTGCTGATCTACAAGGCGACCCAGGTCGTCAACTTCGCCCAGGGCGAACTGCTGCTGGTCGGCGCCTGGGTGTGCTGGGCGCTGCTGACCAAGTACCAGGTGCCGTTCTGGCTGGGCATGCCGATCACCCTGGTGTTCATGTTCGCATTCGGCATCGCGGTGCAGCTCGTAGTGCTCAGGCCGATGATCGGCGAGCCGATCATCTCGGTGATCATGGTGACCATCGCGCTGTCGACCATCCTGCAGGCGCTGATGAAGTGGATGTTCGGCGTCAACCCGCAGCCGTTCCCCCAGATTTTCGCCAGCCAGACGGTGAGCTTCGCCGGCTTCCAGCTGCAGACCGTCTATGTGCTGAGCCTCGTGGTCTCGGTCGCAATGATGGGTGGCATGGCGTGGTTCTTCCGCGTCTCCAAATACGGCCTCGCGATGCGCGCCACCGCGTTCAACCAGCAGGTGGCGCAGTCGCTGGGCATCTCCGTCAAGAGCGTGTTCGCGATGGCGTGGGCGATCTCCGCCACCGTGTCGGCGGTCGCCGGCATTGTCGTCGCCGTGGTCAACGGCGTGTCCTCGGGACTGTCCGCCTACGGCATCAAGGTGTTCCCGGCGGTGATCCTCGGCGGCCTCGACAGCATCGCCGGTTCGGTGATCGGCGGCATCATCATCGGCCTTCTGGAAAACGCCGCGCAGTTCATCGACGGCGAATACCTGCACTGGGGCAACCTGTTCGAAATCGCGCCGTTCTACGTGCTGATCATCATCCTGATGATCAAGCCCTACGGCCTGTTCGGCACCAAGGACATCGAGCGGATCTGATGAGTGGCAGCATGATCGGAGCATCGATCGATATGTGCGCGGGACTACGCCTCGCGCGGCCTCATGGTTCGAGACGCGCGGCAAGCCGCGCTCCTCACCATGAGGAGCTTCCCCTCATCCTGAGGAGGCGCGCAGCGCCGTCTCGAAGGATGCGGCCCCAATCCCTCCGACCTGAGGCGTGACCATGGCCAGCCAGTCCCTCCTCCCCGCCGGTGATTTCCGCTCCAGCTACGCGGCCGACACCACCATCTTCCCGACCGTCACCAGCCGCAACGCCGCGCTGCTCGGCATTGTCCTTGCCGCCGTCTCGCCGTGGCTCCTCAATGACTACTGGGTCGCGATCCTGATCCAGGTCGGCATGTTCGGCATCGCCGCGCTCGGGCTCAACATCCTGGTCGGCTTCACCGGCCAGATCTCGATCGGCCATGCCGCGTTCTTCCTGTTCGGCGCCTTCACCTCGGCGTATCTGTCGAGCAAGCTCGGCGTGCCCGTATTCTTCGCCATCCCGCTGTCGGGCGTCGTCACCGCGCTGGTCGGGCTCGTGTTCGGCCTGCCGGCGGCGCGGCTCAAGGGGCTTTATCTGGCGATCGCGACGCTGGCGGCGCAGTACATCCTGCTCGACTTCTTCTCCCGCGCCGAATGGTTCACCGGCGGCAGCGTGCCGGCGATGGCCGAGCCGTTCTCGATCCTTGGCTATGCCGTCCAGGGCGACCGCCAGTATTTCTATGTCGTGCTGGCCTATGTCGTCGTCTGCTTCCTGCTCGCCACCAACCTGATGCGCACCCGCGACGGTCGCGCGCTGGTGGCGGTGCGTGACCATTATCTCTCTGCCGAGATCATGGGCATTAACCTCACCAAGTACCGCACGCTGTCGTTCGGCCTCGCCGCGTTCTTCGCCGGCGTCGGCGGCGCGCTCTATGCCCACTACCAGCTCGTGGTCTCCAACGAAGGCTTCGGCATCGACCGCTCGATCCTGTTCCTCGCCATGGTGATCATCGGCGGCACCGGCTCGATCATGGGCACGCTGATGGGCACCGCGTTCGTGGTCATCCTGCCGGAATCGATGCAGTGGATCAGCGCCGCGCTGAAGGGCTCGTCGATCGACCAGGCGCTTCATCTCAACAACAACCTGACCTTCCTGCGCGAGATCGCGGTCGGCCTGATCATCATCCTGTTCCTGATCTTCGAGCCCGACGGCCTCGCCCACCGCTGGCGCCAGATCAAGGCGTACTGGAAGCTCTATCCGTTCTCGCACTAGCGATCATCCGTTCTTCCACCACAAAAACGAAAGACCACAAGGAGGATACGTTCATGACCATCAAGACCCTTCTCGGCTCGGCCGCGGTCGCGCTGCTGCTGACGAGCGGCGGCGCGCTGGCGCAGTCGACCGTCAAGCTCGGCCACCTCGCCGACTACTCCGGCGGCACCTCCGACGTCGGCACGCCGTTCGGCCAGGCCGTCGCCGACACCTATGCCTGGATCAACAAGAATGGCGGCTCCGACGGCCTCAAGTTCGATGTCGACACCGTCGACTACGGCTACCAGGTGCCGCGCGCCATCGCGCAGTACAAGAAATGGTCGGGCAGCGACAAGGTGTCCGCGATCCTTGGCTGGGGCACGGCCGACACCGAGGCGCTGACCGGCTTCCTGGCGCAGGACAAGATTCCCGACATCTCCGGCTCCTACGCCGCCGCGCTGACCGATCCCACCGGCACCAGCGGCAAGGCCAAGCCCGCGCCCTACAACTTCTTCTACGGCCCGAGCTATTCGGACGCGCTGCGCGCCGAACTGACCTGGGCGGCTGAGGACTGGAAGGCCAAGGGCAAGCCCGACAAGCCGAAGTTCGTCCATATGGGCGCCAACCATCCCTACCCCAACGCGCCGAAGGAAGCCGGCGAGGCGATGGCCAAGGAGCTCGGCTTCGAGGTGCTGCCGCCGCTGGTGTTCGCGCTGACACCCGGCGACTACAGCGCCCAGTGCCTCAGCCTGAAGAGCTCGGGCGCCAACTACGCCTATCTCGGCAACACGGCGGCCTCCAACATCTCGGTGATGAAGGCCTGCAAGGCGGCCGGCGTCGAGGTGCAGTTCATGAGCAACGTCTGGGGCATGGACGAGAACGCTGCCAAGGCCGCGGGCGACGCCGCCGACGGCGTGATCTTCCCGGTGCGCACCGCCGTCGTCTGGGGTGGCAAGGCGCCGGGCATGAAGATCGTCGAGGAGATCTCCAAGGTCTCCGATCCCGGCGGCAAGATCTATCGCCCGGTGCACTACGTCGCTGGGGTCTGCACCGCGCTCTACATGAAGGAAGCGGTGGTGTGGGCCGCCAAGAACGGCGGCGCCACCGGCGAGAACGTCCGCCAGGGCTTCTACCAGAAGAAGGACTGGGTGCCGGCCGGCCTCGACGGCGTCTGCAATCCCTCGACCTGGACCGACAAGGACCATCGCGGCACGCTGACCGTCGATCTCTACCGCTCGCGAGTCACCGGCGCGACCGACGGCGACCTCAACGACCTGATGGCCAAGGGCACGATCAAGCTCGAGAAGGTCAAGACCATCACCCTGCCGCGCAAGGCCGAACTGCTCGGCTGGTAAGCGCGGCGCTCATCCCGCGGAGCGGCCACCGGCCGCCTCTCGAAGGATGAGGCCTCATGGTTCCCCGACCATGAGGAGCGACGATCCGCCGCCCGACCACGGCCGGGTGGCTCCACGTCCAAACCGAGGATCACGATGTTGCAGGCTCCCCAACCGTCCTCAGGACCGACGCCATCGACCGCGCCGGCGCCGCTGCTGTCGGTCAAGAACATCGAGGTCGTCTATGACGACGTCATCCTGGTGCTGCGGGGCCTCAGCCTCGACGTGCCGCGCGGCGCCATCGTCGCGCTGCTCGGCGCCAACGGCGCCGGCAAGTCGACGACGCTCAAGGCGATCTCCGGCCTGCTCAAGACCGAGGACGGCGAGGTTACCCGCGGCGACATCGTGTTCGACGGCGAGCGCATCAACGGCATCGACCCCGACAAGATCGTGCGGCGCGGCATCTTCCAGGTGATGGAAGGCCGCCGCATCGTCTCCGACATGACCTCGCTCGAGAACCTGCGGCTCGGCGCGTTCACGCGGCGCGACCGCGAGGTCGAGCGCGACATCGAGATGGTCTACAATTATTTCCCGCGGCTGAAGGAACGCACCGGCCTTGCCGGCTACCTCTCCGGCGGCGAGCAGCAGATGCTGGCGATCGGCCGCGCGCTGATGGCGCGCCCGAAGATGATCCTGATGGACGAGCCGTCGATGGGTCTGTCGCCGCTACTGGTCAAGGAGGTGTTCGCCATCATCCGCCAGATCAACCGCGACCTCGGCGTCACCATCCTGCTGGTGGAGCAGAACGCCCGCGCCGCGCTGTCGGTGGCGAGCCACGGCTACATCATGGAGCAAGGCAAGGTGGTGCTCGACGGCACCGCCGACGATCTCCGCGACAACGAGGACGTCAAGGAATTCTATCTCGGCGGCGCTGGCGACCAGCGCAAGAGCTTCAAGAACCTCAAGAGCTTCAAGCGCCGCAAGCGGTGGCTGTGAGGATCTCGTGAAGCCCGGCCCCGCGCCGTGCCGCAAACCTTCCTCATCCTGAGCAGCCTGCACGGCAGGCGTCTCGACGGGTGAGGCCTCAACGATAGCAACGCCTCGACCACATGGTTCGAGACGCGCGGCGTTGCTGCGCTCCTCACCATGAGCAGAACGACAGGACAGAAGCGAAAGAGCGGCCATGACCAACCACTACGACACCCGCGAGACCCGCTCCCCCGCCGAGCGCGATGCCGAGCTGTTCGGCCGCCTGCCCGACGTGCTGCGCAAGGCGATGGCCGCGCCGGCTTATGCCGAGCACCTCGCCGGCGTCGAACCGGCCGCCGTCACCGACCGCGCGGCGCTGGCGCGGCTGCCGGTGCTGCGCAAGTCCGAGCTGCCGGCGCGCCACAAAGCCGAGCCGCCGTTCGGCGGCTTCGTGCACGAAGCGCCCGGCACGTTCGCCCGCCTGTTCACGTCGCCCGGCCCGATCTTCGAACCCGAGCCGATCGCCATCGATCCCTGGCGCGGCGCACGTTTCCTTCATGCCGCGGGCGTACGCCCGGGCGACGTCATCCTCAACACCTTCAGCTATCATCTGACCCCCGGCGGCTTCATCTTCGACAGCGCGGCGCGGGCGCTCGGCTGCGCGGTGATCCCTGCCGGCCCCGGCAACACCGAGCAGCAGTTCGAGCTGATCGAGGCCTATCACCCCGTCGCCTATGCCGGCACGCCCGACTTCCTCAAGATCCTGCTCGATGCGGCGGTGACCGCCGGCCGCGACGTCTCCTCGATTCGCCGCGCGCTGGTGTCCGGCGCGGCATTTCCGAAATCGCTGCAGGACGAGATCAAGGGCCGCGGCATCGACGCCTACCAGGCGTTCGCCACCGCTGATCTCGGCTTCATCGCCTACGAGACCGCAGCGCGCGACGGCATGGTGGTCAACGAGGACCTCATCCTGGAGATCGTGCGGCCCGGCACCGGCGATCCCGTGCGCGAAGGCGACGTCGGCGAGATCGTCGTCACCTCGCTCTCCCCGCAGCATCCCTGGATCCGCCTTGCGCTCGGCGATCTCACCGCCGCCCTGCCCGGCGCCAGCGCCTGCGGGCGCACCAACATGCGCATCAAGGGCTGGATGGGCCGCGCCGACCAGACCGCCAAGGTCAAGGGCATGTTCGTGCGCCCCGAACAGATCGCCGACGTCGGCCGCCGCCATCCCGAGCTCGGCCGCCTGCGCCTCGTGGTCAGCCGCGACGGCGAGACCGATGCCATGACGCTGAGGGCCGAGGCCACCACGATCGACGACGCCCTGCGCGGCGCCGTCGCCACCACCCTGCAGGGCATCACCAAGCTGCGCGGCGCCGTCGATCTCGTCGCGCCGGGCTCGCTGCCGAACGACGGCAAGGTGATCGCCGACGAACGCTGACGCATGGTGAGCCCGAACGGAGCGACGGCCCCACGCCATCGCCAACCGGGCTCTACGACATCACGCGCGCAACCGCAGCGGGCGCATCCGAACGGCGCGTTGCCGTAAACACGTCCAGCGTCGCTGCCCGCCCCCGCAACTGGACGGACCCGAGCGCCTCGATCACAATGTCAGGCGGCGGACGCCCATGGCCGAGCAGATCCGCCGACAACAGCAGCGGCCGCCCCGCAGCCTTGCATTGCTCCTGGAGCCGCGCCGTGACATTCACCGTATCGCCGAAATAGGCGATCTGGCGGCGCGAGTCGCCGCACTCGCTGATGATCACCGGGCCGGCGTGCAGACCGGCGCGGAAGGCCGGAACGATCCCGAATTCGCGCCGATAGGCCTCGGCCTTCGCGGCGATCGTATCGGCGATGGCGAAGAAGCAGGCGATGCAGCGCTGCGCGGCCTCACTGCCGAGCGGCCAGATGACGATGACCTCGTCGCCGACATAGGCATGCACCTCACCACCATGCCTGACAATGGCCGCGTCGATGTCGAAGAAGAAACGGGTCAACAGATCCTGGACCCGCAGCTCGCCCATCGCCTCCGCGAGCGCGGTCGAGCCCGCAAGATCGAGGAACATCAGGACGCGCTCCTCCCGCACCGGCCGACGGTAGCGCCCGAGAATGACGTTCAGCAGGACGCGGCTGCCGACCAGCCGCGTCACTTCGTAGACCGCGCCGATCACAAACGACGTCACGAAGGCCAGCGCGACGATGCGCGGCAGGTCGACGAACAGCCATCGCGCCTCGATCGGCCCCCCGTACAGCAGGGCTTCGAGAACCACGGCCAGAACGGCAACGACGACCGCCATGCTGGCGGCGCGCACGGCGACATCCACCCACAACGGCCATCGGCGCACCCCCGCGCTGCGCCCTGTCGTGAAATAGAGATGAACGCCCCATCCGGCGAGCGCCAGTCCCACACCATGAACGCCGCTGCGCAGGTAGTTCGCCGCGGTGCCTTCGACCGCGGCATCACCAAAATAGCGATAGCCGATCCCCGCCAGCAGACCGCAGGCAGCCATCACGAGGGTCGGTTTCAACGCGCGCGGCATGTGATGGCTCGTCGTCCGTCTCATGAGTCGATGAACGCCCGGGGATAAGCTCGCGGCATCCTGCCATCGCCAACATGACGGCGCGATTTCAGGCGATGGGGCGCCGGCTCCGCCGATGCCCCCGCGCATCGCGACGCGCGTGGCTACCAGGAGCGATAGGACGGTCCCGGCGGGAACAGGCCGAAGACGTTGTCGAACGGCGTCTCGTTCTTCGGCACGCCGGTCTGATAGTAATAATTGAGGTGACCGCCCTGCGGGCAGCGCGGGCCGCTCAGGTCCTCGGGCCGCTCACGGCCGCGACGCTCGCGGTATTTCGTCGACCAGCAATTGCAGAACTGGTCGCAGACCAGGCGAACCTGCATGACTACACCGGGCGGCTGCGCCACGAAACCACCGCCCTGCGGCGCGGCCAGCGCCGCGGTCGCCAGCATCAATGCCGGAACAGCCATCAGCACCGATTTCATCCCACCCGACCTGACCATGTCCAACTGCATCCTTCCTGATCCGGCGCGCGCGAGCCTTGTCGGCTTCGTGTCACGCACCCCTTTCCGTCTCCGGCCGAAAGGCACGGAGCGCGGCACTCTACACCAGGGCCCGGCAAAGATCAGCCTGTGAAAAATAGCAGCCAGCCGCACCGGCTCATCGCACCGCGCATCCATGCCGGCTCCCGGCCGGCGCCCGCTTCCACTATAGTGCCGCTCCATCCGCAATGTTCATGGACCGACCGTAACTGTTCATGCAGCTCGCGCGCCTCACCGCGCAAGGAGGTCTGAATGCAGGCGAACGAAAGAGGCTGGCACGCATTCTACGCCAGGCACGTCGAACACGGCATCAAGTCCGTCTTCGAGCATGTCGAGAAGATCATTGTCGGCACGCTGATCATTTCTGCCGGCGCCCACGTCTCGAGTACCGAGCCGGCGATCCAGCTGTTCGGCTATCTGCGCCACAACTACGTCGGCCTCGGCGTCGAGCTCTTTGGCATCGCGCTGCTGATCATGAATTTCGTCGACGGGCTGTTCAAGCTGTCGAGACGGCCATGGCACCTCACCCTCCAGATCATTCTGGCGGCGTCCTATTTCGTACTGTCCGTCCGGTTGATTCAGCTCATTCTCGCGTTTCGCGGCGAGTGATCGCGCGGCTTCCTTGCGGAGCCGCGCCAGCGAGCCTGATCGCAGGCTCGCCCTGGCCGCCGGTTTGCGCGCGAGAGAGCTTACCAGCAGCGCCGTCGCCAGACACAGCCGTAAGGGCCGCAGACGCGCACACGCCTGCAGCCGCCCCGTGGGCCATAATAGCCACGGCGAACGACATAATAGGCCGGCGTGAACGGCTGGCTGACCGATGACCCGGCACGGGCCAGCGGCGTGTCCGGCGCCGGAGCTGCGGTTGCACCACCCGCTCCGAATGCCGTGATCCCGACCACGACCAGCAGTCCGAAGATGACGCGCTTCATCAGACTCTCCCTACGCTGCACCTGGATACGAACGACGAGCTTGCAAAACCTCCGCGACACAATCCGATACTACCGGCGCATTCCCACCATCACGCTCTGGCAGCGAGGCGACAGCGACGCCTCGTTGGCGCGCAGGCATTCAATCACACGTCCGCCGCCCAAGGGGACATCGCCGCACAGCATGCGGAGATCACGCCCGCACGACGATCTGACCATCGCAATCTCCTGGCGCGGCGACATCGCGCGCGGCATCGCGGCGGGCGCAGCCATCGCCGGCGCGCCGCCGGATGCCGCCGGGGCGGCAACGTCCGGCGACCCACCCGCCGCATTGACCGCCTGCTGACAGGGAGCCGACAGCGCCGCGACATTCTTCTGCAGGCAGCTCAACGCCGCAGCGCCACCCGTGGGCACCCCGGCGCACGCCGCCTGATAATCAGCCCGGCAGGCGCTCCGGATCGCCGCAACCTGAGCTTGAGTCGGACGTTTCGCGCCAGTTGCCATCGCAGCCTTGGGCACTGCTGCCGGCGCCGCGGGCGCTGCGGCGGATGGAGTGGCAGGCGCGGCCATCGACGCAGCGGGGGCTGACGCCGCGGGGGCCGCAGCGGGCGTTGCAGCAGCCGCAGGCGTCGGCGCGGCAGCTGCTGGCGCGGGAGGCGCAGCGGCAGGAGCGGGCGCTGGCGTCGGCGCAGCCGAGCCCACGATCGCGTTGACTGCGCGCTGGCAAGGCTCCGACAGGCTGGCCAGATTTTTCTGCAGACACATCAACGCCGGCTTGCCGCCCGGCGGCACGCTTGCGCAGTGCGCTTCATAGTCCGACCGGCATGCGGCGCGAACCGCATCGCGTTGCGCCTGGGTCGGTTGCTGCGCCGCAACCGGACCAGTGAAAACAAGCCCTGTCAGAACCAGGCTTGTCAGAACCAGGTTTGCCGCTGCGGCTGAAATGACTTGCGTCGCGGCACGACGCTCAACATGATGAGCCACATCTGAAAGACACGTTTCGCCTGCAAGAGATATCTCACTTGCAAAGGACATCTCACTTGAAAGTGGCATCTCACTTGAAAGTGGCATTTCACTTGAGAGAGGCATTTCGGATCTCCAGCACTTTGCCTTCAATGAAGGCGGCTTCGATCACGTCAGATCAGACAACTGATCAGCAGAGAGACCTCAATCCCGACCAGACTGCCTGTTTTTGAATTCTTCATCAAGCGCTAATGTCCCGATGATGCCGCGCGGCACCGCCGAACGCGATCGACAGGGAGGACGGCCATGACGTCCACTGCACCTTCGATGGGGAAGATGCGCCGCAGCAACGCCGGAATCGCCGCGCGGCGTTCGCGCACACCGACCGCGCTGATCGCCGCGACCGGATGCCTCGCCATCCTCTGCGGATGCGACGACAACAACTTCGTTCCGCCACCCGCGCCGAAGGTCGAGGTCGCACCGCCGCAGCGCCAATCGGTGACGCGTTATCTCGAAGCCACCGGCAACACCGCGCCGGTGAAGATCGTCGACCTCGTCGCGCGCGTGCAGGGCGTGCTCGAGGCCATCGACTACAGGGATGGCGCCTTCGTCAAGCAAGGCACAACGCTGTTCACGATCGAGCCGCAGACCTACAAACTCAAGCTCGAGCAGGCGCAGGCGGCGGAAGCCGGCGCCCAGGCTTCTCTCACCCAGTCCGAGGCCGACTACAAGCGCCAGTCGGATCTCGCCGCCAAGCAATTCGCATCGCAGGCGACCTTCGAGCAATCCGCCGCCACCCGCGACAATGCCCGCGCCAACCTGCAGCAGGCGCAGGTCAACACCCGCATCGCCGATGTCAATTACGGCTACACCAGCGTCAAGGCGCCGTTCGACGGCATCGTCAGCGCGCATCTCGTCTCGATCGGCGAACTGGTCGGCGCTGCCTCGCCGACGCAGCTTGCGACCATCGTCCAGCTCGATCCGATCTACGTCAACTTCACGGTCAGCGAGCAGGACGTCATCCGCATCCATGCCGGCGCGATGCGCCAGGGCCTGACGTCGGACGACCTGCAGAAGATCCGCGTCGAGGTCGGCCTGCAGACCGACACCGGCTATCCCCACGTCGGCAAGCTCGACTATGCCGCGCCGACCGTCAATCAGTCGACCGGCACACTCACCGTGCGCGGCATCCTGCCCAACGCCGATCGCGCGCTGCTGCCGGGCTATTTCGTCCGCGTCCGGGTACCGCTCAGCGAAACGCCGGACAGCTTGCTGGTACCGGATGTCGCGCTCGGCAGCGACCAGGGCGGTCGCTATGTGCTGGTGGTCAACAAGGACAATGTCGTCGAGCAGCGCAAGGTCGAGACCGGACCGGTGCTGGGCGAACTGCGGGTGATCGAGAAAGGCATCGCCGCCGACGACCTCATCGTGGTGTCCGGCCTGCTGCGCGCCATCCCCGGCCAGAAGGTCGACCCGGTGCAGCGGGTCGCCGGACAGAGCCGCGCTGCGGACAGATAGGGATCGCGCATGATCTCGAAATTCTTCATCGAACGGCCTGTGCTCGCCAACGTCATCGCCGTGCTGATGGTGCTGATCGGCGCGGTGGCGCTGCTCGGCCTTCCGGTCGCGCAGTATCCGGACGTCGTGCCGCCGACCGTGCAGGTGACGACGCGCTATCCCGGCGCCAGCGCGCAGACCGTCGTCGACACCGTGGCGCTGCCGATCGAGCAGCAGGTCAACGGCGTCGAGAGCATGCTGTACATGCAGTCCTACAGCGGCGCCGACGGCACCTACACCCTGACCGTGACGTTCAGCATCGGCACCGATCTCAACTTCGCGCAGGTGCTGGTGCAGAACCGCGTGTCGAGTGCGCTGTCATCGCTGCCGCAGGCGGTGCAGACGCAAGGCGTCAACGTCCAGAAGCGCTCGACGGCGATCCTGATGTTCGTGACGCTGACCTCGCCGGAGGCACGCTACGACAGCCTCTATCTCAGCAACTACGCCACCATCAACATCAAGGACGAGCTCGCACGCATTCCCGGCGTCGGCAACGTCACGGTGTTCGGCGCCGGCCAGTACTCGATGCGGCTGTGGCTCGACCCGACGCGGCTGCAGTCGCGCGGCCTGATGCCCCAGGACGTCGTGCAGGCGGTGCAGCAGCAGAGCCAGCAGGTCACCGCCGGACAGGTCGGCATGCCGCCGACGCCGGCTGGACAGGCGTTCCAGTACACGCTCAATGTCAACGGCCGCTTCGACGATGCCGCCCAGTTCGGGAACGTGATCGTCAAGACCGGCGACAACGGTGACGTGACGCGGCTGCGCGACGTCGGCCGCGTCGAGCTCGGCGCCCAGACCTACAGCCAGGTGTTCTCGCTCGACCGGCGTCCGGCCGCGGGCATCGGTGTGTTCCAGTCGCCGGGCGCCAACGCGCTCGATGTCGCCAACGCGGTTCGCGCCCGGATGGCCGAGCTGTCCGGCGGCTTCCCGTCCGGGCTGACCTTCGACATCCCCTTCGACACCACGAAGTTCGTCACCGCCTCGATCGACGAGGTCTACAAGACGCTGGTCGAGGCTGCCATTCTCGTTCTCGTGGTGATCCTGGTGTTCCTGCAGGACTGGCGGGCGATGCTCGTGCCGGCAACGACCGTCCCGGTCACCATCATCGGCGCGTTCGCCGCCATGGCCGCGCTCGGCTTCACCGTCAATCTGTCGACGCTGTTTGCCATCGTGCTCGCCATTGGCATCGTGGTCGACGACGCCATCGTCGTGGTCGAGGGTGCGGCCCACAACATCGAGCGCGGCATGTCCGGACCGCAGGCGGCGATCAGCGCCATGGATCAGCTGTTCGGCCCGATCATCGGCATCACGCTGGTGCTGGTCTCGGTGTTCCTGCCGGCCGCGTTCCTGCCCGGCCTCACCGGGCGGATCTATGCCCAGTTCGCCCTGGTCATTGCCGCGACCGCGCTGATCAGCGCCGTCAATGCCGCGACACTCAAGCCGACCCAATGCGCGCTGTGGCTGCGGCCGCCGGTGCCGGCGGACCATCGCAACCGCTTCTACCGCGGCTTCAATGCCGTCTATGCCCGCATCGAACGCGGCTATGCCGGCCTGATCGGCTGGCTGGTGGGGCACAGCGGCGCCGCGGTGCTGGTGGCGCTGGCCCTGATCGGCATCGGCGGCTATGGCCTCGCGCGCGTGCCGACAGGCTTCCTGCCGATCGAGGACCAGGGCTACCTGCTGGCGGCCGTCCAGCTGCCGGACGGCGCCGCGCTAGACCGCACCCGGCGCGTGCTCGACCGGGTCAGCGAGATCGCCGGCAAGACGCCGGGCGTCGCCCACGCCATCGGCATTTCCGGCATTTCCGCCCTCGACAACAGCGCCAGCCTCGCCAATGCCGGCGTCGCCTACATCGTGCTCAAGGACTGGAGCGCGCGCGGCGCCGGCGAGGACCTGCGCTCGCTGGTCGTCGGCCTCAACCAGTCGCTCGCCGCGATCGACGAGGCGCGCATCATCGTGCTGCCGCCGCCGCCGATCCAGGGCATCGGCAATGCCGCGGGCTTTGCCATGCAGGTTGAACTGCGCGACGGCAGCTCCGACTATGGCAAGCTGCAGGCTGTGACCAATGCCGTCGTCGCCAACGCCGCCACCCAGAGCGCGCTGCAGCGGGTCAGTTCGCCGTTCCGCTCGGCGGTGCCGCAATTCAACGTCGAGGTCGACCGGGTCAAGATCCAGACGCTCCACGTCTCGACCGACCAGGTGTTCTCCACCCTCGCCGGCTATCTCGGGTCGACCTATGTCAGCCAGTTCAACCGGTTCGGCCGCACCTTCCAGATCTACGCCCAGGCGGATGCCCCGTTCCGCCTGCGTCCGCAGGACATGGAGAGCCTGATGGTGCGCAACCAGGATGGCAGCATGATTCCGCTGGGGACTGTGGCCAGGGTGACGCCGACGGTCGGCTCGTCGCTGGTCAGCCTCTACAATCTCTATCCTGCCGCGACGGTCGTCGGCCTGCCGGCACCGGGCTTCAGCTCCGGCCAGGCGATGGCGCTGATGGAGGAGATCGCAGCCAAAACCCTGCCGCGCGGCATGGCCTACGAATGGACGGCGATGTCGTTCCAGGAGAAGGCGGTCGGCCGGCAGATCTACTATGTGTTCGGGCTCGCGATGCTGCTGGTCTATCTCGTGCTGGCGGGCCAGTACGAGAGCTGGTACGCGCCGATCGCGGTCATCCTCGCCGTGCCGCTGTCGCTGCTGGGGCCGATGTCGGTGCTGACGGGACTGCGGATCGAAAACAATCTCTACGTCCAGATCGGCCTGATCCTGCTGATCGCACTGTCGGCCAAGAACGCCATCCTGATCGTCGAGGTCGCGCGCGAGCTTTACGTCCGCGACGGCAAGCCGCTGCTCACCGCGGCGATCGAAGCCGCGCGCGCCCGTTTTCGCCCGATCGTGATGACGTCATTCGCGTTCATTCTCGGCGTCGCGCCGCTGGTGCTCGCGACCGGCGCAGGCGCCAGCGCCCGCAAGTCGATCGGCATCACCGTGTTCAGCGGCATGATCGCATCCACCTGCCTCGCGGTGCTGTTCGTGCCGTCATTCTTCGTCGTGGTGCAGCGGTTCGAGAACTGGCTGGCGGTCCGGCGGACCAAACCGCACGGCGCCGCCGCGCCGCGCTAGGATCCCGCTGGCCTCACGCATCCGGCGTTCGCATCAGGCCGGCTTCACCCTGCGCGGCCCGATGAAGCCGAACAGGAACGCCGCGATCTTGCGCATCTGGATTTCCTCGCTGCCCTCGGTGATGCGGTAGCGGCGGTGATGACGGTAGATGTGCTCGAACGCCTTGTGGCGCGAATATCCCATGCCGCCGTGCACCTGCATGGCGCGGTCGGCGGCCTCGCAGCACAGCCGGTTCGCCCAGTAATTGCACATCGACACCTTGTCGGACAGCGTCTTCTCGATGCCATCGCGGCTGAGGCTATCCATTTCGTGGGCGGTCTTGCGGATCAGAAGCCGCAGCATTTCCGCCTGCGTCGCCAGTTCGACCAGAGGCCACTGGATCGCCTGATTGTCGGCGAGCGGCTTGCCGAACGGCTTGCGCTCGCGCGCGTAGGCTATGCTCTCCTCGATGCAGTACACCGCCGCGCCGAGCGAACTCGCCGCCTGGCGGATGCGGTTCTCGTGCACGAAGCACTGCGCCAGCGACAGCCCGCGCTCGACCGGCCCGAACAGCGCCTCATCGGGCACGAACACATTGGTGAACGACACCCGCGGATGATCGGTCGGCATGTTGAAGGTCCACAGATACTCCTCGACCTTCACCCCCGGCGTGTCGGTCGGCACCAGGAAGCAGGTGATGCCGGAGGCATCACCGTCCTTGCCGGAGGTGCGGGCGAAAGTGGCGCAATGGGTCGCCACATGCATGCCCGTGGTCCACATCTTCTCGCCGTCGATGCGCCAGCCGTCGACGCCATTGCGCGTCTCGCGCACCGCGCGGGTCTCCATGTGGGTGGCGTCCGAGCCGTGATCGGGCTCGGTCAGGCCGAAGGCGATGCGCACCTCGCCGCGGATGCTGGCCTCGATGTAGCGCTGCTTCTGTGCCTCGGTGCCATAGGTATCCAGCATGGTGACCAGCGGAAAGTTGCCGACGATCGAATGCTCGTTCTGCAGGTCGTTGTGCAGGCCGAGGCCCTGGCTGGCGAAGTGCTCGCGGATCACTGCCATCCACAGGTTGCTGCCGTCGCGGCCGCCATAGCGTTTCGGCAGCGCGAAGCGCAGGTGGCCGGCGCGGTCGGCACGGTTCTTGGCCTCGCGGAGCAGCACCTCCCATTCATGGCGCGGCAGGCCGTCATTGTCGAAATCGGTGCGCGCCCACTCGCGGCGATGGTCGAAGAAGCGGCCATTGTCGTCCTGCTGCTGCAGCGGCCTGATGTCGCTGGCGATGAAGGCATCGAGCTCGGCGAGATAGGCGGTCAGCTCCGGCGGCAGCGAGAAGTCCATGGCGTTCCCCTATTTTTTCAGTTGTTATGCTCAGTAGCGCAGAAGTCAGGTCTTGGCGGCCTCCGCGCGGTAGGCGGCGTAGGTTGGCTGGTCGACCGCGAGCTTGTCGAGCGTCGTCGCCCACAAATGATCAAGCACCGCGGCGTCATCCGCGGCGATGGCGCCGGCGGCGATACGGTCGCACAGCAGGCGGTTGAGGTCGGGAAGCGTGCCTTCCACCCCGAGCAGCGCCTGAAGCCGTGCCAGCTCGGCGGTTTCGCCGGGGCCCGCCAGCGTGAGCTGACGCACCACGAGATCGAGCGCATTGGCGGCGACGCGCGCCTCGAAGGCGGCGCTGCCGGCGAGCTGCGGCATCAGCCTCTCCCTCAACGTGTCGGCGACGGTGCGGATCAGCTCAATGACGTCGGGACGGTCCTGCATCGTGTCAGCTCCGCGGCGCCAGCAGCCGCAACAGGTCGATTTCGGTTTCGGAGGCGCGGCGGCCGATCATGGCGCGCTCGATGGTGCGGTCGCCGCCGCGCTCGAACCGCGCCAGCATGGACAGGCACATTACGCCCCAGCGCAGCGAGCCGAACGTCTCCCAGAACTTCACCCGCGCGAGGTCGACGCGCGCGCCGCCGGCCTCTTCATAGCCGGCCACGAGGTCGGCGAGCTCGCCGAAGCCGCCGATCGGCTTGTCGATGCCGCCGAAACGCCAGGAGCCGGTGCAGATCCAGCCGATGTCGCGCAGGGGATCGCCGAGATGGGCAAGCTCCCAGTCGAGGATCGCGCGCACGCCCTGCCCGTCGACGATGAAGTTGCCGAGACGGAAATCGCCATGGACCAGCGACGGCGGCGGCTCGGCCGGCGCATGGTCGGCGAGCCAGCGAAAGGCGTATTCGAACACCGGCCGCGGCTGGCCGTCGGCACGATAGGTCTCGCGCATGTGCGCCAATTCTTCCGCCGCAGTGACGGTGCCGAGCGGCGGCAGGCTGTCGACGGCGATGGCATGCAGCCGCGCCAGGATGCCGCCGAGTTCGCGCGCGAGGCGCGGCCGCAGGCGCGCGAACGCGTCGTCCCGCAGGATCTTGCGTGCGATGGTCTCGCCCGCAACATGCGCCATGACAAAGCCCTGGCCGAGATCGTCCGCTTCCGACAGCACATGCAACACATGCGGTGACGGCACGCCGGCGGCACCGGCAAGGCGCATCAGGGCCGCTTCGGTTTCCAGCTCCGCCCCGCCCATGCGCGCATTGGCATGCGGCGGCGCGCGGCGCAGAATCAGCCGGCGCCGCGCGCCGCCGTCGGTCGCATCGAACGCCCAGGTTTCCTTGCTGGCGCCGCCGGACAGCCGGTGGAACGCGGAGAGCCGCCAGTCGGCACCCAACAGCCGCGGGACGAGGTGTGTCAGCGCCGTGGAGAATTCGTCCGCCGTGGTCACATCGGTCATCGATCCCTGCCGCGCCGCGCCATCATTGCGGCAGGGATCATGACGACAAACAGGCGGGAAGGATAGGCCCTCCGCCGTCGCATGCGCCACGCGAATTTCTGCGTGACGAAAAACCCGATCGAACATCGCGGCGACCGATGCTATCAAGGCGCCCATCTCGCAAAGAGCACGAACATCGAAAGGATCGTCATGTCTCAGCAAAAGGTCGCCATCGTCACCGCGGGCGGCAGCGGCATGGGGGCGGCGGCCGCGCAGCGCCTCGCCACCGATGGCTTCAAGGTCGCGATCCTGTCGTCGTCGGGCAAGGGCGAAGCGCTCGCAGCGTCGCTCGGCGGTCTCGGCATCACCGGCTCCAACCGCTCCAACGACGACCTGCGCCGGCTGGTCGAGGCCGCGATGGCCGCGTGGGGCCGGGTCGACGTGCTCGTCAACAGCGCCGGTCACGGCCCGCGCGCACCGATCCTCGATTTGACGGATGACGACTGGCACACCGGCCTCGACGTCTACCTGATGAACGTGATCCGCCCGACGCGCCTGGTCGCGCCGATCATGGTGGCGCAGCGTGGCGGCGCGATCATCAACATCTCGACCTACGCCGCGTTCGAGCCCGATCCGCTGTTCCCGACCTCGGGCGTGTTCCGCGCCGGCCTCGCGGCCTACACCAAGCTGTTCTCCGACAAGTACGCGCCCGACAATGTGCGCATGAACAACGTGCTGCCCGGCTTCATCGACAGCCTGCCGGAGACGGAAGACCGCCGCCAGCGCATTCCGATGGGCCGCTATGGCAAGAGCGAGGAGATCGCCGCGACCATCGCCTTCCTCGCCTCGCCCGGCGGCGGCTACATCACCGGCCAGAACATCCGTGTCGACGGCGGCATCACGCGGTCGGTGTGACGCCGATCCTCGGCAAGACACCAAGCCATTGGCGGGTCGATGAGTTCGTCAAGGCCGGGCTCGCCCCCGCCAAACACGTCTCGCTTCTGACATGCGAGCCGTAGATGCACGCACAGGCCGGTGGCTATCCGGTTGGCCGTGCACGCGAGCCGCGTCCTCGGCGTCATGCGCGGGCTCGACCCGCGCATCCAGCTTCATTCGCCGCCTTCCCCGAACTTTCAAGCTGGATCACCGGGTCACGGCGCTGGCGCGCCGGCCCGGTGATGACGCGGGAATGTGGAAGCTCCGATCGTCAGCTCTGATGCGGGCCGCGCATCATCTTCATGGCGTCCTCGATGTGACGCCAGTTCCGCGCCTCGACGTTGTCGCCATCCTTCTCGTATGCCTGCGCCTTTTGCGCAGCGGTGGCGATGGCCTGCTGGCCGTGGCGCTCGAGCATCTGACGGGCGATGTCGTGGATTTCCATCTCGCGCATGGTGTCACTCCTCTGTGCCGCTCCGACCACGCCGGTGATCGCAACTGATCGCAACGACAACGCCGAATGCGCCCCTGCCCTCGAATGTCGTCCCGCATCGGGGCGACCGCAAGGCAGCGCCGATCACGATCGCTGGTGCGTCACGGTCAGTCTCGCTGACCGATCCCGACGGACCCCATGGCGCGCTTGACGTCGCCGGCTTCATGTAGCATACGAAGTTACATGAGACGCGACAGCAGACTTTCCGGCGCCCTGCATGTGCTGCTGCACATGGCCGAGCGCGGCCAGCCGATGACATCGGACGAACTTGCTCTGTGCATGAGCACCAACCCCGTGGTGGTGCGGCGCATGATGGCGGGGCTGCGCGAAGCGGGCTTCGTGCAATCTGAAAAGGGCCATGGCGGCGGCTGGACCATCGCCTGCGACCTCAAGGCCGTCAGCATCAAGGACATCTACGACGCGCTGGGCGCGCCAACGGTGTTCGCGCTCGGCAATCGCACCGAGGCGCCCGGCTGCCTTGTCGAGCAGGCGCTCAACAGCGCGCTCGACAGCGCGTTCCATGATGCCGAGGCGCTGCTGCTGGCGCGTCTCGGAACCATTTCGCTGGCGGACCTGTCGGACGATTTCAACCGGCGGTTCGCCGCCCACCGCAGTCAATCGAGAAAGAAACCCCGTGCCGTATGATGTCATCATTGTCGGCGGCAGCTACGCCGGCATCGCCGCCGGCCTGCAGGCCGCGCGGGCCCGCCGCGACGTGCTGGTGATCGACGCCGGCGAGCCGCGCAACCGCTTCGCCCATGCCTCCCATGGCTTTCTCGGCCAGGACGGCCGCTCGCCGGCGGCGATCACCGCGGATGCGCGAGCACAGTTGCTCGCCTACCCCACCGTCACTTGGCGCGAGGGCCGCGCATCCGAGGCGGCAGGATCGATCGACGCCTTCGCGGTGTCGACGGCGAACGGCGAGCGCCACGACGCGCGGCGGCTGGTGCTTGCCACCGGCATCGTCGATCACCTGCCGGAGATCCCGGGCCTGCGCCAGCGCTGGGGCCGAACAGTGGTCCACTGCCCCTACTGCCACGGCTATGAGTTCGCGCAGGGGCCCCTCGGCGTGCTGGCGTCGGGACCTCTCGCGTTCCATCACGCGCAGTTGGTACCGGACTGGGGCCCGACCACGCTGTTCCTCAACGACAGCTTCACACCCGACGACGAGCAGCAGGCGATGCTCCGGCGGCGCAACGTCACCATCGTGGCCGGCGCAGTTGCGGCCGTCACCGGCAATGACGACGTCACCGTGGAGCTTGCCGACGGCCGCACCTTCCCTCTCGCCGGGCTGTTCGCGGCGCCGCGGACCGAGCCGGCGAGCCCGCTGGCGGCCCAACTCGGCTGCGCCTTCACCGAAGGCATGCTCGGCCCGTACGTCACCACCGACGACTTCAAGGCAACCAGCGTGCCCGGCGTGTTCGCCTGCGGCGACGCGGCGCTGGCGATGACGTCGGTGTCGCTCGCGGTCGCCGACGGCGCCATGGCCGGCGTCGCCGCACATCGTTCGCTGGTGATGGCGGCCGCCTGAGAAGCAGCTACTCCGCCGGCACCGAGGCCTCGCGCAGCCGCGTCGAATAATACGACGCGTTCTGCCGGCCGCTGGCGGCGCCGCGCGCGAACAGGATGAGGTGGTGGGCGACGAGACCGACGCTGATGATGCGCTCGATGTCGCCCTTTTTCAGCCGTGGCCACGCGAAACGCCAGAATGCGCGGCGGTAGTCGCTGAACACGCCGACCTTCCACAGGATCTTGGCGAGCATGGTGAGCCCGCGCCTGATGTTGGGCCACGACACCCGCTGCGGCGAGTTCGGCGGTTGCAGGCGGTTGGGATAGGTCACGATGTCCTGGTGCTCGAACCGGGCGAACAGCTTGTCCGGGGTATAGGCGCGCGCCATGGTGTCGCGCCACATCCCGACCACCGTGTCGTACGGCAGGCGGAAGTCGACATTGGAATCGCGGCCGTCGTCGTCGACGAGGCGGTTCTCCCGCGCCAGGCGGTCCCACAGCGGCGTCTGCGGCAGCGCCTGCAGCAGATTGATGGTCAGCATCGGGATGTGCGACTGCTCGATGAAGTCGAGGATGCTCTCCCCGGTGTCCGGACGATCGGTGTCGAGGCCGAGGATGATGCCGGATACCACCTCCATGCCGTAACGGTTGATCGTCTCCACGCCCTCGATGATCGGCACCATCATGTTGTGGGACTTGGCCATCGCCTTGAGGGCATCGCGGTCCGGCGTCTCGATGCCGCAGAACACCGTGGTGAAGTAGGCGTCGCGCATCTGGCTGAGAATTTCGGGTCGCTTGGCGATGTTGAGCGTCGCCTCGCAGGCGAATTGCAGGGCGAAGCCGTTGCGCTTCTGCCATGCGATGAGATGCGGCAGCAGCTCCTGCACCGCGCGGCGATTGCCGATGAAGTTGTCGTCGACGAAATACACCGCGCCGAGCAGGCCGCAGGCGAGCAGCTTGTCGAGTTCGGCGGTGATCTGCTGCGGCGTCTTCAGGCGCGGGTTACGGCCGTAGAGGCCGGGAATGTCGCAGAACTCGCATTGATAGGGACAGCCGCTGGAGAACTGAATGCTGCCGATGAAGTAGCGCTGGAGCGGCAGCAGTTCGTAGGCCGGCTGCGGAAACTCGGTCATGTCGCGCCGCACCGCCGTGGTGAGGCGCACCTGGTGGGCCGGACGCGACGGATCGCGGCCCAGCCGTTCGATCAATGTATCGGTGGCGTCGCCGAGTTCGCCGATATGGAGATAGTCGAAATCAGGATAGTACTCGGGACACGCGCTGACCGATGGGCCGCCGAGCGCGGTCACCTTGCCGGCGGCATGAGCGCGAGCACAGATATCGTTGATCTGGCGGCGCTGGATATGCATGCCGCTGACCAGCACCACATCCGCCCAGGCGAAATCCTCAGGCGTCGCCGGATCGATGTTCTCGTCGATGAAGCGCACGGGCCAAGACGGCGGCAGCACGGCGGCGATCACCAGCAGTCCCTGCGGCGGCATAAACGCCCGGACGCCGTCGGTCAGGGCATACGAATATTCGAACGTGCCGAACGAGGCGGTGTAACGTGGAAATACGCACAGAATCTTCCGTGCCGGCAACGCGCCGTCATACGGCATGGATCCCCCGATCTCACCGGATCCGGTCGAACGACCGGCGCCGGAACCAAGTCCCCAAAGCCCAATTCGAAAGCGTAACTCCCATGACAACCCGCGTCGCCGGCTTTGGTGCCGGCCCCGCAAATCATCATGTTGGAGCATCCGGGGCGATTGTGGCATTTGCCGGACAGGACGGCGGCTTTCGGACGCGACATTTGCGCATGGCGATGCGCAGGGCCGGCACGCCGACGCACAACATCATGGGCGGACACAGGGCGTCACACACAACCACCGAGGTGACGCGGACGGCCGCGCGACGTCATGGACATGACATGCTCGCGGACATGACAACGCCGCCGCTGCGGCGGACCTGGAGAGATCCGGGCAGACGGCGGCGCTGTTCGGGTCCGATGGTCGGCGCGTTACGCGCGCGGCAGAACGGCAGTGGCCTCGATCTCGACCCGCGCCGAAGGCTCGACCAGCCGCACGACCTGGACCAGCGCCATGGTCGGATAGTGGGCGCCCAGTACCTCGCGATAGGCCTGGCCCAGCGCCTTCAGGTTCGAGACGTATTCCTCCATGTCGACGACATACCAGGTCAGCCGCACGAGGTGCTCGGGACGCGCCCCGCCCTCCGCCAGGATGGCGACGATGTTCTGCAGCGTCTGCCTCACCTGGGCCACGAAAGTGTCCGGGAAGCGCTCCTCGGCATCCCAGCCGACGACGCCGCCGGTGACGATCAGGCGCCCCTCGGCCAGCATGCCGTTGGAATAGCCCTTCGGCCGCGGCCAACCGCCGGGCTGCAGCACCTGCGGCCCCGCCGCGCGCGGCTGCTCGTCCGTCGCGGGCAACACCGCCACATTGCTTGCTTTCGGTGCGTTCACCGGCCTGTCTCCTTCACGTGTGCTGGCGCCGCGGCGGACTCATTCCGCCGCGGTGCTGGTCATGGGGTTGGCGGCATCTGCCTCGGCCAGCGCCATCTGACGCAGGGTGAAGCGGCGCAGCTTGCCGCTTGCGGTCTTCGGCAGTTCCGTCACGAACTCGATCGCGCGCGGGTATTTGTACGGGGCGATCTCCCGCTTGACGTGGTCCTGCAGCGCGCTGACCAGCGCGGCATCGCCGGCGACGCCCGGCCGCAGCACCACATAGGCCTTCACGATCATGCCGCGATCATGGTCCGGCGCACCGACCACGCCGCATTCGGCAACCGCGTCATGGGTCATCAGCGCGGCCTCGACATCGGGACCGGCGATGTTGTAGCCCGCCGACACGATCATGTCGTCGGAGCGGGACTGGTACCAGAAGTAGCCGTCCTGATCCATCACATAGGTGTCGCCGGTCAGGTTCCAGCCATTGAGGATGTATTTGCGCTGCCGCTCGTCGGCGAAGTAGCGACAGCCCGTCGGGCCGCGCACCGCGAGGCGGCCGAGGGTCCCCGGCGGCACGTCGCGGCCCTCATCGTCGACGATCTTGGCCTCGTAGCCCGGCACCGGCTTGCCGGTGGCGCCGGGACGGATCTCGTCCTCGGTCGCGCTGATGAAGATGTGCAGCATCTCCGTCGAGCCGATGCCGTCGATCAGCTTGAGCCCCGTCGCCTTGTACCAGGCATCGAAGGTGCCCTTGGGCAGGGCCTCGCCGGCGGACACGCATTTGCGCAGCGACGACAGGTCATGCTTGCCGCCAAGGCCGAGGATGACGCGGTAGGCGGTCGGCGCGGTGAAGCACACCGTCACCTTGAAGCGCTCGATCGCCGCGGCGAAGTTCGGCGGCGCCGGATTCTCCAGCAGGACGAACGAGGCGCCGATATGCATCGGGAACAGCACGCCGCCGAAACCGAAGGTGAACGCGAGCGGCGCCGAGCCCATGAAGCGGTCGTCGCTGCGGGCGCGCAGCACGTTGCCTGCGAAGCCGTCGCACACCGCGAGCATGTCGCGGTGGAAATGCATGGTGCCCTTTGGATCGCCGGTCGTGCCGGAGGTGAAGGCGATCAGGCAGAGGTCGTCGGCGGCGGTGTCGACCGCGGTGAAGGCGTCGCTCTCGTCGGCGATCAGCGCCTCCAGCGAATCCGGCCCGCCGGATTCCCAGTAGACGACACGCTTGAGCTCGTCCGCCACCGCCTTCGCCTTGTCCATCTCGTCGGCGAGCTTGTGGTCGCACAGCGCCAGCGCGATCCTGGTCCGCTGCACCGGAAAGGCGATTTCCTTGGCGCGCAGCAGCGGCATGGTGGCGACCGCGATGCCGCCGGCCTTCATCACCGCAAGATACGCGGCAACCATCATCGGCGTGTTGGCCGAGCGCAGCAGCACGCGACCGCCGGGCACGAGACCGAGCTTGTTGGTCAGCGCGTTGGCGATGCGGTTCACCAGCTGCTGCAGCTCGCGATAGCTGTAGTTCTTCTTGTCAGTGTAGATGCAGGGCGCGTCGCCATGGCCTTCCGCGACCCAGCGGTCGAGGAAGTTGTGCACGCAGTTGAGCCGCTCCGGATACTGATATTCCGGACGGGTGAAGATCAAATCCGGCCACAGCTCGCGAGGCGGAAGATTGTCGCGGGCGAATGTATCGACATGAGCCGTCTGTGCCATCGTGCGTTCCTTTTCAGCGTCGCCCGGTGCACCCCGTCGTCACGAGACGTCAGACGTCTCGCCCGATCGTGGCAGCCGGGCCTCCCGCTGCCCTATGCATGTCTCGCGCCACTCGCGCGGCGGAGCCGCATTCATTCCAGCATCGCTCGCAACCGCGGATCACTCCGCGGCGCGTTGCACTGCGACCGTCTGCGCGGTCTTCATCAATTCGCGGCCAATGACCACCTTCTGAACTTCCGTCGCGCCCTCGTAGATACGCAGCGCGCGAATCTCGCGATAGAGCTCCTCGACCTTGACGCCGCTCTTGACGCCGAGGCCGCCGAACACCTGCACGGCACGATCGATCGTCGCCTGCGCGGCTTCGGTCGCAAACATCTTGGCCATCGCGGCCTCGCGCGTCACGCGCGCGGCGCCGCGATCCTTGGTCCACGCCGCGCGATACACCAGCAGCGCGGCCGCATCGATATTGGTCGCCATGTCGGCGAGACCGGCCTGGGTGAGTTGCAGGTCGCCGAGCACGCCGCCGAACATGCGACGGCTCGCGGCGCGACCGAGTGCTTCGTCGAGCGCACGGCGGCCGAGACCGAGCGCGGCGGCGCCGACGGTGGAACGGAAGACATCGAGGGTCGCCATCGCGACCTTGAAGCCCTCGCCGGCAGGACCGACGCGGCGCGCCAGCGGCACGCGGCAGTCGGTGAAATGCAGCGTCGCCAGCGGATGCGGCGCGATGACGTCGATGCGCTCACCGATCTCGAAGCCCGGCGTGCCGGCATCCACCACGAAGGCGCTGATGCCGCGAGCACCCGGCGCCTCATTGGTGCGCACGAACACGACGTAATGATCGGCGATGCCGCCGTTGGAAATCCAGGTCTTCAGGCCGTTGATGCGCACGTGATCGGGACCATCGGGCACCGCGACCGTGCTCATGGCGGCAACGTCGGAACCGGCGTCGGGCTCCGACAGCGCGAACGCCGCGATGCTGTCGCCGCGCGCGACGCGCGGCAGATAGGCCTGCTTCAATTCATCGGAGCCGAACAGCGAGATCGGCCCCGTGCCGAGGCCCTGCATGGCGAAGGCGAAATCGGCGAGCCCGGTCTCATAGGCGAGCGTCTCGCGCACAAGACACAGCGTGCGCACGTCGAAGGCCGGCGTCAGTCCGCCATAGGCCGCGGGCACCGCGGCGCGCAGCCAGCCGCCCTCACCCAGCGCGCGCACGAGGCGGCGACACGAGCCATCGACATCATGATGATCGACGAGCGGCGCGAGGTGCGTGCGCGCCCAGACCGCAAGCTCCGTGGCGAACGTGCGGTGGCGATCCTCGAAGAACGGCCATGCGAGCGTCTCGGCCAGCCTTGTGTCCATTGCACCGGTCGTCATCGGATCTCGAGCCTCCGCTGCGGTCCTTCGCCTCACCGCTTGCCAATCATTTTAAACCTAAAATAATTTGGCGCAACACCGAAAATACGCGAGAGCCCGGGCGAGCGCGCGATGGCGCCGCCCGGCAGGCCGGCGAGACCGATCGAAAGGAAAAGCTGGCCAGCCTCAGGCCTTTGGCGCGGCGCCCGGCCGCCCGTCATACACCGGCTGAAGCCGCCGCGGCACCGCCGCCGCGATCGCCGGGTCAGCGCCCGGCGTGGGCGGCGAGCGTCGCAAGCCGCGCGGTCATCCCCGAGTCGGGATCGGCGAGCGGCGCGATGACGGTGAAATGGTTGGCGCCGGGAACCGGCTCGAAGCGGGTCGCGATACCGGCCGCGCCCCAGACCTCCGCCATGTCCCGGCTCTGGCGCAGGAATTCGTCGCTCTCGGCGCCGCCGACGGCAGCGTCGAGGATGCCGCGCCGCGGCGGCGTCCAGTGGCGGGGACTGACGGCTCGCGCCCCCTCCGCGTCCAGCCGCAACGCGCCGTTGAGCGAAGTCCCGACCAGCGGGCCGAGGTCGAACACGCCGGAAATCGCATAGGCCGAGGTGATGAGATCGGCCGGCAGACCGGGATCCACCGTGGTCCAGTCGGTCGCCAGCAGGCAGGCGGCGAGCTGGCCGCCAGCGGAGTGGCCGCTGACCACCAGCGGCCGGCCGAGCCGCGCCAGCTCCCGCACCGCGGCCCGCATCTGGGTGATGATATCAGCGACGCCGACCTGCGGGCAGAGATCGTAGCTCGGCACCGCGACCGTGACGCCGCGGGCATTGAGCCCGCGCGCCATGTGGCTGAAGAACGAACGGTCGAGTGCCTGCCAGTAGCCGCCATGGATGAAGACGACGATGGCGCCGCCATCGACATCCGCGGCGAACAGGTCGAGGCCATGACGCTCGCCGCTGCCATAGCGCAGCGTCCGCATGTGCCCGGCGCGAGCGGCGCGGTAGGCGGCGGCATCGCGCGCCCATGCAGCAATGATCTCGCCGCTCTCCGGCACGCGGGCGCGGTTGTTGTATTCGGCCTCGAAGTCGATGGCAGTCACGGGCAGCCCCTTTTCGCAAGGTCTTGTGGTTGACGTCGCAGATGAAGTGGATGGCGGCGGCGCGCTCAGCCTTCCGGCGCCGTGTCGTCGCGCCGCGCGGCGCGCTCGGCGACGGCGCGCTGGGTCGAGACCTTGGCCTTGCCGAGCAGGCGCATCATGTCGCGCACGTCCTTCTCGGTGAGATCGGCGAAGAAGCTGGCGATCCACAATTCGTGCTCGGCGGCCATCTTGCGGAACACGGCGCGGCCGGACTTGGTGAGACGGATCATCTGCACGCGGCGGTCTTCAGGCGAGGTGCGGCGGTCGATATGGCCGGATTCCACCAGGCGCTCGACCAGACCGGTGACATTGCCGTTCGACACCATCATGCGCTTGGAGACGTCCGACAGCGTCATGCCGTCCGGCGCCTTGTCGAGCTGGGCCATCAGGTCGAAGCGCGGCAACGTGACGTCGAAGCGCTCGCGCAGCCGGCTGCGGATCTCGCCCTCGATCAGCGTCGTGCAGGTCAGCAGGCGCAGCCACAGCCGCAGCTCGTCGCCATGGTCCTCGGGCGTCTCGACGGCCTTGGTCTCGGAATCGAAGGTCATGGACATGATGGGATGTCGCCCCTAGCGCCCGTTGCGGCGTCGTCGCCTGCGGTCCGTGGCTTCAAGGACAGCGGCCGTCGCGCCGGTCGAGTCAAAGCCGATCAGCTTGAACCTTGAAATAATTCGGGGGGACACGCAAGTCAAAGAACGCAGCCGGCCCGCCGGCGCCACCGATACGGGGGCGACGCAAGACGTTCATGCTGTCGGGCGCAGCGCCTTGCGAATAATTTGCGCGCCCCGCTCAATTGCGGTGCAGCCCGGATGATGCGGACGAAACCTCGGCCAGTACAGCACGCTTGCGCCGCAGCACGAACGCCGGCCCTGCCGCCGCCGCTTTCGCTTTAGGCAGCGGCACTGCTTGCGCCATCCCGCCAATTCCTTTAGGATTAAAATAATTAAGCAACATGACGCGGCGACGACGCCCGGCGCCATGACAGGGAGTGATACGGGATCCGATTTGGTGCGACACCGCTGCGGTGCGCATCGGCTTGCGGCGGTGCCGCAAGGCCAGCTAGGTTGCGGTTTCAATCCGACAGGCTCAAGGGGCGGGAGAACAACGATGAAGCGGATTTTCGGAGGGATGGCGGTCGCGGCGCTGACGGGCCTGATGGCCAGCCAGGCGGTCGCCCAGGAGAAGGTCAAGGTCGGCCTCGTGCTGTCGCTGTCGGGCCCGGCCGCCGTGCTGGGCCAGCAGGCCCGCGATGGCTTTAACCTCGCGGTCAAGGATCTCGGCGGCAAGTTCGGCGGACGTGACGTCGAGGTCATCGTGCTCGACGACGAACTCAAGCCCGACGTCGCCGTCACCAAAGTCAAGGGCCTGCTGGAGCGCGACAAGGTCGACTTCGTGGTCGGTCCGATCTTCTCCAACATCCTCGGCGCCATCGAAAAGCCGGTGGTGGAATCCAAGACCTTCCTGATCAGCCCGAACGCCGGCCCGTCGAGCTTCGCCGGCAAGGCCTGCAGCCCCTACCTCTACGTCACGTCGTACCAGAACGACCAGGTCCACCAGGTGCTCGGCAAGGTCGCGCAGGAGCGCGGCTACAAGCGCGTCTACCTGCTGGTGCCGAACTACCAGGCCGGCAAGGACGCCGTCGCCGGCTTCAAGATCGACTACAAGGGCGAAGTGGTCGAGGAGTCCTATGTGCCGCTCAACACCCTCGACTTCCAGTCGGAGCTGTCGAAGATCGCGGCGCTCAACCCCGACGCCATCTTCACCTTCATGCCCGGCGGCATGGGCGTGAACCTCGTCAAGCAGTACAAGCAGGCCGGCCTTGCCGACCGCATCCCGTTCCTGTCGGCGTTCACGGTCGACGAATCCACGCTGCCGGCGCAGCAGGACGCCGCCGTCGGCATGTTCGGCGGCGCCAACTGGGCGCCGAACCTCGACCTGCCCCAGAATAAGAAGTTCGTCACCGCCTATGAGGCCGCCTACAACAACGTGCCCGGCACCTACGCCTTCCAGGCCTATGATGCGGCACTGCTGATCGACAGCGCGGTGAAGGCGACCAAGGGCGACCTCAGCAACAAGGACGCGGTCAAGGCGGCGCTGAAGAAGGCCGACTTCACCTCGCTGCGCGGCTCGTTCAAGTTCAACACCAACGGCTATCCGATCCAGGACTTCTACCTCGTCAAGGCGGTGAAGCGCCCCGACGGCAAGTTCCAGACCGAGATCGTGCAGAAGGTGTTTTCCAACTTCGCCGACCAGTTCGCCAAGGACTGCCCGGCGAGCAACTGAGCTGGATCAGGCACGACGCGCGCCACAGCAATCGCGTCATGGCCGGGCAGCGCGATCCGTCTTCGACGGATCGCCAGGACTAAGGTCTCCCGGCCATCCACGCCTTGTCTTGCCGGACGGTCGTGAAGACGTGGATCACCGGGACAAGCCCGGTGATGACGTCGGTGAGTGGTCAGCTGCCAAGACTCGTAGCCCGGATGAGCGCAGCGACATCCGGGTCTGAGACAACCTTCGCACCCGGATATCGCTGCGCTCATCCGGGCTACCGTTCAGATGGTCGGCCTCGAACCGACAAACGATTGGACATGTTGCGCGTGATCACCCCGATGCGCCCACCCCAACCTGGCACTCACCGCGCATGACGCTGACCCTCGCCCTGGTCCAGATCCTCAACGGCCTGCAGTTCGGGCTGATCCTGTTCCTGATCGCCGCCGGCCTGACCATCGTGTTCGGCGTGATGGATTTCATCAATCTCGCCCATGGCGTGCAGTACATGGTCGGCGCCTATCTCGCTGCCGCCTTCACCGCCATGACCGGCAGCTTCGCCGTGGGCCTCGCGCTGGCGCTGCCGGCGGCGCTGCTGTTCGGCCTGCTGCTGGAGGTGCTGATCTTCCGCCACCTCTACGACCGCGACCACCTTGCCCATGTGCTGGCCACCTTCGGCGTCATCATCTTCCTCAACCAGGCGGTCAAGTTCCTGTGGGGCGCGGCGCCGCTCAGCGTGCCGGTGCCGGCGCTGCTGTCGGGCACGGTGACGCTGGCGCCGGGCATGCTCTACCCGGTGTACCGCCTCGTCATCATCGCGGCGGGCCTCGCCGTCGGCGGCCTGCTGTACTGGACCGTCAACCACACCCGGCTCGGCATGCTGGTGCGCGCCGGCGCCAGCAACGCACCGATGGTGTCGGCGCTCGGCGTCAACATCCGCCTGCTGTTCTCCATCGTGTTTGGCGTCGGCGCCATGCTCGCGGGCTTTGCCGGCGCCATGGTCGCGCCGATCCTCTCGGTCGAGCCCGGCATGGGCGACAACGTGCTGATCCTGGCTTTCGTGGTGATCGTGATCGGCGGCATCGGCTCGATCCGTGGCGCGTTCATCGCCGCCCTCCTGATCGGCCTCACCGACACCCTCGGCCGCTTCTTCGCGCCGACGCTGCTGCGCGCGGCGTTCGACCCGGCGACCGCGAGCCAGACCGGCCGCGCCATCGCGCCGATGATGATCTACGTGCTGATGGCAGCGGTGCTGTTCTTCCGGCCCACGGGCCTGTTTCCGGCGCGCAAGTGAGGCTGTGGACGTGAACGATATCGCCGAACGCAATCCCAGCCTCACCGCGACGCCGCCGCACCGGCGCCTGCGCGGCGTGGCGCTGCCCGTCCTGCTGTTCACAGCGCTGGCGCTCGTGCCGCTCGCCGCGCAGTTCGGCGCCGCGGGCTTCATCATGGCGCTGCTCACCCGCACCATGATCCTGGCACTGGCGGCGATGTCGCTCGATCTGCTGATCGGCTGCGGCGCCATGATCAGCTTCGGCCATGCCGCCTTCCTCGGCATCGGCGCCTATGCGGTCGGCATCCTGTCGAGCCATGGCATCGACGATGCCTTCGTCCAGCTCGCGGCCGCGTTCGCGGTGGCCGGGCTGTTCGCCCTCGTCACCGGCGCGATCTCGCTGCGCACCCGCGGCGTCTACTTCATCATGATCACGCTGGCGTTCGGCCAGATGCTGTACTTTCTCGCGACGTCACTCGCCGCCTATGGCGGCGACGACGGCATGAGCCTGCCCTCGCGCAGCCGCATCTTCGGAATGCCGCTGCTCAAGAATGACCTCACGCTCTACTACGTGGCATTCGGCGTGCTGCTGGCGCTATACCTGATCTGCCGCGCCATCGTCGCGTCACGGTTCGGCAGGGTGCTGCGCGGCATCAAGGAAAACCCGGTGCGGATGGAGGCGATCGGCTTTGCACCGTACCGCTACCAGCTCACCGCCTATGTCATTGCCGGCCTGATCGCGACCCTCGCCGGCTGCCTGCTCGCCAACCAGAGCGAGTTCGTCAGCCCGGCCTATGCCACCTGGCAGCGCTCCGGCGACCTGATCTTCATGGCGGTGCTCGGCGGCCTCGGTTCGCTGCACGGCGCCATTCTCGGCGCCGTGGTGTTCACCCTGCTCGAGGAGTTCCTGTCCGGCCTCACCGAATACTGGGGCCTGATCTTCGGCCCGCTGCTCGTCCTCGTGGTGCTGTTCGCCCGGGGCGGCCTCGTCGGCCTGCTGCGGAGCGAACGATGAGCGGTCCCATCCTGGTCATCGAGAACCTGCACAAGAGCTACGGCGCGCTGCGCGTCACCGACGACGTCTCCCTGAGCGTCGGCACCCGCGAGCTGCATGCCATCATCGGCCCCAACGGCGCCGGCAAGACGACGCTGGTGCACCAGATCTCCGGCCTGATTACGCCCAGCGCCGGCCGCATCGTGTTCGACGGCCGCGACGTCACGGCTCTGCCGATGCACGAGCGCGCCCGGCTCGGCCTCGTGCGCTCGTTCCAGATCGTCTCGATCCTGCCGGCGTTCTCGGTGCTGGAGAACGTCGCGCTGGCGGCGCAGGCGCGCGCCGGCTCGAGCTTCCGCTTCTTCGGCAACGCCGCCGCCGAGCGCGCGCTGAACGACGAGGCCCACGACCTGCTGATACGCTTCGGCCTCGCGGCGCGCGCGGATGTCGCCGCGGGCCTGCTGTCGCATGGCGAAAAACGTCAGCTCGAGCTCGCGGTCGCGCTCGCCGCCAAGCCGCGCCTGCTGCTGCTCGACGAACCGCTCGCCGGCACCAGCCATGAAGAATCCCGCCGCGTCACCGCGACGCTGCAGGCGCTCAAGCAGGAGCTGCCGATCATCCTGATCGAGCATGACATGGAAGCGGTGTTCGCGCTCGCCGACACCGTGTCGGTGCTGGTCTATGGCCGCGTCATCGCCAGTGGAACGCCGGACGCGATCCGCAACAATGCCGAGGTGCGCGCAGCGTATCTCGGCGAGGAGACCGCCTGATGCTCGCCGTCTCCAATCTTCAGGCCGGCTATGGCGCAGCCCAGGTGCTGTTCGACATCTCCTTCGGCATCGGCGCCGGCGAAGTCGTCACCCTGCTCGGCCGCAACGGCATGGGCAAGACCACGACGGTGAAGGCGATCATGGGGCTTTTGGCGCCGACCGGCGGCGAGGTGCGTTTCAATAACACCGCGCTGGCCGGCCTGCCGTCGTACCGCATCGCGCAGTGCGGCATCGGCCTCGTCCCCGAAGGCCGGCAGATCTTCCCGACGCTGACGGTCGACGAGAACCTCATTGCCACCGCTGCGGCGCGCCGTGGCACCGCGCGCTGGACGCTTGAAGCGGTACAGGAACTGTTCCCCCGCCTCAAGGAGCGGCGCAACAACCTCGGCACGCAGCTGTCCGGCGGCGAACAGCAGATGCTGGCGATCGGCCGCGCGCTGATGACCAATCCGAGGCTGCTGATCCTCGACGAGGCGACCGAAGGCCTCGCGCCGCTGATCCGCGCCGAGATCTGGGGCTGCCTCAAGCGCCTCAAGAGCGAGGGCCAGGCCATCCTGGTGATCGACAAGAACGTCGACGCGCTCGCCGCCTTCGCCGACCGTCATGTCGTCGTCGAGAAGGGCCGCGTGGTCTGGACCGGCAGCAGCGACGACCTTCGCCATGATCCAACCGTTAAGGACAAATTCCTGCACGTCTGAGAGGAGCCTGTACGGACCATCTTTTCTCCGCCATCCTTCGGGGCTCGCTGCTCGGGATGACGGATCACAGCGTTTCAACTCGCCGAATATCCCACCAAGAAAGAGGAACGACCATGGCCAATCCCATCGAGACCGCCGGCATCACGCGGGCCAACGACGGCCTGCAGGGTGTCAGCTGGAGCATCCTCGGCCAGACCTATGTGCCGAAGACGCGCACCGAGCATTCGTTCTCCTGGCACGCCACTTTCCCGCCCGGCACCTTCGTGCCGCCGCACATCCATCCCGACCAGGACGAGTATCTCTACATCCTCGAAGGCCGCCTCGACTTCATGCTCGACGGCGCCGACGAGCACGCCACGCCGGGCGACCTCGTGCGCCTGCCGATGGGCAAGCCGCACGGCATCTTCAACAAGTCGCAGCAGCTCGCCAAAGTGCTGTTCTGGGTATCGCCGACCCGCCGCCTCTACGACCTGTTCTGGGGCATCCATAACATGAAGGAGCAGAAGCCCGAGGACGTGGTCGCGCTCGCCGCCGAGTACAACATCCACTTCCTGCCGCCCCCTCCGGGCGCGTGAGGCAATCGCCGCGATCAATCGCGGACATCGCCCAATCGCAGGTATGGTCCTGTCGCGGATGCATCATGCCCGGCCCTTGCGCCGGGCATTTTGCTGGGTGGAGGAGTGGCGGCGCGATAAGGCGAGCGCGGCACGTACCACCTCCCTGACACTGACGCGTGGCCCGCATGAGCGTAGCGACATGCGGGGCCGCCTCGTTCCGCAGTCCCGGATATCGCTGCGCTCATCCGGGCTACGGGACTGAAAGAAGAGCTGCAGTCCCTCCCCCTCATCCTGAGGAGCAGGCGCAGCCTGCGTCTCGAAGGATGAAGACCGCACATCTCCGCGAACGCGGAGACGCCACAGCCTCATGGTTCGAGGCGGCGCTGTCGCGCTTCCTCACCATGAGGGTCTGACGCAGGCGACCGACGATAGCCCCGAACCGCGCTACGCGGACTTGCCGATCAGCCGTGCCGCAAACCCGGCCTTGGCGGCGTAGCCGCGGACGATGGCCTCGCGGGCGTCGTAGCTGAGGATGGCGTCGATGTCGGAAAAGCCCTGAGGCGCCAGCTTCTCGATGGCGTCGATCACGCCCTCGGGACCGCCGCGGCGGTTGGAGGCGACGATTTCAGCGGTCATCGGCAGGCGCTGGCGCTCATAGGCGACGAGCGCCTGGCGCGGATGCTCGGCGCGGGCGAGCGCGTCCGCCAGCGCGCGGGCGTCGAGGATCGCCTGCGACGCGCCGTTGGAGCCGACCGGATACATCGGATGGGCGGCATCGCCGAGCAGCGTGACACGCCCGCTCGACCAGTACGGCAGCGCGTCGCGATCGCAGCACGGATACTCCCAGAATTCCGGCGTCGCGCGAATCAGCGCGGCGAGATCGACCTGCGGGATGGAGAAGCCGGCGACATGCGGCATCAACTCGTCGCGCTTGCCGACGCGCGACCAGTCCTCGCGGCGCGGCGGCTGGGTATTGGCGTCGCCGATGCGCACCAGCACCGCCCAGTTGGTCAGGCGGTTGGCCGGGCCGGAGCCCTCGGCGATCGGATAGATCACGGCCTTGGCGTTGAGGCCACCGGCGATGATCATGGAACGCCCGGTGAGGAACGCCGGCCAGTCGGTGGCGCCGCGCCACAGCATCAGGCCATTCCAGCACGGCGCGCCTTCGTTCGGAAACAGCGTCTGGCGCACCTTGGAGTGAATGCCGTCGGCGCCGATCAGGATGTCGCCGCGCGCGGTCGTGACATGGCCGCCAGTGCGGTCGAAGAAATGCGCGGTGACGCCGCCTTCGTCCTGGGTGAAGGCCCCGAGCCGGCAACCGGTGTGGATCGCCTGCGGACCGAGACGCTCGATCACGGCCTGCTGGATGACGCTCTGCAGGCGGCCGCGGTGGATGGAGAACTGCGGCACGTCATGGCCGGCATCGAGGCCGCGCTTCTCGTGCCAGACCTGCTGGCCGTGGCGCGTGAGATAGAACAGCTCCTCGGTTCGGATGGCGACCTCGTCGAGGCGGTCGAGCAGGCCGAGCCCGGTGAGCTCGCGAATGGCATGCGGCAGCGTGTTGATGCCGACGCCGAGCTCGCGGATGGTGTCCGCCTGCTCGTAGAGCTCGCAATCGAGGCCGCGGGCGCGCAACATCAGCGCCGTCGTCAATCCCCCGATGCCGCCGCCGACGATGATCGCCTTCATGCCACCCTCCATACCCTTGACGCGTACTTATCGTTGTTGGTTATCGGCCTTGCGGCCATCCGCCCCGCCATGTGGCGATGCGGCGCATCTCCCGTCGCGGCTGGCCCGCACCAGGTGCCGGGGCGCGCCGCCGTATCATTCCAGACCTGTCACTCTGCCGCCAGCGATTTGGCGGCATCCGCCTTCAGCTCCGCACGCGTCTTGGGCTTGCCCTTGATCTTGAGATCCTCGAAGTCCTGCCGGTCGCGCACGCTGTTGCGGAAGATCTGATCTTTTCCGGGCAAATACGGCGGAGGGCAATAGGCGTCAGCCGCGCCGTACCAGGCCGCTGCCTTTATGGTAAAGCCGGGGTCGACGAGATGCGGGCGCCCGAGCGCCACGAGATCGGCGCGTCCGGCCGCCAGGATGGTGTTGATCTGGTCCGCGGTGGTGATGTTGCCGACGCACATGGTGGCGACGTCCGCCTCGTTGCGCACCTGGTCAGAAAACGGCGTCTGGAACATGCGGCCGTAGATCGGACGCGATTCCTTCACCGTCTGGCCGGTCGAGACGTCGACGAGGTCGACCCCCGCCTCGCGGAAGGCCCGCGCGATCTCCACAGCGTCATCGCCGGTGATGCCGCCTTCCGCCCAGTCCGTCGCCGAGATGCGCACCGACATCGGCTTGTGCGCCGGCCACGCCGCACGCATTGCGGTGAACACCTCCAGCGGGAAGCGCAGGCGATTGTCCAGCGAGCCGCCATAGGCGTCGGTACGGGTGTTGGTCAGTGGCGAGATGAAGCTCGCCAGCAGGTAGCCGTGGGCGCAGTGCAGCTCCAGCATGTCGAAGCCGCAGCGGTCGCCGCGGAGCGCGGCGTCAACGAACTGCTGGCGCACGCGGTCCATCGTCGCGCGATCGATCTCGCGCGGCACCTGGCTGTCGGGGAAATACGGCAGCGGCGACGCCGAGACGATGTCCCACGCGCCCTGCTCGAGCGGCCGGTCCATGCCGTCCCACATCAACTTCGTCGCGCCCTTGCGGCCGGCATGGCCGAGCTGCAGGCAGATCTTCGTCTCGGAGTTGCCGTGGACGAAATCGACGATGCGCCGCCACATCGCTTCCTGCTCGTCGTTCCACAGCCCGGTGCAGCCGGGCGTGATGCGCGCCTCCGGCGCGACGCAGGTCATCTCGGTGAAAATGAGACCGGCGCCACCGATGGCGCGCGAGCCGTAATGCACCAGGTGGAAGTCCTGCGGAACGCCGTCCTTCGCCGAATACATGCACATCGGCGACATCACCGCGCGGTTCTTCAGCACCATGTCGCGCAGCCTGAACGGCTGGAACATCGGCGCCACCGGCTTGTGCGTGTCGACGTCGAAGCCGCGCGCCTTGACCTGGCGGGCGAACACCCGATCGACCTCGGCGACAAAGTCCGGCGCACGCAGGCCGAGATTGTCATAGGTGATGGCCTTGGCACGGGTCATGACGCCGAAGGCGAACTGCACGGGGTCGAAATCCCAGAAGCGGTCGACATGCTCGAACCACACCAGCGAGACGTCGGCGGCGTGCTGGGTCTTCTCGACCTCCTCGCGGCGGCCGTGCTCGTACTTCACCAGCGCCGCCTCCAGGGTCGGCGCGGACTGCACCGCCTCTGCCAGCGCGATGGCGTCCTCCATCGCGAGCTTGGTGCCCGAGCCGATCGAGAAGTGCGCGGTCGCCTTGGCGTCGCCGAGCAGCACCATGTTGTCCCGCACCCAGCGCTGGTTGCGGATCATCGGGAAGTTGCGCCACATCGAGCGATTGATCAGCAGCTTGTGACCGTCGAGGTAGTCGGCGAAGATCGCTTCCATGCGATGCGCCGATTCCTGTTCGCCGAGGCCCGTGAGACCGGCGCGCGCAAACGTCTCCGGATCGGTCTCGAAAATCCAGGTCGAGTGGCCGGCCTCGTACTGGTAGGCGTGGGCGATGAACGGCCCCCACTCGGTCTCCTGGAACACGAAGGTGAAGGCGTCGAGCGGCTTGGTCGAGCCCATCCAGGTGAACTTGTTGGAGCGCAGATCGACTTCCGGCTGGAAATGTTCGGAGAATTTTTCGCGGAAGCGGCTGTTGACGCCGTCGGCGATCACCACGAGGTCGGCATCGGCGAACTTCGCCTCGTCGGCAATGTCGACCTCGAAGAACAGCTTGACGCCAAGCTCCCGGGCGCGCTCCTGCAGGATCAGGAGCAGCATGCGGCGCGAGCAGCCGCAGAAGCCGTTGCCGCCGACGCGGTGGACGGTGCCGCGGAAATGCACCGCGATATCGTCCCAGTAGGCAAACTCCTGGGTGATGCGGCGGTAGCTCGGCGGATCGTGCTTTTCGAAATTGTCGAGGGTGGCGTCGGAGAACACCACGCCGAAGCCGAAGGTGTCGTCGTGGCGGTTGCGCTCGTAAACGGCGACGTCCGCCTCCGGCCGCTGTTTCTTGAGCAGGATCGCGGCATAGAGCCCCGCCGGTCCGCCGCCGATGATCGCCACCTTCATGACACCGCCTCCGGATCTTGATGCTGGAAATTATTTTAAGCCTAAAGCATTTGACTGGCAAGCGGCGATTTTGCGCCAATTCCTCAGGGTGCCTGTCGCCGATTGGGCGAGGCCGCCCCAGCCGCCGAGCATATCCCGTAGCCCGGATGAGCGCAGCGATATCCGGGAGGGATCAGGCAAAAGAAAACCCGGGTGTCGCTGCGCTCACCCGGGTGACAGCTTGCTGGCATGAGGCGCCGCACTCCCCCTCATGGTGAGGAGCGCGGCAACGCCGCGCGTCCCGAACCATGAGGCCACGGCGTTGCGGGCCTCATCCTTCGAGACGGCGGCTGCGCCGCCTCCTCAGGATGAGGGGATGTGTCGCGACCGCCTCAGTTCCCCTCGAACACCGGCTTCTGCTTGGCGGCGAAGGCGTGGAAGGCGCGCTCGAAGTCCTGGGTGGTCATGCACAAGGCCTGGGCAACCGCCTCGGCCTCGACCGCCTCCTCCACCGACATCGCCCATTCCATCGCCAGCATGCGCTTGGTCATGGTGTTGGCGAAGGTCGGACCGGCGGTGACGTCGCGGGCCAGCGCCTGCGCCTGGCTGAGCACCTCGGCGGCCGGCACGATGCGGCTGAAGAAGCCCCAGCGCTCGCCCTCCTCGGCGGTCATGAAGCGGCCGGTGTAGAGCAGTTCCGAGGCGCGCGACTGGCCGATGATGCGTGGCAGGATCGCGCACGCGCCCATGTCGCAGCCCGCAAGCCCGACCTTGTTGAACAGGAAGCCGACCTTGGCGTTCGGCGCCGCCAGGCGCATGTCGGCGGCCATCGCGATGATCGCACCGGCACCGGCGCAGATGCCCTCGACCGCGGCGATCACCGGCTGCGGGCAGGCGCGCATCGCCTTGACGAGATCGCCGGTCATGCGGGTGAACGCCGTGAGGCCCTTGGTGTCCATCTTCACCAGCGGGCCGATGATCTCGAACACGTCGCCGCCGGAGGAGAAGTTGCCGCCGGCGCCAGTGACCACGATGGTCTTGACAGCGTCGTCATGGGCGCAGGCGCGAAAGAAATCGACCAGCTCGCGGTAGCTCTCGAAGGTCAGCGGATTCTTGCGCTCCGGCCGGTTCAGCGTCACAGTCGCCACGCCGCCGTCGACGGCCAGCAGGAAGTGCTTCGGCGCATACGCCGCGAGCGGCAGGGTGACGGGGTTGGCAAAGCTGGTCATGGGATCTCCCGGACGGTTTTCCTGATGTAAGGTCGTGGGTGGTTGCGCCCGCGTGCGGACGGTCAGATCTCGCCGCCGGCCACCGCGATGGCCTGGCCGGTGACGGCAGACGCGCCGGGGCCACACAGCCACAGCACCGTATCGGCGACTTCCGCCGGCGTCACGAGGCGCCCCTGCGGATTGTGCTTGGCGAGTTCCGCGACCGCCGCATCGCGGCTGCGGCCGGTCTTCTTCATGATGACGTCGAGGCTGCCGGCGACGAGATCGGTGTCAGTGAAGCCCGGACACACCGCGTTGACGGTGACACCGCTGGCGGCGACTTCGAGGGCGAGCGAGCGCACCAGGCCGACCACCGCGTGCTTCGCCGCGCAGTACGCCGAGACGTAGGAATAGCCCTTCAGCCCCGCGGTCGAGGCCACGGCGACGATCCGCCCCGCCTTGCGTTCCAGCATCGGCCGCAACACTGCATGGGTGGCGTTGACCACGCCCATCAGATTGACGTCGAGCATGCGCTGGAACAACGCGGCATCGGATTTGACGAACGGCGCGGACTCGGCCGCGCCGGCATTGGCAATGAGCAGATCGACCGGCTGGCGCGCGGCGGCTTCCGCGATCGCGGCGCCGACCGAGGCAGCGTCGGCGACATCGGCCACCGCGGCATGATGCGCCACGCCAGACGCGACCGCGGCATCGAGGGCCTCACGCTGGCGGCCAAGCACCGTCACGGTGGCGCCGGCGCCCGACAGCGCCGCGGCGATGGCCAGACCAATGCCCCGGCCACCACCGGTGACAAGCGCGTGGGTGGAACGGGAGAATGCTGCCATTGTCGACCTCGCTGTGCGGCCCGCAATATATTTTAGGCTTGAAATAATTGCAAGGAACGCGGCCCGCCCGGCGGCAGGCGGCTGTCAGCATCGTGAATCCGATGGCAGCGCCGCTCAGCTCATGCGGCGCAGCGTGGCGGACGGCGTCTCGCCGAACTTGGCGCGGTAGGCGCTGGCCATGCGGCTGAGATGGGTGAAGCCGAGCTCGAACGCGAGGTCGGTGACGCGCGCATCGGCCGGCGCCCTGCGCAGGCGGGCGTGGAGATGGGCGAGGCGGACGTCGAGCAGCATCTCGGAGATCGAGGTGCCGAAGTGGCGGCGGAAGCCGAGCTGCAGGGCGCGAATGCCGGTGCCGGCGGCGTCGGCGAGATCGGCGAGGTCGAGTGGCTCGGTGGCGTTGGCGTCGAGATAGTCGCGCGCCCGCCGCAGCGCCGCCGGCAGGTTGTCGGCACGGCCGGCGAACACCTCGATCGCCGCCGACAAGCCATGGGACTGGCCGTTGAGCAGCGCATCGAGCAGCGTCTCGCGCAGGTTGGCGGCGGCGAGCGGCGGCAGGTCGCCGCCGGGGCCGAGATGCTCGGCGAGATCGGCGAGATGCGCCATCTCCGCCTGCAGGGCCTGCCCCGCTGCCCCGGTCAGATCCACCGCCGGCTCGAACTCGACCGGCTGCACCGCCCTGCCGGCGAGTGCTGCGGCGCGCTGCTCGACGAGACGCCGCTCCACCAGCAGGATGAGTTGCGCGCAGTCGCCCTCCCAGACCATTCGCGTCGACAGGGTCGGCGACAGCAGCGACGCCGCAACGCCGGGCGCCGTCGCGATCTCGCGCGCCGCGGTGCGGATGCGCGCGACGCCGCCGAGCGGCAACTGCAGCAGGAAAAAGCGCTCGAGGCATCCGGGGTCGATCGACACCGCGCCGCCATACGCGACGTAGTTGATGGAGATGCCGTCATAGGATGCGCAGTTGTGGCGGGCATAGAAATCGCCGGCGCCGTGCAGCGGCACGAGATCGTGCGGACAGAAGATGCGGCCGATCTCCGCGGCGGCATCGTCGAGCCGTCCGGTCGCGACGCGGCTGAAGGCGGCAAGCCGCATCGCGCGGCCCGTCGGCGCGGCAGCTTCGTTCCTCGTGATGTCCATCCCCATCGCCCGGCTCTCGATCGGCCCGCGCTGTTATTTGAAACCTATAATATACCGGCGTGCCAAACGTGAAAGGGCTATCGCAGCGCGAAATGCAGTCACCCTGCCCGCGTGCTGCGCACCCGGCTGCCGCATTTTGTGCCGTGGCGACCCGCGCCATGGCGCTGGCGAACGTTATCGCATCGCAGCAACGCCGCGTGCCGATCCGGATTCGTTTAACGGCTAGACACCTCCGCCTTGCCGGCCCGAAGCTGCCGGCGACATCACACCAGGAGGACGACCATGGCTAAACTCGAAAAGGGCATCACCGCCAACGGCACCGGCTACAATGGCAAGACCTGGAACATTCTCGGCCAGGTCTATTTTCCCAAGGCCGTGACCGACTCCGCGTTCGCCTTCGAAACCAACAGCGATCCCGGCCAGTTCGTGCCGGTGCACGTCCATCCCACCCAGGAGGAATTCATCCTGGTGCAGGAGGGCGAACTCGACCTCAAGCTCGACGGCGTCTGGCTCAAGGCCAAGGCCGGCGATCTCGTGCGCATGCCGCGCGGCATCCCGCATGGCTACTTCAACAAGTCGGACAAGCCGGCGCGCGCGCTGTTCTGGGTGTCGCCGATGCAGAAGCTCGAAGCGCTGTTCGAAAAGCTTCACAACCTGACCGATCCAGCCGAGGTGGTGCGCATCTCTGCCGAGCACGAGGTCGACTTCCTGCCGCCTGAAGCCAACGAATAACGCGGCCCGCACGGCTGCATTTCGCCGCATCGCAGATGCCCCACGCGCTCCGCCGCACGCGGAGCGCGCCCGGCGGCGCATGCCCTGCGCGCATCCACGGGCAAGGGACGGCCCGGCACACGGCATTTCATCCACGACCATTCCGGAGGAAGACCATGGTCAAGCAGAAGCATGTGGGCGTGATCGGCGCCGGCATATCCGGGCTCGCCGCCGCGAAGGCTTTCGCCGCGCGCGGCCACACCGTCACCATCATCGAGCGCAGCGGCGACCTCGGCGGCGTATGGGAGCCCGCCCGCTCCTATCCCGATGTGCAGACCCAGAGTCCGAAGGAGCTCTACCGCTACACCGACAAGGCGATGCCGGCGTCCTATCCGGAATGGCCGAAAGGACCGCAGGTCCACGCCTATCTCAAGGACTATGCCCGCAGCCATGACCTCGAACGCGCCATGCGCTTCAACACTTCGGTCACCGCCATGGCGCGGCGCGCCGACGGCAAGGCCGGCTGGACGCTGACGCTGCGCAATCCCGACGGCCGCGACAGCCAGGAAGATTTCGACTTCGTCGCGGTCTGCACCGGCCAGTTCAACGAGCGACAGACCCTGACGCTGCCCGGCGAGGACGCCTTCAAGGCGCAGGGCGGCCAGATCCTGCACTCGTCGCAGTACAACGACGCCAGCACGGCCAGGGGCCGCAGCATCGTCGTGCTCGGCGGCTCGAAGTCGGCGACCGACATCGTCGTCAACGCCGTCAACGCCGGCGCCGCAAACGTCACGCTGGTCTATCGCGAGCCGGTGTGGCGCATCCCCTACTTCATCGGCGGCCTCATCAACTTCAAGCGCATCCTCTACATCCGCGCCCAGGAAGAGATGTTCCGCAGCTGGGGCATCGGCCCGCTGTCGCGGCTGATGCACAGCCTCGCCAAGCCGCTGGTGTGGGCGAACTGGCGCGGGCTGGAAAGCCTGCTCAAGCTGCAGCTCAAGCTCGGCAAGTGCGACATGGTGCCGAAGGAGCGCATCGAGGACGGCATCAACTGCTCGGTGCCGATCGCGACCCCCGGCTTCTTCCCGATGGTCGCCGACGGCCGCATCAAGGCGGTGCGCGGCAGCTTCGATCACTATGAAGGCAACAGCGTCGTCACCACCGGCGGCCAGCGCATTCCCGCCGACATCGCCGTGCTGGCGATCGGCTACAAGCTCGGCGTGCCGTTCCTGCCCGAGGCGTATCGCGCCAAGCTGGTCGATCCCGACGGGCAGTATCGTCTCTACCGCCTGATCGCCAATCCCGACCTGCCCGACATGGGCTTCGTCGGCTTCAACTCCAGCTTCTGCACCGTGCTGTGCGCCGATCTCGCCGCCAACTGGCTGGTGCGCTATGCCGACGGCCAGCTCAAGCAGCAGCCGACGGCGCAGCAGATGCGCGACAACATCGAGATGATGCTGAACTTCAAGCGCGTCGAACGCCCGGCCGCGGGCGTCTATGGCGGGCTGTGCGTCGCGCCCTACCACTACAAGCACTTCGACGAATTGATCGCCGACATCGGCGCCACCACGCGCCGGCGCAATCCGCTCGCCGAGAAGTTCACGCCGCCGAATGCCGACGCCTACGCCCGCTTCCTCGCCTCGGCGCCGCAATATCGCGCCGCCGCTGGCTAGGCGGCCGCCCCGAACGCGCCACGATGATGTCTGAGACATCATCGTGGCGCGCCATGGCGTGCCGTACATCCGTAGGTACGATCGCTTAGATGCTGCCACCGGGCGCTTTTTCGCGTTTACGCGATTCGCGCCGCTCGCCTAGATTCCGTGGCAGGGAATCAACGGAGGGGCATGGGCATGGCCAGCGAAAGCATATCGCGTCGTCTTTCCTTCAACATGATCGATCCCGCCACCATGGCGTTGCTGCGCGAGGCGAAGCCCTTCGTCCTCGCCGAGCTGCCGGCGGTGCTCGATCAATTCTATGAGCATGTCGCGCGCTTCGAGGAGACGTCGGCGTTCTTCAGGAGCCGCGAGCACATGATGCACGCCAAGGCGATGCAGCTGCGGCACTGGGGCGTGATCATGGATGGCGAGTTCAGCGAGGCCTACGAGACCTCCGTCACCAAGATCGGCGAGGTGCACAACCGCCTCGGCCTCGAACCGCGCTGGTACATCGGCGGCTACAACGCACTGGTCAACGGCCTGCTCGAGGCCATCGCCACCCGCTTGCCCGCCTCCGGCCGCTTCGACCGCAACATCACCGCACGCCGCATCGCCGTGCAAAAGGCGATCACGAAGGCCGCGATGCTCGACATGGATCTCGCCCTCGCGGTGTACATCGACGCCGGCCGGCGCGACCGCCGGGCGACGCTGGAACGGCTCGCCACCGACTTCGAGCAGGCGGTCGGCGGCGTGGTCGACACCGTCGCCGCCGCCGCCGAGCAGTTGCAGGTGTCGGCGCAGACCATGACCGGAACCGCCGAGGAGACCGCGACGCAATCCAACACCGTGGCGGAGGCGTCGGAGCGGGCGACCACCAATGTGCGTTCGGTCGCGGCGGCGACGGAGGAGCTGACCAGCTCGATCACCGAGATCAGCCGCCGCGTCAACGATTCCGCCCGCATCGCCAGCGAGGCCGCGCGCGACGCCGACCACACCGCCGAGCGCATCAACCGCCTGTCGGAGAGCACCAAGGAGATCGGCACCATCGTCGATCTCATCACCAACATCGCGTCCCAAACCAACCTGCTGGCGCTCAATGCCACCATCGAGGCGGCCCGCGCCGGCGATGCCGGCCGCGGCTTCGCCGTGGTCGCCCAGGAGGTTAAATCGCTGGCGGAGCAGACCGCGAAGGCGACCGCCCAGATCGCCTCCCAGATCGGTGACATCCAGATGTCGACCGCCGAGGCCGTCACGGCAATCGCCGGCATCAATAGCGTGGTCAAGTCGATGCAGGAGATCTCCACCACTATCGCCTCGGCGGTCGAGCAGCAGGGCGCCGCGACCAACGAGATCGCCCGCAATGTGCAGCAGGCGGCCGACGGCACCGGGCGCGTCTCCGCGAGCATCGGCAATGTCACCCGCGCGGCGAGCGAGACCGGCACCGCGGCCGGCGAGGTGCTGTCGTCGGCGACCGCGCTGTCGCAGCAGTCCGCACAGCTGCGCGCCGAGGTCGACAAATTCCTGGCGACCGTGCGCGCGGCCTGAACGGCGCGGCGGTCCGCAACGACGCCCCCTCCAAAGTCGACGGCCCCGGCGGATATCCGCCGGGGCCGCAGCGTTTCAGCGATCACGGCGCCGCGCTTACCAGGCGTAGCGCAGCACACCCTTGCCGCCATAGGACGACGTGACCTTCGAGAACTCACCTTCGAAGGTCGCAGCCATCGACCAGCCGTTCAGCCACTTCACCTCGGCACTCGCCGTGGTCAGCGCGGAGTCGCTGGCCTGGCGCGCACCGTTGACCACGAACGACGCTCCGGGCAGCGACTGGAAGGTCGCCGACGCGGCGCGCGACGGATCGAAGTCGTGCGCCCAGGCGAGCCGGCCGCGCAACGTCAGGAGGCCGGTAGCCATCGCGAAGGTGCGGTCGGCGCGCAGGCCGAGTTCGCTGCGCGTGTCGGTCACGCTCCGGCCGGCGTAGGCGAGCGCGAAGGTGCTGGTGCCCGCCAGCGCGGTTTCAGCATAGGCCGGCAGGTCGAGCAGCGTGACCTGGCCCGCCGCATACGGCGTCAGCCCCATCCATGGCGTCACGAAGCGATAGCCGCCTTCAAGCCGCCCCGAATAGGTGTTGGCGTTGAACGAGGCATGCAGGCGATCGAGCCCGGCGATGGTCACCGAGCGGTCGGTCGTGATGTCCTGCCAGCCATAGGCGAGCGCGCCCGCCAGATAGGCCGCGCCGACGGTCTGGCGCACGAACGCTCCGGCCTGGAACAGGTCGGACCGACCGCTGCCGAGGCCACCGCTGGTGGTGAACGCGGTGCCGCCGCCCGCGAGCGCGAAGCCCGCGACCGTGTCCGGCGCGATGCGATAGTCGGCACCAACCGCCGCCCCGTACAGCGAGCTGCTGGTGCTGCTCGATCCCTGCGCCGTATTGCCCTGCGTCGTCTGCCCGCCGCCGAAGCCCATCGCCCACACCGCCCAGCCCGGCGCATAGGCCGGCGCCGGCGGCGCCTTGGTCAGGAGACCATAGGCATCGCGCTCCCCGCCGCTGCGCTTGCGTCCGGCCGCAGCATAGGCGCTGACGCCGAGGTCGCCGTCGTCGGCATAGGCAAACGGCCCCCCGCCGCCGCCGGCGTCGCCACGGCCCGCGCCCGACGGATCGAGCAGCGACGTCGTGAACTGGGTCATGGCGTTGAACGAGGTCTGCTGCGCGCCGGCCGCGTTCTCGCCCGCCGCCTGGGTCAGGTTCTGCTGGACATTGCCGGTGAAGATCGCACCGAGCCCGCCGACATTGCCGGACGTATTGAACGCGTTGTCGAGACCACCGCCTACCGCGCGCTGGTTGCCGTTGGCGCCGCTGACCTGGCCGAGCGACGAGGTGAGGTTCACCGTCACCGCGGTCGGCGAATAGGCGAGCGAGCCGCTGATGCCGGTCGGCAGCACGAGGCTGCTGAACTGGCTGCCGTTCAAGCCGGCAGAAGTCAGGATGGTCGATGCGCCGAACTTGTAGGCGTTGTTTGCCGCCGAGAGCTGGACGTTACCGGCCAGAGCGGCGGTGCCCGTGACCGTCGTCGACGACGCCGCCGTCGCATTCATCTGCACGAGGTAGGTCGCGCCCGACTGGAACGCGAGGTTGCCGTTTATGGTCAGCGAGGTGCCTGGCCCGTTGCCCGGCGCCAGGGTACCGCCGCTGCTCACCACCGTCGAAGCCACGGTGCCGGTGCCGGCGAGCGTGCCGCCGTTGGCGATGGTGACGTTGGTGGTGACGACATCGCTGCCGGCGAGCGTCAGCGTGCCGGTGAGGTTCTGGAAGTAGCCGACCGCGGAGTAGAGATCGATGCGCGCCCAGTAGCTCAGCGCCGTGCCATAGAACGCCGCCAGCGCGTTGGTCTCGGTGTTGACGATGATCTGGTTGATCGTGCTGGTCTGCAGGTTGCCGTACAGGCCGCCTGTCGGCGCGATCTGCTGCGCTGCTGCGGTGCTGCCGCCATAGACCGGCGCCAGCAGGATCGAGGCGTCGGGACCGCCCGTCGGCGCGGCCTCCCGCGGCGCCTGCGCGAACGACAGCGTCGGCAGGCCGTAGGTCAGCCGCTGCTGGTACAGCGCCTGGTTGGCAGCCGAGGCGAGGTAGGGATCTCCCGTGGTGTTGGCCGAGCTCGCGGCGCAGGCCGCGACGGTGTTGCCGCACTGGGCGGCGAGATAGGCACGCAGCTCGGTCGTACCCTGGGTCAGCAGCGACGGCAGGTTGAGCGCCGTGCCGGTCGTGGCCGCATTGTTGATGTACGCCGGATTGGTCAGCGCCTGCGCCAGATCATAGCCGACGAAGGCACGGCTGGCGATGATATCGAGCGGATAGTGCACGCCGAGAACGATACGGCTGTTGGCGTATTCGGACGCGCGCAGCAGCATGCTCTGGTAGAGTTCGGGCACCATCATGCCGATCAGGATCGAGTCCGTGTAGGCATAGTTGGTGTGGCCGCTCGGGAACGACGGATTGGTATTGATGCCATTGAGCGCCGTCGGATCGAACAGCTTGATCTGGTTCGACACCTGCGCTGGCCGCGAGTCGCCGTAGATGTTCTGTCCGGGCTGGGTGTTGTTGATTCCATAGGCAAGGTCGTAGACGCTGTCGGTCTTGTTCGGCAGGCCGTTGAAGGTCGGCAGCGCATATCCCGCCGGCGCGACTGCCGTGACAGTGCCGTTGATGGTGCCGTTGGCGAAGTAGTTCTTCGCGGTGCCGAGATCCGAACCGGTGACACTGTAGGCCTTGGTCAGCAGCGCCACCGTGTTGGCGAGCGGCCCGCCAGTACCGCCGCCGACGCCCGTCTGGAAGATCGCGCCGAGCTGGACGCCGAGACCGCCGACGGCCTGCTGCGGCGTGATCCCGCCGATCGGCGCCTGCGCCGGCAGGCCACCGGCGAGGTTCGCCGCAACGCCCCACGTGCCGGCAAGGCCGGTAACGGTGTTGGAGGCCGAACCCAGCAGGTTCTTGTCGCTGATCGCGAGCTGCTGCTGCGTCGGCGTCGCGCCATTGTTGATCGCGATCGCCTGCTGCAGGTTGGCCTGCAGCGTCGCCTGCCCGACCGCGCTCGCATTCAGGCCGAGGAACGGCGACAGCAGGTTGAGCACATTGACATTGGCGACGGTGGTGTTGGCGGTCTGCGCCTGCGCGCCGACGGCCGACGTCACGAAGACGACGAGCGCGGTCGACTGCAGCAGCCGCGCCCTGAAGCGGCTCTCACTTGTACGATTCACTTTCAGCCCCCTGAAAATATCCGGACATGCTCCGGTTGGGGCCGGACGCTAGAAAGTTAAGATTTCATTGCCGTGACGAATGCGCGCACCACGCGAGCTGCGATGCAATCATGTGCCGGCGTGGCCTCCGTGCCACAGCGCCGCAGCGTTGGACGACGAAGGGATGACGCGGCATCGCACGGCGAACGCCGCCGTATTGAAAACGCCATCGATGCGTCGCCAAAACGTCATCGAACCGAGCGCGAAACGTCATGTGACAGTTGCTTGTCAGGCCGGCACGTGAATGCGACGATGGCGTCATGAATCCAGCCGATCTCGCCAGCATCGCCGACGACATCCGCGCCCGCACGCCGGGCGTCGGCGCTGGCGTCCATCTCAATGCCGCGAGCGCCGCCCTGCCCTCGGCGGGCGTGATCGCGGCGATGCGCGCCCATCTCGAACATGAAGGTCGCGCCGGGCTGCAGGCGGCGCTGGCCGGCGCCGCGGACGCGCTGGCCGAAACCCGAGTCCGCGCCGCACAGGTGCTCGGCGCCCGCGCCGACCAGATCGCGTTCGGTGGCGGCTGCGCCCAGCTGTGGGCCACGGTGCTGCGCGGGCGAACACCACCGCGCGGGGCGCGCGTGCTGGTGTCGCGCGGCGAATGGGGCGGCAACCTGCTGGCGCTGGCGCCGCTCGTGCAGGCGCACAGCCTGCGTGTCGATGTCATCCCGACCGATGCGGCCGGACGGATCGACGTTCGCGCGCTCACCGGCAAACTCGACGACGACGTCTGGCTGGTCGCGATCGCCGCGGTGTCGAGCGCGAGCGGCCTGCCGCAGCCGGTCGATGCCATCGGCGCGCTGCCGCGGCCGGACCATTGTCTCCTTGTCGTCGATGCGGCGCAGGCCGCCGGCCGCTTTCCGCTCTCGCTCGCCGCCATGGGCGCGGACGTGCTGGTGGCGCCGGCCCGCAAATGGCTGCGCGGCCCGCGGGGCCAGGCCCTGGCAGCGCTGTCGGACGCCGCGCTGGCCTGCCTCGCGCCGCCCGCTCCGGACCTCGGCGGCGTCACCTGGAGCGGCGGCGATGCCGTGCCGCGCGCCGATGCCCGCCGCTTCGAGATCTACGATTACGGCGTCGCCGCGCGGGTCGGGCTTGGCGTCGCGCTGGGCGAACTGCTGGCCATCGGCGTCGACACGGTGGCCGGGATCGTCGACGCTCGCGTCCGTGCCTTGCGCAGCGCGCTCGCCGGCTGCGACGGCGTCACCGTGTTCGAACCCGCCGATGCCCGGGCGGCGTTTCTCACCTTTACCTGCGACCGAGCTCCGGCGGCCGTCGCCGCCGCCCTTGGCGATGCCGGCGTGAGCATCGCCGCCATCGAGCGGGTGTATGCCCCTCACGAGCTCGACGCCCGCGGCATGGCCACGGTGCTGCGCGCCTCGCCCCACGCCTACACCTCGCCGGACGAGATCGAGCGCCTTGCCGAAGCGCTGCGGACGGCGCTGCGCGCGTGAGACGCGAACGCGGCTGGGTCACGCCCGAAGCTGGTGCGGAGCAGGACGGCGTGACGCGGCCGAAAGGCGCAGGCGCAAGCCCGTTAACCCGCCGTTAGGCAAAACATCACTTAGGTACCTCCGGGTGGAACTCACCAAACTGGGGATACTGATGATGACCGGCGGGGGCACGCTGTCTCGGCGACTTTCTTTCAACATGATCGATCAGGCCATGCTGGGCCGGCTGCGCGAGGCGAAGCCGTTCATCCTCAGCGAGATGCCCGCCATCCTCGATCGCTTCTACGACCATATCGCGACCTTCAGCGAGACCGGAGCGCTGTTCAGGAGCCGCGAGCACATGATGCATGCCAAGGCGATGCAGGTGAAGCACTGGGGCGTGATCATGGACGGCCAGTATGGCGACGCCTATGAAGCCTCGGTCACCCGCATCGGCGAGGTCCACAACACGCTCGGTCTCGAACCGCCGTGGTACATCGGCGGCTACAACGTGCTGATCAGCGCGCTGGTCGGCGCCATCGCCGAGCGCTACCCGGTCGGCCGCTTCGACCGCAATGGCTGGAAGAAGAAGGCGGAGCTTCAGCAGGCGGTGATCAAGGTCGCAATCCTCGACATGGACATCGCGCTCTCCGTCTACACCGCCGCCGGCCAGCGCGACCGCCGCGCCACTTTCGAGCGCCTCGCCACCGACTTCCAGAAGGCGATCGGCGGCGTGGTGCAGGGCGTCGCCTCCGCCGCCACGCAGTTGCAGGCGTCGGCGCAGTCGATGACCACCGTCGCCGAGAAGACCGCGACGCAGTCGCGCACCGTGGCGGACGCCTCCGAGAAGGCGACGTCCAACGTCAAGACGGTGGCGGCGGCGACCGAGGAACTGACCAGTTCGATCACCGAGATCAGCCGTCAGGTCAATGATTCCGCCCGCATCGCCAGCGAAGCGGCCGTCAACGCCGACCAGACCGGCGAGCGCATCAACCGCCTGTCGGAGAGCACCAAGGAAATCGGCACCATTGTCGATCTCATCACCAACATCGCCTCGCAGACCAACCTGCTGGCGCTCAACGCCACCATCGAGGCGGCGCGCGCCGGCGACGTCGGCCGCGGCTTTGCGGTCGTCGCCCAGGAAGTGAAGTCGCTGGCCGAGCAGACCACCAAGGCCACCGCCGAGATCGCCTCGCAGATCGGCAGCATCCAGAGCTCGACCGCCGAGGCGGTGTCGGCGATCGCCGGCATCAACGACGTCGTCAAGTCGATGCAGGAGATCTCGACGACGATCGCCGCCGCGGTCGAGGAACAGGGCGCCGCCACCAGCGAGATCGTGCGCAACGTGCAGCAGGCTGCCGACGGCACCGGCCGCGTCACCGCCAGCATCGGCGACGTCACCTCCGCTGCCCGCGACACCGGCGCGACGGCGTCCCAGGTGCTCTCGGCTGCGACCGACCTGACGCACCAGTCGACGCAGCTGCGCGCCGAAGTCGAGCGCTTCCTCGCGACGCTGCGCGCGGCGTAGCGCCCGCGCCGAGGTGGCGCTCCCGTCACGGGGCACCGACTTCAGCAGCATCCAGACCCATGGACATGCCCGGCCTTGTGCCGGGCATTGTCGTTTGTGAGGAGGTGTGCGGCGATGCGCACGGGAGCCGATCCGGGACGACAGCTCGCTATTCAAACTCCACGTCGTTGCCGGGCTTGTCCCGCCAATCCAGCTTGCGCGTCGCACGGTGGGAGATTTTGAAGCTGGATCACCGGGTCACGGCACTGACGCGCCGGCCCGGTGATGACACAGAAAACCAAACGACCGCAGCGCGTATCCCTCATGAGCGAAGCGACATGCGGGACTCTCGTGCCACATCCCGGATGTCGCTGTGCTCATCCGGACTACGAGCCCACGTTGCTCCAGAACCTACTTCGGCCCGCTCAGCTTGAAAATCTCCAGCGCCTCGGCATCCTCGCCGCGGCTCGCCTGCAGCATGCGGAACAGCTGCGCGGCAAGGCCGGCCATCGGCACCGGCGTGCCGGTGGCCTTCGCTACATCCAGCACCGTGTCGAGATCCTTGAGCATGGTCGCGGCATGGCCGAGCGGCGGCTCGTGGATGGCATCGACCATGCGCGGCACGAACAGCTGCAGCGGGATCGAATCCGCAAAGCCGCCCTTGAGCGCTTCCGGCAGCTTCTTCGCATCGATGCCGGCATTGACCGCAAGGCGCGCGGATTCCGCCAGCACCGCCATGGCGCAGCCGACGATCACCTGGTTGCAGAGCTTGGTGGTCTGGCCCGCGCCGGTCGGGCCCATGTGGGTGAAGCGCCGCGCCATGGCGAGCACGAACGGCTCGACGCGGGCAATGTCGCCGGCGTCACCGCCCGCCATGATCGCGAGCGAGCCTTCCTCGGCGCCCTTGGTGCCACCGGACACCGGCGCGTCGATCCAGCGCATGCCGTTCGCCGCCTGCAGGCGCTGCGCGATGTCGCGCGTGGCGTCGGGGTGGATCGAGGAGAAATCGACCACGACCTTGCCCGCGCCTGCAACTTCAGCGAGGCCGCCCGGACCGAACACCACCGCCTCGACCGCCTTCGCATCGGTCAGGCACATGAAGACGATGCTGGCCCTGGCGGCGACGCCGGCGGGATCCGCGGCCGCAGCAGCGCCGGAGGCGACCGCCGCGTCGCGCTTCTCCGGCGACCGGTTCCACACCGTCACCGCGTGCCCCGCGGCGAGCAGCCGCCGCGTCATCGGCAGGCCCATCAGCCCGAGGCCCACGTAACCCAGCGTCTCCATTCCAATCCTCCAGAGTTGCAGTCGAGATCGCACTGCTGTGCGCCTCAACGCATCTCATTTCGGGATCAGCGTGGCAACCTCCCTGTCGGCCGGACGCTCGCTCGCCGACAGCCCCTCGATCACGCCGGCACGGTCTTCGGCGTTGCGGTTCTGGCTCATCTTGCGCTTGCCCTCGAGGCGGCTGATCGGCATGCGCAGGCCGACAATGCCACGCAGCTGCGCGCGCACGAACTCCTCCGGCGCGTCGCTGACCTTCCAGCGCTCCGCCCGCGACGCCTCGTGCAGGTCGGTCAGCCGCGTCACCACCGCGCGCAGCCGCTCAGCGTCGTCGAAGAACTCGACCGGACCATAGGCGTGCACCGTGACGTAATTCCATGTCGGCACCACCTTGCCGCTCTCGCGCTTGGTCGCGTACCACGACGGCGTCACATAGGCGTCCGGTCCCATGAAGATCGCGAGCGCCTCGCCGATCGGAGCCGCCTTCCACTGCGGATTGGCGCGGGCGACATGGCCGTACAGCACGCCGTGCTCGCCCTCGGCGGGATCGAGGAACAGCGGCAGCGGCGTGCCGATCATCCCTTCGGCGGTCGTGGTGACCAGGGTCGCCAGCCGCGCGGCCCGGATGGTGGCGTGGATCTCCGGCAGGTCATCGACGCGAAAGGCGGGCGGCAGGTACACGGCGAAAGCTCCTTCATGAACGGCTGGAGCGTGCCGCAAAACCGGCCGGCATTAAATAGCCCGCTTGCAACAAAATAGCGATCGCGTCGCCAATGCTTCCGCTCGCGACCGGGCAGCGCGACGAATCGCGCGGCCCGGCGACGACAGTATTGCAGTCGGGCGCGCCCTCACGCCTGATCGAACCACGGCCATTCCGCTGCGCCGTCGTGGGTCACGGCGCCGCCGGGCGCCTGGCCGACAAGCCTGGCGTATTTGGCAAGCGCGCCGGCGCGGTGGCGCGGCGGCGGCGCGGTCCATGCCTTGCGGCGACGTTCCATCTCGGCGTCGTCGACCAGCAGATCCATGCGGCGCGCGATGCCGTCGATGCGGATGGCATCGCCGGTCTTGACGAGGCCGAGCGGGCCGCCGACGACCGCTTCCGGCGAGACATAGCCGATGCACATGCCGCGCGTCGCGCCGGAGAAGCGGCCGTCAGTGACGAGCGCGACCTTCTCGCCCATGCCCTGGCCGTAGATCAGCGCGGTGACGCCGAGCATCTCGCGCATGCCGGGGCCACCGACCGGACCTTCGTTGCGGATGATCAGCACGTCACCGGCCTCATAGGCGCGGGCGCGCACCGCGGCGACGCAGCCCTCTTCATCCTCGAACACGCGGGCGCGGCCTTCGAACACCAGGTTCTTGAGACCCGCGACCTTGATCACCGCGCCGTCCGGACACAGGCTGCCCTTGAGGATGGCGACGCCGCCGTCCGGCATGATCGGCTTGGCGGTGGTCATCACCACCTCGCCGTCGGGCGCGTTCGCCGCGCCATATTCCTCCGCGAGGGTGCGGCCGGTGATCGAAAGGCAGCTGCCGTCGAGATGGCCACTCTCGATCAGCGCGCGGATGATCACCGCGGCGCCGCCGATGTCGTAGACGTCCTTGGCGGTGTATTTGCCGCCCGGCCGCAGATTGCCGATCAGCGGCGTGCGCGCGAACACCTCGCCGACGTCGTCGAGGGTGAAGCGGATGCCGGCCTCGTTGGCGATCGCCGGCAGATGCAGCGCCGCGTTGGTCGAGCCGCCGGTGGCGGCGACGATCGCCGCACCATTCTCCAGCGACTTGCGGGTGACGAGGTCGCGCGGCAGCGGACCGCCACGCTTGAGCATCTCCATGATCAGACGGCCGGCGCCGCGGACGAGCTGCGCGCGCTCGCTGTAGACGCCGGGCACCATGGAGATGTTGGGAACGGTGAGGCCCATCACCTCCGACACCATGCCCATGGTGTTGGCGGTGAACTGGCCGGCGCAGGCGCCGAGCGTCGGCAGGCAGGCGCGCTCCATCCGCTCCAGCGTCGCCTCGTCCATCTGCCCGGTCATCACTGTGCCGACCGCCTCGTAGGCATCCAGCACCGTCAGTGTGCGGCCCTCGAAGCGGCCGGGCAGCGCGCTGCCGCCATAGATGAAGATCGACGGCACGTTGCAACGGACCATGCCCATCATCACGCCGGGCAGAGTCTTGTCGCAGCCGCCGAAGCCGATCAGCGCGTCGTAGGCAAGGCCATGCACCACGGCCTCGATGGAATCGGCGATCAGCTCGCGCGACAGCAGCGAGAACTTCATGCCTTCATGATTCATGCTGATGCCGTCGGACACCGAAATGGTGGCGAACTCGCGCGGCGTGCCGCCGCCTTCGAGAATGCCCTGCTTCGCTGCCTCGACCTGGAAGTCGTGGGTCATGTTGCAGGGGGTCTGCTCGCCCTTCATGCTGACCACGCCGACCATCGCCTTCGCCAGCGCGGCATCGTCGAGCCCCATGGCACGCATGAACGCACGGTGCGGCGTGCGGTCCATCCCGTCGGTGGTGACGCGCGAGCGAAGTTTCTTCATGGGAACGTCCTGATTGGCATGGCATGGGCGAGCACGAAACGCTCGCCTTCCTCCATATCGCCGTGCGCGCGGGTGTCAAACCGATAAGTCAAACGGCACACCGCGAAAGGTAGACCCACGCGAGTTTCGATTTGCTTCCGCGCCTGACACACCCGATGGTCATTGCCGGGCTTGACCCGGCAATCCAGCTTATTCAGTGCGCTGACGCATGTTTTAAAGCTGGATCACCGGGTCTCGACGCTTCGCGTCGGCCCGGTGATGACGAAGTCAATTTGGCTCGGCCCAACCACGCATCACCGCTGCCTGCCGAATAGGCGCAGGCTTTGCCGCACTGCGGCAATCCGAAGCGCGCACAAGCACTTCTTCGCAACCGCCAAAAATACTTCAACTCTAAAATTATCGCTTTTCATATAATTCCAGCCTGCTAGGATCGACAGCAATCCGGCAGTTGCGAGAGTGGTCATGGTCGATATCGCCCAGAAGACAACCGACGACGGACGTTTTGCTTACGAGACCGCAGGCGCTGCACATCTGCCGCCGCTGGTCTTTCTCCATGGCATCGGCGGCGCGGCCCGCGCCTTCCGGCCGCAGCTTTCCCACTTTCATGACCGCTTCCGCGCCATCGCCTGGGATATGCCGGGCTATGGCGGCTCGGCGCCGCTGCCGCAGGTCAGCATCGCCGCGCTCGCCGCCGCGCTGACAGATTTCCTCGCCGGCTGCGGTGCGACAAAAACCATCCTGGTCGGCCACTCGATCGGCGGCATGATCGTGCAGCAGGCGCTGGCGAATGATCCCGCACTCGCCAGCGCCGTGGTGCTGGCGCAGACGAGCCCCGCGTTCGGCAAGGCCGACGGCGACTGGCAGACGCAATTCATCGCTGCACGGCTCGGCCCGCTCGACCGCGGCGCCACCATGGCGCAGCTCGCCCCATCCCTGGTGTCTGAACTGGTCGGCGACACGCCCGATGAAGCCGGCCTCGTGCTGGCGCGCGACTGCATGGCCTCCGTGCCGGAGGCGACCTACCGCGCCACCATGCTGGCGCTGATGGGCTTCGACCTGCGCGCCGCGCTGCCGAACATCGCCGTGCCGACGCTGGTGCTGTCGGGCTCCAAGGACAACAACGCCCCCGCGCCGATGATGGCCAGGATGGCGACCTTCATTCCCGGCGCGGCTTATGTGGAACTCGACGGCGTCGGCCATCTCGCCGGCCTCGAGCGCCCCGACGCCTTCAACCGCGCACTCGACACGTTTCTTGCGACCACGATTTAAGAAGAGGACGCCATGACCGCTGCTCCCCGCCCCGCTTCCGCGCCTGCGTCTGTGAAGCCCGACGCGCCGATCTTCGACGCCAAGGCATTCCGTCTCAGCGACGAGCAGGCGGAGCTGATGGCGCGGGCGCGGCATCTCGGCCAGACCGTGTTCGCCGGCCGTGCCGCGGCTTACGACCGCGAGGCGACGTTCCCGACCGAGAACTATAAAGACCTGCATCGCTCCGGCCTGCTCGGCATCGCCATCCCGAAACATCTCGGCGGCGGCGGCGCCGACTACCAGACCTATTCGCTGACCGCAGCCGAGATCGGCCGCTACTGCGGCGCCACTGCGCTGACCTGGAACATGCATGTGTGCTCGACGCTGTGGTCGGGCCCGCTCGCAGATGACCTCGAGATGGATGCGGCAACCCGCGCCGAACACGACAAGCGCCGTGCCGTGCACTATCGCCGCATCATCGACGACGGCGCGATCTACTCCCAGCCGTTCTCCGAAGGCGGCGCGGCCGCGGCCGGCGGCGTCGCGTTCGGCACCGAGGCGAAGCCCGTCAAGGGCGGCTGGCTGGTCAGCGGCAAGAAGATTTTTGCCTCGCTGTCCGGCCACGCCAACTACTACGGCGTGCTCTGCACCGAGGTCGCCGAGGGCGAGAAGGCGTCGCGCCGCAACACGCTTTATCTCGCCATTCCCGCGGACGCGCCCGGCGTCTCCGTGGTCGGCGACTGGGATCCGCTGGGCATGCGCGGCACGGTGTCGCGCACGCTGATCTTCAAGGACGTGTTCGTCGGCGAGGACGCGGCGATGCTGCCGCGCGGCGTCTACTTCCAGGCGGCGCTGCGCTGGCCGCACATGTTCCTGACGCTGTCGCCGACCTATATGGGCCTGGCCCAGGCCGCATTCGACTTCACGGTCAAATACCTGCGCGGCGAGGTGCCGGGCACGCCGCCGGTGAAGCGGCGGATGTACCCGACCAAGCAGATCGCGGTCGCCGAGATGCAGGTCAAGCTCGAGCAGATCAAGGCGATCTGGTTCCAGGCGGTGACGGAAGCCTGCCCCAATCCGAGCAAGGAGCAGGTGCTGCGCGCCTATGCGGCGCAGTACGCCACCATGGAAGGCGCCAATGATCTCGCGCGCCTTGCGATCCGCACCTGCGGCGGCCAGGCGATGCTGAAATCGCTGCCGCTGGAGCGCATCTACCGCGACAGTCGCTGCGGCTCGCTGATGCTGCCCTGGACCGCCGAACTCTGCCTCGACCGCATCGGCCGCGAGTCGCTGTACGAGGCGGGCGAGACGGATGAGTGACACGCCATGCCCGGACACAGTGATCGTCGGTTCGACCGCGCGTCCGGGACAACCGGCATAAACGGGACTTCGGTGTCTGGGACGGTGAGCCGCACTCCACTCTCGGCGTCATTGCCGGGCTTGACCCGGCAATCCAGCTTTCGCACAGCGCTCGCCCACCTTAAGCTGGATCACCGGGTCACGGCGCTGACGCGCCGGCCCGGTGATGACGCAAAATATCACAGAAGCGCTGATTCATGCGGTGAGCGCCTCTCATCGGCATGGCGGACACTGACCGCAACCGCTTCTCCCATCCTTGCTGCGATGTAGAGCAAACGCCGTGGATCTCTCGCACCTCATCGAACGCAACGCCACCTTCACTCCGGACAAGCCGGCGCTGCGGTTCGACGGCGGGACGCTGACCTATGCGGAGCTGCAGCAGCGCATCGCAACGACAGCACAGGCGCTCAAGGCGGAATACGGCGTCGGCCGCGGCGATCGCGTCGCGATCCTCAGCCTCAACCATCCCGACTATCTCGTGCTGCTGTACGCCTGCGCGCGGCTTGGCGCCATGCTGGTGCCGCTGAACTGGCGGCTCGCGGTCGCCGAGCAGGTGTTCATCCTGTCCGACGCCACGGTGAAGGTGGTGGTGCTGCAGCAGGCGTTCGCCACGCTGCTGCCGCCTCTTACCGCCGCTTTGCCTGACGCCCGCCCGGTCGGCCTCGACTTCACGCCCGAGCGCGGCTTGTCCTTCGACACGCTGCTGACGCGGGCGCATGGCGATGGCCGCAACCCGCACACCGACCTCTCCTGTCCGCTGCTGATCGTCTACACCTCCGGCACCACCGGCCGGCCGAAGGGCGCGGTGCTGCGCCAGGAGGCGCTGCTGTGGAACGGGATGATGAGCCAGCACATGCATGGCCTGACGTCCGACGACCATGTGCTGACCGTGCTGCCGTTCTTCCATGTCGGCGGGCTCAATATCCAGACCACGCCGGCGCTGCATCATGGCGCCACCGTCACCATCCACGACCGCTTCACGCCCGACCACACGCTCGCGACCATCGCGCAGGAACGCCCGACCCTGACCGTGCTGGTGCCGGCCACCATGCAGGCGGTGCTCGACCATCCGGCATGGGCGGACACCGATCTGTCGTCGCTCAAAGCCATCGCCACCGGCTCGACCATCGTGCCGCCGGCGCTGATCGACCGCTTCACCGCGCGCGGCGTGCCGGTGCTGCAGGTCTACGGCTCGACCGAGACCTGTCCCATCGCGATCTACACCCGCATCGGCGGAGACCTCAGCCGGCGCGGCTCGACCGGCCTGCCCGGCCTGTGGTGCGAGGCGGCCGTGGTCGACGACGACGGCGCGGAGGTGGCGCCCGGCGCCGCCGGCGAGATCGTGGTGCGCGGCCCCAACGTGTTCTTCGAATACTGGGGCAACGAACAGGCGACGCGCGACGCGCTGCACGACGGCTGGTACCGCACCGGCGACATCGGCACCCGCGATGCCGACGGCTATGTCTGGGTGCACGACCGCAAGAAGAACATGATCATCTCCGGCGGCGAGAACATCTATCCTGCCGAGATCGAGCGGGTGCTGCTGCAGCATCCTGAAGTCGCCGATGTCGGCGTCATCGGCGTGCCCGATCCGAAGTGGCAGGAGGTGCCGGTGGCCTATGTGGTGCGCCGCACCGGCTGCACGGTCGCGCCCGACACGCTCAAGGTCGCGCTCACTGCCCATGTCCAGGCCGAGCTCGCCCGCTTCAAGGTGCCGCGCGACGTCGTGTTCGTCGAAGACCTGCCGCGCACCGCGCTCGGCAAGGTGCAGCATTTCAGGTTGAAGGAAAGCGTGAGGAGAGAATGAGCCCGCAGCCCGGATGAGCGAAGCGACATCCGGGACAGAGCCGCACCGGGAGTCACCCCGGATATCGCTGCGCTCATCCGGGCTACAGGGTTCGCTCGCCGGCGCAACGTTGATGGGTGCGACGCGAGGGTGGATTTTCAATCCGTCATCCTGAGGTGGGCGCGCAGCGCGCCTCGAAGGATGGACGGCCAATACGGATTATGGGGCCGTCGCCCTTCGAGGGCCGCGCTGAGGAGCGCGGCCACCTCAGGGTGACGGAATGAAGACACGATTGAAATGAAGCAACTCGATTGGAAGAGGGCACCAAGGTGAAGATAGCGGTTCTCGGCGGCGGCAACGGCTCGTTCGCGGCGGCGGGCGACTTCGCATTGCAGGGCCATGAGGTGCGGCTGTGGCGGCGCGACACGGAGGCCGTGGCGCAGCACCGCGCCGCAGGATCACGCATCGCGGTCAAGGACGCGCGCGGCCGCCATGACGCGCAGCTCGCCCTCGTCACCACCGACATCGCCGAGGCCGTGCGCGGCGCCGAGCTGATCGTCTGCCCGGCGCCGGCCTTCGCCCAGCACGACATCGCCCGCGCGCTCGCGCCGCATCTCACCGACGGCCAGGTGGTGTACCTGCCGCCGGCGACCTTTGGCTCGTTCATCTTCGCCAAGGCCGCGCACGACGCCGGCAACCGCGCCGACGTCGCCTTCGCCGAGACCGGCACCCTGCCCTGGCTGACCCGCAAGCACGGCCCGTTCGAGGTCGCCATCACCATCCGCGCCAGGCGGCTGCCGACCGGCGTGTTCCCCCAGCGCAGCGCGCCCCATGCCCTCGCCGTCATCGGCAAGGCTTTCCCTGGCGTCATCGAGGATTGCGGCGACGCGCTGTCCGGCGCGCTGATGAATGCCGGCTGCATCATCCATCCGCCGCTGATCGTGATGAACGCCGGCCCCATCGAGCATTTCGAGCGCTGGGACATTCACAAGGAAGGCACGCAGGCCGCGATCCGCCGCGTCACCGACGCGCTCGACGCCGAGCGCATCGCCATCCGCGAGCGCCTTGGCTATGGCGCTCCGCACTTCCCGCTCGCCCACCACTACGCCAAGGAGGGCGAGGAATGGATGTACGGTCGCGGCTCCCATGATCGGCTCACCGACTCCGGCGACTGGCGCGAGCAGTTGGTGCTGACCGAACACCGCTACATGCGCGAGGACCTGCGCGTCGGGCTGTCGTTCCTCACATCCGTAGCGCGGCTCGCCGGCGTGGCGACGCCACTCGCCAGCGCCTTCCTCGCCATCGGCGGCGCGATCTGCGGCGAGAACTTCCTTGCCGACGGCCGCACGCTGGAGAGCGTCGGCCTCGGCGGCCTCGATCGCGCGGCGCTGCAAAAGCTTCTGAAGGAAGGTTTCCCGCGATGAGCCGCGCTGGCATCGCCTGCCTCGGCGCCGGACGGATGGGCCGCGGCATCGCCGTCGCCTTCGCCTATGCCGGCCATCAGGTTTCGATCGTCGACTTCAAGGCCCGGCCGCAGGATGCCTTCGATGCCCTCGCCGCGGACGCCCGCGCCGAGATCCGCAAGACGTTCGAGAGCCTCGGCCGCCTCAATGGCCTGAGCGACGCGAACATCGATACGCTGATGGCGCGCATTCATGTGGTGCCGGAAAGCGATGCCGGCGCGGCGCTGTCCTCCGCCGCGGTGATCTTCGAGGGCGTGCCCGAGGTCGTCGACCTCAAGCGCGAGGCGCTGGCACGGGCCTCCGACCTCGCCGGCCCCACACCGATCATCGCCTCGACCACCTCCACCATCCTGGTCGACGACATCTCCCCGGCGGTCACCCACCCCGAACGTTTCCTCAACGCCCACTGGCTCAATCCGGCCCACCTCGTGCCGCTAGTCGAGCTGTCGCCGGGAGAGAAGACGTCGCCGGACGTCACCGCGCGCCTCACCGCGCTGCTGGAGAGCATCGGCAAGGTGCCGGTGACCTGCGCGGCGCGGCCCGGCTACATCGTGCCGCGCATCCAGGCGCTCGCCATGAACGAGGCCGCGCGCATGGTCGAGGAAGGCGTCGCCAGCGCCGCCGATCTCGACAAGGCGATCAAGTACGGCTTCGGCTTCCGCTTCGCGGTGCTGGGCCTTCTGGAGTTCATCGACTGGGGCGGCGGCGATATTCTCTATTATGCCAGCCGCTATCTCTCCGGCGCGCTCGGCCACGAGCGCTATGTCGCGCCCGACATCATCCAGAAGAACATGGCCGAAGGCCGCATCGGCCTGCGCACCGGCCAGGGCTTTCTCGACTACGCCGGCATGGACGTCGACGCCTACCGCGAATCCCGCCTCGCCGAACTTGCCGAGCAGCTCAAGCGCATGGGCTTGGCGAAGCCGCCGGTGCTGGATTGACATGAGCGGTCCAGTTCCGCTCACACCGTCGACAGCGTCAGACGATCACGCCGGCAGCCGGACTTGACGCCTCCAGTCCCAGGAATCGCCATCGGCGAGCAGCCGGCCCTCGTTGACGAGGGCCACCACGCGTGCGCGCAACATCAGATCGCCGACCTGAAAATACGGCTCGGAACTCGTCCCCAGTGCGTGCCCGACCACGCGCCTGATTTCCTGCCAATCCGATGTCGCGTGCGACAGAAGCAGTGCGTCGAAATGGTCGGCCGATGCAGAAACCAGCCCCCTTTCCGTGACAACCCGAAAAGGCGCGTTCTCGCCTTGCAGACGCTGCCAACGCCGCCTGTTCTCGTCGATTTCCTCGCGCATCATCGGCCGCTCGGTCCCGAACAGCAGCCTTAACGCTTCCGCCGGCACGATCGAGACAGCCTCGACCGGTCGGGACAGCACCGTCGGACCACTCTCCGTGACATCGATGATCTCGCAGGGCATCTCCCCCAGTCGTTCAGTCCAGGCCAGAAAGAACGCGAGCTCCAGCGCCGAGTGACGGCCGAACCAAACGATACGCCGAAGACCTGGCGCGGTCGCGCGCCTCCAGAACTCGCAGAGATCATGTTCGCAGGACTCGGGACGGTCATCCCCCAGTGCCAGCCCATCATGAAATTGATTCCACCAATTGGCACGCGACGAAGGCACGTTTGTATCGATCGGACCGCAACTGAGATCGTCGCAAAAAGACAGCACCTCATCATCACGCGCCACCAGTTGCAGCGCATGCCGAAGTTCGATTCCAGCCGAAACGCTCGGCAGAATGTGGATTGTTTTCATCTCAGGTTCCCGGCCGAGCCTGCCAAAACGAGCAATATCATAACAGTTGCCGCAGAAGCGCAACGCCGGCGGATTAAAATACCTTCTCTTCACAGAGAGGCCCTACCTCCGGCAGGACGATGCCCCGGGCCTCATGGTTCGAGACGCGCAGCTGCGCTGCGCTCCTCACCATGAGGAGAGACGTTCGCAGCTGGTCCAGTCACGTCATTAGAGCTTAGCCGCAAGAAAGACCCGGATGGTCGGAACAAATCCGGCCATGACGCAGAGAATGGCGAAGCACTTCGGCAACCACTATCGTCATGCGCGGGCTTGACCCGCGCATCCAGCTTGTTTCCGACGTAACGCAAATTCTGAAGCTGGATCCATAGCAACTCGGCCATGCCGAGTTGCGTCCTTTAAGAGCTCAAGCCGGAAACATCCGGCTTGAGCTGTCTCGGCGCTACGCGCCGGCCCGGTGATGACGACTGAAATTGTCGAAGCGTAGCGCTTCGACGTCGCCCTCACTCCTCCACGAACGCTCGCAGGCGCTGCAGGGCGTCGTCCCACTGCCGCGAGACCTCATCGAGATAGTGGCGCGCGTCCGCGAGGCGCTTCGTCTCCAGCGCGAACAGGTTCTCCCGTCCGGCCCTGATGCTGCGCACCACGCCGGCGGTTTCCAGCACGCGCAAATGCTTGGTCACCGCCTGCCGCGACAAGCGGGTGCCTTCGGTCAGGCGGGTGATCGACTGCGGCGTGCCGGCGCTGAGGCGCCCCAGCACCGACAGGCGCGTCTCGTCGCCAAGCGCGGCGAACACCGACGCGCGCTGCCTGAGTGCGGCGGCTGATCTAGCCATGGGCCAGATACTCCGCGATGTTCCTGACCTGCTCGGCCCAGCCGCCATCGTTCATGCGGAACGCCTCGGCGCGGCGGCCGGCGGGGATCCTGTCGAAACCACTCTCGACCACCCGCAGCAGCGTGCCGGTCGGGATCTTCTCCAGTGTGAAGGTCACCAGCGTCGGCGTCTCCTGGGAATAATCCGTATTCGGATCGACCGCGTAGGGATGCCAGGTGAACGAGAACAGCCGCTCGGGCTCCATCTTCTGCACCACCGCCTGCCATTCGACATGCTCGAAACCGGGATAGGTGACGCGGCCGCGCGAGACCTCCCCGGGGACGAACGGCCCGTCCAGCTTGACGCGGAACCAGGTGCCGAATGCCTCGTGATCGGTCAGCGCTTTCCAGACCCGCGACAGCGGCGCCTTCAGTTCGATGGATTTTTCGATGCGATCGGTTTCACTCATACGCAACCTCCTGGTTGCGTAGCCATATAGACCGCCACCCCGCGATGCGCAACCATTTCGTTGCGCATCGTCGCGCACCGCGCCGCGGGGCGAGGCCGACACCGACATGTCAGAAATGGTTGCCGCCTAGTGCGGCCGGGTCGAAAAACGCCGCTCATACTCGCGCGGCGACACGCCGGTCTCGCGCTTGAACAGCTGGCGGAAAGTGCTGACATCGCCATAGCCGACCCGGGCGCTGACATCGTCGATGCCAAGACGGCTGCCCACGCGGCGCGTCTCCAGCAGCTTGCGGGCCACCTGGATGCGCAGCTTCTGCAGGTGATGCAGCGGCGCCTCGCCGAGCGCCGCCTTGAAGCGGCGGTTGAGCGTACGCTCGCTGACGCCGAGATGAGCGGCAAGATCGCCGAGGTGGAAGCTGTCCCGCAGGTGGCGCTGCATCCAGCGCTGCGCCCGCGTCACCAGTTCGTCGTCGTGCGCGACGTCGTCGGCCACTGCATAGGACGCCTGCGACACACGGTTCATGTCGACCAGCAACAGCCGCGCCGCCTCCGTCGCCACGGCGCCACCAGCGAGAATTTCGACAAGGCGCAGAGCGAGGTTGAGCGCGGTCGTGACCGCGCCGCTGCAGACGATGCGGTCCTGCTCGGTGATGATCTCGTGCGCACGCAGCTCGACCGCGGGATAGCGCTCGCGAAAGGCGCGCGCCTTCGCCCAGTGGGTGGTGGCGATGCGGCCGTCGAGCAGCCCCGCCTCCGCCAGCAGGAAGCTGCCGGTGCAGTACGAGGCGATGATCGCGCCGCGTCCATGCTGCTGACGCAGCCCGGCCAGCAGCGGCTCGAGCCGGCGATCCCGAACCGAGAAATCCGTCATGTCGCCGACGAACGGCGCGGCGGCCACCACCACGTCCGCGCGCGCCCGGGCGGCGATCGCGCCATCGACCGCAATCACCTGTCCCGAGGCCGTGGTCACCGCGCGCCCGTCGACGGATTCGATCCGCCAGCGCAGACGCTGCCCGGCCGGCGCGCCCTGCCGGCCGAGCACGAGGTTGGCGGTGGTGAGAACGTCAATGACACCGGCGACGCTGGACGCGAGAATGCCGTCGAACACCCACACCCGCACGTCCTTCATCGTCGTCCTCCTCGCCCGATCGCGCGGCGCTGCCGCTCAGGTGGCGTCCGTCCGCATCACCCGCCGCGGCGGCACCGGCACGTCGAGCGCCGCGAGAAGCGTCCGCAAGCCGGCAACGAGATCGCCGCGGCGCTTTTCAGCCAGCCGCGCCTCGCCCTCGCGGCGGAACACGTCTGCCTCCGCGCCGCCGAAATAAGCCATGATGTCCGGCAGGTGGCGGATGACGCCGCGTCCGCCCCAGCCGCCGTCAAAAATTTCGCTCGGGAAGACCCAGACCCGCGTCGCGACCTCGGCGGGATCGCCGCCCTCGGCGCGGGCGATCGCGGCGGTGACGTCGCGGACGAGACCGGCACGCGCCGCGTCGGTGTACTGGCCTTCCGGCACCGTGGGTACGATGCGATAGAGCGGCGCCTTGCTGCGTACGCCGGCCTGATAGGTCGTTACCCGGTGCAGCAGCACCCAGGTCGAACTCAGGGTGCGCGGGTTGGTCGGATCGAGCCCCTCGTGGCCGATCAGGATGGTGGTCAGTTCCGCCATCAGGCGGGCCTCGGCCTCCACACTGAGGGCGCCTTCAGGAATGCACGCGTCGATCATGGGCATGGCTTGAACTTCTCCGGTTGCGATGTCCGGACGCTAGCTGCCGCCATGATGCCATGGGAGTGGCAGAATTGCCATCTTTCGATGAATTTCAGACATCGTCGGACAACCGAAAAATCAGACCTGCTCGCAGGCCTGTGGCTTGCAATCCACCAATATCTTCTCTTTATCTTGCGGACGCAGGATCATGGATGTCTGCATGACCGGGGCTTCCGCAACAACCGTCAATGTCGTCGTCGCCGCGGTGATTTTGGCCGTCCCGCTCGCGGCGGCCGTCTATTACCATTGGCAGACCTATACGATGTACAAGCTGGTGCAGGCGCGGATCGGACGCATCAGCTATTGCTGGTTCAGCTTTCAGTTTCAGAGCGAATGGCTCGCCCGCCAGCTTCCGGGCTACCGTAACTACGCTGAAGCGCTGCCGGACGAGATCAAGATCCGTTTCACGCAAGCGCAACGCAAGACGACTCGTAGCATGGTCGCCATGCTCTGCTGGTTTCTCTGCGTCGTGCCGCTGCTACTGCTCGCGGTCCATCTGATCGAGAGCCGTCTTTGACAGAGGCGCGACCTGCGCCTGCCGACGCCTATCCGAACACGTCCTGCACCACGCCGTCCTTGATCACCGGCACACCGTCGAGGGTAATGGTGGTGCCCATCATCGGCAGGTCGAAATGGCCGGCGGTGTAGCGGCCGGCGAACTCGTTGGCGCCGGTCGAGAACAGGAAGTTGCCGGACACCGCGCGCAGCTCGGTGCCGTTGGTGTCGCGCTGGTCGTACATGGTCAGCGCCTCGTAGCGCGCTGCCGGGTTCATGCCCCAGCCGACATGGGACACCGCATAGGCCTCGCGGTCGCCCCAGGCGGCCAGGTAGTTGCGCATCATGATGGCGTCGGCGCCCTCGCCCTTGAGGTCGACGATGTAATCGTCCTTGAGCGTGAGATGGATCGGCGAGGCGAGATAGCGCTTGAAGGTGAGGTTGATGTCGCCGGGCGCCATCACCAGCGTGCCGTTGACCGAACCGCTCTTGGGGAAGCTGACAACGATGCCGCCGGGCCAGTGCGCCAGCGTGCCCGGCTTGTCGGTCCAGCCCCACACGCCGACGGTGGACGCGCCTTCCATGACGACGTCGAGATCGGAGCCCGCTGCCGAGGTGACGTGCATGCGCTTCGTGCCGCGCAGCATCTTCGCCGCCGCGCGCACGCGCTTCTCCAGCGCCGAGTCCGGACGCATGCGCTCGAGCGCCTCGGGATGCTCGTTGGAAATCACCTGGATGCGCGCGCCGGCCTTGAGAATCTCCGGCGTCTCCGGCGCATGCATCAGGCCTTCGATGGTGCAGTCGACCACAAAGCCTGCCTGCTGCAGCGCCGTGATCACCGGCCCAAGCCGCTGGATCGCCTCGCTGGCGCCGGTCGAACGCACCGGCACGATGTGGCGGTTGCGCGGCGTCGGCACCACCACATGAAAGGGCTTTGCACCCATGCGCAGCAGCGCGAGTTCGGACAGGTGGACGTTGAGGGCACGCGATTGCGTTTCGGAGAGAATGGCCGCGGTGTCACCGGGCTTGACCGCGCAACGCTCGAACACCTCGCAGAACGCGTCGATCCACTTCGCCTCGATCCGGTCGGCCAGCATGGCGTGCTCCTCGCTCCTTGCATTCGCTGCAGTGCAGAACGATCAGGCCGCGGCCTTCCCTCTCCGCACGCGCGTCATTTGACGTTGGAGCGTAGGCGGTTTCATGTTATATGAAAAGGAATATTTTTAGAGTTGAAGGATATGGCGTCCCGTCCTTGTCCCATCAAGACAAGGATCTGCAGAACATTCAACCGACGAGGTTCGCTTGGCCGTCAAACCGATCAGGGATGATACCGTCGCCGCCACGCGGCCCGATCCCGCAGCGTTCCGCAAGGCGCTGGGCCAGTTTCCCACCGGCGTCACCATCGTCACCGCCAGTCATGGCGACCGCCGTCTCGGCATGACCGCCAACTCCTTCGCTTCGGTCTCGCTCGATCCACCGCTGGTGCTGTGGAGCGCGGCCAAGAGCGCACCGAGCCACGACGCCTTCGTCGCCGCATCAGGCTTCGCCGTGCACTTTCTCGGCGCCGAGCATCAGGAGCTGGCGCTGCGCTTCGCCGGCCGCGGCACCGACAAGTTCGCCGGCATCGCGTTCACCACCGGCACCACCGGCGCGCCGCTGCTCGCCGAGCTCGCGCCGATCTTCGAATGCCGCACCTGGGCGCGTTACGACGGCGGCGACCACACCATCCTGGTCGGCGAGGTGCTGCGCCTCGTCGAGCGCGCGCACGATCCGCTGCTGTTTCATTCCGGCGTGCTGCGCCGGATCGAAGCCGCCGGCCCGCGCCGGCCGTCGGCGCCGCGCGACGGCAGCTTCGCGCGCAGCTACCTCGCCTACCTCCTGGCGCGCGCGAGCTTCATCGTTTCCAACGAATTCCACGCCCAGCTCAAGGGCTGGAAACTGTCGGTGCCGGAATGGCGCGTGCTCGCCTGCCTGATGGACGGCGAGGCGCTGCCGGTCGGCGAGCTCGCCGCGATGGCGCTGATGAAGCAGCCGCGCCTGACCAAGGTGCTCGACCGCATGGAGGCCGATGGTCTCGTCGAACGCGGCGGCACGGCCGACGACCGCCGCCGCACGCTGATTCATCTCACCGACAAGGGCCGCGGTCTCGCCAAGCCGGTGCTGCGCGCCGCGAAGGCGCACGAGACCGAGCTGCTCAACCGCTTTTCGGACGACGAACGAGCGATCATCAAATACGCGCTCGACCTGCTGATCGACACGCACGCGCCCCACGATGACTGAACGCCGCGCGCGCGAGACGGCTCAGGCTGCGTCGGCCCGGTGCGGCGCATGGCCCGGTGTCGTCGGCGGCGATGACGGCAGCGGTGACGGCGGTACATGGGGATGCTGGTACAGCCGTTCGGGCGCGATCACCAGACGATAGACCCTCGCCTTCGGCTTCTCCCAGCTCTCGACCAGCGCACCGCAACAGCTGCAGCGGAACTGGCCGCTGTGTCCCGTCAGGGAGCTGGCCTCGGCGCGCCGGTAGAACGCGCCGCACTCACAGGTGACGTCGGAAACGATCATGGCAGTGCCCCATCCCGGCTGGTCCGCGCCTCAGCGATGTCGGCTCTCACGCGAACGCTAGCAAGCTAGCCGCCCCGGCGCGAGTCCCCATTGATGCAAAGCAAGAATGCGAACCTGGCCGCGGAACGAATGCCAGTTCCGGCGACCTGCGGATATGACACTTCGACGACGCCGTCAGCGGCACTCCTGCACGGCGACTGAGGCCACCGTGCGCGGGCGCAGACCGATGGCGCTGATGATACAGCCCAGCACCAGCGCGGCGCCGGCGGCGAGCTGCGCCAGATGCATGCCGCCGACGAGATCGCCGCCATAGGCCGCGATCAGCGAACCGAATGCGCCGACCCCGATCACGCCGCCGATCTGCCGCGCGGCGTTGAGCACGCCGGACGCAATGCCGGCGCGCTGGCGCTCGACATGGGCGAGCACCGCCGCGGTCATCGACGGCACGGTGAGCGAGGTGCCGAAGCCCGCGGCGAGCAGCGGCCCGATGATGGCAACATAGGAAGTGTCGCCGCCGATGCGCGCCAGTGCGAGATAGCCCCCCGCCGCCACCGCCTGGCCGACGACCATCGGCAGCCGCGCGCCATAACGCGCGGTGAGCCAGCCGGCGACGAGGTTGCCGACGGTCACCAGCGCCGTCATCGGCAGGAACGCGAGCCCGGCCTGCAGCGGCGTGAACCCCTTGACGACCTGAAAGTACAGGCTGAGCACGAACATCAGGCCGTAGAACGCAAAATTGGTCAGCAGGCCGACGAGACACGAACCGCTCACCGCACGGTTGCGGAACAGCGCCAGCGGCAGCATCGGATCGGCGCTGTGGCTTTCGACGACGATGAACGCGATGGTCGCTGCCACGACGGCGACGGCGCTCGCGATCACCACCGGATGGCTCCAGCCGAGCGGCCCGCTCTGGATGAACAGCACCGTGAGGCTTGCCAGCGCGACGATCGCGAGCAGTTGGCCCGCGGGATCGAGGCCGCGGCCCGCACCGTGGACGACGGACGGCGCGTGGCGCAGCGTCAGCCAGATGCCGACGACGCCGAGCGGCAGGTTGATGAAGAAGATGCTGGGCCAGCCCAGCCGGTCGACGAGGATGCCGCCGACCACCGGGCCCGCCGCCAGCGCGAGACCGCCGATGGCAGACCAGATCGCAACGGCCTTCGCGCGCGCCGCCGGCGCCGGGAAGCTGACACTGATCAGCGCCAGCGACGACGGCAGGCACAGCGCCGCACCGACGCCCTGTACCACCCGCGCCGCCACCAGCATCGCAAGGCTCGTCGCCGCGCCGCAGGCGAGCGAGGCCAGCGTGAACAGCACGAAACCGGCGACGAACACCCGCCTGGCGCCGAGCCGGTCGCCGAGCGCGCCGGCCGACAGCATCAGGCTGGCGAACGCCAGCGTGTAGGCATTCATCACCCATTGCAGCCCGGTCACCGTGGTGGCGAACGACGCCTGGATGCGCTCCAGCGCGACATTGACCACGGTGACGTCGAGAATGATGAGGGTGACGCCGATGCCGGTGGCGATCAGGGTCAGCGTCGGCGACGGACGCTCGATGGCAACGGGGTCGCGCATGGTCGGAAAACTCCCGGAAACGAGGCGGGAGGCTGGCCGGTCGGATCGCATCCCCTGCGACCTTGTATTCACCAAGCCGAACTGGATAAACTGAGCCATTATTGGTTCAGTCCAAACGTTGGGTTGGCAATGGATATCGTCCGGGCGATGCAGGTGTTCGTCAGCGTCGTCGACGCCGGCAGCCTGACGGCCGCCGCGCACCACTGCGACATGTCGGCGACCATGGTGGGCAACTATGTCCAGGCGCTGGAAAGCCGGCTCGGCACGCGGCTGCTGAACCGCACCACGCGCCGACAGCATGTCACCGCGTTCGGCCAGGTCTATTACGAGCGCTGCGTCGAGATCCTCGGCCTGATCACCGATGCCGATGCGCTGGCGCAGCAGACCCATGCGGTGCCCCGCGGCCGGCTGCGGATCACCGCGCCGGTGTCGTTCGGCGTCGACGGCCTGATGCCGGCGCTCGCCGACTACACCGCGGCCTATCCCTGCGTCGATCTCGATCTCAATCTCGGCGACACAGTCACCGATCTGGTTGCGGGCGGCTTCGAGGCCGCCATCCGTATCGGCCCCGTCCATGACGAAACCCTGATCGCCCGCGCGCTCGCGCCCTATCGCATGATCCTGTGCGCCGCACCGGCCTATCTCGCAAGCCGCGGCATGCCGAACGGCCCGGACGACCTTCAACAGCACGCCTGCATGACCTTCAGCTTCGCCCACGGCACCGAGTGGTGGTCGCCGCGCCGCGAGTGGCGGCTGCTCGGCCCGGAAGGCGACGTCACCGTTCCGATCACCGGCCCGCTGCAGGTCGACAACTCCCAGGCGCTGCGCCGCACGGCACTGGCCGGCATGGGCATCACCATGCTGCCGGAGATGGTCGCCCGCGACGACCTCGCGACGCATCGCCTGGTGCGGGTGCTGCCGCAGCACGAATTCCCGCCGCGACCGATGCACGTCGTCTACCTGCGCGATCGCCGCATGACGCCGAAGCTGCAGAGTTTCATTGCGTTCGTGACGGCGCGGTTCGGGGCGGCGACGGACGCCGCCGCGCACCGGCTGTGAGCAATCGATCGCCGGTTAATCGACAAGCCTGCCGATGACCTCGGGCGCATCGACAAAGGCGTAGGGATTGAGGAACTGGCGCCGCCACAGAAAATTCCGGTCGACCTCGCTGAGCCCGGCCTCATCGCACACCTGCTTCCAATAGTTCTTGATGGCCTTGATCTGTGCGGTCGCGACAAGGATCGCCTCGTCCTCGTTGAGCAGGAACAGCGGCGCGGCCTTCAGGCAGAGGGCGATCCGACTTGCGCGCTCCTGTCCCATGATGAGCATGGCTTGCGAGGCCTCTCCGCCAGTGCGGTTCTGCGGACAGATGTCGTAGGCCGGCGTGAGCGTCAGCTCCGCGCCGGTCCAGAATGCGGCGTGGTTTCGCGCGTGATCGTCGGTGTTGCCGGACAGGATGTTGAACAACAGCCTGCCGAAGAGCTCCTTCAAGGTCTCTCGCGGTGAGATGAAACGGTGACGGATGACGGTGGCAAGCCCCTCATAGCTCGCATAGCGGGCCATCATTTCGTCGAGCTCCAGTAGCGTGAGCGCCGAGACCATGGCCCTGCGGCGCCAGCCTTCCGGGGCTTTCTCGCGGTCGAAGCGCTCGATGAGCAGCACGTCCTTGCCCGCCGCACGCGTCAGGGTGACAGCAGACACCTTGAGACCGATGATGGACGCAAGGCGCATGGCGACGAATTCGGCCTTGACCACGCTGAAGAGGTCGTTCTGCGACGAGAACTTCGCTACGAACTTCTTGTTGCCGGACGTGATCATGGCTTTCGGCCGAGCGCCGCCGATGGAGCTTCCGTGGAGAAGCGCGCGGTCGAGCTCCGCCGTCAGCGGCACGCCTTGTTCGACCAGTGCAGCCGCGTTCAGCAACTCGTCGAGCGACGCCTCAGCGCTCCCGCGCGGCACATAGCTTGACGCCGAATCCTGGAAATCCAGTGCCCCGATGCGATCCGAACCTGACTCCAGAAGATAGGTCAGTTCGTTGAGGCTGCCGGGATCGATGTCTCGGCCGCCCCCGCCAAACTTGCGGTTGATGATGATCCGGCGGCCCCATGCGTCGGGGGCCGCATCACGAATGCAGTTGGGCATGTTGAGCCCGTTCAGGAGCGGTAGCAGGCCGCTGCGGAGCGGCAGCTCAGGCTCATAGAGCGCGATGGCGTTGCGCCGCGCGAGATAGCTCCGCCCGTAGTTGTAGACGAGCTGCTGGCCGCTAGCCGACAGGAGACCGGCGACGACGGGCTCGGTGCTGTCCGGCAGCCAGACCCACACATAGGCCTGAGTCTGGATCTGTTGTGACTCAGAAGTCATCGTCGGCCTCGGTGCGACGGCTGCGGACGGCCCTCGGCAGCAACGCCATCACTTCGCGCTGGGTCTCGACGTCGCGCGCCATCGTCGTCCGATCAGCGTCGAACAGGCGCACGCCGACGATCGCCGCGACCTCGAACACCGCGCCGATGGTACAACCGGGGTCCCCCGCCTCGATGCGCTGCATCAGGCCGCGCGAGATTCCTGCCCGTTCGGCGAGGGCCGCAACGGTCATGCGTCGCTCGATGCGCGCCTTCCGGATGAGCTGTCCCAACCGGGTTATGGCGTCCACCGCATAGGAAGACATGGGGCGGCTGACTTTGGGCATGCGCGATCCATAAACAGTTCACATGAACCCTAATGATCTACTTGTGGACCATTTCAGGACAAAAGTCAACATAGCGGTCTATAAATGGATCAATTTCGCCAATACGATCTATTTATAGATCATCTATGCCGCCAATTCGGCGTTCGTCAGTTCCATCCCACATGGTCCATCCCGCGCACGCCCGCAGGCATCGGCCCAAACGCTGCGACCGTACAATAGAAAAAGCCGCCGCAGCGCGGGGCTGCGGCGGCTGATGGGGTGTCGACGCACTCAGTTGTTGATCGGCGCGACGATGGTGGCGTGCTGGAACTGGCCGACGTTCATCTTCGGCAGCATGCCGGTGGCGGCGTAGATGTCGAGCATCGCCTGGATCGCCTCGAAGTTCGGCGCGGCGCCGGGGTCGCGGCCGAAGTCGTTGTTCTTGAGCAGATACGTCTCGAGCACGGCTGGCGGCGCCTTGATCACCTCGGACACCACCTTGACGGTCTCATCGCGGTCGGCGAGCGCCATCTTCATGCCGCGGGTGATGTCGGCGACATAGGCCTTCACGAGATCCGGGTTCTTGTCGACGAAGTCGGCGCGGCAGGCCTCGAGGATGTGCACGATGTTGGGCATCGCCTCCGACAGTGCGAACAGCTTGTGCATGCCGCCCTTGGCCTCGGCGCGCGCGGCGAACGGCTGGTTCATGTTGACGGCGTCGACGCGGCCCTGGCGCAGCGCGTCCTCGGACACGGCGAAGCCGACCTCGACCAGCTTGATGTCCTTCTCCGGATCGATGCCGTTCTTCTTGAGGATCATCGCGAACGGCCCGTAGGTGCCGCCGCCGAGCACCGAAATGCCGATGGTCTTGCCCTTGAGGTCGGCGACGGTCTTGATCGGAGAATCATCCTTCACCGCCCAGTACACCGAGAAACCGCCCGGCTTCTCATAGACGTGCTGGGCGACGATGTAGGCCTTGAGCCCGCCATTGACCGCACCATTGGCGAGCGACAGCACGCCCTGGGTGGCGCAGTCGAGCGCGCCTGCCGCGAGCGCCTGGGTCATCGGCGACGTGCCCTGGAACTGGGTCCACTCGATCTTGTAGGCCTTGCCGAGATCGGGGAATTTCTCAGGCCGGCGCATCATCCAGTATTTGGATTCCTCCGCCGGGATGGTCCAGCCGACACGGATGGTCTGCTGCGCCGAGGCCGCGGTGGCGGTCATGACGGCGCAGGCCGCCGCAGCCGTGGTGACGATCGTCCTGATGGTGTTGCGCATGTGGATCCCCTCGAAGCCGATTTTTGTTCGCGCTGATTTTGTTCGCGCCGATTTGTCAGGAGCCCGGCGCGTCTTGTTGTTCGTCGTGCTCGCCCCTCGCGATTGCCGGCGAGTGTTTCATGCTTCAAATGGCCCGGCAACCGGCAAATTCGTCCATGACCGCCTCATCGTATGACCACCGTCATGCATCCGGAAAGCCGCGCAGCAGCACCTTGCGCGCGCCGTACAACACGCCGTTGAGCGCGAGGCCGAGCAGCGAGATCGAGATCAGCGGCACGAACATGTCGACGGTCAGGAAGCTGCGCGACGCGCGCACCAGCAGGTAGCCGAGCCCGTCGGTCGAGGAGATCATCTCGGCGAGGAACACGACGATGCAGGAGATCACGAGGCCGATGCGGCAGCCGGTCAGGATCGAGGGCAGCGCGGCCGGCAGCACCACCTTGAACAGGATCTGGTGCGGCTTGGTGCCGGCGGCGAGCGCCGACCAAACCAGCTTCTGCTCGACCATGGTGGCGCCGTAGTAGGTCGACAGCAGGATCGGGAATAGGGCATCGGCGGCGACCAGCGCGACCTTCGAGGCGTGGCCGAAGCCGAGCAGCAGCAGCAGTGCGGGATAGAGCGCGACCTTCGGCACCGGCGCCAGCACACGCACGATCGGCCGCACCACCGCGCCGACGGTACGGTTGACGGCGGCCGACAGCCCGATGCCGACGCCGAGGATCACGGCGATGGAGAAGCCGATGAACAGCCGCAGCAGCGTGGCGCTGGCCTGGGCGAGGAAGTCGCTGCTCGAGGTGATCTGCGCCAGCATGCGGCTGAACACCAGCGTCGGCGGCGGCAGCAGCGCCTGCGGCGCATAGCCGAACGCGACGATGGCCTGCCACAGCGCCAGCAGCAGCGCGATGGGAACGATGCCGAGCGCGACGTCGCGCGCGATGCCCTGTGCCTTCATGAGAAGCTCAACGGCAGGTCTTCGCGCGTCGCCTCGGACCATGCGACGAGCGCGCGGCGCAGCTTGTCGAACGCCGCATCGAGCACGATGCCGAGCGCGCCGATGATGATGATCATGGCGAACACCGTGTCGTACTGCCCCATGTCGAGGGCGTTGAACAGGATGTTGCCGGCGCCGGACTTGCGCGCGATCATCTCGCTGGTGACCATGGTGATCAGCGCCAGCACGAGACCGGTACGGCAGCCGGCGAGGATCTCCGGCAGCGCCGCCGGCAGCACCACGCGCAGCATGCGCTGCAGCGCCGACATGCCCATCGCCGCGCCCGACCAGATCATCTTCTCCTCGACGGCGCGGGCGCCCTCGAAGCTGTGGTAGATGATCGGCAAGGTCACCGCGAGGAAGATCACTAGCGTCTTCGACAGATCGCCGACGCCGAGCCACAGCATGATGATCGGCATCAACGCCGCCTTGGGCACCGGATAGGTCACCATCAGCAGCGGATTGAAGAACGACGCCACCGCATTGACGCGGCCCATGGCGAGGCCGAGCGGAATGCCGACCACGACGGCCGCGGCGAGCCCGATCACCATGCGGCGGATCGAATCGAGGATGTTGAGCAGCGTCTCGTGGTCGCTGAGGAGTCCTGGCACCGCGCGCAGCGCGTCGAGCGCCGACGGCACGCTGTCGGTGGCGAGCATCAGCGATCCGAGCTGCCATACCACCAGCAGGCCGATGCACGCGGCAGCCGGCGCGAGACGCGCGATCCAGACCCGGCGCCGGTCGGCGGCCGTGCTCATGCGTGCAGCTCGTCTTCGGGGACGTCCTCGATCAGGCGCTCGATATCGACGATATACTTCTGGTAACGCGGGTCGAGCAGCAGGTCGGCGCGGCGGCGCGGCCGCGGCAGCTCGATGTCGATGACCTGCTTGATGCGGCCCGGCGAGCGGGTCATGACGATGACCTTGTCCGAGAGATACACCGCCTCGTCGACCGCATGGGTGACGAACAGCACGGTCTTGCGGTCGCGCTCCCAGATGTCGAGCAGGTCGTTCTGCAGGCGGGTGCGGGTGTGAGCGTCGAGCGCACCGAACGGCTCGTCCATCAGCAGCACGGCAGGGTTGTAGGCGAGCGTACGAGCAATTGCCACGCGCTGCTTCATGCCGCCCGACAACTCCTTGGGATAGAAGTTCTCATAGCCCTTGAGGCCGACCATGCCGATCAGGCGTTTGGCGCGCTCCTCGGCTTCGGCACGGCTAACGCCCTGCTGGCGCAGGCCGTAGCAGACATTGCCGAGCACCGTCTTCCACGGAAACAGCGCGAATTCCTGGAACACCGGGCCGCGATCCGGCCCCGGGCCGGTGATCAGGCGATCCCTGACCTTGACGGTGCCGGAGGTCGGCTTGACGAAGCCGCCGACGATATAGAGCAGTGTCGACTTGCCGCACCCCGAAGGACCGAGAATCGAGACGAAGGCGCCTTCGGCGATCGACAGCGAGATGTCGGACAGCGCCAGATGGCTCTTGCGGCCGGCGGTCTGGAAGCTCTGGGAGACGCCGGCGATCTCGATCATCGCGGGCGCAGACGCCGCGGCCGGAGGCGGAACATCCTGACGAAGCGAAGCGGGCCTCATGCGCGCCCCTCGCTGGCCGTCAGGCCCGTCATCAGCAGGACCGTCGGTTTCACCATCCGCTCTCCTTCCGAACTTTCCTCACTGTAGCGCAAACCACGATTTGTTTTAAGATTAAAATTAACGCGCCCTGCCCACCCCCGATGCCGGGAGACTGGGCAGGTCGCCGGGCTTGCGACGGGGGCGCAACCTGTCACATCGACGCGCCAGGGGCAATTCCGGCGGCGATGGTCCTGTGCATGGCGCGCGACACGGCGTTTCGCGCCATGCCGAGCATGCCGGCGCGCGGCTGCGATGTCGCGCTGGCGGCGTAGCAGCAACGCTCCGCGAGGGCACGCCGGACCGCACTCCTCCGGCGCTCAGGTCAGCGTCGCATAAGCCAGGAATCCGACGACATCGCCCGCCGCCACCTGCGTGACGTCTTCGCCGAGCTCGACGAGGCCGTCGGTCTCCACCAGCGACGACAGCAGGCCCGCGCCCTCGCGCGGGAATTTGACGGCCTCGAGCTGGCCGTCGCCGCCGCGGCGCAGACGGGCGCGGACATATTCGCGCCGGCCCTTCTTCTTGCGATAGGAAAACGCCGCACGCACCGGCAGCGCCACGGGCCTGCGCCACGCTTCGCCGGCCAGCGCCGCGATGGTCGGCCGCACGACATGGACGAAGGTGACGAAGCTCGCCACCGGATTGCCCGGCAGGCCGATCAGCGCCGCGCCCTTGACGACGCCCATCGCCACCGGGCGGCCCGGCTTGATCGCCATCCGCCACAGCACGAGATTGCCGATGCTTTCGAGGCCGGCCTTGACGTGATCTTCCTCGCCGGTCGAGACGCCGCCGGAGGTGACGACGAGATCCGCCGTATCGGCCGCCGCCGCGAGCGCTGCGGCCAGCGCGGCGGGATCGTCACCGACGATACCGACATCGTTCACCACGCAGCCGAGCCGCCGCAACATCACACTCAGCATCACGCGGTTGGAATCGTAGAGCTGTGCCGCGCCGCGCGCAGCGCCCGGCGCCACCACCTCGTCGCCGGTCGACAGCACCGCGACACGAAGGCGCCGGCGCACGGTGACCTGCGTCAGGCCGAACGCGGCGAGCAGCGCGATATCCTGCGGCCGCAACCGCGCACCCGCGCGCAGGCCGATCGCCCCGGCGGCGACATCCTCGCCGGCAGGCCGCACGTTGGCGCCCGGCGCGAGCCCGGACGGCAGCACGACGCGGCCCTGCGCGTCGAGCTGCACGTCCTCCTGCATGAACACGGTGTCGGCGCCCGCCGGCATCGGCGCGCCGGTGAAGATGCGCACGGCTTTGCCCACGGTCGCGGCCTGCGGCGCGGCGCCGCCGGCCACGACACGGCCGCTCACGACGAAGGCACGCGGCTCGCCCGCGGGCAGGTCACGACTCGCCAGCGCATAGCCATCGACGGCGGAGTTGGTGAACGGCGGCAGCGCCAGCGGCGCGACGACATCCGATGCCAGGACTCGACCGTCGGCATCAGCGAGCGCCACCGTCTCGACCTCGGCGACGGCGGTCACGCGCGATGCGATGGTCGCCACCGCGTCGTCGACCGACATCATCGGTCCGCCGAAAGCAAAACAATCCTGAGACAGCTGCGCCATGCGTCCAGTCTACAGCTCCGGACTCCGACCGGCCAGCACATCCGCAATCGGGATCGCCGATCGCTCGATCAGCCTTGCGATGGCAACGATATCGTCGAGGTGCGCCACCGGCAGGTGCGTATCGACCGCGGCATCGGTCGCAAGGCCGACAATCGCCGCATCGCCGGGAAACAGCCAGTCCTTGCCGTTGGCGGCGCGGTGCACCTCGATCTTGCGATGGGGCGCGGCCTTGAAGCCTTCGACGATGACGAGATCGACCGGCGACATCTTCTGCAGCAGTTCGGCGAGCGGCGGCTCGTCGGCGCCGCGCAGCTCGTGCATCAGCGCCCAGCGCCGCGCCGACGACACCAGCACCTCGCTGGCGCCCGCCTCGCGATGCTGCCAGGAGTCCTTGCCGGGCACGTCGACATCGAAAGCATGATGAGCGTGCTTGATGGTCGAGACGCGCAGGCCCTGCGCGACGAAATGAGGAATCAGGCGCGTCAGCAGTGTCGTCTTGCCCGCGCCGCTCCAGCCTGCCAGTCCGATCAGCCGCATTCCGGTCCCTGCCTCGTCCACCCGTTCGCGTTGCACAATGCCCGCTCGGCGCGCCGGCGCAAGCCGGCCTCCGACGCAACACGATAACACCATGTTCCACAAGGTGCCGAACCGGCCCGCACGCTGTGCCCGCGCCCTTGCTCCTTTTGACGGATCAGTCCTGCCGCACAAGGGCGTTGCAAAGACCGCCGGCCGCGCTCTATCAATCCTGCATGGCGGATTTCCCACCAACGCCCGGCGTGGTGCTCGCCGGTGGACTCGCGCGACGCATGGGCGGCGGCGACAAACCGATGCGCACCATCGGCGGCCGCACCATCCTCGACCGCGTCATCGCGCGGCTGGAGCCGCAGTGCGACGGCCTCGTCATCAACGCCAACGGCGATCCCGGCCGCTTCGCGGCCTTCAACCTGCCAGTGGTCGCCGACAGCGTCGGCGACTTTCCCGGGCCGCTCGCCGGCATTCTCGCCGGCCTCGATTGGGTCGCCGCTCACCACCCGGGCGTCACCTGGGTGCTGAGCGCCGCCGGCGACTGCCCGTTCCTTCCCCGCGACCTCGTCGCGCGGCTGCATCGCGGCCAGCGCGAGCACAACGCCCAGATCGCGGTGGCCGCCTCCGGCGGACAGACCCACCACACCATCGGGCTGTGGAACGTGTCGCTGCGCGGCGACCTGCGCCATGCGCTGATGGTCGACGAGTGCCGCGCGGTGCACCGTTTCACCGCGCGCTACCGCCTCGCCGTGGCGGACTGGCTCGATGTGCCGCTCGACCCGTTCTTCAACGCCAACACCACCGAAGACCTCGACGCCGCCGAGCACCTCGCCAGCCGCGACGGGCATTGATGCGCCCATGAGACGCCTCATGCCGGCGTGAAGCCGGCGTCGCGCAGCGCCTGCCGCGTCGGCTCCGCCGCAAGCGCCGCGAGAAACGCCTGCACCGCCGGACGGTCGCGCCGTGCTTCGACCAGCGCGAAGTCATAATGCTCTTCCGCCAGCGGCAGGAAGCCGAGGCCCGCGGCCTTCGCCACCGGCGCGATGGTGACGCCCCAGTCGGCGCGATGCTGCGCCACCGCGGCGGCGACCGCGTTGTGCGAGCGCGGCTGGTTGAAGTAACCGTCCGGCCGTACGCCGCCGAGCAGGCGGTCGATCAGGATGCGCGTGCCAGCCCCCTGGTTGCGGTTGACCATCAGGCATGCGGGGTCGGTGAGCGCGGAGGCCACCGCGGCCTGCGGCGTGCGGCCTTCGAAACGCGCATCGCCCGGCCGGAACACGACGCCCTGCATGCGTCGCCAGCCCGGCACGAGCACCAGCCCGTCGGCCAGGAACGGTGTGTTGTAGCTGTCGCTGGCCTCGTCGAGGAGATGGATCGGCGCGAGATCGCATTCGCCGCGCTTGGCCGCCGCGAGGCCGCCAAGGCTGCCGACCGCGATGCTGCGCACCAGCAGACCCGCGCGCGCCAGTGGCGCGGTGGCGATGTCGAGCCCGGTGCAGTGGCTGCCGATCACGACGAGATCCGGCACCCGCACATGGGGCGTGAACAGCATCACCTGCGTCGCCGTTCCCGCCGGCAGGTGGTCGGCGAGGGCGTCGATCCTGAGAAAGCCGTCGGCCTGCGCGAACGACGTGATCGCGCCGGAGCCCTTGCCCGAGGGATAGGCGATCAACCCCTCATGGCCGGCGACCAGCGACACCATCACGAACTCGGTGCGGCCGAGCTCGGAGGCAATGCGCACCGGCACGGTGGCGTCGACCTTCGCATCGGTGCGCGGCGGCAGGCCTGCCATGCGCCGCAGCACCGGCACGATCATGTCATGGAAGGTGAACATCGCCGAGGTCGGAAACCCCGGCAGCACCACCACCGGCGTGCCCTGGCACACCGCAAGGCATAGCGGCTTGCCGGGCTTGAGCGCGACGCCATGCGCAACGATGCCCGGCGCGCCGAGGCTGCCAATGATGCGGTGAGACAGATCGCCCTCGCCCTTCGACGTGCCACCGGACAGGATCACCATGTCGTGGTCCGCAATCGCCTGGCGCAGCGCCGCTTCCAGCGTCACCGCATCGTCGGGAAACGCGCCGAGGAAGACGGCGTCGCCACCATTCTCGATTACCGCCGCGGTGACGATGGCGCCATTGCTGTCGTAGATCGCCGCAGGACGCAGCGGCGCGCCCGGCTGCACGAGTTCGTCGCCGGTGGACAGCACCGCGACGCGCGGCCGCCGCACGACGTCGACTTCCGCGATCCCGCACGCCGCCAGCATGCCGATCTCGCGCGAGCCGATGACCGTGCCGGCACGCAGCAGCGTCTCGCGCTCGGCGATGTCGGAGCCGGCATAGGCGATGAACTGCCCGGGGGTGGCGGCGCGGCGCACCTCGATGGCATCAGCGCCGTGCGGCTGGGTGTGCTCGACCATGATCACCGCGTCCGCACCACGCGGCACCGGGCCGCCGGTGGCGATGACGGTGGCCTCTCCCGACGTCACCGCGCGCACAGGCGCGACGCCGCAGGCGATGGTCTCGCCGGTGAGCGCAAGCGTGACGCCCGCAGCCTCGCCGGCGGCGGCGGTGTCCGCCGCCCGCACCGCGAAGCCGTCGACATTGGCGCGGTCGAACGGCGGCACGTCGCGCGGCGCGACCACATCCGCGGCGAGCGGCCGGCCGAGCGCGGCGGCGAGCGTGCGCGTCTCCCGCGGCAGCGGCCGCGGGAACAGCGCCGCCTCGAACCGCGCCAGTGCGTCCTCGCGCGACAGCACGGACAGGAACTGGTCCTGATCGCGGCCGGGGGACTCCGACGTCGGCTTCGACATGACTCAGACGCCTTCGCGCAGGGGAGAGCCGCCGACCGGCGTGCCGGTGGCAAAGCCCTCGCTGTGCGCCGGCACCGCGAGCCAGGCGTCGGCGGCGGCGAGCGCTCGCAGCGGCAGGTCGCCGACGGCGAGCGGCAGCCAGCCCTCGCCCGCGTCCTGCAGCAGCACCAGATCGGTCATGCCGACGGTCGAGGCGATCTTGCGAAGCAGCGGCTTGACGGCGGCGCGGCGCGGCAAGCGGCCGCTGAGCCGGTCGAGCACCGGCTGCACGAGCGTCCACCACACCGCGAGCGCCTGGTCCGGCGCACCAGGCACCGCGACCACCGGCATGGTGCCGATGCGACCGGCCGCGGCGGTGCGGCCCGGCTGCAGCGCAAGGCCGTGGATCAGCGTGGCATGCGCCGCGAGCGCGGCAACCGCGGCATCGTTGCGGCCGGCGCCGGTGCCTCCGACGGTGATCAGCAGATCGCAGTCCGCGCCCGCGATCGCCTTGCTCACGGACGCGGCGTCACGGCCGGCGGCGACGGTGCGGTCGAGTTGCGCGCCGGCGCCGCGCAACTGCGCCGCGACGAGGCCGATGGTGGTGGCATTGCCGCGCGTGGCGGGCACGTCGATGATGCGCACCCGCGGCCGCCGCACGCTGACTTCGCCCTGGCCGGCGCGGCGCGCGATCATCTCGTCGACGACGCCGATGCGACGACCTGCCACCAGCGCGTGCCCGCCGGCCGGCAGATCCTCGCCGACCCGGCGCACGCCGGCGCCGGGGATCGCGTCCGCCACGGCCTGCGTCAGCGGCCCCGCCTGTTCGATCGCGCCGGCATCGAGCACGCAGTCGCAGCCCTCGGGCAGCACATCGCCGGCCTCGACCCACACCGGCGGCGCTGACAGCGGCACCGGCGTGTAGGACGAGGCGCCGGCGAGATCGACCGCGCGCAGCGCAAAGCCGTCGGTCATGGCAATGCTGCGCGCCGGCAATGCGGCGGCGAGCGGCGGCATCGCCGCGGCGATGCTGCCGAGCGCATCGGCGACATCGAGGTCGATCGGTGCGACGGGCGCGAGTTCCGCGAGCAGCAGCGCGAGCGCGGCATCGAGGCCGGTCAACGCCGCGGCCTGGCGCTGGCCGCCGGTCATGCCGCCCCGCCGCGGGGGCTGAACGTGGGGATGTGCGTCGTGGTCATGCGAATCCTCGCTCCGTTGCCTGACACTACCGCCGAATCCACCATTGCATTGTGTTGGCCGCGGGCCCATGCGTCCAGCCGCCTCGCACCGTCCGGCGTGCGCCACACGACACCGGCCGGCGCAAGACCACCGCGCGCAAGGCAGCCCGGCGCGGACGGCGTTGGCAGGCGGCCGCGCCGTGATAGGGTGCCGCGCCGCGGGATTCGCCCGCCGGGAGACCGTGAGACCATGGCGCTGGCCAGGGCCGCCGAACACGCCTCGCTGTGGGACGTCGTCCGCGACGACGCCCAGGCGCTCGCGCGCGGCGAGCCGGCGTTCGCCGCCTGGATGCACGAGGCGATCCTCAACCATGATGACCTCGGCGGCGCGCTGGCACAGCTGATCGCGGTGGCGATCGGCGGCGACAGCGACGACCGCGCCACCATCCGCCGCATCGTCCACACGGCCTATCGCAGCGCCCCGGCACTGGCCGCGACCGCCTGCCGCGATCTCGCCGCGCCGCTGGCGCGCGACCCGGCCTGCCCGGGACCGCTGCATGTGCTGCTGCACTTCAAGGGCTACCTCGCGCTGCAGGTCCACCGCGTCGCGCACCGGCTGTGGCTGGAAGGCCGCCGAGAGCTGGCGCGCGAACTGTCGGTGCGCACGGCGCGGGCCCTGCATGTCAGCATCCATCCCTCCGCCGTCATCGGCGGCGGCGCGTTCATCGATCATGGCACCGGCGTCACCATCGGCGCCGACGTCAGCATCGGCGACGACCTGTCAATGCTGCAGGGCGTGACCGTCGGCACCGCGCCCGATGCGCCGGGCGCCCCGCGCATCGGGCACGGCGTGCTATTGTCGGCGGGCGCCATCGTGCTCGGCGGCATCGACGTCGGCGACTACGCCAAGGTCGGCGCCGGCTCGCTGGTGACGTCCGACGTGCCGTCCGGCTGCACCGCGGTCGGCGTACCGGCGCGCCTCGTCAACTGTTCGCCCGACGTACGGCCAGCATCAAGCATGGACCAGTCGCTGCCGTAGAGCTGCAGCGGGCAGCGCCCCGGATATCGCTGCGCTCATCGGGGCTGCGGGCACCGCTGTCGCTCCATCGTCTGCAACGCACTCCATCCCATCCCCTCACGGTGAGGAGCGCGGCACGCGCGTCTCGAACCCTGAGGCCCGGAACAGGCCGCAACCGCGGAGGCCTCATCCTTCGAGACGGCGCGAGGCGCCTCCTCAGGATGAGGAAAAAGAGCGTGCACCCGCACAGGAGACGCCCCTACTCCGCCGCGCTGCGCATCGGCACGCGTTCGGCGCGCACCGCGCAGAACTTGAACTCCGGGATCTTGCCGAACGGATCAAGCGCCGGATTGGTCAGCAGGTTCGCCGCCGCCTCCGCGTAGCAGAACGGCATGAACACCATGTTCTCGGGCACGTCGCGGTCGGAGCGCACCTTGATCTCGACGGCGCCGCGGCGCGTTTCCAGGCGAATGAAATCGCCCGGCGCGATGTTCATGCGCCGCATGTCCTTCGGCGTCATGAACGCCACCGCCTCCGGCTCGATCTGGTCGAGCACGCCGGCGCGGCGGGTCATCGAGCCGGTGTGCCAGTGCTCAAGCACGCGGCCGGTCGACAGCACCATCGGATACTCGGCGTCGGGCAACTCGTCGGGCGGGATGACATGCGCCGGCACGATCTTGCCGCGGCCGGTCGCGGTCGGGAAACCGGTGGTGAAGATGATCTCGTTGCCGGGCCTGTCGGGATCGTCGACCGGATAGGTCACCGCGCCCTCGCGCACGAGGCGGTCCCAGGTGATGTTCTTCAGCGACGGCATCACCTGCGTCATCTCGGTGAACACATCGGCCGGCCCGGCATAGTGCCAGTCGAGGCCCATGCGGCGGGCGATCTCCTGGATGATCCACAGATCCTGGCGCGCCTCGCCCGGCGGTTCGATCACCTGGCGGGCGAGCTGCACGCGGCGGTCGGTGTTGGTGAAGGTGCCGTCCTTCTCGGCGAACGCCGAGGCCGGCAGGATCACATCGGCGTGGAACGCGGTCTCGGTCACGAACAGATCCTGCACCACGAGATGGTCGAGCATGGCGAGCGCCTCGCGCGCATGCTGCAGGTCCGGGTCGGACATCGCCGGGTTCTCGCCCTCGATGTACATGCCCTTGATCTGGCCGTCGTGGATCGCGTTCATGATCTCGACCACGGTCAGGCCACGCACCGGATCGAGCTCCTGCTGCCACAGATGTTCGAACGGCGCGCGCAGGTCGGTGCGGCCGACCGGCTGGTAGTCCGGAAGAAACATCGGAATGAGACCGGCGTCGGAGGCCCCCTGCACGTTGTTCTGGCCACGCAGCGGATGCAGGCCGGTGCCGGGCCGGCCCACCTGCCCCGTGGTCAGCGCCAGCGCGATCAGGCAGCGCGCGTTGTCCGTGCCGTGGACATGCTGGCTGATGCCCATGCCCCAGAAGATGATCGAGGCGCGCGAGGTGGCATAGAGTCGCGCGACCTCCTTCAGCGTCTCGGCGGGCACGCCGCAGATCGCCTCCATCTTCTCCGGCGGGAAATCCTTGATGCGCTCCTTCAGCTCATCGAAGCCTTCGGTGTAGCCGGCGATGTACTGCTCGTCGGTGAGGCCCTCGGTGATGATGGTGTGCAGCATCGCGTTGAGCATCGCGACATCGCTGCCGGGCTTGAACTGCAGATGCGTGTGGGCGTGACGTGACAACGTCTGGCGGCGCGGGTCCGCGACCACGAGCTTCGCGCCGCGCTTGGCCGCGTTCTTGATGTAGGTCGCCGCCACCGGATGGTTGACCGTCGGGTTGGCGCCGATCACCAGGATGAACTCGGCGTCCATGGCAGCGGCGAACGGCGCCGACACCGCGCCGGAGTTCAGCCCCTCCATCAGCGCCGCGACCGACGACGCGTGGCACAGCCGCGTGCAGTGGTCGACGTTGTTGGAGCCGAAGCCGGTGCGCACCAGCTTCTGGAACAGGTAGGCCTCTTCATTCGAGCCCTTGGCCGAGCCAAAGCCGGCGAGCGCCTTGACGCCCTGCTCGTCGTGAATTCTGACAAGGCCCCTCGCCGCCATGTCCAGCGCCTCATCCCACGTCGCCTCGCGGAAGTGGGTGAAGGGATTGGCCGGATCGACCTGGTCGTTGGCGTTCTTCGGCGCGTTCGGCAGCCGCACCAGCGGCTTGGTCAGGCGGTGCGGATGATGGATATAGTCGAAGCCGAAGCGGCCCTTGACGCAGAGACGGTTGTGGTTGGCGGGTCCGTCGCGACCCTCGGCATAGATCACCTTCTCGTCCTTGACCTGATATGTCACCTGGCAGCCGACGCCGCAGAACGGGCAAAGCGAGTCGACGGTGCGGTCGGCATAGACCGCACGGGTCTGCTGGTCGTCGAGCAGCGCGGAGGGCATCAGCGCGCCGGTCGGACAGGCCTGCACGCATTCGCCACAGGCGACACAGGTGGATTCGCCCATCGGATCGTCGAAGTCGAACACGATCTTGGCGTCGTGGTTGCGGTAGGCCATGCCGATGACGTCGTTGACCTGCACCTCGCGGCAGGCGCGCACGCACAGGCCGCACTGGATGCAGGCGTCGAGATTGACCCGCATCGCCGGGTGGCTGGCGTCGCCGCTCCAGCGCTCCGCCGCCGGGAATCGGCTTTCGGTGACGCCGACCTTGTCGGCCCAGTGCCAGAACTTCGAATCCGGATCATGGGCGGTCTCGCGCGCCGGCTGGTCGGCGACGAGGAGCTCCATCACCATCTTCTGCGCGGCGACCGCACGTTTGCTCGCGGTCGTCACCTTCATGCCGACCGCCGGGGTGCGCTTGCACGACGCCGCCAGCACACGCTCGCCCTCGATCTCCACCATGCAGGCGCGGCAGTTGCCGTCGGCGCGGTAGTCCGGCTGCGGCGAGTAGCAGAGATGCGGAATCTCCGTGCCCAGGCGCTTGGCGACCTGCCAGATGGTCTCGCCCATCGCCGCCTCGACCTTGTGGCCGTCGAGCTCGAAGGCAATGACCGGGGGTGTGTTCGGAGCCTTGCTCATTCGGCGGCCTCCCTGGGCGCGAATTCATCCGGAAAATACTTGATGACGGTGGTCAGCGGATTCGACGCCGCCTGGCCGAGGCCGCAGATCGAGGCATCGCGCATCGCCTGGCTCAGCTCCTCGAGCAGATCGCGGTCCCAGACGCGCTGTTCCATCAACAGCGCCGCTTTCTGCGTGCCGACACGGCACGGCGTGCACTGGCCGCAGCTCTCGTCCTCGAAGAACTTCATCAGGTTGAGCGCGGCGGCCCTCACATCGTCCTTGTCGGAGAGGATGACGATCGCCGCCGAGCCGATGAAGCAGCCGTATTTTTCAAGCGTGCCGAAATCGAGAGGAATGTCGGCCATCGACGCCGGCAGGATGCCGCCGGACGCGCCGCCCGGCAGGTAGGCGCGAAAGCTGTGTCCGTCCGCCATGCCGCCGCAGAACTCATCGATCAGCTCGCGCACGGTGATGCCTGCGGGCGCGAGCTTCATGCCGGGCTCCCTGACCCGCCCCGACACCGAAAAGCTGCGCAGGCCCTTGCGCTCGTTGCGGCCGTGGGACGTCCACCACGCCGCGCCCTTCTCGACGAGATCGCGCACCCAGAACAACGTCTCGACATTGTTGATCAGCGTCGGCCGGCCGAACAGGCCGACTTGAAACGGATACGGCGGCTTGTGCCGCGGCAGGCCGCGCTTGCCCTCGATGCTCTCCAGCAGCGAGGATTCCTCGCCGCAGATATAGGCGCCGGCGCCGCGCCGCATGTGCAGCGCGGGGCCCCCGGGCAGATGCTGCCGCAGCAGCGCGATTTCGCGCTCCAGAATGGCGCGCGCCGCGGGATATTCGTCGCGCAGGTAGATGTAGACGTCGGCCGCTTCCACCACATGGGCGGCGATCAGCATGCCCTCGAGAAAGCGATGCGGATCGGTTTCGAGATAGTAGCGGTCCTTGATGGTGCCGGGTTCGCCCTCGTCGCCATTGATCGCCATCAGGCGCGGTCCGGGCTCGCCGAGCACCGCACGCCACTTGCGCCCCGTGGGAAAGCCGGCGCCGCCGAGGCCGCGCAGGCTGGCATCGTCGAGCACCTTGAGCACGTCGTCGCGGGACAGCGTTCCCGCGCGCAGCCGCCGCAAGACCTGATAGCCGCCGCCAGCGACAGAGGCGTCGTAACCGATCGCCGCGGGCAGATGGGCGTGGGTGTCGCCCGCCTTCGCCGCGGCGAGCACACTGGCCACCGTCGCATGGTCGATGAAGTTGTGACCGACCTCGGCCGCGGGCGCGGTGTCGCAGCGGCCGACGCAGGGCGCGCGCACCACCCGCACGCCCGGACCGGCGCTGCGCTGCAACTGGCGCAGCAGTTCCTCGCCGCCGAGCATGGCGCAGGTCAGCGAGTCGCAGACGCGAATAGTGAGCGGCGGGATCGCCGGATCGCCCTCCTTCACCACGTCGAAATGGGCATAGAACGTCGCGGTCTCGAACACCTCGGCGAATGACAGCCGCATCTCGTCGGCCAGTGCCGCAAGGTGCGCCGCGGAAATCTGATGAAACGTGTCCTGGATCAGATGGAGATGCTCGATCAGCAGATCGCGCCGCCGCGGCCGCTCGCCGAGCAGCTCCGCGATCTCGTGCGCGGCCTGCGGATCGACCTGGCGACCCTTCGGCGTCGCCTTCGCCCGCCGCCGCCCCTCGCCGGGATGGTCGAAGGCTCGGACTTGGTGAACGTCATGACTGCTCATCGGATTGGCCCATCCCGACAACGATTTGAGCGATTCTAAACATTGGCATGCCAGATGCCAAGCGCCATTTCGCCTCATCTCCGGCGCGCCGTCCCGACCTCAGCTTAACGCACCATCGGCCTCGCGCGATCCGCGGCGGTGAGCCGACGATGCGACGCAAGCGCGCGGCTGCATCATGGTGCCGCCCGGCCGGCCGCCTTGATCCAGCGCATCGCGCCCCCCGTCGGCCTCAAGAAAAATGCCTGTCGTCGATCCGGCAGGTTGGTTAGTCTCGAACGGGTTTGCAGACGAAGATCCCGGATCATTCAACTCGGAGAACGTCATGAGCACCACCGCCGACAATCTCAAACCGAACGACCTGCGTGCCGGGATCGCGCCGCTGCGCGCCAAATGGGGCTGGATCGTCGCCCTCGGCGTCGTCTATCTCGTCACCGGCTTCATCGCGCTCGGCAGCGTGGTGATGGCGACCGTCGCCAGCGTCATCGTCGTCGGCGCGATGATGATCGTCGCCGGCGTCGCCGAGGTGATCGGCGCCTTCCAGTTCAAGAGCTGGGGCAAGTTCCTGCTGTGGGCGCTGCTCGGCGTCCTCTATGTCGTCGCCGGCTTCGTCACCTTCGAGAATCCGCTGCTCGCCGCCGCACTGCTGACGCTGATCCTCGGCGCATCGCTCGTCGCCTCCGGCGTGATGCGTATCGTGCTCGCTTTCGGCATGAAGGACCAGAAGCCGTGGGGCTGGGTCGCGGTCTCCGGCATCATCACCGCGGTGCTCGGCGTTTTGATCCTCGCGCGCTGGCCGGTGTCGAGCCTCTATATTCTCGGCATGTTCCTCGGCATCGACCTGATCATCGCCGGCGCCGGCTGGGTCAGCCTCGGCCTCGGCCTGCGCCGCCATCACTGAACGAACGACAGCATCCGCCATCATCGGGAAGGAGCGCGCATGCGCTGGGTCCATCTGTGCGTCATCGCGCTGTTCGCGCTCGTGACCATCGTGTTCGCGTTCCAGAACCTGATGCTGGTGACGATGTCGTTCCTCGGCTTCAGCGCGCGGCTGCCGCTCGCGGTCCTGGTGATCGTGATCTATCTGCTGGGCGCTGTGACCGGCGGCAGCGTGCTGGCGCTGCTGCATCGCTCCTATCTCGGCTCGCGCGGCGAGCCCTGAGCAGAACGGCCGGAACCATCATGGTAAACGGGGTCTTAATTGGTATCCCGCCCTGGTGGCAATTGCTTCAAATTTTCCGCAAGTGTTGTCCGCTATCACAAGGCTCTGGCAACGGAGCAGTGAACATGGCAACCAACCGCAAGGAAGCTCGCAAGAAGCGGGTGAAGACCGACCACGACGCCTGGATGATGCTCGACGGCGGTTTCGCCCGGCGCAAGTGCACGGTGCTCGACCTGTCGAACGGCGGCGCGCGTATCCGGGTGCACGACACCAATCCCGTGAGCGGCAAGGTCCGCCTCGCGTTCTCCCGCGATGTCCGCAAGGTCACCCATTGCCGCCTGGTGTGGCGCGACGAATCGATCATCGGCCTAGAATTCATGGTGCCCGTCTAGTCTCCGGCGGCTGCTCCCGCGCGCCCTGCACGTCCACGTGCGGGGCATACTCCGATCCTCCGCCCCTTCCGCATCCCTCCCGCACTCGCCGCGCCACAAGCGTGGCGCGCGCGTGCGCGTCACATCACCGCGTGCAGCCACGACACGAGGCGGCCGCGCGCATGCGGCGCGCCGTCATGCGGCCGGATCGCGACACTGCAGGTCATGCCGGCTGCAAGCTGCACGCCGTGTGGCACGTCATCGATGTGGATGCGCACGGGAATGCGCTGCGCCAGCCGCACCCAGCTGAACACCGGATTGACGCTCGGCAGGCCGAGATGATCGGGGCTGTCGTTGGCGTCGGCGATGCCATGACCGATGCTCTCGACATGGCCGCGCACCGGCGCGTCGTTGCCCATCAGCCGAATCTCGGCGACATCGCCGACGCCAATGCCGCGCAGCTTGGTCTCCTCGAAATAGCCGGTGATCCAGAAGCTGTCGGCATCGAGCACGGCGAGCTTGCGAACGCCGGCGGTGGCGTAATCGCCCGGCCGCATGCGCAGGTTGGTGACGAAGCCATCGACCGGCGCCCGCACGGTGGCGCGCGCAAGGTTGAGCCGCGCGAGATCGCGCGCCGCGCGCGCCCGACGGGCATCGGCGTCGGCGACGGCGGCGGCGCCGGTGGTCTGTTCGAGATCCTCCGCCGACACCACGCCGCTCTGGAGACGCCGGCGACGATCGGCGATCGCGGCCTTCAGGATCGCCTGCCGCTCCCTCGCATCGAGATCGGCTTCGGCATCATCGAGCGCGAGGCGAAAGCGCTCGGGATCGATGACATAGAGCACGTCGCCGCGGCGGACACGCTGGTTGTCGGCGACGCGCACCTCCGCCACGGTGCCGGAGACCTCCGGCGCGACCTGCACCACCTCGGCGCTGACGCGGCCGTCGCGCGTCCACGGCGACAGCACGTATTCGCGCCACAGCAACGCGACCAGCGCGCACGTCGCGGCGGTCATGGCAAGGGTGAGGAGAATGCGGACGAGCGGTCTTGCGGAGCCGATTTTCATCAGAACAACAACAGCAGCAGGGTGAGAAGCGAAAGCGACAGGCCGAATTCAAACAGCGCCGGATGCCACACCCGTCGCAGCACGCCGAGGCGGACGAGACCATGGCGCAGCAGCAGGAACAGCGGCACGGTGGCGCAGGCGTAGACCAGGAACGGCGGCAGGTAGACGCCGGCGATGTTGACTTCGCTCAGCATCGGCGATCTCCGGCGAGAGGTGTCGGCGCTCCACGGCCGCCATCGGCGAGCGCGGCGATCTCGTGGAACGCCATGATCAGGCGGTGGCGCGCAGCGGCCATGCCGGACGGCGTCGCCGCAGCGAGATCGGCGGCGATGCGGCGCGCCGCGTCCGCCGGCGCGGCATCCCGCGCCAGCTCCGCCAGCCCGTCGATCGCGCGCCGACAGGCCTGCGGATCGACGGCGGCGCCAGCACGAATGCGCTGGGCCGCGCGCCCGAGATGCAGCGCGTCCTGCACCTGCGCCATCAGCGCCGCGGCCCCCGGCGCGCCCCTGAGCAGCAAGGCGATGCGCGCCAGGCGGTGGTGCTGCAGATGGGCAAAGGCGATGCGGTCGGTTGCAGCGGCGCGCCTCAGCAGCGCGCGGGCATCGGTGACGGCCGCAGTTGCGATGCGCTGCGCTTCGCGGGCGGGATCGCGCGGCAGCAGGACGCGGAAGGCGAGCAGCGTGACGAACACCGCGACCAGCCAGCCGGCGGCCTGGTTGAGACAGGCGGCGAGATCGAAGATCATGGGATTGCCGGCGCCGACCAGGGTGTTGAAGGCGACGAGATAGGCGAGCCCGGCCGGCGCGTAGCGGGGAATGGTGGTCGTGTAGAGTCCCGCCGCCCAGAACGGCGCCAGCGCGACGATCAGCAGCGCAAAGCCGTCGACGCGCGGCAGCACGACGAAGGCGCAGACGATCGCCGCCGGCACGGCAACAATGGTGCCCTTGATGAATTCGACCGCGCCGGCGGCGGGATTGCCGGTCATCGCCAGCAGCACGGTATAGGGCGCGAGCACCAGCAGCATCAGCGGACCGCCGTTCCAGCCGGTGGCGATCCACAGCGCGCCGGCGAGCACGATCGCGAGCATCGCCCGCGCGCCGTTGTCGAGCGCGCCGCGCAGGTCGCGATGAAACGGCACGGCACGGCGGCGCGAGCGCGGCGCCGGCGCGCCCTGCAGCACGGCCAGCCCGTCGAGCGCGGCGAGATAGTCGGCGACCGCCTCACTGATGCGCTCGGCCGCGACAAGGGCGGCCGCGTCGTCGCCGTCCTCAGCCTGCGCCGTCAAGCGCATGAGATCGGCGCGCGCGGTGACCAGCACGAGGCGCGCGGCGGCAACGCCCGTGGGACCCGCGGTGAGCGCGCCCACCGCGCCCGCCATCGCAGCACCGGCACAGGCGCGCGCGGCGGCGACAGGTGACGGCTCTGCATCCGACCGGCACGGCAGCGTGGCGGCCGCAGCGAGCGCGGCGATCAGCGCGGCCGCGCCCTCGCGCACCGCACCGGCACGCCCGGCGACATCGGCTGATTCCGCCGCGGCGAGCGCGAGGAGATCGTCGACGGCGACGATGTCGGCGCCGAGCCCGGACGGCGCATCGTCCCCGACGCCATCCTCCTGGCGCGACAGCCGCGCCAGCAGCACGCGGCCGACCTCGGCCGACAGCTGCGAAAGGCGCGCCGCGAGCCGCGCCCGCGTGCTCCGCGGCGACAGCAGCGCGGTGACGACGCCGGCGCAGACCACGCCCAGCACCACGGTCGCGACGCGGCCGAGGGTGTGGTCAAGCGTGAGGTCCGGCGCTTCCAGCGCGCCATAGGTGGCAAGGCCGATGGTGTAGCCGGCGACCGCCGCGCCCGAGGCGCGGAAGTGACGCAGCAGCGTCGCCGCGGCGGCGCACAGGCCGAGCCACGCACCGAAGCCAAGCAGGAACAGCGCCGGCATCTGGGCGAACAGCGCCATCAGCGCGATGGCAATCACGGCGCCGGCCAGCGTGCCGATGGCGCGCCATGTCCCCTTGGCCAGCACCGCGCCATGGTTGGGATTGGCGATCAGCAGCACCGTGGACGCCGCCGAATACGGCGTCTCCAGTTCAAGAAGGTAGGCGAGCCCGAGCGCTAGCGCCGCCGCCAGCACCGAGCGGCCGACATAGGCCCACTGCGGGGTGAACAGGTCGATCGCCCGGCCATGGCGCTCGACGACAGCGACGGCCCGCGCACTGAAACGGCGCATGGCGATCAGGGCCGCGGCGGGCGTCGCCGCCCGTCCGCTGATCCCGTCCCGCAGCAGCAATTCCGGGCGCGACGGCGCCCGCTCCAACCCGACTCTCGACATCGCCCTGGGTTTTGTCTTTTATGATGGGATCATCCTATGTTTAGTTTCGCGCCCAAGTCAACCCGAACGCCCTGAGGTGGGATGATCCCCTCAATCGTGATACGGAACCGCCATGACCCCACCGCCCGCCTCGCCGCCGGATCAGCCGCCGGGATTGTCTCCGGCCCTGCCGCAGGTTCCCCGCCGCTCGCTGGTGGAATCGGCGATCGACCTGATCCGCTCCCAGGTGGAGAGCGGTGTCTGGAAGGTCGGCGAGCGCATTCCCAAGGAAGCCGAGCTCGCGGAGATGCTGCAGGTCGGCCGCAACACCGTGCGCGAGGCGGTGCGGGTGCTGTCCCATGCACGGATGCTGGAGGTGCGCCAGGGCGACGGCACCTATGTGCGCTCCAGCGTCGATCCCGCGGAGATCATGCGCCGTGTCAGCCGCGCCAGCCTGCGCGACCACTTCGAGCTGCGCGTGGTGCTGGAGACTGAGGCGGCGCGCCTCGCCGCGACGCGCGCGACGGCGGAGGATCTCCTGCGGCTGCAGCAGACGCTCGATGCCCGCAACGCGATCTCGAAGGACGATGATTTCGACGCCTTCGTCACCAGCGACATCGCCTTCCATGTCGCGGTGGCGCGGGCTGCCCACAACAGCGCGCTGGAGGAATTGTATCGCTACTTCTCGACGGCGGTGTTGCTCAACGTGCGCTCATCGCTGATCGAGCACAACCTCCCCGAACCCGACGCCGCCGACCATGCCGCGATCGTCACCGCCATCGTGCAGCGCGATCCCGACCGCGCCGCCGACGCCGCGCGCGCCGTGCTGGCGCCGGCGATCGCGGCACTGACGCGCATGATCGAAGACTGACGGAGCGCGACCTGACGTTTGATCGACGTGATCCGTCACCCTTCGAGGCCCGGCTCTGCCGGGCACCTCGGGAAGAGGGATTACGCCGCCCTACTTCACCAGACGAAAACGCCCGCCCTCGACCTTGATGATGAACGCCGAGCGCTGATCGTAGCCGTTGTGGTCGGTCGGGCTCATGTTGGCGAGGCCGTTGTTGAGGTAGACGTCCCTGCTCTGCTCGAGGCCGTCGCGCAGCGCGGCGCGGAATTCGGCGCTGCCCGGCTTGCCGGCCTTGAGCGCCGCCGGCAACGCATTCGCGACCAGTTGCATGGAGTCGAAGACATGGGCGCCGAAGATCACCGGCGGCTGGTTCTGACTCTTGCGATAGGCCTCGATATAGGCCGCGGTCACCTTGTGGAACGGGCTCGACGGATCGAGATCTTCGGCGACGGTGTAGGCCTCGCCGGCGAAGATCGCGCCTTCGACATCCTTGCCGCCGAGCTTGATGAAGTCGTCGGTGGCGACGCCATGGGTCTGGTAGATCGGCCCCTTGTAGCCGCGCTCGCGCAGCGCCTTCTGCGGCAGCACCGCCGGCGTGCCGGCGGCGGCGATGAACACCGCGTCGGGCTTGGCCGAGAGGATCTTGAGCACCTGGCCGGTGACGCTGGCGTCGCCGCGGGCATATACCTCCTTGCCGGCGATGGTGACGCCGAGCCTGGGCGCGAGCTCCGCCAGCACCTTGTAGTAGCCCTCGCCATAGGCGTCCGAGAAGCCGATGAAACCGATGGTCTTTGCACCGGACTTCGCGATGTAGGTCAGCATCGCCGTCGCCATGATGTCGTCGTTGGGCACCACCTTGAACACCCAGCGCCGCTTGTCGTCGACAGGCGCCACCAGCACATTGGAGGCTGCCATGGTGAGGAGCGGCGTGCGGCTCTCCGCTGCGATATCGAGCAGCGGCAGCGACACCGGCGTCAGCGACGAGCCCAAGAGGACGTCGACCTTCTCGTCGAGCACCAGCTTGCGGGCGTTCTGCGCCGCCTTGGTCGGATCGGACTCGTCGTCGAGCGCGATATACGTCACCTTCTCGCCGCCGATGTCCCTCGGCAGCGCCGCCACCGCCTTCATCTGCGGCTGGCCGAGCGCCGCGCCCGGGCCGGACGCGCTCACCGTGACGCCGACCTTGATATCGGCCTGCGCCGCGCTGACGCCAAGCAGCAGCGCCGCCGCCGCCAGCCATCCCGTCCGCCCGTTCCTGCCCATTGTCATCCTCCCCTGTTTGTTGTCTTCAGTAAGCGTTCTTGCCGAAGCCGAGATAGCTCTCCACCAGCCGCTGGTCGGCGGCGATCTCCGCCGGCGTGCCCTGCGCGGTGACGCGGCCCAGTTCCATGACGTAGGCATGGTCGGCGATCTTGAGCGCCGCGCGGGCGTTCTGCTCGACCAGCAGGATCGAGACGCCGGCCTCGCGCAAGGCGACGAGAATGTCGAAGACGTCGCGGATGATGCGCGGCGCAAGCCCAAGGCTCGGCTCGTCGAGCATCAGCAGCTTCGGCCGCGCCATCAGCGCCCGGCCCATCGCCAGCATCTGGCGCTCGCCGCCGGACAGCGTGCCGGCGAGCTGGCGATGACGCTCGCGCAGCCGCGGGAAGCGCTCCAGCACCTCGGCCAGCGTGTCGGCGCGCTCGGCGCGCGAGCGGCGGAAGCCGCCGAGCAGCAGATTGTCGGCAACGCTCATGTCGGCGAACAGCTCGCGACGCTCCGGCACCAGCGCCAAGCCGCGGCCGACGCGCTGTTCCAGCGGCTGCGCCGCGACATCGGCACCGTCGAACGCAACCGCACCGCGCCCCGGCATCAGGCCGATCAGCGCATTGAGCAGCGTGGTCTTGCCGGCGCCATTGGCGCCGATCACCGTAACGAGGCTGCCGCGCGGGACCGCGAGCGACACGCCGTGCACCACCGTCACCGCGCCATAGCCGACATGAAGGTCGTCGACCGCGAGCAGCGTGCTCATTCGACGCCTCCGAGATAGGCCTCGATCACCCGCGGGTTGCCGCTGATGGCCCCGGCGTCGCCCTCGGCGATGCGGGTGCCGAAATCGAGCACGACGAGATGGTCGGCAAGGCTCATGACGAAGTCCATGTCGTGCTCGACCAGCAGCACGCTGATGCCCTCCTGGCGCAGCTCGCGTAAGAGCCGCGCCAGCGCCTTCTTCTCGCCGACGCGCAGGCCGGCGGCCGGCTCGTCGAGCAGCAGCACCAGCGGATCGAGGGCGAGCGCGCGGGCGATCTCGACAAGGCGCAACTGACCCAGCGACAGCGCGCCGGCCGGCACGGCCGCGACATCGGTGAGCCCTGTGCGCTCGAGCGCGCGGGATGCGGTCTCGAACAGCACGACCTCCTCCTTGCGATCGAGGCCGAGCACGGCGGCGACCATGCCGGCGCGGCCGCGCAGATGGGCGCCGAGCATGACGTTCTCGATCACGCTCATCTCCGGCGCCACGGCGGCATGCTGGAACGAGCGGCCGACGCCGAGCCGCGCCATCTGCTGCGGCGTCGGCGCCCTGAGCGGCGCGCCACGGAACAGCACCTCGCCGGCGGTGGGCGCCAGCACGCCGGTGATGAGGTTGAAGGTGGTGCTCTTGCCGGCGCCGTTGGGGCCGATCAGGCCGACAATGCGTCCGGCCGGCACCGTGAAGCCGACATCGTTGACGGCGATGAGCCCACCGAATGCCTTGCGCAGGGCCCGCACCTCGATCAGCGGCGTGTCGCGCTCGGGACGCGCGCGATGGCCGGCGGTGACGACGCCGCCAGCGGTGCCGAAGTCCGGCGGCTGCGGCGGCCCGGCAAAGCGGCTCCACAGCCCGTCGCTGGCGTTGCGCAGCAGCAGCACCAGCACCGCGCCGAACACGATGGTCTCGTAGTTGCCGGTGCTGCCGATCACGAGCGGCAGCCATGACTGCAACTGGTCGCGCAGCACGATCACCAGTGTGGCGCCGAGCAGCGCGCCGGGAATGCGGCCGGCGCCGCCGAGCACGGCCATCAGCAGATACTCGGTGCCGGCGGTGATGCCGAACGGCCCCGGCGACACCGAACGCTGGAAATGGGCGTAGAGCCAGCCGGCGACGCCGGCGAGCAGCGCGGCGTAGACGAACACGCCGAGCTTGACGGTGGCCGGCTGAATGCCGAACGCCGCGCCCGCCAGCGTATCGTCACGCAGCGCGCGCACCGCGCGCCCCATGCGGCCGCGCAAGAGATTGCGCGTCGCCACCACCGCCAGCGCGACCGCGACAAACACCACGACGAAGTAGTCGCGCGTGCCGGTCAGCGCGTGCTCGCCGATGCGCAGCGGCGGGATGCCGGACAGGCCGTCATGGCCGCCGAGGCCCTCGATGTTGGCGAACAGGTAGTAGAACGAGATGCCCCAGGCGATGGTGCCGAGCGGCAGATAGTGGCCAGACAGCCGCACCGTGACCGCGCCGATCAGCAGCGCACAGGCCATGGTGACGGCGACGGCAACCGGCAGCGTCAGCCACGGCGACCAGCCGAACTGCGTCGTCAGCACGGCGCTGGTGTAGGCGCCGAAGCCGACGAACGCCGCCTGGCCGAACGACGTCATGCCGCCGACGCCGGTGAGGATGACAAGGCCGAGCGCGACCAGGCTGGCGATGCCGATATCGGTCATCAGCGCGACGCCATAGTCCGAGACGAGGCCGCTGAACGGCAACACCAGCACCACGAGCGCGGCCGCGAGCTCGACGATCCGGCCGTGACGTTGCATCAGGCGGCGCATCAGTTGTGCCCTCCGCCCGGCGCGCGGGCCAGCGAGCGCCACATCAGCACCGGGATGATCAGGCTGAACACCAGCACCTCCTTGAAGGCGCTGGCCCAGAACGAGAACAGCGCCTCGGCGATGCCGACGCCGAGCGCCGCCAGCACGGTCAGCGGATAGTTGACAAGGCCGCCGAGAATGGCGGCGACAAACCCCTTGAGGCCGATCAGGAAGCCGCTGTCGTAATACACCGTCATCAGCGGCCCGATCAGCACGCCGGACACCGCGCCGAGGCCGGCCGCCATGGCGAACGCGATCTGGCCGGAAAGCCCGGTCGGGATGCCCGACAGCCGCGCACCGACGCGGTTGGAGGCGCAGGCGCGCAGCGCCTTGCCGAACAGCGAAAGGCGGAAGAACGCGCCGACCACCGCGAGCAGCACGACGGTCACGAGCAGCACCACGAGGCTCTGCCCGGAGACGACCAGCGTGCCGACATCGAACGATTGCGCGGCCAGCGCCGTAGTGCCGACACCTTCAGGCCCGAAGAATACCAGGCCAAGGCCCATCAGCGAAAAGTGCACGCCGAACGCGGCGATCAGCAGCACCAGCACGCTGGAGGTGGCGATGGGATCGAAGGCGATGCGGTAGAGCATCGGCCCCATCGGCAGGATCAGCACCACGGTGAGCGCGCCCGCCGCGACCGGACCGATCTTCAAGGGCGCGAGCAGCAGCGTCAGCGCCACCAGCGCGGCCGGCAGCGCAAGGTCGGCGAGCAGGATGCGAACGAGCCGCCGCGGCGTGATCTCGCGCCGGTGCAGCACCAGTTCGGACACCGCGGCAAGGCCGCCGAGGGCGAGCAGCAGCCACACCGTCCCAGGCAGACGACCGTTCTCCAGCGCCGCGGCAGTCAGCGCCGCGAACGCGACGAACTCGCCCTGCGGAATCAGGATGACCCGGGTGACGGCGAACACCAGCACCAGCGCGAGCGCCACCAGCGCATAGACCGCACCGTTGATGATGCCGTCCTGCATCAGGAACAGGAAGATGGTGGCGTCCACGTTGGCGGCGTCTCCCCTTGCCCGCGCGGCGGCGCGGGGACCCCAAACCTACGCCGCGGCCCCGGCGAGCGTCTGTCCCTAGGGATTGCGACAAGACAGACCGGCGGGAGGCCACCTCGGCGCTTCCGAGGCCGCCGCCTTGCTGCTAGGATTCGGGAAAACAAGACGTTTGGGAGGAGACCATGGCAGGGCGACCGGCCATCGACGGCATCTCGCGCGGCGCCCGCGCGGCCGACGACATCACGCGGACCGACATCACCAGCGCCGTGCTCGCCATCGGGCGGCCGGCGTTTCCGCAAGCCCTGATCGGCGCGCTGCGACGCGTCGCCGGCGTCGGCCACTGCATGGTGTTCTCGTTTGCCGGCGAGCGCTCGGCGCGCTGCCTGCTCGACATCGGCAACATCCCGACCGGCGGCGATCTCGGCGTCGCCTACTCCCAGCATTTCCACCAGGCCGATCCCAACCGCGACGCCATCTTCGGCGGCCAGGCGGCGCCGACCCCGATCGTGCTGCCGACCTTCGCCCGGCGCATGTACGACGACAGCTACCGCAAGCTGTTCTTCGAGGACTCCGACATCGTCGACAAATTCGCGACCGCGATCTGGGTCGGCGACACCTGCTTCTATGTCAATTTCTACCGCATCACGGCGCAAGGCCGCTTCAGCCGCGCCCAGACCGAGCGGCTGCGCCGCGTCGCGCCGGCGGTGAGCGCGGCGGTGGCGCGGCATTTCGATGCCGCGGAGATGCCGGCGGCCATCGACGCCTCGCCGGCACCGGACGCCCGCGGCAGCCTCGCCGCGCTGTTCGCCCATGACGCGACCTTCGAGGCGCTGACCGGGCGCGAGAAGGAGGTGTGCCTGCGCATCCTGTCCGGCTACAGCTCGGAAGCGATCTCCGCCGACCTCGACATCAGCATCCACTCCACCCTGACCTACCGCAAGCGCGCCTACGACAAGCTCAGGATCTCGTCGCAGAACGAATTGTTCGGCATCGTGCTGCAGCTGCTGACGGCGGAGCGGCGGCTGAACTGAGGGGGCGTTCGCGACACGCCGCGCCCCGACGTCTCCCCTCATCCTGAGGAGCAAGCGTAGCTTGCGTATCGAAGGATGAGGCCCGTGCGGCAACGCCTCGGCCTCATGGTTCGAGACGCCCGGCGATGCCGGGCTCCTCACCATGAGGGGGAATGCAATGCTTCCCGGCCGAATGCTCCGCCGGCGCGCCCCGCACTCGGCGTCATGCGCGGGCAGCGCGATCCGTCTTCGACGGATCGCCAGGACTAAGGTCACCCGCGCATCCAGCTTTCTTTCGGCCTACGTCACACCATCAAGCTGGATCACCCGGTCACGGCGCTGCGCGCCGGCCCGGTGATGACGCAGAATGAGACAACAGTCGGTCCTGCGAGGTTGATCACGCTAAACCTTTCCCCTCATCCTGAGGAGCAGGCGCAGCCTGCGTCTCGAAGGATGAGGCCCCGCGGTGAAGCGCCTCGGCCTCTTGGTTCGAGACGGCGCTAAAGCGCCTCCTCACCATGAGGGGCAACCTTGTTCGCCGGAAGATCAGATCGCCAGCCCCCCTGTCCCAACGGCAGGGGACAGACGCCCGCGCCGCCGCGGCCTATCGTCGGGGACCATACCGAGAGGGCCTCCGTGAGCACCGCACCGCGCTTCGACATCGACGTTCCCGCGTTCTGGGCCGATCCCTACCCGACGCTGAAGCGGCTGCGGGCGGAGGCGCCGATCGCGTTCATTCCGCAGCTCGGCAGCACGGTGTTCACCCATCGCGACGACATCTTCGTGTCCGAGAAACAGATCGACGTGTTCAGTTCGCACCAGCCCGACGGGCTGATGAACAGGCTGATGGGCCACAACATGATGCGCAAGGACGGCGAGGCACACCTCGCCGAGCGCAAGATGGTCTTCCCGGCGGTGTCGCCGAAGACGGTGAAGGCGCACTGGACCGCCCAGTTCCAGGGCCATGCCGATCGCATCATCGATGCCCTCGATCCGCGGCAGGACATCGACTTCGTGCGCGATTTCGCGCTGCCGTTCTCGGCCGAGTGCCTGAAGTCGATCACCGGCCTCGTCAACATGCGCTTCCAGGACATGAACGCGTGGTCGCAGGCGATGATCGACGGCATCGCCAACTACACCGGCGATCCCGCCGTCGAGGCGCGCTGCCACGCCGCCACCGCCGGCATCGACGCGGCGATCGACGAACGCCTGCCGGCGCTGCAGGCGGCGCCGGACCTCAGCCTGCTCGGCGTCAGTCTCGCCGCCGGCATGCCGATGGACAGCGTGCGCGCCAACATCAAGCTTGCGATCAGCGGCGGCCAGAACGAGCCGCGCGACGCCGTCGCCGGCACGGTGTGGGCGCTGCTGACCCATCCCGACCAGCTGGCGCTGGCGCAGGCGGGCGAAGTGTCGTGGCTGCAGACCTTCGAGGAGTATGCGCGCTGGATCTCGCCGATCGGCATGTCGCCGCGGCGGGTGGCGAAGCCCTGGCGGATCCGCGAGGTCGAATTCGCCCCGGACGACCGGGTGTTCTTCATGTTCGGCTCGGCCAACCGCGACGAGCGCCATTTCGACAATGGCGAGGCCTTCGACGTGCGCCGCGACGCCGGCAAGAGCATCGCCTTCGGCGCCGGGCCGCACTTCTGCGCCGGCGCCTTCGCTTCGCGCGCCATGGTCGCCGATGTCGCGTTGCCGACCGTGTTCGCGCGGCTGAAAAACCTGCGCCTCGTCGACCGCGAACCCGTACGCATTGGCGGCTGGGCGTTCCGCGGCCTGCTCAACCTGCCGGTGACGTGGGACGCCTGAGAGGCGCGGCTGGCGCTTCGGCAAACAAAAAGGCCCCCGGAACGGGGGCCTTTTCGTCGTCCGCGAATGCGGAGCGGATAACGGCTTACACCGCTTCCTTGGCGGCCTTGACCGGACGCGCACGGATGATCTTGCGGGCCGGCTTGGCCTTGAAGGTCATCGGCTCGCCGGTGAACGGGTTGGTGCCCTTGCGCGCCTTGGTCGCCGGCTTCTTGACGACAACGAACTTGGCGAAGCCCGGAACAACGAACACGCCGTTCTTCTTCAGCTCCTTGTAGCCGACCGTGGTGAGGACCTCGAGAACGCCCTTGACGTCCTTCTTGGCGAGTTCGGTCTGGGTCGAGATCTGCTCGATGAGCTGCGACTTCGTCAGTTGAGCGGCCATAGTGTCTCCTAGGGAAAAATGATTCGGACATCGCCACCATATGGCGGAATCTGCCTTGAAACATAGTCCCAACGCGCTCTGCACAGCTTTTGTTGGCCAAAAAACCCGAAAAAAACGCCTTTTCAGCGATTCGGGGCGGCCGGGAACGCCGCAAACCCTGTCATCCAAGGCATTTTGGGCATCGCCGGCGGTGCGCGACATGCCGGAGAATCAGCCGCGCGGGTCTGCCGCGACCACCGCTGCGGTGCGCTGTCGCATGCTGGCGCGTCGCTTTCAGGGTGCGGGCGCGAACAGCCGCGCGCCGAGGTAGTCGACGAACACGCGCCGCTTGGGCGACAGGTGACGGCTCGCCGGCCACAGCGCCCAGAACTGGCCGGGATTGATCAGGTGGGCATCCAGCATGGTGACCAGCTCCCCGCGGGCGATGGCGTCGCGCGCGAGGAAGTCCGGCATATGGGCAATGCCATAGCCGCTGACGGCGGCGGCGCGCAGCGCCTCGATGTTGTTGCAGACGAGCGCCGTCGGCAGCCGCAGTTCCTGGCCGGCGCGCGCCTTCAGCAGCCAGTCCTGCAGCTTGCCGGTGGAGGGAAAGCGAAAGCGCAGGCAGCGATGGCCGGCGAGGTCGGCCGGCGTGCGCGGCTTGCCGTGCTCCGCCAGATAGCCGGGCGAGGCGCACAGCACGAAACGGAACGACGACAGCCGCCGCGACATCAGGGCCGAGTCCGGCAGGTCGCCGCTGCGCACCACGACGTCGAAACCATCTTCGATGACATCGACAAGGCGGTCCTCGAAATCGAGGTCGAGTTCGATGTCGGGATAGCGCGCGCTGAACGCCGGCAGCAGCGGCATCAGGAAGCGATAGCCGATGGTCGGCAGGCTGACCCGCAGCCGGCCGCGCGGCGTCGCGGCGGACTGCGCCAGCATCGCCTCGGCCTCCTGCAGGTCGTCGAGCACCTTACGGCAACGCTCATAGAAGAGTGTGCCCTCGTCGGTGAGGCTGACGCGGCGGGTGCTGCGGTGGAACAAGCGCACGCCGACATCGCTCTCGAGCTTGGCGATGCTCTTGCCGACCGCCGAGGCAGAGATGCCGAGCGCCCGGCCGGCCGCCACGAAACTCAGGGTCTCGGCTGCCCGCACGAAGGCGATGATCCCGCTCAGACTGTCCATGGCCGGCAAATTAGAGAGTTTTACTCCGCAATCAATGGAGTTAGAGCGCGTTTATCAACCCGCTCGTCTGGCTTAGTTCCCTGGCTGGTCCTCGCGCCCAATGCTCAAGGACACTCCAAGGATAGCCATGACGCCCTCCGCTCCCTCATCTCCGTCCCGTGGCGGCCACGCCGCCGTGCTCGCCGCCGTCTGCCTCGCCGCGATCGTGCTGCCGATGAGCTTTTCCGGTGGCGCCGTCGCCACGCCCGCGATCGGCCGCGACCTCGGCGGCAGCCCCGCGGCGCTGACCTGGATCACCAACGCCTTCATGCTGACCTTCGGCGGCACCCTGATGGCCGCTGGCACCCTCGCCGATGCCTTCGGCCGCAAGCGCGCCTTTGTCGCCGGGATCGCCGCCTTCACCGTGATCTCGCTGCTGCTCGCCTGCGCTTCGTCCATCGTGATGGTCGACATGCTGCGCGCGGCCCAGGGCCTCGCCGCCGCGGCGACTCTTGCGGGCGGCACCGCGGCGCTCGCCCAGGATGTCGAGGGCCACGCGCGCACCCGCGCCTTCAGCCTGCTGGGCACCACCTTCGGCCTCGGCCTTGCGTTCGGCCCGCTGCTCGCCGGTGCGTTGATCGCGGCTTTCGGCTGGCGCGCGGTGTTCGCCGCCACCGCCGTGGTCGGCCTCGCTGCGCTCGCCTTCGGCGCGCGGCGGATGCGCGACAGCCGCGATCCCGCCGCCCGGGGCCTCGACTGGGCCGGCACGCTGAGCTTCACCGCCATGCTCAGCCTGTTCACCTTCGGCCTGATCGCAGCCCCGAGCCGTGGCTGGGGCGATCCGCTGGTGGTCAGCCTGTTCGTCGGCACGCTGGCCTTGCTGGTCGTGTTCATCGCCGCCGCGCGCCGCGTGGCGCGGCCGATGCTCGACCTGTCGCTGTTCCGCTATCCGCGCTTCGTCGGCGTGCAGATGCTGCCGGTCGCGACCTGTGCCTGCTACATCGTGCTGCTGGTGCTGCTGCCGCTGCGCCTGATCGGTGTCGAGGGGTTTCGCGAGATCGATGCCGGCTGGCTGATGGTGGCGCTGTCGGCGCCGATGCTGGTGGTGCCGTCGCTGGCGGCGACGCTGACGCGGGTCGTGCCGGCGGGCATCGTCTCCGCCGCAGGTCTTGTGGTCGCCGCGGCAGGGCTGGTCTGGCTCGGCGCCGTCGATCCCGGCGGCCCCGTGCTGCCCGTGATCGGCCCGCTGCTGCTGATCGGCTGCGGCGCCGGCCTGCCGTGGGGACTGATGGACGGCCTCGCCCTCAGCGTGGTGCCGACCGAGCGGGCCGGCATGGCGACCGGCATTTTCAACACCATCCGCGTCGCCGGCGAAGGCATCGCACTCGCCATCGCCGGCGCGGTGCTGGCGGCGCTGTCCGGCGGCCGGCTGCACGCGGCGCTGCCCGACACCATTCCCGCGCCGACCATCACGGCCGCCGCGGCGCGCCTTGCGACCGGCGATCTCACCCATGCCGCGGAGTTGCTGCCATCAGCGGTGCGACCGCTGCTGGTCGCGAGCTATGCGGGAGCATTCCAGACGCTGCTGTGGGTGCTGGCGGCGGTGACTGTCGCAGCCGCACTCGTCGTGCTGCTGTGCCTGCGTCAGCCGCAGATCGGTACCGACCATCGCGACGCCGGCGCGCTCGATGCCTCGCAGGCGTGAGACCGCGACTGGATTATGCCACGACCGTCAGCGGCGCTTCGGCGAGATCGCGAACGAAGCGGTTGTGGCCGTCGACCAGGATGACCTGCGGCGTGATCGGCTGCTCGACCAGTTCGAAGCCCATGATGATGATCTCTTCGCCGGCGCCGATGAGATGGGCGGCGGCGCCGTTCATGCAGATCGCGCCGGAATGGCGCTCGCCCTCGATCACATAGGTCTCGAGCCGCGCGCCGGACGTGTTCGACACCACCAGCACGCGCTCGCCGGCCCACAGGCCGGTGCGCTCGAGCAGATCCTTGTCGATGGTGATCGAGCCGACATAGGCGAGGTTCGCCTCGGTAACGGTGGCATTGTGAATCTTCGAACGCATGACGAAGCGCAAGGACATCCTCCCGGTGTCGGCCGACGGCGGCGCGGCCGTGTGGGCGGCGAACCTAGGGCGGTCGATCGCCGATGTCGATGGGCCGGGTTGTGATCACAGCATCGCGGTCAGGCCTCGTCCCACAACCCCAGCGACAGCAGCGCGCCGAGCGCCAGCAGCACGACGTTGCAGCCGAGCGCGACGGCGAAGGCATGGGCATAAGCCGCGAGATCGCGGCCATCGCCGAGCACGGTGTAGAACACACCGCCGATGACGGCGACGCCGAGCGCGGAGGCGATCTGGAAGGTCGAGATCGCGATGCCCGACGCAAGGCCCGCATGGCGGGGATCGACGCCGCCGATCACCACCTTGATCACCGAGGGCATCACGAGACCGAAGCCGATGCCGGCGCAGGCGAGCCCCGCGGACAGCGGCACCGCAACAAACCCCGCGACCGTCAGCGCAACGCTACCGAAGCCGAGCACCTGCAGGGCGAAGCCGAGCGTCAGCGTGCGGGCGCGCAGGCGCTGCATCACCACCGCCGACGCCAGCGAGGCGACGAAGTAGCCGCCGGCATAGGGCAGCATCGCAACGCCCGCCGCCAGCGGCGTCAGCTGACGGCCGCTCTGCAGATAGACCGCGAAGGTGAGATAGAAAGACGCCAGCAGATAGAGCGCCAGCGCCATCAGCACGCCGAGCACAAAACTGCCGTTGGCGAACAGCGACAGCTCCACCAGCGGCGCGCCGCCGCGCGCGGCCAGCCGCCGCTCGAAGGCGATGAAGACCGCGAGCATCGCCGGACAGGCGATCAGCATGGCGACGATCCACACCGGCCAGCCGCTCTCGCGCCCTTCGATCAGCGGATAGACCAGCAGCGCCAGCGTCAATGACAGCAGCACCACGCCGCCGAGGTCGAGCCGCTGCGCCTGCGGCGCGCGGGAGTCGCCGAGCACGGTGAGGCCCCCGACGAAGGCGACGAGGCCGATCGGCACGTTGACGAGGAAGATCGCCTGCCAGGTCCAGCCGAACGGCTGCGACGACACCAGCACGCCGCCGAGAATCTGGCCGACGATGTTGGCAAGGCCGAAGGTCGCGCTGTAGAACGCCAGCGCCCGGCCCTGCTCGGCGGCGGGAAACAGCACGCGGATCGAGGCCAGCACCTGCGGCGCCATGATGGTCGCCGTCAGCCCCTGCAGGATGCGCCCGACGATCAGCACCTGCGGCGACCAGGCGAAGCCGCACAGCACCGAGGCCAGCGTGAAGCCGGCGACGCCGGTGACGAACATTGGCCGCCGTCCCAGCCAGTCGCCGAGCCGCCCGCCGGTGATCAGGAACACCGCATAGGTCGCGGCATAGGCGGAGATGACGAATTGCAGGTCGCCGGCGCTGGCATGCAGCCCCTGCCGGATCGCCGGCAGCGCCAGATTGACGACGTTGAAATCGAGGATCGGCAGGAAGGCGCCGGTGAGCAGCACCGGCAGCGCCAGCCAGCGTCTGGGGTCGCCGGCCCCGGCGTCGCTGCGGCTCCCCGTGGCCGCGACGGTGATCTCGTCCGTTTGACTGCTCATGCCTGCTCTCCCGATGGCGCCGTCGGAGGCAAGCTAGTGCCGGCTTGATCATATTATAATGATATGATTGGATATATTAGAAATAACGATACGGCATCTAACATGACCACCCTCGATGTCGACGCCGTGCAGGCGTTCGTGCTGGTCGCCGATCTGCAGAGCTTCACCCGCGCCGCCGACGCTCTCGGCACCTCGCAGGCCGCCGTCAGCGTCAAGCTCAAGCGGCTGGAGGAGCGGCTCGGCCACAAGCTGATCGAGCGCACGCCGCGCTCGGTGCGGCTGTCGGCGCGCGGCGCCGCCTTCCTCGACAGCGCCCGCGACTTCATCGCCGCGCACGAGCGCGCGGTCGCCGACCTGTCGTCGCGGCCGCAAACCCTGACGCTCGGCATCAGCGACCATGTCGCCGGACCCGAGCTGCCACTGCTGCTGGCGCGACTGCACGCCTACGATCCGGCGCTGCTGATCACCGTGGAGATCGGCGCCTCGCGCGCCCTGCTCGATGCGTTCGATGGCGGCACGCTGGATGCGGCGATCGTGCGTTGCGAGGACGACCGCCGCGACGGCGAGGTGCTGGGACGCGAGCGCGTCGGCTGGTTCGCCGCGCCGTCGTTCATGCGCCGCGACGGCGAAGCGCTCCGCCTCGCCTCGCTGGCGCCGTCCTGCGGCGTGCGCAACATCGCCGGCCGCGCGCTCGATGCCGCGGGGATCGCCTGGATGGACGTGTTCATGGGCGGCGGCACCACCGCGGTTACCGCCGCGGTGTCGGCCGGCCTTGCGGTCGCCGCGCTGGCGCAGCGGGTCGCGCCCGCCGGCAGCGTCGAGGTCGGCGAGCGTCTTGGCCTGCCGGCCCTGCCGCCGTCGACCATCGTGCTGCATGCGCGCCTGACCGATGCGCGCTCGCGCGGCGCGCTGCGCACGCTGGCCGCGGCGTTTCGCGAACATCGCTGACCGGGCCCAATGCGGTTCGGGCTATTTCGTCCTGACAGGAGGCGACCGATGGCGAAGTGGAAAGGGAGTGTCTGGCTTTTGGGCCTGGCCATCTGCTTTGGAGCCGCAAAGGCTGATGACGACAGCAGCGTCACCGCAGAGGCAAGGCTCCTCTTCCAGACGGTGATTGCAGACGAAATCCCTTTGCAACGCTGCGAACTCCAGCCAGCATGGCAAAGCTCTCCAATTCCTGAGCCTATTGCCCGTCATTATTTTGGTTCGACAGTGCGCGCGGAGCTCGTACCGGCAGTCTCTGGAGGCAGTCTCAGCAGGATTGTCGATATTGCTGACCGCGAAGAGTATGTATGCAGCGGGGAAAAACAAAAATTGCTGGACCAAGATCGGCGAAGAAAATTTGAAGCCGGCAACGGGGACCGTCTGGAGATCAAACACTCCGGCTACACGTTTCCAGTCTTTAGCAACGACTACACACTGGCGGCTCTGATTGTCTCCCACCACCTTCAGGAGTGGGTCCGATCACCCGGAGGCGTCAAAAACCTGCCCGTACAAGCGGTTGGATATGTCGCCATCTACAGGAAGATGGACGGCAGATGGCGACGCGTCGAAACGATCGATCTGTTTGTCACTTGAGTGCCGCCACCGAGAGGGGCTCCCGCCTCGCGAGAACTCCTCCCGGTCACAAGCAGCCATTGAATCTGCGCCTAGATGCGGCCGAGCAGCACGAGGATCAGCAGGATGACGATGACCAGCCCGAGGCCGCCACCGCCATAGTAGCCGGTGCCGTAGAACGGGCCGCCGCCGAGGCCGCTGAAGCCGCCAAGCAGCGCGATGATCAGGATGATCAGAATAATAGTACCGATCGACATTCATGGTCTCCGTGGAATGAAATCGCCACGGTAACCCCGGTCCGGAACCATGGTTCCGGCACGAAGGCCAATCGATTGCGCCTGTGCAGATGAAAATTTTCGGCGTGCGCGGGGAACTGATCGACGGTGCGCCGAAGGTGCGGGCTTACAATCCCATTACAATCCCATGCGCCGCTTGCGTTCGGCCCGAAACGACGCACCGGCGAAACCGACATCGCGCAGGCCGCGCGACAGCTCCGGCCCGTGCACCAGAAGCGACAGCAGCAGCACGCCCGCGGCGGCTGCGGCGAGCATGATCTCGCCGTTGCCGCAGCCGAGGCCGAGCAGCGGATCGATCGGTGTCGTGACGCCGCGGGCATAGGCGACGCAACTCGCCGTCCATGCCGGGGCCAGCACCATGCCCGCGACCACAGCCAGCATCATGTTCATGACCGCCATCACGACGACGGCCATGGCAAGGCCCTTGCGGAGCGGCAGCAGGCGATCGACCAGCGCGACCACCACCGCACCGGCGGCGAGACCCGCGACCAGCGCCATCCAGGCATCCGGCCGGGGCAGCGCCGCTCCGGCGACCAGCAGCACCGCCGCGACGATCAGCACGATGTTGGCCTTGATCGCCTCGGGGAACCTGCAACGCAGCACACGCCCGCCGACACGCTCCGCGCCATCGAGGAGTGCGCAAGCGATCAGCCCCGCGGCGAAGCCGCCGAGATGCACCCGCCAGTCGATCGCCGACGTCGCGAGGGTCAGCACGACGTTGAGGCCGATATTGATGACAAAGAAATTGGGCGCGAGGTCGACCTTGCCGAGGACCCTCAGGCACAGCAGCGCCCCGAGAATGCCGGCGACGCCGCCGGACGCGCCGACGGTGAGGAATGGCGCGCCGTGCGTCGCGATGCTGACGACGTTGCCGCAGACCACCGCCGCGACATAGACAATCAGGAAGTAGAGCGAGCCGATGCGCTTTTCCAGCAGGCCGCCCCACAGCACGAGGCAGAGCATGTTGGTGCCGAGATGCAGCGGATTGACGTGCAGGAAGCCGGCCACCAGCAGGCGCCAGTATTCATGGTGGTCGAGCGCGCCGATATAGATCGCGCCGCTGCGATACAGCACCTCGGCCGTCATAGTCCCGGTGCCCGACCTCGAGAGGCACAGACCATAGGCCAGGAGATTCGCCGTCAGCAGCAGGTAGACAGCGAAATGGGGGATTTCAAAAGCCTGCCAGCGGCTTCGGGGAGTGGGCATGCGTCGCAATCCGGCGAGAACGAAACTCGCGGCGAGGCTACGCCATCCGGTGCATCCCTGACAATCGGTGCCGCGCAAATCCGGCGACGCAGCCGATCCGCATCGTCGCGGCATCCACCATCCTGACATCAGCCATCGCGGCCGCGGCGCCATCGTCCCCGTGCCCTGGCCGAAGTGACACGCGACAGGCGCGGCTGCACGCGATGGATCGGCTGCACCTGCCCCGCCGTCACCGCCGTGATACGAGCGCTGAACTGGCCGTTCATGACGATCCTGCCGCACGGCTGGCCGCCGGCTACGGCGGCGCGACGACGCGCAGAAGGCGCGCGAGTCCCTTCACAATGATGGGATCGGTGCGAACGCAAACATTTAGCTTGGAGTTTTGCGGACACTCCAGCGGCCCGCGATTACCCCGGATATCGCCTCGCTCATCCATGCTACGCGACAACGTCGAGACAGAGCCGCGGAACTTCCTCCGTCATCCTGAGGTGCGAGCGGAGCGAGCCTCGAAGGATGAACGGCCACCGAGCAGCCGCCTGGGCCGTGGCCCTTCGAGGGCCCCGCTACGCGGGGCCACCTCAGGGGGGCGAGGAGAGGCTGTGCGCTTCAGGCCGCATAGCTCGCTGCTGAGTTCACACCGCCGGCTGCGGCAGCGCGACGATGCGCAGCAGGTTGGTGGTGCCGGCGACGCCGAAGGGAATGCCGGCGGTGACGACGATGCTGTCGCCGGGCGCGGCAAAACGCTCGGCGAGTGCGGTCTCGCAGGCGACCTGGGTCATCGCCGCCTCGCTTTCGATCTCATGGGCGATCACCACCGAATGCACGCCCCACACCGGCGCCAGCCGCCGGGCGGTCGCGACCGACGGCGTGATCGACAGGATCGGCGCAACCGGGCGCTCGCGCGCGGCGCGGATGCTGGTGAAGCCGGATGACGTGTAGGTGACGGTCGCCTTGGCCGAGATCTGGCGCGCGACGTGGCGCAGCGCCCGGCAGATCGCGTCGGCATGGGTGGTACGCGCCTCCTCGTGCTGGGCATCCGCCAGGGTGCGGTAGTGCGGATCGGCTTCGACGCCCCTGATGATGGACTCCATCATCGCCACCGCCTCGCGCGGGTATTGCCCGCTGGCGGATTCCGCCGACAGCATCACCGCGTCAGCCCCCTCGTAGACAGCGGTGGCGACATCGGACGCCTCCGCCCGCGTCGGCACCGGCGCGCTGGTCATCGATTCCAGCATCTGGGTCGCCACCACCACCGGCTTGCCCTCGCGATGGCAGGCGCGCACGATGCGCCGCTGCATCACCGGCACCTGCTCCGGCGGCATCTCGACGCCGAGATCGCCGCGCGCCACCATGATGCCGTCGGCGCGGGCGACGATGGCATCGAGGTTGTGGATCGCCGCGGGCTTTTCCATTTTCGCCATCACCAGCGCGCGGTCGCCGATCAGCGCACGCGCCTCGTCGATGTCCTCCGGCCGCTGCACGAACGACAGCGCCACCCAGTCGGCGCCCATGTCGAGGCCGAAGGCAAGGTCGCGGCGGTCGCGCGCGGTGAACGGCGACATCGGCAGGATGACGCTGGGCACATTGATGCCCTTGTGCTCGGACAGGCGTCCGCCGACCACCACCCGCGTCTCGGCGAAATCCGGCCCGCAGCTCTCGACCGAAAGACGGATCTTGCCATCGTCGAGCAGCAGCGGCGTGCCGGCGGCGAGCGCGGCAAAAATCTCGGGATGGGGCAGCGCCACACGGCTGGCATCGCCGGCGACCGGATCGAGATCGAGGCGAAAGCGCGCGTCGCGCACCAGCTCGACCGGGCCATTGGCGAACTTGCCGACACGCAGCTTCGGCCCCTGCAGGTCCATCAGGATGCCGACGGGACGGCCGACCTCGCGCTCGACCTCGCGGATGATGCGAAAGCGCTCGCGATGATCGTCGTGGCTGCCATGGCTGAAGTTGAGGCGGAACATGTCGACCCCCGTCTCGAACAGCGCACGGATCATTTCCGGCGACGAGCTCGACGGACCGAGGGTGGCGATGATCTTGGCATTGCGGGAGCGGCGCATGGGGAGGCCTCTGTGTGTGATGCGGATAGCAGCAGATGTGGATCGCCGGCGCGTGCGTCGGCGTGACCTCGCTTCCCTTCCTCGTCATGCCCGGGCTCGTCCCGGGCATCCACGTCTTCAGGGCAGTCCGGCACAAAAGACGTGGATGGCCGGGAGACCCTCGTCCTGGCGATCCCTCCAGGACAGATCGAGCTGCGCGGCCATGACGGCGAATGGGGCGACGCCGTGCGTCACCTCCTCCGCTCGCGATGCTGGCCCCTCCCCTCATCCTGAGGAGCCCGTACAGTGGGCGTCTCGAAGGATGAGGCCGAGGCTTGCGGCCTCATGGTTCGAGACGGCGCTGACGCGCCTCCTCACCATGAGGAGAGAAGTTGCGCCCGGCCAGAACGGAGAATGTAGCTACAGCCAGCAGCATCCATTCCGTCATCCTGAGCAGCATCCATCCCGTCATCCTGGGGTGCGAGCCAACGGGTCCGCGCGCAAGCGCGGCCCGATGACAGGCTCCGCGAGCCTCGAAGGATGAACGGCCCGGTGGCCAGCTTGGAAGGCTCGGGCCGTCGCCCTTCGAGGGCCGCGCAGAGCGCGGCCACCTCAGGGTGACGGATTGACCTTCACCGATCGATGGAGGCGCAGGCCTCATACCGCGTAGCGCCCCGCCCCCTCAGGCGATGTCGTGCGCGGCGGCGAGCTCCAGCGCCTTGACCATCGCCGAGTGGTCCCACGCCTTGCCGCCCTGGGCGGCGCAGGCGTTGAAGAGCTGCTGGGCGATTGCGGTCGACGGCAGCGCGATGCCGAGGGCGCGGGCGCCGTCCAGCGCAAGGTTGAGGTCCTTCTGGTGCAGCTCGATGCGGAAGCCCGGCTCGAAGTTGCGCTTGATCATGCGCTCGCCATGGACCTCGAGGATGCGCGACGATGCAAAGCCGCCCATCAGCGCCTGGCGCACCAGCGCCGGATCCGCGCCGGCCTTGGAGGCGAAAAGCAGGGCTTCGCCCACCGCCTCGATGGTCAGCGCGACGATGATCTGGTTGGCGACCTTGGTGGTCTGGCCATCGCCATTGCCGCCGACCCGGGTGACGTTCTTGCCGAGCTTGTCGAACAGCGGCTTGACGCGCTCGAACGCGCGCTCCGGGCCGCCGACCATGATGGTGAGCGACGCCGCCTTGGCACCGACCTCGCCGCCGGACACCGGCGCGTCGAGATAGTCGACGCCGCGCTCGTTGATGGCCTTGGCGAACTCCTTGGTGGCGAGCGGCGCGATCGAGCTCATGTCGACCACGATCTTGCCCGGCGACAGCCCCTCGGCGACGCCGCCGGCATCGAACAGCACCGCCTTCACATGCGGGGTGTCCGGTACCATGATGAACACGATGTCGGACTGCTCGGCGACGTCCTTCGCCGACTTGCAGGCGACCGCGCCGGCTTCCAGCAGGTTGCCCGGCACCGGATTGACGTCGTGCACGGCGAGACGATGGCCGGCCGCCAGCAGGTGGCCCGCCATCGGGCGCCCCATGATGCCGAGGCCGATGAATCCGAGATTGCTCATGGTGTGTCTTCCCTTGGGTTGTTTGATCGGATGTCTGAGCCGGCCCTTGCGCTTCATGCGGAGCAACAGGCCGGTGCCTTGCGGCGGATGCGTGCGCCGCGCCTCGACGTCAGGGGCGTGCGCCCGACGCGGCGCGGTCCTGGTCACGCCGCCGCCAGTTGCGCGAACCATCCAAGGCCCTCGGCCGTGGTGGTCTTCGGCTTGTATTCGCAGCCGACCCAGCCGCGGTAGCCGATGTCGTCGAGATACCTGAACAGGAACGGATAGTTGATCTCGCCGGTGCCCGGTTCGTTGCGGCCGGGATTGTCGGCCAGTTGCACATGGGCTATGCGGTCGAGATGGCGCTTCAACGTCGGCGCCAGATCCCCTTCCATGATCTGCATGTGGTAGATGTCGTACTGGATGAACAGGTTGTCCGAGCCGACATCGCCGATCAGCTTCACCGCCTGGTCGGTGCGGCTGAGGAAGAAGCCGGGAATGTCGCGGGTGTTGATCGGCTCGACCAGCAGGCGGATCTTTTCCTTCGCCAGCGCGGCGGCGGCAAAGCGCAGGTTCTCCACCAGCGTGTCATGGGCGGTCGCGGCATTCGCGCCGGCCGGCAGGATGCCGACCAGGCAATTGAGCTGGCGGCAGTCGAGCGCCCGGGCATAGTCGATGGCGCGGCCGACGCCGTCGCGGAATTCCTGCATGCGATCGGGAAGCACCGCGATGCCGCGTTCATCCCCAGCCCAGTTGCCGGCGGGCAGGTTGTGCAGCACCTGCGTCAGGCCGTGCTGCTTCAGCTGCCCGGCCAGTTCGGCCTTGTCGAAGTCGTAGGGAAACAAATACTCGACGCCGGAAAAGCCGGCGGCCTTCGCGGCGGCGAAGCGTTCGACGAACGGCAGCTCGTTGAACAGCATGGTGAGATTAGCAGCGAATTTCGGCACGGCGGTTGTCCTTTTCTTCAAGCGAAAACATCAGATCGTCACCCTGAGGAGGTCGTGCGCAGCACGACCCTCGAAGGGCGACAGCCCGGGCCGTCGTCCTTCGAGGCTCGCTAACGCTCGCACCTCAGGATGACGGATCACGTCACGCGACCACGCATGACGAGGGTTCGGGACAGGCTGCCGCCCCCTACTCCGCCGGCGTGAGCACGCGTTCGCTGAGCGGGGCTTCCTCGAACTCGTTGATGGCGTCGATCTCCACGCCCATCGGAATGTTGGTGACGCGCTCGAGGATGAACTCGATCACCACCGGCACCTGGTGCTCGCGCATCAAGGCTTCGGCACGCGCGAACGCGTCCTTGAACTCGTTGGGGCTGCGCACCCGTACCGCCTTGCAGCCGAGACCTTCGGCGACGGCGACATGGTCGACGCCATATCCGCCGGTGTCGGTGTTGACGTTCTCGAACGCCAGCGACACCTCGAAGTCCATGTTGAAGCCGCGCTGCGCCTGGCGGATGAGGCCGAGATAGGAGTTGTTCACCACCACGTGGAGATACGGCAGCTTGTGCTGGGCGCCGACCGCGAGCTCCTCGATCAGGAACTGGAAGTCGTAGTCGCCGGACAGCGCGACGATGGTCTTGTCCGGACATGCGGCGCGCACGCCGAGCGCGGCCGGCAGCGTCCATCCCAGCGGACCGGCCTGGCCGCAATTGATCCAGTGCCGGGGATGATAGACGTTGAGCAGCTGGCCGCCGGCGATCTGCGACAGGCCGATCGCGGTGACATAGCAGACATCGCGGCCGAACGCGGCGTTCATCTCCTCATAGACGCGCTGCGGCTTGAGCGGCACCTGATCGTAATGGGTCTTGCGCGGCATGCTCGCCTTGCGCGCGGCGCACTCGCGCGCCCAGATGCCGCGATCCCTGAGCTTGCCCGCCGCCTTGCGCTCGCGCGCCACCTCGATCAGCAGGTCGAGGGCGGCGAGCGCATCGGAGACGATGCCGAAGTCCGGGCCGAACACCCGGCCGATCTGGGTCGGCTCGATGTCGATGTGGATGAACTTGCGGCCCTTGGTGTAGGTCTCCACCGAGCCGGTGTGGCGGTTGGCCCAGCGGTTGCCGATGCCGATGACGAAATCGGACGCCAGCATCGTGGCGTTGCCATAGCGGTGGCTGGTCTGCAGGCCGCACATGCCGGCCATCAGCGGATGGTCGTCGGGGATCGCGCCCCAGCCCATCAGCGTCGGGATCACCGGAATGCCGGTGAGCTCGGCGAACTCGACCAGTTCCTCGGCCGCGTCCGCATTGATGATGCCGCCGCCGGCGACGATCAGCGGCCGCTCCGCCGCGTTGAGCATGTCCAGCGCCTTCTCGATCTGCTTGCGGGTCGCGCGCGGCTTGTAGACCGGCAGCGGCGCATAGGTGTCCTCGTCGAACTCGATCTCGGCGAGTTGCACGTCGATCGGCAGATCGACCAGCACCGGGCCCGGCCGGCCCGAGCGCATCAGGTGGAACGCCTGCTGCAGCACCATCGGCACCAGCGCCGGCTCGCGCACCGTCACCGCCCACTTGGTCACGGGCTTGGCGATCGCCTCGATGTCGACGGCCTGGAAGTCTTCCTTGTAGAGTTTTGCGCGCGGCGCCTGGCCGGTGATGCACAGGATCGGAATGGAATCCGCCGAGGCAGAATAAAGCCCGGTGATCATGTCGGTGCCGGCGGGGCCCGACGTGCCGATGCACACGCCGATGTTGCCGGCGACGGCGCGGGTGTAGCCCTCGGCCATGTGGGAGGCGCCCTCGACATGGCGCGCCAGCACGTGGCGGATGCTGCCGCGCGCCTTCATCGCCGAATACAGCGGATTGATCGCGGCACCCGGCACGCCGAACGCGCACGAAATGCCTTCCTTCTCCAGCACGCGCACTGCTGCATCGACCGCTCGCATCCGGGCCATGGCTTGTCCTCACCGACGTTGTCTGTTGTTCGATGGACAGAGCATTGCGCCGCGGCACAGCGCTTCTCAATCGCGACGTCGGCGTTTCCCGCGTCGTGGAAGGGATTTTGAAATCGGTGGCGGATCAAGCTGTTAGAGCGGTGGAGCGATGAAAAAGCGGAAGCTGGCGATGACACGTGGTGTGATCACAGACCACACGCCCTGCGCAGGAGCTTGATGGACCTACGCAGAACCGCAATCGGTCCGCTGCGCTTTATTCCGTCATCCCGAGGTGCGAGCGTAGCGAGCCTCGAAGGATGCACGGCCACGGAGTTGCTGCTCGGGCCGTCGCCCTTCGAGGGCCATGCTTTCGCACACAAGTCGGGCTTGCCCGACTTGTGACTTCAAAAGAACGCCCCGACTGAAGCCGGGGCTATGCACCTCAGGGTGACGGATGACATCAGCACGGCGAGGCGATTTTCACCGACGATGGCCTCCTTACTCGAACAGCGGCACCTGGGTCATCTGCGGCACCAGCACGAGGCCCTTGTCGGTGATGCGGATCTCGGGGATCACCGACAGCGGGATGAGGTTGAAGCCCATATAGGGAATGGTGCAGCCGGCCGCGCGCCATTCGACCTTGAGCTGCTTCACTTGCTCCGCAACCTCCGTGATGCGCTTGTCCGAGAGAAGGCCGGCGATCGGCAGCGGCACCAGCGCTTTCACCGCGCCCCCGGCGACGACACAGACGCCGCCTTGCTGCTCCTTGATCGCAGCCAGCGCCACCTGCATGTCGGCCTCGTTGGTGCCGGCGATGATGATGTTGTGGCTGTCGTGACCGACACTGGAGGCGACCGCGCCGCGCGTCAGGCCGAAGTCCTTCAGGAGGCCATGGGCGACGTTGCCCGCGGACTTGCCGTGGCGCTCCACCACCGTGACGAAGCACAGGCCATGGCGATCGAACAGCTCCTGCCAGTCGCGTGCCGGCGTGATCGCGACCTTGTCGTGCACCAGCGTGATGCCGGGCAGCGCGGTGCGGATGGCGTTGACGGTGCACGCGCCCGCCGGCAGCTCCGGCGTCAGGCGCACATGTTGCGGCAGCTTCACCGTGGCGTAGGCCGCCCGGGGGTACTGGTAGCGCTGCGACAGCGCGGCATCGAGCAGCGGGGTGATCCTGCCGTCGTCGACCACCAACTCGCCGCCATACCAGGTGGAGCGCGGCCTGAGATCATCGTCCATCAGCACGAGGTCGGCGCGCCGGCCGCCGCCGAGGCCGCCGATCTCGCTCTCGGCATTGAAACGCGTCGCGCCATGCAGCGAGCCCATCGCCCACGCCTGCTCCGGCGACATCCCGGCCTTCACCGCCTCGCGCACCACCCAGTCCAGGCCGAACTGCAGGAGGTCGTCGGCGTCGCGATCGTCGGTGCACACGGCGACGCGCTTGTGGGAGGCGCCGAGCTCGGTGATGGTGCGGATCGCCTGCGGCAGGCTGTGCCACGGCGTGGTCGGCGGCCCGCCGCGCAGGAACAGCCAGACGCCGGCTTCGAGCAGGTCATCGGCGATGTCGCGATCGATCGCCTCATGGGTGTCGGTGACGCCGCTCGCGGCATAGGCCGCGACGAACTCGCGGCCATAGACATGGCCCGACACCGGCCGTCCCCGCGACAGCGCCGCCGCGAGAATGGCATGGCTGCGCTCGTCACCCATGGTGACCGGCACGAAATCCATCTTCTCGCCGAGCGCCACCGCCTCGGGCCAGCGGTCAAACAGGCCGGCGATCTTGTCGGCGGTGAGATCGCCGCCGGCCGTCTCCAGCGCCGCCGAGGTCGCCGGCACGGTGCTCGGTACCGTCAGGAAGATCGACAGCGGCGCCTGCCGCGCATCCTCCAGCATCGCCTCGACGCCGGCGACGTCCATGACATTGCCGATCTCGTGGCTGTCGCAGAAGATCGTGGTGGTGCCGTTGAGCAGCGCCGCCTCGGCATAGGCGCAGGCCGTGACCATGGATGATTCGATGTGGAGATGCGGGTCGACGAGGCCCGGCGCGATGATGCCGCCAGCGACATCGCGAACCGTCGCGCCGCCGCCATTCGCCTTGTGGCTGCCCGCCGGCTTGACCGCGGCGATGCGCCCGCCGCTGATCCAGATCTCGCGGTTCTCGATCATACGCTCCGAATAGGTCGACAGCACCCGCGCGCCGGTAATGACAAGATCCGGCGCAGCGCGCCCGGACGCGACATCGGCGAGGCGGCGGGTCATGGTGTGCAGCGGCTGGACGGAGAAACGGGTCAGCCTGGACATGGAGGCACCTCGCGTCGGAACACATCGGGAGCAACGGGATCGAAACCCGCCCCCCAAGCATTCAATCATCGCGCGAGGTGAACAAGCTCAAAATTTGGCATCGCGCTGCCGCTTTCGCGACACGGCGCGGGATCACCGCCGCGGCGCAGCGTGCAGCTCACTGCGTTCGGCGCAGGTCCGGGAAGATCGCCTCATCCTGCAGGATGACGTCCGCGGTGCGCTGGTAATGCGCGGTCAGGAGGTTCACGGCCTCGTCGGCGTTGCCGCTCATCACCGCATTGGCGATGGCGAGATGCTCGTCGCCGACATGGCGCGAGGGAAACGCCTTGCGGATCGACAGCCGGCGATAGCGGTAGAGCTGGTCGGCGAGCTGGTTGCAGAACGCGATCAGCGACTGCGAACCGCAATTGCCGATCAGCGTATGATGGAAAGTGCGGTGTAGCCGCTCCCACTCCGGATTGTCCTCGAACTCCGTGGCATTGAGCGATCGCGGCGTCCGGCTCAGGCGATGCTGCGCCACCAGCAGTTGCTCCTCCCAGTGCGGCGTCGTCGCCGCCATGGATTCGCGTAGCGCCAGGCTCTCTACCCAGCAGCGCGTCTTGGTCAGTTCGGCGAGCTCGCCGCGGCTGATGTCGCGGACGTAGAAGCCGCGCTGCTCGCGCACCTCGACGAGGCCGTCGGCCGTCAGACGGTTGAGCGCCTCGCGCAGCGGCGTCTGCCCGGTCTGATAGGTCTCCATCAGGAAACGCATCTGCAGCTTGCGCGATGGCGCCAGCTTTCCGGACAGCAGGTCGTCACGCAGCCGGTCATAGACGTGGCTGGCCTGCGTCGACGGTCCTCCAGCCCCTTCAACCGCCGCGGCGTCCATCGCCTTGCCTCCCGGGCGCGCACCGGCCGCCCACCCACGAATCCACGCCTTTATATACTTATTCGCCGCTCCGGCAAAAATTTATAAATTATTCTTGTGATCGACGTTTTGTGTAATATAGAGGACGAGCAGCCCGGGATGGGGACCGCCATCACGCCAACGACCGCCCGTGCAGGGGCGGCAAGGCCCGCACCGGCCAACGAGGAAATCAGGAGACGGCAACCGCCATGGCCCATGTCCAAGCCCCGCGCGTCAGCGCCCATCACAGCAAGGCTGCCTGATGTCCCGCTTTCCGGTCATCGCCCTGCGCAGCGTCGATCTCGGTACGCCGGATCTGGCGCGCTCCGAACAGTTCTATGTGGCGGTATGGGGCCTCGAGGTCGTCGCTCGTGACAACGGCGTCGTCTACCTGCGCGCCGACGGCAGCGATCACCATGTGGTGGCGCTACATGCGAGCACACGGCCCGAACTGCGCGCGGTAACGTTCCGCGTCGCCTCGGCGGACACCTTTGCGACCATCGCGGCCAGCATCACCGCCCATGGCGGCACGATCGTCGCGCCGGCGGCCGCCAACGGCGCGCCGGACGGCGGCACCGTCATGACCGCGCGCGGACCGGAAGGCGGCGTGCTGCGCTTCGTCCACGGCGATCGCACGCATGCGCCGAAGCCGGGCGGCAGCGACCGCCCGGAACGGCTCGCCCATGTCAATCTCAACAGCACCGACGTCGACGCCTCGGTGGCGTTCTACGAACAGGCGCTCGGCTTCCAGCTCAGCGACCGCTCGAAGCTGATGGGTTTCGTCCGCTGCAACAGCGATCATCATGCCGTGGTCATCGCCGAGGCCAGAGTCAACGGACTGAACCACGTCGCTTTCCTGATGCCGAGCCTCGAAGCCGTGATGCGCGGCTCGGGCCGCATGATCGACGCCGGCTTTCCCATCGCGTGGGGCGTGGGGCGCCACGGCCCCGGCGACAACGTGTTCTCCTACTTCATCGATCCGATCGGCTTCGTCATCGAATACACCGCCGAAGTGCTGCAGGTCGACGACAGCTATATGGTGCGCCGCCCCGACCAGTGGGTCTGGCCGCCGGGCCGCACCGATCAATGGGGCATCGCGCCGCCAAAAGCCGATCACGTCAAGGCGGCGCAGGTCGCCGTGCCCTACGCCGATTGAACATCCACACGCCCGTCGAACGAGATCCATGCCGAACACCGTTGCGAATGACTTCCAGGTCGTGGTCGTGGGCTTCGGCCCGTCGGGCGCGGTGGCGACCAGCCTGCTCGGCGACCGCGGCCTGCGCACGCTGACCATCGATCGCCAGCGCGGCGTCTACGACAAGCCCCGCGCGATCGCGATCGACCACGAGATCCTTCGGCTGCTGGACAATCTCGGCGCCGCCGACAAGGTGCGCCCCTACATTGCGCCGTTTCCGGCGTCCCAGCATTTCGGCGCCAGAGGCCAGCTGATCCGGCGCATCGACATGGTGGCCGAGCCCTACCCGCTCGGCTACACGCCGAGCATGGTGTTCACCCAGCCGCCGGTGGAAGCGGCGCTGCGCGCCCATGCGCAGGCCTATCCCGGCGTCAGCGTCGAACTCGGCACCGAGCTCGTCGGCTTCACGGACACCGGCGACGGCGTCATGCTGCATCTGCGCGACGACGGCGGCACGATCCGCACCGTCACCGCCGACTATGTCATCGCCTGCGACGGCGCCTCCAGCGGCGTGCGCCAGCAGCTCGGCATCGCCTTCGACGATCTGGTGTTCGACGAGCCATGGCTGGTGGTCGACCTGCAGGTGGAGGACGCCGCGCTCGACCGGCTGCCGGAAACCGCGGCGCAGTTCTGCGATCCGGCCCGTCCCACCACCTTCATCATCGGCCCCGGCCGTCACCGCCGTTTCGAGATCATGCTGATGCCCGGCGAGGATCCGCGCGCGATGGAACAGCCGGACCGGGTGTGGCAATTGCTGGCGAAGTGGCTGACGCCCGCGCATGCCACGCTGTGGCGCGCCGCGAGCTATCGCTTCCACGCCCTCGTCGCGACCGACTGGCGGCGCGGCCGCGTGCTGCTGGCGGGAGACGCCGCGCACCAGCAGCCACCGTTTATCGGCCAGGGCATGTGCCAGGGCATTCGCGACGTCGCCAACCTCGTGTGGAAGCTCGACCGCGTGCTGCGCGGCCAGTCGTCCGCGGCGTTGCTCGACACATATGGCGAGGAACGCGGCGCCCATGTCCGCGAGCTCACCGGCCGCATCAAGGCCATCGGCCATGTGATCTGCGAGCGCGATCCCGTCGCCGCCGAAGCGCGCGACGCCCGCATCCTCGCCGAGGGTGGCGGCGTGCCACGCACCATCACGCGGCAGGATATCGTGCCGCCGCTCACCCACGGCCTGCTCGCCGGCGCCGCCCACGCCGCCAACGGGACGCTGTTTCCGCAGCCCTGGATCCGGACGCCCGCCGGCCGGCAATTGCTCGACGCGGTCAGCGGGGCGGGATGGCGCCTCGTGCTGGATGGCCGCAACGCGCGCCTCGCATCGCCCGCGCCCGACGATCGGGCCGGCGCGGCGGGCCTGCGCGTCATTCGCATCGGCGGCAGCGACGACAGCGCGCTGACCGAGACGGACGGCGTGATCGCCACCTGGTTCGACCGGCATGGCTGCGCGGCCGCGATCGTGCGGCCCGATCACTACGTATTCGGCGTCGCAGGCGACGCGCCCGCCCTCGCCGCGCTGATGACCGAGCTGACGACACGGCTGCAGTGACTGCGTTCAACGAAAAAACAACAAGCACGTTTCAGGGAGAACGACCATGACACCATCGAACCCGGCCACCTCCGCGGGCGGCGTGCGCGCCTTCGCAGTCCTCATCATGCTGTTCCTGTTCCAGACGCTGAACTTTTTCGATAAGCTGGTGTTCGGTCTCTCGGCGGTGCCGATGATGAAGGAGCTGGGGCTGACGCCGCAGCAGTTCGGCCTGATCGGCAGCAGCTTCTTCCTGCTGTTCTCGCTGTCGGGCATGGCGGTCGGGCTGTTCGTGATCGGCCGCGTGCCCACCAAGTGGATCCTGATCATTCTCGCCGGCATCTGGTCGGCGACGCAGTTGCCGATCTTCTTCTCGAGCTCGGTCGCGGTGCTGGTGGTGTGCCGCATCCTGCTCGGCGCCGGCGAAGGTCCGGGCCTGCCGACGGCGCTGCACGCCTGCTACAACTGGTTCGCCGCCGACAAGCGCAGCGTGCCGAGCGCGGTGGTGCTGCAGGGCATCAGCGTCGGCCTGCTCGCCGGCGGCCCGTTCCTCACCTACATCATCGTCAACTACGGCTGGCGCACCGGCTTCCTGGTCTGCGGCCTGCTCGGCCTCGCCTGGATGCTCGGCTGGCTGTTCATCGGCGGTGAAGGGCCCTATGCCGCCACGGCGCCCGGCCAGGACACGGCGCAGGCGGGCGCCACCGTGCCGACGGCAATGCTGTGGGGCGATCCCACGGTGATCGGTGTCATCATCATGTCGACGATGTCGTACTGGATCGTCGGCATGTCGGCGACCTGGCTGCCGCCCTACCTGCAGCTCGGCCTCGGCTACCAGCCGGTCGCGGTCGGCTGGATCATCTTCGGCATCTATCTGTTCCAGTCGCCGCTGCTGCTCGGCGGCTCGTGGGTGACGCAACTGATGCAGCGCAGCGGCTTCAGCCTGCGCACCTGTCTCGGCAACGCGTCCGGTCTGGCGCTGCTGGTCGCCGGCATCGCGCTGCTGCTCACACTGGTCACCACCGGTCCGCTGCAGCTCGCCTGCATCGCGCTCGCCTTCGCCGCCCCCAGCCTGACCACGATCTTCGGGCCGGTCGCGCTCGGCGCGGTGGCGCCAGCGGCGCAGCGCGGCAAGCTGATCGTGGTGATCTATTCGGGCAACGCGGTCTCGGCGCTGGTCTCCAACGCCCTCACCGGCTGGATCGTCGGCGAGGCCGGCGCCGACGTCACGCGCGGCTATGCCCACGCCATGACCTTCACCGCTGGCATCCTGCTGATCGGCGCGGTGTCGGCCTTCGCGCTGATCTTCCCCGAGCGCACCATCGCGCGCTTTGCCCGGACCGTCCGGCCCGCGGCCACAGCCACCACTGTGCCGGCGACGTCATGACGGCCGCCGCGTTCATCAGCATCATCCACACCACCGAGGACCTCCGATGAAATTCGCAAGCTTCACCCACAACGGCGCCGCAAGCTGGGGCCTGATCGAGGGCGATAATGCCATCGATGTCGGCGCGCGGTTGCGCGACCGCTTTTCCGATCTCAAGTCCGCCATTGCCGCCGGCGCACTCCCCGACGCCGCGGCGGCCGCGGCCGGCGCGACGCGTATCCCGCTCGCCGCGATCGGCTGGCTGCCGGTCATTCCCAATCCGGACAAGATCCTGTGCATCGGCCTCAACTACGAAACCCATCGCAAGGAGACGGGACGCTCCGAGGTCGAGAACCCCACCGTATTCGGCCGTTTCGCCAACAGCCAGACCGGACACCTCACCGACATCGTCCGGCCGCGGGTGTCGACCGACCTCGACTTCGAAGGCGAACTCGCGCTCGTCATCGGCAAGGCGGGGCGATACATCTCCCGCTCCGAGGCGTGGGGCCACATCGCCGGCTATGCCTGCTACAACGAAGGCAGCGTGCGCGACTTCCAGCGCCACACCCATCAGTTCACGCCGGGCAAGAACTTCCCGCGCACCGGCGCGTTCGGCCCGTGGCTGGTGACGCCGGACGAAGCGGGCGATCTCGCCGGACTGCGGCTGCAGACGCGGCTCAACGGCGAGGTGGTGCAGGATGCAACGCTCGGCCAGATGATCTTCGATATCCCGCGCCAGATCGAATACTGCTCGTCGTTCACCCGTCTTGAACCGGGCGACGTCATCGTCACCGGCACGCCGGGCGGCGTCGGCGCCAAGCGCACCCCGCCGCTGTGGATGAAGCCCGGCGACGTCGTCGAGGTCGAGATCGACCGCATCGGCCTGCTGCGCAACGGCATCGCCCAGGAAGCGTGACACGCAACCTGACCGACGCGTGACGCGCGGCACCTCGCGCATTCGTGACCGAAGGTGTCATGACACGGTGAGGCCGATCTCCTACAGAGACCGCCTCGCCTGTCCACCCTTCAACGGTTCGCCGCCGCCATGTCCGTGCCGACCTACGCTCCGCTGCTGCGCAAGATCCACTGGGCGACCGCGATCCTGTTCATCGTCGCGATGCTGATCGGGCTGTACTGCGGCCTGCAGGAGCCGGGCACATCGCCGCGCCGCGAGTTGCTGGAGCTGCACAAGTCGCTGGGCGTCACGCTGTTCGCGCTCGCCATCCTGCGCGTCATCGTGCGGCTGTCGACCCCGGTACCGGCGGAGCCGGCATCATTCGGCCCGCTGGTGCGCCTCGCCGCGCGGCTCAACCATGCCGCGCTCTATGTCATCCTGTTCGCAATGCCCGTCACCGGCTACATGTTCTCCTCCGCCGGCGGCTACTCGCTGAAATACTTCTGGACGTTCAGCTGGCCGCGGCTGTTCGCGGGCAACAAGGCCATCGCCGAGGCCGGCGAGATCGCCCATGGCCTGCTCGCCTACCTCGTCTATGCCGTGGTCGCGGTGCATATCGCCGCCACGCTATGGCATGCGCTGGTCAAGCGCGACGATGTGCTGGCACGGATGTGGCCGGCACGGCGGGACGCGTAGGCACCGCGATGCTGGCGCCGGGGATCACCGGCACGATGCTTCACGCCGGCCGGTGATAACGCAGCGAAAAACAAAACCCATCGTCGTGACGACGCCAGCGTAGCCCGGGTGAGCGCAGCGATACCCGGGTTTCATCGCACCGTCCGTCCCGCATGTCGCTGCGCTCCTGCGGGCTACGCGCCGCGCGCTTTTCCGCGGCAGGAATTCGTCATGAACGCATCCAGCCCGCGTGAGCGAAACGACATGCGCAACGCGACCGTTGAACGATGCCTCAGGTGATCAGCCGTCCCTGCTCCACCGGGATGACCCCGCCGAGCGCGGCGCTGAGCTCCTGCGCAACGTCGCGCACGATCTTGCCGAGCGCCGGCAGCCGCTCGGTCGGTACGCGCGCGGTGGTGCCGGATACGGAGATGGCGGCGAATGGCTCGCTGCGGTCGTCATAGACCACAGCGGAGACGCAGCGCAGGCCGATCACTGCTTCCTCGTCGTCGATGGAATAGCCCTGCGCGCGCACGGTCTGCAGCGTGCGGCTGAGGTCGCTGGCGCGGACGATCGACTTGGCGGTGAGCTTGGGCATGCCCTGGCGGCGGATCACCGCATGGACGTCGTCCTCGGAATAGGTCGCGAGCACCGCCTTGCCGAGGCCCGAGGCGACCATTGGCGCACGGCCGCCGACCTTGGTCACCGAGCGCATGATCTCGCGGCTCTCGACACGGTTGACAATGACGATGGCGCCGTCGTCGACGACAGCGAGGTTCGCCGTCTCCTTGGTGAGGTCGCGCAGCTTGCGAAGGAACGGCAGCGCCTGGGTGGCGAAGCTGCGGCGGCGCAGGAAGGTGGTGCCGACCGAAAAGCACTTGGCTCCGATATGCCAGGTTGCTTCAGCGCGGTCGAACTGCACGAAGCGGCGCTTCTCAAGCGTGGTCAGCAGGCGATGCACGGTCGATGGCGACAGTCCGGTGCGCACCGCGAGATCGGTCAGGCGGTAGCCCTCGTCGTCTTCGGCGAGGGTCTCGACCAGCAGCAGCGCACGGTCGACCGACTGCACGCCACCGTCGCGCGGCTCCGCGTCCGGCTCGGCCACGCCCTCCCGCGCCACGCGCGGTTCCACCGGCTTGCGCTCGGCCTTGCGTTCGATCTTGCGCTCGGGCCTGCGCCGGGGTCCATCGGTCGTCATTGCCACCTGCCTCCCGTAGCCAGATGCGAAGTTCGCACTGAATTCTGTCGTTGCCATTCTCTTATTGTTCGCAGCGCCTCATGACCAGCCCCTCATGATCCGGAGCTCACCGAGGCCGCGCGGGCGGCTTCTCTCCTCATTCTCCCGAGGAGCAGGCGACGCCTGCGTCTCGCAGGAGCAGGCCCGGCGAAGGGCGTCCCCACCTGATGACTCGGCTCAGCATGACGAGCACCTGTCGCCGCACACAACACTACGCCCGGTTCGGCGCCGGGATTTGCAGGCGTTTCGCGAAGACTTTCCCAAAAAGCCGGAGGATGCCGCCTTCGGGGATCGGCGTGGATCCGGAGGCGGCATCCATGATGCGGTGCGGTAGCGGCCGCAACGCGCGGCCGCGCCGCGTTCAGAGCAGGCCCGCGCCGCGCGCCCACTTGTACTTGGCGCCGAGCACCTCAACCGGCAGCTCGGTGGAGTAGGCATAGGCCGGAATGCCGTGCTGATAGAGATATTCGGCCGCTTCCTCGACCTCGACGTCGCCGGCCAGCGAGGCGACCATCGGCTTGACGAAGCCCTTGGCCTCCATCTCCTTCTTCACCTCGACCATGTTGCGGGCAAACACCATCGGCGGGGTGACGATGGTGTGCCAGTAACCGAGGATCAGCGCGTGGATGCGCTCGTCCGACAGGCCGAGCTTGACGGTGTTGACATAAGTGATCGGCGGTTCGCCGCCAGTGATGTCGACGGGGTTGCCGGCGGCGCCGAACGGCGGGATGAACTTGCGGAACGCGGCATCGAGATCCGGCGGCATCGCCATCAGCGACAGGCCGTTGTCGACCACCGCGTCGGACAGCAGCACGCCCGAGCCCCCGGCGCCGGTGATGATCAGCACGTTCTCGCCCTTCGGCGTCGGCAGCACCGGCACGCCGCGCGCGAACTCGAGGAGCTGGCGCAGCGAGCGGGCGCGGATGACGCCGGACTGCCTGAGCACGTCCTCATAGATCTTGTCATTGCCGGCGAGCGCGCCGGTGTGCGACGAGGCGGCCTTCGCACCAGCAGAAGTGCGGCCGGCCTTGAGCACCACCACCGGCTTCTTCTTGGAGACGCGCTTGGCGGCTTCCGCGAAGGCGCGGCCGTCTTTCAGATCCTCGCAGTGCTGCGCGATCAGGTTGGTGTTGGGGTCCTGCTCGAAGAACGCCAAGAGATCGTCCTCGTCGATATCCGACTTGTTGCCGAGGCCGACGATCGCCGAAACGCCCATCTTGGCCGAGCGCGAGAAGCCGATGATCGCCATGCCGATGCCGCCGGACTGCGACGACAGCGCGGCGTGGCCCTTGACGTCATAGGCGGTGCAGAACGTGGCGCAGAGATTGGCCGGCGTATAGTAGAAGCCGTAGATGTTCGGCCCCATCAGGCGGATGTCGTACTTCTTGCCGACCTCGACGATCTCGGCCTGCAGCTCCGGCGCGCCGGCTTCCGCAAAGCCCGACGGGATCAGCACCGCACCGGGGATCTTCTTCTCGCCGCACTCGGTCAGCGCCGCGGCGACGAACTTGGCGGGGATGGCGAACACCGCGGTGTCGATGACGCCGGGGACGTCCTTGACGCTCTTGTAGGCCTTGTAGCCGAGGATCTCATCGGCCTTGGGATGGATCGGATAGATCTCGCCCTTGTAGCCGCCATTGATGAGATTCTTCATCACCGAATTGCCGATCTTGCCGGCTTCGGCGGACGCGCCGATCACCGCCACGGCCTTCGGCATCATGATGCGGTTCATCGCCGCGACGATCTCCTCGGTGGAGCGCGGCGCCGGACGCGGCTTGTAGTCGAAGTCGACGACGATGCGGACGTCGGCGGCGATCGCGTCCTTTTTGGTGGCGAACACCGGGTTGAGGTCGAGCTCGACGATCTCCTGGAAGTCACTGACGAGTTGCGACACCTTGACGATGACGTCGGCGAGCGCCTCGCGATTGACGGGATCGCCGCCGCGTACGCCCTTGAGCATCTCATGGGCCTGGATGCCGTCGAGCATCGACAGCGCGTCCGCATGGCTCGCCGGCGCGAGGCGGAAGGTGACGTCCTTGAGCACCTCGACCAGCACGCCGCCGAGGCCGAAGGCCACCAGCTTGCCGAACGAGCCGTCGGTGATCGAGCCGACAATCACCTCGGTACCGCCGGCCAGCATCTGCTGCACCTGCACGCCCTCGATCCTGGCGTCGGCCTTATAGTTCTTCGCATTGGCGAGGATGGTGTCGTAGGCCTTCTCGGCATCCGCCGCCGTCTTGACGCCGACGATGACGCCGCCGGCCTCGGTCTTGTGCAGGATGTCGGGGGAGACGATCTTCATCACCACCGGAAAGCCCATGCCGGCGGCGATCTTCGCCGCGTCGGTCGCCGAGGCGGCAAGATCCTCCTGAGGCACGGGAATGCCGTAGGCGTCGCAGACCAGCTTGCCTTCGGGCGCGGTCAGGCTGGTGCGGCCATCGGCCTTCACCCTGTCCAGCACCTTGCGAACGGATTGTTTGGCGTCGTCTGCGTGATCGATCTTGCGCGCTGCGTCCTGAGCCATGTGGTGTCCTCCTGTGGCGTCCGTTTTGCGGTGCCTGGGACGCGCGAGCCGCGGACGGCCTCTCCCCCGCGCGATCGACGACACATCCGCACGGACGGGAGCACGTCCCGCCGGCGAACCGCCCAGGCGAACCGATTTCGACCACGGACACCGCTGCGCCGCTGCCGGCCAATCCCCGCGGCAGCAGCGGCATCCGTTACGTCTGGCATTTGGCATACCAAGAACAAGCTTTGTCAAGAGCAATTGCGGCTTGACTTCGCTGACAATCGAGGCAAGTTGACACTGTGGCATCTGGCATGCCAAGAACATAAGATGCAAGGACGTGGTATCCTTCCCTCAGACCTGACAGGGGGAATGATTCACATGAGTGACGAAAAGAGCAGCAGCAGGGTTCAGCCGGCCGTGGCAGTGGACGCCGATATTCCGATCATGCGCATCGCGCCTGAGACGAGCTTCAAGACCAAGGCCTACGACGCCTTGAAGGAAGCGATTCTCAAGATGGATATCTACGCCACCCCGGAGCCGGTGATGCTCGACGAGCGCGCCCTCTCCGAACGGCTCGGCGTAAGCCGCACGCCGATCCGCGAAGCCATCGCCATGCTGGAGCAGGATGGCTTCGTGAAGACGGTGCCGCGCCGCGGCATCGTGGTGGTGCGCAAGAGCAAGGCCGAAGTGGTCGACATGATCCGCGCCTGGGCGGCGCTGGAGAGCATGGCGGCGCGCCTGATCACCACCACCGCGCGCAAGAAGGACATCTCGGCGCTGCGCAACTTCTTCAAGGACTTCAGCAAGGATCGTCTGCCCCAGGACAACATCGACGAGTATTCGCGGGCGAACATCCAGTTCCACCAGTCGCTGATCGGCCTCAGCGAGTCGCAGGTGCTGGTCGACATGACCAACGACATCCTGCTGCATGTGCGCGGCCATCGCCAGCTCACCATCGGCCGGCAGGAGCGCATCGCCAACTCGCTGCCCGAGCACATGGCGATCATCGCCGCCCTCGAGGAACGCGACACCGAGCTCGCCGAGAAGCTGGCGCGCGACCACACGCTCGGCCTTGCCGCCTATGTCGAGGCGCACGGCGACGAGATCTTCAGTTAGCCATCAACCACAAAGACGTGAAAGACCAGGGAGACGCCGCGATGTTGAACACCGTTGCCAAGGATGAAGCGCCGGCAGCCGAGCAGGAGCTGACGGACGGCTTCCATCTCATCATCGACGCGCTCAAGCTCAACGGTGTCGAAACCATCTACGGCGTCCCCGGCATTCCGATCACCGACTTCGGCCGCATGGCGCAGGGCGCCGGCATTCGCGTCATTTCGTTCCGCCACGAGCAGAACGCCGGCAACGCCGCGGCGATCGCCGGCTACCTCACCAAGAAGCCCGGCATCTGCCTGACGGTGTCAGCGCCCGGCTTCCTCAACGGCCTCACTGCGCTGGCCAACGCCACCACCAACTGCTTCCCGATGATCCTGATCTCCGGCTCGTCGGAGCGCGAGATCGTCGACCTGCAGCAGGGCGACTACGAGGAGATGGACCAGCTCGCCATCGCCAAACCGCTGTGCAAGGCCGCGTTCCGCGTGCTGCACGCCGCCGACATCGGCATCGGCGTCGCCCGCGCGATCCGCGCCGCGGTGTCCGGCCGCCCGGGCGGCGTCTATCTCGACCTGCCGGCCAAACTGTTCTCGCAGACCATGGAAGCGAACGCCGGCGCCAAGTCGCTGGTCAAGGTGATCGACGCCGCGCCGGCGCAGATCCCCGCCCCCGACGCCGTCAAGCGCGCGCTCGACGTGCTCAAGTCGGCGAAACGCCCGCTGATCATTCTCGGCAAGGGCGCGGCCTATGCCCAGGCCGACGACGCCATCCGCACCCTCATCGAAAAGAGCGGCATTCCCTTCCTGCCGATGAGCATGGCCAAGGGCCTCCTGCCCGACACCCATCCGCAGTGCGCGGGCGCGGCGCGCTCGACGGTGCTGAAGGAGTCCGATGTCGTCATGCTGATCGGCGCGCGGCTCAACTGGCTGCTGTCGCACGGCAAGGGCAAGAGCTGGGGCAAGCCGGGCTCGCAGAAGTTCATCCAGATCGACATCGAGCCGAAGGAGATGGACAGCAACATCGAGATCGCAGCTCCCGTGGTCGGCGACATCGGCTCCTGCGTCTCCGCGCTGCTCGCCGGCATGGGCGACAACTGGACGCCCGCGCCCGCCGACTGGACCGGCGCGGTCAAGACCAAAAAGGACGAGAACATCGCCAAGATGGCGCCGAAGCTGATGAGCAATGCGGTGCCGATGGACTATCACGGCGCGCTCGGCGCGCTGCGCACCATCATCAGGGAGCGGCCCGACGCCATCCTGGTCAACGAGGGCGCCAATACGCTCGACCTCGCCCGCGGCGTCATCGACATGTACCAGCCGCGCAAGCGCCTCGATGTCGGCACCTGGGGCGTGATGGGCATCGGCATGGGCTTCGCCGTCGCCGCCGCGATCGAGACCGGCAAGCCGGTGCTCGCGGTGGAAGGCGACAGCGCGTTCGGCTTCTCCGGCATGGAGGTCGAGACCATCTGCCGCTACAACCTGCCGGTCTGCGTCGTCGTCTTCAACAACAACGGCATCTATCGCGGCACCGACGTCAACCCGAGCGGCGGCACTGACGTCGCCACCACCGTGTTCGTCAGGGATGCGCGCTACGACAAGATGATGGAGGCGTTCGGCGGCGTCGGCGTCAATGCCACGACGCCCGACGAGCTCAAGCGCGCGGTCAACGCGGCGATGGACTCCGGCAAGCCGACCCTGATCAACGCGGTGATCGACCCGACCGCCGGCAGCGAGAGCGGCCGCATCGGCAACCTCAACCCGCAGAGCGTGCTGAAGAAGAAGTAGGACGCGCGGCGCGCGGCCTGATCGTCGCGCGCCAGGGCCTTCTGCGTCATCACCGGGCGTATCCCGGTGGTCCGCGCCTTCGGAGCGCTGCCCGCGAAGACAGGCGTGGATGGTCGGGACAAGCCCGGCCATGACGAACACCAGACGTCGTGATCGACCAACTGATAAGCCAATTGAGGAGGTAGCTGAACCATGACACAGGCGCTGAAGGGCGTTCGCATTCTCGATTTCACCCACGTCCAGTCGGGCCCGACCTGCACGCAGTTGCTGGCGTGGTTCGGCGCCGACGTCATCAAGGTGGAGCGTCCCGGCGTGGGCGACATCACCCGCGGCCAGTTGCGCGACGTGCCGAACGCGGACAGCCTGTACTTCACCATGCTGAACCACAACAAGCGCTCGATTACGCTCGACACCAAGAACCCCAAGGGCAAGGAGGTTCTCACCGAGCTGATGAAGAGCTGCGACGTGCTGGTGGAAAACTTCGGCCCCGGCGTGCTCGACCGCATGGGCTTCCCCTGGGAGACCATCCAGACCATCAACCCCAAGCTGATCGTCGCCTCGATCAAGGGCTTTGGCCCGGGACCGTACGAGGACTGCAAGGTCTATGAGAACGTCGCCCAGTGCACCGGCGGCGCCGCCTCGACCACCGGCTTCCGCGACGGCCCGCCGCTGGTCACCGGCGCGCAGATCGGCGACAGCGGCACCGGATTGCACCTCGCGCTCGGCATCGTCACCGCGCTTTACCAGCGCACCATGACCGGCAAGGGCCAGAAGGTCACGGCGGCGATGCAGGACGGCGTGCTCAACCTGTCGCGCGTCAAGCTGCGCGACCAGCAGCGCCTCGCCCACGGCCCGCTCACCGAGTACAGCCAGTATGGCGAAGGCGTGCCGTTCGGCGAAGCCGTGCCGCGCGCCGGCAACGACTCCGGTGGCGGCCAGCCCGGCCGCATTCTCAAGTGCAAGGGCTGGGAGACCGATCCCAATGCCTACATCTACTTCATCACCCAGGCGCCGGTATGGGAGAAGATCTGCGACGTCATCGGCGAGCCGGAGTGGAAGACCCACCCCGACTATGCCAAGCCGGCCGCGCGCCTGCCGCGCCTCAACGAGATCTTCGGCCGCATCGAGCAGTGGACGATGACCAAGACCAAGTTCGAGGCGATGGAGATCCTCAACAGGGACGACATCCCCTGCGGCCCGATCCTGTCGATGAAGGAGCTCGCCGAGGACCAGTCGCTGCGCAAGACCGGCACGGTGGTCGAGGTCGAGCATCCTGTGCGCGGCACGTATCTGTCGGTCGGCAACCCGATCAAGCTGTCGGACTCGCCGACCGTGGTGACACGCTCGCCGCTGCTCGGCGAACACACCGACGAGATCCTGAAGGAAGTGCTCGGCTTCTCCGATCACCAGGTCGCCGAGGCGCACAAGTCCGGTGCGCTCGATCCGCCGCAGAAGGTCGCCGCGGAGTAAGCCGCACCCTTCATCGCCACGCGATACAGCGCCGCCGGATCACTCCGGCGGCGTTTTTCATCGAACGCGCGTGATGCGAACGCGCGCGAAATGCCGGGAACATGGGTCAGCATTGCGTTCTTGACGCCCCTGCCCGATGTGCTTTGCTTCTCCACGCGCTCCTGAGAGGAGCATGACCGGCGTCGCCACAACGCCGGTCCGCTCGACAACCGTCGGAGGTGCTGGATGACGCCACCGGGTCTTATGGCCGCGATCATCGCGGACGCAGTCGTTCGGGCGTTCGCGTAGCGGCATCCACGAACAGCACGCCGGGAGCGGTCGATGGGGCCACATCAGTGAGGCAAGGCCCGCGATGGCCCCTCCCGGCGCGAAATTCCTCGGAGGCGATACGCAGGGCGCAGCTTTGGCGGCGCGATATCGTATGTCGGTGATGGTCCCCGGACGCGCGCCCCATTCGGCGGATGCGCAGCGACGCGGACACACGTGATTCCGGGCGCCTCGAACGAGAGCCCGTCACCTGCGGCATGACGATCATCGGAAGGAGTCGGCCAGCGCGTAGCCGGTCGTTTCATGAGGGCGCAAAACGCCGCGTGCGATGTCCCGATCGCACGCGGCGTTTGATCAAGCTGTCGGCTTCGACCGGGATTGCTCGAGAATGCGCGTCAGCACTTCCTCACGCGCACGGCGCTCGCCGTCGTCGCGCAATTCGCGCTCCTGCTTCTCGAATTGATCCAGCGCCCCGCGAACCTCATCCATAAAGTTCCCACGTGCCGAAGGCGTGCGCGAGCGGCGTTCAGTCATGCAGCAAGTCCCTGTGTTGCAAAACCGTCATGAAAACCAATTCGGGCAAATGTGGGGGCGCGATCGGCCCGGTTTCGGACCTTTCCCGCGCAACATCCGCATCAATGCTCTTTTTGTTCCACGATCAAGCATCAAAACAGCATAAAATGACCAAGCCATCAGCTGAATTTGGAAGATCATTTTTGTGATAGCGCCGCAGGGCATCAACCCGTCCGTGCCGGCGACAGGCGACCATCATATTGATTGCAACGCGATCGCCGACCGAACAGGGCTCAGGGCATCACGCGCGGCGAGAACGGCCCGGCTGCGGCCGGCGGCGGCAGCGCCGCGAAGCGCTGCAGCGTGCCGGCTCCCCTTTGCAGCGGCGCGGACTGGGGGCAGCGGCATGTCCCGGACGTGGTGCCGAACTGGCAGCTGCCGCCGGTGAACGGTGCGAACACGAAACTGGCGGCGCAGTCCCAACTGCTGGGATTGCAGTCGCTGACCAGCGCGCTGCGCTCGGGGCCGAACCCGCAGTCGGGGCAGGTCTCGGGCGAACAGATCGCGCAGCTCGCCGTGTCCGTGGCGCTCGGATGCTTGTGGCAGTACGCGGCGATCATCGCAAAGAAGGTGTCTCTCGTCGTGTCCTTGAGGATCGCCGCGGACACCGGCCGCTGCATCAGCGCGACGGCCTGCGGGCGATGCACCAACCACCAGCCACCAAACGCGATCGCCGCAATCGCGATGACGACACCAAGCCTGACGAGTGTCCTGACCATTGACGTTTCCCTGCCCGCTGCAATCCTCGGCGACGTCCATGCGAGCGTCAATTCTCAGGGCGCGCAATCAACCGCTGGCGCACGGCGCGTGTCGCGATCATGCTTCGAGCGCGAGCGAAGCGACCCGGCCGCCCGCGCGCTATCACACGTCAGGACACGGTCGTCGCGCAGCGGCGACGAGCGAACGCGAGGGAGAGTTGCTGTGATCGCCATCATTTTCGAGGTGTGGCCCGCGGACGGCCGCAAGGACGACTATCTCGACCATGCCGCACGGCTGCGCGACGAGCTGATGACCATCGACGGCTTCATCTCCGTCGAGCGCTTCCAGAGCCTGACCGAGCCCGACAAGCTGCTGTCGCTGTCGTTCTGGCGCGACGAGGAGGCCGTCGCCGCCTGGCGCAACCGGCCGCGCCATCGCGCCACCCAGGCCGCCGGCCGCGGCGGCGTCTTCCGCGACTACCGCCTGCGTGTCGCCGGCGTCCTCAGGGACTATGGCCTCGAGGCGCGGCGCGAGCAGGCGCCGGCGGACAGCCGCGCCGCGCTGGAAAAGGGCCGGACGGATCCGGCCTGATAGGCCCGGCAGCCTCTTGGCCCCTCCATACGATTCGTATATAAAATATATACGAATCGTATGGACGGAGAGGCCCGTGGGGATTGTGAACATCGACGACGACCTGCACGACCAGTTGCGCCGGGCGAGCAAGGTGTCGTTCCGCTCGATCAATGCACAGGCCGCCTACTGGATCAGGATCGGCATGCTCTGCGAGACCAACCCGACGCTCAGTTTCGCCGAGATCCTGCAGCGGGAGCTCAGCGCCGCCGGCGTTTCGGCCCAGTCGCTGGCCACGAGCGAGGCATGACCAAGCAGCCGCACGAGCTGGCCCTGCTCGCCGAATCCGGCCGCCTGCTGGCGTCCGTCTTCGGGCTGATCGACCGCACGCCGCTCGCCGGCCTGTCGACGCTACAGGTCAACGACATGGTCGAGCGCTTCATCGTCGATGATCTCGACGCCCGTCCCGCGAGCAAGGGCCAGTACGGCTATGGCTTCGTGCTGAACGCGTCGGTGAACGAAGTCGTCTGCCATGGCGTGCCATCGGCGGCGTGCGTGCTGCGCGACGGCGATATCGTCAATTTCGACATCACGCTGGAGAAGAACGGCTATATCGCGGATTCCAGCAAGACCTATCTCGTCGGCGAGGTGACGGGCGTGGCGCGCAATCTCGTCCAGACCACCTATGAGGCGATGTGGCAGGGCATCCGCGCGGTCCGCCCCGGCGCGCGGCTCGGCGACGTCGGCTGGGCGATTGAACGACATGCCAAACGCAACGGCTATTCCGTGGTGCGCGAATTCTGCGGCCACGGCATCGGCCGGCAGATGCACGAGGAGCCGCAGGTGCTGCATTTCGGCAAGCCGGGCACCGGCCTCGTCCTGCGCGAGGGCATGGTGTTCACCATCGAGCCGATGCTCAACCGCGGCCGACGCGAGGTGCGGACCGAAGACGACGGCTGGACCGTGGTGACGCAGGACGGCTCGCTGTCGGCCCAGTTCGAGCACACCGTGGCGGTGACGGCATCCGGAGTGTCAGTGCTGACACTGCGCCCCGACGAGCGGCCTGCCCGCCGGCGGCCGACAGCTGTGGCGGCCGGCTGATCGGACCTCGCGCCCCCTCGGTTCCGTCCAGCGCAACACCGATCTCCCAGCCAGACCAATGCCTTGGGCTATGTCCTGGGTTATTTCTTTGGTTGCTTCGCAACCGCAGCACAACTTTATAGAAGCACGGATCTTGTAAAGCACAAAAGTAGTGCTTTAATCATTTCCATGCCCGCGCCCCGCCAGACCGCCGACTACGCCCTGCGCTACCGCCTCGCGCCCGACGCGGCCGGCCAGCAGGCCATCGCCGCGACCTTCGACGACTACGCGGTGATGATGGACCTGCTCGACGCCATCGCGCGCGACAACAACATCGGCTCCAATCTCGTCGCCCTGCACGCCCATGCCTATGACGCGATCCGCCAGCGCACCCGCCTGCCGTCGCGCCTCGTCACGCTCGGCCTGCGCGACCGCCTCGACTATCGCGCCGCGCCGCTGCCGCGCCTGCCGCTCGACGAGAAGCTGGTCAACATCAAGACGGCGACCACGCTGACGCTCGGCACCGCGCTCGGCCGCATCGCCGTGCCGTTCGACGTCGCCGGCTACGTCCCCGGCTGGGGCCACAACGCGCCGGCCTACCTCGTGCGCCGCGACGGCGCGTTCGAGATCCATTTCGGCGTCACGCCGAATCTTCCGCCAGAACAGGAGACCGCCATGACCTCCGATACCATCCTGGTCCGCGTTGGCCGGCTGATCGCCGGCATCGCCAATGCCGCCATCGACAAGGCCGAGGACGCCAACAAGGTCGCGGTCGTGCAGCAGGCGATCCGCGAGATCGAGGACGCGGAGAGGACCGCGCACGCCGATCTCGCCCGCGCCCGCGCCGAAGAATATCGCCTGAAGGCGCGGCGCGGCGAGCTCGAGCACGAACTGACCGATCTCTCGGACAAGATTCGCAGCGCGATCGACGCCGGGCGAGACGATCTCGCGACCTCGGGCCTTGCGCGCCAGCTCGACCTCGAGGCGCAACTGGAAGTGCTCGCGCGCGCCGACCAGCAGAACCGCGACAGCATCGAGGCCAATGTCACCTCGCTGCAGGCGGTGCGCTCGGCGCTCGAGGACGCCGAGGCGCGCCTCGCCGATCTCAAGGCCAGCGAAGCTACCGCCGCCGAGGGACGCGCCAGCCCCGCTTCGCCGCGCGCCGGGAGCATCAGCAAGGCCGAACGCGCCGGCCGTGTCATCGCCCGCACCACCGGGATACCGGCAGGCCATGTAGCATCGGCACAAGGCATCGATGAACTCAGCGCGCTCCACCGCGACCAAGAGATTGCCAGCCGTCTGGCCCGCTTGAAGGCACAGTCATCGGGATCATAAATGAAGGACGTACACCACCTGGTCGAATCACGACTCTGGTTTCATGCTTTGGTTGCGTCTTTCCGGTCCAATCGGACCCTCATTGCACAGGCGCCCCATGACGTTCGTTGAGCACCTTCTCGCCCCTGAAGTCCGTCCCTTCTCCATTGCTGCAGTCATGATCCTCCTGATCGGTGGCATCGAGGCGATCTCGATGCTGATCGGCGTATCGCTGAGCGAGGCGATCGGCCACAGCGTCGATTTCGAGGGCCATGGCGACCATGGCCTCGTCACCGCCATCTCCTGGCTCAATGTCGGCGGCGTGCCGCTGCTGATCTTCCTGCTGCTGGTGCTCGGGCTGTTCTCGATCGCCGGTTTCCTGATCCAGGACATCGCCCGCACCGTCGCCGCGCCGCTGCCGCTGATCGTCGCCGGCCCTGCCGCCTTCGTCGTGGCGCTGCCGCTGGTGCGCGCATCGAGCCGCCTCATCGCCCGCATCGTTCCGCGCGACGAGAGCTATGCGGTCGAACTCGGCGATCTCGTCGGCCGCGTTGGCGAAGTCGTGGTGGGTCCGCTCGACCAGGGCCTGCCCGGCCGCGTCCGCGTCACCGACGTGCACGGCAATCCGCACTTCGTCGCCGCCTGCGCCGCCCCGGCGTCGGCGGCACTGCCCCAGGGCACGACGGTCCTGCTGGTCGATCGCGACGACACCCGCTTCGTCGCCGTCGCGGCGCCCGAGGATCTCAAGCGCGCTCCTTCTTCGTCCGTCAACTGACTGGAGTCATTTCGATGTTCGATCTTGCGTTTCCCGCCCTGGTCGGCGTGCTGCTGATCATCGTCATGGGCATCGTCTTCACGACGCTCTATCGCCGCTCGACCCGCGACGAGGCGTTCGTGCGCACCGGCCTCGGCGGCAAGAAGGTGGTGCTCGACGGCGGCGCCGTGGTGCTGCCGATCTTTCATTCGCTGGCCCGCGTCAACCTCAAGACGCTGCGCCTGCAGGTCGAGCGCAGCAAGAAGGACTCGCTGATCACCAAGGACCGCCTGCGCGTCGACATCGGCGCCGAGTTCTATGTCCGCGTCCGTCCCGACGCCGAGAGCATCGCGCTCGCCGCGCAGACGCTCGGCGACCTCACCAACGACGCCGAGAAACTCCGCCAGCAGGTCGAGGCCAAGTTCGTCGACGGCCTGCGCTCGGTCGCCGCGACCATGGAGATCCTGGAGCTGCAGGAGAAGCGCAGCGACTTCGTCAAGCATGTGCAGACCGCGGTCGAGTCCGACGTCAAGTCGAACGGCCTCGAACTTGAATCCGTGTCGCTGACCAAGCTCGACCAGACCGACATCACCTTCTTCAATCCCGAAAACTTCTTCGACGCCGAAGGTCTCACCAGCCTCAAGAAGATCACCGAGGCGCGCAAGCAGGAGCGCAACGCCATCATCCGCGACAACGAGGTGGCAATCGCGCAGAAGGATCTCGAAGCGCGCCAGCAGACGCTGTCGATCGAGCGCACCAAGAAGGAAGCCGAGCTCAGCCAGGACCGCGACATCGCCAACAAGACGGCGAGCACCCGCGCCGAGGTGGCGCAGGCGCAGCAGACCGCGAAGCTGACGGAAGAGAACGCCCGCATCGAGACCGACCAGCAGATCGCCCAGCGCGAGGCCAGCGCCAAGCAGGTCAAGGAGACCGCGACCATCGAGGCCGACCTCGCCGTCAACAAGCGCAAGACCAACGCCGACCGCGAGATCCAGATCGCGACCCAGGAGAACGAGATCGCGGTTGCCAACAAGAGCAAGGAGCAGTCGGAGGCGATCGCCAACGCCAAGGCCGCCGAAGCCCTCGCGGTGTCGGCCGAGGAAAAGGTCGTGACCGCGCGCGCCATCGAAGTGGCCGACCGCGACCGCCAGACCGCAGTGCTCGCCGCGCGCAAGGAGGCCGAGAAGAAGTCGACCGAGGTCATCGTCGCCGCCGAAGCCGAGAAGAAGGCCTCGCTCGACCGCGCCGACGCCATCCGCACGCTCGCCACCGCCGAAGCCGAGGCCAACAAGATCAAGGCCGCCGGCGTGCGCGACATGGGTGAAGCGGAAGCCGCCGTCACCACGCTCAACAACGAGGCGCGCAACAAGCTCGGCGAGACCATCATCAACTTCGAGCTCGCCAAGAAGCGCATCGAGATCATCCCCGCCGCGATCACCGAGGCGGTCAAGCCGATCGCCAGCATCAAGGACATCCGCATCCTCAACACCGGCGGCATGCTCGGCGGCGGCGCAGGCGGCGACGGCGGCGGCCTCGGCTTCGGCGACGGCCTCGCCGGCCAGCTCCTCAAGGTGCAGGCGCTGCGGCCGATGGTCGACGAGATCCTGCGCCAGGGCGGCTACAAGCCCGGCGCCGACCCGCTATCGACCCTGCTGGAGAATTCGGTCAGCGATGCCATCGGCGCGCCGCCGGTGACACAGGGCAACGGCGCCGTGCCCGCCGAGGATGGCCACGGCCACGCCTGACGTTTGAGACGACGAACAGCCCCCGCGACGCCGGCCGTCGCGGGGGCTTTTTCCCGTCGGGCCGAACGTCAGCATCCTCCTCGCCCGACACACCTTCGTAAAGGCAAGACCTATTGACTAGACAGACCTGTCTGTCTATATCCGGTTCATGAGCATACCCGACAGCGCCACCGATCCCCGCACCCGCATCCTGCAAACCGCAGAAGCGCTGTTCTATCGCCACGGCATCCGCAGCATCGGCGTCGACCGCCTGATCGCCGAGAGCGGCGTCGCCAAGGCGACGTTCTATCGTCACTTCCCGTCCAAGGATGATCTGGCGCTCGCCTTCATTCGCGAGCGCGACGTCGCCTGGCGCGCCTGGCTCGCCGCCACCGTGGCGCGCCTCGCGCCCACGCCGCGGGCGCGGCCGCTGGCGATCTTCGATGCCATCCGCGAGCGTTTCGAGGATCCGTCGTTTCGTGGCTGCGCGTTCTCCAATTCCATCGCCGAGGTGGCGCAGGGCGACAGCGCCGTGCACCGCGCTGCCGCCGAGCACAAGCGCGCGGTCACCGCGATGATCGCAAGCTATCTGCATGAGGCCGGCATCGCCGACGCGTCACGGCGCAATGAACTGGCGCGCGCGCTGATGCTGCTGCTCGACGGCGCCATCGTTACCGCCGTGCGCGAGCAGAGCGCGACCGCCGCCGACGCCGCCAGGCGCATCGCCGCGACGCTGCTCGCCGGCCACATTTCCTGACAGGCACATCGAAAGGACCCCGACCATGTCACCCCGCTTCGCCATGCTCGACGCAGCCACCGCCGATGCCGCCGTGCAGCCGCTGCTCGAAGCCACCGAGAAGCAACTCGGACGGCTGCCAAACCTCTACAAGGCGATGGCCAACGGCCCCGCCGCGCTCGCCGGCTATCTCGACTTCCGCGCCGCGCTGGTCGGCCCCACCGCCGTGCTCGATACCAGGATGCGCGAGCGCATCGCGCTGCTGGTCGCCGAATTGAACGGCTGTGAATACTGCGTCTCGGCCCACAGCTTCCGCGGCGGCAAGATCGGCCTGTCCGCGGACGAGCTCGCCCTCACCCGCCGCGCCCATTCGCAGGACGCTGCGACGGACGCCGCTCTCGCCTTCGTGCGCGATGTCGTCGAGCAGCGCGGCCATGTCAGCGACGAGCGCCTCGCCGCGGTGCGCGCCGCCGGCTGGAGCGACGCCGCACTCGCCGAGATGGTCGCCCATGTCGCGCTGAACCAGTTCTCGAACCTGTTCAACCATGTGGCGCGGCCGCAGCTCGACTTCCCGCGCGTGCCGGTGGGGGTCGTCCACGGCGACGCCGCATCATGAACCCACCAATGCTTTCGCCTCTGCAGGACCGCGTCACACCAGTGATCGCCGCCGTCGGCGGCGCGCTGGCGACCCTCGGGGCCTGGCAGATCGGCATGCTCGCCGGCTTTCCGGCGCTGCCGGCGCCGGTCGCCGCCGCCGCGCTGGTGGTGCTCGCCGCGCCACAAGCGCCCGCCGCGCGTCCGCGCGCGGTGGTGCTCGCCCATCTCGTCTGCCTGATCGCGGGCGGCCTCGGCGCCAGCCTGCCGCTCGCGGCCATCATCGCCATTCCGCTCGCCGTGGGCGCGGCCGCCGCGGTGATCCTGGCCGCGCGCGTCGTTCACGCACCGGCGATCGCCCATACGGTGATCATGATCGTCGCGATCGCGCCCGGCCTGACGACGCTGCGCTATGCCACCGCGGCGCTGGCGGCGATCGCCCTCGTGCTTGCGCTGCGCGCCGCGCTGCTGCGGATGACGCCCTCGCCCACGGCCTGAGCGTCAGGCCGTTTGCGTGAACGACAGCGTGTGCGCCATCTCCGGCGGCACGCCGCCCGCCAGCACCTCCGCGTAGGCGGCCTCGATCGCACTGCGGCCGACGCCATGGCCGATGCGCAGCCAGCGGTCGGTGTCGACGACGAACGCGCCCCACGCCGCAGCCATCCGCGTGCGCAGCAGGTCGGCGCCCCATTCGCTGCGGCGACGCACGATATGGTCGGGCGTGAAGAACCATTGCGGCGCCGGCCCCGGCAGCACCTCGTTCGCCGCCGCGCTGTCCCAATGGGTGGCGCCGACGCGAATGCTCTGAGCGATGGTGTCGCCGAGATGGCGGTGCACCGCCGCCAGCACCTTGTGATCGCCGGCGATGTCGACGACCACGGCGCGCGCATCCGCCGGCAGCGTCGTGATGGCATCGTAGGTCACGACGTCGTCGTAGGCGCCGGCGCGGGCAACGAACGCGGCATTGCCCGGCGACGTCAGGCCGACGATGCGCACGTCCGCCGGCTTGTGCTGCGCCAGCAGGAAGGCGAGGCCCATCGCCGTCTTGCTCGACGCGCTGGAGATGATGATCTGCCGTGCGCCGAAGCAGTTCGCATCCTGCAGGTGCGCGGCGAGGAAGAACGACAGCGCGAACAGCGGCCGCAGCACCAGATGCTGGTCTGCGCGCGCCGGGTCATAGCCGCGGTCGTGGTCGAGCCGGGCATATTCGTTGTAGGTGCGCGGCAGCTCCGCGCGATGGGCTTTGGCGTCGACGAAGCCCGCGGCGCGCACCGGCTCCGGCGTCACCACGAGATGGCTCGCCATCGGGAAATAGCCATACACCCGTTCGCCCTCGGCAAGCTGAGGATGGCGCGAGCGCGCGACCTCGCCGATGCCCCACACGGGGATCTGGCCCCAGCCCTTGTCCCGCGTCTCGTCGATCGGGAAGAAGCGCCAGTACTGGATGGCGTCGCCGAACCTGGCGTAGGTGATGTTGTTGGCGGTGAGCGCGAAGCGTAGCTGCCGCAGCTCGACCTCGCCCTCGGCGAGATCGGCCGGCCGCACGATGTCGTGCCAGCGCGATTGCGCCAGCGCATCGCGCTGGACCAGGAAGGCTTCGGCGACACTGGTGTCGGACATCGGGACATTCCTTCGGGACGACGAGCCAGTGAGACGGCGAACCGGCGAGCTTGAGCAAACCTAGGCGGTCGCCTACCATTCCTCAAATGAATTGATCGCATGCCGAGCCATCAATGTGATGCATCTATCGCGGATCGACCTCAACCTCTTCCTGGTGTTCGACGCCATCTACAGCGAGGGCGGCGTCACCGCCGCGGCGCGGCGGCTGAACCTGACCCAGCCGGCGATCAGCCACGCCCTGGCACGGCTGCGTCAGCAGCTCGGCGATCCGCTGTTCACACGCCAGGGCCGCAGCCTCGCGCCGACGCCGGCGGCGCGGCGCATGATCGGCCCGGTGCGGCAGGCGATCCAGAGCCTGCGCGGCACCCTCGCCGACGCCGGCGGTTTCCAGCCGGCGACGGCGCGGCGCGGCTTCACCATCGGCATGCGCGACCTGCTGGAAACATGGCTGCTGCCGGAGCTCGCCACACGTATCCGGACGGCCGCGCCCCATGTCGATCTCGCCGTCGTCAAGGTCAGCCGGCGCGAGCTCGAGATGGAATTGTCCGCCGGCACCATCGATGCGGCTGTCGACGTGCTGCTGCCGCTGCCCCACGCCGTGCAGCGCGAACGCCTCGCCGGCGAGCCGCTCGCAGTGCTGGCGCGCCGCGATCATCCCCGCGTCGGCAAGCGGCTGACCCTGCCGCGCTATCTCGGTGAGGACCATGTCATGGTGTCGGCGCGCCGCCGCGGCCAGGCGCTGGAAGATCTCGAACTCGGCCGCGAAGGCCATCAGCGCAACGTTCGCCTGCGCTGCCAGCACTATTTCGCCGCCGCGCGCGTCGTCGCCCGCAGCGACATGCTGTGCACGCTGACGACGCCGGTGGCGCGCATCCTCGCCGAGGTGCTGCCGCTGCAGCTCCAGCGCTTCCCGCTGGCGACCCAGCCGTTCGACCTGTTCCTGTACTGGCATGCCCAGGCCGAGGCCGACCCCGCCAGCCAATGGCTGCGCCGGCAGGTGGCGGACGCGGTGCGGGCGGCGACGCCGACGCGGCCCTGACCGAACCGTGCCCAACGTGCATGACGGGCTCCGGGGAGACGGGTCCGGCCGGCCGGCCGCAGCATATCGCATCGCAACAGATGCATGCTGCCATGCAGAAACGCAGGTTGATGTGGCATCTGGTATACATTAAATCAGTCCCATGACGCCGGACCGACCGGCCACGCCAACACACGGGAATACCGCGATGACCAACACGACCTCGCTCGGCCGCCTGCCCTCGCAGAGCCTGTTCGGCCGCTTCATCACCCTGATCGAGACCGCCCTCGACCGCGTCGCGCTGATCTCGGCGCGCAATGGCGACGTGCCCTATTTCGGCCTCTGAGGCCACCGATTAGCACAGCCCTGAGAAGGGCTTGATGCTGATCCGCCGGCCTGCGCCGGCATCCAGTTTCCTCCCGAGACGGCCTTTCTCCTCCCTGGGCACGTCTCATACTCGGGCCCCGGTTTTCCGGGGCCTTTTTCTTGACCCAGCCCGTCCTCAAAAACGCGCCTTGCTTTTTGGTATATCGTATACCAATATTACTGCAACGCGCGGCCGAGCCGCGGGTTATTCGGCCTGATTGTTCCGATTTTCTTCCCTGACTTTAAAAGCCCCGAACTTTCGGGGCTTTTTTTTGCACAGGCACACGGACGCCGATGCCGCGGAGACGGCCGGCATCCCGACACCGCCGCCACGGCGACGGACACCATCGGCCAAAACCCGCTTGCAAATTGGAATATAGTATACCAGTCTTTACGTCGGCAGCGCTCGGCTTCAAAGCCACAATCAAACACGCGCACCGGAGGAAGCATGACTCTCAACCAGCAATCGGCACCCGTGCCCGTTGAAGGCGGTGGATTCCGCTGGCTTCAACTTGCGATGGGCATCGTCTGCATGGCGATGATCGCCAACCTGCAATACGGATGGACGCTGTTCGTCGACCCCATCGACGCCAAGTATCACTGGGGACGCGCCGCCATCCAGTTCGCCTTCACGATCTTCGTCGTGACCGAGACCTGGCTGGTGCCCGTCGAAGCCTGGTTCGTCGATCGCTATGGCCCGCGCGTGGTGATCATGTTCGGCGCGGTGATGATCACGCTGGCCTGGGTGCTCAACTCCGTCGCGTCCTCCCTGCCGGTGCTCTATGCGGCCGCAGTCGTCGCCGGCATCGGCGCCGGCTCGGTGTACGGCACCTGTGTCGGCAACGCGCTGAAGTGGTTTCCCGATCGCCGCGGCCTCGCCGCGGGTGCGACCGCCGCAGGCTTCGGCGCCGGCGCCGCGATCACCGTGGTGCCGATCGCCACGATGATCGCCAGCAGCGGCTATCAGCAGGCATTCCTGACCTTCGGCATCGGCCAGGGCGTGATCGTGTTCGTGCTGGCGCTGTTCCTGCGGCCGCCGTCCCGCGCGGTGGCGGTGAACAAGAAGAAGCTCAACCTGCCGCAGAGCAAGGTCGACTTCATGCCCTCCCAGGTGCTGCGCAAGCCGGTGTTCTGGCTGCTCTACATCGTGTTCGTGATGGTCGCCTCCGGCGGCCTCATGACCGCGGCGCAGATCGCCCCGATCGCCCATGACTACAAGATCGCCTCCGTGCCGGTCAGTCTTCTAGGCTTCCAGATGGCGGCACTGACCTTCGCGATCTCGCTCGACCGCATCTTCGACGGCTTCGGCCGGCCGTTCTTCGGCTGGGTGTCGGACAACATCGGCCGCGAGAACACCATGTTCATCGCGTTCGGCACGGCGGCCGTGATGCTGCTGACACTCGCCACCTACGGCCAGAACCCGGTGGTGTTCGTGCTGGCGACGGCGGTGTACTTCGCGGTGTTCGGCGAGATCTACAGCCTGTTCCCGGCGACGTGCGGCGACACGTTCGGATCGAAATTCGCCACCACCAACGCCGGCATGCTCTACACCGCCAAGGGCACCGCATCGCTGCTGGTGCCGCTCGCCAGCGTCGCGGCGGCGACATGGGGCTGGCAGTCGGTGTTCGTGATCGCGGTGGCGCTCAACGCCACCGCGGCGCTGCTCGCGGTGTTCGTGATCAAGCCGGTACGCGCGGCCTTCATCCACGGCCACCAGGACGCGGCCGCCACCGAGAGCAGCGTGCAGAAGGCGAAGATCGCCTGAAGACGATCGTCGTCGCGGCGGATCCCCTGATCCCGCCGCCCCTTGCGACAGGCGCGCACCGAAAGGTGCGCGCTTTTTTTGTCGGGGTCCGGCTCATGATGCTGGCGTTGCTTGATGCTCCCGCGAGACGTTCACCGCTCGTCATTCCCGACGCCGCAAGCGCGGCGAACCGAATCTCGAACGCTCAGCAAGACCAAAGGCCGAGCTTCCGGGTCCGTCGCTTCGCGACGTCCCGGAATGACGCCGTGAGGCGGAGCGACCTTCCTCCTCATGGTGAGGAGCGCGGCAGCGACGCGCGTCTCGAACCATGAGGCCCTCCGGCGCGTTGTGCCGTGACGGACATGTCAGCAGGACTGCCCGTGACCATGAGCCCCCTGGGCCCACAGCCGATGCAAGACGCGGCCCATCACCTGCCTCCCCCGCGCGGCTTGACAGCCGCGCCATCTTGCATTCTGGTATACAAAATACACAATGCCAATTGTCGCTCTGGTCGCGCCGCGTGCGCGCGCCGGCGCGGACAACAGCAGCAAGCGGAGGGAGCGAACGCATGAACATTCACGAGTACCAGGGCAAGGCGATCCTGAAGGAGTTCGGCGCGCCGGTATCCCCGGGCGTCGCGGCCTTCACCGCCGATGAAGCAGTGGCCGCGGCGCGCACGCTGCCCGGCCCGGTCTATGTGGTGAAGTCGCAGATCCATGCCGGCGGCCGCGGCAAGGGCGCGTTCAAGGAGTTGCCCGCCGGCGCGAAGGGCGGCGTCCGCATCGCGCGCTCGGTGGCCGAGGTCGGCGCGTTCGCAAGCGAGATGCTCCACCACACGCTCGTGACGGTGCAGACCGGGCCGCAGGGCAAGCAGGTCAACCGTCTCTACATCGAGGACGGCTCCGACATCGCGAGGGAGTTCTACCTGTCGATGCTGGTCGACCGCGCCACCTCGCGCGTCGCGTTCGTGGTCTCGACCGAAGGCGGCATGGACATCGAGGAGGTCGCGCACAACGCGCCCGAAAAGATCGTGACTTTCTCCATCGATCCCGCGACCGGCGTGATGGGACATCACGGCCGCAAGGTCGCGACCGCCCTCGGCCTCACCGACGATCTTGCGAGGCAGGCCGAGCGGTTGACGCTGCAGCTCTATGCGGCCTTCGTCGCCAAGGACATGGCGATGCTCGAGATCAATCCGCTGGTGCTGACGAAACAGGGCGAGTTGCGCTGCCTCGACGCCAAGGTCAGCTTCGATTCCAATGCGCTCTACCGCCATCCCGACGTGCTGCGGCTGCGCGACCTCTCCGAGGAGGACGACAAGGAGATCGAGGCGTCGAAATACGATCTCAATTACATCGCCCTCGATGGCGAGATCGGCTGCATGGTCAACGGCGCTGGCCTTGCCATGGCGACCATGGACATCATCAAGCTCTATGGCGGCACGCCGGCGAACTTCCTCGACGTCGGTGGCGGCGCCACCAGGGACAAGGTCGCCGCCGCCTTCAAGATCATCACCGCCGATCCCAACGTGCGCGGCATTCTGGTCAATATCTTTGGCGGCATCATGCGCTGCGACGTCATTGCCGAGGGCGTGGTCGCCGCGGTGCGTGAGGTCGGACTTAAAGTTCCGCTGGTGGTGCGGCTCGAAGGCACCAATGTCGAACGCGGCAAGACGCTCATCGCCGAGTCCCGTCTCAACGTCGTCTCCGCCGACGATCTCGACGACGCGGCGCAAAAGATCGTTCGCGCCGTGCGCAAGGAGGCCGCGTAAATGTCGATCCTGATCGATGCCGACACCAAAGTGATCTGCCAGGGCTTCACCGGCAAGAACGGCACCTTCCACTCCGAGCAGGCGATGCTCTACGGGACGAAGATGGTCGGCGGCACTTCGCCGGGCAAGGGCGGCTCCACGCATCTCGGCCTGCCGGTGTTCGACACCGTGGCGCAGGCGCGCGAGGCGACCGGCGCCGACGCCAGCGTGATCTATGTGCCGCCGCCGGGCGCGGCGGATGCGATCTGCGAGGCGATCGACGCGGAGGTGCCGCTGATCGTGTGTATCACCGAAGGCATTCCGGTGAAGGACATGGTGCGCGTCAAGCGCGCGCTCGACGGCTCGGCCTCGCGCCTCGTCGGGCCGAACTGTCCGGGCCTGATGACCGCCGGCGAATGCAAGATCGGCATCATGCCCGGCAGCATCTTCAAAAGAGGCAGCGTCGGCGTGGTGTCGCGCTCGGGCACGCTGACCTATGAGGCGGTGTTCCAGACCTCGCAGGTCGGCCTCGGGCAGACCTCCGCGGTCGGCATCGGCGGCGATCCGGTGAAGGGCACCGAGTTCATCGACGTGCTGGAGATGTTCCTCGCCGATCCCCGGACGGAGTCGATCGTGATGATCGGCGAGATCGGCGGCGCGGCGGAAGAGGACGCCGCACAGTTCATCAAGGACGAGGCAAAGCGCGGCCGCAGCAAGCCGATGGTCGGCTTCATCGCCGGCCGCACCGCGCCGCCCGGCCGCCGCATGGGCCATGCCGGCGCCATCGTCTCCGGCGGCAAGGGCGATGCGGAGTCCAAGATCACGGCGATGGAAGACGCCGGCATCCGCGTCTCGCCCTCGCCCGCGCGCCTCGGCACCACGCTGGTCGACCTGTTGAAGCGATAGTCGGCGCCTTCCCCCGACGCCGCCATCGCGATGCCCGCGCTCCCCCGCGCGGGCATTCGCATTCGGGGGCGAGGACCGAGAGGTGATCGCGTTGCCGATGCACTTGTGGTTTGGGGCCTCGCTTGCCGCAAACGCCGCATCATCGCCGGGTCGAGCCCTGCGAAGACGCTGGATTTGAAGCAATCACCTCGGCACCAAACACTCGCACTGTGAGAAGAAGGCGCGACATTCCCGGCGGGCGCCTTACCGTAAAAACGTCAGCCTCTCCGCCCCTTCCCTTTTGACAAAATTACAAACCGGGCACCGCCCAATTCGCATTGACTTCTGGTATAATGTATACCAATACTCATACCCGTCGGACTGAACCGGCCGGCTCCATGGCCAGCCCACACGAGGGAGGTTGAAATGAAAGTCGGTGACATCCTGCGCACTCGTCAGGGCACCCGGATTGCGACGGTGCGGATGAACGAGACGGTGGCGATCGCCGCCGAGCTGCTGCGGGCCAACAACGTCGGCGCGCTGGTGGTGAAGGACGTCTGCCGCACCGAAGGCAATGTCGCGGTCGGCATGTTCTCCGAGCGCGATGTGGCGCGCGCGATCGCCGAGCACGGCCCGGCAGGCCTTGCGATGAAGGTTTCGACCCTGATCTCGGTGCAGCAGCTGGTGTCGTGCAGCTCGAGCGACACGCTCGCCCACGCCCGCGGCCTGATGCGCGACCATCACATCCGCCACCTGCCGGTGATCGACGAGCACAGCCTGATCGGCGTCATCAGCATCCGCGATCTCGAGCTGCTCGCCGACGACGCCTTCGTTCCCGCCGCCGCGATTGCGCCGGCAGCGACCGCCGCCCCCGCCTCGCGGCCCTGACGCGACCGGCAAGGCGCCCCCTGACACAGCGCCCGGCGGCGTAACCGCCGGGCCGGTCATGGACGCGCCGCGCCCGGCCCATCACTTCGCCCACGCTATCCGAAGACGGTAGGACATCATGAAGATCTGCATTTACGGCGCCGGCGCGATCGGCGGCTATCTCGGCGTCAAGCTCGCGGAAGCCGGCGCGGACGTCAGCCTGGTGGCGCGCGGCGCCCATCTCGCCGCGATGCGCGAGCACGGCCTCAAGCTGCTCGCCGGCGACGAGACCCGCGTGGTGCGGCCACGCTGTACCGACAACGCCGCCGAACTCGGCGTGCAGGACTATGTCATCATCTGCCTGAAGGCGCATTCGATCACCGGCGCGCTCGACGCCATCAAGCCGCTGATCGGCGATCACACCCGCATCGTCACTGCCGTCAACGGCATCCCCTACTGGTACTTCTACAAGCACGGCAACGCATTCCAGAACACGACGCTGGAGAGCATCGATCCCGGCGGCCGGCAGTGGAAGGAACTGGGACCGCAGCGCGCCATCGGCTGCATCGTCTATCCCGCCACCGAACTCGAGGCGCCCGGCGTCATCCGCCATGTCTATGGCGACCGCTTCCCGATCGGCGAGCCGTCCGGCGAAATCTCCGCCGACGTCACCAGGCTGTCGGAGATGTTCGCCAGGGCCGGCCTGCAGGCGCCGGCGCTCGATCGCATCCGCGACGAGATCTGGCTGAAGCTGTGGGGCAATGTCTGCTTCAATCCGATCAGCGCGCTGACCCACGCCACCCTCGACGTCATCGCCTCCGATCCCGGCACCCGTGCGGTCGCCAAGGCGATGATGCTGGAAGCCCAGGCCATCGCCGAGCGCTTCGGCGTCAAATTCCGCGTCGATGTCGAGCGCCGCATCGAGGGCGCGCGCAAGGTCGGCGCCCACAAGACCTCGATGCTGCAGGACCTCGAGCGCGGCCGCCCGATGGAGATCGATCCACTGGTCACCGTGGTCCAGGAAATGGGCCGGCTGACGCAGATCCCGACGCCGGCGATCGACACCGTGCTGGCCCTGACCGCGCAGCGGGCCAGGGTGGCCGGGCTGTACTGAGGCGAACGCCGTCTCCCTGTCGCAGCATCTCGCGTCAGGTCTCTCTCCGTCATCCTGAGGTGCGAGCGCCAGCGAGCCTCGAAGGATGCGGCCCCAGCGCGGCCCGGGCCGTCGCCCTTCGAGGGCCATGCTTCGCACGGCCGCCTCAGGGTGACGGTCTTACAGCTGTCGACGCGACAGTTCGTCCCCCACCGCAGACAAGACACGTTAGAGAGGACACGCCCCATGCCCCACTGGGTTCGCTTCCGCCACGGCGACAGCATCGGTTTCGGCACGCTGGCTGACGACACCATCACCGTGCATCACGGCGACATGTTCGACAGCCCCCAGGCCAACGGTGCACGGCTGCCCCGCTCGAACGTCACGCTGCTGGCGCCTACGACGCCGTCCAAGGTGATCGCGCTGTGGAACAACTTCCACGCCCTCGCCGCCAAACTTGGCGTCGCCGAGCCCAGGGAGCCGCTGTACCTGCTGAAAGCCCCCTCGTCCGTCACCGGTCCCGACGCCGCCGTCGGCCGCCCGCCATCCTATGACGGCAAGATCGTCTATGAGGGCGAACTCGCCATCGTCATCGGCCGCAGCTGCAGCAACGTCAGCGTCGCGGACGCCGACGCCCACATCTTCGGCTATACCTGCGTCAACGACATCACCGCCGCCGACATCATCTCCCGCGACGCCACCTTCGCCCAGTGGGCGCGCGCCAAGGGGTTTGACGGCTTCTGCCCGTTCGGCCCGGCGATCGCGACCGACGTCGACCCGGCGGCGCTGGTGGTGCGCACCGTGCTCGACGGCGCCGAGCGCCAGAACTACCCGATCGCCGACATGATCTTCAGCGCCGCCGAACTCGTCAGCCGCATTTCCGGCGACATGACGCTGCACCCCGGCGACATCATCTGCTGCGGCACCTCGCTCGGCGTCGGCGCCATGAAGGCGGAGGTCAGCACCGTCACCGTCGCCATCGACGGCATCGGCGAATTGACCAACACCCTGCGGCAATAGCGGCGAAGGCCGCAGTCCCGCGCGTCCCGCATCCGGCGACACGACACCGGGCCAACGGCCAGCGCGGCCGGAGCAACGTCCTCCAAAATGACAATGGCCGGGCGCAAGCCCGGCCATCGGCGTTTGTCCCGAGCAGCGCCGTCAGGCGACCATCTGGTGCTGCGCGTTCTGGAACACGATGTTGACGATGTCGTTGCCGCTGGTGCCGTAGCCGTGCAGCGTCACCACGTCATGCGCGCCGCCGGAGAAGTTGCCGCCGCCGGCGGTATCGACCTGCACGGTGATGTCGTTGCCGCTCTGTGCCAGATGCACGTAGTTGTTGATGTTGGCGTTGGTGACACCGGTGTTCGAGCCGAGCAGCGCGGTGAGGTCGATGGTGTCGCCCTGGCTCGCGCTGTAGTCGAGGATGGTGTCCTTGTTCGCCGTCCCCATCTCCGCGAACACGAAGCGGTCGGCGCCAAGGCCGCCGGTCAGCGTGTCGTTGCCGAGGCCGCCGGTGATGACGTCGTCGCCCTTGCCGCCGACGATGGTGTCGTTGCCGGTGCCGCCGAGCACGTTGAGATGCGAGGTGGCATCGACGCCCGAAGCATCGAGGGTGAGCGACAGCGCGGTATGGGCGTCGACCGTCAGCGTTCCCGTGCCGATCGCCGTGGTCGCGTTGGCGCCGAGCGTGACGGTGTCGGTGGTGCCGGCGCCGAACTGCAGGGTCTCGACGTGGCTGACATGGGCGAATCCGGCATCCAGAATATTCGCCGTGCCGACGATCTGGATGGTGTCGTTACCCGCACCGCCGTCGATGGTATCACCCATGTTGAAGCGGTCGCTGGTCAGCTTGACGATGTCGTCCCCCGCGCCGCCGTAGATCGCCAGATGCGAGCTCGACGACAGCGCCGTCGACGAGGCGTCCAGCGTCAGGCCATGGCCCGCCGTCGCGGCGCTGTCGTCGATGATCAGCAGCTTGCCGGTCGCCGACTGGATCTCCACCTCGGCATTGGCACCCAGCGTGACGCTGTTGGCGAAATCGCCGAGCACCAGCTTCTCGATGTGCGTCTTGTTGGCGAATGCCGCGTCGGTGATCGACGCCGCATCCAGGATCTGGATGGTGTCGGTGCCGGCGCCACCGTCGATGACGTCGTTGCCGTCGAAGTGGGCATTGGTGAACTTGAAGGTGTCGTTGCCCGAGCCGCCGGTGATGTGGTCGTTGCCCGCACCGGTGTTGACCACCAGATCGGCCGTCACCGCCGACGCGTTCAGCGTCAGCGCTCCCGTTGCCGCCGAGTCGTCGATCGTCAGCGTGTGACCAGCGCCGCCGACCATCGCGCTGGCGTAGCTGCCGAGCGTCAGCACATTGACCGCGTTGGCGAGCACGATGGCTTCGACGCTGCTGACATTGGCGAACGCCCCGTCGGTCTGGTTGACCGCATCGCTGAACTTCAGCGTGTCGGTGCCGGCGCCGCCGGACACCACGTCGTTCGCCGAGAATGCCGCATTGGCAAACACGAACGTGTCGTTGCCGCTGCCGCCCTTGAGCGTGTTGGTGCCGCCATTGGCGATGAAGGTGAACGCGCCGCCGTTGGTCACCGCCGAGGCGTCGGCCGCGAAGGCAAGGTTACTCGCCAGGGCGAAGCCGCTCACGGTGAGCATCTGGCCGCCGAGTACGTTGCTGTTGCCGAACGCCAGGCTGACGTTCTTGGAGTTGCTCGGCCCGATGACATTGACTTGCGAGAAGCCCTGGAAGGCCGACATCGCGCCGAAGTTGAATGAATAGTTCGTTCCTGCTCCGGTGCTGTTCGCGGCCAGGTTCAGGGTGTCCTGCCCCGCGCCGATCAGCTTGTCGCTCGAATTGAGTTGTGTCGCGCTGGCACCGGTGGTCTGGGTGTTGATCGTGCCGACCACGGTGTTGGTGCCGCTGGCGAAGAACACCGAGTCGGTGCCCGTGGTCAGCGACGCGAACGTGCCCGACGAGGTCCCGATCACCAGCGACGCGGTGTCGGTCGTCGTCGAGAACGCAGTGGTGCCACCATTGACCGTGGTGTCACCACGGCCACTGACCGAACCCGAACTCTGGTCCCAGGCCGCGAACGTCAGGCCGACGGTGCCGGTCGACGAGCTGCCGTTCGGCCTGAAGTAGAGGCGGGTCAGCGAGTCGGCCGACAGCAGCAGCGCGTTGGTGGCGCTGAGCGACGTCATCGCATACCAGTTCGCGCCGCCATTCGTCGTGTAGTACCAGGTGCCGCTGACCGAGCCGGTGGTGCCGGTGATGGCGATGCCGGTCTTGGCGCCGCTGTCGACGTCGGAGACGTTGTTCGGCCCGGTGCCGTTGCCGACCAGCGCCGACACCAGCGTGCCGGAGCCCAAGCCGGGCGAACCGTTGCCCTTGGCCTGGCTGCCCAGCGACACGCCGACCGAGCTGTCGAGCACCGGCGCATCGTTGACGCCGTTGAGCGTCACCGTGACATCCTGCGAGGTCACGCCGCCATGGCCGTCATTGATGGTCACGGTGTAGGTCTGCGTCAGCGTCTGGCCGGCGCCGAGCGACTGGATCGCGCTGTCGGCAACCGAGAAGCCCCAGTTGACCTTGCCGGTGGCGCCATTGGCCGAGTCATTCGCCAGCGACGTGGTGAACGAGCCGAGATAGCCGGTGCCCTTCGGGGTGACCAGAATGCTGTGGCTGTCGCTGACATCTGCGTCAGTGAAGGTAATCGTGCCCTTCGACGTTTCCGTTCCAGGCGTCGGCTGCGGTCCCGATGCATTGACCGAGATGTGGTCGAGCTGGAAGCTGCCGAAGTCCATGCCGCTCGCACCGAACGTAATCGTCGTGCTGCTTCCAGTTGCAACGAACTGGTAGGTATACTGGTGATAATTGGAATAGTCGATCACGACCGGAATTGCGCCCGTCGGATTGCCCGTTGCGCTGACCGTGAAGTTGGCGTTGCTGAAATCCGAATGCATCGCACCGCCGTCGAGCACGTAGAACGAGACCGTATAGGTCTGCCCGGCCACGGTGTTGATGGTCTGACTGAGGGTGGTGAGCTGCGAGCCGAGGAAGTAGGCTTCGCCGCCAGTTCCGTTGTAGCCGGAGCCCAGCACGCTGACGTTGCCCGCGCCGCCCACGGTCCAGTAGTCCAGCGAATACCAGTGGAACGAGTTGTCCGGCGCCGTGAATGGATCGAAATCGCCATTAAGGACGAGATTGCCGGTCTGGACAACGTAGGACGCATCCTCGGTGATGCTGCCGGTCTGCGCCGACGACGTGATCACCGGCGCGTGGTTCGGCGGCGGCTGGACGGTGATGCCGACGGTGTCGGTATCGCTGAGGCCACCATCGCTGGTGACGATCTTCAGGCTGTCCTGACCGGTATAGCCGGACGTCGGCGCATAGGTCAGGCCGTTGAGCGCCGCATTGATCGCGCTCTGGGACCCGGTGAACGTCATCGTGGCGTCGGACGTGCCGTCGCCGGCCGAGAACGACAGCCCGGTGAGCTGATGCAGCGTCAGCGTGCCATGCGCGACGGTGAGCGTCACCGTCAGCGTCGGGCTGTCGACGTCGGACACCGACAGCGCGTCGCCATTGGCCGACGAGAATACCAGCGAGCCATTGTTGGCGACGCTCTGGTCCGCCGGCACCGTGTTGACCGGCGCGACGTCCGAGTCCTGTACGGTGACGGTGACGTTCTGGCTGACGGTGCCGCCGTGCCCATCGTCGATGACGATGGTGTAGGTCTGGTCGACATGCTGGCCGGTGCCAAGGCCGGCGAGATCGGCGTCCTTGACCACGAACGTCCAGTTCACCTTGTTGGTGGTGTTGTCGACCGTGGCCGTGAAGGTGCCGTAATAATTCGAGCCGGTCGGCGTCACCGACACCGTGTGGACCGTATCCGTCAGGTCGACGTCGTGGAAGCTGATCGCGCCCTTCGCCACCTCGGCCGGCGTCAGCTTGACGTCATTGACGTCGATGCCGCCGAGCTGGCCGTTGCTCACGATCTGCAGCGCGACCGTATCGGTGCCGCCGTCTCCGGCGAGAACATACTGGTAGTGCCCGACCGAGTTGCCGATATTGGTCAGAACGCCTTGCGAGGCGTTGTTCCACAACACGCTCACCGACGAATTGCCGGCAAGCCCGTAGGAGCCCGCGAGGTCGAATTCGAGGAGATAGCTCTGGCCGGCGACGGTGTGGACGGTCTGCGACAGCGTCGCTGCCGTGTTGCCGCCGACTTCGTAATTGTAGTTGTCGCCGTTGTGGAAGCTGAAGACCGAGCCGACCGCGGCATAGGGCAGACCGCCCGTCGTGCTGGTGGCCGTGCTGGTCCAGGCGCCGAGCGATCCCGTCTCGAAATCGCCATTGCTCAGCAGCGAGGCCGCCGAACCGGCAAGCCTGGTGACACTGCCGGTGGTTGCGCCACCATCGATCACCGGGGCATCGTTGATGCCGTTGAGGGTGACCGTCACCGTCTGGTTGGTGATGTGGCCATGCTGGTCGTTGATCGCCAGCGTGTAGGTCTGGGTCAGCGTCTGGCCCGCGGCGAGATACTGGATCGCCGCATTCGCCACCGAGAAGTTCCAGTTGAACTGCTGGCTGGTCTCGTTGACCGTGCCGACCGTGAGGTTGCCGAGATAGCCGCTGCCTTGCGGCGTCACCGTCACCGTATGGGTATCCGTGGCATCATCGCTGAAGTGGATGGTGCCCGAGGTCGTCTGGGTCGTGTTCGGCGTCACCGCCTTCACGGAAACGTCGTCGAGATAGATCTGGTCGCCCGTATTGGTGCCAGCCGTCGAGCCGGCGAAGGCCAGCGACGTGCTGCCGCCGGTGCCGGTCACGATCACCTGGTACTCGTGATAACTGGTGCCGAGCGCATTCGGCCCGCTGATGCCGTAGGCAGCAACGGTCTGGCCGTTCCACACCACGGAGATCACGCCGAGACCGTTGGTGTCCTTGGCCCAGAAGTCGATCAGGTAGCTCTGTCCGGAGACCGTCGTGATGTTCTGCGACAGCGTCGCGGCAGGGTTGGAGCTGTCATAGGCGTAGAAGATCGTCGAGAAGCTGCCGGAGTGGACGCCATACATCGAGCCCGTGACGTAGCCCGGGCGCGCGCCGGTCCAGCCCGTGGGCACGCCCTGCGTCCATGCGCCCTCCATGTTGCCGTCGACGACGAGCTCCGGTCCCGTGGTCGGGCCGGCGTCTTCCGTCACCGCGCCGGAGAACGTGCCGCCGGTCACCGTCGGCGCGACGTTGTTGCTGATCACGGCGACGGTCGGGTCGCTCACCGGATCGTTGGTGAAGCCCTGACCGTCGATGTAGTGGGCGCTGACCGTGATGTGCTTGCCGATGTCGTCGGTCGTCAGCGTATAGGTCGCGCCGGTGGCGCTGGTGATCGCCTGGCCGTCGCGCAGCCACTGGTAGGTCACGCTGCCCGCGGCAGGATCGCCGTCGCGGTCGTGGCCGAGATTGGCCTGCAGCACGTCGCCCACGGTCGGTGCGGTCGACGGGGTGCTGTCGGTGATGGTCAGCGGCGCCGGACCGTCGCTCACCGGCGTCACCGTCAGATTGACCGTGACGACGTTGGAGTCGGCAGTGCCGTCGTTGGCCTTGTAGGTGAAGCTGTCGCCGCCGGCGTAGTCCGCCGCCGCCTGGTAGGTGAACGAGCCATCCGCGTTGAGATGGAAGCTCGACGCATGACTCGGCCCCGACACCAGCACCGCATTGAGCGGCCCGCCGCCGGCGTCGGTGTCATTGGCGAGCACGCCGGTCGCCGCCGTCGTCGTCAGCAGCGTGTCCTCGGCCACCGTGTAGCCGTCGTTGCTGGCCACCGGTGCGACGTTGGTGACGTTGATCGTCACGGCCTTGGTGGTGTCGGCGATGCCGTCGTTGGCATGGACGATGATGTTGTAGCTGCTCTGCGTCTGGTAGTTCGGCGCATTCTTGAACGTCACCTCGCCGTTGGCGGAGACGTTGAACGCAGCCGCGTCATTGCCGCTCAGCGAGTAGGTCAGATGGCTGCCGGCGTCGGCGTCCGTCGCGGTGATCTGGTAGACGACGTTGCTGGCCGCCGTGCCCTCGGCCTCGGTGGCGGATGCACCAGAGGTGATGATTGGCGCATCGTTGGCGCCATTGATGGTCACGGTCACCGGCTGCACCACGGTGCCGCCGTGGTGGTCGTCGATGGTGACATTGTAGGTCACCGTCAGGGTCTGGCCGGCCGACAGGAAGTCGAGCGCGCCGTCGGTGACATTGTAGGTCCAGGCGACGTTGCCGTTGCCCGGGGTCACGGCATCGTGCACCACGAGATTGAGCAGGCTCGCGGCCTTCAGCGCCGCGAGCTGATCGCCCGTCAGGGTGCCGCCCGACCAGGTGAAGCTCGGATCGCCGGCGGTCGCGGCGTGAGTGTCGATCAGATCCGGATCGGCTAACGCGATGGTGCCGGAGACGTGGTCGGTCGCGGTCGAGCCGGTGACGCCCGCCTGCTCGTCGAACGAGCCCGCCGCCGACGTCGACGCGGTGACGACGGTCGGCGCGTCGTTGGTGCCGACCAGGGTGATGGTGATGTCGCGGTAGGTCGACGCACCATGGCTGTCGGTCACCGTGATGCGGAACACCTCCGTCACGATCTGCCCTTCGGCCAGCGGATTCAGCTGAGCGTCGGTGACATGGTAGTTCCAGTTGACGAAACCATAGCCCGTCGTGCCCGTGTCGGTGCCGATCGAGGCATCGACATAGCCGATCACACTGCTCGCGGTCGTCGACTGCAGTGCCACCGCAACGGTGTGCGCATCGTTGAAGTCGGTGTCAGCGATGTGGAAGCCGCCGCCGTTGTAGCCGCTGTCGAAATAGGTGCGGTCGGTCGACGATCCCGCCGCCGGATTGGTCGCGACATACTCGGTGATGGTGCCGCCGTCGGGGAAGCCCGGCGACGTCGTCGGCGCATCGTTGGCGCCGTTGATGGTGATCGTGATCACCTGCGGCGTGCCGTCGGCGCTGAGCACCGTGAAGGTGTCGGTCAGCTTGTCGCCGATGTTGAGGCCGGCGACCGTGGTGTTGGAGTTGTTGACGCCATACGTCCAGTGGCCGCTGGCATCGACGGTGTACGAGCCATAGGTCGTGTTGGTCCAGCCGACCGCCTGGAAGACGTTGGTCGGGCCGTCAGGATCGGCCGCGGTCAGCGTGCCGGTGGCGACCTGGTTGGGATTGTCGGCGTTGTTGACGCCGCCCGCCTCCGTCACCGATCCGGTGATGGTGCCGGCGATCACGGCCGGCTCATTGGCGCCATTGATGGTCACGGTCACCGGCTGCACCACGGTGCCGCCATGGTGATCGTCGATCGTGACGTTGTAGGTCACCGTCAGGGTCTGGCCGGCGCCGAGGAAGTCGAGCGCGCCGTCGGTGACGTTGTAGGTCCAGGCGACGTTGCCGTTGCCCGGGGTCACGGCATCGTGCACCACGAGATTGAGCAGGCTCGCGGCCTTCAGCGCGGCGAGCTGATCGCCCGTCAGGGTGCCGCCCGACCAGGTGAAGGTCGGATCGCCCGCGGTCGCGGCATGAGTGTCGATCAGGTCGGGATCGGCAAATGCGATCGAGCCGGAGACGTGGTCGGTCGCGGTCGAGCCGGTGACGTTCGGCAACTCGTCAAGCGTTCCCGTCGCCGTAGTGGTCGCGCTGACCAGCGTCGGTGCATCGTTGGTGCCGACCAGGGTGATGGTGATGTCGCGGTAGGTCGACGCACCATGGCTGTCGGTCACCGTGATGCGGAACACCTCCGTCACAATCTGCCCTTCGGCCAGTGGGTTCAGCTCGGCATCGGTGACATGGTAGTTCCAGTTGACGAAGCCATAGCCCGTCGTGCCGGTGTCTGTGCCGATCGCCGCCGTGACCGAGCCGATCACACTGGCCGCCGTCGTTGACTGCAGTGCCACCGCAACGGTGTGCGCGTCGTTGAAGTCGGTGTCGGCGATGTGGAAGCCGCCGCCGTTGTAGCCGCTGTCGAAATAGGTGCGGTCGGTCGACGATCCGGCCGCCGGATTGGTCGCGACATACTCGGTGATGGTGCCGCCGTCGGGGAAGCCCGGCGACGTCGTCGGCGCATCGTTGGCGCCGTTGATGGTGATCGTGATCACCTGCGGCGTGCCGTCGGCGCTGAGCACCGTGAAGGTGTCGGTCAGCTTGTCGCCGATGTTGAGGCCGGCGACCGTGGTGTTGGAGTTGTTGACGCCATAAGTCCAGTGGCCGCTGGCATCGACGGTGTACGAGCCGTAGGTCGTGTTGGTCCAGCCGACCGCCTGGAAGACGTTGGCGGGATTGTCGACGTCGGTCGCGGTCAGCGTGCCGGTGGCGACCTGGTTGGGATTGTCGGCGTTGTTAACGCCGCCCGCTTCCGTCACCGAGCCGGTGATGGTGCCGGAGATCACGGCGGGATCGTTGACGCCGTTGATCACCACCGCGATGTCCTTGGTGACGCTGTCGCCGTCGCCGTCCGTGACGGTGAAGGGGATGTGCAGTGTCACCTGCTGGCCGACATTGAGGGCGTCGAACGCGGTGCCGGGCACGATGGTAATGGTGTGACCGTCGGCGCCGAGCGTGACGGTCGGCATGCCCAGCGTCAGGCCGGCCGGGGTACCGGCCAGCGTCGCGGTGCCGAGCGTGATCGCCGCGCCATGGCTGTCCGCACCGAACGCGTAGTCGGTGCCCACGACCAGGGTGATGACCTTGGTGTCGTTCTCCGACATCGCGGCGTTGACATCGTGCGCGGTCGGCACGTCGTCGTGCACGGTGACCGTGAACTGGCCGCCCTTGGTGTCGCCGTCGCCGTCCTTGGCGGTGAAGTCGAAGCTGAGCTTGAGGTCGGAGACGGTCCCCGACGGCAGATCGTCGAGCGGCTTCGACAGCGTGAAGTCATAGGCGCCATTCGGATTGGCCGCATTCTGCGACAGCACCACCGAGAACACGACATTGGCGCCGGTGATCGAAGTCGGCGCGGTGTCGCCGGTGTAGGCGACCAGCGTCGCGGTGTCGATCAGCACATAGTGCACCTGCTGACCCTGCGAGGTCAGGGTCGAGGCGTCGACCGTGTGGCCCTGATCGTCGACGATATGGACGTTGGTGATGGCACTGGAGGACGAGAACGTCACCGCGCCGGGGATCGCCGCCGACGCGCCGCTGTTGACGACGACATTGTCGACGACCACCGAGCCGTTCACGTTGTTGTCGTGCTGCGGCACGATCGTCAGCTTGGAAATCTGCAGGCCGTCGAGCACGGTGTGCGACAGATCGATGGTGGTCAGCGCCGAGCCGAGCCCCACCGTCGCCCCGACATTGACCACCAGCGTGCCGATCACGTTGCCGTGGGCGTCGTAGGCGGTCAGCGTGATGTTGTCGTAGCTCGGGTTATTGCTGGTGCCGTAGAGACCGAGGTCGATCTTGCTGAGGGTGAACGGACCCGCGGCATCGCTGATCGTGACCAGCGTGCCGTAGAGCTGGCCGGCATGGCCGCTGGTGTTGGCGATGCCCTGGTTGGTGGTGAACTTGAAGTCGCCGACCGAGAAGCTGGTCAGGCCGCCGTTGGCGAGATTGTCGAAATTGATGGTCTGGGTGATGCCGGGGTTGGCCGGCGCGCCGGCCGCAGCAGCGCCGTCGGTGCCGAAGTTGATGCCCAGCGAGCCATGCGACGATGTCGTGGCGTGGGTGGTCAGATCCCCTTCGCCGACAGCGGTTCCCGCCGGCGTGCCGATGGTCGGGCCGTCGTCGAGGATATTGATATGCAGCGGCGTCGCCGAGGTCGCGACATCGTTGTCGCCGTCCGTCACCGAGACGTAGACGACATTGGCGAGCGACACTGCATCGTTTGGATTGCTGCCGTCGGGATGCTTGATGGCGCCGTACTCGGCGACCGACACCGTGCCGGTGGCCGGATCGACGAAGATCGCCAGCACCGTGACGCCATTGGCCTTGCCGAGCACGAGGTTGGCGTTGTTGGCATCGTTCGACAGCAGGATATGGGTGCCGTCGAGCGTGGTCAGGCCGCTGTCGACGTTGACCAGCGCCGCGCCGGTGCTGGTGGTCAGCGCAACGCTCTTGACGCCATCGGCGCCGCCGCTGATCGCGGCATAGCCGGCGGCCGACTGCGCCAGGTTGATGATGGTGCCTGCCGCCGCCAGCAGCGCGGGAGCCGCGGTGGTGACGTCGTTGGTCCCGGGCTGCGCGCCCGGGGTCTCGTCGGCGACGATGATCGTGCTCGACACCGAGATGGTCGGCACGTCGTCGGTGACCTTTACCGACACCGTCGCCGGCTGCGACACGTCGCCGTCGCCGTCCTTGATGGTGAAGGCGAAGTCGATCTGCTTGACGTCGGCGCCGGTGCCGCTGTGGAACAGCGCCACCTTCTGGTCGTAGGTGTAGGTGCCGTCGGCGGAAATGGTCAGCGTGAACACGGTGACGCCGCCGGCGGTGCCGGTGACGACATTGCCGTTCTGGGTCACGACCACGGCAGCGCCGCTGTCGATGGTGAGCCCGCTAGGCAGCACGGTGAAGCTGATCGCGGTCGACAGCGAGCCGCCATAAAAGCCGTCCGCGCCGGCGCTGAGCGGCGCATTGGTCGACACCGCGATGATGTCGGTCGCGCCGACAAGGCCATGCTCGTTGACCGACAGCGTCGCACCTGCCGGATTGACCGGCACGTCGTCGGTGATCTTCACCGACACCGTCGCCGGCTGCGACACGTCGCCGTCGCCGTCCTTGATGGTGAAGGCGAAATCGATCTGCTTGACGTCGGCGCCGGTGCCGTTGTGGAACAGCGCCACCTTCTGGTCATAAGTGTAGGTGCCGTCGGCAGCAATGGTCAGCGTGAACACCGTCACGTTGCCCGCCTTGCCGGTGACGACGTTGCCGTTCTGGGTCACGGTCACCGCGGTGCCGTTGTCGATGGTCAGGCCGGTCGGCAGCGTGGTGAAGGCGATGGCCTTGGCGAGCGAACCGCCGAAATAGCCGTCGGCACCGACCGAGAGCGCCGACACGTGGCCGACCGCGATGATATCCGTCCCGCTCACCAGGCCATGCTCGTCGACCGACAGCGTCGCGCCATCCGGCGTCGCCGGCACGTTGTCGACGACATTGATGACGATGTTGGTCGAGACGGTGTCGCCGTCGCTGTCGGTGGCGTTGACCTTGAAGTTGAACGACAGCGTGTCGGCGCCCGCGCCGGTGTGGTCGAGCTTGCCGAGCAGCTGGAAGGTGTACTGGCCGTTCGCGGTCGCGTCCGGATCGAGCGTCAGCGTGAACACCTGGTTGGCGGCATTGCCGGCGCCGAACACCGAGCCGGTGTAGGCGATGAGCTGCGCGCCGCCGTTGAGCAGCGGCACCACCAGATAGTGCACAGCCTGGCCACCGGACGTCAGGTTGGCGACCGTGCCGGTCACGCTGTCGGTGACGGTCACGACCGGGTTGAGACCGGACATCGCGAAGGCGAGCTGACGCTCGCCGGGGAAATTGGTGCTGTTGTCGGCGCCCCAGGAAATGCCGACCGAGCCGGTCAGCGACGTGACGTCGGCCGGTGTCGGATCGGCCGCGCCGGTGACCGTGGGCAGGTCCTGTTCATAGAGCGTGACGGTATCGGGCTTGCCGGCCACCGGCACGTCGTCGACGACATGCACCGTCAGCTTGCTGGACACGCTGTCGCCGTCGCTGTCGGTCGCCTTGAAGCCGACCTGGATGTCCAGCGAGTTTTTGCCCGCGCCCGCGCGCTCGTCGAGCGCGTCCAGCAGCGTGAACTTGTAGGCGCCGTTCGGCGCCGACGGATCGAGCTCGATCGTGAACACCGTGCGCGGCGTGCCGTTCAACCCATAGGCGGTTGCGGTCAGCAGCGGGTGGCCGTCCGCGGTGGTCGAGACGGTGTAGACGAGCAGATCGCCCTTCGAGGTGCCGAGGAAGGCGCCACTGGCGTCCCTGATCGTGACATCGGGGAACTGGAGCGGCCCGACCGAGGTGGTGTTGAAGGCGAGGCTGCGCGCCGCGCCGTTGTCCGCACCCCAGCTGACGCCGAGGCTCGCGGTCGCGGTCAGCTGCGAGGGATCGCTGCCCTCGTTGCCGTTCGGCAGATGGCCTTCGCGGATGGTGCTGTCGGTCGCACCATTGGCAACCGGCACGTCGTCCTGAACGTTGATGTTGAAGGTGGTGTTGACGGTGTCGCCATCGGCATCTGCCGCCTGCACCTTGAAGGTCAGGCCGATCGTGTTCGAATTCGCCGCATCGTCCAGCGGACCGAGCAGCTGGAAGCTGTAGCTGCCATGGGCGCTGGTCGGATCGAGCGACAGCGTGAAGATCTTGATGCCGTCGGTCGGCGAGCCCTTGTAGGCGGTGAGCAGTTCGCCGCCATTGTCGAGCGCGGTCACGACATAGG
>NZ_JAFCMM010000005.1 GCF_018131225.1 Bradyrhizobium sp. U87765 SZCCT0048 | reverse complement strand
CTTGATGCCGTCGGTCGGCGAGCCCTTGTAGGCGGTGAGCAGTTCGCCGCCATTGTCGAGCGCGGTCACGACATAGGTCAGCGCCACGCCGCCCGACGACAGCGCGGTGCCGGCGGCGCCGGTGACGCTGAGGCCGAGGCTGGCGACGGTGCCGGTTCCCCCGGCGATCGCCGTCGGGGTGTCGCCGCCGCTCAGGAACGACAGGGTACGGCCGAAGGTATCACCTGCGCCGGTGTGGATGTCGCTGTCGGCGCCCCAGTTGATGTTCAGCGCGACATTCGAGACGGAGGCGTTGTCGACCGCATCAAAGCTGCCGCCGGTCTTGTTGGCGCCGCTGAGGCCGTCTTCGCCCACCGTCGAATCCGCGACCTTGCCCGCTGCGGTCGGCACATCGTCCTGGACATTGACCGTGAAGCCGGTGTTGACGGTGTCGCCATCGGCGTCGGCCGCCTGCACCTTGAACGTCAGGCTGATCGAATTCGAATTGGCGGCATCGTCGAGTGGGCCGAGCAGCGTGAAGTTGTAGCTGCCATGGGCGCTGGTCGGATCGAGCAACAGCGTGAACACCTTGATGCCGTCGGTCGGCGAGCCCTTGTAGGCGGTGAGCAGTTCGCCGCCATTGTCGAGCGCGGTCACGACATAGGTCAGCGCCACGCCGCCCGACGACAGCGCCGAACCGTTGGCGCCGGTGACGGTCAGGCCGAGACTGGACACGGCGTCCGTGCCGCCGGCGATCGCGCTGGGATTGTCGCCACCGCTCAGGAACGACAGGGTGCGGCCGTAGGTGTCGCCGGTGTGGCGGATATCGCTGTCGGCGCCCCAGTTGATGTTGAGCGCAGCGTTGGCCACCGAGGTATCGGCGCCGAGCGTGCCATTGCCGCCGCTGAGGCCATCCTCGCCGACAGTCGAATCCACCACCTTGCCCGACACCACCGGCACGTCGTCCTGGACGTTGACGGTGAAGCTTGTGTTGACGGTGTCGCCATCGGCGTCCGCCGCCTGCACCCTGAAGGTCAGGTTGATGGTGTTCGAATTGGCGGCGTCGTCGAGCGTGCCGAGCAGCTGGAAGCTGTAGCTGCCATGGGCGCTGGTCGGATCGAGCGTCAGCGTGAAGACGGCGTTGCCATCGCTCGGCGAGCCCTTGTAGGCGGTGAGCAGCTCGCCGCCATTGTCGAGCGCAGTGACGACATAGGTCAGCGCCACGCCGCCCGAGGACAGCGCCGAACCGTTGGCGCCGGTGACGGTCAGGCCGAGGCTTTCCACGGGGCCGGCGCCGCCGGCGATCGCCGTTGGGCTTTCGCCGCCGCTCAGGAACGACAGGGTGCGGCCGTAGGTATCGCCGGTGTGGCGGATATCGCTGTCGGCGCCCCAGTTGATATTGAGGGCGACATTGGTCGCGGACGTATCGGCGCCGACGGTGCCGTTGCCACCGGCAAGGCCGTCCTCGCCGAGATTGGAATCGCTCACCTTGCCGGAGGTTACCGGCACATCGTCCTGGACCGTGATCGTGAAGCCGGTGTTGACGGTGTCGCCATCGGCGTCCGCCGCCTGCACCTTGAACGCAAGATTGATGGCGTTCGAATCCTTGGCATCGTCGAGCGTGCCGAGGAGCGTGAAGCTGTAGCTGCCGTGCGCGCTGGTCGGATCCAGCGACAGCGTGAACACCTTGATGCCGTCGCTCGGCGAGCCCTTGTAGGCGGTGAGCAGTTCGCCGCCATTGTCGAGCGCGGTCACGACATATGTCAGCGCCACGCCGCCCGACGACAGCGCGTTGCCATTGGCGCCGGTCACGGTCAGGCCGAGGCTCTCCACGGGGCCGGCGCCGCCGGCGATCGCCGTTGGGCTCTCGCCGCCGCTCAGGAACGACAGGGTGCGGCCGTAGGTGTCGCCGCTGTGGCGGATATCGCTGTCGGCGCCCCAGTTGATGTTGAGCGCGACATTGGGCACGGAGGTGTCGGCGCCAATGGGGCCGTTGCCGCCGGCGAGGCCGTCCTCGCCGAGGGTGGAATCGGTCACCTTGCCGGACACCACCGGCACGTCGTCCTGGACGTTGACGGTGAAGCGGGTGTTGACGGGATCGCCGTCGGCATCCTTCGCCTGGACGGTGAAGGTCAGGTTGATGGTGTTGGAATTGGCGGCATCGTCGAGCGTGCCGAGCAGCTGGAAACTGTAGCTGCCATGGGCGCTGGTCGGGTCGAGCGCCAGCGTGAACACCTTGATGCCGCCTTCGGGCGAGCCCTTGTAGGCGGTCAGGAGTTCGCCGCCATTGTCGAGCGCCGTCACCACATAGGTCAGCGCCACGCCGCCCGACGACAGCACGTTGCCGTTGGCGCCAGTGACCGACAAGGCAAGGCTCGCAACCGTGCCCGCGCCGCCGGCGATCGGCGTCTGGCTCTCGCCGCCGCTGAGGAACGACAGGGTGCGGCCATAGGTGTCGCCGGCGTGGCGGATGTCGCTGTCGGCGCCCCAGGTGACGTTGAGCGCGACATTGCTCGCCGAGGTATCGGCGCCGGGGGTGCCGTTGCCGCCGGACAGGCCGTCCTCGCCGACGCTGGAATCGGAGACCTTGCCCGCAACGGTCGGCACGTCGTCGGTGACATGCACGGTGAAGCTGGTGCCGACGGTATCGCCGTCGGAATCCTTGGCCACGACATGGAAGGTCAGCGGCTCGTCGTTGCGGCCCTGGCCCGCCGGATGATCAAGCGGGCCGAGCAGCGTGAAGTTGTAGCTGCCGCTGTTGGCGTCGGACAGCACCACCGTGAACACGGGTGTCAGGCCGGCAAGGCCGGTCAGCGTCGCGCCGGCGGGCGTGGTGAGGATGACGTAGGTCAGCTCGACGCCGTTGGAATGCAGATGCAGCGCCGTGAGGTCGGCGATCGTCGTCGCCGCGAAGGTGACGGTGCGGTCGATGGCGCCGGTGTTGGGATCGGCACGGTCCGCGCCCCAGTCGATGTTGAGCGCCACGTTGCCGGTGGTGGCGCTGACGAAGGCGCCGCTCTCGCCGCCGGCGCTCTCCGCCAGGGTGTGATCGGCAACCGGTCCGGTGGTCACCGGCACGGTGTCGTTGATGGTCACCAACAGCGAGCCGTTGACGGGATCGCCGTCGCTGTCGGTCGCGGTGAAGTGGAAGCCGAGATCGATCGACTGGAAGGTGGTGCCGCCGGCGATATGATCGAGCGGCTGATACTGGGTGACGGTGTAGTTGCCGGTGTCGCTGGCGTCCGACAGGGAGACCACGAACACGATGTTCGACGGCGCCTCGCCGCCGGTCGGCGCCGCGGTCGGCGCGACGTCGCCGGTGTAGCCGACGAGCGTGGTGCCGTTGTCGAGCAGCACGTAGTGCACGGCGTTGCCGTTGGAGGTCAGCGTCGCGACGGCCGAGGTCGCATCGCCGGCATGGCCGGTGACGGTCACGATGGCATCGGAAAACACCACCGAGCGGTCGCCGTTGTGGCCGTTGGTGGCGGACACGCCGCCATCGACATGGGCATTAAAGCGGTCGGCGCCCCACGAGATGCCGAGCGAGCCGGTCGCGGTCGCCGGCGTCAGCGTCGCCGGATCGGTCAGCGTCGAGTGGCCGACCGCGGTCTGGTCGATGGTCGGGGTGTCGTCGTTGACGTCGACATGGAAGGTGCCGCTGGCGGTGTTGCCATGGCCGCTCACGGCGGTGAAGGCGACAGTGAGGTCGAGGGTGTCCTCGGTGCCGTGCACCGGATGGTCGAGCGGCCGCTGCAGCGTGACGGTGTAGGAGCCCTCGAGGCTGTCGGTGCTCAGCGTGATGGTGAACACCTGGTTGGCCGCGACATTGGCGTCGCTGCCGACATAGCCGATGATGGTCTGCACGCCGTCGATGGTGGTGACGAGGATGTGGACGGCCTCGCCGCCCGAGGTCAGGCCGGCGAGACCGGGCTGGTCCGCGACGAACAGGATCTGGCGGCCGGCGGTGTCGCCGCCGAAGTCGATGTGCAGCGAGCCGGTGACCACCGTCGCCTGCCCCGCGATGTCGCCGGGGCCGCCCGCGATGCCGCCCGGCAGGCCTTCGTCATCGAGCAGCGCGACGTCGGCGGTGCCGAGGATCGGCACCGGGAAGCCGGGATTGACCTGCGAGAACGTCGTGCCGCCGGTGGACTCGTTGCCGAGCAGGCCGAGCGGCGTGGCGGCGCCGCCGAGCGCATCGACCGTGGGATCGACGAAGTGGGCGCCCGAACCGGTGCCGCCGGTCGAGCCGGCGGCGGGCAGCACCGACTGATCGGTGGTGACCGGGAAGAGCGAGGCGAACTCGGTGCCGTTGAGCACACGGTCCGGCCCCATCTCGAAGCTGACGTTCGGCAGCGGCTCGCCGCCGGCGTTGAACACCGGATCGATCGTCACCGTCGACTGGTTGTCGAACAGCACGACCAGGCGATCGCCGACCCGCACGAAGGTGATCTTCTCGTTGGAGATGTCGAGGAAATCGAGCTTGGTGTTGCCGTCGAGATGAACGGTGATCGCCGCGCCGTTGGCAGGCTTTTCCAGCTTCAGCGTGCGCGCTGCCGGCGACGCCGGAACGGCCTGCGAATTGGACAACTGAGCGAGAACGAGCGGCTTGTTCATCTTCAACCCCACTTCCGGCCATGCCCCATCCGTACGCGGGCCGATCCGGTGAGGTTAAAATATTCTTAACCTATGAAATGTCCAACGTTTTCAGCCGCTTTACTGGTGTTTGGTTAAGTTTGCGCCAGATGAGAGTAAAGTCGATACAAACATTGATTCAAATTATATTTGTTAAACGGCCGGCCTGAGCTTCGTGACTCATGGGAATACTCAATATTTCATCAGTATTATTCGCCTTTATTCTGGAAGGCGGCAAAATAAAGGCAGAATCTATTGTTTCGAATCGTGTCTACAGACACAAAAAAGGTGACCGGCGGGACCGATCACCTCTGGGAATATTTTCCAGTATTTGCCGATACGCGCGGTTTGCGCCGATTGAGAGTCAGGCCGGACCGACCGAACAATTTAGCGCCGCGCCCTTCTGACGCACGAGCTGGGCCTGATCGCGAAAACCTTCGAGCCAGATGCCCGGCGCGGCATAGCGATAGCCGTCGCCCATCGGAATCAGGCGCACGTGAATCGCACGATGCGGCGACAGATGCAGGCGGCCGGTCACGACCTCGCCGAACACCGTCGTCGCTGCAGCGTCGAGCCGGTAGTTCGCGCCGTTCTCGCAGGCGACGACGAAGCGCCCCGCAGCGCCGACAAGGCCACCGGCTTCGGCGGCTGGCGCCGCCGCCACGATCGCCATCGCCGCCGCGGCGGCAGTCATCCATTGTCCAGATCCACGCATGCCGATCGCTCCCCCGCGCTCCATCCACTCATGGTCAATCTGGGCGGAGAATCCGGCGGCGTCAACGATCGCCTGGATGCGATGACGTCACAGCAGCAGCGGCAGCCGCGACAAGCCGCCGCCCGCCGCCGCGGCATCCGCCGCCGGCTGCAGGTCCGATGCGCTCTCGTGGCTGATATGCTCGGCATAAGGCGCGGCGAACAGGCCGACGCCATCATGGTCGATGGCGAACAACGGCGTGAAGTGCGCCACCTCATCGCTTTCGAGCGGCATGGCGCGGCGATTGTCGAGCACCAGCCAGCGGCCGTCGACACGCACGCCGAGCACCGCGTGGTCCTGGCGCACCGCATTGTCGCGCACCAGCAGCAGCTTGAGATCGGCCTCGGCGACGCCGAGCTCGCGCAGCAGCATGTACTTGGCGATGGCGTAGTCCTCGCAATCGCCCTGCCCCGTGGCCAGCGTCGCGAGCGGCGAACTCCAGAGATCGGCGACGCCATGCTGCTCGTAATCGCTGACATAACGCACGGCGGCGTTGACCGAACGATTGACGATCGCCGCGCGCACGGCGCCGTCGGCTTGGAGTGCCTCGCGCATCATGCCGAGCAGCGCGCGATCGGCGGCGCCGCACAGTTCGGGCGCGGAACGGCACACCTGCAGGCGCAGGCTGTCGCCGGCCATGCGGGCCTCGACGGTCCGCCACTTGGTCCAGAGAATGCCGTCGGGCGCGCGGAACACGAACAGGCCGAACGGCTGGTCGCTGACCTGCGGCACCACTTTCGCCGCGGCGTCCAACGCCGACGCCGTGCCGGCGGAGGCGACCTGCACCCCATTGGCAGCGGGCTTGCCGCTGTGATCGCGTTTGGCCAGCACCGCGCTGATGGTGAAGAAGCGCGCCGGCCCCGGCGTCGCCGGAATCTCGATGTCGGGCCCGGCCTGCGCCGGCTCCGCCACAACCTTCTCGACGACCGCCTTGCGCGGACGCGGCTTGGCCGCACTCGCCCCGGCGGCAGGAATGGTAAATGAAATCGCAACCGCGACTGCGGCAGCCCACACGGCCGCACGCGACTGACCGATACGCAACATGATCGACGCCCCGTCGTCCGCGGCGTCGGTCGGCGATCAGGCGCCGATCCCGCTGCGGATCCATGGCGTCCACCATGCGTGCGGCGCGCTGCCGCGCGGTTAAAACGCGTCAACCAGCGGGGGAATGATGCGGAACAGGTTCAACGGAGCGCGAGCAGATTCGCTCGCATTTGATGGATCCCCTTTGGGAATCCGTTAAGCATGGCGCGGCCGCCTGCGGCCGCCGCCATCCTCAGCGCTCGCGCAGCGCCTCGTCGCGCAGCATGCGGGCCGGCTTCATGATGTAGTCCAGCACCGACTTCTCGCCGGTCAGGATTTCCACCGTCGTCACCATGCCGGGAATGATCGGCAGCGGGTGCTCGCTGGTGCCGAGATGGTTCCTCTCGGTGCGCACCATGACGCGGTAGAAGGTCTCGCCGCGCTCGTTCTTGTCGCCCTTCTCGTCGGTGATGGTGTCGGCGCTGATGCGCTCGACCTTGCCATGCAGCGAGCCATACACCGAGGAATCGTAGGCGGTGATCTTGACCACCGCCGCCTGCCCCGGGCGCATGAAGGCGATGTCCTGCGGGCGGATGCGGCTTTCGACCAGCAGCGTGTCGTCGAGCGGCACCAGCTCGGCGATGCTGGCGCCGGGCTGCAGCACCGCGCCGAGCGTCGTGATGTTGAGCTTGTTGACGATGCCGCGCAGCGGCGCGCGCAGCTCGGTGCGGCGCACGCGGTCCTGCGCCCCCTTGATGTTCTCGTCGAGCACCGCGAGATCGCCGCGCGACTTGGCGAGGTCGTCCTCGGCCTGGGCGCGGAACGTCGCCCGCACGGTCGACATCCGCGCGGCCGCCTCCTCGATCGCGGCCTGGGTCTTGATGATCGACGCGCGCACCACCGCGAGCTGGCCGCGCATGTCGGTGGCCTGGCGGTCGGAGCGCAGCATCTCGATCTCCGGCACGACCTTCTGCCGGTAGAGGTTGCGCGTCAGCTCGAGCTCGCGGCTCATCAGCTTCAGCGTGTCGTCGAAACGCACCTCCGAGGCCTTGAGCTCGTCGATCTCCTTTTCCTTCTGCGCCTTCTGCTGGGCGACGACGTCGACGTCCTGCGCCAGCTTGCGCATGTGGGCCTCGAACACGGCGCGCTCGGCCTGCACGCTGCGCGGCGACGCGGCGGCGAGATCGGCCGGAAAGTCGAGCTGTTCGCGCCCCAGCGCCTCGGCCTCGAGCCGCGCGACGCGCGCGGCCATGGCGGCGCGGCGCTCGCGCACCTCACCGAGCTGGGCGGCGAAATTGGTGTCGTCGATGCGGAACAGCGGCTGGTCCTTGTCGACCAGCGCGCCCTCCTGCACCAGGATGGCACCGATGATGCCGCCTTCCAGCGTCTGCACCACCTGGGTCTGCTGCGACGGCACGACCTTGCCGTTGCCGCGCTTGACCTCGTCGAGCACGGCGAAATGCGCCCACACCACGAACACGAACAGCAGCCCGAGCGTGCTGAACAGCAGCAGGCGCGCGGTGCGCGGCGTGCGCAGTTCGACCGCGGCGCGGATGTCGTTGGCGAAGGCGAAATCAGAGCTTCGCATGCACGGCTCCCGCGGGTTGGGCGGCGCCGGCAGCGCTTGCCTGCGACGGCGCGGCGGCCGGCACCGGCTGCGGCCGCAGCCGCGTCATCACTTCGTCGCGCGGCCCGTCAACCACGAGACGGCCCTGGTCGAACACCAGGATGCGGTCGACCAGCGCCAGCAGCGACGGACGGTGGGTGGACACGATGATGGTCATGCCGTTGCCGGCGATCGCCTTGAGGCGGTCGAGGAATTCGCCCTCGCTGCGGACGTCGAAATGCGCCGTCGGCTCGTCGAGGAACAGGATGCGCGGCTTGCGGATCAGGATGCGCGCAAGGCCGATCGCCTGCTTCTGGCCGCCGGACAGGCTGCGGCCCCCCTCGGCGATCAGCATGTCGTAGCCCTGGGGATGGCCGGCGATGAAGGTCTCGACGCCGGACAGCCGCGCGGCCTCCAACACCTCGGCGTCGGTCGCCGACGGCTTGCCGAAGGTGATGTTGTCGCGCAGCTTGCCGTAGAACAGGTCGGTGTCCTGCATCACGAAGCCGACGCCGGCGCGAAGGTCCGCCGGATCGTACTGGTGGATGTCGATGCCATCGACCAGGATGCTGCCCTCGACCGGCGAATAGAAGCCGGCGGCGAGCTTGCCGATGGTGGTCTTGCCGGAGCCGACGCGACCGATGATGCCGATGCGCTCGCCGGGACGCACGCGGAAGCTGACATTGTCGAGCGCCTTGGCCTGGCTGTTCGGATAGGCGAACGACACGCCGCGAAAATCGACGGCGCCCTGCTTGATCTCGCGGGCGACGAACACCTTGTCGGCCGGACGCTCGCGCTCCAGGCTCATCAGGCGGTCGATCGCGCGCAGCGACGAGAAGGTCTGGGTGCCGCGGGTGATCACCGCGGCAAGGCCGGCGATCGGGCCGAGCACGCGGCCCGACAGCATGTTGGCGGCGACCAGCGCACCGACCGACAGCTTGCCGTCGAGGATCAGGAACACGCCGACCACCACCAGCAGCAGCGAGCAGATCTGCTGCGCCACCGAGGCGCTGGTCAGCGCCATCGACGACCAGAACTGCACGTCCTCGCTGGAACGCGCGGTGGCGGCGACCGAGCGCTCCCACCCCGTCTGCATGCGCGCCTCGCCGGCGGTGGCGCGCACCGTCTCCATGGCGGTCAGCGATTCGACGAGAATGCCGTGGCGCGCGGCCGACTCTGCCTGCAGACGGCGGATGGCGCGGTCGAGCGGCCGCTGCAGCAGCAGGCCGATGCCGATCATCACCGGCAGCATCAGCAGCGGAATCCACGCCAGCGGCCCGGCGACGATGAACAGCACGACGATGAACAGGATGGCGAACAGCAGGTCGGTGATCGTCACCACCGTGCCCGAAGTGAAGAACTCGCGCACCGAGTCGAAGTCGCGGATCTGGTTGGCGAGAATGCCGACCGACTGCGGCCGCTTGGCGAGCTTCACCGACATGATGTGCTCGAAGATGCTGGCAGCCAGCACGACGTCGATCTTCTTGCCGGTGACGTCGATGATGCGGCTGCGCACGACGCGCAGCAGAAAATCGAACACGATGGCGAGGCCGAGCCCGACGCCGAGCGCCACCAGCGAGGGGATCGCACCGTTTGGGATGACGCGGTCGTAGACGCTCATCGTGAACAGCGGCGCGGCGAGCGCCAGGATGTTGACGATGAAGGCCGCGACCGCGACATGGATGTAGTTCGACTTGAAACGGCTGACCGTCGACCAGAACCAGTGGCTCTGCGGCAGATCGCCCGCCGCGGCGGCGCGCGGATCGGCGACCTGGATCGGCCGCAGGAAATAGGCAAAACCGCTGTAGCGCGCCGCGATGTCGGCGAGCGCCTCGACGTGGCCGGCCTCGTGACGCGATGGATCGATCACGGTCATGCGGCCGCTGTCGCGATCGGCGCGGACCAGGATGCGCGTCGAGCCATCGCTCAGCACCAGCACCGCGGGCAGCACGAGGCTCGGGATATCGGCGATCGGACGCTCGACGAGTTCGGCCTCGAGGCCGGCGCGCCGTGCGGCGCGCTCGTACAGCGACGGACCGAGACGGTTGTTCTCGACCGGCAGGCCCGCGAGCAGCGCGTCGCGGCTCAATGCGCGGCCGTGATGGGCTGCCATGAACAGCAGGCTGTCGGCGAATGGATCGACCACGACGGCACGGTCGTCCGCGGCTGCGGACGCGTCGCTGATGTCCAGCGGCTTTGGCGAAGCGCTCACTTCGTGTCTCATGTCTGTCGCGCGCAATCCTCAACGCAACATCGCCTCGCGATCAGGATGCACGCCCGGTGATCGCGAAACGCAGCGGCATTGCCGCGGCCATCGGCCACGGTGCCGACAATGCAAGCTGTAGCAACGCTGGCCACGCTTGGCTCCGGCAATTCGGCATTAACGGCGGTCAATCCGCCGACACGGTAAATCCTGACGCCGGGCCGCAGCCGCTGTCGCGCACGCCCGCCGCGTACCACCGCGGCGGCAGCGCCTGCACTCAGCGGTGCAGGCTGTTGGTCATGTAGTCTTCGGCCGTCGCCGTCGCGCGCGGGCCGGTCTTGGGCCACGGATCCCAGGCGCTCAGCACCGCCTGCTGGTTGCTGGGCAGGAAGCTGTCGAGCCAGTCCGGCCGCGCGCCCGTCGCGTTGAGCGGCTCCGGTCCCGGCGCGGGCGCCGACAGGATGATCGGCGGAAACTTGATCGGCACGAAGCCGAACGGCTTGGTTTCCAGCACGTCGACCTCCGGCGGCGGCGCGGTCTTGAGGAAGGACAGCAGGTGTCCCATCGCCGCGAGCAGCTGATAGTCGGCGAACACCGCCGTGCCGCGCGCGGACACCAGCGACACCTCGGCGTTGAAGAACTGGTTCTGCGCGTTGAGCGTATCGATCAGCGTGCGCTGGCCCAGCTCGTATTCCTTGTTGTAGGCGGCGTAGGTGCGCCTCGCGGCCTCGACCTCGCGCGCCAGCGCGGCGACGCGATCGGTGGTGATGGTGCGTGCGGCCCAGGCCTTGTCGAGCGCTTCCACCGCATCGCGCTGCAGCCGCGCGTGCTTCTGGGTTTCCTCGATCATGCGCTCGGCAGCTTCCTTGCGCTTCCAGCTGTCCTGGCCGCCGCGGAAGATATCCCAGCTCATCACGACCTTGCCGCTGACCTCGTCGTACTGGCCGCTGTACAGCACCGAGTCGGCGCCGCGGGTGGCGCGGCCCTCGAGCGACACCTGCGGCACGAACGCGCCGGCGGTGGCGTTGAACGCGTGCTTGGCGGCATCGACATCGGCCTGCGCGGCACGGATGGTCGGATTGTAGCGCACCGCGATCGCCAGCGACTCGTCCTTCGAGCGCGGCAGGCCGGACAGGCGGCCCGGGAAGCGCAGGTTGTAGGGCTCGATGCCGACGACCTTGCGGTACTTGGCGCGCGCGGTCTCGAGGCTGAGGCGGAATTCCTCGAGCACGGCCTGCGCCGACGCGACGCGCTCCTCGGCCTGCTGGTTGTCGCCCTCGCCGGCACGGCCGCCGCGGAAGCGCGCGCGGACGTTCTCGCGAACGCCGAAGTGCACCTTGAGGTTTTCCTCGGCCAGCGCGACCAGGCGCTGATAGCGCACCATGTCGATGTAGGCTTCGGTGGCGTCGAGCGCGATCAGCTCGGTGCGCTCGAGCACGCGCAGCGCCGCGGCATCGACACGCGCGGCCTGGCGCCAGATCTCGTTGATGGAGGCGAAGCCGTCGAACAGCGTCTGGCGGATGACGATCGAGGCCTCTCGACCGCGCTGGTAGACGCCGTTGTCGGTCGGCTGCGGGAGGACGTAGCGCTTGAGCTTCTCGGGACCGGCGCTGGCATCGAGCCGCACCTGGGGCAGCAGCACCCCCTGCGCCTGCCGCAATTCCGCCTCGGTCGCCCGCCGGTTGGCGCTGGCTTCACTGACGCCCGGATTGGTCCGAACCGCCTCCTTGATGGCGTCGTGGATCGAGAACACGTCGGCCGCGCCAGCGAGGACGATTCCGCCCGCCAGCACCGCCGCCCCGACAACTACCCGCAAAATCAACATAAAATGGTCCCACTCCCACCTTGGACGGCTAGCAATGGGCCCTGCGCAAATCAACGACGCCGATTCAGCTTCGTGTCAGGGAAGGACAATGGTCCTAGGAAAAAATCGGAAATATTTCAGAATATTAGGGAGAACTGTGACCCATTTACCATACGTTAAGACAAACTGAAGTCTGCACGGGTTGAGATTCGGCCAACCGACTCAGTCCTGCCGCAATCACCCCGAAGCCGTCCTGGGGTTGTATTCGCAGGACGATTCGCCCGGGAATCGGATGCCGCCGCCGGCCGCGCTCACACAGGCCGGTGGGCCGCCGCGGCCGACTGCAGCCACAGCAGGCCATGGGCGAAGAGGCGGATCGGACATGTCGCGGCGCGGATCGCGTTACGGCGCGACGGCAGCATCCCAATGATCGCGGCCGAGCCGGCGTCAACGACACGGCGCCCCGCGCATCCGATGCGCAAGGCGAGCGGCGTCGCCAGCCGGCGCACGCTCGCGACCGCCGGACGGCCATAGCCGTCGCGCAGCGCGATGGCGATGGCGCGAGCCACCCGTGCGCAACGGCCCAGCCACGCCGCGACGGGATCATGCACGGCGCTCGCCACCACGAGCACGCGAAACGCAAAATGTCCGGCAAGATGAACTGCGAGCGCCGGCAGCACGCCGAGAAAGATCAGGCTGACGATGCGGTAGGCCAGTTGCTCGGACGACAGCAGGCTGTGCAGCCCGGCGAGGACGAGACAGCCGACGGCGACATTGCGGCTGAGGCGGAAGACGCCGTCGGCGGATCGCCTCAGCCGCTCGGCCGCATGCGATCGCGCCGGCTTCTCCGGCGCGAGACTCTGCACACCGCAATCGCTGTCCATGATCGTCACCATGCTGGCGTCCCCGACCAGAATGACTGCGCAGGAGATTAGCAGCAGCTGCTGAATGGCTGGTTACGACGAACCCCATCCACAGCGATACGCAACGCGTCGCGGCTCGATCGCGCGCGCCCGCGGCGGTAGCATCACACAGGATAGACATCGACCGACACAATCGACGGTCCTGCGACGGCAGATGCCGCGCAAGACGCGCACAGGCGCATCGCATGTGCCGCGACCGCCGCACGATAGGCCAACCGGTCAGGACATCGCTTGCTGTCGAACGCATCCGCCGTTCGATGCCGTCGTCAGCAACCACATGAACAATCACATGCGCCGCGCTTTGCAGCACGCGCCGGATGCGGCAGATGATGCTCGTCAGGTCAGTCGCATTGTCAGGGGCAGTCAGCCGCCATAACCGCCGCTCGACCGGCCGTTGGCATTCTCGGCGGCGCTGTTCGAGCCGTTCATCGAATTGGCGTTGTTGCCGCCGGCCGCGGCATTGCCGCCGCTCATGTCCGGCGCCGGACGCGCGATGCGCGGATCCGGCGTCGCCTGTGGTGCGGCCTGGTTCACGGCCGCGCGATGATGCGCCCTCACGGTTTCGGCGCGTCCGCCTGCCGGCCATGCGGCGATCGCGAGCGCGCCGAGCAGCAGCGCGGATTTCAGTCCTCGGATCATCCCAACGGTTCTCATCTCTGCACCTCCCTGACCGCCGCGGCCGCGCGTCGCGGCGCAGCTTGCGGCGGCTCATGCTATCCCCGCGCCGATACCGCCTTGTTCACGTCTCGTCGAGCGGCGCGCCGGCCCGCGGCGCCGGATGCGACCGGCGCGGCCGCCGTCACCGCGCCCTCCTCCGGCAGGTTCTTCAGAAACCCCGCGAGCAGGCGGCGGCTGTGCGTGAGCGCGCCGATGCGGGCGTCGAGCTCCTTCATCTCTCGCGCAAGGCCGGCGCGCAACGCCGCGCATGGCACGAAATGCGGCGTATCGCCGAGCAGGCACGGCAGCAACTGGCGAACGGCATCGAGCTTCAGCCCGGCCTCGCCGAGCAGGCGGATGCGCCGCACCGTCACCTCGGCGGAGGCGTCATAGTCGCGATAGCCCGCCCCGGTGCGGGCGGGCGCCAGCAGCCCTTCCGCCTCGTAGTAGCGCAGCATCCGGACACTCACGCCGGTGCGCCGTGACAATTCGCCGATCTTCATTCGTCCCGATCCGCCGCGTGCCGCCGCCCGGTCATGCGACCGCTTGACCCTGACAGCGCTGTCAGACTCTAGCATCCCTCTCCCCGACCGCCAACCGCGAGACAACGACCATGAAACTCTACCGCCTGACCCGCCACGCCGACGGCGCGCGCGCCACCCTGACCGATGCACCCTTGCCAGAACCAAAGGCCGGCGAAGTGCGCGTGCGCATCGCCGCCGCGAGCCTCAACTACCGTGACCTGCTGGTGCGCGACGGCGTCGCCAAAGGCAACGGCGAGGGCCGCATCCCGCTGTCGGACGCCGCCGGAGAGGTCGACGCCGTCGGCGTCAATGTCCACCGCCTCGCGGTCGGCGACCGCGTCGCCGCGTCGTTCTTCCGCGACTGGACCGACGGCCCGTTCCACGCCCGTTACATGAACGCGGCGCTCGGCGGCAGCCTGACCGACGGCGTGCTCGCCGAACATGTCGTGCTGCCGGAGCATGCCTGGGTGCGCCTGCCGGACACGCTTGACGCCATGGCCGCGGCGACGCTGCCCTGCGCCGCCGTGACGGCGTGGCACGCGCTGGTGGTTCGCGGCGGCCTGCGCGCCGGCGACACGGTGCTGGTGCAGGGCACCGGCGGCGTCGCGCTGTTCGGCCTGCAGTTCGCCGTGGCGCTCGGCGCACGGGTGATCGTGCTGTCGTCGTCCGACGACAAGCTGGCGCGCGCCCGGGCGCTCGGCGCCACCGACCTCGTCAACTACCGCACGACCCCGGAGTGGGACGCCGCGGTGCTCGAACTCACCGGCGGCGCGGGCGTCAGCCATGTGCTGGAGCTCGGCGGGCCGCAGACCTATCAGCGTGCGCTGAACGTGATCGGCGCCGGCGGACGCATTGCCCAGATCGGCGTGCTGACCGGCTTCGGGCCACAGCCCAACCTCGCGCGGCTGCAGGGCATGAACGCCGACATCCTCGGCATCACCGTCGGCTCGCGGGCGCATTTCGAGAACATGCTGGGGTTCATCGCCGAGCATCGCATCACGCCGGTGATCGACAGGGTGTTCGCCTTCGATGACGTCGAGAACGCCTATGCGCACCTGCGCGCCGCCACCCATGTCGGCAAGGTGGTGATCAGGGTGAGGGCGTAGCGCGCAAACGGCGGCCGGCCGTCGTGTCGAAGTTCGCCCCACTCGCTCATGACCGCCGGATTGCGCCGGCAATCCGGCTGCCTTATCGCATGACGCGCGTTTTGATCACCCGGTGTGAGGCGCAGCGCAGCCGCGTCGCGAAGGTTCAGGCATCAGCGCCACGGCCTCAGAGCTTGACCGAAAAAGCAATCAGCGATCCAAATTTTTCGTCGCCGGGCTTGTCCCGGCGACCTCGATCAGGAAGGTACTGCGTCCCCAAGCGAGATGGCCGGGACAAGCCCGGCCACGACAGAGAAATACGGAACGCGCCGTCGCCTGACGCATTTTCGGTGAGACCCTCAGGGCGCAGGACGCGCGGCGATGCCGCGCTCCTCGCCATGAAGACCTCACGGTGCCGGTTCAGTCCGCCGACGGCAGCCTGCGCATGGTGAACTCGATCATGTCGTCCGGCAGCTCGCGCCAGTTCTCGACCTCGCTCATGTAGGCCGCCTTGGGATAGCGCGCGAGATATTCCTTGGCCTTGGCGCGGGCCTCGGCGCGCGGCAGCAGGAAGCTGTCGCGCTTCATGCCGTCGTTCCACGTGCTGCGCTGAAATCGTCGCTCGGCAATCTGCCGCGCGATATCCTCCGGCTTCTGGTAACGCATGACACCGTCCTGTCCAACCTGCCCGATCATCGCCTCCCCCGGTCTTGTCCCACCGGCATGCGGCGGGGTGCCGGGACTTGTCATTGTCGTCACTGTCGCTCGACGCCAAGTTGCTCGTCGTCAAGTCACTCCCCGCCCAGTCACTCGCGGGGACGTCATTCGCCTTCACCGTCGGCGCGTTCGCCGCGGCTGCGGGCCGCCCTAACGGCCGGACGCCTTGCCTCGTCGCTGCGCGGCCTGTCGCGGAGCCGCGGATCGCGTCCGCGCCGGCAATCGCGCCGCCGGCGCCGCGCTGGCCGGCACCCCGCGTGCGCTCTTGCGCAGCGCGTCGCGCAGGTCGATCGGCACGCCATGTTTCCTGAGAAGATCGGCGAAGGCCTCGTCGGCGAGCTCCTGCAGCGTCGCCATGCGGTCGCGCCCGAGCTGCTTGAGCTGGCTGAACGTCTCGTCGTCGAAATCGATCAGCTTGCGCATGGTCATCTCGCCCGGGCCGATGTCTTCGCCGGTGTCTTGCCCCTGCCCGCCTTCGCCGCGCTCTTGCTGACGGGCTTGCTCGCCGGCGTCGCCTTGCCCTTGACTGGCGCAGCCTTGTCCTTCGCCGGCGCCGCCTTGTCCTTCACTGGCGCAGGCTTGTCGCCCGCCGGCGCGGCGTCGCCGAGCGAGCCGTCATGCACAAGCGGATCGTCCTCGAGCCCGGGCTGCAGCGCCGGCGCGGTCTTCAGGACCCGCCCGGACTTGTAGTTGCGATGCTCCCACTCGTGCCGGTCGATGCCCATGGCGCTGCTCCGTCAACCCGCCTTGCGCTGGCGCCCGGGGGAACGCGCCGGCTTCTTTGCGGCCTCGCGCGGCGCTTCCTTGGCGGCGGCGGTCTTGCCGCCCTTGCCTGCGATCGGGAACAGCATCTCCTTCTGGCCTTCGATACGCTTGCGCGGCTTCTTGCCCTTGGCCGGCCTTGCGGCCTTCTCGGCAGCCGCCGGCGCCTTGACGTCGCGGCCGAGGCTCTTGCGCAGCGCATCCATCAGGTCGATGACGTTGCCTTCGCTGCGCGCCTTGCCCCTGGCGATGGGCTGGCCGGCCTTCTTGCGATTGATCAGATCGATCATCGCACTCTCGTACTCGTCCTCGAACTTGTCGGGTTCGAAGTGGCCGGACTTGCTGGCCACGATATGCTCGGCGAGATCCAGCATCTCCTTCGTCACCTTGACGTCCTGGATGCCGTCGAAATACTCGCCTTCGTCGCGCACCTCGTAGGGATAGCGCAGCAGCAGGCCCATCAGGCCCTTGCCGCGCGCCTGCAGCGCGATGACATGCTCGCGGTTGGTCAGCACCACGCGCGCCAGCGCCACCTTGTCCATCGCCTTGATGGTCTCGCGGATCACCGCATAGGCGTCGTGGCCGACCTTGCCGTCCGGCACGAGGTAATACGGCCGCACCAGATAGAGATCGTCGATCTCGCTCTTGGGCACGAACGCGTCGATCTCGATGGTGCGGCTGCTCTCGGGCAGGATCGCGTCGATCTCGTCCTGGCTGACCTGCAGATAGGTGTCGGTATCGACCTTGTAGCCCTTGACGATGTCCGAGGATTCGACCTCGTCGCCGGTCTCGGCGTCCACCTTCATGTACTTGATGCGGTGGCCGGTGTTCTTGTTGATCTGGTTGAAGCTGATCTTCTCGGACTCGGACGTCGCCGGGTACAGCGCCACCGGGCACGTCACCAGCGACAGACGCAAAAAGCCCTTCCAGTTCGGACGCGGCGCCATCTGAAAACTCCAAACGCAACACGCAACCAATGGATCGGCACGGGGATTGGTTCCCGCCGGTCCAGACAGGCCTTCATGCTACCCTTTCCTGCGTAACAGTCGATAGGATCGATGGATTTTTGCGGGCCGACTGGTTAAGGCAGGAACAGGCCGGGAACATCGGGCGCCCGTCAGCCCCGGAAAAGCAAGGTTAGTAAACTCACTTTACGCCATCCCCCCCTCCGCCCGCCTTGACTTGGCCACGCCGGTTGCCGACAGGAGAGCGGTTCCCTCCCGTCCGGTGCGACCTCCCTTCATGCTGCTGTATCACTTCTTCGTTCCGGGCCAGTGGCTGCTCGGCCGCTTCAACAGGCTCGACGACACCCGCCGCCCGCTGCTGTGGATGCTCGCCATCGCCCTCCTGATCACCGGCCCGGCGCTGCTGCTGCGCGCCGTCCATCACGAGGAAGGCACGGTAATCTCGCTGGCGCGCGGCGCGCTCGAGGACGGCCACTGGCTGACGCCCACCCGCTATGGCGTGCGCTTCGTCGAACGGCCGGTGCTGCTGTCATGGATCGTTGCCGCGCTCGGCGCGCTCGCCGGCGAGATCACGGCGCCGCTGACGCGGCTGCCGCATGTCGCCTTCCTGATCCTCGGTGGCGTTCTGGTCTACGACCTCGTCAGGTCGGTGGGCGGCAAGGCGGCCGGGCTGTTCGGCGCGCTGTGCTGGTTCGCGAGCCCGATGGTGGCGCAAAAGGCGATCACTGCCGAGCCGGACGTCACCACCTCGGTGCTGCTGTTCAGCGCGTTCTGGCTATGGTGGAAGAGCGCCGCGGCCGGGCGGCTGACGCTCGTGCGCTGGATCATGATCGGCGCGCTGATGGGCCTCGCCGGCCTCACCAAGGGGCCGCAGCCGGTCGGCTATGTCACCATCGGGCTCGGCCTTGCGCTGCTGGCGCGGCGCGACTGGCGGCAACTGCCCGGCTTCGTGCTGGCGAACGCCATCGCCGGCGTCGTGGTCGGCGCATGGTATGTCGCGGTGGCGCGGCCCGACGATCTCCATGGCTGGGCGGTGCACTCGCGGCTGTTCAGCCTCGGCGGCCTGCGCCTCGTCGGCGACCATCTCGATTTTCTGATCAGCCTGATCGCCGAATGGCTGCCGGGCACCATCCTGCTGGGCCCCGCCATCGTCGTCGCATGGCGCGGCGCGAAGGAGCCCGACATCGAACTGATGCGCGCGGCGCTGATCTACGGCCTGGCGTGCTCGCTGGTGCTGCTGGTGTGGCCGGGCGGCGTCGCGACGCGCTACGCCATGCCGGCCAATCCGGCGCTCGCGGTGATGTGCGGGGTGATGTTCGCGCGCTGGCGCGGGCCGCACACGCGCGTCGTCGTCAGCGCGCTGTCGATTGCGACCCTGATCACGGCCTATGTCGTCGTCGTCAGCTGGATCGTGATGCCGTTGATGCCGCGGCTGTTCAACGAGGCGCAGGTCGCCGGTGAGGCCACGCAGGCGGTACGCCGCACGGTGCAGGGGCCGCTCTATGTGCTGCAGAGCTCGGCCGAGCACAACATGCTGGCCTATGTCACGGCGCCGATCCACGAGCTGCCGTCGCTGGATGCGCTCGCCGCCACGCAGGGCGCGGCCGTCGCCGTGATGACGCCGCAGGAGCGTGCCGCGCTGGCCCAGCGCGCGCCGGCGCAGGACTGGCAGGAGCGCGCGCGCGTGCATACGGTAGGCGAGGAATTGCGCGTCTACGAACGCACGCGCTGACGCGGCATCCGCGACAGACCGGGCGCCCGCGACTGAAAAGCAGTGCTGAAAACGATAAATGGCCCGACACGCCGAGGGGGGCAAGGCGTGCCGGGCCAAGTCGGGAGGAAGCAGACGGCCGGTCTGCCAGCGGATTCACGTCAACGGCTCGTCAGGTCATTCTCCAGCCCATCGCCACATCGGCAACGTCGTCTGCGAATCTCTTGTCATCATGTAATGATCCGGGCCTGCTGATCGATCCGGCAAAGCGCGACGATCGCCGCCTGCCATGATACCGCCGGGAGTTGCCGTTGCCGGGATCGCACGCCGCAGCGCGGCGGCGGGACGATTGCGCGGCGAGTCTATCGTGCGCCGGCGCGGATGGCTCGAGACCGGCCCGGGCGCGGCTCAGTGCCGGCTGACCGCCAGCCAGATCAGCCCGAGCACGCCGGTGACGATAATGGTCACCGCCGTCCCCAGCCCCTTGCGCTTGACCGTGTCGCTCGCCTCGCGCCAGGCGCGCAGATGGGCGAAATCCTTCTGCACGGCGATCACCGCGTCGGGATCGTCGGCATTGACGCCGAGCGCGAGGAAGAACTCCTTCACCGTCGCACGCGCCGTCTCCTCCGCGATCTCGCGTACCTCGTGACTCACCGTCATCCGCCTCTCCTGAAGATTTTCGACACCCGCTCGATCGCCGTGGCGCCGAAATAGGACACGACGATGGTCTGGAACACGGCCCAGAAATTCGGGTCGAGGCGATCCGTGACGCCGAGGCCGAGCACCTTGTCCCACACCACCACCTTGAAGGCGAAGATGATGAAGGGCGCGGCGAACAGCGGCCGGATCATCGCCGTGTACCAGCGGCCCTGCTCGGCGATCAGCAGCTTCGTCGCTTCGGCGCGCGCGGCGATCTCGGAGCGGATCTCGGCTTCGGCCAGCTCCAGCGCCTTCTGATCCCGGCTGTCGAGCGACTGCAGGCGCGCCTTGTAGGCGCTGACGATACCGGACATCACCGGGCCGCCGAGAAACGAAAAGATCGCCCCCCACATCGTTGTCAGCCCTTCCTGATCGAACGCAGCCGCGCCACCAGCGTGACGATCGAGATGCCGAGCAGGATGCGGCCGACCGTCCTGGCATCGCCGATCGCCGCCGCGATCTGATCCTTGAGGCCGGGATCGCCCAGCGCATCGCCGATGCTGTCGATCGCCTGGAAGAGCGCGCCGACCAGCGCCAGCAGGTAGGACCAGGCGACTGTCAGCGAGCGCCACGCCAGCGCCCACGCCTTCTGCCAGAACGTATCGGCGTCGGCATAGAACGCCTTGAGCGCCGGCACGGCGCGCAGGATCGGCCGCAGCACCAGCACATAGAGCAACAGCGCCGCGATGGCGCACACCAGTCCCCAGATCATGCTTTCCTCCTGCCGAACAGTGCGCCGAACAGCGCCTTGATCGCCGCGCCGATCGAGCCCGGCGCGGGATGGGTGAGCGAGGGCGACGACGACGGGACGGTTGTCGGTGAAGCGTTTGCCGGCGGAGACGCCGCCCCCGGGCGTGCGATGCCGGCCGCGACGCCGGCATCGATCTCCGCCATCGCCAGCAGCAGCCCGGCGCATCCCAGCTGTTTGTCCACCAAGGCGGCGTCGTACTTGCCGTCGGCGACATACTTGCCGCGGCTGTACTGGTCGGTGCCCGACCACACGTAAGGCGACGGCCGCCCCATCGCGGCATAGCCGAGGCCGTTGTACTGCTCGAGCAGCGTCAGGAGGCCGCCGGGCGACCAGTCCGTCCAGCGCCCGGCGAACGGCGGACACGCGGTCAGCGCGTCGATCGCCGCCGCCGCCCAGCTCGGAAACGGCCCCCGCCCCTTCGGCACGTGGATACTGATGCGGTCCCACGGATCGCCCTGCGCCAGCGAGGCGTCCCAGCGCTGCGACGCCTCGCGCTCGTGGATCACCGCGATCACGAACCACGGCACGCCGGTCTTCGCCGCCACGGCCTGATAGCGGTCCTTCGCCGCCACCAGCCGCCGCGCCACGGTCCGAAAAGCTGCGCCCCGATCGGCGAGCATCCGGGCGACCGCCCAGCGCCGCGCATTGGCGGCGGTGAGCGCGCTCAAGGCCACCATCAGAGCTTCCGCTCGATGTCGGCCCTGATCTCGGCCGCGACCTTGCTGGCCTCGCCGCGCGCAAAGGCGCGGATCTTCGGCCACGACAGCCCGGCCATCACACCGAGCGCAAACAGCACCACGTCGCCGATCAGAACGGCAGTCGTCATCGTCGTTTCTCCATGAAAAAAGGCCCTCGGAACGAGGGCCCTGGGCAAAGAAAAAGCCGCCCGGAGGCGGCTGGTTGAGGTTGAGAGACTGAAGCGTTGGAGAGTTAAGCCGACGCCTTGCTCGCCATTTCCGTTGCTCGCCGAGCTCGGCCTGATGTGAGCCATCGCCCGAACCTGTTCAGGGGCATTTCAATGTAGGCCCAGGACGCATAGGACACCGGAATGGACAGCAGGATCACGACCAGAGAGCAGACGACCCCGACTTCAATCGGATGACTGCGCGTCAACGGCAGTGTTGCGGCCTTGGCGCAAACGATCTCGACGACAATCATGTTGAACAGATAAAAGCTGAAGCTGATCGCGCCCATGAACCTTGAAAGAGGAAGGGACAGCCACCTCCCCAGGTCTCCAGCACGTCCGTAGTAGAGCTGTGTGACAAGAATGGCGATGGCGGCATGTTGCAGGGTCGCACGAAGGAACACCACGGCCACGAGCACGACAAGCCAGGAATGACGCGGGAGCACTTTTGCAATCCACGCCCCGATCCTGGTCGGCACGAGCGCCCCGAAGGCAAAGCACAGCCACGCCCCCTGGAAGTAGGGAAATATTTTATGGACAGACTGGCTGCGAAACACGATCGAAATGGCGGCGAGAACAGCCACAAGGCCGAGCTCGCGACCTCGGCGATAGCCGAAGAACGCCAGCAGGATGAATGCCGGCGCGATCATTTCTGCGTTCAGTGTCCACGTGACCGGATTGACCTGAAAGCTGACGAGCGCGACGTTCTCCAGCATCTGCTGCAGGGTCACCCCGCGACCGAATTCCGGAATGACGACGGCATAGAGGGCCAGGCACACGACAAGAGCCGGGTAGATGCGGAAGATGCGCCGGGTGTAGAACCTGAGCGGCAAGGTCTGCGGCGCGCCATCGTCGGCCATCAGGCTCTTGAACAAGACCGCACCGCTCAGCACGAAGAAAATGAAAACGGCTGTCATCCCGTCGAACACTGTAAAAAACAGCTTCGACAAAACGCTATAGCTATCGTGCAGGCCGCTCCAGTTCGCCTCGTGGATACGCTGTATCTGGGAGGGCTCCACATAAAGAACGGTGTGGAATATTGCCACCGTAATTGCAGCCCAGCCTCTCAACCCATCGAGTTCCACGTTTCTGCTGGTCAAAACATCTCTTCCGCACGCGCCCAAGTGTTTCAGAATGTTACTATATGATCTCTGGTGGGTCCAACAGGAGATCCTCAAATTGCGCGCAGCGGATACGGGACAGGGTTGCGGGCGGCACATTGCCATGCGCGCCGCTGTCCGCGCGGCGGTTCACGAGAGCGATATTTGCGGTGGTCTGATCGTGCTGGTCGGCGCCGGGCCCGTGTTTGGAAAGCTGCGCTGTTTGCGCCGTCGAAACCGTTTTGGATAAATGCCTGACGGCAACCACGACGCTCGTGGCGATCGTCAGCTTCGCCTTCAGTCGCCATCGCGCTTTGGCTGGAAACACCGCGCCGTGATCGGCGAGCATCGGGACGACCACCAATGCTGCGCACGGCGATAAGCGGGCTCGAGCGCCACCATCGCAGCTTCCACTCGGCCCTGATCTCTCCTCGGTCGCCTCGCCGCTCGACCATGCGAGGATCATCAACCATGACAGCCCGTCAAATACGCCAAGCGCAAACAGCGACCACGCCGCCGATCAAAAAGGCGGTCGTGAACGTCGCCCCTCTTAAGGGCACTCGCAGCGGCGCCTTTCAATAAAGAAAAAGTCGCCCGGAGGCGCCTGGTTAAGAGGAGCATAACGCACCATTTTGCGTTGCAAAATATCGAATTTTTTCCTAGGTTCTGGCCCGCAAGGAATTACCTAGATGAATCTATTCAAGACTCTGTTCTCGCCGCTCTCCGAGGGCGAACAGCTTGCTGCTCGCAACGTCGGCCATTTCTACGGTATCGATCTCCTGCGCGGTCTTGCGGCAATTGCCGTCGTGATCTGGCACTATCAGTTTTTCTTCCAGGCAGGCCCGCTCAAGCCGACCGAAGCCCCTCAGGACATAGATCGCACCATCCAACCGCTGTACTCGCTGTTGTGGCCGATCTACGAGCACGGTCATTGGGCAGTCCAGCTATTCTGGATGATCTCTGGATTCGTGTTCGCCCACATTTACGCGGGCCGCGACACCAAGCTGTCGGACTTCGCGCTGCGCAGGTTCGCGCGGCTCTATCCTCTCCATCTCATCACGCTGCTGGTGGTCGCCGCTCTGCAGGCAACCAGTTGGTGGATGGTCGGGGGGTATCAGATCGTGTCGCGCAATGATCTCTACCACTTTGTTCTGCAGATCTTCATGGCATCACAATGGGGCCTGCAGGACGGAGTGTCGTTCAACTTCCCCGTTTGGTCTGTCTCGATCGAAGAGCCGATCTATCTGCTTTTCTTCTTCACTGCGCTCGGGATTTTCGCGCGCGGCATCGTGCGACCGCTCGCTCTCGTCGCCGTTGGCGCAGTACTAACCCACGCGCTCCACGTCGAGACGCCAAAGCTCTTTGCTATGTGCGTCATGTTCTACTACACGGGTGTGTGCCTTTACTTCCTTGCGGCAAAGCTGCGCCGACATTTGGCTCTCACCATTTCTACCACCGTTGCTGGTATTTGCGCTGCTCTGTTGCTATCCGAGCTGCGGATTGGCGGCCGCGCGCTTCCTCCATATGACATCGGCTTCGCCCTATTTTCGCCCATGGTCTTGTTGCTTGGCGTTATAGGCTACCGGCCGACGACGAACCTAGCCGCGTCGCACTTTCGATGGCTCGGAGATGCCACCTATTCCATATATCTGTGGCACTTCCCGGTGATCCTTCTGATTTGCATCGCACGCACCGCAACAGGCGCCGGAGATCTCATCTTCCGCAGCCCTTTGGCGTTGGCGGCATGGGTCGCGACGATGACTGCTATCGGGTGCGCATCGTTCCGCTGGATCGAGCGCCCGGCGCAGCATGTAATCCGCAGGGGACTTTCTGCAACGGCTAAATCACCCGCAACAGCATCGGTAGAACGATCGTCGGCGGCATCGTCCAAAGAGCAGCCTGCGTGACATTGCCGTTCATCGACGTAGTCCCTCCCGAGATGCTATTAGTGCTAGGGTTGATGACGACAGTTCGCGGTGTCCCCCCCGCACTCAGCGCCATCGCAGTTCCGGCGCCGCCACCTGGCGGCAAAGGCATCGCCTGAAACTGCTCACCAATGCTTGTTCCAGTCGAAGTAAAGGTACGGTTGTCTGCTACTGTAACGCCGAGCCCGACGTTCGGCAGATTGACCTGCCCAATCGCATGGTTTTGGCTACCACCTGTGGCGCCGATCGTGGCGCCGTTGATGCCGCTGCCGGCTGTCGAGATGTAACCAAGGACTGACGAGCCTCCCATGCCATCAAGACCAGCGATGACGCGTCCGCGGAGATCCGGGATGTTGAACGTCGAAGTTCCGTCCCCGGCGCCATAGGCCGTCCCGATCATGCCGAACAGCACGGAATAAATGGTCCTCGAAATCGGCTGACCATAGGGCAGCACGAATGCGGAGTTTGGCACACCGCCAGAGATGTACGGAATGAGGCCGCCGACCGGTACATAGAACGGATTGCCAGCGATCCCACGCAGGATAAACTCGTTCGCTGTCGCAAAATAGGTGACGACATACGGCGTTCCCTGCACCAGGGTCCCCGACGGAACCTCGACGCCTGGCTGATAGTGGATCGGCGCTGCTGTCAGGCCATCGACGCTCAAGGTGCACTTGTCGCTGTTCGTCGCATGCGGCACGAACGCAATCTGCTGGCCATCGAGATGTGCCAGTGAGTCGAAGCCCTGATAGCTCGAGATATTGTAGGCGGTCGCCGTCCCCGTCGTGACGATCGCGCCGGCGATATCATCGCGGTATTTTGCGGCCGCAGCCATCATACCGCGTGTGCCGTCGTTCACGGCCGAAGGCGCCATTCCTTCGGGAAACGGGCAGCTCGGATCGGCGTTGGCGTTGTTGGCAGCCGTGCGGCTCCACTTCCAGAACGTCATGGTGGCCTCTCGATTCAATCGTCGGTCAACTGGTGAAACGGGATGTGAAGGTGTCCGTCGCGCCGTCGGCGCAGTCACACCGGCACGTTTGTGCTGCAGCACGGAAGACAAGATGCCGCAGGTCAACGACCCGCGGCAGTAGAAGGGGCGCCACAATCCCGCCGCGGCGGCGCGCCCTGATGGCGAAAACGACAGCGGTCCGAAGGAGGCCGCACCATGAGCAAGTTGCCGTCCATCCGCAGCGCACCAAAAACTCAGCGCCACCCTTTTGAAACCACGGCCCTGATTGCCGACGCCTTTGGCATCATTTCGGGCATTCCGCTCGTCGGCTTGCCAGCCCTGCTCGTCAGTACGTCTGCCGCGATCGGCATCATTCTGACGGGCTCACTCGCGATCACCGCAGCAAGCGCCTTCATCGATGAGATCATGTCTCCGGACGGCAAGCCGCTGGCGATCTTCATCGGCCTTGTTGTCACGGCTTTCCTGGCGGGCCTCACCTGGGAGATTGCGCGGCGCGTCAGGCGGCGACGTCAGTCATCAGCCCCATCTGACTGATGAGCTTCACGGCGGGGCGCCTCGCCAACATCTGATCTGTCGCAGCACCGCCACTCTTTCCCATAGAGTTGCGTTCGAGCGGCTTCATCTGTCCAGCACTTCGCCAGGAATCGCCGTACTCCCGACGTGGATAGAAGCCCCTCCCGAAGACTTCCTTATGAAGGCTCGGCGCCTGATGAGCGGGGCGCTATGGGGCTAATTGATACGACATTTGATGGGGCGCTCCGATGGGTATGCCCCTTCGCAAAGATCGCACGCGGAGGAAGATCTTTGAACCTCAATAACGCCTTGCCGCAAGCGCGAACGGAAGACCACGGCGCACGACCGGGTAAGCATATCGAACCACCGAACCCGCAGGGGAGTCGGGAGCATACTCACGGACGCCCTGAGTCAGCAACCCGGGAAGGATCGCATCTATTCCAACTTGCCTAATAGCATCGGCCAGACCAGCACCCCCACGAACGATCCCGGCACCTCCACTCGCTAGCGGAAGCGGCGCCAGCTCGCCTATGGTTTCAGCGTACCGCCCCGCAGCAGTCCTTGGTTGATAAAATTCGCCTGTGAAACGCTCAACTCCCTTGCGAATATTTTCGCTACCGAAGAACTTATCAATGTCGAATGGAGGACGCCCCCTCAATTCGGGTGGGGGGCCCAAGATCGCGCGCAGAACAGGATCAAACAGATAACGCCCCGTCAGATCCGTTATTCCTGCACTCAGGTCCGGTAGCGCACCTGCGATCTTTATGCCACCGTTCACTAAACCTATGCCCGCGGATTTCGCTACATCGCCAGCATCGATTTCTGGCGTATAGGATCTGGCGTTCGGCATGTATTTCGGCTGGAATTGCTGCAGATCTCTGGCGAATTGGAGATCGGGCTGGCTGCGATTGGCTTCTGCCATCTCCAGATATTGGAGTGGCCTAGCCCCCGCGGCAAACACACCGTCCCGAACAATTTGTTCTCGAGCGGTCGCTTGTCGCGGCATCTTTTCGAATGCGGAACGCACCTCTGCATCATGCCCAGGATCCAGCCGAAGATCCCCTTGGGAGGACCGAACCATTCCAACGCCGCCTAGCCGGAGCGCGTCATTCTCTCCAGGGACAATCAAGTCGTCGAACGTCAGCGCTCGATCGAAAGATGTAACCATTTGTCACCACTCAATCTGAAAGGTTATACGACGAAAGAACGTTGACTATAAGTTCGACGTATCGATGCCGTTGGCCTGCAGCCGAGCAACCACGGCGCTGCGGGCTGTCGGATTGGCGGCAATTGCAGCTTTGGCGTTGGCAATAGAAGCCGAGGTGGTATCGTCCGGTGGACCGATCGCTGCACTCGGCGTGACACTTGAAGATGAGCTGCGAGAGCCGCTGCCGGAAGATGAAGATGGACCAGCAGCATCGGAGAACGACGCTCCTGTCGCGACTCTCCCGTACTTCTGCAACATGAATTTCAAAACATCGCTGTTGCCTGATCGAATAGCTGCAATCGCTTGTTCGCGGGGTACATTGTTTTTCACCAGCGCATTGTAGAGGTCCTGCTGGGAGGCCGGCTTCGAGTCAGCCTGAGCGCCTTGAGCCGCACCAGCAAAGCCCTTGCTGAGCCCATCCGCCCAAGAGCGCCCCCCAGCAAGACCGCTGGCAAAGCCAAGCAATGCGTTCGAGTTGGCGTTGATCTTGTCACGTACGCCGCCAAGGAAGCCGCCCAGCGAAGCGTCATTCGCGGGACCTGCAGGCGCATCCGGCCCGGACGCTGGCGAATTCTGAAGCGGTGGGCCGGCGGATGCAGCCGAAGCGCCAACCGACGCTGCTGGTAGCTGCGGAGTTGCGTCGTTAGAGCCGGCAACCGGTGACGACGACATCGATCGCAGCGATTGAAACCAGTCAGGATGCAGTCCAAGCAAACCGGGGAAGCCCGATGCGCCACCGAGACCAGAGAGGAAATCGAAATCAGCCATCAGACAGTCTCCACTTCAATGTGATGAGCAGCGCTTGCATTTGCGATTGCGACGGCTCTCTCGGTCGCAAGTGCATAGTCGACCATCTTGGCGCCGCGGAACTCACTCACGGCATCTGGCATGCGTTGCTCGACCTCTTGTGCGATCAAGCCGATTTCGAACTGTGGCGAACCACGGAAACGATAGCGATAGACCGGCGTGCCATCGGCAAGTGCACCGACCCGAGCGATGTCCTCCTTCAATCGCGCGTCGCTGAACTTGCTGGCCAGCGTGAGGCCCCCGAGAACGCCAGACATAATAGTCTTCATGGGATCATCCTTGGTCTCACTGACCGACGTTCCCGACTGCGTGCCGAAGGCCTGCGCCACCGGTGAAATCGATCCCAACAGCGTCGAGAGGTTTTGTACGGGAATGCCGCGCCGTTGCGCTTCCGCCGCGAGCTGCTGGTTGGCGCCCCAGTTGTTGGCGTCGAGCGCAGCCGAGCCGATGCCAGCGCCGGCCTGGGCGTTGGCATTGGCGGCCTGCTGGTTCTGATTCAACAGACCGTAGGTGCTGTTGCCGGCGCCGTAGAGGCCGTTCGCTGCGTTGAGCTGGTTGGCGACGTCCTGGTTGTACTGTGACGCGATCACCGGCGCCGTGCCCTGGGCGATGCCGCGGCCCAGCGCCTGCAGGTTGGCCGCCGAACCATCGCGGCCGGCCGCAGCGAACTGCGAGTTCACCTGGTTGCTGACTTCCTGGCGGATCTGATCGAGCTGGCCCTGCAGCGCGGTGTTCTTGCCGATCATGCTGCCATTGGCATAGGGCGCCAGCATGCCCTGATAGTTGGCGAGATTGGCGCTGATGTTGCCATCGTTGGCCTTTGCGCCGCCGCCATTCAACATATTGGTGGCGAGATTGCCGATCGCGCCGGCATAGGGGTTGCCACCTGCCGCATTGGTCTGCAGCGTGTTGAGGGCGTTGTTCTCGGTCGGCGTCAGGCCGGCGTTGGATGCCTGGCCCCCAAGCTGCCCCAGAATATTGTCGAGGGGTCCCTTTGCCGGCGCGTAAGGCGATGTTTGCGACGTGCTTTGTGTGGTCTGTTGCGAACTTCCGCCCATATCAGAGCCTCTTTTCCAGCGTGATCCATTGCATGGCGTAATTGTCGAGCACCCGCTGCCAGCCGCGCCGTCCATCGACGCGCATCGCGGTGCAGCCGAGTTCTCGGGCATAAGCTTCGATCGGCGCCAGCGCATGCGGCCAGGAGGTCGCGCGGCGGCCACCGCAAACAACGATGCGGCAGATCTTGCCGCGCGGTACGATCATCACTTCCGTCACCGCCGCGGCGCGGAACGCCTCTCCGTCCCACAGCACCCACAGCAGCATCTCGACACGGTCGAGAGCGCCGCGCAGCGCTTCCAGCGTCCAATCGCCGCTGCGCGCGCAGGCCGCGCCAAGGAAGCCCTCGACATGCGGCCACACCAGCGCCACCCGCTCCGGCGGCACGCACAGCGTTTCAGCCGAGCGCGACATAAAAAAACCGCCGGTCGGTCTGGCTATTGTTCGAATGCGTCAGCGTGAACGCGCCGTTGGCCACCGCGCTCACATACAGCGTGCCGTTCTTGAACTCGGCCGCGGCGTTGGCGGTGGCCGGAGTCAGGAACACCGAGCTGCCGGCGGCGCAGTTGGGCGCGGCCAGCGTGGTGCTGGTGGCGTTGGCCGCCAGCGTCACGCTGCCGGCGGCGTTGGTGCGGCCTGCGCCGAGCTGCTGGATCGCCAGCGCATAGCGCGACAGATCTTTTTCCTGCGTCGAGACGCTGAACAGTCTGGGGATGGCGGTCATCGTCTGCCTTATCGCTTGCCGGTCGCAATCGTGTCGGGCTCGACGCCCGCGATGAAGGACCAGGCGGTGCCGGCGGGGATACGCACCTTGTAGCGGCTGTAGCGGGTGTCCTTGAGCAAGTCGCACTTGCCGGTGATCGGGTTGATCAGGCTTTCGCTGCCGGCCGTCACCGCCTGCTGCTGGTTCTCCCGGGCCGAGGCCGAGCCGTAAAGCGTCGGCGCATCCGTCACCGGGCGAAAACCCCGAATCTTGAGCCGGCGGCCGTCCGTGCCCTGCTCGGCGCTTTCCAGCGTCGCCTCGAGGTTGGCGCCGCGGAAAAAATTGAGCATGTGGCCGGCGTCGAACGCGGCCAGCTCGATCGGCGATGCCGAGGCAAAACTATCGAGCGACTGTGTCATCGCATCGAGCGAGCCGCCGACGAGGCCGCCGCCGGTATAAGCATGGGCGAACACAGAGCCATACAGGTCGAAGTGGGTGTTATCGACCAGCGTGATCCACCAGTTGCCGTTGGCCTCCGTGGTGCCGGTGACGCCGGAAATCGAGGCGAAGACATTGGGCATTCCGGCCCAGCGCGCCGTCGACGCCACCTGCAGGCGGATCTGGCCGCTGCCGCTGTTGGCAGCCCCGGTCACCGCCAAGGCGCCCGGCGCGATGGCGTCCAGCGCTTCCAGCGTCACGCCGGGCTGTGCCACCTGCAGCAGGTATTCGCCGCCGACCTTGATGGTGGTGAACTTGTCGAGCACCCAGTCGTAGCACAGCACCTTGTCGAACTGGTTCGCCGTGCCGTTGACGCTCTTGTAAGCCCACAGGATGCGCGAGCTGCGCGGATCAGCGGTGCCCAGGAACATCTGCAGATTGTTGGTGTCGAGGTCGGCGAGAAACGTGCGGTCGACGCGCTCGCGGCCGATCGGCGTCGGGAAGCCGCCGGGATCGATGCGCTGAAAACCCTGCGACGAATAGAAGAACACGAGTTGCCCGGCGCGCACCAGCGAGTATGGCCCGAACAGGCCTTTATCCTGTGACAATCGCTCGATCTGGAAGATGATCGGCGAGCCCGGGATGTAGGTCATCCGGCGAATGGCGTTGTCCTGCAGGATGATGCCGGTTTCGCCGCCGGCGACGCCGCGCACGAAGCCGCCATCGGGCAGGTCCTGATAGTCCGCCTGGTTGACGCCCGGCGTCCACGACGTCGCCGAGTTGATGTCGTTGAGGCCGGACCACTGCACCCGCTGCGGATTGCTGACGAGGCCGGACAGCACGACGAAACGGCCGACGACGTCGATATAGCGCGCCTGCGGTGGCGAGCCGTTGAGATTGGCGAACGCGGTCGCCGAACTGATGTCGTACACCTGCGGCACGACGTTGGCTTGCACCGCCATCACCAGGTTGTTGAACTGCGCGAACCGCCACTGGTCGGAGGCCGGCACCGCCGAATAGGACGCCCCGCCCTGCGACACGCGCGCCCAGCCAAAGGTGATGTTGTTCATCACATAAAGGTCGGTTGCGGTCGCCGCGAACACGATCACCGAACCATCGGTCTTGAATGTCTGGAACGCGCCGCGGCACTGGCCGCCGAGCGATTGCGACAGCGCCAGCAGGCTCGGGAATGGGCCGAAGCCGTCCGCCCGTGGCACCACGTTCTGCGCATCGCGCTCCGTCGCCGCTTCGTAGTCGGATACGTCCGGCCGGTACTCGCCGAAGGGGATCAGGGGCATCGGCAGAAATCCTTGAAATGCGCGCGGGACGTGATCCGTCACCCTGAGGTGCGCGCCCTCGCGCGCCTCGAAGGGCAACGGCCCGGACGGCGCCACCTCGGCCGTTCATCCCCTCAGGATGACGGAGTAAACTGCGGCGCCGTCCATCGGCCTCATGGATGGAGACACGCGGCCTCGCCGCGCTCCTCACCATGAGGGGCTAGAAATCCGTCCCCTGAATGATGCCGTTCGACTGCCGCGACGAGCTTTCCGAGCGCAGCGCGGCGAGCAGGTCCGTCAGCTTCGCTGCCATGCGCTGCATGCCGTCGGGATCTTCCAGCACGTCGATGTAAAGCAGCATCTTGGCGTGGGTGCGGATCAGTTCCTCCGCGTCGGTCGTCCATGCATTGCTGTCGGTCGGGTTGACCAGCGCCGGCAGCTTGTAGTGCATGTGCGGCCGCAGGGTGTAGACGGCTGATGGCACCGGCCACAGCAGGATGGACTGGTCGATATAGGTGAAGGCGCGCGGCTTGCCGCCGCCGCTCATGCCGCCCGCGACCACCTCGAAATCCGCCGGCTCGTAACGGTCGAGCGGATAGATGCTCTGGCCCTGCGGAATGAACAGCGCGTCAATCTTGACGATGTTCGGGATCGCGGCGAGGTCGCTTGCGGTGTACGCCTGCTGGCCGACGACGGTCTGAAACGTCTGGCTCCGCGTCACGTTGAACCAGAACCGCTGCCGGCCGTAGAACGCGATGGCGTCGGCGACCGCGCTGGCGATCTGGCTGGTCAGGTCCGTGCGCGTCAGGTCGGTCGCGATCCGGGTCTGCAGGTCGAGCAGCGTTGTCATCGGTCATCGCCTTCACTGGGGGCAGGATGGCGGGCGGCTCGAGAGCCGCCGCGCCGAAGTGCATCAGGAACAGGGCTGGATCCATCACAGATCGTTGTTCGGGATGTAGTGGATGATCACCACGGCGGCGCCCGCGGTCGCCGCGGCGCCGGTCTGGGCGAAGGTGACGAACACCTGCGTGTCCGCCGCCAGCGGGCCGAGCGCGGTGCCAGTCGGCTTGACGCCGTTGGTGATCGCCTGCGTGGTCTCGTCGACATCGGCCGCCGCCACGAGGTTGCTGCCGCCGGCCGTGGTGCCGACCGTCAGCACGTTGGTGGTGGCAGCATTGAAGGGCGTGGCGACATACACCGAAGTCGAGGTGATGATCGCGCCTCTGGGCAGCCACTGCTTGCCGACGCCGTTGGCGATGTTGGGATCGTTGTAGTTCACGGCAAAGCGCAGGTAGTGCACCTGCTGGGTGTTGTTCTGGCGCGCCGCCGAGCCAGGCGTTCCGGTCGTCATGCGAAGATCCTTTCGCGATGTTGGGACAGTTGCGGGAGGCCGACGCGGGCCGACGATGCGGCCCGCATCAGGGCCGTCAGTGCGCCACGGCGTAGGTGGTGGCGACGATGGTGCCGAAGTCGGTGCCGTTGAACACCGTCTTCTTGACGCCCCAGATGGCCTGCGACGACACGCCGAGCTCGCGCTCGTAGTCGAACAGCTCCTCCACCCACTTGTAGTGCACGCCCTCGGAGAACTCCTTGCCGAAGGCGAGCGCGCCGGCCTGGGCGCCGGCGAAGACTGCGCGGCGCGTCGAGGTCTGCTGCGCGCCCGCGTTCGAGATGCCCATGGGGATGCGGTTGGAGCGGTGCAGGATCACGCCGTTGTACTCGCCGAGCGCCCCCGTGTAGATCGGGCTCTTGGAGCCCGCGCCGCCGGCCAGGGCCGCCTTCTGGATGTCCAGCCACTGGCCCGCGTTGGTATTGGTGCGCAGGTCCGTGATCTGGTAGTCGTGCAGGAACATCAGGAACTTGTTCTCGCCCTGCACCTTGATCGGCCGGATCAGCGGCGTCGCGGTGTAGGCCCGTTCCACACAGGCATCGATGATGGCGAGGTTGAAGGTCTTGGTGTTGTCGCCATTGATCGTCGCGTCGTCGGTCGCCCCGCCGCCGCGGAAGATGCGGGTCGGCGCGGCCACGGTGTTGTTGCCGATATAGCGCATGTCCGTCACCAGCGTGTTGCCGGCGAGATGGTTGAACATCGCGGTGTCGAAGCGGTTCGAGAACCAGTCCTTGAGGCCGAGCTTGGCCTCGTCGCGCAGGTTGAAGGGCACGCGCTGGGCGTCGATGGTGTTCTTGTTGCGAACACGCACCGCATGCGCCAGCTCGTTGATGATCACCTTGTCGGAGTAGGTGGTCAGCGATTCCTCGTTGCCCTGCAGGGTCTGAGATTCCGTGACGCCGTCGCCCGTGAGCTGCATGCGCAGGCCGAAGGTGACGGTGTCGCCGGCATTGGTCGAGGTCTCGTTCTTCAGGTGGATCATGTTGTCCGACCCGGTGCCCATGAATTTGCCGAAATAGGTTTCCTTCAGGGCTTCCGCTGCGAGCTTCTTCGCCCACAGCTTGTTGGAGAGTGAGTCGTTCACTCCATAGCTGGTCGATGCCATGACGGCAGGTCTCCGAATTGATGGATTGGTGAGGGGTGCTGGATGTGCACGCATCTCGCCTGCGCGCGGCGCATCACCGCGTTTTGACGCCCCGGTGGCGGGCGAAGGCGCTTAACGACCGCCCGTCGAAGAAGCCTTTCGGCAGATGCAGCGCCCGGTCCGAGCGGCGCTTGCCGACGGGACGGACGTTCGTCAATTCACGGAAGATCGATGATCTGCCCCGATCCACCGACGCGTGCCAGGCGAGCCGGTCGGCGGGCTGATGAATTCCAGATCCGCTTCAGTCTTAGGAGCGAGGCACGTCGCCGTCGCGATGGAAATCGCGGTATTGCCTCCAGCGCTTCCATGTCGCATAGCCAAAGCCAAGGCTTGCAGCCGCTGCAAGACCTACATCACGCAGATGCCCCGCAGCGAACGAGCCGATCGCGAGCAGCACCGCGCCGAGCAGAAAGCAGACGAAGGTCCGCACGTAGCGTCGCCGCGCCAGGTCAGGGATTTGCCGATTCCAGATGTAAACGTCGACGGCAAAACCGTTGGTCCGATCGCCGTTTTTGAAGAGTGACGGAATGACGGGTTCGACCTGCCAGAAGGCGAGCGCCATCTGAATGATCGCGATCATCCACAAAAGGACTGCTGCAAACCCCAACAGCGGATACATTCCAACTTCCCATCCGGCGACGGCACGCAACAAAGCGCCACGCCACGACATGATGGTGGCGCAGCCGTCCGGCCGGATCAAGTCGTCGCCGAGGCAAGAGCCCGAGTCGCCGAGGCAAGAGCCTTGGGTTCGTCACAGCGCGGCATCCCCACGAGCCGCGCTCCGACATGTCGTCGCGTCAGAACCTGCGGTCAGTGCACCGTCGCCAGCGGCACCACGGCGGCGAGGTTGCCGGCGGGATCGAAGGCGCAGATGCACAGACCCGCCAGCATCGCCGGCGGCATGCCCTTGGACAGCCGGGCCGCCAGGGCCCGTCCGCGGCGCATGGCGCCATTCGGCTTCAGCCAGAACTCGCCGGCGGGCCGATCGAAGGACGTCAGGTCGGTCAGTTCAAAGCTGAATTTCTGCATGGTGGTTTCTCCCGCGCTAACAACACCCCATGCAAATGAAGGCCGTTCGTTGACCAGGAGTTACTATCCCCGCTGTCCACAGGGCTGCCCGCCAAAAGGGCTTGTTTCGGCGCGGTTTTGGACGTCGGCGGCCAGCCCGCTCGCACGGCGAGGCCACGCCCGGCCGCTGTTTCGTCCCCTCCCGCAATGGACAATGCCGCGGCCCGCACGGTAGGCTTGTCCGCCCCTGCTGCTGGCCGAGGCGACGCGCGGATGACCTGGACCGACGAGTTCCTGAACGGCTGGCGCGGCGTCAGGGAACCGGCGAAGACGCTGACCTTCGGCTTCGCCGCGGCATGCCTGGCGGCCGGCACGGCGTTGCGCTTCGGCCTGTCGCTGCTGCGGCCGGACCTTCCCTTCACGCCCTATGTTCCCGCCGTCGTGATGGTCACCATGCTCGGCGGGGTGCGCGTCGGCGCGGCCACCGCGCTGGCCGGCGCCGTGTTCGGCTACGCGCTGCATTTCGGGCCGGCGCCGGCCGGCGGCGCCAAGCTCGCGCTGGCGGGCATCTATCTCGCCACCTGCGCCATGTTCATCTGGGGCATCCAGCATTACCGCGCCATCGCCGCGCGCCACCGCGCCGTCACCGACCGCCAGGTGGCAGAGGAAGGCTACCGCAAGCTGGTGGTGGAGGAGCTGCAGCACCGGCTGCGCAACAAGGCCTCCACCATCCATGCGGTCGCCCGCCAGGCCCTGCTCGAATACCCCGAAGCGTGGGAGCGGATCGACGGCCGTATCCGCGCCCTGTCCGCCGCCGACAGCCTGATCGCGCGCGCCGATGCCCGTGGCTCGCCGCTGCGCGACCTGCTGGTGTCCGAGCTCGAGCCCTACGGTCATGTCCGCTACACCCTCAACGGCGATCCGATCCTGCTGCCCGCCAAGCTCGCGGTCAGCCTCGCCCTCATCTTCCATGAACTCGCGACCAACGCCGCGAAATACGGCTCGTTCGCCGCGAGCAGCGGCCTGCTCAACGTGTCGTGGCGCCTCGATGGCGATCGCCTGCGCATCGCCTGGGACGAGACCGAGGGCCCACCCGTGCATCCGCCAGCGCGCAGCGGCTTCGGCACCCAGTTGCTGACATCGGCGCTGCGCGCCTATGACGGCGGCGCCGAACTGCAGTTCCTGTCGACCGGCCTGCGCTGCACCATCAACTGCCGGATCCCGGCGGACGCCGCCTGACGGCGCGGCCGCATGGACGCCCTGCGCCGCCGACATTGGCAAGCGCGGCAAACTCGTCCAAGATCGCTGCGGGAGGCTGGTCATGGCGAACTATCTCGTGCACGTTCCCGTGTCGCGCATCGTCGACGTCTACAACGCGTTGAAGCTGCTCGGCACGGCGGAGCTCTATGACTACAAGCTCGTCACCGTGCGCTGTGACATGGACCTCGACGTGCTGCAGAAGGTGGTCGATGCGGTGAAGCCCGACCAGCCCGCGATCATCGTCAAGGTCGAGGAGTTCGTCTTCCAGGGCGATCCGAAAGTCGACAAGGCGGTCGGCGTGTGGCGCCGGCCGGTGTCGCTGATCGGAACGTCCGGCCTCTGAGGTCGGCGCGCCCTCACCCGCCCATGATGCGCTTCGCCCGCGCCGGGTTCTTGGCGCACCACGCCTCGAACTCGTCCATCGGCATGCGCAGCAGCGCTTCCGCGCTCATCTCGCTGTCGGCCCCGCCACCGCCGGCGCCGGCAAAACTCTTGCCCGCCGCCTGGCCGCGCGCGATGGTGTCGAGGCGCCCCTGCGCGGAGCCCGCGCCCTTGCTGTAGCCGCGCTGGCGCGCGAGATTGTAGATCACCTCCGCCGGGCTGCGCCGGCTCTGCAGCGCCATCTGCGCCACCGCGAACTCGTCCGCCAGCAGGGCCTGATGCACCGCCTGCGGATCGTCGTAGCCGAGCGCGACCAGCTCCTGGGCGCGGCTCTGCAGCAGATGATTGTACGCGGCCTTGAAATCCGGCGTGCGGCTCTCGAACTGCGCCGCGTCGATCTGGTAGGCGCGCACCAGATCGTCGCGCCAGGCGACCTCCTGCTTCTCCTGGTCGGCGGCGTCGAGACGGCGGCGAATATCGCTGACGGCGGAACTGGTGTTGCGCACCACGCCGAAGATGTCGTCTTCCACCGTCGGTTCGCGCTGCTGCGGCTGCGAGGCGAGACGGTCGATGATCGAGAACTTGCCGCGGAGCTCGGCGACCTGCTGCTGCAGGTCGCGGTTCTGGCGATCGAGATCGCGGCGGCGGCCGCGCTCCTCATGCAGCGCCGCGAGCGGCACCACGCGCTCCTGCTGCGGCTCGCCCGCGCCATCCTGCTGTGGCTGGCCACTATCGTCCGCGGCAGCTGGCGCCGCGCCGGTATCAGCCGGAATATCGGTCTGGCCGCTGGTGTCGAAATAGCTCTGCTCGTCCGGGGAGAGCTGCGCCCCGAGATCGGTATCGGTCATGGCATGATGTCCTGGCGGAGCTGCCGCCGCAGATGCGCAGGTCCGCCTGCGCGCGATGGCCGGGTGCTCCCGGCAATTACGATGCGAGAAGCAGGATCTCGACGGTGCGCCGGCGCCGCACGGCAGTTGCCTGCTGCGCAGCGACCGCGGCCTGCTGCGCCGCTGTCGCCTGTCGCCGCGCAGCGATGGCCTGCAGGTCGATTCCCGACGCCCTGGCCGGGCTGGCCCCGGCCAGTGGGCTTGCGACCTGCGACGCCGGCGTCGGTCCCATCGGCGCAAACGCGGTCTGCATCGGCCGCACGATCGGCGCCGGTGTCGGCCGGCTGATCCGCGCCAGCCGCCGCTGCTCTTCCAGCTCCTCGAGGAAGTGCCCGACGCCGCCGTAAACCAGCTCGAAATTGTCGCCGCTGCGGATCAGCGTGTTGTTGCCGAACGACCAGGCGTAGGAGGTTCCCGGCGTCGGCATGTTGATCCGCACGGCCATGCCATAGCCGGTCAGCGCGAAGGCGCCGGCAGCCGCAGCATGGGTGACACCCTGCGCCACCGGCGTGCCGGCAACGCCGTAGCTGCCCGCGCCGGCGAGCCAGCGCGCCGCGAACGTCGCAGCCACGCCAGTCACCACATAGACGCCCGGCACCGGCGCCAGCGACGGCCGGAACGTGGTCGCGACGCCGGCCACGGCATAGGCCCCGCCGGCCGACACCATCTTGTCACCGAACGCAATGGCGACGCCCGAGTGGCTGTAGACGCCCGGCGTCACCTGCAGAGCCGTTCCGAACACCGTGGCCGCGCCGGCAAGCCCGTAGCTGCCGGCCGAGGCCGTCAGCGTGTGCTTGAACGTCATCGCGACGCCCGACAGCGCATAACCGCCAGCCGCCGCCGTGAGCGCTTCGCTGAACCGCGCCGCACCCCCCGTCAGCGCATAGGCGCCGGCCAGGCCGACCAGCGTGTAGCTCGAGCCCGCGGCACGCGGTCCGCTGGCGATCGGCCGCAGGCCGATGGCGTCAAAGCCAAGCATGCGTCAAAGCTCCGCGCTCGCAACCCAATCGAAGGAAACGTTGCCGGTGTTGTTTACCGGGCCCCACAGCCAGCTGAAGCCGCTGTCGAACTGGATCACCTGAGTCAATGCACCGCCACCGCTCCAGGAGCCGGTCGTTGTCACGAGGTAGCTGATCTTGTTGGGCGTTCCGGCATTGTCGTATGCCGTCATCTGTGCGGCAGTTCGCATCACCGTCTGGTATCGCACCGCCCCGCCGACATAGTTGGTCGGTGCGGCGACGTTGTAGACCGTACCGCCGCCGTTTCCGAGGTTGGCGCCGGGAGCAACGCTCTGGGAATAACTCTTCTGGAAATAGCGCTGGCAGAATTGCAGTTCGTGTGTCACCGGCCGCAGCTCCGGCGGCGGCGGCACGGCGTTGAGGCCGACCGGCGCGAACGGGGTCACGCGGGTATCGAGCTCGGCCAGCTGCACAAATTTACTGTTCGAAGACAGGTTATTGCCGAAATCAAAGATCACCTGAATGCCGTTGACCGTCGCGGTGCTGGCCACAAATGTGTAGGCGACGCGCGTCCAGGCGCCATTCGGACAGGCCTGCAGGTTGGCCGCATTGACGTCCGTGATCTGGCTGCCGCCCCACGCGTCGGCGCTCGCCGGATGGGTCACGGTCAGCGTCGGCGTGATCGTTGTGCCCGTGTTGTTGTAGATCTGAGCCTGAACCGTCACCGTCTGCCCCGACAGCGGCGCCGCGACAACGCTCTCGATGCGCTGATAGACCAGCACATCCGTGACGCTGGCTGCACCGGTCACCCTGAGGGCATAGGCACTCAGCAACCTGCCGGCGACCTGCGAGGCGGTAACCGCGGCTCCGGTCGGCGATACGATCCAACCATCAGCCGTGTAGCCGCCGCCCGTCGACAGCGAGGTCCCTCGCTGCCAGACATCCATCGTGGCATTGCGGAACTTGTTGACATAACCGCAGCCGGTCGCAGCCAGGTTGACGAGGTCCACCGAGAGCGCGGTGACAAAAACGCTCGGCGCTGCGCTGAAGTTGATCGCGGACGTACCGCCCGAGGAATTGGCGGTCACCGTGGTGCGCGCCAGTGTCGGCGTCGCGCTGCTGTAGGTGCCGAACCCGATCTCCCACTGGGACATGTCGAGGCTCTGCGCCCGATAGGCATAGATCGTCCCGTTCGTCGCGCCGGCGCTGGCCGGCGTCTGGTAGCCGGTGATCGCCGCCGCGACGACGAACGACCCCGTGCCGCCAGACGCCGGATTGAAGCCACAGGCGTCGATGAAGCCGCTGGCCGGCATCAGGCCGTCTGCCCGTTGAGCGCGTTGGCGATCTGGGCGATCTGCTGCAGCACGTCGACCAGCGGCGCCTCGATCGCCGCGATCTGCTGGTCGATCGGCTGAAGCGTCGCCGCGAGCGCAGCCTCGGCCTCTGCGACCGCCGCATCACGCTGCGCCCGCAGCGGCGCCGACTGCACGAGCGCCGCGTCGCGTTGCTGGCACAGCGTCGTGAACTGCTGCTTGAGAAGGGTCAGGGTGTCGGGAATAGCTTTTGTGGCCATGGTGCTTCCTGAAAGTCTGAGCCGCCGATTCTCGGTGCAAGCCACATCCGCAGCGTCATTGCCGGACTTGATCCGGCAAACCAGCTTCCTCGCAGGACAACACGAGCTGTCCAAGCTGGATCACCGGGGCAAGCCCGGTGACGACACTGAAAATGTGGACACTGCTTCCTTACGCCAGCGTGAACACGCCGTTGGTCTGGTCGAGCGACACGGTGAAGCTGTTGCCATTGGTCAAGGTGATGGAGGTGCCGTAGTCCCACCAGGCAATCAGGTTGCCGCTCGCCGCGGTCGCGTTGTACAGCACCGCATATTCGAACGCCGCGAAGCTGCCGCCCGAGGCGGTGAACACAACCGGCGACAAGACGAGCTTATAGGTACCCGATGTGTTACCGCCGGACACGAACACCGCCTGCGTCCCGCCCGCCGTGTAGCCGTTGCCGGCGGCGATCTCGGTGATATTCGCCTTCACCGTGTTCGTAGCGACCGGGGGCATGTTTGTGAGCAGGATTTTCAGCGTGTCGCTGTTGAGGTTGTGCACCTTGGTGGCCATGTCGGACACGAAGGAATTGAACTTGTTGTAGGCCGCCACGGGTCAGCTCCTAACGTCTGAGTCCAGCCAGAGGATCGCCTGCGGGCATCATATTTACATCCGGAACTAGGCCGTCCTTTATTCGGAATGCTCCCGCCATACCTCGGCGATAGAGTTCAGCACCAATAGCTGAACCCGGCGGTGAACGCGGCCAATCACCATGAAAGGTAGGAAGCTCTTCCAAATCGCGTATAAGTTTCCGATCACAGGCCCTCATCCCATCACTGGATGTACCGGCCCGCTCATAGCAAAAGTCATGCGCACGACAGATTTCGTCCATGCTGTCGATCGGCTCGGCTGCCCCCATCGCGCTGCCAGGCGGAGAAATCACTCCACCACTCCACTGTCCACCGCACCAGTTCCCGTAGCGCGGCCCATCTCGATACCAACTTCGCTCAGGACTGGCGTTCTGGATCACGTCGCGGACAGGAACGACGCCGAAAGGCGCAACGGAGACGCCACCTCGCAAGCCCTGCCGTGATGGGTGGCCGTAAGCTGCGACGCCAGCATTAAGGTCATCGAAATCCGGCGCCATTCGATCGCGAACATCAGGCGCCATCTCGATGAGGTCGTCAGGTCTGTTGAGCATACCAAACATCAGTCGCATCTTGATCACCTCGAAGCTATTGAGAAATTCCGCTTCACATTGAACCGATGTGGCAACTACCGCCACAAATCAGCGTTCTATTGCATGGGTGCACCCGGCTGCGCGGAAGCGCCCCCCTGATTGCCGAGACCGCCCGGCATAGCCGGGCCCGGCTGTGCAGCTGCGCCCGCTTGCCCCGCCCCACCCATCTGCATCGGCGCGACACCGATCGGATCGCCGTTCTGATCGCGGATGATCTGTTTCGGTGCCGTCATCGCCGCGGCGATCGCCTGCATGCCCTGTTGGAATTCGGTCATCAGCGACATCAGCAGCGTTCCGGCGTCCGGCTGCGGCGGCATCGGCAGGCCATCCGGGCCGATTGCCGCCTCGCCCATGGCCTGCAGGCTGTCGACCGCAGCCTTGCGCAACTCGATCTGCTGCTTCGCCGCCGCCTCGCGCTGCATGCCGTCGATCTTCGCGTCGGTCAGCGCCTTGTGGTTGGCGATCTCGGCCTGGGCCTTCTGCTGCTGCAGTTGCAGCTCGGCCTGGGCCTTGAGCTGCTCGGGACTTGGCTGCTGTTGTTGCTGTTGCTGCTGTTGCTGTTGCTGGGTGACGCTGTCGGAGATGTCCTTCTGTGCCGACGTCGGCAGCGGCGAGTATTTCAGCAGCGCCAGCCACGTCGCCGGCGGCAGCATCTTGCCGACCACGGGCAGGATCTGCTGCAGCATCGCCCAGGTCGCTTCCTTCTGGTTCGGCGAGCTCGGCGCCTCGTCGACGATGACGTCGTAGGTGGCATTGCCGGGCTGACGGATCAGGGGGACGTACTGTTCCTGCTCCTGCCCGACGATGCGGATCAGGCGGCCGTCGGAGAGATAATTCTCGATCAGGTACAGCAGCAGCCGGCCCTGCTCCTTGCGATAGCGCCGCAGGCTGTCGAACAGCGGCTGCAGGATGGTCATCGACGACTGCTTGCGCTGCAGGTCGAGGCTCGCGGCCTGGCTGGCGCTGTTCTGCATGCCGAGGATCTCGACATTGACGCCGGAGGTGTCGCGGATCGCGGAGATCGCGAACTCCATCAGTTGCCAGGTCGCGCTCGGAAACTGCGACTGCGGCTTGGGCGCATAGCGGGCGTTGCCGCCGGACAGCGCACCCTGCTTGGCCCAGGTGATGGCGTCCTGCCGCGCCCAGGTCGCTTCCGCGTCCGCATCGTTCTCGAAGAATCCGCGCTCGGCCAGGATGCCGCCTTTGGCCGTGGTGTTCATGATGTGCATGGTCTGCGACATCCACTTGTTGGCCCAGCGCTGCGGGTCCTTCATCGCGCGCACGAGGCCATAGAACGTGTTCTTGTTGCGGTCGCGCTTGCCGGTGATCGCCTTGAACGAGAAGTGATCCTTGCACGGCGCCGGCCCGATCTCGAGCAGGATGCGGCCGAGGAACGCCTGCTTGTAAATCTTACGCGTCGCCTGGGTGGAGGTGATGCGGCCGCCGGCGATCTCGATCCGCTTGTTCAGCTCGTCGAACTGTTCTTTCTCGAGCGTCAGGATGTTGTCGGGATTGGCCGGATCGGCCACCAGCCACACCGGCACCCGTTCCCACCACTGCGCCCGCACCATGGTGACGGTCCTGTCCGACGGCGCGCCGTTATTGGTGTCGTCCTTGTCGTAGTATCTGTTGTCGACCTCGTGCGGCTCCTTCTCGTTGCCACGGTCGACCCAGGCGGCGTTGTAGTCGCCGTCCTCGAAATGCTCACCCGGACAGAGCGCCCGCGCATCCTCGATCGGGATGTCGCGGCGGATATGAAACACCCGGCGCATGTCGACGAGGTTGCGCTTGCGCGCCGTCGAATCCCATACGATCTCCAACGGATCGATACGCTCGATCACCGGCTTGCCCTCGGGCTCCTCCTCGTAGTCGAGGCGCGTCTCGGTCCAACCCATGCCGCAGATCACGGTGTCGCGGAAGGCGTCGGATTCCTCGTCCTCGGCATCGCACTGGTCGCGAAACCACTGCGCCGCGGCGGTCAACACCTCGTTGACCTGGACGTCGCCCTGGCTGCGCGGGATGAACCGCACCTCCTGCCGGTTCGACACCTCCGAGCCGGACACGCTGTCGATGATCGGCTCGATCCGGTTCATGACAATGATCGGCCGGTTCATCTCGCGCAGCTTGGCCTTGTCCTCCTCGGACAGCTGGTCGCCCGAGGTGAACGCAAAATCCTCCCGCGCCGCCTTGCGCCAGTCGGACTGCTGCTCCCAGTCTTCGAGAAACCAGCCGCGCAGCCGGCGGAACAGCGCTTCGCCATCCACCGCGTGATCGTCGTGTTGGTCAGTCATGCGGCCTCGTGGCATGCGTCGACCGCCCGGCGCACAGGCAGCGCGTTGGGAGCGACCGGCTTCGTCAAGGATGTGAAACAAAATCTATGCGGCGACCACGGTCGTCGTGCAGCTCACGCCGATTCCCACGACCCGCCCGCGCTCTTGCGGCTCTGGTAGCGGCCACGCGGCGTGACGGTGGAGGCTTCAACGAAGCCTTGCGCGAAGGTGCGGAAGGCGTCGGCGCCGTGGGAGGCCCAGTTGTGCAGGGGCTTGTCGCGGAACACGGCGCGCTCCTCGTCCCATTCCTTGCGGTAGTTGCGTAAAGACTTCAGCCCGCGGTTGCAGCGCACAGGGTCGATGACCGACTTTGCCAGCAGGCGCCGCACAGCGTTGATGCCGTCGTTGATGTTGTGCACCCGCGGCACCGCGATCGGCGTGACACCGAGGCCGATCAGGGTGTCGAAGCGGCTGCGGCCATTGGACAGCTCGTTGTTGGTGACGTCGTGCGGAAAGTAGTGGTCTCCGAAGGTGACACCGTGCTGCTCGCGCCACTTGTGCAGTTCGCCGACATAGTGATCGAGGCCGTAGCCGCTCGCCTCATAATAGCCGATCCAGCGCACCTCCAGACCCACCACCTGGTTGAACCAGATGGTGTTGGCGTCGTTGAAGCCGAGGTCCCAGGACGTGTTCACGGGATAGGCCGGATCGACGGGAATACGCGTCAGGCGGCCGTCGAGTTCGAGCCGCGCCAACTGCTCGGAATAATAGGCGCCCTCGATCGCGGCCTCGAACGCCTCGTCGGGCGTCGAGGGAAACTCGCGCTTCATGTCACCCTGCTGCTGCTCCGCCTTCTTGACGTACCACGCCTTCTGGTCGAGCGTCAGCGCAACGCCAACAGCCTGCAGGTCGTCGAAATATTTGGCATAGGCCGGCGTGATCTCGACACTCGCGGCGGGCAGCGTGTAGGCGGCATCTTCCCACCACGGCGAGAAGTGAAAGCGGAAGTCCATCGCAGTCAGCGCCGCGCCGGTGTTGGCGCGGGTGCGCGCCGCCTGGCACAGCTCGAAGAAGTGGCCGTCCTGGCCCTCCGCCGTGCTCTCGATGAACACCAGCTGGTTCTTGTCCACGGTGTTGAGCGCGCCGGAGCGCACCTCGCGCGCCTTGTCCGGATACTTGGCGCAGATCTTGCCGTATTCGGAGACGTGCAGGTACTGCAGCGTGCCCGAGCGCAGCGAGGTCGAGACGCGGATGCCGGAATTGTTGCCGAGCAGCAGTTCGCTGGCGTTGTCGTTCACCACCGGGACCTTCGCCTTGATGCCGTCGGGCAGGTTGTCATAGGGAAAGCGCACCTTGTCGCGGAAGATCACCTGGGCGTCCGACAGCGTATGGGCGATGGTGCCGGCGCGGACGTCGGAATTGAACACACAGGCATCGAGCATGAACAGCTGGATGAAGGTGGTGAAGCCGCGCTGGCGCGCTTTCAGGATCACGTTCTGGTTGTGCATGCCGTCGAACAGCGCTTCCTGCGCCGCGTTCATCCGGAAGCCGATCCGCCGCCCCTCCTTGTCGGTGATGACGTAGAGGTTGTTCAGCCGCCAGCGCCGGTCGGAGAACTGGTCGAGCGCCTTAAGGAAGACCGCGCGTTCGGCCATCGATTGCCTTCATCAGCGCCGCGAGGTCGTCGCCGGCCTCGTGGGTCGCCTTGAGATCGAGGCGATCGCCGTAGATCTTGGGCAGCGCCTTCGACAGCAGCCAGCGCCGCGTTTCCACCCGCAGCCGCGCCCGCGACACGTGCTCGTGGTCGACCATCGGCTCGCCCTCGCCATTGGCCCGGCGGCGCGCGATCCAGTCGTTGCGGCTGTCGTCGGCGATCTCCAAAATCTCGTCGGCCATGGCGTGATAGCCGACTTCGCGGGCGCTGCGATAGCGCGCCGCAAAGCCGCTGCGGTCGTTCTGCACCCAGCCCCGCACCGTGCTCTCAGTCGGCATGCCGGCATCGCGGCAGACGTCGCGCAGCGTGCGGCCGGTGCACAGCTCAGCGCAGATGCGCCTCGCGACGTCGGCGGTGTAGAGCGTGGGGCGACCTGTCATGTGGGGCAGCGTCGAATATCCTCTTGCCGGCGACGGAGGCGGCGCGGTTTGCAGCGCGGCCAATAAAAAACCCGCCGCCCATAGAGGGAAGCGGGTTCGCACGAAGCATCGCCGGAATTCACGTCACAAGAACCAAACCTCTTGCGACCATGCCGACCATCAGTGATTTGGCGTTACGGGTCAAGCTGCGTGGCAGGCGCTGTGGTCAAGTCCCGCGTGGCGCCACAATGCCGCGCCATGGGCCTTCGTCTGCGCAGGGGCGGCGACCGATCAGCTGCCGCCGAGATTCGTCCTGATCGACGAGAACTTGGCGCCAATGTTGGTGCCGAGCGCATTGACGACGGTGATGATCGCCAGCGAGATCCCAGCCGCGATCAAGCCGTACTCGATCGCCGTCGCACCGCGCTCGTCCGCAAGAAACCGGGTGATGATCTGCATCATGGCCGGATTCAGTACGCCAGAGGTATGAACATGTTGTAAAATGCCGCTGCCGCATTTTTCTGCGACCGGAACCGGCAAAATTTGCCGGGCGCAGCCGATGTGACATCCCGGCAGTCACTTGACGATGATGACGTGACCGAACAGAGCGCTCAGCGATCATTTCATCGCCCGGCGACATGCGGCGAACATGCGAGCAGACGTACGAGATGGTCCGTCATCCGGCCGCCCCTCGTCCAAAACGAAAATGAACGAACCGGTCAGGCCGCCGGCGACAGCAGGCCGGCGAGACGAATCCTGAGGCCGCGCTCGCTGATCAGCGCCGGTTCCCCCGTATCGCCGGGCTGAACCGGATCGACGGCATCATGCCCGAAAGCGCGATGCTCGCGCAGCTCGGAGCCAGCGCAGAACAGGCACGATTCCTTCCGTCGGGACAGCGGGTCATGATAGTCGGGTGCCGGAAGCAGAACCTGCACCAGCAAGTAGCCGACAATCAACACGCCGGCCGCAATCGCAATGCCGGTCAAAACTGCCGCCCACACGGTGTCGAATTTCATGACGAGCCCCCGGGTCATTGTCTAGGTGATGCGGCGGGCATAATCAACAGCCACCGCCGGGCGCCCGACGTCCCCCGGCGGCCGGGCGGCTGCCATGCGGGAACGGGGTTCGTGTTCCACCATCGGAACAAGTCCGGCGCGGCCGGGTTGATGGGCCATCTGTCACTGTCACCGGAGCCTCACGCCATGTCGCTGTTGAAATGGGCGCTGATCTTCCTTGTCGTATCCATCATCGCCGGCCTGCTCGGCTTCACCGGCGTGTCGGTGGTCTCGGCCGATATCGCCCGCTTCCTGTTCTATGTGTTCGCAGCGATCTTCATCGTCCTGCTGTTGCTGGGCCTGACGATCTTCCGTGCCTAGCGCGTCCCGACGGACCCGTCGGGCCTATACACCAGAAGCTGCCGGCCGGGCCGCGCTCCCGCGGCCCCGGTCGGCCGAAAACCCAGCTTTTCAAGCAGCCGCCAGGAGGCGATGTTCTCGCGGCGGCATTCGGCGATCACCTGCCGCTCCGGCCAGTCCGCCGCCAGCCAGCCGAGAACGCCTCGCGCCGCCTCGGCCGCAACGCCGCGTCCATGCATGGCGCGCGCGATCCAGTAACCGATCTCGATCGCCTCATCGCCATGGAGATGGACGCCGACGGCGCCGATCAGGCCGTCTTCGAGATCCGCCGCGCGGCCGAACACCCCCATGAGGCGATCACGGCCGGTGCTGAAGCGGCCGATCAGCGCCAGCGCATCGGCCAGCGTGAACCGGCTCGCGAGGAAGTGCACCATGGCGGTGATGGCCGGATCGTCGGTCAGGCGCTGGAGCGCCGGCGCGTCCTCGGCCGTCAGCGCGGCGAGGCGCAGGCGCGCGGTCTCGATCGCCGGCGGCGACAGGATCTTGTGAGAAACACGGTCCGACGAAGGGCTGTCCATCGCCGGCTTCTAGCCGATCGAGGCAAGCCGATCCATGCGTCAGTTCGCCGGCCGCAGGGCCAGCCGGCGGTCAGCACCCGGTGAAGCGCGGGTCCGGCCTGTCATGCATGGTCTTGAGATAGGCGAGGCCGAACACGGCCAGCCGCCGGGCGTCGGTGTGTCCGGCCGCATGCAGCATGGCGAGATAGGCGCCGGTGCGCTCGCGCGCCCTCGCGCGTTCGACCGGGGTGAGCGAGCGCATGAAGCCATAGGTCGTCAGCACCCGTTCGATCACATCGTCGATCGGCGGCTCCTCGCCGGTCCGCACAGCGCTCACGCGACGGGCCTCAGCCGACGTCCGCGGTCAGCCGCGCCCAGGCTGTGCGGATGCGGTCCGTCATCCGGTTCCATTCGCTCGACGCCACGTCCCAGTTCACGATTCGCGCTTGCGTCGCGATGGCTCCGCCGTTCGCGACCGTCGATGTCGCCATGGTGTCGTGGATGTAGACGACCGCAATGGTGAGCAGACAGCCGAGAATCATGCCGATAAACGTGCGCATCGCCTTCGTCCTTCCATTGTTGATCGCCGGTTGTACGCCGCCTGTGGCGCGACCACCGGCCGTGACGCCATCAATGCGCAAACACCGGCGCCGGTTCCTCGCGACGCAGGCTCCCGGTGGCCGCGTTGCGCGACTGATCAGTCATCGTCGGACGGCGGCGGAGCGGCAACGGGCGGGCGCGCGGGCGCCACCCCGGCCGGCGGCGGCGCGGCATGCCCCCTGGGGGACGGCGGCCGCAGTTGCGCCGGTGCCGGCGGCTTGTCGGCCGTGGTCATGCTGGCGTTGGCGTCGAACACAGTGTGGCAGGCCGTGCTGAGCTGCGGCATGTTCCGGCGCAGGCACAGCACAATGCGGTCGGCATCGGGGATGTCGCTGCTGCAGAACCGAAAGACGTCGGGCGTACAGGCGAGCTGCTGGGCGGCCGTGCCGCGATAGTCGTCGGCGCCGGCGGGGGCGAGACCGCCGAACGCCAGCGCGACGAGCGACAGGATGCTGAGACGCGTCTGACTGTGCATGGGTCGAGGACCTTCCTGCAGGGAATTGATGCCACCCGCGAGATCGCTACGATCCTGCGCCCCCGGAAAACAACGACCGCGCACCGCCATCTCGATGCTCGTCGCGCGGCCTTGTCGAGGCAAGCGCAAAAGGTGGGCATCTTGACGGCGGCGATGGCAGCGGCTCTTCAACCGCCGCGGCCACGCCCCGTTCCCGCTGTTCCCGCCGCCATACAGCCGCCACGATGCCAGTGGCGACGCGGGGCTCTGCGGCCATCAGCCGAAGCCGTAGAGCCGCGCCGGATTGTCAACCAGGATCCTGTGCCTGATCGCTGCGTCGGGCGCCCAGTCGGCGAGCAGGTTCAGCACCCGGCCGTCGTCGATCGGCAGCGCGGGCGCGAGATCGGTCGCCTTGCGCCCCTGCACGATCACGCTGTCGGGATGCGGCCAGTCACTGCCCCAGACGATGCGCTCCGGATTGGCTGTGATCAACGCCCGCGCCAGCGGCGCGACATCGGGATAGTCCGGCGCGCGCTCCGACGCGCGATAGGCGCCCGAGATCTTCACATAGGCCTTGCCGGCGCGCACCAGATCGAGCACGGCGGCGAAGCCCGGCTGGTCGACGCCGAGAGCAGCCTGGGCGCCGGCGAAGTGATCGAACACCAGCGGCATCGGCGCCGCCGCCAGCGTCTCTTTCAGCGCGGCGATGACGGAGATGCGTGCATAGACCTGCATGTGCCAGGGCCGATCGCGGATGCGCGCGACCGCGTCGTTGAAGATGCGCGTGGCCGCGGCGGGATCGGTGACGCCACCGGTCTCGAGATTGACGCGAATGCCGCGGATGCCGCCCTTGTCGAGCGCATCGAGATCGGCCACGGACGTCGCGGCGCCGATCACCGCGACACCGCGGGCGCGCTGCAACCCGAGCATCGCGATGCCGTGCAGCGTCGCGGCGTTATCGGTGCCGTAGACGCTCGGCGTCACGATCACCACGCGCTGCATGCGCAACGCGGTCTGCAGCGCCAGCAGGTCATCGGGCGTCGCCACGGGCGGGGTGTAGACCCGCCCGCTCCAGAACGGAAATTTTGCGGGATCGGGAAAGACGTGGACGTGGCAGTCGCAGCCATTTGGTGGCACGTCGAAGGCCACCGGCGTGCGTACGGTCGGCGCCGCGGCGGGCTGCGCCGATCCCTTGCGCGCGGCGAGCCCGGTTCCGATCGCTCCGGCCATCGCCAGACATGTACGGCGAGACAGCATGGACATTCTCCCCTGAGACGTGATCGTTGTTGCATCCGATCGTTCGGCGGTCCGCCGGCAGAAGGCGGACCGCCCCTGATGATCGCCGAGCTAGACCGTCCGGCCAAGGGTTTCGCCGACTGGCTCACGCGAACGTGGCGGCGGCCGCACGATCAGCAGCGCCGCGCCAGCGGCGAGCAGCGCGATGGCCGCGAGCGCATAGAGCCCGGCCTCGAAACTGCCGGTCGCGTCCTTGACCCAGCCGACGATCGAGGGCCCGGCGAAGCCACCGAGATTGCCGATCGAGTTGATCAGTGCGATGCCGCCCGCCGCGGCGCTGCCGGTGAGGAAGGTCGACGGCAGCGGCCAGAACGGCGCCTTGGTGCCGTAGATGCCGATCGCGGCGACCGCCATCGCCGCAATCGCCGCCGTCGAGCTGCCGAGATAGGCCGCCCCCGCCAACCCTGCCGCCGACACCACCAGCGCAAGGCACAGGCTGATACGGCGTTCGTTGGTGCGGTCGGAGACGTAGCCCCACACGAGGATGCCGATCGTGCCCATGATGTAGGGGATCGAGGTCAGCAAGCCCGTCTGCACGTTCGACAGGCCCATGCCCTTGATGATCTGCGGCAGGAAGAAGGCCAGCCCGAGATTGGCGGTGGTGTTGGCGAAATAGATCAGCGCAAGGCCCAGCACCCGCGGATCAAGGAAGATCTTCCACAACGTCAGGCCATGCGCGGCCTGTGCGGCGCGGCTCTCGCGGTCGAGCGTGCCCTGCAGCCATGCCTTCTGCTCGGCCGACAGCCAGCGCGCATCTCGCGGCCGGTCCGGCAGCAGCGCCAGCACGATTAGCCCGACGATCACCGTCGGCAATCCTTCCAGCAGGAACAGCCACTGCCAGCCATGTAGCCCGGCGATGCCATGCAATTCCATGATCGCGGTCGACAGCGGCGCGCCAATGCCGAGCGAAGCGGGAATGGCGACGGAGAACACCGCGATGATGCGGCCGCGATAGGCGGCGGGGAACCAGTAGGTGAGATAGAGGATGATGCCGGGGAAGAAGCCGGCCTCCGCCGCCCCGAGCAGGAAGCGCATCGCCAGAAAGCTCTTGGGGCCGGTGACGAACACCATGGCGGCGGACACCAGGCCCCAGGTGATCATGATGCGCGAGATCCAGCGCCGCGCGCCGACCTTCTCGAGAATGAGGTTGCTCGGCACCTCGAAGAAGAAGTAGCCCCAGAAGAACAGCCCGGCGCCGACGCCATAGACATAGGCCGACAGGCCAAGGTCACGGTTCATGGTCAGCGCCGCGAAGCCGATGTTGATGCGGTCGATGTAGGCGAGGAAGTAGCACAGCAGCAGCAGCGGCATCAGCCGCAGGAATGCGGTGCGGATGGTCGTGCGCTCGACCTCGTCCGTCATGGTCGTCCCTCCCGTCGTGGCGGATCGGATGTCCGCCGGTTGTTGTGATGACGTCTGGTGTTGAACGGCGGCTCAGCCGGCCACCTTGGCGGATGGCGCGCGGGCGCGCCGTCCGCAGGGTTGGAGCCGCCGAAACCGGCGGCGTCGTGCGCATCAGCGCGTCGTCTTCAGGCTCGCCTCGAAGCGGGCTTTCGCTTCCGCGTTCGGCGGATAGAGGCCCGGCAGCACCGCGCCGGCATTGACCTCGTCCATGATCCATTGCTCCAGCCGCTCCTGCGCCGGCGCTTCCGCCGCCACGACATCGACGAGGCTTTTCGGCACCACCACCGCGCCGTCCTGGTCGGCGACGATCAGGTCATCAGGGAACACCGCGACACCGCCGCAGCCGATCGGCTCCTGCCAGCCGACGAAGGTCAGCCCCGCGACCGACGGGGGCGCGGCGACGCCGCGGCCATACACAGGCAGCTGCGTGCCGAGCACCCCGGCGACATCGCGCATCACGCCATCGGTCACGAGCGCGGTGACGCCGCGCTTGCGCATCCGCGCGCAGAGAATGTCGCCGAAGATGCCGGCGTCGGTGACGCCCATGGCATCGACCACCGCAATGCAGCCCGCCGGCATGTCCTCGATGGCGGCGCGGGTCGAGCGCGGCGAACTCCAGGATTCCGGCGTCGCCAGATCCTCGCGCGCCGGCACGAAACGCAGCGTGAAGGCGCGGCCGACATACCGCTGCGTGTCGTCGGCGCGCAGGCGCTGCGGCCCGCGCATCCAGACATTGCGCAGTCCCTTCTTGAGCAGCACCGTGGTGAGGGTCGCGGTAGACAGAGTCTTGAACAGCTCGAACAGTTTGTGATCGTCGGACACGATTGGCTCTCTGGGATGGAGGGAAGCGACGGTGGATCAGATGTTGGCGAGCAGGCCGCCGTCGACGCGGATCACCGCGCCGGTGATGTAGGACGCGCGCGTGCTCGCGAGGTAGGCGACCGTGTCGGCGTATTCCTCCGGACGGCCGTAGCGCTTGAGCGGAATGGACGCGGTGCTCTCGTCGACAACCGCGTCGACCGTGCGGCTCTGGCGGCGTGCCTTCTCCTGATCCAGGAAACGGACGCGACCGGTGGCGATGCGGCCGGGCACGACGATGTTGGCGGTGACGCCGTCGGCGGCGACTTCGGCCGCCAGCGTCTTCGACCAGCCGAGCAGCGTCGCCCGCAGCGCGTTGGAGAACGCAAGGTTCGGGATCGGCGCGACGACGCCGGACGACGTGCTGGTGATGATGCGGCCAAAGCCACGGCTGCGCATGCCCGGCAGCACGCGATCGGTCAGCGCCAGCAGCGGCAGCACCATCGCCTCGAAGGCGCGCTGCCATGCTGCCGAGTCCTGGCCGCTGGCCTGCCCCGGCGGCGGACCGCCGCTGTTGTTGACGAGAATGTCGACGCCGCCGAGCTGATGTTCGACACGCTCGACCTGACGGTCGAGCCCGGCGAGATCGGCAAGGTCGAATGGCAGCGCCATCGCCCGCATCGCCGGATCGCCGACGCTGCGCGGCAGCAACGCGATCTCGTCGGCGGTGTCGCGCAGCGCTGCGGCATTGATATCTGCGAGCGCGACGCGGGCACCCTCGCGGGCGAGCGCCACCGCGATCGCGCGGCCGAGCCCGCCGCCGGCGCCGAGCACCAGCGCCACCTTGCCGTTCAGTCCGAGGTCCATGGCAGCCTCCCCGATCCAGCCGTCAGGACCAGGCGTCGGCGTCGCAACGCGCGATCGCCGCCTCGTCGAAGCGGTAGCCCAGCCCCTCGCCCTGCGGCAGCTTGAGGCCGTTGCCGGAGATCTCGAGCTGGCGATCGATCAGGCGGCGGAAGTTGAGGACCTGGTCGTCGGCGAAGAACTCGACGTACCGCGCGTTCGGCGACGACGCCACGAGATGGACGTGAACGTCATGGAACCAGTGCGGGCACATGGTGGCGCCATAGCCATCAGCGAGCGCCGCGATCTTGCGGAATTCGCTGATGCCGCCGCACACCAGCGCGTCGGTCTGCAGGATCAGCGCCGCCTTCTTCTCCAGCAGTTCCTTGAAGCGCCAGCGCCCGGCCTCGATCTCGCCGGTCGCGACCGGCACGCGGATGCGCCCGGCGAGGTCGGCATGGGTGTCGATCTGGTCCGGGCTGAACGGCTCCTCGATCCAGTAGGGATCGTAATCCTGGTAGCGCTCCATGTAGCGCAGCGCCGTCGGCACATCCGACCAGGCATTGTTGGCATCCAGCATCAGCAGCACGTCCGGGCCGATCGCCTTGCGCGCGGCGGCGATGCGCGCCTCCTCCTCTTTCGGCGACAGGCGGCCGACCTTCATCTTCACCGCGTCGAAGCCGAGCGCGACATAGCCGGCGAGTTCCTCGCCGAGCTTTTCCGGCGTCTTCCCTGCGAGGTAGTAGCCGCCGCTGGCATAGGCCGGCACGGTGCCGCGCGCGGAGGCGCCGAGATACTTGTAGAGCGGCAGGCGCGCGGCGCGGGCGTTGCAGTCCCACAGCGCGGTGTCGACGATGCTGATGGCGCGCATCACGGCGCCGGTGCGGCCGTGCAGCAGCGCCTCCTGGTACATTTCCTGCCACAGGATCTCGGTGTCGTGGCTGTCCTGGCCGAGCAGCAGCGGCCGCAGCAGCTGTCGCACGGCGTCGCTGACGAGGGCCGCGGCGGCATGGCCGCCATAGCAATGGCCGATGCCCTCGACCCCGTCGGTGGTGCGGATGCGCACCAGGGCGTACTCGCGCTGGGTGACCTGCCGCCGCGCGAAGGCGGTGGCGCGCTCCAGCGGCACGCGGACGGTTCGGGCCTCGACGGATGCAATCCTCGACATGGGGCGATTTCCTCTGTTGATCGCGTGTTGATGGCGCAAAATGTAAGCGCTTACATAACTCCTCCCTATTGCTGTCCCCGAAGACTGTCAATAGATGAAATGAACGAATTTTTACGGGAGCTTCGGGTGGAGACGGCCAAACCCACGAAAAGAAAGCGCTTTCCGAATGCGTCCACAGCCGGCGTCAGCCTCGCGGACGTGGCGGCGCATGCCGGGGTCTCCACCGCCACCGTGTCGCGGGTGCTGAACGGCACCGCGACCGTCGCCGCCGAGGCGATGGAGCGGGTGCAGCGCGCCTGCCGCGAGCTCAACTACGTGCCGAACGGCGCGGCGCGGGCGCTGTCGTCGCGGCGCACCCGCACCATCGGCGCGGTGGTGCCGTCGATCGAGAACGCAGGCTTTGCGGTGGCGATCGGCGCGCTGCAGCGCTGGCTCGATGCCGAAGGCTATACGCTGATCGTCGCGAGCTCGGACTACGATCCCGCCGCCGAGCTGCGCGAGGCATCGCTGCTGATGTCGCGCGGCATCGACGGCCTTCTGCTGGTCGGCGGCGAGCATCACCCCGATCTCATCCCGATGCTGGCGCAGCAGGACGTGCCGTTCATCGAGACCTGGACGCTGAGCGATCATCACCCCTGCGTCGGCTTCGACAATGTCGCGGCGGGACGCCAGCTCGCCGACTACCTGCTCGATCTCGGCCATGTCGACATCGGCGTCATCGCCGGACGCATGCGCCACAACGACCGTGCCTCCGGCCGCGTCGCCGGCGTGCGCCAGGCGCTGGAAGCGCGGGGCCTGCGGCTGCCGACGGAGTGGATGATCGAGCGGCCCTACCGCATTCTCGAAGGGCGCCTGGCGATGAAGGCGCTGCTCGCCGCCCCCACCCGGCCGACCGCGGTGATCTGCGGCAACGACCAGCTCGCGTTCGGCGCCATCATCGAGGCGCGCGCCAGCGGCCTCAGTGTGCCCGCGGATATCTCCATCACCGGCTTCAACGACCTCGACTTCGCCGCCTTCCTCGATCCGCCGTTGACCACCCTGTCGGTGCCGGCCGACCGCATCGGCATCATCTCCGGCGAATATCTTTTAGGCCGCGTGCTCGACCGCCCGGTGCTGCGGGTCAACGAGATCGAAACCCGCCTTGTCGTGCGCGCCAGCGCCGCGCCGCCGCGCAAAGGCAATGACAACGGCAACAACAAGGGCAAAGGCAGCCGCCGGAGTTGACCGCCTCCGCGCCTAGCGCACACCGGCCGGCCGGGAAGCCGGCATCAGCGCATCGCCATAGCCCATCACCACGAACGTTGCCCAGAACCGCGGATGCTGGTGGGCGCGATCGGCATGGTCGAGATAGCTCCGCGTCGCCTGCGCCAGCGCCCGCGACGCGCTCTTGACCGGCTGGCGCTGCCACGCCTGGAAGAAGCCTGTCATCAGGTCGCGCGCCGTTCCCGTCTCCACCGGCCACAGCGCCGCGACCATGGTCGGCGTGCCGGCGACCGCGAACGCCGCCTGCAGGTCCGTCACCCCGAGGCTGGCATTGCTGGTGTCGATCTTGGCGGTGTTGCAGGCCGACAGCACCACGAGGCGCGCGTTCAGCGACAGGCGCGAGATGTCTGAGGCAGACAGCAGGCCGTCATTGGCGATGTCCTTCGCATCCACCGGGCTCAGCACCAGCGCCGGCTCCGACAGGCCGTCGACTTCGCCCTTGAGAAGGCCATGGGTGGCGAAATGGATGATGTCGTAGGCGCCCGGATCCTTGCCGACGAACGCCTTCTCGGTCGCGTCGCGTCCGGTCAGCACGTCCGTCGGGGCGGCGCCGAACAGCTCGCGAGCGACATTCAGCTCCTCCGCCGTTTCCGGCAGCGCCGGCAGATCCTGCAGCCGTCCCGGCGAACCGCTGGCGCGCAGGGTGAGGCGTGCGTCCGCCCCGGCCAGCGCGACCTTCGCCGCCGGCGCGAGATCGGGATCGCCGACGCCGAGATAGGGCCGCGGCGCCGGCTGGTGTCCGGCAAGCCGCTTGAGGCCAAGGAAATGGCGCGCGGAGATCACGACAGAGAAACTGTAGGACTTGCCGAGCCATTTGGCGGCCGTGAGATCATAGCCGCCCTCGGCGCGCGCCGGAGGCTCTTCCATCAGCAGGGCTGCGAGGGGGATGCCGGACATCTCAGGGCCCATCACGACATTAACGTGCGCCCCGCGCTTCATGCATCGCTCCAGCCCGGCAAACAGGTTACGCTGAAGTCGCACAGCCGCGGCCGCCGGAAATTGCGCGTCCTGCGTCTCGTCCGGAGCATCGTCCGCGGTCAGAGCAAGCTGCAGTAGCTTGATGTCGGTCGCGAGCTGTCGACCATCGACCTGGCCCGCAACATCGACGCTTCCCGTCTTGGATATGCAAAGGCGCATATACCCATTGAGAGAGGGAGCGTAGGAGACGAACACCTCGTTGTCCCCCAACTCCGCCTGAATCTGCTTCACAGAGGGGTAGCCGAGGACCTGGTCGTGGTTCGGCTGCGCTTTGAAATCATCGCGCAGCTTCCGAATGCCTGCTGCACGCTGACGGTATTCGGCCGTGATGGCGGCAAGGTCACGCGGACGCCCATTCAACAGCGCCTCGATCTGCCGCAACTCCCAATCCCGCTTCTGTTGACGTTGCACATGATATGCGCGTGCCGACAAGCGCCCCTGCTCCGTCGGTTGCGAGCCCAACAGGACCGCGAGATCGCTGAGCGTATGGCGCGGCGAGCGCAACAGCATTTCGCCCCCGCGCAGGATCAGGTCGCCCCGATTCTGTGCTGCGTTGACATCGAGTGTCGAGAGAGCAGCACCGACGATGAAGACATCCATCGGCGATGGCATTTGAAACCCTTCGGTCCTCGCCGTCAGGCTGGACTCGAAGTTATCGATGCGCTCCCGCGCGGCCTGCTGATACAGAGATGCGGCTTCGGCAAGGGAGCGGCCCATGACCATCATGCCATGGGCAAATGTCAGATAGGAAGCAAAGTCCCTCTGTTCAGACGCGCCCAGTTTCCAATGCTGAGGAAGCTCTCGGAAGAACGGCGCCCAAACCTGCTCGCCGCCCTTCTTTTTCAAGACCTCGGTCAGGGCGTCCTCGAGCGCGAAGTAGAATTCCTGGACGGTGACGATCCTGCCGCGCCGCAGGATATCCGCCTTTTGCGCCAGCAGCGGGTGAGCCGCATGAATCTCAAAGGCGTGATTGCCGCTGCTGTGGAACAGAGCGATCATGAACTGAAGATTGCTTTCGATAGCGACACGGTTCTCCCTCATGTCGTTGTCGATATCCAGGCGCGCATTCAACCTGCGCGCATCAGCCAGAAGGGGGGCGGCCGCATTCCGATTTCCCAATGCGATCAGCCGCGCGACCAGGTCGATATAGCTGGCCCAATCCACGCCCGATGGATTGAGATGCTTCGCCAGGTAAGGCTCGGCAACACGCGCGAGCGCCATCGCGCCGGCAATGTCCTGCTGATTCATCGAGCTGGCGATCATCTCGACGAGGACACGGCTGACATCGTAACCGTTGGCCACATTCGCATGCAGCAAGGCAAGGATCGCTCCATATGCCGTCGCGTCGACGGCATTCTGATCCCCCAATCTCCAATAGTAGGTGCCGACCGCAAGATCTGTCAGCGCGGTCGCGACCGGATGGGTGCGAGCATCGAACGCGGACAGGGGATGGATCTTGAGGATCTGCTCGATGGTACTGCCATCGTTTCGCCAGACGTCCATCGCCAGGTGCGAAGCGAGGAAATCCGGGATCAACGGCTTCAGGTTCGCGTCCGCCGTGATGTATCCCATCGCTTCGTTGAATGCCCTGAACACACAATCAGTGTCGTAGGTCGCGAGGCAGATCTGCACGAGCTCGCGCAGCAGGTACGCCTTCGCCGCCTTGTCCGGTGTATCGTCGACCAGTTGCCGCCATTCCTTCGCCGCTCGACGCACCTCACCCTGATGAAATCGCTGCGCGATGGGTGCCGCACGCATCTGGATCGCGGCGGTAACCGGAGAGGGGTTATTGGCAGGCGGCTGTGCACCCTGCGCCCGGGCCTTGCCCGGCATCGCGGTACCGATCACAATAAAGCCGAAGATGAAGCCCGCGATGATGGGAAAGAGGCGTCGCGACTTCAAAGGGGGAAGACTGACCATGGCATTTGCTGCATTGCGACGAATTGATTGCACAACATCTCAAACAAAATCGACCGACCCCAATACCGCTCAGCGAACCGTACGCCTCGGTGCCAGTGCCGCAGCATTGGCGCTCGCGCTGGTGGTCGGCCTGCCCGCGCCGGGACACGCCGACGACTATATCGACAAAACCATGCCCGCGCCTACCGGTAGCCCGGCCTCGCTCAACCAGAACGTCACGCTCGACGTCCCCGACCGCGGTGGCCTCAGCGCGGGCACATTGAAGCGGGCGCTGTCGGAGCCGACCGGCGATCGCACGGGGCTGAAGCTGCGCGGCAAGCACGACGCCGAACTCTACCGCACGGTCTCGCCGCAGGTCGCCCTGATCATCACCGACAACGCCATCGGGTCCGGCAGCTTCATCGGCAACAACCAGGTGCTGACCAACTTCCATGTCATCAAGGGCGCCCAGCGCGTCGGCATCATTTTCAAGCCCAAGGTCGAGGGCGAGCAGCCCGGCAAGAACGACCTGCGGATGGCCACTGTGGTCAAGGGCGATCCGGTCATGGATCTGGCGCTGCTGCAGTTCTCGGACGGGCCGTCGGACCTGCGCCCGATCGCGTTCGCAAGCGAGAGCGATATCCAGGTCGGCGCCGACGTCCATGCCATCGGCCACCCCATCGGCCAGATCTGGACCTATACCAAGGGCATCATCAGCCAGTACCGCAGGGACTACGAGTGGCAGACCGAGAAGAACGGCGTCGCTCACAAGGCCAATGTCATCCAGACGCAGACCCCGATCAGCCCGGGCAATTCCGGCGGCCCGCTGCTGACCGACGACGGCAAGCTGCTCGGCGTCAATTCATTCCAGAATACCAAGGGCGAGAATCTCAACTACGCCGTGTCGATCATCGACGTGCAGCGCTTCCTCGCCGAGAGCGGCACACCCGCGCCCGCACTGGCAAAGGCGACGCGGCCGGCCAACTGCCAGATCGTCAAGATGTACGAGGGCCGCGAACGCAAGAACACCGCGCGTCTCGAACAGTACGACACCGATTGCGACGGCAAGGCCGACTTCTCGATCATCGTCCCCGACGACCAGAACCTGCCCGTGCTGGCGCTGATCGACACCAATCATGACGACAAGCCGGACATCCGCGTGGAGTCGCGCAAGCGTGACGGCCGCTGGGACATCTCGTTCCATGACGTCGACTACGACGGCAAGACCGATCTCGTCGGCTATCACGGCGACGGCAAGATCACGCCGACACGTTATGTGACCTATCGCGCCGAGGTCAAATATTGATCGCCACGTGATCGCCGAAGTCCGGCGCCGCCTTGCGCCGGACGCCTCTACCCCCATAGCACCCAAGCGAGCGGCGCGACGACAGCCACCAGTGCCGTCGCGGCAAGCACGAGCCTGCCGAACCGCTGCATCAGCGGCAGCTCTGCCGGATCGCGATCCGGCAGGCGGTCGATCCATGCGCGGAAGCGCGACAGTGACCAGCCGATCAAGCGGCCGAGAATCGCGAGCGACAGTTCGAGCACCTCCACGGCCCGCCCCTATCGCCAGAACAGCGCATAGATGATGAGCGCGACCATCCCGTTGCCGCCGAGCCGCAGCAGGCGGTCTTCGAGCGCGATGCCAGGCATCACGGCGCCGCCGAGCCACAGCACCGACCGCCAGCACCAGTCGAAGACCTTCGCCACGGCGTCGACGAACACCGGGCCAACCCCTTCGATGAGCCCCTCGAGCAGTCCCCCCAGGATCTGGGCAATCAACTCCATCAGAAGGTCTTCCATCACCACCCCCACCGAGCGGAGATCACATGCGCTCTCTCTCGACCTAGGTGGCGACCATGGCTTGCCAAGGCCCCGCGACATCCATGCCGCAACGTGATGCACAGGCGACACCGGCACATCGTGCGACCGTGACTGACGCACGGTCAGTCGTCAGCCGCATCCCGCGGGCATGCGAATTGCAGAACGCCTCGCCTCATTGCGCAGCACGATGGCGGCGCAGCATGGCCATGCACGGGCCCGAACAGCCCAATCATGCAGCGACGCAAGCTGCTCTTGAGTCACCCGAGCCGCACCACCAGGGCAGCCTCTCCCACGTCCGACCTCGGTCTCTCCCGGCCCGCCATCACCAATGCGTGAGGCCCGTCACCTTCGCATGGTGAAAGCCGGCGTCCGGTTGACAACTGACCGACGGTCAGTCAGAGACAGCGACAACGGGTCGCAGCTGTCGGCCATGGCCGGCCTACGCAACCGCGCAACTGGAGTGCCTCGCCGTCATGCCGTCCGACCCCTCCCCGGCGCCGTCCGAAGCCGCGACCATCCATTCCGGCGCGCTGCTGCGCCATCCGCCGTTCCTGTCGTTCTTCGCCACCCGCACGCTGTCGCGCTTCGCCGGCCAGATCACCTCTGTCGCGGTCGGATGGCAGCTCTATGAGATCACCGGCAGCGCCTTCTATCTCGGCCTCGCGGGCCTGACCCAGTTCCTGCCCACCGCGCTGCTGGTGTTCGTCGCCGGCCAGGCCGCCGACCGCTACGAGCGGCGCCGCGTCATGCAGATCTGCCAGAGCGCCGAGGGCCTGACCGCGGTGGTACTGGCGGTGGCGAGCTTCGGCGGCTGGCTGTCGGTGCCGATGATCTTCTGCGCCCTCGCCGTGTTCGGCACCGCAAGCGCGTTCGAAAGCCCGGTCGCCGCAGCGCTGCTGCCGGCGACCGCGCCCCCCGGCCGCATCCAGGAGGCCACCGCGGTGTGGACCGCCGGCAGCCAGTTCGCGACCATCACCGGCCCGGCGCTCGGCGGCCTCTCCTATGCCGTGTCGCCGGCGGCGCCCTATGCGCTGATGGCCGGGTTCTGGCTGGCGGCGGCGCTGCTCACCGGCTCCATCCGTGTCACTGGCCCGATCGTGGACCGCAGCCAGCAGCCGACGCCCGGCGCCCTGTTCGAGGGCGTGCGCTTCGTTCGCAGCAACCCGACCATCCTCGGCACCATCTCGCTCGACCTGTTCGCCGTGCTGCTCGGCGGCGCCGCCGCGCTGCTGCCGATCTATGCCCGCGACATCCTCCACACCGGGCCATGGGGCCTTGGCGTGCTGCGCGCCGCGCCCGCCGTCGGCGCGCTGGCGATGACGCTGGTGCTGGCGCGCACCCCGCTCACGCGCCGCGTCGGCATGCGCATGTTCCAGGCGGTGATCGCGTTCGGCGCCGCCACCGTCGTGTTCGCACTGTCGCAGTGGCTGTGGCTGTCCCTCGCCGCGCTGGTCGCCATGGGCGCGGCCGACACCGTCAGCGTCGTGATCCGCTTCTCGCTGGTGCAGCTCGCGACCCCCGACGCCATGCGCGGCCGCGTCGGCGCGGTCAACTTCCTGTTCATCAACGCCTCCAACCAGCTCGGCGACTTCGAGAGCGGCATGGTCGCAGGCCTTCTCGGCGCGGTGCCGGCAGCGGTCATTGGCGGCCTCGGCACCATTGCCATCGCCTTGATCTGGATGAAGCTGTTTCCCTCGCTGCGTCATGTGGAGAAGCTGCAATGAGCGCACAGGCGCAACCGCGCCGCACGCCGGCACGCAAGCCCGCCTCCAGAGGCGGCGCCAAGGCCGCGCCGCGCACCCGCCCGGCGGAAGAACGCCTCGATCAGCTGATGACCGCGGCGCAGGAGCTGTTCCTCGCCCATGGCGTCGCCACCACCAGCGTCGAGCACATCACCGCCCGCGCCGGCGTCGCCAAGGGCACCTTCTATCTCTACTTCGCTTCCAAGGACGAGGTGCTGCTTGCCCTCGGCGAGCGCTTTGCCCACGACCATCTCGCCGCCATCAACCGCACGCTCGGCAAGCTAAACCCCGACGACTGGGAAGGCCGCCTTGCCGCCTGGGCCAAGAGCAGCGTCGCGAGCTATCTCGACACGGTGCGGCTGCACGACATGCTGTTTCACGAAGCGCGGCAGCCGAGCCGCCGCGGCCTGGTCGACAACATCGTGATCGACCATCTCGGCGGCCTGCTCGCCGCGGGCGCCAAGGCGAACGCATGGAAGATCGACGATCCCCGCACCACGGCGGTGTTCCTGTTCAGCGGCGTCCACGCCATGGTCGACGACGCGCTGCTCACCGCCGGCCGCAAGGCCGTGCCGCGGCAGGCGCTGATGGCGCGGGCGGTGGAAGCCTGCTTCCGGATGACCGGCCTGTCGGGCGGCTGATCGAAGATTAGTTCGCCGCACGACGATACAGCGCCAGCGTGCCGGCGAGCATCAGCAGCGCGCCGCCGCAGATGCGGTCGAGCCACAGCGCGCCCGAGCGCCTGAGCACCTGCACGGCCTTGGCGCCGAGCAGCGCGTAGCCGAACATCACCACACAATCGATGGTCGTGAACACCGCCGCCAGCATCGCGTATTGCGGCGCCTGCGGCAGGTCCGGCGTGATGAACTGCGGCAGGAACGCAGTGAAGAACAGGTAGCCCTTGGGATTGGTCACCGCGACCAGAAAGCTCTTGAGAAAGATCGCGCGCGACGTGCCGGTGTCGTCGGCGGCGCCGGCCGCAGCGGCGTCGAACGCGCCCTTCGAGCGCAACAGCCCGACCCCGAGGAAGGCGAGATAACCCACCCCGATCCACTTCACGATCGCGAACAGCGTCTCGGAGGCGGCGAGCAGCGCGCCGAGCCCGAGCGCCACCGCGCAGGTCAGGACGATGTCCGACAGCATCGCGCCGGCCATGCCGGGGGCCGCGCGACGCACGCCGAAGCGCGAGCCGTTGCTGAGCGCGAGCAGCACCGTCGGCCCGGGCGTGACGATACCGATGAAGGCGACGAGCGCGAAGGCGAGCAGAGTCATGACAGTCACGGGAGATCTCCAGCGAGGGCCACGCATTGTCGTCACGCGCGCGGCATTTGCACGTGCTATTTTTCGGCAGATGGCATGCGGGCGACGAGCGTCGGCACGAACAATGGCCTGTGCTTGACCCTGTGGCGGTCGCTCCCTACCCTCGCATCAAGGCCAGCAGCATGCGGCCACGGGGAGACGACGCCAATGCCGCACCAGAGCCTCGACCAAACGACGTTCGACTATCCGGCGATGATCGCCGAGCTCAATGCGCTGCTACGGCTCAAAACCACGGTGATCGGCATGAAGCTGTTCGCCAGCGCCGACGACATGGCGGCGATCCCCAAGCTGCGCCGCCCGAACGCCGTTCATACCACCGACCAGATCGTCAGCATGGCCGCGCGCCTCGGGTGGACCGTTGGCATCACCGCCGATGATCTCGTCGGCGCGCAGTGCCGCGCGGTGATCGGCCTTGGCCCCCAGGACGACGCCTGGCTGTCCGGCGCGCCCTATGTCGGCGTCTGGCACGCCACCGCCGAGGATGCCCGCGCCCGTCAGGAGGCGCTGTGCGTCGTGCCGCATGGTCGTTATGAAGCGCTGGTGGTCAGCCCGCTCGCCAGCGGCCGGCTCGATCCGCCGGACATCTGCCTCGTCTACGCCACGCCCGGCCAGATGATCATCCTGATCAACGGCCTGCAGTATGCCGGCTACAAGAAGTTCGAATGGGGCGTGGTCGGCGAGACGGCGTGCGCGGATTCGTGGGGCCGCGCGCTCGCCACCGGCGAGCCCAGCCTGTCGCTGCCGTGCTATGCCGAGCGCCGCTACGGCGGCGTGCCGGATGAGGAGATGCTAATGGCCCTGTCGCCGGCGCATCTGCACAAGGCGATCGCCGGCATGACCGCGCTCGCCAACAACGGCCTGCGCTATCCGATCGCGCCCTATGGCATCCAGAGCGACGTGCGCGCCGGCATGGGCGTGTCCTACCGAAAGACCTGACCGCCGCCGAGGCGCAACAATCCGTTCGCGCCATGTTCCATGGCGAATCGTTCCATGGCGCATCGCCGACCGATCTCTCCGGGAACATCGGAACCAGTGCGCCGGTCGCGCGTTGACGACGATGTAACCGGAGGGACTTCTGGAATGGATCACGTTGTCGAAACCGCCGTCGCCCGCATCGTCGACACCTACGGGATGCTGTACAGCGCCACCGAGGCCGAGGAACGCCGCGACGAGGTGACCAAGTACGTCGACAAGCTGTTCTGGAGTGGCCAGGACGACGCCAACAGGCTCGTCGTCCAGGGCCTTGCCTATCTGCGTCAACGTTATCACTGAGCAGGCGGGTGCGCCTGCACGCGTTGCAGTATCGGTCATGACATGTTGCAGCGGTCCGGGCCCGTCTCGCCCGGGCCGCCAAACTTGCAGGAATGAGGGGAACTGCGTTGAACCGGCACGTTTTGGATCAGGTCCTGGACCAGAATATCCTGGACCGACAAGCCTTCGAAGGCCGGCAAGTCTTCGAACCAGCGGCGCTCGGCCAGGATAGCCGCCCACATCCGGCGGCGCAGGACTTTCAGACCGACATCGACACCATCAGTCGGATGCCCACGATTCCCGGCATCCTCGACGTCATCTGCAACACCACCGGCATGGGCTTTGCTGCCGTCGCCCGCGTCACCGATACCCGCTGGGTATGCTGCGCGGTGCGTGACCAGATCGCCTTCGGCATGCACGCCGGCGACGAACTCCGGATCGAAACCACCATCTGCCGCGAAGTGCGCCTGCGCCTCGCGCCGGTGATGATCGACGAGGTCGCGCGCGACAGCGTCTATCACGCCCATCCGGCTCCGGCGATGTACGGCTTTCAGAGCTATGTCTCGGCGCCGATCGTGCTCGCCGACGGCACCATGTTCGGCACGCTGTGCGCCATCGACCCGCGCCCGGCGCAGGTCACCACGCCGGCGGTCGCCGGCATGTTCAAGCTGTTTGCCGAGATGATCGCCTTCCACATCGATGCCCATGTCCGCGTCACGTCCACCGAGGCGCGACTGACGGACGAGCGTCGACTCTCCGAGCTGCGCGAGCAATTCGTCGCCGTGCTCGGCCACGACCTGCGCAACCCGCTGGCCTCGCTCGCCGCCGGCCTGCAGCTGCTGCGCAAGCGCCCCGACGCCAACGTGTTCGGGATGATGGAAAACTGCATCGAGCGCATGTCCGACCTGATCGACGATGTCATGGACATGGCCCGCAGCCGGCTCGGCGGCGGCCTCGTGCTGGCGCGCCGGCCGACACAGCTCGAGCCGGTGCTGGACCAGGTGCTGGCCGAACTGCGCACCGCGCATCCCGAGCGTGTCATCGCAGCCGACATCGCGCTGCCGCACCCGATCGAGGTCGATCCCGGCCGCATCGCGCAGTTGCTGTCGAACCTGCTCGGCAACGCCCTGAATTATGGCGATCCGGCCGCGCCGGTCGAGGTCGCCGCCACGGCCTCCGACACCGCACTGACCCTGTCCGTCGCCAATGGCGGCCCGCCGATCCCGCCGCATGCGCGGCCCCGCCTGTTTCTGCCATTCACCCGCGGCAGCGCCGAGGGCCAGAAGCCGGGTCTTGGCCTCGGGCTCTACATCGCCTCGGAGATCGCCCGCGCCCATGGCGGACGCATCGATGTCGCCTCGACCGCCGCGGAGACCCGCTTCACCTTCACCATGCCGCTCAGGCCGGCCGCGCGAGCGCGGTGAGCCCCGTTGGCGGGCCGTCGACGCCGGTCCAGCCTCCGTCCACGAACAGCGTGCTGCCGCTGACGTAGCTCGCCGCATCCGACGCCAGATACGCCACCGCCGTCGCGACCTCGCCGGCATCGCTCCAGCGATTGAACACCGTGTGCGCCGCATAGAGCTTGTGGATGTCCGGGCGCTGCTGGAACGGCGCGGTCAGCGCCGTCTCGACAATGCTCGGCGCCACCGCATTGACGCGTACGCCGAACGGACCGACCTCCGACGCAAATCCCTTCACCAGCAGGCCGATCGCCGCCTTGCTGGCGCCGTAGACCGCAAGCCCCGGCTCGATGGTCACGGCGCGCACCGACGAGCACGCGATCAGGCTGCCGCGCCGCTGCGCCGTCATCGCCGCGCCGAACGCCTGGAAGAAGTACACCGTGCCTTTGACATTGAGGTTCAGCACGCGGTCGAGATCGTCCTCGGTATAGTCGAGGAGGGTCTTGCGGATGTTGAGGCCGGGCGTCGTCACCGCGATGTCGACGGCGGCGAACTGCGCCAGCGCCGCATCCTTCAGCGCCATGACGCTGGCGCGATCGGCGGCATCGCACGCCGCGGACGATGCATCGCCACCGGCGGCGCGGATCGCGGCCGCGGTGGTCTCGGCGCCGTCCCGGCTGCGGTCGGCGCACAGCACCCGCGCGCCGAGCCCGGCGAGCGCCTCGGCCGATGCCTTGCCGATGCCCGACGCCGCACCCAGCACCACGGCCGTCTTGCCCGAAAGATCGAACAGCTTGCGATAGTCGGTCATGGCTTCAGCCTTTTCATGCCTGACGCGGCATTGCCGGCGACGGCGGCGCGAGGATGCGGGGGACGGCCGGCGTTTCCGGTTGGCCGGGCGCTATTATTCTTATACTAATATACTAATCATGAAACGGCCAGCTGCCTCCCCTCGCGCGGCCCGCAAGGCGGCGCTCCCCAAGGCCAAACCGGCCGCCGCACCGGCGCGGCGCGGCGGCGCGCAGCCCGTCAAGCCCGTGCCCTTGCTCGTCGACGGCAGCCATGCCGGTCCGGCGAAACCGCGCAGCCGGCGCGGCGGCCTGTCGGCGGCGATCTATGCCGACCTTCGCCAGCAACTGGTGTCGCTGCAGCGCCTGCCCGACACCGCCGTGTCCGAAAACGAGATCGCGCGGGCCTATGGCTGCAGCCGCACGCCGGTGCGGGAAGCCGTCCTCAAGCTCGCGGACGAGGGCCTGCTCGAAATCTATCCGCAATCCGGCATCTTCGTCTCGCGCATTCCCGTCGCCGAACTGCCCGAGGCCATCGTGGTGCGCCGCGCGCTCGAAGGCACCACGACGCGCCTCGCCGCGGCGCAGGCGACGCCGAGCCAGGTGCTGGCGCTCCAAGCAATCCTGCAGCGCCAGCGCGAGGCCGACGCCGCTGACGACCGCGACGCCTTCCACCGCGCCGACGAGCTGTTCCACGCCACCATCGCCGAGGTCGCCGGCTATCCCGGCATCTGGACGCTGATCCAGCAGGTCAAGGTCCATGTCGACCGCTACCGCCGTCTCACCCTGCCACAGCCCGGCCGCATGGCCCGCGCCATCGCCGAGCACGAGGTGATCATGGCCGCGATCGACGCCCGCGATCCCGACGGCGCGGTCGCCGCGATTGACGATCATCTCGACGGCCTGCTCGCCGACATCGCCGCGACGCGCGAGCTCAATCCCGACCTGTTCCAGGCCGGCCGCCGCGACCGCAGCGGCGCCGACGGGAACGGCACGGCCATCAGGGCCAGGACGACAACCAGGACGACAGCCAAGAGCACTGCAAAGAGCACTGCAAAGACGACTGCCAAAACGACGGCCAAAGCCAGCAAGCCGCGCGGGCGACCATCGACCCGCCGCTAACGGGAGGTTGCGCAATGACGGACCGGACGCGAGACCCTGACCGCTCGAACGGTTTGTCGCGCCGTGTCGCACGCTGACCGCGCCGACGATCTCGTTACTTCCCATCCGACCGATGCCACGGCGCCGCCGCGCGCACCGGCCGCGATCCGCGCCATCGACACCGCCGCCGAGGCACTGGTGGTCGCGGCGCTGCTCGGCGAACTCGCGCTGGTGCTCGCCAATGTCGTAGCCCGCGCCGGTTTCCATCATTCTTTCCTGTGGGCGGACGAACTCGCGCGTTTCGCGCTGTCGGTGCTCGCCTTCGTCGGCGGCGCGGTTGCCTACCGCCGCCACGACCATGCCAGTGTGCGCGTCGTGCTCGACCATCTGCCGCCGGCCGGCAGCCGCGTGCTGCTCGCGCTCGCCGACATCGTCGTGCTGTTCGTGTGCGGCCTCACCGGCATCGCCTCGATCGAATTCCTGGCGTCGAGCTGGAGCGAGCTGACGCCGATCCTGCAATGGCCGGCGGCGCTGATCGGCGCACCGCTGCCGCTCGGCATGGCGCTGCTGGCGCTGCATGCGCTCCTCAACCTGCGCCGCGACCACGGCGCGCTGGCGCTGTGGGTCGGCGCCGCCTTCCTCGGCGTGCTGGCGCTGGCAGCGCTGACGCGCGACGTCTGGCTGCCACTGCTTGGCGACGACGCCGCCATCATGGTGGCGCTGGCGCTGTTCTTCGCCGCCATTCTCGCCGGCGTTCCCGTCGGCTTCGTGCTGCTGCTGGCGACGGCGACCTACCTGTGGGGCACCGGCACCGCGACCATGGTGGTGCTGCCGCAGACCATGGTCAACGGCACCGGCAACTTCATCCTGCTGGCGGTGCCGTTCTTCATCCTCACCGGCCTCGTGATGGAGCGCGGCGGCATCAGCGAACGCCTGGTGCGCTTCATCCGCCTCCTCGTCGGCCACATGCAGGGCGGCCTGCTGCAGGTCACCGTCGCCAGCATGTATGCGGTGTCCGGCCTGTCCGGCTCCAAGCCCGCCGACGTCGCCGCGGTCGGCACGGTGATGCGCGACCAGCTCCGCGAGCACCATGGCGCGCCCGAGGGCGCCGCGGTGCTCGCCGCCTCGGCGGTGATGGGCGAGACCGTGCCGCCGAGCATCGCCATGCTGATCGTCGGCTCGATCACCAACGTCTCGGTCGGCGCGATGTTCGTCGGCGGCCTCGTGCCGGCGGCGGTGATGGCGCTGTGCCTGATGGTGATGATCTGGCTGCGCGCCCGCGCCTCCGGCGCGCCGCGGCTGCCGCGCGCGCCCGCCGCCGCCATCGGCCGAGCCAGCCTTGATGCGGTGCTGCCGCTGCTGATGCCGGGTACGCTGCTGATCGGCATTCTCGCGGGGATCGCGACGCCGACCGAGATCGCCGCCCTCGCCGTCGTCTACGGCGTCGCGCTGTCGGCGCTGGTCTATCGCGAGATGACGCTGCGGCGCTTCCTGCGCATCGTCGCCGACACCGCGGCGCTGACCGGCGTGCTGCTGTTCATCTTCGCCGCGGCGTCGAGCTTCTCGTGGACGCTGACGGTGGCTTACCTGCCGCAGCGGCTCGTTGCCCTGCTGCAATCGGTCGGCGGCAGCACCACGGTGTTCATGCTGGGCTCGGTGGTGCTGCTGATCGTGGTCGGCGTGTTGCTGGAGGGCCTGCCCTCGCTCAACGTGCTCGCGCCGCTGCTGCTGCCGATCGCCGGCAAGCTCGGCATCAGCGAGCTTCACTACGCGCTGGTCCTGATCATCGCCATGGGCATCGGCGGCTTCATGCCATTCGCCGGCGTCGGATTCTATGTCTGCTGCGCGGTCATGCGTTGCAACATCGAGGCGGCATCGCGCGCCATGCTGCCCTATCTCGTGGTGCTGATCGCAGGCCTGCTGATCGTCGCCTTCGTGCCCTGGTTTACGCTGTTCCTGCCGGCCTGGTTCGGCTTCCACGGCTAGAGCGCGTTTGCTTTTGATGGAATCGCAAACGCGCTCTAGTTTTTTGTTTTGACGCGTTTTCTTCACGCGAACCGGTGCCCACTTCGCTCGAAAACGCTCTAGCGGCCGCCGTTCGACAACGACACGACCGACAACGCTTAAAACACCAACGCTTCAAGGGAGAACGCCATGCCTACGCTCGATCGCCGTCATGTCCTGACCCTCGGCGCCGCCGCGGGCTTCACGCTCGCCGCCCCGGCGGTGCTCCGCGCCGCCACTGTCACCATGCGCTTTGCGCACTTCGCCGACGAGAACCATCCGGCCAACATCGCTGCCAAGCAGTTCGCCGCCAATGTCGAGAAGCGCACCGACGGCGCCATCCGCATCGCGATCTTTCCCAACAACCAGCTTGGCGGTCCGCCGGAGCAAGCCCAGCAGATCAAGCTTGGCACCATCGATATGGGCCTGCCGACACAGGGACAGCTCGACAAGTACGACAAGGCGTTCGCTGCCATCGAACTGCCGTTCATCTTCAATGGTCGCGACGACGCCTTCCCGATCCTCGACGGCCCGGCGATGGCGTGGCTGGCGCCCCTGGCGGAGAAGCAGGGGTTCGTGCTGCTGCGCAACTGGGAGTATGGCTTTCGCAACGTCACCAACAGCGTGCGGCCGATCAACGCGCCCGACGACATGAAGGGCCTCAAGATCCGCACGCCGCCGGAGCTGCAGATCCAGGCGGCGATGCAGGGCCTCGGCGCCACCGTGCAGGCGATCGCCTTCCCCGAGCTGTATCTTGCGCTGTCGCAGAAGGTGGTCGACGGCGAGGAGAACCCGGTCGCCGTGATCTTCTTCAACAAGTACAACGAAGTGCAGAAGCATCTGGCGCTCACCCAGCATGTCTACAACAACATGATCCACACCGTCGGCGCCAACAGCTGGAAGAAGCTGAGCCCGCAGCAGCAGGACATCTTCCGCGAGGAGAGCACAAGCGCCGGCGACCTCATGCGCAAGCTGATCGCCGACGCCGAGGCCGACCAGATCAGGAAACTGGAGGCCGCCGGCATGCAGGTGACGCGGCCGGACCTCGCGCCGTTCCGTGCAAAGATGGACGGCGCCTACAAGCGCATTGCCGACTATGCCGGCGCCGACAATGTCAGGACGTTCCAGGCGATGGTGGACAAGTTTCACGGCAAGGGCTGAGCCTTCAGGGGAAAGAGGCCGTTTCAGGGAAAGAGGCCGTGACCTCGCCGGTCATGACAGCCGTCACCGGGCGCGGAGCCGATCGCGCCCGGTGACAGGGGTGTAACGCGGGGGGACAGTGCCGCTACACCAGGGGGACGCCGTAATAGGCGTTGACGCTGCGCGCCCGCGCCTCGTCGTTCCAGTTCCAGTCCGCGTCCGACGCGTAGTGCGGCGCGCCTTCCAGCTTGTCGACGGGGATCATGGTGCGATAACCGCCGAGTTCAGTGTCGTATTTCAGCGACGGCCAAGGCAGCGGATAGTGATCACTGCCGATGCCGAGAAAGCCGCCGAACGACAGCACCGCGTAGGACACCTTGCCGCTGGCCTTGTCGATCATCACGCGCTCGATCGTTCCGATCTTGTCGTTGTCCGGACCATAGACCGAGGTTCCCTCGACCTTGTCGCTGCCGATCAGGGTTCCGGTTTCTCGTACTGCATTCGCCATGACGGATCCTCCTGTTGATTACTCCGTGCAGGGTCAACCACGCCGTGCGATCAACGTTCCGGCCCGCGCATCGCTGCGACCTTTCGCACGCTCACGCCAGCGCCGGCAGCCCCAGCGCGTCGCGCAGCCCGTCGAGCGTCGCCTGGGTGCGGCCGCGAGCGATCCGCGTTCCCTCGCGCACCACCTCGCGCACGAAGGACATATCGCCTGCGAGATCGGCGCGCCGCGCGCGGATCGGCGCGAGCCGCGCCTGCAGCAAATCCTCCAGCCGGCGCTTGACCGCGACATCGCCGAGCCCGCCACGGCGATAGCGCGCCTTGAGTTCGTCGACGCCGGCGCGATCGTCGTCGAAGGCGTCGAGATAGGTGAACACGACATTGCCCTCGACCTGTCCGGGATCGCTGGCGCGCAGGTGGCCGGGATCGGTGTACATGCGACGCACCGCGTCGCGGATCTCGTCCGGCGAGGCCGACAGCGCGATGGCGTTGCCCTGCGACTTGCTCATCTTCGCCTGGCCGTCGACGCCGGGCAGCCGGCCGACATCGGGGATCAGCGCGGCGGCCTCGACCAGCAACGGCCGGCCGATCTGGTGGTTGAGCCGGCGCACGATTTCGTTGGTCTGCTCGATCAACGGCGCCTGATCGGCGCCGACCGGCACCACGCTTGCCTTGAACGCGGTGATGTCGGCGGCCTGCGCCACCGGATAGCACAGGAAGCCGGCCGGGATGTCGCGGCCGAAGCCGCGCGCCTGGATCTCGTCCTTGATGGTGGGATTGCGCTCGAGCCGCGCCACGGTGACGAAGTTGAGGTAGAGCAGCGTCAGCTCGGCGAGCGCCGGCAGCCCCGACTGCAGGCAGATGGTGCTGTCAGCCGGATCGATGCCGACGGCGAGATAGTCGAGCGCGACCTCCAGCACGTTGCGGCTGACCCTGGCGGGATCGCGCGCGTTGTCGGTCAAGGCCTGGGTATCGGCAAGAAGCAGGAACTGGCGATGGCTTGCCTGCAGCCGGACGCGATTGGTCAGCGAGCCCGCGAGATGGCCGAGATGCAGCGGCCCCGTCGGACGATCGCCGGTGAGGATGACCGGCCGGGTATCGTCGGCGGTGGATGACATGGTGGACGGTGCGATGGACATGAAGGCCTCCTGTTGGGAAGCCGCCGCGCCGAACATCGCATGAGACATGATCTCGCCTGCCCGAACACGGCGGCGAGGGTCGAAAGGATCTGAGGGGATCAGGACATGACGACGTGCCGCTCCGTTAGACGGAGCGCCACCAGGTGAAGCGCGCCAGCGGCGCGCAAGCGGTGATGCGGTCGTTCATGGCCGGCGTATTGCCATGGACGGCCGGCGGCCGCAAGGGCCGCACGGCCTGTGGTGATGTCACGCCGCCTTGCTGTCCGCGGTCGCGACCACGAGCGCCGGCTCCGGCTCGGCCGCGGGATAGCGGCCGAGGGACAGGAACAGCGCCGCAGGAACAACCTGCAATGCGGCGAGGATCACCAGCGGGATCACGACGCTGTCGCAGGCTGCGGAGGCCCAGGCGAACGCCATGGGACCCGCCGTCGCCCCGAGGAAGAAGGCAAACAGGAACCAGCCGAAGATACGCGACACCGAGCGCGTGCCGAAGTAGCGGCTGGCGAGATAGGGCAACAGGTCGGTTTCACCGCCGAGCGCAAATCCGGACATGACCGCCGCGAGCAGGATGATGACCGGCGATGTCTGGGTGGCGTAGACCAGCGCGCAGCACGCCGACATCACCACCGTCATGACGCCGATGAGCGGTGCATGGACGCGATCGAGCAGATGGCCGAAGCCGATGCGCCCGAACAGCACCGAGATGCCGACCACGGCCTGGATCCTGGCGATCTCCCCATGGCTCATGCCGGCGGTCTTGGTCAGGATGTAAACGACATTCGGCGCGATGGCGTAGAACGACATGCCGATGAGGGCGAAGGCAACCGCCATCTTCCAGAAGGTGGTGGTGCGAATGATGGCGCCGACCGTGAGGCCGGGATCACCATCAGCGGCAGGCGCGGCGGCGCCGGCATGGGCCGTCGGCGCGACGCCGTCGGGATGCAGGCCATAGGGCACCGGACTGTCCTTGACCAGCCAGGCCACCAGCGGCAGGCAGACCACGATCTCGACGGCCGCAAGCGCCAGCAGCGCCGCCGGCCAGCCGTGCGTGGCGATGATCTGCTGGCCGACGATGGGAATGAGGAAGCCGCCGACGGCCTGGGCGCTGGCGGCGAAGCCGAGCGCGAGGCCGCGCTTGCGGCTGAACCACAGCGCCAGCGCGCGGGCATAGGACAGCACGTTGGTGCCTGCGCTGACGAGGCCGATCAGCGCGAAGGCGAGATAGAACTGTGTCAGCGAGCCGACCTGGCTCAGCAGCAGCAGCGCCGCTGCGAACATGAGGATGCTTGCGACCGCAAAGCGCCGCGAGCCGAAACGATCGAGCGGCCAGCCGCAGATCGGATAGGTGATGGTCTGCAGCAGCAGGAAGATGGTGGCGGCCTTCGCCACCTGTGGCTGGGTCCAGCCGAAATTCTGGGCCATCGCCGCCGCCAGCAGGGGGAAGCCCGCGGCGAAGAACGGCGCCGAACCGAACGCGATGCCGACGCCTGAGCCGGCCACAACTTTCCATCCCGGGAAAAATCCCTGCCCTGCCACGATCCGTCTCTCCCCAAAACCGTTCATTGTTGGCACCGCGCCACACGCTTCGTCAGGCCAGTCATCTTCGTCAGGCCAGTCATCGCCGAGGCGGCGCATCCCCGCTCCACCGGCGCCGGTCGCCGGCTGGTGACGAACGGACGATCCCGGATGGAGCACGCCGCGATGGCCGTTCGATGACAACCGAACGCGGCACGTCGGCGCATGATCGGGTGCGGCCCGGCATTTGGCAAGCGCCAACTGGCGCAGCGCCGTGAGGCGCCGGCCAGCCGCTTGTGCATCGTCAAGTCGCCGCGCCCGGTACGCTCAGCTGCGGTACATCCGCTTGAGCTTGCGTTCGGCGGAGGCCATCGCCGTTTTCGTATCCTCCGCGCCGGTGCAATAGTTGGCGAACATGTCGACGACGATGAAGTCGGCGATCGCGGCCGCGGCCGCCTCGTTCATGGTGCCGATGCCCGCCGGCGTCGAGGCCGACTGCGCGACGTCGCGGTAGGGCGTGGTTTTGGGATCGGCGGTCCAGATCGGGTTCTTGTCGTAGCCGAGCAGGAAGTGGGACAGATAGCCCTGCGCCGCCTCGATCCAGGGATTGAACTGCGCCGGCTCCAGCAGGAAGGCGGTGAACGCCTTGCAGGCCTGCGGGTACTTCGTGAAGTTGAAGATCAGGATCGGGAAGCCGAGATGCAGCTCGCGCCGCTTGCCGTCGAGCCCGACCGGCAGATGGGCGTGGTTGATGTCCGCCGCCATCGCCGGGTTCTCCTTCTTGGCGGTGACGTAAATGGAGATGCCGTTGGTGGTGAGATAGAGCTGTCCGGCGAGGAACGCCTTGTTGTTGGAGCTGTCGTTCCACGATGACGTACCGGGAATGAACGTCTCGTACAGCGACTTCACATACTCCAGCGCCTTCGCCGTCTCCGGCGAGTTGACGACGATCCTGTTGGCCTTGTCGACGGTGGCGCCGCCATTGGCCCACAACGCCCAGTGCAGCCAGCCATTGGCATCGCCCGAGGCGTGGCCGATCGCCATCCCGGCGGGCGTGCCGTTCATCTGCAGTGCGCGGCACAGCTCGCGAAAGCCGACGAGATCGTTCGGGATCGCCCTGAAGCCGGCCTTCTCCACGGCAGCGATGCGGTAGTTGACGAGGCCGCCGGTGGCGGCGACCGGAATGCCGATCCACTTGTCGCCCATCTTGCCATAGGCCTCGCCGGACGGCGCCCAGCCGCCGCAGGCCTTGCCGAGATAGTCGGCGACATCGGTGACGTCGGTGCACTTCTCCGGAAACAGAAACGGCAGCGAGTATAGCCCCCACACCATGTCGAGCCCCTGCCCGGTGTTGGCCGCCACCGACGCCTTGGGCTGGATGTCGTCATAGGACTCGTTGGAGATGTTGATCTTGACGCCCGTCGCCTTGCTGAAGGCGTCGACGATCTTCATGAAGGCGACGTCCTCCGCCTCGACGAAGCGTTTCCAGCGCAGCATGTTGATGGTGGCGCCGCTCTCCGGCTTCCATGGCGCGCTCTGCGCGAACGCCTTTGCAAGGCCGAACAACTGGTCCGCGGACATCGTGGCCGCGGCGGCGAGCGATGTCGCTGCGCCAGAGAGCAAACGTCGTCGATCCAAGGCGAACCCGGTCATTGCGTCTCCTCCATATGGGACCGGGTCGATGATCGCCCGGCCGTTCTTGCTTGCGATGGAGGATAGACGTTTGCCCCGGGGCTGTCGAACCACAGCGCGCCACGCCCACGCCGGTGCGCGCGTACGCCGCATGTCCCGCGACATCGACACACCGCAGCACCAGCCTGCCGCATCGCAACCACGACGTCGAGCAACGTCACGCGCGCGCGGAATGGGAACGCAGATCCACAAAAGAAAAAGCCCGGCGCGAAGGCCGGGCTTTCGAGTGGGTCGTGGGATGCGATCGTCAGTAGCGGGCGACGACCGGGCCACCGAACTTGTAGCTGAGGCGTCCGGTGACCGTGGAGATGGTCAGGTGATCCTTGAAGGACTCGGTGGTGGCGAGCGCCGCAGGCACGTCGTTGGCCGTGAACGTCTGCTTGCCGAAGTCCATGTAGTTGTACTCGACGCCGACGACCCAGTTGCCGGCGAAGGCGTATTCGAGGCCGGCGCCGACCACGAAACCGCTCTGCCAGTCGCTGTGGGTCAGGCTGTTGCCGAGGGTGTCGAAGTTGGCGGTCTTGAGCTGCGCGCCGGCGTAGCCGCCCTTGACGTAAGGCAGCCAGTTGTTCACCGCGTAACCGATGCGGCCGGTCACGGTGGTGTAGAAGTCCACCTTGGAGCGCAGGCTGTCGGTCGCCGGGAAGAAGATGCTGGCGTCGGTGCGCTTGAGGCTGGCGCCGTTGAACTGCGCCTCGAGGCCGAGCACCCAGTTCGAGACCTGCCAGTTGTAGCCGACCTGGCCGCCGTAGACCGCGCCGCTCGGCTTGATGCTCTGCGTGCCGCCGTTGGAGCCGTCGGTCCAGAAGCCGCCGCCGGGGATCAGGTCGGTGTGGCGGTCGCGGCCCCAGCCGTAGCCGGCGTCGGCGCCGATATAGAAGCCGGACCAGTCGTAGACGGACTGATACGCCGGCGGCGCCTTGGTGTAGGTGCGCGCCGCGAGATCGGCGGCGTTGGCCGAACAGATGCCGCCGGCAACAACGGCTGCGGCCAGCAGGCAGGTCTTGATGTAATGCGTCATGTGAAGGTTCCTGGGGGAAGTGCAACAGCACACTACACAGGCGCGTCGATTTGTCTGTGACTCGCTGGCAACAAATGGAAACACAACCATGACGCGAACCTTACAAACGTCAATGGTCTGAAAATAAAAAAGAATTTTAAAAGCAGCCGCGCCACACTCTCCCCGAAAAAGCGGCAGCGCCACAACCGTTCCTCCGCGATGGAGGCCGGTTGCGGCGCTGCGACAAAATGCGCTCTCGTCGGGCTCGACTCAGCCGGCGCCGGTCATGCCGCGCGGATGTTGGCGAGGAAGCGATCGACGTCGGCGCGCAGCGCCGCCGACTGACGGCTGAGTTCTTCGGCGGACAGCAGCACTTGATTGGCGGCCGTGCCGGTCTCGCCGGCCGCCTGGTTGACGCCGACGATGGTCTGCGACACCTGCCCGGTGCCCTCGGCCGCCTGCTGCACGTTGCGGGCGATCTCCTGGGTGGCGGCGCCCTGTTCCTCCACCGCCGAGGCGATGGTGGTGGCGATTTCGTTGATGGAGGCGATGGTGCCGCTGATGCTGCCGATCGCCGCGACCGCCTCGCCGGTGGCCTGCTGCATGGCGGCGACCTGGGCGGAAATCTCCTCGGTGGCCTTGGCGGTCTGGCTCGCGAGCGACTTCACCTCGTTGGCGACGACCGCGAAGCCGCGGCCGGCTTCGCCCGCTCGTGCCGCCTCGATGGTGGCGTTGAGCGCCAGCAGGTTGGTCTGGCTGGCGATGTCGCTGATCAGCTTGACGACGTCGCCGATCTTCTGCGCCGCCGACGACAGCCCCTGCACGGTGGCGTTGGTGCGGTTGGCTTCCTGCACCGCCTTGGCGGCGATCTCGGTCGACTGCGTCACCTGGCGGCCGATCTCGCCGACCGACGACGACAGCTCCTCGGTCGCGACCGCGACCGTCTGGACATTGGACGTCGCCTGACCGGCGGCGGTCGCCACCGTCGACGCCTGACGGCTCGCCTCCTCGGCGGTCGCCGACATCGTCTGCGACATCGAGCGCATGCCGCTGGCGGACTGGCCGAGGGTGTCGAGCGAGGCGCGCACGCCGGTCTCGAAGTCATCGGCGAGGCGGCCGAGGAAGTGCCTCTTCTCGTCTTCCGACTTCTGCTTCAGCGCATCCTGCTCGGCGCGCAGCCGCGCGGTCTCCTGCATGTTGTCCTTGAACACCTGCACCGACTGCGCCATCGCGCCGACCTCGTCGCCGCGTTCGAGGGCCGGGATCGTGGTCTGTGCGTCGCCGCCGGCGAGCTTGCGCATCGCCGCGGTCATGCCGGTGATGGGATTGACGATGCTGCGTCCCAGCAGCACGGACATGCCGACCACCAGCAGCAGCGCCACCACGGACAGGCCGCCGATCCATTCGACCTGCGACCAGAAGATGGCATTGACGTCGTCGAGATAGATGCCGGCTCCCATCGACCAGTTATAGGGCTTGTAGCCCAGGGCGTAGACGATCTTCGGCTGCGGCTCGGTGGCACCGACCTTGGGGAAGCGGAAGGTGCTGAAGCCCGATCCCGGTCCCTTGCTCACCAGCTCGACCTGTTCGCGGGTGAAATAGACGCCATCCGGATCGGGGGTGTTCATCAGGTTCTTGCCCTCGACCTTGGGATTGGGGTGGGCGACCACGTTGCCGCTCATGTCGAGGGCGTAAAAGTAGTCGTTGTCCTTGCCGAACCGCAGGCTGCGCAGCAGCGTCTTGCTGCGCTCCAGCATCTCCGCCTCGGACAGTCCCGCCTTCTTCGCCGTCTCGCGGTCGAAGTCGAGCGCCTGCTGGGTCACGCGCACGAGATCCTGCAGCTTGGCCTTGCGATCCTCCAGCAGATTGCTCTTGAGCGTCGACAGTCCGACCGCGGCCACCGCGCCGATGCCGAGCACCGCGAGGCACACCATGATCATGAGCTTGGAAGAGATCCGCAAATTGCCGAGCATCGTGCACCTTTCCTGGGCGACTGGGGGCGCGCGGCGCCAGGGAAGCACCGCAAAATAATACCCCTGCTATCGGCAATTGGTGAAATAGGCCCTAACAGCCGCCGGCCGCGGCCTTCCGCACATTGCCGCAGGCAGCCTCGCGAAAGCCCCGACCGACACCTGCCGCGGCGCCGGCAGGGGACGCCACCCGGCGCCCCGCCGGCCGCGACACATCAGACAAAGCAGCATCCAAATACCTCTCCGCGAACAGCCTTCCGCCCGCGCGAACCATTTGTTGACGGGCAATGTGAGACCATCGCCGCTGAATTTTCAGGGGGCGAGAAGATCCCTGGCCGATTCCTGGCAGGAGAGCGTTCCCATGACCGACATCGCGACCGCCCTGCCCGCGGGCCGCACCACCACACCGCCCGCCACGGCCGTGGCGGCGGAGCATCCGGAGGCCCGCCGCATCCCCGCGCTCGACGGCCTGCGCGGCCTCGCCACCATCATGGTGATCCTGTCGCACTATTTCGGCGAGGTGGAGCACGGCCTGCGCGCGATCATGGTCGGCTGGCTGGCGGTCGACATCTTCTTCGTGCTGAGCGGCTTCCTGATCGGCAAGCTGATCCTCGAGCGCCGCGCCCATGCCAACTTCTTCGCCGTGTTCTATGTCCGCCGCGCCTGCCGCATCGTCCCCGCCTACGTTCTCACCCTGCTCGCCGTCACGCTGCTGTACCGCGCGCTGCCCTATCCATGGACCGAGGCGTCGGACGCGATCCCGCTGTGGGGCTACCTGACGTTCGTGCAGAACATCTTCATGGTGGCGACCGACAGCATCGGCGCCCACTGGCTGGCCCCGACCTGGACGCTCGCGGTCGAGGAGCACTTCTATCTGCTGGTGCCGGCGCTGATCGTGTTCGCGCCGCGGCGCTGGATCGTGCGCATCCTCACCGTCGCGACGCTCGGTGCGCTGGTGCTGCGCGGGACGATCGCCTTCGGCGGCCACTCGCCGATGGCGGCGCTGGTGCTGCTGCCGGGCCGCGCCGACATCCTGGCCTGCGGCGTGCTGGCGGCGATCGCCATCACCACCCGGACGATCGACTGGCCGCGCTTCGTCCCGGCGATCCGCGTCGCGCCGCTGGTGCTGATCGTCGCCGCGCTGGCGCTGCGCATCGTCGACACCCGCGTCTACGACACCTTCGGCGCGCTGCTGATCGGCGCCGGCTGCGCCGCCTTCCTGCTGTGCATCGTGCTCGGCACGCCGGAAGCCGCACGCTTCCGCTCGAAGACGCTGCAGTTCTTCGGCAACAACGGCTACTGCCTGTACCTGACGCATCTGCCGATCCTCGGCCTGATGCACGGCCTCCTGCTCGGCGCCACGCCGGGCCTCGGCACCCCGGCGCAGTGGGCGGTGACCATCGCCGCGCTGCCGGTCTGCGTGCTCGTCGGCTGGGGCATGACCAGGCTGGTCGAGGAGCCGCTCACCCGTTACGGGCGGACCTGGCGCTGGAGCACGGCGCAGCGCGGCGAACCGCGGCAGGCAGCGCACGACCTCGCGCGGTGACTCGCTCTCCACATCGTCGGCTTCAGCGCCGCACGCCGCCGAGATGATCGGCGCAGGCCGCCACCGCCTCACGCAACGACGCGAACACGTGACGCACGGCGGTGGCGATCATCAGGTTCTCGCCGAGGCCGAAATCCTCGATCGCCATCATCGCGCCGTCATAGACCACGCCGGCATGCTCCTGTGCCGCGCCGTCGACGGTGCGCTCCAGCAAGGTGCGCGGATCGGCAGTCCAGGCGAACACCGGCTTGCCGAGCGCCACCGCGAAGCCGATCTCGTAGGCGGTGCCCGGGTCCATGTTGGGGCCGCGAAACGGCGAGATCTCCGCCACCACGGCGTCGGCGCGGCGCACCATGTCCTCGTTGGCGCGGCGGATATGGTCGGCCTGGCGCGCCTTGTCGGCCTCGGCCTCGATCTCGTTGTCCATCGGCCACAGCGGCGAAAGGCCATGCGCGCGGCAGACCTGCTTGACCATGGCGGCGAACTCGACGACATCGCGGCGGAACACCCCGGGGCCCGCGAGGTAGACCTGCGCGCGCGCGATCACGGCTTCTGCGCCAGCAACTCGTCCCGTGCCTTTGTCAGGCGCTCGAGCTCCTCGGTCTGCTGGGCGATGCGGTCGGCGACCAGCGCCTCGTTGTTGCCGCCGGAGACGGCCGCGGCCTGCTCCACCAGTTGCCGGATGTTGTCGCGAACGATGGCGATCCGCCTGTCGAGTTCAGCCAGGGAAGCGAAGGTCATGGGTCGGTCTCCCTCCGGCCGCGCCCGGCCGGCTGAACGGATGATAGCGGCAACCGGCTGCCTCACCAGCTAGAATCTGCGGCCTCCCCCCATCCCCCCATGGCCCCACCGCCATGCCGGCCCTTGCCGCGCGGCGCCTCGTTCCGGTCGGTTTGCCGTCGAGCCCGACTCGATCTCCGCGCGGCCGACGCAGGTCGAGTTTCGGCAATCTGTGGCAGCGCCGATGCGCCAGCCGTCCACTGACGAATGCGTGATCGTGTCCTGACATTGCCCGCCACCATGCAGGACGCCGCGCCGTTTCACCGCTGCCGCGATGCTCCGAAGGATTTGCCCGGCGGCGACGGGCACGATAGGTTCGGCGCACCCGAATGGCAGGCGCAGGCCTGTCCAGTCACGAGCCGTGCATGGAAGACCGTTCCTTTTTCGTCGCCCTCGCCCTGGTGATGCTGGTGCTTGCCGCCGGCGAAATCGCCTATGGCGTCTACGGGCCTTTCTCCAGGTCCGGCCGCGACATGATCGACTTCAGCAGCCGCAACAGGCTGCGATGAACGGATCCTCCATCATGCTTTCCCGCACCGGACCACGAATCGCCCTGGCCGTCTGCGCCGTGGCGCTGACCGCCCTGCTGGTGACGACGGCGGACGCCGCCGCGCGGCACAGGCGGCACAAGACGACACGCTGGCAGGGCTACGGCTTCCTGCCCGGCGTGCGCTCGCCGGAACGGATCGAGTGGGAGCGGCGCGTGGCGCGCGAGCGCGATCCCTTCAATCGCTGGTACGGCTATCCCGGCTATTACCGCGGCCGCTGGAACGGCGGCGGCTTCGGCCCGTGCTGGACCTACACCCCGATCGGTCCGCACTACAATTGCGGCTGAGGCCGGCGACAGCGTCCCCGGCGCGCCGCAGCCTCAGGCCGCCTGTTCGGATGCCAGCAGGTGTCGCACGCGGCCGGCATCCGCTGCCGAGAAACGAACAAACGTATCGCCGCCGTCGATCCGCGCCACGCTCGCCCCGAACGGACCGCCAAAGCGATCGATCTCCAGCATCAGCGACGCACCGACCTGGCAGCCAGCCAGTCCCTCGAGCGTCGCTCCCGCGGCCGACAACTCGCGCACCCGCACCGGCACGACACGACCATCCCTGATCACCCGCCCGGCATGCCCGATGGCGATGCGAGGCTCGGTCCGGCGATCGACGTCCGTGGTCGAGGTGCGGATCACGCGCACCAGGATGGTGCGCAGGTCGTCGACCTTGCCTGCAATTTCCGTGGAGCCGTTCTGGATGTCCGACGCGCGACGCCCGGTCTCGACCGCTTCCTGGGACACCGTCGCGATCTGGCTCGCGACTTCGCGTGCCGCGCCGGAGGTCTCGTCGACCGTGCGGGCGATCTCGCGGGTGACCGCATTCTGCTCCTCGATCGCGGATGCGATCGCCGAGGAGACGCTCTCGACATGACCGATCGCCTTGCCGATGGCGGTGATCGAGGCGACCGACTCCCGCGTCGCGTCCTGGATCTCGGCGATCTGCTGCGAGATTTCGCCGGTGGCGTTCGCCGTCTGCTGTGCCAGCGACTTGACCTCGGAGGCGACGACCGCAAAACCGCGGCCGGCCTCGCCGGCGCGCGCCGCCTCGATGGTGGCGTTGAGCGCCAGCAGGTTGGTCTGGCTGGCGATCTCGCTGATCAGCTTGGTCACGGTGCCGACCCGGTCCGCCGCCTGCGACAGTCGGCCGATAATCGTCTGGGCCTGCTCCGACGCCGACACCGCCTCCGCGGTCAGCGCCTTCGATGAATTGACCTGGCTGGCGATCTCGGCGATCGAGGCGCTGAGCTGCGACGACGCCGCGGCGACCGTCTGCGCGTTCGCCAGGGCTTGCTCGGCGGCCGCCGCGACGCTGGCGCTGTTCTTGCCGAGCTGCACCGCCGTGCCGGTCATGTGGACGGCGTTCGCCGCCATGCGCTCGGTGCCGGCGGAGACCTGCGCCACCGCATTGGTGGTCTCGCGCTCCACGGTATCAGCCATGTCCTGCAACGCCCGGCGCTTGAATTCCTCCGCCGCCTGCCGCCGTTCCTCCTCCAGCACGGCTTCGGCGCGCGCCTTCTCGGCGGCGCGCAGCCGGAACTGGTCGATCGAACGCGCCATGTCGCCGAGTTCGTCGCGGCGCGACAGTCCCGGCAGGGCGATGGCGAAATCGCCCTCGCCGAGACGCGTCAGCGCCGACGTCATCGACACCATCGCCGAGGAGATTTTGCGCGCGATCAGGATCGTCACCACGCCGAGCAGCGCCATGACGATGCCGGCGACGATCGCCACCTCGCGAATGCTCTGCCACACCTGCGCGTCGAGGTCGTCGATATAGACGCCGGTGCCGATGATCCAGTTCCAGGGCTGGAAGCCGACGACGTAGGACAGCTTGGGCTGCGGCGCATCCTTGCCCGGCTTCGGCCATTGGTAATCGACGAAGCCCGCGCCGTTCTTCTTGACCTCGTCGACGAACGCGACGAAGAGATGCTTGCCGTTGGGATCCTTGATGCCGCCGAGGTCCTTGCCGTTGAGCTCGGTCTTCTCCGGATGCATGATCATCCGCGGTCCGAAATCGTTGATCCAGAAATAGTCGCCCTTGCCGTAGCGCAGCTTCGCAATCCGCGCCGCGGCGCTGGCGCGCGCGGCCTCGTCTGTCGCTTGGCCCTGACGCACCTTGTCGTGCTCTTCCTGGGCGAAGCCGAGCGCGAGTTGCGCCAGATGGCTCAGTTCGCTCTGGCGCTGCTCCTTGAGCGCCCGGGAGAGAGTACTGGCCTGCATCACCGCGAGGCCCATCAGGCAGCAGAAGCTGAGGCCGATGATGCAGTAGATGCGAAGGCTGACCGAAAGCCGGCGAAACATCAGAACATTCCCGTCATGACGATGGCACGAGGTTGAGTGAATCAACGCTGCCAAACTCTCACGGCAATGCTTCCACAATCTTAATCACGCTGTTCTTCCGCAGCGCTTTCGACGTCCACCAACCGCCACCATTGATCACATCCTGACGACAACGTCGCCTTTTGAGCGCGCGTGGCGCATTTCGGCTGGAAGACGCACGAATCGCAGGGCGATTGTCATCCGCGTCCTTCGTGCTTCGCGGCCATCCCAGCCGTTAAGAGAAGCTTGTCGGCGAGCTGCGTCTACGCGGCGATCGCGGAAGAAAGTGCCAACGGAATGCCGCTAGTTTGAATCAAACACGCCTTCTCCAGCGGAGGATTTTAACCGTGATCACGTCATCGACCCCGCGCCGTCGCATCTGCCTGCTGACCGACACCGTCGAACGCGCCGACGCGCTCTCCACCCTATTGCGCGACGACGGCGAGATCGTTGCGCTGGCGATCGCCGGTGCCGATGCCCCGCCGCCGAATTGCGACGCGATCATCGTCGCCGCCGACATGCGCGACGTTGCCACCATCGCTTGGCTCCGGGAGCGGATGGCGCATCTCCACGACGCGCCGTGCAGACTGTTCGTTCTCAGCCGCACCGACCACTCGCGCGTGGTACAGGCGCGCGCCCTCGGCGCGACCGACGTGCTGTTTCGGCCGGTGACGGCCGAGAGCCTGCGGGCGCGCCTGCCGCGCATGCACGCCGCGGCACGGGCCGTCGACGGCTGCGCCGCGGCGCTGCGCGCGGTGTTCGACCAGATGGCGGCGCCGCACCGCCGGCTCGATCTCGAACAGGCCGACGCCGCGACCGACACGATCATCGCCAGTGTCGCCGCCAACGGCCTTGGCGCATGGCTCGACGAGGTCCGCCGTCACCACGAAGGCACGTTCCAGCATTGCCTGCTCGTGGCCGGCGTGGCGGTGGATTTTGGCCTCAGCCTCGGCCTCGCCGGCCGCGACCTGCACAATCTCGGTCTCGCCGCCACGCTGCACGACATCGGGAAGATCGGCATTTCCCTCGACATCCTCGACAAGGCCGGGCGGCTCGATGCCGACGAGCGGCGCATCATCGAGCAGCACCCCTCGATCGGGTTCGACTGCATCCGCGGCACGCGCGATCTGCCGGCGGACGTCGCCGAGGCTGTGCTGCATCATCACGAATACCTCGACGGCAGCGGCTATCCCGATCGCCTCACTGCGCCGCAGATCCCCGACCTGACGCGGATCATCACCATCGCCGACGTGTTCGCCGCACTGATCGAACGCCGCCGCTACAAGCCTCCGGTTGCGCGCGAGCGCGCCTACGCCATGCTCGGAGAGATGGCGGGCAAACTCGAACAACCGCTGGTCGTGGCGTTCCGCGCCACCGCGACCAGGCGTTGATGGAACCGGCAGCCCGCCCGGAGAAGCGCTGTCTTTATATGATAACCTTACTATGATTGATTCGACGCATGTCCATCGAAGGCAAGACCATGCTGACCGTCCCCCGCGATCCACTGCATCGTTTCCCGACCGTGCGAACCTCCGATCCCGACGAGTTCCGGCATGCGCTCGTCAGCATCTATGGCGCCCGCTCGCTGACGGTGCATGACCCCACGCGGTTGCGCACCCGCGGCAACTTCGTGCGCCTCGGCAGCGTCGCGATCGGCTTCAGCGCCTGCACGGCGCCGGCGGAGGTGCGGTTCGACGGCGCCGACTTCGCCCGCGTCCAGATCGGTCTCACCGGCCATGCCCGCACCACCAGCGGCGGTCGCACGGTCGACATCGATGCCCGCCAGTACTGCATCACCTCGCCGGACCGGCCGGCCACGCTGGAGTACGGCGAGGACTTCGAGCACCTGGTGCTGCGCATCGACCGCAACGCGCTGACGCGCAAGCTGACATCGTTGCTCGGCGCGCCGCCCCATGGCGGCATCGAGTTCGATGCCGCGGCCTTCAGCAGCGCCGCTGCAGTCGACGGGCTGCGCGATCTCATGCTGTTCCTGGCGCGGCAGCTCGACGGCGACGGCGCGCAGTTGCCGCCGCTGGCGCTCGCCGAAATCGAACAGGCGTTGATTGTCGGCCTGCTGTGCACCGGCCGGCATCGCTTCAGCGACCTGCTGCAGCAGGAAGCGCCGGGCGCGAGCGCCGCGCAGGTGCTGCGCGTGGAGGACTACATCGAGGCCAACTGGGATCACCCGCTGAGCATCGACGATCTCGCCGCCGCCACCGGGATCGCCGCACGCACGCTGTTCCGCGCCTTCCAGACAGCGCGCGGCTATTCGCCGATGGCTTTCGTCAAGACGCTGCGGCTGCGCAAGGCGCGCGAAATGCTGCTGATCGAAGGCACATCGGTAAGCGGCGCGGCCTTTCGCTGCGGCTTCTCCAATCTCGGGCACTTCGCCCGCGACTACCGCAATGCGTTCGGCGAGCGCCCGTCCGCGACGCGGGCTCGCGCACGCGGCCGATGACCGGTCGCCGTCACGTGCGACGCGCCGCAGGCTCCTGCGGCGGCGCAATGGCATCCGGCTCGATCAGACAGAGGCCCGACATCGGGTCGACCCAGTACATGTGGTCGCGCACCTCCTTCACCCCGGAGACGTTTTCGGCCGCGACCACGATCGCGCGGCGGACATTCTCGTCGGTAATGGCGCCGTAGAGGTCGACGACGCCGTCGCACACCATCACGCTGATGCCGATGGGCGCCCACTCGCCCTTGTCGATCGCCGCGACGATGCGCCGGCGGATGTGCTCGTCGTCGGCGGTGGGATCTGGCACCTCGCGCGCGAGGCTGGCCACCGCGCGGACGAAGTTCTGGCGGCTGATGATGCCGACCACCTTGCCGGCACGCAGCACCGGCACGCGCTTGACGCGGCGGCGCTCCATCAATGCGACGATCTCCTCGAGCGCCATGTCCTCGTCCACCGACACCACGTCCGGCGTCATGACGTCTTCGACCCGCCGGCCGGTGGTGCGGACATAGTTCACCGCCTCGCGGCCGGGGTCGAGCACGAAGGACAGCCAGCGCGGCCGGCGCCCCTGCGTGCCGATCTCGCGCCGGCGCAGGAAATCGCGCTCGGTAACGATCCCAACGAGGTGCCCGCCTGCGTCGATGACCGGCAGGCCGCTGATGTGATTTTCGATCATCAGCCGCGCGGCGTGCTCGGTGGTCGCGTCCGGCGCCACCGAAATGACTTTCCGCGTCATGATGTGATGGGCCTTCATCGCCGTGATCTCCCGCTCGCCATTCGCACCGGCTGACGATGCCGGTCCCGGCAAGCCTAGTGGTCCGCGGGACCGCAGCCTTGACGCAGCTCAAACCCCGCCATCCGGCGGATCATGGCCGGGGTTTGCGGCAGATCAAGCGGCATGGCGGCGGCGGCGGCTACCAATAGCCGTCCGCAACCATTGGAGCCTGCCATGGCCGTCCGGGACCTTCTGCTGCCGTTGATCAGCTATCCGCTGCCGCTGTCGGAGGCCGCGATCGAACGCGCCGTCGCCGCCGCGCACGGCCTGTCGCAGGCCCGCGATGCCGCCGGACGCTTCCCCGAGATTCCGACCCGCGTCAGCGCGCTGGTGTGCGAAATCGAGCTGGAGGCCGGGCTGTATTTCGAAGGCGCGGATTTCGGCTCGTTTCTCGATCACGAGACGCGCAAGAGCCGCTTCAACGCCGACCGCCTCGCGCAGGAATTCGAGGCCGTTGCCACCCGGCATGGCGTGCGCCATCACTGCCGGCGCGAGCGCCGGACTATCGACGCGACGCGGCGGCTGCTCGTCGAGGAGGCCCGCCTGCACCAGGCCACGCTGTTGCCGATGCGCCGCGACGACGTCAACCAGCAGGACCTCGCGGTCAGCCTGCTGTTCGGCACCGGTCGGCCGCTGCTGGTCTGCCCGGAAAGCCCGGCGCGGCAGCCGGCTGCCGCGTTCCACACTGTCGCCATTGCCTGGGACGGCGGCCGCTCCGCCGCGCGCGCCGTCGCCGACGCCATGCCGTTCCTGCGCCGCGCGGCCGCGGTGCGCGTCTTCACCGCCACCGACGACAAGCCGGCGGCCGCCGAAGCCCGCGCCGCCGATCTCGCCACTCATCTCGCGGCCCAGGGCGTCGCCGCGAACGTCGACGCCATCCGCAAGACCGATGCGCACACGATCGGCAGCTTCATGGAATCCTATGTCGCGGCGCATGGCATCGACCTGCTGGTGATGGGCGCCTACGGCCATTCCCGGCTGCGCGAATTCATCCTCGGCGGCGCGACACGCTCGATCCTCGCCAACCCGCCCGGCTGGACGCTGCTGTCGCACTGAGCGGCGCAGGCATCAATTCTGGTGCAGACTGGTCGAGGCATGCGGCCTAGCGCCGGGCGCCTGCGCGGTCGGGCACGGCGCCGCCTCGCCACCCTGCGCGAACGGCCGCGCGATGAAGATCGTGTCGCAGCGCAGGTCGGCGGCGATGTCGCGGGCACAGGCGGCGATCGCCTCGTCGATGAGCCGTCCGGGGAGATACGCCACGATCATGTCGCCGATACACAGCCGGCGGCGGATGCGCAGGTCGAGGTCGATCCGATAGCTGAACAGCGCATGGATCAGGCCGCGGCAATCGCGAATGGTCATGAGGCCGCCGCCGGCCCGCCCGCAGTCATGCGCGCGCACAAACTGCACCCAGTCGGGCAAGGAAATGCTGGCGTCGTGCAGGTAGACCAGGGGATAGGCCGCCCGCGCGCCCTCCCCGGTCAGGGGGAGTGCCTGAAATTGCTCGATCATTCTGCGAATGTCCTGCTCGGGCCGCGACAATGCGGCGCTGCCAAGCGCGCCGGCATTGATCTGCGTCAACGACGCCCGTGGTTGATTTAGATCAACTGGCTGCGAGATTCCGGGCGCACTTTGAAGGGCGCGCCACCCGAACCAGACTGGACGCCTCATGACATTGACCGAGCCATGGAATGACGCCCGCGCCGATGCGCGCAAGCGGGCCTGCTCGCCGATCTGTGAGGACGGCGGCTGCGCGGACTGCAAGGTCCGCACGATCAGCGTGTGCGGCGCGCTGGAGGCGGAGGAGTTCGCCGCCCTCGAGCAGCTCAGCCATGCCGCGACATTCGCCGCCAAGGCGATGCTGTTCGAGCAGGGCGCCGTCGCCGGCAACCTGTTCAATGTCACCGAGGGCGTGGTGCGGCTGTACAAGTCCCTGCCGGACGGCCGCCGCCAGATCGTCGGCTTCGCGCTTGCCGGCGACTTCCTCGGCCTTGCCCTGATGGACCGCTACGGCGTGACCGCCGAGGCCGTGACGCCGGTCAAGGCCTGCCGCTTCGCCCGTTCGGCGTTCGTGCACTACATCGACGACAAGCCGCACCTGCTGCGACGTCTGCACGAATTCGCCGGCCACGAGCTCAGCCTCGCCCAGGACCAGATGCTGCTGCTCGGCCGCCGCAGCGCCGAAGAGAAGATCGCCGCTTTCCTGCTCAACCTGCAGGCGCGCTACGCCCGCATCGGATCGTCCTCCGTCACCATCCCGTTGCCGATGAGCCGGCAGGACATCGCAGACTATCTCGGCCTCACCATCGAGACGGTCAGCCGCACCCTGACCAAGCTGTCGCGCGACAAGACCATTCTGATCGTGCCGGATGGCGTGCGCCTGCTCAACATCGAGCGGCTCGACAAGCTCACCGCCGCCTGACGGCGCGCACCCTGCGGCGGTCCGCCACGCGGAAGCCGTTATCGGATTTGACCGAGATCAAACGCTGCGCCCGCATGGGCTTCTAGGCTCCGCGCATCATGCAAGGAGTTTCGCCGATGCCGCTCGACAGCCTTCTCGTCACTGCCGCCGTCGTCCTGATGTTCGTCTCATTCGCCGGCGTCATGGCCTGGGCCGATCTGCGCACCCGCAAGCCCTGAGCGCGGGTCCCTACTTGCTCTCGGCCACCTCCGTCGCGGTGGCCGGGCCCTCGCCGACGATCAGCAGCACCGTGTCCTCGTCCTTGGCGCCGTCCCAGTGCACCTGCTTGCCATAGTGGGTCACGAAGCTGCCGGCGGGCATGCCGACCGTGGCATGGTCGGGATCGAACGTGTTGCCCGTCCCGACATACCACGTGCCCTTGAGCACGGTGATGAAGCGATCGTTGGGATGGAAGTGCGGATGGCTGAAGTGATGGCCCCCTGTCCACCTGGTCATTACGACGTAGAGCCCGGGCTTCGACGGATCGCCCGCCAGCACCGCGTTCTGCGCGCCGCGCGCGTCCACCGGGCCCCAGGGAATCTTGTCCGGCAGCCTGAACGCCAGCACCGCCGGATCGAGCTCGGCCGCCCGGCTGGCGCCGCCGCCGGCGAACGGCATGGCGGCGACCAGCAGCGCGCCGGCGCACAACACCGAACGCAGGCCCACGATCCGGTGGCGCATGGCATGTCCTCCCGAGACGTTGTCTGAAACACGATATCGCTGGTGGATGCGGAGCGTGCAGCGATCCTAGCACGGCGTATCCGCGCCCCGCACCGGGGCATCGCCCTGCTCGCGGACAGTTGACGGATGCGCTCTTGCTGCGCCTGCGAACCGCAGTTGCGAGCAGACCACGCGCCGCGGCGCGCTATCCGCCCGCAGGCCGCGCTGCTATCGTCGCGGCGCGCCGGACCGGCGCACGGCCGCTCCCGGCGGCCGGCGACCAACGACAATCAAGATCATCAACGACAACGGGAGGCTGGCGATGAAACGTTCGACGGTCTGCGCCATCGGATTGCTGCTGATGGCGGCGGCATCCGGCGCGCTCTACGGCATCACCTCCGCCGCGGCACAGGCCGACGGCTGGATCACCGTGGTGGACGGCAAGGAGGTGGGGCAATGGGACAAGCTCGGCGAAGCCAACTGGCACATCGCCGATGGCGCGCTGGTCGCGGACCGCAAGGAAGGCAAGGATCCGACCTACATCATCACCAGGACGTCCTACAAGGACTTCGAGATCCGCGCCGAGTTCTGGGCCGATGAAGAGGCCAACAGCGGCATCTTCATCCGCTGCGCCGACATCAAAAATGTCGACTCCAACACCTGCTACGAGGTCAACATCTTCGACAAGCGGCCGCAGCCCGAATATGGCACCGGCGCGATCGTCGATGTCGGCAAGGTCGATCCGATGCCGAAGGCCGCGGGCAAGTGGAACAGCTATGAGATCACCGCGAAGGGCGATCACCTCGTCGTCGTGCTGAACGGCGTCAAGACCGTCGACGCCCACGACAGCAAGCATGCGGCGGGTCCGTTCGCGCTGCAATATGCCTCTGGCGTCATCAAATTCCGCAAGGTGCAGATCAAGCCGCTCTGAGCAAATCCCTCGCTGCGGAATACGTTGCGGCTGCGACGCGCGGCCGCAACGTCGTGCGCTGATCCCCGCATGATTTTTCGCACGCGGCTGTGGCTCTCCGCCGCGCGCCGTACTAGCGTGGCCGCAAAGCAAGGCCGCACCAGCGCGGCCATTCGGGAGGGTGCCATGGGCTTCACGGGTCCCGATGCCGCGCGCCGTCGGCGCGCCCGACGCTTCTCCGCCATGTCCGCGACCGCTGTCGCGATCGCGCTCATCACGCCGGCTGCGGCGCAGATATCGCCGCCCGCGAACGTCGTCGCCTCAGCCGAACGTCTGAACTGGCGGGTGCAGCATCTGATCCTGCATCCGTGACCGTCCGCCGACCGATGCCAACAACCAGCCCCGTGGGAGACGCCCCCCGATGATCCGCCGCACCATCGACCGACGCACCTTCATCGCCACCGCTACGGCCGCCGCCGCGCTCGGCGCCTCGACGCGGCGCGTGCGTGCAGCGAAATACGATCCCGGCGCCAGCGACACCGAGATCAAGCTCGGACAGACCATCCCGCACAGCGGCCCGGGCTCGCTGTACGGCGTGCTCGGCCGCACGGGTCTGGCCTATTTCGAGATGCTCAACCAGAAGGGCGGCATCAACGGCCGCAAGGTCACCTTCCTGACCCTCGACGATTCCTACAGCGCGCCGAAATGCGTCGAGGCGACACGCCGTCTCGTCGAGCAGGAGGAAGTGCTGGCGCTGTTCGGCTCGCTTGGCACCGCGCCGCAGACTGCCGTGCACAAATATCTCAACGGCAAGGGCGTGCCGCAGCTGCTGCTCAACACCGGCGCATCGAAGTGGAACGATCCCAGGACCTACAAGTGGACGACCGCAGGCCTGCCGCTCTACCCCACCGAGGCGCGCATCCTCGCCCGCCATGTGCTGAAGACCAAGCCAGAGGCGAAGATCGGCATTCTCTACCAGAACGACGATTTCGGCCGCGACTTCCTCGGGCCGTTCAAGCAGGTGCTGGCGGATGCCGGCGGCAAGGCCAGGGTGATCCTGGAAACCACCTACGACCTCACCGATCCGACCATCGACTCCCAGCTCATCAACCTGTCGAAGTCGGGCGCCGACGTGTTCTACAACATCACCACCGGCAAGGCGACGTCGCAGTCGATCCGCAAGGTCGCCGAACTCGGCTGGAAGCCGCTGCATCTGCTCTCCGCCGGCTCGACCGGCCGCTCGATCCTCAACGCCGCAGGCCTCGAGAACGCCGCCGGCATCGTCGCCATCAGCTACATCAAGGATATCGGCGCGCCGAAGTGGAACAGTGATGCCGACGTCATGGCGTTCGACGAGCTACGCAAGAAGTCGCTGCCCAACGTCGATCCCGACAACAGCATCGCCTTCGTCGGCTACGGCCAGGCGGTCACCATGGCCGAGATCCTGCGCCGCTGCGGCGACGAGCTGACGCGCGCCAATGTCATGAAGCATGCGACGACGCTCGCGGGCTTCCGCGCGCCGCACTTCCTCGACGGCGTCAGCTACAGCTACACGCCCGACGACTACACCTCGATCAAGACGCTCTATATCCAGACCTTCAACGGCAAGGACTGGGAGATTTCCGACAAGCCGGTCAGCGAATGACGCCGACGGACGGGCGCCCGTCACCCGTCCGTCATGAAGCAGAGGCGCGGCGGCAGGACGCCGCGGCTCAGCCTTAATTTTGCGTTGCCTGCCCCATCAAGCGGCAGCCAGCCATGGCCGCCGCTCTTTCTCGTGGACTCTCAGCGTGCTATCGTCGCCGCGCGCGCCGCGCCGGCACATGACGCGACGCGTGGAACACGGACCGAAACGAACCAATAAAGACGAAGTCGAGCATTGTCTTGCGGCGGACCGGCTTCCCCTTCGCAGCACGATGCTCCGCGCGATACGGTCGGGGCTTGTCGCGGACGGGACTGCCGGCGCTGCCGAAGACACAGGGCAGCATGGTGGCGGGCGGCATAACCATTCCTTGCGTCCATTGCGGTTTCGCGATGGGACCGTCGGTCCGCTTCTGCGGTGGCTGCGGCCGGCCGAAGACGCTGCCGAGCGCATTCGGCCATCATGCCCAGACCTTCCTGCAGTCGAGCGTGCCCGCCGGCCTCGCCCGCCATATCCAGCGCTCGGGCAACGCCATCCTCGGCGAGCGCAAGCATGTCACGGTGGTGTTCGCCGATATTCTCGATTCGACGGCACTGATCGACAGCCTCGACCCCGAAGAGGCCCTCGGCGTGCTGGCGCCGCTGCTGCGCCTGTTGATGGACGCGGTCCACCAGCACGACGGCTTCGTCAACCAGACGCTGGGCGACGGCATCATGGCGCTGTTCGGCGCGCCGATCGCGAGCGAAGACCATGCGGTGCAGGCCTGCCATGCGGCGCTGGCGATGCGCGAGGCGGTGCACGACCACAACCGGAGGACCGGCAGTTCCATCGCCATCCGCATCGGCGTCAATTCCGGCCAGGTGGTGATCCACTCGATCGGCAGCAATCTCGCCATGAACTATGACGCGGTCGGCAAGACCGTCCACCTCGCCGCGCGTATGGAAGAGATCGCCGCGCGCGACACCATCGTGCTGTCTGGCGACACCTATCGCCTCGCCGAAGGCTTCATCCGCGCGACGCCGCGCGGCCCTACCCGCGTCAAGGGCATCTCCGACACCATCGACGCCTACGAGCTGACCGAGCTGCGCCGCCGCACCCGCTGGCAGGTGCGCTCTGCGCGCGGCCTCAGCCTGCTGGTCGGCCGCCAGGACGAACTGCGCAGCCTTGCGGACGCAGTACAGCGCGCCGCCGAGGGCAAAGGCCAGGCGTTTGTCATTTCGGGCGACGCCGGACAAGGCAAGTCGCGCCTCGTGCACGATTTCATCCGCCAGCTCTCGGCCGACTGGATCGTGCTGGAGACCGCCTGCGCGCCGCAGCGCCAGACCTCGAGCTATCATCCGGTCTCGACCGTGATCCGCTCGCTGTTCAGCATCGGCCCCGACGATACGCCCGAGCGCATCACCGCGCGCACCCGCGAGGTGCTCGGACGCTTCGGGCCGGAGGCCGCGGCGTTCCTGCCGGCGGTGCTGTCGCTGCTCGACATCGACAGCGACGATCCGGACTGGCGCAGGCTGGAGCCGACCGAGCGGCGCAACCGCATCAGCGCCGCGATCCGCGCGCTGGTGCTGCACCAGGAGCGCATGACGCCGCTGGTGGTGCTGGTCGAGGACGTCCACTGGATCGATGGCGAGACCCGCCTCGTGCTGCAGAGCATGCTGTCGGTCGTGCGCCGCCACCGCATCGTGCTGATCGCCACCCAGCGCCCCGAGGGCAAGGCGCTCGACCGCAGCCTCAGCCGCATCGATCTCGGCCCGCTCGAGCCCGATGCCGCGCAGCGCCTGCTCGACTGGCTGATGGGCCGCGACCCCAGCCTCATTCCGGTCAAGCGCACGCTGCTGGCCCAGGCCCAGGGCAATCCGCTGTTTCTCGAGGAACTTGTGCAGGCGCTGCGCGACCAGAACGTGCTCGACGGTCAGCCCGGCAATTTCCGCGTCGCCTCGCCGTCGCTGCGCATCGACATTCCCCAGACCATCGCCTCGGTGCTCGCCGCGCGCATCGACCTGCTCGACGGCCTGCCCAAGACGCTGCTGCAGACCTCGGCCGTGATCGGCAGCGACGTGCCGCTGGTGCTGCTGTCGGACATGGTCGGCGTACCGCCGGACGCGCTCGCCGGCGAACTCGACACGCTGGAGCACGCCGACTTCCTCCGCCGCAACAAGATCGGTGCGCCGGCCGAATACACCTTCAAGCACGAGCTGACGCGCGAGGTCGCCTACAACACCATGCTGCTGGGCCTGCGCCGCTCGCTGCATGCCAAGGCGGTGGAGATCATCGAGAGCCGCTTCGCCGACCGCCTCGAAGAGCACATCGACCGCCTCGCCGACCACGCCTTTCTCGCCGGCCTGTGGGACAAGGCGATCCCCTATCAATTGCGCAGCTGCCGCCGCGCGCTCCGGCGCGGCGCCTATCACGACGCCATCAGCATCTTCGAGCGCGGCCTCGAAACCCTCGGCCGCTGGCCGCCATCACCGGTCCGCACCAAGACCGAGCTCGACTTCCGCCTCGCGGTGGTGATCGCGCTGGAGCCGCTCGGGCAGCATCGCCGCATCGCGCAGGTGCTGCGCGAGGCCCAGCGCCTCGCCTATGCGCTCGGTGAACCCCTGCGCATGGCGGCGGTCGATTTCCAGCTCGCCACCGCGCTGTGGCGGCTCGGCGAGCACGACGCGGCGATGGCCGCGGCGAGTGCCGCCACTGCCACCGCGGAACGCATCGACGTGCCGGCGATGACCTTCGCCGCGCCGTTCGCCATCGGCATGGTGCAGCACGAGACCGGCGCATTCGCCGCCTCCGTCGCCACCCACGAACAGTGCTTCGCCCACGAAAGCCCCGAGCTCGATGAGAAGCGTGCCGGCTGGGCCGCCTTCCCGTCGGTCATGCTGCGCACCTTCCTCGCCGACTCGCTGATCGAGCTCGGCGCCTATGAGCGCGCCGACGTTCATGCCAGCGAGGCCAGCCGTCGCGCCGAGACCGCCAACCACGCCTATTCGCGCGCCAACATCAACCATGTGCTGGGCCGCCTGCGCACGGCCCAGGGCCGCCACCAGGAAGCCATCGCGCTGCTGCGCCAGGGCTGGCAGGACTGTCTCGACCGCGACATGGTGCAGATGTATCCGGTGTTCGCCGCGCGCCTCGGCGAGGCCTATCTCGCCGCCGGCAATGTCGATGCTGCCCTGGAGATCATGGCCGCGCCGGAAAAACTCGACGTGCCGCTCGCCGAGCACGCCTTCGGCTGGCGCTACCTGTTCGTGGCGCAGGGACGCGCCTATCTCGCCGCCGGCCGCACCGCCGATGCGCGCACCGTCGCCGAACGCGCTCTCGCACTGGCGCTCGAACGCGGCGAGCCGCCGCAGCAGGCCTATGCGCTGAAGCTGCTCGGCGACATCGCGCTGGCGACCGGCGCGCCGGAGGCAGCCGATCATCTGCAGCGCGCCCGCGCCCTCGCCCGCCAGTGCGGCATGCAGCCGCTGGACGAAGCCTGCGCTGCCGCGCTCGCGACGGCGAACACCGGCGCGCTCCCCTGACGGGCGTGGCGCGCCCGATCGCGCCGTGTCACTGCGGCCTGACCGCAGCAACAGCATCGAGAAGCGCCTCGACGCGCGTCATCTGCTCGAGCGACCAGATTGTCTGAATCAGGGCCTTGCCCGCGGCGGCGGACGCCCGCGGCCCGACATTGCGCCAGAACTTCGCCACGATATCCTCGCGGGTGAGCGGGCGGCGTGGCGATCCCGGCAGGTCGTCGACCTGCTCAGTGAGCACTTCGCCAGAGCGCAGGGTCACCGCGACGCGGTTGGGAATTTGCCGCGGATAAAGCGCCGTCAGGGCCGGATCTTCCGCGATCGTGATCTTCGCCATCAGCGCCCGGACATCGGCAGCAGCAAGCCGCTCCGGCGCATAACTGTCGTTGGTGATGGTGCCGTCGAGCAGCGCGCGGGCCACGATATAGGGCATGCTGTGATCGGCGGTCTCCTTCGTCGCCGGCGCCCACACGTCCGGCCCGGTCGCCGTCTGCCGGTAGCCGAACTGGGTCGTTGCGACGCTCACCTTCGCGATCGCGCCGCGGTCGCTGATCTTGCCCGACAGGCGAATGGCCGCCTCCACCGCCGTCAGGGTGTGGCCCTGGGCGGGATAAGGCTTGACCAGCACATCATTGATGCGGAAGGGCAGGCCCTGGCCGCCGAAGCTCGCGGTGTCGATCACGATCGGCTCGCCCGCCACCTGGGTGTTCAATCCGAACCGCCCTTCGAAAATCGGGCTCGGGCCGGTGATGCCTTCGCGAGCGAGGATGGCCGCGAACACGCCGTGGCGCGACGCCGAGGCGTCCGCGAGGCCCTTCCAGTTCGACAGCACCTGGACGCGCGTCTGGTTCATGGCGACGTGATCAACCAGCGCAATATTGACTGCCTCGGTCAGGTGTTTGACCGAAAGCCCCATCAGCTTGCCCGCAGCGAGCGCCGCGGTGACCACGCCATAAGTCGTGTTGTCCCAACCACGGGCATTGAGCGAGACGGCGTCGAACAGCCGGCACTCGATCTCGTAGGCCGCAACGATCGCCACGATGACATCGCGGACCGATCGGCCCTCGGCCTCGGCGACTGCAAGGCACACCGACACGAAATCGCTGGGGTGGCCGACCTCCCTGGAGGCATAGCCGTCGTTGAGGTCGTAGTAGCGGATCGCGGCGCCATTCGCGAACGCCGCCATCTCCGTGCCAACGCGATGCCGCGTGCCGATCAGCGTGGCCTTGCCGTCCCCGGCCGCGCGGGCAATGCGATAGCAGCTGGCGACGACAGGCTCGTCGAGCGCGGCGAGCGCACAGCCGAAGGTGTCGACGAGGCGGAGCTTCACCGCCTCCAGCGTGGTGGCATCGACATCGGCATAGCCGAGCCCATCGACATAGGCGGCCAGCCGCGCCGCCAGGGGCGGCCCCTCTCCGCCGCCCGGCGACGGCGCGGCCGGCTGCGCCCGGCTTTGGCTTTGATTGTCGCCGGTGATCGCAACGGTGGCCGTCAGCGTCGCCGCCGCCGTCATCAATCGACGTCTGTCCGTCAGGATGTTGAACATGTGCTCGACCTTCCAGAAATGAAATGCAACGCAGGCGCCGGGATCACGCGCAGGCGACCTCAGCTCTTGACGACCAGCAGCTCGAACAGGCGGTCGAGCTTGTCCTGGCGCTCGAGGGTCCAGAGATAGTCCAGCACCTCGCGCTGATGCGCTTCGGACCACACCCTGGCGACGTTGCGCTTGAACTTCTGCTCGAAGTCGCTGCGTTGCATCGGCATGCCGATGAACCCCGGCAGCGCATCGACCTGATGCGAGACCGCGCGCCCATCGGTCAGCGTCGCGGTCACACGGTTGGGCAGCGCCTTCGGCGTCATGGCGGTCAACGCCTCATCCGGCTTGACCGTGATCTTCGCCATCAGGGCGCGCACCGCCGGATCGCGGATGGCCGCCAGCGTATAGCTGTCGTTGGTGATGTCGCGGTCGAGCATGGCGCGCGCCACGACATAAGGCAGGCTGTGGTCGGCGGTCTCCTTGGTCTCCGGCTTCCATTTCTCCGGATCCTTGCCCGCGGACATATAGGTGAAGTTCACGGTGGCGACCTCGATCGCCTGGATGCGGCCGAGATCGCCGACCTCCGCTGCGACCTTCGCGGCCGCAGGGATCGCGGTCAACGTGCCGCCCTGCGCCGGATAGAGCTTCACGCCGCAGTCATTGATGCGGAAGCGGCCGCCGCGGCCGCCGAACGCATCGGCGTCGAGTTCGAACGGCCCGGACACCTGCTTGAACAGCCCGGCATTGCCCTCGAAGATCGGCGACGGCCCGGTGACGCCGCGCCGCGCCAGCAACGCAGCGAACACGCCGTTGCGCGCCGCGTTGGCGTCGGCGATCCCCTTCCAGTCCGACAGCACCTGCACCCGCGTCTGGTTGAGCGCGAGATGGCCGCTGATGGCGAGGTTGACCGCCTGCGCCAGTTGCCTGGGCGGCAGCGCCATCAGCTTGCCCGCCGCGAGCGCCGAGGCCGGCAGGCTGTAGATCGGATGGTCCCAGCCGCGCCGCGTCAGTTCGGCCGCATCCATCAGGCGGCAGGCGATCTCGTAGGCGAGCACGGTCGACAGCAGCAGGTCGCGGCCGCCGCGTCCCTCGGCCTCGGCGATCGCAAGGCATGCCGTGATGTTGTCGCTGGGATGGCCGGGCTCGCGGCCGACATAGACATCGTTGAAATCGTAGTAGCGCACCGCGACGCCGTTGGCGAAGGCCGCAAGATCCGGACTGGTGCGCTGCGCCGTGCCGATCACCGTCGAAGGGCCACCGGGCAGCGCCAGGGCGACCTCGCGGCAGGCGCGCACCGGCGTTTCGCCGAACGCGGCGATGCCACAGCCGATGGCATCGATGAGATGCGCCTTCGCCGTCTCCAGGGTCGCCGCGTCCAGCGCGTCGAACCCGGTGCCGGCGACATAGGCGCCGAGCCGCTCGGCGATCGTCGGCGGCGCAGCCGCCGCGCCCTCGGCGGCGGTAGCCGCGCGCGACAGCATCGCGGCTGTGCTGGCGATGGCGCCGATGGCAGAACGCCGGTCGATCAATCGTGTCATGGTCATCTCCTGCTTTCGAGCTGCATCGTCCTGCCCGCCCTCTCCACCGCCGGACCCGCGCTGCTGCGCGCATCCGGACGGCGCGTCACCACATAGCCGTCCCACGACAGCGCCGCGCCGATCTGCCGTGCCGTGTTCTGCAGCGGCGCGAGATAGCGCTGCGCAATCCCGGACGGGCTGATCACCCGCGTGCTGCACACGATGTTCAGCGCCGCCACCGACTGGCCGGCCACCGTGATCGCGACCGCGATGGTGGACGCGCGAACGAACGAAAAGCTGTCGCCGCGTGTCGCAAAGCCGTGCCGGCGGATTGCGTCGAGCAGATCCTCGGTTTGCGCGGCGTCGCGCGCGACGCGGTCGTGGATCCGGCTCGACCGCGCCAGGGCGTCGAGGATGCGGTTGCGCTGCGACGGCGCGCCGAACGCCAGGAACGCACGGCCGAAATCGCTCTCCAGCATCGGCAGGTCGGAGGTGTTGATGGGCGCGCTGATGCTGATCGGCGCCGATGCGCGCGTGCTGTAGCGGATCGCCATGCCCTGCCCCTCGAATACCGCGAAGTCCGACGGCCATTGCACCTGCCGCGACAGGCGGTCGATCGCCGGCACCGCCACATCGGCGATCCACGCCTGCGACGACACGCCGGCGCTGAGGACATTGGCGCGGGACGACGGCCGATAACCACCGCCATCGTCGCGCTGCACGTAGCCGGTCCGCCGCAACGTGGCGAGCAGCCGGGAGATCGTCGGCTTGGGCATTCCAGTCAGATGGTGCAGGTCGCGCACTTGCAGCGGATAGACCTCGTTGAGCAGCCGCAACAGTTCGAGGCCGCGCACCAGCGATCCCTTGTCGTCGCCATCGGTCGTTCGCTCGCTGTCGCCGTGCGGCGTCATGACGAAGCGCCCTGCCCTGTAGTGGCGGACGCCGGCTCCGCGAGACCATCGCGCTCCAGCGCCTCCAGGCTGCGCCCGGCGGTATCCGGACCGAGCCAGGCGAACGCGACCGCGAGGCCGCCATAGAGCAGCCCGACCCCCGCCACGACCAGCAGCGGATTGTCGAGCCGGACGAGCGCCGCGCTCACCGCGAACGGCGTCAGCGCCGAAGCCATGCGCCCGACCAGCGCCGCCGTGCCCATGCCACGCAGCCGCACGCCGGTCGGCAGGATTTCAGGCAGATAGATCGCAAAGCCCGTCGCCGAAATGAAGTAGATCGTCGTGGTCAGCACGAGGCCGGTCGCGGTCAGCCATAACGGCGCGGCGGACAACGGATAGAGCAAGCCCGTCACGGCGCCGAGCAGCGCGGCGGCGATCAGCAGGCGGCGGCGCTCGAAGCGGTCGGACAGCACGATCGCCAGCGCCGGGCCGAGCACCCCGCCGGCAAAGGTCGCGGCCGACAGCGCGAAGGTGGTCGCGGTGTCGAAGCCGCGCGCCGCGATGATGGTCGGCAGCCAGCCCGAGAAGATGAAGATCGCCGACAGGTGGCAGGCCTGGAACAGCAGCGCCAGTGCGAAGCGCGGCCGCAGGCCGGCGCTGAACAGATGCCGCCAGCCGAGATCGCGTGCCGGCGGCGGCAGCACGTCGGGCGGCGCCAGCACGACGCCGCGCCGCTGCAGCCCGCGCTCGATGCGCCCGACGAGATCGTCCGCCTCGGCGAGACGGCCGACGGCTGCGAGCCAGCGCGGGCTCTCGGGCAGCACGGCGCGCGGCGCAAACGCCAGCGGCAGCACCAGCGCGGAGAGCAGGAACAGCACCCGCCAGCCATCATCCACCGCGAGGTTCGGCACCACCAGCCACGCCACCAGCGCGCCGATCGGCAGCGAGCCATTGACCAGCAGCGCCACGGCCGACTGGAAGCGGCCGCGCGCAAGGCGCGGCGTCAGTTCGTTGAGATAGGCAAAGCCGGTCGGGATCTGCATGCCCAGGGCAAACATCGTCAGCATGCGCAGGCCCAGCAGCGTCGCGTAATCCGGCGCAAGGCCACACAGCGGGCTGGCGACGCCGTAGACCGCGATGTTGGTGATGAACAGCCGGCGGCGGCCATAGCGGTCGCCGATCACGCCCGACAGCACCGAGCCCAGCGCCGCCGCGAACAGCGACAGCGAGATCAGCCACGCCCGCGCCGGCTCGGTGACGATGCCGACCTTGACCAGCGACGGCATCACGAGGCCGGTCAGCGCGAGGTCGTAGCCGTCGAAGAACATCGCCGCGCCGATCACGGCGCAGGCCAGCACCTGAAAGCGCGACGGCGGCAGGCGCTCGAGACGCCCGGCGATGTTGACCTGCTCGGCCGCCGCCGCCGGGGTGCGAAGCTCCACGCGCTGATGCATGTCGATCTCCCTGATGTCCGCCCGCGATAGCACCGGGCAACGCCGGATCACGCACGCGCGAGCACGTCGCGCGCCCGCGCTGCGATCGCCTCGTCGACAAAGGTGCCGTCATCGAGCACCAGCGCGCCGCGTCCCTCGCGCATCGCATCGGCATACGCCGCGAGGATCTTTTCCGCCTGCGCGAGGGCCTCGGCGCCGGGCTGGAAGACATCGGTGACGATGGGCACCTGCGCCGGATGAATGCAGGAGCGGCCGTAAAATCCGAGCGCCCGGTCTTCCTCGCAGGCATGGCGCAGCGCCGCGAGGTCGTTCACGGGCATGAAGACATGGGCCACCGGCGCCTCCAGCCCGAGGAAGCGCGAGCGCGCGACGAGATGCTGGCGGGCATAGAGCGTCTCCAGCCGCGCCGCCGTCGGCTCGGCGCGCAGGTCACGCACGAAATCGCCGGCGCCGAACGCGAAGCGACGAATGCGCGGCGAGGCCGCGGCCAGGGCGTCGAGGCCGTAGAGGCCGGCGACGCTCTCGATCAGCGGCTGCACGATGATGCTCCCCGGCGTCACCCCTGCTGCCGCCTCGCGGGCGCCGAGCAGGCGATCGACGGCCCGGATCAGCTCGGGATCCTCGGCCTTGGGCAGCAGCACGCCATGCAGGCCGCGCACGGTCAGCGCCGCGAGATCGGCGAGCGCATCGGCCCCGCCGTTCAGCCGCACCAGCAGTGTCGCTTCTGTCGCCGACACCGCCAGGAAATCGCTGACGATGCCGCGCGCCTTTGCCTTCTCGGCGGGCGGCACCGCATCCTCCAGATCGAGGATGACGGCGTCCGCACCCTTGCCCAGCACCTTGGCGAGCAGGTCCGGCCTGTTGCCCGGCGCGTAGAGATAGGAGCGGATCGCCATGTCAGATCACGCCCGCCTGCTTCAGTTCGGCGACCTCGGCCTCGCTCAGCCCGAGCTGCTGCGTGAACACCTCGGTGTTGTCGGCGCCGAGCGGCCGTCCCGTCCAGCGGATCGTTCCCGGCGTGTCGGACAGGCGAAAGATGACGTTCTGCATGCGCACCGGCCCGAGCTCCGGATCCTGCACGGTGGTGATGGTGTCGAGCGCGCGATACTGCGGGTCCTCGAAGATGTCGGAGACATCGTAGACCGGCGCCAGCGCCGCCTCGGCCTGCTCGAACGCGGCCACCACCTCCTTCATCGGGCGCGCGCGAATCCATTCGGCGACCTTGCCGTCGAGCTCCTCAACATGCTGGCGGCGTCCGGACGCCGAGCTGAACCACGGCTCGTTGACCACCTCCGGCCAGCCGACCAGCGCCATCGTCCGTGCCGCGATCGAGGTCGACGAGGTCGACAGCGCCACCCACTTGTCATCGGCGGTCTTGTAGGTGTTGCGCGGGGCGTTCTTGTCGGATCGATTGCCGGTGCGTTTCTGGATCAGTCCTGTCTGATCGTAGGTGATCGCCTGGGCGCCGAGCACCGCCATGATCGGCTCGATCAGGGCGAGATCGACGACCTGGCCCTTGCCGGTGCGGTGGCGGGCATTGACCGCCATCATCACCGCGAGTGCGCCGGCGATGCCGGCGATGCCGTCGGCGAGCCCGAACGGCGGCAGGGTCGGCGGGCCGTCTGGCTGGCCGGTGATGGAGGCAAAGCCGCTCATCGCTTCCGCGATGGTGCCGAAGCCGGGACGATGGGCATAGGGGCCATGCTGGCCGAACGCGGTGACACGCAGCAGGATCAGGCCCGGATTCTCCGCCGCCAGCACGTCATAGCCGAGCCCCCATTTCTCCAGGGTGCCGGGGCGGAAATTCTCGACAATGACATCGGCCTCGCGGGCGAGCTTGCGGAACAGCTGCTGCCCCTCGGGGCTGCCGAGATAGAGCGTGATGGCGCGCTTGTTGCGCCCGATCATCTTCCACCACAGCGACGTGCCGCCGCGCGAGGGGCCGTGCGTCCGCGAATTGTCGCCGCTCGGATGCTCGATCTTCAGCACGTCGGCGCCATAGTCGCCGAGCAGCATCGCTGCAACGGGGCCCGCGAACAGCGTCGCGACGTCGATCACCTTGAGGCCAGCGGCCGGTCCTTCACTCACTCTCGACTCTCCTTCAGCTTGGCAGATGCGGCACGGCGCGTCAGCGCCAGTGCCGCTGGTAGAACGGCGGCGCGCCCTCACGGATGCAGGTCCGGTCGGTCGCGAAGAAATCGGCGTAGTGCAGCACGTAGGCCTCGAGGCTGCGGCCGTGGAACGGCGCATTCGCCGCATGGGTCGCGACCGTGCTGATCACGAGATGCGGAAACCCCAGCTCCTTGATCAGCATGGCGCCGACGACGCCGTGCGGCAGCTCCTTCGACAAGGTCGAAGGCGCGACGACGCCGTTGCTGCGGTCGTACATCAGCGGCTTGTCGACATCGTGCAGGATCAGGATCGATACCAACGTGTCCTGATCGAAGGCATCGCCCCATTGCTCGCTGGCGCTGCGCGCGAGCTGCACACCGACACGCGTCACCTCGTTGACATGCCGCATCAGCGGCCAGGCCGCGAGATGGGAGTACGGCATGTCCTCGAGGCTTTCGTGGACACTCGACGTCCAGGCGCTCACCCAGGCGGTGACAATGCGCTCGCGCACAGGCGCGGAGACGAGGTCGAGGCCGAACAGCCAGGATTCGACCTGCGCGCGCTGCTGCGGCGTGCCGTGGTTGATGGTGTAACCGCTCATTCGATCCTCATTCCCTTGGTTTCCGGCGCGAACAGCAGCACCACGATCGCGAGCGCGAACGCCAGCGTCGTGGTCAGCATGCCCGCCTCGAAGCCGTGCGCATCGGTGGCGAGCAGCCCGATCAGCGATGGCGCGATCAGGCCGCCGATGCGGCCGCCGTTGTAGGCAATCGCCATGCCGAGCGCGCGCGAGCGGGTCGAGCGGATCAGTTCGGCGGTGAACGGCCCCATGCCGGCGAAGATGCCGCCAATGCCAAAGCCGGTGAAAAAGCTCGCCGCCAGCAGCAGGTCGGGGTCGGTGAGCTTCACCAGAGCGAACACCGCCGCCGCGCCGATCAGCAGGTAGAGGATGAAGGTCGGACGTCGCCCGAGGCGGTCGACCAGCGCGGCGAACACGATGAAGCCGGCGAGCGATCCCAGTTGCTGCGTCAGCGTGAATCCGAGGCTCTTGATGAAGGCGAAGTGCTTGACGGTGACCAGGAAGGTCGGCGTCCATGTGAACACCGCCCAGTAGACATACTGGACGAAGAAGATGAAGCCGAACGCGATCAGCAGGCCCCGCCCGGTCTCGCCGCGAAACAGCGCGGCGACATCGCCGCCCGGGCGCTTCTCGATGCTGCCGCGCAGCCACACCGGCGATTCCGGCGTGTTGCGGCAGAACAGCACCAGCGCCACGATCGGCAACGCGCCGATGCCATAGACCCAGCGCCAGCCGCCGCTCTCCAGCCCGCCCGACGCCGACGACAGCGCCGCGACCACGGCGATCGCCAGCATCGATCCCAGCGGCAGCCCCATCTGCATCAGCGCGCCGCCCTTGCCGCGATGGTCGGGATGCCAGGTTTCGGCGATCAGCGACGCGCCCGCGGTCCAGGCGCCGCCCATGCCGAGGCCGCCGATGAGGCGCAGCGCCACCAGCCAGCCGAGCGACGGCGCCACCACGATCGCCCCCGTGCACAGCGAATAGATCAGGATCGACACGAACAGCGTGCGCACCCGCCCGATGCGGTCGGCGACCCAGCCGAACAGAATGCCGCCGACAATGGCGCCACCGGCCGACACGCTGGTGAGCAGGCCGGCATCGGCGCGGCTGAGCCCGAACACCACCATCAGCGCCGGCGCGGTCAGCGCCAGGACGTAGAGGTCGAACACCTCGAACGTCCAGCCGAGCCCGGCGGCGCGCAGCACGCGCCAGGCGTCGCCCGACACTTCGCGATACCACGGCCGCCGCAGCGCGCCGGAACGCGCGGCAACGCCCGTCGATGCGGGAATATCAGTCGATTGCATGGTCTCCTCCCGGTCGGTCATCTCTGGACAGCGGATCGACCGCATGCCCGCGGGACCTTGGTGACAGCTTGTCCGCCGCGGTGCGGCGTTGAAAAGCGCCAATGCGGCACGTTTCGATTATTGAAACGCGATGGTTGCATGGCTGCCGTGATCGCTGCGCGGTCATGCTAGAACCTCGCGCCCATGCTGGCGGCGAACACCGAGCGGTCGCGCAGCACGTTGAACGCGCCGCCCCAGATCGGCAGATAGGCGATCTCGGCGAAGTAGCTCTTGCGGTACTCGGCCCGCAGCGCCACGGACGCGGTGTTGCGGCCCTCGCTGAACGTGCCGTCATACGACCAGCCGGACACGTCCTTGCCATAGCCGCCCGACAGCGTGACATCGAGATCGGCGATGGTCGGCACCGCGTAGGTCAGCGCGCCGCGCAAGCGAAAGCCCCACGCGTTCCTGGTGACGAAGCCGTCCAGCGTGCAGCCGGTGTAGAGCACGCCCGGATTGGCCGGCGGGCAGTAGCCATTGACCGGGCCGGACCCGAAGGTGTCGGCGCGCAGGTAGCGGCGCACGGTGGGATCGGGCAGATCATAGACCTGGCGCAGGCCGACCTCGGCCGAGAATGACGCCAGCTTCGCGCCCAGCAGGTTCTCGAACTGCTGGCCGACGGCGAGGTTCAGCGCGCCGGTCTGGTGACGGTCGTAGCCGGTGAAGAACGCGCCGGGCGCGAGCGCATTGAGCTGCTGGCGCAACAGGCTCGGCGCCGACGCCGACACCGCCGCGGTCAACTCCTCGCCGGCGGGAAAGCCGAGTGCATAGTTCGGGCGGTAGACATACTCTGCCTGCAGCGTCGTCTTGGTGGCGAGCTTGGTCTGCCAGGTGGCGCCGACCATGTCGATGTCGGGTGCGTACACGGTGCGGTACACCGGATTGCCGCCGTCCGGATTGCCCGGGATGAACGGGATCGCCGCTGACGTCCGGAAGGTGCGCGTCAGCTCCGGCAGGGCATTGCGGGCGTTGTAGTGGGCGTAGAACAGCCCGACCTCGCTGTGCAGGGCATCGAGCGCGTAGCGCGCGCCGACGCCGCCCTGCCCCAGCTCGTTGTTCGATGGCGTATCGGCGCGCCCGATCCAGTCGCCGGCGCTCAGCGCCGTGCGATCGGTGACCGTGAACGGCGCGCCGACGATCACGTAGTTGCAGCCCTGCGCGTAATAGTCCGAGGCATAGAAGGTGCCGCAGCCGTCATAGGCGTTGCGCGCCGCGCCGAACTGCCAGAAGCCGTCGAGCGACAGCATCGGCGTCACCGCGAGACGTACCGACGCCGCCGGGAACGGCATCCGGGTCTCCTCGGACGTCGCCCCGGCACGGTGGGTTGCCGGCGCATCGACGGGATTGAGCGCCGACAGTCCGCCCGCCAGCGAGCTGCGCAGCCCCCAGTCGATGAGCTGATTACCGACACGGAAATCGAGCGGACGCTCGGCGAGGCTGACGCGGCCGAACGCATAGGCCTCCTGCAGGGCGACACCCGAGAATTTGGAGCGCGACGCGAAGCCGGCATCCGACAGCGGCGTGTTCGGGACGAGGCCGTTGGGATAATTGCCCCATGGCACCGACTGGTCGGCGAGGGTGAAGTCGCGCCAGCCCTTGCCGCGCACGAAGACGCCGAAGTCGTTGTACCTGGCCTCCACCGAGACCCAGCCCTGCAGCGCGGTCGACACCGGCGCGCCCTTCCTGAAGTTGAGCTCGCTGTCGTCGCTGTTGCGGGTGCTGCCGGCGGACGGGACGCCGAGCGTCTTCGCATTCGGGATGGTGGTGAATTGCGGGTCGGGACTGTCGGCCCGGACCACGGTGCCGACGCTGGCCGCGCCATGAATGGTGACGTCGACGTCGCCGACCTGGAATTGCTGGGCAAGGCCCGCACCCGGCGCCATCGCCAGCAGCGCCACTGATACGCGCGCCGCCGGCGCCCGCAACGCAAACACATCCATCACGTCGTTTCCCCCTCGCGACATATTGACGACAATCGTCAATATGTATTATTTTGTTCATAAATTATTGTTCGGCGAATTATCCGTCAATCTGTACAGATTTCGTCAATATGAGAGGCAGCCATGGCGGAGGACGATCATCTCTATTTCAGCGCCGACGAAGCCGCCGAGCATCTCGGCGTGTCGCGCGCGACGCTGTATGCCTATGTCAGCCGCAAGGGCATCCGCTCGGAAAAGGCCGCGAACGCCAAGGAACGCCGTTACTGGAAAGCCGACGTGCTGGCCGTGCGCGCGGCGAAGGGCGCGCGCGGCATCCGCACCACCGAGGCGAGCGGCATCAGCGCGGTATCGGCGCTGACGCTGATCACGCAGCAGGGCGTGTTCTATCGCGGAGACAGCGCCGCCGAGCTCGCCGGGCACGCCAGCCTGGAGACGACCGCGAGCCTGCTGTGGAACGCGGACGAAGCCGCGGTCTTCACCTCGCGCCTGCCGCGTCTGTCCGGCCGCTTCGGCAAGGTCGCGGCACTGTTCGATCACGATGGCCTCGCCGATCGCGCCAGCGTGCTGTTGCCGGTGCTGGAAGCGGACAATCCGCGCTCGTTCGATCTCTCGCCGCTCGGCATGGCGATCACCGGCGCCGATCTCGTGCGCGCCGTCACCGCGATCCTGCTGCGCCGGACCAAGGTCGGCGCCGAACCGATCCACGTCCAGATCGGCAAGGCCTGTGATCTGTCGAGCGAGTGGACCGACCTCGTGCGCCGTATCCTGGTGCTGTCGGCCGACCACGGCTTCTCGCCATCCGCCTATGCGGTGCGCGCCGCCGCCAGCGTCGGCGTGACGCCCTATCGCAGCGTCGCCGCCGGCCTCGCGCTGGCTGCGGGCCGCTACTCGGCGTTCGGCCGGCTCGATGCGATGTCGCGCTTCATCGACGAACTGACCGCCACCACCGACCCGCAGAGCGTCATCGTGCGGCGGCTGCGCGAGGGCGAAGAACTGCCAGGTTTCGGCAATGTCGACGTCTATGCGACCGCGGATCCGCGCGCCCAGGCGCTGCTCGCGCAGCTCGACGCAGTGTGCGGCCGCGACCAGGCGTTTCGCCGGCTCAAGGCCGCAATCGCCGTCGTCGGCGACATCAAGGGCCTCAAGCCCGACTTCGCCCTGCCGGCGATGTTCGTCAACCGCCGCATCGGGCTGAACGCCCAGGACTTCATCTGGCTGCTGGGACGCACGGTCGGCTGGGTCGCTCACTCGATCGAGCAATCCCAGCTCGGCCCACAGGCCCGCGCGCCCTACACCTATATCGGCGAGTTGCCCGGCAAGGACTGATCCGCGCGGCGCCCGCCGGACGACACACGGCAGTGTCGAGAACTTAACACCCGCGCACGGCAATCCGCGCTAGCCTGCCCCGCGATCCATCGCCCGCGGGGCGGCGGACCATCGGAACTCACGCGATGACGCTTCATACCGGCATGCCCGACTTCGGATCCGCCCATTCGCCGAAATGGCGGATCGCGACAGAAGGGCTCGACGCTGCCGCGCGGCAGATGATCCTCGACCGCATGCGTGCGATCACCTACGACGCGCGCGACCCACTGTTCGACCAGGGCGAGCCCAGCGATACGCTGGTGCTGCTGACCGACGGCCGCGTAAGGCTGTCGCAGGCGCTCGACAATGGCGAGGAATTCACCTTCGGCATCACCACGCCCGGCACGCTGCTCGGCCTCGCCGCGCTGGTCACCGGTCAGCCGCGCATCCTCTCCGCGACCGCCATCGAGCCGGTGACGGCGGCGCTGATGACGCGGACCGACTTTCTCCACTGCCTGACGGCGCTGCCGCGCTTCCACTGGAACGTGACGCGCCTCCTGGCGATGCTGTCAGTGGAGAGCATCGAGCGCAGCGGCCCGATGGCCCTCGACAGCGCCACGGTGCGCCTCGGCACGACGCTCAAGACACTGGCCCGCCCCGATGATGGCGACGCCGACGGCGGGCAGCTCGCGGTCGCCGGCCTCAGCCAGGGCGAGCTCGCCCGCATGATCGGGGTGAGCCGCAGCTGGGTCGCAATCGCGCTGGCGCAGTTCGAGCGCGACGGCCTGATCGCGCGTCAGCGCGGCCGCATCGTCATCGTCAGCCTGCCGCGGCTCGACGGCTTCATCGCCCGCGCCCGCAATGCGTGAGCCCTCGCGCAAAGGAACACACGGATTTGTAGCCGGGATGAGCGCAGCGATATCCGGGCTACCGACCATCCGCATGGTCAATCACCGTTTACGGACACCCACGAGGCCTTCATGACCGTTTACATCGTCGCCCAGCTCAAGTTCAGCGAACGCGCCCGCTACGACCGCTACCAGGCGCGCTTCTTCGACGTGTTCCGCCAATTCAACGGCAAGCTGCTGGCCGCCGACGACAAGCCGGTCGTGCTCGAAGGCGACTGGCCGCGCGACAAGATCGTGATGATGGAGTTTCCGGACGCGGCCTCCGCCAACGCCTTTCACGAATCGCCCGAGTATCAGGAGATCGCCATCGACCGCAAAGCCGGCGCCGGACGCCGTCGTGCTGACGGTGCGCGGCCTGCGCTGAGGGCGGGACTGCGTCGAGGCCTCTCTGGTCGGGAGCGACGGCTGTTCGATCGGTTCTGAGCGCCAGCCACACCCGCCGGTCATTGCCGGGCGAAGACCCGGCAATCCAGCTTTTGGATGCATGCAAAGAACTGCCCGGTTGGCGCTTGCGGCCGGTGGCCCCTCGGTTTTGGAGGAGGACAGACTTCATTGATCCCGAAGACAGCCCGGTCGGCGCCCGCTTCCTTCGCGGATCAATATAGGGCAGGCTGCATTCGTGGCCAGCTGTCGGCAATTGGTAAGCCTCCCATGTCGCGCCCCTTCATTCCGCCAAGCACCCCGCCAAACGTAGCGATTCAACGAATGCTGGTGCATCGTGTGGATGAACTGCGCCTGGCGCGCGGCATGGTCGTTGGCACGACAGAGGCGAACGAGCGAAGTTTCGTATCGCACGGACGTAGAAACAGTGTGTGCGACGATCCGGTCCAGCCGGACACGGTTTTCGAGCTCGGCTCAATCACCAAGCTTTTCACGGTCTTGCTCCTGGCCAACATGATGCAGCGTGGCGAGGCCGAGCTCAATGAGCCCGTTGCGCATCTGCTTCCGGCCGGAACGCGCGTCCCCTGCCGTAACGGCCGAGAGATAACGCTGTGCGACCTTGCCGCACACCGCTCTGGATTGCCGCTGCGCCCGACCAACCTGCAACCGAGCGACCGCGACGACCCCTATGCCCGCTACACGGCCGACCAGCTCTATGAGTTTCTGGGCACTCACGAGCTGTTGCTGACGCCCGGCGACGTCTATACCTACTCCAACGTCGGCACCGGCTTGCTCGGATACGCCCTGGCGCGGCGCGCCGCCAGCCGAGATTATGAAACGCTGCTCCGGGAGCGCATACTCGCTCCGCTGGGGATGAACGACACGGTGATCGGGCTGCCTCCCCGCCTCGCGCAGCGGCTCGCAAGTCCCCACAACTCAAGCCTTGACGCCACACCACTTTGGAATTTCGACGTGCTGGCGGGAGCCGGTGCGCTGCGCTCCACGGCCATCGACATGCTCACTTTTCTCGAGGCCATAGCCGACGCACACTCCCCCGTCGGAGGAATGGTGTCCTCCGTCATCGCTTCGCGCGACGAGGGCGGAATGGGTTTGGGAGCACCGCATCCGGATGGCGGCACGACCATCGCTCATGCGGGCGGCACGGGCGGGAGCCGATCGTCGATCAGGTATATTCCGCAATGGAAGCGCGGGGTGGTGGTACTGAGCAATTCCAATGTCGATGCGGTCATCGATCTCGGCGTCCATATTCTTGATACCCGCTATTCTCCGCTCTGGTTCAGGAAGGAAGTGCCTGTAGAGCCTTCGGTCTTTACCCGCCTGATCGGCAGCTATCAGATCAGCCCCGGCCGCACGCTCGAAGTAACGAACCCGGACGGCCGACTTTTCGTCCGTCATACGAGCGAAGCGACGCGCGTCTTTCCTTCATCAGAATGGCAATATTTCTACAAGGCGTTGAATGCGCAGATCACGTTCGAGCCAGGCAGCGATGGGCGAGCAGCGCGTCTTGTCCTGCATGAAAGCGGCAGTGATCAAATTGCCATCCGCGTCGCCTGACATCAGTGAGCAGCTACACGCTGATATTCTGGACACGCGCAACGGATGCGGGCGGGAGGGCGAATGAGGCGACGCCGGTTCATGTCACTGCTCGGCGGCGCAGCGCTGGCGCCGCTCGCCATGCGGCCGCTGTATGCCGGCCCCTCCGGCGACTGCGGCGTGCCAGCCGCGCGCGACGACGGCTGGCCCATCGCCGCCGCTGACGACGCTCGCATCGACCGCGGCATGCTCTGCACCATGGCCGACCGCATTGCCGCCGAGCACGATCCCCACATCCATGCGGTGCTGGTGGCGCGCGGCGGCAGGCTGGCCTTCGAGCGCTACTTTCCAGGCGCCGACGAAATTCCCGGCCGGATCTTCGGCCACCGCGTCGCCGACGTCGCGTTCGATTCCGACACGCTGCATGCCATGAAGTCGGTGTCGAAGAGCATCGCCTCGCTGGCGGTCGGAATCGCGATCGACCGCGGGCTGATCCCGGGCGTCGACGAACCGCTGTTCAACTTCTTTCCCGAACTCGTCGACCTGCGCACGCCGGAGAAGGACGCCCTCCGGATGTCGCATGTGCTGACCATGTCGCTGGGCCTGCGGTGGATCGAGGCAACGCCGGCCACCGGAGACTTCGACAACGACGAGGCGCGCATGAACATGGCGCGGGATTCCTCCCGCTATGTCCTCGGCCTGCCCTCCACCGCGCCGCCGGGACGGGAATTCTTCTACAACACCGGCGCGCTGACGCTGCTGTCGACCATCATCCGAAAGGCCACCGGCCAGCCGCTCAATGTCTTCGCGCGCGACAACCTGTTCGCGCCGCTCGGCATCACCAGTGCGGAGTGGGCGCGGGTCAAGGGCGACACCGATGCCGGCGGCGGCCTGCGCCTGCGGCCGCGCGACATGCTCCGGATCGGCCAGATGGTGCTTGCCGGCGGCCAGTGGAACGGCCGCCAGATCGTGCCGAAGGCCTGGATCGAAGCCTCGACGACACCGAAGATCACGGCCACGGATGGCATGTCCTACGGCTATCTGTGGTGGCTCGGCCGCACCCGGATCGACAACCGCGAGCTGCACTGGATCGGCGCCCTCGGCCGCGGCGGCCAGTCGCTCCGCATCCTGCCCGAACTCGACCTCGTGGCCGCCATCACGGCCGGCTACTATCAGGACTACAGCCCGCGCGCATTCCAGACGCAGTACGGCGTTTTCAGGGACGTCCTGCGTGCGGCAACGGCGCGGGCTTGAGGGGTTGACGCTCAGGCCTTGAAATACCCGGGCTGCCCGATATCGGCGATCAGTCCGATGCCGGTGGGCGTCCAGCCCAGCCGCTGCTGGGTCAGGCTGCTGGATGCCGGCATATCCAGACCGGCGAACATCGCCAGTGGTCCGTAATAGTCGCCCGCCTCGTCCTTCCTGATCGACCTGACCGGCACATTCAAGGCGCGGCCGACGACCTCGATGACATCGCGCATGGAGACGCCTTCCTCGCCGACCGCATGATAGATGCCATCGGCGACGCCATGTTCCAGCGCCAGCCGGTAGAGGCGCGCGACATCCTGCCGGTGCGCCGCGGCCCAGCGCTCAGCGCCCTCGCCGACATAGGCCGCCGCGCCCTTCTGGCGCGCGATCTCGACCAGATAGCTGATCAAGCCGGCCTTGCCCTCGGCGCCATGCACCTGCGGCAGGCGGATGGTCATCGCGCGCACGCCGCGCGACGCGTAAGCCAGCCCCGTCTGCTCGGAGACGCGCGGCACATGCGGACTGGCGTCGCGCCGCATGTCCTCGGTGATCACCACGCCCGCGGCGACGAGACCCGTCCCCGACGTCACGATGAACGGCTTGTTCGAGCCGACGAGCACATCGCCCATCGCGGCGATGGCCGCCCTGTCGATCGCGCCATTCTCTGCGAACTTCGTAAAATCATGAATGAAGGCGAGATGGATCACGCCGTCCGCCTCCCGCGCACCGCGTTGCAGGCTGTCGAGATCCTGCAGCGAGCCGCGCAGGACTTGCGCGCCGAGTTGTTCGAGCGTCGCGACGTTCTCGTCCGAGCGCGCGAGGCCGATCACCTGATGGCCGTGAGCAATGAGGTCTGTCGTGACGGCGGAGCCGATGAAGCCGGCCGCTCCGGTAACGAATACGCGCATGGGACGCTCCCTGTTCAGAGGCCCGAACTATCGATAGACTGCTCATTCGGGTAAAGTAGTGAGCGTATAGGGGTATAATCACTAACAGGATGACGAACACGAACGCCCTCACGAACCAGCTTGGGACCTATCTCAGGGATCGCCGGGCCAAGCTCGATCCCGCGGCCTTCGGCTTTTCGCTGCAGCGGCGTCGAACGCCGGGGCTGCGGCGCGAGGAGGTGGCGCAGCGCGCCAATGTCAGCGCTACCTGGTACACCTGGCTGGAACAGGGGCGCGGCGGCGCGCCATCCGCCGACGTGCTCGATCGCATCGCCCGCGCCATGATGCTGACCGACACGGAGCGCGAGCATCTCTTTCTGCTCGGCCTCGGCCGGCCTCCCGAGGCCCGCTATCGCGCGCCCGAAGGCATCTCGCCGCGCCTGCAACGCCTGCTCGACACGCTGGCCTGCAGCCCCGCCTTCATTCGCACCGCGACCTGGGATGTCATTGCCTGGAACAAGCCGGCAACCGTGGTCCTCACCGACTACAGCGCGCTGCCGGACGATCAGCGCAATGTGCTGCGCATGATGTTCCGCGACAGCCGCGTCCGCGCGGCACAACCCAACTGGCAGAGCGTCGCCCGCTACGTGGTCGCGACCTTCCGCGCCGACGTGGCGCGCGCCGGCGCGACGCGCAACGTGCAGTCGCTGGTCGACGAGCTCTGCGCCACCAGCCCAGAATTCGCGGCGATGTGGCGTGACAACGACGTGCAGGCCCATGGCGACGGCGTCAAGGTCCTGCACCATCCCGTTGCCGGACCGCTGTCGATGGAGTTCTCCGGCTTCGCCGTCGACGGCCGGCCCGACCTCACGATGGTCGTCTACAATCCGGTCACGTCAGCCGACGCGGACAAGATCCGCGACCTGCTCAAGTCCAAGAGCCCGCCCAAGTCCAGGACGAAGTAGGCAAGTTCTCCCGGCGCTGGGATGGGCACGCGCCACATTTGGACCACGGTGTCGAAATCTTGGCCTCAGGTCGCGCGCCAGGCTTCGCGCGTGAGCTGCCAGATTTGACGCTCTCCCTCACCACAGACATAAGCGAAGGGCTCGCGCGCGATCTCGATGGCGCCCTGCTTTTCCTTTACGCGCGCGGAGGCGCGGTTCGCGACAGCGTTGGTCAGATACAGGAACGGCCAGTTCAATTCCTCGAAGGCGAAAGACGTGACGGCGTTGGCCGCCTCGGTCATCAGGCCACGCCCGTGCAACGCCGGATCGAGCCAGAAGCCTCGCATGTCGCGATTCCTGCCATCGAATGGCCAGAGATCGATCCGGCCGCGCAGCTCGTCGTCGCCTTTCAAGGTGATCGCCCAGAAGAACTTCTCGCCGCGGACACGCTGGGCCAGGGTCTCAGCCATGTTCGCTGCCGCACCGTCGGCCGGATAGGGCCAGGGAATCGAGGCCGTGAGCCAACGCACGACCTCCCATTGAGGGAAAAGCCGCTGGATTGCGGAGGCATCTCGTTCCTGCAATGGCCTCAGGACCAGGCGGTCTGCCACGAGCGTCGGTGTGGGAGGGAGTGGCATCTTGTGGATCTCCGTCATCATATGCCGGAGGCCGATGCCCTTGAAAAGTTGAGCCCGGCCATATCGGCGGGCTCGTCAGATGGCTACGTCTTCAGTCGCACGCAGCCGTTCTGACGCTCCGCGAGGCGACGTTCGAACCGGGCAAACTAGCGAACAGATGAACCATGGCGCAGCTGATACCACGGATGATGCGAACGCGGAAGGCCAGCGAGTCTGGTCTGCATTCCCGCGCTGGGCCACAAGCGGAAGTCGCCCCTTAGCCAACACCCATGCACCGCAGCGCGTTGCGCCTCACTTGAGGACGTGCGGAAAGTATTTTTCGTCCCATTCGTCTGTTCTCAGGTAGACCTTGCCCCATTCAATCACGCGATCATTCTCGCGATAGGCTTTCGTGGCGACCTCAAGTTCTCCGAAAGGTGCAGGACCGAGATGAAAATGCTCGCTCTCGGTCGTCAACGATTGCAGATTGCGGACCAGAAGGTCGCGCCCCTCAGGATTGAGCCACATCTCAAAAAAGCCATCGGCATCCAGATTTAGGGTAATACGAGGTGACGCCATGAGGCTTCCTTTCAGCGGCTTGTCGTCCATTTCGCGACGTCACCCCGCCAGCGCCTGCACCGCCGCAATGCCCGGCAGGAAGACATACGCACCGCCGCGCACCCGCACGAAGGGCTTGGGCCGCTGCAGCACGAGGTTGGTCGGGCGGCGCTGGATGACGATGGCGCCGCCGTCGGCCTGGGAATGGCCGATCGGCCTGGGATGCGGCGTCGGTGACTACAAGTAGTCCGACCAAACCAACCGCTATATGGGCGCCGAACTTCCGAACTACGACGCCCACACAAGGCTATTTTCTCGTGCGACCGGTCAGTTCTGGTGCTCTTCACTCCGCACGTGCGATTTGCCATCAAGGCTGGTCAGTTTTGATATCCGCCTCGGGTCATGAGCAGACATGCCGGGCGCGCATCCATTTCCACCCACATCAAGCGCCTTCTGGTGCCTCCAAAACCGGCGACGCATCGACGCCGGGGAACCCAACATGCTACGTTCGATCAGTTTGAGGCCAATTCCAGTTGTCTTGAAGTCTCCAATTGCGAGCACCATGAGCACAAGACCTCCCATTTTTCTGCATGCCGGCACTCTCCTTTGGACGCTCGGCGTTCTGTCCCCAATCTCATCGGCTATCGCCGCGTCCGCACCATCTGAGTTCAGGCCACACCTAGGGTGCTACGAAGAAAAGAACGACACCTCTGGAGCCTACATGCAGGGCTTCTGCCTGTTCGATCGCGGTGTTTTATATTCGTACAGGATGGGACATAGGGAAGGCTTCGGAGCATGCGGAAAATATAATGTCCGCACTCGCACTAGAATTATGTTTTGGTGGCCGGGCTCTTCCGATGGAGCGCTCGTTCGCGATCCTGACGTCGGTGATAAGCTGGTCAAAGGGACATGCACGTGGCGTGCGGACAAAGTTGACGTTTTGATTCTCTCGAACTGCGAGATGGAGGGCGAATGGAGACGCATCGCCGACGACAAAGCCCATTTTAGCCTGAAGGAATGCACGCCACCTTCGCCTGCGGAAGCCTTCGTTTCTGCGGCCGGTTTTGGCGATCTCACCACTCTGCAGAAGCTGCTCGCGAGGGGCGTCAACGTCAATGCCGTAGGCGACGGCAACGGCGGCACAGCGCTGATGGCCGCATTACTCAACCGTCGGACCGATGTCGTTCGGGCTTTGCTCCGCAAAGGCGCCAACGTCAATGCGAAGGATAACCTCGGTCGTACAGCGTTGTTTTGGGGCGCCTCATTTGGTCCGCTTGATATCGTTCGAGCCCTGCTTGAGAAAGGTGCTGATGTCAACGCCACGAACGATGACACTATCGGTACGCCACTCACGGCGGCATCTTTTGCCGGCCACCTCGATATCGTTCGCGCCTTGCTCGACAAAGGTGCCGACGTCAACGCCAGGGGCAACAAGAACGGGGGTACGGCGCTGATGGCGGCTTCTGAGCAAAACCACATTGATGTCGTACAAGCGCTCCTCGAAAGCGGTGCTGACGTTAATGCCAGGGGGAGCGATGGCAGAACCGCGCTGAGCGTGGCGAAAGATGACGAGGTTAAGGCCGTTTTGACCCAGGCGGGCGCCACACCATGACGGCCTGATTTTCCTGATTTTGCCTCCCGCCGCGGAGGCCACTACATAGGGCAGACCGACAATGACCTGAGGTTACTTCGCTTGAGTACGCGACCGACAACTGCTTCTTGCCCATCGCATCATTTGCTGCGGCTGCGCAAAGGTGGTCGGTATCGGTGCAAAGCGGGCATCGCCTACTTTTTATGAATACACGGCCTAGAGCGCGTTCGCTTTTGATGGAATCACGAACGCGCTCTAGTTATTTGTTTTGACGCGTTTTATTCACGCGAACCGTTGCCCACTTCGCTCGAAAACGCTCCAGGGCCTTCAAGATCCGCTTGATTGCTGCAACTGACCATCAACGCAACATCACCCCGCCAGCGCCCTTACCGCGGCGATGCCCGGCAGGAAAAAATACGCCCCCCCGCGTACCCGCACGAAGGGCTTGGGCCGCTGCAGCACGAGGTTGGTCGGGCGGCGCTGGATGACGATGGCGCCGCCGTCGGCCTGGGAATGGCCGATCGGATCGGTACCGACATAGAGATCGCCGAAGTGGCGGTTGTTGAGCCAGGAGTGCTGGATCATCTCGAACTGGCCGGCGATGTCGGCGTTGAGGCACACGAACAGCACGCCGCGCCGGCCCTCGCCATTGCGGGCGTCGGCATCGTAGCGCTCGCCATACATGCGGCTGCGGCGGATGATCCGATGCATCTTCGACAGCCGCAGCGCAGTGTCGGGATCGGGGCCCTTCGTATCGCGCGGGTTGGCGCGACGGATGTGCGAGCCGATCGGGCACTGCAGGCCGAAGCGATCGCCGAAATAGAACAGGAAGTCGTTGCCCGAGCTGTGGCGCGCCACCGGATCCGACGGATCGTGGGCGTGCGCCGCCGGGCACGCCAGCGGCTTGCCCGCGCGGGTGCGGCCAACGAGACGCGCGGCGATCCACTCCTCCTTGTCGGTGGCATCCTCCGGCCCCTGCAACTCCGCCGCCGCCCGCGCGACGAAATCGCGAAAGCCAGCGACGTCCTGCTCGAGCTGGCGGAACACGAGATAGGTGCCGTTGCGCTTGAGCTCGGCGGCCCCCGCGCCGTTGGTGCGCACCCGCCGCTCGTTGTGATAGCCGAACACGAACTCGCCGGGCTTGACGTGATGGATGCGCTTGTCGTCCTCGGTCGCGCCGCCGCGGCGCGCCCGCGGCGAGCCCTCGATGATCGGCTGCGAGATGCCGTCGGTGTAGCCGAAGTGCTCCTTGCGGTCGTCGTAGACGCGTCCCGTCATCAGGCGCGGATCGTCGCCGCCGGGCGAGGCGATGCGCACGGGATCGGCCGCCTGCGCCATCGTCGCAAGCTCGTCGCCGATCAGCGACTGCAGCGCGAGGCCGTCGGGTGCGAACAGCATCAGCATGCCGTCGATGTCGCCATTGCCGTTCCAGCCGCCCCACTCCCATGTCGCGGGCGAGCTGTCGCCGAGATCGCCGAGCAGGTTGGTGCGCCGCGCCGGCCCGCTCACCGGATCGGTCGGCGGCGCCATGCCCTCGACGAACTCGACGGAAAAATCCTTGAGCGCGGCAGCGCCGGCCGGCAACTGGCCGAGGCCGCGCGCGGTCAGCGCGAGGTTGATGGCGTGCAGGTCCGCGCCCTTGGCGCGCTTGAGCGTGCCGAGCGTCGGCGCGTCCGTCTCACCATCGTCACCACCGCCATCGCTCGCGCGCATCAGGCGGCCGGCGAGCGCGCCGAGCCACGCCCGCGCCGCGTCCGGACGTTCGGGATGAAAGCGAAACAGCACATAGGCGGAATACGGCAGCCGCGGATAGCCGCTCAGCACCAGGCCCTGCACGTCGTCCCACTCGACCTTGTCCATTCCCAATCCTCTACAGCCGCTGGAACACGCCGTCGATTTCGCTCGCCGTCAGGTCCTGCGACAGCGACTGGCGCAACGACGTGTTGGCGTTGACATTGACGACGCTCAGCGTCGGAAAGGCGCTGTACCACACCAGCGTCTCGACCTGGCTCTGGCGCACATAGGCCTTGAACGGCTGCTCCGCCTGCGCGCCGCGCCAGAAGAAGAACCGCGTCGGCGGAAAGCCGAAGCGCTGGCCGGCAGCGTGCACGAAGGTGTTGCACCAGATGGCGTTGAGCCCCTTCACCGCGGCGAGGTCGATGAACTCGTTGAGGTAACTCTCCCATGAGCCGCCGAAATTGTCGAGGAACAGCAGCCGCCGGCCGTTGTCGATCAGTACCCAGCGCGCCGACAGGATGGTCGGGATGCCGCCGAGCTCGCCGCGATTGAACCAGAACCGCGCCAGCAGGTTCACCGCATGCAGCGCCAGCCACACCAGCGATCGCCGCAGCACGCCGGGCTTCACATAGGTGAGGCTGGCGAGATGGTTCTGGTAGACATTGGTGCCGCCCTCCTCGCGCGTGTACTTGCGGGCATTGATCTGGGCGCGCGCGATCAGCCCGTCGGCGTGGGCGAACGTGCCGGTGTCGCGCACCTCGCTGACGCGAATCCAAAGGAACACGGCGACGCCGACCGCGTAGGCGGCGAGAATGCCGAGCACCGCATAGATCATCGCCACGAACCCGATGGCGAACAGCGCCCGCAGGTTGTCGGCGACAGCATGGCTGAGCGCCAGCGGCGTCTGCCGCGCGGCGACAAGCAGGCCGATGGCGCAGGTCAGCACCATCAGGTAGCGGATGGCATCGAGCGCGGCGCGGCGCAGCCGCTCGCGCCGCGCCTTGAACGGCGTCAGTGCCACCGCAAGCTTGAGCGAGTCGGCGAAGTGCTGCAGCACGAGCAGCACCAGCGCCATGCCGGCCAGCGCGACGAGCGCGGTCGCGGTGGCGGCGAGCGCCGAACGGGCGGGATCGACGGGACGCTGCTCCATGCCGGTGATGATCACCACCAGCACCGAGCCGGCCATGAACAGCAGCAGCGCCGAGCGCAGGATCACTGCGATCTGCAGTGGCACGCTGAGCGAGAAAGACTGGTCGCGCGGATCGCGCGTCAGGCTGCTCAGCACCAGCTCGGCGATGCGCACGACGGCCCAGATCACCGTGACGCCGGCGAGGTTCGGCAACGCCGGACGCAGCGCCTCGATGAACGGGCCGATCCACGGCAGCGCCGCGGCGATGGCGTCGACGACGTCGGCGCCCTGCCGGCCGGCGACGTCGATGGAGCGGGTGATGATCTCATAGAGCGCCCACGGCCGCAGCGACGGCACCAGCGCGGCGACGATGGCGCCGAGGCCGCAGGCGAGAGCGACCAGCGCCAGCCCCGCGGCGATGGCGACCGCGGTGCGCGACGTCACCTCCCATGGCAGCTTCGGCGCATCCGCCGCCCAGCGCCGCTGCGGATCGGCGCGCACGAACTCGGTGCGGATGACGTCGAGAAAGCCGGCGATGCGGCCCGGCAGTTGCTGTGCCGCACGGTAGCGGTCGCTGAGGAAGGTGACGACGCCGGAATGGATGGCGTTCTCGTCCTTGACCTGCGCCGCCGAGCGGCCGGGATAGCCGCAGAAATAAGTGTCGGCGCCGACGTCGTGGCGCACGAGATATTCCTGCACCAGGTCCGGCGTCGCCATGCCGGCGGCGGGATAACCGACGCAATGGCGGAAGGCCTCGTGAAAGCCCTGCGGCGCGGCGCGCAGCAGGGCGCGCAGGACATCGGCGCGCGGGCCGTCGAACGTCGCCTCGAACACCAGGCGCGGGCCGAAGCCGGCCTCGGCCTCGAGGATCACGAAGCTGCAGAAGTGCAGCGTGGCGACGGCGTCGAAGGCAAACAGCGGCTGGCACGCGAGGCGGCCATGGGCGAAGTCCGGCGCCGGCTCGGCGTTGGCGCGCAGGTAGTGCCGGCAGGTCTCGACATTCGCCGGATCGAGCGGCGCGATGATGGTGACGATGTTCGGCATCAGAGCGCTCCGTCGCCGCCGGCGCGCCACGTGACGGTCAGCCCGCGCGCGGCGGGGCCGCCATAGCGCACCTTGCCATCGGCGCCGGGCGCGCGCGCAAGGCCGGGCAGCCGCAGCACGGCGCGCGCGATCTCCAGCAAAGCGACGTCGGCGATATAGCGGCCAAAGCAACTGCGCGAGCCGACGCCGAACAGCACATAGGCGTCCTGCGGCCGGCCGGCGCGGAACTGCCATGGCATCGGCACCTTCGCCGGATCGAACATTGCCGCCAGCGGCGCGGCAATCACCCGCGTGCCGCCGGGCACGATGCGCGCGCGCGGCGTGCCTCCGGCGACAACGGTGTCGCGCGGGCAGTCGCGCACCAGCAGCGGCAGCATCGGGCGGAAGCGCAGCGCCTCGTAGACGATCTGGCGCAGCGCGGCGACGGCGGCGGCATCGTCCGGTGCGCGGTCGAGCCGGGCGGCGGCGTCCCGCGCAAGGCGCAGGCCCTCGGGATGCGCCAGCAACTGATCGATGGCATGGGCGGTGGCGCGCACGATGGTGGCGCCGCCGGTGGCGACGAGGCCGGTGAGATAGCGGCGGATCCAGTCGTCGCCGAACCACGCCGGCTGGTTGCCGGCGACCAGCAGCCGCACGAGGCGCGTCATCAGGTCGTCGGGCAGCCCGTCGTCGCGGCCGGCGGCGAGCGCCGCCTTGTGCGCGGCCTTGCGCTCGGCGATGGCGGCGAGGATCTCGTTGGCGAGGCCCGCCATGGCGTCGCGCGAGCGCTGCCACGGCTGCGAGCCCTGCGGCGGGTTGACCATGATGATCCCGGCGAGTTCGGCCATGGCATCGGCCATCCGGTGCGGGCTGCCGCCGAGCGGCGCGACGCCAAAATACTCCGCGGCGATGCGCACCACCACCGGCTCGGCGATCGCGGCGATGACGTCGATACGTCCGCCCCCCGCGTCCGCAAGGCTGTCGCGGCAGGTCTGCGTCACCAGCGCGGTGATGGCGTCGCGGTCCTCCGCCGGCTTGACCGCGCTCTGCAGCAGGCCGCGCTCGACCGCATGCTGCTCGCGCCAGTCGATGGTCATCATGAACTGGCCCCACGGCATGCCGGGCTCGATAACTTCCGCAAGGTGGAAATCGTCGAAGCGTCCCAGCACCTCGGTGACGTCATCGGCCCTGGTGACCCACAGCGTCGAGCCGAACAGCGCCAGCGGCCGCACCCGCCGCAGCAGCGCGAATACCAGCTTGAACGGCAGCATGTGGCAGAACGCCAGGCACAGCAGCCGGTAGACCAGCATCGCCAGGCGCGAGGGCGCCGCCGGCGCGCCGTCCGATGTCGCGGAGGAAGCCGCCGTCGCGCCCGCGTCGAACGCGGCGTCGGCCTCGATATTGGCCTCGATATTGGCCTTGGAGACGTTGCTCATCGCCCGATCCTCAAAACGTGACTGAAATCCACTGTCGTCAAATCAGATGTGATCAAATCAGATCGCGCTATCGTCGCTGTGATGCCGCGGCCCGCGCCGGCCGAAAAGGCCGCTGTCCTCGCACGATGGCCGCTGGCTGAAAACGCAACGCGCCGGCGCGGCGATCCATCGGCCGCCACGCACGGCGACCGCACGCTATCACCGCGCGTCCGCCGCGGCCAACTGTCCGCCGATGCATGGTGGCCGAATGTCGCGGCGATCGCGCGAGACGGTTGCCGGCATCTCAACGACGTTCCGACACCCTCTGGAAGTGCAATGAAAAACAACGATATGCCTCTGCCGGCGGCGGCCTTCTCGGCGCGCGCTTTCGCGGCTACTGTCGAAGGTCCGATGCCCGGTCTTTGGTCACGCCAGCGGCGCTTCGGTTCAACGCCGCAGCAACCGCAGCACGAGACGTCACCGAGGACATGCCGCAGGATACCACCCGCCTCGACGCCAAGGTCGCCTTCCTCGGCGATCACCCGATGTTCGCCGACATCGCCCGCGACGCGCTGATGCAGCTGTGCCACTACGCCAAGACGCGCCGGTATCGCAAAGGCGCCGTCGTGTTCTCCAAGGGCGATCCCGGCGACCGCCTGCTGGTGGTGATGAGCGGCACGGTCAAGATCGGCATCTCCGCCGCGAGCGGCCGCAGCACCATCTTCAATCTGGTCGGCGCGGGCGAACTGATCGGCGAGATCGCCTTCCTCGACGGCTCGCCGCGCACCGCGGACGCCGTCGCCAACACTGCCTGCGAGATCCTGAGCTTCGACAAGCGCGACTTCCAGCCGTTCATGGAGAGCCAGCCGGCGCTGCTGCTCAAGTTCATCGCGCTGCTGTGCCGTCGCCTGCGCTGGGTCAGCCAGCATGTCGAGCAGATCGGCCTGCCCGACCTGCAGAGCCGCCTCGCCCGCACCCTGGTGCGGCTCGGCGAGCGCGACGGCGCGAAGAGCCCGCCCGGCAAGGTCGCGGTGACCCAGCAGGAGCTCAGCGAGATGATCGGCATGTCGCGCGAGAGCATCAACCGCCAGCTCCGCGCCTGGGTGGCGCTCGGCTGGCTGCGGCTCGGCCATGGCCATATCGTCGTTCTCGACCCGGCGCCGCTGCGCACGCTCGCCGCCGAAGACACCGCGGTGGACTGATTCACCCCGCGCCACCCTCCCAACCAACTGAATTCTCAAGGTATTCCTCAAAATTCATGCCGCGCCGGCCGCTCGATCCCGGCCGTGATGGCGCGCCTCCCGCACCAGCCTGCTCCGTTGGAAATAACCTAATGCGACGAGTCTCTTAGCAAGTGTGAGCCAGCTCACATTCGGGACTCGGGATTTGCTCTAGGTCAGGAGGTGCAACGAACCTGGAGGCCTTCATGACCCGGCATCCCCTCTCCACCGAAGACGATCGCTCCGGCGACGCCTGGATTGTCGGGCTGCTGGCCGGCTGCAGCCTGCTCGCCGCCGCGCTCACGCTCGTGATCGCGACACGGCCGCACACAGCCCGGCTGGTCTCCGACATCGCGCAGGCGGAGGTCGCGTTCGTTCCGCCCGCCGGCACGGCCGTCGCGTCGACGCCCGCCGGCCCCGTGCGCCTCGCCGCGCATCCCTGAGAATGCCGCGCGGGCCGGCACAGGCCCGCGAACGAGATCCGTGAACAAGAAACGTCCAACGCCCCCTCCGCCGGCCAACGGCGAGACCAAACCCGGGAGCCACGTCATGACCGACGATCTGAACACCCCTCACCCGACCGACCAGGCGCTGTTCTGGCCGACGTTCCTGGTGTTCGCCGCCCTTCTGATCGGAACCTACGTGATCACTGCACCACCCGGCGGCAACGTCATCCAGGCGCTGATCGCAGGCCCCGGTCCATCGACCGTGGTGGGCGCCCTGAAATCGGCACTGCCGGGCGCGTGAAGCGACAGGTGAAGCGGGATCGAGGGGCGTTCGGCCGCGAGGCGCGGCCGGGTTTTCGGGAGTGATGTCGTGTTGAGCAACGAAATGAACAAGCAGGGCGGCGACGACAAGAGCCCTCTCACCGACCGGGCGATCTTCTGGCCCGCCTTCATCATCTTCGTGATGCTGCTGATCGCGATCTACATCATCACCTCGCCGCCCGGCTCGGAGGTGATCCGGTTCCTGTTCAGCACCTGAACTCAAGAGCCCGCCGGTGTGTCGCGCGACCTCAGCGCATGCACCGGCCGGCCCGGCAATGACCACGCGAAGATGGCCCTTCGCCGGTCAGGTCCGGCATCCGGGATGGCCTCCACCCCGGATGCCGGGCGAACGACGCCGGAGCCCGATGCAGCCCACCACTGCATCGGGCTCTCTTTTTTTGAGGTGGCATGGTCCTGCAGTGGCACGATCGGGCGCATCGCTTCCGCCGCACCGCACGCGGATCCGGTGGCGCGGTGGAGGAACATGCGCGCACGCGCAGACAACGATTGACTGCGATCGGCAATGGGCTTTGAATATTGCAAAGTCCGTTCAGATCCCGGGCCGACTCGATGTTCGCGCGCTTGAGGATGTTCCTGGTCAGATGGATCAGCCCTTCACCGGTGCGGACGATCTACGACGACTGCCCGTTCGATCCCGGCGAACTCGCACGCCTCATCCGCCGCGGCCATCACGCCGATTTCCTGCACATCGCCCGGGTGCTGTCCGCCCGCACCGTCGTTCCACCGTCCGCACCACCGCCGCCGCGCCGTGGCGGCGGCCGCTCCCGCCCGAAACTGCCGCAATGACGAGCCCACCCTTACGCGACGTCGCGGCGTTCGTCCGCGCGACGGAATGACCGCCGCTTCCCCGCCCGAAGACATCTGGTCGGACTGGATCCTGCATCGCCGCGGCGGCGGCGATCCGGCATACGATGCCGCGGTGCGCGCCGACATGATGCGCTTTGCCGACCGCGCGCTCGACGGCGCTGCGCTCCGCCCGCACATGACGCTGGTCGGCGCCGGCGACGGGCTGGTCGCGTTCCGCGCGATCGAACGAATCGGGCCGACGCTGGAAGTCATCCTCACGGACATTTCACCCGCACTGCTGGCGCATGCCGAGGCCCTGGCGATCGCGCGGGGTATCCGCGGCCAGTGTCGTTTCGTCACCAGCTCGGCCAACGATCTCGCCGCGGTCGCCGACGCCAGCGTCGACGCCGTCATCACCCGCTCGGTGCTCGCCTATGTCGCGGACAAGCCGGCGGCGCTGCGCGCCTTCCACCGCATCCTCAAGCCCGGCGGCCGGCTGTCGCTGGCCGAACCGGCGTTCCAGGACGAGGCGTTCGAGGTCGTCGCCCTGCGCGATCGCCTCGAGGCCGCAAGCCGCGCCGGCGATACGCCGGACCGCATCCTGCAGCTGATGCATCGCTGGAAGTCGGCGCACTATCCCGACACGCTGGAGGCGATGGCCCGCCAACCGATCACCAGCTACGGCGAACGCGACCTGTTCCGCATGGTCGGCGCCGCCGGCTTCGCGCACACCCATCTCGAGCTGCATCTCGACGCCGGCCCGAGCAGCATCACCACCTGGGACACCTTCCTCGATGTCGCGCCGCATCCGCTGGCGCCGTCGCCACGGCAAGTGTTCGCCGAGCGCTTCACCGCCGAGGAACGCACGCTGCTCGAACGCGCGCTGCGGCCGCTGGTGGAGACGCCCGGCCTGACGACGACCAGCCGCATGATCTATGTCACCGCCGACAAGCCAGCCTGAGCGTGCGCGCCGCGCTTGCGAGCCCAGTCCTGCAGGAGTGAAGCATGCCCCGTCCCGCCGTCGCACCGGATGCCCTGCGCGCCTTCGCCACGCGCGCCTATCGCGCCGCCGGCCTGTCGGATGACGACGCCTGGCTCAGCGCCGACACGCTGGTGCAGGCCGACCTGTGGGGACATCAGTCGCACGGCCATGACGCCATGGGCCAGATCCTCGCCGCGCATGCCGCCGAAGAGGCGGTGATACGGGCGCGCCGCCACGGCCTCGCCGCGGTGGCGCTGCGCAATTCCAATCACTTCGGCACGGCGATGTACTTCACGCTGATGGCGGCGCGGCAGGACTGCATCGGCTTCCTCGCCACCAACGCCAGCCCGGCAATGGCGCCGTGGGGCGGCAGGCGCAAGGCGGTCGGCAACAATCCCTGGTCGTGGGCCTGTCCCGGCGGATCGCATGCGCCCATGGTGCTCGACATCGCCAACACCGGTGTCGCGCGCGGCAAGATCTATCTCGCCCGCCAGCGCGGCGAGACGATCCCGCCGGGCTGGGCGCTCGATGCCGACGGCGTGCCGACCACCGATCCCGAAGCGGCGATCAACGGCATCGTGCAGCCGATGGCCGAGCACAAGGGCTATGCCATCGCGGTGATGATGGACATGCTGGCCGGCGTGCTCAGCGGCAGCGGCATCGGCACCGAGGTGCACGGGCCTTATCAGGCCAAGCAGCGCAGCCGCGCTGGCCACCTGATGATCGTGCTGAACATCGCCGCGTTCCAGCCGGTCGAGGACTTCAAGGCGCGCATCGATCAGCAGATCGACGCGCTCAAGGCCGTGCCGCTGGCGCCCGGCGCGAGCGAAATTCTCTATCCCGGCGAGCGCGAGGCGCAGAACGACACGCGCCATCGCCGCGATGGCCTCGTGCTGCCGGATGACACCTGGGCGGATCTCAAGCGCATCGCCGACAAATACGGCATCGCGGGCGACCTGCCGTGAGCCGGGCGGCTTGTCACCGCCAGCCCGGCGCATGGCGCTTCGGGGCAAAGCGTGTCAGCCATCGCGATATTTCGGATAGACGTTCCGTCCGATCTTTTCGGCATCCTTGTTGAAGTCGACGAACATGTCCCGCATCATTGTCGTGACTTCATGCGGAGCCGTCTCCGGTGTTCCAGCGGCATAGGGCGGCTTCGGCGCGTACTCGGCCATGAGCTGGACGCACTCCGCATATTGCCGGTCGCGCAATTCGCCGACCAGCGACAGGCCGAAATCGATTCCGGCCGTAACGCCGCCGGCGGTGATCCTGTTGCGGTCGCGGACGATCCGGCCCTGGGTCGCGGTCGCCCCGAACAGCGGCAGCAGCGACACCGTCGCCCAGTGCGACGTCGCCTTGTAGCCGGTGAGCAGCCCCGCGGCCCCGAGCAGCAGCGAGCCGGTGCAGACCGACGTGACGAACTTCGCGCGCGAGCCTCGGTCCTTCAGGAAGCGAAGGGTGCTGTCGTCCTGCATCGCCGCGAGCGTGCCTGACGCGCCACCGGGAACGCAGATGATATCGAGGTCCCGCGGACATTCGTCGAAGGTCGCGCTCGGTTGAAACTGCAGACCGGTATCGCTCTTCACGATATCCCGGGTCTTTCCAACGATGTGGGTCGTCGCCCCGAACAGGCCCGTCAGCATCGCATGCGGGCCGACCATGTCGAGGGCCGTGAACTCCGAATAGATCAGGAATGCGATCTGCTCCTTCCCGATCCAGTTCGGTGGTATCTGCGACATCCCCTGGCCGGCTGGCTGCTCCGGCGCAACCTCGGCTGCAGGAACGGCCCGCAAGCCCGCCGCAGCGAGGCCCACGGCCGAAGCGCAAAGCAGATCTCGTTTCGATATCATTCGTTCACTCCAGTGGCTTCGATGTGATGCACCGTCCGCGCGTGCTGCTGCTGCGGCGGCGTGCGGTCTCGGGAGGTCAGTATCGATAGGCGAGCGTGCCGTAGAAGGCGCGGCCGTCGCCGGGCGCCACCTGCCCGCCGAGCCAGGCGTAAGGTACGAAGTATTTCTCGCCGGTGAGATTCTTGATGTTCAAGGAAGCCCGGAAGTGTTCGGTCTCGTAGCCAACCCGGGCATCGATGGTAAAATACCCCGGCGTCCGATACTGGTTGTAGGTGTCGACATACTGCGAGGACGCCGCATAGATGCCGGCGCCGACGCTCCAGCCTCTCAGCGCCGCGGAATCGAACGCATAGTTCACCCACACGCGGCCGGAATTTTTCGGCACGCCGGCAGGATGATTGCCGGCGGGTATTCCACCGTTGAGCGAATCCGTGAACACGACGTTGGTGTAGCCGTAGCTCGCCAGCACCTTCCAGTTCCGGTCGGGTTGCCAGATCAGGTCGGTCTCGAAGCCCTTCGATTCCTGCGCCGACTCGGCGCCGATACCGACACCAACGGTCACCGGGATATTCTGGCGCTGGATATCGAAGACCGCGATCGTGCCGGTCAAATGGTCACCGACCTTGATCTTGAAGCCGCCTTCGAACTGCTTCGACGTTTCCGGCTCGATGTTGGTATTCAACGCCTGGGTGAATGGTGTCGCCATCATTCCCTCGCTGTAGTTGCCGTACACCGACAGGCCGGGAATGAGATCGACGACAGCCCCGAGGCGCGGCAGGGCTTTGGTCTTGTCGCTGCCGAATGGCGTCGGCGAATAACCTCCCATGCCGAACGGGTAGTTTTCGACGTAGTCGATATGGATGCTCGCCACCCGCACCCCGGCGAGCAGATGAATGCGGTCGTAGATCGTGGATTGCAGCTGCGTATACGCGCCCTTCGTGACATAGACGCTGTTGAAGTCGAAATAAGGAAAAAACGTCGCCGATGCAGGATCGGGATCGGCATACCGGGTCGGAAAAACCGGATTGTTCAGGAGATCGACCGGAGGAACGCCGAGGTCCGCGTACATGTACCCGCGATCGGTCACGCGACTGTAGTCGACGCCGGTAAGCCAGACGTTCCTGGTCGGCCCCAGAGCAAATCTGGCCTGCAGGTTCGGGTTGATCGTGAACTCCTCCTGGCGCTGCAGGAGATCGATATTGGCCATGCTCCATGTCGTCGGCCCGACATCGGGCGCGGCTGACATGGTGCTCTGCGACTTCTGATCCGCCTTCGACGTCGACCAGCGCGTCTTGACGTTGAACGACCAGTACTGATCGAGCTGGCGATCGAAGGTCACCGTCACGCCCTGAACTTCGGTAACACTTTTGGGAAGACCCGGCGAACCGATGAACAGATCGGGCTTGAGGCGGAAATCCCCCGCGACCGTGCCGACCGCCGGCAAGCCTTCGTACCCCTGCTGCTCGATACGCGACAGCCGCCCCTGGATCGTCAGCGTCGTATCGCTCTTGTCGGTGAACGTCAGCGTCGGATTGAACGAATAGCGGTTCTGATGCACCACATCGACAAAGCCATCGGAGGCGGTGTACTCGCCGGTGACGCGAAACAGGATGGTCTTGTCCGGCGTGATCGGCTGATTGACGTCGAAATAGGGCCGCCAGTAGCTGTTGCTGCCGAAGGTCACGCCCGTTTCCACGCTCGCCTTGTCGGTCGGCAGCTTGGAGATGATGTTGACGGCGCCGCTCGTCGGAGCCCCCGTCCCACCGCCATACAGGATGGCATTCGGCCCCTTGAGAATCTCGATCCGCTCCACGTTCGCCAACGAATCGCGATCGCCGCTGTCGTAGTTGACGTTGAGGCCGTCGAGCCATTGCTGCGCCGGGAATCCACGAATCGTCAGCGCACTCATACCTGTCGTGCCGATACCGAGGTAGTTGGGCCCCTGGGCGTTCGACGCATTCTGGATCGCCTCGGTTACCGAGAGGCTGTTCTGGTCGGTGATCACGCTTTTCGGAATGACCTGGATCGACTGCGGAATCTGTTCGATCGGCGTCGCCGTCTTGGTCGACGAGAAGGCCGACAGCGCCCGATAGCCGTCGACGGGGCCGGCGGTCGTCAGGGTGGCGCCGGGCGGCAGCTTGAGATCGGGCAGATCGAGCGCCGGGTTGTACGTTCCGAGCGCGCTCGAAGGCTTCTGAACCGTCGGAGGACGCGCGGCGGGAGGCGGCGTGGCAGTTGTGCGCCTGACGGGCTTTGCGCCGGATCTCTTGCCTGCGACGGCAACCGTCGCCGGGCGGACCCGGTTCGGGGCCTGCACGGTCACGCCCGGCAGTTGTGTCGATTGGGCGCCCGCGGGATCGGCGACGACGAGAAAGGGAAGCTGGAGCGCAACAGCGCTCACGCTCCCCAGGACAGGAAAGCGAAACATCGAAAACACTCCAACCCGGGCGCAGCGCCCGCCGAGAGTCGACAAACATCATCGATGACCGCCGGATGGCCGCATCGATCTGGCGATTTCGGAAAAGTCAGGTGTTCGAAGGAGGAGCGCGGGCCTGGGCGTGTCGCCCCTCGCGGGAATCCCGCGGTTCCGGCGCTACGTTGCGCCAGACCACCGGCGAAGAGGATCGATAAGGGACGCCAATCTCGGTCTTTGGCGCGTCTGGCGATGCAACCGCATGTGCCAGGCAACACAGAGCGCAAGCGCCATCGTGAGCATGGGGCCCAACCGGAGCGGACTGACCGTTGGTCTCCCCACCCTCGGTATGGCAGATCGCGGCATTGCCGAAGGCAGCCAGCGGATCCGATAGACGCGCGGCCGTTGCCCATGATGCACCGATGGGCGCGATGATTTGCATCATCAGCGCCATCAGGAAAGCCGGGAGATAGATTTGCAGCCGTCGCCGCACCAGTCGCCGCCCCATTACGGCGCCCAATTAATCATGGGGCCCGCAGGGTGTCGACCATGCCCGCCTCGCCGACGGCGACGCGACGTCGCGCCGGAAGACAATCCACGCCGACTGTATCCCAAATATCACGTCCGTGGTTCGCGAGAACGCCGGCTTTACCGGCGGGCAGACGACATCGCCCCAGTTGCGTTCCGTCAGCGTTGCGATGCTGTCCGCGACTCAACCGCGTGCTGCGGGCGGCCGCGCCTCGCCGACAGCAGTGAGATCAGCGGCATCTCGACGACACGGCTGAACAGCAGGCCCGAGCCGACCAGCGCGGCCAGCATCACGACGAGGGTCGCCGCCTGCGGCAGCCATGCCGCAAGGCCGGTGGCGAACAGCGCCTTGGCGTAGACCGACAGCAGCGGCAGGTGCACGAGGTAGATCGAGTAGGACGCATCGCCGATGGCGTCGAGTACGCGCGGCGCGCGCAGGCCATGGGCGCGCTCGTAGCCGCAGGCGCCGAAGATCGCGAGCGCGCTGCCGAGGCCAAAGGCGATGATGGCGATATCGGTGCGCCACGGCTGCGACGCCAGCACCTGATGCACGCCGGTGCCGAGGAAGACAGCCGCGCCGGCGAGCGCGACGAGGCCCGGCGCCGGACAACGCCAGGTGCGGTGGAGATGCGCTGCCGCGATGCCGAACACGAACAGCAGGTTGTTGGCCGACACCAGCACGCGCCATGGCGAATCGCCGCCGCCGGACAGCACATGGCCGAGGCTTGCGAGCTGCCAGATCGCAAGCAGCGCGACGCCGATGCGGACATTGGCGATGCACACGCCGAACACGATGTAGAACAGCACCTCGTGCTCCAGCGTCCAGGCGACGCTGAGCACCGGCTCATGCTGCACCGGCAGCAGCAGCACGGACGCCAGGATGCGGCCGAGGTCGCGTTCGTCGGCGCTGCCGAGGGCCGGCGCTGCGAACAGAGCCGCGAGCATCAGGACGAGCACCACCCAGTAGGTCGGATAGACGCGGACGAAGCGTTTGGCGGCGAAGCGGCGCAGGCGCGCCGGCATGCCGACATCGCCGCCATGGACATGGGCGATGATGAAGCCGCTCAGCACGAAGAAGAACTGCACGCCGGCATTGCCGAAGCCGAGCAGCGGCGACAACGCCTGGGGAAAATACTTATCGACGCCCCACATCGAGTTGTTGAGGTGGAACAGCACAACCCCGATGGCGGCGAGGCCGCGGCCGATCTGCAGGGTGCGCAGCGGCGTGGCGCGCGCGGCCGCCTGCGGCACAGCCGTGTCCGCCGGCATGCGGGCGCTGCCGTGCGGAAAAAATGCGGCCTGTCGCGGCGCGCGGAACTCGCGCGGCGCGTGGGTTGCGTGTCGCATCGGACTTGCTTGGTGTGATGGGCGCTGTGCCCAGTGTCTCACGACCCTATCGCGGGTGCCGCGGCGCTGCCAAGCAACATCCCCTTTCATCGTAAACGAGCGAATGAAATAATCTGAAATAAAACCAGGAGGTTAGCGGGGGTCACAGTTCACCTCCGCGGTGCGTGGCCGGCACACGCGAAGGTGAACGAAGCGCCTCAGGGATCGACGCTTTCGATCCGCCTGTTCACCATCAGCGCCACCAGCGTGCAGATCGCGCCCGACAGCAGATACGCGCCCGACGACAGCAAGCCAAAGTGGCTCGACAGGGCCAGCGCCACCAACGGCGCGAAACCGGCGCCGAACAGCCAGGCGAGATCCGACGTCAGCGCCGACGCGGTGTAGCGGCGCGGCAGCGCGAAGCTCGAGGCGACCGCGCCCGACGACTGGCCGAACGACAGCCCCAGCAATACGAAGCCCAGCACCATGAAGATGACTTCGCCGACGTCGCCGCCATCGAGCAGTTGCGGCGCGAAGCCGCTGAACGCAGCGATCGCCGCCGCCGAGATCGCCAGCAGCGTGCGGCGGCCATAGCGGTCGGCAAGCATGCCCGAGGCGATGATGGCGAGCACGCCGGCGACGGCGGCGGCCGCCTCGATCACCAGGAAGCGCGCCGGCGGCTGGCGGGTGAACAGGAACACCCAGGACAGCGGAAACACCGTGACCATGTGGAACAGCGCGAAGCTCGCCAGCGGCGCGAACGCGCCGATGACGATGTTGCGGCCTTCATGGCGCAGCGTCTCGCGCACCGGCGCGGGCTGCAGGTCGCGCGTCTCGAACAGGCGCTCGAACTCCGGCGTCACCACGATGCGCAGGCGCGCGAACAGCGCCACGACATTGATGGCGAAGGCGACGAAGAACGGATAGCGCCAGCCCCAGTCGAAGAAGTCCTCCGACGAGAGATTGGCGACGAAGAATGCGAACAGCGCGCTCGCCACCATCAGGCCGAGCGGCGCGCCGAGCTGCGGCACCATCGCGTACCAGCCGCGGCGCTGCTGCGGCGCGTTAAGCGCGAGCAGCGAAGCGAGGCCATCCCAGGCGCCGCCGAGCGCGAGGCCCTGGCCGATGCGGAAGGCGCACAGCAGGATCGCCGACCACACGCCGACCTGATCGTAGCCGGGCAGGAAGGCGATCGCCACCGTCGAGGTTCCCAGCAGGAACAGCGCGATGGTCAGCTTGACGCCGCGGCCATGGGCCCGGTCGACCGCCATGAAGATCATCGAGCCGAACGGGCGCGCCACGAACGCCAGCGCGAAGATCGCGAACGACCACAGCGTGCCGGTCAGCGCATCGAGATGCGGGAACACGAGCCGCGGGAACACCAGCACCGAAGCAATGGCATAGACGAAGAAATCGAAGAACTCCGAGGTGCGTCCGATGATGACACCGATGGCGATCTCGCCGGGATTCACGCCGTGGCGGGGCGTATGTCCCGCGCCCGCCGGCGATGACGGCAACGCCGTGGTGTCCGTGCTCATGGTCTCTCCTCGCAGTCTCACCCGGCAGTTTTGCCAGCAGTCTTGCCCAACGCGATTGGCAGCGCCGATCACGCGATCGGCACCGCCTATCGACACGCACCCTGTCGACACGCTCCGATGTCGCATCCGTCGCGCAGCCGACGCCTATCTGACCGAACCGCCACGCTCCGGGGATTGGGCAAATTGTCCAATGTCGGCTGTCCCGTCCGATCGGTAGCGGTGGAGCGCAAAGCCACCTCCATCGACAGGATTCCCGTCGTGAAACGTTTTCGCCTGCTCGCCCTGCTGCCGCTCGCAGCACTTCTGTCCGGATGCGACGCCGTCGTGCTCAATCCGTCCGGCGACATCGCCATGCAGCAGCGTGATCTCGTCATTATTTCGACGGTGCTGATGCTGCTGGTGATCATTCCGGTGATGAGCCTGATTGTATTGTTCGCCTGGCGCTACCGCGCGACGAACACCGCGGCGCGCTACGAGCCCGACTGGGATCACTCGACCCAACTGGAACTCGTGATCTGGTCGGCGCCGCTGCTGATCATCATCTGTCTCGGCGCGGTGACCTGGATGGGAACCCACCTGCTCGACCCGTTCCGCCCGCTCGGCCGTGTCGGCGCCAACCAGCCGATCGCGACGGAAGCGACGCCGCTCGAGGTCGAGGTCGTCGCGCTCGACTGGAAATGGCTGTTCATCTATCCCGAGCAGGGCATCGCCACGGTCAACGAACTCGCCGCGCCCGTCGACCGCCCGATCAGCTTCCGCATCACCGCCTCGTCGGTAATGAACTCGTTCTACATCCCCGCGCTCGCCGGCCAGATCTACGCCATGCCTGGCATGGAAACCAAGCTGCAGGCGGTGATCAACAAGCCCGGCAAGTACGTCGGCTTCTCGGCCAACTACAGCGGCGCCGGCTTCTCCGGCATGCGCTTTGCGTTCCACGGCCTGTCCAACAGCGACTTCGACAAATGGGTCGCGGCCGCCAGGGCCGATGCCGGCAAGCTCGACCGCCCGACCTATCTCGACCTCGAACGTGCCAGCGAGAACGTTCCCGTGCGCCATTACGGCACCGTGGAAGCCGGCCTGTTCAAGGCCATCCGCAACATGTGCGTCGAGCCCGGCAAGATGTGCATGAGCGAGATGATGGCGATCGATGCCCGCGGCGGCCTCGGCCTCGCCGGCCTCAACAACGTGCTCGCGCTGCAGTACGACAAGAACGCCCGCCGCGGCACCGCGCCGGACGGCGTGCGCACCTATGTCGCCAGCGTCTGCACGCCCGACGACACCGACGGCTCGGGCTTCACGCCGCTGCGCCCGCGCAGCGCCACGCCGATCCTCGGCCTCGGCCTGCCGCGCCCCGATGCCGCCCCGTTCCGTTTCGACAGCTCCGCGCGCACCTCGCGCGCCGCCTCCAACTCCTGACCGGACCGTCCCGATGTTCGCCAATCCTGATCTCGCCAAGCTGATCTTCGGTCGCCTGACCTGGGATTCGCTGCCGTTCCACGAGCCGATCCTCGTCGCCACCTTCGCGGTGGTGGCGATCGGCGGCCTCGCGGTGTTCGGCGCGCTGACTTATTTCCGGCTGTGGGGCTACCTGTGGCGCGAGTGGTTCACCACCGTCGACCACAAGCGCATCGGCATCATGTACATGATCCTCGGCATCGTCATGCTGCTGCGCGGCTTTGCCGACGCCATCATGATGCGGATCCAGCAGGCGATCGCGTTCAACGGCGCCGACGGCTACCTGCCGGCGCACCACTACGACCAGATCTTCACTGCCCACGGCGTGATCATGATCTTCTTCGTGGCGATGCCGCTGGTGACCGGCCTGATGAACTACGTCGTGCCGCTGCAGATCGGCGCCCGCGACGTCTCCTTCCCGTTCCTCAACAACTTCAGCTTCTGGATGACGACGTCGGGCGCCGTACTGGTAATGATGTCGCTGTTCATCGGCGAATTCGCCCGCACCGGCTGGCTCGCCTATCCGCCGCTGTCCAACATCGGCTACAGTCCGGACGTCGGCGTCGACTACTACATCTGGTCCCTGCAGATCGCCGGCGTCGGCACGACGCTGTCCGGCATCAACCTCATCGCCACCATCCTCAAGCTGCGCGCCCCCGGCATGAAGATGATGCAGATGCCGGTGTTCACCTGGACCGCGCTCTGCACCAACGTCCTGATCGTCGCCTCGTTCCCGGTGCTGACCGCGGTGCTGGCCCTGCTGTCGCTCGACCGCATGATCGGCACCAACTTCTTTACCAACGATTTCGGCGGCAATCCGATGATGTATGTCAACCTCATCTGGATCTGGGGCCACCCCGAAGTCTACATCCTGGTGCTGCCGGCGTTCGGCGTGTTCTCGGAAATCACCTCGACGTTCTCCGGCAAGCGGCTGTTCGGCTACACCTCGATGGTCTACGCCACGGTGGTCATCACCATCCTGTCGTACCTCGTGTGGCTGCACCACTTCTTCACCATGGGATCGGGCGCCAGCGTCAACTCGTTCTTCGGCATCACGACGATGATCATCTCGATCCCGACGGGCGCCAAGATCTTCAACTGGCTGTTCACGATGTACCGCGGCCGCATCCGCTTCGAGCTGCCGATGATGTGGACGATCGCGTTCATGCTGACCTTCGTGATCGGCGGCATGACCGGCGTGATGCTGGCGGTGCCGCCGGCCGACTTCGTGCTGCACAACAGCCTGTTCCTGATCGCCCACTTCCACAACGTCATCATCGGCGGCGTGGTGTTCGGCATGTTCGCCGGCATCAGCTACTGGTTCCCCAAGGCGTTCGGCTTCAAGCTGGCGCCGTTCTGGGGCAAGGTGTCGTTCTGGTGCTGGGTGGTCGGCTTCTGGGTCGCCTTCACCCCGCTCTACGTGCTCGGCCTGATGGGCGTGACGCGGCGCGTGCGGGTATTCGACGATCCGTCGTACCAGATCTGGTTCGTGATCGCCGCGTTCGGCGCCTTCCTGATCGCCATCGGCATCGCCGCCTTCCTGGTGCAGATCGCCGTCAGCATCCGCGACCGTGCCAAGCTGCGCGACGTCACCGGCGATCCCTGGAACGGCCGCACGCTGGAATGGGCGACGTCATCGCCGCCGCCGGACTACAACTTCGCGTTCACCCCGGTGGTGCATGATCTCGACGCGTGGTGGGACATGAAGGCGCACGGCTATCGCCGCCCGCTGGAAGGCTACCGTGCCATCCACATGCCGTCCAACACCGGCGCCGGCATCATCCTCGCCGGCATCGCCACCGCGATCGGCTTCGCGCTGATCTGGCACATCTGGTGGCTCGCGGCGGTCGGCTTCGTCACGCTGCTGGCGACGGCGATCGGCCACACCTTCAACTACCACCGTGACTTCCACATCGAGGCAGATGTGGTGACCCGCACCGAGACCGAACGCACCCGCCTGCTCACCGCCGAGGCCGCCCGATGACCGCCCACGTGTCCCTCGCCACCACCGCGCCGGACGGCACGCGCCTGTTCCACCTCGCGGAGGAGCCTCATCATCCGGAAGGCAGCAGCACCCTGCTCGGCTTCTGGATCTACCTGATGAGCGACTGCCTGATCTTCGCGATGCTGTTCGCGACCTACGGCGTGCTCGGCGGCAACTATGCCGCCGGCCCGGCGCCGAAGGACCTGTTCGAGCTGCCGCTGGTCGCCGTCAACACCTCGATGCTGCTGCTGTCGTCGATCACCTACGGCTTCGCCATGCTGGCGATGATGCAGAACCGCACCGGCCAGGTGCAGTTCTGGCTCGCCGTCACCGGGCTGTTCGGCGCGGCGTTCATCGGCATCGAACTCTATGAATTCTCGCACCTGATCCACGAAGGCGCGACGCCGCAGCGCAGCGCCTTCCTGTCGTCGTTCTTCACGCTGGTCGGCACCCACGGCCTGCACGTCACCTTCGGCATCATCTGGCTGGTGACGCTGATGGTGCAGGTGGCGCGGCGCGGCCTGATCGCCGCCAACCGCCGCCGCCTGATGTGCCTCAGCATGTTCTGGCACTTCCTCGACGTCGTCTGGATCGGCGTTTTCACCCTGGTCTACCTGATGGGAGTTCTGCGATGACCACCGACGCACACGCCAGCCATGGTGGCTCCCACGATGCCGCACACCATGGCGACGACGGCCACGATCACGGCTCGCTGCGCTCCTACCTGACCGGCTTCGGCCTGTCGGTGGTGCTCACCGCGATTCCGTTCTGGCTGGTGATGACCAACGCGCTCAACAACACCAACCTCACCGTGCTGGCGGTGATGGCGTTCGCGGTGGTGCAGATCGTCGTCCACATGGTGTACTTCCTGCACATGAACGCCCGCTCCGAGGGCGGCTGGACGATGATGGCGCTGATCTTCACCCTGATCGTCGTGGTGATCGCGCTGAGCGGCTCGCTGTGGGTGATGTACCACCTCAACGCCAACATGATGCCGATCCATGACATGCGGCAGATGCCGTGAGACGCCGGTGTCCGTTTCCGAATGACCGTGTCATTGGCCGCGCCCTCGTACGGTCATTCGGAGAGACGGGGACACCAGCAACAGGCCAAAGAAGAGCGTGGCTGATGTCTCGCAATTGCCCATGAGAGATTTGCCACGAAGGAGCCGGCAATTGCGAGACGCGACACGCGTTGCCCCTGCCAACGACAACGCCCACGCGTCGGCCACCGCCGGCGCGTTTGGCGTTGCGCCGGCGCGGGCGGCGCGCCGTCCCCTCACCCGCGCGATCGTCGGCCTGCTTGCGCTCGCCGGCATCGCGATGTTCATCGCGCTCGGCGTGTGGCAGGTCGAGCGCCGCGCCTGGAAACTCAACCTGATCGCCACCGTCGAGCGGCGCATCCACGCCGCGCCGATGGCCGCCCCCGGCCTCACCGCGTGGCCGGCGCTGACCCAGGACAACGCCGCTTACCGCCGCATCAAGGCGAGCGGCCACTATCTCAACGACCGCGAGACGCTGGTGCAGGCCGTGACCGATCTCGGCCCCGGCTTCTGGGTGATGACGCCGTTCGTCACCGACGCCGGTTTCACCGTGCTGGTCAACCGCGGCTTCGTGCCGACCGAGCGGCGCGCCGCGGCGAGCCGCCGCGGCGGCGACATCATCGGCGCCACCACGGTCAGCGGCCTGCTGCGCCTGACCGAGCCGAAGGGCGCGTTCCTGCGAACCAACGATCCGGCCGCCGACCGCTGGTACTCGCGCGATGTCGCGGCGATCGCCGCCGCACGCGGGCTCGGCGCCGTGCCGCCCTATTTCATCGATGCCGACGCCAGCGATGGCCCGGCCTCCGCCCCGCGCGGCGGACTGACCGTGATCTCCTTTCCCAACAACCATCTGGTCTATGCCCTGACCTGGTTCGCGCTCGCCGCCGGGCTCTCCGGCGCAACCGCCTTTGTGGCGCGCGATGAGTGGCGTAGGATGGCGCGACGGCGCCCCGACCGGCGGCGCGGGACCCCGACGTGATGCGAAAGCCTTGCGTTGCGGATGCCGCGGCGACCGACCGGACCGCCGCCGGCACGCCGAGCCGTCGCCGTCCATGAGCCATCAGCCATGAAGCCCGCCTCCAGCGGCGCCCTCGGCATCGACGGCAAGGTGGCGGGGCGGCGCGGCCCCAACCTGTGGTCGATTCTTGCGATGCTGACGAAGACCCCGGACATCGGCACTGCCCCCGCGTCTCCCGCCGCCCCGCCCGGCGGGGCGCGGGCGCCGCGCCGCGCGCTGCTGCTGCCCGACGACACCACCAACCGCAAGAACTTCCTGCTGCTGATCCAGCTGCGCTGGATCGCCGTGGTCGGCCAGATCGCCACCATCGCCGTGGTGCAGTTCGGCCTCGGCATCGAGCTGCCGCTGGGGCCGATGGGCGCGGTGCTCGCCGCGCTGATCGCACTCAACGTTGCCAGCCTCGCCTGGCTGCGCAACCGCACCGAGGTCAGCAACCGCGTGCTGCTGATGATGCTGCTGCTCGACGTCGCAGCGCTCACGGCGCAGCTCTATCTCTCCGGCGGCGCCACCAATCCGTTCATCTCGCTCTATTTGCTGCAGGTCACGCTCAGCGCCGTGCTGCTCGACACCCGCTCGACCTGGGCGATCGTCGCCGTCACCTGCTGGAGCTTCGTCGGCCTGACGCTGCAGCACCGCCCGCTGGAGCTGCCGCCGGGATCGATCGGTGACCTGTTCACGCTGCACATCGCCGGCATGGTGGTGTGCTTCGCGCTCGACGCCGCGCTCCTCGTCGTGTTCATGACCCGCATCGCACGCAACCTGCGCGAGCGCGACGAGCGCCTCGCGGCGCTGCGCCAGCACGCGGCGGAGGAAGACCACATCGTGCGCATGGGCCTGCTCGCCTCCGGCGCTGCGCATGAGCTCGGCACGCCGCTGGCGTCGCTGTCGGTGATCCTCAGCGACTGGCGGCGCATGCCCGCGCTCGCCGCCGATCCCGACCGCCTGCAGGAGATCGACGAGATGCAGGCCGAGCTCAAACGCTGCAAGACCATCGTCACCGGCATTCTGCTCGCCGCCGGCGAGGCGCGTGGCGAGGCGCCGCGGGTCACCACCATCAACACCCTGCTTGCCGAACTGGTCGGGGAATGGCGCGCCGCCCGCGCCGCCACCACGCTCGCCTACGAGAACGCGTTCGGCGCCGACATGCAGATCGTCACCGACACCGCGCTCAAGCAGGTGGTGTTCAACGTGCTCGACAACGCGCTGGAAGCCTCGCCCAACTGGCTGAATTTCTCGGCGTCGCGTGACGGCGACATGCTGGTGCTCAAGGTCCGCGACATGGGGCCGGGCTTTTCGCCGGAGATGCTGGACCAACTCGGCAAGCCCTATCACTCCAGCAAGGGCCGCCAGGGCGGCGGCCTCGGCCTGTTCCTGGTGTTCAACGTGGTGCGCAAGCTCGGCGGCACTGTGTCGGCGACAAACCGGCCGCAGGGCGGCGCCATTGTCACCCTCACCCTGCCGCTGGCGGCGCTGGCGATCGGAGCACGTCCCGATGAGCGATGATGTCGATGCCGACGGCGACTTCGAGGCCGGCGACGGCGAACGGCTGCTGGTGATCGTCGAGGACGACGCCGGATTCGCCCGCACGCTGAAGCGCTCGTTCGAGCGGCGCGGCTATCGCGTTCTGCACGCGGAAGGCTTCGAGGCGCTGGCCGAGATCCTCAGGGACGAGCAGCCGGGCTATGCCGTCGTCGACCTCAAGCTCGCCGGCGCGTCGGGCCTCGCCTGCGTCGAGGCGCTGCACGCGCACGATCCGGACATGCTGATCGTGGTGCTGACCGGCTACGCCAGCATCGCCACCGCGGTGGAAGCGATCAAGCTCGGCGCCTGCCACTACCTCGCCAAGCCGTCGAACACCGACGACATCGAGGAAGCCTTCACCAAGGCCCAGGGCAACGCCAAGGTCGCGCTCACCGAGCGGCCGACCTCGATCAAGACGCTGGAGTGGGAGCACATCCACCAGACGCTGGTGGAGACCGACTTCAACATCTCCGAGACCGCGCGTCGGCTCGGCATGCATCGCCGCACGCTGGCGCGCAAGCTGGAGAAGCGTCAGGTGAAGTAAGCCGCGCGAGGCGAGGCCGTCCGCATGTCGTCAGCCGCCGCCGGACCGCGCGATCCACCGATCCCGACAGCGCCGTGTCGGCGGTCACGGCGTCATGCCGGACCATCACACCGCCAGCCGGCCGGGAGGGCTATCACATCGCCGTGCGCTGGGAACGATTGCAGGACTTTTGGACGGCCGGGTGTCAAATTGTGGCGAAATATGGACAGCTCAACGCCCCTTCCGTGGCCAAGTCATTGAAAATCAAACGAAACCCATTTCACACAGTCAAGAATTTAATCGTCGTTTAACCTTGCTCCGCCTTAATGACGCTCTGCGGGTCTGCCAAAGGAGTCACGTCCAGGTGAGCAGGCGCGCGTCTTGGGGTCGCGCCGGGCCCACCGCTGGGACGGCGCCGTCCGGATCGTGGACGCGCCGCCCTGGAAGTATCGGGGTCGTCTTGTAGTCGTCTTCTCGTCGTCTTGGGTTGGAACTTGGGTGAATGACATACGGGGCCGATGATGCCGGCGCCGCGGAGGGTAGCCGCGGTTTCGTCCGGAAAGCTTGTCCTGCAATCGCATTCGGACTCGCCGCGCTGACGCTCGGCGCAGTCGCCGGCGTTTGCTACGCGCCGTCAGACACCACGACCACTGCCGCCAGCGAAGACGTCACGCTGGTCAGCACGCGCTGGGCCACCGAGGAAGAACTCGCCGCGAGCAACGTCTCCGGCATGACGATCGCGAAGAAAACCCATTCCGCCAGCCATCCCTACGTCGCGCTGTACTTCGACAAGGCCACCGCACCGGTCGCGCGGCCCGCGACGTTCTCGCAGGATGCGCCGGCACCGCAGTTCCCGCTGAGCACGCCGCTGCAGGAGCGCCTCGCCGCCGCGACCAGGCCCGCGACCTACAGGCTCGCAAGCCTGCAGAAGCCGGACGGCGACGACAACGCCGAGAGCCTGCTGCCGCTGCCCGAGACGCCGCAGATGGCGCTCAACGTTCCGATGCCGCGGCCGCGCCCGTCGATCGCGGCGCCCGCCCAGAACACCGGCCCGTCGCAGGCCGAGGTGATGGAGCAGGCCCGCGCCGCCAAGCTGGCGTCGATGACCCCGGACAAGCGCAACCTGCTGGAAAAGATCTTCGGCCTGCCGCAGCAGTCAGGCCCGACCCTCGCCTACGCCGCGCCCGACGGCGGCGTGCTCGGTGACGGCCAGAGCGCCACGCCCGGCCGCATGCCGCTGGCGGACCGCCAGACCGCCGTCTATGACATCTCCGCCAAGACCGTGTACATGCCCGACGGCAGCAAGCTCGAAGCGCACTCCGGCCTCGGCAACCGCCTCGACGACACCCGCTTCGTGCACGAGCGCATGCGCGGCGCCACGCCCCCGGCGCTCTACGACCTCAAGCTGCGCGAGAGCCTGTTCCACGGCGTGCAGGCGATCCGCCTGACCCCGATCAACAGCGACGTGCACGGCCGCACCGGGCTGCTCGCCCACACCTACATGCTCGGCCCGAACGGCGACTCCAACGGCTGCGTCTCGTTCCGCAACTACGACGCCTTCCTGCGCGCCTTCAACCGCGGCGAGATCAAGCGCCTGCTGGTCGTCGCCAACATCACCTGACCTTCCGCGACATCCTCCGTCGACGCTTCGTGACCCGGCTCCGCCGGGTCATGTCGTTTTGGGGCTGCGTGCGCTTGCGGATCGATCTTGTCCGTCGCCCTGAAGCGGCCATCGTCCCCTGAAAGGTCACAGGTCGGGCAAGCCCGACTTGTGATGACGCATGGCCCGCGAACAGCGACAGGCCGGGGCGGCGCCGCAACTCAGCGGCCGCTCATCCTTCGAGGCGCGCAAGAGCGCGCACCTCAGGATGACGGGGTGAGTCCACAGAACCTGACTGACGCGCTGCGCGGTTGGAGATCGACCTCATCCGTCACCCTGAGGTGGCCCCGCAAAGCGGGGCCCTCGAAGGGCGACGGCCCGGGCGGCAGCTCAGTGGCCGTTCATCCTTCGAGGCGCGCAAGGACGCCCACCTCGGGATGACGTGGTTGAGGCAATTTCGCTTTGCTGCGTCAGCGCGACTGGACGAGAGGCACCACGCTTCGGCATTCTCTGCGTCGTCACCGGGCTTGCCCCGGTGATCCAGCTTCAACAGCCGCGCTGTGGTGCGAACAAGCTGGATGGCCGGGTCAAGCTTCAGGCCCGACCATGACGGAGTGTGGGACATCTGTGATCCGTCACGCTGAAGTCGCCCCACGAACGCGCAGGCCCGCGAGCAAGCGCTCCAGCGCTTCCGCATAGATGCGTCCGGTCTCGGCCGGCTGATCGCTGGTCGCGCAGGCCACTGCTGCCTCCGTCACGGCGCCGAGCAGCAGCCGCGCCAGCGGCTCGACCGGCTGCGGCGCGATCAGCTTGTGCGCGATCGCAAGTTCGACCGCGCGCGGCATCATCGCGCCGAAGTGTTTTCCGTCGATCTCGCGCCAGCGCTGCCAGCCCAGCACCACCGGCCCGTCGCGCAGCACGATGCGCCCGGTGGCACCTTCGGAGCAGATGCGAAAATAGGCGCGCGTGCCGACGGTGATGCCGGCGAGCACGTCCGGCGCCTTGCGCGCCGCTATCGCGACCTTGTGCACCACCTCGGCCGACACCTCCTCCAGCACCGCCTCGAACAGCAGCTCCTTGGTGGCGTAGTGATGGTAGACCGCGCCCTTGGCGACGCCGGCTTGCGCCGCCAGATCGTCGACGGTGGTCGCGGCGAAGCCATCGCGGCCGAACAGCCCGGTCGCGGCGCGCACGATCGCGCCCCGTGTCGCCTCCCGCCGCTCCGCCTGCTTCGCCATCCCTGCCCTCCCGCACCGTGTCCGCTCTATAGCATCGCGCCCTGCGGACAGCGCAAGCGCGTCTTGACTTACCGACTATCAGTCGGTTATTTACCGACCGCAAGTCTGTTTTATCAGTCGATGCGACAAGGAGTGCGGACCATGCCGAGCGAGCAGACGCTACGGGACTTCGTCACCACCGTGGAGAGCGGCGACTATGTCGGCGCCATCGAGCGGTTCTATCACCCGGAAGCCTCGATGCAGGAAAACGAGGATGCGCCGCGCGTCGGCCGCGACCTGCTGGTGGCCGGCGAGAAGCGCGTCATGGCGACGTTTCCCTCGATCACCGCGCGCCGCCTCGCCGAGCCGATGGTCAACGGCGACGCCGTCGCCCTGCGCTGGCGTTTCGAGTTCAAGCGGCCGGACGGCGGCGTCATGGTGATGGACGAGATGGCGCATCAGATCTGGCAGGGCGAGCGCATCATCACCGAGAAGTTCTTCTACGACCCCAAGCAGATGGGCCGTTGACAGATGACTCGCGCCGGCGCGTTCACGGCTGATTGATCGATCTGTCCGATTTGTAAGCGGCATTTGCCGCGGCGCGGCGCGATCATGTTGCGTGCCGGGCGACGCTTCCCCCAGCGCCTGCCCGGCACGCCAACAAGGAGCAGGCCATGCCGACCATTTCGCCCCGATCGACGTCACGCCCGTCGCGCTGGCGCCAGGAATCGGTGCTCGACATCTACAACATCGCGATCGCCGCGTTCGTGTTCGCCTCGCCCTGGCTGTTCACCATCAGCCGCGAGACCACACGCATCGACATCTGGTTCAGCGGCGCGGCCATCGGCGTCACCGCGCTCGCGGCGATCCTCGCCTATGCCAACTGGAAGGAATGGCTGAACGTGCTGCTTGGCGCCTGGCTCATCGCCTCGCCCTGGGCGCTCGGTTTCACCCATCACGCCGCGACCTTCGTCGCCGTCGCCGCCGGCATCACGGTGGCGTTCCTTGCCCTCGTCGAACTGCTGCTGGTGTACGATCCGATCATCGACAGCCCGCAGGCCTGACGCCCGCGTCTCAACGGACACACGTCACACTGGAATACGCCGGCGTCGGATGGGCGGGGACCGGCGCATCTGCATCGTCCCGTCACATGTTGCGCGCGAACCGCGTGGCGCCCTCGAACGGCGCGAGCCATGCCGCCGCGTGATCGGTGTAGATCTCGATCTTCGGCTGCAGCCCGGCGATGTCGTCGAGCGTGCCGGCCTTGATCACGACCTTGCCCGGCGCCGCCGCGATCTTCGCAAGGATGGGCGATCCGCAGCGACCGCAGAAATGGCGCTCGACCGGCTGGCCGCTGTCGCCGCTGTCGATGTAGACCGTGGTTGCGCCCGACTGCACGTAGTCCGCCTCGCGCGCCACGGCGTTGAACGAGAACAGGCTGCCGCTCAGCTTCTGGCAGTGGGTGCAGTGACAGATCGTCACCCCGCGCAACTCGCCCTTCACCCCATAGCGGACCGCGCCACACAGGCAGCCGCCATTTCTCTCCGTCATGATCCACTCTCCCTGGCGACCCATTCAACCGAAGCCATTCTTGACATGAACGTCAAACTTGACGATGATGTCAAGAATGAAAGGGAGTTAGGCCGGATGGTGGGCGCGCGGCAGTTCGACGAGCAGGAAGTGATCGCCATCGCGCTCGACGTGTTCTGGCACAAGGGCCTGCACGACGCGACGATGCAGGACCTCGCCAGCGCCACCGGCGTGCAGCGCGGCAGCCTCTACAACGCCTATGGCGACAAGGAAGCGATCTTCCTGCGCGCGTTCGACCGTTATGCCGAGCAGTTCCTGGCGTCCGCGGGCGAAGCGCTGGCCCATGGCGACGCCCTGACGCGGCTCAGGACCTTCCTCGACATGATCGTCACCAACATGACCAGCGGCTCACCGCCACGGGGCTGCCTGACCACACGCACGGCCCTCGACGCCGCGATCTCCGGCGACGATGTCCGCGCTCGCGTGCTGCAACTGCTGGCCCGGCTCGAGCGGCTGATCGCCGACGCCCTCACCGCCGCGCCGGGCAAGGACGCTGCGCGCGACGCCGGCCGCCTCGCCCGCATCGTCGTCACCTTCACGCGCGGCCTCGCGGTGATGGAGCGCGCCGGCTACAGCCGCAAGCAGCTCAAGGATGCCGCGGCGACCTTCGCCGACGCCATCGCCGGCGACGCGTGAGCGCGCCTTCGACATTTCGACCGGACAGCAAGGAAAGGACGACCGATGCCCCTCATCCAGATCTCATTGCGCCGCGGCAAGCCGGAGGCGTACCGGCAGGCGATCTTCGACGGCGTCTATCGCGCGATGCGCGAGACCTTCAACGTTCCCGAGAACGACCAATTCATGACCGCCACCGAATATGACGCGGCGAATTTCCACTACAACGCCTCGTACATGAACGTCTCGCGCAGCGACGACCTCGTGATCATCCAGATCACCGCCAACGACACCCGCACCCTCGAACAGAAGAAGGCGCTATTCCAGCGCATCGCGGGGCTGCTTGGCGACAACCCCGGCATCCGCCCCGACGACGTGTTCATCAACCTCGTCGAGGTCAGGAAGGAGAACTGGTCGTTCGGCCACGGCCTCGCGCAATACGCCTGAGGCTTTGCGCTGCCGCGTTGCATCAACGACATCGGCGCGCCCCGCGGCGGGGCGCTCCGGGGCAATTGTCGGTGGACGCCCTAGGCGGCCGTGCGGATCCCCGCTAGTGTTCTCCCCGCGACGGCGCCGCTGCACTGTCGCCCAAGGCGGCTCGCAGAAGCCGCCGCGATCCCGGGGGAAACATGAGCACCGAAACCAGCCGCGTCGTCCTGCCGGACGATACCAGCCTCACCGCCTTCTACCGCGACATGAACGTCGCCGAGCGCCGCACGTTCTGGGCCTGCGCCACCGGCTGGGCCCTCGACGGCATGGACTTCATGATCTATCCGCTGGTGATCGGCACCATCATCAAGCTGTGGAATGTCGACGCCGGGCTCGCGGGGCTCGCCGGCACCGTCACCCTGCTCGCCTCGGCCATCGGCGGCTGGGTCGCGGGCTTCCTGTGCGACCGCATCGGGCGGGTGCGCACCCTGCAGATCACCATCGTCTGGTTCTCGCTGTTCTCGCTGGTCTGCGCCTTCGTGCAAAACTTCGACCAGTTGCTGATCGCGCGCGCCCTGCTCGGCTTCGGCTTCGGCGGCGAATGGGCGGCCGGCGCGGTGCTGATGGGCGAGACCATCCGCGCGCAGTACCGCGGCCGCGCGGTCGGCTCGGTGCAGTCCGGCTGGGCGATCGGCTGGGGCCTTGCGGTGCTGGCGCAGGCGCTGCTGTTCAGCCTGCTGCCGGCCGAGCAGGCGTGGCGCTGGATGTTTGCGCTCGGCGTGCTGCCGGCGCTGCTGGTGTTCTACCTGCGCCGCTATGTCGAGGAGCCGAAGGTCGCCGCCGAGACACTGGCGCGACAGACCGCGGCCGGCGACCGCCCCGCGATGTGGGAGATCTTCTCCGGCCCGATCCTCAAGACCACCATCCTCGCCTCGCTGGTCGCCACAGGCTGCCAGGGCGGCTACTACGCCATCACCTTCTGGGTGCCGCGCTTCCTCACCACCGAACGCAAGCTGTCGATCGTCTCTTCCACCGGCTATCTCGCCGCGCTGATCGTCGGCTCGTTCATCGGCTATCTCGTCGGCGCCTGGCTTGCCGACCGCATCGGCCGGCGCAACCTGTTCCTGATCTTCTCGCTCGGCGCCATCGCCGTGGTGCTGCTCTATACCCAGATGGCGCTGAGCAACGAGTTGCTCTGGGTGCTGGGATTCCCGCTTGGCTTCTTCGCCTCCGGCTACTTCTCCGGCATCGGCGCCTTCCTCACCGAGCTCTATCCGACCCGGCTGCGCGGCTCGGGTCAGGGCTTCTGCTACAATTTCGGCCGCGGCATCGGTGCGCTGTTCCCGTTCCTGGTCGGCTTCCTGTCGCAGAGCACGACGCTCGCCAATGCCATTGCGATCTTCGCGGTCGCGGCCTATGCGCTGTTCTTCCTCGCCGCCTACGCGTTGCCGGAAACCCGCGGCCGCGTGCTGTCGGCGGACGGCTGATCAAACCGCAACCAGACACGTTGCATCCCCAAGGAGCTTGCATGGCGCCGATCGACATTCCCAAGGGCACCCGCACCCGCCTCACTGTCGAGGGCGCCGACCTCTCCGGCTCGACCTTCGAGGACGTCAACATGTCTGGTTGCACGGCCCACGACATCAATCTCAGCGGACTGCGCATCGACTATGCCAATCTCGCCGGCCTGCAGGTCAACAACGCCAACATGGCCGGCGCCAACTTCACCGACTGCCGCGTCGACGGCATGCGCATCAACGGCATCGCCATCGAGGACCTGCTGGCGGCCTACAACACCCGCAACGGCTGACGCCCGCGTCGGCGCAGCATACCGGAACGACGGCAGCGCTGCAGCGTTGCCCCGGGGTGGAGGTGGGTGATGGCCTACGCGCTGTTCAGCAACAACGACAAGATCAGCCGCACGTTTCCGACCCGGGAAGATGTGTGGGCGCACGCCGAGGAGGCCGGCCTCGTCATCGACGAAGTCACCGACGACACCAGTCCGGCGAAACGCGTGCTCGACCAGGGCTACACCATCCAGCGCTGCCCGCCGGACGACGCTCCCGACCGGGCGGCGTGACACCAGAAGCGAGCGATCCGGCGAGTGCTCACCAGTTGCGGAAACAGTGCCGGCCGTAGGGGCCGGAGTGCCAGCCCGGCGGGCAGTTGTACATTGGACGGCAGCCGCCATACGGACCGCGGTGCCACCCCGGCCCGCAGCCGCCAGCGACAGTGATGACGGATGCATCTGACGACAGTGGCGCGCGCGGCAGCGCCTGCGCGGACGCGGCGGCGATAACCAGACCCGCGGTGAACATAACGACGGCAATCAGAGACTTCATGCAGTCCTCCTCTGCCATGACAGAGCGACGAGAATGTCCCCGCGGCCATCCTGCCAAAATGACCTGACGTCAACAATCTCGGCGCGCAGCACTGGCCGAACGACAGGCCCGTGATTCCCCGCGCATCAGCGTCGGCATCGATGTCGGCGTCGGCCCGCCATCCCCGGCGAGACGCAACGTCGAGCAGATTTCGCACGGCCGTGAGACGCAGGGCACAACGTTCGACAGCCATGGCGTGTAGCGTCGAACAAGTTCAGCCGCGACGACATTGAGCCTTGATCAAGCCTTGATCAAGCCTTGATCAAGCCTTGGACAAGTTCAGCTTTGGGGAGACCACCCATGACTGACCTGCACCAGCCTGCCACCACGTCCACACCGGCCCGCACCGACGCCGCACTGATCGGCTCCGCCGGCGGCGGCTGGGACAACGGATACCTCAACCTCGGCGGCATCGACTTCTGGGTCCAGCACGCCTGGGCGACCGCGACCTATGGCGCGACCTCGCACAAGTTTCCCTGCTTCGGCGGTCCGCAGGGGGCCGAGTGTTATCCCGGCACGAGCTACTGCGCCAATCCCGCCTCGCTGTTCCGCCTGAGCGACATGAAGCAGATCCAGTCATCGTCCATCGACGTCGACATGGTGCTGGCCATTCTCGTGTGCACCGGCATCAGAGAGACTGATCCGTACAAGTGGCTCGTGAACTACGACTGCACGACCAACACAGGCTGTGCCGCCCCAGAGGGCGGGTGGACGATGGGCCAATCCAGCGGCATTCTCTACGGACTGACCGGCGTTTGCCATCAGGCAGCCAACCGCATTCTCGCGGCCACCAACGGCTGCGTCGACGGTCGATGCGCGATCGATCCCGCAAGGACGTTCGTCACCCAGCCGTTTCCCACCGGAATCCTGAGCTGGCTGCTTTACGGCCCTCTCGGCCTCAACATCGATGTATTCTGGCAGACCGTGGAACAGCGCTACAGCGGCCGTCAGGCGGACAGCATCCTCGACGTCGAGACACACCTGCTCGACGTCCATTTCACGCGCGGCGCGGACATCGCGTTGCGAAGGCCAGTCATCGCGCACTTCATCCTGAACGATCCCGCAGCCACGGACGCCAACCCCGCGGCCGTGGAGGACGCCGTCGCTGCCTGCCTTGTCGACAAGCTCCACCTCGACGCCGATCTTGTGACGGGCGCCATGCATCCCCATGCGTTCGCGCTGGAGGTGAACCGCCGCGCCGCCGAACTGCTGAAGCGGCTGGGCGAGATCGCCGGCGAAGCGTGGTACCGCAAACATGCTCCAGCCGGGGCCGTGCTGAATTTCGCCTGCCCGCTGTGGATGGCGGATGCCGAGGTCTACAAGCGCTTCGCCCATCTGGCGCCGGCGCGCCCGCAGCGCTGAACGGTGCCGAAGACGGCCTGCGGCATGAAAGCGGTCGCCGCGCCTTCGCGAGGCGCGGGGGAGTATCCTGCCAAAAGCGCCGGCATCCCGGCCTGCCGCGCACCGATGACAGCGACCTCCGGCGTGACAGGCCGGCGCTCTAACCGACTGAACCTGCGGCCCGTTGGCTGCGTTCCCGACGGTGCCGATGACGCCATGATCCGACCCTGTGGACGAGCGAACGCGGCGATTGACGATCGAACAAAACAAGAACACTATAACCCGCCAACAACCCCTCACCAGAGCCATCGTCATGTCCGCAGCCGCTTTGTCCGGCGCCAAGCGCCATTCCCTGTCGTCACCCCCATCGGACGAGAGCGATCGTCTCGAGGCCGCGGCCGACCAGGCCATCGCGGCCTGCAACGGCGACATGCGCAGCGCGATTCGCGCGCTGATCCTCGCCAATGAATACCTCGAATACGAGCTGTGCCAGATGTTTACGGCTGTCTCGAAGGGCTACGCCCGCGGGCGTGTGAAAGCCAAGGACGGCAGCAGCCAGCCGATCGACCGGGGAGCAACAACCGGCAACCTCCCCGACGGGGACGCTGCCTGACGCGCCGCAGCCGGTTCGGCCTTATACGCGATCGCGTATATCTTTCCCGGGATGCTCATGGCACCGCCGCCGGTTCATCGCGGCGACGGCACGCGATCCGAACCCGTCGCGCCCTACCCTGCGCCGAGCGCCACCGCGACGTTGTAGGTGATGAGGCTGGCGAGATAGGCGAGCGCGAACATGTAGCCGAAGGTCAGCGCCATCCAGCGCCAGCCCCCGGTCTCGCGCTTGATCACCGCCAGCGTCGAGGCGCATTGCGGCGCGAAGATGTACCAGGCGAGCAGCGACAGCGCGGTGGCGAGGCTCCATTGGCCCGCCAGCACCTGGCCGATCTGCTCGGCGGCTTCCTTGCCGCCCTCGATGGCGTAGACGGTGCCGAGCGAAGCCACCGCGACCTCGCGCGCCGCCATGCCCGGGATCAGAGCCACCGCGATCTGCCAGTTGAAGCCGAGCGGCGCCAGCAGCGGCTGCAGCGCATGGCCGATGATGGCGGCAAGGCTGAAGTCGATGGCCGGCTCGGTGGCCCCCGCCGGCGGCCGCGGGAACGAGGCCAGGAACCAGATCAGCACCATCATCGAGAAGATGGTCGTGCCGGCGCGGTAAAGGAACATCTTCACCCGGGTGAAGATGCCGATGGCGACGCTCTTGAGCCGCGGCAGCTTGTAGTCCGGCAGCTCCAGCATGAACGGCGCCGGCGCGTAGTCGCGCAGCATGAAGAACTTGATCAGGAAGGAGACGCCGAGCGCGCTGAAGATGCCGACCGCATAGAGCCCGAACATGACGAGCCCCTGCAGGTTGACGAAGCCCCACACCAGCTTCGGCGGAATGAACGCCGAGATGATCAGGGTGTAGACGGGAATGCGCGCAGAGCAGGTCATCAGCGGCGCGATCAGGATGGTGGTGAGGCGGTCGCGGCGGTTGTCGATCACCCGCGTCGCCATGATGCCGGGAATGGCGCAGGCGAAGCTCGACAGCAGCGGAATGAAGGCGCGGCCATGCAGCCCGGCACCGCCCATGATGCGGTCCATCAGGAACGCGGCGCGCGCCATGTAGCCGAAGTCTTCCAGCAGCAGGATGAACAGGAAGATGATGATGATCTGCGGCAGGAACACGATGACGCTGCCGACGCCGGAGATGACGCCGTTCTGCAGGAAGCTCTGCAGCAGCCCCTCGGGCAGATAGTCATGCACCAGGCCGCCGAGCGCATCGAAGCCGGACGACAGCAGTTGCATCAAGGGCTGCGCCCAGGCGAACACCGCCTGGAACATGACGAACAGGATCGCGATCAGCACGACGAGGCCGAACACCGGGTGCAGCACCACCGCGTCGACCTTCGTGGTCAGGGTGTCGGGCCTGGCCGGCGCGCCGACACAGTCGGCGATGATGCGGTCGGCCTCGCGCTGGGCGGCGCGCATGTCGGCGATACTCGGCGGGGCCCACGCGCTCGCGGCCGCCGGCGAGGCCTGTGCCGCGGCAGTGTCGATCAGCTTGAGCAGGTCGTCGGTGCCGCCCTTGCGCACCGCGATCGCGGTCACCACCGGCACGCCGAGGCGCGCCGACAGCTTGTCGAGATCGATGGTAATGCCGCGGCGGCGCGCGATGTCCACCATGTTGAGCACCAGCACCAGCGGGCGGCCGGTGCGCTTCATCTCCAGCACGAGGCGGATGGCGAGGCGCATGCTGGTGGAATCGGCGACGCACACCGCAAGATCCGGCTGCGCCTCGCCGGCGAAGCGGCCGAGCACGACGTCGCGGGTGATTTCCTCGTCGGGGCTGCGGCCGCGCAGCGAATAGGTGCCGGGCAGGTCGACCAGGGTGATGTGGCGGCCGGCCGGCGTGATGAAGCCGCCGGACTTGCGCTCGACCGTGACGCCGGGATAGTTCGCAACCTTCTGGCGGCTGCCGGTCAGCGCGTTGAAGAGCGAGGTCTTGCCGCTGTTCGGGGTCCCCACTAGGGCAAGGTGCAGGGAGCCGGCCCCATCGATCCGCATCAGTTCATTCCACGACCACGGCCATCGCCTCGCGCCGGCGCAGCGCCACGGTGACATTGTTGATCCGCACCGCGATCGGGTCGCGGCCGATCGCGCCTTCATGCAGGATCTCGATCGCCGCCCCCTCGACGAAGCCGAACTCGATCAGGCGCTGCTCGAGCTCCTGCGCGTCCAGCGCCGAGGACGCCGCGGAGGCTTCCAGCGCCGCGACCACGCCGGTGAAGCCGCGCGCCGCATCGCCGAGCCGGCTGCGCGGCCTGTCGTGTCGATCGTCCGTCATGGCGTGTACGTCGCAGCCGCACCGTTGCCGGTCAAGCACCGCGCCGCGGGATGTGACCGCTTTCGCTTAGAATGATTATAAGCATCTCAATGGCATGGCCGCCGGGTCGAGGCCAGCCGGCCGCGCCGCGGCCACCACTCCGGCGCGATCCGGACACATCCCCCGGCGCCAGCCTCCGCCGCCATCCCGCCGCCCCCTGCTGGATGAAAGAAATGCCGGAGATTCAATGAATTAAACGGCAGCGGGGCCCTCCTGGCCGGAACCGCACCCCGCCCGGCGGCGTTGTCGCCCGCAAAAGCTGGCATCGCCAGGCACGTGGAAGGGGTTCGGACATGGCATTTCATGATCTCAAGGCCCTGATGCTGGGCGCGAGCGCCGACCGCAAGCACATCGTGCTGCGCACCGACGCGCCCTGGCGCGGTCCGGATGCCGAGTTCACGTTCGGGATCGAGGAGGAATACTTCCTGGCCGATGCCCGGACCTTCGAGACCCCGGAGTTCACGCCCGACGGCCTGTTCGAGGCGGCCGGCCTCGCCACCGGCGGCCAGAGCACCCGCGAGTTCATCCAGGCCCAGGTCGAGGTCGCGACCAACGTCCACGCCTCGTTCCGCGACGCCCGCGCCGAGCTCGCCTTCCTGCGCCAGGAAGTCGGGCGGGTCGCCGCCGAATACGGCCTCGCAATCATGGCCTGCGGCACCAACCCGACCGCGATGTGGAGCCGGATGCAGCCGACGGCCAAGGCGCGCTATGTCGACATGATGGACGACCTGCAGATGATCGGCCGGCGCGACCTCGTGTGCGGCATGCATGTCCATGTCCAGTTGCCGGATGCTTCGCGCCGCGTCGAGGTGATGCGGCGCATGACGCCGTTCCTGCCACTGTTTCTGGCGCTGTCGGCGTCGTCGCCGTTCTGGCACGGCCGCGACACTGGCCTGAAGGCCTATCGCCTCGCCGCCTATGACGAGCTGCCGCGCAGCGGCATCCCCGACCTGTTCGAGAGCGAGCAGGCGTATGCCGATTATGTCGATGCCCTGGTGCACGGCGGCGCGATTGGCGATGGCAGCTACATCTGGTGGATGGTGCGGCCGTCGGCGCGGCGGCCGACACTGGAGCTGCGCGCCTGCGACTGCTGCACCCGCATCGAGGACGCCATCGCGCTCGCCGCGCTGTACCGCGCGCTGGCACGGCGGCTCACGCTCGATCCTGAGATCAACGCCGACCTGACGTCGGTCGACCGCGCCCTCGCCGTCGAGAACAAATGGCGGGCGCAGCGCTTCGGCGTGCAGGGCACGTTCGTCACCCGCAGCGGCGCGGTCGCGGTCGGCGACCTCGTCGACGACGTCCTCGCGCTCGTCGCCATGGACGCCATTGCGCTCGACTGCGTCGACGAAGTCGAGCACTGCCGCCTCATTGCCCGCGACGGCACGGCCGCCGACGGCCAGATCGCGGTGTTTCGCGAGGCGAGCCGCGCGCCGGTGACCGGTTCGCCGTTCGTGCAGGTGTCACGCTGGATCGCCGGCACCACCCTTCAGGAACACACGCCGCCGCCGGCCCCGCGCCGCCATCACGCCGCCGTCGCTCCGCCCGCGGCGTGAGACGCCAGCTGCACGGACGGCGCAACGCCCGGCGGCCTGGGTCGCCCGACCGTCGCCGATGACATCGACGACGGCCGAAGGGCGCGCGGTCAGGATCGCATGTGTCCCGCCTTGATGTAATCGACCATCTGGGCCAGGACCGTTCCCCAGCCGTCATGGAAGCCCATCTCCTCGTGCTTCCTGCGCGCCTCGTCGTTGCCATGCATGGCAATCGCCTTGTAACGCGTGCCGTTGCCATTCTTCGCCAGTTCGAGAACCGCGGTGAAGAACGGATTGGGCGACGGACGATAACCGCCGAGCAGCGTATCGGTGATGATCAGCCGCTCGAACGGCGACACTTCGAGGTAGCACTGGGTGTTCGGAAATTCATGTCCGTCGGGCGTGCGCATGGTGAAGTTGATGGCGCCGCCGGGCCGCAGATCGAGATTGCAGGCGGTGATGGAAAACGGTTTCGGCGCGAACCAGTGGCGCAGATGCTCCGCCGTGGTCCAGGCTTCCCAGACGAGTTCGACGGGCACGTCGATTTCTCTTTCGAGCACGAGGTCGAGTTTCGGGTCGATCTTGATCACGGATGAAGTCACTTCGTTCGCTCCTGTTTCATCTTCATGAGATAGCTATCGAGCTGATCGAGACGACGCTCCCACAGAGTACGCTGCCGCGTCAGCCAGTCCTCCGCCATCCTCAACTGCTCCGGGATGAGCTCGTAGGTACGCACACGCCCGGTCTTGTGGGAGCGCACGAGGCCGCTGCGCTCCAGCACGTTGAGATGCTCGACGAACGACGACAGCGCCATGTCGTAGGTGGCGGCGAGATCGCTGACGGTCGCCGACCGTGCGCTGAGGCGACCGACGACATCGCGCCGCGTCGGATCGGACAGCGCGCGAAACACGCCATCGATCACCGCGGGCGAGACCTGGCCCCGCGGCGGGCCTCCTCCTGGTTGAGCACGCATGGCAGGCTCCGTCGGGTTCACGGCAAGGACCGGGAGGCGCTGCGCAGCCGATCCACGCCTCGAGGCCGCCGATGCCCTCTCCCTAGCGCCGGACAATACTTAGGTCAATCCCTAAGTATTGTCCGATGCGTCGCCCGGGCACGACGGACGCCCGAACGAGAACGCCCCGAACGAAGGGCAATGCACGCGGGGCGCAGCCACATTCGATGCATGGATGATCGATGAGCGCCGGCAAAAAACAGGCGCGCGTAGAGCACACGAGGGGCCTGGTGGCGGTCTATCGGACCGCTCCCGGTCTTGAAGTCGGCCGTGCCGACCATGCGTTCGCCAGGAAACGCGCCGAACACCGCCGCGCTCGCCAGCCGCTCGGCGAACGCCGACAACGGCCGCGCCACATCGGGATCACAGACCGAACCGAACGCCTCGCGATCGCGCGCCGGCGCCGCAAGTCTCGACCGCGCTCATGACGCCGACGACCTCGCGGCGAGGCCGTGGCCGGCGGTCACTTCTTTCCGGAAGAGCCTCCAGCCGCCACCGCAGCTGCGCTGGCCACGCTCTATCACCGCTTAAATCATCTACGCCACGTCGCGCGGAATTTCCGCCTCGCCGTACTGCTGCAGCAGGTCGAGCAGACGCTTGCGCATCAGCATGCCCGGCCGATCGGACGGCATGTGCTTCTCGATCTTGCGTCCCATGTCGACGATGGCGTCGGGATCGGTAGACTCCAGGATGTCGCGGTCCTCGGCGATGATCGCGGCATCCCAGTCGATCAGCTCCTGCGCCGAGCAGTCCGCCTCGGTGTCGTTGCGGAACAACAGCTGCACCACCTGGATCTTGCCGTCGGCGACCGGCGTCGCGCAGTTGAAGATGATGTGCCGGATGCCGGAGGGGTATTCCATGTCGAGGCGACGGCAGAACGGCATGTACCACTTGTTGCGCATGTGGCGCTTCGTATACGGCTCGGAGGTCCCGGAGATGCGCGCCGCCATCGGCGGGTTCTTCACGGTCACGATGGTCTCGGCCTCGAAGCCGTAGTCGGTCTCGACGATCTCGTATTTCTCGGGGCGCGGCTGATCGATGTCGCCGAACGTGTTCTTGTGCACGAAGGCGAAGTGGGCGTTGTCGAACGAATTCTCCATCAACCGCAGCGCCGCCGTGTTCCACGTATCGTAGAACTGGAAGATGCGGCGATAGCCGGCATCGCGATCCTCCGGGATATCGGGGATATCCGCCAGCGGCTCGTCGAGCGCGACCCAGACATAGCCGTAGCGCGTCTGCGTGCGGAATGACTTCGCCTTGGCGTCGGGAATCGGCTGCTCGAAAGGAAACTGCGGAATCATCACCAGCTTGCCGTCGCGATCGTACTCCCAGCCGTGATAGCCGCAGACGATGTTGCCGTTGCGGCACCAGCCCTTGGAGAGCTTGGCCGTACGATGACAGCAGCGATCCTCCAGCGCCGCCGGCTGCCCCTGCGCATCGAGGAACAGCACGATCGGCTCGCCGAGCAGCGTGAAGGGCTTCGGCCCCTCCTTCAGATTCTCGAGCGGCATGATCGCGTACCAGAAGCGGCGCAGCACCGGTTGTTTCGTCACCAGCATGGTGGTCTCCCCTTGAAGAAGTCAGGCCGCGAGGCGTCGCACGACGCCCGCCGCGGCGGATCGCAGATGGGCCAGATCGAGTCCCGGGATGGCGCCGTCGTCGACCACGATGCGGCCGCCAACCAGAAGATAGCGCACGCGCGCGCCGCCGCAGGTCACCGGCGCGACCAGCGCATCATGCATGCCGAAATGGCGCGGCTGGTCGAGGTCGAACACCGCGATATCCGCCTGTTGGCCGACCGCGAGCGTGCCGACCTGCGGCAGGCCGAGCACCCGCGCGCCGCCGGCGGTGGCCCAGCGCACCACCTCGTCGGCGGTGACGGCGCCCGCGCCTTTCACGGCGCGATGGGTGTGCCAGCAACTGTGCATCTCGCTGACCATGTCGGCGGCCTCGTTCGATGCCGCGCCGTCGACCGCGAGCGACACCGCACCACCGAGCGCGGCGAGCCTATCCGCCGGCGCGATGCCGGAGCCGAGGCGGCAGTTGGACTGTGGACAGTGCGCCATGCCGGTGCCGGTGTCGGCGAGTAGTTGGACCTCGTCGGCATCGAGATGCACGAGATGGGCGAACCACACGTCGGGCCCGAGCCAGTCATGGTCGGCGAGCCAGTGCACCGGGCGCTTGCCGTGCACCGACTGGCAGAAGGTCACATAGTCTGCGGTCTCCGACAGATGGCTGTGCACCCGCAGCCGCATGCGCCGCGCCGCGCCGATCACCTCCCGCAGTTCGCCCGGATCGAGCGACCAGGTCGGCGTCGTCGGCGCCATCGCCACCTGGGTGAGACCGCCGGGCGAGGCGTCGTGGAAGCGGGCCGCACAAGCCTCGACCGAGGCCAGCATGCGGTCGAGCGGCTCGACCGGCGTCGGCGCGCCGCTGCCGTCGCTGACATGGCGCGTCACCGTGCCGCCGCCGCGGCACAGCACGAGGCGGACGCCGAGGCTGCGCGCCACCTCGAAGATCACCGCAGCCGGATCGAAACGGTAGCTGTCGCTGAACAGATAATGATGGTCGGCGACCGTGGTGGTGCCTGACAGCAACATCTCGGCAAGGCCGATCCGCGCCGCCACCGCCAGCGCCTCCTCATCGATGCGCGACCAGTAGGCATAGGGCACCGAGCGCAACCAGCCGCTCAGCGGCAGGTCGATGCCGGCCTGTACCCCCTTCAGGACGCTCTGGAACAGGTGATGGTGGGTGGAGATCAATCCGGGATAGATCACGCAGCCGCGGGCGTCGAGCCGCCGTTCGCCCGGCTCGGCGTCGAGCGCGCCGATCGCGGCGATGAGGCCGTCGCGGATGCGGATCGCGCCGCGCGTGCGCATCGCCGCGCCGCCGAGGCCGGTGAAGATCCCCTCGGCGTTCTCGATCAGCAGCGCGGTCATGTCTCGATTCCCATTTCGCTTTCGTGCCAGCCCGCGAGCGCGGCGCGCGACAGCCCGACCATGGCGGCGAACAGCACGACGCCGGTGATGGTGATAAGGAACAGCGCGGCGAACATGCGGGGGATGTCGAGCTGGAAGCCGGCGTCCAGGATCTCGTAGGCGAGGCCCGACGAGCGCCCGCCGGTGCCGGCGACGAACTCGGCCACCACCGCGCCGATCAGCGCAAGGCCCGAGGAGATGCGCAGGCCGCCGAAGAAGTACGGCAGCGCCCCGGGGATGCGCAGGCGCAGCAGCGTCTTCAGCCGGCTGGCGCGGTTCATGCGAAAATAGCTGGCAAGCCCGGGATCGACGCTGCGCAGGCCGAGCGTGGTGTTGGAGATGATCGGGAACAGCGCCACCAGCGTGGCGCAGATCGTCAGCGACGCCTGGGTGTTCTTGACCAGGATGATGATCAGCGGCGCGATGGCGACGATCGGCGTCACCTGCAGCAGCACCGCGTAGGGAAACAGGCTGACCTCGATGGCGCGGCTCTGCACGAACATGAAGGCGATCAGCGTGCCGAGCACCACCGCCACGACGAAGGCCTGCAGCGTCACCCGCAGCGTCACCAGCAGCGCACGCAGCAGCGATGGCGCATTGTGCACGAGGCTGGCGAAGATGTCGCTCGGCTTGGGAAAGAGATAGACGGGGATGCCGCCGATGCGGCAGCCGATCTCCCACACGCCCATCAGCACGACGCCGACCGCGAGGGGGGCCGCGATGCGCACGAAGGTCTCCGACTGCAGCAGCGGCCTCATGTCTTTCCTCCCGTTGCGGCGGGCAGCGATGCTTCGGCGAGCCAGGTCGACAGTTCGCGGCAGTAGGCGGCAAACCGCGGGCTGTCGCGGAAGCTCTCGCCGCGCGGCTGCGGCTCGTCGATGGTCATGGTGCGGAAGATGCGGCCGGGATGGGCGGCCAGCACGACGATCCGCGTCGACAGGAACACGGCCTCGTAGATCGAGTGCGTCACGAACACGGTGGTCAGCTTGCGCTCCCACCACAGCCGCACCAGGTCGTCGTCGAGCTTGTTGCGAGTGAACTCGTCGAGTGCGCCGAACGGCTCGTCCATCAGCAGCAGGTTGGGCTGGGTGGCGAGCGCACGGGCGATCGAGACCCGCATCTTCATGCCGCCCGAGAGCTGGCGCGGATAGTGGCGGGCGAACGCCGACAGCCCGACCCGCGCCAGCGCGTCGGCGACGAGAGGCTCGGCGCCGCTGCGCGGCATGTCGGCGAGATCGAGCGGCAGGCGGACATTGGTGTCGACCCGCGCCCAGGGCATCAGGGTCGGCTCCTGGAACACGAAGGCGAAGCGGCGCCCCTCCTGCCCGACCTGGCTGAAGTCACCGCGCCACCACAACAGCCGCCCGTCGGACGGCTGCAACAGGTTGGCGATCATCTTGAGCAGCGTGCTCTTGCCGCAGCCGGATGGCCCGATCAGAGTGAGGAACTCGCCGTCGGCGATGGTGAGGTCGATCGGCGCCAGCGCACGCGTGCCGTTGGCGAAGACTTTCTCGGCCGACAGCACCTCGACCGCGGGCAGTCGCGGGGTGGCGCCGGTCGCGGTGGAGGACACCGGCGCGGCATGGTCGATCGCGTCGCTCGACATCAGGGCATTCATGGCGTGTTCCGACAAACGTCCAATGCGTATCTCCCGGGCGAAGCAAATTCCGTTCCGGATGCCGCGTCGAACCCGGCGCCCTCTAAAAATAATGCACGGCGATTGCGTCGCCGAAAAACACTTTAATTCGCGGCATGCGTTGCCTTTTCGGCAACGCATTGATTTTTGCCGTCAGCCTCTCGCAAATGCAGGCCATCGCATATCCAGCAGGGTTCGACGGTCTTGCGCGCACTGTCCCCATCATCGATCAGGCCGCCTTTCGCCCGCTACAGCCACGGCATCGCGGTGCCCGCGGGCCACCGCCTCGCGGTGGTGTCGGGCCAGCTCGGCATCGCGGCCGACGACTCCATCCCGCCGGATTGCGAGGCGCAGGCCGAGCTGTGCTTCGCCAACATCGCCGCCATTCTCGCCGAGGACGGCATGACGCTCGCCGACGTCATCCGCGTCAACGCCTATGTCACCGATCGCGCCCACATGGCCGCCTACATGCGCTGCCGCGATCGCCAGTTTCAGGGAACGCCGCCGGCCTCGACGCTGATGATCGTCGGCGGGTTCACCCGGCCGGAATTCATGGTCGAGATCGAAGTGATCGCGGCCGCACCCCCACAACAGGGAGATTGACATGGACACCCCGCGCCGCCGCGCCTGGTGGGGCGAGTACGCCTCGCACGAATTCCGGGCGTGCGATCCCCGCACCACCATCGCGATCCTGCCGATCGCGGCCATCGAGCAGCACGGCCCGCACCTGCCGGTGTGCGTCGATGCCGCGATCAACCGCGGCATGCTGGCGACGCTGATCGCGCGGCTGCCGGACGATCTCGACATCCGCATCCTGCCGGTGCAGGAGGTCGGCAAGTCCAACGAGCACCTGCGCATGCCCGGCACGCTCACCCTGCCCGCACGCACGCTGATCGAGAGCTGGACCGAGCTTGGCCTGTCGGTCGCCCGCGCCGGCGTGCGCAAGCTGGTCATGGTCAATTCCCACGGCGGCAACGAGGACGTGATGGGTATCGTCGCGCGCGAACTGCGCGTGCAGGCCAACATGCTGGTGGTCAAGGCGGCGTGGTCGCGCCTCGGCAAGCCGGCGGGGCTCTACAGCGAGCGCGAGTTGAAGTTCGGCATCCATGGCGGCGACGTCGAGACGTCGCTGATGCTGCACTTCCGCCCCGAGCTCGTCGACATGGCCAGCGCGAAGGATTTTCCCTCGGTCGCAGAGCAGGACGAGGCGACGTTCGCCCATCTGCGGCCGACCGGCCTCTCCGCCTATGCCTGGATCGCCGGCGACCTCAATCCCGAGGGCGCGGTCGGCGAAGCCCACAAGGCCACCGCCGACAAGGGCCGCCGCACCGCCGAGCACGCGGCGGACGAATTCATCAGGCTGCTCGCCGACGTCAAGGCGGCGAAGCTGCCAGAGTGAGGCGAGGCGTGCATCATGGCCGCGACTGTCCCAGTTTGGAGCTATCCGACTTTTTCCGCGGCGCTGCATTCCCACTGCGTCATTGCCCGACTTGATCCAGGGCCGTCCGGCTCATTCTCAGCGCACACCACACCCACTCGTCATTGCCGGGCTTGCCCCGGCAATCCAGCTTGTTCACCACTCGACATGTGCTTTTGAAGCTGGATCACCGGGTCTCGACGCTGCGCGTCGGCCCGGTGATGACGCTGAGGATGCGGAGACTCATTCTCAATCTGCCTCACAACCTCGCCATCTCGCGCCGCACGCGGCCGAGGAAGCGCGTGCGTTGCGCGGAGGTGGCGACGTTCATGTGGTAGAGCGCGAGGTAGCGCGCCCGCGCCCGGAAGCCGGTGAACCATGGCAGGTAGCGCTTGACGATCTTGCGCGGCGGATCGGCCATGGCGATGGCTTTCCAGCGCGGCCGGCCGTAGGTCGAGATGCCGGCGATGCGTCGCAGGTGGGTCAGGAGCGGCTTGACATGCGCCGGATCGGACAGGTCCATGGCGATGCCAGGCCCGAACATGCGGTCGAACCAACCCTTGAGCATGGCGGGCGGGCCGAACGACCAGGTCGGAAACTGCACGACCAGCGCCTGCGCCGCCATCAGGCGGTCGACATGCGCCTGGTTCTCGGCGCGATTGCGGATGGGATCGTGGTAGCCGCGCCGCCGCTCGGCGGTCAGCACCGGGTCGAAGCCCTCGGCATAGAGATCGAGCAGATCAACCGCATGCCCAGCCTCCGTGAGGCCCGCCAGCGCCTCCCGCCGGATCGCCGCATGAAAGCTGTCGTCGAGGGGATGGCAGTAGACATAGAGCACGCGCATGTCAGGCGCCGGCGACGAAGCTGCGCATCTTGCCGGGATTGAGCAGCCCCTGCGGATCGACCTCCTGCTTGAAGCCGAGCTGGTCGACATCGACCCGCTTGTAGCGGCTGCCATCCTCGACCGTATAGACATGGGGATTGGCGATGTAGACGCCGTTCGCCTCGTGCAGGCGGATGATCTCGTCGAGCCGTTGCGGATCGCGATAGCGCACCACCGGCAGTCCGCTGCAGGTGACATCGCCGTTGAAGCGGATGAATTCGAGATGCTGCAACACTTCGTCAGGAAACAGCCGGCGCATCTCCGCCACCTTGTCCAGCAGGCGGTCGTGCGGATAGAGGCACTGCAGGTAGGTCACCGAGCGGTCGCTCTTGAGCACCTGCAGCGTGGTGTGGTTCCAGGTGTATTCGTAGAGCGGCACCTTGCCCGGCGTCTCGTCGGTCGGCGTCTCCAGCGTGATGGTGCCGCGGCCGCCGAGCAGCGCCTTGAAGCTCTCCAGCGACGGCTCAGCGATCATCGCGAGCAGGACGCTCTTGCCCTCGGGACATGCGGGTTTCAGGGCGCCGAAATACGACGGCAGCGGCCAGGTCACCGGCGAGAGCAGCTTCTTGACGATGCCGTCGGCACGCGCCGCCTCATGACCGAACGCCGCCGCGGCGAGGAAATCGTCGAACGCCACCACCACGTCGATCCAGCGCCACGCCGGCGCCAGCGGCATCTCCAGCGCGGTGATGATGCCCGTGGTGCCGTAGGCACGGTTGATCTTCTGCGCCGCGTCGCCGCGCAGCTCGATGACCCGCGGCTCCGGCTCGAGCGTGACGATGCGCGCGGCGATGATGTTGCCGCGCTCGCGCAGACCACCATAGGTCACCGAGCCGACGCCGCCCGAGCCGCCGGCGACGAAGCCGCCGATGGTCGCGGTGCGCTTGGTGGAGGGATGCATGCGTAGCTCCCATCCCGTCGGCTGCGTCGCTGCATCGATGGCGTTCATCCGGGCGCCGGCGCCGACCCGGATGAGGCCTGGCCGGATCCACGCGATGGCGTTCAGCGCGGTGATGTCGAGGAGCACGCCGCCCTGGAGCGGCACCGCCTGGCCGTAGTTGCCGGTGCCGCCGGCGCGCACGGTCAGCGGCACGCGGTGGCGCGCGCAGGCCGCCGCGACGCGGATCACCTCGGCCTCGTCGCGCGGCGCCACGATCAGGTCGGCCGCCTTGCCGTTCAGCGCCTCGTTGAGGAGCGGGCTGTACCAGAAGAAGTCGCGTGAGCGGCGGCGCACGATCGTGGGATCGGTGATGACCGGCATGTCGCCGAGATCGGCGATCAACGTGTCCAGCCGGTGCGGCGACAGGTCATCCATCACGGTCATGGTCAGAACGCGATCTTGAGATCCTTGACGAAGCGGTCGGTGAACGCCTTCTGCCAGTCGGTCTTGGCATCGAGCAGGCCGGCCGCGACCAGGAAGTCGTAAGTCGCCTTCCAGCGCGTTCCGGTCATGATGCCGATGCCGCCGGCCGCCGCATCGCCGCCGTCGAGCGCCTTGGTCTCCTTCAGCTTCTCGATCGCGAATGCGATCTGCGCATCGGTCATCTTCGGATTGTCGACCTTGATCAGCGCGTTGCCGGGCGCTGGGTTCTTCAGATAGTCGCGCCAGCCCTCGAGCGACGCCTTGACGAAACGCGCCACCACGTCCGGCTTCTCCGCCACCATCTTGTCGGTGGTGACGATCGCCGCGCCATAGGGCGGATAGCCGCCGTCGGCGAACAGGAAGAACTTCACCTTGACGCCCTGCTGCTGGGCGGCGAACGGCTCGGACGACAGGTACGCCTGCTGCGAGGCGGCGGGATCAGCGAAGAACGGCTGCAGGTTGAAAGTGTAGGGACGGATCTGGTCGTCGGTGAAGCCGTACCTGGCCTTGAGCCACGGCCAGAACGTGGTGCGCGACGAGCCGGCGATCAGGATCGGCTTGCCTTTGAGCGCGGCGAGGTCGGGCACATCGTCATGGGCCATGATGCCCTGCGGGTCGAACTGGAACGAGGACGCCACCGTCACCAGCGGCAGGCCCTGCTCGCGCCCCTTCAGCACCTGGATGTCGTAGCCCATCAGGAAATCGGTCTCCCCGGCGAGCAGCAGCTGCGAACCGTTGACCTGCGGACCGCCCATCTTGATGGTGACGTCGAGTCCGGCCTTGTCGTAGAGGCCGGTGGCCTTCGCCTGGTAGAAGCCGCCATGCTCGGCCTGGGCGAACCAGCTGGTGAGGAACGTCACCTTCTCCGCCGCCGTGGCGGAGGCGAGCGATGCGAGGCCCCAGGCGGCGGCGAGACCGGCGACGGCGATTGAGCGCGACAGGAAGTTCACGGCGACCTCATTTGACAAGCTGATCGTGTCCCGGCGCCTGCGACGATGACGGCGTCGCTGTGATCGGAAAAGCATTTTGTTTCGAGAGATGCGTTGCCTTTGCGGCAACGCCGGCGCGGTGCGCGGATGCGCGCGGACGCAAGGCACGGGCCCTGACCGGTCCTTGGGCAGATGCTGATAACAAAAGCGGCGGCGGTCCGATGAGCGGGTATCGGCGGCCCTGCGTACGCCGGGCGTGAGGCGCGGACGGCCTGGCCGCGCGGGGCTATCCGCCGGCCGCGATCAGGTCAGCGGATTCCAGCACGAAGCCGAAGCACTGGTTGACGTTGTAGACCGTCGCCGCCATGCAGTAGTCCGGCGAGGTGGTCGCGGTGCAATCGCGCAGCAGCAGGCAGTCGTAGCCGCGGAAATTGGCATCCTGCAGGGTGCACAGCACGCACTGGTCGGCATTGACGCCGGCGAACAGCAGCGTGGTGAGGCCGAGGTTGCGCAGGACGCTGTCGAGCTCGGTATCCTGGAAGCCGGACATGCGGTACTTGGCGATATGGATGTCGCCGGGAGCCACCGGCAATTCGTCGACGATCGCCGCCGACCAGCTGCCGCGCTCCAGCACCCGGGCGCCCGAGCCCGGCAGCGCGTCGCCGAGGCCGACGCCCGCGCCGGAGGGATTGTAGACATGCAGCAGCGCCGGACTGAGGTTGAGCCGGTCCGGCCGGTTGCCCCAGTTCAGCCAGATCACCGGCACCTCGCGCCGGCGCAGCCATGGCAGCAGCCGCTGCAGCGGTGCGATCGGTGCTCGCGCCGGCGCGACGTCGACGCCGATATGGCTGAGCCAGCCGCCGGGATGACAGAAATCGTTCTGCATATCGATGACGACGATCGCGGTGCGGGCGAGATCGAGCGTCACCTGCTTGCCGCCTGCGGCGACCGTGACCGGGCGAGGCTCGATTGCCGGCCGCAGCAGGTTGGCCTGCGTCGCCGACACCGCCCAGCGGTTGCGGGCGCTCGGCCCGAGCGGCCTCAAGTCGTCGGCGACGACGGCTGCGGGCGACGCCGTCATGCCAGGCCCCGCAGCACCGCGATGTCGTCCGCTTCGAGCGCGACCGCCTCGCCGCTGCGGATCAGCTCGGCAAAGCCTTCGTTCGGCGTCATCACCGTCAGCGTGTAGAGCTTGCCGGCCCCTGTGTTCTCGATGACATGCTCGGACCCGGGATGCAGCAGCAGCGAGTCGCCCCTGCGGATCGGCCGCGCCACGCCGTCGCAGCGCGCGATGCCCTCGCCATGCAGCACATGGAAGAACTCGTGGGCCCCTGCATGCTCGTTCGGCGGGGTGGCGCCCCCCGGCCGGAAGATCTCGATGACGAAGATGTTGTCGATGCCGTCGGTTTCCCGGTCGAACAGCATCACGAAATAGTTGGTGTCCCCCGGCGAGATGCGGAACGCCTTCGCATGCGTGAGGTCCTCGACGGCGAATGCCATGGCACGGCTCTCCTCAATATCCCCCGGCCCCGGCCGACGGCGATGCGGGGCGCTGGCGGCACGCCGCCACGCCCTGCCGGCCCGATTCAGCATGGCCCGAGCCTTGCATAAAAGCGCTTTATTTCGCCCCGGCCGTTGCCTTTCCGGCAACGGCCCCGAGCCCGCCGGAGCGGAGCCACCGGAGCCCACCCATGCTGCACAGCCGCCTGCTGACCTATGTGGACGAGGTCGCCCGGACCGGGTCGATCCGCAAGGCCGCCAGCCATCTCAACGTCGCCGCCTCCGCCATCAGCCGCCAGATCCTGGCGCTGGAGACCGATCTCGGCACGCCGATCTTCCAGCGCCTGCCGCGCAAGCTGCTGCTCACCGCCGCCGGCGAGGTGCTGATCAACCACATCCGCCACACCATGAAGGACCTGACGCGCGCGCAGGCCAAGATCGAGGAACTCAAGGGCCTGCGCCGCGGCGAGATCACGGTGGCGATGATGAGCGGCCTCGCGTCCAACCTCGTGCCCGGCACGGTCAAGCAGTTCCGCCAGACCAATCCGCGGGTGCGGCTCTATCTGACGCTGCTGACCACCGGCGAGGACATCCAGGCCGCGGTGGCGAGCGGCGAGGCCGATCTCGGCATCGGCTTCGACTTCAGCCGCAACAGCCAGCTCAAGGTGCTGGCGCGCGCCGCCGGCCGCCTCGGCGCGGTGATGGCGCCAAACCATCCGCTGGCCAAGCGCAGCCAGGTGCGGCTCAGCGACTGCATCGACTATCCGCTGGTGGTCGCCGACGGCTCGACCGCGATCCGGCCCTATCTCGACACGGCGTTCGCCAAGGTATCGCTCGAGCCGATGCCGATCATCGAGACCAACGCCATCGAGATCATGCGCCACGCCGCCATCCTCGACAACGGCATCACCTTCCTCACCCCGTTCGACATCGAGTTCGAGCGGCGCGCCGGACGCCTCGTCTACGTACCGGTGCGCGAGCTCGCGCAGGAGGCGCAAACCTTGATGCTGATCGGCCATGAGCGCGGCATCGGCGCGCTGGCGAGCGTGCTTGCCGAAATGCTCAAGGCCATGATGCTGGACGCGGCGGCTTAGGACGAGAGAGGAGTCAGGCCGAGCAAACACGATGGCAGGGACAAGCCCCGTCGCCGCAGGGAGCGGCGGAAAGCGCAGTCACAGCACCCGCGCCATCAGCACTTCGTTGCGATAGCCGGTCTCGGTCTTGAGCGCGCGCGGCTCGACGCCGTAGGCGGCAAAGCCGAAGCGGCGATAGAGCGCGATCGCGGCGGCGTTGCCTTCGACCACCGCGAGCGTGAGTTGCTCGACCGACAGCCGCGCCTCGGCGATCAGCGCCGCCATCAGCGCCGCCGCGACGCCCTGCCCGCGCGCCGACGGGCGCACATAGAGCCCCCACACGAACGCCTTGTGGCAGTCCTTCGGACCGCTCTCGGTCTTGAAGCCGGCCATGCCAACAATGCGTTCGCCGAGAAACGCGCCGAACACCGTCGAGCTCGCCAGCCGCTCGGCGAACGCCGACAGCGGCCGCGCCACCTCGATATCATAGACCGAGCCGAACGCATCGGGATCGCGCGCCAGCGCCGCAAGGCGGATGGTGCGATAGTCCTGCGCGTCGGCGGCGACCAGCCGCCGGATCACCGCCGGCATCGCCGGGGCCTTGTCGATCGTGAGTGTCATGCCCGCCCAGTGAGAGATCGGACCGGATAAATTACCAGACATGGGATTACCAGACGTGGGATTACCAGACATGGGGAATGAGGCGCCACGGCACGCGCACGGCATAGTCGCCATAGCCGGCGAGCCCTTCGCGCAGCGCCTTCTCCTCGATCGCAATGCGGATACAGAACATCAGCGACAGCACGATGGCGATCACGGCGCCCCACCACGACCCGAGCAGCAGCGCGATGCCGAGAAACACGAACACCATGCCCGAATACATCGGATGGCGCACGACCGCATAAGGACCGCTCGAAATCACCGTCTGCCTGCGCTCGCTCTGGATCTTGACCACCGCGGCGGCAAAACTGTTCTCGCGCATCACGCGATCGGCGAGCCAGCCACCGGCGAACAGCAGTGCGCCGCCCGCGGCCTGCAGCCACAGCGGCATATGCGACCACTGCACGCGCATGACATCGACGCCCATCACCACCAGCCACGCCATCATCATGCAGCAGAGCACGACGACGAAGATCTTGTCGGCACGCGGCTGTCCGGGCTGCATCATCGATCGCGTGCGTTCGGCGACGAGCGCCGGGTCGCGCCGCACCATGACGATGCCGCGCCACACCCCGAATGCGCACATGCCGACCATGAACACCCAGGCGGCGGGCCAGCGCACCGTGCCGGCGCCGGCGAACAGCAGCGCGCCCATCGCGCCGAACCACACCACGGTCTGAACGATAATCCTGCCGATCAACGACGTCGTGCTCATGAAGCACCTCTTGCCCGACGGTCCGGCGCATCCGGCCGGCCGTCTCTTGCGGGACCCTTTGCAGACCGGACGCGGACGCGTCTGCCGATCTGCGGTCGGTGCGGATGCCCGGACCATCGGCGCCATTATCGGGCGACAATAGTCATTGCAGCATTGCCGCAGACCGACCATCAGTCTATTATACCGACCAATGGTCGGTCAGACAACCCCGCGATCCGTGGCGCCACGGATCGGACAACCGAGGAGAGGCCTTGCCCCGCGTCGTCAAGCATCCGGAGGTGCGCCGCAACGAGCTGCTCGACTGCGCCCAGGCGCTGTTCCTCGCCCGCGGCTACGACCAGGCGAGCCTCAACGACGTCATCGCCGCCGCCGGCGTCTCCAAGGGCGCGTTCTACCATTACTTCTCGTCCAAGGAGGCGCTGCTCGAGGCGCTGGCCGAGCGCTTCACCGCCGCCGCGCTCGCCAGCGTGCGGGACATCATCGATGCGCCGGACCTCGACGCGCTGACGCGCCTCAACACGCTGATGGCGCGGCTGCGGCAGAACAAGATCGAGCACGCCGTGACGCAGTGGGCGCTGTTCGAGACGCTGTTCCGGCCCGAGAACCAGGTTCTGTTCCACCGCATCAATCTCGCCAGCAGCGCCGCGTTCCATCCCCTGCTCACCGCCATCATCAGCCAGGGCGTCACGGAGGGGGTATTCAGGACGTTCGATCCCGCTGGCGTCGCCGACATGATCCTCCAGCTCGGCGGCGCGACGCGCGGCCTCGTCGCCGACATCGTCAGCCACATCCGCGCCGGCCACGCGCCGACCAAAGGCGCGATCCGCGCGCTGGAGCAGCGTGTCCGTCTTTATGAGGTCGCGCTCGACCGCGTGCTCGGCCTGCCCGACGGAAGCCTCAAGCTGACCGCCTCGGGCTATTTGCGCCTGCTGATGACCGTGCGCCATCGTGCGCTGGCGCCGAAGCCGGTGGCGCGGTCGAAGGCCACGGCGGCGGCATCCCCGTCCGCGCCGACGCCCCGCCCGCCCCGGCGCACCGCCACGGCGCGCCGCACGCGGACCTGACCTGGCGCCGTGCGCAGCGGACCTGACGCGCCCGGCGCCCCGATCATGCCTTCCCAATCCCTTGCCTCCCCCCGGCGCAGGCCGTGGCATGGCCGTCGCTTTTTAGGGCTAGCTTAGGATAGGGGGGTAGGCTATATAGCGTGCCATGAGCCATACCATTCGCGAGAAGAAGAAGCTGCTGGCGCGGGTGCGCCGCATCCGCGGCCAGGTCGAGGCCATCGAGCGCGCGCTCGAGGAAGAGGCCGGCTGCGAGCGCATCATGCACATGATCGCCGGCGTGCGCGGCGGCGTCGCCGGCCTGATGGCCGAGGTGGTGGAGGATCACATCCGCACCCATCTCGTCGATCCCCACAAGAATCCCGGCGCCCTCGATGCCGATGCCGCCGAGCAACTGATCGAAGTCGTCCACACCTACATGAAGTAAGCGCAAGGGTGCTTCCATGACCGACCTGCAGGCCGCAGCCCTCTCCGCCCGTCACAACCATGTCTTCCTCGGCCCCGATCACGCCCGCGCCGAGCGCCGCACCTGGGCGGTGATCTGGCTGTGCGCCGCGATGATGGTCGCAGAGATCGCCGGCGGCGCGATGTTCGGATCGCTGGCGCTGATCGCCGATGGCCTGCACATGTCGACCCATGCCGGCGCGCTGCTGCTGGCGGCGCTGGCCTACACCTACGCCCGCCGCCATGCCAACGACGACAGCTTCACCTTCGGCACCGGAAAATTCGGCGACCTCGCCGGCTACACCAGCGCCATCATCCTGGCGATGATCGCGCTGCTGATCGCCTACGAGGCGATCGAGCGCTTCCTCAACCCGGTGCCGATCAGCTTCCGCGAGGCGATTCCGATCGCGGTGCTCGGCCTTGCCGTTAACGTTGCCAGCGCCTGGCTGCTGTCCGGCGGCCATGACCACGGCCACAGCCACGGTCATCACCACGGCCCTGGTCACGGTCATGGCCACAGCCATGACCACGCCAACCACGACCATGACGAGGAGAGCTTCGCCGTTGGCGACGGCGACGACCGCCTCACCGTCGCGGTGTTCGAGGACGGCGTGCCGCCGCGCTTTCGCATCACGACCGACGCCGGCGCGCTGCCGGACGCCGCCGCGCTGACCATCGAGACGGTGCGGCCGGACGGCGCCCGCCAGCTGTTCGCCTTCGAGAACCGCGGCGGCTATCTCGAATCCCGCGACGACATCCCCGAGCCGCATGCCTTCACTGCCCGGGTGCGCTGGCGCATTGCCGGCCGCGACCACGACCATGCCATCGCATTCGCCGAGCACGACCATGGCGGCGGCGCCCACCACCGCGACAACAACATGCGCGCGGCGCTGGTGCATGTCATCGCCGATGCGGCGGTGTCGGTGCTGGTGATCCTCGGCCTGGTGCTGGCGCGTGCCTTCGGCTGGCTGTGGATGGATCCGCTCGCCGGCCTCGTTGGCGCCCTCGTGATCGCCAACTGGTCCTATGGCCTGGTGCGCGACACCGGCAGCATCCTGCTCGACCGCACCGCCGACCGGCAGATCGCCGACAAGGTCCGCCGCACCATCGAGGCCGACGGCGACGAGCTCACCGACCTGCACCTGTGGCGGCTCGGCCCCGGCCATCTCGGCGCCATCGTCTCGATCATGACGGCCACCATGCGCGACGGCGACTACTACCGCGGCCGTCTCGCCCGCTTCGCCGACCTCTCCCACGTCACCATCGAGGTCCGCCACCCGCCGGCCGCCCGCGCGGCCTGACCCTGCCTCACCTCAGATCGGCCGACGCCCCTGCCCGCCCCGCGGGCGGGGGCGTCGTCTTTTGTTCAGCCCACGCGGATTGGCGAACCGCTCGCCTCGCCGTCACAACAATGTCATATGTTGCAGGGCAATACCTCTGTGTCCCGCATCCTACGTCCGTCCCCAGGGCCCCGCCGCATGACGTCCCGCAAGCTCTCCCCTCCCGCCCTCGGCCGGACGCTGGCGCCGAACGTCTGGGACGTCGTCGCGCTGGTGCTGGTGATCGGCACGCTGGTGCTGATCGCCTATGGCGCGCGACAGACCAACGCGCCGCTGTCGACGCTGGACGCGCCGCCGCTGTCGCTCGATCCCTGGCACCTGCCGCTCTACGCGCTGCGCACCACGTTGCGCATGCTGCTGGCGATGGCCTGCTCGCTGGTGTTCACGTTCATCTACGCCGCGCTGGCGGCCAAGAGCCGGCGCGCCGAGATGGTGCTGATCCCGATGCTGGACATCCTGCAGTCGGTGCCGATCCTCGGCTTCCTCACCTTCACGGTCGTGTTCTTCATGAACCTGTTTCCGGGCCGGGTGCTGGGCGCCGAGCTCGCCTGCGTGTTCGCGATCTTCACCAGCCAAGCCTGGAACATGACCTTCAGCATGTACCAGTCGCTGCGCAACGTTCCGAAGGATCTCGACGAGGCGTCGCAGAGCTTCCACCTCTCGGCATGGCAGCGCTTCTGGCGCCTCGACGTGCCGTTCGCGGTGCCCGGTCTCGTCTGGAATGCGATGATGTCGATGTCCGGCGGCTGGTTCTTCGTGGTGGCATCGGAGGCGATCACCGTCGGCGACACCACCGTGACGCTGCCCGGCGTCGGCTCCTATGTCGCGCTGGCGATCAAGGAGCAGAACCTGCCGGCGATCGGCTATGCCGTGCTGACCATGCTGGCGGTGATCATCGCCTACGACCAGTTGCTGTTCCGCCCGGTGGTGGCGTGGGCCGACAAGTTCCGCTTCGAGCAGACCGCATCGCAGACCGCGCCTGAATCCTGGGTGCTCGACCTGTTCCGCCGCACCCGGGCGCTGCGCATGCTGACCGTGCCTTTCGTCGCGGTGCGGCGGTGGGTGGCCTCGATCCAGATCCGCCTGCCGCAGCGGCCGCGCCGCCCGGTGATCCGGCGCGAGCCGTCGCGCGCCCTCGATGCGCTGTGGCTGGCGCTGATCCTCGCCGGCACCATCTATGCCGGCTGGCGCATCGTCGACTATCTCGCGACAACCCTCGGCTGGGCGGACGTCGCAGTGGCGATCGGCGACGGCGTGCTGACCCTGCTGCGCGTCATCGTGCTGATGGCGCTGGCGAGCCTCGTGTGGGTGCCGATCGGCGTCTGGGTCGGCCTTCGGCCGCGCCTTGCGGAGCGCATCCAGCCACTGGCGCAGTTTCTCGCCGCGTTTCCCGCCAACCTCGCCTTCCCGGTGTTCGTGGTGCTGATCGTGCATTTCGGGCTCAACGCCGATGTCTGGCTGAGCCCGCTGATGATCCTCGGCACACAGTGGTACATCCTGTTCAACGTCATCGCCGGCGCCAGCGCCTTCCCGACCGACATGCGCGAGGCCGCCGACAGCCTGCACCTGCGCGGCTGGCGCTGGTGGGTCAAGGTCATCCTGCCCGGCATCTTCCCCTATTACATCACCGGCGCCATCACCGCGTCCGGCGGTTCGTGGAACGCGTCCATCGTCGCCGAAGTGGCGAGCTGGGGCGACGAGAAGCTGACCGCCACCGGGCTCGGCGCCTACATCGCCAAGGCCACCGAGGCCGGCGACTTTCCCCGCGTGGTGCTCGGCATCACCGTGATGTGCGTGTTCGTCACGCTGTTCAATCGCCTGCTGTGGCGCCCGCTGTATGCGTTCGGCGAACGCCGCCTGCGTCTCGGCTGACAGGAGATCCGAAATGCTCGATCCCACCGTCCCGTACCTGATCGACATCCGCAACGTCTCGCGCTCGTTCCCCAAGGGCAGCGGCGAGGATCTCCTGGTGCTGGAGAACGTCGATCTCGCCATCCGCTCCGGCGAGATCGTCGGGCTGCTCGGCCGTTCCGGCTCGGGCAAGTCGACGCTGCTGCGCATCATCGCCGGCCTCACCTCGCCGTCGTCCGGCGACGCGCTGTGCCGCGGCGAGACCATCAAGGGGCCGCCGCACGGCGTCTCCATGGTGTTCCAGTCGTTCGCGCTGTTTCCCTGGCTCACCGTGCTGCAGAACGTCGAGCTCGGGCTCGAAGCGCTCGGCGTCGAGCGCAGCGAACGGCGCAAGCGCGCGCTCGCGGCCATCGACCTGATCGGCCTCGACGGCTTCGAGTCGGCCTATCCCAAGGAATTGTCCGGCGGCATGCGCCAGCGCGTCGGCTTCGCCCGCGCCCTCGTCGTCCATCCCGACCTGCTGCTGATGGACGAGCCGTTCTCGGCGCTCGACGTGCTGACCGCCGAGACGCTGCGCACCGACCTCGTCGACCTCTGGATCGAGGGCCGCCTGCCGATCAAGTCGGTGCTGATCGTCACCCACAACATCGAGGAAGCGGTGCTGATGTGCGACCGCATCCTGGTGTTCTCGTCCAACCCCGGCCGCGTCGCCGCCGAGATCAAGGTCGACCTGCCGCATCCGCGCAACCGCCTCGACCCGGTGTTCCGCGCCCTCGTCGACAGCATCTATGCGCGCATGACCCAGCGCGCCGAGCCGCGCGCGCCGACGGTGGAAGGCTTCCACGGCGCCGGCGTCGGCATGGCGCTCAACCATGTGTCGTCGAACCTGATCTCGGGTCTCGTCGAGACGCTCGCCGGCCCGCCCTACAACGGCCACGCCGACCTTCCCGTGCTCGCCGAGAGCCTGCAGCTGGAGGCCGACGAGCTGTTCCACCTCGCGGAAGCGCTGCAGCTGCTGCGCTTCGCCCAGCTCAGCGAGGGCGACGTCACGCTGACCGAGGCCGGCAAGCATTTCGCCCACCTGGAGACCGATGCGCGCAAGCGCCTGTTCGCCGAACACCTCGTCACCTACGTGCCGCTGATCGGCCTGATCCGCCGCGTGCTCGACGAGCGCCCCTCGCACACCGCCCCGGTCGCGCGTTTCCGCAACGAGCTCGAGGACTACATGTCCGAGGACTACGCCGACGAAACGCTGAAGACCATCGTCTCCTGGGGCCGCTACGGCGAGCTGTTCGCCTATGACGAGCAGCAGGAAATGTTCAGCCTGGAGAATCCGCACTGAGGCGGATGGGCGTGACTTGAACGCTCATCTTCTGATGAGACAGCCTGTCGCCTGGATGAGCGTAGCGATATCCGGGGCGGCGTGAACGGTCATCCCCGCATGTTTCCGGGCTCATGCGGGACAACTTTTCCCCGCATCGTGAGGAGGCTGCGCAGCAGCCGTCTCGAAGGATGCGGCCCGGGCCTTCAGCGCATCCGCCTCATGGTTCGAGACGCGCGGCGTTGCCGCGCTCACCATGAGGAAGTCATCCCGCTCACGCCTGCGGCGCGACGAGGCCAACCCGCATCTCCGCGGCGACATAGACGCAGGCGTCGTCGGCGAACACGCGGCCGTCCGCGATGCCGAGCACCAGGCGGCCGCGCCTCACCTGGCGCATGTCGACCTCATAGCGCACGCGCCGGATGTCCGGCGTGATATGCCCCCTCAGCTTCACCTCGCCAACGCCAAGGGCGCGGCCCTTGCCCGGCGATCCCGACCAGCCGAGCCAGTAGCCGACCATCTGCCACATCGCATCGAGGCCGAGACAGCCCGGCATCACCGGATCGCCGGCGAAGTGACAGCCGAAGAACCACAGGCCAGGGGAAACATCGAGCTCACCGACGACATGGCCCTTGCCGAACGCGCCGCCATCCATGGTGATCGCGGTGATGCGATCCATCATCAGCATCGGCGGCGCCGGCAGTTGCGCATTGCCCGGGCCGAAATAGCCGCCTTCGCTCGATCGCAGCAGCTCCTCCTTGGTATAGGACGATTGCGGGGTGTGAAAATCATGGGGGTTGGGCACGACGGCGCGGTCCTTTGCTGATCGGGTGATCGGGATAAGCGGCGAGCGGGGAGGAGACGACCGGACGACAGCAGCTTCAGCGCATGTCACGCTCCCCCGCGAGCTGCGCGCGAAAGAACCGCACGACGCTGGCATCGAAGCCGCGGTGGAAGGCGACGCGGTCGAAGCCCGGCGGATCGGTGCAGAAGCGCGGCAGCGCCGCGGCGAATGCAGGCGAGCACGGCGTCAGGAAGGCGAAGTGGCCGGCCGGCACGACATGAATCTCCGGCGTCCCCGGCAGGGCCGCGAAGACGCGCGCGACGCCTTCGGGATCGACGCCGGTCCCCTCGGTGGCGAGTTCTGATCGCCAGACCTGCAGCGGGACATGAATGCCCGCCAGCGTCGCCCCGGTGAACACGCCGCTGTGGGCGGGGTCGGCAAGCACCGCCGCCTTGATCCGTGCGTCCTGCGGCAGGTTGTGCGGCACGTCGCCGCTGCGAAGCTGCACGCAGAATGGCGTATCATTGGTGCATCGCGACGCCTGCCGCTGGTAGTCCGGCGTCGCTCCGACGAGCAGCAGCCCGGTGAAAGCGCCCTTGGAAAAGCCGAAGAAACCGATACGCGCGGGATCGATCGCCGCGCGGTCCTTCCAGTCGTTCAGCATGAAGTCGACAAGCCGCACCATGTCCGCCGGACGCGTGGCCCACACGGCCAGCCCCTCGCTCTGCGAGCGATCGCGGCCGTTGTCGCCGGGATGATTGATCGCGGCGACGACGAAGCCGGCGTCGGCGAGCGCTTCGGCCGTGTCCTGATGCATCGTGAACCAGCTGCCGCGGCCATGGGAGATCACGATCAGCGGAAGCTTCGCGCCGGTGACCGGACAATCCCGGACACCGGCCAGCTTGATCTCCGGCGACACCGCGAGCGGCCCGAGCGGGATGTCCCTGACTTCACCGGCGCAGGGATACCAGATCGCCCCGGTCAGGCGCGGATCGGAATCGAGGAGCTGGATGCCGGCGGCGGGTGCACGCGCGATCAGGCAACACCACAGGATCGCACAAGCCCACAAGGCCTTGGACATCACCGTCGCCCCCTCGACGCCATGAACGAAAACGGAAGCAGCAATGGTGAGCAAACGACACCGCAATTGTGTCAAAACTTCCGTGCGCCGCCGCTGCGACGCAACCATCCGCCATCAGGCGGAAGCGACGAGCGGCAGCACGACCCCCGTGAGCACCGTCATCGCGACGCGGCTCTGCTCCGCGCCGCTCTTGCGGTAGTTGCCGCAGGTGATGCCGACCACGAGATCGAGATCCGGCATCACGAACAGCCGCTGGCCGCCCCAGCCGATGCCACCGGTCCAGTGATGCGGCTGCGTCTGGCCCTGCGCCGCGATATCGCCCATGTACCAGTGATAGCCATAGCTGCGGGACGGACTGATGACGACGGACGGTGTCGTAATCGTCTTGACCCAGGCCTCGGGCACCAGCCGCCGGCCCTGCCAGTCGCCGCCCGCGAGCACCAGCTGGCCGATCCGAAGCATGTCGCGCGGCAGCAGCCGCAGGCCCGACGCCGCGATCGGCGTGCCGTCGCGCCCCGGCGTCCACACCACCGGACCAAACCCCATCGGCGCGAACAGCCGCTGGCGCGCATAGTCGAGCAGCGGCATGCCGGTGCCGCGCGCGATCAGGTGGCCGAGCAGCGCGGTTGCCCCGCCGCAATAGAGCCAGGTGCGGCCGGGCTCGGCGGTGATCGGCAGCGACAGGATGTAGCGATAGCGATCCGGCGCGTCGTCCATGGCGTTCTCGCTGTTGCGGGGATCGCCGTAGGGAATGGTCAGTTCATCCCACTGCAACCCCAGCGTCATGCTCAGCACATGGGCGACGGTGATGCGGTCGCGGCCGGGCTGCGCCGCAAGATCGGCGTATTGCGAAAACTGGTCGTAGAGCCTGGCCTCGGGCGGCGGCACCTTGCCGTCGGCGAGCGCGATGCCATAGAGCAGCCCGACCACGCCCTTGGAGACCGAGCGCAGATCGTGCGGCACATCGGGCCCGAACACCACCGTGCCGAGGTCGCGCCCGGTACGATCCTGATCCTCGCCCGGTTGATAGTGCTCAAGAATGAGTCTGCCATGCTGCGACACCAGCACGGAATGAAGCCCGGACAATGTTTCGCGGTCAGCGACCAGCGCGAGCCGCCGCTCGAAATCCGCCGCAGCCGGCGCCGCGACGCCGCGCTGTCCCGATGCGGCCAGCGCCGTCATCCCACCGAGAAACGTCCGACGATCGATGCGCATGACGCCATCCGCAGGCCGGCACGATGGCGCGCGGCATCCGCCAGCCCTGCGCCCGGCGCGCCGGACTATGGCACCGCGCTGTGCGGTTGAGAAGACGCGCCCGACAGTACACGCCAAGGGATACGGCGACATCGGCGCGGCACACGACGGCCGCGGCGGCGCGCCCGGCTCAGTGCCGGGGCGGCGTGCCGTGGCGGCAGATCTTGACTGCGTCCGGCGGCGCGAGTCGATCGAACAGCCGCGCGAGCTGCGCTCCGTCCATGGCGTCGTTGGGCACCTCGCGCGCCAGCGGCACCGGCAGACGCAATCGCCCGCCACCGGGCACGCGCGTGACCAGAATGCGCCAGGTCATGCCAAGCGGCGGCGCGCCCAGCGGTTCGCGGGACTCGAACGGCACGAGATCGCGCAGGCGATGGACGCGGGTCGGATTCTTCGCGAACCAGACATGGTCGAGTTCGGCACCGACGTCGGCACAGACATCGGGATGGGCGCCGGGATCGGCGCCGGCCACCGCATCCGCATCGAGGGCGGGCGCTGCGGTGCCGGCCGTGGGCGCCGCAGCATCCGTCGGTTCGACGGCGCCGCCGGCGCGGTTCGGGTCTTTCATGTCAGCGGCCTCCTCAACTCAGCAGACCACATTGCAAGATGTGGGTCCGACCGAGGGGGCCGTCAACTGCGCGCCGCGCAGATCAGAGCGGCGGCGAGTAGTCGGTCGGATGCAGCACGCGATCCTGGATGCCGCCAACCATGGCGCCGCCCGCAGCCGTGCGCTCCTTGATCGCGATCCACTCGCCGTCGGCCATGAAATCGGCCCAGCGCGCCTTGAGCGTCGCCTCGTCGGGCCATTGCAGCAGGTAGACGAACTCCGTGCGCGCGTCGGCACGCGCCTCCCACATCGCGACAATGTGAAAGCCGTGGCGCGCCATGATGCGCGCCGCATGATCGCGGAAGCGGGCGTGGAACGCCGCCTTGTTGTGCTCGAAGATCTCGTAGATGCGAAGCTGATGAACCATGGGAGCGAAAGCCGTGTCGTTGGCCGCCGCCGCAACGCGCGCGCGGACAAGCTGCGCCAGCCCGATCAGGACGGGCGCGAGAGCACGACGGGTGAAGACGGCGTGGCAGGGCGGCATGGGTGAACGTGTCCGGGGGCGTGATCCCGGACGCGAAGCTCGCGCGGCTGCCGCCGTCTGTAAAATACCTTATGCGATCGCCAGTGAGACCTTCAGCGTCTCACCGGCGACGACCTGGCGCGCGACCGCGAGAAAGGCCTCGCGCACCGGCGAGGCACGCGCCGCCATCCACGCCGCGACCGTGTCGACATGGCTGACGCTGCGCGGCGCATCGACCGCGAGCGGCCGGAACGCGACGCCGTCGCGGCGCGCCTGGCGCAGCGAGGCCGGCACCAGCGCGACGCCGAGGCCGCCGGCGACGAGGCCGACGATGGTCGGCATCTGCCGCGCCTCCTGCACGATGCGGGGCGAGAAGCCGGCATGGCGGCACAGGCCGACGACCTGATCATGAAAGCCGACGCCCTTGTGGCGCGGCCAGAACACGAACCCCTCGCCCGCAAGGTGCGCCAGCGGCACCGTGCGCAGCCGCGCCAGCGGATGATCGTCCGGCAGCGCCGCCACGATCGGCTCCTGCGCGAGGCGCTCGAACGCAAGGCCCGGCGTCGGCACGCCCGGCCAGCGCATCAGGCCGAGATCGGCGACGCCCTCGCGCAGCGCCTCGACCTGCTCCAGGCTCGTCGCCTCCTGCAGCACCAGCGTGACATCCGGCGACTGCTCACGGAAGCTGCGCAGCAGCACGGGCAGCAGATCGTAGTTGGCGGAATCGACGAACGCCACGGCGAGACGGCCGGCGACGCCCGCGGCGACGCGGCGGGCATGGTCCGCGCCCTCGCTGAGCTGCGCCAGCGTCCGCCGCGCGGTGTCGAGGAACGCGACGCCCGCCGGCGTCAGCGCGACATCGCGGCGGCTGCGCACGAACAGGCGCACCCGCAGTTCGTCCTCGAGCCGGCGGATCGCCTGGCTGAGCGGCGGCTGCGCCATGTTGAGGCGCTGCGCGGCGCGATGGAAATGCAGTTCCTCGGCGACGGCGATGAACTGCCGGAGCAAACGGGTTTCGATCATGCCGGCAATGTAGGACGCACGGCCGGCAAGTCCAGCGCCGGCCGCCGCTGCCGTCGCGGCTCGGAACGCAGCGGTTCAGAACGCCGCGGCTCAGAACATCGTGTTGGTGTTGGCCGCGGTCTCCGGCACGTCCTGGCGCACGTCCCAGTGCTCGACGATCTTGCCATTGTCGAGGCGGAAGATGTCGACGATCGCGGTTCCGCGCGTGCCGGGCTCGCGCACGGCATGGACATGCAGGATGACATAGTCGCCGTCGGCGAACACGCGCTTGATCTCGCTGTGCGAGTTCGGGAACTTGCTGCGCAGCATCTCGACGAAGGTCTTGAAGCCGGCGATGCCGTCCGGCGCACCGGGATTGTGCTGGATGTACTGCGCGCCGAAATATTTCGCGGCGGCGTCGAAGTCCTTCTGGTTGAGGCCCTTCTCGTAGAATTCGACCACGGCTTTCTTGTTGGCCTCGAGCTGCGCCGCGTCGGCCGCGCGTGCGGGCGCGACGGCGGCCTGGCCGGCGAACAGGGCGAGAGCGGCGGCAATGATGAGCGTGCGCGTCATGGTGATCTCCTGCAGAGCCGTTGCCGGCGACAGCGTGCGCGGATGGCCACCGCTCACGAAGTTGTTGCTTGCGACGCCGCCCCGCGGACGTCAAGACAGGGCGAAGAAACCAGGTAAGCGCCGGGTAATCGCGTCATCACCACCGTTCGTTGCCAATTGCGACAACGCGCGGCCTTGCGACCCCGACGCGCGAAACGTTACTTCGACCCTCAAAGCCGGACATCACGACGGCGCGCCCGCGCGAGCGGGTGGAATCAGCCCCGTCACCCCGCCGTCGCGATCGGAGCACAAGGAACCATGCCGAAGTTCTTCTTCAACACCCGGATCGGCGCCGACATCGTCCGCGATCCCGAAGGCCTCGTGCTGCGTGACGCCGATCAGGCCTGGGAGGTGGCGCGGACCACCATCCGCGAACTGCTTCATGGCGAGGGCCAGCCGCGCCATCTGCTCGCCGCCTCGCTCGAGGTCACCGACGACGACGGCCGCCTCGTGCTGGAATTTCCGTTCTCCGAAGCCCTGTTCGATCCGTCCGCCGACAGCACGGTCAAGCACTGACGCCCGCGGCCGCGGCGCAACCCTTTATTCACCATCCCCACAATCGGCGCCGGATGGCGTTCGGCCGTCCGCGTTCATCGAGGCCGGCACAACCATCTCCCGCGCGGGCGCCAACCCGCCGCAGGCGGGGCGTTCTGGCGAGCCGTGGAGAAAAATTTCCCTTAACGTTCATGACGGGCGGTCAATAGCAAGAACTGGCCATGGCCGAATCCGCCGCCATGAACGACGAGAGACGACCCTCTCTGCAACCTGCGGATGGCGCTTGGCTTGAAAAACGCCGCCGAGTTGTGTTTGGTTTATCCCATCAACGCCTGCTTCCGCTGATCGTCGAGGCATCATGCTCCGAACGCGCTGGACTATGCTCGCTGTGCTCTTCATCGCGCGCACGGCGATGGCCCTGCAATTCCAAACGGTCGGATCGAGTGCACCTCTCCTCGTCGGCGGCCTCGGCTTCTCCTATGCGGATATCGGCACGCTGATCGGTCTCTATCTGCTGCCGGGCGTGTTCATCGCGCTGCCCGGCGGCCTGCTCGGCCAGCGCTTCGGCATCAATGTCGTGCTCGGCGGCCTGGTGCTGATGGTGGTCGGCGGCGTGATCACCGCCGTCGGCACGTCCTTTGCCATGCTGGCGTTCGGCCGCCTCGTCAGCGGCGTCGGCGCGGTGCTGCTCAACGTGCTGCTGACCAAGCTGGTCGCCGACTGGTTCGTCGACCGCAGCGTCACCACCGCCCTCGCCCTGCTGGTGACGAGCTGGCCGCTCGGCATCGGCGCCGGCCTCGCCGGCGGCCATGTCATCGCCACCGCGTTCGGCTGGCCGGTGCTGATGTACGCCGCCGCCGCGTTCGCGCTCGCGAGCCTACTGCTGGTGGTTGCGGTCTACCGCGCGCCGCCGCAAGCCGAAACGGCGCCGGCCGCGACGCTGCGGCCACGCCTGAACGGTTATGAGCTGACGATGGCGCTGATCTCCGGCGCGATCTGGGCGGTCTACAATGTCGGCTTCATCGTGCTGATCAGCTTCGCGCCGGAATTCTTCGCCGCGCGCGGCTATAGCCTCGGGCAGGCGAGCGGCCTCGTCAGCCTGCTGGGCTGGTTCCTGGTGCCGATGATCGTGGTCGGCGGCGTGCTCACCGCCCGCACCGGCCGCCCCAACCTGCTGATGGCCGGCGGCTTCATCATCGCCGCGATCACCGCCGCGGCGCTGCCGGTCGCAACCCTGCCGGCGCTGCTGTTCGTCATCATCGCCATTGCCGCGGGCCTGCCCGCCGGGCCGATCATGACGCTGCCGGTCGAGGTGCTGCGGCCGGAGAACCGCGCCGTCGGCATGGGCATCTTCTTCAGCTGCTACTATGGCGGCATGGCCGTGCTGCCGGCCTTCGCCGGCTCGCTGCGCGATTTCAGCGGCACCACCACCGCCCCGGTGCTGTTCGCCGCAGCGATGATGCTGGTCGGGCTGTCGCTGCTGGTGATCTTCCGCAACCTGCAGCGCGCTGACGGCGCCACGGCAGCGCCTTCGGTGCTGGCGGAGCGGATGAAGGGCTGAGCGCGGCCGCCGCGCGGCATCGCCGCGCGACCGCCGATTGCACGGCCGTTACGGGCAAGGATGCCGGCGGCCGTCGTTGCCGAGATATGTGCCGCTCTCCGGATCGTACGAGCGGAAGCGGCGCATGCAGTACTCCTCGGCGCCGGATGGCGGCGGCGGCGCACCATAATAGGCCGGTCCCGGCGCGTAATAGCCCGGCGGATAGCCGTACGGGCCGTAGCCATAGCCATACGGCGCGGCGAGCGCGCCGCCGATCAGCGCGCCGGCAATGATGCCTCCGGCGACCGGCGCGCCCCATCCCCAACCGCCATGCCCCCAGCCGCGACCGCGCCAATAGACGTGCTCGACGAGATCCGACGACGCAGCCGACAGCGCCGGATGGCCGGCCATCACCGGCGTCGCCGACGCCGGGCTCAGCGGTGCGATGAGGCTTCCCGCCGTCAATGCTGCGGCTGCGAAACGTCTCGACCGGGTCCACATGTTCATGCGCGATGCTCCATGCCTGCTATGCCCCTCCAGCGGCATTGGTAGCCAAATCGGCGCAAGCTGTCAGATCAAACTTTGCTCACCGATCGCGCGCGAGCGCTTGTTTCTCGGTATTTCTACTCAGCGGCGCAAGCGATGCGATTGCGCTCGGCATGTGCTTTCGCCAGCCTTTGCGCATGCTTCCGCTGTCGCGGCGTCAGCTCGATCTGCCCGAGAGGCGCCTGTGGCGGTTCAGCCTTGTCGTACGCGACCGCAAAGCCGTCGAGCGGAAACACGAGACGCGAGGCATGTCCGCCCGCGTCTTCGCTCTCGACACTCAGCACGTGGCCTTTGCGCAGCCGGACGACATCGTCCGCGGTCAGCTCCGAGCGCCCGCTGCACGTGCCCGCGCGACATCCGGGGTTGGCGATGTCGGACATGTTCGCCCCGTCGACGAGGACACGCATGCGCCGAAGAGGCGTCTTGCGCGCGGCGATCATGAGCGCGAGCTGGCGCGTCATGCCATTATCCAGCCGCTCACCGACCATGACGACCCCGCCCGACGGAATGCACGCGCCCGATGCGTCAATCGTAACCCAGCAGTTCGCGCCCCCCTCGCGATCGGCGAAGCATGTCTTCTGCCAAGGACCATAAGCGAGCGATGGCTCGGCGACGGCGGACGACAATGCAACAAGGGCCAGCGACGCAACAGCAGCCAATATACGCGCCACGGGCTTCAACGGAGCTCCAACGACGCCCTGCATTGCGCGCATGAACATGCCTCCATGCCCCGCTTCGAACCAACGACATCAATGGCAGACAACGACGGAGCGCGCCGACACTATGGCGGCCTGCGGCGCATGGCCAGCGCTCATCGCGAACCGCAGCGGAGTACCGTCAGTGGCGTTACGCCGGCTCCTTCACTTTGCGCGCCTTGAGCAGGATGCGCGGGCCCGCGCCTTCGGCAGCAAGACGGTCGTCCGGGTTACGCAACGGGCAATCTTTCAGCGACAGGCAGCCGCAGCCGATGCAGCCGTTGAGCTGGTCGCGCAGCTGCGTCAGCGCCTCGATGCGCGCGGCCAGCGTCGCCGCCCACGCCGTCATCGCCTTCGCCCAGTCGCGCGCGCTCGGCGTGCGGTCGAGCGGGATCGCGGCGAAGGCGGCCTTGACGTCGGCGAGCGGGATGCCGGCGCGCTGGGCGATGCGGATGATCGCGACCTTGCGCAGGATGCCACGGTCGTAGCGGCGCTGGTTGCCGCTCGTGCGCCGGCTCGTGATCAGCCCCTTGGACTCGTAGAAGTGCAGCGTCGACACCGCGACCCCGCTGCGCATCGCCACCTCGCCGACCGACAATTCGCGCGCCGGCTTCCTGGATACATTACAATCCCGTGTCATGGCCCATCCTCGGAACTGGCTTGACCTCAACCATCGTTGAGGTTCTATATCTCCTGTCGGCTTGTGTTGCGCAAGCTCTCCGCTCGCGCGGAGACCCGTGAAATCGTTCAACGGCGCCGGATCGTGCGAGCCGCTTGTCGCGGCCGGCGGGCGCCCGACCGGAGCCGACATGCTATCCGTCCTGCCTCATCCCCGCTCGCCGCTGCGCCGGCTGTTTCCCTATGCCATGACGCTGACGCTGCTCACCGGCGTGTTCGGCGCGGTGTTCGCCTGGCGCATGGGCCGCGACAGCGGCCACGCCGGCTACGCGAGGCCGCCGACGCCGGTCGCCGCCATGGTGATCAGGCCGGAGACGCTGCCGCAATCGGTCGAGGCGATCGGCGCGCTGCAGGCGGTGCGCCAGGTCACCCTCGCCCCCGAGGTCGCCGGCCGCGTCGTCGCGATCCATTTCGAGGCCGGCATCACCGTCGCCGAAGGCGCGCCGCTGGTGCAGCTCTACGACGCGCCGCAGCGCGCCGACCGCGCCGCCGCGCTTTCGCGCAACCGCTTCGCCGAGCTGCAGAGCAGCCGCTCGCGCGGGCTCGCGCCATCCGGCTTCGTCAGCCAGGAGGTGCTGCAGCAGCGCGAGGAGGAATTGAACCAGGCCAAGGCCGCGATCGCCCAGCTCGATGCCCAGATCGCCCAGCGCGTCATCCGCGCGCCATTCGCCGGCGAGATCGGGCTGCGCCGCGTCAACCTCGGGCAGTATGTCAATGCCGGCGACGCGCTGGCAACGCTGACTGCGCTCGACACGCTCTATGTCAACTTCAGCGTGCCGCAGCAGGAGCTGTCGAGGCTGCATGTCGGCGGCGCCGTTGCCGTACGCACCGATGCCTATCCCGACCGCACGTTCGACGCAAAGATCAACGCCATCGAGCCGGTCGTCGCCGCGGATACCCGCAACGTCGCGGTGCAGGCGACCTTCGCCAACCCCGACCGCCTGCTGCGCCCCGGCCTCTATGTCACCGCCAATGTCGAGCTGGCGCCGCGCCCCGACGCCATCGTGGTGCCGGCGACCGCGATCCAGACCGGTGCGTCCGGCGAGAGCGCGCTCCTCGTGCGCGACGGCAAGGCCGTCGCGGTGCCGATCGTCACCGGCCAGCGCGTCGGCGAGCGCATCGTGGTCGAGCGCGGCCTCAAGGCCGGCGACACCATCGTCACCGCCGGCCAGTTGCGCGTGCAGCCGGGCGGCGCCGTGCAGGTCGCCGACGCGGCCCCCGCCGCGCAGTCCGCGCGCTGAGGATCGCCGGCCATGGCCTTCACCGACCTGTTCATCCGCCGGCCGATCCTGTCGACCGTCGTCAGCCTGCTCATCCTGCTGGTGGGCGGCAGCGCGCTGGTGCTGCTGCCGGTGCGGCAGTATCCCAATCTCGAGAGCGCCACCATCGTCATCGACACTGCCTTCCCCGGCGCGACGCAGGAGGTAATGCAGGGCTTCGTCACGACGCCGATCGCCCAGTCGATCGCCACCGCCAACGGCATCGCCTACCTGACGTCGAGCTCGACGCAGGGCAAGAGCCAGATCAAGGCCAAGCTGGTGCTCAACGCCAACGCCGACCGCGCCATGACCGAGGTGCTCGCCAAGGTGCAGCAGGTCAAGTACCGCCTGCCCGCCGGCGTGTTCGATCCCGTCATCAGCAAGATCACCGACGGCGCCTCGGCGGTGCAGTACATCGCCTTCACCAGCGACACGCTGTCGATCCCGCAGATCACGGACTACGCCACGCGCGTGGCGCAGCCGCTGTTCACCTCGATCCCCGGCGTCGCCTCGGCCGACCTGTTCGGCGCCCAGGCGCTGGCGATGCGGGTGTGGATCGATCCGGTCAAGCTCGCCGCCCGCGGCATGACCGCCGGCGACATCGCCGCGGCGCTGCGCGCCAACAACGTTCAGGCCGCGCCCGGCCAGCTCAAGGGCGAGCGCACCGTCACCAACATCACCGCGACCACCGACGTCACCGACATCGAGGGCTTCCGCCGCATGGTGGTGAAGACCGGCACAGAAGGCCTCGTGCGCCTGAGCGATATCGCCACCGTCGAGATCGGCGGCCAGAACTACGACATGAGCGCCCGCGACAACGGCCGCCCGACCGTCTACATCGGCCTGCAGCCGACGCCGGACGGCAATCCGCTGGAGATCGTCAAGGCCTCGAACGCGCTGATCAAGACCATCCAGGCGTCGGCCCCTCCCGGCCTCGAGGTCACTCCCGGCTTCGACATCACCCATTTCGTCAATGCTTCGATCGCCGAGGTCCAGCACACGCTCATCGAAGCCATCGCCATCGTCATCGTGGTGATCCTGCTGTTCCTGGGCTCGTTCCGCGCCGTGGTCATCCCGGTGGTGACGATTCCGCTGTCGCTGGTCGGCTCGGCGGCGCTGATGCTGGCGTTCGGCTTCTCGATCAACCTGCTGACGCTGCTCGCCATGGTGCTGGCGATCGGCCTCGTGGTCGACGACGCCATCGTGGTGGTGGAGAATATCCATCGTCACATCGAGGAAGGCCTGTCGCCGCTCCAGGCCGCACTCGTCGGCGCGCGCGAGATCGTGGGCCCGGTGATCGCCATGACCATCACGCTGGCGGCTGTGTACGCGCCGATCGGCATGATGGGCGGCCTCACCGGCTCGCTGTTCCGCGAGTTCGCCTTTACGCTGGCCGGCTCGGTCATCGTCTCCGGCGTCGTCGCCCTGACGCTGTCACCGATGATGAGCTCGCGGCTGCTCAGCGCCGACATCACGTCGGGCCGCTTCGCCCGCGCGGTCGAGCATCGCTTCACGGTGTGGTCGCAGGCCTATGGCCGCGCCCTCGCCGCGACACTCGAGCTGCGCCCGCTGGTGCTGACGGTGGCGGTCGTAGTGATGGGCGCCATCGTCGTGCTGTTCCTCGGCAGCAAGCGCGAGCTGGCGCCGCAGGAGGACCAGGGCTTCGTGTTCACCGCGGCACGCGCGCCGCAATACGCCAACATCGACTACACCTCGTCGTACACCGCCGACATCATCCGCATCTACAAGAGCCTGCCGGAGTACGAGAACAGCTTCTTCATCAACGGCACGGACGGCCAGAACAACGCCTTCGGCGGCGTCATGCTGACCGACTGGACCAGGCGCACGCGCAGCGCCACCGACATCCAGAACCAGCTCTATGGCGCGGCGGGCGGCGTGCTCGGCACCTCGGTGACGCCATTCCAGCCGGCGGCGCTGCCGGCCTCGACCGGCGGCCTGCCATTCCAGATGGTGCTGCGCTCGCCGGCCGACTTCAGCGTGATCTACAGCGATCTCGAGGCGCTCAAGCGCGCCGCGTGGCAAAGTGGACTGTTCGTGTTCGTCGACAGCGACCTCGCCTTCGACAGCCCGGCGGCGCAGATCCGCATCGACCAGGCCAAGGCCGGCGAGGTCGGCCTGACCATGCAGGCGATCGCCGATACGCTCGCGGTGCTGGTCGGCGAGAACTACGTCAACCGCTTCAATTTCTTCGAGCGCTCCTACGACGTCATCCCGCAGGTGCGCCGGCAGGACCGCCTCACGCCCGACAGCCTCGGCCGCTTCCAGGTGCGCGCCCGCTCCGGCGAGATGATCCCGCTGTCCACGGTGGTCAAGGTCGACGTCCGGCCGCAGGCGAACCGATTGCCGCAATTCAACCAGATGAATTCGGCGACGCTGTCGGCGGTGCTCAAGCCCGGCGTCACCATGGGCCAGGCGGTCGCCTTCATGAAGGCGCAGCAGCTCTCCCCCGGCATCACCATCGACTGGCTGTCGGACAGCCGCCAGTTCGTCGAGGAAGGCAATCGGCTGACCGTGTCGTTCGGCCTCGCGCTGATCGTGATCTTCCTGGTGCTCGCGGCGCAGTTCGAGAGCTTTCGCGATCCGCTGGTGATCCTGGTCACGGTGCCGCTCGCGGTGTGCGGCGCGCTGCTGCCGCTCTATCTCGGTTTCACCACGCTCAACATCTACACCCAGATCGGTCTCGTCACCCTGATCGGCCTGATCTCCAAGCACGGCATCCTGATGGTGTCGTTCGCCAACGAGATCCAGCACCACGAAGGGTTGGATCGCGCCGCCGCGATCCGCAAGGCCGCGATGGTGCGGATGCGGCCGGTGCTGATGACGACGGCAGCGATGGTCGCCGGCCTCGTGCCGCTGCTGTTCGCCGACGGCGCCGGCGCGGCCAGCCGCTTCGCCATCGGCATCGTGGTGGTGATGGGCATGCTGATCGGCACGCTGTTCACGCTGTTCGTGCTGCCGACCTTCTACGTCCTGCTCGCCAGGGACCATCGCACGCATGAGCGCGACCACACCGGCGTTCCCTCCGCCAATGTGGTGCGCATTCCCCAGCATGCGTCGTGATCCCCGGCCGACGCCGCGGGGACGGAGGGACCACGCTCCGTCCCCGCCTGGCGTTGACGCAAGTCAGTCTGAGCATTTCCGCACGTGATCCAAAATCGACGCGATCAATCGGTCGTGCCCTGTTCTCGATTGATGAAGGCGAGAACCTCCGGCCAGATGGCGTCGTGTTGCTCCCAGAGCCCGTGGTCGCCGCCGGGAACGCGCAGAAGCTGAATGGCCGGGTTGGCGGCGACCATGGCTTCGCTCTGGGCGATGGGGACGATGCGGTCCTCCTCCCCATGGATCAGCAGGGTCGGCGCGACGATGCGGCTGGCGCAAGACACCGGTGAGCAGCGCGCAATGTTGTCAGGCGTCACGAAGTCTTCGAGATAATCCCTGATGCCATTTCCCTCCGCCTGTTGCGGCCAGGCCTGGAGATCGGTGCAAGGAAAGTAGGCAATGACGAATGCGAAAGGCCGGTCTCGCGCCGCAGCCAGCAGCGCGACCTGGCCGCCCTGCGAATAGCCCAGCACGCCGATGCGTGTCAGCCCGGTCTCGCGTTGAAGCCAATCGGCGGCGCACAAAACGTCATCCTGCTGGCGCAGCCCCTGATCCTCCCGACCGGTCGAGCCGAGCCATCCACGCTGAGACAAGCACAAGGCGGTCCAGCCGGCAGCGGCTAGCTGTTTGCCAGTACCAACCGTGTCGACCGCGCTGCTGGCGTAACCGTGCAGCACAATGACCGCTCCGCGCGACGCAGCCTCGGGCCGAAACAGATAGCCGCCCAGGACGACATCCGGATCGGCTCCGGCAGCGCGCACAAGGGTTGCATCGGACCGTTCGGGCAGATCGTCCCATGCGTGCGCAATGCTGATCCAGATGCCCGGCGCACCGGGAACGGCGAGCACACACCCATAGTATCCGGGAGCGATGAACTTGGACGCGGGCTTTTCGACAACCGGCCATCCCGCCTGCAGCGCCGTCGCGTGGATCGCATCAACGACCTGGCGCGAGCCAGCGCGGAGCATGACGACGAGCCCCCGCGACGCTTCGGCCGCCTCCTGCACCAGCAGTTGTGCCTGATCGCCAGCCCACAGCACACATCCGGGCCATTCACCGATCCTTCCAAAGCCAAGAGGATGAAGCAGCGCACGCCAGAACGCCATCGTGTCGCTCAGGCTGGTGACCGATACGGTGATCGAGGCAATGCAACCTGGCGAGCTCGGAAAGCGCATGCAAAGACCCAACTGACTATTCCGCCGGCCCAAACTGCAGCCAGGGAGCCATCATAGATTGGGGCCGCGCCAAGATCGAGCTTGAGCCTTGTGGCAGTCCGCACGTCTGGCGAGGTCTGCGGTCGTGCCGTGATCAGCTCCGGCCAACGCGCTGGGACGGAGGGACCACGCTCCTTCCCCGCCTGGCGTTGACGCAACCGAGCCACGGCTGTCCAGCGGGCTTTGAGCGCGGGTCGTACTCACTCCGTCATTGACCCGGCAATCCAGCTTTCTCACCGCATAGCGAGAGGTCCTTAAGCTGGATCACCGGGGCTCGACGCTTCGCGTCGGCCCGGTGATGACGCTGAAAAATGCGGAAGCGCAGCACGTCTCTGATAACCGTGACCGGCTCGAAAAACCACGTGACCTGCCCGAGACTACCCGTCGAACCCGACGAACACCGTGGCTTCCTCGACCGACTTGCGCTCGGACACCACCGCATTGGCGGGAAACGTGTCGTCCGGCCATCCCAGCGCGATGCTCTTCATGATGACCTGGTCGTCGGCGATGCCGGCATGCTCGCGCACCACCGGCGACTGCATGATGCCCTGGCTGTTGATCACCGCGCCAAGCCCGCGCGACCACGCGGCATTGACCAGCGCGGTGGCCACCGCGCCGCAATCGAACGGCGTATCGTCGCTGCCGTCGAGCACGCGGTCGTAGGTCACGATAATGCAAACCGGCGCGTCGAACTGGCGGAAGCCGCGCAGCACCCAGTCTTGCCGCATCTCCTTGTCGTCGCGCGCGATCCCCATCGCCGAGAACAGCTGTTTGGCGACGCCGACCTGGCGGTCGCGGTGCGGGCCGGTGAACGCCTGCCCGGTGCGGAACTCGCGCGACTGCGGGATGCCCGCCACCATGCGCTCGGTATTTCCGGCGCGGATGCGGTCGAGCGGCTCGCCGGTGACGACATAGAAATTCCACGGCTGGGTGTTCATCGACGACGGCGCGCGCATCGCCAGGGTAATGATTTCCTCGATCAGCGCGCGGGGAACCGGGTCTGGCTTGTAGCCGCGGATGCTCCGGCGACCGAGAATCACGTCATCGAACTGCATTGGCCTGAAATTCCCGTGGTGAAACCTGAAGTTTTCGGGACTTTGCGGGCCACCCGGCCCGGGCGCAAGACGGGATATTCCGCTCGGCAGGCGGCCCGGCAGATTTGTTGGGCCCGCCGTCACCGGGGCCCCGACGCCCGCGAAACAGCCCCCGCTATGCCTCTGGAGGGGGCGACACGCTGGATATAGTAGGCTCATGGCCCGGCTGGGCGGCTCGAAACGTCACTTCGTGTCCGGCCATGCGCAGCTGGGCATGGCGATTTCGCCGCCATTGCCGTAAAGGAGGCGAATCCAGCCGCCACCACGTGCGGCCATCCGTGTTCCGGGCTCGCAGCCTCAGGCCCCCTGGCACGACGTTCACGGCCTGAACCAGTCTTAGGGTTTTCATCTCTTGTCATTTTCGACCACCAGTCCGTCGCTCGCCCGCGCGCTCGCCGAGCGCAACTACGACCAGCCCACCCCCGTCCAGGCCGCCGTGCTCGCGGACGACGCCGCCGGCCACGATCTCCTGGTCTCGGCCCAGACCGGCTCGGGCAAGACCGTCGCCTATGGCCTTGCGATGGCCAGCAACCTGCTCGGCGACGCCGAGCGCTTCGAGGCCGCCGGCGCGCCGCGCGCCCTGATCGTCGCGCCGACGCGCGAACTCGCCATGCAGGTCCAGCGCGAGCTGTCCTGGCTCTATCAGCATGCCGGGGGCCGCATCGTCGCCTGTGTCGGCGGCATGGATCCGCGCCGCGAGCAGCGCGAGCTCGCCGCCGGCGCCCACATCGTCGTCGGCACGCCGGGCCGGCTGTGCGACCACCTGCGGCGCGGCCGCCTCGACACCTCCGAACTCGCGGCCCTCGTTCTCGACGAGGCCGACGAGATGCTCAACCTCGGCTTCCGCGAGGATCTCGAATTCATCCTGCAGGCGACGCCGGAGACGCGCCGCACCCTGCTGTTCTCCGCGACCTTCCCGCGCGGCATCGTCGCGCTGGCCAGGCAGTATCAGCGCGACGCCTTCCGCATCGAGGTCGCCGGCGACGAAGGCGGCCATGCCGACATCGAATATCGCGCGCTGCGCATCGCGCCGGGCGATGTCGAGCACGGCGTCGTCAACGTGCTGCGCTATTTCGAGTCGCCGAGCGCGCTGGTGTTCTGCAACACCCGCGAGGCGGTGCGCCATCTGCAGGCGGCGCTGCTGGAGCGCGGATTCTCCGTCGTCGCCCTGTCCGGCGAGCTGACGCAGAACGAGCGCACGCGGGCGCTGCAGGCACTGCGCGACGGCCGCTCGCGCGTCTGCGTTGCGACCGACGTCGCCGCGCGCGGCATCGACCTGCCAAGCCTCGACCTCGTCATCCATGCCGACCTGCCGAACGATCCGGAAGTGATGCAGCATCGCTCCGGCCGCACCGGCCGTGCCGGCCGCAAGGGCGTCAGCGTGCTGCTGGTGCCGCCGGCACGGCGGCGCCGCGCCGAGCTGCTGCTGGATCTCTCCGGCGTCGAGGCGATCTGGGGCGCCGCGCCCCAGGCCGACGAGATCCGCCGGCGCGATCAGGAGCGCATGCTGCAGGACGCGATGTTCACCGACGAGACCACGCCCGACGATCTCGCCCTCGCGCAGGCGCTGCTCGCCGAGCGCTCGGCCGAGGACATCGCGACCGCGCTGGCACGGCTCTATCGCGCGCGCCTGCCCGCCCCCGAGGACGTGCTCGACCCCGGCGAGGGACGCGGCAAGGACCGTGGCAAGGAGCGCACCAGGGACCGCGACCGCCCGCGCGACGATCGCCCGCCGCGCGGCGACGATCGGGAGGACCGCCCCCGGCCGAAAGCCGGCAAGGCGCGTCATGGCATGACCGAGGCGACCGTCTGGTTCCGCGCCGCCATCGGATGGCGCAAGAACGCCGAGGCGCGCTGGCTGCTGCCGATGATCTGCCGCCGCGGCGGCATCGACCGCCAGGACATCGGCGCCATCCGCATTCACGACACCACCACCGAGTTCGAGATTTCCGAGCGCGTCGCCGAGGACTTTGCCGCCAAGGTCCGACGCCCCGACAAGGAAGACAGCATCCGCATCGAACCGCTGGCGGGCGCGCCCGCCGTGGCGCCGGCGCATCCGGTGGTCGATGACGTCGTGCCGTGGGCGGGGCAGTCCGACGCGCCGCGACATGCGCCTGAGGACCGCGGCGACGGCGAACGCCGCCACGATGGCGAGCGGGATGCGGCGCGGCCGAAGCACCGCGGCAAATCCTTTGGTGACAAATCCTTTGGTGACAAGCGCCATAGCGACAAGCCTCACGGCGACAAGCCCTACAGGGACAAGCCGCGCGGCGACACCTTCCGCGACGACAAGCCCCAGCGCGCCAAATTCCGTGACGACACGTTTCGCGACGACAAGTTTCGTGACGACAGATCCGGCGGCGACAGGTCCCGCGGCGACAAGCCGCTGCGCAAGAGCTGGTCGCCTGTCGACGAGGCCCCCCGTGGCAAGCCCTACCGTGACAAGCCACGTCGCGACGGCAACGCGGCATTCTCCGACAGGCCGGCCTTCGGGAAGAAGAAGCACGACGATGGCAATGCCGCGTTCGCGGAGAAGCCTGCCTTCAAGAAGAAGCATCGCGACGGCGACGCCGTGGTTTCGGACAAGCCGTCCTTCGGCAAGAAGAAGCCTTCGTTCGGCAAGAAGCCGCACCGCGACAAGTCCGCCCCGGCCAAGGGCGGCCATGGCAAGAAGCCGAAGCAGCGCACGCGGCGCTGAGGCGCGGGCCGCGGACGTGAGCGTGTAATGGTTTCAAGCCCGATCAACCTGAACCATCATGCGCCGATGTTGTCGAATGCGTCGTGGCCGGGCTTGTCCCTGGACTGTGGCTTCAGGTGCCAACCACACCCACTTCGTCCTTGCCGGGCTTGACCCGGCAATCCAGCTTGCTCATGACACGACGGACAGTCTCAAGCTGGATCACCGGGTCACGACGCTTCGCGTCGGCCCGGTGATGACGCTGAAAATGTGGATGCAGTGCATTTCAGATAACTACAGCCGCACGAGATAACTCTGCTCGCCACTCAGCACGCATTCGCCGCGCTGGTTGTGCACGGTGGATGCGAGGGTGAGCACGGCCGTCGAGCGCTGCGGCTTGATGCTTGCCACCGTCAGCGCGGGATAGAGCGTGTCGCCGGCATAGACGGGTTTGAGAAACTGCGACGACTGGCTGATGAAGCCGATCAGCGCCTCGCCGATGACATGGGGAAACAGCCCGGCGCCGGCGGCGGTGAAGCTGAGCACCTGCAGGCCGTGGGCGAGCAGGCCGGGATGGCCCTGGCGGCGACAATATTCGACATCGTAGTGAATGGGATGGTTGTCGCCGGACACCACCTGGAAGGCGGCGAAATTCGCCTCCGTCACCGTGCGACTCGGCAGGCGGAACACCTCGCCGACCGCGAAATCGCGCGCCGGACGTGTCGGCACGACACGGTGGGCGTCGGGATCGAACGGGGCGGCGCTGGTGTCCTCGGTCATCGCAGGTCCTCTCGTGAGATGCGCGCGGCCGGCAGCGGCCGCGGTCATGCGCACGATACGTCGCGACGGCCAGGCTGGCGAGCCGCCTCAGTGCCGGACATCGCGCCGCCGTCCGGCCGCCTCGACCAGAACCAGCAGCGCCTCGCGCAACGCCGGATCGCTCACTTTTTCGAAGGCCTTGATGAGGCGCAGCATCTGCACCGCGGTCGCCTGTTCCTCACGCGGGTCGATATCCCTGTGGTCGATCACCATCGGCGCCCTCCTTCACCATGCCGCCGCGCGCCGGCGGATCATCGCGGACTGTTGACCCTGCCGTTGTGATGCGGCGCGGCCGTTCCGGCGATGCGGCGCTGTCCGGCCGCGATCCGCGACTGAATCGCTTCCGACCATACCACGTTGCCGGGATCGCGCCCCCCGAGGATCGACAGCAGCAGCGCCGGCCTGTCGTCGAGATTTTCGAACGCGCGCATCACACCCGGCGGGCAGCAGATGCCGTCGAGATAGTCGAGCTCGACGCTCTCGCCGCCATCGGTGCCCCACGACACCCGCCAGCGGCCAGTGAGACAGATGAAGGTCTCCTCGGTGTCGTGGGAGTGCAGCGCCGCGCCGTTGCCGGGCGCGGCGCGGATGAAGTCGATGTGATAGTTCTCCGCCTTCTCGACCTTGTGCTTGAGATCCTCCTCGGCGGTGCCGCGGCCCAGCGCGCCGAGCAGCGTACGGGTGTGCCCGGGAATCGCCGCATCGATGAACGCCAGATCGCTCGACGGCAACTCGTCGAAGCGGAACACCCGCGCCAGCATCTCGTCGCGCGAGATCATCCGCGAGCGGCCGAACCAGGCGCCGATGGCGGTGTCGTAGTTTACCGCGAGTTCCTTGCGATCGCCCTTGATCTCCATGAGGGTCGTCCTTTCCGTCGGTTCGAGAAGCGTTGCAACATCATCCCTTCACCGCTCCCGCCGTCAGGCCGGTGATGATCTGGCGGGCGGCGACGAAGGTGAAGATCAGCGGCGGCAGCGCCACCAGCATGCCCGCGGCCATCAGCCGGCCCCAGTCGACGCCGACGTCGGTGATGTAGAGGTAGACCCCGTAGGGCAGCGTGCGGCTGGCGCGGTTGGTCAGGATCGAGGCCAGCACCAGCTCGTTCCAGCCGATGCGGAATGTGAAGATCGCCGCCGCGGCGAGGCCGGGCCGGAGCAGCGGCAGGATCAGCGTGAAGAACAGCCGGTACGGCCCGCAGCCATCCACGGTCGCCGCCTCTTCGAGCTCGACCGGCACCTGCTCGACGAAACCGTACACCAGCCAGATGGTGAACGGCAGGTTGAGCGCGACATACGAGATGACGAGGCCGGTAAGGCCGTCGAGATGGAGCGGCGTCAGGATGAAATAGGCGGGAATGGCCAGCACCGCCGGCGGCACGGTGCGCAGCAGCAGCGTGCCGATGGCGAGCGAGGAACGGCCGCGAAAGCGGAAACGCGACAGCGCATAGGCGCACATGGTGCCGAACACCAGCGTCAGCAGCGTCGCGGCGATGCTGACGATCACGCTGTTGGCGAGATAGCCGAGGAAACGGCCCTCAAGCACACTGCGATAGTTTTCCAGCGTCGGCACCGCGAGGAAGGTGAAGCCTCCGAAAGTCTGGCTCTGGGTCTTGAGCGAGGTCGACAGCATCACCAGGATCGGCAGCACCGAGAACGCGGCGAGCAGCGCCAGCACCGCGAAGCGCAGCGCATCGCCGGGGCGCGGCACGGTGAACCGCGCCACGGGCGCATCGAGGACGACAGGCAGCTCGCGGACGGCGGCGTCCTGCATCTCAGCCTCCCCTGCGCCGCATCGGATGGCGCCATGCCAGCAGCAGCGCGCTGAGCACCGTGGTCACCACCAGCAGGCACACCGACAGCGCCGCCGAATGTCCCATGCGCTGGGTGACGAACGCCGACTTGTAAATGTGCAGCGAGAACAGCTCGGTCGCGAGCCCCGGCCCGCCGTTGGTGAGGGCGTAGACCACCTCCAGCCCGCGCAGCGCATCGATCAGCCGCATCAGCACGGTGATCATCAGGATCGGCATCAGCAGTGGCAGCTTGATGTAGCGGATGATCTGCAGTGGCGAGGCGCCGTCGATGCGTGCCGCCTCGACCGCGGACGGATCCAGCCCCTGCAGACCGGCCAGCGCCAGGATGAACACGAACGGCGTGAATTGCCAAATGTCGGTGATGCACAGCGCGGCAAAGGCGAGGTCCGGCTCGGCGAGCCATGCCGGCTTCCATCCGGCGAACCCGAGCAGCGCGTTGACCGGGCCGACATTGACATCGAACATGTAGCGCCAGATCAGCCCGACGCAGATCGGCGCGATCATCATCGGCAGCACGAACAGCGTGCGGAACACGCTCATGCCACGGATCGGCTTCTCCAGCAGCAACGCCAGCGCGACGCCGAGCCCCATCTCCACGGCGACGACGACGGCTGCGAACTGCAGCGTCACCAGCATCGAGGTGCGGACCGAGGCATCCGCCAGCGCCTCGGCGAGGATCGCAAGACCACGGAACGCCTGGGGCGTCGGCGTCTCGCCGAGCCGCACCTCGTAGAACGACAGCCGGACCGCCTCGACCACCGGATAGAACAGGCCGAACAGCATGATCAGCACGGCCGGCGCCGCAAACACATACGGCGCCAGCCTGCGGTCGAAACCGAGACGCCCGAGCATCGCCGCCCTCAGGTCTTGTGGTAGCCGGCGCGCGTCAGGACCGCCTTGATCTCCGATGCGGCGGTCTCCATCGCGGGCCCGATCTGCGCCTTGCCGGTCGCAATCTCCGAGAGCCGCAGGCCCAGCACCTTCTCGGAAATCTCGGTCCATTCGTTGATGATCGGGCGCCAGTCGGGATTGGAGATTTCCAGGCACTGGCGATAGACATCGACCGGATAGATCTTCTTCACATCCGGATGATCGAGCGTCGCCCAGCGCGTCGGCTGGCCGCCCTGCGCCGTCACCCGCACATCCTGCGCCGCCGCCGTCATCCACTGGATGAAGGCGAACGCTGCGTCGCGCCGGCCCGAATTCCTCGGGATCGCCATGCCGAAACCGCCGAGTTCGCCGGAATGGCGCACCGCCTTGGGATGCACGAGATAGCCGACGGTGTCCGCGACCTTCGAGCGCGCCGGATCGCGCGCCGGCCCGAAGATCGAGATGGTGTCGCAGTACATCGCCGCCTGCCCCTGCAGGAAGGCATTCATGCACTGGCCGAAATCGAACGCGGCGCCGCCGGCGGGGCCAGTGTCGATGAACGTCTTGTAGACCTCGGTGGCGCGGATCGCCGGGGCGGCCGCGACCTGCGGCATGAAGCGGTCGTCGATAACCTCGCCGCCATAGGGCGACAGATGGTTGAGCCAGCCCGCCGTCACCTGGTGGCCGGCCTGCGCGCGCTGCGCGAGGCCGCCCATGCCGGCTTCCTTGTCCTTGATGACGCGCGCGGCGGCCAGCATCTCGTCATAGGTGCGCGGCGGCGTCAGGTCGTGTCTGGCGAAGACGTCCTTGCGATAGGCCAGCACGCTGCACTCGGCGCCGTAGGGAATGCCGTAGAGCTTCGCGCCCGGCCCGGGCAGATAGCCGCGCGGGCCGCCGACGAGGCCGAGCCCTTCATAGTAGGCCTTGATGATGCCGGCGCGGTCGTAGTCCTTCATCGCCAGCCGCTCGTCGGCGAACAGCGGCTCCAGCTCGGTCAGGAACTGACGCTGGACATACTCGGTCTTCCACATGATGACATAGACGACGACGTCGTAGTCGCCCTGCGGCTTGCTCATCTGCAGCACCTGCGCGTCCTTCATCCGCAGGTACTGCATCTCGTCGAGCTCGACCTTGATGCCGGTGGCGGCGGTGAAGTCGGGCAGCAGCTTCTTGGCGACCTCGTAGTGCGGATGCGCCGGCCAGTTGACGACGATGGTCTGGCCTTTCAGGGCCGCCCAGCCACTGTCCGCGGCGCGGGCCACGACGGGCGCGGCGAACGCCGCCACCGCCGATCCGAGTGAAGCCTTGAGAGCCGTGCGACGTGAAATGCCCATCTCGTCCTCCCCTGTGGTCTTCTCCTGACGCGCGCATGGCGGTGATGCCCGCCGTCCGCTCGCCGATAATCCGGGCGATCGCTGCAATGCGCGCCCCGGGCGTTTGCGCCTCTGGCTTTCTTCTTATGTTATCGATAACATCGATGACGGCCCGCGACAAGTCGCTACCCTCGCGGGAACCCGACTCAAACGATTGCACGAAGCCATGACGCGCCGCCCCAAGATGTCCGACGTCGCCCGGATCGCCGGCGTTTCCGCCATGACGGTGTCGCGGGCGCTCAAGCAGGACAGCGCGGTGTCGCCGGAAACGCGCCAGCGCATCCTCGGCATCGTCAGGGAGATCGGCTACGTCCCGGACCAGATCGCGGGCAGCCTGTCGTCGCAGCGCTCGGGCTTCGTGGCGCTGCTGGTGCCCTCGCTCAACAATCCGCATTTCGCCGAAACCGCGCACGCGCTCGCCGACACGCTGCAGACCGCCGGGCTGCAGATCCTGATCGGCTATACCAACTACGAGAGCGATCGCGAGGAACCGCTGCTCGCCACGCTGCTGCAGCGCCGCCCGGAGGCGGTGGTGCTGGTGTCGGACGGTCATTCGGCGCGGTCGCGCACGCTGTTGCGCAAGGCCGCGATTCCGGTGGTCGAGATCTGGGACTGGCCGAGCCATCCGATCGAGCACGTGGTCGGCTTCTCCAACGCCGATGCCATCGCCCGCACGGTGCATTTCCTCGCCGCGCACGGCCACCGCCACATCGCCTATCTCGGCGAAACCAACGACCGCGGCACCCGCGGCGCGCGCCGCCGCCAAGGCTTCGTCCGCGCCATGGAGGACCTCGGCCTGCCGGCGCTGCTGCACGATGAGGCCGCCCCGCCGATCAGCATGCTGCAGGGCCGCGCCGCGCTGCCGCGCATGCTGGCGCAGTGGCCGGACCTCGACGCCATCGTCTGCGTGTCCGATCCGGCGGCGTTTGGCGTGCTCACCGAGGCGCAGGCGATGGGCATCGACGTGCCCGGCCGTCTCGCCGTGGTCGGCTTCGGCGACTTCGAGGTGTCGCGCTGCTGCCTGCCGGCGCTGACCACCACGGTGGTCGACGGCCCGCGCATCGGCCGCGAGACCGGGCAGTTGCTGCTGGAGCTGCTCGGCCACGCCCCGCATGACGACCGCGGCGCGGCGACCGGGGATCGCAAGCCGCGCCGCATCCGCATCGACACGGCGCTGGCGCCGCGCGGCACCACCCGCGCCTGATCCCCGTCCCCGCCACGCGGCCATTGCACCGCCCGGGCCGAAACCTCTATGATGTTATCGATAACACAAATCGCGCCCCGGGTCGCGGCGCGCACACGCATGGAGGCGGCGGCGGGGATGGACGATCGCGCGCGGCGGCGGCGAACCTGCGTGATGCTGCTGATCGTGGCCGGCGGCGGCGGCCTCGCGGCCGGCCTCGGCAGACTCGCGGCCGGCGCGCTGTCACCGGCCCACGCCGCCCATGCCGCGCTGATGATCTATGCCTGGGGCATCCTGCTGCCGGCCGGCGCCATCGTCGCCCGCTATTTCAAGGTCACGCGCGACCAGGATTTCCCGCGCGAGACCGACAACCGTTTCTGGTGGACCTGGCACCGCGTGCTGCAGACCGCCGGCCTGCTGCTCGCAACGCTCGGCCTCGCCACCATCTGGTCGATCTCCACCGCCGGCGGTGCCGGCGCGATGACGGCGCATGGCCGCCTCGGGCTCACCGCGCTGGCGCTCGGCTGGCTGCAGGTCGCCGGCGCGCTGCTACGTGGCACCATGGGCGGGCCGACCGACGCGCGGCTGCGCGGCGATCACTATGACATGACGCCGCGCCGGCGGCTGTTCGAAGCCCTGCACAAGACCGGTGGCTGGCTGACACTGGCGCTCGCGGTCGTCGCCCTGATATCAGGCATGGTGCTGGCCGATGCGCCCGATCTCGCCCTCGCGGCGCTCGGCGGGCTGATCGGCCTGCATCTCGCCGCCGTCGTCCATTGCGCCTGCACCGGGCGCTGGACCGATACCTACCGCGCCATCTGGGGGCACCCGGCGCCGCGCCACGGAGCACAGCCATGAGACCGTTCGTCAGCCACGATCCCCGCTTCAACGCCCGCGTCATCGGCCATGCGCTGCTGGAGAAGCTGTTCACCGGCTGCCGCTGGGCGGAAGGGCCGGCCTACTTCGCCGCCGGGCGTTACCTCGTGTGGTCCGACATCCCCAACGACCGTCTGATGCGCTTCGACGAAACCAACGGCTCGGTGTCGGTGTTCCGCCAGCCCAGCAACAATGCCAACGGCAACACCACCGACCGCCAGGGCCGCCTCGTCACCTGCGAGCATCTTACCCGCCGCGTCACCCGCACCGAGCACGACGGCACGATCACGGTGCTCGCCGACCGTTTCGAAGGCAAGCGGCTGAACTCGCCCAACGACGTGGTGGTGAAATCCGACGGCTCGATCTGGTTCACGGATCCGACCTACGGCATCGACAGCGACTATGAGGGCATCGCCGCGCCGTCGGAGATCGGCCGCTCCAACGTGTACCGCCTCGATCCCGACAGCGGCACGCTCACCGCCGTGGTCACCGACCGGGTGCAACCGAACGGCCTCGCGTTCTCGCCGGACGAAAAGACCCTCTATGTCGTCGACACCGGCGCATCGCACCAGCGCGATCTCCCCGTCACCATCACGGCCTATGCGGTCGGTGGCGACGGTCGCACGCTCGGCGCGTCGTCGACGTTCGCGACTTGCCCGGAAGGCTTCTTCGACGGCTTCCGCTGCGACATCCATGGCAACATCTGGACCTCGGCGGGGCGCAACGTGTTCTGCTACGCTCCCGACGGCGCCCACATCGGCACCATCGCGATCGGCGAGATCGTCGCCAATGTCTGCTTCGGCGGGCCGCGTCGCAACCGCCTCTACATCTGCGGCCAGACCTCGCTGTATGCGATCTATCTCAACACCCGCGGCGCGGTGTGAGGCGCGGCGGTCCGCGTCACCACGAGCCGTAGCGCGCGACGACGCCGCGGAACAGCGCATCGCGTTCCGCACCGAGATGCGTGCCGCTGGCATCGCCCGCCGCATCGCGGCCCACCGCCATGTGGACCATGACGAGCTTCAGCTCGGGATCGACAAAGATCGCCTGGCCATAGACGCCGAGCAACGCGAAGCGGCGGTGGCTGCCCGGCAGCAGCCAGACCTGCAGGCCGTAGCCGAGATAGGTGCTGTCATGCCAGCGCATCAGGCCGGGACGAAACGACGGCGGCTGACGGGCGGCATCGGTCATGTCGAGCAGGTGCTCGGCAGTGACGACCCGGCGGCCGGCGGCCATGCCGTCATTGGCCAGCATCAGGCCGAGGCGGCCATAGTCGCGCACGGTCGCGTTGAAGTCGCCTTGTGCGATCTCGAGACCGTCCGACGGGTTCAAGAGCCAGGTCGCCTTCGCCTCGGCGCCGATCGGCTGCCAGATCCTGGCGTCGACATAGTCGCAGAGCGATGTGTGCGTCGCCGCGCGCAGCACGAGGCCCAGCACCTGCGTCTGCGCGCCGGCATAGTTGAAGCGCTCGCCGGCGGGATCGGCCCGCTCGGTGATGCTTCGGGCGGCCGCGATATTACCGCGCTCGCGCGTCAGCCTGTTGTAGCGTGCCCGGTCATCGTCCGCCGTATAGCTCTCGACGAACCGCGCCCCGGACGCCATGCGCATGAGGTCGACGATCCGGGTGCCGCCATAGAGCGTGCCGTCAAGCTCCGGCACGTAGGTCGCGGCAGTGTCGTCGAATGAACGGATCGATCCGTCTTCCAGCGCCTTGACGAGGCCCAGCGCCGTAATCGTCTTGCCCATCGAATTCGACAGCATGCGCATGTCCGGCGTCCGGTCGTAATTGTAGCGCTCCGCGACGATCCGCCCCTCGTGCAGCACCAGGATGGCAGTGACGCGCTGGCGCTGGAGGTAATCGTCGAGCGAGTACGACGTGCCATGAAAGCGATAGCTGAAATTGACCGGTGTGTCGGCCGGCAACGGCAGCGGCTGCGACGCCGGCGCCAGCGTGCAGGACGGCCCGAGCGTATCCAGCGCGCTGAACGAGCCGACGAGATAGCGCTCCCGGCGGCTCTCGGCCATGCTCGGCGCGACCGGATAGCCGTCGGCCTTGCCGAGAATATCCTCGTCCGGCGCGGCGACAGCCGCGGGCGGAGCGGCGAGCAAGACAAAGGTGAACGGCAGACAAAGGGCGAGCAGGAGGCGGCGGATGGAGACGAACGACATCGGCATGGGGCGCGGCACTGTTCCAGGAGTGACACGTCACTAGCCACGCTCGATGGCAAGACCATGACCATGTCGTTTCGTCACACGGAAAGCCGCGAGGAGGATATCCGCCGGCCGCCGTGTCCATCGTCACGGCATCAGCACCAGCTTGCCGACACTGCCGCGGCTCTCCAGCGCGCGGTGCGCCTGCGCCGCATCCGCCAGCGCGAAGCGCCCGCCGATGATCACCTCAAGGCGCCTGCCGGCGACCTGCGCGAACAACGCCGCGAGATCGGCGCGCACGTTCTGCGGCGTCAGCAATGGCAGGAGCGCGAAGCCGCGCAGCGCCTGATTGTCGACGAGCAGTGCCGCGACATCCGCCGGCGCCAGCGCGAAACGCCCCATGGCGCCGAACACCAGTTCGCCGCGCGGCGCCAGCGCGCGGCGCGCGATCGCCGACTGATCGCCACCGACCATGTCGATGACGACATCCGCGCCGGCGCCGCCGGTGGCGGCGCGCACCGCCGCATCCCAGTCCGGCGCGGCGGCGTCCACCGTGACATCGGCGCCGAGGCGCTGCGCAAGTGCGCGCTTGTCGGCGGTGCTGGCGGCGCCGATCAGCGTCGCCGCGCCCTCGGCTTTCGCGAGCTGCAGCAGGAGGGAGCCGACGCCGCCGGCAGCCGCCGTCACCACCACGCGGCGGCCGCGCAGGGCCGCATGGCGCACGAGCTGCAGGGCAGTGAGGCCCTGCACCAGCAGCGCCACCGCGGCCTCGAACGACACCGCTTCCGGCAGCGGCACGACGGCAGCCGCCGCCACCACGACGAATTCGGCATAGCCGCCATCGCCGCGGCCGAATGCGAACAGCGGCACCGCGACCCGCGCGCCGACGGCTATGCCGGACACGCCCTCGCCGAGCGCCGCGATCTCACCGGCGACCTCGACGCCGGGGATCATCGGCAGGAGCGGCGTCACGGCATAGCGATCGGCGCGCATCAGCGCCTCGAAGAAATTGACGCCGGCCGCGCGCACCCGCACCAGCACCTCGCCGGGCTGTGGTTTCGGCGTCGGCGCCTCGATGGCGACGAGAACCTCGGGCCCGCCGAAGCGGCTGAACTGCACTGCACGCATGGGAAGCGTCTCCGGTCACTCGATCGAGTTGTTGTCAAATCCGGAAAACGGCTTAACTGTTGTCCTCTGAGCGGCGCTACGCACTCCTTCGTTCCATACTCACCTGCAGGTCAGCATGCCCGGGATCGCCAAACGTCTGCCCCTGCTGCCCGCCGAACGCGCGCTGCGCGTCATCGCCGGGCGCTGGAAATCGACGCTGCTGTATCACGTGTTCGACCAGCCGCGCCGGCTGTCGGAGCTGCAGCGGCTGGTGCCCGATGTCAGCCAGAAGGTGATGATCCAGCAGTTGCGCGAGATGGAGGAGCACGGCCTCGTCCACCGCGAAGTGTACCGCCAGGTGCCGCCACGGGTGGAATACTCCGCGACGCCGCTCGGCCACAGCCTGCGGCCGCTGCTGCTGGCGTTGTGCCAGTGGGGCCAGCAGCATGCCGCGGCGCTGAACGAGGCCGACCGTCTCGCCGAATGCGTGGTGCGGCCGGCGCCGAACGCCGCGGCAACCCTCGCCGGCTGATGCACAGATGATCGACCGCTCCCGGCCCGCCCTGTCCACGAACGAAGCCGCGGTGAGCGCCTTCAGGCGCGGCTGCGACCTGCAGGCTGCGGGCGATCGGCCCGCCGCCATCACCCACTACAGGACGGCGATCGATCTCGATGCCACCGATCCACGCTTCTGGATCGCCTTCGGCCAGTGCCTGTCGGAGCTCCACCACTGGGACGAGGCGATCAGGGCGCTGACGCGCGGCATCGCGCTCAAGCCGCATTATTGCGAGGCGGATGCGCGGCTGATGCTTGCCGAGGCGCTGTATGGCGCCGGCCGCCTGCGCGATGCCCGGACGCAATGGGACATCGTCTCCCGGATGCAGCCGGAGTATCCGAGCTACGACCTGCCGATGCAGGAAGCGCGGCAACGGCTGGCCGCTTCGCAGCGTTGACCCGTCGCGGCCGAACCGTTCAGGTCTTGACGCGCTTGTGCTTGGACTTGCGCCGCGGCTTCGGCGGCGGATCGGGCTGGCGTGGAAACATCACCTCATGACAGGCCGGGCTGAGCTGCGGCTCGCTGTTGTGCAGGCATGACACGATGCCGTCGACGTCGGGAATGAAGCGGCTGCACAGCCGCAGCACGTCCGGCTGGCAGGCCTCACGCTCCTGCGTGGTTCCCTGCGCCCATGCGCCCGTCGACACCGCAACACTGCCGACAATCGCCAAACCCGTCAGCCAACCACCCCACCCTGTACGACTGCCCATGATGTCCTTCCACTGTCACAGTTCCGACGGCAACGCAGATTGCCGCGCGACCGCCCCCAGCAGCCCCCGAAGGATACACGTCTGGCGCAAGGCGGATATAGCCCTCGCGGAAAACTGGCTGCGCGCCCTCTGGTTCCAAATCAACCGGCAAGGCCGGGCACCAGTTCGCCACCGGTTTCGACCTTGAGCGTCGAGCCCTTGAAATCATCGCCGACGGGCTCGTAACGGCCGCCGAGATGCTTGCCGAGAAACGCCTCGGCGACGGCATAGAACGCGAGGCGATTGGCTGGCCGCGCGAAGCCGTGGCCCTCGTCGCTGAAGCTGACATAGGTCACTGGCACGCTGCGTGCCTTGAGCGCCGCCACCATCTGCTCGGACTCCGCCGCCACCACCCGCACGTCCTTGAGGCCCTGCGCGATCAGGATCGGCTTCGATGCGCGGTCGATATGGGTGAGCGGCGAGCGGTCGGTGAGGAAGGCGCGGCCTTCGTCCGTCGCCGGATCGCCGAGACGCTGCTTCCAGATGCTGAACCACGGCCCCCAGTAGGACGGGATCGTCGCCATGAACGTCTTCAGATTGGAAATGCCGAAGAGATCGACGATGCAGGCGAACTTGTCCGGCGTCTTGGTCGCCGCCATCAGCGCCGAATAGCCGCCATAGCTCGCGCCATAGAAGCCGACGCGCGCGGGATCGGCGATGCCCTGCGCCACCGCCCAGTCGACCGCGTCGATGAGGTCGTCGTGCATGCGTCCGCCCCACTCGCGATCAGCGGCGGTGACGAACGCCTTGCCGAAGCCGGTCGAGCCCCGGTAGTTGACGCTGAGCACCGCGTAGCCGCGATTGGCGAGCCATTGATGGGTGGGATTGAAGCCCCACGCATCGCGGGCATAGGGCCCGCCGTGGATCACCAGCACCATCGGCGCCTTGCCGGACGGCGCATCCGCCGGGCGCGTCAGGTAGCCGTTCAGCTTCAAGCCGTCGCGCGCAGGAATGACCACCGGCTCGAGCTTCTGCAGCGGCAGGCCGGCGAGCGCCTTGCGCTGCTTGAACAGCGGCCGCACCTCATGCGTCTCGCGGTCGAGCAGTGCGTACTCGCCGCTCGCGGTGTCGTGCTCGAAATAGGCCGTCACGATACGGTTGCCGTAGGTGCGGCCGAGAATCTCGATGTCGCCGCCGCCGCTGCTCGCGCCGAGATCGGCGAGATCCTGCACCATGCTCGTGTCGACCACGTGCCAGCGCGCCCGCTCGCGGTAGGACATCGCCGCGACCGGACGACGGTTGAACCAGTTGACGCCGACGATGTCGGCCTCGTCGTCCGACGCCAGCAGCGTGGTCTTGCGGCTCGCCATGTCCATGGCGAACAGCGCGGCCTTGTCGCGGCCGCGGGCATCGATGAAATAGAGCGTATGGCCGTCGGGGCTGAAGTCGAGCAGTCGCGTGCCGTCGATATCGCCGACAGGAATGGTAGCGAACGGCGACCAGCTGCCCGTGGCGTGGCGCTCCAGCACCTCGGCGCTGCCGTCCTTCGCAAACCGCACGCCGAGCCTGAGCTGGAAGTCGCCGTCGGTGATGAGGCCGGTGTATTCGGTGTTCTCATACAGCAGGTCGCTGCTGCCGTTGACGATGTTGACGCGGTAGAGGTCGAAGTAGCGCTTGTCGCGCTGGTTGTGCCGCATCAGCATGTCGGTCGGAAACTTGCGGTCGATCTCCTGCACGAATGACCGCACGCCCTGCGGCGGGGTCAACGGCACGATCGCACCCGAGTGGATGTTGACGCTCGAGGCACGCCAGTTCTCGTCGCCGTCGCGTTCCTGGAAGAAGACCAGGTGACGGTTGGTCTGGGCCCAGCGATAGAATGGCGCGAGGTTGCGGTCGGTGACACGGGTGACCGGCCGCGCCGACTTCAGGTCGTCGATGCGCGCCACGAACAGGTTGCGCACGCCGTCCACGGGCGCGAGCCACGCCACCGTCCAGCCGTCCGGGCTGACACTGACGCTGCCGACATCGGGATTGTCGAAGAACACGCTGCGCGGCACCAGTTCGGCTGCCGCCTGCGCCCGCCCTGCCAGCCAGGCAGACAGCAGCGGCAGTGCGGCGCCGGCGAGCGCGGCATGATGCAGGAAACGGCGACGGTCGATCGGAAGCACGGGCATGCGGCGCTCCATCGAGGGGGCGCCATGGCGAAGCCCGGCGCAATTGGCGCGCAACCCTAACGTGCCGCGGTGGCGGCGACAATCCGGCCGCCGGCCACTCCCCTGTTCATATTTGGAAACACGGCGCCGACGGCCGCCCGCCCCGGACGCGGCGCGCCCGCCGCGCATGGGCCTACGTCACAATCACAGTCCCACCGGCACCATGATCCGCCGTCCACCTTGCGCTCGCCGCCGAGCGGCCGCTGCAAGGCCCGGCAAGCCCGTGCACATCCATGGCTTTTGCCGCGCGACCGGCAGCTCCCGCGCCGGTGCACCGCGATGCAAATCCCGCGGGGCCGATTCACCAGTCGCTAACAATAAGCGGCAGCAGGTGCGGACAAGACGACGTTTACCCTGACATTTAACACGACGTGGACGGCATCGCGGCTAGGCTCCCGGCCGAATTCGTCATCACCCAGAATGGATGAAAACGTCGTGCTGCAAGCGCCTCTCACAGCAGAAGACTGGACGCGAGCGACCGAAACCTGCGGCCGGGTCATTGCCGTGTCGGGCTCGACCGTCAGCGTGATGCTGCCCTCGCCATCCCAGGCGCCGGGTGCGATGCGCGCGACCGTCGGCAAATTCCTCGGCCTGCGCGTCGGCGGTTCGCTGCTGGTCGGCGTCGTCACCAACATCTCGCTCGAGGGCAGCCCGGCATCCGGAACCCATGACGTCATCTCAGTCGCGCGTCTCGACATGATCGGCGAAATCCGTGGCCACGGCACGCAGACGCCGCAATTTCATCGCGGCGTGATCGACTATCCCGCGATCGGCGACCAGGTCGGCTCGATCGGCTCGGCCGAATTGCGGCTGATCTTCAACGTCTCCGGCGCCAGCGTCGTCGAGGTCGGCGAGCTGCAGCAGGGCAGCGCCATTGCCGCCCATGTCGACGTCAACGACATGCTGAGCAAGCACTTCGCGGTGCTCGGCACCACCGGCGTCGGCAAGTCGAGCGGCGTCGCCTATCTCGTCGACCAGGTCGTGCGGGTGCGGCCGGATCTGCGCGTGCTGATCCTCGACGTCCACAACGAATACGGCCGCTCGTTCGGCAACCGCGCGCAGGTGCTCAATCCGGCCAACATCCGCCTGCCGTTCTGGCTGTTCAATTTCGAGGAGATCGTCGACGTGTTCTTCGGCGGCCGGCCGCCGGTGGACGAGGAGGTCGACCTGCTCTCCGAGGTCATCCCGCTGGCCAAAGCCGCCTACGCCCAGTATGTCGGGGCCGACCGCGCTGCCGGCGCCGACGGCCACGTGCGCTACACCGCCGACGTGCCGCTGCCCTATCGTGTCGCCGATCTCGTGTCGCTGCTCGACAGCCGCATGGGCAAGCTCGAAAACCGTTCGTCGCGCATGGTCTACCACAAGCTGATCACGCGCATCGAAACCGCCTGCAACGATCCGCGCTACGCCTTCATGTTCGAGAACGCCAATGTCGGCGGCGACATCATGGAGGAGGTCCTTTCGGCGCTGTTCCGGCTGCCGCTCAACGGCGTGCCGATCTCGGTCATGCAGCTCGCCGGCTTTCCCTCCGAAGTAATCGACGCCGTGGTGTCGGTGATCTGCCGCCTCGCCTTCGATCTCGGATTGTGGAGCGACGGCCGCGATCCGCTGCTCGTCGTGTGCGAGGAAGCGCACCGCTATATCTCGGCCGACAAGACCGCCGGCTTCGGCCCGACCCGCCGCGCGGTTGCGCGCATCGCCAAGGAAGGCCGCAAGTACAACGTCTTCCTCGGCCTTGTCACGCAGCGTCCCGCCGAGCTCGACGCCACCATCCTGTCGCAGTGCTCGACGCTGTTCGCGATGCGCCTGACCAACGACCGCGACCAGGAACTGCTGCGCTCGGCCGTGTCCGACACCGCCGCCAACCTGCTGTCGTTCCTGCCGTCGCTGGGCACCGGCGAGGTGTTCGTGTTCGGCGAGGGCGTGTCCCTGCCGAGCCGCTTCCGCTTCCGCCTGCTGCCCTCGCACATGATCCCACGCAGCGAGGCCACCGGACCCAACGGCCTCGATACCGCCGCGGCCGATCCTTCGCTCGGCGCCGTCATCCAGCGCTGGCGCGGCATCGCCAGGCAGAAGGCGCTGACGACGGCCGCCGATGGCGGCCGCGCCATGCCCGCCACCGCATCGCCGCCGCTGCAGCCGCGCACCCTGGATCCCGACCGCTACAAGTTGCTGAAACGACCGCTCGAAGGCGCCACGGCGCCCGGCACCGCGTCCCATACCGTATTTCCGAAGTAACCATTGAAGGCGGGCCGATCGGCCGGCGGGACGCCATTATGGCCCTGCCCGGCAAGCGCATCGAAGCCCCGCGAAAGTGCGATAATGTTGAGTGCATTGAACCAGCAGTCTGCGGACAACCGGCGGCATGATGATGCCGCCGCCGACGCCCTCGCGGAACGCCACCTGCTCGAGGCCATCGTGCGCCAGTTGCCGGTCGGCCTGACCGTGCAGGACGAGCGCGGCAACTTGCTGCTGGTCAACGACGCCGCCGCCGGCCATTTCGGCACCAGGACGAAGGCGCTCACCACCACCACCACGGGCGACGACGCCTCCTTCGCCCCCGCGCTTCCTGCGGCCGCGGTCTCCGAGGAAGAGCGCGGCGACCGCGTGCTGCTGACCACCCGCAGCCCCATTCGCGTCGCCGACCGCACGCTGGTGCTGTCGACCTCCATCGATGTCACTTCGCAGAAGGCAACCGAGGACGAACTGTCCCGCCGCGCCTATTTCGACGAACTGACCGGGCTGCCCAAGCGCAACCTGATCGAATCCCATGTCAACGCCGTGCTCGCCGGCGCCGGCGCCCAGGACTGCTTCGCGCTGGTGTTCTTCGACATCGACAATTTCAAGCACATCAACGACTACTACGGCCATGCTGCGGGCGATGCGCTGCTGCAGAAGATCGCCAAGCGGCTGAGCGCAGACCTGCGCCCGGGCGACATGCTGGCGCGCATCAGCGGCGACGAATTCCTGCTGCTGCTCCATCCGGTGCGCAGCGAGGTCGACCTCATCAGCACCGTCGACCAGTTGATCCAGCGCCTCAAGGCGCCGATGCTGATCGACGACTTCGAGATCTTCGCCTCCGCCTCCGTCGGCGCCAGTCTTTATCCCGACCATGGCGCGACCTACGACGTGCTGCGCCACCACGCCGACATCGCCATGTACAGCGTCAAGAGCGCCACCAAGGGCGGCTTCGCTGTGTTCGACAGCGGCATGGCGCGCGAGGCCAGCGCCCGCACCGAGCTCGAGCAAAACCTGCGCCTCGCCATTCTCGAGAAGCGCTTCCACTGCGCGTTCCAGCCCAAGGTCGACATTCGCTCCCAGGAGGTGATCGGCGTCGAGGCGCTGGTGCGGCTGTACAACGAGAAGGGCGTGATGCAGGCGCCGGGCACGTTCATCGACCTTGCGGTCGAGCTCGGCCTGATCGACGAACTCACCCATCTCGTGCTCGACGAGGTGATGGATTCGATCGATCTGATCGACGACTATTTCGGCGCCGGCGTCAGCATCAGCCTCAACGTCGCGGCCAAGCAGGCCAACGATCCCCTGTTCATGCGCGCCTTCGCCGCGGCGCTGGCGGCGACCAACTGCCCCGAGCGCTTCATGATCGAGGTCACCGAGGATGCCTTCGTCAACAAGAGCCAGTTCCAGACCGACGTGCTGCCGGGCCTGCGCGAGCTCGGCGTGCGGGTGTCGATCGACGATTTCGGCACCGGCTATTCGTCGCTGTCGGCGCTGACCGACATCACCGCCGACGAGATCAAGATCGACCGCTCGTTCGTGACCGATATCCACAAGCGGCCGCGCAGCCAGGCCGTCCTGCGCGCCATCGAGTCGCTGAGCGAGGCACTCGGCATGACGGTGATCGCCGAGGGCGTCGAATCCTACGAGGAGCTCGCCTATCTCCAGGGCGCGAGCCGCATCCGCTATGCCCAGGGCTACTATTTCTCGCGGCCCGTGACCTTCGAGGACATGCAGGCGAGCGGCCGCACCGCCGACCTCGGCCGTGGCCGCGCCGAAAGCCGCCTCGCCCGCGACCATCGCGTCAGCCAGTCCCGCACCACCCGCCGCGAGCGCTGAAGGGCGACGCCCACGCCAGGCCCACTGCGTCATCGCCGGGCTTGACCCGGCAATTCAGCTTGCTCGCCAGACAGCGAACGCATCCTGAAGCTGGATCACCGGGTCACGGCGCTCGCGCGCCGGCCCGGTGATGACGTCGAAATGAATGGCAGCACATCGCCTGTCCGGTGCAACCGGCCCGTGCCACCACGTTCGCAGGGTCGCCTCACGCCGCCTTGTCGGCCAGCATCTGCTGCACCAGCGGCATGACCTTGCGGCCGTAGAGCTCGATACTGCGCATCAGCTTGTCGTGCGGCATCGGGCCCGCACTGTACTTGAGCTGGAAGCGCGAGACGCCGAGCGCCTTGACGGTCGCGGCGATCTTGCGCGCCACCGTTTCCGGCGAGCCGACATAGAGCGAGCCGTTGTCGGCCTCGTGCACGAACTCGTCGCGGCCCATCGGCGGCCAGCCCCGCTCCTTGCCGATGCGGTCACGCATCAGCTTGTAGTGCGGCCACAGCTCCTCGCGCGCCTGTTCATCGGTGTCCGCAACATAGCCCGGCGAGTGCACGCCGAGCGGCTGCGCCGGCCGGCCGAACTGCTGGTAGGCGCGGTGATGCAGATCGACATAGGGCGCGAAGCGCTTGGGATCGCCGCCAATGATGGCGAGCATCAGCGGCAGGTCGTAATGCGCCGCGCGCACCACCGATTCCGGGCTGCCGCCGACGCCGATCCAGGTCTTGAGCGGCGCCTTCTCCGCCGGCGGATAGACCAGCTGGTTGCGCAGCGGCGGCCGCAGCTTGCCCTCCCAGGTCACCGGCTCCTGCTTCAGAAGCGCGGCGAACAGGTCGAGCTTCTCCTCGAACAGCTCTTCGTACTGGCTGAGATCGAAGCCGAACAGCGGGAACGACTCGGTGAACGAGCCACGGCCGAGGATGACCTCGGCGCGGCCGTTCGACGCCGCATCCACCGTGGCGAAGCGCTGGAACACGCGGATCGGATCGTCGGAGGACAGCACCGTCACCGCGGAGCCGAGACGGATGTGCTCGGTGCGCGCCGCGATCGCCGCCAGCACCACCTCCGGCGCGGAAATGGCGAAGTCGGCGCGGTGATGCTCGCCGAGCCCGATGAAGTCGATGCCGAGCTGATCGGCCAGCACTGCCTCGTCGATGACATTGCGGATGACCTGCGCATGGGCGAGCGGCTGGCCGTCGGGGCCGACCGTCACATCGCCGAAGGTGTCGAGGCCGAATTCGAGAGGTCGCGTCGTCATGGTCTGTCCGTTGGCGCCTGCGTCCGACGCAAGGAAGAGCGCGTCACGCGGCATGCGGGGAGCGAGGGGCGGCCACGGCCACCCGACGCCCGGGGTGAAAAGTGCGGAAGTGTCCCCCCGCAGGTAAGGTGGAAACCGCGCCGCGCCAAGGCCGCTCCGCGAAACCCTGGGTTTCCATTCGCTGTGCACACCGCGCGCACCCGTCGCGCCGCGGTTGAGGCCGACTGCGATCTGGGGCATGGTCGCGGCGCGCCGCACGGTCGCGCCGCCAGGAACCATGCCCATGCCGCTCCCCGTCCGGACGCTCCTCCGCCTCGCGCTGCTCGCCGCCGCGGCTGGCGCCGTGGCCGCGCCGGCATTCGCCCGGCCCCCGACCGTGTCGGTATCGCCGGGCTACGATCGCCGACTGCAGGAATCCCGGCAGGTTCCGCCCGCGGCCCAGCCGCCGTCGCCCTCCCCGGCGCCGCGCCTGCCGCCGCGCAGCCGCAACCCGAACGGTTGAGGAGCCCGCCATGGCCCAGCCCTTCATCGTCTCGATCCCCCACAAGCTCGGCAAGGACGAAGCCTTGCGCCGCATGAAGGCAGGGCTCGCCAGCGTCAAGTCGCAGTATGGCCAGTTGCTGCAGGTCAACGAGGAGATCTGGAGCGGCGACCGCCTCGCCTTCCGCATCACCGCCATGAAGCAGCAGGCGAGCGGCACCGTCGATGTCGCCGACGACCATGTGAAGCTCGAGGTCGTGCTGCCCTGGCTGCTCGCCGGCCTCGCCCATGGCGCCCAGGCGATGATCCGCGAGCGCGCCAACCGCATGCTGGAAAAGAAAGAGGCGCCGCCTTCCGGCAGCGCCTGATCCGCGGCGACGCCCCGGACGTCCATCCTTCGACGCTCTCGGAGCCTGTCATCGGGGCGAGCTTTGCGCGGCGCGCGTGGCCTACGCCGTCCGCACCGACTCCAGGAACTTGCCGACCTCGCGCTTGAGGCGGTTGCTCTCGCCGGACAGCGACTGCGCCGCCGACAGCACCTGGCCCGACGCCGAGCCGGTCTCGCTGGCGCCGCGCTGCACGTCGGTGATGTTGGCGCTGACCTCGCGGGTGCCCTGCGCCGCCTGCTGGACGTTGCGGGCGATCTCCTGGGTCGCGGCGCCCTGCTCCTCGACCGCCGAGGCGATCACCGCCGAGATTTCCGACATCCGCCGGATGGTCTCGCCGACGCCCTCGATCGCCACCACCGACTCGTGGGTCGCGGCCTGGATGCCGGAGATCTGCACGCTGATCTCGCCGGTCGCCTTCGCTGTCTGCTCGGCCAGCGCCTTGACCTCGGACGCCACGACCGCAAAGCCGCGGCCGGCCTCGCCGGCGCGCGCCGCCTCGATGGTGGCGTTGAGCGCCAGGAGGTTGGTCTGCGCCGCGATGGTGTTGATCAGCTCGACGACGTCGCCGATGCGGCTCGCCGCCTTTGACAATTCGCCGACACGCTCGTTGCTGGTTTGTGCCTGCTCGACCGCCTCGCTGGCGATACGCGCCGATTCCTGCACCTGACGGCTGATCTCGGTGACCGACGACGACATCTCCTCGGTGGCGGAAGCCACCGACTGCACGTTGGTGGAGGCTTCTTCCGACGCCGCGGTGACGAGCGTGGTCAGTTCTTCGGAGCGCGCTGCGGTCGAGGTCAGTACGCCGGCGGAGAGTTCGAGCTCGGAGGCCGCGCTCGACACGGTGTCGACGATCTGGCCGACCGCGCCCTCGAAGCTGTCGGCGAGGGCATGCAGTTCGCGCCGGCGCTGGTCGGCGGCGACCTGGTCCTGCTGCATGCGCGCCTCGGCTTCGTCGCGCGCTTTCTTCTCCGCGTTGTCGCGAATGGTCACGATGGCCTGCGCCATGTCGCCGATCTCGTCGTGGCGGCTGGCGCCGGGGATCACGACGCCGAGTTCGCCGCCGGCCATCTTCTCCATCGCTGCGGTCATCCGCACCATCGGGCGAATGACGCCGAGCGCGATGCCGAGAATGCCGGCGATGATGATCAGCACGACGATGCCCGACACGCTCCACACCACCGCGGCGAAGGTCGACACCTGGCTTGCCGCCGAGACCTCGAGAGCCGCGTTGGCGTCGTTGGCCTTCCTGACGATGCTGTCGATGACAGCGCGATGCTTGTCATAGGCCACCTGCAGCTTGCCATAGGCGGCCTCGGCCGCCGCGGTGTCGTTCTTCGCCAGCGCCGGCAGCAACTCCTGCTCGGTCGCCGTCCAGAACGCCTGCACCTGCGCATCGGAATCGCGCGTCAATTCGTTCTTGAGCGCCGGATCGAGATCGGACTTGATCCAGTAGGCGCGGCGTTCGTCGTAGTCCTTGTGGAGCTGGGCGAGGCGCGCCTTGTGATCGGCGGCATGCTGCGGATCACGCAGCGCCAGCGTCGTCTCGAGGTAGGCTTCGACCACGTACTCCGGCGGCGGCAGGATATCGGCGACGAGATCGTTGCCGAGCTTGATCTGCGAATACAGCGGCCCGCCTACCCGCAGCTGGCGATTGGCGTAGTCGCTGACGATCAGGATGGCGGCGAGGCCGAGCGCGGTGATGATGCCGAAGGCGATGATCGAGGTCGAAATCGAAACGCGAAGCTTCATGGAGTGGCCCCGGAATGCGCGCGTCATTGCGCGCATGCAATGACGCTCAACATTTCAATTGCCCTCTAAGATTGGGTTAAGCATGAGTGCGCGATGTCACTTGCGACGGCATTTGCCGGCAATTTCAGCAGATTCGCGCGCGCTTGGGTTGAGTGGTGCCGCATGACAAGCGCCAGGCTTGAGCGAGACGCGTGACGTCGACAACCTCAACGCGTTCGCCCTGAGCCTGCGAAACAAAACGAAACAAAATTGGCATCACGCATCGCCCGCAGCCGAACGGTGGCCTGCATCTTGCGCCGCCGGCGCAACCGGAGGCCTGCATGGGCACAGGCCTCCGGCCGTCACGCCGCGCGCCGCTACATCCGATAGCGGATGCCGGCATACACTGCCCGCCCGGTGCCCGGGTTGAACAGCGTCGAGGTCGGCGTCGCGCGGTCGATGATGCTGGTGGTCGCGATGTAGGCGGTTTTGGCGAGGTTCCGCCCTTCGATATAGGCCGAGAAGTGCTTGCCGTCGTCATAGGCGGCGCGCACGCCCCACAGCGCATAGGCCGCGGTGCTCAGGGTGTTGGCGCTGTCGACATAGTACGCCTGCGGCACCCACTCGACATTCGGGCCGAACGATACGCCGCTCGGATGCTTGTACAGCAGCTCCGCGCGCAGGTAGTGCGGCGGCGCGCCCGGCAGGCGGTTGTTGCCGAACGTCCTGTCGCCATCGTAGCGGAAGTCGCTGTAGGTGTAGGCGACATTCAGCCAGATGCGGTCGGGATTGTCCGACTTGACCGCAAGCCCCTTGAACAGCGCGACGCCGAAGCCCGCCTCGACGCCCTGGTGCACGGTACGATCGGCGTTGGTGACGTTGCAGTTGCCGAACGAGCTGTAGAAGCACATCAGTTCGTTGCGGATCTCCGAGCGGTACAGCGACAGGTCGAAGGTCAGGTCCGGCCGCCGGCCGCGGGTGCCGATCTCGTAGGTGGTCGCGGTCTGCGCCTTGATGTCGAAGAACGGAATGGTCGGGAACAGCGGGTTCATGAAGTTCGGCGCCACGCTCTCGCCGAAGCTCGGCGCCTCGGCGCTGCGCGACACGTTGCCGAACACCTGCCAGGTCGGATCGACGTCCCACACCACGCCGGCCTTCGGGCTCCACAGGCTGAACGCGCTGCGGCCGTCCTTGTCGCCGTTGAGCGAAAAGTTCACCTGCTGGGCGCGCACCGCGTAGAGATACTGCGTGCCCGCCACCAGCGACACCGCCGGCGTCAGGTACCAGGCGTTCTCGAGATACGCGGTGTAATTCTCGGGCTTTTGCAGCACCGAGGACTGCTGCGCGCCCTTCAGGCCGCCGACATTGCTGTACTGGTTGGCGTCGATCGAGCCGTTGAGGATGTTGAAGCCGACGGTCAGGCGGTTGCGGTGGCCGCCGATGACACGATCGTCGACCGCGCGCACGAAGCCGCCGTAGTCGACATAGTGGTAGTCCAGCCACTGGAAGATCGGGTGCATCAGGTGTCGGTCGACGCCGAACACGCCGAAGTCGATCACGGTGTTGTCGAGCCGCAGCGTCGACTTGTTGGCGATGCGCAGCGTGTCGATGTTGCGCTGCCAGTCGTTCATGACGTTGTTGACCGCCGCGGTCTTCGGCGAATTCAGCGCGCTGTCCTTCGTCACCTCGCCGGGGATGCGTTGGCGCACGGTGTTGGCGTTGAGGTAGAAGCGCGTCTCGAAATCCGGCGAGAACTGGTAGCCGATGTTGGCGCTGCCGCGCTGGCCCTCGCCGCTGCTGTGCGCGCGGTAACCGTCCTGGCGCCAGCCCGAGCCCGACACGAAATAGTCCGCCGGGCCATAGGCGCCGCCGGAGCTCATCTGGCCCCGGACATAGCCGAACGCACCGCCGTCGATGCGGGCGTCGAAGCCGTAGGCATCGCGGCCGGTCGGCGTCACGAAGTTGATGGCGCCGCCGAGGCCGTTGCCGCCATACAGCAGCGCGTTGGAGCCCTTGTAGATCTGGACGTAGCGATAGGCGGTCGGGTCGATCTCCTGGAAATCGCCGTAGCCGTCCGACGTGTTGACGGGAATGCCGTCGAGATAGAGCTGGGTGCCGCGCAGATGGAAGTTGCGCGACAGCCCCGAGCCGCGGATCGACAGGCGGGTGTCGTCGCCCCATTTCGGCTGCGCCAGCACGCCCGGCGTGTAGTCGACGATGTCCTTCAGCGTCTGCGCCGGCGCGGTCTTGAACGCGGTGTCCGGCACCAGCGCGACGCCGCCCGGCGTGCGCTCGATCGCGGCGGTCGCCGCCTGGGTGGTCGGCACCACGAGGCTCGGCGCCGGGCCGGCCGGCGCGGTCGGCACGGCAGGTTGCTGCGGCTGGCGCGCACTTCGCGCGGTCCGCGACCGCGCGCTGGCGCGCTCGGCCGCCGGCCGCGACGCACGGACGGTGCGCGGCTTGGCGGCATCGACCACGACGGGCGGCAGCGGCGCAGTGGAGGAGGACGACGTCGCCTGCTGGGCGAACGACAGATCGGGCATGGCGGCGAGCGCCGCCGCCGCGCACAGCGCGGGCAGAGAACGTGACATGACAAGAAACTCCAGAAGAAACGTGAAGCTGCAACGAGGTCGGCTACACGTGGCGTGGAGGCCCTTGCGACGAGCGAGGATCATGGCGTCGCGCGGCCGCGACGGAAAGATCGTCCGCGCGAGGGACGATGGTGTGCGCGAGGAGACGCGGCGCCGCGATCGCCGCCGTCTGCGGCAACGGCGCGGCGGTGGCGGCGAAGGCGCAGATCGCGCAGGGGACGTGATGCAGATCGGTCGCCGGCTGGCCGGAGCCCGGCGCGGCGCCATGACCACCGTCGAGACAGAACACACTGCCGTCGGCGGCCTGCGCGACGGCCATCTGCGTCGCGACGACGCCGGCGAACAGCAGCTGCAGCGCGAGCGCATGGGCGGCGGCGAACGCCACCACCTGCCTCAGCCACGATCTGCGACGCGCCAACGCCACGTTGCCCCGCTTCCCGGCCCCGCGCCCACAGCGCGCCCTGCCGCCCCATTGCCGCGACGGCGCCGCCCCCAGGCGGCCGAGTCCATGCGGCGCCGCGACTTTTGCCGATCCCGCCTCCGCGGGAAGTGGCCTTTTTGTCGCAGGAGGCGGTTTCGCGCGCCGCTGGTGCGAATCTGCATCAGTGCCGGGCCCCGCGTGCCGGGCACCCGCGAGTGAACCTTTGCCGCCCTCGCACGTTGTCGGCCCCGCGAGACCGGACGCCACCCGCGCCGGACGCACACGTCCGGTGTCAGCTCGGGTCGGAGACGGCGAAGCCGTGGGTGAAACGCACAGCGCAAACGCAGGGGCCGCCACGGCCACCGCCTCTCCGGCGGCGCGCGCCCTCGGCCCCCTCGCCGCCCTCAACTTCTTCATGGCCGACATGCAGGCCGGCATCGGCCCGTTTCTCGGCGTCTTCCTGCTGGCCCATGGCTGGCAGAGCGGAGCAATCGGCACGGTGATGACGCTCGGCGGCATCGCCGGCGTGGCGGTCACCACGCCGGCCGGCGCCCTCGTCGACGCCACCAGCCACAAGAAGCTGTTCGTCATCGTGCCCGGCATCTGCGCCGTGCTGGCCTCCGGCATCGTGCTGCTGTCGCAGCATCCCGCCGTCGTCACGCTGTCGCAGGTCGCGAGCGCCATCGCCGGCGCCGCGATCGGCCCGGCGGTCACCGGCATCACGCTCGGCATCGTGCGCCAGCGCGGCTTCAACCGCCAGAATGGCCGCAACCAGGCGTTCAACCATGCCGGCAACATGGTTGGCGCCGGCCTCTCCGGCCTGCTCGGCTGGCTCTATGGCTTCGCCGCGGTGTTCTGGCTGGCCGCGCTGTTCGGCGCGCTGTCGATCGCCTGCGTGCTGATGATCCCGCGCGCCGCGATCGACGACGACGCCGCGCGCGGACTGCATCCAGAGCGCGGCGATGGTGGCAAGGTCAGCGGTCTCGCGGTGCTGCTGTCGTGCCGCCCGCTCCTCATTCTCGCTGGTGCCCTTGCCTGCTTCCATCTCGGCAACGCCGCCATGCTCCCGCTCTATGGTCTCGCCGTGGTCGCCAGCCACCAGGGCGATCCCGCCGGCTTCGTCGCCATCACCATCGTGGTGGCGCAGGGCACGATGATCATCGCCGCGCTGGTGGCGATGCGGTTGGCGGAGAGCCGCGGCGTCTGGCTGGTGCTGCTGATCTCGTTCGCGGCGCTGCCGCTGCGCGCCGTGCTCGCCGCCGGCCTGCTGTCGTGGTGGGGCGTCTATCCCGTGCAGATCCTCGATGGCATCGGCGCCGGCCTTCAGAGCGTCGCGGTGCCCAGCCTCGTGGCACGCATCCTCGACGGCACCGGCCGCGTCAATGCCGGCCAGGGCGCGGTGCTGACGGCGCAGGGCATCGGCGCGGCGCTCAGCCCGGCGATCGGCGGCTGGATCGCCCAGGAGGTCGGCTATGCCGCCATGTTCCTGGCGCTCGGCGCCTTCGCCCTCGTCTCCATCGCCCTCTGGGCCGGCTTCGCCGGCGTGCTGCGGCCGGCTTGCGCCGGCGACGCTGAATCGGGCACATCGGCAGGCGCCACCGCGCTCGCGGCCGGCGCGGAGTGACCGACCGACGATGCTGCCGATCGCCATGACCAATACCGCCAACATCGCGACCTGGGCGATCGCCGCGCTCGCCACCTTTGGCGTGATCGTGCGGCCTTGGCGGCTGCCGGAGTTCATCTGGGCGGTGGCCGGCGCGGCGCTGCTGGTGGCGCTGCAGCTGCTGCCATGGCGCGCCGCGCTCGACGCCGCCGGCAAGGGCCTCGACGTCTACTTCTTCCTTGTCGGCATGATGCTGCTCGCCGAGGTCGCGCGCCAGGAAGGCCTGTTCGACTGGCTCGCCGCGTTTGCCGTGCGCCACGCCAGGGGCTCGGCAACACGGCTGTTCCTGATCGTCTACGGCGTCGGCACGCTGGTGACCGTGTTCCTGTCGAACGATGCCACCGCCGTGGTGCTGACGCCGGCGGTGTACGCGGCAACGCGCGCCGCGAAGGTCGAGCCGCTGCCCTATCTTCTGGTGTGCGCCTTCATCGCCAACGCCGCGAGCTTCGTGCTGCCGATCTCAAATCCGGCCAACCTCGTGGTGTTCGGCGCGCAGATGCCGCCGCTGACGGTATGGCTGCGGGTGTTCGCACTGCCCTCGCTGCTCGCCATCGTCGTCACCTACATGGCGCTGCGCTTCACCCAGCGCCGCGCACTGGCTGCGGCGAAGGTTGCCGACGCCGGCGATATCGCGCCGCTGTCGCTCGGCGGCAAGCTCGCCGCGCTCGGCATCGCCGCCACCGCCGTGGTGCTGCTCGTCGCCTCCGCGCGCGATACCGAGCTTGGCCTGCCGACCTTCGTCGCCGGCGCGATCGTGACGGTGCTGGTGGTGCTGGTCGGCCGCCAGTCGCCGCTGCCGATCCTGCGCAACGTCGCCTGGTCGGTGCTGCCGCTGGTCGCCGGCCTGTTCATCCTGGTGGAAGCGCTCAACCGCACCGGCGCGCTCCCGGCGCTCGCCGACCTCCTGCGCCAGGGCGTCAGCGAGGCGCCGCAGGCGACCGCATGGCTGTCGGGCCTCGGCGTCGCCATCGCCAGCAACCTCGTCAACAATCTGCCGATGGGCCTGATCGCCGCCACCACCAGCCAGGCGGCGCAGGTGCCGCCGCATGTCACCGGCGCCATCCTGATCGGCGTCGACCTCGGCCCCAATCTCTCGGTCACCGGTTCGCTCGCCACCATCCTGTGGCTGATCGCGCTGCGGCGGGAGAACGAGCATGTCTCGGCGCTGGAATTCCTCAGGCTCGGGATCGTCGTGATGCCGCCGGCGCTGATTGCCGCCCTCGCGGCGTTGATCCTGTTCGCGCCTTGACGCGCGATGCGTCGAGATCCCACCCCGGCGTGCCGCGAAACGCCTCCGCGAGGAATTCGACCATCACCCGCACCTTGGCGCTGACATGGCGGCGGCTCGGATACACCGCCATGATGTCGATGTCAGCAAGACGATAGTCGGGCAATACCCGGACAAGGCCACCGCGGCGCAGGTCCGCGCCGATCAGGAAGGTCGGCTGCCAGATGATGCCGCGGCCGGCCAGCGCCGCCGCGCGGGCGGTGTCGGCGTTGTTGGTGTGCATGCAGCTGCGCACCGTGACGGAGTGGGGCTTGCCGGCCGCGTCGAGCAGTACCCATTCGTCGGCCGTCGCGGAATAAGTGTAGCCGATGCAGGCGTGCTGCCGCAGGTCGCGCGGGGTCTGCGGCGCGCCGTGGCGCGCGAGATAGTCCGGCGCGGCGCAGACGATATTGCGCGAGGCCGCAAGCTTGCGGCCGATCAGGCTGGTCGAGCCGCCGCGCGCGATGCGCACCGCGAGATCGTAGCCCTCCTCGACGAGATCGACGACACGATCGGTCAGGCTGACGTCGAGCTCGATCTCGGGATAGCGCGCCATGAAGCGCGGCCACAGCGGCGCGAGATGGGCGATGCCGAAGGTCAGCGGCGCGTTGATCCGCAGCCGGCCACGCGGCTGCACCGACGCCGACGACGCCACTGCCTCGGCCTCCGCGACCTCCTCCAGGATGGCCGAGACGCGCTCGTGCAGCGTCCTGCCGGTGTCGGTCAGCGACAGCCGCCGCGACGTGCGGTTGAGCAGGCGCGCGCCGAGCAGTTCCTCGAGGTCGTTGACATAGCGGGTGACGTTGGCCGGCGACGTCTCCAGCTTGTCGGCGGCGCGGGTGAAGCTGCCCTGGGCGACGACGGCGGCGAACACCTCGAAGGCGCGCAGGCGATCCATCCGGCTTCCTCCATCATCATTCATAAAAACTGAATGATCTAACCAGTTTCCGCTCCTTCTTCCAAGTCCGCGGCGGGGCTACGTCAGCGTCACCGGCCGCGATCGACGCCGCCGACGACAACGAGGGAGAACGAACATGACCACCCAGCAGCATCACGGGCGCCTTCAGGACAAGGTCGCCATCGTCACCGGCGCCAGCGCCGGCATCGGCCGCGCCACGGCCCGCCTGTTCGCCGCCGAAGGCGCGAGCGTGGTGGTCGGCGCGCGGCGCCAGGCCGAGCTCGACAGCCTCGTCGCCGAGATCGCCGCCGCCGGTGGCCGCGCCGTGGCGCTGGCTGGCGACGTGCGGTCCGAGGACTACGCCCGGGCGCTGGTCGCGCTGGCGGTGAAGGCCTACGGCCGTCTCGACATCGCCTACAACAATGCCGGCGTCATCGGCGAGGCCGGCCCCTCCACAGCCATCTCCGAGGCGGGCTGGAACGACGCCATCGCCATCAATCTCACCGGCGCGTTTCTCGGCGCCAAGCACCAGATCGCCGAGATGGTCAGGCATGGCGGCGGCTCGGTGATCTTCACCTCGACATTCGTCGGGCACACCCTGTCATTCCCGGGCATGGCGGCCTATGCCGCGAGCAAGTCCGGCCTGATCGGCCTGACCCAGACGCTCGCCGCCGAATTCGGCGCGCAGAACGTACGGGTCAACGCCATCCTGCCGGGCGCGGTCGAGACCGACATGTTCCGCGCCGCGAACGACACCCCGGAAAAGGCCGGCTTCGTCACCAGCCTGCATGCGCTGAAGCGGGTGGCGCAGCCTGACGAACTGGCGCGATCGGTGCTTTACTTGGCGTCCGATGATGCGGCATTCGTCACGGGAACGGCATCGCTGGTCGATGGCGGCCTGTCGATCACCCGCACGTGACGACGACGAAGTGAATGGAAGGACGACGGATATGGGACTGCTGGTCGACGGCCAATGGCAGGACAAGTGGTACGACACCAAGGCGAGCGGCGGCCGTTTCGAGCGCAAGGCGTCGTCGTTCCGCAACTGGGTGACCGCCGACGGCAGTCCCGGACCGGGTGGCGACGGCGGCTTCAAGGCCGAAGCCGGCCGCTACCACCTCTATGTCAGCCTTGCCTGCCCGTGGGCGCACCGCACGCTGATCATGCGCGCGCTCAAAAAACTCGACGGCGTGATCTCGCTGTCGGTGGTGAACTGGCTGATGCTCGAGCGCGGCTGGACCTTCGCTGACGGCCCCGGCGTCATCGCCGACAGCATCAACCATGCCGAGGTGCTGTATCAGGTCTACCAGGCCGCGGACCCGACCTACACCGGCCGCGTCACCGTGCCGGTGCTGTGGGACAAGGCGCGCCGCACCATCGTCAACAACGAGTCGTCCGAGATCATCCGGATGCTGGGCAGCGCGTTCGACGGCCTCAGCGCCGCGGCCGGCGACTACTATCCCGCGGCGCTGCGCGGCGAGATCGACGCGGTCAACGCCCGCGTCTACGACACGCTCAACAATGGCGTCTACAAGGCCGGCTTCGCCACCACGCAGGGCGCTTACGAGGAGGCGATCGGCCCGCTGTTCGACACGCTCGACTGGCTGGAGAGCCGCCTTGCGACGCGGCGCTTCCTGATGGGCGGCGAGCTCACCGAAGCGGACATCCGCCTGTTCACGACACTGATCCGGTTCGACGCGGTGTATGTCGGGCACTTCAAGTGCAACATCCGCCGCATCGCCGACTATCCCAATTTGTCGGCCTACACCCGCGACATCTTCCAGTGGCCGGGCATCGCCGCGACGGTGAATTTCGAACACATCAAGGGCCACTACTACCAGAGCCACCGCACGATCAACCCCAGCGGCATCGTGCCCGTCGGCCCGGCGCAGGACTTTTCAGCGCCGCATGGCCGCGCGGCATTGAAGGGGTGAGGCGTCAGCCCCGCGTCGGCGCCGGCATGCGGCGGAGCAGGCAATAGCCGAGCACCACGATCGGCAGGCCGAGCGCGACCCAGGACACCGCATCCCACACGCCGTCGCCGAGCAGCGCGGAGACGAGGCCGACCGCGGTGAACACCGCGATGATGGCCGGGATGAGGAAGATCTGGCTCGTGGTCTGGCGCCGCGTTGGGGCGGTCATGGCGAGAAAGCTCCTGGCGGTCCATGGGGCGGGCGATGGGGCAGGCGGCGACAGGCCTTGGCGACGCCGCCGGTTCTAGCCGCTTCGCCCCGTCCCGGCGACGGGCGAGACCCGCCCGCGCCTTAGAAGCCCTCGAAATACCTCGGCTTTTTGCGCCCGCGCGGGTTCCCTGCGCAGCCCTGCGGCGGCGATGGATGGCGGCCTTGCCGAAAGTCCATATTTGGACTATATCCATATCCGGAACAAGAGGCCAAACCATGCTGCCGCACCCTGCCCATCTCGACCTCCGCGAAGCGCCACAGCGCCTCGACCTCTCGCGCTTCGCCCCGGCCAACCGCAAGCGGCTGAGCGCGCCGGCGCTGCGCACGTTCCTGGCCATCGCCGACCTGTGGAGCCTGAGCGAAGAACAGCGCCGCCTGATCCTCGGCTATCCGTCGCGGTCGACCTATCACAACTGGTGCAAGCAGGCGCGCGAGCATGGCGCCATCACTCTCGACGTCGACGTGCTGACGCGCATCTCCGCAGTGCTCGGCATCCATCAGGCACTCGGCATCCTGTTTCCGACCGAGCAGGACGGCATCGCATGGCTGCGCGGGCCGCACGACGCGCTGGTGTTCGGCGGCCGGCCGCCACTCGACCTCATCACCAGCGGCGCACAGGATGGCCTCCTCACCGTGCGGCGCTTCCTCGACGGCGCGCGCGGCGGCGTCTACATGGCGCCGAACAGCATCGACGCCGCATTCGCGCCCTACGACGACAGCGACATCGTGCTGCGGTGACCGACGCCCTCGCCGCCGCGCCGCAGCCGGCCCATCGCCTGATCCCGTCGCAGTTTCCGCCGATCGGCCTGTTCGACACGGTGGCGACGGCAGCCGATCTCGACGCGGTGATGGATCTCGTCGGCTGGACCAATGATCGCCTCGTCGCCGAGCGCATTCATCGCCTGCCGCAGAGCGAATGGGTTTTTGGCGTGCCCAACGCCAGCATCGTGATGGCCGCGTTCCTGCACGTCGCGCCTGGCGGCATGCGCTTCAACGGTCCCGATCTCGGCGCCTGGTACGCCGCAGATCACCTGCGCACCGCCGCCGCCGAGGTCGGCCATCACCTGCGCCGCGAGACCGTGGCGCGCGGCATCCCCGCGATGCGCCGCACCTATCGCGCGTTCAGCGCGACGCTGCGCGGCCGCTACCGCGATATCCGCGGCCAGCAGGCGGCGCACGCGCCACTCTACGCCAGCGACAGTTACACGGCGTCGCAGGCGTTCGGCGAGGAGTTGCGCGCCGCCGGCGGCGCCGGCATCGTCTATGACAGCGTGCGACTGCGCGGCGGCGTCAATGTTGTCGCCCACCGCCCGCGCAACGTCACCGCGATCGTGCAGACCGATCACTACGAGATCACGGTGTCGGCGACCGCGCGCACCATCGACGTGCGCAAGCTGACTGCGTGACGTTCCACGTCGCCACGCCGCGCTGAAGCGCCCCTCTCCCATTGCCCGATGTCGCGCAGCGACGGACCCTGAATCCCGGCCATCGATCCTGCCGCGAGGTCGCGACGGTGGATCGCCGCCGAGCGGGCGCGGCGGGTTGAACAGCGCCACCATGCGCTCCCTCCGGCGCCACGAAAATCCTGCAATGGATGCAATTCAAGATGCAAAAAGCGCGATCGGAACGCGGCCTACTTCGCCCTGAACGCAGTCCATTCCATCGGATCGCGACCGCGTTGCCAGTCGAAACCTGCCCGTTCAAGCGTGGCCTTCACATCGACCGAACAAAGACAGCCGCTCGCGTCCCCGGCAATACCATTTTCCCAGACAATGCGATCCTGCCCGCCGACAAGCTGCGCAAGCTCGGCGGCAGTTGCATGGACGCGACCAAGATAGCGAACCGAATTGCACACCGGCTTACGCCCAGAACCGCGGCGCCTTGTCGAGGGCGGCGCAGGCCGCGCACGCGGCCGCCATGGCGGTGGCATGACGGGCGTCCTCGTGGCCGGACAGAAGCCCAGCCGCATAGGCCCGCGTCGGCGCCTCCGGGCGCGCGCTCGGCTTCGCCGGTTTGGACACGCTCGCCATCTCCGCCATCAGCGTTTCGTGCACGGCGATGTCGTTGAGGTCGCCGAGACTGTCCTGCAGCGCGCGCATCGCGGCAAGGAAGATGCCGCGGCGGCGGTTGGCCTTGCGCCCGGGAAACACCGTCTCGAAGAACTCGGCGGCATAGCGCAGCTTCTTGGCCTGGATACGCAGCTTGTGGCGACGATAGGGATCGAGCTTCTCCATGGTGCGCGCGCGCTTGCGCACCGCCTTCCAGCGCCGCGACAGCTCCGCCGCCGCCATCTGCGCGATCGGCTGCGCGGCGGCGATGCGCCCCGCCGCATCCGCCGGCCGGCGCCATGCGCCGGTCTCCAGGAAGGCTGCGACGTCGAGGCACAGCGAGCGGAAACGATCGGAGCGCACCGCCTCGCTGGCGCGCGCCACCGCGGCCGCATGCTGCGCGACGAGATCGTCGGACAGCGAGCGCATGCCGGCGAGGCGGGTATGAAGCTGACGCACCGGCGTCACCACGCTCGCCAGGAACACCTCGAACTCACGCGCCTGGGTCAATTCGCCGGCGAGCCAGCGCAGCTTGCCCTTGACGGCGTCCGCCTCTTCGGTGTCGAGCAGTGCGCCGAACAGCGACATCGCTGCGCGCAGCCGGCGCAGGCCGATGCGCATCTGGTGCACCCCATCGGGATCGCCCGCGGCCACCGCGGCCTTGTTGCCGACGATCTGGCGCAGGCACGACGCGGCGATGGTGCGGAACGCATCGGCGGCCGGCAGTTCCGGCGCAAGCACGATCGGCTCGGCCTTTGCCGCCAGCCCCTCGTCGCTCGCAAGCAGCGCGTAGCCGCGCTGCGACTTGGTCTTGACCGCAAGCTCCGCGGCGGTGGCGCGCGCGACGCTGCGCGCGATGCGGAACAGGCCGTTGCGATCGTCGCCGCGCTTGAGCTCGATCTCGACCTCGCACAGCGGCGCCGACTGGCGGCCGGCGATGATGTGGCCGCGATCGAGCGTTACCTCGATCTCGGCGCTGCGGGTGTGCAGCGGATAGGTGGTGCGGCGCACCCGCGTCTCGAACACCGGACGCAACTGGCGGCGCAGCTTCTTGGTGACGAGCGGCGCCAGCGCGGTGCCCTCCGCCGCGGCGAGATCCGGCGTGCCGTCGGCGAGCTCGGTCTCCCATTCGCGGCGATCGATCAGCCCGGCGCCCTCGGCCTTGATGGTCTGCACATGATGGGCGCCGTCGCGCCGGACGCGCAGCACGATGCCGTTGCGGCGCAGCTTGAAATCCTTGGTGTCGAAATAGGTCGAGACCTGTGTCGCGGTCTCTGCCGCGCCGTTGACACGGCGCAGCTGCGGAATCTGCTGCAGCCGCGGCGCATGCGCGGGCGGCAGCTCCAGCTTGATCTCGATTTCCTGGCCCATGGTCCACCGCCGGCAGGCGTGCCGGCACGCCGAAAAATGACACTGCACTCCGATGCCGCGTCCCGCCAGGAGCTTATCAGGCACGCCGGCTGTGGAAAACGGCCCTCAAAAAATTCATGTCGCCGCGTTCCGCGGTGGCCGCATACCCTGCGTTGTGCCGCAAGGTCTTGACCCTTCAGGGTTTCATCGTCTCGGGAAAGCGCGGCCGGAACCCGCGCGGCCGCCAGCCGAAATCGCGCTGCGCCGGCCCCGCATCGAACACCATGTCCATGCTCATGCGATCGCCCATGGCGAAATTGGCGTTGGGGAACAGCGGCTGCGCCAGGCGGAAGGCGAGCCGCCACAGCGACGCCGGCACCGCCACGATCATCCGCCGCCGTCCCAGCCCCTCGAAGATGCGCCCGACCATGTCGCGATAACTCAGCGTGTCGCCGCCGGGCACCACATAGGCCTTGTTGATCGCCGCGGCGCTGTGCGCGGCGTCGATCGCCCCGGTCGCGAGATCCTCCGCGTGCACCGGCTGGCGCAACCCCTTCCCCGAGCCGGCGAGCGGAATGAAACCGAAGCGGCGGATCAGGTTGGCCAGCCGCGAGACGTTGATGTCGCGGCCCTCGTCGTAGATCAGCGTCGGCCGCAGGATCGTCCAGCCGATGCCGAGGCGCTCGCAATCGGCGGCGAGCTGCGTCTCCGCCGCGGCGATCCGCGCCAGCTTGTCGCGTTCGGCATCGATCACGGAATCGCGCTTGGTCAGAAGGCTGGTGGTCGAGATCGCGACCAGACGGCGCACGCCGTTGTGCGCGAAGGTTTCGATCGCCGGCACCACCAGATGCAGCTCCGCGGTCGCCAGCACCAGATCGCATGGCGGCATCTGCGCCGCCCAGGCCTGCGGCGTGCGGACGTCGCCGGCGATCCAGCCGTCTTCCCCCGCGGGCGGCGAGCGCACGAGGCCGACCGGCTGAATGCCGCGGGCCGCGAGATGGCGCATCATGTAACGGCCGATCATGCCGGTGCCTCCGACCACGAGGGCGCGGGGCTGCGAGGCGGAAGAAGCGAGGTCTGCACACATGCGGCCGATCTAGCACCGTTTCCGGCGCGCCGCCACATGGCCGCTCAGCCCTCGTTGGCGGCCTTCAATTCACCGATGGTCGCCGCGTTGCCGCAGTAGTCGCGATAGTGCTCGGCGACCGCGCCGGCGGCGATGTCCTGGCGGCAGCGACGCTTCTCCTGGCAGAACGCGCAGACCCGCTCCATGTCGCTGAGCAGCGCGGTATGCTCGCGCCGCACTTCGTTGGCGTTGACGCCCACGGCGTCGAGCATGTGCGGAAGCTCGTCGGCGCTGTGCGGCCCCTGGCGCACCAGTGCATCGAGCGCGTCCGGCGTCATGCTGAACTCATGGGCCATGCGGGCGAAATCGGCGGGATCAGCCTCGCACTCCGCAAGCTCACGCAACTGCCGGCGCTGCAACAGCCAGTCGCTGACGCGCGCCTTCAGGGTGGTGACGATGTCGGTCGCAGCCATGATGTCCTCCTCGCTTCCGCTGCCGACTGTGGCGGCGCGGGTGCGAAGGGTCATTGCGCTGGATCAAACGCCCGCGGGCGCTCTACCTGATCGGCGGGCGTGGCAGCACCGTCTCGCCCTCCTCCATCACGTAAGTGTAGTCGAGCGCGTACCACGGCGCGGTGACGTCGGCAGCCTCGGGATGCGGCCCGTCATGGCGCACGAAGTCGCCGAGCAGCGCCTGCGTCACACCGAACTGCACGTCGCTGGCGATGTGCGGATCGGCCGGATCGTAGACCTGGGAGATCAGCACATTGAAGCCGTCCTTGACGATCAGCGCATGGAGATGCGCCGGACGAAAGGGATGGCGATCCTGCGCCCGCAGCAGCCGGCCGACGACGCCGTCGGTCGGGATCGGGTAGCCGATCATCTTCACCGTGCGAAAGGAGAACCGGCCGTCGGCGTCCGAGGTGAACTTGCCGCGCAGGTTCATCTCGGCCTGCTCGGGATCCTGGTTCTCGTAGAGACCGACCGGCGAGGCATGCCAGATGTCGATCTCCGCGCCCGCGATCGGCCGGCCGGCCTTGTCCACGACGCGGCCGCGCACGAACAGCGCCGGCCCCGGCGTGTCCGAGCGCACGATGCTGCCGCCATTGGCGACGCGTGGAGAATTCAGCCGCCAGAACGGCCCGAGCAATGACTGCGACGTCTCGGTGTTGCCGCGATCGCCGTTGTTGAGCAGGCACACCAGCGACGACACGCCGAGCGAGCCGGCCATCAGCACGGCCTCGTTGTGGCTGTCGGTGGTGCGCTGGCCGATCTCGTTGAGGATGGCGGTGGCCTCGCGGAATTCCGCCTCGGTGAGGCGGACGTCGCGCACGAAGGCGTGCAGGTGCGTCACCAGCGACAGCATGATCTGGCGCAGCCGCGGATCGGCCGTGCGCTGCATCGCCGCGAGCACCGCCGGCGTGACGTCCTGCTGCCGTTCGATCATGGCTGTCCTCCCCAAATGGGCGCGTGCCCTTTTGCTGGAGTCATGACCGCTTCGCCCGCCGCCTGTCAACGCACGGACGCCGCACCGGCGGCAGCGCACACCGCGGCGCGCGGCATCAGTTCGATGGATGAAACCACCCGGCCGCGGCTACTTCGCGATGCGCAGCTGCGCCAGCGACGCACCGATGGTGTTGAAGGTGGAGAGCACCTGGGACGACGAGGTCAGGTAGAAGAACTTGCTGGCATCCGAAGCGCAGTAAGCCATCACCGCGGACTGCGCCTCGCCGTCGGTGTTGACCTGGATGGCGTAGATGGTGATGCCGGCCGCCTTGATGTTGTCGCACAGCGTCTGCTGGCGCGTGTCGACCTGCGACGACCAGCTGGAGCCGTCGCCATACCAGCGGTCCTCGGTGTTGAGGCCGTCCGACAGCAGGATGATCGCCTGCACGTAGTTGTAGTTGGGATCGAGCGCCGGCGCGTTGAGCGGGCTCGACTGCGTCAGCGACATCCAGCCCCAGGCGAGGCCGATGGCCTGGTTGGTGCCGCCGGTCGCCTGCATCGCGTTGATGCTGCTCTTGAGCGCGGTCCAGTTGTAGGACAGCGGCGTGATCGGCTGGAGCTGCGGGTTGTTGCCCGGCTTGCAGTAATACTGACCGTTCTCGTAATACTCGGTGGTCGGGAAGTAGGTCGCCGACGAGGTCGGCGCGGTGTTGGTGGTGTCGTAGCTCTGGTCGCGGTCCATCACGCAACCAGTCCATTTGCTGTGGTTCGAGGCGGTCCAGGTGCCGCCGTAATACTGGCAGGTGCTCTGGTTCTGGGTCCAGGCATTGTTGTACCCCCAAGAATAGTTCTTGCAGGTGCCGTTGTTCTCGTTCCAGGTGTCGGAGGCGCCGCTCCACTTCAACCAGGGCTGCGCATTGTTGCTGGCGCCGACATTGACCACGGCCGCAAACGGCACCACCGAAATATAGACATCGCCGGGGTTCTGTGCGCTGGCGCTGAGCTGGTCGATCAGCGTGTTGGCGGCGCCCTGCAGCGCGGTAAGCTTGCCGGCATCGTTCATCGAGCCGGTGTTGTCGAGCACCATGGCGACGCGCAGCTTGGTCAGGCCCCAGGTCGCGGTCGACGAGGCGTTGAACGTCATGGACGGGAAGCCGAGCAGACTGGCGAACTGGGTCGAGAGCGAGCCAGCGCCGTTGAGCAGCAGCGTCGATGGCGTACCATTGCCGCCGCTGTAGCTCACGGTGATGTTGCTGGTGGTGACTTCGGGATGGGAGCCGTACAGCGCCGTGACATAAGCCTGCGCCTTGGCGTTGAGCTGCGACTGGGTCAGCGTGCCCGTGCTGTCGTCCTTGGCGATCATCAGCACCGCGGCGTCGAGCGCATCCTGCAGCGCCGTGCGCGCGCTGTTGACCCGCGAATAGTCAACGGCCGCGCCGACGCAGCCGAGGATCGGCAGCACCGCGATCGCGAATGTAATGGCGACGTTGCCGCGCTCGGAGCGGCGAAAAAGCGCCACCACGCGTTGCAGCCCCGCTGATGTCGACACCCGTGTCATGCCCAGGATCCTGCGGTATTCAGCCACCCCATAAGCCTTGCCCGATAACGAGCGGTAAAAGCGGTCGCACAGGCAATATTTCCAGATGTTTCTGATCCGCAGCGATGCCGCCGCCGCGTGCGCGTGCAAGCCGGCATGCCGAGGCGTCGCGGCTGCGCCCCGGACAGCCTGGAGCGCCCCGCACGAGGGGCCGTGCGTGTCGATTTTCCTCGCGAAATCAATACCGGAACGACCGGCGGGGAGAGCTGACCGCGTGCACCGGACGACCATGCCCGGCGTCGATCGCACTGTGTCACGCCGCGCTTCCGCCGCATCGGGGAAGACCCGCATGCGGAATGGCCGCTTCAGCTCCACGTCATGAACATTGTGGAATTGGTAAACGGTTCAGAAATACCAGGACGAAAAATCGAGGTTTGCCGCCCGCCGCGGCACGTTGAAGGCTGCGGTATGAGCATGCCTCGGTCCGCCGGCGCGCGGAACCGCCCGCGCAACCTGATGGCGCCGTCATCGGCCGCGCTATTTCACCCATTTCACCGGCTGCATATCACGGGCGACGTATTACCGGCGTCGCATCATCGGCGGGGCCATTGCCCACCGTGGCGCCGGTCCAGACACGGCATCGCAACCGACGTCCCGTCGCTGGCGCGTCGTCGACACGGCAGCACATCGGGACGACGCGCCAGACATGGCACGATGCGCCATCGCCGCGCCGATCCAGCCGATGATGCCGCGCATCATCCGCGAAGCGTCGCGCGGGCCACCGATCTTTACCTGCCGTTTTCCAAATCGCGCCGCATCGCCGCAAGCGTAAACGAGGCGTGAAACGCGCGTTTGCAATTTGCAAACCGACATCAGCGGTCTCGTCGCGCTATCTCGTGTTTCGACTTGCCTGCGCGCGCCCACGCGCTACAGACAACAAAAAACAGAAGACGAAAATTCGGGGCATCGAACAATGCTGAAGACAGGTCTGAAGATCTCGCTGTATTCGGTCGCGATCGCCATCGTCGGCGTGCCGATGAGCATGGCGGCATGGGTCGCTCTCGCGCTGATCGGTTACTGAACGACGACATCGCATTACGGGCCGCCCGCGTCTTCGCGCGGACGGCCTGCTGCGCGACCGCCCTTTCTCGGGCGACGGCTGAAGACGGCGCTGACTGCCGCATGATGCGGCCCCTCGCATACGCGCGCATTTCGTGCCAGCATCATGGCGCCCGCCATCCTTCGAGGAGCCCTGCCATGCCGCGCCCGACCTCCCTCGCCCGCTCCGCCCTCGCGCTCGCCACCGCCGCGCTCCTGGCGATGCACGGCGTGGCGCAGGCCTGCACGCGGCTCGTCTATCTCGGCAACGACGGCACCGTCATCACCGCGCGCTCGATGGACTGGAAGAACGACATTGCCACCAACCTGTGGATCCTGCCGCGCGGCATCGCGCGCAGCGGCGAGGCCGGACCCAACTCGATCAAGTGGACCGCCAAATACGGCAGCGTCGTCGCCACCGGCTACGACGTCTCGACCACCGACGGGGTCAACGAGGCCGGGCTCAACGCCAACCTGCTGTGGCTGGTCGAGTCCGAGTATCCGGCATTCGATGGCAATGGCAAACCGGGCCTCGCGATCTCGGCCTGGGCACAGTACGTGCTCGACAATTTCGCGACCGTGCAGGAGGCCGTCGACGCGCTCGCGCGCGAGCCCTTCACCATCGTCACCGCCAACGTGCCCGGCGAGCAGCGGCTCGCGACGCTGCACCTGTCGCTGTCCGACGCCAGCGGCGACAGCGCCATCGTCGAGTACATCAAGGGGCGGCAGGTGATCCACCACGGCCGGCAGTACCAGGTGATGACCAATTCGCCGACCTTCGACGAGCAGCTCGCACTCAACACCTACTGGCAGCAGATCGGCGGCACCGTGATGCTGCCGGGCACCAACCGCGCTTCAGACCGCTTCGCCCGCGCCTCGTTCTATGTCAACGCCATCCCGAAGTTCGAGGATCCCAACCGCGCCCTTGCCAGCGTGTTCAGCGTCATCCGCAATGCTTCGGTGCCGTTCGGCCTGACGACGCCGGACCAGCCCAACATCTCCTCGACGCGCTGGCGCACCGTGGTCGACCACAAGCGCAAACTCTACTTCTTCGAGTCGGCGCTGACGCCCAACACCTTCTGGGTCGACCTCAAGGCGATCGACTTCTCGGCCGAGACCGGCACGGTCAGGAAGCTCGACCTCGGCGTCAACCAGGACCACACGTATTCCGGCAACGCCACCGCCCAATTCAGGGATGCCGAGCCATTCAAGTTTCTCGGCCTCTGAGGCCGCCGTCGCCGGAGCCACCACCGGTCGTCCGGCTGTCACATCGCAGCGGCACACTCGCGACAGCATCGGGCCCGCGCCCCGGCGCCGTTCCATGCATTTTTCCTCGCAGGCCTTTTCCGATCACGTTCGCTTTTTTCAAGCGCCTCACCCGTCAGGGAGCCGATCATGACCTATCCCACGCCCAAGGAATTGTACCGCGCCTCGGACCTGCTGAAGGGCTATGAGCCGAACCAGCCGATGGGCTTCTCGCACTCCTGGGATTTCCGCATCTACCGCCGCTATATCGCCGACGGCGCCACCAGCCCGCGAACGCTGGCGATCCGTCGCGGCCAGGCCGAGCACGACGCCTATATCAGCGACGCACTCAAGCGCTTCCTCGACCACCGCACGCCGCGGCTCGTCGGCATCATGGGCGGCCACGGCCTGACGCGGGCCGACGCCGCCTATGGCGACGTCGTCGAGCTGGCGCGGGCGCTGACCGACCAGGGCTATCTCATCGTCAGCGGCGGCGGCCCCGGCGCGATGGAGGCAGCCCATCTCGGCGCGCTGTTCGCCGGCGCCGACGACGCCGTGCTGCAGAAGGCGATGGCGCTGCTGCGCCAGGCACCGGCGCTGCCGAACCTCATCGGCGTCATCGCCGAGGATGGCGAGATCGTCGGCAGCCGCGCCGCCGACCTCGCCGCCGCGCAGCACTGGATGAATGTCGCGCTCGAGGCGCGCGATCTGGCGCCACGCGATGGCGCCGAGAGCCTTGGCGTGCCGACCTGGCGCTACGGCCACGAGCCGACAGTGCCGCTCGCCAGCCACTATGCGAAATTCTTCCAGAACAGCCTGCGCGAGGAGGCGCTGATCACCAACTCGCGTGCCGGCATCGTCTATGCCCGCGGCAGCGGCGGCACGGTGCGCGAGATCTTCGAGGACGCCGAGCGTAACTACTACGCCGGCGACGCCGCGGCGTTCACGCCGATGATCTTCTTCGATCGCGATCGCTACTGGCAGCAGGACGCGACCTTCGACTCGGCCGGCAAGCTCGTCAGCGGCGGGCTGAAGGTCGACGACATGGTGGTCAAACTGTTCCGCATCGCGCCGGACTTCGACGCCGCCGCCTGCCTGCGCAAGGTGCGCTTCACCACCGACATCCGCGAGATCTCCGAGGTGCTCGCCAATCACTCGGAGGTCGCGCTGCGCAACCTCGCCTTCACGGTGCAGGGCGAACCGCTCAAGGTGTCGACCGCGGTGCTGTGCCGCCGCGCCGGCGATTGAGCATCCGCGCGGCGGCGATGGCTCACGTCAGCGCCATCGACACGGTGGCGTCGTCATAGTTGCCCGAGCCCATGCTGCCGGCCTCGAAGATCTCGTGGCGCGCGATCCAGTCGAACGACTGCTCGAACACCGCGCGGCTGTAGGGCTCGAACACGATGCGCTCCCCCGGGCCCCAGCGGCGGGTATCCATCGCGGCGTGGAAGCGCTCCGGGAATTCCATCTTGTAGTAGTGGGTGTAGAGCTCGGGCCGCAGGTCGATGTCGCGCTGGGCGCGGCGCAGCGCCTCGAAATACTTGCGCACGTCGGCCATGTCGGGATCGCCGTTGATCATCGCGCCGATCATGAAGGTGGTGTCGATGATCTTGCGGTAGCCGAGCTGCTCGGCAAAGTAATAGGGACCGCCGAACAGCGTCGCCGCCTGCGCGCGTCCCTCGAAGAACGCCTCCATGCGGCTGAACAGCATGCCCTCGTCATAGGACAGCTTGATCTGGTCCGCCGGCATGTAGGATTCCAGCGCCTGGATAGTGGCGTAGTGGCTGCCGGACTGAAAGCCGACCGAGATCGGCACCCCGGCGAGATCGGCCGGCGTCCTGATCGGCGACTCCGCCCGCACGAAGATGCCCGACGGCGCCACCGAATAGGCATCCGCGAACAGCTTGGTGTGGCCGCGCGACGCCGCGACGTTGACCGTCCAGTGGCAGGCACAGGTGATGTTGGCGTCGCGGCCCTTCTCGATGCTCTGGAACGCACCGCTGGCGCCGTGCGTCACATGATGCGCACCGGCGGTGGACCGGATGAATTCGCGGAACTCGTAGTCAAGGCCCTCGTCGCGGAAATAGCCCTTTTCCTCGGCAACCCACTCCTGCAGCCGGAAATGCGGCTCGATCCTGAACTTCGCCATCGCGCTCCTCCACATCCTCTGTTGTCGTTGTCCGGCGGGCTGTTCGCGCCGTCTTGACCGCAGGCTAGACCTGCCGCCATTGTGCTGGCGATGCCGTCCGGAGAATGGTGACCATGCCGATCGGGAATGATCCATCGCCCGACTTGCGCGACCTGCGCCTGCTGCAGGCGATGCTGAGCGAGGGCTCGCTGACGCGCGCCGCGGCGCGGCTCGACACCACCCAGCCGACGCTGAGCAAGGCGCTGGCGCGATTGCGCCGCCATTTCGACGATCCGCTGCTGGTGCGCGACGGCCAGGCGATGCGCCCGACGCCGAAGGGCGCGGCGCTGCTGGCGCCCTTGCGCGATCTGCTCAGCGCCGCCGACAGCCTCGCCGCGCCGGCGACGCTGCCGTTCGAGCCGCGCGCGTCGCACCGTCGCTTCCGCCTGCTGCTGAGCGATGTCGGCATGATCCGCTTCCTGCCGGCGCTGACCGCCCATCTCGCCGCGGCCGGACCGCACCTGCAGCTCGAGGCGCTGCCGCTCGACGCGCGCGCCATGGAGGCGCGCCTCGCCAGCGGCGACGCCGACCTCGCCCTCGGCGCCTACGCCCGCGCGCCGGCCGACCTGCGGCGGCAGTTGCTCTACACCGATGGCTATCTTGCCGTGGTGCGCGCGAACCATCCGCGCCGCGCCCGCCTGACACGGCTGGCCGACTTTCGCGCTGCCCGCCACATCCTGGTCACCGCGTCCGACACCGGTCATGCCGCCCATGCCATCGCCCAGCACGCGATCGAGACCGCGATCGCGCCTGACCATGTGCTGCTGCGGCTGCCGAGCTTCGTCGCCGCGGCAGTCGCCGCCGCCGACAGCGACGGCGTCGCCATCCTGCCCGCCAACCTCGCCGACGCCATCGGCCCGCGGCTCGGCCTCGCGACCTTCCGCCCGCCGCTCACGATGCCGCCGATTGCGGTGGCCCAATACTGGCACGAGCGCTACCACCGCGACGCCGGCCATCGCTGGCTGCGGCAGGCGTGCGTGACACTGTTCGGCCGCCCGGCGCGGCAACGATGATGACGATCGACGGCCACCGATGATGCGAGAAGGGCGTGCTCGACAGCAACGGCGCACTGTGATGGCGTCGCCTGCATTGCTTGTATCCGCACGTCCATCAGACGATGCTTCGCTAGCCGCCCGCTAAGCAACTGTTCCGGGTACGTTGGATTTTACGAACGGGGTGAGACAGGCAGGGACGCTCGATATGGCTAAAACACGAAAGACCGTGTGGGATGAGCCTCTGTTGGTTGAGTATACCGTTCTGGTGGGGAAGACCCGCAAAGCCGTCACGGCGCGGATGGGCATTCCTTATCAAACGAATGAAGTGCCTGGTTGGGCATGTGCATTCCAATTGGCCGGCGTCGGAGACGACGCCATCCATTTGGCTCTTGGCAGGCACGGTTTGCAGGCCACGCTCATCGCCGCGACGGCACTCCGAAGGTGGCTCGATAAGCGAAGGCGATGGATGATACCGGGGCCCCTACCGTACGAGGCCGTCTTCCCCAGAGTGCTTCCCTGGGCAGATGGGCTCGACTTCCACTGGGAGCTCTGCGACTGGCTTGACGCAGCGATCGACAAGAAGCAACGGCAATTCACACGTCAACGCCTAAAAGAGGACAAGGCACGCAGGACGCGGAAGCTGTAGCCGAACAAATAGCGATGGAATAGCGAGCGGAGACGGCGATGGCGGACGACAGATAGCGGCGGCCGGGCCGCACCTGCAGCTCGAGGCGCTGCCGCTCGATGCCCGCGCCATGGAGGCGCGCCTCGCCAGCGGCGACGCCGACCTCGCGCTCGGCGCCTATGCGAGGGCCCCCGGCGACCTGCGGCGGCAATTGCTCTACACCGACGGCTATCTCGCCGTGGTGCGCAGTGATCATCCGCGCCGCGCGCGGCTGCCGCGCCTCGCTGACTTCTGCGCCGCGCGCCACATCCTGGTCACTGCGTCGGACACCGGCCATGCCGCGCACGCCATGGCGCAGCACGCGATCGAGACCGCGATCGCGCCCGACCATGTGCTGCTGCGGCTGCCGAGCTTCGTCGCCGCAGCGGTGGCCGCCGCCGACAGCGACGGCGTCGCGACCCTGCCCGCCAACCTCGCGGAGGCCATCGGCCCGCGGCTTGGCCTTGCGACTTTCCGCCCGCCGCTGGCGATGCCGCCGATCGCGGTAGCGCAGTACTGGCACGAGCGCTACCACCGCGACGCCGGCCATCGCTGGCTGCGGCAGGCGTGCGTGACACTGTTCGGCCGCCCGGCGCGGCAACGATGATGACGATCGACGGCGCTCGCTGAACGCGACAAAGCGCGCCCTCGACTGCGGAGGCGCGCCGTGATGGTGTCGAGCTGTTCCGTGCTTCAGCAATTTCAGTCAGATGATGTTTCGCTCATTCTTGCCGCTGCCTATTGCCCTGCTCCTCACGTGCTCTGCGGTTGCCCAGGAAGAACCGCATTGGAAAGAGCTCCAGGCAATTCATGCGCACGCGTCCCGCTTCGCCAGCTTCCCGAGCGGCTGGTCAGGCCCCCCCGCGACAGCACAGATCGAGTTTCGGCTCGCTCCAGACGGCGCCCTTGTGAGCCAGCGCGTGCGCCAATCATCGGGATACGAGATCATCGATCTTGCCGCCATGGATGCGATTTTGCGCGCTTCGCCGTTTCCCGCTCCACCGCCAGGCCATGACGGCCTGTTTGTGGTCCCCTTCACTTTCAGGCAGGCGGAACACAAGCGCCTTCCAGATGAAGCCGTCACGCGCATCGTGCAATCCATGCGGAATTCCCCTGACATCCGGGGCGCCTCGGGATCCGTCGTCTTGCGTTTCAAGCTGGACCATGAAGGGCGCATTCTGAACAGCAACATCCTCATCGGCTCCTGTTCGGAAGCACTTGATCGGGAAGTCCTGGCCGCACTGGAGCGTGCCTCCCCATTTCCGGCCGACGTTCCAAGAGGAGTTTCATACATTGTTCCGGTCGTCTTCGGAGGCAACCAGCCCAATCCTCGGCTGGATTGTCAGACGCCGCGGCAGAAAGACCGCGAACGCGATCGCGCGATCGGACTGCATCCGCCGGAGTGACGATGGTGCGACTGATTGCATTTGTCACAACCACCGTCCCGCTGGCTTCCGCCGCGCGCGCGGAAGATGATCGGGCCAGCTCTGCCCTCACTGAACGGCGAACACATACGCGCGGCAGGCATGTGCTTCGCATGCTAGCGATCCTGGCCAGTCTCACCGCTCTTCCTTCCTCCCTCGCGGACGCAACAGAGAGAAGCGCAAAAGAAGCTTATGTTCTGGAATTGCACGCCCACATCGCCAGGTTCAAACACTTCCCGAACGATTCCGGATTGCCACGCGGGACGGTGAGAATTGCATTTACCCTCGATGCGAGCGGCCGGCTCCTCAAGAAGAGCATCAACGCTTCGTCCTGTCGGAGCGTGCTCGACCAGGAGGCCCTCGACATGCTCGATCGCGCCGTGCCACTACCGCCATTTCCGCAGGAGATACGCGAACGCACCGCAGACTTTGTCGTGCCCGTGATGTTCGCAGGCGTCGCGATCGACCTCAAGGACATCCCCGGGCGGTCCGACTGTAGCGCAGGCGGCAAACCCGCGTCACAAGACTCCAGGGACCTGGAGAAGACCCTTGGACTTCGTCAGCAGAAGTAAAAGCCAAGACGCCGGCCATCGCTGGCTGCGGCAGGCCTGCGTGACACTGTTCGGCCGCCCGGCGCGGCAACGATGATGACGATCGACGGCCACCGATGATGCGAGAAGGGCGTGCTCGACAGCAACGGCGCACTATGATGGTGTCGCCTGCATTGCTTGCATCCGCACGTCCATCAGACGATGCTTCGCTGGCCGCCCGCTAAGCAACTGTTCCGGATACGTTGGATTTTACGAACGGGCTGAGACAGGCAGGGACGCTCGATATGGCTAAAACGCCAAAGACCGTGTGGGACGAGCCTCTGTTGGTTGAGTATACCGTTCTGGTCGGGAAGGCCCGCAAAGCCGTCACGGCGCGAATGGGAATTCCGTACCGAACGAGTGAGACACCAGGTTGGGCGTGTGCATTCCAACTCGCCGGTGTCGGAGACGACAGCATCTATTTGGCTCTTGGCATGGACGGTTTGCAAGTCACGCTCATCGCCGCGGCCGCACTGCGAAAATGGCTCGATAGGCGAAGGCGATGGATGGTACCGGGGGCCCTTCCGTACGAGGCCGTCTTCCCCAGGGTGCTTCCCTGGGCAGATGGGCTCGACTTCCACTGGGAACTCTGCGACTGGCTTGACGCAGCGATCGACAAGAAGCAACGGCAATTCACACGTCAACGCCTAAAAGAGGACAAGGCACGCAGGACGCGGAAGCTGTAGCCGAACAAATAGGGATGGAATAGCGAGCGGAGACGGCGATGGCGGACGAAAAATGGCGGCGGCGCGACGACCGAATGTTCAAGCGCCACGAGTGGCTTCTTGAGTTGAAGTCCGTATATGCACCTGAAGACGTCATCGGAAGAATCGAAGAGGAAGTCCTCGAAACTGAGTTCGACTATCTCGATCTCGTTTCCATCCAGGCGAGCGAACTGTGCCACATCCGACGCGACGCTGAAGCTCTGGCTCTCCTCGATCGCACGATCCCCATGTTTCCCGACGACGTTCGCCTCCCGATCGAACGCGCCGGTCGGCTTCACTTTTTCACCGAAGATCAGGATGAGGCACTGAAGGCTGCCGAACTGGCAGCGGAACGCGCGAAACGCACGAACCGACGCGTATCGGAAGCGCTGCGTCTCAAGGCAAGAATACTCGTCCGGCTCAAGCGCGGAGAAGAGTTGGCGCAAACGCTGGAGGACATGATCGCGCTCGAACCGCTCCAGGGAGTTCCCGACTTCGGCTTCGAGCGCGACTTTCTCGATCGAGCACCACCCGGGCTGATTCCCCAGGATCTCGTCGACAGATATTTGATGGTTGTTCGAGAGCGCCGACGCAAGCCGGTTTCAAAGAAGGATGCCTGACCTCGCCTCTCACGCCACCGCGCGCGCCGCCGGCATGCGGGCGGCGACGGCGCGGATCAGCTGATCGCAGCGCTCGGGCGCGGTGATCGGCAGCATGTGGCCGTGCTCGTCCAGCAGCGTCAGGTCGAGCGCCGGGCAGACGCGCTTCATCGCCTCGCCCTGGGCGCGATAGTCGAGGATGCGGTCGCCTTTGGCGTAGAGCATCGCCATCGGCAGCGTCAGCGTGGTGGCGTAGCGCGCCATCATGGCCGGCAGGTCGTCGTTGACGGCGACGAGATCGGTCGATGTGTTGTAGAAACTCTTCGGCCGCAGGCCCAGCAGGCCGCCGCCGCGCGTCGCATAGTCGGCGGGCGCGGCGTCCGGCCCGAACACCACCGCAAGTGTGGCCTGCGCGCGGCGGATCGACAGCGGCACCGCCAGCGTCGCGGCGATGATCCGTCGCACCAGCGGCGAAGGCACCACGAGGCCGCGGAACGGTTCGGGCACCTCGTCCTGCGCATGAGTCAGCGGCGCGATCAGCGCCAGCGCGCCGGCGCAGTCCGGATGTCCCAGCGCGATCGCCAGCGACAGCGCGCCGCCGAGCGAGTGGCCGACCAGCAGCGGCTTGTCGAGCTTGAGCGCGCGGATGAAGGCGGCCAGCGTCGTCGCCTGCGTGCCGAGCGCGGCGGAGCGGTCCGCCGGCCGCTCGGAATAGCCCGAGCCCGGACGATCGACCGCGATGACGCGGAAGTCGGCGGACAGGCGATCGATCAGCGCATAGCGGTAGTTGAACAGCGTGCCGCCGAGGCCGTGAATCATCACCAGCGGAGGCTTGTCGCCACCGGTGTCGACATAGTGCAGGCGACAGCCATCGACATCGATGAAGCGGCCGGGCGGCGGCAGCGCCGCCTCGACCTTGCGCGCCATGCTGGCGGAGAACGACACCAGAGCCGCAATGATGAGGCCGAGGACGACGACGAGAATGACAAGCACGGTCATGAGCGCACCAGCAGTTTCTGCAGCGTGTTCCAATATGACACCGGAGCGAGCCGCTCCAGCAGCGCGATGATCCTGGCGTCGTTGCCGACAAGGATGCGGGCGGCGCGGCGCTCGACGCCGCTGACGATGATCTCACCGGCGCGCTCCGGTGGCAAGGTCAGCATCCGCTTCGCGCGGGCGAGCCCCTGCTCGATCTCCTCGTTGGTGGCATCATCCGCATGGCGGGCGCTGTCGGCGATGCGCGTGGCGACGCCACCGGGATGCACCACCGTGACGCCGACATTGCTGCCGGCGAGTTCATGGCGCAGCGCATTGGAGAAACCGCGCACCGCGAACTTGCTGGCGGAATATGCCGCCTGCCCCGGCGGCGAGATAATGCCGTAGATCGACGACACGTTGACGAGGCGCGCATCCGAGCTGGCGCGCAGCAGCGGCAGGAAGGCACGGCTGAGGCGCACCACCGCCCAGAAATTGATCTCGAACAGCCATTCGAAGTTCTCCTCGGAGACGCGTTCGAAGGTGCCGCCGAGCGCGACCCCAGCGTTGTTGAACAGGAGATCGACGCCGGGATGCTGCGCGCTGACCTGCTGCGGCAAAGCCGCGGTGGCGTCGCGGTCGGCGACGTCGAGCTTGTGGCGGCTGATGCGCAGCTTCCTGTTGCCGAGCGCCGTGAGCTGCGCCACGGTTTCGGCGAGGCCGGCCTCGCTGATGTCGGCGAGCGCGAGATGGCAGCCGCGCTGCGCCAGCGCCAGCGCGATGCCCCGCCCGATGCCACTGCCGGCGCCGGTGATCACCGCCGTGCGGTCGGCAAGGTTCATGCGGCTGGACATGGAGGACGTTTCCTTTGAATGCAGGTGATTGATCAGGTCGTCATGGCAGGGCTTGAATCGTCAGACGACCTTCGTCGGTTCGCTTCGCGTCTCTTTGTCGTGGCCGGGCTCGTCCCGGCCACCTCGCTTGGGGACGCCGTGCGCCCCTTATCGGGGTCGCCGGAACAAGTCCGGCGACGACACATGAAAGTCTGGGGGCCTTATTCCGCCTCATCCTGAGGAGCCCGCGCAGCGGGTGCCTCGAAGGATGCGTGTGGGGCACGACTTCGGCCTCATGGTTCGAGACGCGCGGCTTTGCCGCGCTCCTCACCATGAGGGAAAGGTGCGGAGCAAGACAGACCATCCCCGCGGCCATCACGCCTGCTTCGCCAGCGGCCGGGCAGCCGCCTGCGGCGCTTTCGAAAACACCAGCGTGCCGTCGTCGATCCTGCCGAAGCGCAGCGCCAGCATGTCCTTCGCGTAGTTCTGATAAAGCTTCCACGGCACCTGTGCGCCCTGCTTGGGCAGATGCGCCTGCGCCCGCTGGATGTAGCCGGAGGCGAGCGGCGGCGTGGTGTCCTCGGCCATCGCCGGATCGCGCCGCGGCGTGCAATAGGCATAGCCGCCGCGGTCCATGCGGTTGAGGATGCGGCAGAGATATTCGGCGGTAAGGTCGGCCTTCAGCGTCCACGACGCGTTGGTATAGCCAAAGGTCGAGGCGAAGTTCGGCACGTCGCTGAACATCATGCCCTTGTAGCTCAGCGACTGTCCGGGATCGAACTCCTTGCCGTCGACGACGATGTCGGCGTTACCCATCAGCTTCATGTTGAGGCCGGTGGCGGTGACGATGATGTCGGCCGGCAGTTCCTCGCCGGATTTCAGCTTGATGCCGGTCGCGGTGAAGGTGTCGATCTCGTCGGTGACGACGTCGGCGCGCTTGTCGCGGATCGCCTTGAACATGTCGCCGTCGGGCACGAGGCACAGCCGCTGGTCCCACGGATTGTAGCGCGGCGTGAAATGCTTCTCGACGTCGACGTCGGGCCCGAGCTCCTGCTTCGCAAGGCCGATGATCGCTTTCTTCGCCTGCTCGGGCTTGCGACGCGCGATGTTGTAGAAATACATCTGCAGCAGGATGTTCTTCCAGCGCGCGAGGCCATGGGCGAGCCCTTCGGGCAGCTTCGCATACAGCCAGTTGGCGATTGGGTCCTTCGCCGGGCGCGACACGATGTAGGTCGGCGAACGCTGCAGCATGGTGACATGAGCGGCGCGCTCGGCCATCGCCGGCACCAGCGTCACCGCGGTGGCGCCGCTGCCGATCACCACCACGCGCTTGCCGTCGTAGTTGAAATCCTTCGGCCAGGCCTGCGGATGGACGATGGTGCCCTTGAAACTGTCCATGCCCGGCCAGCCCGGCATGTAGCCGGCGGTGTAGTCGTAATAGCCGCTGCACATCTGCAGGAAATTGCAGGTCAGCGTCGTCGGCCCGTCCGGCGTCGTCACGTCGAGCGTCCAGCGCGCCTCGCTCGACGACCATTCGGCGCGCGTCACACGATGGCGGAAGCGGATCTTGCGGTCGATGCCGTATTCGGCCGCCGTGTCGTTGAGATAGGCGAGGATCGAGGGGCCGTCGGCGATCGCCTTCTCGCCGCGCCAGGGCCGGAAGCGATAGCCCAGCGTGTGCATGTCGCTGTCGGAGCGGATGCCGGGATAGCGGAACAGGTCCCAGGTGCCGCCGATGGCGTCGCGCGCCTCGAGGATGGCGAAGGTCTTGTTCGGGCAGTCGCGCTGCAGGTGATAGGCGACGCCGATGCCCGAGATGCCGGCGCCGATCACCAGCACGTCATAGTGCTGGGGCTCGCCGCGGCGCGCTGCGGGATCGGCGGCGCGGGTCTCGAACGTCACGACATTGTCGGTTTGCTGCCGCGCAGCCGCATTGCCCACCGGACCCATCTCGTCACTCCCTTGATGCCCGCCTGTTCGCCCGGCCCGACTTGGCTTGGCTTGGCTTGGCTTGGCTTGGCTTGGCTTGGCTTGGCTTGCTTTGCAGCTCGCTTTGTTTGGACACGTCTTCTGACATGCGTTATTGTCAGAATTGAACATCTGACAATGCGCCATGTCAAGGCCGGTTTCGGCCGTTTTGAACCGACATGGCCAGGGAACGAGACGGACGGGCATGGCGACGGCGGCACGGGCACGGCAGTACGCGGGGGTTTCCGCCGAGGAGCGGCAGCGCGAGCGGCGCGAGCGGCTGATCGAGGCGGCGATCACGCTGTACGGCTCGCAGGGCTATCCCACCACCGTCAAGGCGGTGTGCGAGGCGGCCGGCCTCACCGAGCGCTACTTCTACGAATCCTTCGCCAACAGCGAGGCGCTGCTGATCGCGGCGTTCGACACCGTGTCGCATCGCGTGATCGACTGCCTCGACACCATCCGCCGCGAGCATCAGGGCCCGGCGGAGGAGCGCGGCCGCGCGGTGCTGTGCGGCTACTACCAGATCCTCAAGGACGACCCCAACGGCGCGCGGCTGTTCGTCATCGAGATCGCACGCGTCGGCCCGGCGGTCGACGAGGTGTGGAGCGCGCTGCTGCGCGCGTTCGGCGAGCTGCTGTCACGCACCTTCGCGCCCGACGCCAACGCCCGCCTCAAGGCCACCGCGCTGGCGCGCGCCGGCGCCGTCGGCGCCATGGTGCAGATCGCCAAGAGCTGGATCCGCAGCGGCTATGCCGACAGCATCGACACCGTCGCTGCCAGCGCGCAGCGGCTGTGCAAGGTGCTGGCGGAGGATGGAAAGTAGGGCTGCCGCGCGGAAGTGCTTCAGCTGTGGTCCGTTTAAGGTGCGACCCGTTTTAAATGTGAGCCGTTTCAAGCGTGATCCGTCACCCTGAGGCGGCCATGCGCAGCAGGGCCCTCGAAGGGCGACGGCCCCGGACGTCGATGCGATTGCGCAGGCTTCGATGCGACTGCGCGGGCTTCGATGCTCCGGCCGCTCATCCTTCGAGGCTCGCTACGCTCGCACCTCAGGATGACGGGTTGGAGTCAACGCGTCGTGGACGCTCAGCTGCGGCGCAGGAGCACTCACGACATATGATCACCACGCTGCATCTTCCGGTGTGATCCGTCACCCTGAGGTGGCCATGCGCAGCAGGGCCCTCGAAGGGCGACGGCCCGGACGTCGATGCGACTGCGCAGCCTTCGATGCGACTGCACGGGCTTCGATGCTCCGGCCGCTCATCCTTCGAGGCTCGCTAACGCTCGCGCCTCAGGATGACGGGGAGAGGATCGTGCTTTTGTTCGCGCGCGATGCGCTTCTACACTCCCTGCGTCATCACCGGGCCGCCGCGCAGCGGCGAGACCCGGTGATCCAGCTTGGGGATGTTCGTCGCGCGGTGAGCAAGCTGGATTGCCGGATCAAGTCCGGCACTCACGCTGAATGTGGCGCGCGCCGCGTGCGCTCATTACGACAATCGTTGCGATAGAGCGGCCTCGCCCGCATGAGCGCCGCGACATGCGGGAATGGCGAGCGTTTGTCCCAAGGGCTCGCGCCCCCTCACTCGCACACCCGCTGCCACTCGTAGCGCCCGGTGTCGGGGTTCTGCACCTGGCGCTGACTGCATTCGGAGGTGCCGAGCGGCGGGATCGAAGGCGGGGCGATCGGCGTGATCGACGGCGGCACGATGGCGCAGACGGTGGGCATGCACACCGGCGGAATGTCGATGCTGTTGCTGCACAGCGGCTGCATCTCGCCGTCGACGCAGCGGCAGACGCAAGTCGCCGACGCCGGCGTCGCCAGCATCATGATCACTCCGATCGCTCCCACGAGCCGCATGCGTCCTCTCCCGGTTCCACCGCACTCAACCCCGGCGCGCGTGGCGCTGTCAACGCAGTGCGACGCGCCCGCGCCTTCCGGCCCGCGGTCGCGCGACAACGCCGATCCTGCCGCGCCACAGCGGGCCTCCCGCCGATTCCGAAAGTTTTAATCAATTGAGCGCCAAGCTCTGCTCTCAGCGATGGGAGAGTGTGACATGCGTGTCCCAGCCCGATTGCGCCGCGCCGGAGCGCATCGTAACACCGCCGACTTCGACACCCCGGACCTCGACAGCCCGACCCTCGACAGCTGGATCCTCGGCTTCCTCAGCCTTGCGGTGTCCGGCATCGCGCTGCTCAGCGCCGCCCTCGTCGCCGCGATGCTCGCCTGAAACCTGGCCGCCGGGCCCGGTGGACAGCGGCGCACGCGGCGCTTCCGGCCGCGCGCCTCCTTCCTTATAGTGACGGGATGACGACAGCCGCAGACCTGAAACCCTTCGCCCGCTACACCCTCGCCGACGCCCATCTGCCCGACCTGCCCGGCCACTACGCCGGCAAGGTCCGCGAGAACTACGACCTGCCCGACGGCCGGCGTATCCTGATCGCCAGCGACCGCATCAGCGCGTTCGACGTCAACCTCGCGGTGATCCCGCTCAAGGGCCAGGTGCTGACGGGCGTCGCCCGCTACTGGTTCGACCAGACCCGCGACATCGTTCCCAACCATGTCGTCGCCTACCCCGACCCCAACGTGCTGGTCGGCCGGCGGCTGACCATGATGCCGGTGGAGATCGTGGTGCGCGACTACCTCGCCGGCACCACCTCGACCTCGATCCTGCAGATGTATCGCAACGGCGAGCGCACGATGTACGGCCACGCGTTCCCCGACGGGCTGCGCGACAACGAAAGACTGCCGCAGACCATCATCACCCCGACCACCAAGGCGGCCCATGGCGACCATGACGCGCCGCTCAGCGGCGCGGAGGTGGTGTCGCGTGGCCTGCTCACGCAGGCGCAGTGGGACGAAGTCTCGGCTGTCGCGCTCAAGCTGTTCGCGCGCGGCCGCGAGATCGCCGCGACGCGCGGGCTCATCCTGGTCGATACCAAGTACGAGTTCGGCTTCGACGAGGGCGGCGGCCTCGTGCTCGCCGACGAGATCCACACGCCGGATTCCAGCCGCTACTGGCTGGCCGAGAGCTATCCCATCAAGTTCGACGCCGGCGCGCCGCCCGACACCTTCGACAAGGACTTCGTGCGCCGCTGGGTCGCCGCGCGCTGCGACCCCTACAAGGATCCGATCCCGCCGATCCCCGAAGAGGTGATTCTCGAAGCGGCCGCGATCTATGTCAGCGCCTATGAGCGCATCACCGGCACCCCGTTCCCGCTGCCAGATCCCTCCGAAGCCCCGCTCGCCCGCATCAAGCGCAACGTCGCGGCCTATCTCGGCCACAAGGCGTAGGGCGTTTGGCGCAACGCCGGGGCGAGCAGGAACATCTCCCCTCCTCCTGAGGAGCACGCGCAGCCTGCGTCTCGAAGGATCAGGCCCGCCCACACTCCGCGATGGCCCGCAATGCCCCGGCCTCATGGTTCGAGACGGCGCTTGTGCGCCTCCTCACCATGAGGATGAGGGGCAAACATGCCGCGGACCTCGGCATTTGCCGCCCCACCTGATTCGCGGCGGTATTTTCCGCCCCGCCACGAATCACAGCGAGTCCCGCGCCTCCCGCACACGTGACAGTGGCTGGACGGCGCGTTAACCTTTGGTTAACCACGTCACCATAGCGTCATCTGGATGTTTGAGTCCGTGTGACGCTTTGGACAGGGAACTGAAATGAAGCTCGAAGACGACGCGTTGAAGCTGCTGCAGTCGATGAAGCGTACCGATGGCCGCAAGTACACGGCCGGTCACATCAACCGGGCCCGCTACGAGCGCCTGGAACAGGCTGGCCTGATCAAGGGCACCCCGGCCAACGCCAACGACGTGATCTACACCCTGCTTCCGGCTGCCGAGGAACACCTCGCGTCGAACTGACGCTCGCCAACGCAAACGGGCCACCGCGCATCGCGCCGCCTGCGATTCCAGCGCCTGAATTCTCCGATTCGCAAAAGCCCGGCCGACGCCGGGCTTTTTGCTTTTGACGCGCCGCGCATCACGGCGCACCCGCATGCGGCCCGTGCTGCCGCGCGAATCGTCGTGCACCCCATGCCGCCCCGCGGTCGGGAACAGCGCATGCGGCATGGCTGGACTGCGGCGCCGGGTTCCATGGGGACAACGAATTGACGCGTTTGCCGCGCATGCCGACACTTCAGGTCGCAGCCGGGAGTGCAACGCCATGAAACCAGAACAGCAAGGCGAGATGAAACCGGAAACGCGCCGGCTCATCGGCGAGATCTCCGAGCGCGAACTGGTGCGCCAGCATGTCGAACGCTCGCAGGCATTCCAGCGCCGCCAGTTGCAGGAACAGGACGAGCGCTGCCGCGCGCAGATGGTGGAGATCAAGGCGCAGCTCGCGAGCTATCTGCGGCAGTTTCCGGGAACCGGGCAATAGCAGACGATTCGATTTCGGTTATTTCGGCTTGCTGCGGCTTGTCGAAGCCTCGCGCATCGTCGTTCGATATGCTTCGCATGCACGCTGAAAGGTACTCGTTGTCTGCACCGCAGCGCTGCCGGCATTCCTGCGGATGCAGCGTACGGATGCACACTGCGACTCTTGGTTCGGTCCGGACCGCAAGAGGCATGAGCGCGAGAATGCCGGCGACGACGCAGGCGACGCAGCGAGACATCATATCGATCACACGGACATCAACACCGTGCCGACGTCAGCACGGAACGCCGCAACGGGAAACACGGCCCCGCGCGCTTTTCCGCTGACGCGCGCCCGGAGCCAACACCGCGGTCGACCCATCAGATTTTCTAGGGCATGCCCCGAGATCTTCGCATTCGGCCATGCGGCACGCGCGGCGTTATAGCGTCCACTGATCGATCCGACATCCGCCTGGAGACCTTCACGACATGCCACTCGCACTCACGCGCCGGGCGCTCGCCGCGTCGCTGCTGGCGGCCCCGGCTTTGCTGGCGGCGCCGATGCTGCCGGCGCCCGCGCGCGCCGAGGCCGGTCGACGCGCGCTCGACACGCGCCTCGCCGAGATCGAGGCGGCGAGCGGCGGCCGGCTCGGCGTCGCCGTGCTCGATGTCGCCAGCGACGAGGTCCATGGCCGCCGCATCGACGAGCGCTTTGCGCTGTGCAGCACGTTCAAGGCGCTGGCGGCGGCGTGCGTGCTGGCGCGGGTCGATCGCGGCGAGGAGCGGCTGGAGCGCCGCATCGTCTTCAGCGAAAGCGATCTGGTGCCACCGTTCACGGAGACGAAACCCCACGCCGGCGCCGGCGGCATGACGGTCGCCGAACTCTGCGAGGTGATGGTGACCGTGAGCGACAGCACCGCCGCCAATCTCATGCTCGACAGTTTTGGCGGCCCGGCGGCGCTCACCGTCTATCTGCGTTCGCTCGGCGACGATGTCACCCGGCTCGACCGTGTCGAACTCGACCTCAACCGTGTCGCGCCCGGCGATGTCAGGGACACCACCTCGCCGGCCGCGATGGTGCGGACACTGCAGCGCATCGTGCTCGGCGACGCCCTGTCGGCGACCTCGCGCGCGCGCCTCACCGGCTGGATGATCGCGGCGCGCGACGCCGCGACGCGGCGCCTGCGCGTCGGCCTGCCGCCGGCCTGGCGCATCGCCAACAAGCCCGGCACCTGGGAGGGTGTGGCCACCAACGACATCGGCGTGATCTGGCCGCCCGGCCGCGGGCCGATCGTGGTCGCCGCCTACCTCGCCGCCGCGCCGGGGACGACCGCGGCGCAGGAGGCGGTGCTGGCGGAGGTGGCGCGCGCCGTCGCAGCGACGATCTAGCGGGACGCGGGCACAACCTTTTCGGGAACAAATCGCCGGTACACCCAAGAGATGATCCAGAGAGATGATCCAGCCTCCCGCCCGCACAAGGACAAGATCTTTAACAAAACTGGGCTTTGCTATGGGGACCGCCGGGGTCACCGGGGGACGGCGAAGGAGACGACCCATGTCCAGAACCAGCGAGGTTCTGCCGAAGGCGGAAGACATCTGGAACCTGAACACGCCACCGCGCCCGGCCAAACCAGGTGACAAGCCCGGCGACAAGGCGGCCGAGAAGGCCCCGGACAAATCCGCCAGGGCCGGCGACCGGCCGGCCGGCAAGACGGAAAGCAAGATAGAAAGCAAGGCCGAGACCAGGTCCGAGACCAAGCCTGCCGCCGGATCGGACGGCGAGCGCGGCGAGGACGACGCGGCCGCGAAACCCTGAATCCGCCTTCGGCCGCGGCGCGGCCGGTGCGGCCCGCCTGCCGGGGCGAACAGCGCCCGGCCGGCGCAGCCGTTCAGCGGCTCGGCCGCTTGGGAAACAGCTTGTCGCGGATGTAGCGCGAAGTCGGCGTCAGGCGGATGCCGCGCGGCTTGCGCCAGATCGCCCGATCGATTTCCTTCTTGTCACCGATGACCAGCTCCCCCGTCGCCTTGTCGGCGACGAAGATGGCATCGCTCATCTTGCGGCCGGACATGCGGTTGCGGGTCGTGACTTCCTTCCACAGCTTGAGCCGGCCCAGCTTGAGCTTGGGCAGCTCTTCCTTGATCTCGCGGCGCAGGCAGGCCTTCTCGCTCTCCGTGCCCCGCCGCCGCCCGCCCGGGAACATCCACAGGCGATCACGCCGGCGCCGCACCAGCAGCACCCGCCCCCGTTTCGCCACCACCAGTTTCGACGACTTCGCCATTGTCCGAACTTCAACCGTCGCTTTGTGCGTCACCCGGCGGCGATCATGCCGTCGCCGCTCTTCCCTCACCCGATACCGTCGGGTCGAGCCGCGGAATCACCTGATAATTTTGCGGTTTGCAACCCCTGTTCACAAGCCCCGGGCGCCCCGCGACAGCAGGTCGCGCACCCTCCGCCGCGTGGACACGCGTCCGTCGTGCCCCGAGACCGCCCGTCGGGCTCTGCCCCGCCCCGCTTGACAGTGTGGCCCATTCCGGGTGCAGGTTGATGACAGCCCCATGACCGCCACAAACACCCTCTTAGTCGGCGGCCCGGGGCGCGCCGGAATGTCGCGATTCCGGCCTTCCAGATTTCAGCATGCGGGGACCCATGCGGCGGACTGATATCGATCTCTTGCGTGTGGTGCTGTGCTTCGGCGTGATCCTCGCCCATGCCCTGCTGATTTTCGCGGTGGAGCCGCGCTACCATCTCAAGAGCGCCGAGCCGTCGCTGGTGGCCTCGACGATGTACGAATTCCTGCGCCCGACCCTGATGACGAGCTGGTTCGTGCTCGCCGGCTGGGCGTCGCTGAAGTCGCTGCGCGGACGCGGCCCCTGGCGCTTCCTGAGCGAGCGCGCGACGCGCCTCCTCGTGCCGCTGATCTTCGGCGTCGTCGTGTTCGGCTCGATGATCAAGTACATCGAGCTCAGCCATGGCCGCGACATCAGCCTCACCGGGCTGCATTACGTCGAGCCGCTGCAGGAGAGCTTCTTCGAATTCTTCCCGCGCAACCTCAAGTTCATCAAGCAGGTGACCTGGTCGCATCTCTACTTCCTGGCCTACCTGTTCCTGATGTCGGTGCTGGTGCTGCCGCTCTTGATGGTGCTGCTGCGCCGCCCGCCGAACCTGCGCGTGCCGCCCGCCTGGATGGTCTACCTGCCGGCGCTGCCGATGGCGGCGCTGCTCGCGATCTTCAACGGCTTCTGGCCGTACCTGCCGAACCTGATCCAGGACTGGACCAACTTCGCCTACTTCACGCTGTGCGTCGCCATCGGCGCCGGCATTGCCGCCTGGCCCGGCTTCGAGACCGGGATGAAGAACGAGGCGCCGCGCCTCGCGCTGCTGATGATCGCAGCCTTCATCGGCGTCATGATCTGCGGCGAGTCGACCATGGGCCGCGTGTTCATCGGCATCCTCAGCTGGTCCGCGGTCGGCGCCGCCCTCGGCGGCTTCGCCCGCCTCGCGCCGCCGGCGCATCCGGCGGTGACCTACATCAACGAGGCGATGCTGCCGATCTACATCGTCCACCACGCGCCGCTGCTCGCCATCGGTGCGCTGCTGCTGCCGCTGGCGCTGCCGGTGTGGCTCGCCGTGTCGCTGATCACGCTGTCGTCGACCGTGATCTCGCTCGTGGTCTATCACTGGCTGATCCGCCCGTGGCCGCCGATACGCTGGCTGATGGGCATGACCCCGACCCCGCCGGCTGCGGCGCCCAAGGCCGTGCCCGCTCCGGCGGGATAGCGACGTCGACGGATGACGGTCGCCCGGAAGCGCGAAACGACACCCGGGATCCACGACACCGCCCATCCCGCATGTCGCTGCGCTCATGCTGGCTATGGACCACGCGCCGCAATCGCCTCTGCACCATCATCCTCATCCTGAGGAGCAGCGCAGCCGCGTCTCGAAGGATGAGGCCCCATCACATCGTCTCCGCAACGCTTAGGCCTCATGGTTCGAGACGCGCGGCGGTGCCGCGCTCCTCACCATGAGGGGAGGATGCACGGCGCGTCGACGATGACATCGCATCAGAGACGCACGGCGCTCACTCCATATTCTGCGTCATTGCCTGACTTGATCCGGCAATCCAGCTTGCTCACCACACGACGAGGGCCTGTTAAAGCTGGATCACCGGGTCACGGCGCTGCGCGCCGGCCCGGTGATGACGCTGAACAAGGGGATGCGCTTCCCTCATCACAACGGTTGATGCGCAACACCCTTCCTCCTCATCCTGAGGAGCGGCACAGCCGCGCCTCGAAGGATGAGGCCGCATCGCATCATCACCGCAACGCTTCGGCCCGATGCTTCGAGACGCGCGGCGGTGCCGCGCTCCTCACCATGAGGGGAGGATGCACGGCGCGTCGACGATGACATCGGATCAGAGACGCACGGCGCTCACTCCATATTCTGCGTCATTGCCGGACTTGATCCGGCAATCCAGCTTGCTCACCACGCGACGAGCGCCTGTTAAAGCTGGATCACCGGGTCACGGCGCTGCGCGCCGGCCCGGTGATGACGGAGAGTGGGTGGAGGCGCTTCCGCTCGTCACAACTATTTGCGCGCCATCATCTCCCCTCATCCTGAGGAGCGGCGCAGCCGCGTCTCGAAGGATGAGGCCCCATCGCATCGTCTCTGCAACGCTTCGGCCTCATGGTTCGAGACGCGCGGCGGTGCCGCGCTCCTCACCATGAGGGGTCGGTGCACGGCGCCCATTCCAGGTTCTGCGTCATTGCCGGACTCGATCCGGCAATCCAGCTTGCTCACCATCCGACGAACGCTTCACGCCTTCTGCGGCACCGGCTCCACGGCGACGCGAAAGCGTGGCCCCGGGACGGGGGCGGCCTCGAAGCCGAGATGGCAGTAGAATGCGCGCGCAGCCGCATTGTCCGTCGCCGTGCCGACGCTGAAGCTGCGGCAGCCGCGCCCGCGCGCATGCTGCAGCGCCGCCTCGACCAGCGCGCGGCCGACGGCGCGGCCGCGCCAGGACGGCACGACGAACAGATTGTGCAGCTCCATGGCACGCACGCCTTGCGGCGCGGAGTAGAACGGCCGCAGCGCGGCGAAGCCAACGACCTCGCCATCGGCCTCCGCCACCAGAAAATGAATCCATGGCGTGGCGCAGAACGCGTCGCGTTCGAGGCGCATCTCGTCGATGCTCGAGGCATCGCCATGATGGGCGGCGAGCGCCGAGATCATCGCCACGAGCGCGGCAATGTCCTTGCGCCGCGCGGCGCGAATGAGCGGCGGCGGTGGTGGAACTTCGATGACAGGCGATGGCGGCGTCGGCATGGCAGCACCTCGATTGGCGCCGCCGACGAGGCGGAGGACAAAGAACAATGCCGCCTCGGCGGCGGCATGGTTCAGTCACAACAGATCGAACACGCCGCTCCTATGGGGAGGGCGCGTAATAGCGGCACATGGTGGTGGCGCGAGCGATCATGACGGCGTTATCGGCGCTCGCGCCCCGCCCGTCAAGGGTTGTTGGCGCCGAGATAGTCGCGCTTGCCGATGGCGACGCCATTGTGACGCAGGATGTCGTGGGCGGTGGCGAGGTGGAAGAAGAAGTTCGGCAGCACGAACGCCACGAGATGGGCCGCGCCCGGCATGGTCGGCAGCGCGCGGAACTCGATGACGCGCTCGGCGCTGCCCTCGAACTGCGCCCGCGTCACGCCATCGAGAAACGCGATGGTCTTCGCCAGACGTTCCTTGAGTTCAGCTACCGTGGTTTCGGTGTCGGGAAAGCCCGGCGCCTCGACGCCGGTGAGCCGCGCCACGCCGCCCTTGGCCGTGTCGCTGGCGCGCTGCACCTGGCCGGTGAACGGCAGCATGTCCGGCGCAAGGCGCGCATTGAGCAGCACCGACACCTCGAACTTGCGCTCGTCGGCGAAGGCCTGCGCGCGATCGAGATAGAACGACAGCGTGCGCAGGCCGCGCTGCAGCGTCGGCACGGTGAGATCGTAGATGGACAGCGACATGGGGTTTCCCTGCGTCTTGCGCCGGCACATGGCCGGCTGTTTCTGTGACCTCGGCGGCATTGGGATCGCGCGGCGCCGGCACGGCGCAGCCTTCGACACCACCGGGTGCGAGCGCATGTAGGGGCGCGATCGCCGCAGCGCCAGAGGCGCGGCGGCCACAGTTTCCGATCAGCCATGCGGCCGCGGCGGCGCGCCGGCGCCGGGCTGCAGCAGAGCGATCATCATCGCGTCGCGCTCGGCGATGAGATCGGCGAGACGGCGGCGCATGCGCAGCAGCAGCGTCGCAGCATTGGCGCAGTCGAGATCGTTGGCGATCAGCAGCTGCATCTCGGCCTGCTGCAGGCGGATGTCATGGCGCAGCCGCGCGATGTCGCGCCGCCGCGATGAGATCTGCCGCTCCGTGACCGGCAGCCTGAACCCGAGCGGTTTCGCCAGACGTCCGTCGTGGCCGCCGTCCATGCCCGTCTCCTTGCCGCGCCCCGCCACCGGCCCGCAACCGCGGGCCGGTCCGCGCCGGCGCCAGGTTTGAAAAAAGTTAACCGAACTTAAGAACAAAGATAGAACATTATCAAGATTTATGTACGATGGGCTCTCAACTGATTCACACCACAGGTGGACCGATGGGCGCGCTGAAACAAGATGTTGTATGCCTGAAGCGTATCAGTCTCTATTGCGGGGAGCTTGAGCGGGTGCATGCCTGGAGTGGCGCGGACGAGGATATCGACCGCGAGTTCAATCGCGTCTGCCAGACCATCTGGGGCTACACGCTGGACGATTTCGACGACGACGATCTCACCGCCGCCGACCACAAGTGGCTGGACAAGCTGACGCCGAAGAAGGCCTACGTGTTCGCGCTCAAGCACGGCTACGACCTCGGCGACTACGAGGACATGGTGTCCGACTGGTGGGGTTTCACCTGGATGATCCTCGCCGAGACGCGCGGTCTGCTCACCCCCGAGCGGCGGGCCCTCGCCTGGAAGAAGCACGACGAGCGCCTGCTCGCCAGCGGCGTCGTCGCGGTGCTGCGCGCGAGCTGAGGGGTGTGCCGGCCGCTGTCGGCAGCTGTCAGGATCGCACCGCGCTCACTCCATACTCAGCGTCATTGCCGGACTCGATCCGGCAATCCAGCTGGCTCACCACACGACGGGCGTCCGCAAGCTGGATCACCGGGTCACGGCGCTGACGCGCCGGCCCGGTGATGACGGAGAGAAAAACGATATGCTCTCTGCTGCGGCAACGCTTCAGGCGCGACAGCACTGCCCCTCATCCTGAGGAGCGGCGAAGCCGCGTCTCGAAGGATGAGGCCCCATCCCATCGTCGCCGCAACGCCACGGCCTCATGGTTCGAGACGCGCGGCGGTGCCGCGCTCCTCACCATGAGGATGAACACAGCGCGCATCCGTGGCGCCCGCTGCGTCAGGCGCGCCCCCACCCGCTCCACATTCAGCGTCATTGCCGGACTCGATCCACGGCTGTCCGGTAGGTTTTGGCGCCGACCACACCCACTCCGTCATTGCCGGGCGAAGACCCGGCAATCCAGCTTTCTCGCGACTCGACGTACGCTTTTTAAAGTTGGATCACCGGGTCACGGCGCTGGCGCGCCGGCCCGGTGATGACGGAGAGAAAAACGATATGCTCTCAGCTGCGGCAACGCCTCAGGCGCGACAGCGCTGCCCTTCATCCTGAGGAGCGGCGAAGCCGCGTCTCGAAGGATGAGGCCCCATCGCATCGTCGCCGCGATGCCTCGGCCTCATGGTTCGAGACGCGCGGCGGTGCCACGCTCCTCACCATGAGGGATCTCGCACGCTCTATATCGGCGTATCCGTTGCGGCAGGTACGCACAGGGCACGCCATCACCGCGGCCATAAGGCCTGCACAGTCGACAATTCCATCTCGGTCCACTCGTCGAGGGTGGCACCGAGCGCCTCGCGCGCGGCCGCAGGAAACCGTGCGATTGCCGTGCGCTGAGCCGGCGACAACGACGCAACGAACGCAAACCACCATGCGTCCCGCGGGCGGCGATCCTGGTTGAACGGCAACACCGCATTGATGGCAAACTCGCGATAGCCGAGATCCGAAAAGACGCCGACGAGAACCGAGGGCAGATAGTAGGCGAACGCGGCCGGTTCGAGGAACTGTCGTGCCACCCCGGGAGACCCAATCATCGTCCAGTCCAGCAACGCGACGTCGGTCCAGCGACGCAGGACGAGCCGGCTCGTCAGTTCGTAGGACAGATCATCGCCCGGCGCACGCTTGCTCTGCGGCCAGAAGAATTTCACAGGCACCGGCTCGACCGGAAAGCTGTCATGCACGGACTGCAGGAACTCATCACAAGCACTCATTTCAGCCACCGGATCATCGCACACTAAGACTCAGATCAGGATGACGCCACAGCGCTCTCCCTCTTTCATTGTCTTGTCGTGGCCGGGCTTGCCCCGGCCACCCCGCTGCCTTCCTGATCGAGGTCGCCGTGACAAGCCCGGCGACGACGAAACTAAGGTCGGCGACTGCATTTCCGGCTAGACTCTGGGAAGCGCCGCAGCCAGCGTCTCGAAGGATGAGGCCCCATCGCATCGTCGCCGCGATGCCACGGCCTCATGGTTCGAGACGCGCGGCGGTGCCGCGCTCCTCACCATGAGGGTTTACGTGACGCGTGACACGGTCGATCGACTGCCCCGCGTATCACCACGCGCGCGGCGAACTATCCCTTGCTCGGATCGATCAGGAATTTCTCGCCGGTCGCGCGCTTGTTGTAGACGGCGATGTTGTTGAGATCGAGCGCCTCGCGCAGCGACACCACGCGGGTGTAGTGGCTGGCGAAGGTCGTCTTCAATTCCGCCAGCACCCGCGCGCGCAGACGCGCGCCGGTCTCCGCGCCGGCCTTCATCAGGAACGGGAACAGCAGCCAGCCGCCGACGCCCCAGGCCATGCCGAAACCGCGCGACAGTTCGATCGGGCCGGTGTCGAGGCTGCCATAGACATAGACCTGCTTGTGCACATTCGAGCCATAGCGGCTGTAGGCCTTGGCGCGGCTGTTGATCGCCGTCTCCATGGCGTTGAGGATCTGGCCGGCGAGCCGGCCGCCGCCGATGGCGTCGAACGCCAGCGTCGCGCCGGTCTCGACCAGCGCCTGTGTCAGGTCCGCCGTGAACGTCGGCGCCGTGGAATTCACCACATGCGTCGCGCCGATGTCGCGCAGGATTTTCTCCTGCTCCGCGCTGCGCACGATGTTGACAAGGCCGATGCCGTCCTTGAGGCAGATACGGTTGAGCATCTGGCCGAGATTGGAGGCGGCTGCCGTGTGCACCAGCGCGGTGTGGCCCTCGCGGCGCATCGTCTCGACCATGCCGAGCGAGGTCAGCGGATTGACGAAGCACGACGCGCCGTCGGCGGCGCTTGCGCCCGCCGGCAGCGGCAGGCAGTCCGCCGCCTTGATGACGCGGTACTGCGCGTACATCGCGCCGCCGATGATCGCCACCAGCTTGCCCTTGAGCGCCTGTGCGGCAGCACTGCTGCCCGCCGCAATCACCGTGCCGGCGCCCTCGTTGCCGACCGGCATCGCCTCGCCGAGACGCGCGGCGAGCCCGGCCAGCGCCGCCTGCGGCACCTTCGCGCGCACCACGGTGTCGTCGCCGCTGCCGGAGGTGGTGAAGCTCGCCGGATCGGCCGGACCGATCAGCAGGCCGAGGTCAGAGGGATTGATCGGCGTCGCCTCGATGCGCACCACCACCTCGTCGGCGGCGGGCTCGGGAATGGCGACGCGCGCCAGCGAGAGCTGAAGCTCGCCATCCGTCGTGATCAGCGAACGCAGTTGCAGTCCGGTCGTGTCAGCCACCTCGAAACCTCCCCTGTCGGCCACGGTCATCGCGGCCGGTTGTGTCGCGCATGATGCGCCGGTTCCAGCCATTTGGCCCCGCACGGCCATGGTTGCAAGGCGCCGGGGCGCCCGCCGGCCATCTTTGCGGCGATCCCGCGGCGCACCCCGGAACCATTTTCCGCCCCACGAATTGAGACTCACGCTTCAAAGGCTTCCGTCTCCCAAGTCGCACTCCCATGTCGCAGCGGGGGATGCCATGCTGACCTTGATGCGGCCCGTTTCACGGACATCGACAGTCACCTGGACGCTCGCGGCCATCCTCGCCGCGGCGCTGATCGCGCTGCCGGCGGGCGCCGCGCCACGCGGGCCCGGCGGCGGTGGCCGCGGTGGCGGTGGCGGCTTTCACGGCGGTGGCGGTGGCTTCCATGGCGGTGGCTTCCATGGCGGCGGAGCGCATTTCGGCGGTGGTGGTTTCCGCGGCGGCGCGCCGCATTTCGCCGGCGGCGGCTTCCGCGGTGGCGCCGGATTCCGCGGTGGTGGCGGCTTCCATCCCGGCGCGCGCTTCGCCGGCCCGCGGGGCGGCGGCCGTGCCTTTGCCAGCCACGCCGTGCATGCCCCGCGCGGCGGCCGCACCGCCCGAAGCTTCGCCGCCCACGGCGGCCGCGCCGCGGCGATCGCCGGCGGCGCTGGCGCAGCGGCGCTGAACATGCGGGCCACGCACATGCGCTGGAGCGCAGCTTCCGTCCACGGCGCACTGCAGTCGCAGCCGATTCATCAGGCCTTCCACACCGGCGGCGCGCTGCGCGATCCGCGCGCCCGCGCCATGATCGCGTCCTCGCTCGCCACCGTCGCCTGGCACCATGGCGGCCATGGCTGGTGGCGCCACGGCAATGGCGGCTATGGCTGGGTCGGGCCGCTGTTCTGGCCGTTCGCCTACGACGATCTCTATGGCTACGCGCTGTGGGGCGACACCTACGACGATTCCTTCTGGGGCTACGGCTATCCCGATCTCTATGCCGGGCTGTTCTCGCCCTATGCCTATGACGATCTCACCGGCTATGCCGGCTACCTGCCGCAGGCGCGGCGCACGCCGGCCACCACGGCCGCGGCGAACAACGCCGCGGGCGCTGCGACCGCCGACGACGAAGCGAGCCTCGCGCGGATGTGCGGCGAGGACAGCAGGGACATCGCCGGCCTGCCGCTCGACCAGGTGCGCGCCAGCCTGCAGCTCACCGACACGCAGGCGAGCGCGCTCGATACGCTGTCCGGCGCCTCCGCCCAGGCGGCGCAGACGCTGAAGGCCGCCTGCCCCACCGACATCGCGCTCACCGCGCCGCGCCGCCTTGCCATCATGCAGCAGCGTATCGAGGCGATGGTCTCCGCGGTGAAGACCGTGCAGCCGCCGCTCGATGCGTTCTACGGCCAGCTCAGCGACGAACAGAAAGAGAAGCTCATTGGCCTTGCGGGCGCCGGTGATCGCACCGCCCGGCACCGCACGCCGACCACGGTCGGCTCCGCCGCGCCGGCCGCACCGAAGAGCTGCACCGGCGCCGCGCCCGACACCGGCCTCACCGCATGGCCCGCCGCGCAGATCAACGCCACCGTCAAGCCGACCGACGCCCAGCACAAGGGCTTCGACGACCTGCAGGCCGCGGCCGCGAAAGCCGCCGACCTGCTCCAGGCATCGGCCTGCGCCGACGATCATGCCGTAACGCCGCCGGCGCGCCTCGCCGCGATCGGCCGCCGGCTCGACACCATGCTGCAGGCGGTGACCACCGTGCGCGGCGCGCTCGACAGCGTCTATGGCACGCTGAGCGACGAGCAGAAGGCGAACTTCGACACCATCGGCGACAGCCTCGGCGGCCCGCGCACCATGACCGCCAGCACGGATGCCGACGAAGCCGCCGCGCCACGCGCCTCCCGCCACCGCCGCTACGCCCACCACGCCCGCCACGGCGTGCGCGTCGAGCGCATGCTCCGGCACATGCTGTTCTCGTTCGTGCGGTAAAGCTCGCGTGGGGCGCCGTGTGTGACAGGCGTGCACACGCGGCGGCACCTCGGCCGCTTATCCTTCGAGGCTCGCTGACGCTCGCACCTCAGGATGACGGGGTGGAGTCGGCATGTCGTGCGTGCTCAGCCGCGCCACAGGATCATCCGCGCCACAGCATCGCCCGCGTCGCCCAAATGAACGCAGCGACATGCGGAGGCGGCGGCGCGGCATCACTTGATTGAGCCAGGCCTGCGAAAACCATCTCCTGACACCGCGCCGCGCGCAATGAATCTTGCGTCGACGCGCCGAACATCAGCACAAAATCATCGCACACTCCGCGATCATCAGCTCACACAACGTGTCACGACATCACAGCGGCCATTGCAACCTTTCCGACACCATTGCGCACGCACGCCGCATCACTTCATCGTATTGTCACACGTGCTTCGTGCCGGCGACACGCGGCGATCATGTCGCAGTCATCGCGCATGATTTTCTGAGCGTAGATGCAATGCTGAATTCAATATTCAGGCTTTCGTTACGACTCGAATGATAGTCGGCGCGCGTGGCGGGGGCCGCATTTCAACAACAACCGTTGGTACGATGCACCAGTTTCTGCGCCTGACTCGTTTCCCGCGCGCGCTCGCGGATCGCTTCCGCTTCGGATTGCGCTCGAAGATCGTCACCCTCGGCATTGCCGGCGCGGTGATCGCCGGCGGCATCAGCCTCGCCGGCCTCCATGTCGCCTCGCGCGTGCAGGACGAATCGGCGTCCAGCGTCGCGCTGCGTCTCGCCGTCACGCGGCTGTCGGAAAGCTATCTCGAGGCCGGGCAGATCGCCGACGAATTCCTTCGCAAGCACGACGACGCCCGCATCAAGAGCCATGCCGACACGCTGGCGCGCGCCGCCGACGATCTCGCCACCATCGAGGCGACGATCGCGCCGCTGCCGGCGGACGATCCGCTCAAGGCCGCGGCGATGCTGCGCCCGGGCATCAACCAGTATGCCGTGCGCTTCCAGAACGTGGTGTCGGCACAGCGCGTGCTCGGCCTCAAGCCCGAGCAGGGCCTGCTCGGCAAGCTCGGCGCCGCGGCTCGCGCGCTCGAGGCCCGCCTCGCGCCGCTCGATGCGCCGGCGCTCGCGGTCGAGATGCTGGCGATGCGCCGCGACGAAAAGGATTTCCTGCTCAGCGGCAACGAGAAGTTCGGCGACACGCTGAAAGCCCATGTCGAGGCGTTCCAGGGCAAGCTCGCAGGCGCGGCGCTGCCCGACGACGTCAAGGCCGACCTGAACAAGCTGGTGCAGGCTTACGACGGCGCCTTCACCGCGGTGCTGGTGTCGCAGGGCTCGCTGACGGAAGAGATCGACGACCTCGCCACGCTCTATGGCCGCAACCGCCCGGCGCTGCAGGCCGCGCTCAACGCCGCCGACGCGCGCTACGCCGCCGCCGAGCGCAGCGCCGCGGAATTGCGCCGCACGCTGACCTGGACCATCGCGCTCGCCACCCTCGTCACGGGCCTCGCCATTTTCATGGTGGCGAGCCGCGTCGCCGGCGCCATCGCGCGGATGGCGCGCGCCATGCAGCAGCTTGCCGCCGGTGATCTCTCCATCGTGCTGCCGGGCCTTGGCCGCCACGACGAGATCGGCGACATGGCGCAGGCGATCGAGGGCTTCAAGGCCCATGTCGTCGCGCAGGCGCAGCGCGAGGCCGACGCGCGCGCCGAACAGGACCGCCTTGCCGCCGCCCAACGCCGCCACGAGATGGATCGCCTCGCCGATGGCTTCGAGCGCACCGTTGGCGACGTCATCGAGACGCTGTCGCACGCCGCCGACGGCCTCGAAGGCTCCGCCGACACGCTGACCCACAACGCCGACCGCACCCGCCAGCTGTCGACCACCGTCGCCGCTGCCTCGACGCTCGCTTCCGACAACGTCCGTTCGGTGGCGGCGGCAACCGAGGAGATGTCGTCGTCGGTCGGCGAGATCGGCCGTCAGGTCGGCGAATCCACCCGCATCGCCACCGAGGCGGTGCGCCAGGCCGGCGACACCAATGCACGCATCGCCGAGATGGCGCGCGCCGCCGAGCGCATCGGCGACGTCGTCAGGCTGATCACCGCGATCGCCCACCAGACCAACCTGCTGGCGCTCAACGCCACCATCGAGGCGGCGCGTGCCGGCAACGCCGGCCGCGGCTTCGCGGTGGTCGCCTCCGAGGTCAAGCAGCTCGCCGGCCAGACCGCACAGGCGACCTCCGACATCACGCTGCAGATCACCGCGCTGCAGACCACGACGCGCGACTCCGTCGCCGCGATCGAGGCGATCGGCGGCACCATCGGCCGGATGTCCGACATCGCCGCCTCGATCGCCGCCGCCGTGCAGCAGCAGGGCGCGGCGACGCAGGAGATCGCCCGCAACGTGCAGCAGGCGACCAGCGGCACCGCCGACGTCGCCGCCCACATCGCCGACGTCACCCGCGGCGCCGGCGAGACCGGCGCGGCCTCCGCCCAGGTCCACGCGTCTGCACAGGCGCTCGCCCAGCAGAGCCAGCGCCTCAAGAGCGAGGTGCAGAATTTCCTGTCGACGGTGCGGGCGGCGTAACGCGCGGCGCGGCCCTCCCTCCTCATCCTGAGGAGCGACGAAAGCCGCGTCTCGAAGGATGAGGCCCCAAACGCCGGCGCGTGTGCCGACGACGTGCACGCGCCCAGCACCACCCCGGCCTCATGGTTCGAGACGCGCGGCGGTGCCGCGCTCCTCACCATGAGGGCAAAGGGCTGAGCCACCCGAACAGCTGCAGCGACGTAGCGCGCATGAGCGAAGCGACATACGGGATCGCCATGCGGCAGAGCTGGCGGAGAGGATCGCCCCGGATATCGCTGCGCTCATCCGGGCTACGATCTGGTCGGCCGCGCGCCCCTTCCCTCTTCCTCGCGTACTCTCTCCTCATCCTGAGGAGCGGCGAAAGCCGCGTCTCGAAGGATGAGGCCCCAAACGCTGGCGCGTGTGCCGACGACGTGCACGCGCCCAGCACCACTCCGGCCTCATGGTTCGAGACACGCGGCGGTGCCGCGCTCCTCACCATGAGGGCAAAGGGCTGAGCCACCCGAACAGCTGCAGGATGTGCCGCGTCACGATACGACGCTCGTGCACCGGAATCATCTTCGCGCAACCGCTGCACCTTCGCGCTGCGTTGCAGCGGTCCCGCGCGATGACGCACAAATGATTTGCCTGCGCCGGCGCGAGCGCCGACCATTTCCTGCCATGCGCGGCCGGCAGGCCAGCAACGCCTTCCAAACTACCGGCCACCGCTTGCGTGCGCCGCGCGGGCCATGACAGCCTGCCCGCGACGACGCTGCGTGTGCCGCGGCGCCGTCATCCGACAGGACGCGATCCGACAGGAGATGACATGAGCATCCGCACGCGCCCGGGCGTGGACCATCCGCGCGCCGACCACTCCGACGATCCCGCGCCGTCCCGCCGCAGCGTGCTGCGCGGCGCGGTGGCGGGCGGGCTTGCGGCTGGCAGCCTCGCCGCGACCGCGCGCGCCGCAGAGCCGGCCGCGCAAGGCGCCGGCAACCTGCCGCCGCATGTGCCGGAATGGATGAAGGCGCCGGGCGCGCCGACCGGCGAGCAGCCCTATGGCCTGCCCTCGCCGTTCGAGAAGGACGTGGTCAGAAACATCTCCAAAACCCTGCCACAGTACATCTCGGCATCGAGCCGCACGCCGCTGCAGGATCTCGATGGCATCATCACGCCCAACGGCCTGTTCTATGAGCGCCACCATGGCGGCGTGCCGGCGATCGATCCCGCCACGCATCGCCTGATGCTGCACGGCCTCGTCGAGCGTCCCCTCACCTTCACCATGGAGGAGCTTCGCCGCTTTCCGTCGCAGTCGCGCATCCACTTCCTCGAATGCTCGGGCAATCCGGTCTACACCAAACCTTATGGCAAGACCGCGTCGGACCTCGTCGGCCTTGTCAGTTGCGCCGAGTGGACCGGCGTGCCGCTGCGCCTCGTGCTCGAGGAAGCCGGGCTGAAACCGGAGGCGAAATGGATCGTCGCCGAGGGTGCCGACGCCGCCGCGCTGACGCGCAGCGTGCCGATCGAAAAGTGCCTCGACGACGCGCTCCTCGCCTACAGCCAGAACGGCGAGCGGCTGCGGCCGCAGCAGGGCTATCCGCTGCGCCTGTTCCTGCCGGGCTTCGAGGGCAACATGAGCGTGAAGTGGCTGCGCCGGCTCAAGGCCGTGGCCGAGCCGGCCTACTCGCGCGAGGAGACCTCGAAGTACACCGACCTGATGCCCGACGGCAGCGCGCGCGAATTCACCTTCGTCATGGAGGCGAAGTCGATTATCACCCGCCCGTCCGGCGGACAGCGGCTGACATCGACCGGCTATCACGAGATCACCGGGCTTGCCTGGAGCGGGCGGGGCAAGGTCAGCCGCGTCGAGGTGTCGGTGGACGGCGGCGCATCGTGGCAGGACGCCGAGCTGCAGGCGCCGGTGCTGACACGGGCGCTGACCCGCTTCCGCATGCCGTGGCGCTGGGAGGGCCAGGAGACGACGATCCAGAGCCGCGCAATCGACGAGACCGGCTATGTGCAGCCGACGCTCGCCGATCTCGTCGCCGTGCGAGGCACCAACTCGTTCTACCACAACAACGCAATCTGGCCGTGGCGGATCGCGGCGAACGGGGAGATCAGCAATGCGCTGGCATGATCATCACGCGGCGTTGCCGTCCTCCGCGCCGCGCCTGCATCGAGCGTCGCACGGCGCCACGCGCTTGCGGCCGTATCGCGGGCCGGGCCCCGCGCCGTCGCAGTCGCCGCCGGCGCTGATCTTCGCCGCGCTCGTGGTGGCGGCGCTCGCTGCGCTGGCGCTGCTGCTCGTCATGCCGGCGCAAGCGCAGGAACCAAAACAAGGACAAAAGCAGGGGCGCTACGGCCTCGGCCATCCCGCGACCGCCGAGGAGATCAAGGGCTGGGATATCGACATCGGCCGCAATGGCGAGGGCCTGCCGCCCGGCGGCGGCACGGTGGCGCAGGGCCGCGCGCTGTACGACGCACAGTGCGCGTCATGCCACGGCGTCCGCGGCGAAGGCGGCCTCGGCGACCGCCTTGCCGGTGGCGAGGGCACGCTGGCGAGCGCCAAGCCCGTGAAGACGGTCGGCAGCTACTGGCCGTACGCGCCGACGCTGTTCGACTACATCCGCCGCGCCATGCCGCTGACCGCGCCGCAGTCGCTGACCGACGACGAGGTCTATGCGGTGTCGGCCTATGTGCTCAACCTCAACGGCCTCGTGCCCGACAACGCCCGCCTCGACGCCAAGAGCCTCGCCGCCATCCGCATGCCCAACCGCGAGCGGTTCACCGCGGACCCGCGGCCGGATGTGAAGGATGTGAGCGTGAGAAAGTAGGGCGATACGCCTCCTGCATATCGCCTCCCCCCGATCCTGGAGCCTGTCTCCAAAAGAAACCCATGAAGCAGAGCAGTTGTTGTTAAACTCGTCATGCCCGGCCTTGTGCCGGGCGTCCACGTCTTTGCGGTGTCTCAACAAGGAAGACGTGGATGGCCGGGACAAGCCCGGCCATGACGCAGAGTTTGGTAGTGCGTCACGACACACACCACCGTCCTGCGCGCGCTTGACCCCGCTCATTCAGCTTTGCTCGCCGCGCCGCATCGGCCTCATGGTTCGAGACGCGCGGCCGTGCCGCGCTCCTCGCCATGAGGGGTGGGGCTGGCTGCAGACTGTCTGAGTCCAAGCATGACGCAGAGTTGGGCGATTCGTCGCGGCACCCACCACCATCATGCGCGGGCTTGACCCGCGCATCCAGCTTCATTCATGGCTCGCGCCTCTCCCTCATCCTGAGGAGCTCGCGCAGCGAGCGTCTCGAAGGATGAGGCCCGGATGCAGCGAGGCCGGTGACCGATGGCACACGGCGATGCCGCACCGCATCGGCCTCATGGTTCGAGACGCGCGGCGGTGCCGCGCTCCTCGCCATGAGGGGAAACGCAGGCCGCTGCGGCGACAGTGGCGGAGAGGACGGCCCCGGATATCGTTGCGCTCATCCGGGCTACGCACTTGAAACGTCGTCACCAATCTCAGCGACTGTCGTCGCCGGGCTTGTCCCGGCGACCTCGATCAGGAACGCACTGCGCCCCTAAGCGGGATGGCCGGGACGAGCCCGGCCATGACACAGAGGTTTAGCAATGGGCCTCGCCGTCCCGTCTCACTGCAGCAGCGTCAGGAACTCCTTGTGCTCCATCGGGCGCGAAAACATGCCGAAGTTGTGTGCGAACGCCATCTCCTGCGCCTCGCGGCTGAGCGTCGCGGTACAGTCCTTCAACGTGACGACGTCGAAGCCGCGCTCGTAGGCGCTGCGCATGGTGGATTCGACGCAGCAATTGGTGAGGAAGCCGCCGAGCACCACGGTCTGGATACCCTTGCTGCGCAGGATGAAATCGAGGTTGGTGCTCGGGAACGCATCGAGCCCGCGCTTGCCCTCGATGATGATGTCGTCGCCCTGCGGCGTCAGCGCATCGACGATCGCCGCACCCCAGCTGCCCTTGCGAAAGGCGTTATTGTCGACGACGCCCTTGAGAATGCCATAGGGACTGCCGGTAAGCTCGCGATAGCCTTCCGCGAAGGTGATCGGCGTGTGCAGGATGGCGACGCCGGCGGCGCGGGCCGCATTCACGGTCGCCACCGTGTTGGCGAGCATGCCGGTGTCCGCCATCACATCCTTGACGCCGTCGTGAAATACGCCACCCGGCGTGGTGAAGTCGTTCTGGTATTCGATCAGCACCAGCGCTGTGGTCTTCGGATTTGTCGTCGCATTCATGGCCGCCTCCCGGAACGCGCCGCGTGGTCGCAGCGCTGGTTGAATGACGCCACGCTAGGGCGAACCGGCGCGCCGCGGGTAACAACCGGGTGCTACGATGATCGTCATGCGTAGTAGCGGACTACTACAAGCTGCGCCGCTCCGACCTGGGCTCGAAGCCCGCCACACCCAGTGCGTCATTGCCGGACTTGATCCGACCATCCAGCTTGCTCGTCGCACGACGAGCGTCAGTAGAAAGCTGGATCACCGGGTCACGGCGCTGCGCGCCGGCCCGGTGATGACGCTGAAAATGGAGGGAGGTCTGTCGCTGAAGTCGTGCGTTTGCTGGCGTCAGCGCAGCGGCGTCGCCCTTCGAGGGTCCCGCTGCGCGGTACCGCCTCAGGGTGACGGATCGAGCGTGACGCGCGACGCATCGGGCCTCCGCTGCGCGGCTTCCCAGCAAGGCTCACGCGATCACCAGCTCCCTCTCAACCCGTCATCCTGAGGTGCGAGCAAGGCGAGCCTCGAAGGATGAGCGGCCCGGGCTCATCGACGTCCGGGCCGTCGCCCTTCGAGGGTCCCGCTGCGCGGGACCCCCTCAGGGTGACGGAACGAACGCAACAGTGGTCACCGCCAGCCCCCGGCCGCAAAAGCAGTAGCCGCCCGTGCGCGGCCCGGCTATCGTCGGGCGGTCGCGTCCTCCGCCGTTGCGTCGAGGTGTCCATGTGCAAGATCTTCATCGGCGCGGATCCCGCGCTCTACGCCACCAGCACGCGCTCGCTGCGGCTGCATGGCGTCGTCACCAGCATCCGCCTCGAGGAGCTGTACTGGCAGGTGCTCGCCGAGATCGGCCGGCGCGACGGCATGAGCGTCAACCAGCTGATCACCAGGCTCTACGACGAGATCATCGAGGCGCGCGGCGGCATCGACAACTTCACCTCGTTCCTGCGGGTGTGCTGCCTGCGCTATCAGTCGCTGCAGGTCTCCGGCGGCATCCCCGCCGACATGTCGGTTCCGATCCGCGCGCTCGATGCCGACGCGGTGCTGGCGCAGGAGCGCGCCGCGTTCACCCCCGCGACCAGTGCCGCCTGAGCCACGACACCGGCCCCCGCGCCGCCCGGCGCGCGACGCGACGCCGGCCCTGCCGCACGTCGCCACGCCCGCTCCTGTCGCGGAGCGCGTCGCCGGTGATGGCGCGCGCGGGCGGATGGTGTAGCATCCTGCACGCCCCGCGAGACCTCGCCATGCCGCATCGTTCCGCCCGTCCGAGCCGCCGCTCGCTGCTGCGCGCCGCCGCGCTGATCGCCCTTCCCCTGCCCCTGCCTCACGGATTGATCATGGCCAGCCTCACGCCCGCCGCCGCCGATCCCCTGCGCGACGACATCGCGCCGACGGGCACGCTGCGCGTCGCCATCGCCATCAGCCCTGCCGGCGGCGCGTTCTGGTGCACGAAGACGGCGACCGGCTATGCCGGCGTGCCGGTCGATCTCGGCCGCGCCATGGCGGAGACGCTGCATGTGCCGGTGGCCTATGTCCCCTACCAGAACTCAGGCCAGATCACCGACGCTGCGGCGAGCGGCGCCTGGGATGTCACCTTCCTGCCGCAGGATGCCGAGCGCATGACCAAGATGGCGTTCGGCCCGATCTACGAGGTCGCCGACGCCACCTACATCGTGCGCGCGGGATCGCGCGTGACGACGTTCGCGCAGCTCGACCAGCCCGGCGTCGAGGTCGCCGCGGTCAACAACACCACGACCATGCGTGGCGCGGTCGCCCATCTGAAGGCCGCCCATGTCACCGGCCATGCGACCTATGACGAGATCTTCGGCCTGCTCCGCGACGGCAAGGTCGACGCCTTCGCGCTGTCGCGCGACCAGCTCACCGCCATCGCGGCGAAGATCCCGGGCACGCGGGTGCTGGACGAGACCTTCAAGCAGACGGTGACGGCGGTGGCGGTGCCACCCGGCCACGCCCGGGCGCTGGCCTTCGTGACGCAGTTCATGGGGACGCGATCCAGAACGGCCTGCTGCGCCGCGCCTACGACGCCAACGGCCTCAGGGACACGCCGATCCGCACCTCGGCCACGAAATAGGCCGCGCATTGCCCGGCCGTTGACCGCGGGCGCACACATCATGGGCAGCACCAGGCCCCGCCCGGCCGCCGCCGTCACGGCGCCGACACAATCCGCCCCGCCGCACGCACGTCCCCCGCGTTTCCCGCGCCCGTCCATGCCCGAACATGGGTTGTGCGGTGCACCAGAATGGGCGTAGTTCTGGGGTTTCACAGGATCCCCGCACGTGACCGATGTCCAGACCAACGCCGACGCCGCCGCGTCGGCTGCGCACCAGCCGATGGGCTTCGCCGAATTCGTGCTGACGATCGCCGCGGTCATGGCGCTGAACCCCCTCGCCATGGACATGATGCTGCCGGCGCTGCCGAACATCGGCGCGGCATTCGCGGTCGCGGACGGCAACCATCTGCAGGCGGTGCTGGCGCTGTTCCTCACCGGCTTCGGCGCCGGCCAGCTGATCATGGGGCCGCTCGCCGATCGCTTCGGCCGCCGCCCGATCCTGATCGGCGGGCTGACGCTGTATGCCATCGCCAGCGTGCTGGCGATCGTCGCGCCGTCGTTCGGCGCACTGCTGCTCGCCCGCGCGGTACAGGGCTTCGCCACCTCGGCGACACGCGTCATCGCCACCTCGATCGTGCGCGACTGCTATGCCGGCCGCCGCATGGCCGGCGTGATGTCGCTGACCATCATGATCTTCATCGCCGTGCCGGTGCTGGCGCCGTCGTTCGGCCAATTGGTGATGCTGGCGACGCAGTGGCGCGGCATCTTCATCATCCTGCTGGCCTATGGCCTGCTCGTGCTGGCATGGAGCGCGGCGCGCATGCCCGAGACGCTGCCGCCGTCGCGACGCAAGTCGCTGGCGATCGGCCAGGTGCTCGGCGCCTATCGCCAGACCATCACCAATCGCCAGACGCTGGGCTACGCGCTCGCCGCCGGCGGCGTGCAGGGCACGCTGTTCGCCTTCGTGTTCGCCTCCCAGCAGGTGTTCACCGGCATCTATGGCCTTGGCCACTACTTCCCGCTGGCCTTCGCGCTGTGCGCCATGGGCGTTGCCTGCGCCGGCTTTTTCAATGCCCGCGTCGTCGGCCGGCTCGGCATGCGCGTGATGTCCCACGGCGCGCTGGTCGGCTTCGTCGCGATCTCCTCGGTGATGCTCGGCGCCGAGCTGCTGCACACGCTGCCGCTGTGGCTGTTCCTGGCGCTGTCGACCTGCATGATGTTCGCCTTCGGGCTCACCTTCGCCAACTTCACCGCGCTCGCCATGGAGCCGCAGGGCCACATCGCCGGCACCGCGTCGTCGTTCTATGGCTCGATCACCACGCTGCTCGGCATCTGCGTCGGCGCGGTCATCGGGCAGAGCTACGACGGCACCTTGATGCCGTTCGCCGTCGGCTTCTTCATCTGCGCCCTCGCGGCGCTCGGCGTCGTCGCCGTCGCCGAGAAGGGCCGCCTGTTCCAGCCTCATCATCACGCCGCGAGCTGACCGAGGCGGCGCGAGCGACCCTGCCGTTCATCCTTCGCGGCGCGCTGGCGCCCGCACCTCAGGAAGACGGGGAAAGGGCAGCGTGCCTGCAGCTGTGGTGACTTGCACCCGATCAGCGCCGGCGGAATGTGATCTCTTCCAACCGTCCGCCCGCACGCCACGCTTGCGGCGCGGCGGCTTTTTCTGTTTGAGTCGCCCCGACGACACCACGGGAGACGGCATGGCGGAGCGGTTTGCGGGCAGCGTGTTCGGCGCCACGGGCGACGACGATCTGCCGAGCATGGGCGAGATCGGGCTGAACAGTTTTGCGCCCTACCTGATGAACCGGGTGATGGCGCGGTGGAACACCAACATCACCGAGGAACTGAAAGACCTCGACATGACCACCGCCAAGATGCGCGCGCTCGCGGTGCTCAGCGTGTCGTCGAGCATGACCATCAATGAATTGTCGGTGTTCGCGGTCACCGAGCAGTCGACCATGAGCCGCACGGTGGAGTCGCTGGAGGACCAGGGCTACATCCGCCGCCAGCCCCGCCCCGACGACATGCGGGTGCGCGACGTCAGCATCACCGACAAGGGCCGCGCCGCCTTCGACAAGGTATGGCCGACCATGTACCGCATGCTCGTCCAGATGTTCGACGGCGTCGACGAGGACGAATACCGCGCCTTCCTCGGCACCCTGCAGAAGATCCTGCGCAACATCCGCAAGCACGATATGTGAGGGCGGGGGCGAAGTTCGCCGGACGAACTGGTGATAGCGTCGTCTCCGTCGAAAGACACGAGGCGCCTCGTCCTTTTCTGCGTCATCACCGGGCCGGCGCGCAGCGCCGAGACCCGGTGATCCAGCTTAAGAACTCCTCGTCGTGCGGCAAGCAAGCTGGATTGCCGGGTCAAGCCCGGCAATGACGCGGTATTTGTCGAGACGCTCACGCCACCCAACGTCGTCATGCCCGGCCTTGTGCCGGGCATCCACGTCTTTAGTGTATCGCTGCAAGGAAGACGTGGATGGCCGGGACAAGCCCGGCCATGACGCATTGGATGAAGCAGCTTCGCGGGCCTACGAGGACAGACTGTCGCGGCCGCCCTACCCCACCCGCTTCGCCGGGATCAGCGCCGTGGCCACCGCCGCGATCGCCGCGATGACCGCGAACACATAAAAATTCCACTGCGGGCCGACCGAGAGGCTGGCGATGTAGCCGCCGACCAGCGGGCCGGTGAGCGCGCCGATGCGGGCGAAGCTCAGGGCCCAGCCGGTGCCGGCGGAGCGCGCAAACGGCGCGAGGTAGTCGGCGAGATAGCCGGTGAGGATCAGCGATGCCGACACCGTGCCGAAGCCGGCGACCGCGACCATGGCATAGTTCACCCACAGCGGGCCCTTGAACGCCAGCGCCGCGATGCCGACGGCGCCGAGCAGATACGCCAGCGTCACGGTGAGACGCACGCCGAAGCGGTCGGCCCACTGGCCGAGCACGATGCCGCCGATCGCCGAGGTGAAGCTGAACACCGCGAGGAACAGCAGCGCGTCGCCGAGATTGTAGCCGCTCTTGCGCATGATCTGCGGCAGCCACTGCGCAATGCCATAGACCAGCAGCAGGCCCATGAACAGCGCGATCCAGAAGCAGACGGTGGCGAAGGCGTTGCGCGGGGAGAAGATCTCGCCGAGCACGGTCTTCCAGCCGACCTGCTGCACTTTTGCTGGAGCCGACGGCACCGCGACACGGAGCCTGGCCGCGAGCTTGCGCGCCGCGTCGGTGCGGCCGCGCGCCACCAGCGACTCCAGCGATTCCGGCAGCAGCCACGCCATCAGCGGCACGAACACCACCGGCAGCGCGCCAACCAGCACCACCGGGCGCCAGCCGTGCTCCGGCAGTATCGCCTTGCCGACTAGCGCGGCGACGAGGATGCCGATGGAATAGCCGGAGTACATGATGCCGTAGTTCAGGCTCTTCCTGTGAGACGGCGAATACTCGATGGTCAGCGCCGCGGCCACCGGAATGATGCCGCCGAGGCCAAGCCCGGCGATGAACCGGCTGATGCCGAACCATGCCGGCGTCGGCGACCACGCGGTGACCACCATGCAGGCGGCAAACAGGGTGAGGCACCCGACGAACAGCGGCTTGCGGCCATAGAGATCGCTCAGCATGCCGCTGAGCAGGCCCCCCGCCAGCATGCCGAGCAGGGTGTAGCTGCCGAGCGCGCCGAGCTCGAGCGGCGTCAGCTTCCAGCTGGCATCGGTGGCCAGCGCCGGCAGGATGGCGCCGAGCACGCCGACGTCATAGCCCTCGGAGAAGATCGCGATCCAGCACAGCGCCACCACCAGCACGCTGGTACGCGACGAGACCGCGCTCGTACCGGCAAAGCCGCCTGCCGTTGTCGCCGCTTTGGCCATCGTTCCGTCAACACTCGTCATGTCAGCCCTCCCAGTCTGTCCATTCACGTTGTCCTGTCCACACCCTCCGGGGCCGCCCGTGCATGCGGGCGGCGGCCTTCAGAGGGTCGCGATCGTCTTCAGCGCGCCGTCGAGCGCGACGCCGCCTTCATCCATCAGCGCCGCCTGGCGCAACCGCTTCAGCCACGCCGCGCCGTCGGCACGGCCGGCGAGCTGCGGCAGCGCCGACAGCACGCGATCGAACTTCGACTGTCCGCGTGCGTGGGTATCGGAATAACCCTTCACCAGCCGCCGGCAATCCAGCACCTCGACCGCGAGGTCGTAGTTGGTGGCGAGCAGCGCGACCGCGCGGTCGAGCCAGGCCTCGCGGTGGAGCCCTTCGCGATGATGGCGCAGCGTGCCGCGCCGGCGCGCGCGCAACGCCGAGACGGCATAAAGCGCGACGAACCAGAAGATGGTGTTGGTGCGCACCCGCCGGCCCTTGTTGACCAGCCGGTCGAGCGCCGCGAACAGTTTGGGCCGCGCCTCGATCCATTCACCTAAGCCTTTCGGCAGCGTGCCGCAGACCTCCTCCATGCGCGGGTGCATGTATTCGGTGGTGGCGACGATCTGATCGTCCTTGGCGCCGACCTCGGCGCGCACCCGGGCGAAGCGCGTCGCCCGCACCTTCAGGTCGGCGACGCGGATGACATCGTCATAGGCCATGGCGACCGCGAGATACTTTGCGGCATGCGTGGTGAAGGCAAAGCCATGCGCCTCGCCACCGCCAGCGCGGTCGCAAGCGAGCAGATCCATCATGCGGTCGAGATATTCGTCCGCATAAGCAACATCCTGGAAATCCACCAGGCGCTTGACGCCGGCGAACAGCATGGCGTGAGCGGCGTCCGGAAAGCCCGTGCGGATGCGATCGATGAGGGCGTCGAGCAGCGGATGGCCGGCGCGCACCGGCAGCGGATCGAGCCGCTTGGCGGGCAGCGCCACGACATCGCGCGGCTTGTCGCGGGCGCGGTCATACGCGGCCGCGAACGCCTTCAGACTCGCGTCCGCGCCCTTGCCGCCGCCGCGGATGGTGGCCTCGAAGGCTGAGCGATCGAACGGCAGCGCGCCGGACGCAGCAAGCGCGCCGAACAGCACCGACGAGATCACGCTGCCATTGCGCTGCGCCAGCGCCTCCATGTCGAACGCGATGGTTTTTCGCGCGGCGATGTCGGTGGCGTCGACGACGACCACGGGATTGCCGGCGCCGTCGCCCGGCGCCTCCTTCTCGCTGACCGCAAAAGCGCGGTGGGTCGAGGCGATCAGCAGCGTCCTGTCCGGGGTGACGAGGCCGCGCAGCACCGAGCGGCCCGCCTCCATCAGCTCCGCCGCCAGCACGACATCGACGTCGCCGGGCGTCGGCATCAGCGACAGGATCGGCGCGATGCCGTCCTTGGCCGGCAGCATTTCGACATAATAGATGGTGGCGCCGGTGCGCTGGGCGACGCCGGGCACCGAGGTCGACTGCGCCACAAAACCCTGCGCTTCGGCGAGCGCGACGATCCAGTCCGCGAGCACGCCGCCGCCCTGCCCGCCCATGGCGAGGATGGCGATGCTCAGCGGCTTGACGGTGGCGAGACGCGCAGCGTTGGTGACGTGCTGGTTCATGGCCGCGCCCCTGACGCGTGACGGGTTTGAAGAGCGCAGTCATCCGTCATCCTGAGGTGCGAGCGGACGGCTGGGCACGAAGCACGATCCAAGGACGGCCCCAGCGAGCCTCGAAGGATGAACGGCCCCTGAGCCACGGCTCGGGCCGCCACCCTTCGAGGGCCGCGCAGGAGCGCGGCCACCTCAGAGCTTGATTCACAAAGAAGCCCACGAAACAGGGCGTTCATTGTCGAACGCGTCATGGCCGGGCTTGTCCCGGCCATCCACGTCTTGCTGCATTGCCAGGCCGTGAAGACGTGGATGCCCGGCACAAGGCCGGGCATGACGGAGAGAACTGATTTGCCGCGCGCTCCAACAAAGGCATTGAAAATGCGGACTGCATGTTCAGTCAGGCTCTCCGGGAGACCGATGACGCAGATCGAACGCGAGATCATCATGGTCTACTCCGCAAACGCGATGCGGCGCGCCGCGCGGCGGCGCTGCAGGGCGCCGATCACCGCGCCGCGCACGCGCTGCAGCAGGCGGTCCCACCGCGTCGGATTGTGGATGATGTCGGCGCGGTAGAACGACGGGCACAGCACCGCGGCCTCCGACACCTCGCCGCAGTTGCCGCAGCCGACGCAGGAATTGTCGATCGCCGCCACCGGATCGTCCTTGAGCGGATCGTCCGTGTGCTTGACCGACAGCGACGGGCAGCCCGACAGGCGGATGCAGGCATGATCGCCGGTGCAGACGTCCTCATCGACGCCGAAGCGTTCCTTGACGATTCGCTGGCCGTCCTTGACCGCCTTGGCGAACAGCGGCTTCACCCGGCGCTGCTTGTTGAGCATGCATTCGGACGAGGCGACGATGATCTTCGGCCCCTTGTCCTTCGTGGTCAGCGCCTCGCGCAGGGTGTCGCGCATGCGCGCGACGTCATAGGTGCGGTCGATCTGGCGCACCCAGGTGGCGCCGATGCCGCGCACCGCATTGACGATGGAGTTGTTGGTCTTGCGGCGCGGGTTGAACGCGCGCGACGACATGACGTCCTGGCCGCCGGTCGCCGCCGAATAGAAGTTGTCGACGACAAGGATGACGCCGTCCTGCTTGTTGAACACCGCGTTGCCGACCGAGGTGGTGAGGCCGTTGTGCCAGAAGCCGCCGTCGCCCATCACCGAGATGGCGCGCTTGCCGGCCTCGACATTGAAGGCGGACGCGGACGCCGGCCCGAGGCCATAGCCCATGGTGGTGCCGCCGATGTTGAACGGCGGCAGGATCGAGAACAGGTGACAGCCGATGTCGGCGGAGACGTGGTGGGGCCCGAGCTCCTTCTCCACCAGCTTCATCGCCGCGAAGATCGGCCGCTCCGGACAGCCGGTGCAGAAGCCGGCGGGGCGCGGCGGCACCACTTCGGCGAGCGCCTTGACCTTGGGATCGCTCAGCACCGCGCGCGGGTCAGGCACCGGCGGCTGGTTGCCGAGCAATGTTGGCGCGTATCGCTTCAGGAACTGGCTGACGCCGTCGAGCAGCACCGGCGCGGTGTACTCGCCGCCGAGCGGCAGCACGTCCTTGCCGGCGACCGCTGTCTGAATATCGCGCCGGCGCAGCAGGGTGTTGAGCGCCTGCTCGATGTACTCCGGCGCGCCTTCCTCGACCATCAGCACCGCGCGCTTGCCGCTGCAGAACGTGACGAGCTCGTCGTCGATCAGCGGATAGGCGACGTTCATGACATAGAGCGGAATGGCCGAGACGCCGTAGACATCGGCGAGGCCGAGCTGCTGCAGCGTCCGCATCACCGAGTTGTAGAGGCCGCCGAGCATGACGATGCCGACGTCGCCCTCGGTGGGGCCAAAGGTCTCGTTGAGCTTGCGCGCCCTGATGAACTCCACCGCCGCCGGCCAGCGCCGCTCCAGCTTGTCCTTCTCGTGCATGAAGTTCGCCGGCGGCAGCACGATGCGGTTGACGTCGCGCACCGGGTTCTCCAGCGCCTCGCGCAGGGTATGACGCGGCCGCTGGTTGTCTTTGGCGACGAACTGGCCGTGGACATGGCAGGCGCGGATGCGCACCTGCAGCATCACCGGCGTATTGGAGGCCTCCGACAGCTCAAAACCGTCCGCCACCGCCTGTACGATCGCCGGCAGGTTCGGCCGGGGATCGAGCAGCCAGATCTGCGATTTCATCGCGAAGGCGTGCGAGCGCTCCTGCATGATCGAGGAGCCCTCGCCAAAATCCTCGCCGAGGATGATCAGCGCGCCGCCGGTGACGCCGCCCGACGACAGGTTGGAGAGCGCGTCCGCCGCGACATTGGTGCCGGCGGTGGACTTCCAGGTCACCGCGCCGCGCACCGGATACATCACCGAGGCCGACAGCATCGCGGCGGCCGCCGCCTCCGACGCGGACGTTTCGAAATGGACGCCGAGCTCCGCCATGACGTCCTTGGCGTCGGCGAGCACGTCCATCAGATGGGAAATCGGCGAGCCCTGGTAGCCGCCGACATAGGCGACGCCGGCCTGCAGCAGACCCTTGGTGAGCGCGAGGATGCCCTCGCCGCGGAACACCTCGCCGGCGCCGAGCTTGAGCTCCTCGACCTCGCGTGCAAACGACCGCTCCGCCATTCCCCGTCCCTGTCTCTGCTCCCTTGTCCGGGAGATATATGCAAAATCATATTTCTCGGTGAATGCCTGTCAATCCTTTAAACCTAAAATTTTCGCTTCTGCAGCGCACATCAGCAGATTGCCTATTAAATAATATGCTTATGCATATTTATGGCGCAGCGCAGCACGTCCGCTCGGCGTCCGGGATCCCTCGCCAGGACGGAAACCGGATTCACTGACCGCGCAGACGGCGGCAAGTCTGCCCAGCAACGGGAGAGAAAGAGAGGAGCCGGGATTATTCGGGAGCAAGGTGCCAGGCGAGCAGCGCAACCATCGGGCGATGAAGCGGCGGGCATCGGCGACAGCCGCGGTGGCCCCACTGTCCGTCACCACCGCGCGGGGATGCGCAATCTTCACGCATAGACCGTGATCGCGATGCCTGCTCCGGCAGCGGCGAGGCGCTGCACCGTGCCGGCCGGCAGATCGAAGATCATGCCGCCCGGCGACACGCCGGCGCGCAGGCCAATGTTGAAGGTCCGCGTTTCGCAGGCGCGCCACAGCGCCTGCGCCGCCGGCGGCAGCGCTGCGATGACATCGAGCAGCCGCGTCACCGCGGCATCCAGTGTCGATGAATCCGTGACGGCTTCGAGCGAAGCGAAGTCGTCGGCGCGATTCAGAACGATGGTGTCCGCCGCGAACGCCGCCAGCAGGTCGTCGAGGCCTGCAGCACAGCGCAGGTCGAGATCGACATTGAGAAAGATCGTCGGACCGGCATCAGGCGTCATCGTTGCACTCCCGCGGAAACACTCCAGAGCCTATCGTCATGTTCGGCCTCATGCCACGCGCTCCGCGCCATCACCGTCGTATCGCGCGGACCGTTATCCTGCGAGGGTCCCGCTGCGCGGGACCGCCTCAGCGTGACGGACCGGATGTCGTGCACGCCGCATGCGCCGCCGTCGCTGTCGCGGCGAGGAAACGCTCCGCATGCAGCGCATCGCCGCGCCATCGTTCGCGCGGTGCATGGCGAAGCCGCGCCAGGCGTGGCGGCCGAAGGTGAGGAAACACTCAGCACAAATCGCACACAGGTCAGGTCAACCAAACCTGCGCATCGCCGCACGTTTGACCCGATCCGCCGCTTGCACCCTGCGACGGGAATGAGCGACACTCCTGCCATGACCGCCTCGTCCGCCAAGCCGCTGCGTTCCCAGCCGACCCGCGACCGCATCCTCGCGGCGGCGCGCCGGCTGTTCGGCGAGGAGGGCTTCGAGCGCACCACCATCCGCAGCGTCGCCGCCGCGGCCGGCATCCATTTCTCGATGGTGATGCGCTACTACGGCAGCAAGGAAGGCCTGTTCGCCGCCGCCGCGACCTACGACCTCGCGATGCCGGACCTGACGCAGGTGCCGCACGCGGAGATCGGCCGCACCCTGATGCGCCACTTCCTCCAGCGCTGGGAAGCCGACGACGGCGACCTGCCGGCACTGCTGCGCGCCTGCCTCACCCACCAGGACGGCCGCGAGCTGATGGAGGAAATCTTCCGCGCCCAGGTGCTGCCGGTGATCGTGCCGATCACCGGACCGGCACTCGCCGACGAGCGCGCAGCGCTGATGTGCACGCAGATGCTCGGCCTTGCCATGACACGCTACGTGCTGGTGCTGCCGCAGGTGGCGGCGCTGTCCCATTCCACGCTGATCGAGCGTGTCGGCGCGACGCTGCAGGCCTATCTGACTGACGGCGTCGAGGCGGGCGAGCGCGCGCCGCCGCGCAAGACCGCGCCGACCAAGCCCGCAGCCCGCAAGCGACCCGCTCGACCGACACCGCGCGGACGGCGCTGAGGCACGTGCGACGGGCCCGTGCGGGCGACGCGCAGGCATCAAGCGCCGGGGCCGTGCATCCTTCGAGGCGCCCAAGAGCACGCACCTCAGAGTCTGACCGAAAATGCGTCAGGGGACCGTGAAGTGACGGCGTTTTCCGTATTTCTCTGTCGTGGCCGGGCTTGTCCCGGCCACCTCGCTTAGGGACGCAGTGCCTTCCTGATCGAGGTCGCCGGGACAAGCCCGGCGACGACAAAAATTTGGATCGGTGATTGCTTTTTCGGTCAGACTCTCAGGATGACGGAGAGAGTGTGTCGCACGATCTTGCATGGTTCATGCTGTGATCCGTCACCCTGAGGCAGCCGCGCAGCGGCCCTCGAAGGGCGACGGCCCGTCGCCCAGTCTCACTCGTCGGCCGGCACCTTTTCCAGATAATCGCGGTGGATGGTCTGCAGCGCGTTTCGTCCGTCGAACTTGACGCGCCAGGCGCTGGCGGCGGCCTTGCGGATGAGGACGCCCTCGACGTCGCCATACCGCGGATGGCGGCCCTGCCCGAGCGCGCTCATGCGCACCCGGTCGCCGATGGCGAGCGCCAGCGGCATGGTCGCGGCCTGCGGCTCAGGCAGCATGATGTCGTCAAAATCCAGCCGCCTCGCCGCGGTGTCGTCCAGTCGCATGCCCGCTCCTTGCGGTTCAGGGCGTTCCGCTTTCTGCAAACGCGTGTTGGCAAACATGCGTTCACATACGAGGCGGCACTGCGGCAAGTCAACGGCGGCCGGCATCACATAAGTGTGTGGGGACTCACCTGCGAGAGGCCGGAAACGCATGGCGCGGTTGCGCGGGCGCCAGCGCCACCGGTGCCGAAGTACCCTTGTGGCGCGCATCGCGGGCGGTGAGTGCGCTCAGTTGCTCATGAAATGGACGGCAGGCGAATCCGCGATATGATTGCGGCGTGACCTGCTGCTTTTGTCGTCGTGTGTTTTTTTCAACAGACCTTTGTCGGAGGCTCGCGCCGTGAGCGCGCTCCAACTTCGCCTGCCCCCGCGCCATCACCCCGCGCCGGCCCCCTGCCACGCCGATGTGAGTCGCCCCGCCTCAAAAGGATTGCCATGACCCTCGCGACCACCGCCGCGCCGCGCCTGCCGAAGCTGCCATTGCGCGCCACCATCCGCCTCGCTTACGCCACCTTCTTCGATGGCTTCCGCGATGTGCTGCGCATCTCCTCGGCCTGGCTCGTGGCCTGCGCCCTGCTTGGCGCGATGTCCAACTGGCTCAAGCTGAACCAGACGGTCGATACCTTGCGCTATCAAATGGTGCCGCGAACGCCGATCACATCCTGGCTGGTCGATGGCGCCTTTTTCATTGCCTTCCTGCTGGCGGGCGTCAGCATTGCGGTCGCCTGGCACCGCCTGCTCATCCTGCACGAGGCACCGCCGCCCAGCGGCAGCAACATCACGACGGGCCGGGTGTGGCGTTACCTCGGCACAGCGCTGCTGATCACGCTCGTGATTCTCGTTCCGACCCTGGTCGCGATCGCACCGGTGTTCCTGCTGTTCTGGGGCTGGCTCGCGATCGTCGTGATCGGTGTCTACATCGCCGCGCTGCTCGTCGGAGGACGGCTGAGTATCATGCTGCCGGCGCAGGCAGTCGACGACCGTACCATGACGCTTTCAGCCGCCTGGGACATCACGCGCGGCAACAGCTGGCGGCTGTTCTGGGGTTATATCGCCTGCACCATACCGACCGCCGTGCTGGCGCAGCTCGCGGTCATGCTTCTTGTCGGCGTGCCGGACCAGCAATCCCTGCTCGACGGCTCCTTCGCCATCAAGGCAACCGTGCTCAGCGTGGTGTTCACCGCCTACTACCTGCTGACGCTGCCGATCGCGATCGGCTTCCTGTCCCACGCCTACCGCCATTTCACCGGCCGGGCGTAACACGCCAGCCATCAAGTCCCACTACGGGTTCGACATGACCAGTTCCTCGGCGTCCGAAGCCGCGCCCTCCAGGCTGCCGCTTCGCCAGACAATCCACCTCGCCTATGCGACGTTCTTCAACCGCTTCGGCGACATCCTGCGCATCTCCTGGGTCTGGCTGGTCGCCGCCGGCCTCCTCAGCGCCGCATCGGGCTGGCTGAAGGCGACATCGGTCACCGCCGCCATTGCCCTCGCCGACGACGACACGCCCCAATCGGTCGGAGTGCTCGCGACCGATTTCTTCGCGACGATCACAGCCCTTCTCGGCGTCCTCAGCATCGCGGTCGCCTGGCATCGTCTCCTGATCCTGCACGAAACGCCCGGCGCGAGCGGCACCAACATCGCCAGCGGCAACCTCTGGCGCTATTGCGGTAATGCCCTGCTGATCGTGCTGTTGCTTGGTATTCCGTCGCTGTTCGTCATCGTGCCGTTCTTTCTGATTTCACCGGCGCTGCTGTTCGTGGTCACCGTGGCGGTCTACCTGCTGGCGCTGCTCGTCGGCATGCGGCTCAGCCTGGTGCTGCCGGCCCGGGCCGTGGACGACACCGGCCTGACACTCAAGGCTGCGTGGAACGCGACACAGGGCAACAGCTGGCGGCTGTTCTGGGGAGGCCTCGCCTGCACCGTCCCGGCCGCCGCGCTGGCGCAACTGGCCTTGCTGCTGTTCATTCGCAAGGCCAGCCTGAGCATCGCATGGGGCGACGGCGTCGATCCCGTCTGGTTCGCCCTCGTCAACGGCGTGTCCGCCGTCTATGGCCTCCTCATCCTGCCGATCGCGGTCGGATTCCTGTCCCATGCCTACCGCCATTTCAGTGGGCGGACGTGAGACTGTCCGTCACCTTTTTCCTGACACACGCATCGACCGGCATCCGACATGAGCATCGCCCTCACCTCCGAAGCCACTCCCGCCAAGATGCCGCTGGGCGCGACCATCGCCCTCGCCTACACCTCGTTCGTCACGCGCTTCGTCGACCTCCTGCGCATCTCCTGGGTGTGGCTGCTGATCGCGGTGCTGCCGCTGTGGCAATGGTTCGGGCTTCCTGACGTACAGGAATTGGCCACCACCGCACGATCGCCGGATCAGGCGTCTGCGCTCTGGCGCATCATGATGGCGTTCCTGGCTGTGGCGCTGCTGGGCAGCGCCAGTATCGCTGTCGCCTGGCACCGCCTGCTGATGCTGGACAGGATGCTGCCGTTCAGCGCCGGCAATTTCGCGTCCGGCCGGCTGTGGCGCTACATCCTCACCGGCCTGCTGATCACGCTCATCGTGTGCGTGCCGGCCGGCGTCGCCGTCACGCTCGTGTTCATGATTGCGATCAAGATCGCGCCGTCCCTGTTCTCGTGGGATCCCGTCAGCACTGCGAGCGTCTATGCAAGCGTGCTGGTGATCTGTGGCCTCGCGCTGCTCGCCGGCGCGCGGCTCAGCCTCGCACTGCCGGGCCTGGCGACGGACCAGCGCCCGCACTCGATCGCCAGCGCCTGGCGATTCGGCCGCGGCAGCAGTTGGCGACTGTTCGCCGGCCTCACCGCCTGCCTCGTGCCGTGGGCACTGGGACAGGCCGCGCCGCTGCTGCTGCAGGGCCTCCCCGACGCGCTCAATGAAGGCATCGTCGGCACCATCGTGAACGACCTGTTCGCGGTCTACGCCATCCTGACGCTGCAGATCCCGATCGCCTTCCTGTCCCACGCCCACCGCTTCATCGCCGGGCGGGCGTGACGACAAACAGCCTCAGCTCGCCGGCAGCCATTCCTCGAGCGTGACCTCGAAGGTCATGCACACGGGATTGAGGCCGGCGACGAACGGGCCGCCATGGACGTTGCCGTCGGGATCGGCGACGACGCCGGTCAGCGCGGCTTTCAGCGAGCCGTCGGCGCTGGCGCGGACTTCGCCGGCGAGGCTGACGATCTCCACCGCCGGGCCGCGGATGTGGCGATACTGGCCGTCGCGCGTGCCGACGCAGGCGTCGACCAGGCTGCCGAGCGCGCCGCGCACGAAGGCATTCTGAAAGCCCTCAGCAAGACACAGCTTCTCGACGCCCTGCACGAGATCCTCGTGTGGCGCGATGCGCGCATAGGCGACGCGGCCCATCGCGCCGCGCTCGACCACGGTCGCTCCGTTCATCGTATCAGTCATCGCCTCGCTCCCGTGGCTGCAGCAGTGGAATGTTGGTCTCCGGATCGAACGCCTGGCGCAGTTCGAAGGCATCGAGCGACGTCACCAGCACGCCGATCGGCTCGGCGCCGACGATGCACGCCTCGGGGATGAGATGGCCGCCCTTCACCTCGCCCGCGGCGGTGCGCAGCGTGGCATGGCAATGCACCAGCGGCGCGCCGTGCATACTCTTGCCGAGCGTGGCGTTGCCGAAGATCAGGAACGCGGCACCGGCGTCGATCGGCGCGCTGTAGGCGATCACCGCGGGCCCCCCCGGCGTCGGCGGCGCCACGCAGTAATGCAGCTGCGCGAACGCGCCGCCGAGAATGGTGGTGGAGGCGCTGGTGACGCCTTCCGCCGCCAGCGGCCCCACCAGCGCGTCGAACAGGCTGAGGCCGGGCTGCAAGGCGAGGCGGAAGTGCCGCGCCGACGCGGCATGCATGCTGCGGATGCGCACGGGATCGAAGCGGCCGGGATGGATCAGGGTGCGCGGACGGGGCGCGGTGGACATTGCGAGCGCGAGCATGGCTGGCCTCCCTGCTGAAGCGGTTTCCTCACCGACATCACTCTTGCAGATCATTCTACTGGCGCGACGGGCATTTTCTTGCTGAATTACCCGCCATACCAAGCAATCACAGAATGATTCATGGGCGGAACATGGCAAGGCAGAATAAACGATCCGAAAACGGGACAGCCGGCGCCGACAACGGCCTTGACCTGATCGATCGCAAGATCCTTTCGGCGCTGCGCGCCGACGGCCGCCTCAGCATGAGCGAGCTCGCCGACAAGGTCGGGCTGTCGCCGTCGCCGTGCTGGACGCGGGTCAAGCGGCTGGAGGCGGCCGGCGCGATCGCCGGCTATGTCGCCGTGCTCGACAACAAGGTGATCGGCGCGCCCAACATCGTATTCGTCGAGATCACGCTCGACCGCCACGACGACAAGGTGCTGGAGAAATTCGGCAGCGCGCTGGCGCGCTGCCCGGAGGTGATCGAGGCACATCTCGTCACCGGCGACTACGACTATCTGGTCAAGCTCGCGGTCGCCGGCACTGAACATTACGAGCGCTTCCTGCGCGAGACGCTGTACCGCATCGACGGCATCCGCCAGTCGCGCTCGACGTTCGCGCTGCGCGCCATGAAGCATGACATCTCCGTCGATCCGCTGCTGATGCGGTGATGCCGGCACGCCGGACGCGGCGACGCGCGGCGCGTTGCGCCTCATTTGCCGAGCATGCCGCCGGCGACGAAGCCGCCATCGACCGCAAGCGTCTGGCCGGTGACGAAGCTCGACTGCGCCGGGTCGAGCAGGAACAGCGCCGCCCCGACCAGTTCGCCCGGCGCGGCGTAGCGGCGCTGCGGCACGCGCTCGATCCACTCGGCGCGCGATCCCGCCGAGTGCATCTCCTTGACCAGCGGCGTTTCGATCGGCCCCGGCGCGATCGCATTGACGCGCACGCCCTTCGCGGCAAGCTCCACCGCCATGATCTGGGTCATCATCACGACGCCGGCCTTGGACGAGCCATAGGCGACGCGGCCGGCATTGCCGCGCAGCCCCGACACCGATGAGATATTGACGATGGCGCCGCGGCCGCGCGCCGCCATGCGCTTGCCCGCCTCGCGCGCCACCACGAAGCTGCCGACGAGATTGATATCGAGAATTTTGCGGAACAGCTCGGCACTGGTCTCCAGCGCCGGCACGTCGCGGCCGATGCCGGCGGAATTGACGACGCCGTCGAGCGCGCCAAAATCACGCTCGATCGCCTCGATGGCGCCGACCACCGCGGCCTCGTCGGCGACGTCGAAGCGCACGAAGTGGACGCGGTCCTTGGCATCCGCCAGTTCCTCGCGCGCCCTGGCGATGCTCGTCTCGACGACATCGGCGACGACGACGCGCCAGCCATGCGCCACGATGCCCTGCGCGATCGCAAAGCCGATACCGGACGCGCCGCCGGTGACAAGAATGGTGGGGGTCATGGTGGGAGGTCTCCAGGTCAGAGGTTGGTTTTCGAGTTTCTTCGCGTTGCTGCGTATCGATAACGGTTGACGCACATCTCTCCGGTCGACGCTATCCCTCATCCTGAGGAGCGGCGCAGCCGCGTCTCGAAGGATGAGGCCCGCGACGCAGCGGCCTCATGGTCTTCTTCTGTCGTGGCCGGGCTTGTCCCGGCCACCCCGCTGAGGGACGCAGTGCCTTCCTGATCGGGGTCGCCGGGACAAGCCCGGCGACGACAAAACACAAAAGACGCGCGTGCCGCGCCCCTCACGATGAGGAGAGAGGTGCGCGCGGCAGGGGATAACACGTGCGAACATCCGATCCATTCTCTGTCCAGGCCTCACTCCTCATCCTGAGGAGGCGCATCGCGCCGTCTCGAAGGATGAGGCCGCGATGCAGCGGCCTCATGGTCTTCTTCTGTCGTGGTCGGGCTTGTCCCGGCCACCCCGCTGAGGGACGCAGTGCCTTCCTGATCGGGGTCGCCGGGACAAGCCCGGCGACGACAAAACGCAAAAGACGCGCGTGCCGCGCTCCTCACGATGAGGAGAGAGGTGCGCGCGGCAGGGGATAACACGTGCGAACATCCGATCCATTCTCTGTCCAGGCCTCACGCCTCATCCTGAGGAGGCGCATCGCGCCGTCTCGAAGGATGAGGCCGCGATGCAGCGGCCTCATGGTCTTCTTCTGTCGTGGCCGGGCTTGTCCCGGCCACCCCGCTGAGGGACGCAGTGCCTTCCTGATCGGGGTCGCCGGGACAAGCCCGGCGACGACGAAACGCAAAAGACGCGCGTGCCGCGCTCCTCACCATGAGGGGAGAGAGGCGCAGCCGCGGAGAGGGCAGTTCCACCTTCTCCGTCATGCCCGGGCTCGTCCCGGGCATCCACGTCTTTGCAGCTTTGCAACAAGAAAGACGTGGATGGCCGGGTCAAGCCCGGCCATGACGAAATAAGCTATCCCGCCGCCGCGGCCGGCTTGTCGAGCGGCAGCAGGCCGCGGGCGGCGAGTTCGTCGCGGACGGCTTTCTTGGTGATCTTGCCATAGGCCGATTTCGGCAGCGCGTCCCAGAACACCACGCGCTTCGGTAGCTTGTAGCGCGCCACCTTGCCGTCGGCCCAGGCGAGCAGCTCCGGCTCGTTGAGCTGTGCCCCTTCCGCCAGCACGCACACCGCGACGCCGACCTCGCCCCAGGTCGGATCGGGCACGCCGACCACCGCGACCTCGGCGAGCGCCGGATGGGTCAATAGCTTCTCCTCGATCTCGCGGGGATAGATGTTCGACCCACCCGAAATGTACATGTCCGAGGCGCGGCCGGTGATGTAGAGGAAGCCCTCCGCATCGACATGGCCGAGATCGCCGGTGCGGAACCAGCCGTCGCGGAACGCCTTCGCGTTGGCTTCGGGATTGTCGTAGTAGCCGGCGAACACCGCCGGGCCGCAGACACAGATCTCGCCGGTCTCGCCGGGCGCGCGTTCGTGCCCCTGATCGTCCTGAATCGAAATCTGCATGCCGGTGCGGGCGAAGCCGCAGGTGCCGATGCGCGCGGTCGGATGATCCTCCGCATCATGCAGCGCCGGCGGCAGCACGGTGATATTGCCCGTGACTTCGCCGAGGCCGAAATACTGCACCAGCACCTTGCCGAGCTTGCCGAGCGCGCGCTTCTGGTCCTCGCGGTACATCGGCGCGCCGGCGTAGATGACATAACGCAGCGAGGAATGATCATAGGCGTCGACGGACGGATGCTCGGCGAGCATTTTCAGGATGGTCGGCACGGTGAACATGTTGGTGATGCGACAGCATTCGACCAGCCGCCACGCTTCGTCGACGTCGAAGCGATCGGACGCCGGCAGCACGGTCTTGACGGCCCGCGCGGTCTGCACCAGCGCATGGATGCCGGCGCCGTGGGACAGCGGCGCCACCACCAGCGAAGCGTCTGCGGACGTCGTGCCCGGCATCAGGTCGCAGAGATGATTGGTGATGACGAACGCCATCTGGCCGTGGGTCAGCACCGCGGCCTTCGGCCGGCCGGTGGTGCCGGAGGTGAAGAAGAACCAGCAGGGATCGTCGCGCGTCACGTCCGCTTCCGTCACGGCGGCGCCGTCATGGGCGCGCACCAGCGCATCGTAATCCTCACCGAACGTCGCCCCGCCGATCTCGATCAGCACGCGGATCGCCGGCGCCGCGGCGCGCGCCGCCGTGGCATGATCCGGGCATTCACTGTGGCAGATCATCGCCACCGCGCCACTCGCGGCGCCGAGATAGGCGACGTCATCCGGCGTCTGGCGGAAGTTGGTCGGCACCCACACCGCGCCGATGCGGAAGCAGGCGAACATCGATTCGAACATCTGGTTGCAGTTCTTCGACTGCACCAGCACGCGGTCGCCCTTGCCGATGCCGCGCGCGGCGAGCGCGGCCGCCATCGCGTCGACACGGCGGTCGAACGCCGTCCATGTCCACTGCTGCTCGCCCCAGACGAAGGCGATGTCGGCGCCGTGGCGGCGGGCAGCCTGGCGCGCGAAATGCGACAGGTTCATCACCCGCTGCGACACCGGCGCGAGACCCCCCTTCGGCGAATGGTCGAGGCCGCCGCTCACTTCTGCCGCTCCAGGATCGAAACATAGTTGGCAACCGCGGCGCCGCCCATGTTGAACACGCCGGCGAGCTTCGCGCCATCGATCTGCATGTCGCCGGCCTCGCCCATCAGCTGCAAACAGGCCATGACATGCATGGAGACGCCGGTGGCGCCGACCGGGTGGCCCTTGGACTTGAGCCCGCCCGACGGATTGATCGGCAGCCGCCCGCCCTTCTCGGCGATGCCGTCGCGCACCACGCGATAACCTTCGCCCGGCGCGGCGAGGCCCATCGCCTCGTACTCGATCAGCTCGGCGATGGTGAAGCAGTCATGGGTCTCGACCAGGCTGAGATCGTCGAGGGTGACGCCGGCCTCGGCGCGCGCCTTGTCCCAGGCGAGACGGCCGCCGGCGAACGCGGTGGGATCGCGGCGCGACAGCGGCAGGATGTCGTTGACATGCTGGCGGGCGCGGAATCCCACCGCACGCTGCAGCGTTGCCGCGGTCTCCGCGTCGGCGATGACAATGGCGGCGGCGCCGTCGGAAATCAGCGAGCAGTCGGTGCGGCGCAGGGGCGCGGCGACATAGGGGTTCTTGTCGCTGACGGTGTTGCAGAACTCGAAGCCAAAATCGCGGCGCATCTGGGCGAACGGATTGACGACGCCGTTGCGATGGTTCTTGGCGGCGATGTGGGCGAGCTCGGCGCTGCGGTCGCCGTAGCGCTGAAAGTAGTTCTGGGCGATGCGGCCGAACACGCCGGCAAAGCCGCCGGGGATGTCGCCCTCCTCCTTGCGGTAGGACGCGCTCAGGAGAATATCGCCGGTCTCGGCGGTGGGCTTGGCCGTCATCTTCTCGGCGCCGACGACCAGGGCAATGCGGCCGCGGCCGCTGTCGACGAAGTCGAGCGCGGCATAGAGCGCCGCCGAGCCGGTGGCGCAGGCGTTCTCCAGATGGGTCGCCGGCACATGGGCCAGCTCCGGCACACTCAAGGCGACCTGCGCGCCCTCGAAGCCCTGCTTGGAGAAGCCGCTGTTCATGACGCCGACATAGACGCCGTCGACCTCATGGGCGTCGACGCCGGCATGCTCCAGGGCCGTCGTCGAGACGCGGCCGAGCAGGCTTTCGACATCGGGGTCGTCGAGCTTGCCGAACGGGCTGTGGGCCCAACCGACGATGGATGCGCGGGTCATCAGGTCTCTCCGTTACGAAAGTGAAAACGTCATGGCAGGAAGCCGATGGAGATCCACGGCACCGCGGCGATCACCGCCGTGCCGATCAGCAGCGCCAGCATGTAACCCCAGATCGGCTTGATGCCTTCATGGGGCGCGACGCGGGCGATGGCGCAGGCGGCATAATAGCCGACACCGAACGGCGGCGCGAACAGGCCGATGCCCATGGCGAGGATCACCACCATGGCATAGTGCACCTCGTGGATGCCGACCGCGCGGGCGATCGGGAACAGCAGCGGCCCGAACAGCACGATGGCGGGAATGCCCTCCAGCACCGAGCCCAGCACCACGAAGGCGGCGATCGACACCACCATGAAGGTGGCGGCGCCGCCCGGCAGGCCGGTCATGGCCGCGGCCAGCGCGCGCGAGAAGCCGGATTGCGTCAGCCCCCACGCCATGCCGGTGGCGGTGCCGATGATCAGGAGGATCGCACCGGACAGACAGGCGGTGTCGACGAGCATCGGCAGGAGACGCGACCAGTCGAACTGGCGGTAGATGAGAAGGCCCGCGAGCACCGCATAGACGATGCCGATGGTCGACACTTCGGTCGCGGTCGCAACGCCCTCGACGACGGCGGCACGGATGACGAACGGCAGCGCCAGCGCCGGCAAGGCCACCAGCAGCGCGCGGCCGATCTGCCGTCCGCTGGCGCGCGGCGGCAGCGTCACCTCCGCGCGGCGGGCGCGCCACCACACCACGAGGCCGAGCGCCAGCGCCAGCACCACGCCGGGCAGAAGCCCGCCGGTGAACAGCGCGGCGATTGACACGCCGGTGACCGAGCCGATGGTGATCAGCACGAGGCTCGGCGGCACGGTCTCGGTCTGCGCGCCGGTGGTGGCGAGCAGCGCAACGAGATCGCCGGGCTTCGCCCCGCGCTTGATCATTTCCGGAAACAGCACCGGCGCCACCGCCGCCATGTCGGCGGCCTTGGCCCCGGAGATTCCGGACACCAGGTACATCGCGCCGATCAGGACGTACTGGAGACCACCGCGGACGTGGCCGAGCAGGCTCGCAAGGCACGCGACCATGGCGCGCGCCATGCCGGTCATCTCGATCAGCAGGCCCAGAAACACGAACAGCGGCACCGCCAGCAGGATGAGATGGCTCATGCCCTCGTCCATGCGGCCGACCAGCACCATCATCGGCGTGCGGGTGGTGAGCGCGAGATAGCCATAAACCGCAAGGCCGAACGCGAAGGCGATGGGCACGCCGGTGAACACCGCGACCGCGACGACGCCGACGAAGAAGATCACGAGATTGAAGTTGCCGAGGCCGCGGAACAGCGGCTCGGCGAGCCAGAACGCCGCGCCGATCGCTGCCAGCGTCGCCAGTGCACCAAATACGCGCATCAGACTCGCCTCGCGGGCGAGGCGCAGCAGCGCGAACATTACCATGACGCCGATGCCGACGGGCAGCGCCGCGGCGCGCCATGCATTGGAGATCTCCAGCGCCGGCGTGGTGATGAAGGTTTCTTCCTGGGCGTATTCGAACGCCGGCCAGGCGATGAAGGCAAGGAACGCGAGCGCCGCGCCGATGGCGACGACATCGAGAAAGGCACGCGCCGGCGGCGAGAGACGCGCGACCAGCGCGGTCATCCGCATGTGCTCGCCCCGGCGCAGCGCGATCGCCGAGCCCAGCATGGCGAGCCACAGGAACAGCATCGAGGCCAGCTCGTCCGACCAGATCAGCGGCCGTTGCAGGCCATAGCGCGCGACCACGCCGGCGAACAGGATGATCACCTCGGCGAGCACCAGCGCCGCGGCGGCGAGCTCGACCAGGCGGCCGAGGCCGCCGTCGAGCCGGGCGAGCACGGCGCGGATGCCGACGGCTGCGCCGCCGGCATGCACGCCGTCATGGCCCGGGCTGTGGGCCATCACGCTCACGATAGCTGGCCCACCGCGGCCTCGAGCGTCGACCACCCCTTGTCGCCGAACTTGCCCTTCCACTCGCTGTAGAAGCCGGCCTTGCGCAGCTTGTCGCGGAATGGCGCCGGATCGGGCTGGTTGAACTTGAGGCCGCGCGCGGTCAGCTCCTTCTCGACACTGGCGTTGAGGCCCGCCACATCGGCGCGCTCGAGCTCTGCGGCGGCGTTGATGTGCTTGGCGACGACGGCGCGCATGTCGGCCGGGATCTTCTCCCAGGCGCGGCGGTTGGCGAGGAACCAGAAGCCGTCCCACATGTGGTTGGTGACGGAGCAGTAGACCTGCACCTCGTAGAGTTTTGCGGTCGAGATCAGCGCCAGCGGGTTCTCCTGGCCCTCGACCACCTTGGTCTGCAGCGAGGAATACACCTCGTTGAAGTTGATCGACGCCGGCGCGGCCTCGAACGCCTTGAACATCGAGGTCCACAGCGGCGACACCGGCACGCGGATCTTGAAACCTTTCAGATCCTCGGGGCCGACGATCGGTTTGGTCGACGACGTGATCTGGCGGAAGCCGTTGTCCCAGATCTTGTCCATGGCGACGAGATTGGCTTTCGCGATCTCCTCACGCACGAAGGCGCCGAGCGCGCCGTCCATCGCCTTCCACACCGCGTCGGTGTTGGGGAAGGCAAAGCCGACGCCGTTGATCGCCGCCGCCGGCACCAGCGTGGAGAGAATGAGGCCCGACAGGGTGAAGAACTCGACGCCGCCGGAGCGCAGCTGGCTCAGCGTGTCGGTGTCCGAGCCCAGTTGGTTGTTGGGAAACACCTGCAGATCGAAACGCCCGTCGGTCTCGGCGCGGATCGCCGCCGCCATCTCGCGGGCGCGGATGTTCATGGGGTGCGTATCAGGCAGGTTGTTGGCGTACTTGTAGGTGAAATCGGGCTGCGCGGCGCGCGCGACGAACGGCGCTCCCAGCGTGCCCGCGGCGACGGCGGTGGACACCCCCGACAGGAAGGTGCGGCGCGACAGTGTCATGAATTGCTCTCCCGGCATTGACGTCAGCGTTTCCAATCGGTCCATCAAATGGACCTTGTTTTGTCTTGATCGCGGCCGCATTGGAAAGGCTTGTGTGTACCCGTCAACCCCATTGTGAAAACCCCATGAATCCGGGCAAAATCGGGGCAGGACGATATCACGAGGTCCATATGGTGGATCACCAGCGCCTGATCGCCGCCCGCAAGGTGGTGCAGAGTTCGACCCGCGCCTCCGAAGGCGGGGCGCAGAGCATCGACCGCGCTGCGACGCTGTTGCTGCTGGTCGGCCGCGCCGGCGGCGCGGGCGCGCGGCTGTCCGATCTGGTGGCGCAATCGGCGCTCGCCAAGCCCACCGTGCGGCGCATGCTGCTGGCGCTGGTGCGCGCCGGCCTGCTCGACCAGGATATGACGACGCGCGCCTATCACATCGGCCCGGAGATCTATGCGCTGGGCACGCTGGCGAGCACGCGCTTCGGCATCCATGGCGCGGCGCTGCGCTCGCTGGTGCGGCTCAGCGAGCATTCCGGCGACACTGCATTCCTGTCGGTGCCGCGCGACGTCTATGCCATCTGCCTGCACCGCGAGGACGGCGGCTACCCCATCCGCGTGCAGGCGCTGGAGGCCGGCGACCGCCATCCTCTCGGCGTCGGCGCCGGCAGCCTCGCCATGCTCGCGGCGATGACCGACGCCGAGGTCGAGACCATCATCGCCGCCAACATCGCCGATGGCTCGCTCAAGCCCCATCCGAACTATTCGGCGGCGCGGCTGCGTGACCTCGTGCGGCAGACGCGCGCGAGCGGCTACGCCCTCAACCCCGGCATGATGCTGGCCGGCTCGTGGGCGATCGGCGTCGCCATCCGCGATGCGCGCCAGCACCCCATCGGCGCCCTCTCCATCGCCGCCATCGAGCACCGCATGACACCCGAACGCCAGCGTGAACTCGTGCCGCTGCTGCAGGCCGAAGCGCGCGAGGTCGAGCGGCGGCTGGCCAAGACCAAGGCGGGCACGGAGACGGCGAAAAGAGCGGCGAGAGCGTGATGAGTTTGGATCACGTCGTGCGCAGGCCAAGGCAAACGCCTGGCTGCTTCCTTGGCGACGGCCTTGACCGTTTCCCTGGCGAGGACCCCGCCCCACTTCGATGCAGCAGGCATCACAACCCCGGCGATCTCGCCGCCCAGGCCTTGGTGGCCTGGCAGCTCTCCATCGCCCGGGTGTAGGCAGGGCGTCCCGTCGTGCGGGCGAGATAGTCGCGCTCGGCTGGTCCCGGGACATAGTTGCCGGTTCGCAGGCCAAGCAGGAGGGCATAGCTCACCGAGATATCGGCCGCCGTGAATCGGTCGCCGGCGAGATAGGGGCAATCCGCGAGGCGGCGGATGACCAACCCCAGCCGGCTCTCGAAGGTCCCGCGCGCCCAGCAGGTCACACGCGCATTGCGTTCGGCTTCGGGCGCCAGTGCGCGACCGACAAAGACGGCGTTCATCGGCCCCGCAAGTCCGGCCTCGCCCAGGTGGAGAAATTGCAGATAGGAAGCGAAGGCGGGATCGTCAGGAGCGACGGCAAGCGAACCTGTGTCATGGCGGGCGAGCAGATATTCAAGAATCGCGATCGATTCCACCATGATCGTCTCGCCGTCCTGCAGGACGGGAATGAAGCCCGCCGGGTTGATCGCGAGGAAATCACGATCGCTCTCGACTGCAAGCAGATCGACCGGGCGCAGCCGGAAAGCCAACCCCAATTCCTCGAGCAGCCAGACGACACGGAAGCCACGACCTTCGCCATAGACGGTGAGCATGGTTAAGTATTCCTCGCTTGGACTGGTTCGCCTGTTCGACTCGTCGCGTTCTTCCCGGGGACGTGATGTGTCTGAACCTCGAGCCGCCGGGTTCGCCGGGATCGAGCGGTGTCGCTTTCTCCAGATGCTCCGTCAGCCCGACACCCATTTCATCAACACACCGCCAGACAATTCGGCCTGCGCCATGCGGGCAGGCGTTCGACGCTGCCAAAATGATGAGCCGCGCTCCTGACCAGTTGCAAACCAAAATCAGTTGAGTCACACTCGACTGGTTGCAATTTACAAGCAGATGGAATCGTCATGGGCAAGGTGCGTGTCGCGGGATTTGCAGTGTCGATCGATGGTTTCGGGGCCGGCCCCGACCAGGGCCTGGAGCATCCGCTCGGCAAGGGTGGCCGGGAGCTGCACAACTGGTTTTATCCGACCAAGGCCTTTCGATCGATGATCGGGCAGGACGGCGGCACCGACGATCGCTTCGCCCGCGCGGCCATGGAAGGCTTTGGCGCCTACATCCTCGGCCGCAACATGTTCGGGCCCGCCGGCGACAACTGGGGCGGCCCCGACTGGAAGGGCTGGTGGGGCGACAATCCGCCGTATCACGCGCCGACTTACATCCTCACCCACCATGCCCGCGCGCCGATCGTGATGGAGGGCGGCACGACCTTCCATTTCGTCACCGACGGCATCGACGCGGCGCTCGCGCAGGCGAAGGCCGCTGCGGGCGACCGCGACGTCAAGATCGGCGGCGGCGTCGCCACCGTCCGCCAGTACCTGCTCGCCGGCGCGATCGACGAGCTGCACCTCGTGCAGTCGCCCATCGTGCTCGGCCGCGGCGAAGCGCTGTTCGCCGGCATCGACCTGCCGGGCCTTGGCTACAAGGTGACGGAAGTGGTCCCGACGGAGCTGGCGACCCACGTCGTGCTGACGCGCTGAGCGCAAAAAATGCACCGGCCTGGGACCGGTCTCCGTTCATTCTATTGCAACCCTTGGTTACTTTTGCATAATCGCTTCCCGTCAAAAGCGTGGAGCTGAAATGCCAAGAGAAAGAGATCGACTGAGGGAGCCCGAGGCTAGGATCTTGGCTTTGCGGATTGCGGCAAGCATGCCAAATCGTGAAGCCGAGACTGATTATATCAAGGACCGCGTACCTGATTACATTGAACTGACTGAATTGGACTTGAAGCCGTCAGACACCAGAGGTGGTGAGCCCTTGTGGCGGCAGATAGTGGGCAACGTTATTTCCCATCAAAACCAGTCGACCAGTATTTTTACGATGGGATACGCAGTGCGCCTGCCGGATGGCATTCGCGTAACGGACTCTGGCGTTGCCTATTTGGCCCGATTGGGGTTCTAAGTGAACTTCGCTTTATAGCCGGGCTTAAACCATTTCAGTTCGGTTGAGGTCGGCGCATCCTTGTCCCAAACAAACCAAGCATAGGCTGTCGTGCCACTGCCTTTCGGCTCGACACCGCTTGGATAAAACGTAATGCGTTCGCTGAAGACCCAGACGCGTGCCGGCGGAATTTTAGCAAAGATTGTGTTGGCTCGATTTGCTCCTTCCAGAAAGGCAAGCCTCAACAAGAGTGCAAATTTGCGCCGCGAGTGCTTTACGCCACTAGCAACAAATCCCTCTGCGCAATTGTAGGGAGGATTGGTCACAATATTTTCGGCATTCCACTGTGGGGAAAGGAAATCGTATCCCGCTTCACCGTAGCCGCGATCATAAAGATCTGAACTACGCACCGGCTGGCCGGTTTGCTCAAGAACGCGCGACATAGTTCCGTCGCCGCACGCGCTTTCCCAAATCTCACCACTGAATTTTTCGTTGTCGATCAACGCAAACGTCGCCCACCGGGGCGTCGGGAAAAAATCAGGCCCACTAAGATCAGCGAACCGTTTCGTTGTGGGTTTAAACCCACCGTTCAGATTGTAGGTCGCGTCTGCCATCGATTCGGCCTCCGATCAGAAACAGTAACTGAATCATAAAGCTAAGGAAGCCTTCTTTCTCCCGTGAGTCATTTTGACTCACGGCCTCTCTTTGAAAACTACCGAGGACCTACCAACGGCAGGTAAGCGCGTTACAGAGCGTGTGCCGTCAACAAGCTCGGCAATGTCCACAAGCGCTCAGCAAGCCCAAGCTCCTTCATTAGGGTAACGCTCGAACTTCTTGCCAAAAGCGTTGCGCAGCCTTCCCTTCACGCCCCGGCATAGAACGCGCTATCGGGAGAAGATGTCTTCCAGCCGCGCGACGAGCTGCGCCCTCGCCGGCGCATCCAGCTTGTCGAGATTGAGCTGCTTCCATTTCACGGCCGGCAGATCGGCCGCGTGGGCGACGCCGAGAAGATCCCAGTCCGGCTCACCGCGCTTGAAGCCGAGCAGAAACACGCGATGCGCTTCGGGCATCCTGCCCGCCACCTCGGCGATCAGCGCTTCGCGCGCTGCCACCAGTTCCTCGAGCGAGACGGGATCGGCGGCCATGCCATCGAAGCCGCGCTCGAACTCGCCACGGATATCCTTGCGCCGCGGCGCGATGACCTCCGCAACTGGACGGTCATGGCTGATCAGATAGACCACAAAGGCGCGCCGCAGATCATCGTCGATGCCCTCGCGCGCCAGCAGGTCGCGGACATCGAACAGGTCGCGCGGATGCTGGCGATCGAGTGCCGCCACGATCTTGCCTGCATAGAGATCGGCGAATGACACGACCTGCATTTCGGCGAAGCCAAACGAGTCTTCCACCGCGGAAGAGACCGATCTGATCTCGGGATCGAAGACACACCCACGCAGCACCGGCGTCACCTCGATCTTGATCTGCGCGTCGTGCCCCTGCACCGTCAGCTTGGTGACGACGCCCTCCGTCCGGTTGACGACCTCATTAACGCGGACATTGCGCAATCCCGACCGGATGGATGCCGCCACGCGCTTCATCCCGGCATCGATGGCCGCCAGCGATGCTGCGCGCGGAGCGACCGGCAGATAGGTCAGATCGATATCGACCGACAGCCGCGGCATGTCGCGCACGAACAGGTTGATCGCGGTGCCGCCCTTGAGGGCGAAGTCCCGCTCCGCCGCGACGAACGGCATCGCCGCGATGAGCAGCGTCACCTGCCGCTGAAACCGCTCAGACAGGGGCACTCAGGTCCTCCGGCACGGTGATCAGGTACGTGCGATCGAGCTTACCGCCTTTCACCAGCATGCGCTTGCCCTTGCCCAGATCGACCCTGCTGCGATCGAGCCGGGCGAGCCAGGCGTGGTTGTGACGCTCCGCGAACCAGAACAGCAGCCGCTTGACCTTCACGCTCCTGCAGTCTTCCAGCAGCCTCTGCAGCCGCCCGGGAGAGAGATTGCGCAGGCCTTCGACCAGCATGTCGACCTGATGGAAGCTCTCATCGTTCGGCAGCTCGTCGAGCAGTTCCAGCAGCGCGCGCTCGGGGGACGACACGACCAGTGACCACTCGCCTTCCCGCAGCGATTTGAACGCCCCCGACTTCAGGAGGTCGGCCGTGACACCACCGTGTTCGCGCAGGCGCTGTCCGGCATCGGCCATGACGGGATCGGACATGACGGGATCGGACATGACGGGATCGGACGTGACGGGATCGGACGTGAACAGCACGCCGCTGTTGTGAAAGACGAACCGCTCCGCGAGCGGCAGCTTGAACAGCCAGCCGGGCGGCGCGTCGACGCCATGAAGATGCACGACGGTCGATCCATTGGCCCGCAGGTAGTGCGCGAAGCCATGCAGCTCGAGGGCCGTTCGCCCGCCGACCGTCAGGGGATAACCGAGCAGGGTCTGCAGCGAGACGACCGCGTTCTGCCAGGTCAGGGAGCCCAGCGGCCGCTTGAACGTGCCGCGGGTCGGCTGCACCAGCCATCCCGCCGCAACATACTGCGTGCGCAGGCTGGTCGAATAACCGTTCCGCGTCATCCAGGCGGCATCGACCAGCAGCCCCGCCGGCAGGGTCCGCTCCAGTCGGTTTAATTTTCCACCGGAATGCTCAGCCATACTGAGCAAAATAACAAGATATCAAACCTCATGCAAGTTTGAAAATTCCATATTTTGCTTAGCATTACTTAGCAAAATAAGCGATATATAAACAACCGCCGACTGCGTCGAAAACCGGCTGCAGGCGTCGAATGTGGATGTCGAAAATCGGTCCGCCGCTCTGTTCGGGGACATCGCCGACACCCGTTCGGGGACATGGCCGACAGGTCGGGGACATGGGTAACACCCCGTCACCCGCCAGCCTCTCCCCTCACTCCCCCGCGTAGAACGCGCTCGGCGGCATGCCGAAGTGTTTTCGGAACATGGCGGTGAAGGCGCTCTGGCTTAAGTAGCCGGCATCGAGGGCGACGTCGATGATGCGCGCGCCGGCGGCGAGGCGCTCCAGCGCGGCGAGGAGACGCGCCTGGCGACGCCACTCCGCGAACGTCAGCCCCGTCTCCTTGGCGAACAGGCGATGCACGGTCTTCGCCGTGACGCCAAGACGGCGGCCCCATTGCGCGGCGGTGGCGTCGTCGTCGGGCGCGGCGACCAAAGCCTCGCACACCCGCCGCAGGGCGGCATGGGCCGGCATCGGCAGATACAGCGGCAGCACGTCGCGCACGGTGAGTTCATCGAGCAGCAGCTGCAGCAGCCGCTCGTCGCGCGATCCCGCGGCATAGTCGCGCGGGATACGCACGGCGGCGACCAGGAGTTCGCGCACCAGCGGCGACACGCCGATGACGCAGTTCTCGCCGGGCAGGCCGGACGCCACTGCGGGGTCGACGAACAGCGTGCGGATCTTGACCTCGCCGCACATCCGCACCTCGTGCTCGGCGCCGGCGGCGAGCCACACCGCGCGGTTCGGCGGCACCACCCACGTGCCGAGATCGGACTGCACGATCATCACGCCGGCGATGGCATAGAGCAGCTGCGCGCGCGGATGGGCGTGCCGCCCCGTGGTCATGCCATGGCGATAGTCGACCTCCATCGCGGCGATCGGCCGCTCGGTGGCGTGATAGGCGAGATGCTTGCGGACGATCGCCGCATCGGTCGGCACCTGCTCCATCGCTCGGCTTTCCTTTGTTGGACGCGTCGGCTCCGGTCCCCGCCTGTGGTCGATCGGCGGAGACCACCACCGCTGCGGCGAGGCCCTTCCGACCGGTCCAGCACCGAAATGTCCCAAACGCGATAATTCCCGTATCTTGTGCGAGAGACAAACCACGGCGCCTGCCGCTACGCAACGGCCTCTTTCCCTCAAGAGGTCACCATGCAAGCCCTGTCGTTTCTCTATCCGCTGATCGCCATCGTGCTGTGGGCGGGCAATGTCATCGCCTCGCGGCTGTCGGCCCATGTCATCGGGCCGCAGGCGATCACCTTCTATCGCCTGGTGCTGGCGGTGGCGCTGATGAGCACGTTCGTGCTGGTGCCGGCGTGGCGCAACCGCGCCACCATCTGGCCGCTGATCGGCAAGCTCGCGATCCTCGGCTTTCTCGCGATGTGCCTGTTCCAGAGCCTGTCGTATCTCGCCGCCGAAAGCACCACGGCGACCAACATGGCGGTGTTCACCGCGCTGACGCCGCTGCTTACGGTGCTGCTGAGCATCGCGCTGCTCGGCGAAGCACCGACGCTCGGCATGGTGGTCGGCGGCGTGATGTCATTCGCGGGGCTGATCTGGCTGGTCAGCGGCGGCGATCCCTCAGCGCTGCTGGCGCAGGGCGTGCATCTCGGCGATGCGCTGATGTTCGTCGCCGCCCTCGTCTACGCGCTCTATGGCGTGCTCTTGAAGCGCTGGGCGCTGCCGCTGCCGGGCTGGCAGTCGACCTACATGCAGGCGCTGTGCGCGCTCGCCATCATGTTCCCCGCGCTGCTCGCGACACCGGTGCCGATGCGCCAGCTCGACGCCACGACGCTGCCGCTGATCGCCTATGCCGGCGGCCTCGCCTCGGTGGTGCTGCCGTTCTTCTGGATCCGCGGCGTCGAGCAGCTCGGCCCAAGCCGCTGCGCGATCTTCATGAACCTGCTGCCGGTGCTCACCGCCGTGATTGCCGTGGCGATGCTGCACGAGCCGATCCGCGCCTATCACCTGATCGGCGGCGGCATCACCCTCGCCGGCGTCGCCTGCGCGCAACTGCTGCGCCGCCCGCTCGGCACGCCGCGCCCGGCAACACAGGCAGCGGAGTGAGGACAGCGGCGCGCCACGCATGCCAACCTCACTCGCTCCGTCATGGCCGGGCTTGCCCCACGGCTGTCCGGTTGAGCGTGCAGGTGGAAGCGACAGCTCTTTGAACAGGCTGAGCTCGATGGTTGCAGCAGTTCTCTGAGACGCGCTGCGCTTCCATATTTTCAGCGTCATCACCGGGCCGGCGCGCAGCGCCGTGACCCGGTGATCCAACTTTAAAAAGCGTACGTCGAGTCGCGAGGAAGCTGGATGGCCGGGTCTTCGCCCGGCAATGACGGCGTGGGTGTGGTTGGCGCCAAAACCAACCGGACAGCCGTGGGCTAGCCCCGGCCATCCAGCTTACGCGCCGCGCATCATGCGCGCTGTGAAGCTGGATCAGCGGGTCACGGCGCTAACGCGCCGGCCCGGTGATGACGCAGCATGGTGGGATGGCGCTCAGTTACTCACAACGGTTCATTCGCGACACCCTGCCCCTCATCCTGATGAGCCCGCACCGCGGGCATTTCGAAGGATGAGGCCGTGGCGTCTCGACCTCATGGTTCGAGACGCGCGGCGTTGCCGCGCTCCTCACCATGAGGGTTTAGCGCACGCAGCGTCAGTGATGACGCCGAGAATGTGGACGCGTCGCGTCTTCCCCGTCACGCCTACACGATCTGCCCGCCGCTGCCCGGCGCCTTGAGCGCGCTGGCGAGCACCTGCAGCGCTTGCGCAAGGTCGGCGCGGTTGCGGGCGGCGCCCAGCGACACGCGGATGCCGTTCGGCGCATCCTCGGACACGGCGAAGGCATCGCCGCCGACCACCGCGAGGCCGTGGCGCAGCAGGTGCACGATGAGATCCTCGCGCTTCCACTGCGCCGGCACCGGCACCCACAGGTGATGGCCATGCGGCCGCGCCGCGACGCGCAGGCCCGCGAGGTAGCGTGCCGCGAGCTGCTGGCGTCCCGCCGCCTCGTGACGGATGGCGCGGATGATCTGCTCGGCGACGCCGCTGGTCATCCATTGCGTCACCAGCGCCACCATCAGCGACGCCGACATCTGCACGGTCGCCTGCAGCGCGCCGCGCATCGCCTGCTCGGCGGCATCGTGCGGCGCCAGGAGATAGGCGACGCGCAGCGCCGGCGCGATCACCTTGGACAGGCTCGCGGCATAATAAGTGCGCTCGGGAATGAGGCTGGCGATCGGCGCGACCTGCGGCTCGAGCGCGCCATAGGCATCGTCCTCGATCAGCACGGTATCGGCGCGGTCGACGATCTCCGCCACCGCATGACGGCGTTCGGCGCTCAGCGTCGCCGTGGTCGGGTTGTGCTGCGTCGGCACGAGATACACCGCCTTCGGCCGATGGGCCGCGCAGGCGCGTGCCAGCGCATCGGGGCGCACGCCCTCCTCGTCCATGGCGACGCCGACGAGACGCACGCCGAGCCGCGCTGCGGCCGCCTTGAGGCCGGGATAAGTCACCGCCTCCGTCAGCACGACGTCGCCGGGCGAGGTGCGCGTCAGCAGGATGTTGAACAGGATCGCCTGCGCGCCGGGATAGACGATGAGCCGATCGGTGCGCGCTGCGGGGATGCGTTGCGACAGCCACGCCGCGCCGGCCTGCCGTTCCTCATCGCTGCCGCCCGGCCGCGCGTAGCTGAGGAAGGCGCTGAAGCCGGCGTCGCCGCGCACCGCCGCGAGCCCCTGGGCGATGCGCAGGTCGAGGTTCGCCTCGACCGGCTGCGGCGGGATGTTCATGGAGAGATCGATGGTGATGCGCGGCGGGCCCTCGGTGGCGCGCGCTGTCGTCTCCGACACAAAACTGCCGCGGCCGACCTGGGCGTCGATCAGGCCGCGCTTGCGTGCCTCGCCATAGGCGCGCGTCACCGTGGTCAGGTCGACGCCGAGCGCCTTCGCCAGCGCGCGATGGGTCGGCAACTGCTGGCCGCGCACCAGGCGGCCGATGGCGACGTCGGTGGCGATGGCCTCGACGATCCGCAGGTAGAGCGGCCCGTGGCCTTCCGAGATTGTAGGGATCCAATCCATGCAATTGCGCGCATTGTCTTTGAATGTTAGGTCGCTAATTCATATTGTATGGATCAACAATTGGAAAGAGCGAGAAGAGGTTTCGCCATGACGGACCCGAACGTGTCCCTGACCACGGCCACCCTGCGCGGCTTCGCGATGAAGTGCCCGTGCTGCGGCAAGGGCGCCCTGTTCGGCCGCTATCTCAAGGTCGTGGACCGCTGCAGCGCCTGCGGCGAGGATTACACCCATCAGCGCGCCGACGATTTTCCGGCGTATCTCGTCATCGTGGTGGTCGGCCATCTCATCGTGCCGGCGATCCTCGCCGTCGAGGTCGCCTACACGCCGCCGTACTGGCTGCACTTTCTGATCTGGCTGCCGCTGACGCTGTTCTCGTCGCTGGCGCTGTTGCAACCGACCAAGGGCGCCATCGTCGCGCTGCAGTGGCACAGCGGCATGCATGGCTTCGAGCACGCGCGGCAGGCGCGCCTCGCCAGGGCCGCGGCGCTGCAGCCGGCGCCCGTGCGGGCACAGCTGAAGGCGTGAGGGGAAAAACAGCGGAGCGTCTGGTCTTCAGCACGCACCACTCCCACAGCGTCATGGCCGGGCTCGACCCGGCCATCCAGCTTGCTCACCGCACGACGAAACTCAATAGCTGGATCACCGGGTCACGGCGCTGCGCGCCGGCCCGGTGATGACGTAGAGAATGGAGCGGCGCTGTGCTGACCCCGTTATTCTGAGGTGCGCGCTGTTGCGCGCCGCGAAGGATCAACAGCCCCGGCGCAACCCCGGCCCTCGCCGTCAGTGCGTCGTCGTCACCTTCGCCGACAGCGACAGCAGTCCGTTCTCGATGGTGACGTCGGTATAGGCGAGCGGCTGCGGCTCCTCGTAGCGCAGCGTGCGCAGGCCGATGGCATGGCTGTGCACCGGGCCCGGCGGCAGCTGCACCTCGGGCCTCAACAGCTTGACCAGCGGATTGATGCCCTGCGGCACTGCGCTGACCAGCGTCACCGTCCAGTCGACCTCGACGAATGCGTCGACCGTCACCACCAGCCGGGCCGGCCCGCCGGGCATCGCATCGATCCAGGCGTGCAGCGAGCCCGGCAGCAGCTCGACGACCGGCGGCGGCGCACTGTGGGCCGCGACATAGGCCTGGCAGGCGGCATAGGTATCGGGGCCGAACACCCGGACATAGATCGCGATCACCGGCGCGTCCGCCGGCGCGATCAGGTAGAGATCGGTGCCGATCTGCCGGTACACCACGAAACGCGGCTCCGCCGGATTGCCAATCATCAGCGGCGCGGCGGTCGCGGGCCGCTCGTCGATCTGGATGGCATGATGGCCGTTGCGATCGACCACGGTGACGACCTTCGCCGATGCCGGATAACCGGGAAACGCCTTCTCGGTCTCGAACGGCAGCTCGACGGGGCTGGTGATGCCTTCCGTCTCGAAGATCAGCGCCACCTGCGGAGGGAAGATCAGGAACGGCAATTGCTCGAGATACACTTTCGTCTGCGCGGTCGGCTTCCAGCCGACGGCCTTCACATGCAGGATTCCGTTCTGGCGATAGGCGGTATAGATCCCCGCCCCGAGCGTCTTGGACATCGAACGTCTCCGTCATTGAAACAGGTTTGAGAAAAAGGCGCCAAGAATGTCTTGAAACAAATCGTCAAAGGGATCGTCGGCAATCACGCGGCAGCGCCGCGCGCCTCTATCCAAAGCCTGCCCGCGACAAAAGACAAGCGCATGACAGCGGCCGGCCACGCGGCCGGCCACCAGGACAACCGTTGGCGCGGGCATTCCGCAGTCGGAAGCGGTACGGGAGGAAGGACCAGATAGCGGATGGCGGACAATGGCGCCGAAGCGCGCGCCCAACCGTCCCCCCGAGGCGCAAGCGCCGGAGCGCCTCGACGGACGAACGCCAGGGCGTTGCCGCACGGGCCGTCGCCCTTCGAGGGCCATGCTTCGCATGGCCACCTCAGGGTGACGGGTTGGAGGCTCGGGGTAACGGATCGCAAACTCCGGGGGACGGATCAAACAGCCGGAGCCGCGGAGCGGATGCAGCGCATGAAGGACCTGCGCTCACGCACGCCACACTCACCGCGTCATTTTTCTCTGCCGCCTTCCCCTCCCGTCATCCTGAGGTGCGAGCGCAAGCAAGCCTCGAAGGATGAACGCCAGGGCATCACCGCCCAGGCCGTCGCCCTTCGAGGGCCATGCTTCGCATGGCCACCTCAGGGTGACGGGTTGGAGGCTCGGGGAAACGCAAACTCCGGGGGACGGATCAAACAGCCGGGAGCCGCGGAGCGGATGCAGCGCATGAAGGACCTGCGCTCACGCACACCACACTCACCGCGTCATTCGCCTCCGCCGCCTTCCTCTCCCCTCATCCTGAGGTGCGAGCGCAAGCGAGCCTCGAAGGATGAACGCCGGGGCGCCACCGCACAGGCCGTCGCTCTTCGAGGGCCATGCTTCGCATGGCCACCTCAGGGTGACGGGTTGGAGGCTCAGAGTGACGCGTGAGAGGCTCGGCGTGACGGATCAAACAGTCACGTGACGGATTCGGCCTGGCGCCGCGCCGTCACATCGCGCTGGCGCTCCCCGCCCCTTACGCCTGAAAGCGCCGCTCGCCGTCGAGCCAGGTCTCGCGCACCGGGACGCCGCGCAGCGTCGTCGGGTCGACCGTGGTCGGATCCTTGTCGAGGATGACGAGGTCGGCCGCCTTGCCCGCAGCCAGCACGCCGGTGAAATCCCAGCGGCACTGCCAGGCCGCGTCCGCCGTGACCATGCGCAGCGCCGCGTCGACGGGGACGCACTCCGCCGGATTGAGCACCTCGCCGCCGTCGCGCATGATCCGCGTCACCGCGTTCTCCACCATGCGCAGCGGGCCGATCTCGGTGACGCTCCAGTCGGAGTGCAGCGTCGGGCGCAGGCCGCCCCTGAGCGCCGAGGCGCAGGGATCGAGGCGGTTCGCCCGCTCGGGTCCGAGGATGTCGTCGCGGAACGCGCGGCCCCAGTAATGGACATGGCCGATGAGGAACGACGGCGACAATCCCAGCGCCTTCATGCGCGCGATCTGCTCGTCATGCAGGATCGAGCAGTGCTCGATGCGGTGGCGATGATCGTCGCGCGGCTTCGTCCTGAGCACCGCGTCATAGGCATCGATCGTGGTGTCGATGGCGGCATCGCCATTGGCATGCACGCACACCTGCCAGCCGTCGTCATGGGCGATGCGGATGGCCTGCGTCAGTTGCTCGGCGGTGTAGTTCAGCAGGCCGCGGCTGTCCGAATTGAGGTAGGGCTGGCGCTGGTAGCCGCTGCGGCCCTGGTTGGAGCCGTCGGCCCACGCCTTGATCGCGCTGACGCGGAAGCGGTCGTTGCCGAAGCCGGGCTTGAGGCCTGCGTCCTGCCAGGCCTTCATGCGGCTCGACACCAGCGTGCCGCCATAGCGGACCGGCGGGTTGCTCGCCATCACGCTCTGGATCAGCTTGAGATCGCCGAGGCCCTGGAAGCCGAGCGCGCAGTCGAACAGGCCGGTGCAGCCGCGGCTCGCGGCCGTCCTGAACAGGCGTCCGAGCGCGGCGGCGAGTTCGTCGGCCGACGGCATGCCGATCTTCGCCATGAACGGCATCAGCGCCGGCGTTTCGTCGACACGGCCCGTCAGCTCGCCATTGGCGTCGCGGCCGTAGTGTCCCTGCGGCGGATCCGGCGTGTCACGGGTGACGCCGGCGGCCTTCAGCGCGGCGGTGTTGACATGGGCGATGTGGCCGTTGGACTCGTAGAGGAACAGCGGATGGTCCGGCGCGATGCGGTCGAGCAGCGCGAGGTCGATCACCGTCGTGCCCGGCGTGATCGTCGCATCGAACTGCCACGCCTTGACCCACGCCCCGGGCGCGGCTTGTGCCGCCGCCGTCCGCAGCGCGCCGACCACGTCGTCCATATTCCGCATCGCGAACGGGCCGACATCGAGCCAGCTCTCGAAGGTGACGAACGCGCTGTGCATGTGCGGATCGATGAGGCCCGGCAGCAGCGTGCCGCCGGCGAGATCGATCACCTTCGTGTCGGCATTGCGCAAGCCGTCGAGATCGCTGTCGGAGCCGACCGCCACGATCCTGCCGCCGCTGACCGCCACGGCCTGCGCCCGCGGCTTCGCCGGATCCATGGTCATCACCGTGCCGTTGCGAAACAGCAGCTCGGCGTGGGCCCCCTGCGCCTGCGCCGGCACCGATGGCAGCCACGCCGACGCCGTCAATGCCGCACTGGTCTGCAGCACCGTGCGCCGCGAGGCCATGAACTCCAGGACCGCGGCCAGGCCGGGATTGCAGGCGACACACATGAGCGTTCTCCCGGCAGACGTTGTCAGATTGTCTCCGCAGCTTGGATCAAAACCGCAAGGGAGACAACGCCGGCCAGGCGCACACAAAAAACCGCCAGCACGAAGGCCGGCGGCGGGAGGCGACACGGAGAGGAGGACTGCAACACGAAACGGGGGAAACAAGAGGGTGGCGGCCACGCCCGTCAGGGAGTCTCGGGAGGAACGAGAAGAAGGGCGCAGCCGCCAAACGCTTGAACTGAACTCAGGGACTCAACTGTCGAACGCAATGCTGGAACGCGACTCACACACGAACGCCCCTCACACGCATGTCGAACGCTTGCCGCTTACCAGGTCTGGTTGCGCGAGTTGTCGCCGTAACCGTAGCCATAACCGCCGTAGCCATAGGACGGCGCAGTGACCACCGGGGCCGGGACATAGCCATAGGCGCCGCGGAAGCTGTCGCGCTCGCGCACGACATAACGCTGATGATGATGGCGGCGCGCGGCGCTGCTGAATTCAGTCGGCATCGACCGTGCATAGCCATGCTTGACGATGACACTTTTCGCCGGCGTCGCCCTGGCCGGCGCCGGCGCGGCATGGCCGAGGGTCGGGATCGCGGCGAGCAGCGCGAGCGCGGCGGCAAACGCCAGCAGCAGGCGGTGATGAGTGGTCGGCAGGGCGGCGGCGCGGGCGGTCGCGGCGGGCTTGCGGGACATGATGCCATTCCTTGTGGTTGTGATCGGGCGTATCCGGCCGGGCGCTCGAAGATCTGACACGACAGACATCGGAACGCTGTTCGCAAATGCAAGAAAACGTCACGGCTTCGTGAGTTGCGCGCCCTGCGACCGCTGCGCGCAGGTCGGTTCCGGACAGAGCAAAATCGCCTGCGTTCAAAGACACATCGTCCCGTCCGCCATGCAGCCGCCCGCGTGCGGCAAGCCAGCAATGCGCCGGATGCAGCGGTGCGAACATACGGCAGGCTTCACAGCGGAGACGTCACTTCGCCAGGGCGTAGGCGATGATGTAATCGCCCGGCGGCGTGCCGAACGAGCCGTGGCCGCCAGCAGCGGTGACGACGAACTGGCGCTCGCCGACGGCATAGGTCATCGGCGTCGACTGCGCGCCCGCAGGCAGGCGGTCTTCCCACAGCTGATGGCCGTCGTTGACATTGTAGGCGCGAATGAAGTGATCGGCGGTGCCGGTGAAGAACGCGACGCCGCCAGCGGTGGCGATCGGGCCGCCGAGGCTCGGCACGCCCATGCGGATCGGGATCGGCAGTGGCGCGCTGTCCCGGATGGTGCCGTTGCGATGCAGCCAGACGACCTTGCGGCTGCGCAGGTCGATGCCGGCGATGTAGCCCCACGGCGGGCGCAGGCATGGCAGGCCGATCGGCGACAGAAACGCGTGCAGGTCGACACCATAGGGCGCGCCATACATCGGCTGCACGCCGACCTCGCTGCCGGGCGGATGCTTGTCCGTCGGCGCCGGCGGATTGTCCGGCCCGCGCGGCATCAGCTTCGACACGAACGGGATGTTGATGGGATTGGCGATGGCGATGGCGCGTTCGGGATCGACCGCAAGGCCGCCCCACTCGAAGATGCCGAGATTGCCGGGAAACACCAGCGTGCCCTGCAGCGACGGTGGCGTGAATGTGCCTTCGTAGCGCAGGCGGTGGAAGACGATGCGGCAGGCGAGCTGGTCGAGGATGGTGGCGCCCCACATGTCGGCGCCGGTCAGCAGCTCTTCGGGACGCAGCGTCAGTTCGGAGAACGGCTGCGTCGGCGCCACATGATCGCCGGGCGCGGCGCCCTGCGGCACGGCGCGCTCCGGCGCCGGCACGATCGGCGTGCCGGTGCGGCGATCGAGCACGAACAGGTTGCCGGTCTTCGCCGGGATGACGATCGCCGGCGTCGTCGCGCCGCCCTCGCCCGGCCAGTCGATCAGGCTCGGCTGCGCCGGCAGGTCCATGTCCCAGAGATCGTGGTGCACGGTCTGGTACGACCACACGCGCTTGCCGGTGTCGATGTCGAGCGCCACCAGCGCGCTGGCATAGCGCTCGCTCAGCGCATCGCGGTTGCCGCCCCAAATATCAGGCGTGCGCACGCCCATCGGCATGTACACGAGCTTCAGCTTCGGATCGTACGACGCGGTGATCCATGAGTTCGGCGAGTTGTTGGTGTAGGTGTGGGTCGGCGACGGCAGCGCGTTCTCCTCTGCCGCGCCGGAATCCCACGCCCAGACGAGGCGGCCGGTGTAGAGGTCGAAGCCGCGGATGACGCCCGAGGGTTCTTCCGTCGAGTAGTTGTCGATCACCGCGCCGTTGACCACGACGATGCGCTCGCCGATCACCGGCGGCGACGTCGGCTCGTAGAAGCCCGACGTCTTGATGCCCATGCCCTGCTGCAGGTCGAGCGTGCCATGGTCGGCAAATCCCTCGCACGGCTTGCCGGTGTCGGCATCGAGCGCGATCAGGCGGCCGTCATTGACCGGCAGGAAGATGCGGCGCGGACACTCCGCCGGCGCCGGCTTTCCTTCGCTGTCGGTCGCGCCCGGCGATGTCTGCGCGTAGGACACCCCGCGGCAGGTGAGATGCTGGAAGGTCGGGTTATCCTTAAGCTGCGGATCGAACGTCCAGCGCGGCTTGCCGGTCGCCGCATCCAGCGCGAACACCTTCTGGTGCTGGGTGCACAGGTACAGCGTGTCGCCGACCTTGATCGGCGTCACCTCGAAGGTGGTCTCGACGGGATCGTTCGGCCCCGGCAGGTCGCCGGTGCGAAAGGTCCAGGCGACCTTGAGCTGGCTGACATTCTGCGGCGTGATCTGGCGAAGCGGCGAGTAGCGCAGGCCATCCTGGCCGCGGCCATAGGCGCGCCAGTCGGCGTCGGGCTGGCTGCCCTCGCCCTGCGGCGCGGCCGGTTTCGCGGCGACGGCCGCGGCGAGATCGCCGATGCGCTCGTGATAGGGCGCGCCGCCGATGCCGAGATTGAAGGCAAGGCCGACGGCCAGCACCGCGACGCTCGCCGCCACGCCGGCCCACAGCGGCAAAGTCGGCGCACGGGCGAGCACGCCACCGCCGCGCGTCAGCCGCCCCGCCACCCATGGCGTCAGCAGCCACAGCGCCAGCGGAAACAGCAGGTCGCCGCGCGCCGCCAGCGGCCACCAGTCGAACCGCACTTCGCCCACCGCCCACACCAACGTACCGATCAGCACCGCGGCATAGACCCACAGCGCGGCGCGGTGATGAGCAATCAGCAGCGCGCCCGTGACGATGACGCCCGCGCCGGCCAGGACGTAGTACCGGGAGCCGCCGAGCGCGGCGAGCCACACCCCGCCGCCCGCGAGCGCAAGGCCCAGGACCGCGCAGACGAGGCCGGTGACAAGCACGACGCGCGAACGACCATTCGTGGACTGCATGGGACCCCGCTCCTGCGCCCTCCAACATCCGGCGCCACCGGAAAGTTCCCGCCGCCGCGGCAATCCCCCTTCGCCAGCGCCTGCAACGCGCGCGGCTTCTGTTCTGACTCTGAGTCTGTCTCTGGTCTGCTCTGGGGGCGCTGCGGCAGCGTGGCCGCAACGGCGCCGGAAACGTTTCGGCGGCGTTGCCCGCTGCCCCTATCCATCTGATCGTCCACGGCAACGGTCGGCGCGAACGCGCGCGGTCCCTCCGCCGGCCTGCGACCATGCGATGGCGAATCCGTGGTGAATTTTCAGCGTCTCGCGCGCCGAAACGCGCCAATCGCGCGCACGCTGCGTTCGAATGTCAGCCGCGGCGCGGCGGCTTCAGCTCGTGCTTCATGGTCTCGTAGCACTCGCAGCTACGCGCCTCGAGCGCCGGCCGGTCGAGGATCCGGATGACGCCGCGCGAGTAGCTGATCAGCCCCTCCGCCTGGAAGCGGCCGGCGACCTCGGTGACCGAGGTGCGCCGCACGCCCAGCATCTGCGACAGCAGTTCCTGGGTCAGCGCCAGCGTGTCGCTCTCGGCGCGGTCCACGGTCTGCAGCAGCCAGCGGCAGAACCGCGCATCGACCTGATGCAGCGCGTTGCAGGCGGCAGTGATGCGCGCCTGGGCCAGCAGCGCCTCGTTGAAGTGGACGCAAACGTCGCGCAGCGCCGGGCTGGCCGCGACCACCTTGCGGAACTGCGACGCGGCGACGCGCGCGATCACTGTCGGCAATTGTACGACAACTTTGACCCGCGAGACGTAGAGCCCGAGCCCGGCCATGGCGCCGACGACACCCTCGCGGCCGACGGTCGCGGTTTCGATGGCGCGGCCGTCCTGCATCACCACCAGCAGCGACAGCATGCCGTTGAGGGGAAAGTACACCGCGTCGACCTCGTCGCCGGCATCCAGCAGCCGCGTGCCCTGATCGAGCACCTGCAGGCTGAGATGCGGCTGCAGAAGGCCGAAGTCCGCCCGGGGGAGCGCTGCGAGCAACCTGTTGTCGACGGGGCTCAACGATGGCGAATTCACGTCGATCCTCGTCCGATCGAGCGGGCCTTGCACCCGAGGCTGATGAGACGCGCAGCTGCGGTGCGCGATTGTGGGACCTGTCAATCTAGAGTGGCGACAATCTCATGTCGGCCCGAAACCGTTCATAGGCGCCCAATCGACCCGGAAGCGAAGACCCGCAGTTCCGCCGCATTTTTTGAGGGCGAACGCGCCTGCTACGGTTTGAGGAGCAGTGTTCTGCCGATAAAAACTTATGTCAACAACCGTACACACTGGACACCATTGGGCAACTGCCGGCATGGCCGAGGGACCGCCGGTGCGGGAATACGGTTACCAGCAATAGGGGCTTGTATTCGGCCCGTTTGCTGCAAGATTTCAATCCTACGGTGCGCTGGAGCGGTCGGGGAGGACCAGCTTCGCAAGCCGTGGCTCCGGCGGCATCGATCATGCATCCCCGGGGGCAATTGCGATCGTATTCCCAGACATTTGGATCACCATGGGTTGGGCGTGATGGGTGATGATTCCGTAAAAGCGTCACTGACAGTGATTGATGGCGGATCCGGCGAGCTGCCGGCGGCGCGTCCGGCCATCACCGGGGAGAGTCTTGAGCTCGTGCAGGCGTTCATCAGGATCCAGTCGGCCGACGACCGGCGGCGTGTCATCGACCTCGCCATGGCGCTGGCGCCGCCGCCGCGCTGAGGGCGCCGGCCGGGCGCGATTAGACCAATTCCAGAACGGCCGGTGCGGCAGCCCGCGCGCCCGAATGCGCGCGGGCGCCTCATCTTGTGAATGTACGGTACCGTACATAAATCGATCATCGGGCCCGTCGTCCCGGTGCCGTCCGCGCGCCGCGCGCCCTGCCCGGCCATCGCCCCGGGCCGCCCGCCGCTCCCGCCGGATGTCGCCAGTCGACCGCGCCCACCGGCAAGACAAGCCAGCAGTGCTGCCCTTTCGGGCACAAACTGACGCGAAACTGACATTGCTGCCCTGCCCAACGCGCGGTAACTTTTTCACCAGTTGCTTGTATTGTTGGCTTTGAGATTCGCACTCGGGCTTACGACAAACGCGGGTCTCGCTGCTTGACGCACAGGCTGAAGCGGAAGCGACGCCATGCAAGTCAATACCAAGCCGGACACCACGCCGGTCAAACAGGCCGCCGGCACCCAGACGCCGATCGGCATCAGGATCGCGGGACTGGTGTTTCGCACCCTGTTCATCGCCGTTCTCATCGTCGCCACCGCGCGGGTCGCCAGCCCGCAGAACGAGACGCTGCTGTCGGTGTACGATACGCCGGCGGATCTCATCCGCCTGCTGATCGGCTTCGCGGTGTGCGCCTGGTTCTTCGTCCATCTGTTCATCCTGCCGAAGGATGCGGAGGGCTACCGGAGCTGGGTCTATATCGGCCTCGCGGTGCTGCCGTTGGCGGTGATCATGATGATCGTGATCTGGTAGGCGCCCCGCCTGCCCGATCGCGGCGGCCGCTCGTGCCGCACTGTTCATGCGCGCCACGTTGCGCCACGCGCTCCCCCTGACGTTGCGGCGCCTGCCGCCTCATCCCCCTTGTTATCCTCTTGCCGCATGTGCGGTGGATGGCGACAACGACGATGCGTGACCCGACACGGCGTTGCGATTCCTCGCCAGGGCGTTTTCGAGCGCAGCGTGCGGCGGTTGACGTGGTGACGCCGTCGCGTCCAGACAAAACGCCGAAGCGCGTTCACGATGCCATCACCAGCGAATGCGCGCGCGCCCGCCCCCGACCGGGCATCCGGGCGAAGATGCTGTGGCTGCTGCTCCTTCTCGGCACGGCGTCCCTCGCCCGCGCCGACGAGGCCGCGTTCAAGGTCGGCGTCGTCAGCCGCGATTTCGTTCCCTCCGCCGCCTACGACTGGCGCGGCGCCGGGCTGCACGCGCTGCGCACGACCGTCTGGTACCCCGCCGCCGCCGATGCGCGCGAGGAGACGCAATGGATCGGCCCACCGCTGCTTCCGTTCATCGATGCCGGCCGCGCCGCGCGCGATGCCGCGCCGGCGGCCGGGCCGCCACGGCCGCTCATCGTGCTGTCGCACGGCTTCGGCGGCACCGCGTCCGACCTGGCCTGGCTCGGCACCGCGCTCGCCGCGCACGGCTTCATCGTCGCGGCGGTCAACCACCCCGGCAACAACGGGCTGGAGACGGAAACGGTCGAGGGTTATGCGCTGATGTGGCTGCGCGCCGTCGATCTCGCCGCGGTCATCGATGCGCTGCGCGACGACGGCACCCTCGGTGCGCGGATCGATCCGGCGCGGATCGGCGCCGCCGGCCATTCCTATGGCGGCGACACCGTGATCCTGCTCGCCGGCGGCATCGCCGATCCGGAACGGCTGCTGGCGTTCTGCCGCTCGCCTGCGGCCGACGCGCTGTGCACGCCCACGCGCGCAACAGCGGAGCTGCGTGACCGGAGCCGCGCGCGCCTCGCCTCCGATCCCGCGTTCCGGCAGCGCTACGACAACGCCGGCCGTTCCTATCGCGATCCGCGCATCCGCGCGGTGTTCGCCATGGCGCCGGGACCGGGCCCGATCTTCACCCCCGAAAGCCTTGGCGCGATCGCCATTCCCGTCGCACTCGCCATCGGCAGCGCCGACGCCATCACGCCGCCGGCCTCGGGCGCGGATGCGCTCGCCAGGGCAATCCCCCATGCCGCGCTCACGACGTTTCGCGATGCCGGGCACTTCGTGTTCTTCGCGGCCTGCACCGCGACGGGACGCCTCTTTCTCCGCACCGCCTGCAACGATCCCACCGGCGTCGACCGCGACACCATCCACGACGAGACCATCCGCCTCGCGCGCGACTTCTTCGACACGAACCTGCGCTGAGCGCGTCAGAGACAAACGAAATCCAGGACGTTCTGTTAAGTCAAAGACGTTCTGTGGAATCAAAGACGTTCTGCCTCGCCTCCCCTTTCAGGCGCCCCAGCATGTGAACGCAGCCCAATAGTCTGGATGTTCGAACGGACGCCGATTGTCAGACCCCGGCGGAAGGCGAATGCCGGACGTTGACCTTGCGACAGCCGGGGACACAGGCGCCGGCGCGCCTGGATCGCCCGCCGCATTCATGGACCGGGCATCGTTGGCAACCATCAGGAATGCGCCCTGCTCGTCCGTTCCCGCCGGAAAAGCGCCTTTCAGCTCGCCATAGGTGACGTTCCGCAGCCAGTCGAGCGCCGCACGGATCGCATGGGCAGGCCTGGTGCGTTCGTTGCCCTTCTCGTCGAGCCATTCATTGTAGAAGCGCGAGGCCAGCAGAAAGCTCGCACCGTCTTCGATGGGCCACAGGCTTCCGATCACACAGGCCGCGCCCGCCTGCACGAAGCCAACGGGCAGGCCGATAAACTCTTCCGGCAGATCGAACACGCCCGCCAGCCCGCTCTCGCAGGCGCACAGAAACACGAGCCGTGCCTTGTCGAGGCGCGCGTGACGCAAATCCTCCAGCGTCAGCTCTCCATCCGCCATCTTCAGTCCGGAAAGCGCCGGCTGTAGTGCGTGATGATGGCCATGGGTCGACACATGAAACACGCTCGCCGCAGGCAGCTGCTCCAGCACGGCGAAAAGCGTCGCTTCCTTGCCGACGAGGATCGCCGGCCCTGGCTCGGAACGAACGAGATGTCGCCTGAGCAACTCGGCTTCGGCACGCGCCCCCGGCAGGCTTTCGTCCGGATCGATCACGGCAAGAAGTCTGGCAGGCTGGCCTGCGCGTTCCTGCGTGCGATCCCGGCAGACCGCCAGCGTGCGAGCGCTCGGGGCGTAGGTCACCATCCATCGATCGCCGAAATGCAGACCATCCGGCCCTGGCCCCGCGGCATGCAACGGCAGCAGACCGAGCAGGCCCGAAGGCAGGAGAACAACCGGCGCATCGGACTGCAGTCTTGCAACGTCATGCAGATGAGCATCGACCGGCGCCAGAAATCGCTCCCAGAGCCATGCCATCGTTTCCACCACATGGGTCCGCCAACGGGCGGCGGCGGCGAGATCCTCGCCGCGATGTTGACGGAAGTGATCGTCGTAAACTCCGAACCAGCCGTTGTCGCCGCCGAGATGCGTACTGACCTCTTGCTGGTTCAACTGCGGCAACGCGACGACAGCCGGCGCGGCGGCTCCGTCCGCGACAATAAAAGCAAAAGCCTCGCGCCGGGTCAGAACCGGCAGCACGATGGCGCCACCGGGAGGAACGGCGGCGGTGATTTCCGCTACAGTTGCGGGCTGGGGCCTGCGCAGAAGCCCGAGCTTCCGGCAAAGGGAGATATAAGCGTCGTTCGCCTTCTGCAGTTCGGCCTGCAGACGCTGGCGCTCTCCCGGTTCGAGTTCGCGGCGCATGGTGTCAGAGCCTGGCTCGAAGCCAAGCTGCATCCGGAGCAAGCGACGACGATCGCGCGCCGCCTCGACCAACTCGCGCGCCGCTGGATCGTCGAGCTGTTCCGGCCGCGCGGCGGACTGGTTCATCGCATCGGCCAGCAGCCGCGTGCGGCCAGCCTCAGCGGCGATGAGTGCGGCACTCACGTCAGGCTCAGGCTGGCGCAAGCGGCAGAGGCTCAACAGACTGTAGAGATCGCTGACCTGCGCGACCGCCCGAGCCCGCCCGGCAGGGCTGCGTGAGGCCTCCATCAGCGCTGCATCGCTGAGCGCCAGCGCGGGCTCGATCACGGCGATCGCATCGTCAGGACGGCTCAGGCGCACGAGCAGCAAGGCCAGGGCTGCCGCGATGCCCTGGCGCGTGTTCAGATCGCCGCTCGCCGCATACACGTCGAGCGCGTCGCGATAGGCCGCTTCCGCCTGCTCGAACCTTGCCGCATTGCCGGTCAATGTGCCGAGACTCTCGAACACACCGCCTAGATTGACCTGGGTCGCTGCCCAGTCCATCGGCGCTCGTTCGCGGGTCCGCTCCTTCAGCGCCTCGCGGTACGCCAGCTCCGCCCGTTCGAGGCCTTCCGGATCGCTGGATCGTTTGCCGAGTTGCCGAAGCACATTTCCGAGATTGATCTGCGTCGCCGCCCAGTCCATCGGCGCCCGCTCGCGGGTCCGTTCTTCCAGCGCCTCGCGGTACACCACATCCGCCTGTCCAAGCAGAGCGATGTCACCGGTCAGAACACCGATGTCCTGAAGCACATTGCCAAGATTGGTCTGGGTCATCGCCCATTCCATCGGCGTCCGTTCGCGGGTGCGCTCCCTCAAAGCGTCCTGATAAGCCATCCCCGCCTGCCTCAGCCGCTCCGGGTCGTCGGTCAGTTGCCAGAGAACAAAATATGCATTGCCGAGATTGTTCTGGATCATCGCCCAATCCATCGGCGCTCGCTCGCGGGTGCGCTCCTTCAACGCTTCTCGAAAGGCTTCCTCCGCCAGCTCGAGCCGCGACGGATCACCCGTTTGCCCGCCTAACCTTTGCAACAGATCCCCGAGATCGTTCAGCGTTGCCCAGCGCTCTCCCCCTCGTTCACTGGTGCGTTCGTCCAGCGCCTGGCGATAGGCCGCTTCCGCCCGTGCGAGCTGTATCGGGTCTCCTGTCATCAAGCCGATTTCCTTGAGGACGTTGCCGAGGTTGTTCTGGGTGGTCGCCCACTCCTTCGGCGCCCGCGCGCGCGTACGTTCCTCCAGCGCGTCGCAATACGCAGCCTCAGCCTGTGCGAGCCGTGCCAGATCGCCCGTCAGCAACCCCATGGACCTCAGCACACTGCCGAGATTGTTCCGGACCTGCGCCCAGTACATCGGTTCGCGCTCGCGCGTGAATTCCTGCAGAGCCTCGCGACAGGCCGCCTCTGCCGCCTCGAGCCATCCGAGCTGACCGGTCCTCGCGCCACGGACCGCGAGCACGACACCGATCCTGTTCTGGATCTCCGCCCATTTCATCGGCTCGCGCTCACGCGTAAATTCCTTCAGGGCTTCGCGATAGGCCGCCTCCGCCTGCTCGAACCGAGCCGTGTCACCGGTCAATTCACCGAATTTTCCCAGAACATGCCCGAGGTTGTTGTGGGCCGTCGCCCAGGCGGCCGGCTCGCGTTCTCGGGGCATTTCCGTCAGAGCTTCGCGATAAGCCGCTTCCGCCTGCTCGTATCGTGCCGGACTGCTCGTCAGATCACCCAACCCATCGAGCGCATCGCCGCGCATGCCCTGAAGGGCAGCCCACGCTCCGGGCGCTCTTGCCCGGGTCGCGATCTCCGACATCTGCTCGCAGAGTTCGATCTGGCGTTCGAAATTCTCTCCGGTCGGGTGACGTTTGGCTTCGGCCACCAGCGCCTGCAGTTCGGCGTTCAAAGCCATGATGTCGACGGTGGAGCCGGTGCGCGCGTGAAACTCTTCGAACGCGGCCTCGATCCCGCGTTCGCGGCAGGCGGCCAGAAGATCGGCATGGGCAAGAATGCGTTGCCGCGCCTCCTCGTGTTTCCCGGACGCGGCATGTTCGGCGTTGGCCCGCAACATGTCTTCTGCCAGAGGATGCAGCAGAAGCGCCTGCTCGGTTTCGATCAAGATCCGCTTGTCGTCGCGCCCGGCCGCAATGAGCGCGTTCAAGAGCGCGACCACGCGCTCCTGGTCCGGTAAGGGAAGGAGATTCTGATCGTTAGACGGCGGTGCAGGCGTTTCCGGCACATCCGTCCTCGCGCGGAGAGCCTCAAGCAACGTACCGAGCTTGTTCTGGATCGCCTGCCACTGTTCCGGCGCGCGCTCGCGTGTGAATTCTGTCAGAGCCTCGCGATAGGCGATCTCCGCTTGCGCGAGCCGCACCGGGTCATCCGTCAGCGCCCCGAGCATGGCCAGCATAGTCCCGATATTGTTCTGGGTCGTCGCCCATTCCGTCGGTGCGCGCTCACGGGTAAATATCTTCAGGGATTCGCGATAGGCTGCCTCCGCTTGCACGAATCGCGCAGGGTCCCGTGTCAGGGTGCCCAGCCCTCCCAGCGCGTGCCCTCGTGTCCCCTGGATCGCAGCCCACGCTTCAGGAACTCGCTCCGGAGTCGCGACGTCCAGCATCCGCTCGCAGATCCCGACCTGGTGTTCGAAGTTTTCCCGGGTCGGACGATGTTCGGCTTCGGATGTCAGCACCTGCAGTTCGGCGTTCAACGCCTCGATCGTTCTTGTGGCGCCGGCAAGCGCTCGCAACTCTGCGAATGCTGTTGCCGCTCCGCGCTCGCGGCAAGCGCTGAGAATATTGGCATGAGCAAGAAAATACCTCTTCGCCTCGGGCTGCCCCTGCCTTTCGGCATTGGCCCGCAACGCGGCTTCCGCCAGGGGATCCAAGAGAAGATCGGGCTCGGCCTCGATCAGACGTTTCTTCTCGTCGGGTCCAGCGGCGAGAAGCGCACTGAGTACTTCTGCGAGACGCGCATGATCCGGTGACGGGTTCTGCTCATCCAGTTCAGCCATTTGCGACCTGCCCCTTGTGGCCTCAATGCATTTCAGGATTTGTCCGGGATGCTTCGGCGCGTCGAGACGTCGTATTTCCGTCGAACTGGACGCCGCGGCTTTTCATGCATCAAACGCGCCAATCGACTTCGGCCGGGACCAACGCCGATCGACCATCGTCATGACATATCAGGATGGCGTGTCGGAAAATGAACAGCACCGGCCATCGCCCCGCCAGCAGCTGCGATCGTCACCGATCGAAGCTGGACAATGAGCATACAGCCGTACCCAGCCGTCAGATCAACGAATTCCACGCCCCCAGCACCAGGCGATCGCCCGCGCCGGCCCCTCGCTGCCGGCGATGGAAACACGGCGAAACGCGCGGATGTCGATGAACGTTTCGGCGGCCACGGAGCGATCCCAGCGCCTTGGCATCTTGACAACAGCCCTTCATTTCGATAATCGTTGAAATATGGAAAAGACAGATGCGGTCGCGGCGCTGGCCGCTCTTGCCCAGGACAATCGCCTCGATGTCTTTCGCCTGCTTGTGCAGGCGGGCCCCGGAGGCATGACGGCAGGTGCGATCGCGCAGGCGCTGGATCTGCCTCCCAATACGCTGACGTTTCATTTCGACCGGCTGCGCCTTGCCGGCCTCGCGACCGTCAGGCGCGATGGCCGCTCGAAAATCTATACGGCGCAATTCGAGACCATGAACGCACTGCTCGGCTTTCTGACCGAGAACTGTTGCGGTGGAGCGCCATGCGCTCCCGCCCCGACCTGCAAACCGGCGCGCAAGCGCGCCAGCGTCACAGCCTGAGAGGACCCGCCATGAAGCGCCTGCACGTCCATGTTTCCGTCGACGATATTCCCAGATCGATCGGGTTCTATTCGGCGCTGTTTGCCGCCGAGCCCGCCGTCATCAAATCCGACTATGCGAAGTGGATGCTCTAGGACCCGCGCGTGAACTTTGCGATCTCGACACGCGGGCGGACGCCCGGCCTCGACCATCTCGGCATTCAGGCGGAAAGCAGCGACGAACTGCACGACATCTATGCCCGTCTGCGCAGCGCCGGCGGCACGGTGCTCGAACAGGGGCAGACGACATGCTGCTACGCCAGATCGGAAAAATCATGGATCGATGACCCGGCCGGCATCGCCTGGGAAACCTTCCATACCGTCGGCGAAAGCACTGTCTATGGCGACGGGAGCGGTGAGAACCAGGCGCGCCTTGCCCATGACAGGCCTTCTGCCCATGACAAGCCTTTTGCCGATGACAAGCCTTCCGCCGATGACGAGCGATCGGCCTGCTGCGCGCCGCGTCCAGAGCCGAAACCATCCTCGGCCTGCTGCTGAGGCGACCGCGATGACAGACGTCGTCATCTATCACAATCCCGAGTGCGGCACGTCGCGCAACACACTGGCAATGATCCGAAATGCCGGTCTGGAGCCGCATGTCATCGAATACCTGAAGACACCGCCCGCGCGCGCGCTGCTGCTGCAGCTCATCGCGCGCATGGGCATATCGGTGCGGGAGCTTCTCCGGGAAAAAGCAACGCCCTACGCCGAACTCGGACTCGACGATCCGGCATTGCCCGACGAGAAGCTTGTCGACGCCATGATGGCGCACCCGATCCTGATCAACCGGCCGATCGTGGTGACGCCCCTGGGCGTCAAGCTCTGCCGTCCTTCGGAGCTCGTCCTCCAGCTCCTGCCGGAGCAGCAGGGGGAGTTCGTCAAGGAAGACGGCGAACGTGTCTCCTTGGGGCGCAACGGCTGATGGGCGAGCGCGCCAAACGCGGCTTTGCCGAGTTTCTGGGAACGGCATTCCTGCTCGCCACCGTGGTCGGCTCGGGAATCATGGCCCAGAAGCTGGCCGGCGGAAACATCGCACTGGCGCTGTTGTGCAATACGCTGCCGACCGGCGCGATCCTCCCTGTCCTGATCCTGCTGTTCGGGCCGGTTTCCGGCGGCCATTTCAATCCAGCGGTCACGCTGGCATCCGCCGTTCGCGGCGAGATGAGCCGGCCGGATACGGCCATCTATGTCCTCGCCCAGCTTGCAGGCGCCATTGTCGGCGTCTGGGTGGCGCATCTCATGTTCGACCTTCCGATCTGGCAACTGTCCCGGACGGAACGCGCCGGGACCGGACAGTGGCTTGCCGAAGCCGTCGCAACATTCGGCCTGATGCTGACGATCCGCGGCGTCGCGGCCCGCACGCCGTCAGCCGTGCCGTATGCCGTCGGCCTCTACATCACCGCCGCATACTGGTTCACCGCATCGACATCCTTCGCCAATCCCGCGGTCACGCTCGCGCGATCGTTGTCCGATACGTTTGCCGGAATTGCTCCCCATGCCGTGCCGGCGTTCGTCGCCGCCCAGCTTGTCGGCGCGGCGCTGGCGCTTGCGCTGTCGAACTGGCTGTGGACGCGCGCGCCCAGGGCAGGATGAAAAGCTGCTGCGGCCTCGCCACAGGCCACGTTTCAGCGCCGCGGGCCGAACGCCGACGGCGACATGCCGAGCACCGACAGCGCGCTGCCGTCGCTCTCGATCGCGCCCTGCTGGGTGTAGCCGACCTCGACCGAGAGATTGAGGTTCGGCATCGGTTGATAGGCGACGCCGGCGCGCGCGGTATAGACCGGCAGCGTGCCCGACATCGGGTCGAGGGCGGCGAACGGGCCGCCCGCGCCGGTCTGGAACCGGCTCGTGCTGACGCCGGCATAGAACTGCAGCGGCACGCCGCGCTCGGCCTGCAGGTCATAGCCGACCAGGGCGGCGTCGTGGGTGAACGAGCTGAACGGCCCGAGCAGCAGCCCGCGGTCGGCGCCGCTGGTGGTCCAGCCCAAGGACGCGCGCTCGCTGGCGGCGAAGAAGCCGGTCGGGAAATTCACCCGGCTGTAGGACAGCCCGCCGCCGGCGCTGCCGAAATCGAAGCTCGGGAAATTGCCGTAGGTGTTGGCGCCCTTGTCCGACGGCATCAGCCCGCTGAAGCCGATCGGCCAGCCGGGAATCCAGTAGCGCAGCGGCGCGGTCTGGGCATGGGCCGCCGTGCCGCCGAGGAAGAGCGCCGCAAGAGCGATGGCGAGAGCTGAGGAACGTGAGGAACTGAACATGCGCATGACCGACCAGTGCTCAAAAACTATACCTTCCAGGACGCGACAACGCCAGCGCAGCCCGATGGCGAGCGGATCTGGCCACCGGCACATCGCGCCAGGACGACACCACAATTGTGTCGAAATTTCTCGTGGCCATCCTGCGGCCTCCGGGAGGTGGCGGACGGACATGGCCGCGTCAGGCGGGATTGATCGGGCCGTCCCCCGGGGACACACCGTCAGCGTCCAGAAGCTGCGCGAGACGGACCGCAATCTCTTCCGCCGAAAGCGCATCGGTCAAGTGGGAGCGAAATGCGCCGCCACCGTCCAACACATAGGCGATCGCGGTGTGCGGAACCGCATATCCGTCGCCGGCGGGATCATCCACCCTCTCCGCAAAGACACGAAAGGCCGTTTTGGCCTGATCGATCTGCGCACGGGATCCGGTCAGGCCGGTAAAGCGGGGGTATGATCGCAAGAACGCGCGCATGACATGCGGCGCGTCGCGCTCCGGATCGACGGTGATATAAAGCGGCTGGATCCGGTCGGCGAGCGGCCCGAGCCGATCCAGTGCCGCGGACAGCCTGGCGAGCGCGCGCGGACACACCACGCGGCAATGGGTGAAGCCGAAGAAGATCAGCACATGCCGGCCGCGATACGTTTCATTGGAAACGCTGCGGCCATCATGATCGGTCAGGGAGAACGCGCCGCCGATCGCCGGCGGCGGCATGTTCGCGACGCGTGTCATCGGAGGTGCGCCTCCGCGGCCGCGGACGTCATCACGCAGGAATGGGCAAAGCCCTCCGGGCAGTGAATGAGGACGTCATCGCCCTCGATCTCCACGCCAACCGCCCCCGCGATCTGCACATCGGCTGCCGAACCCTGCGCGATGTTCGCTCCGTCACAGCTCAGCGCCCACGGACCGCGCCCCAGCAGCCTTGCGATCCGCACCGTGCCGTCGCCAGCGACATCCGTCCGCCGCTCGATGGCGAAGTCGAGCCTGCCGCGCGCCGGATCGAAGACCGCGCGGCTGAGATCGATGTCCGCCCCGATGGCGACGATGGCCGGCTCCTCGAAATGCGTCGTCCCCCAGGGCTCGTTGTACAGATGCCATAGCCCATCCGGAATATTGAGCCGCGCGTATCCCAAGAGCACGTTGCCGGACATCGGCTCGACCAGCGTCCGGATGCCGTCCGCATTCTCGACCCCATCGTTGCGCGGGTAATACAAGCCGCCGTCGAGCCAGGCCGGGGCCATGTAGCGGTCGGCGTGCGCCAGCAGGCCGCGCAGCGTTTCGTCATCGCCCATTTCCGACGCCCATGCGGTGACCCAGCCGAAATCGCAATCGTCCGTGACGATGCGCTGTCCCATGACTTCAGGGCGCGCCGGCACGTTGATCGACAGCGCGCCGTCGGCGCCCGCCTTCAGGAGGTCGCGGATCTGCCGGGGATAATGCGCGTGGACGAAATCACGGTTCCACATGTTGAGGAGCGCACCCGTCCATGCATCGACCCACGGGGCCTTGCCGATGTTCTGGCGCACCGCCCTGGTGTCCCGGGCCAGCATGACGTGATAGTGCCCGTTGTCGCCGATGCGGCCGAAATCCTTCCAGGCCTGCTCGTAGCTCCGCGTCACCTCCGCGGCAATCGATCCGCCATGGATCAGATCGTGCATGCGGAAGCCGAGAATCGCCGGCTGATTGCAGATCTGGAAGATGCAGTTCGGCTCGCAGGCAACGCCGAGATAGCCGGACTGCACCATCTGCCAGTAGATGTGGTCGTTGAGCGAATTCTCGTCGTACGCAAAACTCTTCGCCTCGCCGCCCCAGAAATAGGACCAGAACCGGAACGTCAGCGCGCCGGATTGTGCGTAGCGATCGTCGCCGAAGAGGTAGTGATACAACAGCGCCATCGACTGGACGTAGGCGCTGTACATGATGTTGTCGCGGCCGACCGGATTCCATTCCTCCTGATAGTCGCCGGACAGATGGGCGTTGAAAATGCTGCCGCCGCGACTGACGTCGCGCCAGTACATCCACACCTCCGGCAGCAGGATCTTGTCGATCAACCGCTCGAAGATCGGCTTGAACAGCCCCGGAGCCGCCGGCAGCCGATGCCGGTGGGTCAGCGCCAGGGCATAGGCCATGTAGGCGAGCTGAAAGCGGAAGCCGCCGAAATCCTCCTGCCCGTAGCCCTTGCCTTTCATCAGCTGCCATTGATTGGGCAACTGACGCGAGAGGTTGTCGAAATGCCGGATATGGCCGAGCTGCAGCCGGTCCAGCCCCTCCATCGCATAGGGGGCGTTCATGAATTCCTCCCGGTCCGATCTTTTGGCCGAATCCTACATTGTCGCCACGGTCTTGCCCATGGCCTCGCGGTCGCGCGGCGTGCTTCGGCGAGGGAGCCGCGCGACCGGCGCCGAGCGCCACGCGGGACGATCTCGGCGCCGGCCAATCGCTCGCGGGATCCGCGCGTGACGAGTGCGAGGCCATCACCAGCGACGGCGGATTCGATGGCGGCATCGTTGCCTGGACGATCGCGCGACCGGCAGCCATAGCCCATCGCCAGCCTGTCGCGTCGCGCCTAGTTGGTTGCCGACGCCAGGAAGCGGGCGATCACGGCCGTGATCTCCGCCGGGCGCTCCAGGCCCGGCAGATGCGCCACGCCCGCCATGGCATGCCCCTCCGCGCCCGGCACGGCCGCGACGACATCGCGGCAGCGCTGCTGGACGTGGGGAAAATCGAGATCGCCCCAGACGACGAGGGTCGGCACCGCGATCTCGCCGAGGCGATGGAAGAACGGCTTGATGTCGACATCGGCGCCGACCGGCGGCGCGCGCAGCGCCCTGCCGTTCATCTCCAGGAACAGCTCGCGCGCCGCGCCGGGGACGCGCCCCTCGGGAGCCCGCGGACCATCCAGCAGCACGCGCGCCTTCATCGCGTTCACCCGGTCGAGGTCGCCGGACGCCTCGATGGCCCGCGATTGCGCCATCAAGGCTGCGACGTCCGGTGGATAAACCGGATCGGGCGCCCCCGACACATTGGGCGCGATCAGGACCAGGGCGCGCACCCGCGCGGGGTGCCGCAGGGCGGCATCGAGCGCAATGCGGCCGCCGAGAGAACTGCCGACGAGCACGGCAGGCTGGCCATCCGCGGTCGCGTCCAGCACGGCGACGAGGTCCGCGAGGGCGGAAAAATCCTCCGGCGCGGCGCGCGTGTCGCCGAACCCGCGCCGGTCATAGGCGACGGCCTTGTGGCCCGGGCCGATCCCGTCCAACTGGTCCCGCCACATCCGCCGGTCGCAGACATTGGCATGAAGAAAAACGATGGCACGGCCGCCGCCGACGACTTCGGTCGCAAGCTGCGCGCGACCGGACGAAATGGAGTGCATGAATCACATGGTCTCCAACGAAAACCGTCACGAACCTAGAAGGGATCGGCCGCACCGGAAACCACAACTGCCTGCATGGGCGCAATGCAAATGTCGCCGCTCAGGGTCGCCGCATCGCGGTCATGCCCGCGCCGGCCGAAACGCGACCACCAGCCAGGCCGCGGCGGCGGCGACGATGGCGGCGACGGCGACCGACAGCCACAGCGCGCCGGCCTCGCCGAAATGGCCGATCACCGCGGCGTAGGCGAGCGGCGCCGCGGCCGAGACAATGAAGCCGGGCACCAGCAGGCGGCCGACCAGCGCGCCATAGCTGCCGGGATCGAACAGCATGAGCGGCAGCGTGCCGCGGGTGATGGTGACGATGCCGTTGGCGGCGCCATAGACGAAGGCGAAGGCGAGCGCGGCGAGACCGGCCTCGCCGCTGAACAGCCCGGCGACGAAGGCGAACGGCAGCGTCGCGCAGGCCACAAGATTGAGCGCCAGCGGATGCAGCCCGGCGCCGAACAGCACCTCCATCAGACGTGCCGACGACTGGCCGATGCCGCGCAGCGTCGCCACCCACACCGCGGTCGCCGCCGCAAGGCCAAGGCCGGCGAGGATCGCGATCATGTGCGCCGACATCGCCGCGTTGAGGACGTTGGTGCCCATCACGATCGCCGCATAGAGCGCGCCGGCGAGACGGCGCTCGCGCACGCCCTGCGCCAGCGGTTTGGACGGCGGCGGTGCGCCGGGCACGACGACCGCCGCATGCCGGCCCGCAGGAAGCGACAGATGCAGCGGAATGGTCAGCAGCGCAAACACCGCATAGACCAGCACCGCGCCGCGCCAGGTGGCGTAGTCGGCGACGAGATGACCGAGCGGCCAGAACACCGTGGAGGCGAGCCCGCCTGGCAGCGTGATCTGCGACATCGCCCGCCGCGCGGCGACGCCGCCGAGCCGCGCCAGCGCCGCGAACGCCGCGTCATAGAGCGTCAGCCGCATCGCGACGCCAAGGCAGATCCAGGCCGCGAGGTAGACGACGACGCCATGGCACAGCGCCAGCATCACGCAGCCGGCGGCGCTGAACAGCGCACCGGCGTTCATCACCGCGCGGCCGCCATGGCGGTCGATCAGGCGCCCCGCCAGCGGCGAGCACAGCCCCATCACCAGCAGCGCCACCGAGAAGCCGCCATAGGCGAGATCGCGCGACATGCCGAGATCGGCGGCGATCGCCTCGCCGAAGCCGCCGATCAGATAGTACGACGTGCCCCACGAGATCAGCTGCGCAAGGCCAAGGCAGACGACGGTGACGGGCGGGATCACGTCGGTGCATCTCCGGCGGCGTCCGGCAGGACGCGATCGCCCGGGCCCAGCGCCCGCGCCATCAGCACCGTATCGACCCAGCGGCCGAGCTTGAAGCCGACCGCGGCCAGCGTCCCGACGTCGCGAAAACCATGGCGGCGGTGCAGCGCCAGCGAGGCGGCGTTGCCGCTGTTGCCGATCACTGCGATCATCTGCCGCCACGGGCCCGCCTCGCAGCGCGCGATCAGCGCCGCCAGCAGCGCCGACCCCAGCCCCTGCCCGCCGCGGCCGTCGGCGAGATAGACCGAATCCTCCACCGTGAAGCGGTAGGCGGCGCGCGGCCGGTAGGCCGACGCATAGGCATAGCCGGCGATGCCGTCGGCGGTTTCGGCGACGAGATAGGGCAGCCCGAGCGCGCGCACGGCGGCGAGGCGCTGCGCCATCTCGGCGGCGGGTGGCGGCGTCTCCTCGAAGGTGGCGAGGCTGTGTTGCACGTGAAACGCGTAGATCGCCGCGACCTGCCCCATGTCCGCCGCGACGGCGTCGCGGAGGTGAAACGTTGCAGGCAACGAGGCGGTGACGGCGGCGTGCGGCGCGGCGGGGGGCGTTGGCGTGTTCATGCCGCCACTGTGGCGCGACCCCGGCCATAAATGAAGCTTTGCCAAATTATACGCAGCATGAGAAATTCTTATGCATGCGCACGCTCCGCCCCGCCGCTCCGGCCGCCGACCTCAACCTCGACCAGCTTCGCAGCTTCCGCGACGTCGTCGCGCTCGGCAGCTTCTCGGCCGCGGCAGAGCGCGCCGGGCTGTCGCAGCCTGCAGTGAGCCTCAAGGTGCGCGCGCTGGAGCGGCGGCTCGGCGTCACGCTGATCGAACGCGTCGGCCGCCGCGCGACGCCGACCGCGGCGGGCGCGGAGTTGCTGGCGCACGCCGCGCGCATCGAGACCGAGGTCGCCGCCGCCTGCGAGGCGATGGCCCATCACGCCACCGGCGCGCTCGGCCGGGTGCGGCTCGGCACCGGCGCCACCGCCTGCATTTTCCTGCTGCCGCCGCTGCTGCGCGACCTGCGCCGCCGCCTGCCCGGCCTCGACATCTCCGTCACCACCGGCGACGCCGGCGATGTGGTGAAGGCGGTCGAGGACAATGCCATCGACATCGGCCTCGTCGCCCTGCCGGCGTCCGGCCGCGCCCTCGACGTGACACCGGTGCTCGACGATCCGTTCATGGTGATCGCGCCACCGAAGACGGCCCTGCCGGCACGCGTCACGCCGGCGACACTGGCGGCGCTGCCGGTGCTGCTGCCCGGCGGCAACACGCGGCGGCTGGTGGAAGACTGGTTCGCGGCGAGCGGCGTCAGCCTGCGCCCGGTGATGCAGCTCGCCAGCGTCGAGGCGATCAAGGAGCTGGTCGCTGCGGGCCTCGGCTGCGCGGTGCTGCCGGGCATGGCGCTGCGCCGCGACGGCGGCGCGCGCAGCGCGGCGACGCGATCGCTGGTGATCCGGCCGCTGTCGCCGAAACTGCAGCGCACGCTTGCCGTCGTCATCCGCCGCGACCGGCCGCTGCATCGCGGCCTGCGCGAGACGCTCGCCGCATTGAAGGCGCTGCCGCGCGCGCCGTGAGCCGCGACGCGTGACGTTTCGCGCGCACGATCCGCAAAGATACATGCACGCTCGGCGGCGATGTGCTAGAGTGCGTGCCGCACGGCGATGCCGCGACGGCGCGGCCAATCGATCGGGCACATTTTCATATTTCAGATCAGTGATTTCATTCGGAATTGATTTTCGGAGCCGCACGCTCCGCGTTTTCGCAGAGGACACGCCGTTCTGACGACCAGGGTCACGCGACCGTCACACGCGCGCGACGCCAAAGGTCGTTGCCTGCGTGCGACTGCGGCATCCGCGACTCTACCGCGCCCGCGCACCTGCTGAGCACGCGAAACGGCTGCGCAAGGACGGCGAAGGGCGAAGCGACCACGGGCGACGGCAACGAGCGAAACCGCAACCGCCGAAAACGGCGATTGAGACCGGCGATTGTGACCAGTGATTGGCGAGGCGGGCGATGGGCGGCGATACCACCACGAATCCCTGCGACGAGGCCGCGCTGGTCTGGACCAGCGCCATCATCGCACTGAACAAGGCGTACAAGGCGCTGATCGACGCCGACGCCTCCGGCAACGCCGACAGCATCGAGACCGCCAGCAACGACGTGAAGGAGAAGCACGACGCCTTCAACAAGGCCCGCAAGGCGGTCAAGACGCTGTGCGACGGCCCACGCACGCATCGCTGGCCGTTCGGCAACGGCATCGAGATCCAGATCGATCCCGACGACGACTTCACCATCAGCCAGTATCGCGCGCTCGCCATCCTGCTCAAGCTCGGCCGCAAGGCGACGGGGGGCACGCTGATCGTGCTCGACCCGAAGGAGCCGCCGCGGCCGCCGACCTACGAGCCGAACAAGAAGCTCGGCGGCACCTATGTCTATGAGGGCGATGGCGACGACAAGCAGGACGTCATCACCATCTACGACTGGAACAACAAGCAGGACATGATGTCCGTGCCCGAGCTCATGCTGCTGCTCAAGCACGAGATGGGCCACCGCGTGATGCGCCTGCTCGGCGATCCCGCCAAGACCAACGCCGACGGCAAGACCGGCCGGGCGCTGTGGGACGCGTTCTGGAACGACGGCACCAACAGCAAGCCCGCGGCCAAGGGCGGCAAGATGCCCAACGACTATGCCGGCCACACCGCCGGCGAGGGATTCGCGGTGTGCTTCGAGCTCTACTACGACGACAAGCCGCTCGACGCCGCCGTGAAGGCGAAGCTCGAGGAGATCATCAAGCTGCTGTGAGGCCGACCATGCCACGACAGATCACGCACACCGTCTACCTCGACGCCCAGCAGAATTTCGTGCCGGCGGACCATGCCGTGTGGATGGTGGAGACCACCGTCGACGCGGCCGGGCATGTCGTCGCGGAGAGCTGGGTCGAGATCATCCGGCCGCTGCGGCCGCTCGAACCGATCCGAACCGGGACAGGTCAGGGAGTGGACCATGGGCGATAATGCCACCGAGCGTGCGTTCGAAACCATGATGGAAGTCGACGCGCTGGCGCAGAAGCATCTGGCGACCAAGGCCGGCCTCACCGTCGACCAGTTCCAGGTCGGGATGTGGCAGAAGCTGAGCACGCTCGGCGCGGCCAAGGAAATGCAGACCACGGGACTTGGCGAGGAGATTGCCCAGTACGGCTTCAAGACCAGCAAGGGCACCGAGATCTGGATCGCCCAGCCGATCGGCACCACCGCGGCGGGCGATCCCGTCATCGTCGGCAGCGAGAGCATCAATGCCCAGCGCAATGTCGACCTGATGTTCGTGCGCTACACCAAGGCCGGCCGCAAGATTACCGAGGTCGAACTGATCGGCATGGACAACTATTCGACCAGCCCGGACAACGGCGGCGCCAAGCACTTCGACCGCAAGGACCAGGTGATGAAGGCGTGGGAGGCGAAATTTCAGGAGAAGTATCCCAACGCACGGATCAACGTGCGCTTCGACCGCAACGAGTCGTTCTTCTGGCGCGACAAGCTGCGCGAGCTCAAGCAGCTCGAGGGCGAGCTGTCGCTGGTCAACGGCGATCCGGCCCGCCTCAAGACGCTGGAGAAGCAGATCGCCGGCGTCAGCGAACAGCTCGAGGCCGACGCGCTGAAGGTCGCGCAGTCCGAGGCCAAGGAAGTGTTCGCGCCGCTCGCCAAGGGCCTGCTCAGCGCCGCCAGGACCAGCGCGACGTTGGCCAACATCGCCTGGAAGGGCAAGGAGCTGACCGACATCGAGTTCAAGCTCTACACCTCGGAATCGCTGCATCGCCTGATGGTCGCCATCAAGGACGAGGACCCGGTGCGGATCCGCCACGCCCAGAAACTGCTCAAGGAGGCGACGCGGCCGGACGCCCAGGAGTTGCTGACGGATTTCGTCAAGCTCGCCTTCGGCACCGCGATCGGCTGGGACGCCTGGGAGGCGTTCATCGATTTCCTCACCGCCGAATGGACCAAGGCCGCGGCGGAAGCCAAGCAGAAGCTGAAGGAGGCGGCGCAGGCCGAGGCCGTCGACGGGCGCTGAAGCCTCCGCCGGCGGCGATCCATCATCCCGATCGGGATGAAAATAACCGGCGAACGGCCTGTCTGCTCCAGCCTGCCGGCTGTCGCCACCCGCATGCCCCGCTATCATGCGCCGTCCATCCCGGCTGGATGGACCATGCCGCGGCATGCCGTTTCCGGAGGGGCCATGATCGACCACATCTCGATCGCCGTGCGCGATCTCGCCGCCAGCGCCGCGTTCTACGAGGCCGTGCTGGCGCCGCTCGGCTTCACCCGCCTCACTGAGCGGCCGACCACCGTCGGCTTCGGCACGAAGTATCCCGAGTTCTGGCTCAACGCCCGGCCGGCTATGCGGCCGGTGGACGACGACACCGGCGTCCACATCTGCCTGCGGGCGCGCAGCGCCGAGGCGGTGGACGAATTCCATGCCCGCGCCCTTGCCCATGGCGGGCGCGACGACGGCGCGCCGGGCCCGCGGCAGGCGACGCTCGTGACCTACTACGCCGCCTTCATTCGCGACCCCGACGGCAACAAGATCGAGGTCATGACCGTGCCGCAGACGGCCGGCGCCTGACGGGACGCGGCGGCGCAGGCCCTGCGCCGCCGCACCGTGTCACCGCTCATGCCCCGCGTGCAGTCGCCGGCCTGTCAGAGATTGACCAGGCCCAGCTCGCGCTCGCCATAGCGCTGGCCTTCGATGCCCTCCGGCGTCACCGCCGCCTCGATCGCCGCCAGCGTCTGCGGCGTCAGCGCGAGCGCCAGCGTGCCGAGGTTCTCGATCAGGCGCGTGCGGCGGCGCGTGCCCGGGATCGGCACGATCCACGGCTTCTTCGCCAGCAGCCACGCCAGCGCGAGCTGGGCCGGCGTCGCATCGTGCTCGGCGGCGATCGCCTTGAGCTGATCGAGCGCGCTCTGGTTGGTCTGCAGCGCCTGCGCCTGGAAGCGCGGCAGCGAGCCGCGAAAGTCGTCGGCCGCGAACGCCGCGCCGCCATCGAACGTGCCGGCGAGGAAGCCGCGGCCAAGCGGACTATATGCCACGAAGCCGATGCCGAGCTCTTCCAGCAGCGGCAGCACCTCGTGCTCGGGCTCGCGCGACCACAGCGAATACTCGCTCTGCAGCGCAGCCACCGGCAGCACCGCATGGGCACGCCGGATGGTCGCCGCGCTCGCCTCCGACAGGCCGAAATGCTTGACCTTGCCCGCCTGGACAAGATCGGCCACCGCGCCGGCGACATCCTCGATCGGCACCGCCGGATCGACACGGTGCTGGTAGAACAGGTCGATGCGATCGGTGCGCAGCCGCTTCAGCGACGCGTCGGCGACCTCCTTGATGTGCGCGGGACGGCTGTCGACGCCGATCGGCCACGGACCGCCGGCGGGATCGAGCCTGAAGCCGAACTTGGTGGCGATCACGACGTCGTCGCGCAGCGGCGCCAGCGCCTCGCCCACCAGCTCCTCGTTGATCTTCGGACCATAGACCTCGGCGGTGTCGAACAGGGTGACGCCGCGCGCCACCGCCTCGCGGATCAGCGCGATCATCTCGCCGGGGTCGCCGGCGGGGCCATAGGCCCAGCTCATGCCCATGCAGCCGAGGCCGAGCGCCGAGACCGTGGGCCCGCCGCGTCCGAGCCGTCTCACATGTGATGCCGTCATGATGGAATCTCCCGTTGCCTGAAGGCGGTGACGGCGGCGGCGCGGGAGCCGCGCCTGCCGCGCACGGCCAGCAGGCGGGATATGGGGCGGGGGGATAGATAAGATTAGACAATCAATCCTGAGCACAGTAGTGAACTAAAAATATCAATTGCGGACGACGCCATGCAGGGAACCGAGCTCGCCGAACTCGCCACCTTCCTCGCGGTGGCGCGCCACCGCAGCTTCCGCAAGGCGGCGATCGCCCGCAACGTCGCGCCGTCGGCGATCAGCCACACCATCCGCAGCCTCGAAACGCGCGTCGGCGTCCGGCTGCTCCACCGCACCACCCGCAGCGTGTCGCTGACCGAGGCGGGCGAGCGCCTGCTCGCCGGCCTCACCCCGGCGTTCGGCCAGATCGGCCAGGCGGTGGAAGACCTCAACGCCTTCCGCGATACGCCGTTCGGCACCGTGCGGCTGACGCTGCCGCGCTCGCTCGCCACGGTGGTGATGCGCGACGTCATGGGGCCGCTGCTGCGGCAGAACCCGGGGCTGCATCTCGACATCGTCGCCACCGACCGCCTGCTCGACATCGTCGAGGACGGTTTCGACGCCGGCATCCGTTTTGGCGAGCGGCTGAGCGAGGGCATGGTGGCGGTCCGCCTCAAGGCGCGGGTGCGCTTCGCCGTCGTCGGCGCGCCGGCCTATTTTCGCGAGCACCCGCCGCCGCTGACGCCGGCCGATCTGCGCCATCACGCCTGCATCCGCTATCGCTTCCCGAGCGGCGCGATCTTCAACTGGGAGTTCGCCCGCGGCGACGAGGCGCTGCAGGTCGAGGTCGACGGCCCGCTGACCCTCGACGACCAGGCGCTGATGATCGAGGCCGCGCGTGACGGCTGCGGCCTCGCCATGGTCTCGGAGCATCAGGCCGCAGCGGATCTCGCCGCCGGCCGCCTCGCGCGCTGTCTGGAGGACTGGTGTCCCGAGGACGACAGCCTCCACCTCTACTATCCCAGCCGCCGGCACATGTCGGCGGGCCTGCGCGCGCTGATCGATCGCCTCAAGGCGGCGGGCTGACGGCCGGAATTTTCCGAATGGTGGAATTCGCATAGCCGAAGCCACGGCCTGTCGCATTTTGGTGCAATCGCGCCGTCCGCCTAAACCTTTGGGTAACCCACCTTGCTAACGGGACCTCCATCACTGCCGCGTATCTACGTAGCGATCAAGGTGGGGCTATGTGGGAACGGCTCTCGGGACGTAACGCGGGGACTGCAGCAAGAGGTCGTGACGCCGCCAGCGCGAGCGAAGCGACGGACGCGCGCGTCACAGCCTGGCGCAGCCCGATTCACTGGCTGGTCGGCTGCAGCATCCTGCTGATCGTCGGGATCGCGCTCGGCACCACCATGGTCGTCGGCCACTTCCGCGACCGCGCGCTGGTCAACAGCGCCCGCGAGCTCGACAACACCATCCTGCTGCTGGCGCGCCATTTCGACCAGCAGTTCGAGGACATGCAGAACCTGCAGGCCGATCTCGTCGCCCACCTGCCCGCCGTCGCGCTGACCACGCCGGACACCTTCCGCGCCGTGATGTCGAGCGAGGCGATGCATGACCTGCTCAAGGCCAAGGTCAACGGCGGCGGCGACGTCGCCGGCCTCAACCTGTTCGACGCCAGCGGCACGCTGATCAACTCCTCGGTGGTGTGGCCGGTGCGCCCCGTCAGCGTCACCGACCGCAGCTATTTCCAGGCCTTCAAGGCCGGCACGACCGTGAACCCGGCCCTGATCCAGCTGGTGCAGAGCCGCCTGTCCGGCAGCTGGGCGATCGTGGTGGCGCGCCGCATCGAGGGCCCCAACGGCGAATTCCTCGGCATGCTGACGCGCGGCGTCGCGCCGGCCGCCATCGAACAGTTCTTCTCCTCGGTGTCGCTCGCCGACAAGTCGGCGATCTCGCTGTTCCACCGCGACGGCACCATGATGGCACGCTTTCCGCACATGGAAGCGCAAATCGGCCGCAACTTCGCGGGCGGCCCGCTGCTGACGCTCGCCGAGCAAAATGGCGGCGCCGGCACCATGCGCTTCGACAGCCCGGTCGACCACCAGGATCGCATCGGCGCGGTGCGCACGCTCAGCAAGGCGCCGCTGGTGATCATGGCCACCACCACCGTCGAGACCGCGCTGACCGACTGGCGCGAGCAGATGCGCTCGCTGATCATCGCCGCCGGCCTCATCGCCCTCGTCATTGCCGTGATGGCGACCATGATCGTGCGCGAGATGCGTCGCCAGCACCACTCGGTGGAGCGCCGCCTCACCCTGCAGAAGCGCCGGCTCGACACCGCCGTCAACAACATGCAGCACGGCCTCGTGCTGTTCGACCGCAGCCAGCGCCTGATCGTCTGCAACCAGCGCTACATCGACATGTTCGGGCTGTCGCGCGACGTCATCAAGCCCGGCTGCACGCTGCGCGAGCTGATCACCCACCGCAAGGACCTGGGATCGTTCACCGGCGACGTCGACGAATACTGCCGCACCTTCATCACGACCATCGCCCAGGGCAACGCCTTCCACTCGCAGCTCGACACCGATGACGGCCGCGTCATCCAGTTCCAGTACCAGCCGCTGGTCGAAGGCGGCTGGGTGGCGACCATGGAAGACGTCACCGAGCGCCGCCACGCCGAGCGCAAGATCGCCCACCTCGCCCACTACGATGCGCTGACCGACCTGCCCAACCGCGTGCTGTTCCGCGAGCGGCTGGAGCTTGAGCTGGGGCGCGCCGGATCGCATCAGTTCGCGGTGTTCTATCTCGACATCGACGAGTTCAAGAGCATCAACGACTCGCTGGGACACCCGGTCGGCGACGAGCTGCTCAAGGAAATCGCGGCGCGGCTGCGCGCCTGTATCGGCGACAATGACTTTGTCGCCCGCCTTGGCGGCGACGAGTTCGCCGTGGTGCAGAGCTCGGTGCGCACCCAGCGTGACGCCATCGAGCTGGCGATGCGCATCCAGGACGCCATCCGCCGGCCCTGCGACTGCCAGGGCCACCGCATCGACACCGACGCCTCGATCGGCATCGCGATCGCGCCGCAGGACGGCAACGACCTCGACCAGTTGCTCAAGCATGCGGACCTCGCGATGTACGCCGCCAAGGCCGACGGCCGCCGCACCTGGCGCTTCTTCGAGCCGCGGATGGACGCCCGCGCCAAGGCGCGCCAGCTCATCGAGCAGGACCTGCGCCAGATCGCCGGCGCGCATGCCTTCGCCGAGGGCGGTTTCGAGATCCACTACCAGCCGCTGCTCGACCTGCGCAGCGACACCGTGACCGGCTGCGAAGCGCTGCTGCGCTGGAATCATCCCCAGCGCGGCCCGATCTCGCCGGCGGAGTTCATCCCGGTGGCGGAAGAAACCGGCCTGATCGTCGCGCTCGGCGAATGGGTGCTGGCGACCGCGTGCCGCGAGGCGGCGCACTGGCCGGCCGGCATCCGCCTCGCCGTCAACGTCTCGCCGATCCAATTCCGCAGCCACACCCTGGCGCTCAACGTCGCCACCGCGCTCGCGACCTCCGGGCTGTCGGCGAGCCGCCTCGAACTCGAGATCACCGAGGCCGTGCTGATCCGCGACGACGACGTCGCGCTGTCGATCCTGCATCACCTGCGCGCCATCGGCGTGCGCATCGCGCTCGACGATTTCGGCACCGGCTACTCGTCGCTGAGCTACCTGCAGCGCTTCCCGTTCGACAAGATCAAGATCGACCGCGCCTTCGTGCGCGAGATGACCGGCGCCGATTCCTCGTCGTCGATCGTGCGCGCGGTGGTCGACATCGCCGCTTCGCGCAACATGACCACGGTTGCCGAGGGCGTCGAGACCGAGCGCCAGCGCGAGCTGCTGCGCACCCTCGGCTGCACCGAGATGCAGGGCTTCCTGTTCAGCGCCGCCCGGCCGTCTGCCGAGATCCGCGCCCTGCTCGATGCCGATCGCGCCGCGGCCGGCGACGCGCGGACAGCCGCCGTCGCCTGAGGCGGTGCTTCGCCCGAAAACTTTCGCCAGAGATCGCCGTGAGCCGGCCAACCGCCTGCGTCACCGCCCGTCGGCGAACGCCGCTCAGGCCGCCGCGCGGGGCCGCAGCTCCACCGGCGTCGCCGCAACGGCGGGCGGTGCCCGCGGCGCGACGTCGTCGTCGAAGCGGATGTCGGACTTGCGGATGCGCGTGCGCATGGTCATCAGCGGCCGTTCCAGCCCGACATAGAGCAGCCAGGCCGCGACCAGCGCCAGCCCCGCGGCGGCGATCGCGGCCGGCACGCCCGGCGTCCAGCACAGCGCCGCGAACACGATCACCGGATCATGCGCGACATAGAGCGGGAACGACAGATCGCCCAGCGCGCGATCGATGCGCGCCAGCCGGCCGCCGACCCGCATGAACGACAGCGCCGCGAACAGCGCCACCAGCAGTACCAGGATCAGGGTCTGCGCCAGGCGGTCCCGCGCGAAGCCCGCGGCCTCGTGGAAGGCCGAGCGGTTGGTCTGCTCGACCAGCATGCCGACGAACGCCAGCGCCGCGATGACGCCGACGAGGCGCGCCAGCGCGCGCGACTCCAGGTGCGATGCCAGATAGAGCCCGACGCCGAACACGAAATAGGGAATGAAACGCAGCATGCTCTGCGTGTCACGCAGGCAGTCGAACACGAACAGGGCGGTCAGCGCGACGGAGCCGAGCACGATGACAGCGGCCTGGCGGCGCGGCGCGGCCAGCCAGGGCATCGCGAACAACGCCAGGAAGCAGACGAGATAGAACGTGAACTCGACCCGCAGCGCCCACATCACGCCAAGGATCTCGTACTCCGAGGTGAAGCCCCGGGTCAGCGGAAACAGATGGGCGAGCGAGACGACGACCAGCTTCGCCGAGCGGGCCAAGACATCATCGCCCTGCGCGATGAACACCGCCCACAGCATCGCCGTCAGCGTGATCACCAGCGCCACCGCCGGCAGCAGCCGCACCGCGCGGTTGGCGAGAAAGGCCCACGGACGGCCCTGATAGACCCGCGCGATCGCCTCGGTGATGATGTAGCCGGAGGCGACAAAGAACACGTCGACCGCCAGCGATCCCAGCTCGAGATGCTCCTCGCGCGCGACGATCGCAGACGGCAGCACGGGGTGAAGGTGCTGCAACACCACGCAGGCCGCCAGCATCAGCCGAAACGCACCGAACGGCTTGTAGGTGAGCGCCTGCGCCATGAATGCCCCTGTCTGTCGAACGGTCGACCGCAGGCAGGTAAGCAAGGCGGATGCCAGACCGCGCTGGCGCCACAAGCCGCCCGATGGCTGCGTATTTCGCCGCTCCCACCCCGGTATTGGGCCGCCGGCGCCCGTGCCGGGGAGCGGTGTCACGTTCCGGAACAGATCGCGGCGGCCGCGATCGTCCCAATACAGAGCATCGGGGACAGCGGGGGTGGCCATCGCCGAACCAGAGGCAAGCCCCCGGTCCGGCGGCGACCGGCCGTGATCAGGCCGTGGTGATCTTGCGCCACGACGGCACGGCGACCGTGCCCTTGTTGACGTAGGTCTCGCCGGAGCCGATGTCGGTGTAGCGGCTTCCCGGCCGCGCCTTCTTCGCTCCCGTCGCCGCGGTCGGTGCGCCGGAGCCGTAGACGTCGGCAACCCCGAAGTCGCGGAGCCAGCCCGGCAGGCTGCCATCACGGAGCGCAAGGCCGCCCGCAATGCTGCCGACCGGCAGGATCGTCCGCGCCTTCACCGTGAGGCCGGTGCCGCTGCCGAACGTCGCCGTTGTCGGCAGGGTCGCCGTCGACGACGGCAGGGTCGAATAGAGGCCCGGTCCGAGCGCCTTGATCGCCGTCACCGCGCCGCCCGAGACACCCGCCACCAGCAGCATCGCGTCGACGACATGGCCGCTGACATCGATCCGCACCACGTCGCCAAGCGCATAGCCCGATCCGCCCGCCACGATATTGACTTCCGTGATCGCGGCACCGGCGACGATGGGCGATGTCGTCGTGCCGTTGATGGCACCGCGGACAACTACCGAGGCCGCGTCGACGTTGGGGCCGTAGGCCGTATGCAGTGCTAGCCGGTGCGTCTCGCCCTGGTTGGTCTGCTGGTTCGAAGCCAGGATGTTGAAGTAGGAGTTCTTGACGTTGGCGAGGAACAACGCACCCGCGCCGCTGCCGCCGTTCTGGGTGGCGGAGCCGCAGTTATCCAGCACGAAGTCGAGATGAAGATTGCTGGTCACCGCGTCGGTGCCCTTCTGCCCGACGATGATGGCATAGCCCGTATTGGTCGGCCCCAGCCCGTTGTGCAGATAGCTGTTGCCCTCCGGGAAGAAGCAGACGCCGCCGAGTCGGATGTCGCTGCACCCGGTGTCGATCTGGATCGCAGCGCCGAAGGCCGTATCAACGACGACATTCGGACACTCGAGCGAACTGCCGTTTCCGATCATCACCCCGATCATGGCATTCACCGGATTGATCGAGTTGATGCGCGTGTCGCCAGCCTTGCTGAGAAAACCATAGTAGCCGCCATTCACGGTGATGCTGTCGACCACGGCGTTGATGGTGTTCAACAGCACGCCGAACTTGCCGCCATATTGCACGTCGAAGTCGATCCCGACGCCGTTGACCCGCACCTGCCCGATGACCATGTCGGTGAGGATGGCATCGCCGGTGTTGTAGTTGAAGATGCCGTTGTCGGCATCCGAGCCATTGAAGTCGGCCTCCCAGGTCGGCGTGAAGGCCGCGCCAGTCCCTGCCCCGGGGTTGCCGTTGGCATGAGTCGTCGACGCCTGCGGGAACAGTGTCGGCTGCACCTGGGCCGTCACCTGCGGTGCGACCGCGGCGATGGCGGCGGCCGACACGGTCACGCCCGTCGGAGGACGACGACTGTAGACTCCGCCTGATGTGAGGGTGAATCCTGTCACCGCTCCGCTGCCGTTGACTGCATCGACCCGCACGACCGCGGCCCGATAGGGGCTGCGGGAGGGCTGCGGCAGATAGATCAGATCGCCGACCTGATAGCCCTGCCCCGCCGCAGCGAGTGCGACGCTCGCGATGGACCAGCTCTTGCCGAAACAAACGCCCGATCCGTCTCCGGGCACGACGTCATCCAGCACACAGTACAGGTTCACCCGGCTGGCGCCGGCATTCGCCGTGTAGACGATCATCGGCAGGAACGGATTCGCGGCGAGCGATCCGCCGGGCGCGCGGATCAGCGTGCCCTCCATGTCGAGATCGACCCATTCGGGTACGACGATCTGGTTGGCCACCGATGCGTAGCCGCGTGGAAGCTTGGCGCGGACGTAGCTGCGCGGGTTCTGATCGTCGAGGCCCCGCTCCTTGAGCGCGAGCGCGTAGCTGCCGGCGTAGTCGAGAAAGGCCTGCAGCATGGCGCTGCACTCGCCGCGGAAATCCGGGTCCTGGAAGTCGCCGAAATTCAGCTCCGCCAGCGCCAGCTTGTCGTTGAGATTGAGTGTCCTGGTGGGCGGGGGGGCCGCGGTGCCGCCGCTGCCTGTCGTCGTGAGTTGCGTCCAGCTCGAAGCACTGACATCGACCATATTTCGCCTCTTCCTGATGGTGAGAAGGGCTGAGACGATAGCGGCCAATATGGAGTGGAAGCCGGCGAGCCCCCGATACCCACAGCGCACGCGGCCTGTTGCCACGGGCCCATCTGCGGACTACGCCGCGGTGGTCACGGCCTGCGGTGGCGGCGCCGGACGTTCACGGCGAAACGCCTTGCGCAGCGTCAGGAAGGGACGCTCGACGCCATAGTATGACGCAGCGGCGATGACAAAACACAGCGGCAACTGGACGAGATAGAGGCTCCAGAGCGTATCCGGCAGGACTTTCGGCATTACCGACAGCACCACCTCGTGCCACAGATAGAGCGAATAGCTGAGCCGTCCGAGCAGCACCATCGGCGGCAGCTCGAGCAGCCGCCGCAACGGCGCAAAGCGCGGGTTGAACAGCACGGCGTAGAGCACGGGAATCAGCGCCACGCCCTGCACGGAGTAGCGCACGGTCTCGCGGAACACCGGATCGCGATAGACGAAGGTGAACAGCAGCAGCACGATGCCGGCGACGAAACCTGCGGTGCCGCCGATCGCACGAATGAAGCGATCGAACCGCACGAGTTCGAGCAGGCAGGCGAACATCGCGCCGTACAGGATCGAGTCGATCCGCGTATCGGTGCGGTAATAGTGCTGCCAGATCGTGTCGGGCCACAGCGCGGCAAAGAGAACGCGCAACGCCAGCACAGCCACCGAGGCGATCGCAAGCCCGGCCAGGAAGCGCAGTGGCCGACGCCAGCCGAGGGCGAACAGCCAGGGATAGACCGCGTAATAGTGCTCCTCGACGGCGAGCGACCACAGCGTGCCGAGCGGCAGCGGCATCGCGCCGCCGAGCACGTAATAGTAGTTCATGACATAGAACAGGCCGGCCAGCACTTCCCATTTGCTGGTCGGCTCGCCAAGCAGCAGGTAGAGCACCGTCACGAGGCCGATATTGACCAGCAGCGCCGGACCGAGACGGATGAAGCGCCGCACGTAGAACGCGCCGATCGCCACCTCGCCGTTACCATTGACCTCGGCGATCAGAAGACGGGTGATCAGAAAGCCGCTGATGAAGAAGAACAGCGTGACGCCAAAGCCGCCGGGCAGCACGACGTTGAGCCCGAAATGCGACAGCACGACCAGGAGGATCGCAACCGCGCGCATCCCGTCGAGCGCCGGCAGATAGGTGAAGCTCGCCCGCGACAGGCTCTCGGCACCTCCTCGGAATTTCGCGACCGTCACGGCTCGATCTCTGCTGGCGCATGGCAACGCGGCCGATGCCGGCATGTTGCTGGGTGGTGACCTGACGGCGGCAGCGCCGCCTGTCGCCGACCCTGACATGGCTGGGGTTAGTGAAGCATGAAACTCATACCGCACGCTCCATGCCTATCGCCGGTTCCGCCGGTGGCAACAAGGTTAGCAAAACCTTAAGACTGCCCTGCTAAGGCTGAAGCCCCCGAGCAATAGCACCAGCCACCCATGACCCGCCCCGCGTACGCCACTGCATCGGACGACGGCCTGCTGATGCTGCGGCTGCTGTACGCGGCCTTCGTGTTTTTCGTGCTGCTGCGCGTCGGCCTGAACTCGCTGATCCTCAACCAGTTCATGGACTACACCACGCTCGAGGGATCGACGATCCAGAAGATCCATCCCGCGTTCTATGGCATCGTGCTGATCATGGCGACGGTGCTCGCCAGCTATCGCATCGAGCTCGATGCCGTCGATCTATCGTTGCTGCGGGCCATCGCGACATTCCTCGTCGGCATCGTGCTGTTGACCACCATGCTGGTCGTCGGCGGCCGCAACGCTGCGTTCGGCTACATCCTCGACAGCTACATCGTGGCCTGCATGGCCATCTTCATCATGACCACGCTGCCGCGCCCGTGGCGCCCGCTGATCGCCGAGTTGCTGCTCGCGTTCCTGATGCTGAGCGCGCTGGTCGGCACCGCCGAGTTCGCGCTGAAGACGCGCCTGCTGCCCTACCCCGGCGGCGAAGAGGTGTTTCGTCCCACCGGACTGTCCGACCATCCGCTGGAGCTCGGCCAGTGGTGCGCGGTCGGCATCTGCCTCGCCAGCGCGACGCGCTGGCGCATGCCGTTCAAGATCGCCGCTGTCGCCGTCCTGTTGATCGGCGTGCTGGCTTCCGGCGCGCGCTTCGCCACGCTGTTCGCCGGCCTGTCGTGCCTGGTGTTCCTGATCACGGTCCGGATGGCGGCACCGACGCCCCTCGACGGGCTCCAGCGCAAGATCATGCTGGCGCTCGCCGGCCTGCTGGCGGTGATGGCGCTGATTGCCGTGATGTTCGCTGCCGGCGCACTCAGTCGTTTCGACGGCGGCGTCGTCGACCAGAGCGCCCTCGCCCGCGTCAACATCTACGGCGTGTTCGACTACCTGACCTGGAACGAATTCCTGTTCGGCGGCGACATCACGCGCATCCAGCGCATCGCGCTCGACGTGTTCGGGCTGCCTTTCATCGAAAGTTCGGTGGTGATCTTCACGGTGCAGTTCGGCCTGGTCGGCGCCATTCTCTTCGCCGTGCTGCTGGCCAACCTGTTCCGGGCGCTGCTCAAGCATGCGCCCTGGAACGTGATCGCGGCGACCGTGATTTTCTTCACCCTGTCGCTCAGCAACAACGCGCTGTCGACGAAATCCGCCGACGTCCTGATGATGTCGCTGCTGATCATGGGCTGCAAGGCCGCGGCGCCGCGCGCGACGGCCGCTCTGAACCATCGACGCGCGCCCCTCGGATGGTGACGGCCCCGCCGCGCGCCGGAGATCGTACAGTTCCGAAACAAAAATTCCGGCGCGAGGCCGGAATTTTCGCCGAGCCGCTGGTGATGCGAGCGGCTGTTCGGACGCGTTACTTGTAGGTGACCGAGCTCACGCTGCAGACGTCGACGTTCTCGTTGATGGCGACATCGCCGTCCGAGAACACCGCCTTGAAATCGAACTTGCAGCCGCCGCTGCCGTCGTCGATATCGACCGGCTGGGTTTCGCCCGGCTCGATCGGATCACCCTTGATGATGTTTTCCTGCCAGCTGTCGAGCTTGGTGCGCGAGGCGTAGAATTCCTTGATCGTCTTCTTGGTGTTGTTGACGACATCGACGTTGCGGTCGGCCGCAACGGCCGGAAGAGACGCCATCAGAAATCCGACGGCGATCCCTGACATCAGTGCATGACGTATGAACATGTATTCCCCTAGCCCCTCTGGATTGAGAGGAGGGCGTGATAGCTATCATATTACCGGTTGTCCAGCGCACAGTCGGCTGTGACGAACGACCGTCGGACGCAGGCAAGTCGGCGGCGCAGCGCCATCAGGCGGTGCCGCCCGGCGTGCCGCCGTCCTGGCGTGGCTTGCGGCGAAACAGCTTCAGCACGGTACCGCCGGCGACCGCGACGCCGACCAGGATGATCTTGCCGAACTTGAGCACGGTCGCCGCCAGCAGCGCGAGCAGCCCCAGCTTCTTGGCCGCGACGCCGCCGACCAGAGCCATCAGGCCGTACTGCGCGACGCGATCGGTGCCGGCGCTGAAATCCTCATAGCGCTTGCCGACATTGTAGACGAGATCGGCGAGCAGCTCGTGCGCCACCGCCTTGTCGGTGGCGATGGTCTCCGATCCGGTCAGCAGGTTGAGGCTGAAATAGCCGTCGCGGCCGAGCGCGTAGGTGTTGTAGTTGATGCCCGTCGCCGCGCCGTCGGGGGTGCCCTTGTCCTTGGCGAGCAGCGACCACACCAGGCGGTGGGTCCTGGCGTCATAGGCCGGCGGCTCGACCCAGCCGACCACCTGCATCTCGGGAAAGCCGCGGGCGACGCGATCCTTGTTGGCCTCCTCGACGCCATCCCTGATGTTGTTCAGGAGATCGTCGGCATTCCAGGTCTTCGCCTCGTCGTCCTTGATGTAGCCTTCCTTGATGTGGCGGATGACGACGATCCAGCGGTCGTTGGCATGGGTGCCAACCACGAGGCCGACCAGGGTGGCGTCACCCGGCAGATTGCCGAGCGCGCGCAGCACGCGCGAGGCCTCGGCCTTCGGCACGAACAGCTCGCCGCGCGGCAATTGCAGCACGCCCTGGTCGATCAGCATCACGTCGGCGGGGCCGCTGGTGCCGGCCTTCTCCGCCGCCTGCCAGGCGGCGACCCTTTCGGCGCGGCGCGCCTGTTCGCTCTGCTGCGCCGGCTGCTGCGCCGACGCCGGCGCGATCGCCAGCACCGCGAGCCACGCCGCGGCTGCAGCCACCATCGTCGTCCATCGCATTCCGGACTCCCACCGCAAGGACCGCGCAGCGCCGAGGCACCGCCGCAATCGACATCACACGACGCGCGATTGCAACGTGCGAACAATGCGCGCGGGACTATAGCGATTTCCGTTGACGGCGGCACCGTGCCGCCGGAACGGCAACCGTGCAGGACGCGCATGGCCGCGCAAACAAAAACCCCGGCCGCGAGGCCGGGGTTTGAGCGGGCGATCCCGAAGGGATCGGCGGGCCTCAGTACTTCGCCACCACCGGGGTGTTGAAGTGATAGTTCAGCCCGGTGCGGAAGATGTGCTCCTGGGCGTGGCTGTTCACGAACAGCGAGGAGTTGGCGTTGATCGGCAGGTTGACGTTGGACTTGCCGAGGTCGACGTAGAGGTACTCGGTCGTCGAGGTCCAGTTCTTGCCAAACAGGCCGAAGAACTCGAACGGCGACTCGAGGCCGGCGCCCACCGTCCAGCCGGTGCGGGTGTCGGACTGGGTCGCGGTGCCGACATTGACCAGCGACACGCTGGTCTTGACGCCGCCATAGGCGAGACCGCCGGTGACATAGAACAGCGACGAGCCGACGCCATAGCCGACCCGGCCGCGCACGGTGCCGAACCACTGCATCTTCTGGTCGAACGTGATCGTCTGGATCAGCGCGCTGCACAGGATGCACGGCTTGTCGTCACGCTGCGACGACCCCTGGATATCGGCCACCAGGCCATAGACCCAGTTGGCCGCCTGCCAGTTGTAGCCGACCTGCGCGCCGCCGAGATAGCCATCGGGGCTGAGGAAGAGCTTGCCCGGACCGGCGAGCGCCGCACCGTTCTGGATGCCGCCGATGGAGCTCGGGTTGCGCGCGGTCGCGCCGCCGGCGTTGCCGCCGACATACCAGCCGCCCCAGTTGGCCACGGGCTGCGGCGCGACAAGGCCGCTGCCGCCGAGGCGGTAGTTCAGGCCGACGCGGAAGATGTGCTCGCGGATGTTCGACGACGACGCAAAGCCGGCCGCCCCGGGCAGAATGCCGGGATTGTTGACGCTGCCGAGATCGACATAGAGGTACTCGATCTTGCCGGTCCAGTTGCCGCCGAGCGCCGCCTCGACGCCGGAGCCCACCGTCCAGCCGGAGCGGGACTGCTTGAAGCTGGAGCTGCCGAGCAGCGCGTTGCTGTAGCCGGTCTGGACGTTGCCATAGGCGAAACCGCCGGTGAAATAGCTGAGCACCGGGCCGGTGGCGAAGCCGACACGGCCGCGCGCGGTGCCGAACCAGTCGAGCTTCTGGCTGTACTGCAGACCGCCGGCCTGGGTGCACGCGGCGATGGCGAGGCCGCAGGTGCGGTCGTCCTTGAGGCCGGTGCCCTGGATGTCGGCCTCGACGCCGAGCACGACGTTGCCGAGCCCGAAATTGCCACCCTGCCAGTTGTAGCCGATCTGGCCGCCGCCGAGCGCACCGAACGGGCTCAGGCGGTTGGTCTCGCCGACGCCGATGGCGCTGGTGGTGGTGGTCTTGTCACGGCCGAAGCCAAAGCCGGCGTTGACGCCGAGATAGAAGCCCGTCCAGTCGTAGGCCTGCGCGACCAGCGGCGGCGCCTTGGTGTAGGTGCGGGCCGGAAGATCGGCGGCCTGGGCGGCGGAAACGGCGGTGGCGGCGGCAAGCGCCGTGGCAATGACGTACTTCAAAAGACCCCCCTGCAATTCCGGACACTGAATCTTGTGCAATGTTGATGGAGTCGTATCCGCAGGCAGGAGGATTGTCTGTGCCACCGGGGCCACACCCTGCGACAAAGATGCACACCCGGCCGCTTCGTCCACCGCCGCAACAAAAAACCCCGGCCGCGAGGCCGGGGTTTTTGTCGGAACGCGATGCGTGCCGGGGAAGGCTCAGTACTTCGCCACCACCGGGGTGTTGAAGTGATAGTTCAGGCCGGTGCGGAGCGTGTGCTCCTGGGCGCGGGTGGTGAAGGTGGTGCCCACCGCGACGGTGTCGGTCGACTTGCCGAGGTCGATGAACAGGTACTCGGTCTTCGAGGTCCAGTTCTTGCCGAACAGGCCGAACAGGTCGAACGGCGATTCGATGCCGCCGCCCACCGCGTAGCCGGTGCGGGTCTTGGAGTAGGACGCAACGAGGACGTTGCTGAAGTTCAGGTCGGTCTTGACGCCGCCATAGGCGAAACCGCCGGTGGCGTAGAACAGGGTCGAGCCGACCGAGTAGCCGACGCGGCCACGCACCGTGCCGAACCAGTTCATCTTCTGATTGTAGCTGACAAAGGCATTCGCGGTGCAGGTCACGCCGCAGGCATAGTCGTCCTTGAGCGAGCCGCCCTGGATGTCGGCTTCGAGGCCGTACACGATCGCGCCGGCCTGCCAGTTGTAACCGGCCTGCACGCCACCGAAGTAGCCATCGGGGCTGAGGTTGAAGCGCTCGCCGAGGTTGGCGCCCTGGATGCTGCTCTTGTTGAGCGCGGTGCCGCTGCCGCCGTTGCCGCCGACATACCAGCCCGACCAGTTCGCGACCGGCTCCGGCGCGTACGGGGTGCCGCCGATGCGGTAGTTCAGGCCGGCGCGGAAGATATGCTCGCGCACCTGCGAGTTGAAGGTGTAGGCGCCGAGCGTGCCGACGCCGCGCTGGGTGCCGAGGTCGACGTAGAGATATTCGATCTTGCCGGTCCAGTTGCCGGCCAGCGCCGCCTCGACGCCGGAGCCGATGGTCCAGCCGGTGCGGGTGCTGCTGAAGCTGTCGTTGATCACGCCGGTGAAGTCGGTCACGCGCGACTTGACGTTGCCGTAGGCGAAACCGCCGGTGAAGTAGCTGAGGACCGGGCCGGTGGCGACACCGATGCGGCCGCGCGCGGTGCCGAACCAGTCGAGCTTCTGGTTGACGTTGACGCCGGCGCCCGCCGCGCACACCAGCGTGCAGGTGCGGTTGTCGTTGAGGCCGGCGCCCTGGATGTCGGCCTCGAGGCCGAGCACGACGTTGCCGAAGCCGAGGAAGTTGCCGTACTGCCAGTTGTAGCCGATCTGGCCACCGCCGACGCCGCCGAGACCACCGACGCGCGAGCGCGGATCGAAGATGCCGCCGTTGATATCGGTCTTGCTGCGGCCGAAGCCGACGCCGGCGTTCACGCCGACATAGAAGCCGGTCCAGTTATAGGCCTGGACGACCAGCGGGGGCGCCTTGGTGTAGGTGCGGGCCGGAAGATCGGCGGCCTGGGCCGAGGTGACGGCGGCGACAGCAACGGCCGCGGCAATGGCGTAGGATTTCAAGGCAAAGCCCCCAACAGAGGTCAAATTCACGGAATCGGACCACTTTCCTAGCCGCTGCCGGCCGCGCTGTCTGTGGTTTCGGCGACACAGCTCGCAACAAAGACGTCGCGGCGTAACATCCGGGCGCTGAAAACAGCAAAAACCCCGGCGCAAGGCCGGGGTTTTCGCAGCAAACGACGGTCCGGAGGGCTCAGTACCGGGCCACGACCGGGCTGTTGAAGTGGTAGTTCAGGCCGGTGCGGAACACGTGCTCCTGGGCCTTGGTCGAGAAGGTCAGGCCGGTGCCGGTGATGACATCGGTCGAGCGGCCGAGGTCGACATAGAGGTACTCGGTCTTGGAGGTCCAGTTCTTGCCGAACAGGCCGAAGATATCGAACGGCGATTCGATGCCGCCGCCCACCGCGTAGCCGGTGCGGGTCCGCGAGAACGACTGGGCGAAGGCGGTGCCGAGGAAGCTGCCGGCGACGTCGGTCTTGACGTTGCCGTAGGCGAAGCCGCCGGTGGCGTAGAACAGCGTCGAGCCGACCGAATACCCGATGCGGCCGCGGGCGGTGCCGAACCACTGCATTTTCTGATTGAAGGTGGCGAGCTGCGGGATGCCGAGGAAGCAGCCGAGCTGGCAGGGCTTGTCGTCCTTCTGGCTCGAACCCTGGATGTCGGTCTCCAGGCCATAGACCCAGGCGCCCGCCTGCCAGTTGTAGCCGATCTGCACGCCGCCGAGGTAGCCGTCCGGCGCCAGGTTGAACTTCTCGTTGGTGAGGGCGGTCGCCGCCAGCGTGCTGCGGTTCAGCGCGGTGGCGCCGCCGACGTTGCCGCCGAGATAGACGCCCGACCAGTTGGCCACCGGCTCCGGCGCGTACAGGCCGACGCCGCCGATACGGTAGTTCAGGCCGACGCGGAAGATATGCTCGCGGATCTGCGAGGAGTAGGCATAGGCGTTCGGCAGCAGCGCGGCGCCGTTCTGGGTACCGAGATCGACATAGAGATATTCGATCTTGCCGGTCCAGTTGCCGCCGAGCGCGGCCTCGACGCCGGAGCCGACGGTCCAGCCGGTGCGGGTGCTGCCGAAGGTGGTGGCGAGCGCCGGGTTGGAGAGATCGGTGACCGTGGTCTTGACGTTGCCGTAGGCGAAACCGCCGGTGAAGTAGGTCAGCACCGAGCCGGTGGCGAGGCCGATGCGGCCGCGCGCGGTGCCGAACCAGTCGAGCTTCTGGTTGAAGGCGAGGCCGGTGCCGTTGAGGCAGGTCACCTCGCAGGTGCGGCTGTCCTTGAGGCTGCCGCCCTGGATGTCGGTCTCGACGCCGAGCACGATGTTGCCGAGGCCGAGCAGGTCGCCGTACTGCCAGTTGTAGCCGATCTGGCCGCCGCCAAAGCCGCCGAGACCGCCGAGGCGCGAGGTCGGGAAGCCGACCGGCGGCGCTCCGATCGCGGCCTGGGTGGTCGAGCGGCCGAAGCCGACGCCGGCGTTCACGCCCGCGTAGAAGCCGGTCCAGTTGTAGGCCTGCACCACCATCGGCGGCGCCTTGCGGTAGACCTTGGCGGGCAGATCGGCGGCGGACGCCGAACCCGCGGCGAATGCGGCGCCTGCGAGGGCGAACACGGACCCGACGATGCGGGTCGACGTCACGGCTTTCATCACAAGGTCCCCCAATCCCGGCCGAACTGATGAGCGAATGTCGACGAACACTGTGTCTGGAGCGTACGCCAATTGCCGTCCGCGCGCTGTGCCCGCTGCGCCACAGCGTCGCAGTTTCGGAACGGCCGATGGAACTCGCTGGGCGTTGATAACATTTAACAATTTATGAATTTGGGGCGCCTGTCGCCGGCCGCGGCACGTCATCGGACCGTCATTGAAAGCGCCGGCCGGGGATACCGTGCACCGCCGGTCGTGCCCCTGATTCCCGCGGCCGTTCCGCGCCACCACATCCGCCGCAATCGGCCGCCACGGTGCCGGCGCCGTCGCCGTTGCGGCGGCCCCGGCATCCCCGGGAAGACCGCACAGGACATGGCATGACGACGACGCTCCGCACCCAGGCAGATCGATGGCTCGCGGGCGCACTCGCGCTCGCCCTCGGCAGCACGCTGCTGCTCGGCACGCCGCGCGCCGTCCATGCCGAGGACGCCCTGGCGAAGGCCGCCGATGCCGCGGCCGCCGAGGCCAGGACCGGCGACGCCAAAACATCCGAGACGAAGACGTCCGAGACGAAGGCATCCGACACGAAGGCATCTGACACCAGGAGCGCCGACACCAAAGCCGCCGGCGCACAGGGCGTGCTGGCGCTGCTGCCCGCCGATGCGGTGACCAGCCATACGCTCACCATCAATGGCCGCGCCCTCGCCTACACCGCAACCGCCGGCACCTTCCCGCTCTATGGCCAGACCGGCGAGCGCACCGCGGCGGTGTTCTACACCTCTTATGTCGCCAAGGACGCGCCCGCCAACCGCCCGATCACCTTCGTGTTCAACGGCGGGCCCGGCGCGGCGTCGGCGTACCTGCATCTCGGCCTCGTCGGGCCGAAGGTGCTCGACTTCGGCCCGAGCGGCCGCGACGGCTCCCATGCCGCGCTCGTCGACAATCCGCAGAGCTGGCTCGCCTTCACCGATCTCGTGATCATCGATCCCGTCGGCACCGGCTGGAGCCGCACCACGAAGGCCGACGACAGCAGCTTCTTCGGCGTGCAGCCCGACGCCCAGGCGATGGCCAAGGTGATCGCGCTGTATCTGGCGCGCAACGGCCGCAGCGGCGCGCCGAAATATCTGCTGGGCGAAAGCTATGGCGGCTTCCGCGCCGCCAAGACCGCGCAGGCGCTGCGCCAGTCCCAGGGCGTGATCGTCGCCGGCGTGATCATGCTGTCGCCGCTGATCGACGGCTCGCTGATCTTCGGCTCCAACCGCTACCCGCTCGGCGCGGCGCTGCAGCTGCCCTCGCTCACCGCCACCGAACTGGAGCGGCGCGGCGCGTTCACGCCGCAGGCGCAGGCCGATGCCGAGCGCTTCGCCATGACCGACTATCTCACCACCCTCGCCGGCGCGGCGCCGACCGGCGATGCCGCGCGCGCCTTCTATGGCCGCGTCGCCGCGCTCAGCGGCCTGTCGCCGGAACTGGTGACGCGCACCCGCGGCTTCGTGCGTGATGCATTCCTCAAGCATCTGCGCGAGCGCGACCAGTCCGTCGTCAGCATCTACGACGCCGCGCTCGCCGCCCCCGATCCCTATCCCGACAGCGACGGCCGCGGCCCCGATCCCGTGCTGGAAGGCTTCACGCGCGCCTATGGCGGCGCGTTCGCCGCCTACGCCCGGGAAACCCTCGGCTTCAAGACCGACATGACCTACCAGCTGCTCAGCATGGAGGTGAACAACAAGTGGAAGTGGGGCGACGGCGACGGCTCGCGCCGCCAGGCTAATGCGAGCGACGACATCCGCGAACTGCTGGCGCTCGATCCCTCGTTCCGCTTGATGGTCGCCCATGGCTACAGCGACCTGATCACGCCCTACGGCGTCAGCCGCTACGTGCTCGACCACCTGCCGCGCGAGCTCGCCGAGGGCCGCACGTCGCTGAAACTCTATCGCGGCGGCCACATGCTCTACACCATCCCCGCCTCGCGCGCGGCGCTGACCGCCGACGCCAAAGCGTTCTACGACGCCGACGGCCGCAAGGACTGAGACGTGGGCGCCAACCCATCTCCTCATGGTGAGGAGCGCGGCAAAGCCGCGCGTCTCGAACCATGAGGCCCCGCGCGTCGCGCTGGGCGAGGCGCCCCGGCCTCATCCTTCGAGACGCGGGCTGCGCCCGCTCCTCTGGATGAGGAAGGTCATGCCCGCGCGCGACAGCGATGGGGGCGGATGCGCCTCGATCATCCACCACGTCATTCCGGACACCGCGAAGCGGCGATCCCATCTCCAGCGCTCAGCAAGATCAAAGGTCAAGATTCCGGGTCCGTCACCAACGGGCCGCGCGACGTAACGCCATCATGAAAAGACGCGCTTTCTATCTTTCTCTGTCGTGGCCGGGCTTGTCCCGGCCACGACAAACATCAAGGTCGATGGTTGCTTCGCAACCGCCCTAACCCGAGCGCAGCACGTCGCGGCGGTTCACCTTCTGGGCGGGACGCGCGTTCATGGCGTAGAGCTTGGCGAAGCTCGCGACGTCCGCCTCCGCGACCTCGACCGGCGTCGTCAGCAGCAGCCACTCCACGGTCTCGGCGCAGGGCGGCGTGGTCAGCGAGCCGGGATAGCGGTAGTAGCTGCGGGCCGCCGGGAGCAAGGCCGCCGCATCGATCGCCGCCGGCGCCTTCACCGCCGGCCCCGCCGCCTGCGGCATCGCCGCGGTCACCGCCGCGAACGCCGCATTGGCCGCCCCCGTGGCCATCAGCACGCCGACCACCGCGAGCGCGCCGGAGGCGTCCCGGTGCACGAAATGCACCTCCATCGGATAGCTCTTGCCGTCGATGAGGTGCTCGCTCGGCCGATGGAAATGAAACTGCAGCAGTTGATAGGTGGCGTCGGCGACCCTGAGGGTGCTGCCACCGGCGGCGTTGACCTGGATGGTGTGGCCGTTGTTGACGATGGTGTCGACGCCGCCCTTCCAGTCGATGACCAGCGGCGGCAGCTCCGCACGCACGGACGAACGGATGTCGATCGGCGACTGCTGGCCGCCGACGCCGCACACCTTGCTCGCGGCGTCGAGATCGCCCCAGTGGCCGGGCCCCTCCGCTCCCTCATAGCTCCAGTGCGGCCCGTCGGCGGCGCGACCTGCGGTGGCGCACAGCGGGCACAGCGCGAGGCCGGCGAAGGCCTTCAAGATCGAACGACGTTGAATGGTCATTTCATCCTCTTCCCCCAGCTCCAATCCGGAGCGCTCCGCGGTCGTGCGCGGCGGCGGGAACCAAGACACGGGGCGCAGCCCCGGGGATTGATATCGATCAAAGCGCGCCCTGCCGTTGTCGGCCGGAATGGCAAAAACAGGCGGCAGGAGGCGACGCATGAGCTCGATATCCGGCAAGACCGACCCGGTGGTGCGCAGGATCGGCGCCGCCGACATCGCCGAGGCGCTTGGCGACGGCTTTCGCGACTTCAAGGCCGCGCCGCGCTTCGGCCTCGCCTTCGGCGCGCTCTATGCATTCGGCGGCATGGCCATCGTCGCCTGCGTCAGCGCGCTCGGCCTCGGCTATCTCGCCTATCCGCTCGCCGCCGGCTTTGCGCTGGTCGGGCCGTTCGTCGCCGCCGGCCTCTACGACGTCAGCCGCCGCATCGAGCAGGACCAGCCGCTGTCGTTCGCCGCCGTCTGGCGCACGGTGCGCAGCCGCGGCGAGATCGGCTGGATGGCATTCGTGACGCTGTTCGTGTTCGTGATCTGGATGTATCAGGTGCGGCTGCTGATCGCCCTGCTGCTCGGCGTCAACGCCTCGTTCACGAGCTTCAGCGAGTTCGTCACCGTGGTGCTGTCGACCCGCGAGGGCCTGCTGTTCCTGCTGATCGGCCATCTCGACGGCCTGCTGCTGTCGATCGTGCTGTTCTCGCTGACGGTGGTGTCGTTCCCGCTGCTGCTCGACCGCGATGTCGACTGCGTCACCGCGATGATCACCAGCGTGCGCGCGGTGACGACCAATCCGCTGCCGCTGCTCGGCTGGGCGCTGGTCGTGATCGTCGTGCTGGTGGTGTCGGTGCTGCCGACCTTCCTCGGCCTGCTGGTGACGCTGCCGGTGCTCGGCCACGCCACCTGGCATCTCTACCGCCGCATCGTCGCGCCGGAGGATGCCACGGCGATGCGCGCGGTGTGAGCGCGCCGCCCGCGGGCCGGCGCCGGCATCACCGGCGCATCGGCGTCATCGTGCCGCGACGATCGCGTGCATGCGGCCCGCAGGTTCGTTGCGCCGGACGGCAAGACCGAGGCCGGTCAGTTCGTCCGCGAGCGCGGCCGGGCCGAGGCGCAGCTTGCGGTAGCTGCTCTTGCGCAGCGTCCAGCCATCATCCGTGCGCACATGCACGAGATCGCTGACGACGACCGTCTCCGGCTCGTAGTCCAGCACGCACACCATGATGCGGTCGGCATCGGCCCGGACGGGCAGGAAGCGGTCGAGGCCAGCCAGCGCGGCCGACAGGTCGCGGAAGGTCAGCACCAGCAGACCGCCGGGCTGCAGCAGATCGCGCACCTTGCCGAGAACGCCGGAGACCTCCGCCCGGCTTGCCAGATGGGTGAGCGTGTCGCCCATGCAGACGATCGTCTCCACGCTGCCCGGCCCGGCGAGGCGGTCGACATCCCGCAGGTCCGCCAGCACCGTCTCGACCGTCCGATCGCCCTTGTGGGCGTCGAGCTCATGCAGCAACGCCTGGCTGGTATCGACGGCGATGACGCGCTGAAAACCGAGGTCTGCAAGCGCCAGCGACTGAAACCCGGGGCCACAGCCGAGATCGATCGCCGTCCCGTGCACGCCCGCTTCCACCCCGAGGGCCGCGAGCGTGTCGCGCTGCTCCGCCACCTTGGCGGCGAACGGAAGCCCGAACATCCATGTGTAGTGTTCCGCAAGCAGCGTGTCGTAATGGCGGGTGACGGTGTCGGTCATGGCGCACTCCCTGGCCTCGAGGCCAACGCCTATGCACCGCCGCGGCGCGCTTTTCCAGACAGGGACGGCGAATGGCAGCGTCCCGCGCGCGCCTCCCGCATACGCGCCGCACGCACGCGACGCGGCGCGTTCGCCCGACAGCGCCTCAGGCCGCGCGCACGGTGGCGAGAAACGTGTCGACTTCCAGCCGCAGTTGCTCGGACTGCGCCGACAGTTCGGACGCCGCCGCCAGCACCTCGTCGGCGGCCGCGCCGCTCTCCCCCGCCGACACCGTGATGCCGGAAACGCTGTGCGACACCTGGCCGGTGCCGCTGGCGGCGAGCTGGACGCTGCGCGAGATCTCGTTGGTCGCCGCGCCCTGCTGCTCGACCGCCGCCGCGATCGCCGACGAGACGTCGCTCATCGAGCGGATCACCGAGGTGATCGAGGCGATCGCCGACACCGAGTCGGCGGTCGCGCCCTGCATGCCGCCGATCTGCGCGCGGATATCGGACGTCGCCTTCGCGGTCTGCTCGGCGAGCGATTTCACCTCCTGCGCCACCACGGCGAAGCCGCGCCCGGCCTCGCCGGCGCGCGCCGCCTCGATGGTGGCGTTGAGCGCCAGCAGATGGGTCTGCGAGGCGATGTTGTTGATCAGCTCGATGATCGCGCCGATGCGGTCGGCGCCATCGGACAGGCGCTGCATCTTGTCGGCGGCCTGATCGGCCTCGCGCGCCGCCTCGGTCGAGACGCGTGCCGATTCATTGACCTGCCGCGAGATCTCGCGGATCGAGCTGGTGAGTTCCTCGGCCGCGACCGCGACGCCCTCGACATTGGCGCTGGCGGTGCTGGCGGCGCTGTCGGCATCGGCCGCCTGCGACGTCGCCTGCTGCGCAAGGCGGCTCATCGCCTGCGCCGACGACTGCAGCTGCGTCGCCGCCGACGCCACGATGTTGACGACGCCGCCGATCGTCTTCTCGAAATCGACCGCGAGCTTGTCCAGCGTGCTGCGCCGGTCGCGGCGGCCGGCCTCGATGTAGACGTCGATGGCGATGTCCATGTCGAGCAGCGCGGCCTTGACGATGGCCTGCTGCAGCAGCGCATTGCGGCGCGCATCGCCGCCGGTCCGTCCGAACAGGCCATTGGCGGTGGAGCGCCGGCCGACGACGCGCAGCAGGCCGGCGATCAGCACACTGTAGCCGCCGATGTACCAGCGCGGCTCGAGGCCGAGCCGGTTGTGGACCTCGCCGATCCTGGTGACCGAGGCCTCGTAGGCATCGTCGAAACGGCCGTCGAGGATGATCGCCCAGTGCTGCAGCTGCATCGTCTTGGCATGCTGCATGTGTTCGCGGCTGCGAAAGAACCGCGCGGTCTCCTCGAACCGCGCGACGTGGTCATAGAAATCGTCGAGCACCGCGGGCATCTGCGCGACGATCAGCGGCTTCGCCTCGCGCAGCGCGGCGAGCATCTCGCCGTCGATCATGTTGAACGCGAGTCTACGCGAAATTCCTGATGCCTCGGCCATCGGCGCCGCTCCGTGTGGTATCTTCAGCAGCCATCGTTAGCGGCCCGCGCTTAATCGCGGTTTTGCCCGTTTCGCGTCAGGCGCACTCAGCGCGCGACACGCCGGCGCGTTCGTCGATGCGCGCGCGGCCGAGCGTCGCCGACGGCAATTCGCCGAACGCAGCGCGGTAGTCGCGGGCGAAATGCCCGAGATTGGTAAAGCCGCAGGCGAACGCGACGCCGGTGACGGAGGACGCCGCCTCGCTGCCGCCGAGCAGCGCGCGCGCCCGCCGCAACCGCATCAGCTTGAGCACGCGCGCCGCGCTCATGCCATGGCGCGCGAAGTGGCGCTGCAGCGACCGCACGCTGGTGCCGCAGCGGCGCGCCACCTCCGAGAGGCCAAGACGCCCGCCGCTGTTGTCGGTGATGAGCTGGATCGCGGCGCGGATCGCCGGCGGCACGTCGTCGCTGTCGCGCATCGCGACCAGCGGCGCGAAACCGTCGGACACGGCCTCGCCGACCACGATCGAGGACACCGGCGGCCGGCCGTCGCGCCACGCGCCGTCGTCCTGCGCCACCGGCTCGATGGTGCGCACGACGCTCTCGCCGTCCGCGCCGTTGCCGGGCAGCGCACGCAGCGTGACGTTGGCCCACACCCGCGATCCGTCGGCGCGCAGGTAGCGCTTGCGGATGGTGTAGCCGTCGATCTTGCCTTGCGCGAGCAGCGCGCGCTGCGGCGCCTCGCGTTCGCGGTCCACCGGGTCGACGAGGTCCTGCAGCGACTTGTGATCGTCGGCGAGTTCGGCGGCGGAGCAGCCGACGAGGCGCAGGAACGCGCGGTTGGCGAAACGAATGTGGTCACGACTGTCGTCGGTGAGCACGACGGCCACGTCCAGGCAGTCGAGAACCGAACTCAACATGATCCTATCCCCCATGAGCTGCGCACATGCTGGCCAAGCGGTTGATGCAAAGGGCTTGCGCGATCCACGACACAACCTGCGCACGGGATCGATTCCGCCTGTCATTTTATCCATCGGTCACAATCGACCATGATCTGGATCAAGGTTGGCGGGTTCCGTTGCCGGAACCGAAGCGGCGCCGCGCGGGCTGTCGCGGCGCGGCCGGCGGGGTGCCAGAGCGGCCCGCCGCAACGATCGGACAAAAACACGGCCTGCCTCGCAATAAATGCAAAGGCGCGCGGCCGCCGCCGGCCCTGATGCTGCGCAACCCGTTGACCGCATGAGACTTTCGTAGCGTCCACAACCCCTTGCAACAGGGTCCCGCAGTGTTGTTTTTGCGTCAAAATTGTGCCATGTCCGACCCGCTTACGGACGTTTCTGCGACTTTAGGCCTCAGTTTCGCATGTTCCGGACGGCCCGCCGACGCGGTCAACATCCGCTGACGGCGCGTCCGCAATGTCCGCGGCAGCGGCGTGAATCGCCAAGCAATGAAGAACCGCCCAACCGGCACCGATCGCCCAGACCCAAGGGATCCAAGGACAGGCTCGTGCAACAGCTGCTCAAACTGACCCGCGTCATCGACGCCATCGGCGACGTCGCCGGTTTTATCGCCAAATGGCTGGTGCTGCTGGCGTGCCTCGTCAGCGCCGGCAATGCGATGGTCCGCTACGCCTTCAGCTACTCCTCGAACAGCTGGCTGGAAATCCAGTGGTACATGTTCGGCGGGATCGTGCTGCTCGGCGCGGCGCAGACGCTGCGCCTCAACGAACATGTCCGCGTCGACCTCCTGTACTCCTCCGTCTCCGAGCGCACGCGGCTGTGGATCGACGTCATCGGCTTCATCGTTTTCCTGCTGCCGGTCACCGCCTATCTGATCAACCTGACCTGGCCGTTCTTCCTCAAGTCGTACGTGTCGCAGGAATACTCCTCGAACGCCGGCGGCCTCATTCTGTGGCCCGCCAAGCTCTTGCTGCCCGCCGGCTTCGTGCTGCTGTGGCTGCAGGGCGCCGCCGAGCTCGTCAAGCGCATCGCCGGCCTCACCGGCGCGGTGAAGATCGACACGCACTACGAAGCGCCGCTGCAGTAAGGCGCCACAATCCTTTTCGGGACGGGATAACGCTCCATGTTTTCACACGGCATCATGCCCCCGCTCATGTTCGGGACCATGGTCTTGTTCATGCTGTACGGGTTTCCGGTGGCCTTCTCGCTCGCCGCCGTCGGTCTGTTCTTCGGCGTCATCGGCATCGCCACCGGCCACTTCGATCCGTCGTTCCTGCAGGCGCTGCCGTTCCGCTTCTACGGCATCATCTCCAACGACCTGTTGCTGTCGATCCCGTTCTTCACCTTCATGGGCGCGATCCTGGAGCGCTGCGGCCTCGCCGAGGACCTGCTGGAAGGCACCGGGCAGCTGTTCGGCAAGATCCCCGGCGGCATCGCCTACGCGGTGATCATCGTCGGCGCGGTGCTCGGCGCCATCACCGGCACCGTCGCCGCCTCGGTCATCGCCATGGGCGTGATCTCGCTGCCGGTGATGATGCGCTACGGCTACGACATGAAGCTCGCCACCGGCGTCATTGCGGCGTCCGGCACCATCACGCAATTGATCCCGCCGTCGCTGGTGCTGATCGTGCTCGCCGACCAGCTCGGGCGCTCGGTCGGCGACATGTATCTCGGCGCCATCGGCCCGTCGATCCTGCAGGTCGCGATCTTCATCGCCTACATTGTCATCCTGTCGATCGTGCGGCCCAAGGCGATGCCGCCGATCCCCGAGGATGCCCGTGAGCCGATGAGCTGGAAGCTGATCCGCCGCGTGCTGTGGGGCATGATCCCCTCGATCGTGCTGATCTTCCTGGTGCTCGGCACCATCGGCCTTGGCCTCGCCACCCCGACGGAAGCCGGCGCGATGGGCGCGGTCGGCGCCATGGCGCTGGCGGCGATGCACGGCCGCCTGAGCTGGACGCTGCTCGAGCAGGGCATGACCTCGACCATGCGCCTGACCTCGATGGTGGTCTACATCCTGATCGGCTCGACCTGTTTCAGCCTCGTGTTCCAGGGCATGGACGGCGCGCGCTGGATCGAGCACATGCTGACCGGCCTGCCCGGCGGCGCCATCGGCTTCCTGATCTTCGTCAACATCTTCGTGTTCTTCCTGGCGTTCTTCCTCGACTTCTTCGAGATCGCCTTCATCATCATCCCGCTGCTGGCGCCCGTCGCCAGCAAGCTCGGCATCGACCTCGTGTGGTTCGGCGTGCTGCTGTGCGTCAACATGCAGACCTCGTTCATGCATCCGCCGTTCGGCTTCGCGCTGTTCTACCTGCGCGGCATCGCGCCGCCGGAAGTGAAGAGCTCGGACATCTACTGGGGCGCGATCCCCTGGGTGTTCATGCAGATCATCCTGGTCGTGGTGGTGATCGGCTGGCCGGAATCCGTCACCTACTGGCTCGACAAGACGGTGATCGACACCTCCAAGGTCAAGATCGAGATCCCGACCATCGAGCAGGCGCCGCTGTCGTTCGAGCCCTCGAAATAGGCCGACGCGCCATCTGCCTTCGTCGACGGGCGGCCTTCGGGCCGCCCGTTCGCGTTTGGCCGGCCGACATGGTGGGCGGATGCCCTCTCAGGAGTCCGACACGCTCGGCAGCCGCGCGGCAAGTGGCGGCGCGGCGTCGGCCTGCAGGCGGTAGCCGACGCCGGATTCCGTCACCAGCAGCCGCGGCCGGTCGGGATCGGCCTCGATCTTCTGGCGCAGCTTGCGCACCAGGATGCGCAGGTACTGCACGTTGTCGCGCTGGCGCCCGCTCCACACCTCGCGCAGCAGCTGATCGTGGGTCACCACGAGGCCGACATGGGTGGCGAGCACGTGCAGCAGGCGGTACTCCTTGCGCGTCAGCTTGATGCGGCTGTCGCCGACCGTGACGCTGCGGGCAACGAGATCGATGCTCAGGTCTCCTGCCGTCACCACCGGCGTGCCGGTACGGCTCTTGAAATAGCGGCGCAGCGCCGCCTCGCCGCGCGCCAGCAGCTCAGCGATGCCGAACGGCTTGACGACATAGTCGTCGGCGCCGCCACGCAGCAGCCGCACCTTCTCGGCTTCGTCCGCCTCGATCGACAGCATGATCACCGGCGTGTTCGACCAGCCGCGCAGCCGCTCCAGCACCTCGTCGCCGGCGATGTCGGGCAGCCCGAGATCGAGGATGATCAGGTCCGGCGCATCGAACATCGCCGCCTTCAGCCCGGCCTCGCCGGCCTCTGCCTCGACCACCGCATAGCCGTGCAGCTCGAAGCCGGCGCGCAGGAAGCGGCGGATCTTCGGCTCGTCATCGATCACCAGGACCGTGTTGACGGGCTCGCTCATGACGCGTCGCCGGCTGCGTCGGCCGGCACATCGGCGTCATGCCCCACCGGCAGCGTCACCACGGCGACGGTGCCGGCGGCGATGCCGCCGCTCGCCAGTTCCAGCGTGCCGCCATTGGCGCGGATGAAGGCGGTGGCGATCCACAGCCCAAGGCCAAAGCCCGGCACATTGGCATGGCGCGCGCCGCGAAAACTCTTGCGGCCGAGCTGGCGCGCCTCGTCGTCGGACAGGCCGACGCCCTCGTCGAGCACCGAAAGCACCACGCGGCCGGTCTCGGCGCGGGCGCGGACGATGATCTGGCTGCCGACCGGCGAATATTTCGCGGCATTGTCGAGCAACTGCCCGCAGGCTTCCGCGACAAGCACGGCATCGACCCGGATCAGCGGCAGCCGCGGCGCGAACTCGACGCGCAGGCGATGGCGCGCGAGGCGCTGCGAGCGGCGCTCGATCGCGGCATTGACGATATCGGCCGGATCGCACCATTCGCGCCGCGGCCGTACGCCGCGCGCGGTAACGCGGGAGGCATCGACGAGGTTGCGCAGGAAACCGTCGAGCTGCACCGCCTCCTCGTGAATGCCATCCACCAGGCTGCGAACGGTACCATCCGCGGCAATCCCGGGCGAGGCCTGCAGCACGCTCGCAGCGCCGAGGATCGAGGTCAGCGGCGTGCGCAGTTCGTGCGACACCACGCCATGCAGCGCGTCGCGCAGCAGTTCCTCCTGCAGCCGCAGCCGCGCCTCGCCCATCGCCTTGCCGACATCGATTCGCGCCAGTGTCGCCGCGGCCTCGTCGATCACCGCCTCGAGGCGGCGCAGGTCGTCGTCGATCGCCACCGTGCTGCGGCCGCCGATATCGACCACGATGACGCCGTGGTCGATCGCCTCCGACGACACCGTGCGCATGATCCAGAACGACTTGCCGACGCCGTCGAACGCGGTGCGGCTGTCGCGGTCGCCACGCGCGATCATGGCATGGGCCTCGCGGCGGATGTCGGGCGGCACCGACGAGCCGTCGAGGGCCTCGATGTCCTCGTCGTCGGACGCGGCGACGAACGCGGCGTGCCGCCCGAGCGTGGTCGAGACATAGGCCTGGATCGCGACCACGAGATCGCGCACCGTGAAGCACACCGCCAGCTGGCGCGAGAATTCGTAGAGATCCTGCACCGCCTGCCGGCTCTGGCGCAGCCGGTCGGCCTCGCGGCGCAGCCGCGCGGCGAGATTGCTGCTGACCACGGCGACCAGCAGGAATAGCGCGAGGTTGATGCCCTCCTGCGGATCGCTGATGCGCAGGCTGTAGAGCGGCGGCAGGAAGAAATAGTCGGCCGCGAGCGTGCCGGTGAGCGCCGCCGCCATCGCCGGCCAGAAGCCCCAGCGCGTCGCGGAGATCACCACCGGCACGAGATACACCACCGGACTGAGCTTGAACGACAGCGCGGCGTCGAGCAGCAAGAGCCCCAGCGTGGCGAGCCCCGCCAGCAGCACCGCCAGGATGAAACCGGATACCCGCAGGGCCAGCCAGCGGCGCAGGCGCCGGCCGGGCGACATGGCGGCACCGGCGGGGTCTTCCCCGCCATTACCACTTCGCACAATCACCTCGAGGCTGGTCAATGGGATCTCGCCAAGAAACGGCACGCTCAGAACCGAACGGCGCGGCCGCGTCATCGACATGGCGACGACACGGGCGACGCTGGAGCAAGCATGGTGTGGCAACGCGGTCGCAACCCGGCGGCGCAGCCATCGTCGGGGCGCTGCGATGAACGCAGCGCTCCTCCTACGGCGCGAACCTGATTCCTGCTCCGACGATACCTCGAATTGTCCCGGCGGAAGCAACGCTTGCGCGGAACAGCATAGGAAATCCATTCGCCCCCCGCCATTGAAATATAGGGATGCCATAAGTCCGCGCGCCCGCGCCCAACATGAACGGCCGCCATTCGCCGCCTGGCCGGCGCGCCACGCGATCAGCGCGCGGCCGACCCGTGCGGATCCACGGCCATCGCAGGCCGCGTCCGCCGCGCGAGATCCTCGGCGCGGCACGCCAGCACGATGTCGCGGAACGACATCGCCTCCGCTGCGCCGGTCGCATCCGCGCCGCCACGCGCCACCTCGTCCGGCGCGGCGGTGGCCGGCGGCGGCAGCACGATGGTCGCCGCCGGGCTGTCGAACCGCGGTGGATAGAGATAGTAGGCCATCAGCCAGGTGCGCGCCGGCGGGGTGCCGCGCTCGAGCAGCTCCATGGCCCTCAGCTTCGCGGCGGGCAGGCTCGCGCTCCAGCTCGCATATTCGCGGGCCAGCACCTCCAGCGCCAGGATCTCGGTCGCGAGCGCAGCGAACAGCGCGTTGGCGATGCGGGCGCTGCGCGTCGTCGAGGCCTTGCGCAGCGCATCGCGCAGATTGGCGTGCGCGGCGATGAAGCCATGCAGCCCCGCCTTCCACAGCATGTCGGGCAGGCACGCATGGCCGTGCATCGCATGATAGGTCTGCACCAGGTTGCGGCATTGCGCGCGCAGCGCGTCAGGCACAAACGGGAACGACACGGCGGCGACGGCGTCGCGCGCCGCGTCCGGTGCGCAGGGATCGGCGTTCGATATCACATGCATGAATCTGTCTCGTGGCAGACGCACGTCCTGAACGCGCGTCGTCTCGATAGCCCGGCACCACGCAATGTAATGAGTGAAGGGATAGGGTTTCGATGATGATCGCGCCGCGAAACCGTAGAAATAAAATATCTTTTCGACGCGACGCGTGAAGCGCGTGCGCCACGCGCCGAGGTTTGTGCGCGCAAGCGAAAGAGAGCAGGCCGAACGCGCATCGTCAGGCGCATGAAAAGCAGGCAACACCGTCAGGCAATCGACTGATTGATGTGCAAACGCGGGCCATCGGCCGCGGCGCGCTATTTTATCTTAATGTTTTGCGAACGTAGCGCGTATCGATTTTTTGCGACGCGGTCCGGAAAACTCCTCGTTACCGATTGTTCAGGAATCGGAGCAGCGCAAACTTGGGGACGCTGCGACAAACGGGGTTGGTCGTGTCATGAAACGAATTCTTTTGGCAGGTGTGTCGCTGGCCGCGATCGGCCTGATCGACGGCGCACGAGCGGCGGACTACAGTCTTGTCACGAAAGCGTCGGCAGGCTGCGATCCGTACAAGAACTATTCCTGTCTCGATGCCTATCTCGGTGACGACGTCGCCAGCCGCTTTCTGAACTACTACCGGCTGGAATGGGGACACGACGCAGCACCGGCCGATCCGAAGGCGCCGGCAGGACGGCGTGCCGACTGGCCGCCGACGCCGCAAACCACGCCGCCGATGCCGTTCACCGAATGGCCCTACGGCGGCACCACCAATCTCGGCGTCACGCGCCCGAGCTCGGTCGACAGCCCGCTGATGACCGCCATCGCCAACACGCCGCTCGGGCGGGTGATGAACGACGCCCACATCCAGCTCTACGGCTGGGTCGACGTCGGCGGCAACCTCAGCACCAACTCGGTGAAACCCGGCGGCAATGCGCCCGCGGCCTACAGCTACACGCCGAACACCGTGCAGCTCGACCAGGCAGTGCTCTATCTCGAGCGCCTGCCCGACACGGTGCAGAGCGACCATATCGACTGGGGCTTCCGCGTCTCGGCGATCTATGGCGAGAACTACCGCTACACCACGGCCTACGGCCTGTTCAGCAACCAGTTGCTCAAGAGCAACGCGGTGAACGGCTTCGACATGCCGATGGTCTATGGCGAGGTATTCATCCCGCAGGTGATGCAGGGCCTCAACATCCGCGTCGGCCGCTTCATCTCGATCCCCGATATCGAGGCCCAGCTCGCCCCCAACAACTACATGTACTCGCACTCGATGACGTACACGTTCGACAACTACACCAACACCGGCGTGCAGGCGACGCTGGCGGTGAACAAGAACGTCATCCTGCAGTTCGGCGTCACGGTCGGCACCGAGGCGATGCCCTGGCATGTCGGCGCCAACATTCCGAACCCGTTCCCGAACCCGGTATTCCCGGGCACGACGATGAAGAAGGACCCGGGCGCCATTCCATCCTTCACCGGCGGCATCCGCCTGACCAGCGACAGCGGCAACGACAACATCAATATCGTCGCCGACGGCATCAACAGCGGCACCTGGGGCTACAACAACCTGCAGTGGTACGGCCTGACGTACTACCACAAGTTCAACGACCAGTGGCACATCTCGTTCGAGGCCTACGAGCTGTTCCAGCGCAACGTGCTCAACATCACCGATCCGCTCGGCATCGTCGCCAACAACGGCTTCCCGTTCTCGCCACAGCAGATGCCGTTTAACGCGCCAGGCCTTGCGGTGTGCAGCAATCCGACGGCGGTGACGTGCACGGCGCGCGCCTTCGCCGCGCTCGCCTACCTCAACTACAAGTTCGCGCCGCTCGACAACCTGTCGTTCCGCGGCGAGTTCTACGACGACGAGGAAGGCCAGCGCACCGGCGTCAAGACCCGCTATCTGGAGTTCGGCATCGGCCTGCAGCACTGGTTCTCGCCGCAGATCGAGCTGCGCCCCGAGGTCAGCTACTACCGCTCGCTCGACGCACCGGCGTTCAACGGCAACAGCAACGCCGGCATCGCCCCGACCAAGAGCTTTGCGCTGATCGGCTCGATGGACGCCATCATCCACTTCTGACGACGGCCCGGACCGCGCCCCTCGGGGGCGCGCGTCCCTCGCGCCCCGAGAGGACATCATGAACATCCTGAAGACCGCACTTCTCAGCTCCGCCATGCTCGCCGTTGCGGCGGCCACGTCGGCAGGCGCCGCGGACCTCGCGGTCGCGCCCTATACCAAGGCGCCGCCGGTCTCGCCCGCCTACGACTGGTCCGGCTTCTATGTCGGCGTGTTCGGCGGAGCCGGTTTCACCAACCACGACATCAGCAACTTCGGCGGCAGCGCGAACTATGGCGGCAGCGGCGGCACCGCCGGCGGCGCGATCGGCGCCAACTGGCAGCTCGGCAGCCTGGTGCTCGGCGTCGAGGCCGATGGTGCCTGGGCGAGCAGCCGCAGCAACGACGCCTTCGCGCTTGGCCCCAATGACGCCACCACGCTGCGCTCGACCGCCTCGGTCCGCGCCCGCGCCGGCTGGGCGATCGATCGCTTCCTGGTGTTCTTCACCGGTGGCTGGGCCCATGGCGGCCTGCGCCACACCGACACCGATCCGGTGCTCGGCACGGACAGCTTCACGACCAGCCGCAGCGGCTGGATCGCGGGCGGCGGCCTCGACTACGCCTTCACCCCGCAACTGATCGGCACGTTCGACTATCGCTACTATGATTTCGGCAGCTTCGGCCGCGACGGCACGCCGCTGACGCCCAACGGCCAGCTGCCCTACCGCGTCAGCGCCACCGCCTCCACCGTCACCGTCGGCCTCGCCTACAAGTTTGGCGGGCCGGTGATCGCGCGCGACTGAAGCGAGGGGGGAATCGTCATGAAACCGTCATCTCGTCGCCTCGGCCTGCTCCTCCTCGCCACGACACTCGCCGCCCTGCTGGCGGGCTGTGTCAGCGACGGCATTCCGCTCGGGACGTCGTCCATCAGCAACGACCAGTTGCGCTATTATGGCGGCCCCCGGGAGCCGCGCTGGCCGGTCACGCCCTGACCGCCGCCCGCGGACGTGACCTGCGGGTCACACCCCTGCTCAGGCTTGTTCATCCCCCGTCCGCCCGCGCCCAGAGCCCTTGCGGTTCTCGGCGCGAGCGGGCATGAGCGAACGAGGCCCGGCATCGAATCCGGTCTGGGGACGGGCCCTGTAAGGTGGGTGTAAGCTGGCCTTGCTAACGAGTTCCCGGCGGCCGGGCGGCCTGTCGAATGGCCAGCCTATCTTAATGGTTTTGCACAGAATTCAGCCGGCGAAATTGACTTCGGGAGATCGCTTTCATGCCGTTTCGTCTTAAGCCGTCGATCGGCATCGGCGCGGGGGCCGTCGTCGCAGTCTGCGTCGTCGGGGCATGGCTCGCCCTGCGCGGCGGCGACGCCCCGGTCGCCAGGGCTCAGCAGACGGACGGCAAGAGCTCGGTCGATATCGCCAGGCAGATCGTCGAGGTCACCGAACAGCAGGCGGCGGGCTTCGCCGTCGCCCCGGCCGACAGCCGCGAATTCAAGGTGTTGAAGAACGCCGTCGGCTCGATCGACTTCAACCAGAACATGCTGGTGCAGGCCTTCACCCCGAACGCCGGGCGGATCGTCGACACCTATTACAACGTCGGCGACGAGGTGAAGAAGGGCGAGCCGCTGTTCACCATCGACAGCCCCGACCTGCTCAATGCCGAGTCCAACCTGCTGGCGACCGCCGGCGTGCTGGAATTGCAGACCCGCACCCTCAACCGCGTCAAGCAGCTGTTGAAAGCCGGTGGCGGCGCCCAGAAGGACGTCGACCAGGCAACCTCCGACCAGCAGACCGCCGAGGGCAACTTCAAGGCCGCCCGCGACGCCGTGCGCATCTTCGGCAAGTCCGAGGCCGAGATCGACCGCATTCTCAACGACCGCAAGGTCGATTCCATCCTGATCGTGCCGAGCCCGATCACCGGCCGCATCATCAGCCGCAATGCCGCGCCGGGGCTCTATGTTCAGCCCGGCGCCGCGCCCGCGCCCTACGCGCTCGCCGACATCTCCACCATGTGGATGATCGCCAATGTCATCGAGAGCGACGCGCCGGCCTACAAGCTCGGCCAGGCGGTCGAGGTGCGCGTGCCGGCCTATCCCGACACCGTGTTCCGCGGCCGCGTCTCGACGCTTGGCCTCAACATCGATCCGGGCTCGCACCGCCAGCTCGTGCGCTCGGTGATCGACGATCCCCAGCACCTGCTGCGCGCCGGCATGCTGGCCCGCTTCACCATCGAGGTCGCCGCCCCGCAGCAGTCGCCGGCCGTGCCGCTCGCCGCCATCGTGCGCGAGGGCGACGGCACCATGACGGTGTGGGTGACCAGCGACCGCCGCCGCTTCGCGCGCCGCACCGTCAAGATCGGCCTGGAGCAGGATGGCTTTCGCCAGGTCGTCGAGGGACTGAATCCGGGGGAACTGATTGCAACCACGGGGGCGATCTTCCTCAGCAACAAATTCGCCACTGCCGTCACCGGCTGACCGGCCGGGCGGATCGCCATGACTGCGGCGAGCCGCCTCGTGCGCTTCCCATCGTGGGGCGCGCGCCGGCCAGTCCTCCGGTGCCGCCGGCGGCGCGCAGGTCCCTGCGACCTCGCGCTCCGCCGCCCAGCCGCCTTTTGAGAGTACGCCGCCTTGATCAAGAGCCTCATCGAGTTCGGTCTGACCCGCAGCGCGATCATCGTGCTGGGACTGGCTGTGTTCTGCGCCGCCGGCATCGTCGCCTTCAGCAAGCTCAACATCGAGGCCTATCCCAACCCGGCCCCGGTGATCCTGGAGATCACGGCGCAGGCGCCGGGCCTGTCCGCCGAGGAGATGGAGAAGTACTACACCATCCCCATGGAGGTCGGCCTCTACCCGACGCCGGGCGTCGTCAACATCCGCTCGACCTCGTTCTACGGCCTGTCGTTCGTGCGCGTCACCTTCCGCTACGGCGTCGACTACTACTTCGCGCTGACCCAGGCGGCGAACTCGATCCAGCAGAACATCACGCTGCCCAACAACCTCGTGCCGACCATCCAGCAGTCGAGCCTCGTCGGCGAGATCTACCGCTATGAGCTGGTCGGCCCGCCGAACTTCGGCCTGACCAACCTGCGCACGCTGCAGGACTACGTCGTGGCGCGGCGGCTGATGACCATTCCCGGCGTGGTGCAGATCAACGCCTGGGGCGGCACCACCAAGCAGTTCAGCGTCGAGGCCGACCTGCAGAAGCTGGAGGCCTACAACATCACGGTGCCGCAGCTGGTGCAGGCGCTCGGCAACGCCAACATCAATGTCGGCGGCCGCGAGATCGCGATCGGCCAGCAGTCGGTCAACATCCGCGGCATCGGCCTGATCGATTCCGGCGGCGCCGACGACGTCACGCAGGGCTACCGCGTCCGCGACATCGAGAACGTGGTGCTGACCCAGTCCGCCGGCCTTCCGATCCAGATCAAGGACGTCGCCAAGGTCACGGTCGGCTCGGTGCCGAGGCTCGGCATCGCCGGCCGCGACAAGGACAACGACGTTGCCGCGGCCATCGTGGTGATGGGGCGCACCCAGCACACCAACGACATCATTCCGAAGGTCGAGGAGGAGGTCGCCAAGCTCAACAGCGACGGCAGCCTGCCGCCCGGCGTCAAGATCGTGAACTATTACGACCGCTCCTCGCTGGTCAACGTCACCACCCACACCGTGCTGCACAACCTGATCTTCGGCTGCATCCTGGTGTTCATGATCCAGTGGATCTTTCTCGGCGACCTGCGCAGCGCATTGATCGTCAGCGCCAACATCCCGTTCGCGCTGTTCTTTGCCATCATCATCCTGGTGCTGCAGGGCGAGGACGCCAACCTCTTGTCCCTCGGCGCGGTGGACTTCGGCATCATCGTCGATTCCGCCGTCATCATGATGGAAAACATCTTCCGCAACTTCCAGTCCGCGCCCGAGAACCGCCTGCGCGTGCTCAAGCATCTCGCCGAAGGCTACTGGGGCCCCGATCCGACGTCGAAGACCGGCGGCGACGGTTCGACCCCGGCATGGACCGACCGGCTGCGCATGATCTTCGTCAGCGCGCTGCAGGTCGACAAGGCGGTGTTCTTCACTGCCGCCATCACCGTCACCGCGTTCGTGCCGCTGTTCACCATGCAGGGCGTCGAGGGCCAGATCTTCGGCCCGATGGCCCGCACCTACGGCTATGCGCTGGCCGGCGCGCTGCTCGCCACCTTCACCGTCACCCCGGTGCTGGCGTCGCTGCTGATGAAGCACGACATCGAGGAGGTCGAGACCTTCATCGTGCGCAAGCTGCGCGCGTTCTACACCCCCGTGCTGCGCTGGTCGCTCGACCACGCCAAGATCGCGGTCGCCGCCGGCGGCATCTTCCTGGCGCTCAGCGGCCTGTGCGCCAGCCGCCTCGGCAGCGAATTCCTGCCGGCGCTGGAAGAAGGCAACTTCTGGATCCGCGCGGCGATGCCGCCGACCATGTCGCTGGATGCCGGCAAGCCCTACGTCGCCAAGATGCGCGAGATCCTGCTGCGCCATCCCGAGGTCATCACCGTGGTGTCGCAGCATGGCCGCCCCGACAACGGCAGCGACGCCTCGGCGTTCTCCAATGTCGAGCTGTTCGCGCCGATCAAGCCGTTCGACCAGTGGCCCAAGGGCCTGACCAAGGAAAAGCTCACCGAGGAGCTGCAGCAGGAGTTCGCCGCCGAACTGCCCGGCGTCGAGTTCAACTTCTCGCAGTACATCCAGGACAACGTCGAGGAAGCGCTGTCCGGCGTGAAGGGCGCCAACTCGGTCAAGGTCATCGGCCCCAACCTCGAGATGCTGGAAAAGCTCGCGGTGCAGATCGAGGCGGAGATGGCCAAGGTCAACGGCGTCGCCGACCTCGGCATCTTCCGCCTGCTCGGCCAGCCCAACCTCAACATCAGGATCGACCGCGAAAAGGCGGCGCGCTACGGCCTCAACACCGGCGACGTCAACACCGTGGTGCAGGCGGCGCTCGCCGGCACCAGCGCCACCACCGTGCTGGAAGGCGACCGCACCTTCGGCGTCGTGGTCCGCCTCGATCCCAAGTTCCGCACCAGCATCGACGCGGTGCGCGACATCAAGGTCGCCTACCAGACCCCGGCCGGCACCAACGCCTACATCCCGCTCAGCGAGCTCGCCACCATCTCGCTGGACACCGGCGCCTCCTTCATCTACCGCGAGCGCAGCCAGCGCTACATCCCGATCAAGTTCAGCGTGCGCGGCCGCGACCTCGGCAGCACCGTCGCGGAGGCGCAGCAGCGCGTCACCGACGCGGTCCAGCTGCCGAGCGGCTACCGCCTGATCTGGTCCGGCGAGTTCGACAACCTGCAGGCCGCCAAGGCGCGGCTGGTGGTGGTGGTGCCGATCACGCTGCTGCTGATCTTCGTGCTGCTGTACGGCCTGTTCAACTCGATGCGCGACAGCCTGCTGGCGCTCGCCGGCATTCCCTTCGCGATCGGCGGCGGCCTGATCGCGCTGTATCTCGCCGGCCTCGACTTCAGCATCTCGGCGGCGATCGGCTTCATCTCGCTGTTCGGCGTCGCGGTGATGGACGGCATTCTCAACATCACCTACTTCCGCGAGCTGCGCGCCTCCGGCATGAGCATCGCCGAAGCGGTGTTCAACGGCTCGGAACAGCGCATGCGGCCGATGTTGATGACCGCGCTGTCGGCGGGCGTCGGCCTGTTCCCGGCGGCGCTGTCCCATGGTATCGGAAGCCAGGTGCAGCGGCCGCTCGCCACCGTCGTCGTCGGCGGCATGTTCATCGGCCCATTGCTGCTGCTGGTGGTGGCGCCGGCGCTGCGCAAGATCTTCCTGTCGCGCGACGCGTCCGCGCACCGGGAACCGGCGGCCGCGCCGCCGGAAGCGGCGCACTGAGGGGAATGATCGATGCGTAACCTCGGAGCCCCTTCCCTTCCCTCGGCGCGCACGGTTCGCCGTCGCCTGCGCCGGCTGGCCGGCCTGAGTGCCTGCGCCGGCGGACTGATGCTCGCCGGCTGCGCCGTCGGCCCGAACTTCGCCTCGCCGCCGACGCCGGACGTCGCCGGCTACACGCCGGAGGCGCTGACCTCGCCGCGCAGCGCAGAGGGCGGACCACGCATCTCCGGCCAGCGCTTCGCCAACGGAGCCGACATTCCGACGCGCTGGTGGGCCGCGTTCCGCTCCCGGCCGCTCAACGACCTGATCCGCCTGTCGGTCGATCACAATCCATCGCTGCAGTCGGCGGAAGCCGCGATCCGCGTCGCCCAGTTCAATGCGCTGGCGCAGCGCGGCCTGTTCCTGCCGCAGCTCGGCATCAACTACACCGGCACCGACCAGCAGCTGGCGACGACGCCCCAGCAGGATCAGGTGCGATACTCGCTGCACACCGCCCAGCTCAACGTCAGCTTCACACCCGACATCTGGGGCGGCAACCGGCGCGCGGTCGAGAGCCTCGACGCCCAGACCGAGCAGGCCCAGTTCCAGCTCGAGGCGGCCTACCTGACGCTGACCGCCAACGTCGTCACCGCGGCGATCCAGGAAGCCTCGCTGCGCGGCCAGATCGCCGCCACCCAGCGCCTGATCAAGATCGCGCGCGACATTCTCGGCATCCTCAAGAACCAGTTCAATGCCGGCCAGATCGCCCAGGTCGACGTGCTGACCCAGGAGACGCTGCTGGCGCAGGCCGAGCAGGCGCTGCCGCCGCTGCAGAAGCAACTGGCGGTGCAGCGCGACCTCCTGACCGCGCTCGCCGGGCAGTTTTCCGCCGACGAGGTGTTGCAGAAATTCGACCTGCAGCGCCTGACGCTGCCGGCCAACCTGCCGGTCAGCCTGCCCGGCACCATGGTGCGCCGGCGCCCGGATGTGCGCGCGGCGGAAGCGGCGGTGCACGCCGCCAGCGCCCAGGTCGGCGTCGCCGTCGCCGCGCGGCTGCCGAACATCACCCTCTCGGCCAATCCCGGCGTTGCGGCGCCCTCGTTCGCTGCGATGTTCACGCCAAGCACGCTGTTCTACACCGTGGCGGCGAGCGCCACCCAGACCGTGTTCGACGGCATGACGCTGTACCACAAGCAGAAGGCCGCGGAGGCCGGCCTGGAGCAGGCCGAGGCGCAGTACCGCCAGGCGGTGATCACCGCGATGCAGAACGTCGCCGACGCGCTGCGCAGCCTGCAGGCCGACGCCCGCTCGGTGCAGGCGGCGATCAAGGCCGAGAATGCCGCCAGGGCGAGCCTCGACATCGTGCAGAAGCAGCTCGCGCTGGGCCAGATCAACCAGGTGACCCTGCTCAACGCCCAGCAAGCCTATTTCAACACCGCGATCGCCCGCGTGCAGGCCGACGCCAATCGCCTGTCGGACACCGCAGCGCTGTTCATGGCGCTCGGCGGCGGCTGGCCGGCGGACTGCCCGAGCAATGACTGGCGCACCTGCGTATTCGACGACGTCCAGGTGGCGGCCAGCACGCCGAAGCCGGCGCAGTAACTGCGCCGGCGGTCGAGGCGCCCTCGCCGTCTAACGGCAAGCCTCTCGACCAGGCCTGTTGACGACAAGTCTGCTAACGACAAGCCTGTTGACGACAAGTCTGTTGGCGACAAGCCTCTGACGATCCGTCGATCTTACGCCGCGGCCGCCATCGCCGCCGCGGCGCCGCGATGGGCTGACAGCACGAGGGCCCGGGCGCAGCGCACCCCGGCATCGATGCGAAAGCCGAACGGCGCCAGCAGCGCGCCCGCCTGGGGCCCGAGGCCGCCGCAATCGCCGGCGATCACCACGGCCACCGTCGCAGCTTCCGCCAGGCACGGCATGATCCGCGCGATCGATCCCGCCAGCGCATCGCGCGAGCGCGCACCGCCGACGATGCCGACGGCATGACCGCCGCGGCCCCCGTCGTCGGAGACGAGCGAGGCATGGACGCCACCAGCGACCAGCGCCGCGCACAGGCCATCGTCGCCACAGACCACCACATGGCGGCGCGCCGGCGGCGACGTCAGCCGCACCAGCGTCTCGATGATCTGCCGCTCGGCGGCCAGCGGTGAGAGCTCGTTCATGCAGGCCTCGCTTGTCCCGGTCCGGCTTGTCTGTCGGACGTCACGCGATCGCCCCTGCGACGGGAGGTCAACGCGCGGCGCCGCCCAAAGGTCCGCGAAAAGGTTCGCGATGCGCGCCGGCCGCACCGCATCCACTGGAACCGGAGCGGTGCGGCGGCCCCGCGACGCCGGCCGCCATGGCCGCGGCCACGCCGGCGTCGGCTTGCGCATGTCTGTGACAATGGCCGCCGCCGCGCCGGCTTTCGAGGGGACGCGGCAGTCGATTTCATAGGCGCGGCATAAGCGCCGCGCATGCCTCCGCTGATGCGCACGCCACGCTGCGGCCGGCGAATCTGCGCTAGCATGGCGCCATGCCATCCGCCCGCACACCCCATCCCCTCGACAAGGCGCAGGCCCGCCGCATCTGGCTGCACGCCCAGCGCCTCGACACATCAGCCCCGTTCGGCGACGGGCCAGCGGCCACCGCGGCGGCGGTCGCCCATCTCGGCTATGTCCAGATCGATACCATCAACGTCATCGAGCGCAGCCACCACCACATCCTGTTCAGCCGCATCCCGTCCTACCGCCGCGCCGATCTCGTGCAGGCGCAGAGCCACGACAAGAGCGTGTTCGAATACTGGACCCATGCGCTGTCCTATGTGCCGACCGCGGATCTCAGATTCTTCCTGCCGGCGATGCGCGAACACCGCCGCACCCCCGCCCAGTGGTTCACCAGCGTGACGCCGGCCGACACCCGCAAGGTGATGACGCTGCTGCGCAACGGCGGCCCCCTCACCATCCGCGACATCGACGACGACGTGCTGGTCGACAAGATCCATCCCTGGGCGAGCCGAAAGCCGTCGAAGCGCGCGCTGCAGCGTGCCTTCTATGGCGGCACCGTGACGGTCAGCGCCCGCGACGGCATGCTCAAGACCTACGACCTGACGCCGCGGCACTTCGGCTGGGACCGCGCGCCGAAGGCCGCGAGCGAGGCCGAGATCACCGCCTACCGCCTCGACCGCGCGCTGCGCACCCAGGGCGTCGTCAGTCTCGATTCGATCTGCCATCTCGACGCGCCGCGCAAGGCGGCGGTGCGCAAGCTGATCGAGACGCGAATGCGCCGCGGCGAACTGCTGCCGGTGGCGATCGAGGATGGCGGCAGGCACGAGCACTGGGTGACGCCGCAAGCGCTGGAACAGCGGCATGCGCCGACCGATCTCGTCCACCTGCTGTCGCCGTTCGATCCGCTGACCATCCAGCGCAAGCGCACCCACCTGCTGTTCGACCACGACCACCGCTTCGAGGCCTATGTGCCCAAGGAGAAGCGCAAGCTCGGCTACTTCGCCCTGCCGGTGCTGGCCGGCGACCGCATCGTCGCCGCCATCGACCTCAAGGCCGACCGCGCCAAACGCAAACTCCTGATGCAACAGTGGACCTGGCTCGACAAGGGTCCGCGCCGCGAACTCAAGCGCCGCATCGAGGAGGAGCTCGACCGCTTCGCGCGCTTCCAGTTCGGCGACTAGCGGCGCGGACGCCGCTGGTGCCGACATCGCCGCGCACGGTGCCCGGTCGATGTGCAGGCGGCGACAACACGCTGCCAACTTTTTGCAAACCTCCGCAAACTTTCACCCGCGACATGGCCGCTGCTTGACGGCCGGCGGGACGCGGACTAGCTTCGCATCGTCGGCGCGAGCGGCGGCATTGTTTCTCGCGCTGTTTGCATGACACGATCATTGTTGCACGTGTGATTGTTGCGGTTTTGGTGCCGCTGCGGGGCGTTGACCCGTCCATTGCGATTGTCGCATTTCGTATTTCTGATTTCCGTATTTCTGATTTTCTCGCTCTGGTTTTCTTTTTTCTGATTGTCCGCGCCTGATGTGCTCACTCCCGATGTCTGTTCGTTGCCAGCACCCTGATTTCGACGCCGCGGCATTTGCCGAGGCCGCCGCTCCATCACTCGATCACGATCACTGCCATTGCTGCACCACTGCCATTGCTCGATCGTTCCATTGCCGCCGCTGCTGACCGCGCCACACCACCGCTGACCGTTTCCGGACCGATCGCCGCCCGCGACCGGTCGTGACCAGAGGGGAGAGCCGTGAGCTATCTCGACCTGCCGCGCCTGTGTTTCACGGGCAGCTTCCAGGTGGACGTCTCCACCATCAACAACACCGTCGCCTATTACGACAACGCCGCGTTCCAGCCCTCCTACCAGGAGCCCGGCTCCAACGGCGGTGGCTGGAATCCGGACGGCACGGGCTTCTTCCGTTTCGTCGACTGCAAGATCACCGCCGCGGCGCTCGCGGATCGCTGGATCACCGACGCTGCCGCCGATCCGGTGATCGGCATGGCGCTGGAGAACGCCGACAGCCATGTCTTCGGCAAGCTCGCCGACCTCGACCCCCAGCAGCAGATGTGCTCGGAGATCTGGGGCATGAAGGTGCGCCTGACCGACGGCGGCACCGCGGCGGCGTTCGCGGGCGACTACACGCCGGGGCCGTTCTTCAATCTGTGGCAGCGCCAGCAGAGCGGCCTGCCGTCCGACCAGACGCTCGCCGCCGCGTTCCGCTCCACCGTGGCGCGGCTGCGCTGGGGCGAGCTGCCGCACTCGGAGGTGCTGCACCGCCTGCGCGACGTCTGCGAGGACGACAGCCTGTCGATCACCTTCAGCGCGTTCGGCTATGGCCGCGACCCGACAATCCCGCGCTACACCTATGGCAAGCTGGTCGGCTGCATCGGGCCCTATCGCCGCGGCGAGCCGCGCCGCTTCGCGCGCGGCCGGCAGCTGGCGCCGAGCATTCCGGCGCCGAACAATCCGCCGCCGAACTATGTCGACTGGTCGGTGTGCAAGGTCGACCGCGACCGCCGCGTCGTCACCGCCGACTTCAGCAACTGCTTCCAGATCGTCAATGCCGGCGGCCACATCGCCAATTTCGGCCCGGTCTATCTCGCCGTGCTGCGCGACGACACGCCGAGCCTGCTGACCCAGGTGACCCAGTCGCAAGTCGTGGTGCTCGGCGCGGTCAGGTACCAGGAGCCGGCGTGGTTCAACACCATGGGCGGCATCCAGGACTTCAGCTACGCCGCCAACCCCGACGCGGCGGTGCTGATCGGCGAGCGGCCGTTGCTGCTGCTGCAGCCCGCGGGCAGCGACCTCTACACCGTGCTGGCCCAGGAAACCCTTGCCGGACTGTTCCTGCGCGCCGACAATTTCGTGTACCGCCTCGAGCCCGGCGAGACCCAGGCGATCGACCTCTACGCCACCCGCTATGGCGAGCCGTATGCCGGCGCGGTCATCAATTGCGCGCCGACGCAGGGCCTGCTCGGCGCCACCGGCGGCGGCGGCCCGCCGAGCGTGCCGACCCCGGACGTCATGGTGCCGCCGAACGGCGTCGGCTTCCGGCCAAATCTGGAGACCGACCGCGACGGCCGCGCCGAACTGGCGATCACGGCGGCGCGGCTCGATCCGCCGGTGCCGCGCGGCTACATCGACGGCCAGCTCTACGGCGTCGGCTACGCGCTCGCCGACGAGCCTGCGAACGCGGTGCAGGATCCGTTCAATTTCACCAGCGTGCTGGTGTTCAGCCCGGTCGACGTGCCCGAGCATCCGACCTGGTTCGGCGACGTGCAGCCGATCATGCAGCAATACGCCAACCTCTACCCGATCATGAGCAAGCGGCTGTTCCGCATCGACGACTACGACACCGTGGTCCACAACCTCAAGATCCTGGAGTTCGCCTTCCGCCTGCCGGCGGAGGACCCCAACCACATGCCGGTGACGCGCGACCTGTCCGCCGGACGGCGCGAGATCATCCTGCGCTGGATGACGCAGAAGGGTCCCGACGGCCTGCCGCTGAAGGGCGCCCCCGCGCCCAGGGCGCGCAGCATCGCGCCGCTGTCGACCATGGCGCCGGTCAAGCTCGACCTCCATCCGATCCAGCAGCAGGGCAAGACCGCGGTGCTGATGGAGCTGAAGGTGCGCGGCATCATCAGGAGGATGTCATGATCCGCATTCAGCGCGCACTCGTCGACGGCGTCCGCAACGCGCGGCAGGCGTCGGACCTGCATGACTACCTGCAGCAGGCGATCAAGCTCGAACACGCCACCATCCCGCCCTATCTCACGGCGATGCTGTCGCTGACGCCCGGCGTCAACGACCGCATCGGGCGGCTGATCCGCTCGATCGTGGTGGAGGAGATGCTGCACATGAGCATCGCCGCCAACATCCTGATCGCGATCGAGGGGCATCCGGCGATCAACGTCCCCGGCTTCGTGCCGACCTACCCCGGGCCACTGCCGATGTCGATCGGCGGCGCCGGCTTCGAGGTCGGCATCGCGCCGTTCTCGATCGAGCTGGTGCGCAAGATCTTCATGACCATCGAGGAGCCGGAGCATCCGATCCCGGTGAAGGATCGCACGACACTGGCGCTGCCGGCCTACGCCACCATCGGCGAGTTCTATGCCGCAGTGAAGGACAAGCTCCACGAACTCGGCGACGGCATCTTCAAGGTCGGTCCCGACAAGCAGATGCTGAGCTGGTTTCCGCCGGCCGAGCTGTTTCCCATCGTCGACGTGCGCAGCGCCTGCGCCGGCATCGACATCATCGTCGACCAGGGCGAGGGCACATCGACCGATCCGTTCCAGAGTCCCGGCGATCCCGCCCACTACTACAAGTTCGGCGAGATCGCCGCGGGCCGCGAGCTGATCCAGACGCCGAACGGCTATGCCTATGGCGGCAAGGCGGTGCCGTTCGACCCCGCCGGGGTCCATCCGATCAAGAGCAACTGCAAGATCGCCGACTTCCCCGCCGACAGCCTCGCCGGCGAGCGCATCCGCGAGTTCGCGCTGAGCTACAGCAACCTGCTCAACGCGCTGCACGAGACGTTCAACGGCCGGCCCGAGACCATCAACGACGTCATGGGCCTGATGTACGAGCTCAAGGTCACCGCGCCGCGCCTGATGACGACGCCGATCCCCGGCCTCGGCGGCGCCACCGTCGGCCCGAGCTTCGAATACATCACCGCGTCGGGGCCGGAGCGGCCGCCGCGCACCGGCGTCTGACGATCTCGATCACAATGCCCGCCGGCGTTCACCGCCGGCGGCCTCGCCCATCCCGCCGCGATATCCGGCCTCGTCGAGGAGCCCCGTCATGGATCACCGTCTTCGCCGCGCCATTCCCGCGCTCGCCGCCGCACTGCTGCTCGCCGCCGCTGGCGCGACGCCCGCCGCCGCGCAGGTCTACCAGACCTACGGCGTACACAATCCGCCGTCCGACAGCCCCTGCGCCGATCCCAGCTGCGTCTACAAGCGCGGCCCGGGCGAGCCGACAGATCCGTTCTATCCGACGTACTGGAGCTCGCACTGGCGCATGTTCCGCGTGTTCAACACCAAACTGCTGACACAGTATCCGCCGCCCTATGACCGCGAGCCGCCACGCGAGCTCAAGCGCGGCGTCGACTACGAGGAATCCCGCGGCGCGACCTACTACGACAGCACCTGGCGCGGGACGACCGGCGAAGGCGCGATGATGGAGCACTACGAGAAACGCTGCCTGCCGATCTTCCCGATCCCCAACACCTTTACCTGCTCGTTCATCTCGCTCGGCGACGTCGCGTTCTTCGTCACCTACAAGGAGGACCGGCCGAAGGACATGCCGCCGGTGTGCCTGTTCTCGCCGCTCAACCATCCGCCGCGCACGGATTTCATCAGCCACCTGCCCTACGCCAGGAGCGACAGCGCGCAGCTCGACTTCCGCGTCCAGGGCTATTCGTTCTGGGTCGACGCCGCCACCGGCAAGCCGATGCAGACCGGCGTCAAGCCGGTGCCGACCACCAACAACTGGATCATGTTCGGCTACGCTTTCGACAGCAAGGAAACGCCGGACCGCGTCGATCACAAGGCTAAGCCCTATCGCCATCCGCAGTCGTTCTACTTCTCGGGCTATCCGCTGCCGCCGGCCAATGCGCCGTTCGTCAGCCAGAACTACACCGACTTCGCGATGATCAAGCCCGATCCGGCGAAGACGTGGGACCAGGTCAGCAAGCTCGACGTCAAGACGCTGCCGGCGTGCCAGCTGTTCGATCCGCCATCCACCCCCGGCGTCGCCGCCGCCGCGCCCGCGGCCCGTGCGCCGACCTGGGGCGACATCGGCCGCAAGCGCTGAGCCGCGACGATCACACCCGCGCATCGCCGCCGGCGGTGCGCGGCGATCACAGCGACGGGACAAGCGCCCCGAGGGGTGCGGCGGACACGCGCTTGCGGGCGCGGGGGCCACTCGCCGGGCGAGGCGGCATCCACAGTCTGTGTGGCATCTGCCTTGCGCGCGTCGCATTCGTGCCGCAAGGCCAATGCCGCCCGCCTCGTCCCTCCACCTCCTGCTGCCCGGGTTCCGATCTTGAAATCCTGTCTTCTCGCCTGCCTTCTCGCCATCCCCTTCGCTTGCGCCGCCTTCGCCAATGGCAGCCAGGGCGATCCACGCTTCTACGCCAGCCTCAGGAAGCTCGATCCGGACACGCGGATGGACCAGGTCTGCGACTACGAGGCGATGCGCCGCATCGACCAGGACGCCAGCCCCTATCATCCCGACCGCGCCAAGGCGGAAGTGATCTCGACGCCGAAGCGCACCGCCAACTCGGTCAACACCACCGGCGGCGCGTTCCGCAGCCACGGCCGCTGGTATGAGCTGTCCTACAGCTGCGTCACCACGCCCGATCACATGAAGGTGACGTCGTTCACCTACAAGACCGGCAAGCTGATCCCCGAAGCCGAGTGGGCGAAGTACGGTCTGTGGCGCTGATCGCGCGCGGGCAACACGCACGGCGTCTCACGCACGCGTTCTGACGCATGCATCCTGAATGGCGCGACGTCGCGTGTCGACGCCGCCTGCCGTCTGGTTGGAATCCTGAGCGCCGGCAGGCAGCCACCTCGCCGGCTGCGGTCGCTACTCGTTGATCTGCGAGCGGTAGTCGTCGAGCACGCCCTGGACGCGGTAGCACTCGGCCTCGTCCGATGTCAGCTTCACCCATCCGCTCTTGGGAATGAACACCGACTGGTCCTTCAGGCCGCGCTCGAAGCCTTCCTGCATCCAGCTCTTGTTGCGCGGCGACAGGTAAGGTTCGAGGTCCTTCATCAATTGCTTCGTCTGTCCCTGCGGGATGCGATCGTGCCCCTCGCACAGCAACGCGGCGGCGAAGAACGAGCCGGCGCTGGTCGAGGTGTCCTTCGACATGTCGGCGGACGCGGGCACGGAGTCGATCGCGACGCTGAGCACGGCGACGATCAGCGGGACGATGCGAAGAGAACGACGGTACAAACGCAAGACGACGGCCCTGTTTCGGAGCGGATGACGGGACGAGCCGCAACCGGCGGTCCGGACGACAAAACTGAAATTCCGTCGCGGCGTCAAATGCTGCGCTGCTCCGTCCGGCAGTTGTGCACCGCCGCGTACGGACATGCCGGGAACTGCGGCGCGGATCTTCCGCCGCTGTCAAGGCGGCGCGGCGAAACCCTGCGCCGCGGCGCGTCCGCTTGTCGCTGCAGCGCGCCACCGCTAGGTTCCAAGGTAACGAACACGGCAACAAAGCTGACAACGATCTGGAAACGCCCCCATCATGGACTGGTTCGGCCTCGCACTTCCCGACCTGCGGCACGAAACGCGATTCGGCGACCGCATCGTTCCCGCTTTCCCCGACCGGCCGGCCAGCCTGTGGCAGATGCTGGAGGACGCCGCTGCCCGCCGCCCCGACGGCGAGGCGCTGGTGTGCGGCGACGACCGCCTGACCTGGGCCGAGGTGCGGGCACGCTCCGCCCGCGTCGCCGCCGGGCTGGCTGCGCAGGGCCTTCAAACCGGCGACCGCCTCGCGCTGCTGCTCGGCAACCGCACCGAATTCATGCTGACGCTGTTCGGCGCCGCCCGGCTCGGCCTTGTCAGCGTGGTGCTGAGCACGCGCCAGCAGACGCCCGAACTCGCCTATGCGCTGAACGACAGCGGCGCGCGGCTGATCGTCCATGAGAGCAGCCTCACCGACCGCCTGCCGCATGCGGATGCCGTGCCGGCGCTGGCCGGGCGCATCGCCGTCGGCGGCGACGGCGCACGCTTTCCCGACCTCATGGCGGCCGAGCCCTCGGCGCCGCCGGCGCGCGTCGGCGAGGAAGACACCGCGCTGATCCTCTACACTTCCGGCACCACCGGCCGGCCCAAGGGCGCCATGCTCGCCCACTGCAATCTCATCCACTCGGCGATGATCTACGAGGCCTGCCTGGGGCTGACGGCCGCCGACCGCTCGATCGCCGCGGTGCCGCTCGCCCATGTCACCGGGGTCGTCGCCAACATCATGAGCATGGTGCGCTGCGCCGGCACGCTGATCGTGGTCGCCGAGTTCAAGGCGGCGGACTACCTGCGCGTCGCCGCGCGCGAGCGTGCGACCTACACGGTGATGGCGCCGGCGATGTACAATCTCTGCCTGCTGCAGGCGGACTTCGCCGACCATGACCTCTCGGCGTGGCGCATCGGCGGCTATGGCGGCGCGCCGATGCCGACCGCGACCATCGAGAAGCTGGCGCGGGCGCTGCCGGGTCTGAAGCTGATCAATGCCTATGGCGCCACCGAGACCACCTCGCCCTCGACCATCATGCCGCCGCAGTTCACCGCGCAGCATCTCGACAGCGTCGGCTTCGCCTGCCCGGGCGCCCACATCATCGCCGTCGATCCGCAGGGGCGCGAGTTGCCGCCGGGTGAGGTCGGCGAACTCTGGATTCATGGCGGCTCGGTCATCAAGGGCTACTGGAATAATCCGAAGGCGACAGCCGAGAGCTTCACGGCCGGTTACTGGCACTCCGGCGATCTCGGTTCGGTGGATGCCAGCGGCTTCGTGCGGGTGTTCGACCGCGCCAAGGACATGATCAACCGCGGCGGGCTCAAGATCTATTCGGCGGAAGTCGAGTCGGTGCTCGCCGGCCATCCCGACGTCATCGAGAGCGCGATCGTCGCGAGGCCCTGCCCGGTGCTCGGCGAGCGTGTCCATGCCATCGTGGTCGCCCGCAACGCCACCCTCGCCGCCGACAGCCTGCGCCAGCTCTGCGCAACGCAACTGTCCGACTACAAGGTGCCGGAGACCTTCGACATCACGATCGAGCCGCTGCCGCGCAACGCCAACGGCAAGGTGATGAAGAAGCAGCTGCGCGAGCGGATGGCGGCGGCGTAAGGGGGGCGTCTTGCGGCTGTGGTGGATGGATCGATCAAAGCCAGGCCACGACGATCGGCCAAATAATCGGCCAAAAATGACCGATATGGAAACACCTCAGTTCATCGAACGTGCCCAGCTCGAAGCGGGGCCAACGCTGAGGTTTTTACCTGTGTCCTCGCCTGCCCCGGACGACGCATTCAACGACGTGGCCCTCGATCGGACGCGGAGCATTCAACCCTCATGGTGAGGAGGCGCGTATGCGCCGTCTCGAACCATGAGGCCACGGCGCCGCCACACGGGCCTCATCCTTCGAGACGCAGGCTTCGCCCGCTCCGCAGGACGAGGAGAATGACAAAGGTCAGGCCCGGCCATGACGCAGCAGATGTGGCCTGATCTGCTATTCATCCACTTCACAACCGCCTCATCACCCGCGCTATATCCCGCGGGACATAGCGTCATCGTCCTGCCATACGGATGGGTGGAGCCGCGCTGCGAGCGGAATGGCTGTCATGCAACGCCGCCGCGCCGCATTTCGCCGCATGGAAATGGCATTTCCCGCCATGGCGTGATTTGCACTGGCCGCGGCTGTTGTGCCAACATCGTTTCACCGCCCCCCATAATCGAACAAGGGCCCGCCTGAACGGGCCGAACGTCGAAAGAGGACATCATGGTCAATCGCCTGCAATTCTACATCGACGGCGCCTGGGTCGATCCCGCCGTCAAGAAGACCGTTCCGGTGGTCAATCCCGCCACGGAAGAAGCCCTGTACGACGTCGCGGTCGGCTCGAAGGCCGACGTCGACAAGGCGGTCGCCGCCGCCAGGCGCGCATTCGAGACGTTTTCGCAGACCAGCCGCGAGGAGCGCGTCGCGCTACTGACCAAGGTGATCGAGGTCTACAAGACCCGCATGAAGGACATCGGCGCCGCCGTGTCCGACGAGATGGGCGCGCCGCTCGGCTTCGCCGAAAAATTCCAGGCCGGCGCCGGCCTCGGCCACATCATGTCGACGCTGGAGGTGCTCAAGACCTATCAGTTCGAGGAGCCGCTGGGATCGGCCGTGGTGGTGCGCGAGCCGGTCGGCGTCATCGGCATGATCACGCCGTGGAACTGGCCGCTCAACCAGATCGCCTGCAAGGTCGCGCCCGCGCTCGCCGCCGGCTGCACCATGATCCTCAAGCCCTCCGAGTTCACCCCGACCTCGGCGCTGATCTTCGCCGAGATCCTGCATGAAGCGGGCGTGCCGAAAGGCGTGTTCAATCTCGTCAACGGCCTTGGCCCCGAGGTCGGCGCCGCCATGAGCGAGCATCCCGACATCGACATGATCTCGTTCACCGGCTCGACCCGCGCCGGCATCGACGTCGCCAAGCGCGCCGCGCCGACGGTGAAGCGCGTCAGCCAGGAGCTCGGCGGCAAGTCGCCGAACATCATCCTCGACGATGCCGACTTCGCCAAGGCGGTGAGCGGCGGCGTCGCCCACGTCTTCAACAACTCCGGCCAGTCGTGCAACGCGCCGACCCGCATGATCGTGCCGCTGTCGAAGATGAAGGAGGTCGCTGCGATCGCCAAGGGCGTCGCGGACAAGACCAGGGCGGGCGATCCGCGCGCGGCCGACACCACCATCGGCCCCGTCGTGTCGCGCATCCAGTGGGACAAGATCCAGGCGCTGATCCAGAAGGGCATCGACGAGGGCGCCACCCTCGTGGCCGGCGGCCCGGGCCTGCCCGAGGGCGTCAACAAGGGCTTCTATGTCCGCCCCACCGTGTTCGCCGACGTCACCAACGACATGACCATCGCGCGCGAGGAGATCTTCGGGCCGGTGATCGCGATCCTCGGCGCCAAGGACGAGGACGAAGCGGTGAAGATCGCCAACGACACGCCCTATGGCCTCGCCGGCTACGTCTCCGCCGGCACGGTGGAGCGCGCCCGCGCGGTCGGCCGCAAGCTGCGCGCCGGCAACGTCAACCTCAACGGCGTGCCCAACGAGCGCTCCGCGCCGTTCGGCGGCTACAAGCAGTCCGGCAACGGCCGCGAGTGGGGCAAGTTCGGTCTCGAGGAATATCTCGAGGTCAAGGCGATCGCCGGCTTCAACGCGGCGTAAGCGCCGCGCCGGCACAATGCCGGCGGCGCCGCCACGCCGACAGGATATGACACCAGTGCCGTGCCGGCCCCGCAGATCGCGCGGCCGGCACAGTGCTGTCAGACAAGGAAGAGCATCGATGTCGAACATCAGGGGTAAAGTCGTCGCCATCACCGGCGCGAGCAGCGGCATCGGCGAAGCCGCCGCGCGCCTGCTCGCGCAGGCCGGCGCCAGCGTGGTGCTGGGTGCACGCCGCACCGACCGGCTCGAAGCCATCGCCGGGGACATCGCCGCAGACGGCGGCAAGGCCGCCTTTCGCGCGCTCGACGTGACGCGGCGCGACGACGTCGCCGCCTTCGTGGCACATGCGCAGGAGCGCTTCGGCCGGCTCGACGTGCTCGTCAGCAATGCCGGGCTGATGCCGCTGTCGCCGCTCGACCAGCTCAAGGTCGACGAGTGGGAGCGCATGGTCGACGTCAACATCAAGGGCGTGCTGTGGGGCATCGCCGCCGCCCTGCCCGTGTTCCGCAAGCAGCAGGCCGGCCATTTCATCAACATCTCGTCGGTCGCCGGCCACCGCGTCGGCCCCGACAGTGCGGTCTATGCCGGCACCAAGTTCGCGGTGCGTGCGATCTCCGAGGGGCTGCGCCAGGAAGCCGGTGACAAGATCCGCGTCACCATCATCTCGCCGGGTGCGGTCGAGTCCGAGCTCGCCGAAACCATTTCCGATCCGGCGCTGCGCCAGCGCGTCACCGAGCGCCGCAAGGTGTCGATTTCGGCGCGCGCCATCGCCGAGGCGATGGCCTATGTCATCGGCCAGCCCGCCGACGTCGACATCAACGAGATTCTGGTGCGGCCCACAGCGCAGCCGACCTGAGCGGCGCGCCACCGCAGATCGTCACCAGCGTCTCACGGGCAGCGCAGGCCTCGCACGCGGGACCTGCGTTTCGCTGACAGGCCTTGCGCGCTCCTCCTCGGGAACATCCATGCGCATCACCATCGAGCAGGCCCGCGAGATCGCACGGCGCGCGGCACGACGCGCGGGGGCAAACGAGGCCGCCGCGACGTCGCTCGCCAACGCCACGGTCGCCGCGGAGATCAGCGGACGCGACTCGGTCGGCTTCGCCCACCTGCCCGACTATCTCGCCGGCTTCGCCGCGGGCCGCATCGCCGGCACGGCGCAGCCGGGGATCGCATTCCCGACGCCCGCGACCATCCGCGTCGATGCGCATGGCGGCATCGCCCAGCTCGGCTTCGATCTGGCCTTCGACGAGCTGCGCACGCGGGCCGCTCTCTACGGCGTTGCGATGTTCGCCCAGACCAACAGCTACACCGCCGGCGAGCTCGGCTACTACACGCGCCGCCTCGCCGAGGCCGGCCTCGTCGCGTTCGCGGTGTCCAACGGGCCGGCGTTGGTGACAGCCGGCACAAGCCGCAGCGCGGTCTACGGCACCAATCCGCTGTCGTTCGCCGCCCCTGTCGCCGATGGGCCGGCGCTGGTGATCGACCAGGCGTCGAGTGCGACCGCGTTCGTCAACATCCGCCGCGCCGCGAGCGAAGGCGGCACGATCCCCGAAGGCTGGGCCATCGACGCCGCTGGCGCGCCGACCACCGACGCGCGGCAGGCCATGAAGGGATTGCTGCTGGCGTTCGGCGGCACGCGCGGCGCCAACATCGCCCTGATGGCGGAGGTCATGGCCGCCGGCCTGACCGGCGCCAACTGGTCATGCGACGCACCATCCTTTGCGGATGGCAACGCAACGCCCGGCGTCGGCCTTTTCATTCTCGCGATCGCGCCCGCGGTGCTCGCGCCGGATTTTCCAGCCCGGCTGGTGCAGCAGATCGCCCGCCTCGCCGCCGCCGGGATTCATATTCCCGGCCGGCGCGAGATCACCGAGGAGGCGAAGCAGCAGTTGGAGCTGCCGGCAGAATTTACACCAGACGAAGACGCCTGAGCGACGCGGTAACTCCTCGCCAACCAGCCTTGCGCGAGAGTGGATATCACTCCTGCGAGCTCACGCTCGCCTTGGCTCGTTCGCTCAAGCATGCTGCCCGGCAACCTTCACAGGCCTCCGACGCCGCCCCGCGCCTCTCTCCGACACGAGGCATCCTCTGTCAGAATCAGAGTGCGGCGTCTGCCGCAGACGCTGCATGCGCACTGCCGAGCCGGCGGGCAAGATTCCGCTTCAAAAACAAGCCGACGGCGAGACCAACAGGGATCGCCAGCAAAGCATGGTCCAATGCGTTGGACAGATGGGCCCCCAAGTGGTCAAGCGTGTCCCTTGAACGCGAATCCTGTCCCGGGAATACGCCCCCGACGTAAATGCCGAATGCGACACCACACAGCACGGCCTTGCCGACTTGCCGAGGCATAACCAGCGCAAAGGCAGAACGCGCAGCCAGTCGGCAAGCGAACGTTGTCCATCCATCGAATGCCCCCAACCATCATCACCATCCATCAGGCCGGCGCAGTTCGATCTATTGTAGCCTGATTTCCCGTGAGGTGCCCATTTGCCGTGGGCACCTCAAAATCGCTCTCACCCGATGCCCCACAGCTGCGCGAGGCGATAGCCGGCGTCGCGCAGCAGCTCGGTGGCCGCGGCGCGAGCCTGCGCCGGGGTGCGCCAATTCAATGCCATGCCCGCGGTCTCCAGCGTTTGCTCGGTGCACACCACCCGCTCGACCACCAGCGCCGCGCGAAGACCGATGTGCTGCACCGCCTCGCGATAGCGCTGGCGGTGAAACACCTGGCGCTCGGTTTTCGCCATGCCGGAATAGCCGGCGGGGTCGACCGAGAAGACGCGGCTGAGGTCGACGCTGCCGACCGAAGGCTGCAGGCCGGCATGATGCCAGTGCTGCTTGAACTTCATCAGCGCCGAGTACTCGCGCCCATCGATGCCGCCGCGGGCATTGAGGCGCTCGAGCGGGGAATCGCGCAGCGTGTAGATGCGCGTGCCCTGGGCGTCGTCGCCAACGTCGACATGACCATCGGCTTTCGCGAGACGCTCCTGCGTCGGTGTGCCCAGCGGCTCGCGCGGAGTGCGCAGCCGGCCGACGCGGCGGCGCTTGGGCCGGCTCTTGCCGTCCTTGTTCAGCTTGATGTCGCCCTTGGGCGGAATGTGGAAGTGGGTCATGGCGTCGTGCTCTCGTTGATAGTGAGGGATGGCGTCGAATGGTCCGGCGACACGAACGGCATGCCGTCGGGCGCAAGGCCGAAGCGCGCCAGCAGTTCGTCGCTGGCGCGGCAGCCGGCAAGGCCGGGCGCGGGGCCGGCCCAGCGCGACCAGTGCCGCGTCGAGGCAAACAGCCGCACAGCATCCTCGATGCCGAGCCGCCCCGGCGGCCCCGGCGTGACGCGCGGCGGCGCGCGCGAGGCATGGGCCTCGCGGATCGCGGCGTCGAAATAGTTGAGGCTGGAGAGATTGGGCTTGCGGGCCACGATCTCCGACACCACCGCGAGGATGATGCCGACGTCATAGCCCTGGCTGAGCCACAGCCGCACCCGCGCCATGTCGGGCACGGCCGGCGCCTTCGCCGCAGTGAACAGCCGGGCGATCTCGCCGCGCAGCGCCGCTTCCTGCGCCGCGGCGTCGGCGAGCGGCGCCGCGACAGCAGAGCCGTCGGCGGCCTCCGGCGTGAGCGCGTCCGCACCGGCCGCCGCCTTGCGCGCATGGCGGCGGTTGGCGCGGAAGCGCCGCACCCGCTCGGTCGAACAGTCCGACTGGAACTGGCGGCCGCTCCAGTTGTGCGGCACGACGGCGCCGCCGCTGCTCTCCATCAGTCCCGCGGCGACGAGGCGCGCGACGATGTCGGCCGTCTTGCGCGGCGTCATCCGCAGCTTGTAGGCGACGACATTCATCTGCGGCAGCACGCCGCCGCTTTGCGAGGCAAGGCACCACAGATTGATCAGCGCCTTGAACAGCGCGCTCGGAAGCTGCTGCACTTTCGGATCGTCCACCAGCGTGTTGTAGACTCGAAACCATTGATGCATGCGGTCACTGCCCGGCCCGCCCTGGCGGCCGCTCCACACCCGGCCGCCCGCCCCTCGCGCCCCCGCGACGGCGACGATTCCCGTCGCGCTCGCGTCCCGCGCAAGGAGCAGGCGGCCCGGAAATCGCCGTCACGGCATCGGCTCGCCGGCCTCGAGCGCGGTCAGCAACTGATCGGTCAGCGCATCGACGTCGAGCCGCAGGTCGGCATCGCGTTGCAGCTGCTCGCTGACCTTGCGGATCGCGGCGAGAATGGTGGTGTGGTCGCGATCGCCGAACAGCGCGCCGATCTTCGGCATCGAGAGCGCAGTGAGCGTGCGGCAGAGATAGACCGCGACCTGACGCGGCCGCACGATCTCCGCATGACGCCGCGGCGACAGCAGGTCCTGCAGCGTGACGTCGTAATAGGCGCATACCGCCAGTTGAACCGCACGGGCGCTCGGCGCCGGCGGCAGCGACGCTGCGACCGCGAGCTGCGCCAGCCGCGCGGCGGCAGCGCGATCGGGCGTGCACACCGTGGTGTTGCGCCGCGCCACCGCGGGCGTCGTGGCGCGCGCCGGCAGATCATCGTCATCGGCGATCGCCGCGACCGCGCGCGCCTCGACCGGCTGCGGCTTCGCCGCGGCGGCCAGCCGCGCCAGGCGGCGCTTGCGGGCGTGATGCAGCGTGTACTGCGTCGGCGTCATCGCCATGCCGTCCTCGTCGCGCAGTTGCGCGAGGCGGTTGGCGATCTGCGCCTCGCTGCGGTGCATGCGCCGCGCGATGTCGCAGGTGTCGTGGCGCTCGGCCCACAGCCGCAGCAGGGTGCGGTCGTCGGCCGGCGTCAGCGCCGCACCGGCGGCGTCGGTGGGCATCAGGGAAGGTGCGGCGATCAGCGGCGCGCGGACGGCGGACATGACGGCTCCATGGCGGTCGGTTGCGGATAGATGTCGGGACGCAGGTCGTGGCGGCTGACGCCGCTCGCGGCTTCCACCGCCAGCACGAACTCGCCGGGAACGCCGCGCCGGCTGCGCGCGAGCCAGTACCAGACCTTGGACTGGGAGGTGCCGAGACGGGCGGCGAGAGCTTTCTGGCCGCCGACGGCGTCGCAGGCTCGCTGCAACGCCAGCTTGTGGGACGCGGACGGATCGGACGCGGCCTGACCGGCGGCGTCGGCGGCGGTCAGCGGCGGCAGTGACGTTTCCTGCAAGGACTGGTTGTTATCGGTCATGCATTCACCATCACTGAAAGATCGGTTGACCGCAACTGATAAATCAGTACAGTGGATAACCGAAAAGTTGGTAGAGCCGGCGCTGTCGCCGCTCCCGTCCCCGCCATCCCCGAGCCGGTCGCTCGCACCTCGGAGGTCATCATGAAGGAAGTGGATGCAGCAGCGTTCGGTCGCCGCATGCGGCTGCGCCGCGCCAAGCTCGGCCTGTCGCAGGAGATGCTCGCCGAGCGTGTCGGCATGAAGCAGCAGGGCATCGACGCCATCGAGCAAGGCCGCGTGAAGCGGCCGCGGCTGCTGCGCGAGATCGCCGCCGCCCTCGCCACCAGCGAGGACTGGCTGCTGTGGCGGCGCGGCGGCGAGGAGCATGGCAGCGAGCCCAAGCGCGTGCCCGCCGGTGAGGAGTTCGAGCCCGATCCGGAGATCGACGCGCCGACCACCGAGCTCGACCGCCCCTTCCCCGACGCGCTGCCGCAGATGCGCGGCCGCATCGGCGGCGGCTCGACCGGCACGGTACTGACCATCGACGTCGGCGAGATGCAGGCGCGCGAGGAGGTCGCCGACTGGTGGCGCATTCCCGCCGCCGTGCTGCGCGGCCTCGCCCGCGCCGACGTCGCCCGCACCGTCGGCTTCGTCATGGACGGCGACAGCATGGAGCCGACCATCCAGCGCACCGATGTCGTGTTCGTCGACACCAGCCGCCAGCAGATCGAGCCCGACGGCATCTGGGCGGTCGACTATGGCCTCGGCCGCACACTCAAGCGCGTCTCGGTCGAGCGCACCGACAGCGGCCTGCGCTACGTGCTGAAGTCCGACAACAAGATGTATCCCGACCAGTCGTTCGCGCCGGAGGAAGTGACCGTGTTCGGGCGCTATGTCGGACGTTTCTCGGTGTATTGAGGGCAAGGCAGCTGGCGACACCCCGAGCGTTATTGCCGGACTTGATCCGGCAATTCAGCTTTTCCTCCCGGGGGCGAGTTCGTGAAGCTGGATGCGCGGGTGACCTTGGTCCTGGCGATCCGTCGAAGACGGATCGCGCTGCCCGCGCATGACGCGGAAAGTGCGAAAGCCGTTGCGTCCTCAACGCCGGCGCCTGGCCACAGCACAGGTCGATCATTCGGACATCATTGGACTGCCCTGCGAGCGCTGCTGACAGAAACTGGCACGGCGTCGCCGTCAGGTCCGGCCGACCGCACGCATCCCGCGTGCCGGCCCGACGTTCCGGAGATGCCGATGACCGACCGCTCGACCCATGACTTCACGACCTTCATGACGCAGCGCGAGGCGGCCGCGCGCGCTTATGTCGGCGGTGATGCCGCGCCGCTCGCACAGCTCGCCGCCACCACCGATCCGGTGAGTTTCTTCGGTCCCAGCGGCGGCCATCTGACCGGCGCGACGGCGGTGACGAGCGCGTATCAGGCGGGCGCGGCCATGTTCGCCGGCGATGGTCGGACGCATCTCGAGATCCTGCAGCAGGGCGCGAGCGGCACCCTGGCGTTCTGGACGGGGATCCAGCGCGCCACCGTGCGTCTGCACGGCAAGACCGACGCCATGCCGATGGATCTGCGCGTCACTGAAATCTTTCGCCGCGAAGATGGCGCGTGGAAGCTGGTGCATCGCCACGCCGATACGCTTGTCGTGGCGCAGGCGCGCTGAAGCCGTCCAGCCGCGCGGCGGCTTCATCGCCAGGTCCAGACCGGCGCACGCCATCGCATGGCCGCGCATGCGCTGCGCGGCACGGGCGATGGCGCCCCTTCTCAGTGACCGGGCTGGCGCGTCCGCGCCGCCGACGAGAATTCGTCGGTCCGCACCGACGCCGGGCGGACCGTCGTCGGCTGGCTCGCGGTCATGGCGTGCGTCCGGGCGCTGTACTTCGACGGCGCGCTGGCGGAGGCTCCGGCCTCGGCGCCTCCAATGGCGCCCAGCGACACGATCGTCAACGCGGCGGTGATCATCACGACACGTCTCATCATTGCACGCTCCTGTTGTTCGAGCGGATCGCAACCGAGCAAATCGCAACGTGTTTCGCCGGCCTCGGTGGCCCGGCAACGCCGACTATGATCCCGGCGCAAAACCCCGGCAACAGACAACACGGGCGTGCTGAAAAGTTCGTCAGATCGCGCGGCCGGCGCGAAAAGCGTCAGCGTCGTCCCGCAGCGCAACACATGCGGCGACGAACCCGCTTCTTCAGCGCGGCGCGCCGGAGGCCTGCAACAACTGATCGGTGCGGTTGCGCGTGGTCTCGAACGCGGTCAGAAGATTGCCGTCGAGCACACGGCCGGCGCGCAGCTTGACGCGCAGCGGATCGACATTGCGGCCGTTGATGCGCACCTCGTAATAGAGGTGCGGTCCGGTCGACAGACCGGTCGAGCCGATCATCGCGATGGTCTGGCCCTGACGGACGCGGTCGCCGACCTTGAGACCGTGCGGCACGCCGGCGATATGGGCGTAAGTCGTCTCGTAGCCGTAGTCGTGGCGGATGCGGATGTACTTGCCGTAGCCCCACTGCTGATCGATCTTCTCGACGACGCCGGAGGCCGCGGCCGCGATCGGCGAGCCCATCGGCGCGGCGTAGTCGACGCCCTCATGGAAGCGGCGGTCCTGCAGCACCGGATGGGTACGCCAGCCGAAACCATCACCGAGCCGGCCAGCCGCGACCGGCTTGCGCAGCAGCGACTTGGTCACCGAGCGGCCGTCCTCGTCGTAATAGTCGGAGCTGTCGTCGTCGGGCGAGTCGAAGCGGTAGTAGCGCCGCGTCTTGCCACCGAGCGTCAATGCCGCGAACGCCAGTTCGGACTGTCCGAGCGCGTTGGGGCTGAACAGCAGCTCGACCTTGTCGTCGGCGCCGACCGGCGCGTCGAGATCGACGTCGTGTTCGCACAACCGGCCGACATCGTCGACCACTGCGCGGTCGATGTCATGGGCCTGCGCCAGCGCCAGCAGGCTGTCACGCAGGCTCGCACCGGTCGCAGGCCGCAGCCGCTGCGCGGTCGCGGTCGTGCTGCCACGGGCAGGCTCCGGCGGCGCGGCCGCGACCCTCACATAGCGCCCGGCATCGGACAGCGCGGCGGCGACGTCCGGACGCTCCGGCCGTGCCAGCCGCACCATGCGCGGACGCAGCGGCGGCGTGACACGCTCCGCCGCATGCTCCGGCGACTGCGCCGCGGCGGCGTCCTGCAGCACGGTGACCTCCTCGCCGCCGGCGAAGGCATCGCGGCTGAACCACTTGCGGGGCATCAGCAGCGTCGCGATCGCCTCGGCGTCGGACGCCGCGACACCGAGCGCGGTGAGAATCTGGTCGAGGGTGTCGCCGGCGCGCGCGACGATGACGCGGCGCTGCGGCCGCGCTGCCGCATCCTGCGCATGCTTGCGGATCACCGTGAGATTGATGGCGTCGAGCGGAATGGCGAGCGTGCCCTGCAGCCCGTCGTCGGCTGCGGCGTAGGCGCTGGCGCGCTGCTGCCCTGCCGGCCTGGCGCCGCCATAGCGAATTACCGGCGGCAGCGCGGCGGCGGCAACATTGGCCGGCGGCGACGCATGTTCCGCCGGCGGCGCGCCCTGCGGCGGCGCGACCGGCAGGTCGGCGAGCCCCGCGATGACATGGGTGAAGGGCTTGGGCCGCAGCTCGCCATCGGCGAGCTGCTCGATGCGGGAGCGCAGCATGGCGTTGTCCCCCGCCGCGGCGCTCTCGGGCGCCGGCACCGCCGCGAGGCGATCGCCGCGCGGCAGTTCGCCCTCGCCGACCGCCCGGCGCGCGAACACCGGCGCGGCGGCGAAGTGACCGCGCGTGCCGAGCACCGACCACAGGGTACCGAAGATCAATGCCGCGGAAATGGCGGCGAGCAGCAGCACCGCGGTGAGCCAGCGCGGGTTCAGCGGCAGGCCGAAGAGATGGGGATGCGGCAGCGGCGCCTCGATGTCGACATCGGGCCATGCGCCGTTCAGCGCCGGCACGCCCTCGACCAGCCCCGCAGTCCGCGTCATGCGGCGACCGCCACGACGGCAGCTCCGGCGCCCACCGGCACGCCGCGACCGCGCAACGGCGGCGACCACGGCCGGATCGCCGGCGTGCAACGGGCGACGCGAACCTGCTGGCAAACCTGCTGGCAAACCTGCTGGGGAGTCTCGGACAACGCAGTTCCGCCCGCAGTCCGGGCGGACCACGTGTGTCGGCGGCTCCCTGATGGCTTCCGGGTGTCCCGATTCGAACACAGGACGGCGGGCTTCGACGCCGCTTTGTCGGGGGGAAGATGGGCAGCAGTGTGGCAAGGCGCCACACATGCTGCCCCATCAGATCACCCAACCGCCTTGTTCGTTACCAGGTGAAGCGCGCGATGCCCTTGCCGGCGTACGACCGCGTGGTGTTGGAGAACTCGCCCTCGAAGGTCGCGCCGAGCGAGAAGCCGCCCGCCCAGATCTTCTCGGCCGAGACCGTGGTCAGCGCCGCATCCCGCGCCGGCGTCGCGCCATTGACCACGAACGACGCCGCGCCGAGGTTCTGGAACGTCGCCGTCACGCTGGCGTCGGGGTTGTAGTCGTGCGCCCACGCCGCACGCCCGCGCAGCACCAGGATGCCGTCGTTGAGGGTGAACGAGCGATCGAGGCGCAAGCCGAGTTCGCTGCGCGTCGCCGCCGTGGACTTGCTGGCATAGTTCAGCGCGAAGGTGTTCGCCCCCGACACCGCCTGCTCGCCATAGCCCGGCAGCATGTACAGCGTCGACTGCACCGCCGCGTAGGGCGTCACACCGAGCCACGGCGTCAGCACGCGATAGCCCGCCTCCGCACGGCCCGACAGCGCATTGGCGTTGAAGCGCCCCTGCAGGCGATCGACGCCGGCGATGGTGAGGGTGCGATCGGTGGTGACGTCCTGCCAGGTATAGGCCAGCGCGCCGGTGACATAGGCAGCGCCGATCTGCTGGCGCGCGAAGGCGCCGGCCTGGAACATGTCGGCCCGCCCGCTGCCGAGGCCATTGGCGAGCGAGAACGCCGACGCGCCCCCGGCGAGCGCGAAGCCGGTGACGAGATCGCGCGACACCTGGTAGTCGGCGCCGGTCGCAAATCCCCACAGCGTGCTGGTGGTGGTGTTGCTGCCGACGACGGCGTTGCCGCTGGTGGTCGACGAGCCGCCATAACCGGCGCCCCAGACACTCCATGCCGGGATGAAGGCGTCGACGCGGCGCAGCGCCTTGGTCGGGATCGCGGCATAGGCCTCGCGTTCCGCACCGCCGCGTGGCGCATAGGCGTAGGCTTCGCCGGGATCGTCGCTGTAGGCCGTGACGCCGCCGGTCGAGCCGCTGCGGCCGGCGATGCCCATGTCCGTCATGGTGGACATGAACTGGGTCGCGGCGTTGAGCGCGGACTGCTGCTGGCTGGCGCCGGGCTGGCCCGAGGCCTGCGACAGCGCGCCGGGCAGCGCCGCGGCCGACAGGCCGAGCAGCGTCGCGAAGCCGCCGGAGACGCCGCCGCTGCCGCTGTTGAACGCCGCATCGATGGCATTGCCGACGGCGCGCTGGTTGGCGTTGAGGCCGCTGACCTGGCCGAGCGCGGAGGTGAGGTTCAGCACCACGCTGGTTGGCGTGTAGCCGAGGCTCGCCGACAGCGCGACGGGCATGTTGACGGTCGCGAAGTTCGCGAACGTGCCGTTGACGCCCGCCGCCGACAGCAGGGTGTAGGATTTCGGCAGCTGGGTGTAGGCGCCCGTTGCGAACGTCGCCAGCACATTGCCGCCGAGCGTCGCCGTGCCCGAGACGACAGTCTGCATCGCCGCCGCCGGCGACAGGCTGGTCATGTACAGCGCGCCGCTCTGCAACGCGAGGCTGCCGGTGACGTTCAGCGTCTGCTTCGGCGTCGCCGAGCCGTCAAACAGCGGTGTCACCGCCAGCACGCCGCCACTGGCGATCGTCGTCGCGCCGACGGTGCCGTTGCCGGCGAGCACGCCGCCGCTGTTGACCTGCACCGCGCCCGCGAGCGAGCCCGCCGGGCCGATGCCGAGGGTGCCGTTGACCGTGGTACCGCCGGTGAAGGTGTTGGCGCCGGTGAGCACCTGCGTGCCGAGACCGCCGACCACCAGCGAACCGCTGCCGCTGATCGTGCCACCGAAACTCCACTGGGTGCCCGCAGCGGTGTTGATGGTCAGCGTGTTGCCGCCGAGCTGCACGCCGGTGACATTGCCAGCCTCGCTCTTGAGACCCTGGATGGTGTTGTCGGCGGCGAGCGCCAGCGTCGCGGTGTTCGCCGAAGTCTGGCCGGCGGCGGTGCCGCCGATGCGGCCCAGATCGACCCCGGCGCTCGCCGCGATGGCGTTGGCGACGCCGAGCGTCAGCGTGCCGGCCTCGACATAGGTGCCGCCGCTATAGGTCTGCACCGCGCCGAGGGTGACGTTGCCGCCGCTTGCCCCGGTGGAATCGTCCTTGATCAGGGTGCCGGCGGCAGACAGGCCATACCCCATCTGCTTGCCATCGCTGATGACGCCGCTGTAGGTGCCGCTGGTCGCCTGGTCGAACACCACATAACCGCCGGAACTGGCGATGTTGGCATTGCCGCTGGAGACATTCGCCGTGGTCAGGCTGAGCGTCGAGCCGGCTTCGATCAAGGTACCGCCGGACCAGCTGTTGCCGCTGCTGGTGAGCTTCAGCGTGCCGCCGATGAGGTGGACCATGCCGTTGCCCGAGATCGCGCCGCCGAACGTGCCGCCGCCGTTCTGGGCGAACTGCAGTTCACTAGCGCTGTTGAGGACGATGGCGTTGGGGTTGGCGAAGCTCGCCGCGCTGACCCGCATCACGCCGCCATTGACGATGATGCTGCTGCCGCCGAGCAACGACAGCGTTCCGCTCTTCATGCCGGAGAGGTCGAGCAGGCCGGTGCCGTTCTTGGTGATGGCGCCCGCGACGGCCGTACCGCTCTGTGCGACTGATGAGGACAGCGTCGACGCCAGATTCTGGCTGTCGCCGATGGTGAGCGCAGCACCGTTGCTCAGCGTGATCTTGCTGTTGGTGCCCCCGCTCAGCGCAGAGAACGCATTGCTGGCGCTCATCGCCAGGGTTGCCGCCGCAGGCTTGCTCTTGTTGTCCGACAGCGTGACGCCTGCGCTGCTGCCGGCGAACACGTTGGCGGTGGTCAGGGTGACCGTGCCGGAATCGATGGTGATCGCACCGGTCTGCGTCGAAGCGGCGCTGAGCGTGGTGTTGCCGGAGCCGGCGAAAGTCAGCCCGCCCGTGCCGGTGATCACCGACGTGATGGTGCTGCTGCCGCTGTTCCAGATCACGCCCTCGCTGGCGCCGAAGGCCAGTGTGCCGCCGGTGATCCCGGAACCGCTGCCGCCGTTCAGGATGAGGCCCGCCGGATTGCTGCCGTCACCAAGCGTCAGCGTGTTACCGCCGCCGATGGTGACGTTGAAGCCCTTCTGGATGTTGAGCGCATAGGCCTGGGTGTTCCCGGCCAGCGTCGCATTGGCGCCCTGCTTGACCACGCTCGACGAGGTCGCCGTGATGATGTTGGTCGAATTGTAGGTCGCCGTGGTGAAGCCGTTCGCACCGTAGGTGACGAAGTCATACGGGTTGTTGGCCGCGCCCGAGGTGACCACGATCCATGGCGCAGCGATGCCGTTGGCGAGCGTCGGCGCGGTGCCGAACAGCACCTTCTCGGTGGTGCCGAGCGAGGTCGCGCTCGACGGCTGCAGCAGCAGCGTCGCCGCCGATCCACGGTTGATGCCATTGGTGAAGGTGACGGTCTCGCCGGCCGCGCCGCCGCTCAGGGCCAGCGTCGCGGTGGAGCCGATGTTCAGCGCGCCGAACGTCACCGCGCCGGCGGTCGTGGCGTTGCTGTTGGCAATCGTCAGCACGCGCTGTACGTCGGTGATGGTGCCGGCGAAGCTGGTGGTGAAGCCATTGGTGTCGAACGTGCTGCCGCCGGTCAGGTTGAGGCTGCGCACCGAACTGAATGACGCGCCGGCCTGGAACGTGCCGCCATCGAGCACGATCTGGCCGATGGTGTAGGACGGGCCGGTGACGTTGCCGAGCGCGGCGTCGCTGGACGCCTGCAGGGTGCCGCTGGAAATGATCCAGTTGCCGTAGAAGTATGGATTGCTGCCGCTCGCGGGTGCCAGGATGACTGTGCCATCCGCCTGGGACGAGCTGTCCTTAATGGACAGGTCGGATACTCCCGTTGCATTGCCGATGCCGGTGCCGCCGCCGCCGAGCGAGATGATCGTTCCGGTGAGTTGAACTGCGTTGCGGTTGGGATCGAGGGCCGCCGTTTCGCCACTGACCGCGATCGGCCGGTTGAGCACGAACGGCGACGCCGGCGTGGCTGTCGTGGACGGACTTATTTTCAGCGTGCCGGAGCCCTCGCTCAGGCTGTTGAACACGATGCCATTGTTGGCCGCGATACTCGCGGCGATTCTGCTGGGATCGATCACCGCACCCGCCGGGCTCGCCGCGCCGAGCGATGCATCGCTGGTGATGTTGAGCGTGCCGGCGAGAATGGTGGTGCCGCCGGTGTAGGTGTTGGCGCCGGACAGCGTCACGGTTGCAACGCTGGAATTGAGATCGGCCCCAAGCTGCATGATGAAGCCGGGCGCGGACGATCCGATGGTCACCGAACCGAGATTGAGGCCCCGCAGGCCATTGAACGATGCGGAGCTGCTGACCTGATCGAAGGTACCGGTCTTCGTGCCGTCCAGCACGCCGTTGGCCAGCGTCGCGTCGCTGATGGAGCCGGTGATGGTGATGGTCTTGCCGGTCGGCAGGATATAACCGGGCAATTGCGCCACGGTCGTCACGCCGGGTGCCCCCGGCATATTGACGACGTTGCTGCCGTTCAAATTCCACTGGGTGGCGATGGCAATGTCAGCGGGCGACAGATACGGCAGGCCGAGGCCGCCATTGGCGCTGCGATAGGCCTGCGCCCAGATGAAGTCGGAATAGAACGCCGCGGTCTTGTCGAGGCCAGGCTTCGACGAGCCGGCGACTCCGGTGATGTTCGCAGCCGTCGGGAACAGCACCGAATTCTTGTTCTTCAGGATGGCGTATTCGAGCCCGCGATAGGGATCGTTGGTCATGCCGAGGAACGAGGTCGGGATCGGCGCGCCGGTCAGCGGATCGACGCTCTGCACGACGCCGTTATTGAGCGGCAGCAGGAAATTGCTGGCCTGCATCTTGGCCCAGAACTGCGCCGGCGTCAGGTTGGAGTAGTTGGCGATGACGTCGACGAAGACGTTCGGGTTCTGCGCACCACTCGCGTTCGACAACCCATAGATCGATAGCAGCAGCGACAGGAAGGTGTGATGGCCGTCGGTGAGATAGAGCACGCCGCCCGGACCGATCACCACTGGCTCGATGTCGCCGAGCAACGTCGACGTCAGTGCCGATGGCGCCAGCAGATCCCAGCCCGCCATCTTTTTGCCGATCTCGAACGTGCCGACATTCATCTGGGTCGGCCGCAGGCTGTTCAGCGGCACCTGGTAGAGCGAGAACGGCCCCGGCAGGATGCTGCCGGCCGTGGAGGGATCATAGTTCTGGAACGCCGACTGCGGCAGCTGGCCGGCGACCGCGCGGTCCACCGGTGCGAGCGCGGCGACCGCGATGAGCGATACCGACCCCAGCAGCGCCGCGCGCCGCAGCCCCGCAGCCAGTCGCGACGCCCCCGCCGCTGTCCAGAGCGCGATCCCGGCCCCCGCCGGCTCCCGCTTCGCCTGACCTGCTTTCATCGACGCCGCCTGCGGCGCCGACATCATTCCCATTTCCTGACCATGCACGCGCACAGCCGAACGCCGGCGGCTGACGCCACCCTTCACAAACACCACCATAGCCCCCGCTATCCCAAAAGAGCTTTCATCTTTTGTTAAGGGTTGCTTTAGGGGAGACCGATGACAGCGGCATGACGATGGTACCGCCAGCGCGCCGGCGACAACTTATTCACGGTCCGGCGCATTTTGTTGAGACCAACTGAATTTTCAGTGACAGTGGCGCTTCGGTTCGCAAGCAGCGGAGGCCGCGTGGGACGCACCCTCACTTTCCAGTTCGAGGAATTGCCACTGGTGATCGACGGCGGCATCGAAGCCGGCGACGTCACCGGCTCGGCGGAGATCGCCTATCACGGCGACGGCGCATGGACGATCCGCGCCATCGCGCTCGACGGCGCGCGGCGCCTTGCGCATGCGCCGCACGAGATCATCGCGGCGGCACGCGCCGGCCGCAGCCTGCCGGCCTTCGCCCGTCACAGCGTGGCGCTCGACGAAGGCGATCCGCTGTACCTGCGCATCTATCACCGCCTCGAGCACGAGTGGCGCGCGCGCGTGCAGACCACAGTGATCGATCAGCTCGCGCTCGACCGCGACGCCCTGCCCGATACCCGCGCCGACCGCCGCCGCGCGCTGCGGGCGCTGCGGGCGCTGTGACTTCAGTGAATTGCGGGCATGGCGCGCGTGCCGGCCGGCGATCGCGACAATTGTCGGCATTTTATTGACGGCATCTTCAGGGCTCTACCTTAGGTCGTCCTGCGTGCTTGCTGCACGGGGGACGAGACGATGGGCGGCCTGCGTCTGCTGAAGGCTCTGTCGACCGCCGCACTGACCGGCCTCGCGCTGGCCGGCGCCACGCAGGCCCTCGCCGCCACGCCGTGCACCCTGCTGCAGGTCCAGACCATCCCCGCCAGCGTCATCGCGCCGTGCTCGGCGATCATCGACGACCCGTCGACGCCGCCGGCCGCCAAAGGCTTCGCGCTGTTCATCCGCGGCAAGGCCTATCACAACAGCAAGCGGCTCGACCTCGCGCAGCAGGACTACGACGCCGCGATCAAGCTGACGCCGCGCAACGCCGAGCTGTTCGTGGCCCGCGCCAATGTCGCGGCGCGCGGCCATCGCTGGCGCGAGGCGACCGACATGCTGCAGCAGGCGCTGGCGATCGAACCGGCGAACGCGCATGCGCTGCGCATGGCCGGCACCTTTACTGACGGCGCGCAGAGCACCCGCTACTTCACGCTGGCGCTCGCCGCCGATCCGATCGAGGCCTACGCGCTCCTGTTCCGCAGCCGGCAGTACCGCGGTCGCGGCCAGTTCGATCCGGCGCTCAGGGACGCCGACGCCCTGGTCGCGATCGTGCCGACGGTGGTCAACCGCCAGGGCTATCTCGACGAGCACGGTGACCGGCTCGACTTCCACATCATCGCCCTGCAGAACCGCGCCCAGGTTCGCGACGCGCGCGGCGAGGCGCAACTCGCCGAGCGCGATCTCGATGCGGCAATCGCCTACCGGCCGGTCGCGCAGGCGTTCGCCGCGCGCGGCCAGTACCTCGCCTACAAGCGCGGCCGCGAAACCGACGCGCTCGCCGACCTCGACAAGGCTATCGCGCTCGGCTCGATCGATGCCGACACCTTCTATGCCAAAGGCATCGTCCATGTCCGCCAGCGCGACTTTCAAAAGGCCCAGGTTGCGTTCGATACCGTGCTGTCGCGCGATGCGGACAACAGCGAAGCGCTGCTGATGCGCGCGCGCATGCATCGCCAGCTCGACGAGACGGAGCACGCCGATGCCGCTCCGCAGGCCGCCATCGACGCGCGGTCCGAGACGCCGCCGACGCAGCGCGCCGCCCGCTACCGCGCCGCAGCCGCCCCGAAGGAAGCACCGGCGGACAGCCATGAGGCGATCCGCGCCTGCATGCTCGACAAGGACTGCAACTGACGCGTCCGCACGGCGCGTCCGCGGTATCATCTGGAACCCACTGGTTCCCGCGCCTTGCACCCACCACAGCGTTTCCGCATTTCGCCGCATTCGGCTCATCAAAGCGACGGCTTGGCGCGGCAACTCCGTTCTCGCGCCCGTCGCGAGGCTGAAATCCTGACGCACAAGTCGGGCCCGCGCCGGACGCCTTGGGGAAGGTTGTCACAGGGTCTGTCTCGGGATGCGATATCTGATCGCCGCCCTGGCTGCTGCGCCGCTGCTGCTGGCGGATGTCGCGGTCAGGCCGGCTGTGAATTCCACATATCATCTGCCGCAGCTCTCGATCGACACGACGAAGAGCGAAGCGGAAACCATGCCGTTCGACACCGCGCGATTCGATTTCGACCGCGGCAGCACCATGCTGGCCGTGTTCGCGCCCGCCCCGGTAGCGCCGCTCACGCTGGCGCCGGCGAGCGGCTGGAACGATGCCGCGCCGGACGACGGCGATCCCGCCGCGCTGTCGACCCAGGAGTTCTGCGCAGCGCTGACCACGGCGGCGAGCGACGCCGGCATTCCCGTCAGCTTCTTCGCGCGCCTGATCTGGCAGGAGAGCCAATTCAAGTCCGACGAAGTCAGCCACGCCGGCGCCCAGGGCGTCGCGCAGTTCATGCCCGATACGGCCGCGGAGGAAGGCCTCGACAATCCGTTCGATCCGCGCAAGGCGCTGCCGGCCTCGGCGCGCCTGCTGCGCAAGCTGCGCGACCGCCTCGGCAACCTCGGCCTTGCCGCGGCAGCCTACAACGCCGGCCCCGGCCGCATCCAGGACTGGGTGGCGCGGCGCGCAGCGCTGCCCGCGGAAACGCGCAACTACGTGCACCGCATCACCGGCAATGCCGCCGAGAACTGGCTGCGCGAGGCGAAGACGATCGGCCTCGTCCAGCACCTGCCGCGCGAGGCGCCTTGCGAAGGCATTGGCGGCCTGTCGCGCGGACGGCCACCGGTCGAAGTCGCGGTCGCACTCGCGCCCGACGTGCGCGACAGCCTGCAGCAAGCTCGCCGCGAGGCGGCACGCGCGGCGCGGGCGCAGGCCGCGAAACAGGCCCACCGGCGCCTCGAGGGCCGCAGCAAGACGCGTCTCGCCGGCAAACAGGCACCACGCGCAATGCGTATCGCCACGGCGAGTCGCTAACTCCTGAACCTTTCTGGTGATGCCGCCGACCAATCACCAAAACGTGCGCGCCGTCCGTTTGCGGTTAACCACGCGCACGGGAACCAAACCGATCGCAGGGAATTGACCACGATCGGCCCCGCAACCGCCTTGTGAATGTGGTTGTGGATGACGATCTCGTGAGGCGGGCGCGGCGGATCACATGTTCCATGTCATGTCACCTGATCTCGCCCGAGGGGGCAAGCTTTTGGCGGCAACGTGCCGGCCATCTCCTGCCACCTGGGATGATCGACCTCAGCGGCTCGCCCTACAGCCAGCCGTGCTGGATCGGTCGCAGTTCGTGTTTCGTGTCTTGAATTCAGTCTGAACGGTGTGTGATGCCCCTGTTACGTTACTTTGTCGGAGTTGGCGGTGCGCTTCTGGCGCTGATGCTGATCGCGAACGTCTATCTGCCGACACCGCAGGCGCCGCTCCAGCAGCAGACGAACGGCATCGACAAGTCGACCATCCGCATCGCCTCCCGCCAGAAGGGCCCCGAGCGCGTCGAGATCGACGCCTCGCTGCCGACCATTGTTCCGTCGGTCGACGTCGCCCAGGCACAGATCCAGCCGGCGCGCGCGGCAACGCGCCCGGCGACCGAAGCGGTCGCGGACGCCGACACGCGTGACGCCTACGCGCAGATGCCGACGGCAACCGATAAACCGGTGGCGGCTTCACCGAAGAAGCCGAAAGCCAGGGTTGCACGCAACGATGCGCAGCGCCGCGCGGCGCAACCGGCGCGCGTGGCGATGCTGCCGCGTCCGCAGCAGCCACCGCCGCTGTTCGCCAGCTTCTTCGGCGGCTGGCAGGTACGCTGACCGCCGTCGCGGCCATGCCGTGGTCGGGTTCCACGTTCTCATCCCCGCCGTTGCCTTCATTGCCCGGTTAAACACGTGCCGCGGTTCCGCCGATAATTGTCGGCAACCACCGCTGTTCCCTGCGCATCACAGCGAGTTCCCGCTGCAACGAACGCGCGCGGCCTCCAGCCCTGCATGTGGATAACAACGGCTCGTTAACGCCGACTGTGGAAGCTCGCCGGTGTGAGCGAAGAGGCGAGCGTCGTGGCCACGGTGTGGCATAAATCCGGACCGATCCGACCGCCGCTGCTGGCGGCGGGCTTCGTCGCGCTCGCCTGCCTCGCCATGCTGGCCCTGAGCGCCTGGCGCGAGTGGGAAGCCCGCACCAGCTACCTCGACAACGCCGAGACGGATCTCGCCAATCTCGCGCGCTCGCTGACCCAGCATGCCGACGACACCTTCGAGATCGCCGACAATACGCTGACCGTGCTGGTCAACCAGCTCGAGCTCGAAGGCACCGGCGCCACCGCAATGGCCAAGGTGCAGACCTTCCTCGCCCGCCGCAATCCGGCCGGCCGGGTGCACGGCATCTTCGTGTTCGACGAGACCGGCCGCTGGCTCGCCACCACCGAGCCGGTCGCTGACCTCGCCGCCCTCAACAACGCCGACCGCGACTATTTCCAGCGACACCAGACCTCACCGGAACGCGGCACGCTGATCGGCCATCCCGTGCGCAGCCGCTCGGGCGGCCAGTGGATCATCACCGCATCGCGGCGCTTCAACCATACCGACGGCCGCTTCGCCGGCGTCGCGTTGCTCACCATCGACGTCGACTACTTCGCGAACTTCTACCGCCAGTTCGACGTCGGAGCGCGTGGCGCCATCGCGCTGCTGTCGACGGGCGGGGTCATCCTGGCGCGCAGCCAGGACGACGGCAGCTATGTCGGGCGCGACATGTCGCATCGCCAATTGATGCGCGAGCTGTCGCAGCGCCCCGCCGCCGGTCCCTACGTCTTCACCTCGCCCCTTGATGGCATCGAACGGCTCAGCTTCTATCGCAAGAGCAGCCGCTATCCGGTGCTGATGCTGGCGACGGAGGCGCGCGACGACGTGCTCGCGCCGTGGCGCCGCGAGGCACTGATCCATCTCGCGGTCGTGGTGTGCCTCGTGGCGCTGATCGCGCTCGCAGGCTTCATGCTGGTGCTGCAGCTCGCGCAGCGCCAGCGCATGGCCGCGGCGCTGGAGGCCAAGGAGGCGGACTTTCGCCTTCTCGCCGAACAGTCCGGCGACATGGTGATGCGCATCGGCCTCGACGAGCTGATCCTCTACGCCTCGCCCTCCTCCGCGCGCGTCGTCGGCTGGCTGCCGCAGCAGCTCGCCGGCCGGCCGGCGCTGTCCGGGGTCCATGCCGACGATCTCGCCGACGTGCGCGCGCGTGTCGCCGCACTCAGGGATGGTCGCGCCGAGGAGGCGCGCATCATCTACCGCACTCGCCATCGCGAGCGCGGCGATATCTGGGTCGAGAGCGCGCTCCGCGTCACCCGCGCCACCGGCGGTCTGATCGACGGCGTGGTCGCGATCACGCGCGACATGACCGAGCACAAGGACCTCGAGCAGCGCCTCGCTGCGCTGGCCACGCGTGACGGCCTCACGGGCCTCGCCAACCGCCGACATTTCGACGAGCGACTGGCCGAGGAATGGGCCCGCGCGCGGCGCGACGGCACGCCGCTATCGCTGCTGATGATCGACGTCGATCACTTCAAGCCGTTCAACGATCACTATGGCCACCAGGCCGGCGACGATGCGCTGCGCGCGGTGGCGCGGATGCTGGCCGTTCACGCCCGCCGGCCCGCCGACCTCGCCGCACGCTATGGCGGCGAGGAATTCGCGCTGCTGATGCCCGACACCGATGCCGAGGGCTGTGCCCAGCGCGGCGAAGCGGTGCTAAGGGCACTGCAGGAGCTGGCGCTGCCCCACGTCCACAATCCGCCGGCACGCCGCATCACCGTCAGCATCGGCGGCGCGACGCAGCATGCAATCTCCGGCAGCCCCGACGGCGCGGCGCTGATCGAGACCGCCGATCGAGCGCTCTACGCCGCCAAGGAGCGCGGCCGCGACTGCATGGTGATGTCGGGCGCGGTCATCGCCTGGCCGGGTTCACGCAGCGCCTGACGTCACGCAAGGACGCAGCTGCAGCGCCACGCATCCGCATGGCGACCACACCGCAACTGAACATCCGTTCATGTGTTTGCAGCCCTGCGCGGGGAACGCCTTCGCAGCGAGACGGTTGTGCCTGCGCATGTGACTAGCGATGTTCGCTGAACACTGGAGGAGAAGCACATGAAGACGATGGGTTATGTGATGGCCGCCGCGCTGTCGCTGGCGATCGCCGCGCCGTCGCTCGCGAGCGCGGAGACCGTGGTGATCAAGGATGGACGGCGCGGCGCGTATGCCGACATGCATCGCGACCATGGCTGGCGCCGCGACCATGGCTGGCGCCGCGACCGCGGCTGGCATCGCCACCACGACTGGGATCGCCACCATGACCGTGTGGTGATCATCAAGAAGCGGCATCATCACTGGTAATTCGTCACGGCGACGCGTGATTCCAGGCGGGCGGCTTTCGGGCCGCCCGCCATGCCGACGCTCAGCGCGGCGTGCCATCACCATGACGGCACGTACTGACGCAGCCGACAACAATGGAGCCGGCGATCGGTCCCGGCCGGTTGGATCGCAATGCGCGCAGGCAACACCGCGTTCAGCGACATGAACGCGCTGTTCATGGAGGAGTAATCAAGACTTCGCCATGATCGCCCCGCAACGTGCCGTCCGCGAGGAGTTGCGGCCGTGACCTTGCCGAAGCAAGCAGGATTTCAAGACGCAGAATGCGAGACCGGGAGATGATCATGAAGGCAAGATTGGCTTTGCTGGCCTGCGTGGCCACGATCGGGATGGCGCTGTCGAGCAGCGGCGCATCGGCAGCGATGCCGAACGGGCTGCAGGGAGTGCAGACGCCGGTCCACACCGATCAGGTGCGCTGGGTGTGCAACCCCTGGCGCTGCTGGTGGCGCCCGAACTACTACTATGGTTACGGCTACGGCCCGGGCTACGGTTACTACGGCGGACCGCGTTACTACTATGGCGGCGGCTGGGGTTATCGGCGCGGCTGGGGCGGAGGATGGGGTGGCGGCTGGCACGGTGGCTGGCATCATCGCCACTGGTGAGACGCCTCACCACGACAGTCCACATCAGGGCGGCCTGCGGGCCGCCCTTTGCGTTTGTGCCGCCGAGACCAGCCGCAAGCCTGTTCCGCCCGGGAACCGGCTTGCGGCCCCGGCGTTGGTAGGCTGTGCATTCGGCACGCCGCCAGCGAACAGATTCGGCCTGGCGTCCGGATGGCGCGATCCGGACGCCACGGGCGCGATTGCGGATCTGGCAAACGACCGCCTTCGACATACATGTCATGCATGAGGCGGGACGCTGCAGAAACGAAGGTGACACGAGGCTGACATGACGACGCGGAGCCCATCGACAGATCGCGGACGACGGCGGGGTATCGCCGGCCTCGTGCTGCTCGCGCTGTGCTGCGCCACGACCGTCCAAGCCCAGACCCAGCCGCCGATCGACGCCTACCGCCCCGACGACTTTCTCACGCTCGACCTCAACCGCGCGGCGCTGTCGCCGCGCCGTCTTGGCCCGGAGACGCATTTCGCGCCGTTCGGTGTCGAGGCCAGAACCGAAACCCTGCCGAACACCGGCGGGCATACGGCGCACCTTGCCCGCGCGCTCGCGCCTCAAGTCGACAAGAACGGCAAGGGCGAGGTCTCGCGCACCGCGGAGATCACGCCGAAGCCGCGCGGCAAGCCTGCCGTGCGGCGCGTCGCGACGCGTCGTCATGGCAACCCGCTCGACGCGCAGGCGTTCGATGCACGTCCGCAGAGTTGGCCATGCCGCGGCAACAGCGGCATCTGTGCCTGGCGCTGACGCCGCTCGCGATCACCTGCCACGATCACCTGCGATCACGTATCTTCAGCGATCACGCACCCGCGTCGAGACTCTTGCGCACGCGCAGCAGCAGCGCGAGCACGTGCTGCTCGCGCGCGCGGTCACGGCCCAGCAGGCGGTTGCAGTGCAGGTGCGCGTAGCTCGCGCACAGCGTCGGCAGATCGCGGCCGAGCGCGCCACGGGCGGCAGCGTCCGCGAGGGTCGCGGCGATCGGCGCCAGCGCGCGTCCCCGCCGCGCCAGAATGCTGCGCACCGGTCCTGCGTGCCTGACGCCGCCGAGCAGCGGCGCCCGCAGCAGCGCGATCAGGTCGGCCTTGCGGATACGATAGGCTTCCGTCGCCTCGCGCGCGGCCGCGGGTCCCGCCGCATCGGCATGGCGCTGATACAGCGCCCGGCGCGCCTCTGCATCGAGACCGACGCCCGCCAGCAGGTCGTCGACCGACACCGCCGACAGTGCGAGACGGTCGAACGGCAGCGCCTCGTCGCGCGCCAGCGCCAGCAACGCAGCGACCGCACGGCTGTCGGCGGCGTAGAGACGCTCGGCCGCGGCCATGCCGGCAATGCCACCATAACGCTCGACCTCGCGCTCATAGGTGTCGACGGCGAATTGCGCCACGAGATCGTCACGCATCAACCCGGCGGCCCAGTCACAGGCCTGCGCCATCACCTCGCGCCGCAACCCGCCGGAGCGGCCATGCAGGCGCAGCCGCAGATGCGGCGCCGGATCGCTGTAGCGCAGGAAGCTCCAGCCCGAGATCTGCCGCCGCGCTTGCAGTGCGCCGGCGAAATCCGCGATCGCCTCGCCGATCAGGGCATCCTCGACCGCCGGATCGCAATAGAGCTTGAGATACAGCCAGTCGCTGCCGGGCGGCCGCAGCCGCTGCGCCATCGGCACCGGCGCCGACACCGGCGCCACCGTCTCGCTCGCGACCTCGCCGCTTCGGCGCAGCAGCGACACCACGAGTTCGCCGACATAGCCGCCGCCGGGCCCCTGCAGCCAGGCCTGATCCGGCGCCGGATAGGCTTCCTGCAGCAGCACATGGCCGCCGGACGCAAGGCGGCCGATCTCCTCACGCAGGATCGCGGCCTGCGCGCCGTCGTCGAGATCGAGCAGCAGGCGATGGTCGGAAGGGCCATCGCCGCTCCCGAGGAAGACATGGCGCGGCACGTTCCAGTGCGCCCGCCAGCGCGCCAGCGCCGCGCCGAAGGCAACGTCATCCGCAGCGGCGAGATCGCCATGCAGCGGATCGATGCGCCATTGCGCCAGCCGCAGCACCACCCGTCCCGCCTGCAGCCGGGGCAGGTAGGGAAAGTCGCGCGCCACACCCCAGTCGAAGCCGTTGAGCTGCACCATGCCGTCGCGGCCGACATCGGCGAGGAAGCGGCACAGCGCAGGCGCACGCTTGTGGTTGAGCATATGGCCGGCGCACACCTCGACCCGGCGCGGCGGCGCGCCCGGCGCCTGCCACAGCAGCGCGAAGCGGCCCGCGGTGACGCGCACCACCAGCTCGTCGAGCGGGATCGTGCGCATGCCGTCGGGATGGGCGCTGGCGCGCAGGCCGATCTGGTGATCGCGGGTCTGCGGACGCGTCACCACGTTGGCGGTGCGCGCACGCTCCGGCGGAAAGATCAGCTCGGCGAACACCCGGTCCGGGCGCTGGCGCTGCTCGGCCCGTGCGATCCGCCGCAGCGCCGCTCCGCCTTCGGTGCCGAGCAGCTCGGCGAAGCGGCCGAGATTGCGGCCGGCCGCCGCGGCGCCGACATTGGGACCGACGACAACGGCGAAATCGCCGGCATCGATCGCCAGCGCCGAGGCGGCGGCGACCGCGACATAGAGATCGAGCGAAGCCGGCGCATCGGCGCGGCGCGGCGACCAGGTCTGCAGCGCGGCGATCATCGTCCCGGTCAGCTCCACCACCCGCGCGCGGTCGTGCAGCGCGCGGGCGGCGATGTCGATCAGCATCCGGTCGCGCGCCGGCGACCGCAGCGGCACGAGGTCGTTGGGATCGGGCGGCGGCCCGATGCCCTGATCCGGATCGAGCATTTCCAGCAACGGCACGTCGCGGTCGCTGCCATAGCGCGCGCTGAACGTTTCGCGGTAGGCAAGGATCGGCGTCAGTCCCGACGGAAACGGCGTCAGCCGCAGCAGCAGCTCGGCGGCACGCGCCGCCTCGTGCCCGACCGCGATGTTGACGCCATCGCCGGCGAGCGGCCAGCGCATGTCGACCTGCAGCGGCGTGCGGAACGGCACGCCCAGCGCCGTCTCGACCTCGGCCGCGAGCGCCGCGAAGTCGGCCGCTGCAGCGGCCGCTGGCGCGGCGTCCCATGCGGCGAGGCGCGCCTGCAGCGCCGCGAGCCGGCCGGCGACGTCGGTGGCGGACGCGATCGCGCGCAGCCGCGCCACGACATGGCCGAACGGATCGGCCGCGGTCAGCGGCGGCCGCAGGTCGGTGATCAGGAAGCCGCATCGCCGCAGCTCTTCCAGAAGGCCATCGGCCTTCTCCATGGTCGCGCCCGGCGTCGCCGCACACAGCGCGGCCGCAAGCTCGGCCCAGCCGATCGGCTGGCGCGCCAGCTCCAGCACCCGCCGCAGCGCCGGCGTCGCGCGCATCGAAATGCGCGCGGCCCCCGCTGCCGTGTGCTGCGCCTCGATGCCGCCGAGCGTCGCGCGGCCGCGCCGCACGGTCACCGCGGGATGCGCCACCACCGCGAGGCCGCTGCGGATCGCCGGCTGTGCCTCCAGCGCGTCGATCGCCTGATGCAGCACCACCATATCGGGACGGCTGCGCACCACCGGCGGCGCATCGGCGAGGCGCAGATCGGTGTGCGCGCCGAAGCGGCCGAGCGCGGCGCCCGCACACAGGCCGAACGGCGTCGGCCGGCTGGTCATGCGAAGGAAGTAGCGCAGCAGGCTGGCGTCGCGGCGGCGCTGCGCCCGCGCGTCGCGCGCCGGACGCTGCGCGGACGCCGCCAGCGTGCGACTGGCGACCGCGATAGCGCGGCTTACCGCCGGATCGTCGATCATCCCGGCGAATGTCGCGCCGGCGCCGTCCTCCCGCCGCAGCGGCAGCAGCGGCGCGCGCACCATCAGCACATCGAACGGATCGAACAGCGGCTCATCGCCCGCTCCGGCATCCGGCGGCCGCGCGCGGCGCTGGGCGGCGGTGCTCATGACAGCAGGAACAGCCGGTCCCACGCGGGATCGACACGCGACACCGCCGCGAGCAGGGCCAGCATCACGCCGGCCGCGCCCTCCAGCACGCCGGGCTTGTCGAGCCGCACGCCGCCGACCTCCAGGCTGCGATAGCCGAGCGGCGCCTGCGGCTCGAACTGATCGAGCAGTTGCTGCGTCAGCAGCTGTGCGCCGTCGCGAAACACGCGCTCGCGGCTGTCGCAGGAGAACCGCAGCGTGATCTGCAGCAGCCCTGCGACACCGTGGCAGAAGCCCGGCCCATCGATGCGCCGCGCCGGCACCGGCCGCAGCATCACCCCGGCCATGGCGACGACGGCGAACATGCCCAGCGTCGGGTCGTCGAGGGCCCGCCCGGCGAGCCACAGCGCCCGCGCCACCCCCGGCGCGCCATAGCACCAGGCATCGCGCGCCGGAACGATCTCCGCCGACGGATCGGCGACCAGCGGCACCGCGGCGGGAAAGCCGACGCCCCACGCATCGCGGCCATGCCGGGCGGCAAGCCACATCGCGCTGCGCCGGATCGCCTCGGTCAGCCCGGCGAGCCGCACGCCCTGCAGCCGGGCCAGCGCCAGCACCGCCAGCGGACCGGCAATGCCGTGGGCGAGCCCGCAATTCAGCACGCCCTGCGGATGCCGCGCCGCCATCATGCGGTCCGCGATCAACGGGCCCGGCGTGTGCCAGCGCGGCACGCCGTCGACCTCGGCGGTCAGTGCGATCAGCCAGCGCAGCACGTCGTCGCACAGCGCGCGATGCGTGGCCTCGTCCCGGCGGCGCAGCAGATAGGCCGCGACGCCCGAGAAGCCGGAGATGACATCGAAGCCGGCGCTGGCGAGGCCGTGCGGCATCCCCGCATCAGCGAGTTGCTGGCGCAGGCTGTCCAGCAAGGCCTCGTCGATCGAGGCCAGCAGACGGCGATAGTCCGTGCCACGCGAGAGATAGTGGGTGGCGAACGCAAGGCCCGTCGCACCGCTGAACAGCGCCAGCGAGCCGAAGCCGCCCTGCTCCGCATGGCGCGCTGCGCGTGTCAGATAGTCATGGGAGACATAATCCCAGCCCTTGCGGGGGCGGCAGAGGTCGAGATAGCCGAACGCCAGCGCAAGACCAGCATGGCCGAGCGCCAGCCCCGGCGGATGCCAGACCGGCGCGCGTGGATCGGGGTTGGCCGCGACGGCTGCGGCGGCCGCCGCCTCGACACCATCGACATCGGCGAGCCGCGCCGCGAGTTCGTCGGTAACCTGCCGTACCCGATCGATCAGCGCACGGTCGCGCACCGCCGCCGGCCAGGCGCGCGGGCGCCCGGCCAATGCCTGCGTTCGCGCGCCTCCGCTCACGCCCATCGCCTCCATCGCCGGCGCTAGCGCGGCTTCGGATTGCGCACCACGCGCCGCATCACCTCGCGATGCACGATCGGCTTGCCGATCGCCTTGCGCGCGGCGCCGGGACGCACCGCGGTCGCGAGGCGGCTGATCTCGAGCTCGACGACATCGTTGTAGAACGTCAGTTCCGGGAAGCACGCCCCGGTGGTGGCGTCCATGTTGCACTCCGAGGTGCAGCTGCCGCAGGTTTCGCAGGTCGCACAGGTCTCGGTGCAGCCGCCCTCGCAGGTGCTGGCGCAACTGCTGGTGCTGCAGTCGCCGCAGGTGCTGGCGCAGCTCGCGGTATCGTCGTCGGTGAAGTACGGCACTTTCAGGCTGACGATCTTGACGCGCACGTCGAGATCGAAATCGTCCATCAGCTTGCGGCCTCTGGCCGTGGTCTTCTTGGCCTTGACGGTCTTCTTCGCCTTCCTTGCCATGATCTGGTGCTCCCAAACGATGGACGCCGGCGCACGGGCGGACGGCCGCAGCCGGTCGGCGCGACAGACGGCCCATGGAGCCGCATGCACGGTTCGGACAACTGCGGATCGGTCGTCGACGCGGCGTTCAAATGGCCGCAGGTTTCAAAAAACGCTTCGTCATCAAAAACAGTGCGGAAATGTAATCACAGCTCTCCGCACCATTCAAGGCGGCGATCCATGGATTGCCGCGCGGCGCGCAGCAACCGTCGCAAGGCCGCTTCCCCGTGTGTCTGCGCCTGCCGCCGAACGGTTCAATCCCGCCGCGCCGTCACGGCCGCAGCCGGCGGCGCAGCACATCGACGAATTCCTGCGCCACCTGCGACAGCGCTTCGTTGACCGGAAACAGCAGCGCGACCTGATAGTTGATCGCCGGCTTGAACGGCCGCAGCACCACATTGGCCGTGAAGGGCCGGCTGACCACGGGATCGACGAGGCCGACGCCGCGCCCGGCGGCGACGAGCTCGCAGGCGGTGGAGAAGAACTCGGTCTCGGCGACCACGTTCCAGCGCGCGCCGTATTCGGAGAATGCGGAGGCCAGTTGCTGGTAGATCGGATCGCCGCGAAACAGCGTCACAAACGGTTCGCCATCGAGATCGGCCGGCGTCACCTGCTTGAGTTTCGCGAGGCGATGGCCCTTCGGCAGCATGCACAGGCATTCGTAGGCGAACACCTCCATGTGCGCGGTCGGATAGTCGAGCGGCAGTTCGGCCACCGCGATATCGAACTGCTGGGTCGACATCAGTTCGCGCACCGACGCCGAGGCGCGGGTGATGATCTTGATCTGCAGGTCGGGGCGCTTGGCGGCGAAGTCGGCGAGCAGTCGCGGCAGCAGGCTGATCGACACGCTGGGATAGGCGGCAATCGCCAGGTGGCCGCGCCGGCCGGAGCGGATCTCGCTGGCGATGCGCGCGGTGTTCTCCACCGCCTCCAGCGCCCGCGCCGCCTCCACATAAAACAGCCGCGCCTCCGGCGTCGGCTGCAGCCGGCCGCCGCGGCGCACGAACAGCGTCAGCCCGGTGGCGTGTTCGAGATTGGCGATCATGGCGCTGATGCCGGGCTGCGACATGCCCAGCAGCTCGGCCGCCCGCGTCATGGTGCCGTGGAGCATCAGGGCGCGGAAACACTCAAGCTGGCGCAGGCGCATGATCAGACTATAAGTAAATCATATAATGGCTGCAATTTATATTATTGGAATTGCATCGGCCGGGGTGCTCGGATGATCGCTGGATTGATCGCCGCCACCGCCCGGAGCCCCTCGTGACCACCCAGACCGCAACGCTCGCCGCCCACCTCACCGCCTCGCACAGCGAACCCCGCCTCCACCTCATCCCCGCGCGCCGCGGCGTCGCCGCGCGCCTCGCCGCCGGGCAGTCCGTCACCGTGATCAACACCCATGGCAAGCAGGTGGTCGACACCTGGGCGTTCAATGCCGCCGACACCACCGAATTCATGTCGATGGAACACAGCCGCACGGCGATGCTGCGACTGATCCCCAGGGTCGGCGACACCTTCGTCACCAACCGCCGCCGCGGCATTCTCACTGTCACCGCCGACACCACGCCCGGCGTGCACGACACCCTGATCGCCGCCTGCGACATTCACCGCTATCGCCAGCTCGGCGTCCACGACCATCACGACAACTGCACCGACAACCTCGCCCATGCGCTGGAGGCGCTCGGCCTCGCCGCGGCGCTGACGCCGGCGCCGCTCAATCTGTTCATGAACGTGCCGGTCGGCGCCGATGGCGCGGTGCGCTTTGTCGCGCCGGTCAGCGAGGCCGGCCAGTCGATCACGCTGCGCGCGGAGATGGACCTCGTCGTCGCGTTCTCCGCCTGCCCGCAGGACATCATGCCGGTGAACGACATGCAGCCAACCGACGCCCATTTCCTGATCGCCTGAACCGGAGACGCGCCCATGCGCAAGCTGCCGCCGCTCAACGCCATCCGCGCCTTCGAGGCCGCGGCGCGCCACGAGAGCTTCACTGCCGCCGCCAGCGAGCTGTGCGTGACGGTGACCGCGATCAGCCACCAGGTGCGCCAGCTCGAGGCCACCCTCGGCGTGCGGCTGTTCGAGCGCTCGGGCCGCGCCGTGGTGCTGACGGCGGAGGGACGCACCATCTTCCCGCTGCTGCGCGACGGCTTCGACCATCTCGCCGATGCCTTCGCGACGCTGCGGCCGCCGGGCGGCGGCGACGCCGTCACCGTCTCGACCACCCGCGCGTTCGCCGAGCGCTGGCTGATGCCGCGCCTTGCCGCGTTCCACGCCGCGATGCCCGACATCGTCGTGCACATCGACGCCACCGAGGCGGTGGCGACGCCGGGCGTCGACGGCATCGATCTCGCCGTGCGCTACGGCCGCGACCAGCGCGCCGGCGTGCTGTTCGACGATCGCTACATCGCGGTGGCGGCCGCCGGCCTGTGCGCCGGCGACGCGCCGCCGGTGATCGACGACTTCCACGCGCGGCCGCTGCTCGCCTACAAATGGAAGAATCCAGCGCTGGATTCGCCGGCGTGGTCGACCTGGCTCGCCGGCACCGCGCGCAGCGGCCGGCGCGATTTCCGCATCTCCTGGTACAGCGAGGAGCCGCTGGCGCTGCATGCCGCCGAGCGCGGCCTGGGACCGCTGTTGTGCAGCGACGCCCTGGTCGGTGATCAGCTCGCCGCCGGCACCCTGCGGCGGATCGAGGGGCCGGCCCTCGACGGCTTCTCGTTCCGCCTGATCGAGGCCACATCCGGCAAGCGCCGCGCGGTGAATGCCTTCACCACCTGGCTGCGCGACGAGGCCGCCGCCTTCCGCGACGGCCCCGCACGGCTCACGGCATGACCGGCCCGGTGAAGTAGGGCAGCGTCTCCGTCCGCACCTGATAACGCCCCGCCGCCACCAGACCGTCGACGTAGGCGACGATCTCCTCCAGCGGCGCGAACCACACGCTGCGCGTCGCCAGCACGTTCTCCAGCCAGCGCTCGACGACGCGCCAGCGCGCCAGCCGCCCGGTGAGGAAGGGATGCCAGATCCCCATCCAGAAGCCGCCGGCCTCGTACTGCGCCTCGAACTCCTCGAACGACGCGGCAAGACCCTCACTCGGCGCCTTCACCGGCATCATGTAGCCGATCTCGGCATAGTGGGCGAACGGCGGCCAGTCGTCGGAGCCCCAGTGCGGCGGCGCCTCATAGAGCTGGCCGCGCGCAGTCTTCATCAGATAGGGAATGTCGTCGGCCATCAGCGAGGAATCGTAGGCGAAGCCATGCTCGATCAGCAGGTCGATGGTCGCCTGGTTGGCGTTGTAGACCGGCGCGCGGTAGCCGCGCGGCATGCGGCCGGTCAGCGCCACATGGATCGCCAGCGCGCGCTCGAACGCCGCACGCTGCGCCGGCGCGGAGATTTCCGTTGGGTCCTCGTGGATGTAGCCGTGATGGCCGATCTCGTGGCCCTCCCTGAGGATGGCTTCGACCGTCTGCGGATAGCGCTCCATGGTCCAGCCCGGCATGAAGAACGATTGCTTCAGGCCGAGCCGGCGATAAGTGTCGAGGATGCGCGGCACGCCGACGGTCGGGCCGTAGCGCCCCATGGTGATGGGATAGAGCCGGTCAAAACTGTCGGCCGGCCGCGCGATGTGGATCAGGCTGTCCGCATCGACATCGAAGGTGATGGCGCAGGCGCAGCGCGCGCCGTTCGGCCAGGGAATCGGGTTCTGGATCATGTCGTGTCGATCGTCTCGCGTTGCGCCGGAATCGGCGGCCTACTCGGCCGCGACTTTATCAGCCTCCGTAAGTCCAAGACACTGGTCGACCAGCGCCGGAATGGCCGCGAACGCCTCGGCCACCGAACGCTCGTGGCGATCGTCGCCGAACTCCTGGTAGTCGATGGCGATGAGATGGCTCTCCTGCACGCCGAGATAGTGTGCGCAGGTGGCGATGTGGGTCTCCAGATGATTCATGCCCTCGCGCACCCCACCGGGCCCGAAACCGAACTCGCCGCGCGACGACAGCACCACCAGCGTCTTGCCGGCCATGATCGGCTCCAGCGGAAAGTCGCCGCGGCCAAGATCGAAGGAGAAGGTCTGGCCGATGCGGATGACCTTGTCGAACCACGCCTTCAGCGCCGCCGGCATGCCGTAATTGTGCATCGGTGCACCGATGACGATGATGTCGGCGCGCGCGAGTTCGGCGATCAATTCGTCCGACAGCATGAGCTCGTCGCGCTGCGCCGGCGTGCGTGCGTCCGGCGGCGTGAAGGCAGCGGCGATCCACGCCTCGGTGATCAGCGGCGGCGGGTTGCGGCCGACATCGCGCACGATCACGTCGGCAGCCGGCTCGCGCGCCCGCCATTGGTCGACAAAGGCCTGCGACAGCTTGCGGCTGAGCGAGCGCTCGCCGCGCGGACTGGAATCGATGTGGAGGAGCGTGGTCATCGCGGGATTCCGTTCGAAAGGAGAGGAGCATCGCGGGGATGCGAGGAAAGCGTCGGCCACCATGATGCCGATTGCATCGTGCTGCCGTGAGTGACGAATGTCTCAGAGCCCTTGAGAAATTCGCAACTGTGAAGGCGAAGCTCAGCGTCACGGCTGCCCGGCAGGTCTTCGAAGCGTCCGACCTCTCTGCATCATTTCTCTGCGTCATTGCTGGATCTGCTCGACAGCGTCCCTGATGTCCTCAGCGCATCCTCCCCACGGCGTCCTTGCCGGGCTTGACCCGGCAATCCAGCTTCCTCACGGCGTAGCACAAGCTTCATCAAGCTGGATCCATAGCAACTCGGCTGTGCCGAGTTGCGTTCTCTAAATGGCCCAAGCCGGAAACATCCGGCTTGCGCTGTCTCGGCGCGGAGCCTGTCATCGGGCCGCGCTTTGCGCGGACCCGTTGGCGCCGGCCTGGTGATGACGCGGAGTCTATGGACGACACATCGCATTCCAACGGTTGCAAGAGCACCTAATAACTCTCATTCCACCACCCACTTCACCCCTCCTCCACTCTCCACTTGCGCTCATCACGCCTTGAGCAATTCTCACTCACGCTCGCACGCCTGCCGGCCTGACATGGCGCCTTTCGGCCACGCTCAAACAGGCCGACACGGGGGAGACATGACCAACGCCCACACGACCATCGCGGCAGCCGACGCCGCCTTCGACGTCACCTTCGATGCGCATGGCATCACGCCGGTGCCGACAGCCCACCGCACGTCCTCGCCGTTCGACCAGTTCTGGATCTGGACCGGCGCCAACATCGCGCCGATCAACTGGGTGCTCGGCGCGCTCGGCATACAGCTCGGCCTCAGCCTCGCGCAGACGCTCGCCGTGGTCGTCGTCGGCAACCTGCTGGGCGCCGCGCTGTTCGGCGCCGCCTGCCTGATGGGCCATCGCACCGGCGTGCCGCAGATGGTGCTCGGACGCCTCGCCTTCGGCCGCCGCGGCGCGTATCTGCCGGCGTTCGCCCAGGTGCTGATGCCGATGGGCTGGGTCGCCACCAACACCTGGATCGTGCTCGACCTCAGCGTCGCCGCGCTCGACCGCCTCGGCATCCATGGCGGCGACGCGCTGAAATACGCCATCGCCGCAGTGGTGATGGTGCTGCAGGTCGCGATCGCGGCGTGGGGCTTCAACGCGATCAAGCTGTTCGAGCGCTACACCATGCCGCTGATCCTCGCGATCATGGCGGCGATGACGGTGCTGGCGGCGCTGCGCATCGACATCCACTGGCACACGGTTGGCGCGTCGCAGGTCTCGCCGCTAGCCGCCGCGAGCCAGCTGATGACCGCGATCGGCATCGGCTGGGGCATCTCGTGGCTGGTCTACGCCTCCGACTACACCCGCTTCACCAGGCCCGAACTGCCGGCCGGGCGCGTGTTCCGCGCGACCTTCCTTGGCATGTTCGTGCCGACGGTGTGGCTCGCCTTCCTCGGCGCCGCCATCGCCTCCGGCGGCGGCGGCTCGGATCCGTCGCAACTGATCATCGCCGCGTTCGGCGTGATGGCGCTGCCGGTGCTGCTGGTGCTGGTGCACGGCCCGATCGCCACCAACATCGTGGTGATCTATTCAGCGGCATTGTCGAGCCTCGCCCTCGACATCCGCTGGCCGCGCTGGATCGTGTCGGTGATCTCCGGGCTGATCGCCAGCGCCATCCTCTATGGCTTCCTGCAGTCCGGCGACTTCGCCCACGCCTTCGACAACTTCATGGTGGCGCTGGTGGTGTGGATCAGCCCGTGGGCCGGCGTGACCCTGACCGACTTCTTCATCGTCCGCCGCGGCCGCGTCGATGTCTCCGCACTCCATGCCGCGCCCGGTGATCCGCGCCTCGCGGACTTCAACTGGGCCGGCCTTATCGCGCTTGCCGTCGGCCTGATCGCCGCCTGGGCGTTCCAGATGGGCACCATCCCGGCGATGCAAGGCCCGCTGGCGCGGCTGACCGGCGGCATCGACCTGTCATGGCTGACCGGCATGGTGGCGGCGGGTGCGAGCTATCTGGCGTTGCAGCCAGTATGCGGGTCGGTGCGTGCGGGCGCGGACGCCGGCGCCACCAGCCGGACGTCCGTTACCGGTGAGGCGCCGTCGACCTCGGTGTGAGGCGAGGATGATACGTGGCCTCATGGTTCGAGACGCGCGGCACTGCCGCGCTCCTCACCATGAGGATCCAAGGATGCTTCGCATTGCACACGGCGTCCAACTCCGCACTCTCTCCTCACCCTGAGGAGCCCGCGCAGCGGGCATCGCGAAGGGCGAGGCCGAGGCGCCGCCGAGACGCCGTGATCAGGAAGGGTCCGCCACACGGAGCCGCTGCGCCCCGGCCTCATGGTTCGAGACGCGCGGCGTCGCCGCGCTCCTCACCACGAGGAGCGGGAAACGCCCCTCACGCCTTCCCGAGGCCGCGCAGCACGAAGCGGTTGACGCGGCTGGCGAAGGCGGCGGGGTCGTCGGGCAGTTCGCCGTCGAGGATCTGTGCCTGCTCGAACAGCAGCAGCGACAGCTCGGCACTGTCCCGGTCGGAGCCCGGCAGACCGCTAAGCGTGCCGACCAGCGCATGGCGCAGGTTGACCTCGAGCACCGGCTTGAAGCCGGCGCCGCGGTTCTGCTTCGCCAGCAGGCGCTCCAGTTCGCGGTCCGGCCCCTGGCCGGCAGCGACGAGACAGGAGGCGCTGGTGGTGAGGCGCTGCGACGCCCGCACGTCGGCGACGCGCTCGCCCAGCGCCTGCTTGATCGCGGCGATGATGGTGGCCTCGGCAGCGCTGTCCGGCGCCGGCTGCTCCTTGTCGGCATCGTCCGTGAGCGGGATCTGGCCGAAATCGACGTCGCCCTGGCTCAGCGAGCGCAGCGGCTTGCCGCCGAACTCCAGCGGCGCCGACGTCCACAGCGCGTCGACCGGATCGGACAGCAACAGCACCTCGATGCCGCGCGCGGCGGCGGCCTCCAACTTGGGATTGGCCTTGAGACGCTCGACGCTCTCGCCGACGAGATAATAGATCTCGGTCTGGTTCGGCTTGAGATCGTCGACATACTGCTTGAGCGAGCGCTTCTCTCCCGTGGTCGAGGTGAAGCGCGTCAGGCCCAGCAGCTTCTCGCGGCGCTCGCCGTCCTCCCAGATGCCTTCTTTCAGCACCGGGCCGAACGCGTCCCAGATCTTGATGTAGGCGTCCGCGTCCTTCTCCGCGGTCGTCTCCAGCTCACCGACGACGCGGCTGGTGATGGCCTTGCGGATCTGCGCGAGCTGCGGATTGTTCTGCAGCATCTCGCGCGACAGGTTGAGCGGCAGGTCCTCGCTGTCGACGACGCCGCGAATGAAGCGCAGATAGGTCGGCAGCAGCTCCGCCTCGTCGGTGATGAAGACGCGGCGCACGTAAAGCTTGACGCGCCCCTTGCGCTCGCCCTCGAACATGTCGAACGGCCGCATCGACGGCGCGAACAGCAGCACGGCGTAGGAATAGCGGCCCTCGGCGCGGTAGTGCAGCGTCATCGCCGGCTCGTCGAAGCCGCCGCTGATGGTGCGGTACGCTTCGGTGTAGTCTTCGGCCTTGAGTTCGGACCTGGAACGCTGCCACAGCGCGCTCGCCGAATTGATCTGGCGGATTTCGCCCTCTTCCGGCTTCAGCTCGATCGGGAACTGGATGTTGTCGGAATAGGCACGCACGATGCGCTCGATGGTGTGCGGCTCGAGATAGTTTTTGGCATCATCCTTCAGATGCAGCACGATCTCGGTGCCGCGCGAGACGCGGGCGGCGGCCTCGGCGTCTGCCGGCGTGACCTGGAAGCCGGCGCCGCCGGTCGACGTCCACACCCACGCCTCGGTCTCGCCGGCGCGGCGGCTGGTCACGACGATGCGGTCCGCCACCATGAACGCGGCATAGAAGCCGACGCCGAACTGGCCGATCAGGCCGGTCCCCTTCGCGCCGTCCTTGCCGTCCTTCGCCGCCTCCTGGCTGGCGTGCAGACGGGCTATGAACGCCTTGGTGCCGGAGCGCGCGATGGTGCCGAGGTTGTCGATCAGTTCCTGGCGCTCCATGCCGATGCCGTTGTCGACGATCGACAGCGTGCCGGCGGTCTTGTCGGGCATGATGCTGATCTTGGGCGCGACGCCGTCGGCCATCAGCTCCGGCCGGGCGATCGCCTCATAGCGCAGCTTGTCGCAGGCGTCGGAGGCGTTGGAGATCAACTCGCGCAGGAAGATGTCGGTTTCCGAATAGACCGAGTGCACCATCAGGTGCAGCAGCTCGGCCACCTCCGCCTGGAAGGGTTGTGTCTCGGCCGCAGTCGTCGTCATGGCGTGGCAAATCCCTGGGTTGGCAATGATGATGGAGGCCGCGGTGAAGCGCGGCTTGCCTTTGTTTAGGAACGGGAATTCCGTTGCGCAAGCCCCCGTCACGGCCGCGTCACCGCGCCGACTTGATCCGGCCCCGGCTTTTCTCTTTAAATGGCCGTTGCGATCCCCGCCCCTGGAGCCTTCGTTGAACGCCCCCGCCACCCCGCGCAGGACCACCGTCGTGTTCGATCTCGGCGGCGTGCTGATCGACTGGAATCCGCGCCATCTCTACCGCAAGCTGTTCGCCGGCGACGATGCCGCAATGGAACGGTTCCTGACCACCGTCTGCACCATGGACTGGGTGCTGCAGCAGGATGCCGGGCGCCCGTGGGCCGAGGGCGCGGCGGCGCTCAAGGCCGTTCATCCGGCCGACGCCGCCATGATCGACGCCTTCCATGCGCGCTGGCCGGAAACGATCGCCGGGCCGATCACCGGGACGGTCACCATCCTGCGCGAACTCGAAGACGCTGGCACGCCGCTCTATGCACTCACCAACTGGTCGCACGAAACGTTCGAGCATGCCTGGCAGTTCGACTTCATGCAGGCGTTCAAGGGCATCGTCGTGTCCGGCCACGAGAAGCTGGTCAAACCGGACCCGGCGATCTACCGCCTGCTGATGGACCGCTACGGCCTTGTCGCGCCCGACCTCGTCTATATCGACGACAACCAGCGTAACGCTGAGGCCGCCACCGCTCTCGGCATGCACGGCATCCATTTCACCAGCCCCGACGCGCTGCGGCGGGAGTTGGTGACGCTGGGGTTGCTGCGGGGCCACTAGCGCCGTCCGCGGTGCGTCCGGAAAGGTTACCCTTCTCTCGCTCACACCCCGCGATGACGGGGGCGCACCTTGATAACGCGGCGACGCCTGGGGCTGATGACACCCCAAGGCGATGAGCACAATGGTGACGGCAGCAAGGGCGCGAGGACACTCCGACCGCAGCGGCGCCGGTCGATCAGCCGCCTACAGCAGCTTGCCGTCTGCCCCGAAGAACGGATGCGGGCCGTCGAAATCGCCGATCGGCACCCAATGCGTCACGACATGGCCGAACGGATCGTCGAGCGCATTTACCGGCGGAAACCAGGCGTGGAGATGAAACGCCGGCGGCTCGATGCGGAACGAGGGCGGGCGCAGCTCGCCGAGGTCGAGGTCGACGGCATGGTTTGGCGCCGGACAGATGGTCGCCGGGCGGCCGGCGAACAGCGTCAGCGTTGCGCGATGGACATGGCCGGCGGCGACGAGACGGATGCGCGGATGGCGCGCGACGACCGCAGCCAGCGCATCGGCATTGAAGAGGTTCTGGCGATCCATGTGCCAGATGCCGGCGACGAACGGCGGATGATGCAGAAAGACGATCGCCGGCCGCTGCGGCGCCGCGGCGAGCTGCGCCTCCAGCCACTGCAGCGTCTGCGGCTCGAGCACACCATGCGGCTGCCCGGGCACGCTGGAATCGAGCAGCAGCAGGTCGAGCACGCCGAGCGAAGCCGCCTGGTCCAGCGGGCCTTCGACATGGGCATAGGCCGCCTGCGGAAACGCGGCGCGCATCAGCGCACGGCCGTCATGGTTGCCGGGCACGCCGACGACCGGAATCCTGAGCGGTGCCAGCAGTTCCGCGAGGAGCTCATACTCCTCGCTCAGCGGCGTATCGACGAGGTCACCGGAGATGACGACGATGTCGGGCCGCGGCAGCAGCGCGTTCAGCGCGTCAACACAGCGCGCCAGCGCCGCGGCCGTATCGACCTTGCCATAGGCCCGCGTGCCGCGCGGCTTGATGTGCAGGTCAGAGATCTGGGCGATGAGGACGGGCTTGGGCATGGACGGGCCTTTTGGCTTGCACGGGCCTTGGGATTGATCAGTTCAGCTGTATCACGAACCGGCAAGGGCTGGCGGATCGCCACACTCCGGCATTTCTCCTCATCCTGAGGAGCCCGCGCAGCGGGCGTCTCGAAGGATGAGGCTCCCACCAGCCAGAAGCTGCGCCTCGGCCTCATGGTTCGAGACGCGCGGCGATGCCGCGCTCCTCACCATGAGGGAGAAGGCGCGGAGCGCACAGGCTGCACCGGCGCACATGCTGATGCCTGGTGTTCGCTATCGCGGGCCTCTTCCGTCAAGTTTACCTCACCCCTCCGGCAGCAGCCGCACGGCTTCCGGCGCCACCGCAAGCCCGACGCGGTCGCCAGGCCTGGCGGCGATGGTGTTGGGCGCGTCCACCGTCAGCGGCATCGGCGCTGCACCCGTGACGACGATGCGCTGGCGGTCGCCGATGAAGGCGACGCTGTCGACCGTGCCGGCGAGCGCGGCGTCCGCGGCACCGACGATGCGGATGGTCTCGGGGCGGATCATCGCCACCTTGGCGCCGGCGGCGGGCGCGCCGGCGACCGCGAGACGGCCGCCGGGCAGACGCAGATGCACGCCCTCCAGCGGCGCCTCGACGATGTTGGCGGCGCCGACGAACTCGGCGACGAAGCGGCTCTGCGGCGTGAAATAGATGTCACGCGGCGTCCCGATCTGCGCGATGGCCCCCTTGCGCATCACCACGATGCGGTCGCCGAGCTCCATCGCCTCGGCCTGATCGTGGGTGACATAGATCGCGGTGATGCCGAGCGCTCGCAACAGACGATTGAGCTCGCTGCGCAGGCGGTCGCGCAGCGCGGCGTCGAGCGCGGTCAACGGCTCGTCGAGCAAGAGGATGCCGGGCCGGATCGCGACCGCGCGCGCCAGCGCGACACGCTGGCGCTGGCCGCCGGACAGCTGGTCGATGCGGCGGCCTTCGAGCCCGCCGATGTTGGTCAGCGCCACCAGTTCGGCAACGCGCGCGTCGCGCTCGGCCCGGCCGATACCGCGCAGCTTGAGGCCGTAGGCGATGTTGTCGGCAACGCTCATGTTGGGAAACAGCGCGTAGGACTGGAACACCATGCCGACATTGCGCTTCTCGATCGGCATCGCGGTGACGTCGCGGCCGTCGAACAGCACGCGGCCGCCGGCGTCCGGCGCCTCGAGCCCGGCGATGATGCGCAGCATGGTGGTCTTGCCGCAGCCCGACGGCCCCAGCAGCACCAGCGTCTCGCCGCGGGCGATGTCGAGGGTTGCCGGCTCCAGCGCCCGCGTGCCGTCGGCGAAGGTCTTGCCGCAGGCCTCGACGCGCACCGCCGCGCCGTGCCCCGTGACAGGGTGCGCCATGATATCGGTCATGATTTCTGTCCCCTGTCGGCCAGCATCTGCATCGCCACCAGCAGCGGCACGATCATGATGAAGAAGATCAGCGTGTAGGCGGACGCCACCTCGAGCCGCATCGAGGCGTAGCTGTCGGCGAGGCCGACCGGCAGTGTCTTGGTCAGCGGCGTGTGCAGCATCCACGTCAGATTGAACTCGCCGAGCGACAGCGTCACCACCATCAGCGCGCCGGCGAGGATGCCGGGCATGGCGTTGGGCACGATGACGTCGCGGAAGCGCCGCCATGGCGAGGCGCCGAGCGAAGCGGCGCCTTCGTCGAGCGTCCTGATATCGATGGTGGCGAATACCGCCATCACCGAGCGCACCATGAACGGCAGCGTGAACACGACATGGCCGGCGAGGATGAACAGCCACGAGCGACGAAAGCCCGAGAAGCCGCCATAGGTCAGCAGCAGCGCCAGCGCGATCGCAAGCCCGGGGATCGCCAGCGGCAGCGTGATCACCTCCTCGATGACACGCGACAGCCGCCCGCCACGGACATGCAGCGCATAGGCCGCGGGCACGCCGACGACCAGCGTGGCCAGCAGCGTCGCGAACGCGATCAGGAACGACAGGAAGATGGTGCCGGCATAGAGCTCCCACACCTGCTGGACCCATTGCAGGGTGACGCCGGACTGCAGGCCGCGGAAGTAATTGACGGTGACGCCGGCGGAGATCGACAGCACCGCCGGCACCACCAGGAAGGCGGCGACGAGCAGCGTGAACAGCAGCTGGCCGGCGAAGATCAGGCGGTCGCGCATCACCCCTCCCGTGCTCCCATCGCCGTGCAGCGTGTGTGAGCCATGACGCGTTACCCCGCCGCCGCGACGGTGCCGCCGCTGGCCGTGCGCGCCACCGCGAGGATCGCCCAGGCGATGACGCCGAGGCCGATCGACAGCGCCGCCGATGTCGCGAAATTCGCCGCCAGGGTGAACTCGGTGTAGATCAGCATCGGCAGCACGTCGATGTTGGTGGCGAGCGTGAACGCGGTGCCGAACGCGCCCATGGCGGTGGCGAAGGCGATGGCCCCGGAGGCGACGAACGCCGGCGTCAGCGCCGGCAGCACGACATCGCGCTGCACCGCCCATGGGCTGGCGCCGAGCGAGCGCGCGGCTTCCTCGAGGCCGCGGTCGAGCTTCTGGATCGCCGCCATGATGGTGAGGATGACACGCGGGATCGAGAAGTAGAGATAGCCGGCGAACAGGCCCCAGATCGAATAGGCGAACACGATCCTGTCGCCGAGCACGCGGTTCGACAGGTCGCCGATCAGGCCCTGGCGGCCGGCCAGCAGGATGATCATGAAGCCGACGACGACGCCGGGAAATGCCAGCGGAAACGTCAGCATCGCGATCAGTACCGCGCGGCCGGGGAAGCGATGGCGCTGCAGGAACATGCCGGCGATGGTGGCGACCGCGAGCGTCACGGCCGTGGTCGCGGCCGACAGCACCACCGTGTTGATCAGCGTCGCGCGATAGCGCGGCTCGGTGAGGATCGCGAGATACCCCATCAGCCCCCGCGGCCCCTCCGCCCCCATCACCATCAGCCGCGCCATCGGCATCACGAAGAACGCCGCCGTGACGACGACGAGCGGAACGAGGCAGAGGCGGAGGAAGGTGCGGTGGGACATGGGGTCAGCCCGGGGACGCTGAAATAGCAGGAGGCCTATATAGCAGCACGCATTCACTTGCGAGTGACATCATCGAACGAGCGTCACGGGCATCGGCCTCTATCCTTCGAGACGGCGCTTCGCGCCTCCTCAGGATGAGGAATGGAGGCTTCGGCACGGACATCGACACGAGCCACGGACAACACGACGGACATCCGCTGGGCATTGGCAAACCAGGAACCACTCGCGAGACTCCGACGATCGATAACAGCCCCCTGCCCTGCTTCCAACGCACGCGCCACGTTACTCCTCATCCTGAGGAGCGGCCGCTTGGACGCGTCTCGAAGGATGAGGCCCGCGCCGCCGCGACAGTTCCTGCAATCGCTCCAGCTTCCCTTCCGCGAGAGCCTCCTTCTTGGCACGGGACCAGCCCTTGAGACGCCGCTCGCCAGCGATGGCGTCCGTGATGTGATCGAACCATTGTGCGTAGATCAGAGTGACCGGCCGCCGGACGGCGGTGTAGCCGCCGTCGAAATAGCCATCGTTGTGCTGCGCAATCCATACGTCGAGCGCGGCACGCGTGGTGCCCGTGTAGAGGCTGCCGTTGGCGTACGATGCAGAGATAGGCTCCCTCGGATGCCATCGGGCCTCATCCTTCGAGACGCGGCCAACAGGCCGTTCCTCAGGATGAGGAGCAGGGGTCACCAAGTCAACAATAGCCGAGCGGCAACGTCTTCATCGTTCCGCCTCCCCTCACCGCACCTCGGCGAGATACCGCTCCACGAAGCCCTTCTGGGCGCTTTCCATCTGGCCCCAGTCGACGGTCTTGGCGCGGGCGTAGTCGGTGTCGGGCAGGAACTTGCTCTTCACGGCCGCCGGCAGGTCGATGGCGCGGGCCGGGCGCAGATACGCGTTGGTCCAGATCGCCTGGCCCTTGTCGGACAGCAGATAGTCGATGACCTTCTTCGCCTTGTCCTTGTCGGGCGCGTTCTTCACGAGGCCGACGACATAGGGAAACACCACCGAGCCCTCGCAGGGAATGACGAACTCGAAGTTGCCCTTCTCGGAATACTTGGCGCGGTAGGCGTTGAAGTCGTAGTCGAACAGGATCGGCATCTCGCCGGAGACGACGCGGGCGTACGACGTCTGCTTGGGCACGATCGGCTGGTTCTGAGCCAGCGCCTTGAAGAAATCGATCGCCGGCGAGAAATCGCTGGCCGAGCCGCCAAGCGCGAGATTGACCGCGACCGCGCCGACATAGCCGACCGCAGCAGACGACGGATCGAGATAGCCGACCATGCCCTTGTAGTCGGGCTTGAGCAGGTCCTTCCAGCACGCCGGCACCGGCTTGCCGCCGAGCGCGTCCTTGTTGACGAACAGGCCGAGCGTGCCGGAGTGGATCGTGGTCCAGTATCCGTCGGGATCCTTGAGACCGGCGGCGACCTCGTCCCAGTGCGCGGGCTTGTAGGGCTCCAGCGCGTCCTGCGATTTCGCCTTCATGCCGAAGGTGACGCCGAAATAGCCGATATCGCCGACAGGGTTCGCCTTCTCGGCGATGATCTGCGCCAGCGCCTGGCCGGAGTTCTTGTTGTCGTGCGGGATGTCGTAGCCGAGATCGGCCTTGATCGCCTTGAGCATCGAGGCCCAGTCGGCCCACTCGGGCGGGCAATTGTAGCAGATGACGTCGGCGGCGTTCGCCGGCTGCGGCGCCAGCGCCGACATCACCGAGAATGTCAGCGCGACGCACGCGGCGTACAGAATCGTTTTCAGGTTGGTCATCGCAACATCCGCCTTGCCAGAGTCGTTGAGGTCGACCGGCCCCCGCCGGCGCTCGGGACCGTCAACTATAGGCGGCGGGTGACACATTTGCGACAGGGACACATGCGGACACGGCACGGCCGCGACACTGCAACGTCCGCGCGCATCGCAGCGCGCGTCTCGCGCAGCGCTCAGATCGGCTCCAGCGCATCGGCGGCGCACCAGTGTTCCGCAGTGACACGTGTGCGATCGCCGACCTTGCCCTGCTCAATCGACACCAGCAGACGCACCTCCAGCGGCGCGCCACCGGCGCCGGGCACCAGGGCGGTGACGCAGGCCTGCCAGTGCATGCCCTCGCGATGGGGCGGCCCGACGCGCACGTTGGTCGGATGGGCGGCGAACACCAGCTGGAGATTGTCGGCAACCAGCTTCTTCACATCGGGCTCGGGATCGAGGCTCGCCGTGGGCGAGGGCTGGCGGAAGCGCTCGGGAACGAACGTGACGCCGGGATCGACATAGCCGCAGCCGGCCAGCGTCGCGGCAAGGCACGCGCCGGTGATTGCTGCACGGGCTTTCCCAGCCAGGCTCATTCCCCTCCCCTCATGCCTCGTCGGCAAACCTAGGGCCGCCGAAAACGTTGCGGCAACTTAAATTTCCGACAGGACCGGGCGCAGGCGCGCCGCATCGCACGCGGTGACGTTGCATATAGGGAGCATTGCGCGCCCTTCAAATCCGTTCATGATGGCCGCGCCGGACAACGCTCCGGGTGGGGACATCCTGCAACAGCGACAACAACGACCGGGGGGATTGGACATGATCGGACACACGGTTTTCGGTCGCGGCGCGAGCAAGGCGATCGTGCTGCACGGCTGGTTCGGCGATTCCAGCGTCTTCGATCCGATGCTGCCGGCGCTCGATCCGGAGGCGCTGACGCTGGCGTTCATGGACTACCGCGGCTACGGCCGGTCGCGCCACATCGGCGGCGAGTACACGCTTGCCGAAATTGCGCACGACGCGGTCGCGCTGGCGGACGCGCTCGGCTGGCAGCGCTTCGGCCTGCTCGGCCACTCGATGGGCGGCGCCGCGGCGCTGCGCACCACGCTCGCCGCGCGCGAGCGCGTCACGCGGGTGCTGGCGGCGACGCCGGTGCCGGCCGCCGGCGTGCCGTTCGACGACGCCGGACGGCAGTTGTTCGAGAGCGCGGCGGACAACTTCGCCGCCCGCCAGGGCATCATCGATTTCTCCACCGGCAATCGCCTGTCGCCGGCCTGGACGCGCCACATCGCCGAGCAGTCGCAGGCACGGTCCGACAAGACCGCTTTCGCCGCCTACTTCCAGGCGTGGCGTGCCGGCGGCTTTGCCGACGCCGCGCGCGGTCTGTCACAACCCATGCTGGTGATGGTCGGCGCCCACGATGCCGCGCTGACCAGGGAGGCGATGGCCGCGACCTATCTCGCCGACTATCCCAACGCCACGCTCAAGGTCATCGACAATTGCGGCCACTATCCGATGCAGGAAGTTCCGGTGATGTTCGCGACCGAGGTGCAGGCATTCTTCACCGCCGCCTGAACGGTGGCGCATTTCGGCCATCGCGCTTATATCTGCTCTGCCGAGGAACAACGGATGGGGCGCGATGACTGAACGACGTTTCTTTGGCGATGCGGTGGCGCGCAGCCTGGGGTTGCAGGACGCGCCGTCGCTGACCGCCCGGGCGCTGCGCAAGTCGGCCATCGCCGCGACGCGCATCTCCTGCGGCGAGCGCCAGCTCGGCATGACGCCGCAGATCCCGCCGGAAGACACCTTCATCGTCGCGCTCTACCTGACACGCCTGCCCTACCACGAGTTGTGGAGCGGCGGCCGGCCGCTGTTCATGCAGGGCTACGCGGCCAATGCGATGCGCATCGTCAACCTCGCCGGCGAATTTTCGGCGCGCATCACCCATCCGCACGAATCGATGAACTTCCATATCCCGCGCAGCGCGCTCGACGCCTTCACCGCCGACGCCGGCATGCGGCGGATCGGCAACCTCGCCTGCACGCCCGGCATCGTCGATCCCGTGCTGGCCCATCTTGCCGCAGCGCTGCGGCCGGCGTTCGAGCGCCCGCACGAGGCCAATGCGCTGTTCGTCGACCATGTCACGCTGGCGATCTGCGCCTACCTCGCCGGCAAGTATGGCGACGCGCCGGCCGCGCGCACGGAGACAAAGGGCGGCTTGAGCGCCGCGCAGTTGCGCCGGGCCGAGGAACTGCTCGCCGATAACTGCAGCGGCGACCTGCTGCTCGCCGACGTCGCCCGCGAATGCGGCCTGTCGCGGCAGTACTTCACCAAGGCGTTCAAGACGACGACCGGCGTCACGCCGCACCGCTGGCTGCAGCGCTACCGGATCGAGAGCGCGAAAGCGCTGCTGCGCGACACCAAGCTGCCGCTGGTCGACATCGCGATCCGCTGTGGCTTCGCCGACCAGAGCCATTTCACCCGCGTGTTCAGCGCCCATGCCGGGGCGAGCCCGGCCGCGTGGCGGCGCGTGCAAGACGATGCCGCCGTGGGACGCCGGCTGGCCTGAAGCCGCTTCGATCGCCGCGGTTCAGCCAGCGGACTGCAGCGCCGGCGCACCGTTGAACGCGCGCACCGCGCGCCAGCCCAGCACGACGAAGATCGCCAGCACCACGACCTGCGCCACCGCGAACGGCGGCTCGGACTGGGTGGGCGCCAGCGCGTTCAGCGCCGGGATTTTCTGGAACGACTGCGCCACGGCGACGAACACGTTGAGATAGAGCGCCGCGATGGCGGTGATCACATAGACCCGCCGCCAGATGCCGGCGAGATGGAAGACGTAAAGGCCGGCCAACGCCAGCGCCAGCAGCACCAGCGACAGCACGCCGACCGCGCGCGGCGGATCGAAACCGAACGGCGGCAGCGGAAAGCCGGTCACACTGGTCAGCACCGTGGTGGCGAGGAAGACCGCAGTCCAGCTGCTGCGCAGCCGCCCCTGCAGAAGATCGAACAGCACCACGAGACCCGTCAGGATCCCGATCAGGCTCAAGGCCACATGAAGCTGGAGAAGCATGGTCATTACCCCCGAAGTATGGTCGTCGTCCGCAAATCCCGACACAGGTCCCGGACCAGTGGCGCGCAGCCGCCCGGCGCTGCGCGTCCGAGCCTAGCAGTTCCCCCGCGCGCACGGCTTGAACAAATGACACGCGATCGCCACCCGTCATCGGTCATGCTAGCGCATTCCCGGCCGCCGAACATTGGCCCCGTGGACCCATTCGCTGGCTCCCCAGCGCCAGTCCGGTGGCACTTCGCCGCCATTGTCTGGTCGCCCGGCGCAGTCTACCTTTTCCTCAACACGCCCATCGCAGGCGACAAAACGACAAAAGAGGACACGGCGGAAGCTTGCCGCGCTGCAACGCAGGATCTGCGCCGCCAGGTCAGTGGCGCTGACCATCAGCCCGCCCGCACCGCGGCGCGTCAAAAGTAAAAATCGGTTGTCTTTTGTTCAAGAAGCGGTCGCGTCGGCCACTTATGGTGACGCCCGCGAGGGATTCCGCCCAACGGTGGGCGGTTTCGGGAGAGTGTGACATGTCCAGCATCAAGACCAAAGACGGCGTCGAAATCTTCTACAAGGATTGGGGCGCTGGACAGCCGATTGTGTTCAGCCATGGCTGGCCGCTGTCGTCGGACGACTGGGACGCCCAGATGATGTTCTTCCTCGGCAAGGGTTTTCGCGTCATCGCCCATGACCGCCGCGGCCATGGGCGCTCGAGCCAGGTCGCCGACGGCCACGACATGGACCACTACGCCGACGATCTCGCGGCGCTGACCGCGCATCTCGACCTCAAGAACGCCGTGCATGTCGGCCATTCCACCGGCGGCGGCGAGGTCGTGCACTACATTGCCCGCCACGGCGAAAGCCGCGTCGCCAAGGCCGCGATCATCGCCGCCGTGCCGCCGCTGATGGTCAAGACCGAAGCCAATCCGGGCGGCCTGCCGAAAGAGGTGTTCGACGGCCTGCAGGCGCAGGTCGCCACCAACCGCAGCCAGTTCTATTACGACCTGCCGGCAGGGCCGTTCTACGGCTTCAACCGGCCCGGCGCCAAGAAGTCCGAGGCGATCGTCTGGAACTGGTGGCGCCAGGGCATGATGGGCGGCGCCAAGGCGCACTATGACGGCATCGTCGCGTTCTCGCAGACCGACTTCACCGAGGACCTGAAGAAGATCAACGTGCCGGTGCTGGTGATGCATGGCGACGACGACCAGATCGTGCCCTATGCCGACTCCGGACCGCTGTCCGCCAAGCTGCTGAAGAACGGCACGCTGAAGACCTACAAGGGCTTCCCGCACGGCATGCCGACGACAGAGCACGAGACCATCAACGCCGACCTTCTCGCCTTCATCAAGGGCTGAGCCTCCGCCGCACGATCGCCCGCCGCCTGGTCCCGGGCCGGCGGGCGAGACGGCTTCAGGCGGAGCTCCGCCCTGATTGTCGTCAATTTGTAGACAGTGATGCCATAAATAGCTCAATTGTCTTCAAATAAGCTATCTGGGATATCTCACCTACCGACGCACCGACACGACGTCGCCATCACCAAGAGGACCAAGACCATGCCGATCACCGCCACCGCGACCCCCGGCTCCAAGCTGATTTCGCCGACCGACCACGCCCTGATCCTCATCGACTTCCAGTCGCAGATGTCGTTCGCCACCAAGTCGATCGACGCGGTCGCGCTGCGCAACAACGCCGCGCTGATCTCGCGCGCCGCCGCCGGCTTCAAGGTGCCGACCATTCTCACCACCGTCGCGGAGAAAAGCTTCTCCGGCCCGATGTTCAGCGAGATCACCGACGCGTTTCCGGGCCAGAAGCTGCTCGACCGCACCTCGATGAACACCTGGGAAGACGAGGCCGTGATCAAGGAGGTCAACCGCATCGGCAAGACCCGCCTCGTCTTCGCCGGCCTGTGGACCTCGGTGTGCATCGTCGGCCCGACGCTGTCGGCGCTCGACCAGGGTTTTGAGGTCTACGCCATCACCGACGCCTGCGGCGACGTCTCGGATGAGGCCCACGAGCGCGCGGTAGAGCGCATGGTGCAGGCCGGCGTGCGGCCGATGACCTCGCTGCAATATCTGCTCGAGCTGCAGCGCGACTGGGCCCGCACCGGCACCTACGACATGACCACCGGCATCGCCCGGCAGTACGGCGGCGCCTACGGCCTCGGCATCACCTACGCCAAGTCGATGTTCGGCGCGTCGGAAGGGCACTGAGCGCCTGCGCTCCCGAGACGTCTCTCTCCTCATCCTGAGGAGCCCGCATCGTGGGCGTCTCGAAGGATGAGGCCGGGACGCCTCGGGCCTCATGGTTCGAGACGCGGCCTTGCGGCCGCTCCTCACCATGAGGGTTGATGCAGCACAGTGCCGCTTGCACCGAGCGGTCAGTGCACCGCTACACGTGAAGCCTCACGGCCGTGCTCGTCACACGCACCGCCCCTCCCCTCATCCTGAGGAGCCCGCATCGCGGGCGTCTCGAAGGATGAGGCCGGGGCGCCCACGCCTCATGGTTCGAGACGCGGCCTTGCGGCCGCTCCTCACCATGAGGGTGGTATACACGCCGCAAACACCACGCCGCAGCGGAGGTCCCCCCCGATGAAACCCTACCTGCTCTCGCTCGGCGCCGGCCTCCTGGTCGGCGTCATCTACAGCCTCATCAATGTGCGTTCGCCGGCGCCGCCGCTGATCGCGCTTGTCGGCCTCGCCGGCATCCTGATCGGCGAACAGGTCATCCCCGTCGCCAAGCAGATGATCGGCGGCGAGGCGCTCGCCGCGGCCTGGCAGCAGGCCAAATGCTCGAGCCACCTGTTCGGACACCTGCCCGGACGCCACACCGACACCACCACCGCTTCGTCCACCCGTTCCGCGGAGACCCGCTCATGACCACCCGCGCGCCCGACCTCATCCTGCACCGTGGCCTGTTCACCACCCTCGACCGCAGCAACCCGACCGCCAGCGCGGTCGCCATCACCGATGGTGTGTTCACAGCGGTCGGCACCGACCACGAGATCATGCCGACAGCCGGTCCGCAGACCAAAATCATCGACCTCCATGGCAAGCGCGTGCTGCCGGGACTGATCGACAATCACCTGCACATCATCCGCGGGGGTCTCAACTTCAACATGGAGCTGCGCTGGGACGGCGTGCGCTCGCTCGCCGACGCCATGAACATGCTCAAGCGGCAGGTGGCGATCACGCCGCCGCCGCAGTGGGTGCGCGTCGTCGGCGGCTTCACCGAGCATCAGTTTGCCGAGAAGCGCCTGCCGACCATCGACGAACTCAATGCGGTGGCGCCGGACACGCCGGTGTTCCTGCTGCATCTCTATGACCGCGCCATCCTCAACGGCGCGGCGCTGCGCGCGGTGGGTTACACCAAGGACACGCCGGAGCCTCCTGGCGGCGAGATCACCCGCGATGCCAACGGCAACCCGACGGGTCTTTTGCTCGCCAAACCCAACGCCAACATTCTCTATGCGACGCTGGCCAAGGGCCCGAAGCTGCCGTTCGACTATCAGGTGAATTCGACGCGGCACTTCATGCGCGAGCTCAACCGCCTCGGCGTCACCGGCGCGATCGACGCCGGTGGCGGCTACCAGAACTATCCCGACGACTATGCGGTGATCCAGAAGCTGTCCGACGAAGGACAGCTCACCATCCGCCTTGCCTACAATCTCTTTACCCAGAAGCCCAAGGGCGAGAAGGAGGACTTCCTGAACTGGGCGAAGACCTCGACATACAAGCAGGGTACCGACTACTTCCGCCACAACGGCGCCGGCGAAATGCTGGTGTTCTCCGCCGCCGACTTCGAGGATTTCCGCGTCGCCCGTCCCGACATGCCGCCGGAGATGGAGGGCGAGCTCGAGGATGTCGTGCGCGTGCTGGTGCAGAACCGCTGGCCGTGGCGGATGCACGCCACCTATGACGAGACCATCTCGCGGGCACTCGACGTGTTCGAGAAGGTCAACCAGGACACCCCGCTCGAAGGCCTCAACTGGTTCTTCGACCATGCCGAGACCATCTCGGACCAGTCGATCGACCGCATCGCCGCGCTCGGCGGCGGCATCGCCGTGCAGCACCGCATGGCCTATCAGGGCGAGTACTTCGTCGAGCGCTACGGCTTTGGCGCTGCGGAAGCGACGCCGCCGGTGAAGAAGATCCTCGACAAGGGCGTCAAGACCTCCGCCGGCACCGACGCCACCCGTGTCGCGTCCTACAATCCGTGGGTGGCGCTGGCGTGGCTGGTCACCGGCAAGACCGTCGGCGGCCTGCGCATCACGCCGCAGCACAACTGCCTCGACCGCGAGACCGCGCTGCGGATGTGGACGGAGAACGTCACCTGGTTCTCCAATGAAGAAGGCAAGAAGGGCCGCATCCAGGTCGGCCAGTTCGCCGACCTCATCGTGCCCGACCGCGACTACTTCGCGTGTGCGGAAGCCGAGATCGCCGACATCGCCGCGGATCTCACCGTGGTCGGCGGCCGCATCGTCTATGGCGCGGGCACGTTCAGCAAGCTCGACGACAATCCGGTGCCGCCGGCGATGCCGGACTGGTCGCCGGTGCGCACCTTCGGCGGCTATGGCGCCTGGGGCGAGCGGCAGCAGGGCAACACCCTGCAGATGAAGGCGGCACAGATGTGCGGCTGCGCCAATTCCTGCAACGTGCACGGCCACGCCCACGCCACCGCGTGGTCGAGCAAGCTGCCGGTCGCCGATCTCAAGTCGTTCTGGGGCGCGCTCGGCTGCGCCTGCTGGGCGGTGTGAGATGCCGCAGGCCTCCGACATGACCCCGCGGTTCGTCGATGCGATCCTGCGCTGGCGCGGCACGCCGGTGGTGGCGCGTGTCGCGCTGGCCTCGGCGTACCTGATCGGCGGCATCACCAAGCTCGCGGACTTCTCGGCCGCGGTGGCTGAGCAGGAACACTTCGGCCTCACCCCGGGCTGGTTGTGGGCCTCGCTCGCCATCGCGGTCGAGCTTGTTGGCTCGGTGCTCGTGATCTCCGGCCGCCTGGTGTGGCTCGGCGCCGGCGGGCTCGGCGTCCTGACCGCCGTCGCGATGCTCACCGCCAACCGCTTCTGGGCGCTGGAGGGGGCAGCACGTTTCGCCGCCTTCAACGCCTTCTTCGAACATCTCGGCCTGATCGGCGGCTTCGTCCTCGTGGCGGTGCTGGCCTGCCGGACCGCTTCCCCCTCCCGTTCATCCTGACCATTCCCCACCCGGAGCGTTTGCATCATGCGTCTGATTCCCGTCCTCGCCGCCGCCCTCGTCGCCGGCAGCCTCACCGCCGCGCAGGCCCGCCCGGCCGCGGCGCCGTCCCTTGCCGTCGCGCCGCAATACGGCACCACCCATGTCTATGTCGCCCCAAGCGACCTCGACCGTTTTGTCGCGAGCTTCCTCGCCACCTTCGGCGGCCAGAGCACCAAGCAGGTCGTCGCCACGGTGACGCCGACACCGAGCAGCACGACGTCGCAGCTGCTGCAGACGCCGGTCGGCACCGTGTCGCTGTTCGGCTTCAAGACGCCGATCCCCACCCCGTTCGGCGCTGAGCGCAACGGCTACCTCGTCAGCGACATCGACGCCGCCGTGAAATCGGCGCGCGCCGCCGGCGCCGACGTCATCGTCGAGACCTTCCCCGATCCGATCGGCCGCGACGTCGTGGTGCAGTGGCCGGGCGGGGTCAACATGCAGTTGTACTGGCACACCACCAAGCCGGACTACGCCGCGTTTCAGACCGTGCCGGAGAACCGCATCTACGTCTCGCGCGAGCGCGCCGATGCCTTCGTGCGCAGCTTCCAGCGCTTCGCCCACGCCAAGGTGGTGTCCGACGATGCCCGCGCGCCGGGCGCCGAGATCGGCCGTCCCAAGGACACCTATCGCCGCATCCGCCTTGAAGCGGCGTTCGGCAAGTTCACGGTGCTCTCAACCGACGGCCACCTGCCCTACCCCTACGGCCGCGAGATGACCGGCTATGAGGTCACCAACCTCGCCGAGACGCTCGACAAGGCCAGGGCCGCCGGCGTCACCGTGCTGGTCGAACCGTACACCGCCGACCACCGCCAGGCCGCCGTGGTGCAGTTTCCCGGCGGCTACGTCGCCGAGATCCACGCGGCGGTGAAGTAGCCGCATCGTGAACGACAAGGATGGGCCCGCCGCAGCCCGTCCTTCTCCTCATGGTGAGGAGCGCAGCACCGCTGCGCGTCTCGAACCATGAGGCCCCGGCGCCGCGGCGATCCGCGATGCCGGGGCCTCATCCTTCGAGACGGCGCGATGCGCCTCCTCAGGATGAAGAGGATCGATCGTGGCGCGGCAGACACAGCGGCACGGTCAGCCCTGTAGTAGAACGATCACGATGGGCAGCGGGGCAAACAGACAACAATCGCGTCACACGCCGCGGCGATCATCCGCCACGCGGCTCGCCATCGCCAGCCTTGCCGCGGGCGTGCTCTGCGCGCTCGCGCCGCATCACGCCCGCGCCGATGACGCGGCTGCGAAGACGCCGCAGCGGCCCGCGATCCAGAGCAACCGCTGGGAGGAGGACTGGTCGGTGCTCGCCGATCCCTCGCTCCGCACCCAGCCGTTCGACGGCCTCAAATACATCCCGCTGATCCCCGGCGATCCGCACAGCTACGTGTCGTTCGGCATGAACCTGCGCGAGCGCTTCGAGACGCTCAACGCCGCGAACTTCGGCACGAAGGCCACGGCGCCCGACAGCTACCTGCTGCAGCGCCTGCAGTTCCATGCCGACATCCATCTCAACGAGAACTGGCAGATCTTCACCCAGATCGAGGACGCCCGCGCGTTCGGCAAGAATGTCATCACGCCGGTCGACCAGAATCCGCTCGACCTGCGCCTCGCCTTCGTCGCCTACACCCAGACCTTCGGCGACGGCACCTTCAAGGCGCGCGTCGGCCGCCAGGACTTCGCCTTCGACCTGCAGCGGTTCGTGTCGTCGCGCGACGGTCCCAACGTGCGCCAGTCGTTCGACGCGGTGTGGGCCGACTGGGAGAGCGGGCCATGGCGCGTGCTCGGTTTCGTCAGCCGTCCGGTGCAGTACAACAACGGCGCGCCGTTCGACGACGTCTCCAACGACCACTTCCGCTTCTCGACCTTCCGCGTCGAGCGCCACGTGCTCGGCAACAACGAGCTGTCGGCCTACTACGCGCTCTACCAGCGCGACAATGTCAGCTATCTCGATGCGCGCGGCGACGAGCGCCGCCATGCCTTCGACATCCGCTTTGCCGGCAAGCACGACGGCCTCGACTGGGACATCGAGGCGATGGGCCAGACCGGCGAGGTCGGCGCCAGCAACATCCGCGCCTGGGGCCTCGGCGCACGCACCGGCTACACTTTCAGCGGTCTGGGCTGGACGCCGCGCATCGGCCTGCAGGCCGACGCCGCCTCCGGCGACGGCCATCCCGGCGACGGCAAGCTCGGCACCTTCAATCCGCTGTTCCCCAACGGCTACTACTTCACCCTCGCCGGCTTCACCGGCTACGCCAACCTCATCCATCTCAAGCCGTCGCTGACCATCAAGCCGGTCGAACGCCTGACGCTGACGGGCGCGGTGGGCCTGCAGTGGCGCCAGACCACCGCGGATGCGGTCTATGTGCAGCCCAACATCGCGATCGCCGGGACGGCCGGGCGCGGCAGCCCGTGGTCGGGCTTCTATACCCAACTGCGGGCCGACTACGCCTTCAATGCCAATCTCACCGGCGCGGTCGAGTTCGTCGACTTTCGCATCGGTGACACCCTGCGCCAGGCCGGCGCCCACGACAGCGACTATCTCGGCATCGAGCTGAAATACGGCTGGTAGGCTGCGACGGATCCGTCACCCCGCGTACGGCAATCCGGCCTTGCCGCGTTGCGTGCGCGACAGGAGCAGATCGGGGACGCCTGGGTTGCAAGGCGCGGACCTCGAAGGGCGACGGCCAAGGCTCGGGAGGAACCGACCGTTCATCCCCCGAGGCTTGCGGAGCTGTCATCAGGCCGCACGTCGTGCGGACCCGTTGGCTCGCACCTGAGGACGACGGACAAGCGACATTCATTTCGCACTAGCCTTCCTCGTCCCGCCGCGGCGGCCAGTCGTGGGGTGGAGTGACGACCTGGGGCTGGCGGACGCGGGCGCGTGTGCCGCTCAGCCAGGCCTCGTTCTCCGACAGCGCCTTGTAGGCGAGCGCCAGCTGGCGGTATTCGTTGCGCTCGGGGCCGACCGGCCGCGCCCGCGCGCGGCGCGCGGCATCAACCGCCTTCAGGCGCAGCGCCACCGCAGTATCGAAAGGTATTGGCTCGGTCATTCGCCGTTCAGGCCCGAGTCCGGCCTCCCCGTTCAGCTTCACAGGATAGGTGCGGTCGCACGGCCATTTCGTCAACATGCCGGCGGTGCCTTCGCACCGCATGTCCTGGAACTCGCGGCCCCTGCCCTGGCCGGCGGATAAAGCCGGCTATACTCCCGCGCGATTCGGACCTTCGAGATCCCCCATGGACGAAACGCTGATCGCCGCCTGCCAGATGTTCCTTGTTCCGACGACGCTGCTGTTCGGCGCGCTCGGCGTCGCCACCAACCGTGGCCTCAAGCTGCTCATCTGCCTGCTCGGCGTCGCCACCTCGGGCCTGTGGATCTATCGCATCTGGTTCTGGGGCACCCTGACGGTCATGGACCGCCGTGTCGCGCTGGGACTGTCCGGGCTCTACGCGCTCGCCTGGATCTTCACCCTGCTGGTGCAGGTGAAGAACACCGTCGCCCCCGGTTACGACCGCCGGTAGAGCGTTTTCGAGCGAAGTGGCCCCCCGGTTCGCGTGAAGAAAACGCGTCAAAGCAAAAAGCTGGAGCGCGTTTACGATTCCATCAAAGCACACGCGCCCTGCTCCGCAGGTGCGTCAGCGGCCGACGAGCAGCGGCTTGCCGAACAGCGACGGGATCAGGTCATCGAGGAAGAACAGCATCTGCGCGCGGGCGCCGACGGTGCGGCCGGCTTGCGTGTTCATCGGGATGACGGCCTCGACCGCCGCCTGCCAGGTGACCGCCACATAGGAAACGCCGGGATTGACCGTGGCCGCGGTCTTCTGTCCGCGCGGACTGTCGAATGCAAACTCCACCAGCGGCACCCATTGATTGAGCGGCTCCTCCTTCGGAGGTCCGCCGGTGAAACGGCTGGTCAGGTAGAGCGTGCTGAACTCCACGGCAAAGCCCCAGCGCAGGACGTCGACGTTGCCGACGATGGTCCGCCCCAACATGCCGGTGGCCGGATCGAGGCCAAGCGCCGGCGAGGTCCGGGACAGCGGATGCTCGAGCACGACACCGCCGGCGATTCCGAACGGCCGCAACCAGCCGAGCTGGTCGGGCAGGTCGCCAAAGCCCTTGCCGAAAAAAAGGCCGGGCTTGAGGGTGTCGCTCGCGCCGGCTCCGATCCCGAGCGCGCCGGACCGCCCGATCCCCCAGCCGAGCGAGGCCGAGATCAGCATTTCGTGGGGATCGCTGCGGAACACCTCGCTCTTGAGCGTGAGGCTCGTGGTGTCGAAACCGGAGCGGCGGGCGACGCTCCAGTTGCGGGCCGCCGCACCGCTGTCGACCGCGAAAGCGACCGTCGGGGTCAGCAGACGAACGAACGACCAGGCGATGCGGTTGTCCGTGACGTCGCCGCCCTCCCCCGGATGCCTGATGCTGGACGCCAGCGGCAGCACCGCCTCGTCGGCCACGGCCGGATCGTCGAAGGTCAGCGTGCCCGGAAAGAAGCGATTGCCCGCGATGCCATGGGCATGCGCCGACGCTGCGCCGGCGAGCCACGCGAGCGCAAACGGCAGGAGGCGTCGTGCAACGGTCATGCGGCCCTTCCGGCGCTCGTCATATAGGGTACCCCCCTATATTATCTCAGCCCAGCCGATGCAATCCGGCGCGCTGGAGATTCCCGCCGCCCCATGTCCGCGACCCGGCGCTGTCCGCGTCATTGCTCGTCCATTCTGATGCCAGGCCTGCCCGCCGAAGGTGCAACCGCTGCCGCTAATTTCTGCTGGCATGCCAGCACCGGCGCGCATTTGTGATGCAGGGGAGTCGCCAACCCTTCATTAAGCTCGTGCAACCATCCTTCCTGGGTGATTCGTTCACGGAGCACGCGCATGGAAGTCCAGCTGTCTCTCCCGACGTCCGCACCGGCGTTCATCGATCCCGGCCTTGTGCCCTCGATCAGCGACGATGAATGCATCACCTGCCTCGCGCAGGCGATCGCCGAACACGATGACGCAAGGCTTGCGGAAATCGCCTCGCTGATCGGACGCCTCGCCGTCGTCATCGAGTAGCAGCGCCGCGCGCGGGCGACGCCGCCGTTCGCCCGCGCCGCCAACGACAGACCACGCGCACGGACGCAGTCCGCGACGCCGTGCAGTCGTATGCGGTCGCACGTGAGGCCGCCGACGCCAGCAACATTACAATTTGATTAAATCGGCCGGCGCCACAATTCCCGCAGGTTTCGTTCAGAGACTGTTCAGCGGATCGCGCCTTGAATGAGCGCCGCTTCGACGATCACCGGCCTTGCTGCACCACGCCGCGGTTCGTCGGGTCATCGCCGCCCGGTGTCCCCGCGGCAGCGCGCGCGATGATCGCCTTCGGCAGGCCCGCGATGGCGGACCGCACCGCGGGCCGCCCACAACCCGTCCCGTCCGAGATCCGTCATGACGACACCGCGCCGCCTCTCTGTCACCCGCCTCGGCCTCCTCCTCACCGCCGCGCTGGTCGTCACGCAGCCCGCCGCCAGCGCCGCCGAACTGAGCGTGCGCGACGTCACGCTGCTCGATCGCCTGACCTTCGGCATCACGCCGTCGAGCGCCGCCCAGTTCCAGTCGATGGGCGCCGAGCAGTGGCTCGACCAGCAACTGCATCCGCCGGCCAGCCTGCAGCCGGCGATGCCGGACGCGGTCAAGGCGCAGATCGAGGCGATGCCGGACGTGCATACACTGCCGTTCGACACCGTGCTGGCGTTCGACCAGCAGAGCCGCACCGCCAACCAGATGACCGACCCCGACCAGAAGAAGGCGGCGCAGCAGGCGTTCCAGCAGGCGATGAACGACCGCGGCCGCCAGGCGGCGGCGCGCACCATCCTGCGCGCGCTGTATGCCCCCGACCAGTTGCGCGAGCGCATGACCTGGTTCTGGTTCAATCACTTCAACGTCCACCTCTACAAGGCGAACCTGCGCGTGCTGGTCGGCGATTACGTCGACAACGCCATTCGTCCGAACGCGCTGGGGCATTTCCGCGATCTGCTGAGCGCCACGCTGCATCACCCCGCGATGCTGCGCTATCTCGACAACGCCGACAACGCCGCCGGCCACATCAACGAGAACTACGCCCGCGAGATCATGGAGCTGCACACCATGGGGGTGGGCTCCGGCTACAGCCAGGCGGATGTCGAGCAGCTCGCCCATATCCTCACCGGCGTCGGCATCGACCCGAAGCAGGAGGATCCCAACGTCAAGCCGGAGCTGCGCGCCCAGCTCGTGCGCCAGGGCCTGTTCGAATTCAACCCGATGCGCCACGACTACGGCGACAAGACGCTGCTCGGCCACGCCATCAAGGGGCGCGGCCTCGCCGAGGTCGACGATGCCCTCGACATCCTGTGCCGCCATCCGGCGACCGCCACCCGCGTGTCGCAGAAGATCGCGACCTACTTCGTCGGCGACACCCCACCGCCGGCGCTGGTGCAGCGCATGGCGCAGACCTTCCAGAAGACCGATGGCGACATCGCCGCCGTGCTCGCCACCATGGTGCACGCGCCGGAGTTCATCGCCTCGCTCAAGCCCGGCGCCAAGTTCAAGGATCCGGTGCAGTATGTGATGTCGGCGGTGCGCCTCGCCTACGACCGCAAGCCGATCCTGAACACCGGACCGATTCAGAACTGGCTCAACCGCCTGTCGGAGGGCCTGTTCAATCACCAGACGCCGGACGGCTATCCGCTGACGTCGGAAGCTTGGAACGGCCCGGGACAGATGATGCTGCGCTTCGAGGTCGCGCGCCAGATCGGCTCCGGCTCCGCCGGCCTGTTCAAGCCCGAGGGCGCCAACGCCGTCGACCAGCCCGGATTCCCGCTGCTGCAGAACGCGCTGTACTTCAACACCCTGCGCCACACCCTGAGCACCACCACCGTGGCCGCGCTCGACCAGGCCGTGTCGCCGCAGGACTGGAACACGCTGTTCCTGTCGTCGCCGGAGTTCATGCGATGAGCGGCGCGGACCATCGTGTCGCGGAGATGAGCGCAAGCGCATCACCATACTCGGCGTCATTGCCGGGCTTGACCCCGGCAATCCAGCTTCACGTGCCATCGCGCCGCCAAGGCAAGCTGGATGCGCAGGTCGAGCCCGCACATGACACAGCGGACGCACGACGCGCAGACGCATTCCTTCCGACGTGGGGCGAACAACCACGACACAACAACACGAGGAGCCGACCATGAACCGTCGTGATCTCATCAAGGCCTTCGCGGCGATGGCGCCGCTCACGGTGGCCGGGCGGGTGTGGGCGGCGCCGGCCACCGACGCGCGCCTGCTGGTGGTGTTCCTGCGCGGCGCCTACGACGCCGCCAATGTCGTCATCCCCGTGTCCAGCGATTTCTACCGTGCGTCGCGGCCGACGCTGGCGATCGCCAAGCCCGATGTCGGCAATCCCAACGCCGCGCTGGCGCTCGACGCCGACTGGGGCCTGCACCCGGTGCTGCGCGACACGCTCTATCCGCTGTGGGGCAAGCGCGAGATCGCCTTCATCCCGTTCGCCGGCACCGCCGACGACCTCAGCCGCAGCCATTTCGAGACCCAGGACACCATCGAGCTGGGCCAGGCGGTGAGCCATTCGCGCGACTACCGCTCCGGCTTCATGAGCCGCCTCGCGAGCGAGCTGACCCGCGTCAAGCCGATCGCCTTCACCGATCAGTTGCCGCTGACCTTCCGCGGCAAGGCCCAGATCCCCAACATCGGCATCAACGGCGTCGGCAAGCCCGGCATCGACGACCGCCAGGCGCGGCTGATCAAGAGCATGTACGACAACAGCGATCTGGCGAGCTCAGTGTCGGAAGGTTTTCGCGTGCGCGACGACGTCTACCGCGCGGTGTCCGAGGAAATGACGGCGGCCAACCGCGGCGCGGTGTCGCCGCGCGGCTTCGAGCTGTCGGCGCGGCGCATCGGCCGCCTGATGCGCGAGCAGTTCAATCTGGGCTTCGTCGACGTCGGCGGCTGGGACACCCATGTCAACCAGGGCGCCGCCAACGGCTATCTCGCCGACCGGCTCGGCGAACTCGGCCGCGCGCTCGCCGGCTTCTCCGAGGAGATCGGGCCGGCCGGCTGGCGCGACACCGTCGTGGTCGTGATCTCCGAGTTCGGCCGCACGTTCCGCGAGAATGGCGACCACGGCACCGACCATGGCCATGGCAGCGTCTACTGGGTGCTGGGCGGCGGCATCAATGGCGGGCGCATTCTCGGCGAGCAGGTCAAGGTCGAGCAGCCAAAACTGTTCCAGAACCGCGACTACCCGGTGCTGACCGACTACCGCAGCTTCTTCTCCGGCCTGTTCCAGCGCATGTACGGCCTGGAGAAGCCGAGCCTTGAGCGCATCTTCGCGGCGGTTGCGCCGACCGATCTCGGGCTGGTGTAGACGCGGCGACCGCGCCCGCCCGCCCGGTTCCGGCGGAGTTCGTCGAAAGCGAAAGATTAGCATACGGGCCAGAACGATGGACGCAGGCGTCGGCATGCCGACGGGCGTGGGCGACGAAACACGTCGATCGACGGTCGATCGCGTCCTGTCCGGTTCCCGCCCTGCTCAGACGAACAGGCCGGCGAACACGACGCGCTTGAAACGCTCCAGCGCGCTGTGGTCGTGATCGATCTTGGCGCGCAGCAGCGCCCCTTCCCAGGCGCTGATCAGGAAAGCAGCGACATCGCCCGGGACGAGGCCCGGCCGCAGCTGGCCGGCTTCGGCGGCGTCGCGCACAGAGATTTCGACGCCCTTGCTCCAGGCCGCCCAGATCATTGCCAGGCGCGCACCGGCCGGCTCTGCGCCGGCAACTCGGCGCTGAAGTTGCCGATCAGGCAACCCATGTCGAGATTGAACGTGTTGAGACGGTGAAAGTGCTGCTTCAGGCGCGCGACCGGCGACAGGCTCCGGCCGCTGAGCATGGCCCGGCGCGGCGCGCTGTCCTGCCAGAAGCGCTCGACCGCCTCGACCGCCAGCAGCATGCGCGTGGTCCCTTCATCCCTCAGTGCGCCGATCCAATATGACCGGTCATCTTGGGCCCAGAACCAGTACAGGCATGCAAATTGAGCAAGGCGTGCTGCGCATGGCAGCGCCAAGAAGGATACCGACCAGGAAGCTGGATGGGTAGGGGGACGCGGCCCCAGGGGGGGGCGACCAGAACGGTAACACGGCCCTGAAAGGGCCCTGGCAGGGCCGGCGGCGGGCCGTCGCGGCCTTGCGGCCGGGTCATCGGTCCCGGCGGCCGGACGCGCCTTGGGGGCGAGAGCCGCAGCCGGGATCGCAGACGAGAAGCAAGAACGAGAGAGAGGATCAGCTCCGGCGCGGAGCCGAGTTCTGGAACATGTCGTAGGCGTGGGCGAGGAAAATCCCGGCGCTCAGGAGACCACCACACATGGCAACGATCTGCAGCATCATTTACGTCCTTACGCCCGCCCCACCACTTCGCAGGTCCATCCGCAAGATCAACCGCACATCGGCGGAAAACGAACCTTGCGCCTGCATGGCATTCACGTAACGGCACGGAAGGCCGCACAGTCAACGATCGCCGCGCGCCGCGCCGGATTCGAATCCCGACTGCGACATTCCTGCAACGACCGATGCTCAATTGCGACAGTGGCGAGGCAGGAATCCGCCGCAAACACGGATGCGGCCGCGCGCGGCGCCGCTGCGTCGACATGATTGGCGTTAACGAAAGCCTTGAAAACAGGGGCGGCGCGACTCAGCGGCGCGCGCCGCCGTCGCCAAATGTCGCCTGCAGCGTGCGCGCCTCTTCCGCCGAACGGCACGGCACGGCGGTGAGCTTGCGCGGCACATGCTTGCCGTCGAGCAGGCCCTGCCCCTTGATCAGCAGCTTGGCGCAGCCGCCCTGCGCCGGGTAGACGCCGTAGACCACGTCGGCCGAGCGCAGGATCGCCCGCAGCGCTTCGCCCGGATTCTCGGCGTTCAGGATCAGGTTCTCGTTGTCGGCGGCGATCTTCTGCAGCTCGGCATCGTCCATCGCGCAAGGTCCCAGGGTCTTGGTGAGGTGACAGGTCCGGCGACGCCGCACCCGCCTCCCGGCAGCGGCCGGCGGCACGTCCCGGCGGCCGTGATCGCGAACCTTTCTCGCGAAATTCCGCGGTCGTCTCCGCTCGCCCGCGCATCCCTGTCATGCCGCCTGCCGTCCGGCCCGCGGCGGTCGCGGCGATGAGCGGCGCTTTCGATCTGCGCGTAACGCATAAGTCCCGGAGCCATGACGGTTTTCGCCAGCCGCCCTGCGCGCCGGTCAGGCGCCGGCCCGGTGCAAGCTATTACCTTCGGCGCAGCCACCCATGCACTGAGTGCAATCGGTGCCCGCCCTTGCCGGCGGGATCACTCATGCGACAGGGCGTCGCAGGCGGTACATGATGACCGGAATAGAACCGAGCGCTCCCCGGCCGGGGCCACGTCTATACGGCTTGTTAGTTTCAGGCTGCCTATTGTTGTCTGAATGCGTCTGACCGGGTTCCGGCCGTCGCGCGAACCGGACGTCATCCATGCCTGCCGAGAAAGCCGAGGTCGATCGCGTCACGTTTTCACGGGGCATCACCGCGCACCTGATGGGCATCGACGGCACCTGGCGGCGCAACTGCGTCGTCGAGAGCATCTCGGACACCAACGCCTCGCTGATCGTCGAGGGGTCCGTCGAGGGCCTCAACCTCAAGGAATTCTTCCTGCTGCTGTCGTCGACCGGCCTCGTCTACCGCCGCTGCGAGCTCGAGCGCCTCAACGGCGACCAGCTCGAGGTCTGCTTCCTCAAGCAGATGGCCGGCAAGAAGAAGAAGAATTCCCGCCAGGGCGCCGCATACATCGAAGAGTGACGGCCGCGCGCCGCAGCGGCCTTCCCGGCATCCCTCAACCGATTGCCGCCGCCAGGATGCGCGCGGTCTCGTCGTAGTGCCGCCACAGCTCGGGGTCGATCGGGTTCGGTGCGCCGAAATAGCCGTCGGGTGTCAGCCGCCGCGCGGCCTCGCCGCCAGTCCGCCAGGCTGCGAGATCCTCCAGCGTCAGCTGCGTCGGCGCGAGCTTGCGCAGCGCCTCGAAATCCACCGTCTCCGGATGATAGCGCACGATCGCCGCGGTCTCGTACTCGTCGGCATGGACGCCGAGGATGCCGGTGAGGCGGAAATCCTCGAGCCGCGGGTGATAGTCCCACGGCACCCACCACGGCTCCTTGCCGGTCTCGCCGAGGCGCTCGATCATCTTCCAGCGCACCGGCGTGTACAGCAGCCGCACGCCGGCATGGCCCTGCGCATGGACTTCGCGCAGCACGCTGAGGATCATCTCGTTGTGGGCGCGGTCGCCATGGTGGCTGACGATGTGGACCTCCGGAAAGCCATTGGCGATCAGCGAGGCGATGACGTCGGCGAGCAGCGCTTTCGCGGTCTCGGCGCGGATGCGGAACGAACCCGTGAATTCGCCGAGCACCGCGTTGATGCCCCAGTAGTAGGGCGGCGCGATGAAGGTCTCGCGGCCGGCCTCTGCCGCATAGCGCTGCGTCGCCTTGCACAGCGCCAGCGCGATGAAGGCGTCGGTGCCGACCGGCAGGTGCGGGCCATGGGCCTCGATCACGCCGACCGGCAGCAGCACCGCCGCCTTGCGCCGCGCAGCAGCCGCGACCGCGGTCGCCGTCATTTCGGCCATGGTGCCGGCCAGCAGGCTGTCTTTCATGACCACGTCTCCTCGCGCCTCGCATTCTCCTCGTGGTGAGGAGCGCGGCATGCCGCGCGTCCCGAACCATGAGGCAGTGACTCTTACGGCGCTTTCCTTTTTCTCCGTCGTGGCCGGGCTTGTCCCGGCCACCCCCCCCCCCCTGATCGGGGTCGCCGGGACAAGCCCGGCGACGACAAACATTAAGGTCGGCGCGTGCCTTTCCGATCAGATTCCCAAGATGAGGAGATGGTTCGCTGCCCCCTCGCTTACACCGCGATCCATTCATGCACCTTGCCAAAGTCTGCGAGCAGCGCCGCCGATTGGCCCTGCAGCACGATACGACCGCGGTCGAGGACGATGGCGCGGTCGGACAGCAGCAGCACGTCCTCGGCGCGCTGCTCGACCAGCACCACCGCAAAGCCGAACTCGCTGCGCAGGCGCTTGAGCGTGTCTTCGAGTTCGTCGACGATCACCGGCGCGAGGCCCTCGAACGGCTCGTCGAGCAGCAGCAGACGCGGATCGGTCATCAGCGTGCGGCCGATCGCCAGCATCTGCTGCTCGCCACCGGACAGGCGGTCGCCGCCGTTTCGCCGCCGCTCCCGCAGCCGCGGGAACAGGTGGTAGATCGCCGCGAGGTCGAAGCGGCCGCCGCGCCGGTGGGCGACCAGCAGGTTTTCCTCGACAGTGAGCGAGGGAAAGATGTCGCGCTCCTGCGGCACCCAGCCGAGGCCGCGCCGCACCCGCTCATTGGCCGGCAGGCGGGCGATGTCCTCGCCGGCGAAGCGCAGCGCGCCCCCAAAGCGCCGGGCATGGGCCATCACCGCCAGCATCAACGTGGTCTTGCCGACACCGTTGCGGCCGAGCACCGCAAGGCACTCGCCCTCGTCGACGGCAAGACTCATGTCGTCGAGCACCACGGCCTCGCCGTAACCGGCAGTGAGGTTGTCGATCTCAAGCAGCGGCATGGTGCCCCCTGCGGCCGAGATAGACCTCGCGCACGCGCTCGTCGGCCGAAATCTCCGCCGGCGTGCCCTCGGTCAGGACGCGGCCGGCGACCAGCACGGTGATGCGCTCGGCGAAACGAAAGACGAGGTTCATGTCGTGCTCGACGAACACCAGCGTCAGTTCGCGCGGCAGCGCATGGATGCGCTCGAAGATCGCCTCGCTCTGCGCCGCCGGCACGCCGGCCGCGGGCTCGTCCAGCACCAGCACCTTGGGCTTCGTCGCCAGCGCCACCGCGATCTCGAGGAGGCGCTGCAGGCCGTAGGGCAGCGTCGCGACGATGCGCTCGGCATGATCAGCGAGGTTGACGAAGGCGAGATGGCCGCGCGCCTCCTCGATCACGGCGCTGTCGCGCGACGCGCGGCGCCAGAACGCGAAGGTCTTGCGGTCGCGCTCGAAGATCGCGAGCATGACGTTGTCGAGGACGCTGAGGCCCCGGAACAGCTGGTTGATCTGGTAGGTGCGCGCCAACCCGAGGCGAACGCGGCCTGCCTCGCGCAGCCGCGTGACGTCGCGGCCGCCGAGATGGACGCTGCCCGCGGTCGGCCGCAGGCCGCCGGTGAGCGCATGCACCAGCGTGGTCTTACCGGCGCCGTTGGGGCCGATCAGGGCATGGCGGCTGCCGGCGGCGATGCCGAGATCGACGCCGCCGACGGCGGTGAAGTTGCCGAAGCGCACGGTGAGGCCGCTGGCGGCGATGGCGTTCGTCGTGTCCGTCGTCATCGCGCGCCTCCGATCCGCCGCCGCAGCGCCCCGACGCCGACAGTGAGCGCGCCGACGATGCCGCCGCGGATCACGAACACCGAGGCCATCAGCACGAGGCCGAGACCGAGGTGCCAGTATTTCGGCGACACCGAGGAGAGATAATCCTTGAGGAAACCAAACGCCGCTGCGCCAAGCACGACGCCGGGAATGCTGCCGGAGCCGCCGATGGTGGTCATCATCATCACCTCGGCGGAACGGTCGAAGCCGAGCATGTCGATGGAGGCGAAGCGCGTGGTCTGCGCCAGCACCGCCCCCGCGAGCCCGGCGATGGCGCCGGACAACGTGTAGGCCATGGCAAGATGGCGCGCGACCGGCGCGCCGATGGCCGGCATGCGGCGGCTGTTCTCGCGAAGGCCGCTGAGCGCGAGGCCGAACGGCGACTGCGTCACCCGCCGCAGCAGTACGAACACCGCGACCAGCACGGCAAGCGCATAGAAGAACGCGGTGCGGCCGAGGAAATCGAACGAAAACAGCCCCAGCACCGGGCCGACCTCGAAATCCGGCATGCCGTCGGCGCCGCCGGTGAGCCAGCGCGCGCTGTTGGCGGCCTCATAGAACAGGAAGCCGATGCCGAGCGTCACCAGCAGGCGGGTGAAATCGTTGCCGCGCACCACGATGGGCGTCAGGCAGAATGCCACCGCCGCGCTGAGCAGCGTCGCACCCGCAAGCCCGAGCAGCGGCTCGGCAACGCCGGCGTGGGCCATGAGCGCCGCTGTGAAGGCGCCGATGCCGAAGAATGCCGCATGGCCCAGCGACACAATGCCGGCATGGCCCTGCAGGAGATCATAGGACAGCGCAAAGATGGCGAGGATGCAGAGGTTGCCGAGCAGCAGCAGGTAATCCGGCAGCAGCCAGCAGGCGATCAGCGCAGCGGCGAGCAGCAGCCAGCCAAGGCCGACGGAGGGCAGCGTCTTCATGCGCGACGCCCCGCAAGGCCGGTGGGACATGCGATCATCATGATCACCAGAAGCCCATAGATCACAAACGAGCCGACCTCGGGCCAGAGATACTTGAACACCGCGTCGATGACGCCAAGGCCGAGCGCCGCGAGCACCGAGCCGCCGATCGAGCCGGGGCCGCCGATGGCCACCACCATCAGCACGATGGTGAGATACTTGAACGGAAAGGTCGGATCGAGACCGAGAAAGCCGACCGACAGCGCGCCACCGAGGCCGGCGAGCCCGGCGCCGAGGCCGAACGCCACCGCGAACAGGCGGTCGACATTGATGCCGATCCCCTCCGCCGTGCGGCGGCTATCGACGGCGGCGCGGATGCGGGCGCCGAACAGCGTACGGTTGAACAGCAGGAACAACGCGGCGGTCGCGAGCAGGCCCGCCAGCACCAGGAACACGCGATAGCCGCCGATGTGCAGGCCGAACAGGTCGACCGGCTGCGTCAACCAGTCCGGCAGCAGCATCGCCTGCTGCTGCGGCCCGAACAGGATGGTGGCGACGGCACTGGCGGCGAAGGCGAGCCCGATCGAGAACAGCACCTGCTGCAGCGCCGGCATCGCGTAGACATGGCGGATGACGGTGCGCTCGGCGGCGACACCGACCAGCGCGGTAACGCCGAAGGCGAGCGGCAGGGTCAGCAGGAACGGCACGCCGCCACGGCCCAGCGCCAGCGCCGCGACATAGCCGCCGCACATGGCGAACGCGCCATGGGCGAGGTTGATGAACCGCATCAGTCCCAGCGTCACCGACAGGCCGACCGAGAACAACAGCAGCAGCATGCCGTAGGCGACGCCATCGGCGATGACGGAGATCAGGCCGCTCATTACTTCGCGGGGTCCTTGACGTCCTCGATGGAGTCGATGGCGACATTGCGCCAGACGCCGTCCTTCAGCTGTCCCTGGCGGATGTAGATGTTCTGGACGACGTCGCGGGTCGCCGGATCGATCGACATCGGGCCGCGCGGGCTGTCGATGGTCATGCCCTTGAATGCCTCCATCAGCGCCGCGGCGTCGAGGTTGCCCTTGGTCTTCTCGACCGCCTTGTAGATCATGGCGGTGGCGTCATAGCCCTGCACCACGCGATAGCTCGGCACCGCAGTGGCGCCGAACATCTCGCGAAAGCCTTTCAGGAATTCGGCGTTGGCGCGGTTCTCGAGGTCGACCTGGTAGTGCAGCGTCGAGATCACGCCGTCGACCGCATCGCCCATCGCCGGCAACAGGTTGTCGTCGACGACGTCGCCGGTGACCATCAGCTTGATGCCCGCCTTGGTCAGGCCGCGTTCCCTGGCCGATTTCATGAAGGCGACGGAGACGTCGCCGCCGGGATTGAATGCAAACACCGCGTCAGGCTTGGCCTCCATAGCGCGCTGCAGGAACGGGGCGTACTCCATGGCGCTGACCGGCGTGCGGGCGTCGCCGATCACCTTGCCGCCGCGCGCCTCGAAGCTCTGCTTGAACCAGGTCTCGGCGTCGATGCCCGGCGCGTAGTCGGAGACGATGGTATAGGCGGTCTTGATGCCGTTGCGTGCCGCCCAGCGCCCGAGCGAGGCCGCGAGCTGCGGCAGGGTGAAGGACGCGCGCACGAAGTACGGCGACTTCTCGGTGATGACTGACGTGGCCGCATTGACGATCACCGCCGGCTTCTTCGCTTCCGTCAGCAGCGACGCTGCCGCCATGGCGTTGGGCGTGAAGCTGTAGCCGAGGATGACGTCGGCCTTGTTGCGGACGATCAGCTCCTGGGTCAGGCGGCGGGCGAGATCGCCCGAGCCCGGGCCCTGGTCGTCGCGCACCACGGTCTCGACCGTGAGCCCGGCGACCGTGGTGCCGTGCAGCTTCTGGTACAGCTTGATGCCGTTGTCGTAATGCTGGCCCTGGTCGGCGAAGGCGCCGGACATCGGCAGCACCACGCCGATGGTCAGCTTGCCGTCCGCGGCGCGGGACGCCGCCGGCGCCAGCACCGCGAGCAGGGCCGCAAGGCCAGCGGCCGCCCTCCCCCTGAAACCCCACCCACCGCGCAAGCCTGGCATCGAGATGTCTCCTGATTGGCAGGGCCTCACGGGCCCCTTGTCGTCATTGGTCCGGGCGCGGCGCGCCCGGACGTGAAAGTGTCAGCGGTCTCAGCGCGCGTCGGGCACCTGGCGGGTCGCCAGGAATTCCTCGAAGCTTTCGTTGCGCATCGAGGCATAGACCTCGAGATTGGTCTTGCCGACCAGACGGGCGAACTTCTCCAGAACGAAGAAGTTGGCGCCGTAGCGCACGAGGCCGATCCAGTCGCGCTCGCGCACCAGCTTTTCCTCCTCCGCGGTCAGGCCGGCCTTCCGGCACGCCGCCGCCTCGTCCTGCTCGAACGCATCGCGGAACGCCGGCTCCTTCATGTTCCAGAAGAAGCGGTTGAGGCGGATTCGCTCGGTGCCGGTCTTGATGTCGAAGGCGTAGGTGCCGGCGATATCCTCGACACCGGCGAGCTGCGGATTGCCGCTGCGGGCCTGCGTCGTCGCCGGCGCGCCCGGGTTGTTCTCCTCGAACACCAGCACGGTCATCGCGGTGGTGGTGGCGAGATAGTAGTTCTGGTGCACCTTGGTGATGTCGTCGCTGAGCGCACCGCGCATCGCCAGCCACATGATGACCTCGACGCTCTCGGCGCCGCCGAGGCGGATGTAATCGACATGGCGCATGTTCGCGAGCGTCATCGGGTCCTTCTCGATGAGATCGATGAAGCGCATGTCCCAATCGGTGTCGTTGTAGCCGGTGCGCTCGCCATGGATCTGGTGCGACAGCCCGCCGGTGCCGACCACCACCACCGAGAGATCCTCCGGATAGGATTCCACCGCGCGGCGCAGCGCTTGGCCCAGCTTGAAGCAGCGCATCGCCGTCGGCAGCGGGTACTGCACGACATTGACCTCGATCGGGATCACCGCGCCCGGCCAGCCATCCTTGTGCGGCCACAGCAGCGGCAGCGGCGAGAACACGCCATGGTCGAGCGGCCGGTCCTGAAACACGGAGAGGTCGAACTCGTCGTTGATCAGGCTCTCGGCGATGTGGGTGGCAAGGCCGGGATGGCCGGCAAGCGTCGGCAGCGGCCGGCGGCCGGCGCCCTCGTCGGCCACATCGTAGCTCGGCGCGACGCCGAGCGCGAAGGTGGGATAGAGGTCGTAGAAGAACGCGTTGAGATGGTCGTTGTAGAAGAACAGCAGCACATCGGGCTTCTTCTCCTTGAGCCAGTCGAACGCCGGCTCGAACCCCTTGAACAGCGGCGCCCACGCCGGCTGCTCCTGCTTGTTCTTGTCGTAAGCGACCCCGATGGTCGGCACGTGGGAGGAGCCGATGCCGCCGATGATCCTTGCCATTCGCCTTGTCCTTCCTTCACCCGCCCGCCGCCGCGACACGGCAGCAAGGCGCTTTTTCATTGCCGGGCGAAACGTCCGCCGCGCCGCATGTGACCGGCGACAGCGATTCTGATCCACCCCCGCAGCAGCGATAGCCGCAAAACAGAACATTGGCATCTAAAACGCTTATGAGGACTTGCCTTTAGAGACTTGCCTTTCGCCACTTGCCCTTTGGCACTTGCCCTTTGGCAGTTGCACGATCCGCAGGCACCGCACAGCAGCAATGTCGGCGGTTGCAGCACTCACGTCGCCTCACTCACACTCAAGACGCCAATCACTCAAGCCACCAATCCATCACCCTGAGGTGGCCGTGCTCTTGCACGGCCCTCGAAGGGCGATGGCCGCTGCCAGGGCCGTCCATCCTTCGAGGCTCGCAAGCGCGCGCTCCTCAGGATGACGGATAACGAGCAACGCAGCGCCCTCTCCGGTTCGCATCCCCAACAGCGAAGAAGCCACCCCGTCACCCTGAGGTGGTCGCGCCCTTGCACGGCCCTCGAACGGCGACGGCCGCTGCCCGGGCCGTCCATCCTTCGAGGCTCGCAAGCGCTCGCTCCTCAGGATGACGGTGTACAGGCAGCAAGCCGCAGCGCTCAGTCACGCCCTTGTCTTGTCCTTCTCCCCAATCACGAGATCCTCAATCACCTCGTCCACCGTGACAACGTCGCCAAAACTCTGGAACACCGTGGTAAAGCCGACATTGTGATCCTCGGCGAAACGCGCGGCGTTGGCGTCGGAGACCATGGCGACACGGTAATCGAGCATCATGGCGTCGCGCGCCGAGGTCTCGCAGCAGAAATTGGTCAGCATGCCGGTGATCACGACATTGCGGACGCCCTTCGCCGCAAGCTTCTCCGGCAGGTCGGAGACACCGGGGAGAAACGCGCTGAAGCGGGTCTTGGTGGCAACGATGTCGCCATCCCGCGGATCGAGATCGGGATGCAGCGCATGGCCCGGCGCGCCCTCGGTGAGGTTGTCGCGGTGACGCTCTCCGTTCTCCTTGCTGAAGAAGTAATCATGATACAACGGCCAAAGGCTGCGTCCGCCCTCGCCGGCGGTCATCTTGACCCAGGCGACATGGCCGCCACGCTCGCGGAATACGCCCGCCAGGCGATTGATGTTGGGAATGATGGCGATCGCCGGCGGCACGTCCGAGACGTAGAACGTCTGCATGTCGACGACGACGAGCGCGGTCTCGCGCGGCTCGAAGCGGTCGAAAACCCGCAACCGTCCGCGCTTCTTCATGACGCGGTCGATCACGTAGGACGGCATGACATAGGGGGCCGGTGGCTGCATCGCGGATTCCAGGGTTCGACGGATGTTTCGGTCGGGCGGTTGGTCTGACGGGTCTGCGCGGCGCGAAGATCTGCCGCGCGAAATTGCTCGCTAGAATTGTCTTGCGGCGCGGCGTTGCCTAGGCGCAAATCGTGCACGGCGCTATCTAAAAAGCTTATCGTGAGGACTGGCGACCCCGCCCCCTCGATGCAACCTGAACGCAGGGAAACGGGACGGGACGTGCTGAACACCAGGCATCTGCGAGCCTTCCTCACGGTGGCCCAATCAGGCAGCGTGATCCGCTCCAGCGAACTGATCCGGCGGGCGCAGTCGGCCGTCACGCGCACCATCAAGGAACTGGAGAAGGATGTCGGCGTGCCGCTGTTCGAGCGGCGCGCGCAGGGCATGCTGCTCACGGAGTTCGGCCGCGCGCTGCTCGGCCGGGTCGAGCGCGCGTTCGCCGAGATGGACACCGCCCGCGCGGCCTTCACCGCCGCCTGCCCGAACGTCAAGTCGGTGGCGCAGGCGCCGACCTTCACGCTCGCCATCGGCCGCCAGCGTCTCCTGGTGTTCGTCGAGCTGGTCGAGCAGCATCACATGGGTGCGGTCGCCGACAGCCTCGGCATCTCGCAGCCCGCAGCGAGCCAGGCGCTGCGCGAGATCGAGAGCGGACTCGGCGTGCGGCTGTTCACCCGCAGCGCCGGCGGCCTGCAGCCGACACCGCTCGGCGCGCTGCTCGGCATGCACATCCGCCGTGCGCTCGCCGAGATCCGCGCCGGCGAACTCGAAATCGCCTCGCTGCAGGGCGCGATGGCCGGCAGCGTCGTCGTCGGCACGCTGTCGCTGGGACGCGCGCGGCTGCTGCCGACCGCGATCATCGCGCTGATGAAGCAGTATCCCAAGCTGACGGTGTCGACGGTGGAAGGATCGTTCGAGCATCTCGCCATGCGGTTGCGCGCCGGCGACATCGATTTCATCCTCGGCGCGCTGCGCGATCCCGAGCACACCATCGGGCTGACGCGCGAGGTCGTGACCCATGACGTGCTGTCGCTGGTGGTCCGCAAGAGCCATCCGCTGGCGCGCAAGCGCCAGATCGCGCCGGCGGATCTCTCCGCCGCCAGTTGGGTGCTGCCCCAGCGCGGCACGCCGACGCGTGAACTGCTGGAACGCGCGCTGGCCGCGCGCGGCCTCGGCAAGGCGCGCGTCGCGGTGGAGACCGCCGACCTCGCCATCACCCGTGGGCTTCTGGTTGACAGCGACCTCGTCACCGCTGTGTCGGCGCATCTCTACCATCACGAGATCGGCGCGAAGATGCTGGCGATCCTGCCGCTGTCGCTGCCGGAGACCCGCCGCCCCATCGGCATCCTGCAACGCTCCGCCTCCAACCCCTCGCTCGCCGCGCGGCTGTTGATGGACGAACTGCATGCCATCGGGAAGCTGTAGAGGTGCCGAACCCGGTGTACCGTGCGTGCGGCATGTGGGACCCGTGGCCGGCGTTGTACAGCCGATGCGACGCGACGTGTGGCGACGGGCATGCCCCCCGCCCACGGCGTCATTGCCGGGCTTGCCCCGGCAATCCAGCTTCCTCGCAACCCGCCGAAAGCTTTTGAAGCTGGATCACCGGGTCTCGACGCTTCGCGTCGGCCCGGTGATGACGCTGAGTATGACGGCACACTCCGTCTCTCCCCTCATCCTGAGGAGCCCGCACAGCGGCCGTCTCGAAGGATGAATGCCCATACGCTGACCGGAGACAGCAGGACAGGGCGCATCCCCTCGGCCTCATGGTTCGAGACGCGCAGCCTTAAGGCCGCGCTCCTCACCATGAGGAGGAAAGTCGAGCCGTCCTGAGAGCGCGCATCATCGCGCCCCCTCAGATCGGCTCGAACGGCAGGCCGACATACTGCTCGGCGATCGCCGTCTGCGCGGCGCGGGAGGTGTGGAGGTATTCGAGTTCGGTGAGCTGCAGCCCGCGTTCGAACGGTGAGTGCTCGGGGAATTTGTGCAACAGGCCCGTGAGGCGCGTGGAGAAGCCGACCGCCTTCCACACCCGCTTGAGGCAGTGCTCGGAATAGCGGTCGAGCTTGTCGCGCCGGCCGCTCTTGTAGAAATGGCTGACCGCGCCGGCGAGCGCGCGGACGTCGGCGACGGCGAGGTTGAGGCCCTTGGCGCCGGCCGGCGGCGTGATGTGGACGGCATCGCCGGCAAGGAACAGGCGGCCATACTGCATCGGGGCTGCGATGAACGAGCGCAGGCGCGCAAGATCGCGCTGGAAGATCTCGCCCTCGACGATCTCGGTACGGCCCTCGTCGAACATGCGGGCGTGCAGCTCGTCCCAGAACTGCGCGTCGGACCAGCTGTCCGGATCCTCGTCGGCGCCGACCTGCAGGTAGAGCCGCGACACCTGCATCGAACGGCGGCTGCACAGCGCAAAGCCACGATCGCTGTTGGTGTAGGTCATGTCCGCCAGCGGCCGCGAGCGCGACAGCACACCGAGCCAGGCGAAATCATAGACGCGATCGAAGACGCTGAGCTTGTCCTGCGGAATCGCGGCGCGGCTGACGCCATGGAAGCCGTCGCAGCCGGCGATGAAGTCGCACTCCAGCGTCTGATCTTCGCCGTTGTGGGTGAAGCGGACGCGCGGTCGCTCGCCGTCGATGTCGACGAGTTCGGACACCTTGGCCTCGAACAGCAGCGGCTGGGCGGCGGCAACGCGCGCGGCGATCAGGTCCTTCACCACCTCCTGCTGGCCGTAGATGATGACGCGCTTGCCGGTCAATTCCGGCAGGTCGAGATGGATGGTCTTGCCGCGAAAGCGCATGTCGAGACCTTCGTCGATCATGCCCTCGCGATGCATGCGCGCGTCGAGCCCCAGCGCGCCCAGCGTCTCGATCGTGCCCGGCTCCAGCACGCCGGCGCGCACCCGTCCCTCGACATAGTCGCGGCTGCGCGCCTCGAGCACGACGCAGTCGATGCCGGCACGGTGCAGCAGATGCGAGAGAAACAGTCCGGCCGGGCCGGCGCCGATGATTCCAACCTGAGTGCGCATGTCTTGATCAGCCTTGCTGGCCGACGCGGCAACCGCCGCCCCGGCCGAAACGTGAGGAGTGCAGGCTGCAGTCTGCCGCCCCCGGCCTGTCAGGCAAGGCGAAATGCAAAATACGCTGATCGAAACTGCTTATCGGGCTCCGGCGCCGTCCGGCCCGCGGGGCTCATGCACGGGCGATTGCCGCGGCCTTGCGGACGGCATCGTTGCGCATGCCGGCGACCGGCCGCGCGGCCGCGTGCCTGCGCATCACGACGCCGCCGCGGTCAGCCGCGGGACGACCGTGCGAACGACAATGAAGCCGAGCAGACCCGCCGGCCCCGCCACGCAGGTCAGTACCAGGCAAGGCACGATCAGCCACGGCGACAGATCGAACTGGTCGCTCTCGTGCACGATCCAGGCCCCGACGAACAGGTCGAAGGCGAGATAATGCAGCCAGCCGGCGGCAAGCGCGGCATCGTCGGCGAGCAGCGCGCGCAACTGTGTCAGCGAACCGAAGCCGCCATGCAGGCCGTCCCACCCCCGCGAGAACAGCATCACATAGGCAAGCGCGAGCAGGCCGGGAATGATCACGGTCGCGATCGTCCGCGCCACCGGCAGCGCCGAACGGACGAACAACGCGAGCACAAGCCCTCCCCAGCCTGCCAGCGCGGCGGCGGTGGCGATGGGGACGACGGAATGGGCATCGAGCACGGCGGGTCGCTCCTGTTGCGGCGGGCGCGGCGCGACGCGCCGGCGAAGATCAACGCCGCAACCTCGCCGCCGGACCTTGCATCAGCATTGTGCCGTGACAGCTCCGCTGCGCGATCACACCGGCGCGTCGACGTCACGCGCCAGCTCCGCCGCAAGATGGTCGATGAAAAGCCGCGTTCGTGCCGCAAGCAGCTTGCTTGGCGGCCACACGGCATGAATCGGCACCGGGGGCTGCTTGTAGTCCGCAAGCAGGATCTCGATCGCGCCGGCCTGCAGCAGCGGCCGCAGCTGCCACAGCGGCGCGACGCCGAGCCCGAGCCCTTCGGCCACCGCGGCATGCACCGCCGTGGTGCTGTCGGAGCGGAACGCGCCGTCGACCCTCACATGGGTGAGCTTGCCGTCGATCACGAACTCCCAGCGATGCGGGTCCGGATCCGTGGTGCGGATCACGCAGGCATGGTCGGCGAGATCGCGCGGATGCCGCGGGCGGCCGCGCGCGGCGAGATAGGACGGCGCGCCAAACACCACCCGGCGCTGCGCGCCGAGACGCCGCGCCTTGAGATCGGTGTCGCCGAGCTCGCCGATACGAATGGCAAGATCGAGCCCTTCCTCGGCGAGATCGACGAAACGGTCCGACAACCGCAGGTCGACCAGGACGCGCGGATGGCCCGCCATGAAGCGCGCGATCAGCGGCACCACGAAGATCGGCGCGAACAGCACCGAGGCGCCGACGCGCAGCGTGCCCGACGGCTCGGCGCCGCGGTTCGCGGCCTCCAGGCCCGCGTCCTCGATCTCCGACAGCGCCGGCTTGACCCGCCGATAGAATGCAAGGCCTGCCTCGGTCGGCTGGGAATGATGGGTGGTCCGCCGCACCAGTTCGACACCGAGGGCGCGCTCCAGCGCCGCAAGTTGCCGGCTCGCGGACTGTAGCGGGCGGCCGAGATGGCGCGCCGCCGCGGTCAGGTTGCCGTGCTCCACGACGGCCAGGAAGGTCATGATCTCGTCCAGCCGCTTCGGTCCGGACTGGGATTTGCGCGACTTCATGTCTGGTCTCTCGATTTATGAGAGACCATCTCAGAAAATGTCCGACTACTCAACAAATCCGGGACTCTGCCAACTGCGCTGCAGCATCACGGAGACCCCTCATGTCGACATCCCCTGCCAAGATCCTGGTCATCGGCGCCGCCGGCCGCTTCGGCGGCCTGGTCGCCGCCGCGCTCGCCCGCCGCGGCGCGACGGTCCGCGCCCTGCTGCGCGATCCCGCGCTCGAGGCGGTCGCCCGCGCCAACGGCGCCGGCGAGATTGCGATCGGCGACCTGCGCCGCCCCGACCGCCTGCAGCCGGCGCTCGCGGGCATCGACGCGGTGTTTCACATCGGCCCGGCGTTCGTCGCGGACGAGGCCGAACTCGGCGTCGCGCTGGTCGACGCCGCGCGGTCCAGCGGCGTGCGCAAGATCGTGTTTTCCTCGGTGATCCATCCGACCAATGGCGATCTCGCCAACCACCGCAGCAAGCTGCCGGTGGAGCAGGCGATCTTCACCTCGGGGCTCGACTACACGCTGCTCTATCCCGCGACGGTCTATCAGAACCTCGCCGCCGCCTGGCCGGCGATCCTCGCCACCGGGGCGTTCGCCGAGCCGTTTGCCGCCAGCGCGGCGCTGGCGCGCGTCGATTACCGCGACGTCGCCGAGGTCGCGGCGGAGGCGCTTACCGGCGACCGCCTCAGCGGCGGCGCGTTCGAGCTGTGCGCCGACGAAATGCTCGATCGTTACCAGATCGCGGCGACGATCGGCGCTGTGCTGGGCCGGCCGATCGCCGCCGCCGAGCTCGACTTTAGCGCATGGGCCGAGCTGGCGCGGCCGCCCTACGACGCGCGGCAGCTCGCGCAACTCGAGCGCGTGTTCGCCTCCTATTCCAGCTACGGCTCGCGCGGCAACAGCCTGACGCTGAACGCCATCCTCAAGCGGCCGCCGCACACCCTGCGCGACTACGTCGAGCATCTCGCCCGCACCCACGGCGCGGCGGCGGCCTGATCCGCGGCCGGCGCACCGCCGCCGCCTGCATCGCTCCCACTCCAGACCATCTTCGTCCCAGGGATCTGTCATGTCGTCTTCCTCGACGTCGCCGCCACCGGCGATAACGACCGCACGCGTCCTGTTCCTCACCGCGGCGATCGCGGTCATCGTCTCCAACCTCTACGCGTCGCAGCCGCTGATCGGCCTGATCGCCCCGGCACTGGGCCTTGGCCCGGCGGTGGCGAGCCTCACCACGACGGTGACGCTGTTCGGCTATGCCGCGGGCCTCGTGTTCCTGGTGCCGCTGATCGATATCGTCGCGCACCGCCGGCTCATCGTCACCACGCTGGCATGCGCCGTCGCCGCGCTGCTGCTGAGCATCGCCGCGCCGACCGCGGTGCTGTTCCTGATTGCCTCAGCCGCCATCGGCGTCACCACCACCGCCGTGCAGATGCTGGTGACGGTCGCCGCCTCCCTCGCCCCGGCCACCGATCGCGGCCGCGTGGTCGGCACCGTCCAGAGCGGCATCGTCATCGGCGTGCTGCTGTCGCGGCCGGTCGCAAGCCTTGTTGCGGAGTTCTGCGGCTGGCGCGCGTTCTATGCCCTCACCGCGGCATCGATCGCCGTCATCGCGCTGGTGCTCGCACGCATGGTCGATGCGCGGCCGCCGGCGCGACGCGCCAATTACCTGGCGCTGGTGCGCTCGCTCGGTCCGCTGATGGTGAGCGAACCCGTCCTGTGGCAGCGCGCGCTCAACCAGATCCTGCTGATGGGCGCCTTCAGCGCGTTCTGGACTGCGGTGGCGCTGCGGCTCGCCGCTCCACCGTTCGACCTGGGGCAGCGCGGCATCGCGCTGTTCGCGCTCGCCGGCGTCTCCGGCGCCGTGATCGCCCCGCTGGCGGGGCGCATTGCCGACCGGGGCTGGTCCGCGCCCGCCACCACGCTCGCCCATGTGACGGCGCTCGCCGGCATCGTGGTCGCCGGCCTTGCCGCCGACGGTCCCTGGGCCGTGCATGCATCGGCCGCCGCGCCGTCTGTTTCACTCGCCGCGCTGACGCTCGCGGCGGCGCTGCTCGATCTCGGGCTGTTTGCCGACCAGACGCTGGGCCGCATCGCCATCAACACCGTGCGGCCGGAAGCGCGCGGACGCCTCAATGCGCTCTACACCGGACTGTTCTTCATCGGCGGCGCGGCAGGAGCCGCGCTCGCCGGCCTCGCGTGGGACTGGCAGGGATGGGCCGGCGTCTGCTGGGTCGGTCTCGGCTTCACGCTGGCGGCGCTGATCGCCGGTCGCTGCATGCGGCCGCGGCCATCGCGCGGTCCGGTCACAGCGCGCCCTTGAGCTTGCAGGCGGTGGTGCAGGTCAGCGTGTTGCCGTGTTCGCAGATTTTGCAGCTCTGGACACACTGATCGAGGTTGCGCGGCGCCGGCGTGCCGGTGAGGCCGGCCGTACACTGCTTGATCGAACTCGTCGTCTCGGTCTCGGGTTCGCAGGCAGCGAGCCCAAGCATCGACACGACAACGAGCGGAACCAGCATCCAGCGCATCGCCATCCTCCGGGTCGGATTCGCCGGCCGGGAGACTCATTCATGACAGGTCATCATATTATACCGCGTGCTGTCGCAGCTCCAGCGACATCGCGCGGTCGTCACGCTGCGACACTACCAGCCAGGAATTAAGACAAGCATTAAGACGCGCACGAGAACCACATTAAGAAGCGGCGTTCGTCGCCTGCCGTCCTCCCGGGTTCCCGCGATCGCGACCATCGCAGCCCTTGAATGCAGCGCAAAAACGGGTATGTCACCGGGGCCGCCTGCGCCATGCGTCCGCCCGGGACGTTGGCCGATCGTTCAGACCCCGTCGCATTCCAGTTACGAGAGCATGTCGATGAAGAAGCACGATGTTGAGGTGTTCCGCGAGGCCGTCGCGCTCGCCGCCTCGGGCGACCACGCCGACTGGCGCAGCGTCCAGGCGAAGCTGGTGGAGAAGGGCTATCGCCGCGCGCCCGACCTGCTCGACGGCAACAAGATCCGCGCCATCATCGACGCGCAGTGCGCCATCGGCCGCGCGCCCAAAAAGAAATCCGACAAGAAGCACTGAGCGTCGCGGCTCTCGCCGCAGCAGTCGCCTCGTCCCTCTCCGATCCATGATGTCCCCACACCGTCCGCCCGCGCGCGACGCTTGGTGTCGACACGACCATCTCCGCAGCAACGACGCCAAAGGCTCCCGGGGCTGAGCCCCCGGGAGCCTTGGTGTGGAAGTCTTGGTGCGGAAGTCTTGGTGCGGAAGTCTTGGTGCGGAAGCGTCCGTTGATGGAGGTGCGGGCGCTCGCCGGCCTGTTATCTGGCGTCGGCGGAACCGCGGGCGGCCTGTTCGATCACCGCGGCGACGGCCTTGGGCCGCGACACATAGATGGCGTGGCTGCTGGCGACTTCGGTCACCGTCGCCTTGGCGCGGGCAGCCATCGCGCGCTGCGCCGCCGGCGGGATCATGTGATCGTCGGTCGTGACCAGATACCAGCTCTTGTGCGTCTTCCACGCGGGTTGCGTCACGGCGCCGTTCAGCGCGGCGACACCCCACGGCACCTGCGCATCGGCCATGAATGCAGCGAGCTCCGGCTTGACGTCGGCGGCGAAGGCGGCCGCGAACTTCGCCTTGTCGAGAAGCAGATTGCCGTTCTGCGGCGGCAGGACCGGCGGCACCGGCGCACCCGGCACGGGATGGGCGATCAGCGAGCCGACCGACTCGCCCTGGTCCGGCGCGAACGCGGCCACATACACAAGGCCCGCCACCTTCGGATCGTTGCCGGCCTCCGACACCACTGCGCCGCCATAGGAGTGCCCGACCAGGATGACCTTGCCGTCGGCGTTGGCGATCGCCTGCTTCGTCGCGGCGACATCGTCGGCCAGCGTGGCGGTCGCGTTCTGCACGATGGTGACCTTGTAGCCGTCCTTCTTCAGGATGTTGTAGACGCCTTCCCAGCCCGAGCCGTCGACGAAGGCGCCATGAACCAGGATCACCGACTTGATGGCCGTGTCGGTGCGGGCAGGTTGGGCGTGGGCCTGGGGCATGATGGCCGCGGTGAAGCTGAGGGAGACGGCGGCAGCGAGGGCCTTGCGGATGACGGACATGACAAGCTCCTTTTAATTTTTGCGATAATTATTATCGCGATAATTAATTGATAGCTGAGCTCACGACCCCTGTCCAGATAATTCTTATCGCGATAATAATTTTTGTGATAAGGTCATGACAAATATGGTTTTCAGGGAACCGCCCGATGCCCGCCCCCGTCATTCCGCTTGACCAGCAGCTGTGTTTTTCGCTGTACGCGACCTCGATCGCGATCAACCGCACCTACAAGCCGCTGCTCGACGGCCTGGGCGTCACCTATCCCCAGTACCTCGTGCTCAGCGCGCTGTGGGAGAATGACGGCCAGACCATCTCCGCGATCGGCGAGCGCCTCGCGCTAGAGCCAAGCACCATCACCCCGCTGGTCAAGCGGCTGGAACAGGCGGGCTTCATCGCCCGCCAGCGCAACCCCGCCGACGAACGCCAGGTGGTGGTCAGCCTCACCGCGCAGGGCAAGGCGCTGCGCGCCGAGAGCGGCTGTCTGACGGAAACGCTGCTGCAGCGCTCGGGCCTTTCGGTCGAGCAGATCGTCGATCTCAACGATCGCGTGCGTGCGCTCAACAAGGCGCTGACGGAGCACATGCCCGATTGATCGCGCGCCGCGCACGATCCAGCAAACGCAAATGCCCGGCGCAAGGCCGGGCATTTTTCATGTCGTCGCAGCGTTGTGGCGTTACGTGTCGAGCCCGCCGAGCAGGATGTACTTGATGTCGACATACTCCTCGATGCCGTGGCGCGAGCCTTCGCGTCCCAACCCCGATTCCTTGACGCCGCCGAACGGCACGACGTCCGCGCCGAGCAGCGCCGAGTTGACGCCGACCATGCCGGACTCCAGCGCCTCGGCGACGCGGAAGACGCGACCAAGATCGCGGGCGTAGAAATACGCTGCAAGGCCGTAGGGCGACGCATTGGCCTGCGCGATGACATCCGCCTCGTCCTTGAAGCGGTAGACCGGTGCGACGGGACCGAAGGTCTCTTCCTCGGTGACGATCATGTCGGTGGTGATGCCCGACAGCACCGTCGGCTCGAAGAACGTGCCGCCGAGCGCGTGACGCTTGCCGCCGATCACGACCTTGGCGCCCTTGGCGGTGGCATCGGCGACATGGCGCTCGACCTTGTCGATCGCTTCCGTGGTGATCAGCGGGCCCTGCGTCACGCCGTCGTCGATGCCGTTGCCGACCTTCAGCGTCGCGACCTTCGCCGCGAGCTTGGCGACGAACGCGTCATAGATGCTGTCCTGGGCATAGATGCGGTTGGCGCACACACAGGTCTGACCCATGTTGCGGAACTTGGACACCAGCGTGCCTTCCACCGCGGCGTCGAGATCGGCGTCGTCGAACACGATGAACGGCGCATTGCCGCCGAGCTCGAGGCCGACCTTCTTTACCGTGGACGCCGCCTGGCGCATCAGGATCTTGCCGACCTCGGTCGAGCCGGTGAAGCTGATGGCGCGCACCAGCGGATTCTCGGTCAGCACCTTGCCGATCGCCGGCGCGTCGCCGGTGATGATGTTGAGGATGCCGCCGTCGATGCCGGCGCGCTCCGCCAGCACGCCGAGCGCGAGCGCGGTGAGCGGCGTCTCCGGCGCCGGCTTGACCACCACGGTGCAGCCGGCGGCGAGCGCCGGCGCCACCTTCCGGGTGATCATCGCCGCTGGGAAATTCCACGGCGTGATCGCGGCGACGACGCCGACCGGCTGCTTGATGACGAGGGTGCGCGAGTCGGCGCGATGCGAGGGAATGGTCTCGCCATAGATGCGCCGCGCCTCCTCGGCGTAGAACTCGACGAACGAGGCGGCGTAATCGATCTCGCCCCTGGCTTCGCTCAGCGGCTTGCCTTGCTCCGAAGTGAGGATCAGCGCGAGGTCGTCGCGGTTGGCGAGGATCAGGTCGTTCCAGCGGCGCAGCCGCGTGGCGCGCTCCTTGGCGAGCAGCTTCGACCACTTCGGAAACGCCGCGCCCGCGGCGCGCACGGCGGCGAGCGCCTCGCCAGCGCCGAACCGCGGCACTCCGCCGACGCGCTCGCCGGTAGCCGGATTGAGCACATCGTCGACCGGCGTGCCCGTCCATTCACCGCCGATCAGGCAGCGGTCGGTCAGCAGGGTCGGATCCTTGAGGGTCAGCATGGTCATCAGTCCTTCAGTTATCAGCCTGCCTCAAACCGCGAGGCAGCGCTCCAGAATGGCAAGGCCTTCGTCGACGATGGCGTCGGAGGCGGTGAGCGGCACGAGGACGCGGATGGTGTTGGCGTTGGTGCCACACGACAGCAGGATCAGGCCGTTCTCATGGGCGCGCCGCGTCACGAGCTTGGCCGCCTCCGCGTCCGGCTCGTCGCCGCCGCGATGCTTGAGAAGGTCGAACGCGATCATCGCGCCCGGACCGCGCGGCGGCGACATCGGCCGCAGGGTGTTGGCACGGGCGAAACGCGCGATCGCCTCGCGCAGCCGCGCGCCGATGGCATTGGCGCGGGCCACGAGATTCTCGCGCTCGAACACGTCGAGCACCGCGAGCGCGGCGGCGCACGCCAGCGGATTGCCGGCATAAGTGCCGCCAAGGCCGCCGGGTTCGGCGGCATCCATGATCACCGCGCGACCGATGACGCCCGACAGCGGCAGACCTCCGGCGAGGCTCTTGGCGACGCAGATCAGGTCGGCCTGGACGTCGTAGTGCTCCATGGCGAACATGGTGCCCGTGCGGCCGAATCCGGTCTGCACTTCGTCGGCGATCAGCACGATGCCGTGTTCGTCGCAGATGCGGCGCAGGCCGCGCATCAGTTCGACCGGCGCCTGGTGGAAGCCGCCCTCGCCCTGCACCGGCTCGATGATGATGGCGGCGACCCGCGAGGCGTCGATATCAGCCTTGAAGATGAAGCCGATGTGGCGGAGCGCATCCTCGACCGAAACATCGCCGACGGGAAACGGCACGTGCCAGACATCCGGCAGCGCCGGGCCGAGACCCATCTTGTAGGGAATGACCTTGCCGGTCAGCGCCGACGCCAGCGCGGTGCGGCCATGGAAGCCGCCGGTGAAGGCGATGACGCCGCTGCGGCCGGTGGCGGCGCGGGCGATCTTGACCGCGTTCTCGGTCGCCTCCGCGCCGGTGGAGAGGAAAATCGACTTCAGCGGGCCGTTGATCGGCGCCAGCGCGTTGAGGCGCTCGGCGAGCGCGATATAGGGCTCATAAGGCAGCACCTGGAAGCAGGTGTGGGTGAAGCTGTCGAGCTGATCGCGCACCGCCTGCATGACATGGGGATGGCAGTGGCCGGTGTTGAGCACGGCGATGCCGCCGGCGAAGTCGACATAGCGCCGTCCCTCGACGTCCCACACCTCGCTGTTGCGCGCCCTCGCCGCGAACACCGGCGTGGCATGACCGACCCCGCGCACCACCGCCGCCTGCCGCCGCGCCAGCAACTCCGCATTCGCCGTCATCCACGTCTCCCTGTCATCCGCGACAGGAAACGTAAGCACCGCTGGCCGGCGGACAATCAGCTTCTCCGTCGGCTCTGGTGACCTGAATGCACCAATGCGGGCGCCGTCGGTCCCCGATGTCGCAGCACTCATCCGGGTCACGGGTTCAGGCTTTTGAAAAAATGCACCGAGGGCACCGGCGCCTGCCGCTCATGGCGGGGGGCGCAAAGCGCCGTCTCGAACCATGAGGACACGGCGTCGCCAGACCACCATCCCTCGAGACGCCTGCTGCGCAGGCTCCTCGGGATGAAGCAGAATGCGTGCGGGCGATCGCCCGTATCCGGGGCCTCGCAACACACCACCGACCTCGCCGGACGGCGCCGCGTTACACCGCGAGCGCCTGCTTGAGCCAGTCGCGCAGCGCGGCGATGACGGGATCGTTCCAGCGCTCTTTGAGCGCGACGAGCTGATAGCTGCCCATGTAGACCGCCGAGGTCATCACCTCGACGAGGGTGCCGCTGCCGAGATCGTCGGCGACCAGCACGTCGTTGGCGATGGCGACGCCCTGGCCGAGCCGCGCCGCTTCGATCGCCAGATGCGCGTGCCACAGCCGCTGGCCGCGCAGCGGCGGCACGACGTCGATGCCGGCGAGCGCGAACCAGCGCTCCCACTGCTCGGTGGATTCCTCGTGGATCAGTGCGATGGCGGCGAGATCCGAAAGGCTCGACAGCGCCGGATAGCGCGCCAGATAGGCCGGGCTCGCCACCGGAAACACCCGCGGCCGCACCAGAGGCTCGGCCATCAACGCACCGCGCACCTCGATGACATCGGCGAACACGATCTCGGCATCCGCCTCGCCGCGCGCGAGATCGGGATGCGACAGCGTCGGCTGCAGGTTGACCTCCCAGTTGCGCGGCGGTCCCGTCAGTTCCGGCAGGCGTGGCAGCAGGCGGCGGTTGGCGAGGCCGGGTATGCACCAGATGTTCAGCGCCGGCCGCGTCGCCGGGCGCACCGCGACGGTGGCGCGCGCGATGATGTCGAAGGCCTGCGAGATCTGGGCATGAAACGCGACGCCCGCCTCGGTCAGCGTGACGCCGCGACCCTCGCCACGCACCAGCACGATGCCGAGGCTCTTCTGCAGGTTCTGGACATGGCGGGACACCACCGTGTGGCTGACGGCGAGTTCGTCCCCGGCGGCGCGCACGCTGCCGGTGCGGCCCACCGCTTCGAATGCACGGAGGGCAATCAGGGGCGGAAGACGCGGACGGCTCATGGCCCGGTCGTCACGGCCGCGGCCGGCGCTGTCATCGCGGTGGGGTGACCCATGGCTTGTCGTGCGTCTCCGTCAACGCCGCCGGCCTCTCGCGCCGGCGGCGACGCCCTTGTGGCACACACGCGCGCCAACCTCAAATGGCAGGCCGGCGCGCGGTCCCACGCTGGATGGGAGAGCTGGAATTGGCCCGCCAGGCCGTCGTGATCTGAGGTTCAATCGAATTGATCCGTGACCCTGAGGTGGTCCCGCGCAGCGGGACCCTCGAAGGGCGACGGCCCGAGTACCAACGCATCGGCCGTCCATCCTTCGACGCTCGCGCTGCAAGTCGTGCTTACACGACTTGCAGTTTTGAAAAAGGACGTAACCCGGCTTTGCCGGGTTACTGCGCACCTCGGGATGACGGATTGGGCCCGTTCTACCGCGCCTTCTCCAGCCGCGTGATGGTGAGGCCGGCCGACGTGCGCACGACCTCGAACTGCACGCGGTCACCGACCTTGACCTGTTTCAGCAGCCCTGTGTCCTGGACGCGGAACACCATGGTCATGCCATCGTCGTCCATGTCGAGCGCCTTGATCGGTCCGTGCTGGAGCGTGACCTTGCCGGCGGCCTCGTCGATCTTGCGCACCTCGCCCTTGACCAGCGCCTCGGCCAACACGGCGGACGTCATCGAAACGGATGCGGACAAGCCTAGCGCCATCGCCAGCGTTGCGGGAGTGAACTTCATTTGCGGCTCTCCTTCTTCGGGGCATGATGATCGGCGCTCGGCGCCGGCTTGACCGTGACAAGGCCGATCATGCCGTCCTCGCGATGACCGGGGATGAGGCAGGCGTATTCGAACGTGCCGGTTTTCGTGAAGCGCCAGAGAATTTCGCCATTGGCCTTCGGCGCCAGGCGCAGGCCGTTGGGCTCGTCATGCTCCATGTCCGGATGCTTCTTCATCACGGCGGCGTGCTTGAGATTGGCCTCGCGCGTCGCCAGCAGGAATTCGTGCGCCTCGCCGCCGGCGTTGCGGATGACAAAGCGGATCTGCTCGCCCTGCACGACATCGACGGTGACCGGCGAGTACATGCGGTCATCCATGATCACTTCGATGACGCGCGACGGCTTCCGCGGATCGCCCGGCTCGCCCGCCGGCGTCGCTCCGCCATGATGGTGGCCGGAGGCGGCGAGCGCCGGGGCGGCCGCAAGGCCCGCCAGCACGGCGAGTGATCTGATCCAGAGTGTCATTGGCATTGCTCCTGTTAGGCTGGGTAGGGGTGGTGGGGAAAGCGGATGGTCACGTGCGCGGTTTCGCCGCGCCCTTGCTGCTGTCGGGCAGCGGCGCCGCAGGCGCGGCCGCCGGCGGCGTTGCGATCTCGTAGGCCACCGTGCCGGCGGGATGAGCGTAGGCGCCGGGATCGCGGTAGTCGTTGGCGGCAAGGTCGGCACGCACCTTCATCACCGTGAACATGCCGCCCATCTCCAGCGGGCCGAACGGGCCGCTGCCGGTCATCATCGGCAGCGTGTTGTCGGGCGCGGGCATCTCCATCTCGCCCATCGCCATGCCGGTCGAGCCCATCACCATGGCGTCGGGTGCGAGGCGTCGCACCGCGCGCGCGATGTCTTTCCTGGGCACGCCGATGAGATTGCGCATGTCGTGCCCCATGGCGTTCATGGTGTGGTGCGACTTGTGGCAGTGGAACGCCCAGTCGCCGGGATTGTCGGCGGTGAAGTCGATCGCGCGCACCGCGCCGACCGGAACATCGGTGGTCGTCTCCGGCCACTGCGCGCTCTCCGGCACCCAGCCGCCGTCGGTGCACGACACGCCGAACTTGTGCCCGTGCAGATGGATCGGATGGTTGGTCATGGTGAGGTTGCCGATGCGCACCCGCACCCGGTCGCCGAGCCGCACCGGCAGGGCATCGATGCCGGGGAACACCCGCGCATTCCACGTCCACATGTTGAAGTCGGTCATCTCGTTGACCTTGGGCAGGTAGCTGCCGGGATCGATGAGATAGCTGCTCATGATGAAGACGAAGTCGCGGTCGACCGGGCGGAACGTCGTGTCGCGCGGATGCACGACGAACATGCCCATCATGCCCATCGCCATCTGCACCATCTCGTCGGAGTGCGGGTGGTACATGAAGGTGCCGCTGTGCCTGAGCTCGAACTCGTAGACGAAGGTCTTGCCGGGCTTGATGTGCGGCTGCGTCAGGCCGCCGACGCCATCCATGCCGTTCGGCAGGATCAGGCCGTGCCAGTGCACGGTGGTGTGCTCGGGCAGGTGGTTGGTGACGAAGATGCGCACCGTGTCGCCTTCCACCGCCTCGATGGTCGGCCCCGGCGCCTGGCCGTTATAGCCCCACAGATGCGCGGTCATGCCGTCGGCGAAGCTGCGCACCACGGGCTCGGCGACGAGATGGAATTCCTTCCACGCGCCGTTCATGCGCCATGGCAGCGTCCAGCCGTTGAGCGTCACCACCGGGCGATAGTCCGGCCCGCTCGTCGGGGCGAGCGGCGGCTGGGTCGTCGCCTTGTCCATCACGGCCGCCTCGGGGATGGCGGCGGCCTGCGCGCGGCCGCTGACCGCGCTGACGCCCGCCAGCGCCGCGGTGCCGATGAAGTTACGTCGGGAAAGCATCAGGAATCTCCAAACAACAGGTCATTCGTCGTGGTTCGTCGCCCAACCCCACTCCTCATGGTGAGGAGCGCCGCAGGCGCGTCTCGAACCATGAGGCCAAGGCTGTGCACCAAGGCCGTGCACCAACGCCGTGCCCCGCCCTCGTCCTTCGAGACGCCTGCTTCGCAGGCTCCTCAGGATGAGGTCGGGAGTGAAGGCGGCGCGGAGTCCGGATGAGCGCAGCGATATCCGGGGCCGCTTTCGTCGTTCCCACCCGGATGTCGCAGCGCTCATCCGGGCCAGGGGTCATCATTCCGCGGCGGCCGTCGTCGCCGGTCGCGCCTCTGCCGCATCGCCGCGCCCGCCGCCATGGATCGCCGCCGACAGATCCGCCTGCGCCAGGAAGACATCGCGCCGCGCAGCGATTGCCGCACGCTGCGCCGCGACGCGCTGGCGCGCCTCGGTCACCAGCGTGAACACGTCGACCTGCATGCCGGAGAAGCGCAGCTGCATCTCCTGGGCGATCACCTTGCGTAGCGGCAGAACTTCGCTCTGATAATGCCGGGCGATGTCATGGGAGGCCCGGTAGGCGCGGTAGGCCTCGCGCGCCTCGGAGCGCGCGCGGATCGCCTGGTCCGCGAGGCGATCGACCGCCGCGTTGTAGGTCTCGGCCGCCTGGCGCACGCGCACCTCGCCGCCGTCGAACAGCGGCACCTGCAGCTGCACGTCGAGGCCGCGTTCGCGCAGCGTGCCGCCGCCCTCGCGCGTGGTCTTGGCCACCCCGGCGAGATCGAGCAGCGACACGAAGCGGCTCGCCTGGGTGAGATCGAGCGAGCCGGCGAGCGCGGCGAGCGAGCGCCGCGCCGCCTGCAGATCGGCGCGGCGGCTGATCGCCGCGACCTCGACCTCCGGGAGCGTCGGTGGTCGCGGCAGCGCCGGCAGGGCCTGCGGCAGGCGATAGGCGAGATCGTCCCCCCACAATCCCAGCAGCCGCGTCAGCGCCTCGCGCGTGCGCATCGCGTCCTGGCGGGCGGTGGCGAGCTCCGCCGTGGTCTCGGCGTAAAACACCTGCTCGCGCGCCTGGTCGAGCTTGTTGAGACCACCGGTTTCGCCGAGCTTCGTCGCGAGCTGCGCGATCGCCTCCGCGGTGTCCTTCGTCTCCGCGAGCAGCGCCACGAGTTCGCTCGCGGCGACGGCGCGCGCATGGGCGCGGCGCACGTCGGCGGCGAGCCGCAGCGTCGCCTCGACCGCGCGCCACTGCGCGGCAGCAAAGCGCTGGCGCGCGATTTCCGAGCGCGCCGGCAATGTCGCCAGCGCCAGGATGTCGACCACGACCTGGCGTTCGATCTCGACCGCGCCGCCGCCAGCAATGCGCGACAGCGACAGCGTCGGATTCGGCGGCAGGCTCTCCTGGACCTGGTCGGCCTCCGCGAGCGCGAGCTCGCTGTAGGCGGCCTGCAGCGCGCGGTTGCTCAGCAGCGCGACGCGCACCGCATCATCGGCCGCAAGCGGCTTGCGCAGCAGCGCCCGCATGCGGTCCCCTGCCTCGGCCGTCGCGCCGGCGTCGCGCCGCGCCACCGTGTCCTCACCGATCGCGGCCTGCGTCGCCTGCGACACCACGGCCATGCCGCGATCCGGCGAAAACGATGCACAGGCCGACAGCATCGCCAGCGACGCCGTCGCGGCGATGAGAGATGACCAGCGCCGCATGGTCATCGCTCCCCGCTGTCCGGCGTCACGCGCCGGTTCTGCGCCGGCCACGCCGCCGGCGTCTGCGGCCGCAGCGATTCGTAGCGGTCGATGACCGGCGCCGCGCGCACCGGCGCGACGCGCGCCGCAGGATCGGCCGGGTCGGCGCCGATGGCCGGGCGCGGCGGCGTGCAGCCGCCGGCCGCGACCACCGCGGCGACGGCGGCCGCACGGCCGATGAGGAACAGGGGATGGATGGCCGCGCCCGAACGGACGGCGGCCGCGGCTGACGCCGCAGGTTGCGCTCGCATGAAAAATCCCGAATCTCGATGGCACGGAAAGCGCGCGCTCAGGCGAGCGCGACGCGGCAGCGTGACGTCGGATCAGGCCATGGGGGGACGGTCGCGCCGCGACGGCGCGGCATCGCTGAGGCTGCGGGCAATGTCGGGCGTGCGACGCGACGTCACCGCGGCGGGAAGCGCAAGTTCGGCAGGGGCTGCCGGCAGCGCGCTGAGACACATCATCGCGCAGCACGGGCCGGGCGAGGTGTGGTGATGGGAGGATGGGCGATCGCCGCTGTCCGGCGCCGCGGCGACATCCGTTGCCATGGCGGTCATCGAACCGTGATGGTGATCGCCGCCCGGGGCGGCGGCGTGGCCGGGGCCATCGCCAGGAGCGGTGTGACCGAGACCCGCGTGTTCATGCCCGGCCACATGCGCTGCTTCGGCATGATACGTGGGGGTCGCGATAACCTGCTCGATGCACGGCGCGGCCCGCGCCGGATCGGCGGCGAGCGTCAGCGACAGGCCCGGCAGCAGCACACAGGTGAGGTAAAGCAGCGCAAGGCACCAGCCGGCGCGCAGCCGCGCGGTCCGGGTCAGGCCCGGACGCGTCCGATCGCTCGCTCCTCGCAGGCTCATGCGCATGGACGGAGCATACCCCACCCCGGTATGAGCGCAAGCCCCCGGATTGCGGCACCCTCGCCCTCGACAAAAAGGCCCGGCACGAGGCCGGGCCAGTTTCTGGGTTGGGAGGAGACGATCGAACGTGACGCGATGATCCCTTGGTGACCAGCCTAGTACTTGGCCAGGATCGGGCTGAAGCTGTTGAAGTGATAGTTGATACCGACACGCGCACTGTCGAAGTCGTGCTTGAAGCGGTAGGTCGCGAACGCGCCGCCCGGGAAGTTGATGGGGTCGGTGGCGTTCACACTGGTACGGCCGAGGTCGACATGGAGATATTCGCCCTTCAGGCTCCAGCCCGGCAGGAAGGCCCACTCGATGCCGGCACCTGCGGCCCAGCCGACCCGCGTATCGCTCTTGCTGCCGACGAACACGCCGGAGGTATTGGGCGTGTAGATATTGCTGATGCTGCTCTTGGCTTCGCCATAGGCGAGACCGCCGGTGGCGTAGAACAGCACGCGGTCGGCGGCATAGCCGACGCGGCCACGGAAGGTGCCGAACCAGTCGATGCGATCGCGGCCGGTGGAGACGCTCGGGACGATGCCGCCGCCGCCGGGGAAGACCACCGTCGAGGCGCTGCCGATGCTGGCGCCCTGGATGTCGGTCTCGAGGCCCCAGACCCACGGTCCGGTCTGCCAGTTGTAGCCGATCTGGCCGCCGCCGAAGCCGCCGTTGTGCTTGACGCCGAGCGCACGCGGCGTGCCGCCCGCGACCACAGCCGGGGTGAAGTCGTTGCCGGCGGGAGCTGTCGAGAACGCAGCGAGCTTGCCGGTCGAAGAGCCGCCGAAGGAACCACCACCGTTGACGCCGATGTACCAGCCCGTCCAGGTGAAGATCGGTTCGACGATCGGCGGCGCCTTGGTGTAGGGGCGCGCGGCGAGGTCAGCGGCCGACGCCGAGCCCGCGACAGTTGCGATGCCAACCAGGGCGACCGCGGTGGAGAGCAAAACCTTTTTCATCTGCAATTCCCCCTGATGACGACCAACATTCGCAAAATGACTGGAGTCATCCTATGCCAGGCGTGCACGGAATTCTGTGTGGCTGCAGCAACACTCGACAAGTTCCGTCAGGTTTTGCGCGGTGATAGTTATGCCTGTGCCGCAATGGTTTTCGCTCCATCTACGACAGCACTCCTGCTCGATCGACAGGCAATCGCAGGCAACAGGAGATTGTCTTGCTACGAACGGACGCTCGTCCGTCAATCCGCGCGTGATGATCTCCGCAGATCTACGTACAATCGCTCACATGCCGCCACATCGTACGATCGCGGGATCTGCGCCCGGTGCAGGGCTGACGATGATCTCGCGCGCAACCAATGAAGGGACGGAGTGACGCGACAAAGTCACTCCGCCCTGTCCGTCACCGGCTGGTGGGGATTCGCGGCAGCAGCAGATAGGACTCTTGTCCTTCGCCGGAGGCGATGGTGTTGGTGCCTCCATAAAGCGCGGCATCGCGGCCGACATGCAGGAACGGCCCCGATCCCTTGAACGGTCCTTCGAGGCCGGGCAGCTCCCAATCCCTGCCCTGCACCGTGAGCGCGAGCCGATAGCCCGGGGGCACGACGATGCTGGTCGCCCAGATCTCGATGTCGACTTCATACGCCTGCCCGGGCGTCATCGGCTCGGCGACGAGATGCGGATGATAGGGCCGCGCCTCGGTCGAGCGCGCGGCATCGAGCTGACGATGCGACACGCGCAGCCAGCCCTGCGACACCGGCGCATGCGGCTCCGACGCGCCGTCGAAGGTGACGTCGTGGCCATTGGGATCGATCAGCCGCAGCGTGGCGAACACGTCCATGTCGGCGGTGCTCGACTTCACCCACAGCTTGAGCTTCACCGGCCCGGTGAACTCGGTCGCCTCCGCGAACGGCGCGGTGGTGAAGGTGAGGCCTTCGCCCGACGCATCATAGCTGCGCTCGGCGGTCACCGGTGTCTTGCCGGCAGCGAGACCGCCGTCCGCGGCATCGAGATAGTAGCGCTCCCACCGCGTGCCACGCAGCGGCCACTCGCTCTCCGCCCGCCAGGTCACACCGTCCGGCCGCCGGATCGCCAGCGTGATCGGCGCCTCCTGATCGAAGCCGTTTTGCTCACCCTTCAGGAAACGATCGAAGAAACGTTTCTGCAGCGCGAGTGAATCCTCTGCATAGAACGGCGCGTGATGATCGCCGGTGTGGATGCGCAGCCATTTCTGGGCGCTGCCGGCGGCAAGATAGCCCTCGATGTTGCCGCGGCCATGCAGGCCCTGCCCGCCCCAGTTGCCGACCGACAGCAGCGGCACCTCGATGCGCGCGCCGTCCGGCGTGCGCTCCTGATAATACGCGCCATCGAACGGCTGGCGCAGCGACGCCTCCGCCGGCTCGATGCGGTTGACCCGAAGCAACGACGGCGGCAGCGGCGCGCCGGTGGCGACCGCGCCGGTCAGCGCGTCGCGATAAGGTGTGTCGCCATTGCCATGCTGGTTGATCGCGACCTGGCGCGCGAACCACATGGTCTGGAATGCGGTGCTGGGGATGCCGCCATGATGGGAGACGTCGCGGTAATGATCGAACGCGCCCTCCCACGGAATGATCGCGGCAAGGCCTTCCGGCCGGCGCGCCGCGACCTGCCACTGGTTGATGGCGTAGTAGGAGATGCCGAGCAGGCCGACCTTGCCGCTGCTCCAGGGCTGATGCGCGGCCCAGCCGATCAGCGTCGCATAGTCCTCGGTGTGGCGCGGCGCGAACGGATCGAGCAGCCCGGGCGAAGCATTGCTGCCGCGCGAGTCGGCGTGAATGATGACATAGCCGTCCGGCACCCAGCGCTCGGGATCCGGCGCCTCCCAGCGGATGAGGCGGCACGACGAGGTCTTGCACAGCTCCGGATTCCTGATCAGCAGCTTCTTCCAGGCCTCCTGATAGGCCGGTGCTTCCGCGTCCGGCGTGTCCTTGCCATACGGGCCGTGCAGCATCACCACCGGGAAGCGGCCCGGCTTGTCCGGGCGATAGATGTTGACCCGCAGCGCAAGGCCGTCGGTCATGGTGACAGCGACATTGTGTTCGATGATCATGCCGGGCACGGAGATGGCGGCCGGCTCGGCGGTCGCCGTCGGGATCACTGCTGTCATGGCAAGGACAAATCCTGTTGTCAGAAGGGTGGCCGGGTGCAAGCATCGGCGAAACATCGGCGGTTCCCTCGCGGCTGGTGATGGCGCGCGATCGTCAGGCTCGCGCAGCGCATCCTCGGCGGCACGGTGGAGGCCGGCAACTCGCGTTTCCATGCGGCGCAAGGGAGGATTGAATGCTCAGGAAAGCCCCGAAACAGGCGCGTTCGGAGCAGATGATCGCCTGCATCCTCGCCGGTGCAACTCGCGTTTTGAACACCGTGCCGCTGGCGGAGGCCACCACCAACCGCATCGCCGAGGTCGCCGGCGTCAGCATCGGCTCGCTGTATCAGTACTTCGGCGGCAAGGAGGCGATCGCGGTGGCGCTGCTGCGCCAGCACCTCGACGACACCGTCGGCCTGCTGCGCGACACGCGCCTTGCGTCAAGGGGCCGTTCGGCCAGGACGCGGCTGCGCCTGCCGTTCGTCGAAATCCTCAACGACCATTGCGGCGCGCAGATGCTGCATCTCAACCTGATCCGCCTCGCCGAGACGGCGCGGCCGTCCGTCGAATTCCAGCACTGCATCGCGCAGATGGTGGACGAGATCGCGCTGGCGCTGACGGAGGAATGTCCCGACGCCGGCGCCGACGAGATCCGCCTGACGGCGACGCTGCAGCATCGCAACGCCACCTTGCTGGCGCATGCCGCGGTGGCGCATCCCGCACTCGCCGGCGACGGCCGCATCCTCGATCATTTCGATGCGCTGTGCGCCGCCAACCTCAAGGCGCTGCGCGGACCGCGCCGCACGCGGCGGCGCCTGCACGCCTGAGCAACGCGGCAGCGAACGGCGCGCGCGTCAGACGGCGCAGCCGTGCAGGAACAGCGAGGCGCAGGTGCACACACGCTTTTCGGTGGCCTCGCGCGTCGGCAGCGGCTGGTGGCCGAACAGCGCGGCGCGCTGCGGCGCGAAGGCGAGCATGCCGATGAGGATGCCCGCGGCTTCCTCGGCGTCGTCGAACTCGATCAGGCTGCGCTGGCGGCGCGCGCGCAGCCAGTCGGCCAGCGCCGCCACCGAGCGCCGCATCGCCTTCTGATAGAAGGTTTCCGCCATTTCGGGCACGCGATCGCCCTCCGCCAGCATCACGCGCTGCAGGGCGATGACCTCCTCGTCGAACATCATTTCGGCGCACACGGTCAGCGCCGCCCGCAGCGCCATCTCGACGTCCTGGTGCTCGCAGGTCTGCAGGCTGACCTGCTCAAGGAAGCGGTCCATGCGCGCAGTCAGCATCGCCTCGAACAGCGCGGTCTTGTTGGGCACGAGGCGATAGAGCGTGCGGGTGGAGATGCCGGCGCCGCGCGCGACGGTCTCCATGCTGGTCGCGGCGAAACCCTTCTCGATGAACTGGTGACGCGCCACCTCGAAGATGATGGCCCGGGTCTCGTCGTCCGAGCGCAGCTGCGGCCGGCCGCGGCAGCGCCGATCGTCGAGTTCGGCGGTGGTCTGCCGACTCTCTTGTGTCGCCTTCATGTCAAACCCTCCCGGCCAGCCATGCCTTTCGTTCGTGCCTGTCATTCCATTGACAGAAGGCATGTGGTGACTATTTTGGAAAATATCAAGTTTCCAAAAATACCGCTCCTCGCCATCATCGTCAATATTTGAATGATTGCAAGGGGATAATACCCGGGAGCACGCCAGTGCCCGATCCATCAACGCTTCATCTGACCGCCCCTGCCGCCCCGCGCGGGCTGCTTGCCAGCCTGCTCCGTGCCGCGTTCATCGCCGGCGCCGCTTTTGCCGTCCTCACATTCGCGTGGCTGGCATTCGACGACGCCATCACCGTCGACCTCGACGCCTACGAGCCGGTCCTCACCCTGCAGACGCCGGCCCACGGCGTCTGCCGCCTGCCATCGCGTCCGGCCACACTCGACCACCGCCCGGCCAGCCTGCTCGAGAACATCTGACCACCACGGCCCGTTAACGAATCGCTCACCATCCCATGATGTCGGCCCTGCCCGCGGGGCGCCTCGCGGCATCGTCCTTATGACGTTCCTATGCGGCGACCGCGCCGCCCGTCTCGAATTCCTATGGCCCCGATGCCACGTTTTCCGCGCCGGCCCGGACTCACCCGGACCGGCATCAACGTGATCGGAAGACCATCATGGACTCGACCAAACCTCCCTCGTGCGGCGCCGCACTGTTCCTGATCGGCCGCAATCGCCGCGGCCAGTGGGTCGCGCAGGCGCAGAACGGTCTCTACGGCGGCTTGTTCATCAATCGCTCCGAAGCCGTGCGCTACGCGCTGTTCGAGAACGGCCACCACCCCGAAGCCATCATCACGGCGCCCGACGTCATCGAACTCGACCTCTCCGGGCCCGCCCAGAGTTCCCTCCTCGATCGCGCGCCGCCATCGGCGCAGCCACCGCTGCCCGTGCGCCACGCGGCCTGACCGCTCCCGCGCGACACCGGCATCGCCACATCTCCACAGCCTTCCATGAACTTGCCGGCATGTACGGACATGATCCCGCGCCGTTCCACTGTCTTGATCCCGGCGCAGGTTGCCGGCGGCAACGCTGCCCGGATCGGACCGCCGATCCGGAGCCGCGCGCGCTGCGCGCGAGGGAGGCTGCATGGTGTTCGCGATCAAGGCCCAGGTGGCGAGCCCGCCGCTGACGACACTGGCGTTTCCGTCACAGAAAACGATGTATGGCGGCAAGAACATCGCCGAGGGCGACACCGTGTTCGTGTTCGCCAGCGAGAACGAGGGCGGCCAGGGTCTGATCGCCCGCGCCGTCGTCATCTCCGCGGAGGCGCTGACGCGCAAACCGGGGCTCGCGCGGCAGACGCCGCGCGTCAGCATCCGCGTCACCTGCACGGCGCTGGCGCGGCGGCGGCTCGGCCGCAACGAGCTCAAGCCCTATGCCGACTGGGACGACGGCCGGCCGCAGACCGAGCTGAACTTCAAGTTCTATCGCCAGGCCACCAACAAGATCGTCGGCATCTCCGACGAGACCGCCGCGTATCTCGACGGCTTCTTCTGACGCGGCCCGCGCGTCGAATGACGCCGGCGGCGCCGGCATGACCCACGCGCCAATGTCGTCTCTCTCACCGAACGAGGCCACAGCGTCCGCCGCGGACGAAGGCGATGCCGCCCACGCCACCGCCCTGCGCGGCTGGCTACTGGCGCTGCTGCGCCTCGCGGTAACCCATGACGACATGGATCGCGCCGAGGTGCTCACCGCCGCGCGCGGGCTCGACCGCCTCCGCGCACCGAAGGGCGCAGCGCCGTCGTTCCGCTTCTTCGCCGATCTCAGCACCACGCTGTGCACGGCGATCGTCGACGCCGCGCGGCCCGATCGCCGTGATATCCTGCGGCGGCACATCGGCCGCATCGCCGACCTGCGCCTGCGCCGCGCCTTCGCCGCGGCCGTCGACATCGAGCCGGCGACGGCCACCGACCGCTCGCCGACGCCGGCGAACCGCACGGCACCCCAGCGATCATCCGGCGGTCGCGCCGCCCCGCCGCGCGCCGCGCTGTGGCGCGGGCTGGGCTGACGCTCAGCCGCCGAGATAGAACTCGGCCATCAGCGCCAGCGAATTCTCGAACATGCCGACGCCGGTGAAGATGCGGCAGCCTTTCGCGCGCGCGATCGCGAGCTGCGGCGTGATCTCCGGCACGGTGATGACATCGCCGACGAAGGTCTGCGGCCGCAGCCGGTCGGCGTCGAACGGCAGGGGATCGTCGGCGCGCATGCCGCGCGGGGTGGCGTTGATCACCAGATCGAACGGCGCGGGATCGGCCGAGCCGGCGACGATCTTGCCGGCATGGACCTGCGACAGCCGCGCAATCAGCGCATCGCGCTTGGCCACGTCCGTATCGTGCACCGCGAGCGATGCCGCGCCGGCATCGAGCACGGCGAGCGCGATCGCACTGCCGGCGCCGCCGGCGCCGACCAACAGCGCCCGGGCGCCCTGAAGTGTGCACCCCGACGCAGCGAGGCCGCGGACATAGCCGAGGCCGTCCACCATGTCGCCGTGCCAGCCGTCGGCGCTGCGCCTGACGACATTGACCGCGCCGAGAAAGCGGCCGCGGTCAGACAGCGTCGTGCAGCGCGCGGCGGCGGCGAACTTGTGCGGCACCGTGGCGATGAAGCCGGCAACGTTCTGCACCATCGCGAGCGCCGCGATCGCGCCATCGATCTGCGCGGGCGCGACATGCCAAGGCACCACCAGGATGTTGTGGCCGCGGCGGGCGAACTCCGCCGACAGGCCGGCGGGTGCCTTCACCTGGCCGATGGGATCGCCGAGAATCGGAATGAGGCGGCTGGCGCCGTCGAGCTGAACGGTCATTGCGGGTCTCCAGGGGAAGCCAGAGCGCCGAGCGGCGCGAGGGCGAGCGCGGCAGCGCGCGCCTGGCGCGCCTGCTCGGCAAAGGACAATGCGGCGCGGCGGCCGTCCGGCGCCTCGATGCCGACGGGCACATCGGCCGCGACCGCGCCGAGGAAGGCGGCGAGCGGCAGGCCACCTTCGCCGGGATAGCAGCGCTCGCCGCGCGCCTCCCGCTTCATGCCGGCGACGTCCGGCGGCGGCACGGCGGGCGCATCGCACAGATGCAGGTAGTGGACGAGGCCCTGCGGCAGCGCGGCAAGCTGCGCCGGCGTGCCGCCCGAACGGCTGAGATGCAGCGCATCGACCAGCAGCCCCGCATTGGGCTGCGCCGCCGCACGCACGACGCTGGCGGCATCGTCGAGGCTGGCCACGGTGCTGTAGGGAATGAATTCGAGCGAGGTCTTCAACCCGTGGCGCTGTGCCAGCTCGCTGAGCGCGGCGAAGCGCTCGACAAGCCGAGTACGCTCCGGATCGTTGCCGACCACCACCACATAGGTCGCGCCGAGCTCGGCGCCGAACGCGAACGCCGGCGCAATCGCGGCGATGTCGGTGTCCGGCGTCAGCCAGAACGCCTCGATGTCGAGCACATTGAGGCCCGTCTCGGCAAGGCGCGCAAGGATGTCGCGCTGGTATGGCTTGTCGCCGATCACCGGCCGCATCGGCGCATCCGGTGTCGGGGGCACGATGCGCAGGCCGACATGGCTGAAACGCGCCGCGGCCGCGGCATCGATCAGGGCGAGCGCATCGGCTGATATCAGCGTCAGATGCGCGAGGGAGAGAATTCGCAAGGCGCGGGCTCCTTCTCCGCGGCGTGCGACGCGCCGCGGCTTTGGACCGCGACCATCGGCAAGGCGCCGCGCAAGATCAAGATGGGTGTGCTGGCGCAAATCCGCCCGCAGGGCGGCACGGACCGCGCGGCGGAACGCCGCTGCCAGCACCGCGATATTGACAGCGGCGCCGCCAGCTGTAAACAATAATCGCTCAAACGTGCGATTATCGCACAAATTGATCCGACAAGAAATCATCATATCCGGGAGGACGGCCGCCGATGGGCCACCTGTTTCTGCACGAGACACTCGACCCGGTGCGCGCCGCCGGCGCGCACACGCGCTATCTCGACGAACTCGACGAGGTCGTGCGCCGCGAGGGCAATGCCGAAGGCTCCGCCGGCGGCGAATGCATCGCCGCGTGGGCGCCGGTGTTCCTGACCGGCGACTGGCCGCGCATCGTCACCTTCTGGGAGATGCCCGGCGGCTGGGACGGCTTCGGCCGCCATTTCGATGGCCACAACGATCTCTTCCACAAGCCGCTGGAGCGCTGGTACGGCGAGCGCACCGGCGGCTTCGACCGCGTGCTGGAGGGCACGGACTTTACGCCGAACCGCGCGGAGATCGCGGCGACAGCGCTGCGCGCCCCGGTGGTGCTGCAGGAGATCGTGAGCCTGCGCGCCGGCGGCGCCGACGACTATCTCGCCCGCCTCGGCGACGCCAAGGCGGCGATCGAACAGAGCTGTCCGTTCGGCATCATCGGCGGCTACCGCACGGCATTTCGCCACGGCACCGAGGCGCTGCTGCTGTGGCGCTTCCCCGATATGACGACGCTGACCCGCGCCGAGCGCCGGCCGGCGGATTTTCCGGCCTATGCCGCCTTCCTGGAGCGCGTGCGGACCCAAACCGTCACCCACACCGGGCTTGTGCTGCGGCCCACCACATGGTCGCTGTTGCGCTGACGCGCAGCGCAGCCAGCCCCTGATACTCTTCGCACCGGAGGACCCATGCGAACCAAATGGACGATGCTGACGCTGTGCTTTGTCGGCGTGCTCATCAACTACATCGACCGCACCAATTTCAGCCTCGGCGCGCCTCTGATGGCGCGCGAGCTCGGCTTCAGCCCGGCCACCATGGGCCTGCTGCTTGGCGCGTTCTACTGGCTGTACACGCTGGCGCTGCTGCCGGTCGGCGCGCTGATGGACCGCTTTGGCGTGCGCACCATCTATCCCGCAGCGATGATCTTCTGGTCGCTGGCCTCGGCGGCCACCGCGCTCGGCCAGGGCGTCGCTTCGATCTTCACCGCGCGCCTGTTGATGGGCGGCGGCGAGTCGGCGTCGTGGCCGGCCAACGCCAAGGTGGTCAGCCGCTGGTTTCCGCGGCCGCAACGCGGCACCGCGACATCGCTGTGGCACGCCGGCATCGGCATCGGCTCGGCGGTGTCCTATCCGTTCGTCGCCTACCTCATCGCCACGTTCGGGTGGCGCGCCTCGTTCGTCATCACCGGTTTCATGGGCGTGGTGTTCGGCCTGATCTGGATCATCGCCTACCGCGATCCCAGGGTCGCCGAGGATGCGGCGCCTTCACCGGCTGCTGCACAGCCCGCAGCATCACGCCGGCACGCACCGTGGTGGACGCTGCTGCGGCAGAAGACGGTGCTCGGCCTCGCCATCGGCTTCTTCTTCGTCAACGTCATCAATTCGTTCTTCCTGCTGTGGTTTCCGCTCTACCTCAGCGACGCGCGCGGCTTCTCGCTGAAGCAGATCGCGACCGTCGGCGCGCTGCCGTCGGTGTCGGCGATCGTCGGCGGCCTGCTCGGCGGCGTCGTGGCCGACGCGCTCTACAGGCGCGGCTGGTCGCTGACCGCGGCACGCAAGACCTGCCTCGTCGGCGGCTTGATTGCCTCGTCGCTGATCGGCCCGGCGGCGATGACGGCGGACATTCCGCTCGCCATCGGGTTGTTCTGCATCGCCTATGCCGGCATCGCCTTCACCAGCTCCAACCTGCAGGCGCTGCCGCCGGAGGTGGCTGAGAGCGCCGACCGCGTCGGCACCGTGGCGGCGATCCAGACCGTCGGCGGCACATTGGCCGGCATCATCTCGAGCTGGCTGATCGGCGTGGTCGTCGAGATCAACCACGGCTCCTATGTCGCGCCGACGCTGGCGGTGGCCGCCTGCGCGCTGCTCGGCGCGCTCAACTACCTGTTCGTGGTCGGCCGCATCGGACCCGATGCGGCCACCACGGCAGCGGTCACGCCGGCCACGTTCGCGCCAGGAATGGCAGAACCGCGCTGAGCACCTCCGCGGGCGTCTCCTCGGCGAGGAGATGGCCCGCGGCGATGGTGTGCCCCTCGACCGCGTCGGCCCAGCCGCGCCACACAGCGACCGGATCCTTGTCGAACATCAGCCGCCCCTCCTCCCACAGCACCTGCACCGGGCAGGCGAGACGGCGGCCGGCGGCGCGGTCGGCAATATCATGATCGAGGTCGATGCCGGCGCCGGCACGGTAATCCTCCATCATCGCATGACGCACCTCGGGACGGCGAAAGGCGTCGCGATAGGCGGCGACCGCCGTCTCCGACAGGCGGTCGCGGAAGCGCGCCATCTTGCGCAGCGTCCATTCCAGAAAGTAGTCGGGATCGCCCGCCAGCAGCCGCTCGGGCAAATCATAGGGCTGCGCGAACATGAACCAGTGCCAGGCGCCGAGCGCGAACGCCTTGTCGACCCGCTCCCACATCTCGATCGACGGAATCACGGTCAGCGAGACGAAGGCCGCGACTGCATCGGGATGATCGAGCGCCAGGCGATAGCCGACCCGCGCGCCGCGGTCGTGGCCGATGATGGCGAAGCGATCGAAGCCGAGATGCCGCATCACCGCGCGCTGGTCGGCGGCCATTGCGCGCTTGGAATAGTGAACATGGCCGGCGTCGCCCCGCGGCCCGCGGCTGTCGCCATAGCCACGCAGGTCGGTCGCCACCACCGTGTAGCGCTCGGCAAGGCGCGGCGCGATGCGGTGCCAGGCGAGATGGGTCTGCGGATAGCCGTGCAGCAGCAGCAGCGGCGGCCCCTCGCCCGCGGTCCACGCGGCGATGCGCGCATCGCCGGTGTCGATGTCATGGCGCACAAAGGGCTCGAAAAGACGCTCGCTCATGGCTATTACTTTCTCACGTGGTGGCGACGATTGCTTCGTCGCCGGGTTGCGGACCGGCGCGGACGCTGCGCCCGAACAGGTTGATGACATCCATGGCCGACGCCTCCCCAACGATCCCTGACCGCGACGGCCAGAAATTCGTCGCTGGTTTCGCCCGCGGGCTCGCGGTGATCGAGGCGTTCGGGCCGGAGCACCGCAGCCTCAGCGTCGCCGAGGTCGCGGCCCTCACCGGCCTCGACCGTGCGGTGGCGCGCCGGCTGCTGCTGACCCTGGTGGAACTCGGGTTTGCCACCGTGGAGAAGAAACAGTTCGCGCTGACCAGCAACATCCTGCGACTCGGCTACACATATCTTGCATCCCTCGGCCTCGACAGCCGCCTGCAGCCACATCTCGACAAGCTGTCCGGCGTGGTCGGCGAAGCGGTGTCGGTGTCGGTGCTCAGCGGCAACGAGGTCGTGTTCGTCGCGCGCTCGGAAGCGCCCGGCGGCAGCATCGCCTATGTTCTCAAGGCCGGGCTCAAGTTGCCGGCGTTCTCCTCGTCGTCGGGCCGTGTGCTGCTGGCGGCGAAAAGCGACGACGACATCGCCGCGCTGCTGCAGGCGACGAAGATCGAGGCCCGCACGCCCAAAACCATCACCGACCGCAAACAGGTACTCGATCTCGTGCGCAAGGCCCGCGAGCGCGGCTATGCCACCAACGACCAGGAGCTGGAGCTCGAGCTGTTCGGCCTCTCCGTGCCGATCCGCAACCGCGCCGGCGGCACCGTCGCCTCGCTCAACGTCAATTCGCAGGCCCGCCGCGTCACCGCCAAGCGCATCACCGACACGCTGCTGCCGGCGATGCGCGTCTGCGCCCAGGACATTTCCGGCGTGCTGCTGTAGGGCGCGTCGCTGTAGGAGACGTCGATACAAGGCGCGCTGCTGCACGACATATTCGCTCCCTGCCGAAACGAATGCCGTCGCTCCCATGTCTGCGTCATGGCCGGGCTTGACCCGGCCATCCAGCTTCCCTGCCAATCCGCCCGAAAGCTGGATCACCGGGTCTCGACGCTTGCGCGTCGGCCCGGTGATGACGCCGAGAGATGGGACGCGACGCATACACTGATCGCACTGATCAGGCCTCATCCTTCGAGACGCCCGCTGCGCGGGCTCCTCGGGATGAGGAGTAGATGTACGCGCGGCCCGCTCAGAACGATGCTTACGCCGCATTATTCCGTCATGGCCGGGCTCGTCCCGGCCATCCACGTCTTCGCTGCCGTTCGTCAAAAAAGACGTGGATGCCCGGCACAAGGCCGGGCATGACGGAGAGAACAGGATCGTCTGCGCGAGTGAGGATCATCGTAGCCTACGCTTAGAGGAACGAACGGCGACAACAGCCTCTCATCCCGTGTCACGAACCGATCAACTCCTGCAACGTCTTCGCCAGCAGCTCCGGCGCCGACACCATGACATCATGGCCCTGCTGCAGCTCGACATAACGCCAGTCCGGCGCGGCCTTGATGCGGGCGCGGGTGGCGTCGAAGACGTCCAGCTTGGGCGCCATGCAGGCGATATAGGCCGGATGCGGCGGATGGGCGTGGCGGCCGCCGAGGTCGAGCGGCTGCAGATAGGTCTTCGCCGGCTGCGGCGTCATGCGGCGTGTCACCCAGGCCGCTTGTGCCGGATCAGACAGGCCGAACACCGCCGCCGGCAGCGGCGGCAAGGTCGCGGCGCCGTCGTGCGCGACGCTATCACGGATCTCCTGCGCCCGGGCATCGCCGGCATAGGTCGCGACAACATCGCCATGCTCCGGCACGAAGGCGTCGAGATAGATCACCTGCGCGACCGTGTCCGGCAACCGCGCCGCGGCGCCGCGCACCACGAAGCCGCCATAGCTGTGGCCGACCAGCACGACGCGGTCGAGTTCCTCCGCCGTGATGTGCGCGACCACATCGGCGATATGGGTGTCGAGATCGACTGCCGCCGACTGCAGATGCGCGCGCTCGCCGAGCCCTGTGAGCGTCGGCGCCGAGACGCGATGACCAGCCGCCGCGAGCAGGCGCGCGGCATGCCGCCAACACCAGCCGCCGTGCCAGGCGCCGTGCACCAGCACGATGTCGCGGAGCTGCTGTGAAGATGCGGAAGGAAAGGCTGGAGTCGACGCCATCGCTTGTCCTTTCGTTGCCGCGAGCGCGACGCTCGCGGCCGTGAGCTGCAACACCCGCCGACGATCCATTGCGGCCTCCGTCACACCGCCGGCGGGCGGTAACCGCGGCGGCTGCGCGGCGTCAGCGCGCCATAGACCGGCCAGTGCCTGACGACGCCGAGGCCGTCGAGAAGCGCCTGAAAGTCGGCGAGATGGCCGGGCACCGCGCGCACGGCCGCCGCGGGCACTGCGCGCTGGAGCGCGAACGCCGCCAGCGCGCCGGCGGCCTCGCCAATGCTCCACTCCACCGGATGGACGCGATAGGCGCCGTTGGTGATGCGGGTGGTGCCGATGTTCTTGCACGCCGGAATGAGATTTTGGACACGCACCGGCAGCAGCGCACCGAGCGGGATCTCGAAGGGATAAGTGTCGATGTCGACGGTGTCGCGCGTGCCGGTGGTCGAGGGATGCAGGTCGATGCGGTACGCGCCGACGCCGACGCTGTCGACAAAGCTCTCGGCGCGGTCGTGACCGGGCCGCGCTGCCACACCGATGTGCTGCTCCAGCACGGTGAACTCAGCGCGGATGCGATAGCCCTCGCGATAATACGCCTGCTTGGCGAGACCGTCAGTGGTGCCGAGCACGTCGCCGCGTAGCCGCAGGCCGGCATAGCCGGTGCCGCCATCGGCGCGCGGCGCGTCGGTCTGCATCCAGTAGAGAAACGCGAGGCTGAACTGGCGGGCTTCGGCGAGCGCGGCCGCGCTCTCGTCCGCCGACACCCCGACCGCGGGCTTGAGCCAGTAGTCCATCTGCGGCCAGTTGGCGATGGTGATGTCGCTGGCATAGGCGCCGGGCAGGAAATTCCTGCGGTAAGCGATGCGGCGGGCATGCCAGAGGTCGAACAGATACTCCTCATCCGTATCGCCCGTGAACAGCTTGCGGTCGAGCGGGCGATGGGTGACATGATCGCTCACCGTCCAGCCGAACTGCGGCCCTGGCCAGAACGGCAGCGCGAGGTCGCGGAAGCGCGCGTAGTCCGCGGGCTTGTCGATGCGATGGTCCTCACCCGGCCGGTAATCGAGCGCGAAGCACCAGGTCAGCGCCTGCTGGTCCAGCGGATCGGCCGGGCCCGCGATGGCGTTGGGCTCGCCGGTGTCGGCCTGCGCCTCGGCGCCGACGACATGTTCGACACCGGCAAGCGGCAGCAGTTCGCCAGTCTCGGTGGCGTCGATCACGATGGCCGCGGAGATCACCACCGCACGACCGCTTTCGAGATCGAGCGCCTCGACGCCCCGCACGCGATCGCCATCGGTCGGCACCGCCGTGACGCGATGGCGCCGGAGGATCGTCAGCCGGCCGGCGCCGATGAACGGCGCCAGCAGCGCATCGATCGCGCGCACCGCCACGATCGGCTCGCAGCACAGCGTGCCGACATTGCCGCCGCCGGGATTGAGGATCAGCCGCGCCCGCGCTTCCGCTGTCAGCGGAGTGTGCGCGCGGTAGATCTCGCGGATCGCGCGGCGCAGCTCGGCATAGCTCTGCGAGGTGATCACGCTTTCCGCCCACGGATGCTCGTCGAGCGGCACGCCCTGGGCGGTGAGCTGGCCGCCGAGCCAGTCGAGCTCCTCGACCAGCACGACGCGGCGGCCGAGGCGCGCTGCGGTCAGCGCCGCGCAGACACCGCCGAGCCCACCGCCGACGACCACGATATCCGTTGCAAGCTCCGTCACGCTTCTCATTCCTCTCGTATCGGCCGATGTCGTTACTTCGTCGCCGCGGGCGGCGGCGGCAACCGCGGCAGCAGCGGCTCGACCGCAAGGCCGAGCGCCAGCAGCTCGCCGTCATGCTTCGGCAGTACCGCGAACGACACGCCGAGCGGCAGCTGCCGGCTCGACAGCCCCATCGGCAGCGTCAGCGCCGCCAGCGAGCCCTTGGTGAGGAAGTTGGTATTGTTGATGTAAGCCTTCCATGTCGGCAGCACCGCGCCGTCCATGGAGATGGTATCGTCGGAGCCTTCGATCGGCCGCGCATCGGTCAGCGTGGTCGGGAACGCGAGTGCCGTCAGCTTGTTGGCGGCGAAGGCATCGCGGAACACGTTCTCGATCACCGGCTTGAAGGTGAGCGCGACATCATAGGCCTCTCGCGTCGGGCTCGCCGGTCCGACGATCCGGGTCTGGTAATCCCTTACGAGATCAGGACTGCGAATTCCTGCGACCAGTTGATCGAACGACACGCCGACGTGATGGCGCGCGAGGAACGCCGGCACCTGCGTCTTCAGCTCATAGGGCGTGATCGGCCCGAAGCCCTTCTCCGCCTCGACGAGGCCGGGCAGATCGACGTCGATGACCTCGACACCGGCCTTCTTCAGTTGCACCAGCACATCCTCGAACCAGGCGCGGCTGTCCTTGTCGGCGACATCGACGAACAGGCGGCGCGGCACGCCGATGCGCAGGCCCTTGAGCGCTACGGGTGCGATCGTCTCGCTGCTCTGCGCCAGCACGGCGTCGACCAGGACGATGTCCGCGACCGAGTGGGCGATCGGTCCCAGCGTGTCGCGGGTCGGCGACACCGGGAGCACGCCGTCCATGGGGTAGCGGCCGACCGTCGGGCGATAGCCGATCGCGCCGTTGAGCGCCGCCGGGATCAGCACCGAGCCGCCGGTGTCGGTGCCGATGGCGATCGGCACCAGCCGCGCACCGACGGCCGCGCCCGCGCCGCCGCTGGAGCCGCCGGCGAAATCATGGGCGTCATAGGCGTTGCGCACCGGGCCGAATACGGCGTTGTTGCTGGTGACACCGCCGGCGAGCTCATGGAGATTGAGCTTGCCGACGATCACCGCGCCCTGGTCGATCAGGCGCTGCACCGCGGACGCCGTCTCCGTCGGCACGAAGCCCTTGGTCGCCGAGGTGCCGAAGGTCGCGCCCTGCCCGGCCACCAGCACATTGTCCTTGATCGCGATCGGCAGGCCGGCGAGCGCGCCCCGGCCCGCGCCACCGCTGCAGGCCGGCTGGTCCTTGGCCGCGCGGGTGCTGATGAAGGCGTTGTGGCCATCGGCGGCGATGCGCTGAAGCGTCGCCGTGGTAACCACACAGGCGTCCCAGGTCTTCGCGGCGACGCCGGCGACGATCTCGCGCGCCGACAGCGCGGTGATATCGGGTCCATCCGCCGCCAAGCCCGCGCCCCCCGCCACCATGCATCCCATCGTCGCCGCCATCGCCAGCCTCGCCCCGCGTCCGCCCATCGCCGTCTCCCTGCCGCACGCGCCGTTCGCGCCTGTTGGAGGGAAGCCTTATCGCCGGGCCTCCATCATGTCAAATTATCGCTCATATGTGCGATTATCGCACAAAATGCATTCGTGCCTTCAGTTCACAGATCATGTTCCCGCCTCTGGTCTGGCAGGCGACCGCGCGCTGGCCACATCAACGCGCTCAGACACAGGAGAACGACAATGGACTATCGGCGTCTCGGCGCATCCGGGCTCAAGGTGCCCGCCCTGTCATTCGGAGCCGGCACGTTCGCCGGCTCCGGCCCGCTGTTCGGCGCCTGGGGCACGACCGACGCGAAGGAAGCGCGGCGGCTCATCGACATCTGCCTCGATGCCGGGCTCAACCTGTTCGACACCGCCGACGTCTATTCCAACGGCGCGTCCGAAGAAGTGCTCGGCGAAGCCATCAAGGGCCGGCGGGACAAGGTGCTGATCTCGACCAAGACGACGCTGCCGATGGGCGATGGCCCCAACGACGCCGGCTCGTCGCGGCCGCGCCTGATCACCGCGGTCGACAACGCTTTGCGCCGCATGAACATCGACCACATCGACCTGCTGCAGCTGCACGCCTTCGACGCCTACACCCCGGTCGAGGAGGTATTGTCGACCCTCGACACCCTCGTGCGCGCCGGCAAGCTGCGTTATGTCGGCGTCTCCAACTTTGCCGGCTGGCAGTTGATGAAGTCGCTGGCGGCCGCCGAGCGCCACGGCTATCAGCGCTATGTCGCCCATCAGGTGTACTACTCGCTGGTCGGCCGCGACTACGAGTGGGAGCTGATGCCGCTCGGTCTCGACCAGAACGTCGGCGCGCTGGTGTGGAGCCCGCTCGGCTGGGGCCGTCTCACCGGCAAGATCCGCCGCGGCCAGCCGCTGCCCGCCGGCAGCCGGCTGCACCAGACCGCCGAGTTCGGCCCGCCGGTCGACGACGAGCGGCTCTATGCGGTCATCGACGTGCTCGATGCGATCGCGCAGGAGACGGGCAAGAGCGTGCCTCAGATCGCCATCAACTGGCTGCTGCGCCGCCCGACCGTCTCGTCCGTGATCATCGGCGCCCGCAACGAGGAGCAGCTGCGCCAGAACCTCGGCGCTGTGGGGTGGGAGCTGACCGCCGGGCAGGTCGCCCGGCTCGACGCCGCGAGCGAGGTCACCGCGCCTTACCCCTATTTCCCGTACCGCCGCCAGGAGGGCTTCGCGCGCATCAATCCGCCGGCGGTGTGAGGCCGGGTGTCGTCAGCGGGTGCGCGGCAACAGCGCGCGCAGGGCGATGTCGACGGTGCGTTCGAGATCGGCAAGCCTGGCGACACGACCGGTGACGCGCAGGCCCTGGCCGAAGCTGTAGAGAAACAGCGCGGTGTCAGCGGGATCGAGATCATCCGCGATCTCGCCGCTCGCCTGCCCGTCGCGGATCGCCGTGTCCAGCATCGCGCTGATCTGGCGCATGCCCGCCTTGATCAGGCGGGCGATGTCGGCGTCGTCGGGCCGCAGCTCGATGGTGGTGTTGGTGACGAGGCAGCCGCGCGGCCCCGTCGCCGTCGCCGAGACGTAGGAATAATGCAACAGCGCATCGCGCAGGTTCGCGATCACGTTACTCGACGCGCCAATGCGCTGGCGAAAGCGCGCGCCGGCCTCGGCGATATAGGATTCCAGCGCCGCCAGGAACAGCTGGTGCTTGTCGCCATAGGTGGCGTAGAGGCTGTTGCGGTGAACGCCGGTGGCCTCGACCAGATCGGCGATCGAGGTGGCGTGATAGCCGTTGTCCCAGAACGCCCGCGTCACCGCCGCGAGCGCGGTCTTTTCGTCGAACTGGCGAGGCCGTCCGGCCGTCATGGTTGCGCTCCGCGCTGATGAAGACGGAGGCCTCGCCACGCGATGGTCCGTCAACTGGCGATATCCCTATCGCTGGTTTCCGGCAGAAAGAAAAGCCCGACGACGAAGGTGCTGGCCGCGAACGCGATCGGATACCACAGGCCGAAGAACATGTTGCCGGACTCCGCATTCATCGCAAACATCGTTGCCGGCAGCAGCCCGCCGATCCAGCCCGTGCCGATCTGATAAGGCAGCGACATCGCGGTGTAGCGGATGTTGGTCGGGAACAGCTCGACGATGCCCGCCGCCGCCGGCCCCTGCGCCATCTGCGCCAGCAGCACCAGCACGAGCAGCAGGCCGATCACCTGCAGCGAGCGTCCCTGCAGCAGATCGGCCGCCGACGACAGCCGCAGGATCGCCGGATCGTCCGCCGCGGGATAGCCGGCGGCCTTGACGCGCGCGGCGAGATCAGCGGCGAACGAAGGTCCCGCCGTCACCGTGTCCCGCCCGATCGTCACCGTCGTCGGCGCGCCTGCCGGCAGTCGCACATTGGCGTAGGCGACCGAGGCACGCGCCAGCGTCGCCTTGGCGACATCGCAGGGGCTGGTGAATTTCGCCGTGCCTGCCGGATTGAACTGGAACGAGCAGGTCGCGGGGTCGGCGTTGACGCTGACGGGCACCGCACGCTGCGCATGATAGAGCGCGGGATTGACCAGTTCGGCAAGCGCGTGGAACAGGCCGAAATAAGCGACGACCGCGATGGCGCAGCCGGCGAGGATGATCGGCTTGCGGCCGATGTGATCGGACAGCCAGGCGAAGAACACGCAGCCGGCGGCGCCGAGGATCATCGCGGTGGCGAACAGCAGGTTCGCCGAATAGCCGTCGACCTTGAGCGTCGAGGTCAGGAACACCAGCGTATAGAACGTGCCGGTGTAGCCGAGCACCGCGGTCGCGGTGCTCATGCCGAACAGCGCGATCAGCGCGAGGCGGATGTTGCGCCAGCGGCCCAGCGCCTCGCGCACCGGCGCGCGCGACTGGCGTCCCTCGGCCTTCATCTTGAGGAACGCCGGGCTCTCCTTGAGCCGCAGGCGGATCCACAGCGACAGCACCAGCAGCAGCGCGGAGGCGAGGAAAGGAATACGCCAGCCCCATTGCTTGAACTGTGCATCGTCGAGCACGCTCTGAGTCAGCAGGATCACCGCCAGCGACAGCAGCAGGCTGAAGGCGATGCAGGCCGGGATCCAGCCGGTGTAGAAGCCGCGCCGGCCTGGCGGAGCGTGCTCGGCGACATAGATCGCCGCGCCGCCGAACTCGCCGCTGATCGCAAGGCCCTGCAGGATGCGCAGGGCGACGAGGATGATCGGCGCGGCAATGCCGATCTGGTCCGACGTCGGCAGCAGGCCGACGATCAGCGTCGATGCGCCCATGATCGCGATGGTGGTCAGGAAGATGTATTTGCGGCCGAACAGGTCGCCGAAACGGCCGAACACCAGCGCACCGAACGGGCGGACCAGAAAGCCGAGGGCGAAGGTCAGCAGCGCGAAGATGTTGCGCGTCGACTCGTCGAACGGGCTGAAGAACTTGGCGCCGATGATGGTGGCGAGCGCGCCATAGAGGAAGAAGTCGTACCATTCGAAGATGGTGCCGACGCTCGACGCGACGATGACCCGCCGCTCGTCCCTCGTCATCGGCGCCACCTGAACACGCGAGGATAAATTTTCCAAGGCCGACATTTTTCGTTTTCCCTCCCAACAAAGATCAAAGGCTTCAACCGGCCAGCGCGGCCTCGACCGCTCCCGCAAGCCGCAGCAACGCGTCGTCGCCGCCGGCCTCGCCCTCGAGCGCGACGCCGACCGGCAGGCCCGCCGGCGTCGATCCCGCGGGCAACACCAGCACCGGCGCCCCCGCGAGGCTCGCCGGCGCGACGGGACGACCGAACGCCTCACGCGCCGTCACCTGACGGCCGTCGATCACGACATCGGGGGCCGGCGAGACGAAGCGAGGATCGGCGGGCGGCGCGGCCATCGGCACAACCGGATGCAGCAATGCCGCAAGGCCATGACGCACGAATGCGGCGCCGCGAACGGCGCGCACCCGTGCGCTGCGGGCAAGCGCGCGAGCGTAGGCGTCATCATCCGCAGCGAGGTCGCCGAGCCGCAGGTCGCGCCCCGCCGCAACCACAAGCGCCGCCATCGACACCCCCGGCGCGTGGGCAGCGAGATAAGCCGGCAGCGTGCGCGTGGCGTCATGACGGATCAGAGCCGGCGCAACACCATCGATGAGCGCGGCGAGTTCCGGCATGTCGAGATCGACGAGCACCGCGCCATGGCGGGCGAGCCGGTCCCGGCCGATTTCGAAGACGCCGGCGACGTCGGCCGACAGGCCAGCGAGATGGACGTCCCGCACGACGCCGATGCGCGCGCCCCGCAAGGACGGCGCCGCGATGTGACCGGCAGGCACGGGCGCACCGCGCATCACCGCGTCGAGCAGAGCAATATCCTCGACGGTGCGCGCGAGCGGCCCGACCGTGTCGAGCACCGGGCTCAGCGGCATGACGCCGTCGAGGGGATAGCGCCCGAGCGACGGGCGGAAGCCGACGACGCCGCAGAACGACGACGGGATCCGGATCGAGCCGTTGGTGTCGGTGCCGATGGCCGCAGGCGCAAGGCGGGCGGCGACCGCTGCTGCGCTGCCGCCGCTGCTGCCACCGGCGATGTGGCCCGGCGCATGAGGATTAACGGTCGCGCCGAACACTGCGTTGTTGCCGGTCCAGCCCATCGCCAGTTCGTGGAGATTGGTCTTGCCGAGGATGACGGCGCCGGCCGCGCGCAACCGCGCGATCACCGCGGCATCGCATGTCGCACGATGGCCGCGCAGCGCCGCGGTGCCGCCGCTGGTCGGCAGCTCGCGCGTGTTGATGTTGTCCTTGATCGCGATGGGCACGCCGTGCAGCGGCCCGAGTGTGGCGCCCTCACGGCGCGCCGCGTCGGCGGCCGCCGCCGCGGCCAGCGTCGCTGCGGGATCGATGGCGATAAAGGCGTTGAGATCCGCGCGCTCCCCGCAACGTTGCAGCAGCACCGTGGCGTAACGTTCTGCCGTGAGATCGCCCGCGCGCAGAAGCTGCGCCGCCTGCGTCAGCGTCAGGGCAGCGAGATCCGCCGCATGGCCTTGCGGCGCGCGAACGGTCTCGCCCTGCAGCATCGGCCCCGCGGCGCCCATGGCCATCAGCGCCAGACCGCCGCGCCGCTGGCATCGACGCCGACATATTGCGGCGCGCCTTGCCCCTCGCCGCGCGACAGGCCCGCGATCGCGATGGCGCGCGCCGGCTTGCCTGCGGTGCCCGCGAGGCGCTTCTTCTTGAGCGTCTGGTTGGCATCTGAACGGTAATAGCGCTCGATGGCGTCGACGTCGGGAAACTCGACGATGACGAGGCGCTTGGGATGCCAGTCGCCCTCGATCGGGCGATAGTCGTTGCCGCGGACCAGAAAGCGGCCGCCGGCGGCGACGACATGTTCGGTGACTTCACGCTCGTATTCGTCGAGGCTCGGGCCGTTCTCCACATCGAGCTCGATCACGAAATAGGCCGGCATCCTCTTCTCCCTTATTTAGGAATTATCGTTCCTTATTTTGTATGAAGCGTCCATGACGCTGTCAAACGGATTCTTCCTCGCGTCACCGCAAACGCACGATGACGATGCTGTCGGCGCGCGAACATACGAACGAACACACGCGCGCCGTGCTTCCGCATATTTTTTGCGTCATCGCCGGGCGTGCGCGCAGCGGCGAGACAGCCCAAGCCGGATGTTTCCGGCTTGAGCCAACAAAAGAACGCAACTCGGCATAGCCGAGTTGCTATGGATCCAGCTTCAAATCACTCTCATACAGCGAGCAAGCTGGATTGCCGGGTCTTCGCCCGGCAATGACGCAGTCGGTATGGCTGGCGCCCGAGGCTAGACGATCGCCGGATCCGTGCGCTGCAGGTTGTCGGCGACGATCGCCTGCACGTTTCCCGGCGTGACGGCATGAAGATCGCCGTTCGCGAGACGCGCCGCGGCAGCCGCCGCTGCGCCCATCGCCATACAGGGCCCGATCACCCGCACCGCGCCGAGCGCAAATGGCTCCGCATCGATGCAGCGCCCGGCGGCGACGAGGTTGCGCACGTCGCGCGCGATCATTGCCGACAGCGGAATCCAGGTCAGATGGCCGTCGGGAAATTCTTCCCAGTGCACGCCCTCGGCGCTGCCGTGGAATTCGATCGGCCAGGCGCAGCGTCCGACGGCGTCGTCGGGACGGATGCCGGCGCGCACCTCCGCCGTGGTCAGGCAGCGTTGCGCGACGATGCCGCGCGTCTGCCGTACGCCGGGCTGGCCGACCGACTGCACCCGCGCCGCGCCGAAGGCGTCGGGAAATTCGCCGCGCAGGAAATCCATGACGCGGGCGATGGTGTGGTGGGCGTCGAGCGCCCGCGCCGTCATCGCCACTGCGTCGAGCGGCGTGTCGTAGTGGGTGAGGTTGACGAGACAGAGGTCGCGCGCCGGGAACGCGAACACGAAACCGTCCTTGCGGGTGAGGCCATAAGCCTCCGCCACCTGCTCCAGCCGCGCGATGATCGCGGCGCGCAGAGGCACCGGCGTGCGCACGCCGGCGACCGAGAACATGGTCGTGCCGTAGACCGGCACGTCCGGTTGCTGCAACGGCAGGCCGGCGAGCGCAGCGACCACCGCATCGCCGCTGGCATCGACATAGGTCGTCGCAGTCACCGATACCGGGCCGTAGCGGGTCTGGGCCAGCAACGCGCCGATACGATCGCCCTCGCGCGTCACCTCCGTCAGCACGGCGCCCAGCACCACCTCGACGCCGGCGCGCACGAGATGCCGGGCATAGATCGCCGCCAGCTCTGCCTCGTCGTAGAGCGCGACATAGCTGCGGCGGCCCGGACGATGCGAGATCGCACCGGCCTGCCGCAGGTCGGCGAGCACGTCGGACGCAAAGCCGTAGGTTAGCTGGTACGGCGCATCGCCCGTGGAATAGAAGCCGCACAGCGTGCCGATCAGGCCGTTGACCGACTGGCCGCCGATCTGCGGCAGGCCGTCGATCAGACAGACGCGCAAGCCCTGCCGCGCCGCCTCCACCGCCGCCGTGACGCCCGCCGCGCCGGCGCCAACGACGCAGAGGTCGGCCGCGATGACGCGGCTCCGTGGCGGCGTCGCGGCGATTTCGATGCGGCGCGGTTCAAGCATGGGATATCACCTCGTCTGTCGTGTGGTCGGCCTTGGCGGCTGCATGCGGCGGGCGCGGCGGCCCTGCGGATGCGGCGAGCCCGCGCAACGTCGTAGAGAACGTCTTTATCGCGGCGCCAGTCGCGCCGGCGGCGACATAGCGGTCCGGGCGCACCAACAGCAACGTGGTCGCGTTATCAGGCATCGTCTTCGCCAGCAGCCCGGCGACATCCCGCACCACGCACGCGCCCGCTGCCGGCGGCAGCGGATCGGGATTCTGCCATGACGGCAGCACCGCAATCCGCGCGCTGTCGAACGGCGCAGCGTCGGCCGCGATCTCCGCCAGCACGCGCTCGGCATCCGGCCCATGGGCGACGAGCGCAAAGCCAGCCCCCAGCACCTCGTCGAGCCGTACCCGGCTGCGGTCGACGCGCTCGACCAGCGGCTGCGGCAGCATGCGGCCGACCAGCGGCGCCGCCGACGGCGTCAGGAAACCCGTGCGATAGAACGGCTTCGGCTTGTGCTTCATCTCGGCGAAATAGGCCTGCACCGCCGGCACCAGCGCGGCAGCGCGAAATGCGCCCTGCACGAGACGCGCCTGCAGCGGTGAGGTCGGCATCATCACCCGGCCCATGTTGATGGCGAGCTGCACCAGCGCGCGGGCATGGGGCTCGCGCTCCGCCTGGTAGCTGTCGAGCACGCCTTCGCCAAGCTGCCCGCGCAGCACCGCGGCGAGCTTCCAGGCGAGATTGTGGGCGTCGCGGACGCCGCTGTTCATGCCCTGCCCGGCAAATGGCGGCGACAGGTGCGCGGCATCGCCGGCGAGGAAGATGCGGCCGCGCCGCCAGCGGTCGGCGATGCGGGCGTGAAACGTGTAGACCTGGCTGCGCACGATCGGCGCATCGGCGTCGGGGCCGCTTGCCGCCAGAAGAGCGTGCACGAACGCCGGATCGTCGGCGACCGCCTCGTCCTCGCCATCATGCAGCATGAACTCGTAGCGGCGGATGCCGCCCGGCCCCGGCAGCGTGATCAGCGGGCGGTGCGGATTGCAGACCACGCGGGTCTGGCGCAGCCGCTCGCGGGTGCTGGCGAGGTCGACGATCAGCCAGCGCTGGCGATAGGTCGCGCCGCCGAGCGTCGCCCCGATCTCCTTGCGCAGCAGGCTGCGCGCGCCGTCGGCGCCGACCACATAGGAGGAAGTGATCGTTATCGCGGCGCCGTCCGGATCGCGCAGCGCGAGGCGCACGCCGTCGCCGTCCTCGCGCACCGACTCGCAGGTATGGCCGAACAGCGCCCGCACCGACGCGAAGCGATCGAGACCTTTGCGCAGCGTCGCCTCGAGCTTCGGCTGGGTGAAGGCGTTTCGCTTGGGAAAGCCGTAGTCCGTGGTCGTCGGCTCGACGCGGGCGAAGCAGCGCCCCGCGGCCGTGAAGTAGCGCGAACCGTAGTCGAGCGCGACGTCGGCGACCACTTCATTGGCAAGGCCGATCGCCTGCATGGTGCGCAGCGACTCGTCGTCGATCGAAACGGCGCGCGGCTCGCGCACCGTCGTGGTGTTGCGCTCGATCAGCGCCACGCGCAAGCCCTGCTGTCCGAGCGCGTTGGCGAGCGTCAGCCCGGTCGGCCCGGCGCCGACGATGGCGACATCGAAGGCCGCGGTCATGACACGGCGCGACGGCCGGCGGCATCCGGCACCGCGATCCGCTTGAGCTCCTCGGTGAGCAGGCTCGCGGTCGACACCACCAGCAGCACCAGCCGCCGTTCGACGGCGTCGTCGACGGCAGCGGCCTCGACGATGACGCTGAGGCTCGCCACCAGCCCGCGCTCGGGCAGCGTCACCGGCGCGGCGATGCCCATCAGTCCCTTGTCGACCTCGCCGCGGGTGACGCAGTAACCGCGCTTGCGCACGGCGGCGAGCTGCTCGCGCAGCTCCTCCGTCGTCGGCTCGAACTTGCGGCGCGGCACGTGACCTTCGAGCAACCGCGTCAGCTTGCGCGTCGGCAGCTGTGCCAGGATCACCTTGGAGGTCGCGCCCTGCAGCAGCGGACGCGGCCGGCCACGCTCGTAGCTGGTCGGGATCGCGGCATCCTTGGTGGTGGCGTCGGCGACGCACATCACGGTGTCGCCGTAGAGACGCGCCAGCACGGCGGCGCAGGGCACGCGCGCCTGCAGCGCGCACTCGCGCAGCAGCGAGGTGCCGATCGCCGCCAGCGGATCGGTCAGGCGGATCAGGCGGTCGAACTCGATGAAGGCCGGGCCGAGACGATAGTTCGCCTCGGTCGACGCCTCCAGGAAGTTCTCGGCCACCAGTTCGCGCACGGTGCGGTAGACCGTACTCGCCGGCACGCCCATCGCCTCGGAGATATCCGGCACCGTCCATTCGCTGCGGCTCTCGCCAAACAGGCGGAGAACGTCGACATAACGGCTCAATCCCGACATCTTCAGGCTCCGGCGGGTTCGCGGGCGACGGGGTTGGCGAGACGGCCGATCTCGCCGATTTCGACCTCGACGCGGTCGCCCGCGGTCATGAACAGCTGCGGCTCTCGCTTGAAGCCGACGCCGCCGGGCGTACCGGTGGCGATGACGTCGCCGGGGCGCAGCGGCGTGAAGCCGCTGAGATAGGCGATGACGCGGGCGATCGGGAAAATCATGTCGCCGAGCCTCGCCTGCTGCACCACCGCGCCGTTCAGCCGCGTGACGATCGGCTGGTCGTCGAGGCGGGCGATCTCGTCCGGCGTCACCAGCTCCGGACCGAACGGGCCCGTGCCGGGAAAGTTCTTGCCTGGCGTGAACTGGTGGGTGTGGCGCTGCCAGTCGCGCAGCGTGGCATCGTTGAAGCAGGCATAGCCGGCGACGAGCGACAGCGCGCGATCCTCCGGCACGCGGAAGCCTGCCCTGCCGATCACCACCGCGAGCTCGCCCTCGTAGTCGAACGCGCTGGACACCGGCGGCAGCAGCAGCGGCTGGTCATGGCCGATCAGCGTGTCGGCAAAGCGGGTGAAGATCGCGGGATACGCCGCCTCCGGCCGTCCCGTTTCCTTGCGATGCTCCTCGTAGTTGAGGCCGACGCACAGGATCTTGTCAGGGTTGGAGATGACCGGGGCGTAGGCGAACTGGCCGCCGGCGTAGTCGACCGTGGTCGGCCGCGGCAGTTCCGGCGCAAGGCCGAGCGCGCGTGCGACCAGCAGCGACTTGAGATCCGGCAGCACAGCGCCGAGGCGCACGCCGAGATCGAACACGCCACCGTCATGGGCGATGCCGTAGCTCGCACGGCCTTCGGCAATAAAAGAAACGAACCGCATCGCGCCCTCCCCTCAAGCCCGCATGATCGCGTTGCCCCAGAGATTGAGCGTCCGCGGCGCATGGGGCCAATGCTTGACGGGACGGTCATGGACCACTTCGAGCTCGGCCGAGATCTCGATCCAGTTGCCGTCCGGATCCTCGATGAAGATGAAGAGGTTGTTGCCGGGGCCGTGCCGGCCGGGGCCCCACATCAGCTGAATGTCTTGCGCCGCGAGGTTGTCGCACCAGTCGCGCAGAGTGCCCCACTCGCCAGCCTCGTAGGAGTGATGATCGATGCCCTGGCGATCCTGGTAGAAGCACGCGAGGTTGTGGTGCTCGTGGTTGCCGCGCATGAAGCAGGTCATCACCTTGCCATCCTCGCGCACGACGCGATCGGACACGCCAAAGCCGAGCTTGCCGGCATAGAACGCCTCGATCGCGCCGACGTCGCGCGTCGCGAGCGTGAGATGCTGCAGCGGTCCGCGCAGCCGCCGGTCGGCAGCATGGGGCGCTTCGGTGGCGAGGCCGAACACGATGGCGTTGCCGTCGGGATCGGTGACCTCGAACGCGTCCGAAAGCAGCGGTGAAGCGAGATCACGCGGCGCTAGGCCGTTGCCGGCCGCATGGGCGCGCAGGCCGGCGAGCCCCTTGGCATCGCGCACCGCGAACGCCGCGTGCGCGAGATGCTTCGCCGGTCCCTCGCTGATCAGCAGGCGGCGCGACGGACCGTCGAGGCGGAAGCCGCCGTCGGCGCGCTGCGCGGTCATCTCCATCGCCCGGGCATAGAACGCCGCGAGCCGCTCCGGATCGGGGCTGTGGAGATGAAGGTGGTGCAGGTAGGCACTCGCCTGCAGGGCTGTGAGAGGCATGAAAGACATCCCGTCTGATGATTCTGATTATCATTATTCAGCACAATGGAGATATCAGATCAACCAGATTATCATATTTTGATAATAATTATGATAAATGCAGGTATTGAACAACAACATCAAACAGATAGCGGACGCCCCTCGCGGCGCCCGCCCGGCGGGGATGGTGGCCATGGCAACGACAACGGCGACGCTGTGACGGCGAGCAACGACGACCCGCGGCCGCACGGTCATACGCGCGATGCGGCAAGCACGAGATATCGCGCGGCGCGGAGCGCCGCACGACGGTCAGGTCGGCGATTGCGAACAGTCAGGCCGGCTTCGACAGCCGGCGTCAGCGATCCGACACGATCCGCAGCGCGCGGAACGTCAGCCGCTTGGGATCATGGATCCCCGACAGATAGAGCTTCATGATGCAATCGGACGCCGCCTTGCGGTCGCATCCGGTCAACGACACCACGGCCTCGACGGCCATCTTCTGCGCGTCCATGTGTTTCCTCACACAGCTCGCCCGGCCCGCCCATCATGGTGAGCATCCGGTTAACGGATCGTTCCTTCTCGCTGATTTGCGGCGGGCCCGTCACTACGTGGAATTGCGCATCCGGTGCCTGCGCGCAGATTCCGTGTCGCGCGCTGCAAGATGCAGTAACGGGCGCACGGGCCTCATCCTTCGAGACGGCTGCAATGCAGCCTCCTCAGGATGAGGTGAACCTCCCCAGGATGAGCTCAACCTCCTCATGGTGAGGAGCGGCCCGCAGGGCCGCGTCTCGAACCATGAGGCCAAGGTGCATCCGACATGGACCCCCGCAATGCATGCCAAACAGCAAGGTGTGTCGCCGAACGCCTCTCCTCAGCTCCGCTCCCCCTCCTTCGGCTGGTACCGCGCCTCGATCTCCGCCCACCGTTCGAAGCCGACGATCGACTTGTAGTCCTCGAAGCCGACGCCCTTGCCGGCGAAGCCGATGTCGCCGCGGGCGAGGCTGTGGTAGACGTTCTGCATGGCGCGCACCGCATGCATCAGCGCCGAGATGCCGTAGATCACGATGCGGAAGCCGAGGTCCTCGAGTTCCGCCGGACGCAGCAGCGGCGTGCGGCCGCCTTCCAGCATGTTGGCGAGCTGCGGCACGTCGAAGGTGCGGCCGATCACCGCCATCTCCTCGACGCTGGTCGGCGCCTCGATGAACAGCGCGTCGGCGCCGGCGCGGGCGTAGCGCTCGCCACGGCGCAGCGCCTCGTCGAGGCCATAGACCTCGCGCGCGTCAGTGCGGGCGATGATGTAGGTGTCGCGGTTGATGCGGTTCTCGCCCGCAGCGCGGATGTTGGCTTCCATCTGCGCGCTCGACAACAGCTGCTTGCCGGCGATGTGGCCGCAGCGCTTGGGCGACACCTGGTCCTCGAAGAACACCGCCTGCGCGCCGAGCCGCTCGTAGAAGTTGATGGCGTGCACCACCGTCTTGACGTCGCCATAGCCGTTGTCGGCATCGACCAGCACCGGCAGGTCGGAGCCGGCCATGGTGTCGCGGATGCCGGCGCCGATCTCACCGAGCGCGACAAGACCGATATCCGGGACGCCGTAGCGCGCGCCGACCAGCGGAAAGCCGCCGATGAAATAGGCCTTGAAGCCGGCGCGCTGGATCAGCCGCGCGCTGATGGCATCGTGGGCGCCGGGCAGCACCAGCGGCCGCTCGCTGGCCACCAGCTGTCGAAACGTGGTCATCGGTCGAAGATCTCCTGTGGTCCGTCCGCCACCGTTTAGCGGCAATCACGGCGTCCGTCTCGGAGAAATCAGCGACGTTCCAGCCAGCGCTGCGTCGGGAACAGGCGGAGCTGCCAGCGCCGCGCCGCCTCGCCGCCGACGCCGCGCGGCATGAACAGCATGATCAGGATCGCCAGCGTGCCCAGCACCACGAGATAGAGACTGCCGTACTGCGACAGGTAGGTCTGCAGCCCCCACAGCAGCAGCACACCGACCATCGGCCCCTCGATGGTGCGCACGCCGCCGATCACCACGATGAAGATGACATAGGCCGTCCAGTCGGTAACGCTGAAGGCGGCATCCGGCGAGATGCGCGCCTTCTGCAGGTAGACGACCGCGCCGACGATACCGGTGGCGAACGCCACCACCACCCACAATCCATAGCGGATGCGGCCGGTGCGCACGCCGACGCTGCGTGCCGCGGCGGCATTGTCGCGGCTTGCGGCGAGCGCAAGCCCGAGGCGCGAGCGCACGAAGACGTAGAGACCGAGCGTGATCGCGACGGCGAGCACGAGCGCCAGCCAGTACACCAGAACGTCGCGCGCTGCCGCCGGGCGCAGGCCGAGCAGCGCCTGCACCGCCTTGAGGCCGGCCATCTGCGACAGCTCCGCCGGCGCGATCGACATGCCGGTGCCGCCGCCGAGCGACTTGACCTGGGCGCAGACCAGCCGCAGTGCCTCCGCCGCGACCCAGCTGCCGATCGCAAAATACGGTCCCTCCAGGCGGAACAGCAGCGGCCCGAGCACGGCGGCAACCACCGCCGCGGCGACGCCCGCGAGCAACACCGCGAGCAGCGGATCGCAGCCTGCGATGACGATCGCGCCGAACAGCGCATAGCCGCCGAGGCCGACGAACGCCTGCTGGCCGACCGAGACGAGGCCGCCCCACCCGGCGAGCGCGTTCCAGAGCTGCGCCAGCGCCAGCATGGTGAAGACGAAGATCAGGTCCTGGATGAGGTTACGCGAGGCAACCGTCGGCAGCACGGCGAGGCCGACGACGACCACGACGCCGGCGATCGCGGCGATGCGCGACAGCCGCGTGCCGACGCGGACCTGCCACAGCGGCGCGTCGCTGCACTCTGCCGCATCCGTGGACACTGCCACGCGCTCGGAGACGCTGTGCACGGTCATGGCCGCCTCGCGGGAAACAGGCCGCGCGGCCGCACCATCAGCACCGCGAGGAAGGCGAGATGGCCGGCGAGGATCTGCCATTCCGGATTGAGCCGCGCGCCGACGCTCTGCGCCAGCCCCAGCACGATGCCGCCGGCGAGCGTGCCCCACAGGCTGCCGAGGCCGCCGATGATCACCGCCTCGAACGCGTAGAGCAGCCGCGCCGGCCCGATCGAAGGATCGAAGTTGGCGCGGATGCCGAACACGATGGCCGCGATCACCGAAACCGCCAGCGACAGCCCGACAGCGATGGCATAGACGCTGCGCTCATTGACGCCCATCAGTTGCGCGATGGCCGGATTGTCGGCGGTGGCGCGGAAGGCACGGCCGAGCGATGTGCGATAGAACACCAGCTGCAGCAGCACCACCGCGGCAATGGCGATGACGAGGGCGATCAGCGGCGCGAGCCCGACGCTCAGCCCGGGGGCGAGCGTCACGGACGCCGCGTCGAACGCCCCGGCCTGCAGCCGGCGGCTGTCGGCGCCATAACTCAGCAGCAGGCCGTTCTGGATCACGATCGACAGGCCGAAGGTGACGAGCAGCGGCGGCAGGATGTCGTCGCCGAGCACCCGCTGCAACACGAAGCGCTGCAGGGCGAAGCCGAGCACGAACATCGCCGCGACAGCGACCAGCGTCGCCGCTGCGAGCGGCAGGCCGAATGCCGTGGTCAGGCTGAGCACGAGATAGGCGGCAAGCAGCACGAGATCGCCATGGGCGAGGTTGACCAGCCGCATGATGCCGAAGATCAGCGACAGCCCCAGCGCGAACAGCGCATAGACGCCGCCGAGCAGCACGCCTTCGATGACCGTATCCAGTCCGCTCATGACGCCCTCATGTTCCGAAATAGGCGGCGTGGATGGCGTCGCGATCGACGCCATGGCTGGCACCCTGCAGCGTCACCCGCCCCTCCTGCAGGCAGTAGAAGCGGTCGGTGGCGCGCAGCGCGCGGGCGATGTCTTGCTCGACCACGACCACCGCGGTGCCGTTGTCCCGGATCTGCGGCAACATGCGGTAGATGTCCTCGACCACGATCGGCGCCAGCCCCAGGCTGATCTCGTCGCACAACAGCACCGTCGGATTCGACATCAGCGCGCGGCCGATCGCCACCATCTGCTGCTGGCCGCCGGACAGCACGGTGACCGCGCCGCGCCGCCGCTCGTGCAGCACCGGAAACATGCGGTAGACCGCGGCGAGATCCCATGGCGCGGTGCGTTCGCCGCCATAGGCGCCGATCAAAAGATTTTCCTCCACCGACAGCGAGGGAAACAGCTGCCGCCCCTCGGGCACGAGGGCGAGGCCGAGCCGGACGACACGCGCCGCCGGCGCGTCGCCGATCGGTCGCCCGCCGAGGCGGATGGCGTTGGCGTGGTTGCGCACGAGGCCGGCGAGCGACTTCAGCAGCGTCGACTTGCCGGCGCCGTTGGCGCCGATCACCGCCACTGCCTCGCCCGCCTTGAGCTCGAAGTCGATGCCGAACAGCGCCTGGAAGTCGCCGTAGAAGGCATCGAGCGCACTGGCGCTGAGCAACGCGGTCATGCCGGCACGCCCATGTAGATGGTCTGCACCTCGCGCGAGCGCATCACCGTCGCCGGATCGCCCTCCGCCACCACCCGGCCGAAGTCGAGCACCATCAAGCGGCCGACCACGGCGAGTAGCGCATGCACGACATGTTCGATCCAGACGATGCCGACGCCCTGCGCATGGATGCCGCGGATGGTAGCGACGAGCTCGCGGCACTCGCCTTCGGTGAGGCCGCCGGCGATCTCGTCGAGCAGCAGCAGGCGCGGCCGCGTCGCCAGCGCCCGCGCCAGCTCCAGCCGCTTGCGGTCGAGCAGCGGCAAACTGCCGGCGAGACGGTTGGCCCGGCCTTCGAGCCCGGTGAGCGCGAGCGTCGTTCCGCAGTGCTGCACCGCCTCGGCTTCCGATAGGTTGCCGCCGAACAGCGCCGCGACCGCGAGGTTCTCGTAGACCGAGAGATGATCGAACGGCTGCGGGATCTGGAACGAGCGACCGATGCCGGCGCGGCAGCGCGCCTCCGGCGGCAGCGCCGTGATATCGGCGCCATCGAGCATGACGCGACCGGCATCCGGCCGCAGCATGCCAGTGATCAGGTTGAACAGCGTCGACTTGCCCGCGCCATTCGGCCCGATGACGCCGAGCGCCTCGCCCGGCGCCAGTGCGAGGTCGATGCCGTCGGCGACCACGATGGCGCCGAAGCGTTTGGAGACGCTGTGGAGTTGAAGCATGAAGATGGTCCGTCGTTCAGCACGAATGAGATATCAAGCCCATCGACAGTCTCAGCGTCATACGCGGGCTTGACCCGCGTATCCATCTTTGCGGCCCGGCCAAGAGCCGCGCGTCAGATGGATTGCCGGGTCAAGCCCGGCAATGACGCAGAAAATGAGGACGCGCATCGCCTCCTACGTTGGTCCCCGCGACCATCAGCTCAGCGCCTGCATCTCGCCGCCGAGCGGGATTTGCGACGCCGTGCGGTTTTCGGTGATGACCATGTCGTACCTGTCGCCGTTGAGACGCCACTGGCCGCCGACCAGCGGCGTCTTGGCGATGTTCTTCGCGGCGAATGGCGGCACCTTGTCGGAGCCGAACGCCACCGGGCCCACAATGGTGTCGAGCCTGGTCGCGCCGATCGCCTTCGCCAGCGCCGCGCCGTCGTTCGGATCGGCCGCGCGCTTGAGCGCATCGACCGCGACCTCGAACAGCGAATGCACGAAACCGATCGGCTGCGTCCACTGCTTGCCGGAGGCCTGCTCGTATCCCCTGGCGAGTTCAGCGGCGCTGATGCCTGTCAGACTCGACTTGTAGGGATGGCTCGGCGTCCACCACACCTCGGTCGAGATGTTGTTGCCACCCTTGCCCAGCGCCTGCACCGTGGTCGGGAACAGCAGCGCCTTGGCGACCGACACCACCTTCGGCTTGTAGCCTTTCTGGCGCGCCTGATTCCAGAACGTGGTGAAGTCCGGCGGGATGATGACGCCGGTGACGATCTCCGCATCGGCGCCGCGGAAGGCGGCGATCTGCGAGCTGAAGTCGTCCGTGAGATTCTGGAAGCGGCCGGGATCGGTCAGCTTGTAGCCGCCCTTGGCCAGCACCGGTGGAAAGCCGATGGCGCCGTCGCCCCAGGCATTGCCGTCGGCGTCGTTAGGGAACAGCGCGCCGACCGACTTGTTGGTCGCGACCTGGCTCCACATCCCCGTGAACACCGCGATGACGTCTTCCAGCCCCCAGAAGTAATGGAAGGTGTAGCCGAACGGCTTCCAGCTCTTCGGGTCGGCCGGATTGGCCTGGCGGCCGATGAAGTTGGTCTGCCACGGCGCGACGCTGGACAGGCACGGCACCTGCTCCAGCTCGCACTGGGTGGCGACCGGATTGTTGGTCTCCGGCGTCGCGCCGACCACGATCATTGCGACGTTGTCGCGGGTGATCAGTTCCTTGGCGACCTCCGCCGCCCGGTTGGGGTTGGACTGGCTGTCCTTGGTGACGACCTCGACCGGCACGGTCTGGCCGCCGAGCTTGAGGCCGTCCTTCACCACTTTCCGGAATTCGCCGAGTACGAAATCGTCGGCCTCCGCGAAGGCGGCGAGCGGGCCGCTCTTCGGCGACACGTAGCCGATGCGGATCGGCTTGGCGGCGGCGCGCACCGCCGGGCTTGCGAACGTCGTCGCGCCCGCGGCGATGCCGCCGGCGATCCCCTGCAGCAGACGGCGGCGGTCGATCCGCCATGGCGTCGCTGTCGTCAGCTTGTGGTCCATCGTTCCCTCCATGTGTTGCAGCCGATGCATTGCCGGCCGCGTTGCTTGCTCAAATTCTCTCGTCCCGGTCGGCCTCGCACGCTGCATTGCTCCTCATGGTGAGGAAGCGCGTAGCGCCGTCTCGAACCATGAGGCCGATGCCGCACCGCCAGTGCCCTCATCCTTCGAGACGAGGATGAGCGGGCGGCCGATCATCTCATGCCGCCGCCGACGCCTTCGGTTGCCGCCCTTCGGCGCCACGGCCCAGGATCGTGCCGAATACCTCGACGAGCTTCGTGGACGCATCGACCTGCGCCGTCTTCGCGCGCCAGGCGACGTACATGTCCGGGCGCACCAGCACGCAGCCGTCCTCGTCGACCTCGCTCTGGCGGAACCAGTCGGCATAGATGTCGAGCGCGTCGCAGCCGGCGGGCCCGATGGTCACGACCTCGACCGGCACGCCATAGGCCGCCTCGACCGCCGCGGCGGCATGGCGCCAGCCGTCGCCGCCGATGCCGGTGAACAGCGTGAAGCGCCCGCGGCCGGCGAGATCCAGCGTCGACTTGCGCTGGGCCTGATGCTCGACCCAGACATGCGGCAGATGGGCGCCCGGCCAGGTCGTCGCCTGATAGTAGAGCTCGGCGTCGCGCGCGAAGGCCGGCGCCGGCGTGCCGTCCGGCACCACGGCGGCCGAGGCATAGCGCTGGTTCATCTCGACACCGTGGCAGTTGAACTCGTAGCTCTTGTGCGCCACGGCGTCATAGAAGCGGCGGCGGCGCTCGCGCGCATCGGCCGTGTTGGCCTTGCGCGCGTCCATGTTGCGCCGCGCCTGTGCGGGATCGCTCGACGACAGCAGGCCGACAGCATCGAAGATCGGCTCGAACTCGCCAATGCTCTTGTTGGCGCGCTTGACAATCTGCGCGCCCACCGGCTGGCGTTCGGCGCTGTAGCTGTCGAGCAGCGACGGCGCGGCCTTGCCCTCCAGCACAAGCTTGAGTTTCCAGCTGAGGTTATAGGCGTCCTGGATCGAGGTGTTGGAGCCCAGGCCATTGCTCGGCGGATGGCGGTGTACCGCATCACCCATGCAGAACACACGGCCGACGGCATAGTGCCCGGCGTACATCTCGTTGACCGTCCAGGTCGAGGTCGAGCGGATCGTGACGTCGAGGCTGTCGTCGCCGACGAGATTGCGCACGATCGACACCGCCTCGTCGTCGCTCAGCCGCCGCTCGCCCTGCGAGATGTCGTAGCCCCAGATGAACAGCCACTCGTTCCACGGCCGCACCATGCGGATGACGCCGGCGCCGATGCCGCCGATCTGCGCGCCGGGCTGCAGCACCCAGTACAGCACGCTCGGGCGGTGGGCGACGTATTTGGTCAGATCCACGTTCGCCACGATGTTCATGCTGCCGGCGCGGCCCATCTGGCCTTCCATCGGCAGGCCGATTACCTCGGCGACGCGGCTGCGGCCACCGTCGGCGCCGATCAGGTATTTGGCGCGGATCTGCGAGGTCTCGCCGCTCAGGCGGTCCCTGACCGTCGCGGTGACGCCGTCGGCATCCTGCACGAGGTCGATGAACTCGGTGTTGAAGCGCAACGAAGTGCCGCGCTGGCCGGCGGCCTCGATCAGGATCGGCTCGAGGAAGTTCTGCGGCAGGTCGCAATGGCTGGTCGGACTGGCGAGGTCGTAGTCCGCCTTGCGCGCGGGATGGTTGCCCCAGGAATACAGCCGTCCAAGCTCCTCGCCGGCGAGGCTTTCGCAGAACACGTTGTTGGCCATCAGATGCTGCGGCGTGGCGTAGACCTTGGCGCGGTCCTCGAGGCCGAGGTCGCGCAGCACCTCCATGGCGCGCTGGTTGGTGATGTGGGCGCGCGGCGTATCGGCAAGCCAACCGTATTTCGTCACCAGCATATGCCTGACGCCATAGGTGCCGAGCAGCGCGGCGGCGGTGGCGCCGGCGGGGCCGCTGCCCACCACCAGCACGTCGGTCTCGACGATCGGCTGTCCTGCCTTGGTCATTCCCTCTCTCCGGTTGTTGTTGTGTGTCGTGTCGTCGTCCGCGCTCATTCCGCCGCCATCAGCGGCTTTGGCACCGCCCCGCTGCCCGGCTTCATCTGGAAGTGATAGGTCATGCGGTGCCAGGGGCCTTCGACCCGCTCGCCGTTCGGCAGTATCGGCGCATCGTGGGTCTCGACCTTCGCCACCAACTCGTCCTTGACGCCGAACACCGCGTCGGAGCGCAGATACTCGTCACCTTCGAGGAAGACGTGGGTGATCAGCGGCTCGAAACCGGCGGCCTTGACCAGGAAGTGGACATGCGCCGGCCGCATCGGATGGCGCGCGCTGGCGCGGATGAGATCGCCGACCGGGCCGTCGGTCGGGATCGGATAGCTGCACGGCAGGATGGTGCGGAACGAGAACCGGCCGTCGTCATCGGTGACGAAGCGCGCCCGCAGCGACGGTCCCGCGGTGGCGTATTCCGGCTTCTGCGAGTCGTAGAAGCCGTCGTCGTCGGCGTGCCAGACATCGACCTCGGCGCCGGCGATCGGCTTGCCGGTGAGATCGGTGACGCGGCTCTCGACGACCATCGGAGCGCCGTCGATGCCCTTTGAAATATCGCTGCCATGGGGCGTCTGGCGATGATCGCCGACATAGAACGGGCCGAGCACCGTGGTCTCGGTCGCGCCCTCGCGCTCGCGATGGTTGACCGCGTCGACCAGCATCGACACGCCGAGCACGTCGGACAGCAGGATGAATTCCTGGCGCAGCGGCGTGCACGTCTGCCCGGTGCGGGTGAGGAAATCGATCGCCTCGTTCCATTCCCCGAAGGTCAGGCCGGTGCGGCGCACGAGATCGTGCAGCGCGGTAATGGTCTCCTGCAGCAGGTATTTGAGCCGCGGGTTGGGCGTGGCGGCGAAGGCCTGCAGCACCTCGGCGGAGAGAGCGTGATCGTCGAAGGTCGTCATCGGCGGATCTCCTCGAATGGGACGGGAGCGTCGCCGCGCCAGGCGGCGGCGATCAGGTCGCGCAGCGCGGCGCGCTCCAGTGGCCGCGGGTTGGGATAGGGACTCTGCACGGCAAGACCGGCGGCGCGGTCGATGCCGTCTTCCGGCATGCCGATGGCGCCGAGCGCCGTCGGCAGACCGAGGCGACGGGCGAGTTCGAACAGGCCGCGCGGCGCATCCGCGGCGCCAAGCGCGCGGGCGACCCGCGCCATGGCGGCAGGCGCGGCAGCTGCATTGTAGGCGGCGGCATGCGGCAACACGATCGCATGGGTCTCGGCATGCGGCAGGTCGAACGTGCCGCCGAGCACATGGCAAAGCTTGTGATGCAGCGCCATGCCGACGGCGCCGAGGCAGGCGCCGCACAGCCAGGCGCCATAGAGCGCGTCGTGGCGCGCGGCGGCATCGACCGGATCGACCATGATGCGCAGCAGCGCGCGCGCCAGCGCGGCGATACCGTCTTCCGCCATCAGCGACGTCAGCGGATTGGCATCGGCGGCATAGAGCGCCTCGACCGCATGGGCGATGGCGTTGAGGCCGCTGGCCGCCGACACGCGCGGCGGCAGGCCGAATGTCAGGTCGACATCGTAGATCACGGTGTCGGGAATGACGTCCTGGGACTTGCGGGTGGTCTTCACGCCGTGGTGCGTCTCGCCGAGGATCGGCGTCATCTCCGAGCCGGCATAGGTGGTGGGGACCGCGATATGCGGCAGCCCGGTGCGCAGCGCCAGCGCCTTGCCGAGCCCGATGGTCGAGCCGCCGCCGAGCGCGACGAGGCCGTCGACCTCCTGCGCCTCGACGACCTGCAGCGCGGCTTCGGTCACTTCCACCGGGGTGTGCATGCGCGCGCCGGAGAATTGCCCGGCGAGCCGCGCGCCGAGGGTGGCGCCAAGACGGCGGCCGTCGTCCTGCTGCTGCGGGGTGGTGAGGACCAGCGCGCGGCGAATGCCGAGGCGATCGACCTCCTCGCCGAGACGCGCCGTCGTGCCGGAGCCGAACAGCACGCGGTACTGCTGCGAACAGTAGGAAAACGCTGGCGGTGGGGCGGCCAGCCCGGCGGCCACAATGCCCGCGCGCGCAGGCGCGGCGGCCAGATCCGCGATCGTCATCGGCGTCGTCTCCCCTGCCGGTCGCCCGGCGGATTGTCGTTATGGGGAGAAGGCTAGCCGCCCGCGACCAGCGGCGGCCTGCACGAAACCGGAGGAATTCTGCACGAAGTTGAGAAAATCGCCGGGGCCGCCCCGCGGCAGGATCACGGCCGCTAGTGACTACGGCGGTAGCGCCCCGGCGTCACGCCGGTGAAACGGCGGAACATGCGGGTGAGATGTTCCTGATGGGAAAAACCGCACTGCAGCGCGACGTCGGCGATGCTGTGCCGCTCATCGGCGAGCAGCGCCTTGGCGCGCTCGATGCGCAGGTTGAGCACGTACTGATAGGGCGACACGCCGGTCGCCGCCTTGAACAGCCGCACGAAATACTCGGTGCTGCGGCCGCACAGGCCGGCCAGCGCATCGAGGCGGATATCGTCCGAGAGGTTGGCCTCGACGTAGTCGCGCACGCGCTGCATCTGCCGCGCACTGAGCGTCTGCGGCGACTTGCCGGTCCCGGCGGGACGCTGGTGATAGTTGATGGCGATGAAACGATTGGCGATGGCGCGCGCGATCGGATCGACGAACAGCGACGACCCCGGCAGGTTGCCGGTGATGGTGTCGCCGACCGCCGCGGCAAGATGCTCCAGCACGGCATCCTTCTCGCCGAGCATCGGCGCCAGCCCCCCGATCAGGCTGCGTGGCAGCTCGGGATCGGCGAACAGGTCTGAACGCAGATAGATGTGGGTCGATTCCAGCGCATCGTGCAGCAGCACGTCGCACTCCTGCCCCGCCGGCAGGAAGAACACCCCGCCGCGCGGGATGTGACGGACGATCGACCTGCCCTCGACCGTATAGGTGATGTCCACGGGGCCGCCACGATGCAGCACCATCAGGCTGTCGGACAGCGCATGCAGCTTGCCGTCATAGGGACGTTCGCGCTGCACCGAGGCGAACGCCGACGACCAGCCGAGCCCCTCGCTCGAACCGCGAATGTCCGCGTCGAACCGATGCAGGATACGGTGCGTATCCTCGATGCCGAAAACCGGTTTCGCGTGCATGGACCGCTCGCGGGGCAATGGTGGCGGCGAGTGAAGCGCAACGGCTGGCGGATTTCAACAGACAGCGCCATGCTGCGACGCAGCAGGCTTCCGGCGCGGCTGTCACCCGGCTAGGTTGAGCGGGCCCGCCCTCCAGCGCTCACGGTCGCCCCATGCCCCGACGTCCCCTCGCGACGCCTGCCGCCGCCATCGCCGAATGCTTGTGCGGCGCGGTCAGGCTGTCGATCGACACGCCGGCGCGCTGGGCTTGGCACGACCACACCGCCGCGAGCCGCACCGCCCATGGCGCCGCCTATGCCACCTATGTCGGCAGCTGGCGCAAGCGGTTCCGCGTGCTCGACGGCGAGGCACACATCACACGCTATCAGGATGCGACGAGCGGCGCGACGCGCAGCTTCTGCATGCGCTGCGGCACGCCGCTCACCTACGAGCGCGCGCGCTCGCCGCACATGGTCAACATTCCCCGTGCGCTGTTTCGCAGCCGCACCGGCCGCCAGCCGCTCTATCACATCGGCATCGACGAATTGCAGGAGTGGACCTATGCCGGCGAACCGCTGGTGCCGTTGAAGGGATTCCCCGGCGTGGTGTGGGAGCGCCCGCGCAAGCGCCGACGCGGCCGCGACGACGATGGCCGTGTGATGTAGGCGTGACGCGCGCATCGCTGGCGCGGATGAGCACAGCAATATCCGGGAATGCCGTGACGAAGCCATTCGCGAAAGCCCCCCGCATGTGACTGTGCTCATCCGGGACGACCGCCCTCCTCGCCAAGCCGCCGGAATCCCGGCGCCGCCCGCCCGTTACCCCATCTACGCCTCCCCCCTCATGGTGAGGAGCGCGGCGCCGAGGCGATGCGATAGAACCATGCGATTGAATGCGCCGCGCGTCTCGAACCATGAGGCCCGGGCGGCGCTGCACGTTGTCCTGCGCTGCGCCCCGGCCTCATCCTTCGAGACGCCCGCTGCGCGGGCGCCTCAGGACGAGGAGAACGAGGATGCCGAAAACCACAAACGAAACCCATGACAAACGACCATCGGGCCGGCGCTTGCGCACCGGCCCGACAGCTTGTCATCCGAAAGACGCAACTACGATGCCTTCGCAACCACCGTCTTGGCGGCATCGGCAATGCCGCGGGCCATGGAGACGAACTCGCTCGGCATCATCACCAGCGTCATGGTGTTCTGCTCGGCGCCGACCTCGGTGATCATCTGCATGCGGCGCAGCTCGAGGCCGGCCGGGTTCTGCATGATCACCTCCGCCGCCTGGCGCAACTGCTCGGCGGCCTCGAGCTCGGCGCCGGCCTTGATCACCCGGGCGCGACGCTCGCGCAGCGCCTCGGCCTCCTGCGCCAGCGCGCGCTGCATTGTCGGCGGGATTTCGACATTCTTCATCTGCACCAGCTCGACCTTGACGCCCCACGGCTCGGTGATGCCATCGACCGTCGCCTGGATCTGGCTGGCGATGGAATCCTGCGCCTTGAGGATCTCGTCCAGCGAGTGCTGGCCGAGCACGGTGCGCAACGTCGTCATAGCCACCTGCACCACGGCGTTGCCGACATTCTTGACCTCCATCACCGCGCGCTCGGGCTCGACAATGCGAAACCAGATCACCGCGTCGACCTTGATCGGCACGTTGTCGCGGGTGATGCCTTCCTGCTGCTCGACGTCGGCGGTGACGGTGCGCAGATCGATCCTGGTCTGCCACTCCAGCCACGGCCAGATGAAATACAGGCCGGGCCCGGCGATGCGATCGAAATTGCCGAGCTGAAAGACGACGCTGCGCTCGTACTGGTTCGCGGCGTTCACGCTCTTCACCAAGAGCACGATGGCGGCGACAAGAACAATGATCAGGGGGAAAACGAACGGGTAGTCCACGACACGCTCCCATATAATGTCTTTGGTCGCGATCCGACCAAATGAGAACAAAATATGAACATTGCCGTGGACTTTCAAGAGCCGCGCAGCCATCACTTTGCCGTGCGGCACGGCCGCGTTACCGACGCATCACGCCAGAACGCGTGCACAGGCAAGGCGATCGACACCCGCCCGCGCATGATGGTGTGATCGCTCAGGATTTCGGTGGCAGGATCGGCTTGCCGGCGATCAGTTGCGGGAACTCCTGCAGCACGTAGCCATGGCCGGCGACGCCCCAGCCGCCGTTCGGCGTCTCGATGATCAGCACGGTGACGAACGGGCGGCCGGAATCGGGCAGGCCCTCGACGCCGGCGATGACATCAGTGACGCCTTTGATCATGGCGCGGCGCTGCTCGAGGGTAAGCGCGCCCTCGGGGACGAAGATCTGGGCGAGAGGCATGGACAACTCCAGGTAATGACCACCGCGCCAACCTGCCCACGCCATGACATCAAGGCCATCGATATCTCCTGACAAGCGCTGTTAGCTCTCCTCCCAGCGCGGTTGTCGTGTAGGATCGCGCCATGCTGCTGCGCCACCTGCCATCGCTGGAAACGCTGCGCGCCTTCGAGGCCGCCGGCCGGCATCAGAATTTCAGCAAGGCCGCAGCCGAGCTCAACGTCACCCATGGCGCGGTCAGCCAGCGCCTGCGCGAGCTGGAGGCGCGCATCGGCGCAAGGCTGTTCGAGCGCAGCGGCAACAGCATGCTGCTGACGGCAAAGGGCAAGATGCTGCTGGTGGAGATCGGCCGCATCCTCGACGACCTCGCCCGCTGCCTCGACGCCGTGCGCGACCGCGACGAGCAACGCAGCCTCAAGGTCAGCGTGCCCCCGGCGTTCTCCGGGCTGTGGCTGTTTCCACGGCTGTTCGACTTCGTCAACCGCCATCCGGATATCGACGTCGACATCGTCACCGATGCCGCGGCCGCCAACTTCCGCGAGGACGGCGTCGATCTCGCGGTGCGCTTCGGCGCCGGCATCTGGCCGGGGCTGCAGGCGACGCGGCTGCTGGAGGAAGAGTTCTTCCCGGTGTGCACGCCGCGGCTGCGCGACGCCCACGGCCCGCGCGTGCCCGCCGACATGCTGTGCATGCCGCTGCTCAAGGACGACTGGATTCCCTGGGACGTGTGGTTTCGCGTCGCCGGCCTCGTCGTCGACACGCCGCTGCGCGGCCCCTCGTTCAGCGACGCCACGCTGCTGCTGCGCGCGGCCACGGAAGGCCACGGCGTCGCCCTCGGCCGCGGTACGCTGCTGCGCGACGATCTCGCCGCAGGGCGGCTGGTGCGGCTGTTCGACGTCAGCGCACACGGACCCTACGCCTACTACATCGTCTGCCCGCCGGCGTCGCACGACCTGCCGAAGATCCGGCTGTTCCGCGACTGGCTGCTGGCGCAGGCCGGCGGCGCTACGCACATCGAGGCGCCGCGCAGCCAAGCGGCGGGTTCCTGAACCTTTGCGTCCCGGGCCACGACAGACAACCACCATCGTCGTAATGGCGAAGCCTGACGCGCCGGCCGCACGGCGCCGACCAGAGGTCGTCCATGCCGCTGCCGCTTGTCAGAGCTCTCCTGATGCTGCTCGCCCTTGCCTTGCCCGCACGCGCCGGCGATGGCGCCCGCAGCGCAGCCGACGCCCGCGAGGCCACGCAGACGCTGCGGACTTACATCCAGAGCGTCACGGCGAGGGGCGAGCGCCCCGATCCGACCCGGCCGGAAATCGCCGCATTGCTCGGCCGCATCTTCGACCTCGACGCCCTCAACGCGCTGCCGCCCGCGGAGGCGGACGACATCCCCTGGCTGCTCGACTGGATGGAAGCGGCGAACGGCGCCAACAAGCTGCTCATGTTCAACGGCTCCCGGCCGGGGCCGCAGCCCGATCTCGCGGCGATCGAGCGCAACATGCTGGCGTACGAGGACCAGTACGCGGCGATGATGAATTTCCTGATCCGCTGCCAGGCGCGCGAGGCGATCTCGATCAGGATGTTTATGGCCGGCCTCGCGCCGGAACAGCGCACGCGGATTCGCGAGGAAGGGTTCACCGGCGCCCGCCATGCCACCGCCGAGTTGATCCTTGGCGTGGTCTGCTCGGTGATCATGAGCGGCGGCAAACCCGCTAACGCCCGCCTTGTCGCCGCCGCGATCCGCGACACGCGCGAGGTCTGGGCCAGCTTCTTCCTGCCACAGGACCGCGCCCGCGTCCTTGCGCAGCTCGCGGACCTGCCCGCGCGGGTGCCGGACGAGACCGCCCGCGACGACATCGGCACCTTCACCGCCGCACTCGCGGCCGTGAACTGATCCGCCTGATTCCCGGCTCGCGCCTGCAGGCGCGCGGCACGCTAGGCCGCCGGAAGCCCGAGCGGGCTGAGGCGGGGCAGCGGCGGGGCGCCGGCCGGCGCTCCCAACAGCGCGATGAGCTCGCGCTTGAGGCGGACGAACGCCATGTCGGTCAGCAGGTCCCGGCTGCGCGGCCTTGGAAAGTCGAGCCGCAGGTCGGCGATGATCCGGCCCGGGCGTGGACTGAGCATCAGCACGCGGTCGCCGAGAAACAGCGCTTCGTCGATGTCGTGGGTCACGAACACCGTGGTGGTCGGGATCTCGCTCCAGATCTCCAGCAGCAGATCGTGCATGCGCGCCCGCGTCAGCGCGTCGAGCGCGCCGAACGGCTCGTCCATCAGCAGCACGCGCGGATGGTTGATCAGCACGCGGGCGATCTCGACGCGCTGCTGCATGCCGCCGGACAGCTGGGACGGATAGACCGCCTCGAAACCCGCGAGCCCGACGCGCCGCAGCAGCGCATCGGCCACCGCATGACGCTCGGCCCGGCCGACGCCACGCATCTTCAGGCCGAACGCGACATTGTCGCGGACCTTCTTCCAGGGAAACAACGTATGGTGCTGAAACACGATGCCGCGATCCGGGCTCGGCGCCGTGACATCCCGGTCGTCGACCGTCAGACGGCCCTCGGTCGCCGGCAGATGTCCGGCGATCGCGCCGAGCAGCGTGGACTTGCCGCAGCCGGACGGCCCGAGAATGCAGACGAGTTCGCCGGGCTCGATGGTCACGCTGAAATCGCTGAGTGCCGCGAAGGCGGCGGCGCCCTGCCCGAGCCGGATTGACAGCCCATCGGCGACGATTCGCCCTGCCGTCACCGCCTGCCGTGTCACCACCGCATCCATCAGCGCGCCACCGCGGGCTGCTGCCATGGCGTCAGCACGCGGCCGAGCGCCGTCAGCACCCAGCTGCTGCCCATGCCGAACAGGCCGATCACCAGCATGCCGACGATGATGTCCGCATAGTTCTGCAGGGTGTAGGCCTCCCAGGTGTAGTAGCCGATGCCGAACTGGCCGGCGATCATCTCGGCGGTGACGAGGCAGAACCACGACGTCCCCATGCCGATGGCGAGGCCAGTGACGATGCTGGGCGCGGCGCCCGGCAGCACGATCTCCCACAGGATGGCGCGGGAGCCGCCGCCAAGGCTGCGCGCCGATGCCACGAGGCGCCGGTCGACATGGGCGACGCCATGGACGGTGTTGAGAATGATCGGAAACAGCGCGCCGATGAAGGTGATGAAGATCATCGACAGTTCCGACGATGGAAAGATCAGGATCGCCAGCGGAATCCAGGCGACCGCCGGGATCGGCCGCAGCAGCTCCAGCGGCGGCAGCAGGACATCGCTGGCGAGCCGCGAGCGGCCGATCGCGAAGCCCAGAGCCACTCCCGCCACGACCGCGGCGAGATAGCCGGCGAACACCCGGCCGAGGCTCGCGCCGACATGCGACAGCAGCTTCGGCGAGCGCAGCAGGACCAGCAGCGCCTCGGCGACCTCGACCGGCGTCGGCACGTTGCGGAACGTGACGATGCCGAGATTGAGCCGCAGCGACGACGCAACCTGCCACAGGACGAGGCATGCGACGATCGAGCCGGCGCGCAGCGCGAGGCGCGCCGACGGCCGCGCGGGGATCGCCGGGGCCTGCGCCATGGTCAGCGGCTCGCGACCAGCGCGGCACGGGCGCCGGCGAAGTCCAGCACCTCGCCGCCATGCGCCTTCGCCCAGGCCTCGGCGCTGCCCCTGCCGAGGAATGCGCTGAGCTCGTCACGGGCGCCGCGCACGAACCACGCCTGCTGCGCGAACAGCTTGATGCCGCTCTCGCGATCCTGGGCATAGACGACGCGGACGGCCTTGCCCTCCTTGTCCAGCGCCGCGAGCGCACGCAGCGCATTTTCCGGCGACGCGTAATGGCGCACCAGCGGCTCGCCCTTGACCCAGATCTGCGCAACGCGCGAAGCGTCGGTGATCGGCGCGCCGGTCGTCGCGTCATTGGCCCTCAGCGGCGATGGCGCGTAGTTCCTGAGCTCGGCGTCGTAATCGCGCCCCGCCTGCACGAACGCGGCGCGGATGAACTTGTCGGTGACGAAGCTGTCGAGCGCGACATCGCTGTCGGCGCGCTTGAGCAGCTTCAGTGTCTCCAGCGACGTTTGCACCGCCTGGCGATACTCCGCCTTCCAGGTCAGGCCGCGGGTCTGCAGGCCGAGCGGGCCGTGGAACAGGTAGTCGACCTCGGCTTCGATGCCGGTGACGCGGGCGATCAGCTCGCTATAGGTCTCCGGCTCCGCGGCGATCAGGCGATCGGCCTCGAGCGCGGCGCGCAGGTAGGCGGTCACGATCTCCGGATACTTGTCCGCAAACTCGCCATCGACCAGCGCGCCATGAAAGGTCGGCGCGTCGGCCTGCGCGCCGTCGAAGATCTTGCGGGCGAAGCCGCGCCAGGGAAACAGCTCGGCGAACGGCACGAAGTCGGCATGGGCCTCGATCTTGCCGGCCTGAAGCGCGGGCCCGGCGACTTCCGGCGCCTGGGTGATGATGTTGACGTCGGTTTCGGGATTCCAGCCCTGCGCCTTGATCGCGCGCAGCAGCATGCCGTGCGCGGTCGAGGCGAACGGCACCGAAATGGTCTTGCCCTTGAGATCGGCGACCGACTGGATCGGCGATTCCTTGGGAACGACGATGCCGTTGCCGCTGCCCTTCGGGCTGCCGGACAGCGTGGTGATAAACAGGCTGCGGCGGCCGGCCTTCTGGAACGCGACACCGTTCAGCGAACCGGGGAAATCGGCCATCGCGCCGAAGTCGAGCTTGCCCGCCACCATCTCGTTGGTGAGTGGCGCGCCGCTGGTGAAGTTGCGCCACTGGATGTCGTAGGTGACATCCTTGTACTTGCCATCGCGCGGCAGGTACTTCTCCAGCAGCTTGAGCTCGCGGATCAGCAGCCCTCCCGTGGCGCAGTTGATCGTGGTGTCCTGCGTGCCGATCGCCACACGGATGGTCTCCGCACGTGCAGTTCCGGCCACGCCAAGCGCCGTGACCACGACCGTCGCCAGCCCAACAAGCCTCGCTCGAACACGCTTCATTTTCTGATCCCCGTCACACATGCCGCCATTACCGCACGGCGGTCGCATCATCCCGCCGACACCGTAGCCCTGCGCCCCTGCCGCTGAAGCAATTAGTTGCACCCGCGCCGGCGACTGCGCGTCGGGCGTGCGCGATCCGCCGGATCGTCGTGCTGGCGGCGGAAAACAATCTTTCCCGACACGCGCATCGCACAGACGAAACGCCTTCACGCTCCGCGGTTTCATGCACGACTGTCCCAACTCGCGTTGCGGTGCGTCAAAGCAGTGGACTTCGGCGCAAGGCCATCCTTACTTTGCGGCGATGCGCCGCGCATCCGCAGCAGACATGGCGACGATGACCCAACTCAAACTTGCTTCCGACGCCTCCCTTGACGGCCCCGCGCCACCGGCCGCTTCGCCCTGCCGATCCGCCTGGGATGACGTTGCGGCGCCGGCGGCACGGACCACGCGCGGCCGCAGCGTCGCCGCACCGCGCAGCTCGGCGTTGTTCATGAGCGAAAGCATCGAGGGGCTGAATGTCGGTGCGCATTTCCTCGACCGCCTGTCGCCGCGGGAACGCGAGCAGTTGCTGGCGTCCGGCCGCACGCTCGCGGCACGCCAGAACGAGATGGTGTTCAACCAGGGCGACGCCCACGACGGCATCTTCATCATCACCCGCGGCCAGGTGCGGGTGTACTACACCGCGCCATCGGGCCGCGAGATCACGCTGGCCTACTGGACGCCGGGCCATTTCATCGGCGGGCCGGAGATCAGCGGCGGCGGCGTCCACATGTGGTCGGGCATCGCGATCGACGACTGCGAGGTCGTCGCACTGTCGGGCGCGGCGCTGCAGCGCGTGCTCCGCGAGATCCCGGCGTTCGCGCTGGCGCTGATCGACGGCCTCGTGGCCAAGGGAAAATGTTATTCATCGATGGCGCAGATGCTCGGCACCCGCTCGGTGATCGAGCGGCTGGCGCAGTATCTGCTCAATCTCGCCGAGCTCGAAGGCATCGCCGAAGGCGACACCGTGCTGCTCGGCCGCAAGACCACCCACGACCAGATCGCCGCCATGGTCGGCTCAACCCGTCAGTGGGTGACGATGATGCTCAAGCGCTTCCAGGCCAAGCGCATCATCGCCATTGAGGGCGGCGCGATCCGCATCCTGCGTATTGACCAGCTCGAAGCCATCCTGTTCAGGGACTGACCGCGGCCGGTCGTTTAACCGCCCGCGCTGTCGATCCGCCCAAGCGCCCACGCCGCCGTTTTGCGCACGTCGGGATCGCCGTCCTGCGCCCGGGCAGCCAGCGCAGCGGATGCGCGGGGATCGCCGATCTCGCCGAGCGCCGCAGCCGCCTCCTTGCGCAGCGACGGCAGGTCGTGATCGAGCAGCGCAACCAGCGCCACGACCGCCTCGCGCGCCCGCAGCTTGCCGAGGCTCTGCGCACTCTTCTGGCGCACCTGCCAGAACGCATCGCCGAGCGCGGCCACCAGCGGCGCGGCCGCCGACGGCGCACCGATGCGCCCGAGCGCTTCCGCTGCCGCCGCGCGCACCTCCCAGTCGGCGTCGTGCAGCGCCGCCGCGGCGCCGCGTGCCGCCTCCGCCGTTCGTGCGAAGCACAGCGCGTTGACCGCGGCGAGGCGCACCCGGGGGTTGGGATCGGCAACGGCGCCGATCAGCGCCGGCAGCGCCTCGTTCGGCTTGAGGTAGCCGATGACGCCGACCGCCTGCCCGCGCACCTCCGCATCCGCGTCGCCAAGCGCGGCGATCGCCGGCGCCAGCGCCGGCGGCGCGCGTAGGGCCTTCAACGCCCGGAAGGCGGCGGCGCGAACGAAGGCCTGCGGATGCGTCGCCAGCGGCAGCAGCGCCGCCGCGGCCTCCACGGCGCGCAGCTCCGCGAGGCTGCCGGCCGCGGCCTCCGCCACCTCGCGGTTGCCATCCAGCAGTCCGCGCGCCAGCGCCGCCGCGACGTCGGGGCCGTCGAACTCGCCGAGCGCCCGTGCCGCCTGCAGCCGCACCTCCGGCGCCGGATCGCCGATCGCTCCCGCGAGATGGGCGACCGCCTCCTCGCTTGAGGTTTCCGCCAGCGCGATGACCGCAAGGCGGCGAACAGACGCGTCGGGGCTGTCGAGATCCTCGGCGATCTCGGCGACGTCGCCGAACGCCTCGAAGGGATCTGGGCTCGCCATCTCGCTTCTCCTCAGCGCAGGAGGTAGGGAATGTTGACCGTCACCGCGCCGGTCGGGCAGTCGGTCTCGCAGGGCATGCAGTACCAGCACTCGTCGTACTTCATATAGGCCTTGCCGGTGAGATCGCTGATCCGCAGCACGTCGAGCGGGCAGACGTCGACGCAGACGGTACAGCCCTTGTCGGCGATGCATTTGGCATCGTCGACGACGACAGGCACGGTGGTGGGCGCATGGGCTAGCGGCATGGCGGCTCCTTCTGTCAGGCGGTCTGGCGGATGCGCTGGCGGTCGTAGGCGCCGCGCTCGGCCTCGTCGATCGGCACGATGTAGGGCGCGACCGCGCGTTTGCTTGCGGTCATGCGCCCGTCGACCTTGCGCACCAGGCTGTGGCAGAACCACTCGGCATCATTCTTGTCGGGATGGTCGACGCGGTGGTGATAAAGCCCCCAGCGGCTCTCGGTGCGGTACAGCGAGGCGAACGCCGCCATGTCGGCGCAGTCGAGGATCGACGACACCTCCAGCGCGCGCATCAGCTCGTGGGCGTCGCGCGCGACCACCGCGGTGTCGAGGTCGTCGCGCGCTTCCGCGAACCGCGCCTGCCCGAGCTGCATCCGCGCCGTCACCTTGGGCGGTTGCAGGTAGTCGTTGACCAGACGGCGCACCTTGTATTCGAGCTGGTTCGGCGGAATGCCGTCGTCGCGCCGGGTCGGCGCCAGCACCCGCGCCTGCTCGCGCACGACGTCGTCGTGGTCATAGGCCGGCAGGTCGATGTCGGCGGCATGGTCGGCGGCGTGCTCGCCGGCCACCGCGCCGTTGGTGAAGGCGCCCAGCATGTAGTTGTGCGGCACGCTCGCCATGTCGCCGGCGGCGTAGAGGCCGGGCACCGTGGTGCGGGCGAATTCGTCGACGAACACGCCGGACGCGCTGTGGCCCGAGCACAGCCCGATCTCCGAGATATGCATCTCGATCATCTGCGCCCGATAGTCGGTGCCGCGGTTGTCATGGAAGCGGCCGCGGCTCGGCCGCTCGACCTTGTGCAGCACCGCCTCGATCTGGCCGATGGTGTCGCTGTGCAGATGGTTGAGCTTGAGAAATACCGGCCCCTTGCCCGACTGCAGCTCGTTGTAGAACTCCTGCATCATCTGGCCGGACCAGTAGTCGCACTCGATGAAGCGGCGGCCTTCGCTGTTGGCGGTGTAGGCGCCGAAGGGGCCGGCGACATAGGCACAGGCCGGACCGTTGTAGTCCTTGATCAGCGGGTTGATCTGGAAGCACTCGAGGTTGGCGAGCGCCGCGCCCGCGTGATAGGCCATGGCATAGCCGTCGCCGGAGTTGGTGGCGTTCTCGTAGGTGCCCCAGAGATAGCCCGAATGCGGCAGGCCGAGCCGCCCGGCGGCACCCGCGCACAGGATCACCGCCTTCGCCCGCAGCACCAAGATCTCGGCCGTGCGGGTGTTTACCGCGATGGCGCCGGCGATGCGGCCGTCGGCGGCGGTCAGCAGCCGCGTCGCCATGAAACGGTTGGAGATCAGCACCCGCTCGCGGCGCAGCTGGCGGTACAGCGCCTTCTTGATGGTGTCGCCGTTCGGCATCGGCAGCACATAGGAGCCGAGATGGTGCACCTTCTTGACGTCGAAGTCGCCGTTCTCGGTCTTCTGGAACTTGATGCCGAAGCTGTCCAACTCCTGGATCATGTCGAAGCAGCGCGAGGCGTATTTGTAGACCGCCGCCTGGTCGACGATGCCATCGTTGGCGATGGTGATTTCCTTGGTGTACTGCTCGGGCGTCGCATAGCCCGGCACGACGGCGTTGTTCAGCCCGTCCATGCCCATCGCGATGGCGCCAGAGCGTTTGACGTTGGCCTTCTCCAGCAGCACGACGCGCGCCGCCGGATTGCGGCGCCTGGCCTTGTAGGCGGCCATCGGCCCGGCGGTTCCGCCACCGATCACCAGCACGTCGCACTCGACCTCCGAGATGCCGTCCTGAATCTCGTCCATGTTGCTTTCCTTCACGCCGCCTCGAGGCCCGCCAGCGCGCGCAGGTAGGACCAGGGATAGATGCCGCGGTTGTGCCCATCGGAGAACACCAGCCGCAGTGCGTAATTGCCGATCGGCTCCGCCAGTTCGACGCGAAGGTCCTCGGGCAGGTGCAGCTCGATGCCCTCGGCCTGCCGCCGGATCTCGCTCGCCGCCCGGCTGGCACGGCGCAGCGCCTGTGCGTCGAGGCGGCCGGTGCCGTCCGGCCAGGTCAGCACCAGCGTGGTGCCGGGGTCGTCCAGTGTGATGTCGCTCGGCTCCATGGGGATCTCTCCGTTGACGTCGTCGTTGTTGTAGGGCGCGCCCTGCGCGGAGGCGCGCAATAAATTGCTTCCCGAGGCACGATCAGCGGGCGCGTGGCGCGCCGGCCGTCTCGTCACCGTCGCGGCGGCGCGGCGCCCGCTCGACGCCGTACCAGGGCAGCAGCGCGCGCACCGCGCGCTCGAACAGGACATCGGCGCCGAACCCCATCAGGCCGAGCACCGCGAGGCCGACAAACATGTGGTCGACCCGAAACACCTGCTGCGACATCTGGATGAGATAGCCGACGCCGTAGGCCGCCCCCGCCAGTTCCGCCGCGACCAGCACCACCAGCGCCACCGACAGCCCGACACGCAGCCCGGCGATGATGAACGGCAGCGCGCCGGGCAGGACGACGAACACGACGTTGCGCCATCCCCTGGCGCCGAGGCTCGCCGCCGCGCGTCCAAGCAGCGGGCTGGCGTCGCGTACGCCCAGATAGGTGTTGACCCACACCGGGAAGAACACGCCCCACGCCACCAGGAAGATTTTTGATGTCTCGCCGATGCCGAACCAGAAGATCGCCAGCGGCACGAAGGCCAGTGAAGGCACCGCGCGGAACATCTGCACCAGCGGGTTGATGGCGCCATGCAGCAGCGGCAGCCGCGCCATGGCGGTGCCGAGCGCGACGGCAAGCGCAGCGCCGGCGGCAAAGCCTGCCGCCGCGCGCAGCACACTGGCGCCGAGATGGCGCAGCAGCTCGCCGCTCGCCAGCAGATCCCACGCCGAGGTCAGGATCATGCTGGGCGCCGGCAGCATCACGGCGTTGACAAGGCCGCTGCGGCTCAGTGCCTCCCAGGCGACAAAGAACGCCGAAGTGCCGAGGATGCCGGCCACGGCCGACCGGTCGATGCGTGCCGCCATCGCCCTACTCCGCCGCCTCAAGCCCGATGGCCCGCGCGACGCGTGCGTACAGCGCATTGAACGCCGGCGATGTCCGGCGTCGCGGATAGGGCAGATCGACGGTGATGTCCTCGGCGATGCGGCCGGGATGGGCCGACATCACCACGAGGCGCGTGCCGAGGCTGATGGCCTCCGCGATATTGTGGGTCACGAACAGGATGGTCTGGGCCTCATGTGCCCTGATGTCGATCAGCTTGGACTGCAGGGAACTGCGCGTCATGGCATCGAGCGCCGCGAACGGCTCGTCCATCAAGAGCAGCGCCGGCCGCGTCGCCAGCGCCCGCGCGATGGCGACGCGCTGCTTCATGCCGCCGGACAGCTCCGACGGATAGCGTCCGCCGGCCTCCGGCAATCCGACGAGGTCGAGAAGACGATGAGCTGTCTCGCGGCGCTCCCGCGCCGGCCGTCCCGCCATGCGCAGGCCGAACGCGACATTGGCCTCGGCCGTCAGCCAGGGAAACAGCGAATAGTCCTGGAACACGACACCACGCTCGGCACTGGGACCATCGATCGCCCGCCCGTCGATGCGCACCGTGCCGTGGGACGGCGCGACGAAGCCGGCGAGAATGTTCAGCAGCGTGGTCTTGCCGCAGCCGCTGGGGCCGAGCACGCAGACGAACTCGCCCCGTGCGACACGGAGCGACACGCGATCGAGCGCCGTGGTCTCGCCACGGCCCGAGGCATAGACATGCCCGACCTCGACGCAGGAAATGAGCGGCGGCTCGGACACCGGCGATGATGCGCGGGCCGCCTGCTGGGAGGTGCCGTGCACGTCAAGCCTCGCCTAGTTGCCGCGTGCGCGCTCGAACAGGTCCTGCACCACGACGGTGTCGAAGTCAGGGACCTTGGCGTCGGGCCGCACCAGCTTGTTCTCGACCGCCCAGGCGGCCTGCCGCTTGAGCTCGGCGACCAGCGCCGGCTTGTCGAGCGCGAGGCGAAAGTTCGCCCGCGGCCAGAACGCCCGCGCCACCGCCGGGTCGAGCTTGATCCGCTCGGCCGTCAGCGCCGCCGCCGCGTCGGGATCCCGGCGAATGATGTCGTCGGCCTCGATCAGGGCTTTGAGCGCCTTCACCAGCAGATCGGGCTTGCTGTCGATGGTCGACTGCAGGGTGATGATGCTCGAATAGGTGGAATAGAGCCCCGGCGAGCGAATGACGTGGAAGCGGTCCGGGCCCTGCGCCAGCGCCTGCGACAGGTGCGGCTCGGTCCAGATGAAGGCGTCGATGGCGCCGCCCGACAGGCTGGAGACGAAGTCGCCGGGATTGAGACTGACCGGCGTGATGTCGGACAGCGTCAGGCCTTCCGACGCCAGCAGCTTGAGCAGGTAGTAGTGGGCGTTGGTGCCCTGGGAATAGCCGATGCGGCGGCCCTTGATATCCCCGGCCGTCTTAATCGCATTGATGGCGACGAGGTCGAACGGCTCATGCCTGTTCAGCGTGCCGATGATCCGCACCGGCAGGCCGTTGAGCGCAGCGAACACCACCGGCGTCTCCGCCGCGGTGCCGATGACGACGCCGCCACCGACCAGCGCGTCGAGCACGAGCCGGCCGCTGGCGAACGTCGTGGCCTTGGGGGTGAGGCCCTGCTTCTGCCATGTCTTGTCGTGATCGGCGACGAAGAACTGCGCCCAGCCGAGCGCGATGCCCTCGCCGATGGTGATGTCCTGCGCGCGGGAGGGCGTCGCCGCCCCGACCATCGCGACGGCCATCGCCAGCGCAACCCCGATGCGCCGGACATTCGCCCGCAGGCCTGCGGTCCGCTTGCTGCTGGTCACGTCGTTGTCTCCTCTTGTCGATGGGAAGGTGCTGCCGCGTCGGCGGCCGCGACGGCGCGCGCTCCGAGCGGCAGGTTCTGGTGGCGATGGAAGCGCTCGGCGAGCGCCGCCGCGTCAAGATCGGCGAACGCTGGCGTGATCAGGCTGATGCCCTGCGGCACCCCATTCGGCAGGAAGCCCGCGGGCACCGCGACCGCGGCGAGATCCGCGAGGTTGACGAAATTGGTGTAGGTGCCGAGCCGGAAGTTCAACGTGATGGGATCGGCCGCAAGCTCCGCGATGGTGTAGGCCGTGCCCGTGGTGGGCACTGCCAAGACGTCGATGTCCAGCCACAGCCCGTCGATCTCGCGCTTGAGCAGATTGAGACGCTGCTGGGCGGCGAATACCTGCGCGCCGGAGATGCCCGCCCCGCCGCGCAGGATGTCGCGGGTGACCGGCAGGATCGCCTCCGGCTGCGCGTCGACGAACGACTGCAGCGCGCCATAGCGCTCGGCGAGCCAGGGCCCCTGGAACAGCAGGTCGTTGATCTCGAGGAACGGGCTGTAGTCGACGTCCACCCGCGTGCCGCCGAGCGCCTCCAGGCGGCGCACCGCGGCATCGAACAGCGCGGCCGCATCGGCATTGCCGAAGAAATCGAGCTGGTCCGCCCTCGGCACGCCGAAACGAAAGGTGTCGCCGAGCTGCCGCGGCGCCAGCGTCGCCTGCCGCGCGAACGGATCGCGCGCATCGAAGCCACGGATCACCTCGAACGCGGCCTGGGCGTCCGGCACGGTCAGCGCGAACACCGACAGCGTCTCGATCGACCGACAGGCGGCGACGTTGCCGACACCGCTGACGAGGCCGCGGGTCGGCTTCAGCCCGACCACGTTGTTGAGCGCCGCCGGCACCCGCCCGGAGCCACCGGTGTCGGTGCCGAGTGCCAGGCTGACCAGCCCGGCCGCGACGGAAACCGCGGCGCCCGAACTCGAACCACCGGGGATGAAACGCGCATCGAACGGATTACGTGCCACGCCATGGGGCGAGCGCACGCCGACGAGCCCGGTGGCGAACTGGTCCATGTTGGTCTTGCCGATGAAGATCGCACCCGCATCGCGCAATCGCCCGACCGCCGGATTGTTCTCCGTCGGCACGTAGGCGAAGCCGGGACAGGCCGAACTCGTCGGCACGCCGGCGACGTCGGTGCAGTCCTTGACGCTGAACGGCACGCCCCACAGCGGCAGGCTCGCGCGCGCCAGCGCCGGCAGTGCCTCGAGCGCACGGGCACGGGCGCGGACCGCGTCACGCGAGGCGAGGCTGACCCACACCGCGTCGTCACCGCGCCGGGTGATGGTGTCGAAGATCGTTTCGACCAGCGCCGTCGGCGTCAGCGTGCCATCGGCGTAAGCCGCGCGCAGGCTCGGCAGGTCGAGATGCAGCGGAACGGTCGCGGTCATCGCGGCTCACCGGGGCGGGCAAAGGGACGCGCGATTTCGAAGGCACGCGCCGCGCGCAGCACGGTGGCATCGGCGAACCTGGCGCCGACGATCTGCAGGCCAACCGGCAGGCCCTCGGGCGTCAGCCCGACCGGCACCGAGGCCGCCGGCTGCTGGGTGAGGTTGAAGGGATAGGTGAAGGGCGAGCGGATCGGGCGGCGGACGAGATCGGCCTGCGTCGCGTCGATCGCCGAGGCCGGGTGCGCCGTGGTCGGCGTGATCAACAGGTCCCAGGTCTGGTGAAACTGGTTGAAATGCCGGCCGAGCGCCTCGCGGGCGTCGACCGCGCGCAGATACGCCACGACATCGATCGCCTGCCCGCGTGCCGCGACCTCCTGCAGGCCCGCTTCCACCAGCCCACGGCGCTCCGGCGCGAAGGAGGCGAGCAGCTTGGCCGCCCCCGCCGCCCACAGCGTGTCGAAGATCGGAAACGGATCGTCGATGCCGGGATCGACCAACTCGACCGTGGCGCCGAGATCGGCGAACACCCGCGCGCCGTCGGCCACCAGCCGCTCGACCTGCGGATTGACCTGCGCATAGCCGAGCGCCGGGCTGAAGGCGATGCGCAGCCCCTTGACGCCCTGCTCCAGCCCGTCGTCGAGCGCGGTGGCCGATGGCGGCAGCGCGTGCCAGTCGCGCGCGTCGGGCCGCGCGATGACATTGAGCAGCACGGCGGCATCGCGCACCGAGCGCGTCAGCGGCGTGACATGATAGAGCGTGCCGTTCTGCGATGGCGGATAGACCGGCACGCGGCCGAAGCTCGGCTTGAAGCCGAACACGCCGCTGTGCGCCGCCGGCAGGCGGGTCGAGCCGCCGCCGTCGGTCGCGACATGCAGCGGCCCGAAGTCGAACGCCGCCGCGGCCGCGGCACCGCCGCTGCTGCCGCCGGGCGTATGCGCCGTGTTCCAGGGATTGCGGGTGATGCCGGTGAGCGGGCTGTCGCCGAGCCCTTTCCAGCCGAATTCGGAGGTCGTGGTCTTGCCGAGCAGCACCGCGCCGTCCTCGCGCAGCCGCGCGGCGGCCGGCGCATCCTCGTCCCAGGCCTGCGCCGGATCGACGGCGCGGCTGCCGCGCAGCGTCGGCCAGCCCTTGGCGAGAATGAGATCCTTCAGCGTCACCGGCACGCCGTCGAGCGCACCGAGCGGCGTGCCGCGCCGCCAGCGCTGCTCCGACTGCCGCGCCGCCTCCAGCGCGGTCTCCGGATCGAACACCGCGAACGCGTTGACCTTCGGATCGAGCCGCCGCACGCGGTCGATCACCGCCTGCGTCACCTCGACCGGCGAGAAACGTCCGGCGCGATAGCCGGCGACAAGCTCCAGCGCCGACAGCCGCGCCAGGTCGTCCGCCGCTGCGGGCGCCGTGATGGTGGATGATGATGGTGTCGGCATGTCGCGTCCCCTCGCCTGCATGATGAGCGTGGCTACGGCGCGCCTTCGACGGAATGCAGCAATTAATTGCGGCCGCCAGGGGCGCAGGCCTGAAAAGCAACAGATCGCCTGCGGCGACGACATCCATGAGAATAAATCTCTCGACGTCACCGCGCGTGCCGCGCAGGATGCAACCTGACAAATGATCCGTCGCCGTGCCGCCGCGCCTGCGTCGCGCCACCGCAGCGAACGGACAGCCCACAGGGAGAACGCCATGACGTCATCGTCCCCGACTCCGGCCCCGATCGACCAGCTGGCGTTCTGGAACGGCGAGGCGGGCCGGCAGTGGACCGATTTCCAGGACACGCTCGACACCACCTTCGCGCCGGTGCTGCAGCACATGCTGGAGCGCGCGACGGTGCGGCCGGGCGAACGCGTCATCGACGTCGGCTGTGGCTGCGGCGCCTATTCCGTCGTGCTGGCGAAGGCCGTCGGCGCGTCCGGCGAGGTGCTCGGCATCGACATCTCCAGCGAGATGCTGGCGCGCGCCCGCGCGCGCATCCCGACCGGGGCGCCGCTGAGCTATCTCGAGGCAGACGCCGCGTCGCATCGCTTCGCGGCTGGCCATTTCGACGTGCTGGTGTCCCGTTTCGGCGTAATGTTCTTCGCCGATCCGGTGGCGGCGTTCACCAACCTCGCCACGGCGCTACGGCCCGGCGGCCGCGTCGCGTTCGCCTGCTGGCGACAGCCGCGGGACAATCCCTACTTCATGCTGCCGCTGCAGCAGGCCTACAAGCACGTGCCGAAACTGCCGGAGATGAAGCCCGACGATCCCGGCCCGTTCGCATTCGCTGCGCGCGAGCGCGTCGAGCACATCCTCAATGCCGCCGGCTTCGGCGCGATCGCGCTCGAACCGTTCGACACGCCGCTGGACCTCGCCGGAGGACAGGGCCTCGACCACGCTGTCGCTGTCGCGCTGTCGATCGGCCCCGCGGGGCGGGCGCTCGAAGGCCAGCCGCCGGAGAAGGCCGCGGCCACCGCGCAGTCGATCCGCGAGGCACTCGGCCCGTTCCATCACGGCGACCGCGTCGACCTGCCCGCCGCGATCTGGATCGTCACCGCGGTAAAGCCGGCCTGACACGCACGCCGAACCGCCGCCCCCCGCGCGCTCAGCGCGCGGCGAGATTGCGACGCTCCTCCGGCGTCAGCTTCTTCTGCTCGTCCGCGGTGAGTGCGCCGGCACCGACATACTGCACCGACCCCGACGGATCGTAGAAGCTCTGCTGGTCGGGGCGCTTGCGGCGCGCATCGCCGTTGTCGCCGGCGCCATCGCCACCGCCGCCATAGCCCAGCACCTCGACCATGATGATGGAGGCAACATCGCGGTTGCCCTGCTGCGGCGGCGTCGCCTGCTGGGTCGCCGCGCTGGTGTTGCCGGCGGCGGTCAGCGCCGCGGTCGGCGGGCCCTGGACGGTGGGAATGCCGCTCGCCGTGCCCTTCACCTCGATGTTCGCGGCATTGACGATCTGCAGCGCCGCGAGGTTGACGTTGCCGGAGACGCGGATACCAGCCTCGCCCGCGTCGATGGTACCGAGCGGGGCGATCAGGTCGACGTCGCCCGGCGGCACGCCGGCCAGCAGCTTGAGCGTGGCGATGCCGGCGCCACTACCAGGCGCCGTCAGGGACACCGTAACGTTGCCATAGGCATCGGTGATGCGCTGCGGCACGGTATAGATGGTCGAGGTCTTGGCGCCACGGCCGGCGTTGATGTCGCCCTGCGCCGACCAGGCGAGGATGTTGCCGCCGAACATCGTCATGATGCGGCTCTGGCCGAGCAGGATGCTGCCGAGCGAATAGATGTCGATGTCGCTGTTGGCGGCCGCCGTAACGAGGCCGGCATCGGCGCCCGGCGACAGGCCTTCGGTGCCGAGGATCACCTGGCCGCCCGGTGCCAGCAGTTGCACGCTGCCGCCCTTGTCCGTGTGCACGGAGCCGGAGACGATGGTCTTTCCGAGGCTGTCCAGCGTGCTGTACATGGTGATGTTGCCGGCAAAGTTCGTCGGCTGACCACCGGCGCCAGCGGTGGGGAACAGCGCCGCGATCGCTTCGCGGCCACGCAGATAACTATGGAAGCGCGGCCCGCTCTGATCGTTGTACTCGCGCGCGCCGGCCGTCAATTCTGCGTAGTAGACCTGGCGCAGGAAGATCCGCTGCTGATCACCGGGCAACGACCGGAAGTAGGCCAGCGCCCCCTTCGGGTCGCCGCTGTAGCCGAAACGCGACTGCAGCCAGTTGGCGAGATCTTGGTCATACGTCCTGGCGACCTTGCCCGGCTGGGCCGCGAGCGAACCATTGCCGGCGAGATTGGCCGGATCGAGATAGAGACTGGCAAAACCATCCCAGTTCACCTGACCGATGCCGGGCACGCCGGTGCCGACACCGGACTGCAATACGACGCCGGCGCCCGGCGTCTTGTCGCCGCCGATGAGCGAGCCGATGCTCTCGACGCTCGCGCGCGAGCCCTGCAGGATGTCCTTGCCCGCAGTCAGCTCGAGCGTGCCCGGCCCCGCAATTTGCAGACCCGCCACGCTCGTCCCGGAACTGAGATTGTTGACGCCGGCATAGATCAAGCTGCCGCCCGCGGCGACCACGGACACATCCGTCGTCGCCTGGTGCATGATCATGCCCTGAAGGTTGACGATGTCGCCCGAAGCGAGAATCTGCACCGGCTTCGCCGCGCGATAGTAGCTGGTGACCCCGGTGGCCTGCGACCCGATGGTGTAGACCTCGCCGTAGTTGAGGTTCAGGATGTCTCCGCCCATCGCATAGATGCGGGAGATCGCGCCAGCGCTCGCCGCACTGGTGTCGGTCACGGTGTTGGGACCGAACGCGAACAGCGGCATGCTGCCACTGTCAGTGGCAAGATTGACGCCCAGCATCCCGTCCGGAAGGGTGCTGCTCAGGCTCCATATGTTGGTCGCGGACACGTTCGAGAGATTGTAGTTGTTTGCCGCGAACCGCAGCCAGGCCGGATTGGCCGGCGTCGCCATGCTGGAAAGCGACGTCGACAGCGGACCGAACGACGAGATCGCGTTGGGAGCCTCGACCACCATACCGGCCGCCAGCAACGTGAGCTCGCCGAGCGGCGACGGCATCATGAAGCTGGAGCCGCCTGTCGCCGGAGCCAGATAGATATTGCCACGCGCCGCAGTGGCATCCAGGATCGCCGGCAGCACAGTCGTGGTGGTCATCCCGACGCCGCCAAATCCCTGGTTCGGGGACAGCGGCGTCAGGTCGCCGCCGGCGGCGAACAGGTCCACTGCCGTGCGGTCGGTCCACAGCGTGAACCAGGTCGAGCCTTGCTGTCCGCCCGCGTCGGTGTTCTGGCGCTGGGAGGCGCGACCGGCGTCGTCGATGGTCTCCATGACGAGACTGCCGCGCGTCCGCACGGCGACCGTACCGTCGCCGGGCACGAAAGAGCCGCCCGCCACAGTAGGACCGCCGAACCTCACGGCAACACCATAGGGCACCAGCGGATTGAGCAGGCGCGGGTCGTTATAGCCGTCGTAGCCGAAATTCGTCACTACTGACGTGCCGAAATTGCCGGCAAGCACCGTGGTGTCACCACGCAGGTCGATAAACGCATTGCCGCCGGCGCCGATGTTGCGCCCCGCCATCACGCTCAGCGTGCCGCCGCCAGTCACCATCGGCACGCCGTTGGCCACCCGGCCCGTGCTGCCGACGGCTGCGACGATGCCGGCATTGGCGCCGCCAATGTCCCGGCCGGCGATCAGCGTGACGTTACCGCCCCCGAGCGCGCCGATGCCGGAGAAGACCGCAAAGCCCAGCGTGGGCGCGCCGCCATTCGACGGAACGTCGGCGACGTAGCTGCCGAAATTGATGCCCCAGGCTGTTCCCTGGCCGAGCGCATCACCGCCCTGGCGCCACAACCAGTTGCCGGGTGACGCCCCACCGGGCGCGAGTGTCCCGGCGATATCGCCTTGCGCCATGACCAGCACATCACCGCCGCCATCGGTGTAGTTGAGCCGCTGTGGATTGACCGTCGTCTCATAGGCGGCGTTGGCCTGGCCGAGATAACTGCCGTTGGGCAGGCGCGCGCGCGGCGCCTCATAGGCCGGATCGGCGATCGCACTGCCAGCGGTGTAGACGCCATAGGGCGACATCTGCTGGTAGCTGCCGCCGGCGAGAATCTCGAGGCTCCCCGTTCCGGTGCGCACGACGCTGACGCCGGCGCTTGGATTTCCCGAGCCCGCCAAATTCACATTGAAGGGATCGTTGAGCACGACATTGCCGATGCCCGCAAGGCTGGAAGCGGCCTGCAGCGCGCGCGTGTCCGCGCTCGCGAGATCGGCGCCGCCGACCAGCCGCATCGACCACGATTGGGACCCCGGCGCCAGCATGGCCGATATCGCCCATACCTGCCGATTGCCAGGCCCGGTAATCGACACGCCCGTCGTATCCGCGGGCACCACGGTTCCAACCGGCAGCACCGTATTCTGTGCGAACGTGTAGCCGTTGAAAACGGTAAGAGGCTTCCCGGCCGGAATAACGACACTCTTGATTGTGATGACGCCTGTCAAATACGCCGAGAAATAGGTTTTGGCGGCAATTCTGGCACCTGCCGGAATGCCGGTCAGACCGGCCTGAGCGAATGTCTGGCCGGACGACACGAGCACGCTGCCGTCGGCGGCATAGATCGTGCCGTAAACAATGCGGCTGCGAGCCGCGACCGGCAAATTGAAAGTATTTATCAAAGTGATGTCGACAGGCAGGGCACTCGCATTCAGCGGGCTCGTCGCGGCGCTGAAGACGATTCTGGTATCCTCCTCAATGGTCAATGGCATGTTGATTGTTGCGTTCCGTGGAATGGACGCGCCTGCCGCGATAACCACACCGCCGCTCATGACCGTATAGGCCGACGTCAGCGTGCCCGAGGCAAGCACCGTCAGCGCATCCGGAGACGCTGGCGGCGTCGCAAAGCCGTCGTTGATGCTGCCATTGATCTTGAGATTGCCCGCGGCACGCAGCACCAGCGCGCCCGGCTCGCCGGCGCCGAAGGTCGGCGAGGAGCGATCGCGGTTCGCGTTCGGCCCATAGCGATAACCGGCGAGATCGAGATCGCCGGAGGTCGACAGCGTGCCGCTGGCGCTGATCTCGACACCGGGCCGTAAATGGAACGCGCTGTTGCCGCGGCCATCCGTCACCTGCGTGAGGCCGCCGAGGCTGGTCTGAAGCGCAGCGTTGAGCTGCCCTGCCGCGACATTGCCGTTGTAGACAGCGGTGATGAAAGCCTGGCTTTGTGTGTCGATCTGTTTGAGGCCGATCGCGTCGGTCGGCGACACCGGCGTGGCGCCGCCATTGTCCTGCACCACGGTGCCGTTGGCGCCCGCCGGCTGGTAGGTCCAATAGGCATTCAGCGCCACGCTCTGCGCGCCGCGAATGTTCAGCGTCTGACCTGCCTGGATGTTGACGGTGCCGCTGGTCTCGCCGGTGCGCGGAACATTGAGGGCGATCTGGCCGTAACTGGTGGAATTGTTCGGATCCGTCACGCGAACGTCGATGGTCGAGCCATTGTCGAGCTTCAACACGCCCTGGCTCGTGGTCAGCTCCACCATCGCACGATTCGACGCCGCGATCGGCTGGCCGTAGCTGTCGACATGCAGTTGCGTGCCATGGGCGTCGAGTACGGCGGACGAGCTGAGCTCCAGCGTGTCACGCGCCGACAAACGGATGCTGCCCGGCGTGACGCCGCTGGCGTTGATGGTGCCGTTGACGGTCAGGCTGCCGGCATCCACGGCGATGGTGACCGCATGAGCCACTACCTCGTTGCCGACGACGAGATCGCCCTGCTTGAGGTCGAAGCTGCGCGACTTGAGGAAGCCGGCGGCCGTGAGCTTGCGGTTGAGCGCGGCGAAATCGCCGAGGCTCTGCGCCGCGACGGTGAAGCTGCCGCCGAGATAGCCGCCGCTGGCCGCGCCGTTGAGCGTGCCGTTCAAAGCGACGACGCCCTGCCCCGCGCCGGTGGCGGCCGCCGTGATCGAGCCAGCGTCGTTGTTGGCGGCGGAGACGTCGATGACCGAGGCGCCGCTCTGCACGATGTTGCCCGCCGCGCTGGTCATCACCAGGTCGCCGCCCCAGCTGTACTTGGTGACGTCGTTGAAGACGATGCTGCGGCCAGCGAGATCGACATGCGCGCGGTCGCCGAGGATCACGTCATGGGTGGCAGCGAGCGTCAGCTTGCCGCTCGGCAACGCCACGGCCGTGTCCAGCAGCACGCTGTCGCCCGACAGCGCGATGGTGCCGCCGAGGTCGTTGACACCAGCCGTCGCCGCCCCCGCCATACCCGCCGGCGCCGCAACCTGCACGGCACCGCCGGCCTTGTAGCTGATCGACGCGCCGCTTGCTGCGGTGAGCAGCGGCGTCGTCAGCACGAGATTGCCGCCGGTCAGCGTCCCGCCCGTTCCCTGCGACCGGGCGACCGACAGGGTCCCCGTGCTGTTGGCAGTGATCTGCGTCGCGGCGTTGAAGGTCACGGTCGAGAAGCCGAGCGCGATACGGTCGAGGGACGCGCCGTCGGTCGGTCGGCTGTTGGCGTCGTAGCCAAACAGGATCTGGTTGGCGTAGATCGCAAGCTGCCCGGCGCCGGTACCGGCCCCGCCCGGCAGCACCGCGCCAGGCGCCTTGCTGCCGTAAGGAGCACCGCTCAGACCCGAGCCACCGTTGCCGGTGCGGATGCCGTTCCAGACGAAACTGTCGGCGCGGATTGAGGTGACGTCGCCGACGCCGCCAAGGCCATAGATCGCCGGCGTGTTCAGCACGAGACTCAACGGCTGCCCGCCGCGACCACTGGCGTCGAGCGAAACATTGCCGAAAACGCTCAGCGCATTGCCGGCCGTGAGAGTCAGTTGCTCGAGCACCGGCGCGCCCGGCGTCGTGGATGGACGCAGCAATGTATTGAGCGCCTCCTGGCTCAGCGTCCAGCCCGGCTGCAGCACGCCCGCCGCCTGGGCGGCCGCGAGCGAATTGGCATCGCCGATGTTGATCTGGCTCTGCGTCACCGTGAGGTAGCGTGCGCCGAAATTGACATTGTTCATCGTCAACGCGCCCGGCGTGGCGAGCACGACGCTGCCGTCGGTGAGCAGCGACGCGCCGCTTGCGATCGAAATCGAGGCGTTGCCGACCACCGGCAGGAAGTTGAGCCAGCCGTTGGCCACCGCGAGGACCGCGGAGCCTGAGGTCACCGACGCCTCGCTGGTCACGTTGCCGTAGAGATAGCCGAGGCGCGAGTCGGCAACCGTGCCGGCCATGCCACGCGTATCGATGACGGCGCCGCCCGAGACGTTGACGCTGTCGCCGATGGCATAGACCTGCGCCGCCCGGAGCACCGCGCCGTCGAGGATGTTCACGGTGCCGTAGCCGGAGAACGCGACGCGGTTGCCGGTGCCGCTGCCAAGGTCGACATAGTAGGTCGCAGCGCCGCCGATGAACAGCGCGCCGGCATTGAACGCGTCGAGATCCGCCGCAGCCACCGTGGTGTGCCCCGCCACCGGCGTCGCCCCGGGGCCGACGATGTCGAGCGTGACGCTCGGCGCCGACGACGTCACCGTCAGGCTGCCCGAGATGCCGTCACCGACACCGCCGAACAGCGCCGTGCCGGCAAAGCTCAGGGCCGGACCGTTGCTGCCGCTGCCGAGATTGAGTTGCAGTACCTTGCCGTCCTCGGGCAGGCGCAGCCGCACCTGGCTGAGCAGCGCGGCCTGGCTGCGGGCGAAGTCGCTGTAGCTCGTCTCGTTGTACTGCGAATAGTGCCGCACCGTCGCGCCGGAAGTCAGCAACAACTGGGTCGGCAAGGCATTGCGGATGCCTGTGTTGGCGATACCGAGGATGCCGGTCGTGACATAGGAGCCGTTCGGAAGCCCAATGGTGCCGATCGGCGCCGTGGTGGTGCTGCCGACCTCGACGCGGAAGGCGCCGGGCAGCAGCGTGTAGCTGGACGGCAGCAGGGTGTAGGTGCCCGCGGCAAGGCCGGGTACGCCATTGCCGATGGCCACCTGCTGGCCGATCGCTGGATCGCCGGCGCCATTGCTGGCGATCGACGGCGCGTAGGCCGAGGCATAGCCCGGCAACAGCGCATAGACCTTGTTGCCGGCGGCGGAGTACGTATTCGCCGGGTTGGCGTTGACCAGCGCTGTCTTCAGCACGTCGACCGAACCACCGCGACCGGAGATGAAGCCGGCGCCGGCGAGATTGCCACCACCCGACAGATCGAGAACCGACCCGGGCTCGCCGACCAGCGATGTCGCGGTGATCGCGACGCCGGTCGGCAACATGTTGTTGGACTGGAACAGCACGAACGTCGAACTGACGTCGTTCAGCGTGCCGCTGGCGCCCTGGTAGGTGATGCCGTCGGTGGTGCCGCCGAATGGCATCACGAGTCCATTGGCACTCGCTGACGTGATGCTGCCGCTGCGCAGGATGACGGTCGATGCTTTGGGGGTGGCCGCGTTCCCGCCCGAGATGCCGTTGAAGGAGACGATGCCGAGCGGCGCGCGCACGATGCCGCCCTGATCGATGGTCGGCGCGATCAAGGCCAGCTGTCCGAACACGGAGGCCGGCAGCGCCGGCACGGTGCCGTTGCCGCGAATGACCAACGATGCCGTCGGGTCGAACGAGATGGGCGTCGATCCGAGGCTCCCCACAATGCCCGCGTTCACGACGGCCAGAGCGCCGCTGAGCGGATAGAGCTGCGCCGCCCCGAGCGCTACATTCCCCCCGACCCAGACCCTGCTGGTCGCAAAGCGGATGTCTCCGGCGCTCTGCATGGCGACGCTGCCGAAACCCATGGCATCGAACACAGGGGACGGCGCGGCTGTGTTGGCGTCAAGATAACCACTGCCCTGCGAACCGTGCGTTCCACTGAAGCGCAGCTCGCCGGCGATGTCGATCAGATCGGCCGACACGGACAGCTGGCTGCCGTTGCGCTGCAATCCGACCTGGAGCGTGTTGTTGAGGCTCGGGGTATAGGCCTGCGCGCCTGCCTGCCGCTCGACCCAGCCATTGAAACTCACGTAGGGAGCCGCAAGCTTGATATTGATGTTCGGTGTCGCACCGGCGACCGTGAAAATGCCCCCGGAGAAGGCGAGGCTGCGCGCAAGCGACAGCGCCACGTCGCCCTGGAACACAAAGAGATCACTGGCGCGCAGCGACAGCGAGCCGAAACCGCCGGCCGCCACCTGGTCGGCGCTGAGGACAGCGGTTCCGAATTGCAGGGCCGGATCGCTGCCGCCGGGCAGCAGCGTCCCCGCGAGCCCGCTCGGCTGGCGATGCTGGACGATGGTGATGTTGCGCAGCGTCTGCAGCGCGGCTGGAATGGAGGCCATGCCATCGGGCGCCTTCGAGTTCGGCGTCCCTACCGTGTAGGATCGGCTGACCAGATCGAGACTGAGACTGCCGCCGGACGCGCCGGCGCCGCCCGCCGCGGCGCGGATGTCGCCGTCGAGGTACATGCCGCTGTTGGAGGCGAGCGTGATCGCACCGCCATTGCTCGCCACCAGCGTCGGCTGCGACGCCATGCGCGGTGACTGCCCCGCGGCGAGATCGATCCACGCCGAGGTGCCGGAGGCATCGACCACGGCCCCCGGGCGGATGACGATGAACGCGTCGGTCGCCTGATCGTTCACGGCGGTGCCGCGGATGACGATATTGCCGCCGTCCTTCACGACGCCGAAATTGCGTCCCTGCGCATCCTGCGCCGCCTGCGCATAGCCGGACGCGTCGAGCACGGCATCGCTGCCGATCCAGATCGAACGCGTCAGGCCGAAGGTGCCGTTACCACCGGCGACCTGCGCCTGTCCCGGCAGGTCGATCAGGCTGTTGAGGGTGATCTGACCGCTGCGCGCGGTGATGCGGCCGTCGAGGGTGGTCTGGCCGTTGGCGAGGATCGTGACGCTGCTGCCGGGATCGACCGTGATGGATGCGCCCGCCTGCAGGGTGAAGTCCGACAGGCTCGCCAGCGTCAGGCTGGCACCGGGGCGCTGGATCAGGCGGGCATGAAGCATGTCCGCCATGAATTGCGGCTGGGCGACGACATCGGCGGCCGCTGCCGGGTCGCTGCCGCTCGGCAGCAGGGCCGCGACGCTGTTGAAGCGATAGGTCGGGACAATCGGTGCGACCTGGGTGCCGCTGGTGACGACGACGCTCTGCCCAGTGACGCTGTACTGGGTGAAGCCGGAGGCGAACAACACAGGATCGATCACCAGCGTGCCGGGTGACGGCGCGACACCGCTGCCGATGACGACCTGCTGCCCCGCCGCGAGCGTCAGGCTGCCGCCGCCGTTGAAGCCATAGGCGCGCAAGCTGCCGTCGAGCACCAGCGGTGCGGTGCGGTTGATCGCGAAATAGTCGGCGCTGCCGAGATGGGAATAGTCGTTGGTGATCAGGCTGACACTGCCGCCGCTGCCGCCCTGGAGCTGGCCGTTTGGCAGAGCGCCACCTCCCGACGACACGTCGACAAGGCTGCCCTTCGCCAGCGCGATGCTGCCGGTGGTCGACACGGTGAGGCTGCCGCCGTTGGTGAAAGCGAGATCACCGCTGTCGCTGGGATCGGCGGCCGCATCGACCCACAGCCCGCGCAGGTCGATGGTGGCGCCGGAAGCGAGCGTCACCGACGGCACGGCACTGCCGCTGGTCAACGCCCACCATTGAACCGCCTGGCCAGCCCCCAGCACACCGTGCATCAGGTTGCCGAGCGTGACGCTGCCGCCGCGAGCCGTGACGTCGGCGTTGAGCGCGATCGACGGCGCGGCGAAGGTGATCTGGCCACCCGGCGTCAGCGACAGCGCCTGGTCGACGGTAATCCTGTTGGTGGTCGCGACATTGAGGCCACCGAGATTGTCGTTGATCGGCGCAACGTCGAACCAGGCGGTGTTCTGGCGCTGTGTCGGCAGCACGTCGCTCGTATTGAGACCGCTGGTGATCGGCGCCACTGCGCCGAACTTGACGTCGGTATTGTAGGCGCCGACAAGGCCGAAGCCGTTGTACTGGCCGAGCGCCAGCGTGCCGGCAAGCGGGGCCGTCGTCTGCGTCAGCTTGTAGCCGTCGGTGACGCCGGCCGGGCGCGCGCCGATCTGGCGCTGGCTGCGGATGACGTCGGCGAGGATCGTGCCCTCGAACACCGCGGTCGGCGCCGACAGGATCAACTGGCCGGCATCGCGGCCGACGGTGTAGCCGTCCTGCCAGATGCTGCGGCCGATACCCAACGGACTGGCATAGATCTCCGTCAGTGCGGGATCGAGCTTGCCGCCCTGCTTGTGCTGCACCACGAAGCCGGTGACCACCGCGCTGTAGGTCAGGTTCGATGGCGCGGTGTTGACATTGTAGACGCGGCCGTCGCTGCCGAGCACGTAGCTCTGCTGCATGAAGCCGCCCTGATAGCTCACCGAACCGCCGGAGATGTTGAAGGTCGAGCCCTGCTGCGCCACGACCTCCGGCGCCGCGAGGGTGATGCTGCCGCCGACCGCGCTCCACTCGCCGATGGTATGGGTGGTGTTGCCGACATAGCCGGAAACCTCGAGCAGGCCGCCGGACGTATAATAACGGTCGCTGGCGTAGCCGCCGGTGCCGGCGGGCACCAGAGTCAGGCTGCGCGCGTCGATCCAGACGTTCTGGCTGAACAGCGCGCCGCTGTCGCGGTTCTGCGGCGAGTCGCGCAACTCGTTGCCCTGGATGTTGACCTGGATGGCGTTGGCGCTCATCGGCAGCACGACACCCAGCACGCCGGAGACATCGAGGGTGGCGCCGTTCTCGGTGAAAACGCGCTTGCCGGCGGACACGGCGATCTGGCCGCCCTGCGCCATGGTCTGCGAGCCGCCGCGGAAATCGACAAGACCGCCGCTGACGATCTCGATCCGCGACTGGTCCCGGCGATCGGCGAGGATCGAGAGATTGTCGAACTGGCCGGCGGCGAGCGCGTTGGCGCCCGACGCCGCGATCAGCGCGTCGCGCCGCGAGTTGAGCGCGGTTTCCGTCGACGACAGCTCGGGCGTGACCAGCGTCGTGCTGTTGCCGGTCAGTGTGACGCTGCCGGCGGCGTCGCTTGCGGAGTTCAGCAGATGAATGGTGCCACGCTGGTTGACCGAGGTCGTCGACAGCAGCACGCCGTCCTGTGTCAGGGTACGGCCGGCCAGCGTGATGTCGCCCTGCTGCGCGAAGATCATGCCACTGTTGGTGACAACGCCACCCGCACTGCCGGCATAGAGCACCGGGGCAACCTCGTTGCCGTTGGTCGTCGAAAACTGGTTGGTGTTGGTGCCGTAGCCCGGACGCAGGATAAAATCGTCACCGCCGGCAAGCAACGCCTGTCCGCGCGGCGTGGTGATGGTGCCGGCATTACTGACAGAGTTTCCGAGCAGCGCGACAAAGCCGCCGCCCGTGGTCGCATCGGCCGGCGGATTGGTGGTGATCAGTGCGCCGCTCTCGACGACAATGCCGCCGCCCGCCGCGGTGAAGCTCGGCAGGTAGGTGTTGCCGTTCTGCGCCGAGTAGATACCGCGGCTGAGGAACTGCTGGTCGGTGATACCGGCGGTGGACGCGATTAGCGAGCCGACATTGATCTGGCTGGCGCCGCCGAAGATGATGCCGTTCTGGTTGATCACCAGCACCTGCCCCGGCGCATTGATCTGGCCAAGGATGACGCTCGGCCCGTTATTGCCGATGACGCGGTTCAGCGCCGTCCATGTCGAGGACTGCTGGTTGAAGTTGACCGTGGTCTGCGCACCGACATTGAAGCTCTGCCAGGTCAGGATCGCCTGCGCCTGGGTCTGGTTGATGGTCACGGTCGTGCTGCTGCCGCTCGTGCCCTGCACCGGCGCGCCGGCGCCGGTCCACGTGCCACCGGGCGCGGCCTGCAGGCCACCGGCGCCAAGGCCGTTGGGCACTGCGATCTGCGGCAGCGTGGTGGAGCGCTGCGCCGCGGTGGCTGCGACGCGCGCCGCCGCCTGGGCGCCCTGCATCGCCTGGATCGCCTGGATCGAGCGCTGCATCGCGCTCTGGCTCTGCTGGGCCGCGGCCGCCGCCTGCTGCGCCGCCATGCCCGCCGCATCCATCGTATATGCCGTCGGCGGCACGCCGACGCCGCCGCCGAGTTGCGCGGCCGGCGCATGATCGATGCCCGCCACGAGCAGCGCCAGAAGGCTGGTGCCCGCCAGCAGGCCGGCGCGGCGCAGGGACATGGCGGACAGGCAGGTGCGGCGGGACATCACGAACTCTCTCGATCGGCGAAAGCCCGGATGGCCGCGACCGCTCCGGGCGTCGGGCATGCCCCGACCGTCCATGGACGACCGGGCTCCGACCGAGCGGAAATGAAAATCGCGGATTCTTTTTTCGCTGGATGTCGTCAAACTGTCGCAAGGACAGCAGCGCTGGCGGTCAGGTCAGCACCACGAATCCGCCGCCGAGCGGCGTGACGCGGGCGCCGAACGCCTCGCGAAACTGGGTCAGCACCGCATCGAGCCGTGCCAACTTGAAGCGCGCGGTGATCCGCCGTTCGCCGAGCGCGGTGTTCATCAGCACGATGCGCCCGGGACGATAGCGGTTGACCTCCTCGATCACCCGCGCCAGTGGCTCGTCCTGGAAGATCAGCAGGCCGTCGCGCCAGCCGGCGACGATCTCCGGATTGACCGCCGCGATCTGGCTGAGATCGCCGCCTGCGTAGACGATCTGCTGGCCGGCGCCGATGACGGCGCGCCGCGCCGCGCACGTCACCTCGACCTGCCCGGCGAGACCGGTGACGCGCACCTGCGCGCCGTTGCAGCGCACGGTGAACTGCGCCTCGCTCGCCGAGATGCGCCCGGCAGCGGCGCGCACCACCACCGGCCGCGCATAGGCCGACACCGCCGCCTCGCCGCTGATCAGCTCGACCGTGTCGGCGCCGCCGACATTGAGGCTGGTACGGGTGTTCATCTCGATCGCGGCGGCATCCGCGACCGCGACGCGGCGCTGCTCGCCGGTGCCGGTGTGATAGTCGGCCGCGAGCGCATCGAGCGAGGGCCACATCTCCAGCGGCGGACGCACCAGCGCGACGCCGGCGACAGCCGCGGCCGATGCCGCGAGCGCCCCGCCGAGGAAGGCGCGACGGCCGAGCACCGCACGCGCCGGTCGCGACACCCGCGGTGCCGCTGTCGCCGGCGCGAGCGCGCGCAGCGGCGCCTCGATCTGGCCCCACAGCCGGCACGCCTGCGCATAGGCCCTGTCGTGGGCGGCGCTGCGCGCGCGCCACTGCGCGAGGGCCTGCAGGTCGGCGGTCGTCACGCTTCCCGTCGCCAGATGCACCACCCAGTCCTTGGCCTCGCGGCGCACGGCGTCGTCCGGCGCTTCGCGCGCCGGGCCTGCCGATCCGTGCTGTTCGTCCATGGTCATGATCGGGGCCATCTCACGCGTCTCCGTCCCCAGCGGACGGACCGGCGCGCCGGGAATCGGAAGTCCGATCACCAGGCGCCTTCTCTATAGACGTTTCAGAGGCCCCCAACAGGAACCCCTCTGTCGCATTTTCTTCAAGCTCGGCCTCGCAATAATCGAGCGCGCGCCGCAGCTCGATGCGCACCATGCGCGGCGAGATGCCGTAACGGTCAGCGATCTCCTGCTGCGGCCGCCCTTCCAGCCGCGCCGCGATCAGGATGTCGCGGGTCCGCGGCGGCAGCGCCGCAAGCGCCCGGCGCAGGGCGTCGAGCTGCTGGCGCGCCTCGACCTCGCGCGCCGGATCGGGCGCGGGATCGGCAATCTCGAGCGCGGCGGTGACGTCGGCGCGGCGGGCACGGCGGCTCTCGGCCCGGCGATGATCGGTCGCGACATTGACCGCCATGCGCATGACATAGCCGGTCGGGCTGTCGACCGTGCCGGCGTCGTTCGGCCGGTTGAGCCGCAGCCAGGTCTCGTTGAGGCTTTCGCGGGCAAGCTCTTCGGAGCCGAGGCGGCGCGTCAGCCGCGCCTTCAGCTCGTCGTAGCGCTCGCTGATGAGGTCACGCAGCGCCGCCCAGCTCGTTGGTCCCATCGGAGTGACTGCGTTTCGAACGGCCGCCCACCATCCGGCCGCCGCGCGACGCCTGTCGCCGGGCGCACCACGCGGGCCGGAATTGTGAAGGGCTTGTAACGGGCAAATGTAACAGATCGACTACACCGGCATCCGCCTACCCGCACTCCGGCCGCGCGCCGCCCGCGCGCGGGCCGATGACAAGAGTGACAGGCTGGCCGAGGCCCTGCGGCGGCGCACCGACCACCGTTCCCGGCAGCAGGCGCTGCAACGCCGCGTCACGCCGCACGTCGCCGGTCGAACTCAGCAGCGCCGCGCGCGCAATCGCGCCGGCCGGCGTGATCCACAGCTGCAGCGCGGCACGATAGGCGCCCGGGCGCGTCTCCTCAGCGCCGCACAGTGCGCCGAGCACAGCCCCCTGCAACGCGCCGAGAAAACGCGGATCCGGCGGCGGCGCAGCGGGCGTCGCCGCCTCGCGCCGTTCGGCGAACAGCGTGATGGCGTCGGTATCGGTGCGGCGCCCGACCAGTCCGCTGCCGGCAAGCAACTGCGCCAGCGCGGCCTCCGGCGTCATCCGCCCTTTCACGGCAGCCGAGCGGCGGCCTGCGGCCAGGGCACTCTCATACAGCACCTGCAAACCGCTCGCCGCCGCATAGGCGTTGAGGGCGCGGGCGAGATCCTCGGCGGGAATGTCGTAGTCGATCACCGCTGGCGCCGGCGCGGTCTGCGCCACGGCTGCGAGCGGCATTGTCGCCAGAAGCAGCGCGACGAGTGCCGCGCGCCATGCCCGCGAACGCAACAGCGCCCACGCCGTCATGCGCCCGTCACTTCGTTTGCGGCGATCCCCGTCCATGCGCGCCGAGCGCCTCTCCTGCGTGGAGCCGCAGATAGCGACGACAACGCCGCCGCTGTCAATGCGGCACAGCACAACCACGACGATCCCGACGCTCTTTGTATTTGGTCACGCTGTGACTACACTTGCCGCTCCACGCGTCGTACAGGGAGCGGTCGATGATCAAGCTGCTGCTGGAACGGGACATGCCACCGGGCTTCGATCCTCTCGACGACGCCCAGGCGAGCCGCCATGCGCGCATCGCGCTGGATGCCATTACGGCCACCGCCGGAAAGATGCACTGGCTGTGCACCTACGCGACGGATGACCGCAAGCTGTTCGGCCTCGTCGTTGTCGAAGACGAAAACGTCATCGCCCACTACATGGCGAACGCCGGCATCGACAGCGGGATCAAGGTTCATCGCGTCACGCGCGTCCTCGATCCAGCCCTGGCTGCTCCAAGAGTGATTTGACGGCCTCAGGGGTTCGCTGCTTTGCAGGTCTGCCGGGATGCGGGCTCACCAAGGCTCTGCGATGGCCTGATTGACGTGAAGCGAATGAAGGCAGGTCGTTGACGGCACGCGTGTCGTCATCCCCACCCGACGACACGGTGTCGGGGCGCCCCGCCATCGACGAACGTTGACGAGCAACAGCCCTAGTTCGCATCGCCCGCGCGCTGCTGGCCGAACCAGCGCGCCATCGACAGCTTCACCGCGAGCACGTGCTGGCGCATCAGCCGTTCGGCCTCGCGCGGCTCGCGGCAGATGATCGCTTCATAGATCTGGCGGTGCGCGGCATGGCGCTGGCGCACGTCGTCGAGATCGAACGCCACGATGTTGTGGGCGGAGGTCTGGGGCACGCGCTGGCAGATGCGCAGCACGTCGCGCACGAGTTGCGACTGCGCCGCCTCGTGGATCACCGCATGGAAGGCGGCGTTGGCCTCGGCATAAAGGCCGCGCCGCGCATCATCGGCGGTCTCCGGCGCGAGCGCGCGGTCGCCATCCGCAAGCGCGTCCTCCATGCGCTGGCGCAGTGCGTCGGAGAGACCTCGCTCGGCGGCGAGGCGCGCGGCAAGCCCTTCGGCGAGCGCGCGCATCTCGTAGGCATCGACGATCGCCGACAGCGACTGCTCGGGCACCGTGAAGCCGCGGTTCGGCGTGTGGTGCAGCAGCCCCTCGCCGGCGAGCGTCTGCAGCGCGGCGCGCAGCGGCGTGCGCGACACTTCGAGGGTGCGGGCGAGATGCACCTCGTTGAGCCGGCTGCCGGCGGGAAACGCACCGTCGAGCAGCGCCTGGCGCAGCCGCTCGGCAAGCAGGCGCGACTGGGTCGACGCGCTGCGCGGGGAGCTGGCGGGGCTGATGACGGTCTCGCTCATGCGGGCTTCCTGAACAAGTGTGTACATATTTCGATTCGAATGGCCTGTCGAATGGGCAGGAAATCCGGCGGAATTCAGGGCTTTGCCGCCTCGTCGGGCGATCAGCGCCGCCGATTGCGGCAAAAGTGTACACATTTTATCATTGACAACGATCAAGTGTACTCATTTTATGGGCCCATGAGCTGGCACACCCAGCCAGCAGCTCTTTGGCTCAAGGGAGGACAGCCGGATGCTCGCATCCCGCATCACGCACGAGATCTCGACCATCGCCCTGCCGATCGCCGGCACGGACACCTTCTTCGGCGTGCGCCGCGTCTATTGCGTCGGCCGCAACTACGTCGACCACATCCGCGAAATGAAGGAAGGCGACGAGCGCGATCCGCCGTTCTTCTTCCAGAAGCCCGCCGACAGCATCATGCAGGATGGCGCGACGCTGCCCTACCCGCCGCTTACCGAAGACTACCAGCACGAGATCGAACTGGTCGTCGCCATCGGCCGTGGCGGCGCGCGCATCCCGCTGGCCCAGGCGCTCGACCATGTCGCCGGCTATGCGGTCGGCCTCGACATGACCCGCCGCGATCGCCAGCGCGACGCCCGCGCCTCCGGCCAGCCCTGGGAAATCGGCAAGTCGTTCGATCACTCCGCGCCGTGCGGCCCGATCTATCCGGCGAGCGCGGTCGGCCACATCACGGCCGGCGCGATCACCCTCGCGGTCAACGGCACGGTGCGCCAGCGCGGCGACATCGGCCACATGATCTGGAATGTCGCTGAAATCGTCGCCAACCTGTCGCAGCACTATACGCTGGGCAGCGGCGACCTGATCTTCACCGGCACGCCCGCCGGCGTCGGCCCGCTGGTGCCCGGAGACCGCATGGTCGGCGCCATCGACGGCCTCGGCGAGATCAACTTCACCGTCGGTGAGAAGGAGGCCTGAGCATGCTGCCCACCGAACGCCTGTCGTATTCCCCGATCAGCGAGCGGCCGAAGCTGACGCTGCCGGACGGCGCCCGCCTCGCGGTGTGGGTGATCGTCAATGTGGAGGAGTGGGACGCGCGCCAGCCGATGCCGCGCACCGTGCTGACGCCGCCGGCCGGCGGCTCACCGAGCCCGGACATTCCCAACTGGGCCTGGCACGAGTACGGCAACCGCGTCGGCTTCTGGCGCATGCTGGAGGTGCTGGACACGCTGAAGATCAAGGCCGTGCTCGCCATCAACGGCTCGGCGATCGGGACTTACGAGCCCATCGCCCGCGCCGCGCGCGAGCGCGACTGGGAGTTCATCGGCCACGGCTTCACCCAGAAGAACATGCAGAAGGTCGAGAACGAGCGCGAGGACATCGCCAGGACGACGAAGGCCATCGCCGACTATGTCGGCCGCCGCCCGCGCGGCTGGCTCGGCCCCGGCCTCACGGAGACCTGGGAGACGCCGGACATCCTGGTCGAAGAAGGCTACGACTATGTCTGCGACTGGGTGCTGGACGACCAGCCCGTGGTGCTGAAAACGCGCGGCGGACCGATCGTCAACGTGCCCTACACCCAGGAGTGCAACGACGTCGCGATGATGCTGATCCAGCATCACAAGGCGTCGGAGTATCGCGACCGCGCCATCGACCAGTTCGAGCAGCTCTATGCCGACGCGGCAACCTCGGCGCGCGTCATGGCGCTGGTGGTGCATCCCTACATCATGGGCGCGCCGCACCGTCTGCGCTACTTCCGCGAGGCGCTGCAGTACATCGCCGGCAAGCCGGGCGTGATCTTCCGCACCGGCGAGCAGATCCACGACTGGTACAAGGCGGCCGGCCCCACCGCCTGACGCTTGCAGCCGCGGCGGCCGGACCGCCGCGGCGCCTCATCAACATCAACAACAAGCGATCCCCGCCATCGACGCAAGGGATCGGGAGGATTGCCATGACCACCGATACGGACGCCATTCCGCATGCGCGCGACGATGCCTCGCCCGGCGTCGCAATGCTCGCGATGTTCGGCCTGCTGCTCGCCTCCTACGTCATCAACGCCATGGACCGGCAGATCTTCCCGCTGCTCGCCGCGGACGTGCGCAAGGAATACGGCTTCTCGCTCGCCGACACCGGGCTCCTCTCCACCATCTTCACGCTCGGCATGGCTGTCGCCGGCTGGCCGACCGGCTACCTGCTGGCGCGCACCTCGCGCAAGGCCGTGCTGCAGATCGGCATCGCGATCTTCTCCGCCGGCACCGTGCTGACCGCGTTCGCCACCGGCTTCGCCGACATGCTGATCTACCGCGCCGCCACCGGCATTGGCGAGGCGATGCAACTCACAGCTCTCATCGCCATCGCCACGACATCGTTCACGCGCTATCGCGGCGTCGCGGTCGGCGCCATCAATGCCTCGTTCGGCGTCGGCGCCATCGTCGGGCCGCTGCTCGCCGGCATCGTGCTCAGCTTCCACGGCTCCTGGCACGGCCCGATCGTGGCGTTCGGCATCATCGGCTTCGTCGCCATGGGCGTGATCGCCGTGGCGGTGCGTCCGGCGATCACCGAGGTGCAGCGCCGCGCCCACGGCACGCAGGTGGTCGGCGGCGCCACCACGCTGTTCAACCGCAACACCGTGATCCTGACGCTGCTCAGCCTGATCGGTGGCCTGATCATCTACGGCTATCTCGGCATGTATCCGACCTTCCTGCGCGAGCAGCTCCATGTCGCCCCCGCCGACACCGGCGCCATCATGAGCATCTATGGCCTCGGCGTGCTGTGCTCGCTGATCGGCGGCTGGTTCGGCGACCGCTTCTCGCCGCGCGCCGTCTTCGGCCTCGCCTTCCTCGGCGCCGCGGCGCTCGGCTTCCTGCTGTTCGCGGTTGCCCAGAGCTTTGCCGCGCACGCCGCGCTGTCGTTCCTGTGGGGCTTCATCGTCAGCGGCACCATCTACGTCAACCTCGCCGGCTCCCATGTGAAGGCGGTCGATGGTGCGCTGGCGGGACGCGCCTCCGGCGTGTTCGTCACCAGCCTCTATGGCGCAGCGGCCATCGCCGGCTATCTCATCGGCTTCATCGCCAGCCTCGCCGGCTGGAGCCAGGCCGGCCTCGTGCAGATCACCCTGCTGTCGGTGATCGGCGCCGTGCTAGCGCTCGGCCTCGATGGCCGCGCTATGTCGCGAACCGTACGCTGACGCCGCGAGCGGGCCCGCGCCGCCTCGACCCCGACCGCGTGGCGCCGCCGGCCGGCGCCACGCGTCATGCGTGTCGGATATACAACGACCACGCGCACGCGCGCTTTATTCCCCAGCTCTTTCAAATTTCAGCAGATGACAAATCGGCGCCGTCGGCTATGGTCCGCTCGCTACACATAAGATAGCGACGGGAGGCTGATGACGATGGCAGGCGGCACGCGTTTCGAGATGTTTCGCGACCCCACCGATTCATGGGTGGTGTGGGACTGCGAACGCGACGACTTTGCCTCGTTCGGCGCGAACAGCCTGTATGGCCTCGCCGAGTCCCACGCCCGCACCGTGTGCAACCTGCTCAACACCACCCGCGGCGGCGCTCGCCCCGCCATGCGGCCGTGGCTGCGCCCGGTCGATCCCGGCCATCACGCCGGTTGATCCCTGCCTGAACTCTCCCTGATCCCTGCCGCCGGCCCTTGTCAAAGGCCGGCAAGTTGCGCAACCTGTCAGCGAAGATCCGGCTCGAAGCCGGACGGGGCCCGCATGGGTCCCAGCCAATGACAGGGAGATGACGCCATGACCAACGCCTTCGGCGGTGGCCCGCTTTCGCGTCGATCGGTGCTCGGCGCCGGCTTGTCTGCCGCACTCGGCAGCGCCGCGCTGACCACCCTCGGCAGCCGCTCCGGCTTCGCCCAGGGCGAGCAGCGGCTACGGATGTTCTGGTGGGGCTCCAAGGAGCGGGCGGAACGCACCGACAAGGTCAACAAGCTCTACCAGCAGGCCCATCCCGGCGTGACCATCACCGGCGAATCCCTGGGCTGGACCGACTACTGGCCCCGCCTCGCCACCCAGACCGCCGGCCGCAACGCCGCCGACGTCATCCAGATGGACTATCGCTACATCTTCGAGTACGCGCGCCGCGGCGCGCTGGCGCCGCTCGACGGCTATGTACCCGCCTCCCTCAACCTCGGCGACTTCAGCAAGCCGGCGATCGACAGCGGCAAGGTCGACGGCAAGATCTATGGCGTCAGCCTCGGGCTGAACTCCACTGCCATGGTCTATGACAAGGACCTGATCCAGAAGCTTGGCCTCAAGGAGCCGACCTGGGACATGACCTGGGCGGAGATCGGCGACCTCGCGGTCGAGATCAGCAAGGCCGCCAGGCGCGACCGCTTCACCGGCATCGCCGATGGCGGCCGCGAGGAACCCGGCCTCGAGGTCTGGCTCGCCCAGCGCGGCAAGTCGCTGTACACGCCCGAGGGCAAGCTCGGCTACGACGCCGCCGACATGACCGAATGGTTCTCGTTCTGGCAGGACCTGCGCAAGCGCGGCGGCTGCGCCGCCCCAGACGTCCAGGCCCTCGACCGCGGCGAGATCGATTCCAGCCTGCTCACGCTCGGCAAGGCGGCGATGGCGTTCGCCCACTCCAACCAGCTCGTCGGCTTCCAGGCGCTCAACAAGAGCAAGCTGGGACTGTCGACCTATCCCGACGGCGGCAAGACGGCGAAACCCGGCCAGTACCTCAAGCCGGCGATGATGTGGAGCGTGTCGGCGCAGTCGAAGCAGCAGGAGGCGGCGGCGAAGCTCGTCAGCTACTTTGTCAGCGATATCGAGGCCGGCAAGCTGCTCGGCGTCGAGCGCGGCGTGCCGCCCTCGGACGCCCTGCGCAAGGCGGTGGCGCCGACCCTCGACGACCTCGGCCGCGCCATGGCCGACTACATCACGCTCATCACCGACAAGGTCGGCCCGCTGCCGCCGCCGCCACCACGCGGCGCCGGCGAGATCCAGACCATCCTGCAGCGCGTCAACGAGCAGATCGGCTTCGGCAAATTGACGCCCGCCGACGGCGCCAGGCAGTTCGTCACCGACAGCGCCGCCGTGCTCGCGCGCGGGTGAGGCTGGAGGCAGCGCTGGGGTGAGGCTGGAGGAACAACGGCAGCCGAAGCACCCAACCCGTCACCCTGAGCATAGCAATTCGGCTTTGCCGAATTGCGTTCTTCTTAAAGACGTAAGTCGGGTAAACCCGACTTACGTGCGAAGCGAGGCCCTCGAAGGGCGACGGCCAGGGCCTCCCGCACGGGCCGTTCATCCTTCGAGGCTCGCTGCGCTCGCACCTCAGGATGACGGCTCACAACGGAACGCACAGCATGATGCCTCGATTGGACATGGTGACGCCGGATGACCAGCACGCTGACTGACACCGCGCCGCGGCCCATCGCCAGAGAGGCGTCAGAGGGCGCCGACTGGCGCGGCAGCGCGGCCGGATATCTCTTCCTCACCCCCTGGCTGCTCGGCTTCTTCGGCCTCACCCTCGGGCCAGCCTTGATCTCGCTCTATCTCTCTTTCACCGACTTCGACCTGCTGGGAACGCCGAAATGGATTGGCGCGGCGAACTACGTCCGCATCGCCACCAACGATCCGAAATTCGTCGCCGCGATGCATGTCACGTTTCTTTATGTCGTGCTGGCGGTGCCGCTGAAGCTCGCCTTCGCGCTGCTGGTCGCCGTGGTCCTCAATAAAGGCATCCGCGGCCTGCCGCTGTACCGCGCGCTGTTCTACCTGCCCTCGCTGATCGGCGCGAGCGTCGCCATCGCCGTGCTATGGCGGCAGCTGTTCGCCGGCGACGGCCTGCTCAACCAGTTTCTCGGCGTGTTCGGCATCACCGGCCCGAGCTGGATCTCCGATCCCGACTACTCGCTGTACACGCTGGTGGCGCTCAGCATCTGGCAGTTCGGCTCGCCGATGATCATCTTTCTCGCCGGGCTGCGCCAGATCCCGCGCGACGTCTATGAGGCCGCCGAGATCGACGGCGCCAGCCGCCGCCAGCAGTTCTGGCGCATCACCCTGCCGCTGCTCACTCCGGTGGTGTTCTTCAACGCCGTGGTGCAGACGATCGAGGCGTTCAAGGCGTTCACCCCGGCGTTCATCATCAGCGGCGGCAGCGGAGGCCCCATCGACTCGACGCTGTTCTATACGCTCTATCTCTACCAGGAGGCGTTCGCCTACTTCCGCATGGGCTACGCCTCGGCGCTGGCCTGGATCCTGGTGGTGATCATCGCCGCCTTCACCGCGCTCGCGTTCCTGTCCTCGCGCTACTGGGTGCACTACGATGGCTGACGTCCCCATCCCGCGCCAACACGACCTCGACGATCCGGCGCAGGGCGCGCCGCGCGGCGCCGGGCGCAGCCTCGTCTATCACGTGGTGCTGTGCGCCGCCTCGCTGGCGATGCTCTATCCGCTGCTGTGGATGCTGGCGAGCTCGTTCAAGCCGGACAGCGAGATCTTCGCCAGCGCCTCGCTGTGGCCCTCGAGCTTCAGCCTTGACGCCTACCGCCGCGGATGGTCCGGCCTGCAGGTGTCGTTCGGCCAGTTCTTCATCAACTCGCTGATCGTGTCGCTGAGCTGCGTCGTCGGCAACGTGCTGTCGTGTTCGCTCACCGCCTATGCCTTTGCCCGCCTCAAGTTCCGGGGGCAGAAGATCTGGTTCGCGCTGATGCTCGGCACCTTGATGCTGCCGTATCACGTCACGCTGATCCCGCAATACGTTCTGTTCCTCAACCTCGACTGGGTCGGCACCTTCCTGCCGCTGATTGTCCCGAAGTTCCTCGCCGCCGATGCCTTCTTCATCTTCCTGCTGGTGCAGTTCTTCCGCTCGATCCCGCGCGAGCTGGACGAAGCCGCGATGATCGACGGCTGCGGCCCGTGGCGGATCTACTGGATGGTGATCCTGCCGCTGGCGCTGCCGGCGCTGGCCACCGCCGCGATCTTCACCTTCATCTGGACCTGGGACGATTTCTTCGGCCCCCTCGTCTATCTCAACGACATGAACGGCTACACGGTGCAGCTGGGCCTGCGCAGCTTCGTCGATTCCACCGGCAAATCGGACTGGGGCGCGCTGTTCGCGATGTCGACCCTGACGCTGCTGCCGGTGTTCGCCTTCTTCCTCGCGTTCCAGCGCCTGCTGATCAACGGCATCGCCACCACGGGGCTGAAGGGGTGAGTGATGTTCAACGATGAGGCAGGCCATCGCTCGCAAGCGTCATGGTTTCGTCAGACGCCTGCATCATATGATGCGTCATGGCCGGGCTTGTCCCGGCCATGACGCCCTATCAGCGGATAAGCATCGACCACGATTGACGTAATCACGAACGACAAAAGCTGCCGCAGGACAGAACCAACATGACCATCCGCTTCGCCGCCATCGGCATCAACCACGCCCACATTTTCGGCCAGGTCGACTGCCTGGTGCGTGCGGGCGCCGAGTTCGTCGGCTTCCATGCGCCGGAGGACGATCTCGCAAAACCCTTCGCCGAGCGCTATCCGCAGGCGCCGCGGATCGCCGATCGCCGTCAGTTGCTGGAAGACCCCACCATCCAGCTGATCGTCTCCTCCGGCATTCCAGCCGACCGCGCCCCGCTCGGCATCGAGGTGATACGCCATGGCAAGGACTACATGAGCGACAAGCCCGGCATGACCTCGCTGGCGCAGCTCGCCGAGGTCCGCCGGGTGCAGGCCGAGACGAAGCGCATCTACTCGGTGTGTTACTCCGAGCATTTCGAGACCCGCTGCACTGTGAAGGCCGGCGAACTGGTCAGGGCCGGCGCCGTCGGCAAGGTCATCAACACCACGGGGCTCGGGCCCCACAAGCTTAAGAACCTGCCGCGGCCGGCGTGGTTCTACAGCCGCGAGCGCACCGGCGGCGTGCTCACCGACATCGCCTCGCACCAGTGCGAGCAGTTCCTGTTCTTCGCCGATGCCCTCGATGCCGAGGTGGTGGCGGCGACCGTCGCCAACCGCGCCAATCCCGAAACGCCGGAACTGCAGGACTTCGGCGAGATGCTGCTGCGCACCGGCGACGTCACCGGCTACATCCGTGTCGACTGGTTCACCCCCGACGGCCTGCCGACCTGGGGCGATGGCCGCCTCACCATTCTCGGCACCGAGGGCACCATCGAGCTGCGCAAGTACATCGATGTCGCCGGCCAGCCCGGCATCGACCACCTGTTCCTGACCGACCGCAAGGGCGTGCAGCGCATCGACTGCAGCGCGGTCGAGCTGCCCTATGGCCGCCAGCTCATTGAGGATGTGCAGAACCGCACCGAGACCGCCATGCCGCAGGCCCGCTGCTTCAAGGCCATGGAGCTCGCGCTGACGGCGCAGGCCAGGGCGGAGGGGAAGGCGTGACGGGAAGGTGTGACACCGAACGCGGCTGGGTGCGATCACGCGGCTGGCTCGCCCTCTCCCCTCATCCTGAGGAGGCGCAGCGCGCCGTCTCGAAGGATGAGGCCACCACGTCTCTCCGGGCCTCATGGTTCGAGACGCGCGGCTATGCCGCGCTCCTCACCATGAGGAGAAGCGGCAGCGCCCGCCGCAAGTCCCCTCGCTGAAATCAGACCGACAACAAGAAAGAAAAAACCCCATGCCCAAACGCTGGACAGTCGCGGTGATCGGATGCGGGATTGGCCGTGCCCATATCGAGGAAGGCTACGCCCGCCTTGCCGACAAGTTCGAGGTTCGCGCGCTGTGCGATCTCAATGAGGAGCGTCTTGCAGCCGTCGGCGACGAGTTCAAGGTGCCGCGCCGCACCATCTCGTTCGACGAGGTGCTGGCGATGGACGACATCGACATCGTCGACATCGCCACCCCGCCGACGCTGCATCTGCCGCAGGCGCTGCAGGCGCTCGCCGCCGGCAAGCATGTCCTCTGCGAAAAGCCGCTGGTCGGCTCGCTCGCCGAGGTCGATCGTCTCGCCGCGGCGCAGGCGGCCGCGCGCGGCACGCTCATGCCGATCTTCCAGTACCGTTATGGCAACGGCCTGCAGAAGGCCCGGCACATCATCGCCAGCGGCCTTGCCGGTAAGCCTTATCTTGCCAGCGTCGAGACCGCATGGCGTCGTGGTCCCGACTATTATGCCGTGCCCTGGCGCGGCAAGCGCGCGACCGAGCTTGGCGGCGCGCTTTTGACCCATGCCATCCACGTCCACGACATCCTCACCTATCTGATGGGCGACATCGCCTCGGTGTTCGCTCGCACCGCGACGCTGGTCAACACCATCGAGGTCGAGGATTGTGCCGTCGCCAGCCTGCAGATGCAGAGCGGCGCGCTCGCCGCGCTCGCGGTCACGCTGGGATCGGCCAACGAGATCAGCCGGCTGCGCCTGAGCTTCGAGCACGTCACTTTCGAGAGCTCGCAATCGCCTTACGCGCCGGGCGACGACCCCTGGCAGATCCTGCCGGCCTCACCCGAGGCGAAGGCGCGCATCGACGCGGCGCTCGCCAACTGGACGTTCGTCGCCTCGCGTTTCGAGGGCCTGATGAACGCCTACCATGCCGCGCTCGAAAGCGGCAGCCCACCGCCGGTGACGATCGCCGACGCCCGGCGTTCGCTGGAGTTGATCACGGCGCTCTATCACAGCGCCGAGACCGGCGCGCCGATCGCGCTGCCGATCGCCAGCGATCATCCCAAATATGGCAGCTGGCAGCCCGCGGGCCAGTGAGGGAGGCGAGTATGGCTACGATGTTGATCCGGGCGGCAGGCCCGTCGGACATCGACCTCGTGGCCGATACCATTCTCGCCGCCCAGCGCGGCCAGCAGCCGCGCGGCTATTTCGATATCGCGCTTGATCTCGACGCGGCGCAATGCCTCGCTTTCGTGCGCCGCCTCACGACCGCAGACGTGCGCTCGTGGTGGCGTCTGTCGCATTTCTGGGTCGCCGAGCACGACGGCGTCGCCGCCGCGGCGCTGTGCGCGCTGCCGGTCGCCGGCAGCATGGCCAACGCGCGCCAGGCGGTGCAGGACACGATGACCGCGGCCGGCTTCACCGACCAGATGCAGGCCGCGGTGGCGCAGCGCGGCGCCTATGTGCGGCAATGCTGGATGGACAGCGACGAGAGCGCATGGATGATCGAACATGTCGCGACGCGGCCCTCGCATCGCGGACTCGGCCTCGCCGCCCGCCTGCTCGACCATGCGCTGGCGCAGGGGCGCGACCTCGGCTTTCCCCGCGCCCAGATCACGTTCTACATCGGCAACGACGCCGCCGAGCGCAGCTATGCGCGCGCCGGCTTCAGCTTTGCCGAGGAGAAGCGTCATCCGGATTTCGCGGCCGTGACCGGCGCGGCCGGCTTTCGCCGTTTTGCGATGGCGCTGTGAGCGGCGCCTCCGCCTGCAGGTTCGGGCTCGGCACCGGCGGCCCGAGGCTCTCCAGCGTCACGCGCGCCTGATGCACTTGCAGCAACGCATCGGCGTCGCTGACGATCTGCAGCGCCAGGCTTTCCTCGGAGATCAGCAGCAGCGGTTCCTCGCCGGCATAGACGATCCAACCGATATCCGTCGATACGAGCCTGTAGTCCGACATACCGCCAACCGAGCGTTACGTGCGCAGCCCTTGCCGGACCACGCGCTGGGAACGAGGCAAAAGCGAGGTTTTGCCTAAAAAGCCCGGTATTTTTGACTCTGCCGCATTAAGAGAATATGCGGCGGATTGTCGGAATCGCGTTACATCTCTGTTAACGCGATCGCGGAAAGTCGGGCACATTCGACCAGCTACGACCGGGCGGCTCAGGGGTTTCACGGAGCGCCGGCGATGCCCGGCGGCGACGGGCGTTAACGAGGCGCGCGCGCCAGCCCGTGCGCGCCGCCAGTCGCATTGCCCACGCCGTCGCCCTTCGAAGGTCCCGCGCCGCGGGGCCGCCTCAGGGTAACGGATGAAACGTCGCATCAGACCCGCATTCGCGAAGCGACGCGCCTCTCCCCGTGATCCTGAGGTGCGAGCGCAGCGAGCCTCGAAGGATGCGCGGCCGAAACGTACCCGCGCGCACGACGCTTCGCCTGGGCCGTCGTCCTTCGAGGGTCCCGCTACGCGGGACCGCCTCTGGGTGACGGACGGGAGGCACATCAGACCCGCATTCGCGAAGCGATACCGCAGGACCGTAACGCGGATGAGCGCAGCGATATCCGGGGTTCATGCACCGCCGCACCATCCCCGGGTGTCGCTTCGCTCACCCGGACTCTGTGTCATCCTGGAAGGAATTGGCCTGCGTGTGAGTGCGACCCCATCACACCCGCTGTGTCATTGCCGGGCGAAGACCCGGCAATCCAGCTTGCTCACGACACGACGCGCATCCCAAGCTGGATCACCGGGTCAGGCCCGGTGATGACGCGGAGTGCGTGGCGCTTCTCAACAACAATTCCGTGCAACGCCGGCGTCAGTTCACCTGCCGCTCACGCCCGGCCCAGAACGGATCGCGCAGCTCGCGGCGCAGGATCTTGCCGGTGCCGTTGCGCGGCAGCGCGGCGATGAAATCGACGCTCTTGGGCACCTTGTAGCCGGCGATGTTCTGGCGGGCGTGGGCGATGATCTCCTCGGCCGTCACCTCGGCGCCGGGCTTGCGCACCACCACCGCCTTGACCGCTTCGCCCCATTTGTCGTCGGGCACGCCGATGACGGCGACCTCCGCCACCGCGGGATGGCCGAAGATCGCGTTCTCGACCTCCGCCGGATAGATGTTCTCCGCGCCGGAGATGATCATATCCTTGATGCGGTCGTGGACATAGACGTAGCCGTCGGCATCCATGTAGCCGGCATCGCCGGTGCGCAGCCAGTTGTCCTTGCTCAGGGTCCGCGCGGTCGCCTCCGGCAGCTTCCAGTAGCCGACCATGTTGGCGGCCGAGCGCGTCGCGATCTCGCCGACCTCACCGACCGGCAGCGGCTTGCCGTCAGCGTCGAGGATCGCGATCTCAACCCCCGGCATCGCCTTGCCGGCGGAGCGCAGCCGCGGCGAGCCGTCGAGGGTGTGATCCTCCGGCGGCAGCACCACGATGGTGCCGGTCGTCTCGGTCATGCCGTACATCTGCACGAAGCCGCAGCCGAACACCTCGATGCACTCCTTCAGCAGATCGGCCGGGATCGGCGACGCGCCATACAGCAGGTATTTCAGCCGCGAGTAGTCGATCGTGCGGGCGCGGGGATGGCGCACCACGAACTGCATCGCCGCCGGCACCATGAACAGCTTGGAGATGCGCTCATTGACAAAATAATCCAGCACTTTCGAAGGATCGAACTCGCGCGCCACAACGCCCTTGGCGCCATAGTACAGCCCGAAGATGCCCCAGCCGGTGCCGCCGATATGAAACACCGGCATCGCCACCAGCGATACGTCCTCGGACGTCCACACGTTCCAGGCCGGGATTTCGCCATGGCGGTTGTCGCGCAGGTCGATGAGGTTGCTGTGGCTGAGCATCGCGCCCTTCGGATGCCCGGTGGTGCCGGAGGTGTAGAGCTGCAGCGCGACGTCGGCGAGCGTGGCGCGGAACGCCGGCGGCGCATCGCTGTGCGCGTCGCGCCAGGCCTCGTAGGCCGGCCAGTCCGCCGTCGCCCCCTCCATCGCCACGATGGCCGGTGCCGACGTCAGCCTCGGCGCGAAGGCCTGCGCCGCCTCGACGAACTCGCGGCCGACGAACAGCATCTTCGCGTCGGCATTGTCGATGATGTACACCATCTCCGGCGGTGCGAGCCGCCAGTTGACCGGCACCATCACGACGCCGACCTTCATGGCGCCGATCAGCAGCTCGAAGTAGTGGTCGCTGTTCTTGCCGACATAGGCGATGCGGTCGCCCTTGCCGAGCCCCGCCGCCGTCAGCGCATGGGCCACCTTGTTGGCATGGCGCTCGAACGCGCCATAGCTCGTCTCCCGCCCCTCGAAGGTGAAGGCGATGGCATCGCCCCGCGCCTGCGCATGCCCGCTCACCACGTCCAGCAGTGTCCGCTCGCCCATCGGCTTCCCTCCGCGACGGCCGGCGGCCCGCCTGATGGCATGATCGCGCCCGGCCTGTTTTTTGCCGAGCATTTGGCAAGCGCCAGGCTTAGTCAAGCGGCGCCGCGACAGCGGCAGGCGATATCGGCTTCGGTCAATTGCGGCCGACGAAATATGCGGCATCTGCGCGCTGGTGACGCCGGAAGACGCCGCGGCGCGCACGCCGGCGGCCGCGGGCATCCTGACCGGCAGGACGCCCGTGGCCATCTCCGGCATCAGGCCTTGCGCCAGTGATCCGCCTGCTTGCGGTCGTTCAGATGCCGGACGCGCGCCACATGGGGCACGTGTCCGTTGCTCTTCGCCCACGCGATCGCCTCATGCTGGGTCTTGAACGTCGCCAGCACCTTGTCCGCATGTTCTTCGACAACGTAATCCGTGATCGGGCTTCCCTCGGGGCGGCCCTTCGGCCGCGCTTCGACATAGACGACTGCCATCATGACCTCTTTTTGAAATCCACGCGTGGCAACAGCCCGCACAGGCTAGCACAGCACTGCGGCCGCCGCGACGAACGCCGGACGGCGGCCGCCCCGCGCGATCGCACCGGACGGCCTCAAGATACCACCGCGCCCGGCGCCGGCCTGCCCGGCATCGCCCCACGTCGTCGCCCCACGTCGGCATCGGCCCGGGCAGGCCCGCAGCCCTCGCGCGCGGCATCGAATCGTGCGAGGGAGCCGTGCCCATCCTGATCCGAGAGACGCCCATGGACCAGATCGCCGCCTTTTTGTCTGGCCCACTGGCCCTCCCCGCCCTGCTGGTCACGGCCACCATCGTCCTGTGGGCGACCGCATGGCTGCCGGAATACCTGACGTCCCTGCTGTTTTTCACCGTAGCCATGGTGCTGCATGTCGCGCCGGCCGACGCGGTGTTCGCCGGCTTCCTGTCGTCCGCATTCTGGCTGGTGCTGAGCGGCTTCGTGCTGGGCGCGGCGATCCGCAAGGTCGGCCTCGCCGACCGCGCGGCGCGGCTGCTCACCGCCCACCTGTCGCAGTCGTGGCCGCGCATGGTCGGCGGCGTGGTGCTGCTGACCTATGCGCTTGCGCTGGTGATGCCCTCCAACATGGGGCGCATCGCGCTGCTGATGCCGGTGGTGATGGCGGTCGCCGACCGCGCCGGTCTCGCCCCTGGCAGCCGCGGCCGCATCGGCCTCGTGCTCGCGGTCGGCTTCGGCACCTTCATGCTGTCGGTCAGTATCCTGCCGGCGAACGTGCCCAACCTCGTGATGACCGGCGCCGCCGAGAGCGCCTACGGCCTGCACTTCGGCTACCTGCCCTACCTCACGCTGCACACCCCGATCCTCGGCGTCCTCAAGGGCGTCGTGCTCGCTGCCTGTATCTGGCTGATGTTCCCGGCGACGCTTCGCGGCGGTGCCACCGCAGAGCCGGCAACGCCGCTGAGCGCCGCCGAAATCCGCCTCGCGGTGCTGCTGACTGCAACGCTCGCGCTGTGGGTCACCGACACCTGGCATGGCATTTCGCCGGCCTGGATCGGCCTCGGCGCCGCCTGCCTGTGCCTGCTGCCGCGCATCGGCTTTCTCAGCGGCGAGGAGTTCGCCGCCGCCACCAACATCCGCACCTGCATCTATGTCGCGGGGATTCTCGGCCTCGCCGCCGTGGTGTCGCGCTCGGGCCTCGGTGATGCCATCGGCCGCGCGGTGCTGCCGCTGCTGCCGCTCGATCCGGCACGGCCGTCCCTGAGCTTCGCCGCCCTCGTCGCGCTGACCGTCATCCTCAACTTCGTCATCACGGCGAACGGCGTGCCGGCGCTGTTCACGCCGCTGGCGAAGACGCTGGCCGACAGCGCCGGCCTGCCGCTGGCCTCGGTGCTGATGGTGCAGGTCATCGGCTACGGCACGCCGCTGATGCCTTATCAAGCCTCGCCGCTGGTGGTGGCGATGGAGATGGGCAAGGCGCCGCCGCGCGACGGCCTGCGGCTGTGCCTCGTGATGGCCCTGATCACCTTCATCGTGCTGGTGCCGCTCGATTACGCCTGGTTCAGGCTGCTCAGCTGGCTGGGGTGAGGCGCGTCCGGTACATTTAATCCGTCACCCTGAGGAGCGAGCAAAGCGAGCCTCGAAGGGCGACGGCCTGAGCGGTTGCGTCAGGGCCGTTCATCCTTCGAGGCGCGCAAGCGCGCGCACCTCAGGATGACGGATGATACGTCGCGTTCGGATCAGTCATCGTCCGGCATCGCGGCGTGCGCAAATGCCGCCAGTTATTGCCGCGACATGCCGCTCATCAGGCAGGCGACCAGCTCGGTGCGGTTGTGGGCACCGAAGCGCTTGCAGAGGTTGGCGACATGCTCCTTGACCGTCTGGTCGGAGATGCCCATGTCGCGTGCGATCTCCTTGTTGGTCTGGCCGCGGCAGACGCGCTGCGCGACATCCGCCGAGCGCGGCGGCAGCTTGATCGGTGGTTGCGGCGGCATGACGCCGAGCATGATGCGTGCCGGCCCAAGGCCGGCATTCATCATGTTGGCCAGCGCCAGCGAGCCGGCACGGCAGAGGATGTCCATGCGCTCGCGCAACAACGCGGTGTAGGGCGAGTGCACGTCGCGCGTCGCGGTGAACAGAACCCCGACGATACGGCTGTCGCAGACCAGCGGCCCGCCCATGTTGTAGCTGAAGCCCCAGTGGCGCAGCATCTGGCAGGACTCGCTGCCCGCCCAGTGATGCGCGCCGATCACCGAGGCGCCATCGGCGGCGCGGCCGCGCGTCATGATGGTGTCGAGCACCGGATCGGTCTTCCAGAAACCGGCCTTGTAGTTGTCGAGGAAGTCGTCGGCGACATGGCGGCTGTAGGCGAGCTCCGGCTCGTCGCCCTCGAGCAGATAGAGCCCGACCGTCGGCGATCCCGTGAGTTCGCCGACCGCCGCGCAGCAGGCCTCGCCGAGACTGGCGACGCTGCGGCTCTCGGCGATCGACATCAGCCGGTCGGCCAGCCGCCGCTCCGGCAAGTCATGCAAATGGATGCCTGGCACACGTCCCCCGCAACGTTCTCATTTCGCTCCCGAATGCGGCGAAGTGCGGCGGCGCCGCCTTCGCTCTCGTGGCGCCCAAGCTCTCCGCTGCCTGCGCATTGGTCAAGCGAAAAGAAGCAGCATCGCACCGCGCGAACGGCCCAGCTTTGCGGCAGTGCACGCGCAACCGCACCCGATACCCCCCATGGTGGGGGATTGCTGGCGGGGCGCCCGCGCTCCTAGCCTCATGCTCGGGAAAGGCTTGAAACGAACGATGGTCGCGCCAGCGCGATCCCGTCGCAGGGATCGCTTGCGCCATCGCGGGGGACAGTCCGTCGAAACACGAAGCGGCTCGCGCGCCGCGCGTCCTGTCATGGGCGCGTGACGGCCTCCGCACGCGCCGACGGCAATCGCCCCGACCGGATCGCGCCTCGCGGCCGCCGCACCGCATCGCTGGTGCAGCGCCGATCAACACAAGGGAGACCGACCATGAACGCATCCGTACAACGCGCCCCGCGGACGGGCGAGCGCGACGCGGCGACGCCGACCGCAGCTGAGTATCATGCCCGGCTCGACGCGCTGCTGCCGCTGATCGAGGCGAAGGCAGCGGAGGCCGAAGCGCTCGGCCATCTCACCGACGACGCGGTCGCGGCGATGCGCAAGGCCGGCCTCTACACCATGCTGTTCCCCAGGGACGTCGGTGGCGCCGAGCTGTCGCCGTTCGACGCCATGACGGTGATCGAGCGGCTGTCCTACGCCCACGCCTCCGCCGGCTGGTGCGTCATCGGCGGCAACATGGAAGGCACCACCATGGCGATCTACATCGCCGACGAGGGCGTGCGCCAGGTGTTCGCCAACGGCCCCGACATCACCATCGCCGGCAACGGCGTGCCGCGCGGCTTCGCCCGCCCGGTCGAGGGCGGCTACATGATCCGCGGCAACTGGGCCTATGGCAGCGGCATCCAGCATGCCGAGTGGATCCACTCCGGCTGCTTCCTCACCGACGCCGGCGGCAAGGACATGGTGATGGGCCCGAACGGCCAGCCCAAGATCATCGTCACCCACCATCCGCGGTCGACCATCAAGCTGCTCGGCAACTGGGACGTGCTCGGCCTGCGCGCCACCGGCAGCTTCGACTACACCATCGCCGACGGCGAAGAGCTGTTCGTGCCGACCGCGATGACCTACGACTTCGACATCGGCGCGCCGCGCCGCGGCGGCCCGCAGGGTGCGCTCGGCCTCGCCGGCTACAGCGCCTGGGCGCATTCGAGCTGGGCGATCGGCGTCGGCCGGCGGATGCTCGACGAGCTCGTCAAGGTCATCGTGCAGCGCCGCGATCCGTTCGGCTTCTCCCGCGACAGCGCCAGCTTCAAGTTCCAGTTCGCCCAGGCCGAAGCGCGCTTCCGCGCGGCGCGGGCGCTGGTCTACGAGACCTGGCGCGACGTCTCGGCGAGCTGTGCGCGCGGCGAGCAGCCCACGCTCGACCAGGTGACTGTGATCAAGCTGGCGCTGCGCCACATCCACGACGTCATCTCCGAGGTCGGCACGTTCGCGCATCGCGCCTCGCGCGGCGCCTCGCTGCACAACACCGCGATGCAGCGCACGTACCGCGACATCCATGCCGGCACCCAGCACATCCTGATGGCCGACCAGATCGTCGAGGAGTGCGGCCGCGCGCTGCTCGGCCTCCCCGCCAAGGACGCGCAATGGACCGTGTTCGGCATCAACGGCTGACGCGACCGTCGGCCGCACAGCAGGAGCACGCCATGCCAACGCCCCGCCTCGTCGGCTTCTGCGGCACGAGCTGGCGCCCGGCGAAAGCACGGGCGCTGGTCGAGGCCGCAAGCCACGAGCTCGCCGCCCGCCATGGTCTGCCCGTCCGCGTCCTCGACCTCGTCGACGCCGGCGCTGGCCTTGCCGCCTTCACCCGCGACGGCCTCGACCACGCCGCGCGCGGCGTGATCGAGGCGATCGAAGCGGCCGATGGCCTCGTGATCGGATGCCCGGTGTTCCAGGGCTCCTACCCCGGGCTGTTCAAGCACGTGTTCGACCTGATCGGGCCGGGCGCGCTCAAGAACCGCCCGGTGCTGCTGACCGCGGTCGGCGGCGGCCTGCGCCACTCGCTGGTGGTCGAGCATCAGTTGCGGCCGCTGTTCGGCTTCTTCGAGGCCTGCACGGTGTCGACGGCGGTCTATGCCGGCTCAGCCGAGATCGCCGACGGCACGCTGCCGCCGATGATCGCCGCGCGCCTCGCCGACGCCGTCGACCAGTTCGCCGCCCATCTCAACCGCGACTGCGCGGACGCCGCCTGAGGCGTCCGCGCGCATTTCCGTCTCGCATCCAACGACACAAGGGGGATTCACCACCATGCAGCCCAAACGCGCGCCGTCCGGTCCGGACATGACCGGCTTCACCCGCTCCAACCACGACATCAACGGCGTCACCACCGTGGTGCACAGCATCGGCAGCGGACCGGTGATCGTGTTCCTGCACGGCACCGGCACCTTCACCGGCTTCGAAATGGCGCGCGCCTGGGCGGCGCGCCACACGGTGATCATTCCCTATCATCCCGGCTTCGGCGATTCCGACGACGCGCCCGCGCTCACGACCATCGACGACTACGTGCTGCATTATCTCGACCTGTTCGACCAGCTCGCCCTCGGCACGTTCGATCTCGCCGGCTTCTCGCTCGGCGGCTGGCTCGCCGCGGAGATCGCGATCCGCCAGCCACAGCGCGTGCGCCGCCTCGCTCTCGTCGCGCCCGCCGGCCTCGTCGTCGACGAAGCGCCGGCGCCGGGCCTGCTCGACATCACGCCGCCGGAGCTGCCGGGCTATCTCGCGCACGATCCCGCGGCGGCGCTGCACTACTTCCCCAAGGCGCCGGACGAGGCCTTCGACGCCCGCCTCGGCCGCGAGGTGATGGGCTATGCCAAACTCGTCCGCGACAACCCGCAGGGCAACCCGAAGCTCACGTACTGGCTGCACCGCCTGACCATGCCGACGCTGGTGCTGTGGGGCGCGAACGACCGCCTGCGCCCGACCGCGCAGGGCAAGGCCTGGATCGCCGGCCTGCCGCGCGGCGAACTCGCGCTGGTGCCGAACACGGGCCACCTCGTGTTCGAGGAAACGCCCGCCGCCGCCGGCCGCGTCACCGACTTTCTCGCGACCTGACCTTTCCCCTTCCCTCACACCACAACAGGATACGCTCATGATCACCATGCCCGCAGGCGTCACGCCGGCCGACGCCGGCTTCGGCGACATCGTCTGGAACATTCTCGGCCAGACCTACACGCTCAAGCAGGAGTCCGAGGACTCGATGGCCTGGCACGCGGTGTTTCCCGACGGCACCTTCGTGCCGCCGCACATTCATCCCACCCAGGACGAGTTCATCTACGTGCTGAGCGGCCGCTACGACCTGTGGCTCGACGGCAGGAATTTCGTGGCCAACACCGGCGACCTCGTGCGCATGCCCAAGGGACTGGCGCACGGCATCTTCAACAAGTCGGGCGCGACCGCGACCAGCCTGTTCTGGGTGGCGCCGACGCGCTCGCTCAAGGGCCTGTTCGAACGCATCCACAACGTGCCGGATCCGGTCGAGGTGGTCCGCATCGCCGCCGAGCATGACGTGAACTTCCTGCCGCCGCCGGCCTGACGCCACCGTCGCCCGCCGCGAAGCCCACCCCGACATCGACGAGGACGCGCATGACCATCACCGCCACCGCGGCCACCGCGCCGCACGCCACCTGGACGACCGTTGCCGACGCCGACCGCCGCCGCATCATCACCTGGCAGCGCTGGATGCTGGTGCTCGCGATCCTCTGCGAGATCTTCCTCGCCGCCGACTGGTACGCTTTCGCGGCGGTGCTGCCGTTCATCTCGCAGACGCTGAACCTCGACCCGGCGCAGGCCGGCCTCGCCCAGGGCATCTTCGCCCTGACCTACGGCATCGGCATGGTGGTGTGGTCGCCGGTCAGCCGCACCATGTCGGCGCGCCGCATGCTGCTGATCGGCCTCGCCGGCACCGGCATCGGCATGGTGCTGCAGGTGTTCGTGCAGGGCTATGTCGAGCTGGTGCTGCTGCGCCTTGTCATCGGCGTCTTCGACGCCGGCATCTTCATCGGCAACATGAAGCTGATCTTCGGCTGGTTTCCGCAGAGCCGGCGCGGCGCCGTGGTCGGCATGATCCTCGCCGCCTACAGCCTCGCCATCACCCTCGACTTCGCGCTCGGCATCCCGCTGACGCTGGCGACGAGCTGGCGGGTGTTCTTCGCGGTGCTGGCGGTCGGCACGCTGATCGTCGCCGCGCTCGACGCCCTCGTGGTGCGCAACGGCCCCGAGGAGATCGGCGTCGCCGGCTTCCGCTGGGACAGCACACCGCCGCCGGCGGCGCTGCCGCTCGGCGAGATCTTCCGCTCCAAGTGGATCGCGGTCGGCGGCCTCGGCATCGCCGCCTGCACCTTCGCCATCGCCGGCACCGCGACCTGGGTGGTGCCGGCCTACATCGCCGTGCAGCACATGCCGCCCGACGCCGGCGCCATCATCGGCACGGTGATGGGGCTGTCGCAGGTCGTGTTCCTGGTGATCGGCGGCTACATGGCCGACCGCCTCGGCAAGCTGTTCATGATCAAGCTCAGTGCGCTTCTTGCGCTCGGCACCGCCATCCTGTTCCTGTGGAGCGTGGTGACGCCGCTGGCGTTCTCGACGCTGGTGCTGTGCGCGGCGCTGAGCGGCACCGCGGTGCTCGGCGGCGGCGCGATCTTCGCGCTGATGAGCGAGAAGTACTCGGACGCGCTGGCGCCGGCCGCGATCGGCTATGCCGAGGTGTTCGGCATCCTCTCCAGCTTCGTCTCGCCCTGGCTGATGGGCGCGGTCATCGCCGCGTCGAGCGGCGCCTTCAAGGAGGCGTTCGTGGTGTTCGCGGCGATCGAGGCCGCGTTCCTGGTGCTGCTGATGGTGCTGGCGCGCGAGTCCCGCGGTGCGCCAGCGGTCGTCCGCCTCGCCGAGTAAGTCCGGCCACGGCGCGGGCGGCGGCCTCTGTCACGCCGCCCGCGCCAGCGCCTCGCCAACGATGGCGCCAAACGAGGGAATTTCGCCCTTTTCGCCCCTTGGCGACGCACCGCCGGTCTGCGACAGTCCGCCCGGACCGATCAGACGGAGCTGGCGCATGGCCCTGCAGCTGCGACCGAACTGCGAACTCTGCGACAAGGACCTGCCGCCGCATTCGGCACAGGCCGTGATCTGCTCCTACGAGTGCACCTTCTGCGCCGACTGTGCCCGCGACAAGCTGCACAACGTCTGCCCGAACTGCGGCGGCGGTTTCGCCCCCCGTCCGATCCGTCCCTCGCACGAATGGCGGCCGGGCGTCTGCCTCGACAAGCAGCCCGCCTCCGACAAGCGCGTGCGGGTGCGCTACACCCCAGAAGACCTCGCCGCCCACATCGCGCGCATCGAGGCGATCGATCCGGCGAAGCGGTAAGTTGGTGCCATTGATCCGTCCTGGCCTGTCTCGACTAGATCTGTCTTGACTTGATGCACCTTGACTTGGCCATCTTGACTTGGCCGGCTCGATCCAGAACATGCCGCCTCCGGCTCCAGAGGCAACAATCGATGGCACGCGACATTCCCGATATCGAGATCGCCCCGCAGCCGCTGGAAAGCTACTTCCAGCGCACCGATCCGATCGTCGGCCTGCGATTCGAAAAGGCGGATATCGTTGCCTTCACACTCCATGAATTGCAGTTCGAACACTGCGAATTCATCGACTGCGTGTTCGACGAATCCACCCTCCGCGGCAGTCGCTTCGCCAGTTGCCGGTTCGCCAAATGCAGTTTCAAGGAAACGCGCTTCATCGACTGCCGCTTCAGCGACAGCTCCGAATCCGGCGCCTGCGCCTGGGAGCTGTGCAACCTGTCGGAGGCCGTGTTCGAGAGCTGCAGCCTCGGCCTCAACAAGGTCACGCGATCCGTCGCCTACATGGCGACGTTCAAGGCCTGCGCCGCCATGGGCCTAGCCTTCGATGCCGACGTCCACCGCAAGGTCAGCAACCGCCTGATCATGGGCGGCGTCGCCTTCCTCGACTGCCGCCTGCAATATGCCGTCTTCGCCGGCAAGGACCTGTCGGAGAGCAAGTTCGAAAACTGCGACCTGCGCGACGCCAGCTTCGCGCGCTCCAACCTCACGGCATGCTCGTTCGTCGGCTCGGCGATCAACAACATCGATTTTACCGAGGCGTCTCTCGACCGCGCCGTGCTGTCGCGCGCCACCTTCGACGCCTTCGATTTCGGCGCGCCGCGCTCCTACGCCGGCCTGTGCATCAGCCGGGACCAGCAGGACACCGTGCTGCGGGCGTTCGGCATCGAGGTGATGGGGTAGCGCGCGCGATCGCCGTATCCCGAACTGCAGCGAGCGCGGCTGTCGCGGGGATGAGCGCGGCGATATCCGGGGCGCCACCTTTCGCAGCGCCGGTCCCGGGTGTCGCTTCGCTGACCCGGGCCACGGATCCCACCCACTGCGTCATTGCCGGCTCGACCCGGCAATCCAGCTTTCTCACAACACGGCCAAGCCCCCGAAGTTGGATCACCGGGTCAAGCCCGGTGATGACGCGGAATATGACGTGCTGCGCCTCCGCCTCTCACCCCTTCTTCAGCGTCGCGAGAATCCGATCCGCCTCGGTGCGCCAGTCGGCGCTGCGAGCAAAACCTGTCTCCCCGCGCGTGCCGAACACGCCGGCGTCGGCGAGATCGGCGACCCAGCCCTGGCGCTCGGCGGTGCCCGCCGCCGACCACGGGTTAAGACCGGCTTCACGCACGGTCTCGGCGACCTCGCGCACCTCTTCGCTGCGGCGGCGGCCATGCTCGATGACGCGCTGGAAGAAATAGGCGCCCTGCTTCTCCCAGTCGATGCCGGGAAACGTTTCCTTGAGCGAGGCCAGCACCGCATCCTCGACGCCATAGGCACGCGCCGTGGTGAAGCTCTCGATCACCATCGCCTCCAGCCCCTTGATCATGACGCTGCGGCACATCTTCACCGCCGACGCCACGCCGAGCGTGTCGCTGGACACCCTGGCATCGAAGCCGAGCGCAACCAGCAGCGGCGCCAGCTCCGCCGCGCCGGGACCACCGAGCAGCAGCGGCACGCGGATGCGATAGGGCGGCACCGAGGTCATCACCGCACCCTCAACATAGCGGCCGCCGGCGCCGTCTATCCGTGCCGCAGCGCGCTGCTTGGCGCCGGGCGAGGCGGAATTGAAGTCGAGGAACCAGGCGCCAGCCCGGATCGCCCCGGCACAGGCGTCCGCGACCCGCCCGGTCTGGCTCGCGGTCACCGCCGAGATCACGAGATCCGATCCCGCCGCCAGTTCTTCATGCGAGCCCGCGAGCCGCACGCCATGCTCGCGCGCATGGGCGCGCAGCGGATCGCCGGCCACGCCCTCGAGCTTGATATCGTAGGCGCTGACGGCAATGCCTTCCTTGTGGAGATCCTCAGCAAGAATACGGCCGACCTCGCCGTAGCCGACCAGACCGACCTGCCACTGTTTCGGGTTCGCGGACACGGAATTGGAGGATTTCAGATCGGAGGACATGCGGCACATCACCATCGGAGAGCGAACGATCGTGCCCAACCTAGTCGCTCGCGCCGGATGAAACCATAGCCGGATCGGCGACGCGGTTGCGCCGGGGACATGCCTTCGTTCTCCCGCCCCCTCCACGATCCTCCTCTTCCCTCATGGTGAGGAGCGGCCCGCAGAGCCGCGTCTCGAACCATGAGGCGGAGGCGGCGCGAACGTTGCCATGACCGCGCGGGCCTCATCCTTCGAGACGCCCGCTGCGCGGGCTCCTCAGGATGAGGAGAAAGGTTGCGCGCTTTCGCAAAGCCCACCACACCCATCGCGTCATTGCCGGGCTTGACCCGGCAATCCAGCTTCTCTCTATCCCGCACGAGCCTCGTGAAGCTGGATCACCGGGTCGCGGCGCTCCGCGCCGGCCCGGTGATGACGCAGAATATCAGGAAACGCTCCCCACAACGTCATTCCGGACGCCGCAAAGCAGCGATCCGGAATCTCGACGGTTCAGCAAGATTGGCGGCCGAGCTTGCGGGTCCGTCGCTGCGCGACGGCCCGGAATGACCCGGAGATATGCGGCTGTGCTGTCGTACGTCTTGAGCGCCGCTACAGCGTCAACAGCCGCTGCCGGTCGATCTTGCCCGTGCCGGTCTTCGGCAGCTCGTCGACGAAGACCACCTGCCGCGGGTACTTGTAGGGCAAGAGCTTGTCCTTGACGTAGTCCTGCAGCAGGCGCGTTGCCGCCTCCGGCTCGGCGTCGCGGTCGTTGAGCACGACGATGGCCTTGAGCGTCATGCGACGGTCAGGCAATTCCAGCGCCAGCACCGCGCATTCGCGCACCGCCGGATGCTCGGCGAGGCACAGCTCGACCTCCAGCGGATAGACCCACTGTCCCGAGATCTTGATGAGATCGTCGGCGCGACCGCGAAAGAAATGAAAGCCCTCGGCATCGCGCACGAAGCGGTCGCCGGTGTAGATCCAACCGCCATCGCGGATGGTCTCGGCGGTCTTGTCCGGCCGGTTCCAGTACAGCGGCGTGTTGGAATCGCCGCGCACCCACAAGATGCCTTCTTCGCCATCACTGACCTCGCGGCCATACTTGTCGCGCAGCATCACCTCGTAGCCGGGCACGCGCAAACCGGCCGAACCCAGCTTCTTCGCGGTGACGCGGTTGGACAGATAGATGTGCAGCACCTCGGTCGATCCCAGCCCCTCGACGATCTCCAGCCCGCTCAGCGCCTTCCAGGCATTGAATACCTCGGCGGAGAGCACCTCCGCGGCCGACAGCGCAAGCCGCAGCGACGAGAAGTCCGCGTCGCGCGCGCCATCCGCCTTGGTCAGTGCGGTGTAGAGCGTCGGCAGGCCGAAGAACACGGTCGGGCGGAAGCGACCGAGCGCGGCAAAGATCGCTTCGGGTTTCGGCTGGCCCGGCAGCAGCAGCGTCGCCGCGCCGGCGGCAAACGGAAACGTAACGGAGTTGCCGAAGCCATAGGCGAAGAACATCTTCGGCACCGAGAAGCAGATGTCGCCGGGCTTCAACTCAAGCACCGGCCGCCCGAACGCCGCATCGGTGTAGGCCATGTCGTGCTGGAGATGGACGATGCCCTTCGGCCGCCCGGTCGAGCCGGACGAGTACATCCAGAACGCCATCTCGTTGCGATGGGTGTCGGCTTCCGCAAGCTCGGTCGCAAAGCCCTGAAGCCAGCCGTCGGCGTGCAGGGTGCGGCCGACCGCATGGCCGGCCGGCGCGCCGTTGACGACGACGAGTGTCGCGAGCTGCGTGTCGGCACAGGCGACGGCATCGAAGCGCGCGGTGAACTCGGCATCCGCCACGGCGACACGGGCGCCGGAATCGGCGAGATAGAACTGCAGCAGGTCCGGCGGCGTCAGCGTGTTGATGAGCAGCGGCACGAAGCCGGCGCGCACCGCGCCGAAGAACGCCGCGGGATAAGCCGGGGTATCGTCGAGGAACATCAGGATGCGGTCGCCGCGGGCGAGCCCAAGCGACGCAAAGCCATGGCCCCAGCGCGCTGCGTCCGCGCACAATTCGGCGTAGGTGCGCGTGCCGGCAGGGCCAGTCAGCGCCAGCGCGTCGCCGCGGCCGGCGGCGAGATTGTCAAAGATGATGCGGCTGGCGTTGTAGCGCTCCGGCATCTCGAAACCGATCTCACGGACACCGGCGCTGTCCGCCGGCACCTGGTCGGCGATGAGCGTGGGCGAACTGGTCATCGATTGTCTCCTGCCTGGCGCGCCGCACCATGCGCGGCGTCGTAACGCGCCATGAACTGCGGTGCCATCGCCCGCAGCCGCGCATCGTCGATGCGGCCGGAGCGCGTGATGTAGCTGTGGCCGAAATCCGCCAGCGGCAGCGCCATGTGCTCGGGGAAGCGGTCGTACCAGTCGGCGCTGGCGCGCGCGGCGGTGACCAGCTTGTGCACGATCGGCTTGCGCGCGGCCTGATATTGCGACAGGCCCGCCGGCAGATCGCCGTCCGCCGCCTCCAGCGCCTTCATCAGCGCAATGGCGTCCTCGATCGCAAGGCGCGTGCCCGAACCGATCGAGAAATGCGCCGAGTGCAGCGCGTCGCCGATCAGCACGATGTTGCGGAACGACCAACGCTCGTTCCAGATCCATGGAAAATTGCGCCAGATCGAGCGGTTCGACACCAGCGGCTGGCCGTCGAGCACGGTCGCAAAGACCTGCTCGCAAATCGCCTGCGATTCCTCCACAGTCTTGTCGGCGAATCCGTAAGCGTCCCAGGTGGCGCGGTCGCATTCCACCAGGAACGTGCTCATGGTCGGCGAGTAGCGGTAGTGATGGGCGTTGAAATGGCCGCGATCCGTGGCAATGAAAGTCTGCGACAGCGTCTCGAACCGTTTCGTGGTGCCGTACCAGGCGAACTTGTTGGCCGAGTAAGACAGCGACGTGCCGAAATCGCCTTCGAAGCCGCGGCGCACCAGCGAGTTGAGGCCATCAGCGGCGACGATGAGATCGAAGCCTGCGAGTTCGTCGAGCGACTGCACCGTGTGCTGGTGACGCATCATGACGCCGGCTGCTGCCGCGCGCTGCTGCAGCAGCGTGAGCAGTTCCAGCCGGCCGATGGCGGAAAAGCCAACGCCGTCGATCTGAAGGCTCTCGCCGCGCAGCGTCAGGGTGATGTTGGACCAGCGCTCCATGCGAGGGGCGATGGCGTCGACCGTTTCGGGATCGTCGGCGCGCAGGAAATCGAGCGCCTGGTCGGAGAACACGACGCCGAAGCCCCAGGTGACCCCGGTCGGGTTCTGCTCGAACAGCACGACCTCGTCGCCGGGGTGCCGGCTCTTCCAGAGATAGGCGGCATAGAGGCCTCCCGGCCCTCCGCCCAGCACCGCCATGCGCATGTGCGCCTCCCCAAATTTTTGACATTGTGAAATTCATTCCTCAATATACAAAAATACACCACGAGGCAAGCCGATGTTCAAGACCAGCCTGACGATCGAATGGGGCGACTGCGACGAAGCCGGAATCGTCTTCTACCCCAACTACTTCTATTGGCTGGACAGCAGCTTCCAGCGGCTGTTGCGGGCGCGCGGCCTGAGCCAGCGCGAGGTGCGCAAGCGCTTCGGCGCGGTGACGCCGATCGTGCAGGCCCATGCCGACTTCAAGTCGCCGGCGCGCTACGACGATGTGCTCGATATCGAGGTCACGGTGGCGCTGGAGCGCGAGCGGCGGTTCAAGGTGGACTACCGCTTCAGCACCGGCGGCCGCCTCGTCGGCACCGGCCACGAGGTGCGCGCCTGGGCGCTGATCGACGCCGAGGGCGGCCTCAAGGGTGCGGCGGTCGATCCGCAGTTCTGGGCAATGCTGACGGCGGAAGACGGCACGCCAAAGGAAAGCTAGAGAAGGTGTCGTACCGTCATTCCGGGGCGTCGCGCAGCGACGAACCTGGAATCTCGACGAAGAGCCTTGCCGCAACCTCGAGATTCCGGATCGCCGCTGCGCGGCGTCCGGAATGACAAGGAAGCAAGTCAGAACTCAGCCTGTTTCCGAAAGCCCGACCATGCGCCCACCGAAGACGAAAGACCTCGCCGAAACCGCTGCCGACGACACCGCGGGAGCCGAAGGCGACGACGCGCCGGCGGCGCGGCGCGGCATCCAGTCGGTCGAGATCGGCCTGCGCGTGCTCGCGGCGCTCGCCGCCGAACCGCAGGCCGCGACGCTCGGCGCCGTAGCCAAGCGCGCCGATCTCTCCGCCTCGCAGGCGCATCGCTATCTCGCCAGCCTCATCGCATCCGGCATGGCGCGCCAGGATGAAGCATCCGGCCGCTACGATCTCGGCGCCCAGGCGATCCAGATCGGCCTTGCGGCGCTGGCGCGCACGGATGTGTTCGCGCAGGCCGATCCCGCCATCGCCGAGTTCACCCGCGAGACCGGCCGCTCGACGCTGGTGGCGGCGCGCGGCCCGCTTGGCCCGACCATCGTGCGCTGGCACGCCGGGCGCACGCCGGTGATCACCTCGCTCGCGGTCGGCTCGGTGCTGCCGCTGCTCGGCTCCGCCACCGGCCACGCCTTCCTCGCCTTCATGGGCGAGGAAGAACGCATCGGAGCGGTGGCACAAGCGAAGGCCGACGATCCCCGCGCGCCCGACATCGACGTCGCCGCGGTCCGCGACAACGTCCGCCGCACCATGTCGGCGTCGGTGGACGAACTGCTCATCCCCGGCCTGCGCGCCACCGCGGTGCCAATCCTCGACATCCAGGGCCGCGCCGCGCTGGTGGTCACGGTGATGGCGACGCCGGCCTTCAACCGCGACGACGACGCCGCGATCCTCGGCAAGCTTCAGGCGACGTGCCGCGCCCTGACCGAAGGCCTCGGCGCACGCTGGCAGTAGCTCCTCTTCCCTCATTGGCACGAACGTCCTCCTCATGGTGAGGAGCGCGGCGCAGCCGCGCGTCTCGAACCATGAGGCCGTGAAGCGCACGCGTGCAGCGGGCCTCATCCTTCGAGACGCCTGCTGCGCAGGCTCCTCACGATGAAGAGCGAGGCTGAAGAACGCGCGCCGCTCCAAACCCGAAACAGCGCGCATTCCCTGTTCAATCCTTGAACGGATCGAACTCGCCCTCGCCGGCCATCACCACCGCGAACGGCCGCAGCGTGTGCAGCACGCGCACGGTGCCGGCATGCTCGGCGATCACCTCCGGCAGGCGGCGGTACGCCATCGGGCTTTCGTCGAGATCGGCGCCGATCAGCGTGACGCCGCGCTCGCGCAACCAACCGTCCATGGCCTCGCGGGTGAAGCGCCGCTTGGCCTCCTTGCGGCCGAACAACCGGCCGGCGCCGTGCACCGTCGAGTAGAACGACGCCCGCGCGTCCGCGCTGTCGACACCCTCGATGATGACGGCGTCGTCGCCCATCGAGCCACCGACGAAGCCGCGCTGGCCGGGAAAGGCCGGCGTCGCGCCCTTGCGCACCACCCAGAGGTCGACGCCGCCATGGGTCTCGCGCCACGCATAGTTATGGTGGTTGTGCACCATGTCGGTGACCGCGCCGCCGATGATCCGGCGGACGCGCTCCACCACCCACTCGCGGCCGGCATACGAATAGCGGCCCGCGAGCTCCATCGCGGCGATGTAGCGCCGGCCAAGCTCGCTGTCTTCGTCGATCACCGCGGGCCGCACGTTCATGCCGTCCTTGCCGCCGGCCGCCTTGAGGTAATGCGTCGCGCTGGTGTGGCCAAGGCCACGGCTGCCGAAGTGCACGCCGATCCAGACATGGCCGGCCTCGTCGCGCATGAGGTCGACATAATGGTTGCCCGATCCGACGGTGCCGAGCTGCGTCAGCGCCTTCGACCGGTAGGCCTCCATGTCGGATGCCTTCCACGCGTCGCCGTCGTCGAACAGGTCGTGCTCGACGCGCTCGCTGTTGGAGCGGCCGATGCCGAACGAGATGACCCGCGCGATGTCGTGCACGATCTCCCCGATGCGGTCCTCGATCGCCGCGAACGTCGTGTCGAGGCGCACGGCCATATTGCCGCAGCCGATATCGAAGCCGACGCCGGAGATGCTGATCTGCTTCTCGTAGGCGATGACGCCGCCGACGGGCTGGGCGTAGCCGAGATGACCATCGGCGCACACCACGCCGCCAACCACGTTGCCGATCGCCATGCAGTTGCGCATCTGCGCGAGCGTGGCGGCATCGTGCGTTCCGAACACCTTGAGCGGCGCGCTCTGGAACCGGGCATCCTGCGGCCGATGGGTCGCAATGCCTTCGGCGATCGCGTCGAGTTCGCGCGCCATCTTCTCCTTCTGCGCCGCATCACGGTACAGGCACCACGCCGGCATGCCACGGCCCTCGCCGACCCGCGAGTCGGGATCGACGCCGGCGGCGATGCACAGTTCGCGCGCTCGCTCCATATGGGGATCAGGACGCATGACAATCTCCTCCTGCAAAATACGAATGGGAAAATCCTCCGGCCACGAGCCAGCGCGCCGCGCGAACCGGGACAGATGAAAGGGGGTTGCGGCGCATATCGCTGCGCACACGCGATCCAACGTCGCCTGACGACGACGCGACGGTGCTGGATATTGAAAAACCGGATGGCCGGGTGAAACGATTGCGGGCCATGAGCCCCTCCGCCGAATGGCAGAGAGCTATGCCCGCCTGCCCGCTATTTTCGAGGTGATATGCCGGAGTACACGAGGGAGCGCGTTCCGGATGCAGTCAGCGCTTTCGCCCGATACGCGCATGACGGCGCGCCGACCGGCGCGAGCCGGCGACGTTGGATCCGTGCGTTTTTCTGCGAGCGAAGCGTGCTCATGTGGTCCTCGGAATGGCGGCGCCATTTTTCAGGGGCGGATTGATGCGCCGATTTTTCATACCCGTCAAGGGAGCGCAGCGGCGGAAAGACAAACGGCGCCGTCTCCTGCGAGACGGCGCCGTGCAGACGACAACACGCCGATACCGCGATCAGAACACGCTGTAGCCGCCGTCGATCACGATCGTATCCGCGGTGTGATAGGCCGACGCGCGGCTCATCAGGTAGACGGCGATCCCTGCGAAATCCTCCGGCGTGCCGAAGCGGCGCACCGGAATCCGCGGCATGACGTTGGCCATGAACCTGTCGTTGGCCTGCAGGCCACCCGTCATTTCGGTGTCGATCCAGCCCGGCAGGATGGCGTTGGCGGTGATGCCGAAGCGCGCGTGCTCGACGGCGAGCGCCTGGATCAGCGAATTGATCGCCGCCTTGGAGGCGGCGTAGTGCTCGTTGCGCGCGGTGCCGAACAGCGACGCCATGCTGGAGGTCGCGACCAGGCGGCCGAACCCATCGCCCTGCCCCGCGCGCGCGATCATGTGGCGCACCACCGGCTGGAAAGCGTGGAACACGCCGTCGAGATTGACCGCGAACATCCGCCGCCAGTCGTCGGCGGTGCGATCGGCGAACGCGGTGCGGCCACCGCCGCCGATGCCGGCGTTGGCGAAACAGCCATCGATGCGGCCGAACGCATTGAGGGTCGCGTCGGTGGCGGCGATCGCGGCATCGCGATCCGACACGTCGCAGACCTGCGCCTGCACCTTGTCGCCGAGCTTGCGCAGCCGCGCCAGCGCAGCTGTGTTCTTCTCGGCGTTGCGGCCCCAGATCGACACCGCACAGCCATGGGCCACCAGCGCCTCGGCGATGCCGAGCCCGATACCGCCGTTGCCGCCGGTGACCACGGCGACGCGGCCCGAAAGATCAAACATCTTTGTCATGAATCTGTCCTGTTTCCTCTCCAGCCCGCTTTATCCCATTGCCGCGCCGTGGCCGGCAAGCCTTTGCAGCGGCGAGCGCCGCATCGTGATAGACTGCGCCGATCACGTCCCCCATTGCCGGGCTTCGCCATGACCCTTGCCGCGCGTGTCACGTCCATCCTGCAGAATTTCGGCGTTCCCGCCGACCGCATCAGCGGCGCCGGCCGCGCCGTGCACTCGCCGCTGACCGGCGCGGTGATCGGCCATGTCGCCGACGCCACCGCGACCGAAGTCGACGTCGCCATCGCCGCCGCGGAACAGGCGTTCCACGCCTGGCGCGAGGTGCCGGCGCCGCGGCGCGGCGAGCTGGTGCGCCTGATCGGCGCGGAGCTGCGCGCGGCCAAGAGCGATCTCGGTGCACTCGTCACCATCGAGGCGGGCAAGATCGCCTCCGAGGGCCAGGGCGAAGTGCAGGAGATGATCGACATCTGCGACTTCGCCGTCGGGCTGTCGCGCCAGCTCCACGGCCTCACCATCGCCAGCGAGCGGCCCAACCATCGCATGATGGAGCAGTGGCACCCGCTCGGCCCGGTCGGCATCATCACCGCCTTCAACTTTCCTGTCGCGGTGTGGGCGTGGAACGCGGCGCTGGCGCTGGTGTGCGGCGACCCCGTGATCTGGAAGCCATCGGAGAAGACGCCGCTGACCGCGCTCGCGGTGCAGGCGCTGGTCGATCGCGCGCTGAAGCAATTCGGCGACGCGCCGAAGGGACTGTCGGCGGTGCTGACCGGCGGCCGCGAGGTCGGCGAGCGCCTTGTCGACGATGCCCGCGTGCCGCTGGTGTCGGCGACCGGCTCGACGGCGATGGGCCGTGTCGTCGGCCCGCGCCTCGCGCAGCGCTTCGGCCGCGCCATCCTCGAGCTCGGCGGCAACAACGCGGCGATCGTCTGCCCGTCGGCGGATCTCGACCTCGCGCTGCGCGCCATCACCTTCGCCGCTGTCGGCACCGCAGGGCAGCGCTGCACCACGTTGCGGCGGCTGTTCGTGCATCGCGGCGTCCACACCGCACTGCTCGACAAGCTGAAGCGCGTCTATGCCGGCCTGCCGATCGGCAATCCGCTCGACAATGCACGGGTGCTGATCGGTCCGCTGATCGATGGCGACGCCTTCAGCCGCATGCAGGGCGCGCTGGCGCGCGCACGCCAGAGTGGCGGCACGGTGACCGGCGGTGCGCGCGTCGCCGGTGACCTCGGCGCGGAAGCCTATTACGTGACGCCGGCCCTCGTCGAGATGCCGCAGCAGACCGGCCCCGTGCTCGACGAGACCTTCGCGCCGATCCTCTATGTCATGCCCTACGACGATCTCGGCGAAGCCGTGCGGCTGCACAACGCGGTGCGCCAGGGCCTGTCGTCGTCGATCTTCACCAGCGACCTGCGCGAGGCCGAAGCCTTCGTCGCCGCCGCGGGGTCGGACTGCGGCATCGCCAATGTCAACATCGGCCCGTCGGGCGCGGAAATCGGCGGCGCATTCGGCGGCGAAAAGGACACCGGCGGCGGTCGCGAGGCCGGTTCCGACGCCTGGAAGGCGTACATGCGCCGCCAGACCAGCACGGTGAACTACGGCCGCGACCTGCCGCTCGCCCAGGGCGTCACCTTCGACATCGGCTGAGGCGCGGCGTCAGCGCTGCGGCGGCGCGACGCGCGCCACCGCGTCGCTCGCCAGCGACTGGATCAGCGCGCATGCCGCCGCCGTCGAACGGCCGTCCGCGGTCAACGCGGCGAAGAAGGCATGCCCGGTGAGGGCAAACAGCACGTCGACGAGATCGCGCGCCGCGCGGGCGCCGCTGCGGCCGGCGATGCGGCCGACCAGCACGGCGAGCGCCTGCCGCCGCCGCGCGTTGCGCGCCGCGAGGCTGTCCGCGAGTTCGGGATCGGCGATCGCCTCCGCTTCCAGCCGCGCCATCGCCGCACGGCGAAAATCCCAGAACGCACAGAAAATCGTAATCAGCCGGTCGAGCCCGGCGCGCGGATTGCCGTCCGCCATCGCTTCCGCCAACTGCCCCAGCCCGCCGCGTTGCGCGAGATCGTCGAACACCGCTTCCAGCAGCGCCCGACGCGAGCCGAACTGATTGTAGACGGTGAGCCGCGTCACGCCGGCGGCTTTCGCCACGGCATCGAGCGACACCGGGCCGCTGTCCGCCGCCGCGAGCAGAGCGGTCGCGGCGTCGACGAGGCGCGCACGAGTCCGCGCCGCGGCCTCGGTGCGTTGCGGGCTGCGATAGGTCCGCGATGCCAGGCGATTGACTCCTCAAATTGACTATACGATATGTATATCTAATTTTATGCAGGTTCAATGTCAGTTGCGTGGAGTGTTCAGATGCTGCGGTTCCCGATCTATCCCGATCTCGCCGGCAAGGTGGCGTTCGTCACCGGAGGTTCCGGCGGCATCGGCGCCGAGACCTGCCGCTGGCTCGCCGCGAACGGTGCGCGTGTGGCGGTCGGCGGCCGTGACACTGCGGCGCTGGCGCGCATCACCGACGACATGGCGAAAGGCGGCGCGGAGGTGATGGCGGTCGCGGCCGACTGCACCGATGCCGCCGCGCTCGACCACGCCCGCGCCACGATCACGGCGCGCTTCGGCGCAGTCGACGTCCTCATGGCATTCGCAGGCGGCGGCACCGCCCGGCCCGCGCCGGTGCACGAGACGCGCGAGGACGACTGGCGCTCGGCCCTCGACCACAATCTCACCGCGACCTTCCTGACACTGAAGACCTTCCTGCCGGCGATGCGCGAGCGGCGCTCCGGCGCGATCGTCACCATGGCGTCGACCGCCGGCCGCGCCGCGTCGGCGGCGTCCTCGGCTTATGCGTCGGCGAAAGCCGGCGTGATCATGCTGACGCGCCATCTGGCGCAGGAGGTCGGCCCGTTCGACGTCCGGGTGAACTGCGTGTCGCCGTCGGCGATCCTCACCGAACGCACCGCGCGCCACATGCCGGCGGAGCAGCGCGCCACCATCGCCGCGCTGCATCCGCTGAATCGGCTGGGCACACCCGCCGACGTCGCCGGCGCGGCGCTGTTCCTCGCCTCGAGCAGCGCCGCATGGATCACCGGCTCGACCCTCGACATCGCGGGTGGACGCCTGATGCATTGAAGGCGGATTGGCTCGGGGGTGTGGATGGGCTTGGATCGAAGCACAAATCCGTCACCCTGAGGTGGCCATGCAAAGCATGGCCCTCGAAGGGCGACGGCCCGAGCGGCAGCTCAGCGGCCGTGCATCCTTCGAGGCTCGCAGAGCCTGTCATCGGGCCGCGCTTTGCGCGGACCCGTTGGCTCGCATCTCAGGATGACGGATTGAAGCCTGACGCCGACCATCATCACTGCACCAAGCCTGCCATCACTTCGCCGGCGCCGCCTCGCGTGAGGTGTCCGCAGCCAGCGGCACCGCGGCGTCGAGCACCTCGGCGAGACGGTCAACCGCCCAGTCGATCTGTCGTTCGTCGATGATCAGCGGCGGCGCGAGGCGGATGGTGTTGCGGTGGGTGTCCTTGGTCAGCACGCCGGCGTCGAGGAGACCATGCACGACATCGGCGGCGGCGACGTCGCGGCGCAGTTCGACGCCGACGAACAGGCCGCGGCCGCGCACCTCGACGATCAGCGGATTGTTGATCGCCTGCAGCCGTCGCATCAGATGCGCGCCTCTCTCCGCCGAGCGCTCCACCAGCCGCTCCTCGACCAGCAGATCGAGCGCGGCGAGGCCGACCGCGGCGGCGATCGGGTTGCCGCCGAAGGTGCTGCCGTGATCGCCCGGCCTGAACACGTCCATCACCGCGCCGCGGCCGAGGAACAGCGACACCGGCAGCAGGCCGCCGCCGAGCGCCTTGCCGAGGATCAGGCCGTCCGGCGTGACGCCGTCGTGCTGGCAGGCGAGCAACCGCCCGGTGCGGCCGAGGCCGCTCTGCACCTCGTCGCAGATCAGCAAGACATTGCCGGCGCGGCAGATTGCGGCGACTTCGGCGAGGTAGCCGTCCGGCGGCACGTTGATGCCGCCCTCGCCCTGCACCGGCTCGACCAGGAACGCCGCGGTCTCCGGCGTGATCGCCGCGGCAAGCGCGGCGGCGTCGCCGAACGGCACATGGCGGAAGCCGGCCGGGAACGGACCGAAGCCGTCGCGGTACTGCGGCACGGTGGAGAAGCCGACAATGGCAATGGTGCGGCCGTGGAAATTGCCGTCGGCGACGATGATCTCGGCGCGATCGGCCGGCACGCCCTTGACCTTGTAGGCCCACTTGCGCGCCGCCTTGAGCGCGGTCTCGACCGCCTCCGCGCCGCTGTTCATCGGCAGCGCCGCATCCATGCCAGTCAGTTCGCAGGCGCGCGCCAGGAACGGACCGAGGCGATCGCTGAAATAGGCGCGCGAGATGGTGTCGAGGCGACTGGCCTGCGCCGTCAGCGCCGCGATCAGGCGGGGATGGCAATGGCCGAACGACACCGCCGAATAGGCGCCCATCATGTCGAGATAGCGACGGCCCTGCGCATCGAAGAGATAGACGCCGTCACCCCGCACGAGGGTGACCGGCAGCGGGGCATAGTTCGTGGCGCCGAACCGCGCCTCGAGGCTGGCGAGATCACGCACGACGCACCTCCTTTGCCGGGAGCGGTCGTTTGGAGCAGCCGATCGGGAGGCCGAATCAGCCGCAGCTCCCAGACGTCACTTATAAAGGAAATATAGGCAGCCCGGTGCACGCTGCGAGAGGCGCGTGCAGGAATTTCAATGCTTCAGGCGGCGTGCCCGGTCTTCGGCCGATCGGCGGTGAGCAGCGCCGACACCTCGGCCGCCGGCATCGGCCGGCCGATCAGGTAGCCCTGCACCTCGTCGCATCCGGCGTCGCGCAGCGCGTCGAGCTGCGGCGTGGTCTCGACGCCCTCGGCGACCACGCCGATGCGCAGATCCTGCGCAAGACCAATCACCGAACGGACGATGGCGGCGCAATCCGGCCGGGTCAGCATGTCGCGAATGAACGACTGATCGATCTTGATGCGGCTGAACGGCAGCTTGCGCAGGTAGGTCAGCGAGGAGAAGCCGGTGCCGAAATCGTCGAGCGCCAGCGTAACGCCGAGGGCGAGCAGCGCATCGAGCACCGAGGGCGCCGCGCCCGACTTCGACAGCAGCATCGATTCCGTCATCTCGATCTCGAGGCGATGCGGCGCCACGCCGGCATCCGCCAGCGCACGCACCGCAGTCTGCAGGATGCCGGTGTTCTGCAGCTGCACCGCCGAGACATTGACGGCAACGCGGATGTCCTGCGGCCAACGCGCCAGCGTCGTGCACGCCTCGCGGATCACCCAGTCGCCGATGCCGTGGATGAGGCCGGTCTCCTCGGCGATCGGAATGAACTCCGCCGGCGAGACGAGGCCGCGCACGGGATGATGCCAGCGCGCCAGCGCCTCGACACCGGCGATGCGCCCGGTTCGCAGATCGAGGAAAGGCTGATAGACCAGCGCCAGCTCGCCCCGCGCCACCGCCTGCTCGAGATCGCGCACCAGCGCGCGGCGCTCGCGGGCGGCGATGTCGTCGCCCGGCGCGAAGAACTCGATGGTGCCGCTGCCGGCGCGCTTGGCGCGGTACAGCGCCATGTCGACATGCTTGAACAGATCGTTGGCGGTCGTGCCGTCGCGCGGCGCCAGTACGATGCCGATGCTGGTGGCGCCGGCGATCTCGCGCTCGTCGATGCGGAAGGGATCGGCGAAGGCGGCGACGATGCGCTCGGCGATGGCGAGCGCATCTTCCGGCTTGGTCAGGCCGGTCGCGATCAGCGCGAACTCGTCGCCGCCGATGCGCGCGGCGAAATCGCCCTCGCCGGTGCAGCGCCGCAGCCGCGCCGCCACCTCGACGAGGAAGCCGTCGCCGACCGGATGGCCGTACTGGTCATTGATCTGCTTGAAGCGGTCGAGGTCGAGAAGAAGGATCGCGAACTCAGCGCCGCCCGGCAGCAACCGCGCAAGGCAGGCATCGAGCCGCTCGTTGAAGGCGAACCGATTGGGCAGCCGCGTCAACGGATCCTGGCGCACCGCCTTCGCCGTCTCGATCTGGCGGACGAGGCTGGCGGAAAATTCGAACGCGTAGGCGAACACGCCGCGCAGCAGCACCCCGACATAGAGCAGGATCAGCGCGACCATCAGCAGAGAGATGAAGTCACCGATCCGCCCCAGGCTGACGACGGCGCCAAGAAAGATCGGGCCGATGAAGCCGACCGCGGCGACCGGAATGGTGGCGAAGGCGAGCGCGCCGCCGGCGAGCATGCCGGCGCACAGGCAGGTGATGACGAGCTGGCCGCCCTGACCGGCGCCGGCGAAGAAATACAGCGGCAGCAGCGCCCAGACGCAGCCGAGAATGAAAGCGTTGCGCACCAGGCGATGAATGGTGCGGCGCGACACCGACGTCGGCTTGGTGATGCGCCAGCTGCCGCGGCCCTTGAGCAGGGTCAGCAGCACGGTGCCGATCACCGCCGAGCTCCACAGCGCCGCCGGCCAGCGCAGCGGCGTGGTCCACAGCGCCAGCACCAGTACCAGCGCGTTGCCGGCATTGGCCAGCATGATGCCGGGCGCATGGCGCAGCACCAGCGCAACCTGTTCGGCGCGAATGGCGCCGGCGGCGTCCTCGTCGGCCTGCGGTCCGCCGAAGGCGGCGAGATCACCGGCAAGCAGCTTCGAAACGTCCACGCGTGATGGCGTTCGCATTGTCACCCCGAGCGCCGGTTCTCCCGAGCCTCCCACCGGCACCCGTACCGTCGCCGGTATTCTTTGAGGAAACATGAACCGGCCGGCTGCCCGCGCCGGGCCGGCGCCGCCATGGCGCACCGCAGCGCCCGAGTTCCATGTCATGGCTAACAAAGGCTGACCGAAACGGCTCCGGGGCGGCAGCCTCGCCTCTCCGGCGGGCGCCAGCGACGCCCGCAACGGCCACGGCGGCAACGAGCGGCGCGATTTACAACGCCGGAAACACCCTTTAATCGCTTACCCTTCCCTTTGCGTCGGCGTCCGGGAGAGCCATGGCCAAAATCGTTCTCGACCAGTTCGATCGCCGGATCATCGCCGAGTTGCAGAAGGACGCCCGCATCACCAACGTCGCACTGGCCGAGAAGATCGGGCTGTCCCCGCCGCCGTGCCTGCGCCGGGTCAAGCGGCTGGAGGACGAGGGCGTGATCCGCGGCTGGCGGGTCGAGCTCGACCGCAAGGCGCTCGATCTCGGCACCACCGTGTTCGTCGGCGTCAAGTACGACCGGCCGCAGGACATCGAGGGCAGCGCCTTCGTCGCCTCGATCGGCGCGTGGCCGGAAGTGCTGTCCTGCCAGCTGGTGTCCGGCGACATGGACTTTCTCCTCGAGGTCGTGGTCGCCGACCAGGAGGCCTATCAGCGCTTCCTGTTCGAGAAGCTGCTCAAGGTGCCGCACGTCAAGGACGTGCGCTCCAACTTCGCCATCAAGACCTACAAGAACAGCGGACAGCTGCCGGTCGAAGACTAGGGCGCTACGCCACCGCGGCCTGGAGGCCGGCGCGTGCCATGGCAGCGAGAAGATCGGTCTGGGTGACGACGCCGATCGCCCGCCGCTCCTCGTCGACGACAATCACCGCATGGGTGCGGCCATCGGTCAGCGGCGCGAGCAAACGCAACGCCGGCGTTTGGGGCTGCGTGGTCCGTGCCGGCGCCATCAGGTCGCTGATGCGGGCACCGGGACGGGACAGCTCGCGCAGGCCGACGATGCCGACCACCCGTTCGTCGCGATCGAGCACCGGCAGCGATCGCATGCCGTGATCGATCAGCAGGGCGCGCGCCGCGGCCGGCCCGGCGCTCTCGCCGACGACAACGACGTCGCGCGACATGATGTCGGCGCACACCAGCGCACCATGGCGTCGTTCCAGCGCGCGCTGCTCGACCCGGCGCAGCAGACGGTCGAGATCGGCGCGATCGATATCGAAGGCCTCGCCGAAGTCGTTGAGCGCGCCATCGATGTCCTCGGAGCGAAAGCCGCTGCGAAGCGTCGTCGGCCTGTCGGCGATGCCATGGAGATGCACGACGGCGGACGCGCGATGCGGATAGGCGTGGCGGGTGAAGCGATGGAACAGCCAGCCCAGCGCGACCAGCACCGCACAATTGAGTGCGACCGGCACCAGCGGAAACAGCCACCCGGCGCTCGCCACCGCCGGGCCGCCGAACACCGCCGTGAGCGCCACGGCACCGCCCGGCGGATGCAGGCAGCGCGCCAGCGACATCGCCGCGATGGCGAACGCGGCGGCGACCGCCGCCGCCAGCAGCGGATCGCCGATCAGCCGCGCCACCACGATGCCGACAAAAGCCGACAACGTGTTGCCGCCAATGATCGCCCACGGCTGCGCCAGCGGACTCGCCGGCACCGCGAACAACAGCACGGCCGACGCACCGACCGAGGCGACGAGCAGCGGCGCGCCGCCGCCATGGCCGAAGCCGAACGTGCAGATCGCGCCGGTGAGACCCACCGCCAGCAGCGCGCCGGCGCAGGCGATCAGCCGGTCGCGCAGCGTCGCGCCGGGCAGCGCCGGTGCGAGCGTTTCGAGGGCTCGGCGCCAGCGCGTCGCGCGCGGCGTTGCCGGGAGGGGATCAGACGTCACGATGTTCCGGAAATGAAACTGCCCGGGGCGCGCGGCATGGCGACCGGCTTGCGGGCGCGCGCCACGCTGCGCACGCGGCGGGACCCTGTTCCATCCATGCGGGGAACGCAACTGCCAAAAGCGCGGCGGGCCCCCGAAAAAATCTCATGCGGATCCATCTCACCGCAGGACGGTGCCGGCGCCGTCAACAAAACATCACGATCGCGGACAAGGCTCGCCGGCAAAACAATCTGGACGGCCCCAACCCACCGCCAGAGCAATGGAGGACGCACCCATGTTGCCACGGCCTGCTCCCTCGACACCGCCCCGAACTGCGAACGACGATTCGCCGCGTGGCCCCGACCGCCGCACCATGCTGCGCGGCATCGGCGCCCTCGCCACCGCATCCATCGTCGCCTCGGCCGCACACGCCCGCGACTATGGCCGCCTCGGCGAGCCGCAACGCTATCCCGATCCGGACATCGTGGTGATCGACGCCAAGCGCTTCAAGGCGAAGGTCGGCAATGCCGCGATTCAGCGGCTGTACACCGGCTGTCTATGGGCGGAAGGCCCCGCCTGGCACGCGCAGGGACGTTATCTCGTGTGGAGCGACATTCCCAACAACCGGCAGCTTCGTTATCTCGATGACGACCGTCATGTGTCCGATCGTTTCCGCCTGCCGTCCAACGAAAGCAACGGCAACACCTTCGACACCGAAGGACGGCAGCTGACCTGCGAACGCACCCGTCTCGTGCGCTTCGAGCACGATGGTTCGCCGACGGTGCTCGCCGAGCAGGCGAACGGCAAGCAGCTGAACGGGCCGAACGACGTGATCGTGCATCCCAACGACAGGTCGATCTGGTTCACCGATCCCGGTTACGGCGCGCTCGGCCGCTACGAGGGGCAGATGGCGACCACCGGTTCGCCGCAGCCCTATCAGAAGGAGGCTGTATACCGCATCGACGCGCAATCCGGCGAGGTCGCCAAGGTCGCGGACGAGCCGTTCAAGCCCAACGGCCTCGCCTTCAGCCATGACTACCGGAAAGTCTATGTCTGCGACACCGGCACATCCCACTACCCCAATGCCAGGAACATCATCTGGCAGTACGATCTCGACGACGCCAAGCTGTCCAACCCGCGCGTGTTCGCCGACACCACGCTCGACGGTAAATCAGGCTTCGCCGACGGTATTCGAGTAGATGTCGACGGCAATGTCTGGGCCGGGATGGGCTGGGTCGGCGACGGCTATGACGGCGTCCACGTCTTTGCGCCGGACGGATCGCGCATCGGCCAGATCCGCCTGCCGGAAATCTGCGCCAATGTCTGTTTCGGCGGCCCCAAGCGCAATCGCCTGTTCATGGCGGCCAGCCAGTCGCTCTACGCCGTCCATGTCGAAACCCAGGGGGCGCATTTCTGCTGACGACGCGATGCGGACACGACCGCGTGTGCGGCTCTGGACCACCCCGTCGAGCTACGGTATCCGTAGCGCGATCGATCGGCGGGGGACGGGCTGTGTCGGACGAATCCGGTATCGCGCGCGCGGGACTGCGGGCCCGACGCGACGCCTGCATCACAAAACCGACGGGCGCCCCGGTACACCGGGACGCCCGCGGTTTTAAAAATTGTTTGGTGATGAAATCGATTTGGGCCGTCGCGATCCGGCCGCCCCTCATTGGCACCGTCCGGAGGGATGCCACGGTCCTGTCAGATCAACTCCCCCAGAACCCCGCCTCCTTCGGACATCCCGCCGTTATTCGTCCGGCGAGTGCCTTACCTCAGCGGGAATGTTCTACCGCAATCGCGTGCGCGGATCGTGAGGCGGCGGCGGCTGGCCGGTTGAAAAAGCGTGATAAAATCGTGAAAAATGTTAACCTCGGCAAGGCTCTGGGGACCTAAGGGGTATGTCGCGTTCGCAGTACCAGCTGAGCCTGTTGGGGCCGTTCCGGCTTTCCGCTCCCGGCGGCGAGCGGGTTCACGTTTCCAGCAAGAAAGGCATGGCGCTGGTGGCCATGCTGGCAACCGCTCGCGACGGCGAACGCACCCGGGCCTGGCTGCAGGACAGGCTGTGGGGCAGCCGGCAGACCCATGAGGCCCAGGGCAGCCTGCGGCGCGAGCTGCTCAACCTGCGAAAGCTGCTCAACCAGGCCGACGACGTCGTGCTGATCTGCGAGCGCGACGTCATCCGCCTGGACGTCGAGCGGATCGACATCGACATCCGCTCCCCGCGCCGTGACAGCGCGGACGGCGATTTCCTGGAAGGGCTGGACATTTCCGGCGAGGCCGGCTTCGAGGAGTGGCTGCGCGAACAGCGCCACGACCGCGCCGACGTGATCCGGCGCCGACTGTCCCGCGTCCGCGCGAGCGCTGCGCCGCGCGAAAGCCTCTCGGCGCTCAAGGCCCCGCCCAAGGCGCCGCCGCCCTCGGCTCCCGCCGCCAGGAACGGCGCCAATCCCGGCGCGGCGCCGGCCGATCCGCTGCGCAGCTTCAAGGACCGACCCGCTCTCGCCGTGCTGTCGTTCGAGAATCTCACCGGCGATGCCGCCAACGACTACATCTCCGAAGGCATCAGCGAGGACCTGATCGACCGTCTGTCGTGCCTGCGCTGGCTGCCGGTGATCGCCCGCGGCTCGAGCTTCAGCTTCGCCGGACAGGACGACCGCAAGGGCATCAGCCGCCAGCTCGACGCCCGCTACCTGCTCGATGGCCGGCTGCGGCGCTTCGGCGACAAGTTCATGCTGCACATCAGCCTGACCGACACCACCAGCAACCTCACCCTGTGGTCGCAGCGGCTCGGCCTGCCCTCGCCATGCGGCTTCGAACACATCGAGCTGGTGGTCGCCGAACTGGTCGCCGCGCTCGACAACCGCATCGACTACGCCGAGCAGATGCGCGCCCGCAATGGCCGGCGCGACAACCTCGACGTCAACGACCTGATCTGGCGCGGCCGCTGGCATCTCAACCGCTTCTCCCGCGACGACGCCGAAAAGGCGCGGCGGCTGTTCGCCGAGGCGCTGGTGCTGGATCCGGAATCATCCGAGGCGCTGATCCAGAACACCTTCTATCTGTCCTGGACGATTTGGACCGGACGGCAGTCCGCCAGCAAGATCCAGGAGATGCGGCGGCTGGCCCAGCGCGCCATCCTCGCCGACTGCAACGACGGTCGCGGCCACATGCTGGCTGGCATGGCGGAGATGTGGCTGCGCCGCTCCGACACCGCCGAGGACATGCTGCGACGTGCGATCGACCTCAACCCCAGCCTTGCGCTGGCACATGCCGAACTCGGCAGTTGCATGATCCTGTCCGGCCGGCCGAAGGAAGCGTTCGGCCCGCTGGCGATGGCGCTGCGGCTGAGCCCGAACGACATCCACATCTTCTATCCGCTCGGCGAGCTCGCTATTGCGCACTGCATGTGCCGTGAATGGTCGCAGGCCATCAGTTTCGCCGATCGCGCCTTGATGCGTCGGCCCGGCTACTGGTATGCGTACATGACGAAGGTGACTGCGCTGTACGAGCAGGGCGACGTCGCCGCGGCGAAGCAGTCCTTCGCCGAAATGATGATTGCCAAACCGGATTTTTCGCGCGCCTATATCGAGTGGCTTCCTTTCATCAATCCTGTGTGGACTGACCATTTTGCCAATGCGCTGGCGTCCGTCGCCCGTTCGGCGTCCAGCGCGCTGGTGACGCAATTCGATCCTGCCTGACGACCTTATTCGATATTCGATCTCGCCGACGACCGTCTTTTTCCGATTTTTCCTTCCATCCGCAACATTGCGAGCGGAGCCATGCCTGCTTTCAAGTATTTCGACACCATCAATGCGCGCCTCGCCGCCAATCCCACCGGACGGCCGACGGTCCCCGATTTCGACATCGACGCCTATGCCAGCTCGGGCCTCGCGTCGCGGATCGGCACCTGGCTGTTCTACAAGGTCGTGCTGATCGCGTTCGCGATCTTCCGCGCGGTGTGGCCCAATCCGAAATTCGGACGCCTCGTCATCGTCACGCGCGACGCCGACGTCCGCCAGGTGCTCGGCGAGAGCACGGTGTTCGAGGTGCCGTTCGGCCCGGAGATGACCCAGCTCGCCGGCGTCAACCTCGTGCTCGGCATGGATGGCGAGGAGCAGCAGCGCGAGCACGAAATTCTCGCCGGCGTCGTCAAGCGCGAGGATGTCGAGACCATCCGCCGCCAGACCGCGGAGCTGTCGAAGCGCCTGCTGGCGGCATCCGGCGGCCGCATCGACATCATGAAGGACCTGATCACCCGTGTCGCCGCCGAAGTCGGCGCCGACTATCTCGGCATCGAGGTCGACGACTACGATACCTTCGCCGGCTACACCATCGCGATTTCGCTGTTGCTGTTCGCCGATCCCTTCGGCAACGAGGACACCTACGAGCGCGCGCTGCGCGCAGCGTTCGACGTCCGCCGCACCATCGACCGCTCGATCGCCCGCACCAAGACGCGCATGCTGACGAACAATCCGCCGCCGGCCGACAACCTGATGACCCGCCTGCTGGCCCTGCAGGGCAGCAACCCGCTGGTCACCGACGACATGATCCGCTCCAACCTGATGGGGCTCGCCACCGGCCTCGTCCCGACGCTGACACTGGCGGCGGGCAAGGTCTACAATATCCTGCTCGGCGAGCCGCACGCGCTCGCCGGCGCCATCGCCGCCGCGAAGGCGAACGACACCGCGACGCTCGGCAAATACCTGCTGGAGGCCGCGCGCCTCAGCCCGGCGCTGTCGCCGGGACAGTGGCGCTTCGCCAAACAGGACGGCGTGATCGCGCCGGGCACATGGCGCGCCCGCAAGGTGCCGGCCGGCTCGGTCCTGATGGTCGCGACCTCGTCGGCGCTGCGCGATCGTCGCCGCTTCGCCGCGCCCAATCGCTTCGAACTCGACCGCACCGCCGAACCCGACCTGATCTTCGGCTTCGGCCCGCACTGGTGCGTCGGCAAGTATGTCGCGCTGACCCAGATGCAGGAAATCTTCGGCACCCTGTTCCGGCAACAGAACCTGCGCCGCTGCACCGACGCCGCCGGCCAGCCGGTGTCGGTCGGCCCGTTCCCGCGCCGGCTCGATGTCGAATTCGAGCCGACCGCCTCGCCGCGCAGCCAGACGATGCTGGTGGTGTGCGCGCCGGTGCCGGCGGAGCGCGCCGCGCAGGCCAGGGCGCTGATCGATGCGCTCGGCAATCCCGCGATCGACGATGTCGCGCGCACGCTGACCGCCGCCAACATCGTGCACTTCACCTCGCTGGCCATCGTCGACACCGGCAGCGACGGCACGCCGGTCCACACCCTCGTGCTCGAACTCAATCTCGACGGCAATCGCGCCGACGCGCTGGCGCGTTACGCCGCCGCGACGGCGCCCTGGCTCGGACCGATCTTCGCCCTCGCCGAAGGCGCCGAGCGCCTGCCGCTCGCCGATGCGCTGGAGCGTTTCGCAGCGAATTTCGAGACGAAGCCGTGGGGCACGATCGGCCTCGACTTCAACGGCACGCCGGAATTCGCCGTCGACGACATCGCGCGCCAGACCGACCTCGCCGCCTTCGCCCGCGACGCGCTGCAGCACTACCAGGACAGCCATCTCGGCCTCGGCAGCCGCGCCATGGTGGCGCTCGACTATGTCCGCGGCTTCATCCGCCAGGACCCGCGCTTCGTCGCCTATGCGAACAATCCGGACGCGCCACAAGCCGACCGCGCGCGGGTCCGCGAGCTGCTGACGCGCGGCGCGCGTTTCGCCGATTTCATGATCCGCCCGAGTCGCCGCACGCTGGCGATCTCCGACTGGACCGATCGCACCGGCAGCCAGGCGTTCGCCGCTTTCCTGACCTCCGGCGCGCTCAAGCCGGTGTACTGGACGCTCGCCGGCGTCTTCGCCGTCAGCCTGGTGATCGTCTATCTGTCGCTCGGCGCGAGCTGGTCGCCGGCGCTGATCGGGCGGCTCGCCGCCGCGGCCGTCGCCGCACTGATCATCACCACGTTGCTCGCCGGCGCGGTCGTCGCCGGCTTCCTCGCACTGCTGCGCTGGCACGAGAGCCACGATCTGCCCGACGACCGCGAGGCATCGCTCGCGCACATGGCCGATGTCGCTGCGGTCGAAAACGCGCCTGGCTATGTGCAGAACCACTTCATGGCGGTGACGCCGCTCAAACCCGGCTGGTTCCGCAAGGTCACGCTCGCGCTGTCGCTGTGGGGCATCCGCCAGCTCGTCGCCAGTTCCTATCGCCCGGGCTTCGTGCTCGACATGGGCACGATTCACTACGCGCGCTGGTTCCGCCTGCCTGGCACCGAGAAGCTGATCTTCCTGTCGAATTTCGACGGCAGTTGGGAAAGCTATCTCGAGGACTTCGTGATGAAGGCCCATGCCGGCCAGTCGGCCGCGTGGAGCAATGGCGTCGGCTTTCCGGCGACGCGCTTCCTGATCTACGGCGGCGCCCAGGACGGCGACCGCTTCAAGCGCTGGGTGCGCCGCCAGCAGGTGCGCTCGCAGTTCTGGTACAGCCGCTTCCCGCGTCTGACTACCGACCAGATCCGCGACAACGCCGTGATCCATGACGGCCTGATGCGGGCCAGCACCGAGACCGCGGCGCGCGCCTGGCTCGACTGCTTCGCCTCGCTGCCGCGCCCGGACTACGCCATCGAGACCGACGAGGTGCAGTCGCTCGTGTTCCGCGGCCTCGGCGAGCTGCCGTTCATGGGCTGCGCGCTGGTGCGCCTGCCCGAGGACGCGGCGACCTGCCGCGGCTGGCTCAAGACGGTGATGCCCGACATCGGCTTCGCCACCGCCGACCAGCACAACCGCGCGCCCGCCGCGCTCGCCTTTGGCGACAAGCGCTTCAGTGCCTCGGCGACCTTCGTCGGCTTCTCGGCGAGCGGTCTCGCCAAGCTCGGCATGTCCAGCGCCGTCCCCGACGAAGGCCTCGCCTCGTTTCCGAGCGCGTTCAATTTCGGCATGGCACGCCGCAACCGCGTGCTCGGCGACGCCGGCGCGTCGGCGCCTGACCGCTGGCTGTGGGCCGACCAGCCGCGCCCGGACGGCGACGGCGCGCGCGAGGCTGCCGACGCTGTGCTGCTGGTCTATGGCCAATCGCCGGAGGAATGCGCTCGGCTGCTGGCGCAGCACGCCACCCATCTCGGCGGCCGCGAACGCGCCTTCCTGCATGTCGTCGAAACCAGCCCGGTCGCGCCCGACAAGGCGAGCTACAACCATTTCGGCTTCCGCGAGGGCATCTCGCAGCCGGTGATCAAGGGCACGCAGCGCTTCAATCTCGGCGCACTGCCGCGCGACGTCGTCGAGCCCGGCGAGTTCATCCTCGGCTATCGCAACAACCAGAACTACTTTCCGCCGACGCCGACCGTGGATCCGGAGACCGACCAGCACGACGCGCTGCCCAACGTGCCGGCGAGCGCTTACGCGCGCTATCCGGCCTTCGCCGCCAAGCCGCCTTACACCCGCGACTTCGGCCGCAACGGCGCGTTCCTGGCGATCCGCCAGTTCGCCCTCGACGCCGACGGCTTCGAGGCCTTCACGCAGCGCAAGGCCGACGAACTGCGGGCCCGCACCGGCCTCACCTCCATCGATGGTTCCCCGGTGACCGCCGACTGGGTGGCGGCCAAGATGATGGGCCGGCAGCGCAGCGGCGTGCCGCTGATCGCCGGCTCGACCTCGGCCGACGACAACGACTTCAGCTATGGCGCCGATGATCCCCAGGGCCTGACCTGTCCGTTCGGCGCGCACATCCGCCGCGCCAATCCGCGCGACAGCCTCGAGCCACTCGATCCGATGCAGCAGCTGATCACCAACCGCCATCGCCTGATGCGGCGCGGCCGCGCCTATCTCAAGCACGACGCCGCGACCGGGCGTGACGAAAAGGGGCTGCTGTTCATCGGCGTGTGCGCCGATATCGATCGCCAGTTCGAGTTCATCCAGCAGACCTGGATCTCCTCGCCGGTGTTCCATGGCCTGACCGACGAGCCCGATGCGATCACCGCCACCGACGTACCCGGCGACCGTCGCGTGTTCACCATCCCGACCCATGCGGGGCCGGTGATTCTCGACGGCATGCAGAGCTTCACCACGGTGCGCGGCGGCGGCTACTTCTTCCTGCCGAGCCGTTCCGCCATGCGTTATCTCGTCAATCTCAAGGATGCCACGCAGCCGCTCGCGGCCGCGCCGCAGGCAGCGATGCAGCGGGAGACCGTTGCCGTGGCAAGCACGGCGCCGGCGCCGCAGGTCGAGCCCGCCAAATAGCGGGCGCGACGGCGGGGCTATCGCAGGAAAAAGATTGCCGCGGCAATCAGGATCATGGCGGCGATCGCGGCGACATGCGCGACCAGTCCCCCGCCGATGGCGCGGATGGGCATAATCCCCCCCTGACGCCGGCCGCATGCGGCCGGCGATACGTGATCGGACACGAGTCATCGCGATCCCTGTGGACCGGCGACCCGAGATGTGAATGACGCGAAACACCCCAAAGACGTGACGCGCGACCGCCGTGGATCTGCGTCCCCACGCATCAGCGATCGTCGACGCGGACGGTCGATCATCAATGCGGCATCAATTTGTCGCGACGGGTTCCATCGCGGCGCGTCACCGGCAATCACAGATCGTGTGCATGCACACGCAGCGCGCGTCCACGAACATTCCGGATTGATTCAAAATGTCAACAATCCGGCAACGACAGCCGGTCCCGCCTCACGCACGCGATCATAATGCAAAACCATCGATCGACGTGACGCTTCGTCAACGTCTGTCCGCCATGCTGCATGGCGGAGGACGGATTCATGACGATCATCCTGTCCATCGCCTTTGTCGCCATGCTCGCATGGTTGACGGTCCACGCGCGGCGGCAGAGCACCGAGCGGGTGGCGAGCGGCCTGCTGCGCTCGCCGCTCTACTGGTCGGCGACCAGCCTGACCATGGTGCTGCTGGGGCTTGCGATGTGTATGGCTTACCTGCAGCGAAGCGGGCCGATCCCGCCCCTGCTGTGGATCATGGTCGCGGTGCTGGTGCCGGCCATCCTGGTGCTGCGCCGCGCCCTGAAATGGCGCTATCCGCTCTGACAGGGCGCGGTGGCATCCGCGCGTCCCGCTACTGCGCGAGCTCGTCGAACGCGGCGAGCGCGTGCCCGGCATAGACCGAGCTCGGCCCGCCGCCCATCTCGACGGCGACGCCGAGCACCTCCGCGAGCTCCTCGCGGCTGGCGCCATGATTGCGCGCGTTGGCGACGTGGAACAGGATGCAGTCGCTGCAGTTCTGGTGCACGGCGAGCGCCACCGCGACCAGCTCCTTGAACTTCGCCGGCAGCACGCCGTCCTTCGATGCCTCGATCATCAGGTTGCGGAACGCGCCCATCGGTTGCGGTGCTGCTTTCGCGAGCGCCGCGTAGCGCGCATTCATCGCCTTGAGGCGATCCTTGGCTGAACCTTCGGCCATGACTTTATCTCCTGTGCTGACGATATCGCACCTTCAGGTGAAGACCATGCCGCCGTCAACAAGCAGCGACTGCCCGGTCATGAAATCGGACTCGGACGAGGCGAGGAAACGCGCGACCCCGACGAGATCGTCGGCCTGGGACGGCCGTCCCAGCACGGCGCTGGCGGCAAAGGTATTGAACGCCTCCTCCGGCGATTTGCTGAGGCCGTGCTCCTGAAAGCCCTGGTCGATCAGCTTCCACATCGGCGTTGCGACCACGCCCGGACAGATGCAGTTGGCGGTGATGCCCTGATTGCCGAACGCACGCGCGGCAGCCTGTGTCAGCGCCACCACCGCGAACTTGCTGGCGGAGTAATGCGCCAGCGGCTCGTACCCCTGCTTGCCGGCGATCGAGGCGGTATTGACGATCTTGCCGCGCCGCTTCAGCGCCTGGAAAGTCTTCACCGCCTCCTGCATGCCGATGAGGACGCCGAGGGCGTTGACGTCCAGCACTGTCTGCCAGTCTTCCTCGCTGATCTCGAGGAACGGCTTGACCTGCGCGATACCTGCATTGTTGAAGATGACGTCGAGGCCGCTGAACGCCGCGACCGTGGCATCGATCATCGCGCGCACGCTTGCCCGCTTGCGGACATCGACCGCAAGGCCGATCGCCTTGCCGCCCGCCGACACGATCTGCGCCGCCATGGCGTCGGCGTCCTCCTTGCGAAGGTCGGCGACAGCGACATGGGCGCCGCCCTCGGCGAGCCCCCTCGCCATCGCCGCGCCGATGCCGCGCGCGGCTCCGGTCACGATCACCGCCTTGTCCTTCAGTCCCTTCATCATGGCCTCCCTCGATGGATCAACGGATGCGCCGCTGCGGGATGCGCGCCGGCCTGCCGCAGCAGCGCGTGGCGGTCATTGCGTGAGGTCGATGAGAATCTTAAGCTGCGTTCCGGCCGGATCGAGCAAGGCGTCGAATCCCTGCGTAACAGCGTCGTCGAGACGAATGCGCCGCGTCACGATCTTCCTGGCCGGCAGTTGCCCGGAACTGATGAGACGGATGACCCGCGGCCAGTACTGGGTGGGGTACGCCCACGAGCCGCGGATATCGACATCCTTGAAGGTCACCTGGAACCAGTCGAGCGGGTTCTCATGGGGATGCAGCCCCGTCTGCACCACGACGCCCTGCTTGCGCACGGCATCGAGGCAGGCCTTCAGCGCATGCTCGTTGCCGACGCACTCGATGGCCACGTCGCAGCCGACATTCCCTTCCGTCTGCGCGCGCACCACCTCGCCGGGCTTGTCGTGCCGCGGATTGATGGTGACGACGTCGGGCAGCATGCCCCTGGCGAACGCCAGCCGCGCCTCGTTGAGGTCGGATACGAACAGCTGCGTCGCGCCGGCCGCGCGAGCTGCCAGCAGCGTGAGGAGACCAATGGGGCCTGCGCCGGTGACCAGCACGCTGCTGCCGGCCGTCACCCCGCCGCGGTCGCAGGCATAGACCGCGACCGCCGTCGGCTCGACCAGCGCCGCCTCCTCGTCGGTCATCGCGTCCGGAATTTTCTGCACGTTGTAGTCGTTGAGCACCGCCTGCTCGGTCATGCCGCCCCACGCCCAGCTGAGGCCGGCGAGCGCGAGATCGCCGCTGAGGTGAAACAGCCCGCGGTCAGAAAAATAGTCGCCGGCGCGCGGCATGATCAGCGGCTGCACCGAGACGCGGTCGCCTGCTTTCACAGCAGTGACGCCCTTGCCGACCGCCTCGACGACGCCGCCGAACTCGTGGCCGAGCACCTGCGGCGCTCGCGCCCCGGTGAAAGGATGCGGCGCGACCGGCACGAAGATCGGACCGTAAGCGTATTCGTGCAGGTCGGTACCGCAGATGCCGACGAAGCGGTTGCGGATGCGCACCTCGCCATCGGCGAGCCGGTCCGGGGGCGGCGGAACGTCTTCGACCCGCAGGTCCTTGGCGGCATGGAAACGCAGGGCCTTCATGGATGATCTCCCTTGTTGGTATCGGATGCGTGGGATCGCCGCCGCGCCCGCCCGCGACAGCCCGTTCGTCCGCCACCGTTTGGCGGACGACGATGTCGGCGGACGGCCGCCGCGCTCGCTGCGGTCAGGACGCCGAGCGACCGATATGGGCGCGGACGAGTTCGTTGACGCGCCCTGCCTTCTCCATCTGCACCATGTGTCCGGCGCCCTCGATCACCTCGATGGTCGCCTTGCTGCCGGCCTGCGGCGCATGGGAGGCCGGAATGATGCGATCATCGGCGCCCCAGATCACCAGCACCGGCCGGTTCAGCTCCGCGAGATCCCCCGCCAGCACGTGAGCTTGCCGGCCACCGGCGAACAGACCGCCGGACAGCGCGGCCAGCGCATCGCCGACGCCGTCGAGGCGCTTGTATTTCAACAGGTCGTCGACAAGCTGCCGGCTGACGAGACCGGGATCGGCAAACAGCTGTTCCAGCACGGGCTTGAGATCGCGCCGCGACGACGCGCCGACGAAGCCGGCGATGTAGTCGCCATTGATCTCCGGCCCGAGACCGGCCGAGCCGATCAGCGTGAGCGACTGCACGCGCGCCGGGGCATCGAGCGCCGTGCGCAGCGCCACGGCGCCGCCCATGGAGTGGCCGACAAGGTGCGCGCGGTCGACACCAACCGCATCCATGAAGCCAACCAGCGCCCGCGACAGCCCGCCGAGCGAGGGATCCGCGACGGCCTTGGCCGACTGGCCATGACCCGGCAGATCGAGCGCGTAAACGGTGGCGTCCGCCGCGAGCGCATCGATGTTGAACAGCCAGTTGTCGAGATCGCCACCGAAGCCGTGCACCAGCACGACCGTCGTCGCGCCCTCGCCACGCCTGGCATAGCGCAGGCTCCCGGCCGGCGTGTCCGCGAACTCGGTGCGCGGCCCGGCCTGGGCTTCGTCATCGTCGTCGGCGGCGGGCGTGACGTAGCCAGCGATATAGGCATCGATGTCGGCATCCGGCACCTCGTCGTCGGCGATGACGCCGAGCAGCGCCTTGACCGGATAGACGGTGGAAGGCTCACCGATCACACGGCGCAGGGTGCCGCCGTCGCCCGCCTCGACCACGCCGGCGATCTTGTCGGTCTCGACCTCGAGAATTTCGTCGCCGACCGACAGGCGGCTGCCGACCGGCTTCAGCCAGCCCGTGACTTTTCCTTCCGCCATCGACAGTCCCCATTTGGGCATGACGATCGGCTTGATGCGCTCGTTCAACATCGCTCTCGTATCCTGCTCCTGAGCGCCACGCGGGCGCATGCTGGTGAATGCGGGCCGCCCCCGGACCGGCGCCCGGGAGGGGGATTGGGCCGCAGAGCGGTCCCGGGGGCGGCGGCCGGCGGTCGTCGCGCGGAGTGTCCGCAGCGGCAACCGCCGGGATGTCAGGCCGCGAGCGCGGCCTGGGTGGTCTTCGCCACGGCCGCGGCGATGCCCTCGGCGGAGGGAATGTAGAGATCCTCCAGCACCGGCGAGAACGGCACCGGCGTGTGCGGCGCCGTCACCATCTGCGGCGCGGCCTTGAGCGCGCCGAACGCATGCTGCGTGACGCTGGCGACAATGTCGGCGGCGATCGAGCAGCGCGGATTGGCCTCGTCCACCACGACGAGGCGGCCGGTATTCTCCACGCTCTCGATCACGGTATCGAGATCGATCGGCGACAGCGTGCGCAGGTCGATGACCTCGGCTTCGATCCGGCTCCTGGCGAGCTTCTCGGCCGCCTCGAGCGCACGATGCACCGTGAGGCCGTAGCCGACGATGGTGACGTCCTTGCCCTCGCGCACCACATTGGCCTCGCCGAACGGAATGGCGTAGGCCTCCGCGGGTACGTCGGCCTCCAGGCCATAGAGGTTCTTGTGCTCGCAGAAGATCACGGGATCGTCGTCGCGGATCGCCTGGATCAGCAGGCCCTTGGCGTCGTAGGCATTCGACGGGCAAACCACCTTGAGGCCCGGCACATGGGTGAAGATCGGGGTCAGCATCTGCGAGTGCTGCGCGGCGGCGCGGAAGCCGGCGCCGACCATGGCACGGATCACCACCGGCGTGCGGGCCTTGCCACCGAACATGTACTTGAACTTCGCGGCCTGGTTCATGATCTGGTCGAAACAGACCCCCATGAAATCGAGGAACATCAGTTCGGCGACGGGACGCATGCCGCAGGCGGCGGCGCCGATCGCCGCGCCGATATAGGCCGATTCCGACAGCGGCGTGTCGAGCAGCCGTCCGGCGTGCTTGGCGTGCAGCCCCTTGGTGACGCCGAGCACGCCGCCCCAGGCATCGTCCTCGCCGGGGGCGCCGGCGCCGCCGACGATATCCTCACCCATCACGATGACGGTCGGATCGCGGCGCATCTCCAGGTCGAGAGCTTCGTTGATCGCCTGCTTGAAGCTGATCTTGCGGGCCATGAATATGTCCTCCGGATGTTGCTGGTGCGTCAGTAGGCGACGTAGACGTCGGTGAGCAGGTCGCGCGCGGTCGGCAGCGGCGCGCCCTTGGCGGTGGACACCGCATCATCGATCAGGCTGATGACCTCGCGGTCGATCATCGCAAGCTCGGCCGGGGTGACGATGCCGGCCTGCGTGACGCGCCCGGCGAACAGCTTGATGCAGTCGCGCGTGGCACGGTTGTGGTCGTTCTCGCCCTTGGCCTTGTAGGTCTGGGCATCGCCCTCGAAGTGACCGAAGAAGCGGATCATCTTGCATTCCAGGAGCGACGGGCCGCCGCCGTCCCGCGCCCGCCTGATCATCTCGCCGGCGGCCTCGTACACCGCGAAGAAGTCGGTGCCGTCGACGGTGACACCGGGCAGGCCGAAGCCCGAGGCGCGGTCGACATAGCTGTCGACGGCGGTGGCGTAGTCGACCGAGGTCGATTCCGCATAGCCGTTGTTCTCGACCACGAAGATCACCGGCAGGTTCCACACTGCGGCGAGGTTCATGCTCTCCAGCACCGTGCCCTGATTGGAGGCCCCGTCGCCGAAGAAGGTGATGCCGACGCCGCCGTCGCCGCGGAACTTGGCAGCGAGCCCGGCGCCGCAGATCAGCGGCGCGCCCGCCCCGAGAATGCCGTTGGCGCCCATCATGCCCTTGGAGAGATCGGCGATGTGCATCGAGCCGCCCTTGCCACGGCACGAGCCGCTCTCCTTGCCGTAGATCTCCGCCATCATGCCGTGAACGTCGACGCCCTTGGCGATGCAGTGGCCATGGCCGCGATGGGTCGAGGCGATGCGATCGATGTCGGTAAGATGCATCATGATGCCGGTGGCGCAGGCCTCCTCGCCCGCATAGAGGTGGACGAAGCCGGGAATGTCGCCCTTGGCGAACTCGACATGCAGCCGTTCCTCGAACTCGCGAATGGTGCGCATGGTGCGGTAGGCGTCGAGCAGTTCGGCCTTCTTCAGCGGAAAGGGATTGTCGGACATGACGTGGTTTCCTCCGTGGTGGTTTCTTCAGGCGAACGAGGGCGCTGGCGTACGCTGGGCCTGCCGCAGCAGGCCGTTGAGCGCCGCGAATTTCATGACGGCGGCGACATCGATGGTGTGGAACGCGCCGTCGCGCAGCGTCACCGCCACCTCGTCGCGCGCGGTGAACGACAGCTCGCGCTCGCCGTCGAGCGCGATCGAGCCGGACCGCAGCGTCGGCGCGAACGGAACGCCTGCCGGCATCAGCCGCCAGTCGTCGATGCCGATCGGGGCGATCATGCCCGGCGCGATCGGGGCACTGAGCACGGTCGGCGCTGCTGCCGTGGGCGCGAAGCGCACCATCAGGCCGCCGGACTGGCGCCGCGACACCGGCTCGATCAACCCGGCGATGGCCGCGAGCCCGATCACCTCGGGATCGGCGAAGGTGACGAACAGCTCGCGCAGCGTGTCCATGCGCCACACCGCGCGGGCACCGACGAAACCATCGGTGACGAAGGCGACGTCGACCAGCGCGATGTCGGTGATACGCCCGGCGGCGACCTCGATGATCTTGTTGGGCACGAGGGCGGCCGAGCGCGGAACCATGCCGGTGGCGGCGAGTCCCGCGGCGAGGCCGGTGATGGTCGGCTCGCGGTGCTCGGGAAACGCGTTGTTGGTGCCGGTGGAAATGCCGGCGATCGGGACGCTGCCGCATTGCGACACCACCGCGCGATGGGTGCCATCGCCGCCGAGCACGACGATGGCTGCCGCCCCCGCCTTGCGCAGCAGCCGCGCCGCGGTGCGGCTGTCCTCGGCCGTGCCGGTGACCGGCATGTCGAGCCAGTTCACGGCGGGAAAGTGCGCGCCGTCCTGCGGCCGCGCCCGCGCGATCCCCCGCAGCACATGACCGGCGATGCCGCCGCGCTCCGGCATCATCAGCACTTGCGATACGCCGCAGGCGGCGAGCGCCGCAAGCACGCGCAACAGGATGTTGGCGCGGTCGGCAATCTGCAGGCTCGACGCGTTCGCGACCACCCGGCGGATGTCGCGCGCGGAAACCGGATTGGCGATGATCCCGACGATGGGCGTCACGCGGCTTCCTCCCGAAACTTGTTTTGCGGAAAGGAAGAGCAAGGCCGATGCCAACTCGGGCCAACGACACAACGTGATGATCGATCACGCTTTTTACGAAAACGCCGGGCGCGCAGGCCCTGTTGCATCCGCCACACCTGCGGTGTGGCGGATGCAACAGGTGTGGCGTCGGCATCAGGGACGACGGATTGGCGCCCGCGCGCCGCACAGACCCGCGCGGCACATCCTTTACGGCGTTACGGCCATGATGCATCTCTCCTCATGGTGAGGAGTGCGGCGCAGCCGCACGTCTCGAACCATGAGGCCCGCAAGCAGCGGAGATGGTACGGGCCTCATCCTTCGAGACGGCGCTTCGCGCCTCCTCAGGATGAGGAGATGAGGCATGGGCCCGATTGATGCGGCGTCGCAACGAAGCCCCCGCCCTCACACCAGCTTGTTCGGCGCGGTGAGGCCGAAGCGGCGGATCTGGCGGTGGATGGTGGAGCGATCGACGCCGCGGGCGCGCGCGACCTGCGAGACGTTCCAGTGATGGGCCCGCAGCTCCGCCGCCAATTCGGCGGCCATATCCGCGGCCCGCCCGGGCGCTTCCCCGGCGTGCAGCCGGGACTGAACCCCGGCATTCGCCTCTGGCTGCGGCCAGCCATCGCCGCGCCGCGCCCGCGTAATCGATTCCGGCAGATCGTCGAGGCCGATCTCGCCGGTCGACAGCGTGCAGGCATAGTCGAGGCTGTTGACCAGTTCGCGGATGTTGCCGGGCCAGGCATAGCCGCGCAGCGCATCGCGCGCCGCCGCCGACAGGCGAAACGACGCGTCGCGTTCCAGCGACAGGCGGTCGAGCAGCCGGCCGACCAGCCATTCGAGATCGCTGCGCTGGCGCAGCGCCGGCAGCTTCAGGATCGCGCCGTTGAGGCGGAAATAAAGATCCTCGCGGAACTGGCCGGCCTTGACGAGGTCCACGAGGTCGCGGTGCGTGGCGGCGACGACGCGGATGTTGACGGGCACCGGGCGGCTGCGGCCCACCGGCGTCACCTCGCGCTCGGCGAGCACGCGCAGCAGCCGCGTCTGAGAGGTCAGCGGCATGTCGCCGATCTCGTCCAGGAACAGCGTGCCGCCATCGGCCTCGAGAATGAGGCCGCGCCGCCCCTTCGCCCGCGCGCCGGTGAAGGCACCGGCCTCGTAGCCGAACAGCTCGCTCTCGATCAGGCTCTCCGGCAGCGCCGCGCAGTTGACGGCGACGAAGGGCTTGCTGGCGCGGGCGCTCGCCGCATGCAGTGCCTTGGCAAGGTGCTCCTTGCCGCTGCCGGTCTCGCCCTGGATGAGAATGCTCATCTGGGCGTTGACCAGCCGCGCCGCACGCGTCGCGACATCGCGCATGGTCGGATCGCCCTGGAACAGATTCTGCAGCGGCTCGGGCACGGCCGGCGCGGCAGCCTGCGGGGCAGGCGTCGCCGGCGTGCGCGCCGGCGGCGGCAGCGTCTGGGCGAACAGCGTGGTGCCGCTGCGCTTCAGCCGCACTGTGCGCTGGCCGGTCGGCCGCGAATGGGCGAAGCGCGGTAACTCGTCGACGCCGCAGTCCAGGACGTCAGACAGCTTCAGTCCGCCGGCCCGCAGCGGCGAGCCCTCGCACTCACGGGCCAGCATCTGCCGCGCGCGGTTGTTGAAGCCGATGATACGGCCGGACGCGTCGACCGCGAGCATGTAGTCGGGATCGACGTCGGCGAACTCCGCCGACCCCGACAGCTTGACGATCCACTCGCGGCGGAAACGGTTGAGCAGGTTGGCATTCTCGATCTTGTGAGCGAACGACTTCACCAGCGCCAGCGCCAGGAACTGGCTCGCCTTCGGCTCCGGGGAGCGCAACGCCGAGATATCGAGGACAGCGGCGAGCGCGCCGCTGGAATCGAACACCGGCGCGGCCGTGCAGGTCAGCGGAATGTGGGTGGCGTCGAAGTGATCGCTCTGATGCACGGTCAGCGCCTCGCCGGTGGCGATGCAGGTGCCGACCGCGCAGGTGCCGGCGTTGGGCTCGTTCCAGTCGGCGCCCAGATAGAGCCCGGCGCGCCGCAGATTGTTGTCGAAGGTGGGATCGCCGATGAAATCGACGGTGACACCACGGGCATCGGTCAACAGCAGCACATAGCCGAGGCCGGCGACCTGGCGGTACAGCGTCTCCACCCCGAACCGCGCGGTATGCAGGAATTCGTCCATGGCGTCGCGATGTTCGCGCAACTGCCCTTCGGTGACGATGCAGGCGTCGCGCAGCACCACCGGATCGAGCTTGTGCTCGGACACGCAGCGCCGCCACGACTGATGGATGATGGGGTCGCGCAACGACGGCGCGCCGACGGCAACGCGGACCAGCTCGTCCACGTGCGCAACCTGTTCCTCCCGCACGGCGATCCTCCCAGACCGGATTTTGGCCGGGAGTGTGGCGCGGATGCGGGAGCCGATCAAGCGGCCTCCGGAAAGGTCAGCAGGGCTGGCTATTTCAGGATGCCGGCGATCCAGCCCGCCAGCGCGTCGAGCACCTCCCCGCGCACCTGCGGATCGGTGCGACCGCTGCGCACCGGAACATGAAAGCTGTGATCGGCATCGGCGAACAGCACGAGGCTGGCGCGCGGCGCAAGCCCTGCACACACCGGCTCGAGTTCGGCCAGCATCGCCAGCTTGTCCTGGGTGCCCTGCAGAAACAGCATCGGGATCGCGACATCGGCGAGATGCTTCGCCCGCTCCTGCGACGGCTTGCCGGCAGGATGCAGCGGGAAGCCGAGAAAGATCAGGCCGCGCACGCCGGCGAGCGGCGTAACCGCCTGCGCCTGCGACGTCATGCGCCCCCCGAACGACTTGCCGCCGGCGAACAGCGGCAGGTCCGGCCGCTGCCGCGCGGCTTCGGCCACCGCCGCACGGACCGTGGCGTGGGCGAGCCCCGGCGCGTCCGGCCGGCGGCTGCCGCGCTCCATGTAGGGAAATTGATAGCGCAGCGTCGCGACGTCGCGGTCCGCGAGTTCATTCGCCACCGCCGCCATGAACGCATGCGTCATGCCGGCGCCCGCGCCATGCGCCAGGACATACAGCGCACGGGACCGCGGCGACGCCTGCAGCAGTCCCGAAACGGTGGTGACGTCATCGACGGCGATGGAGACGGGATCGGCGGACGAAACGGACACGAACACTCCTTGCAACGGCACGCGGTAACGCGTGCGGTCTATACACGATTTGTGGCAACGGCAGGTCATGCCGGACTGACTTACCTGCAAGATCGCGTCAACCGCGGCGATCGGGGCCCGCGGAACGATTCCGGACACCGCCGGTTTTTTCCTCGCGTAGAAACATGAGGCTTGCCATGATGACAAGCGGTACCCGCCAGCGCGACCGCGCGACGCGAAAGACGCCGCAGCCGGAGCCCGCGCGTCACGGCGACGACAAGATCCACGACCAGCGGCCGTCGCAACCAGCGACCGACGATCCGGCACTGACCCGGGAAGAGGCCACACCCGGCTCGGGCATGTTCCACGACGACGGCGACAACACCGCGCCTTCCGGCTGACGCGCTCGGGGCCGGATCACGCCGTGGCCTGCCGACGGCGGACGAGATGGACATGGCCGATGAGGACGGAAAATCCCGTCCGGCAACAGGGGCGCAACGCGGTTGAACGGCCGTTCAGAGCCGGCGGCTCATCACCAGTGCGTCGACATACCCTTTCGACGGATGGGCGAAGGCTTCCGGGAGCACGCCGACGGTGACAAACCCCATGTCATGCCACAGCCGCACGGCCCGGACGTTGACGCTGATGACGAAATTGAACTGCATGGCGCGGTAGCCCATGGCCCGAGCGACCTCCAGCGAGTGTGCGCACATCGCACGCGCGATGCCCTGTCCGGCCGCCGCTGCCGCGGTCATGTAGCCGCAATTGCAGACATGGGCGCCGCCGCCGGCGTTGTTGGCGCGAATGTAGTAGGTACCGACAATGGCCTCGCTGGCCTGCGCCACGAACGTTCGCCGGTCCGGCCCCGTCCAGTAGGCGCGAGCTTCGTCCTCGGACATGTCCGGCGCAAGGGCATAGGTCTCGCCAGCCCGGATGGTCGGCGAAATGATCCGCCAGATCGCCGGCCAGTCATCCGACCGGGCCTCACGAATGTCGATGTCGGCGCGCGTGCGCATGGTTCGTTCCGATGTCGTGAACGGCGGGACGCTAGCGAACCCCTGCACCTAACGCTATAGGTGTCGGACACTTAAGTGTTCGGCGGCGGCGCGGAGACGCGCGGTCGCCGGCAGGGAGACGCGATGACCGTGACCCGTCCGCGCCGCCGCGGACCCGACTACGCGCAGGCCTTCCTGGAAAGTCCGGTCGGGCTCGCGATCGGGCGCGACCGCATCATCATCGACTGCAACCGCGCGTTCGCCACCATGTTCCGCGGCACCCGCCGCGTCCTGACCGGCTCCAGCTTCGCCGCCCTCTATCCGGACGAGTTGCATTTCGTCGACACCGGAAAGCGCGTCGGCCGCACGCTACGGGCCAGCGGCAGCTTCGCCAACGACCGCGTGATGCGCCGCCTCGATGGCGAGCTGTTCTGGGTCCATGTCCGCGGGCGCAGCCTGACCCCGGCCGCACCCCACCGCGATACGCTGTGGGTGTTCACGGAACTGTCGGGCGCGCTGCACAGCCGCAACACTCCGCCGATGGCGCTCACGCCGCGCGAGCGCGATATCGCCGCGTTGTTCGTCGACGGCCGGACGGCGAAGGAAGCCGCCGCAAGGCTCGGCATCAGCCCTCGGACCGTGGACATCTATCGCACGCGGCTGCTGCGCAAGTACGGTGTGCGCTCGACGCCGGATCTCGTGCAGCGGCTGCTGCTCGGCTGAACGCACCCTCGCCTGCAGCCGGCGGCAAGCTTCATCCCCTCGCGACACCCCGCGCGAGCACAACTGCCGCTTTGGCGCCACAACTTCAAAATTCCGTTTTCTTGACCGCTATCACCGCCCCTTCGATCATGCGGTTCTCGCTGCAACCAGACGAGGACGACCACCATGACAGCGCCGGGCCAGCCCTATGACGACGTGATCGCCGCCAACGCCGCCTATGCCGCCGGGTTCGGCGACAAGGGCAAGCTCGCGCTGCCACCGGCGCGCGGCTTCGCCATTCTGACCTGCATGGACGCCCGCCTCGATCCGGCGAAATACGCCGGCCTCGCCGAGGGCGACGCCCATGTCATCCGCAATGCCGGCGGCCGCGCCACCGACGACGCCATTCGCTCACTGGTGATCTCGCACAAGCTGCTGGGTACGCGCGAGTGGTTCGTGATTCACCATTCCGACTGCGGCATGGAGCTGTTCACCGGCGAAGTCATCGGCTCCCTGCTCGAGGACAATCTCGATACCGCGCAGTTCGACGGCAAGGCCTGGCACAATCCCCATCACGGCGGCGGCTCGGTGGCCGGGCGCTACGTGCACTGGCACACCTTCTCCGACAACGCCCGCAGCGTGGTCGAGGATGTCCGGCGCATCCGCAATCATCCGCTGGTGCCGAAGACCATCCCGATCTACGGCTTCATCTACGACGTCAGGACCGGAAAGCTGGACGAAGTCGCGGAGGCCAGCGCCGCGGGCAAGGCTGCCTGACCCGCGGCGCGATGGCCGTCATGCTGCCGGCTTCGGCTCGGCCGCGGGTGCCGGCGGCGCCTGCGTGTCGTCCGGCGCCTTGATGCGGAACCAGGTGACGTACAGCGCCGGCAGGAACAGCAGCGTCAGCACGGTACCGACGATGATGCCGCCCATCATGGCGTAGGCCATCGGGCCCCAGAATACCTCGCGGGCGATCGGGATCAGCGCCAGCGATGCCGCTGCCGCCGTCAGCACGATCGGCCGCATGCGATGCTCGGTCGCCTCCACCACAGCCTCCCAGGCGGGACGTCCTTCCTCGCGCAATTCCTCGATCTGCACGATCAGGATCACCGAGTTGCGGATCAGGATGCCGATCAGCGCGAGCACGCCGAGGATGGCGACGAAGCCCATCGGCGCGCCGCTCGGCAGCAGCGCCGCGACCACGCCGATCAGCGCCAGCGGCGCCACCGCGAACACCAGGAACAGGCGCTGGAAGCTCTGCAGCTGCAGCATCAGGATGGTCGCCATGATGAACAGCATCAGCGGCACCACCGCGACGATCGGCGCCTGGCTCTTGGCGCTCTCCTCGACGCTGCCGCCGATGGCCACGCTGTAGCCGGGGGGCAGCTTGGCGTCGAAGGCGGCGATCGCGGGCTTCAATTGCTCGACCACCGTGTTGGGCTGCACCTCGTCGAGAATGCCGGCCTTGAGCGTGATGGTCGGCAGGCGCGAGCGCCGCCAGATCGTCGGCTGCTCGAGCTCGTAGCGCAGCGTCGCGACCGCCGCGAGCGGCACCGACGCCCCACCATTGCCCGACAGCTGCAGGTCCCGCAACGTCTCGATCGAGTGGCGCTCGGCGGCGTTGGCGCGGCCAAGCACGTTGATCAGGTAGATGTCGTCCCGCACCTGGGTGACCGCCATGCCGTCGAGCACGCTGTTGAGCGCCGAGGCGATGTCCTCCGAGGTGACGCCGAGCTGGCGGGCCTTGTCCTGCAGCACGTCGACCTTGACGACGCGCGCCGGCTCCATCCAGTCGAACACGACATCGCCGAGATGAGCGTTGCCGCGCAGCACGCCGGCCAGCGACTGGGCATACTCGCGCACCTTGGCGATGTCCGGCCCGCTGATGCGATACTGCACTGGACGGCCGACCGGCGGGCCGATATCGAGCAGCTTGACGAAGCCGTCGGTGCCCGGGAACGTCTTCTTCAGATAGGCCTGCAGCTCGGCCGCGAGCTTGTCGCGCTCCTCCAGCCCCTTGGTGACGATGACGACCTGGCCATAGGAGACGTCGGCTGGCTGGACATCGAACGACAGCACGAAGCGCGGCGCAGAGGACCCGACATAGGTCGACCAGTGGTCGATCGCGGGGTTGCCCTTGAGCGCTTCGCGCTCGAACTGCGCCATCTGCGCGTTGGTATCGGCGATCGAGGCGTTCTGCGGCAGGTTGAAATCGACGACCAGCTCGTTGCGGTCGGACGCCGGGAAGAACTGCTGCTGCACGAACTGCAGGCCGCCGAGCGACAGCAGGAAGATCACCACGGTGGCGATGATGGTCGCCCAATGCCGGCGCATGCAGACATCGAGCAGGCGGGAGAACGCCAGGGCGAAGCGCCCCTTGGTCTCGTGATGGCGGGGCAGGCTCGCGGGCAGGATGGTGACGCCGAGCAGCGGCGTGAACAGCACCGCGACGATCCACGACACCACCAGCGACACCGCGATGACCACGAACAGCGTGAAGGTGAATTCGCCGGCGCTGCTGCTGTTGAGACCGATCGGGATGAACCCGGCGACCGTCACCAGCGTTCCCGTCAGCATCGGGAAGGCGGTGGAGGTATAGACATAGGTCGCCGCCTTGCGCAGCGAGTCCCCGGCCTCCAGCCGCGCCACCATCATCTCGACGGCGATCATCGCATCATCGACGAGAAGACCGAGCGCGATGATCAGCGCGCCCAGTGAAATGCGCTGCAGCGAGATTTCGGCATAAGCCATCACCACGAAGGTGATCGCCAGCACCAGCGGAATCGAGATCGCCACCACGAGACCGGCCCGCATGCCGAGGCTGATGAAGGAGATCGCGAGCACGATGACGACCGCCTCGAACAGCGCCCGGGTAAAGCCCGACACCGCCTCCTCCACGACCACCGGCTGGTCGGACACGAGGTGCACGCCGACGCCGATCGGCAGGTCGGCGACGACGCGGATCATTTCCTGCTTGAGCGCCGCGCCGAACTCCAGGAGGTTGGCGCCGCTCTTCATGCCGATGGCAAGGCCGATCGCCGGCTCGCCATTGAAGCGAAACAGCGAGGTCGGCGGGTCGGCATAGCCGCGGGTGATGGTCGCGACATCGGTGAGCGGGAAGAAGCGGTCGTTGACCCGCAGGTTGATCGCCTTGAGGCTCGCTTCCGAGGTGAACTGGCCGTTGACGCGCACGCTGATGCGCTCGGGGCCGGCCTGCAGCACGCCCGACGGCGCGATGGCGTTCTGCGCCTGCAGAGAGGCGACGATCGAGCGGGTGTCGAGCCCGAGCGCGGCGACCTTGCGCGTGGAGAATTCGAGATAGATGACCTCGTCCTGGGCGCCGATGATATCGACACGGCCGACATTGGCCACGGTCAGCACCTGCGCGCGCGCCTCCTCGACCCGGTCGCGCAGCTGGCGCGGCGTCAGGCCATCGGCGGTGAAGGCGTAGATGTTGCCGAACACGTCGCCGAAACGATCGTTGAAGCCGGGCCCGATCACGCCTTGGGGAAACTCGCCGCGGATGTCGGCGATCATGTTGCGCACGCGCAGCCAGGTCGGCGTCACGTCGCGCGCCTTGGTGGTCTCGCGCAGGTTGACGAAAATGGTGGTCTGGCCGGCGACGGTGAGGCTCTTGGTATAGTCGAGCGACTCCAGCTCCTCGAGCTTCTTCTCGATGCGGTCGGTGACCTGGCGCGCCACCTCCTGCGCGGACGCGCCGGGCCACTGCGCCTGGATCACCATGGTCTTGATGGTGAAGGCCGGATCTTCCTCGCGGCCGAGGCTGAGATACGAATACAGCCCTGCCGCCATGAAGGCGATCATGAAGTACCAGACGAGCGAGCGGTGATTGAGCGCCCAGTCGGAAAGATTGAAGTTCTTCACTGTTGCGCTTCCTGATCGATGCGGACCTTCTGGCCCTCCTTGAGACTGTGCACGCCGGCGGTGACCACCCGCACGCCAGGCGCGATGCCGCCGGTGACCCGCAGGCCGCCGTCATCCGGTGCTCCCTGCACCTCGCGCAGCGCCACGGTGCGGCTCGCCGTGTCGACCAGCCAGACATAGGTCTTGCCGTCCCGCGTCAGCACCGCCGAGCCGGGCAGGCGCAGGACGCGCGCGTCGCTGCCCGCGAGCGTGGTGGTGACGGTGGTGCCGAGGCGGAAGGCCTCGGGCGGCGTCTCCAGGGTGATGCGCACGCGGCGCGTGCGGGTAACCTGATCGGCCTGCGGCGCGATCTCGCGCACCTTGCCCTCGGCCTTGATCGCCGGATTGAGCTGCAGGCTGACGGTGAAGGTCTGGCCGATGCGCAGGCTGGCGGCGATGTCCTCGGAGACGTCGATCACTGCCTCGCGGATATCGGGCCGCGCGACGGTCACCACACTCTGCCCCGGCGACACCACCTGGCCGACTTCGGCCCCGACCGCGGTGACAACGCCGGCGAAATCGGCCTTGAGGCGGGCATAACCGAGCTGCTCGCGCGCCTTGGTGAGATTGGCTTCAGCCTGCACCACCGAGGCCTGCGCGGCGGCCCGGGCCTGTTCGGCCGTCTCGAAGGTGGCACGGCTGGTGGCCTCGGTCTCCAGCAGCGTGCGCTGACGGCCCTCGGCGCCGGCCGCGTTGGCAAGCTGCGCCTGAGCGCTCGAGACCGCCGCGGTGGCGGAACGCACCGCGAGCTCCAGCGCCGCCGGATCGACCGACGCGACAACCTGGCCCTTCTCGACCATGTCGCCGACATTGACCGGACGCGCGATCAGGCGACCTAGCACACGGAAGCCGAGATCGGTCTTGAACTGGGGCTGCACGGTGCCGACGATCGCCGCACCTCCGGCGAGCCCGGGCTCGACCACCATCGACAGCACCGGCCGGACCGGCACGGGCACCGCGGCCTCTTCCTTGCAGCCGCCGAGCATCAGCGCTGCGGCGCCGCCAAGGAGCGCGAGCAGGATACGCGATGACATCATGATGCGCGCGCTCCCTCGAAGGTCACGACCTGACCGGGACTGAGCAACTTGCCGCCGTCGGTCACCACCCGTTCGCCGGGATCGAGGCCGCTCTTCACCACGATGGTCCCGGTGCCGTATTCCTCGACGGTGATCGGCTTCAGCGCCACCGCCCTGCTCTTGTCGTCGATGACCCACACGGCCGGCGCACTGCCGACCGCCGTGAGCGCGCCCCAGGGCAGGATGATGCGGCGCTCCGGCCGCGCCGTGGCCGTACCGGTGACCGGACTGCCGAGCGTCATCGCGGCGGGCGGCTGCATGATCGCGACCTTCACCCGCACCGTTCCCGTCTTGGGGTCGATGGTCGGCGACACTTCACGCACGCGCCCTCGCGCGGTGACCGATGGAGAGGACACGAGCGCGAGCACGACGCCGTCGTCGCCTGGAGACTGCTTGAAGAAAATCGACTCATAGACTTCGAACACCGCATCACGTTCGCCGTCCTGCGCCAGCGAGAACGCCGGCTGCGTCGCTTCCGCAACCTGGCCGATCTCGATGCTGCGCGCGGTGATGACACCGGCGGCGCTCGCCCGCAGTTCCGTGTAGCCGAGCGCATCCCGGGCGGTGCCGAGTTGCGCCCTCGCGGACTCGAGCGAGCCTTCCGCGGTGCGGAGCCCTTCCTGAGCCTGGTCGTATGCGGCGCGGGTGGTGAAGCCGTTCGAGAGCAGCGTCTTCTGGCGGTCGAAGGTGGCATTCGCGACCCGCACCTGGGATTCCGCCGCCGTCACCGCCGCGGTCGCGGCGTCGAGATCCGCCTTCTGCTCGGTCGGATCGAGCCGCGCCAGCACCTGGCCGCTCTCGACATGGGCCCCCACATCCACCAGCCGCTCGGTCACACGGCCGCTGACACGGAACGACAGCTCGGCCTGGACGCGGGCGCGGACATCGCCGGTCAGGGTCACGGACTCGACCCGTTCCTTGAGCGCGACCACTTCGGCGCGCACCAGCGTCGGGGGCTTGGCCGCGACCTTGTGGTCGTCGCACCCGCCGAGCGCGGCCGAAACGGCCAGGAGGCAGCCCGCCTGGAGAGCGGACCGGGTTCGAAAGCTGACCATGATGACCACTCGCTCGCGACAAGAGAGGCATACACGCCGGTTGGCGCGTGATGGTGACACAGGAAAATGCTCCTGCGGCGGTAAATATTATTGACTAACTCGTAAGTCAATAATATTCTGGGTTCCAGAATGCGAGACCGCACACTGAAGGCCGACACCCCCACGAAGCGCAGGGAACGCCGCAAGGCCGAACGCCCCGGCGAAATCCTCGACGCCGCGTTCGAGGAGTTCGTGGCGAACGGCTATGCCGCCACCCGTCTCGAGGACGTGGCCAAACGCGCCGGGGTCACCAAGGGCACGATCTACTTCTACTTCGACACCAAGGAGCGGGTGTTCGACGAGATGATCCGCCACGTGTCCCGACCGCTGCACGATGAGCAGATGGCCTTCCTCAAGACGCTTGAGGGCCCCTACCGGACGCAACTGCACGATCTGATCGTCTATCTCTATCGCCGCTTCGGCGACGAGCGCGCCTCGCGCGAGACGTTGCGCTTCATGATCGCGGAAGGCGCGCGCTTTCCCGACCTCGTCGAGCGCTACTACCAGGAATTCATGGAGCCGCTGGTCGAGCATGTGCGCATGCTGGTGGAGGCCGGCATCGCCGCCGGCGAATTCCGCGACACCACGGCACGGCGGTTTCCCGAGCTGCTGCTCAGCCCTTCGCTGCTGCTGGATGTGTGGCGGCTGGTGTTCGACAAGCGCCGCCCGATCGACGTCGATGCGTTCGTCGCCGCGCAGCTCGACCTGCTGATGAACGGCCTCGCCACCTGACGCTGGCGGCGGCACAAGAGGGCAATACCGGTCCTGACGATCGCCTCACGGGCGAAGCCACCCCTGGGCGCATGGCTCGCAGTCCGGCAGCCGCTACCCTTCAAGGCCGGGCTGGTCCATAACGGCGCTCCGATCCCTCCCGCCGACGCCATCATGCTATCGCCTCCCGAGCCGCAACCGACGACCGGACTGAAACTGTTCGCCCCCATCGTGGTGCTGGCGTGCGGCCACATGCTGTCCAACATGGTGCGCACCCTGCCCGCGGTGTCGATCGACCTGATCGCGGCCGACTTCCACGCCGATCCCGCGGCCATCGGCTCACTGGCCGGCGCGTATCATTTCGCGTTTGCAGCAAGCCAGATTCCACTCGGGGTCGCGCTCGATCGCTTCAGCGTGCGCACCGTGTCGCTGTCGCTGCTGATCGCCACCATGCTCGGCGCGACCTTCGCCGCGTTCACACAGACGCCACTCGCCTTCTGCATCGCCCAGATCCTGCTCGGCATCGCCACCTCCGGCATGCTGCTGTGTCCGGTGACCTACGCGGCGCGGCGCCTGCCGGCCGCCAAGTTCGGGATGTGGACCGGCATCATCCTCAGCCTCGGCAACTGCGGCATGATCCTGTCGGCGAGCCCGCTGGCATGGCTGGTCGACCGCACCGGCTGGCGCGGCGGCTTCGTCGTCGCCGCCGGCATGGCGATCGTGATCGCGCTGATGGTGTCCGTGGTCGTCAAGCGCGACCACACCGACGCCGCGCCGCGCCGCGTGCTCGACGAGGCGCTCGGTGTCTTCCGGCTCGGCTTCTCCCGGCCGCTGCGCGGCGTCATCGTGCTGGCGTTCTTCTCGCTGGCGATCACGCTGGTGCTGCGTGGCGTATGGGGCGGCCCGTGGCTGATGAACGTCAAGGGCCAGTCACGCTTCGACGCCGGCCAGGTCCTGCTCGCCTTCACCCTGTCGATGATCGTGGGGCCGCTGCTGATCGGCGTGATCGACCGCCGCCTCGGCCAGCGGCGCGCGCTGGTCATCGTCTGCCACACCCTCGCCGCGCTGGCGCTGGTGGCGATGGCCTGCGGTGGTCCGGGCGGCCTGCTGTCGAATGCGTTCGGCGTGCCCACCCTGTCGCCGGCGACCGACGGCGCGCTGCTGGTGGCGATCGGCTTCTTCAGCTCCGCCCAGCCTCTGCTCTACGCCATCACACGGCAGGTGGTGCCGAGCGAGGATACCGGCAAGGCGCTGTCGGCCGTGAACCTGTCGTTCTTCTTCGGCACGGCCATGATGCAGGCGACCACAGGCATCGTGGCCGCGCGCGTGTCCCTGCCCGCGGCGCTGCAGGTGCTGGCCTTCGGGCTGCTGTTGGGCGTGGCCGTCTTCGCATGGCTGACGCGGCCGGCACGGACCCGCACCGACGGCTGACCCGGAACGCGCCGGCGCCAGGGCGCCGCGATCCGGGAGCACGGCGATCCGCAACGCTGCAATTCCCCGGTGGGGACCGGCCGATCAGATCCGGCTGCGGGTCTTCTGCGACGCGTCGTAGATCTCGATGCGGAGCATCGGAAAGCGACGCAGCAGGTCGGCACCGGCAGTGCGCGCGGCATTGGCGTCGTCGTACTGGTTCTTGAAATGGCCGTCGACCACCAGCGTGAAGCCCGTCGTCGGCGGAATGTCCGCGCGGGGGTTCGGCTTTGGTGGCATCGCGGGCGCCGTCGGCTTCTTGACCAGCACCTCGCCGGCAGCCGGCCGGGCGGCCGGCTGGGCCGCCTGCGGCGCGACCTGGCTCGCGGCGGCCTTGGGCAGGGTCAGGGGCTGGGAGCGCGACGGCGCGGCCTGGGTTTCGTTGGTCATGCGTGCGCCTCTCGCATCGTTCGTCACCTCACTGCGTTGTCCAGTTGTCATGATCGTCAGGAGATCCACCGGCTCAGCCGAAGACACTGCGGATTTCGCCGCTGCCCCCTTCGCCGCCTTGCCGTCCGTACCGTGATCCACGCTGGTTTTGCCGTTGGGCCGGGCACCTGCGGCCACGCCTTCGGCGCCGCCTGGGGCACCCGAAGCCGGGCTCGGCGTCGCCTGCGATTCGAGACTCGCGTCGGCCACGTCCTTGATAGCAGTCTTTGTGCTGCTCTTGCGAGATGTCTTCTCGGTCGTATTGTCGCTCGGCAACTTGTCCGCCGTCTTTTCGGTGGCCTTGCTGCCCCCCTTGACCGCCCGGGTGACAGCCTTCGGGGCCGCCTTGGCGGCCGTTTTGGCCGCACCCTTGGCTTCGGTTTTGGGGGCGGCCTTGGCCACGGGTTTACTCTTGTCGCTGGACTTCGCGGCGGATTTGGCCGTCGCGACCGTCCGCGCCGTCGAGCGTGACGCCACCTTCGCCGGCCAGGCGGCCTTTGCCGCCGTCCTGCCGCCCGTCGGTTTCTTCACGTCGCTGGTTTTGGATTTGGCACCGGCCCGCGCGGGCGCCTTCGTCACTTTGGCCAATCGTCCGCCCTCGAATTCGGCTGGCCTTGTAACACACGCGACCCATTACGCAACGCGGGACAGACCGTCATCCTCAGCAGCATCTCATGCAGATTCCATGGACAAGTTCCCGTCTTTCGCCGCCGCCGATCGGTCACCGGCGCGCCACCATCGTCCGGCGCCTTGCCCTGCCATGAGATGAGTAGCTGACAACGCAGCCGCGCCCGATCCGTTCCCGCACAGGGCAGGTCTGTGCCGATGGCCATGAGATCGTCATGAGACGGCCATGACCCGGCCCCGGACCACGACGCCCCTCGTGGAGGCGCCGCGGTCCGATTTAGAGCGATTTCAACCCCAACCCACCCGCCCCTCCGCAAAAGCGCCGCCAGGCGCGGCAAAATGTGGCTGGCAGCCCGTCTCGCGGCAGAAAAGATTGCCGGCACAATGTTCACGCAATCCTGGCCGTCACAATGCGAGCCGGGGGTCGAGGGGGTCTGCATGAGGCGGGACAAATGCGTCTGTTACTGGTGGAAGACGAAAATGAGATGGCGGCGGCATTAAGCGAAGCCCTGCTGAAGTTCGACGTGGTGGTTGACCGGGTGTTCTCGCTGGACCTCGCACGGGAGGCAGTGGCCGATCCGGTGCACGATGCGATCATCCTCGACCGGCAACTGCCGGACGGCGACGGGCTCAGCCTGCTGCCGCACCTGCGCGCCAGCCAGTCGGGCGTGCCGGTCATCGTGCTGACGGCGCGGGGAGACGTCAACGATCGCGTCATGGGCCTCGACGCGGGCGCGGACGACTACCTCTCCAAGCCGTTCGCGCTCGAGGAATTGCTGGCGCGGTTGCGCGCGGTGCTGCGGCGACCTCCGGCGATGGCGCCGGCGGTGGCGCGTGTCGGCCAGCTCGTGTTCAACTTCGGCAACCGCGAGGTCAGCGTCGGCGGCCAGCCGATCGAACTGCGCCGTCGCGAACTGCTGGTGCTGGAAACGCTGATGCGGCGTCACGGCCGCACCGTGCTGCGTTCGGCGCTGGAGGAAGCGGTCTACAGCTTCGACGACGAGATCCAGTCCAACGCGCTGGACTCGCACATCTCGCGGCTGCGCCGGAAGCTGGACACCCATCAGGCGGCGGTCGAGATCCACAACATCCGCGGCGTCGGCTATCTGCTGAAAGCCGTGGAATGAAGCTGTTCCGGCGCGGATCGCTGAAGCGGCGGCTGATCTGGCAGCTGCTGGCGCTGCAATACGCCATTCTGACCGCGCTGGTCGCGGTCATCGTGATGCAGCTGATTCGCGCAGATCTCGGTGGGCAGCTCATGGACACCGACGCCACCGAGGTGGTCGGCCGCGCGATCCGGCGGGGGCCGGACGGCAAGCTGACCATCGCCGACACCGCCGACCTGCGGGCGCTCAAGGCCGACGCGCCGGGCCTGTGGTTCGTCGCACGCAACGCCGCCGGGGAGGAAGTCACCGGCGGCACCGTGCCCGAAGCCTACCGATCGATGGCCGGCGCGCTCGACCGCATCAGCTTCGCCGATATCCGCGACACCAAGGCGCCCTACAACCTCGCGGCCTCGGTGCGCAGCACCGAGACCCAGGAAGGCACCGTCACGGTGCTCGCCGGCGCCGGCCGCATGGTCGGGCTGGCGTTCGCGATCGTGATCCTGTCGCAGCTCGTGCTGATCCCGATCCTGATCCTGCTGGCGCTGATCGCACTGATCGCGATCCCGCTGATCATCGGCCGGGCGTTCGCCGGCATCGCCACGGTCGCCGCCCATGCCGGCGAGATCGATATCGATCGTCGCGGCACGCGGCTGTCGGTCGAGCGCATTCCCGCCGAGGTCGAGCCGCTGGTGCATGCCATCAACGGCGCGCTGCAGCGGCTCGACGACGGCTATGAGCAGCACCAGCGCTTTCTCAGCGACGCCGCCCACGAGCTGCGCACGCCGATCGCCATCCTGCAGACCCGCCTCGAGCTGCTGCCCGCAGGCGCAGTGCGCACCCGCCTGAAGCTCGATACCGGCCGCATCGCCGCGCTCGCCGAACAGCTGCTCGACATGCAGCGCCTCGACCGCGCCGACAGCTTCACCGCGATCGACCTCTGCGACGTCTGCCAGCAGGTCGCCGCGGACCTCGCGCCGATGGCGATCGCCTCCGGCTATCAGTTGTCACTGGAGACGCCGAAGACTGCCGTGACGGTGAACGGCGATGCCAGCGCGCTAACGCGGGCGATCACCAATCTTGTGCAGAACGCGATCGAGCATGCCGGCAGCCGCGGCACCATCACCATCGCGGTCGGCAGTGACGGCGCCATCGACGTCACCGACGAAGGCCCCGGCATTCCCGAAGGCGAGCGCGAAAAGATCTTCGCGCCGTTCTACCGCCTGCAGCCGCAGGACCGCGGCGCGGGCCTCGGCCTCAACCTCGTGCGCGACATCGTGCGCCGCCATGGCGGTGAAGTCTCCGCGCTCGCGGCGCGCGCCGGTGCGCATTTCCGCATCATGCTGCCGCTGACCTGCACGCCCGCGCACCTGCAAAGGCGGGTAAAGGAAGCGTGAAGGCGCCCGACGCCGATCTCGAAATATTTCTCAAAAATTGTCCACATGCCGCACGCCATCACAATGTAGCGGCAATGCTCACCGGCAAAATCGTGTCTGTCCTCGCTGCGATCAGCGAACGACACGAGCCATGTCGGAGAGCTGCGATGAACACGCATGCGCCGACCCCATGCAGTTGCGCGCGGCGACGTCCGCGCCGAAGTCCGGAGTCCTGCGATGCTGTCGCGCAAAGCTCTCGTCGTCGTGGCCGTGGCCGCCGCACTCGCGCTGTTCGGCGCGAGTCTCGCCCGTGCCGATGACTACTACTCTCCGCGTTACGCCAAGGCGCCGACCTATTACGCGCCACCTCCGTTCCAGTGGAGCGGCATCTATGTCGGCGCCCATGGCGGCCTCGCCTTCACCGAGGCGCCGAACCCGTTCGCCGGTCGCAACGGCCCGGCCCTCGGCCTGCAGGCGGGTTATCTCCTCCAGATGGGCATGCTGGTCGGCGGCGGCGAGATCGAGGCAAGCTATCTCGGCAACAACGAGCATCAGGTGCCTGGCGGCAAGCTGGAGGAAACCTGGCGCGGCGCGCTCAAGGGCCGCGCCGGCGTCGCCTTCGACCGCACTCTGCTCTATGGCACCGCCGGCCTCGCCCTGACGCGCTACAACGGCGCCGACGGCCTGCAGAACGGCTCGTCGCTCAACATCGGCTACCTGCTCGGCGGCGGCATCGAACAGGCGTTCGGCAGCAACCTGACCGCCCGGGTCGAGTACAACTACATCGGCACCCCCGACGTCTCCGTGACCTCGATCTGGGGCACCCAGCATCGCGATATCGACAGCCACGTGCTCAAGGGCGGCGTCAACTATCGCTTCTAGCGCGCGTCCGCTTTTGATGCCATCGCGAGGGGCACGCCACGCGCCGCCCCTCGCGCGCCCCTCAGCCGCCCTGCGGCGTCTCCAGCCGCCCGACCAACGTCGGCATCTCGATCGGCCCGGCGTTGACGTTGACGCTCCGGCTGAAGCGCATGTACGGCCCTTCGAACACGCAGACGACCGTATCGCGGAACGCACACTCCACGAACGTCCAGGTCATCACCAGCGTCCGCGCATCGCGCCAGGTCCCGCTCGCCACCACACGCATCCGGTCGGGCTGATAATCGTGGTGCAGCTTGTAGCCGGTCATGGTGGTGTCGCCCTCGACCGGATGGCCGAGGCCGACCTCGATACGATGCGTGCCGCGATCGTCGGTCAGCGCGAAGGTGCAGCCGCCGTCATGGAACGTCAGGCGGATCGACCTGACGCCGTCGCCATTGTCGGGAAAACGGTAGGTGTTCGCCGACACCTGTGGCGCCATCGGCGATGTCGTCGGCGCCGGCACGGGAATCAGCTGCAGGCTGGCGGTATGCGCCGCCAGCGCCTTGAAGGCGCGATCGTCCCGCGCCGTGCTCGCCGCGATCATCTTCGGCACCTGCGCGAACACCAGTTGCGGAAAGCCGCTCTCGACGGGAATGCCCGCCGTCGTCGCCAACACGATGTTCTCCGTGGGGAAGACGAACGCGGTCTGGCTGAACAGGCCCGCCGCATAGTACGCGCCGCCCGGCCCGAGCCACCAGTGATAGCCGTATCTGTCGTCGACATGGGGCGCGTGCGATGTCGCGACCCAGTCGGTGGGCAGCACCTGACGCCCGTTCCAGCGGCCGTTCTGGAGCTGCAGCACACCGAGCTTGAGGCTGTCGACCGTCTTCCAGCTAAGGCCGTTGCCACCGGGCGTGAGGTTGTTCGGCCCGAGCGGCCAGTCATAGCCGGTGATGTCGAGCGGCTCGAACAGCCGCGGCTTGAGATAGTCGGCGAGCGGCTGGCCGGTGACCCTGGTCACGATCGCCGACAGCAGGAACGTCGCGGCGCTGGTGTAGACGAACTTCGTGCCCGGCTGGAACACCACCGGAATCCGGAAGAACTCGGCGACCCAGTCGGTCTTCGTCCGCCGCCACTCCGCGCCCGACGTCATGTGCGCATGGCCCGTGCGCATCGTCAGCAGGTCCTCGACGGTCATCGCCGCGAGCTTGTCGTCGATCCGGTCCGGCAGCTCGCTCCTGAAGAACGACACCGCCTTGTCCTGCAGCGTGAAACGCTTTTCCGCCAGCGCAAGGCCGACGCCGCAGGCGGCGACGCTCTTGGTCACCGAATGCATCTTGTGGACACGATCGGCGCGGTAGGGCGACCACCAGCCCTCCGCCACCACGTGGCCGTTGCGCCACAGCATGAAGCTGTGCAGCTCGAAGCCGCTGCGGTCGACCTCGTCGAGAAAGCCGAGGATGGCGGTGGGCGACAGGCCCTGATCCTCCGGCCGGCTGCGCGGCAAGCCGTCCGGGGCGGACGACCGTCCCTGCGCGAGGCGAAAGCCGAGGCCGGACGGCGCCAGCGTCGCAGCGCATCCGCCAAGCAGGAGATGCAGAGCGCGGCGCCGCGACGGATAGCCGCGAAATCCGGCACGCGCGCCGGCGAGCGGCACGTCACCGGCCATAGCATCCGCACGCATCGCATCGTCCGGCGTCGCCGCCATCGCTCTCTCCCCGCCCGACCGGGCGGCAACCGTCACCGTCGCACGACGGCTGGCCTCAAGGCAGCACCTCGCCGCGGTCCTTGAGCCGCTCGTCGAGATCGGCGCGCTTCTCGTCCAGCAGGCCATCGTCGATGGCCTCGATGACGTCGAGCAGCTCGTGGGCGTCGCCGAGCCGCGGCACGGTGACATAATCGGCGCCGGCGGCATAGATCTCGGCGACGTCGCCGAGCACGTCGGCGGTGGCGATGATGCGGGCGTCGGCGTTGAGCGAGCGGACGTGGCGCACCAGCTTCTCGTTGTTGGCGCCGACCAGCAGCGAATCAGGCACGCTGAGGATGATGATCTCGGCGCTGCCGACTCCGGCATGGGTCAGGGTGTCGACATTGCTGATGTCGCCATAGGTGACGTTGAGCCCGCGCGCACGCAGGTTGTTGAACACCACCGGGTTAAAGTCGACGACGCCGATGTCCTCCAGAAGCGCGGCGTTCTTGCGCTCGATATCCGACAGCAGCGCGCTGGCCGCGCGGAAGAAGCCGAGGATGACGATGCGGCGGCCGCCATGGCCCTCGCCATGGCCACCCGCCTCCTCGCCGCCGTGGTCGAGATCGCGCAGCCCGAGCCCCTTGAGGGTGGCCACCGACCAGCGGCTGATCGGGTCGCTCTTGGTGATGGCGAACGTCGACAGCACGGCAAGGATGACGAAGGCGAACGACACCGCGCTCGAGGTCGCCGTCGTCAGATGCCCGGCGGCCATGCCGACCTGGATCACCACCAGCGAGAATTCGCTGATCTGCGACAGGTTGAGCGCCGGCAGCAGGCTCGCCCGCAGGCCCTGTTTCATCAGGTAGAGCGGCACGAAGGTGGTGAGCAGCCGGCTCGCCACCGTGAACGCCGCGATGGTGAGCGCGAAGCCGACCACTGACAGGCTCGGCACCGGGATGGTCATGCCCAGCGAGACGAAGAACAGCGTGATGAAGAAGTCCCGCAGCGTCGTTACCTTCGCGGTGACGTCGAGCGCATAGGGGAACGTCGACAGCGACACGCCGGCGACCAGCGAGCCCATCTCGCGCGACAGGTGCAACCGCTCGGCGATCTCGCCGATCAGGAAGCACCACGCCAGCGCGCCCAGCAGCACCAGCTCCGGCCGCCGCGCCACGCGCTGGAACAGCGGCGGCAGCACATAGCGGCTGAGCGCCAGTGCGATCGCGACGAGGGCGACGACGCGCGCGATCGACAGCAGGATGACCGTGACCTGGAGGTCCGCAAGGCTCGGCTGCACGGCGAGGAACAGGATGGCGAAAATATCCTGTAACACCAGGATGCCGAGCGTGATGCGGCCCGGCAGGGTGTCGAGCTCGCGCTTCTCATACAGCACCTTGACGATGATAACCGTGCTGCTGAGGGCGCAGGCGACAGCGAGATACAGCGCATCGAAGCCGCCCTTGCCGAGCGGCAGGCCGATCGCCATGAAGAACGCCACGCCGAGCACGCAGCCGCCGATCAGCTGGCCGCCGGCGCCGAACAGGATGACGCGGCCGGCGCGGACGATCTTCTTGAGGTCGATCTCGAGCCCGATCATGAACAGCATGAAGATCAGGCCGAGCTCGGAAATGGTGTTGATCGATTCCCGCTCCTTGACCCAGCCCATGCCGTAGGGGCCGACGACAAAGCCGCCGATCAGGTAGGCGAGAATCAGCGGCTGGCGCAGGACATGCGCAAGGAGGCCGAGCCCCCAGGCGAACAGGATGCACAGCGTGATGTCGCGGATGAGTTCGGCCATGCCACCCCCGGGGTTTCTCCCGGGGATAAAAGGCAAATCAGCCGACCATTGCAAGCTGCAATCCAGTCCCGCGCCGCTCAGTCCCCGGCCAAGTCCCCGGCCAAGTCCTCTGCCAGATCGCTTGCCAGCTCGCCTGCCATGCCGCCGATCCAGCCCACCACCGCGTCGGTGCGCGTCAACGCCACGCCGATGGCGGCGACCTCGGTCAAACCCCTGTCATAAACGCCGGACACCGCATCGGTCGGCAGCGCAAGACGAAAGTCACGCTCGCTCGCCTCGTACAGCGTGGTGCGTGGGCAGTTGGGGAAATTGCAGCCGGCGAGCACGATGGTGTCGACGCCGAGGTGCCGCAGATGCGGCTCCAGTGTGGTGCGGTAGAAAGCGCCCCAGCGCGGCTTGTAGATCACGTGCTCATTCCCGGCGAATGAGCCATTCGCTGCGAATGAGCCATTCGCTGCGAATGCCCCATTCGCCGTCAGCGGCTGCGCCTCGCCGGCCAACAGCCGTGCGGCGTCGAGCCGCAGCTCCGGCGCCGGCTTGAGCGCCGTGACGATCTCCGCGCCGTCCGATCCCGGCGCAACGATGTGCCCGCCGGCGCGCAGTTGCGGCCGGCGCACCGGCTCGGCGTCGGAGCCATCGGGCGCATACAGCCGCACGACATGGACGATCGGCCGCCCTGCCGCGCGGAACGCCGCGAGCAGGCGCGCGATGTTGGGCACCACCGCCATGGTCCCGGCGATCTCGGCCGGCGCGCCCGGCAGGGTGAAATCGTTCTGGACGTCGATGACGACGAGTGCTGCGCCGGCGGCGCGCGGCGCGATGCCGTTGTCGTCCGCGCCATCGGCGGCGATGGCGTCGCGCAGATTCGCGGCGCGGGCGCCGGCGCGGCGCGATCCGGTGAGACGGTGGTCGAACATGGCGGTCTCCTCATGAGTCCTTCGCAGTTGCCTGCGGCGGGCGGCGCGATAGGATCACGGCCCGTTCCGCAACACCCGTGCGATCGATCCATGCGACAGGCCAAGCGATCCAGAGAATCGGCCAGCGGCGAGATCAGCGGCGCCGCCGCGCTCGCGGCCCTGGATGCGCTGCCGCGCTCGCGCTCCGGCGGCTTCCGCTTCGCGTTCGGCGCCGCCGATGCACCCCGGCGCCATGCGCACGCCCATGGCCAGCTGGCGTTCGCCCCCACCGACCTCGTGACCATCGTCGTCGCCGACCGGCTATGGATGACCTCGCCGACCAGCGCGGTGTGGATTCCGCCGCGTGTCCTGCATGAAGTCCATGCCACCAGCGGGCGCGAGATGTGCAGCCTCTATCTCGCGCCGCGCATGGCGGCGCGCCTGCCGGCGACACCATCGACGCTTGCGGTATCGCCGCTGCTGCGTGAATTGCTGTTGCGGCTCGCCGGCGACACCACGACACGATCGGCGCGCACGCGCTTCGTCGCCGCCGCGCTGGTCGAAATCGCCGCCGGCCTGCGCGCCGCGGACCGCTCCACGCCGCAGGTGGCGATGCCAGTGGGCGTGCCGCGGCTGCAGCCGATCGCGGATGCGCTGGCTGCAGACCCAGCCGATATGCGTTCGCTCGACGACTGGGCGCGCATCCTTGGCAGCAGCACGCGAACGCTGTCGCGCGCGATCCGTGCCGCGACAGGGCTGAGCTGGCGGGAGTGGCGGCTGCGGCTGCGGATGATCGACGCCGCGCGGCGGCTTGCGACCGGCGCGCCGGTGAAGACGATCGCCCATGACGTCGGCTATGGCACGCCGACCGCGTTCATCGCCGCGTTCGCACGGATGTTCGGCTCGACGCCGGGCGAGGCCCTGCCGCGCCGCCGCTGACGCCGCGCGGCTTCAGTGCCCGAACAGCTGGTAGCTGCGATCGGCGTCGCGCTGGCCACGCGTGCCATCGGCCCAGCCGACGGCGCGGCGGTAGCTGCCGAGCAGTTCGCCCTGCCTGAGCGCCACGACATCGACCGGATGCGGCGCGTCGGCGTAGGGCGACACGAACAGCGCATCCTCCGGACAATACAGCTCGCACAGGAAGCAGGTCTGGCAGTCGCCCTGCCGGGCGATCACCGGCAAGCCGTCGGTCTTGTCGAACACGTTGGTCGGGCAGGCCGACACGCAGATGTTGCAGGACGTGCAGCGTTCGGCGTCGATGACCTCGATCATTCCGCCGCCTCCGCGAAGGCCGCCTCGGCATGCGGCCGGCTTGACGTCCAGACCGCGTCGAGGCCGCCGGTGGTGATGTAGTGGCGCTGCCGCGGATCGAGCTCGGTGTAGTCCTCGCGGCGGTGCATGCCGCGCGTCTCGGTGCGGGCCAGCGCGCTACGGTACATCCAGCGCGCGGTCGCCAGCATCGCAGCGGCCTCGCGGCTGCGCAGCGCATCGCCCTGGGACGCCGCATCGGCCTCGGAGACGTCCCGCCACAACGTGTCGAGCCGCGCCAGCGCACCATCGAGCCGGCCGGCGTCGCGGAAGTAGTTCAATTCATAGGGGAAGACCTCGCCCTGCACCGCCTTCGCAAGCTCCGCCGGCGTGACCGCCGGGCGGGAGCCACGGCGCAGGCCGACCGTGCCGGCCCGCGCCGCCGGGCGGGCGCGCACGGCCCCGCGCCGACGCGCATGGTCCGCAGCCCCCTCCCCCGCCCAGAACCCCGACGACATTGCCCAGGCGGCATTGTGGCTGCCGCCGCCGGTGAAGCCGCCGCAAATCAGTTCGCGCGTCGCCGCATCGCCCGCGGCATAGAGGCCGGGCACCGTGGTGGCGCAGCTGTCGTCGACGATGCGCAGGCCGCCGGTGCCGCGCACCGTGCCCTCGAGACGCAGCGTCACCGGGAAGCGCTCGGTGAAAGGATCGATGCCGGTGCGGTCGAGCGGCAGGAAGAAGTTCGGCTGCGACACCCGCATCGCCGCCTGCGTCGCCGCATCGGCCTTGTCGAGTTGGGCATAGACCGGGCCGTTGAGCAGCGCCCGCGCGATCGCCGAGCGGCCCCCCTTCGACGCCGCGCCAGGCACCACGCTGCCGTCCTCGTAGGTGAACGTCGCCCAGCCGTAGAACAGCGTCTTGGTCACCGAGCCGAATGCCGGCGAGATCGCATACGGGTTCGAAAACTCCATGCTGGTCAGTTCCGCGCCGATCTCGGCGCCGAGCAGGTAGCCATCGCCGGTCAGCACGTTGGAGCCCAGCGTCTTGCTGAGGAAGGCGCAGCCGCCGGTGGCGATCACCACCGCGCCGGCGTGGACCACCCAACGGTCGTCCTTCTGGCGGCGGATGCCGGCGGCGCCGGCCACGGCCCCGTCATCGTCGCGCAGCAATTCCAGCGCCGGGCTGTGGTCGAGAATGGTGACGCCGGCCTGCTTCACGCGGCGGCGCATCAGGCGCATGTATTCGGGCCCCTGCAGCGAATTGCGCTGCGGCCGGCCGCTGGCGTCGGTCGGATAGGGATAGCCCCACGCCGCGAGCTGGTTGCTCAGCGCATAGGTGCGGTCGAGGGTCCGCGCCATCCAGCGCCGATCCTGCAGGTAGCCACCGTTCTTCTCGCGACCGGCCATCGCCGCCTCGCGCAACGCCGGATCGGGATCGATGTACCAGACACCGGTACCGGCCGCGGCGGTCGCACCCGATGTGCCACAAAAGCCCTTGTCGGCGAGCACGACCCGCGCGCCGCGCTGCGCGGCGCTCACCGCCGCCCAGGCGCCGGCCGGGCCGCCGCCCAGCACCAGCACGTCCGCCTCGAACGCAACTGCTCCCTCTTCCGCCACCAACTGCTCGGCGCGATTGATCCGACCCGCCATCGCTCACGTCCCCGCTCCGCACGTATTGAACCGGAGCGGTCCCAAACCGTGCACCAAACGACGACATGGTCGCCGACAGATGCGTCTGTGGCAATTTCAGAGTTCGCGCGGGTTTTGGATGAAGCTTTTATGCGGACGCGGTTGCGGAGAACGATCGTGCAGAAACGAAGCGTCCCCGCTTCTTGCTATGAACGGAATACAAGATCATGCGAAACGAGCAAGATACCTGTGGTCGAGCTCGTCATGGCCGCGCTTGTCCCGGCCATCCCGCTTAGAAGGGCAGTGCTCACCTGATCGGGATGCCCGCGACAAGCGCGGGCATGACCATGGAGGTCGGGAGTTTCACCGCCTCACAGCGTCTCCGGCGGCAGGATCGGCGCACGGCCGGAGGCGATGGCCTGCTCCAGCAGGTCGAGGCGATCCTGGCCCCAGAACGGCTCGCCGCGATAGAAGTAGAAGGGCGCACCAAACAGCTTGCGGTCGATGGCGTCCGCCGTCAGCGTCTTCTCCTGCGCGACGAGATCGGCATCGTTCGCCTGCGCCAGGAGCTTCCGGCCATCGAGCCCGCTTGTGTCCGCCAGCCGCACCAGCGTCTCCGGATCCTCGACATTGAGTTCATCGGCCCACACGGCTTTGAGACCGGCATGGGCGAACGCCATGACATCCTGCCCGTCGCGCAGGGCGGCGAGCAGCATGCGATGGCCGACCGTCGGATCGGCGGGATAGAACTTCGGCCAGGTCACCAGCGGAATGTTGCGGATCGCCTTCCAGCGCTCCATCTCGACGATGCGATAGGCCTGCCGGCCGAGCGGCCGCTCGCGCACCGGCTTGCCGCCACCGGCGGAGAACAGCGCATAGAGGTCGATCGGCTTGAACACGACCTCGATGTCGCGGCGCGCCACGATGTCCTGGAAGGTCAGGCTGCCGATGTAGGACCACAGCGAGATGAAGCTGAAGTGGTATTCGACCTGGGGACGTGGGGTGGTCATGGGCAAGTACTCGTCAGATGGCAGATGGAAATCGATCGTATCACGTTGAATGCGCTCATTCCGTCACCCTGAGGTGGCCATGCGGAGCATGGCCCTCGAAGGGCGACGGCCTGAACTTATCAACGCAATCAGCTTACACGAGCGCGAGACGCCGGGGCCGCTCATCCTTCGAGGCTCGCGTTGCTCGCACCTCAGGATGACGGATAACGAGCGATACGGCAAAGGCATTGCTGCCTCACAACCCCAGATACGCCGCGCGCACCGCCGGATCGCGGCCGATGGCGTCGGCGGTGCCGCCGGCCACCGTGCGGCCCTGGTCGATGACATAGGCATGATCGGCGAACTCAAGCGCCGTGGCGACATCCTGCTCGACCACGAGAAGGCTGGTGCCGGCCGCGTTGACCTGGCGCAGCGCCGCGATCAGCTCGTCGACGACCTTGGGCGCGAGTCCCAGCGACAGTTCGTCGATCAGCAGCAGACGCGGCGATGCCATCAGGCCGCGGCCGATGGCGCACATCTGCTGCTCGCCGCCGGATAGCGTGGACGCGTCCTGCCGCCGCCGCTCGCGCAGCCGCGGGAACAGCGTGAACACATGTTCGATGTCGCGGGCGATGCCGTCGCGATCGCTGCGCAGATACGCGCCCAGCATCAGGTTGTCGTGCACCGAGAGGCTGGCGAACAACCGCCGCCCTTCCGGCACATGGACGACGCCACGGCGCACCATGTCGACCGGCGACGTCGCCTCCACCGTTTTACCGTCGAGCCTGATCTCGCCGGCGGACGGCGTCAGCAGGCCGGACAATGCCCGCAGGATGGTGGTCTTGCCGGCGCCGTTGGAGCCGATCAGCGCCACCACCGAGCCCTGCGCCACCGTCAGGTCCGCCTGCCACACCACCTGCACGTCGCCATAGCCGACGGCGAGGCCGCACACTTCCAGCAGAGGATTGCTCATATGCCCGCTCCCTTCTGGCGTTCGGCGTAGCGGCGGCCGAGATAGGCCTCGATCACGCCTTCGTCGCGCATCACCGCTTCGGTCGGCCCGTCGGCGACAAGACGTCCCTGGTGCAGCACCACGAGACGGCTGCAGGCGCGCGCCACCACCTTCATCAAATGCTCGATCAGAAGCACGGTGATGCCACGGTCGGCGATCGCCTGGATCAGCCGCAGCGCGTCGTCGATCTCGCTGCTGTTGAGCCCGGCATTGACCTCGTCGAGCATCAGAAGCTTGGGCTGCGCCGCAAGGCTCTTGGCAAGCTCGAGGCGCTTGCGGCCGGCAAGCGTCAGCGATCCCGCCGGCTTGTCGGCCTCGCGCGTGAGACCGCAGAACGCCAGATGCGTGTCCGCGGCGCGCGCGGCTTCCGCCGGCGTCGCGATGCCGCCGGCGAACAGCGCCGCCGCGGCGACATTGTCGCGCACCGACAGGCGCGGAAACGGCTGCACGATCTGGAAGGTGCGGGCGATGCCGGCGCGGGCGACACGGTCCGGGCGCAGGCCGTCGATGCGGCGGCCGTCGAACACGATGGTGCCGCGCGTCGGCTTGAGCACGCCGGTGACGACGTTGACGAACGTGGTCTTGCCGGCGCCGTTGGGGCCGATCAGGCCAATCACTTCGCCCAAGTTCAGGCTCAGCGATACGCCGTCGAGGGCGACGAGGCCGCCGAAGCGGCGCGACACATCGTCGAGAGTGAGCAGCACGGTCATGGCGTGTCCCCTCCCTGCGCGTGCGGCTTGGGCGGCGGGCTGCGTCGCAGCCATGCCCACAGGCCGCGCCCGCGCAGGTCGCGCAGGCCGCCCGGCAGGAACAGCACCAGCGCCACCACCAGCAGGCCGAGGATGCCGGCATGGAATTCCAGGCTGTTGCGCCAGATCAGCTCTTCCAGCCCCAGAAACACGAACGCGCCGATCACCGGCCCGATGATGGTGCCGACGCCGCCGAGCAGCGCCATGATGATCGGCTTGACCGACAGCGACACGTCGTAGACGTCAGTCGGATCGATATAGGTGGTCCAGGAGGCGTAGATCGCGCCGGCCGCGCCGATGAACAGGCTGGAGATCGCGAACGCCGTGACCTTGGCGCGGCGGGTATCGACGCCGATCACCTGCGCCGCATCCTCGTTCTGCTCGATGCAGCGCAGCGCGACACCGAGCCGCGCGCGGTCGATCCACAGCGACGCGAGCAGCGCCAGCACCGCCACCGTCGCCATGGCGACGAGGAAGAGTTGCGCCTGTGTCGTGCTGCTGCCGCCGACCAGCGGCACGTTGAGGCCCATGCCGCCGCCGGTCAGCGTGGTCCAGGAGTTGGTGACCTCGCGCAGCACATCGGCGACGACGAGGCTGCCGATGGCGAAGTAGTGCCCGCGCAGATGCAGGATGGCGAGGCCGAGCAGCAGCGCGAACAGCGCCGTGACGACGCCGGCGCCAACCCAGGCGGCGATCAGCGGCACGCCGGCGGTGAGCGCGATGCCGCCGGCATAGGCGCCGAGGCCGAAGAACGCCGCGGTGGCGAACGACGGATAGCCGGAGAAGCCGCCGACGATATTCCAGGCGGTGGCGAGCGCGACGTACATCGCGACCGTGGTGGCGAGCCGCAGCAGATAGTTGTCGCCGAACACGATAAGGCCGGCGACGACGACGGGCACGGCGAGGAAGGCGAGGACGCGGCCGGTCATCAGTTGAACCCCCGCCGCCCGAGCAGACCGGTCGGCCGCACGATCAGCAACACGATCAGCAGCAGGAAAGAGATGGTCAGCGCATTCTCCGGCCCCAGCGCCAGCGCGCCAAAACTCTCGATGACGCCGAGGGCGAAACCACCGACCACGACGCCGGGCATGCTGCCGAGGCCGCCGAGCACGCAGATCACGAACGCCTTGCCGAGATAACCGCCGGACGACACCGGCGACACCGGGAAGATCGCCGCCAGCAATGCGCCAGCCGATCCCGCCATGAAGGTGCCCAGCGCAAACGCCAGCGCATAGGTGCTGCGCACGTTGATGCCCATCAGCGCCGCGGCGTCGCGGTCCATGCGCACCGCGATGATAGCGCGGCCGAGCTGGGTGAAGCGCAGCACCAGCCACAGCGCGCCGACCAGCAGCAGCCCGACGGCGGTGGCGTAGACGCGATCGACCGGCAGGATGATGGAGCCGAATTCGAGGATGCCCGGCGGCGGCTGCAGGTTGATCTTGCGGTAGTCCGCCTTGAACGCCGCCAGCATGGCGTTGTCGAGAAAGAGATTGAGGCCGAAGGTCAGCACCAGCGTGATCAGCACGGGACGGCCCATCACCGGATTGATGGCGATCCGCTGCAGCACATAGCCGAGCGCGAAAGTAACGAGGCCGGCGACCGGTGCGAACACGAACGGGCTGACGCCCCAGTACTGATGGGCGAAGAACGCGAGGTAGCCGCCCAGCACGATCAGCGAGCCGTGCAGGATGTTGATGATGTTGAGCACGCCCCACACCAGCGAAAAGCCGGCCGCGATGCAGGCATAGAGCCCGCCCAGCGCCAGGCCGTTCACCAGCACCTGTATCCAGAGCATTGTTGGTCTTTCAGAATTTCTCGCCGCTGCGCCCATCTGGAGCAACCGCGCAGGCTTAATCCCCGGCGTCATGGCCGGGCTTGTCCCGGCCATCCACGTCTTTCATGCTGAGAAGCCGCAAGACGTGGATGCCCGCGACAAGCGCGGGCATGACGCTGAATTTAATCGAAATGCACCCGCTCTCTCGCGATGGCAAGTGCTCTACGGGACAGCCGCCCGCGTCAGTTCGCCGGCGCGGCGCGGAATTCGCCGGTGGCGATGTCCGCAGGGTAGACCACCTGCACCTTGCCTTGCTGGATCTGGTATACCGGCGGGACGTAGGAATTGGCGATCCCGGTCGGGCCGAACGACACCGGCGCGAAGAAGGTCTTGAAGCCGCCCTTTACCAGTTGCTCGCGCACCGCGGCGCGGTCCTTGCTTCCGGCACGCTCCACCGCCTGCTGCAGGATGACGCCGACGGCAGCGCCCGAGGCCTGGGTGAAGTCCGGCTCGCTGCCGTACTTGGCCTTGAACTGGTCGACGAAAGCGCGGGTCGAACCGAACACGTCCTCGCTCTTGTAGTTCAGCACCGGATGAAACCAGCTTGCCGTGGTGACGTTCTCGGCCAGCGGGCCGACGGCGTCGATCCACTCCTGGTAGGCCGGGCCGTTGATCAGGGTGTAGATCTGGCCGCCAACCTTGAGCTCGCCCGCCTGCTTGCGCACCAGGATGAGGTCGTTGATATAGCCGGTCACCACCACCCAGTCGGGCTTGGCGGCGCGCAGCTGGGTCAGCGCCGAGGAATGGTCCAGCGTGCCGATCGGATACTTCTCGAAATACACCACCTCGAAGCCGCGCTTCTTGGCGCTCTTCTCGAACTCGTTGCCGAGCGACAGCGGATAGAGATCGTTGCGGGCGAGGATGGCGACGCGCTTCACCGTCGGCAGCTTGGCCTTGATGAGATCTGCGATCGGCTCGCTCAGGGTCGAGTTGTCGGTGTAGAGGCCGAACAGGTTCTTGTAGCCCTGGTCGAACACCTCGGCCGAGGAGGCGCTGGAGGCGAGCAGCGGCACGCCATACTTCTCGGCCACTGCGCTGACCGCCTTGGCCGCGCCCGAACCGAACGGCGAGAACAGGAAGTCGACCTTGTCGTCACTGATCAGCTTCTCGGCGAGCTGCACGGCCTTGGGCGTCGTCGACTGGTAATCGTAGTACACCAGCTCGACCTTGAACGTCTTGCCGCCGGCCTTGATGCCGCCGGCGGCGTTGACCTTGTCCTGCCACAGCTCGTAGCCCTGCTTCAGCTTGGCACCTTCGGGGGCGAGCGCGCCGGTGATCGGCAGCGGCGCACCGATGCGCAGCGCCTCGTCGGCACGCGCAACCGAAAGCGAAAGCGTGGTCGCCGCAAGCGCGACCGCCGCCAGTGAGCGAAGCATTGTCATTCCATCAACTCCATTGTCGTCGAGGGTTTCGTCTCCGCGACGCATCGGGTGGAGTCAATCGATGCCCTCAAGAAAGCAACGCCATACCGCGCAGGCGCTCCGCCGCAAAATCAATGCGATGCAATCCTCCGTATACGGAGGATATTGTTCCTGCACGCCCAAATAGATGCGTCAGCCGAATACGCTCGCACCGTGCGCGGCCCCGGCCGCCGCATGGCGAAACACCCCAAAAAGCTCGCGACCGCAGCCAAAAGCGCTGTCGGAGAGGTCTTCGGTGGCGAGCGGACGCGCCGCCCACTCCGCCGCATCGACCTCCACGGTGAGCGTACCGGCCTCGGCGTCCAGCGACAAAACGTCGCCGTCGCGCAGACGGGCAATCGGGCCGCCTTCGGCCGCCTCCGGCGTGACATGGATGGCGGCCGGCACCTTGCCGGAGGCGCCCGACATCCGCCCGTCGGTCACCAGCGCCACCTGATGCCCCCGCGCCATCACCGATGACAACAGCGGCGTCAGCTTGTGCAGCTCGGGCATGCCGATGGCCTGCGGGCCCTGGAAGCGCACCACCGCAACGACATCGCGGTAGAGCTCGCCGGCCTTGAACGCCGCCTCCAATGCCTCCTGGCTGTGGAAGACGCGCGCCGGCGCGCGCACGCGGCGATGCTCGGGCTTCACCGCGCTGACCTTGACGATGGCGCGGCCGAGCGTGCCGTCGAGCACCTTGAGGCCGCCATGGTCGGAGAACGGTTGCGCTGCCGGCCGCAGCACGGCGCCGTCGCGGCTCGCCGCCGGCGCGTCGCGCCAGCGCAGCGCGTCGCCGTCGAGCCAGGGCTCCTGGCCGTAGTCGGCGAGCGAGGATCCCGCGATGGTCCGCGCGTCGGGATGCAGCAGGCCGGCGCCGACCAGTTCGCGGATCAGGAAGCCGGTGCCGCCGGCGGCCGTGAAGGCATTCACGTCGGCCGAACCGTTGGGATAGATCCGTGTCAGCAGCGGCACCACGTCGGACAGCGCGGCATAGTCGTCCAGCGTCAGGACGATGCCGGCGGCGCGGGCCATCGCTGTGAGATGCATGACATGATTGGTTGAACCGCCGGTGGCGTGCAGCGCAACGATGCCGTTGACGAAAGCGCGTTCGTCGAGGACGTGGCCAACCGGCGTATAGGCGTTGCCGAGCGCGGTGATCGCCAACGCCCGCGTCGCCGCCGCCCGCGTCAGCGCGTCGCGCAGCGGCGTGTCCGGATTGACGAACGCGGCGCCCGGCAGGTGCAGGCCCATCACCTCCATCAGCATCTGGTTGGAATTGGCGGTGCCATAGAATGTGCAGGTGCCCGGCGCATGGTAGGCCGCGCTCTCGCTCGCCAGCAGTTCGGCGCGGCTGGCCTTGCCCTCGGCATGGCGCTGGCGCACGCTCGCCTTCTCCTCGTTACTGATGCCCGACGGCATCGGCCCCGCCGGCACGAACACCGCCGGCAGATGGCCGAAGGTCAGCGCGCCGATCACCAGCCCCGGCACGATCTTGTCGCAGACGCCGAGAAATACCGCGGCATCGAACATGTCGTGCGACAGCGCGATCGCGGTCGCCATCGCGATGACTTCCCGGGAGAACAGCGACAGCTCCATGCCGGGCCGGCCCTGCGTGACGCCGTCGCACATCGCCGGCACGCCGCCGGCGACCTGGGCGACGCCGCCGGCATCACGCGCGGCCTCTTTGATCAGGTCGGGAAAGCGCGCGTAAGGCTGATGCGCCGACAGCATGTCATTATAGGCGGTGACGATGGCGAGGTTCGGCACCACGTCGCCGGACAGCGCCGCCTTGTCGGACGCCCCGCAGGCGGCAAAGCCGTGCGCGAGATTGGCGCAGCCGAGCACGCCGCGACGGGGACCGCGCCGCGCGGCGGCGTCGAGGCGTGACAGATAGGCCTCACGGGTCGGCTTGCTGCGTGCGACGATGCGGGCGGTGACGTCGGCGATCGATGTCCGGACCATGGCGAGTGTCCTGCTGCTCGGGCCGTCGCCCTTCGAGGGCCTCGCTTCGCGAGGCCGCCTCAGGGTGACGGATCACGTGGATTAATCGCACGGCAAAGCGGCAGTTCCGCGACAGGCGGGACTTCACATTGACCCGAACGAGGAACAGCGCCCTTCATTGCGGCGGACGAGATCCGGCCGCCGGCGGCGATCAGCAGATCGAGGGCAGCAGCCGCCTGACCTCGGCCACCAGATCGGGGATCGCGCGGGGATCGTCGGCGAGATGCTTGAGCAGGTAGCGCTGGAACAGGCCGTCGAACAGCGCATAGAGCACGCCGGGGGACACCACCGGCGTCTTGCCGCCGAGTTCGGCGTAACGCGAGGCGATGCGCCAGACCATGTTCTCCAGGCTCTGGTCGATCTCCAGCACGTCGCCGCGGAACGCGTCCTCGAACAGCGCCTGGGAGCGCAGATCGTACCACAGGCGATGCATGCTGGCGTCGTCGCGCAGCGTCTCGGCGAGCTTGGCAGAGAAGCCTTCGAGCAGTTCGTCACGGCTGCGCGCGGTCGCGCTGACATCGTCGTAACGCGTCACGCACTTCGCCTTGTAGTGGCGCACGCAGCAGCAGATCAGGTCGAGCTTGTCGGCGAAGTAATAGTGGAACACGCCGTGGGTGAATTCGGACTTCTGCGCGATCTCACGCAGGCTGGTACGGGCATAGCCGAGTTCGCCGAGGGTCGCGAGCGCCGCCTCCGCGAGCTCGATCCGCCGGGCGTTGAACTTCTCTTCGCGCAGGGCCTCGACCACGTCGGCGACCCGCTGCTTCGCACTCATCTGCCGCACCATTCCTGTCGCCATCCCCGCTCCGGTCGCGACCATCGGCCACGCCGGTGGCCCGTCTGCCGCAGCCCGAAGACTGTGGCCGGCCGGCGCTCCGATCGCAATCGCTATCGTTGTGTTCATGGCCAATCGGATCCGTCTTGACAACTGTCTAATTCTGATTTGACATCCGTCAAAATTAATTTTGACAATTGTCCAAGGAAACGCGCCCCGATCCGGGGAGGGCTCGGCGGCCATGGTCTCCACGCGAGGCCCGTTCGGCACTGTTCCATCACGACCATCGACATCCGGCGTTCACGCCCGCGCCCGCGCGCACCCTGCCTCCGGCAACCTGTTTCCGGGGCCGGATCGCGGCCGGCTGCCCGCCGGGAACAACAGGCAACGACAACAAACGGAGGAAGCGACATGGACGGACAACGACCTGACGAACACCGATCTGGCGGACAACGGCTCGCGGGCCGCACCGCGCTCGTCACCGGCGGCGCGCGCGGCATCGGCGCCGACCTCGCCGCGGCGCTGGCGAAGGCCGGCGCGGCGGTGATGATCGGCGACATTCTCGCAGACGATGGCCGCGCCACGGCCGCGGCCATCGCCGGCAGCGGTGCGCGCTGCGGCTTCGTGCCGCTCGACGTTACCAGCGACGCGCAGTGGGAGAAGGCCGTCGCCACCACGACCGCGGAGTTCGGCGGCTACGACATCCTCGTCAACAATGCCGGCATCGAGATCGCGGCGCCGCTGATCGAGGTGGCAGCCGAGGACCTCAAGCGCATGTTCGATATCAACGTCGTCGGCACCGCGCTCGGCATGAAGCACGCCTTCCGCGCGATGCGGCCGGGCGGCACGGCCGGGCGCGGCGGCGCCGTGGTCAACATCGCCTCCGTCGCCGCGACCATCGCCTTCCCGGCGATCGCAGGCTACTCGGCCTCCAAGTCCGCCGTCGACCGCATGACGCGGATCGGCGCCGTCGAAGCCGGCAAGCTCGGCTATGGCGTGCGCGTCAACTGCGTCTATCCCGGCCTCATCGCCAACGCGATGGGCATCAACCTCGCCAACGAGATCGTGCGCTTCGGGCTGGCGCCCGATGTCGAAGGTGCGGTCGCCATGGTGCTGGCGCAGACGCCGCTCGGGCGGCTGTGCGAGCAGCGCAACGTCGCCGACGCCGTCGTGTTCCTGTGCTCCGACGAAGCCGCCTGCATCACCGGCGCCGGCCTCGCCGTCGACGGCGGCATGGGCACCTGACGCCGCGACCATCACAACGACACATCAAAGAGGATTCCGATGAGCGACAAGAAACCCGTCGTGGTCTATGGCGTCTCCGGCTACACCGGCCGCCTCGTCTGCGAATACCTGCGCGAGTACAATATCCCGTTCATCGCCGCCGGCCGCGACAAGGAGCGCGTGCAGGCGGTGGTCGACAAGATCCCCGGCATCGAGACCGCCGACTACGAGGTGGTGCAGGTCGAGCACAACGTCGAGGCGCTGACCCGCCTGTTCAAGGGCGCCAAGGTGGTCAGCAACATGGTCGGGCCCTTCATCAAGTATGCCGACACCGTGGTGGAAGCCTGCCTCGCCGCCGGCTGCCACTACACCGACACCACCGGCGAGCAGGACTGGGTGCTGCATGCCCAGCAGGAATGGGGCGCCAAGTTCGGCGACAAGGGCCTGCTGCTGTCGCCGGGCATCGCGCAGATGTACACCACCGGCGAGATCGCCGCGAACATCTGCCTTGAGAATCCCGGCCTCGACACCCTCGACATGCTGGTGCTGTGGAAGGGGTTTCCGACCTACGCCTCGACCCAGACGATCTTCACCATCCTCAAGGCGAAGTGGTATTACCTCGAGCAGAACAAGTACGTGGAGTGGGATCCGACCGCGAACTTCGAGGTCAGCGTGCCCGGCCAGCACGAGAGCGCCATCGCCGTGCCGTGGGGCGGCACTTCTCATCCGGTGTGGTTCAAGAACGATCCGCGCGTCGCCAACTGCCGGGTGATCGGCGGCGTGTTCGCCCGCCAGGTGATGGAGGGCGTGGTGCAGACCCAGCACATGGTCAAGGAGAAGATCAGGCCGCTGCCGCCGGACCAGCAGGAGGCCGCGCTCGCCGAGATCGCCGCGTCCGTGCAGGCCAGCATGCCGCCGCGAGAGAACCCGCGCATCAACACCTCGCTGGATTCGGTGCATGCCTCCGGCCCGCTCGGCCGCGCCCACTGCGTCATTCACGGCGTCTGCAACTACAAGCAGACCGGGCTGCTGCAGGCCTATGCGGCCTATTCGCTGCTGCAGACCGCGCCGAAGCGTGCGGGCTTTGCCTCGGCCTGCCAGGCGTTCGGCCATCGCGAATTGCTGGGCCAGTTACGCAGCTTCGGCCTGGTGATGAACCCGATCCTGACCCTGCACAATTGATCGCGCCGGAGGGGTGGCGGCAGCGGCCGCCGCCCCCTTTTTCATGCCCGCGACAGCGCCGCCACGGGATCGAGCCGCGAGGCGTTGCGTGCCGGCATATAGCCGAACACGATGCCGATCAGCGTCGCCGTGACGAACGCCCCGACGATCGAGCCCGGCGTGAAGATCAGGCTGAAGCTCGTGCTGAAGCTGTTGAACGTCAAGCCGAAGCCGAGCGCGAGCCCGACCCCGAGCAGGCCACCGATCAGGCACACCAGCACCGCCTCGATCAGGAACTGCTGCAGGATGTCGGCGCGGCGGGCGCCGACCGCCATGCGCACGCCGATCTCGGCGATGCGCTCGGACACCGATACCAGCATGATGTTCATGACGCCGATGCCGCCGACCAGCAGCGAGATCACCGCGATGGCGGCGATGCACAGCGTCAGCGCCGACGTGGTGCTCTCGACCGTGCGGCGGATGTCATCGGTGTTGAGGATGAAGAAGTCCTTGGTCGGGTGGCGTTCGGTCAACACCCGGGTGACGGTCTGCTCGGCGACGCTGGTCGGCGTGCCGTCGGCGACGCGCAGGCTGATGCTGCGCAGCGACATGTCGCGCAGGAAGCGCGACTGCACCGTGGTGTAGGGCAGATACACCGTGGGAACGGCGCTGCCACCGAAGCCGCTCTGCTGCTGGCGCGTGACGCCGACGACACGGCACGGCACCCGCCCGACCAGCACAACGCGGCCGATCGGGCTGCCCGCCTCGCCACCGAACAGCGCCTTACGCGCGTTGTCGTCGATCACCGCGTCCTGGGCATAGGAGCGGATGCTGTCGGCGTCGAGGAATGCGCCCTCCGCGAGCTGGGTGCCGCGAACGCGAAAGTACTGCTCGCCGACGCCATTGACCTGGGCGTTCGCCTCGGTCGAGCCGACCCGCAGGGTGCTGGTGGTCGTCACCGTCGGTGTGATGCCGGCGACGAACGGCTGCTGCGCCAGCGCTCGTGCATCGCCCAGCACCAGCGTCTTGATCCGGCCGGCGCGGACGTCGCCGAAATCCTTGCCGGGAAACACCTCCAGCGTGTTGGTGCCAAGGCTGTTGATGTCGGCCAGCACCTTCTCCTGCACGCCGGCGCCAAGCGCGGCGACGCACACCACCGATGCCACGCCGATGATCATGCCGAGCATGGTGAGGAAGGCGCGCAGGCGATGGGCGTTCATCGCCAACAGCGCCATGCGCAGCGCTTCGCGCAGGCGATCGGCGGCCGCGCCCCATCCCGGACGGTCGGTCGGCGGCCGCGGCGCGCGCGTCACGGTTGCCCCGCCCCGCGCGCGTTCGGGGTTGGGCCGGTCCGACACGACGATGCCGTCGCGCAGCTCGATGATGCGCCGCGCACGGCGCGCCACCGCCATGTCGTGGGTGACGATGATGACGGTACGGCCCTCGGCATGGATCTCGTCGAGGATGCGCAGCACCTCCTCGCCGCTGCGGCTGTCGAGCGCGCCGGTCGGCTCGTCGGCAAGGATGACGTCGGCGCCGTTGATCAGGGCGCGGGCGATCGACACGCGCTGCTGCTGGCCGCCGGACAGCTGGCCCGGCCGGTGATCGGCGCGCGGCGTCAGCCCGAGCCGCTCCAGCAGCCCGTCGGCCTTTTCCGCGCGCCGCCGCGGCGACACGCCGGCATAGACCGCCGGCATCTCGACATTGCCGGCGGCGTTGAGCTCGCCGAGCAGATGGTAGCGCTGAAAGATGAAGCCGAAATGCTCACGGCGCAGCGCGGCGAGCTCGTCCGGATCGAGCGCCGAAGCCTCGCGGCCAAGAATGCGGTAACTGCCCGAGGTCGGCCGGTCGAGACAGCCGAGGATGTTCATCAGCGTCGACTTGCCGGAGCCGGAGGCGCCGACGATCGCGACCATCTCGCCGGCCGCGATGGTCAGGCTGACGCCGGCGAGCGCGGCGACGCTGGCGCCGTCCGAATCGTAGTCACGGCGAAGATTATCGAGGGCGATCAGCGGCGGCGACATGGCATATGACCCTTACGGCAGCGGCTTGAGGGTCGGCTCCGGCACCGTCCCGGTCACCACCTTCTCGCCGGCCTTCAGTCCTTCGCGGATCTCCGCGGTGATCTTGTTGTTGAGGCCGACCTTGACCGTGCGGGTCGTCACCACGCCCGACCGCTCCAGCACCTTCACCGTGGTGGCGCCATCGGACCCGGGCGCGCCGAGCGCCGACGAAGGTATGGTGAGCACGCCCTTCGCCTCGCCGAGCACGATGTGCACTTCAGCGGTCATGTAGGTGCGCAGCCGGCCATCGGGATTCGGCACCGCGAAGACGCCGTTGTAATAGACCGCCGATGAGGTCGACGATGCCGCGCTCGCCGCGCTGCTCGTCGAGGTGAAGCTGCTGTCGGTCTTGACCGACTCCGGCGCCGGCTCGATCGACTGCAGCGTGGCGTTGTAGCGGTGGCCGGGGTCGCCGAGAATGGTGAAGTAGACGGGCTGCCCCGCCTTGACCCGCACCACATCCGCCTCGGAGATCTCGGTGCGCACCGTCATGGTGTCGACCTGCCCCACGACGACGATGGTCGGCGCCGACTGCACCGCATTCACGGTCTGACCTTCCTGGGTGACCACCGCCAGCACCGTGCCGTCGGTCGGGGCGCGGATGCGGGTGTAGCCGAGATTGATCCGCGCGGTTTCGACAGCGACTTCCGCCTCGATGATGCGGGCGTCGAGCTGGGCGATCTGCGCCCGCGTCGTCTTCACATTGGCTTCGGCGGTGTCGTAATCGGCGCGCGACGACGCCTTCTGCGCCAGTGTCGCCTGCTGGCGTGCCAGCGACGCTTCGGCGAGCGCCAGCGTCGCCTCCTTCTCCTGGCGCTGGGCGCGGGCGTTGTCGAGCGAGGCGACGCTGGTGCGCAGCGCGTTCTCCTGCGGCAGCGAGTCGATCTCGCCGATGAGATCGCCGGCCTTGATCTGCTGGCCAAGCGCGACCTTGAGCGACACCAGGCGCCCCGACACCTGCGCGCCGATCGCCACCAGCCGCGCCGGCTTGAGCGTGCCGGTCGCCAGCACCGACTGCTCGACATCGCCAAGCGTCACCGGCGCGGTCAAGAGGTTCGCGGTCGGCGCCGGACCGAGCCAGCGCCACAGGCCCCAGCCGCCGACGACCACGACGCCGGCGATCGCAAGCGCCCACGGCCAGCGGCGGCGCGGGCGGCGCGGCCGCGAGGCGATGTCGGGGCGTGGCGCTTCCGCCGATGGCCGTGCCTCGGGCTCGGCGCGGCGGATGCGCCGGTCGGCGGAGAGCTCGGTGATGTCGTCAGGACGGGGCATGGTCATGTCGATACTCGCGCGCGTCGCCTAGAACTGGACTGCCGGCCGCGGGCCGGTGTTGACGTCGACGATGTCGGGCGTCGTGCTGTCGATCGCGCCGTCCCAGCCGCCGCCGAGCGCCTTGGCGAGCGCGATGAAATCCCGCGCCGTCGCGACACGGCTCTGCAGCAGCGCATCCTCGGCGGAGAACTGCGAACGCTCCGCATCGAGCACGTCGAGGAAACTGGTCGAGCCGTTCTCGTACAGCGTGCGCGACAGCCGCAGCGCCGTCTGGTAGCGCCGCGCCGCCTCGACGAGACGCCGCCCGCGCAGCCGCTCCTGGGCCAGCGCGACGGTCGAGGTCTCGACATCCTGCAGCGCGGCAAGCACCGCGCCGCGCCAGGCGTCGAGCTTCTGGTCGCGCTGCGCCTGTGCGACCTCGACCGCGGCACGCAGCTTGCCGCCATTGAAGATCGGCACGCTCAGGGTCGGGCCGATCGCCCAGCCGATGCTGGAATTGCGGCCGAGATCGCCGATCTTGAGGCCGGTGGTCGACACCGAGCCGGTCAGGCTGACGCTGGGATAGAGCGCGGCCTCCGCCTGGCCGATCCTGGCGGTCTGCTGCGCGAGCTGCCGCTCGGCGCGGCGCACGTCGGGCCGCATCTGCAGCACGTCGGCGGGAATGCCCTTCGGCAACGGCAGCCGCGGCGCCGGGATCGGCCGTGCGGCGGCGAGCAGCGGCGCAAGCGCGGTCGGATCGCGGCCGAGCAGCACGCCGATGCGATGCACCGCCTCCGCCTGCGCCGCCGCGTGGCTCGGGATCGCCGCCTCGGTGGTCGCGGCGAGCGCCAGCGCCTTCTCGACATCGACCGAGCCGGCGGAGCCGGCCTCGAACTTGCGCCGGGTCAGCGCCGCGGTCTCGCGCTGCGACGCCGCCGCGCGCCGCGCCAGCGCCGCGCGCGCCTGGAAGCCGCGGGCGTCAACATAGGCGGAAGCGACATCGCCGAGCAGCGTGACGAGCGTCGCACGCAAATCATCCTCCGCCGCGTCCGCGCCGTAAGCGGCCGCCTCGACGCCGCGGCGGTTACCGCCAAACAGGTCGAGTTCCCAGCTCGCGTCGAGCCCGGCCTGGAACTGGTTGAAGGTCGTCGCACCGAGGCCCTCGACGCCACTGGACGCCGCCGTGCGGTTGGCAGTCGCCGTCCCCGAGCCGCTGACCAGCGGAAACAGCGCGCCGATCGCCTGGCGATGCAGCGCGCGCGCCTCGCGGATACGCGCTTTCGCTGCCGCGACGTCGAGATTGCTGTCCACCGCCTCGGCGATCAGGCGATCAAGCAGCGGATCGTTCAGTCGTCGCCACCATGCGCCGAGACGCCGCGGCATGACGGCCGTGTTCGCGACGGTGTTCGCGACCATGTCCGTGCTCCTGGACCTGTCGCCGCTCCAGTGCGCCGGCAACGCCAGCGACGGCGCGACATAGTCGGGGCCGACCGCGCAGCCCGCGAGCGCAAGCACGGCCGAACACAGCACAGCCATGCGCAGCGGCGCGCGAAGGTGTCGCCGGCGGATCACGGGCGGCTCGCCACCGACGATGCCGCCGGCATCACTGCAACATTGATGATGGAAACAAATGCAAGCGGCATGGCACCCTTCGATCGATCGCGGCGCCGCCAAACCCGTGTGTGGTGGTCCCGATGACCGGACCTTAGGGAGGCTGCCTTACGTCAACATTGTCCCCGCCCGGGTCGGGCGGCGACAATGTGTCTGCCGATGCGCCGCGAAAGCGTCACTTTGCCGCAATGATCGGCGCGTTCACTCGGTGACGTCGGTCTCGTCGTTGCGCAGCACCAGCGAGCGCAGCCGATCGACCGCGATCTGCAGTTCGTCGTGGCGCGGCAGGCCGAGCGCGAGGCGCACCGCGTTCGGCGCATGGGTCGGCGTCATCGCGAACGCACGCCCCGGCGTCACTGCGACGCCGCCGCGCGCCGCCGCGGCGACGAAGGCATCCGACGACCAGTGGTCCGGCAATGTCAGCCATGCATGATAGGTGCGCGGATCGGCGGTGAGCATGGAGCCGGCGAGCCCGCCGGCGACAATGCGCTGGCGCTCCTGCGCGTCGATGCGCTTCAGCCGCACGATCTCGGCGGCGGTGCCGTCGGCCATCGCCCGCACCGCGACCTCGAGCGCGAGCGGCGTCACCGACCAGGTACCCGCGCGCACCACGGTGGCGAGACGATCCTGCAGCGTCTTCGGCGCGACGATAAAGCCGACCGCAACGCCCGGCGCGAGCCGCTTCGACAGGCTGTCGATGGCAAGACAGCGCTCCGGCGCCTGCGCCGCCAGCGGCGGATCGTCGGCGAGAAAGCCGTAGACCAGATCCTCGATGATCACGAGGTTGAGCTTGTCGGCAAGCCGCAGCAGGTCGTGGCGGCGCGCCGGCGACATGGTGTGGCCGAGCGGGTTCTGCAGCACCGGCTGGACGTAGACCGCCGAGATCGCACCGCTGCGATGGGCGCGGGCAATGGCATCGGGACGCATGCCCTCGCCATCCATCGGGATCGGCACGATGCCGACGCCGAGCCGCGCGGCGATGCTGCGGATCATCGGGTAGGTCACCGCCTCGACCGCGAGGCGGCCGCCGACCGGCACCACGGCGGAGATCGCCGCGGCGATCGACTGCCGGCCACTGCCGGAGAACACGAAGCTGTCGGGCTCGGGCTGCCAGCGCGACGTTGCGAGAAACGACGCCGAGACGCTGCGCGCGGTGGCGAGACGGCGCTGGGTCAGCGGCCCCAGCGCATCGGCGAGCGCGGCGGCGCGCTGCAGGCCGGCGAGCGACTTCGCCAGCAATTCGCTCTGCGCCGCGACCGTCGGGAAATTGAACTCGAGATCGATGCGGCCCTCGTGGGGCACCCCGCGGATGATCGACGGCGCGACGCTGCGGCCGGCGACGAAGGTGCCTCGCCCGACTTCGCCGACGACGAGACCGCGGCGCAGCAGCTCGCTGTAGACGCGCCCCGCCGTCGAGGCAGCGATGCCCTTCTCGTAGGCGAAGATCCGCTGCGGCGGCAGGCGCTCGCCGGCCTTGAGCGCGCCGGTGGCGATGGCGGCGGCGACTTCCTCGACAAGCGCGGTGTACTGGCTCTTCGACAATATTGCACCCGGGGCAATGAAAATATTGCACCGAGATATGTATCGGAGCATTGATGACGGGGCAATCGAAAAACGCCACCCCAAACCCCACGAACCGAGACCGACCATGCGCTCCGTCCCCTTTCGCACGTCCAAGCCGCTCAGCCCCTGGCACGCGTCGTGGATCCGCAAAGTGCGCGGCTGGATCGCGCTGCCGGCGCTATGGCTGGACCGCAACCGCTCCCGTCACGACCTGCGCGACCTCAGCGCCGAACAGCTGCGCGACGTCGGGCTGAATGTCGAAACGGTCCGCGTCGAGGCGCGCAAGCCATTCTGGCAGGCGTAAGGCGAGGGAACGCGAGTAAAGACGCAACGTCTTGCCACGCCTCGCCTCCCCTCGGGGTCTTGCGCGGGCTTGAGCCGCGCATCCAGCATGGATCGCATCACGACGCAGCATTCGGGCCTCATGGTCCGAGGCGCGGCCGTTTGGGCCGATCCTCTCCACGAGGGGACAGCGCCGTGTACTTGGCTCATTGAATCATTCAGGCTGAAGCGCGTAGCCCGGGTGAGCGAAGCGACACCCGGGGACGTGCAAGATACAGCGCATGTCGCTGCGCTCATGTGGGTTGCGCGGCTGTGACGGACCGTCAGGTTCAGTTCGAAGCCCGCTCCACCCAATGCGTCATTGCCGGACTTGATCCGGCAATCCAGCTTGCGCGCGATGTCGCGTGACCAGCCTAAAGCTGGATCACCGGGTCACGGCGCTGGCGCGCCGGCCCGGTGATGACGATGGAATATGGAGCGCGGCCAAAGCCGCACAACCGAGCAGCGCCTTACGCGCGCTCGGGGAACAGCGTCTTCAGACCGTCCGGCGATGCCGTGGCGACGCCGCGCTCGGTGATCAGGCCGGTGATCAGTCGGGCCGGCGTCACGTCGAACGCCGGGTTGGCCGCCGGGCTGCCATCGGGCGAAATGCGCACGCTGGTGATGGCGCCGTCGGCATTGCGGCCCTGCACGAACGTCACTTCCGCGCTGTTGCGCTCCTCGATCGGGATCTCCTTGACACCGTCATGCACCGTCCAGTCGATGGTCGGCGACGGCAGCGCGACATAGAACGGCACGTCGTTGTCCCTGGCGGCGAGCGCCTTGAGATAGGTGCCGATCTTGTTGCAGACGTCGCCATTGGCGGTGGTGCGATCGGAGCCGACGATCACCATGTCGACGTCGCCATGCTGCATCAGATGGCCGCCGGCATTGTCGACGATCAGGGTGTGCGGCACGCCATGGCCGTTGAGTTCCCAGGCGGTGAGCTGGGCGCCCTGGTTGCGCGGCCGCGTCTCGTCGACATAGACGTGCACCGGAATACCAGCCTCGACCGCGAGATAGATCGGCGCCGTCGCGGTGCCGTAGTCGACGGTCGCGAGCCAGCCGGCGTTGCAGTGAGTGAGGATGTTGACCGGCTCGCCCGGTGCCTTGCGCGCGGCGATCTCGCGGATGATCGCAAGGCCATTGAGACCGATGTTGCGGTTGAGCGCGAGATCCTCCTCGGCGATCTCGGCGGCGCGGCGGTAGGCCGCGGCGGCGCGGTCGGCGACGGGGACGGGGCGCAGCACGGCCCGCATCTCGTCGAGCGCCCAGCGTAGATTGATCGCGGTCGGCCGCGTCTCGTGCAGCTTGTCCCAGGCCGCATCGAGCGCCGCGTCACTGGCATCGCTGCGCATCGCGATCGCCATGCCGTAGGCGGCGGCGACGCCGATCAGCGGCGCGCCGCGCAGCCACATCTCGCTGATCGCGGCGGCGACATCGTCGCGCGTGCGCAGCGTCACCACCCGGAACTCGTGCGGCAGCCAGCGCTGGTCGATGATGTCGACGGAATGGCCGTCGTCGTTCAGCCAGATGGTGCGGTAGTGACGATCTCCGACTTTCAAATCACGGTCTCCTTCTCGAGCCGTTGCGCGAGGCCGTGCACCTCGACCAGACTGTGGATACGCTCGCGGTTGACGGCGAGATGGCGTCCGAACTTGAGGGCCCGCGCCTCGCAGCGGCTGCGCAGCTCGACGTCTTCAATGGTTTCGAAGTCGGCATTGTGGGCAAGGCCGAGAATGCGGCGATGAATCTCGACGCCGGCGAAGCCGAGCTGGTCGACCCAGATGCCATGCAGCACGTGATCGAGGGCCTGCTCGGCCCCGAGCGCGTCGTCGCGATCCTCGAACAGCGCGCGCTGGTAGAGGATGCCGGCGCGCTCGGTGCGCCACAGGTGCGAGAACTCGTCGCGGAAGGTCGCCCAGATCTCGTCGACCACACCCAGCAGATAGGCCCGCATCGCGTCGCGGCTGCCGCTCACCTCGTGGCCGCGCTGCGAGAAGTAGCTCATCCAGAAATTCGCCAGCATCATGCCGACGTCGAAGGCGATCGGGCCGTAGAACGCGAACTCGGAATCGATGACACGGGTGTCCTGCGGCGTCACCATCACCGAGCCGGTATGAAGGTCGCCGTGCAGCAGCGTCTCGGCGCGGGTCGCGAACATATGCTTGAGCGCCTGCGCCGCGACCTTGAGATCACGGTCGGCACGCAGCTCGGCGACAAGGCCGTCGAGCTGCGGCGAGGTGTGGTGATTGAGCTTGGCCTCGTAATAGGGATCGGAGAACACGAGGTTCTCGGTGATGTCGCAGAGTTCGACATTGTCGGCGAACAGCGCGAGGTCTTCCTTGCGCTTGCGCGCTTCCATCGCAAGGTCGGAGCCGCGGAACAGCGTGCGCGCAGCGAACAGGCCGAGGTCGCGGCCGATCTTCGGCAGCTGCTGACCCTCGATCAGCGCGCGCCGCAGGATGATGTGCGGCGACAGGAATTCCATCACGATGATCGCCTGCGCGGCGTCGAAGTAGAAGATCTCCGGCACCATGCCGGGGGCGCGCTGCCCTTCGCGCACCAGCGCGTGATATTCGAAGAAGGTGCGCTTGAGCGGCAGCGGCCAGCTCTCGCCGACAAGGCGCACATACGGCAGCGCCTGCTTGACGATGGCACTGCCCGCGCCGCCGTCGACGATGAACACCAGATTGAGGTTGCCGTCGCCGACCTCGCGCACGCGCCAGCGCGTGGTATCGGCGCCGATCCTGTCCCTGAGGGCCGGCAAGCTGCCGAGCCGCTGCGGCAGGGTCTCGGGCGTCAGCGCCTCGAATACTTTCGTGTCCCCCATCGCTGTCGTCTCCCCCATGTCGCTCTCCCCGGATTGTCCTTCTTGGGTTTGACCTGAAGTCGCGACGGTATCGCCGGCTGTACCGGCGAACCGCCACGCCGTCGCGCGGGCCGGATCTCTTGCCGCCATGGCCGGTCGCGGTGGCGACGCCATGGCGCGGCGCGAGGATTCCCTTCCAGCGCAACGTCGGCGCGCAGGCGATTGCCAACGCGCTGGACATTTGATGTGGCCAATTTTGGCAAATGTCAATCGACTTGACATTTGACGAGGCGACCGCCTAGCATCCTGACCGCCGGGAGGAACACAATGAACGAGAAGCCCGTATTCCGGGTCGACGGATTGCGGAAAGCGTTTGGCAGGATCCAGGTCCTCGGGGGCGTGGATCTCGAACTGCGTGCGGGCACCGTCATCGCGCTGATGGGCGCCAATGGCGCCGGCAAGTCGACGCTGGTGCGCATCGTCAGCGGCGTCTACACGCGCGACGCCGGCACCATCACCCTCGCCGATCAGGACTTCTCGCCGGCGTCTCCGGCCGACGCCATTCGCGCCGGCGTCGTCACCGTGCATCAGAACATCAATGACGGTGTCGTCGCCGATCTCGACGTCGCCACCAACCTCACGCTCGACCGTCTCAACGGCCGCGGCGCGCGGCTGCTGTTCAATCCCCGCCGCGTCCGCGCCGAGGCGCGCAAGGTCGCCGAGCGCATGGGGCTGACGCTCGATCTCTCGGCGAAAGTCGCCGACCTCGCGCTCGCCGACCGCCAGATGGTGGCGATCGCCCGCGCCATGGCGCACGAACCCAAGGTGCTGATCCTCGACGAGCCGACGTCGTCGCTGTCGAGCGCCGAGGCCGAACGCCTGTTCCAGGTGGTGGAGCGCTTGAAGGCGCGCGGCGTCGCCATTCTCTATATCTCGCACCGCATGTCCGACATCCGCCGCCTCGCCGACGGCATCGTCAGCCTGCGCGACGGCCGCATCACCGGGCGCTTCGATGGCCCCGACCTCGACTACGAAGGCGCCGTCAATGCCATGCTCGGCAAGACCGTGAATCATGGCGGTGTTACCGTGCGTGACGCCGGCGACACCATCTTCCAGGCGGAGGGGCTGCAGCTCGGCGCAACGACCGCACCGTTTTCGCTCAGCCTCGGCGACGGCGAGATCGTCGCCGTCACCGGCCTCGTCGGCGTCGGCAAGACGGCGCTGGCCGAAACGCTGTTCGGCGTGCGCCAGCCGGCCGGTGGCACGATGCGGCTCGACGGCGGGGCCTACCGGCCGCGCACCGCGCAGCAGGCGATCGCGCGCGGCGTCCATCTCGTCGCCAAGGACCGCGCCAGCAGCGGCATCGTGCCGACCTTCAACATCTTCGAGAACATGAGCCTGCCGTTCCTGCCGCGGTTGTCGACGCTCGGCGTCACCAGCCGCCGCGCTGAGCGCCAGCAGGCGCGGGCGCAGATCGCATCGCTCGGCATCGTCTGCCGCAGCGAGCGTGACGAGCTCGACACGCTCTCGGGCGGCAACCAGCAGAAGGTGATGGTGGCGCGCTGGCTGAGCCAGCCGGCGCGGCTTCTGATCCTCGACGAGCCGTTCCAGGGCGTCGACATCGCCGCGCGGCGCGACATCGCCGGCAAGCTGCGCGCCTCCGCGAAAGGACGGGCGACGCTGGTTTTTCTTACCGAGCTCGACGAGGCTTTCGAGATCGCCGACCGCATCCTGGTGATGTCGGAACAGACGATCGTCGGCGAGCACCGCAACGCCGAAATCAATGTGGACAAGCTGCTGGCCGAGATCGCCGGCCGGCATGGAACGATGACCTGAATGACGACACAAGACACCAAGACCGCCGGCGCCGAGCCCGCGAAAATCGCGCCGCCCCTCGCCGCCGCCGGCTTCAACCTGCGTGATGCGGCGATCCGCTACGGCTTCCTGCTGCTGCTCGCCGGCCTCATCGTCTACTTCTCGGTCAAGACCAACGGCTTCGCCTCGCCGCAAAGCGCCGTGTTCATCCTGCAGTCGGTGTCGATCACCGGCATCCTGGCGCTCGGCGTCACTGCGACGCTGGTGGTCGGCGGCTTCGACCTGTCGATCGGCTCGGTCGCCACCACCGCGATGATGGCGTCGTCCTATGTCATGGTCATTCTCGGCGGCGACGCCCTGACCGCCACCGCGGTGTGCCTCGCCATCGGCGTCCTGATCGGCCTGATCAACGGCTTCCTCATCGTCTACACGCGCGTGCCGGACCTGCTGGCAACGCTCGGCATGATGTTCCTGCTGCTCGGCCTGCAGCGCATCCCGACCGAGGGCCGCTCGATCGCCACCGGCATGACCCTGCCCGACGGCAGCGTCGCCACCGGCACCTTCAGCCCGGCGTTCCTCGCGCTCGGCCGCCAGCGGCTCGACTTCATCCTGCCGAACCTCGTGCCGGTATCCGTCGTGGTGCTGATCGTGCTCGCGGTGCTGATCTGGTTCTTCCTCGAATACACCCGCTTCGGCCGCATGATGTACGCCGTCGGTTCCAACGAGCGCGCTGCGCAGCTCGCCGGCGCGCCGGTCAGGGCCTACAAGATCTTCGCTTACGTCATCTCGGCGGTGTTCGCCTCGATCGGCGGCATTCTCCTGGCCGCCCGTCTCGGCCGGGGCGACATCGCCTCGGGCAACAACCTGCTGCTCGATGCGGTCGCCGCCGCGCTGATCGGCTTCGCCGTGCTCGGCGCCGCCAAGCCCAACGCGCTCGGCACCGCCGTCGGCGCGCTGTTCGTCGGCGTGCTGCTCCAGGGCCTCACCATGATGAACGCGCCCTACTACACCCAGGACTTCATCAAGGGCGCGGTGCTGGTGATCGCCCTCGTCTTCACTTTCTCGCTGTCGCGCCGCAACCGCTGAGGCCGCGCATCGCTTTTCAAACCAAGGACGACCTGAACTTTTTGTGGAGGAGACAATAATGAAGACGACACGACGAACACTCGGCAAGCTGGCTCTCGGCCTGATCGGCGCCACCGCTTTCGCGGGCGGTGCCTTCGCCCAGGGCGCGCCCAAGCCGTTCGACAATCCCGGCAAGGTCAAGATCGCGCTGGTGCGCTATCTCTCGACCGGCGACTTCTTCCAGTCCTATCTCTCCGGCGTCGAGGCTCAGGCCAAGGCGCTCGGCGTTGATCTGCGCGTGTTCGACAGCCGCCAGGACGCCGCATTGCAGGCCGACATGGTCGACCAGGCGATCGCGCTCGGCGTCAACGGCATCATCATCCAGCACGGCCTGACCGAGTCGATGAAGGACGCCGCCGCCCGCGCCGTCAAGGCCGGCATCAAGGTCGTCGCCTTCGACGTCAACGTCGACAACAAGGACATCCCGCAGATCGAGCAGTCCGACCGTGACCTCGCCCGCCTCGCGCTGGAGCAGGCGATCAAGGACAATGGCGAGAGCTTCAAGGCGGGCTATGTCTACGTCGCCGGCATCGCGCCGCTCGACCGCCGCCACGAGACCTGGGTCGGCTTCAAGAAGAAGTATCCCGGCATCAAGGAAGCGGCGATGTTCGGCACCATGGACAACCCCATCGCCAACTCCGTCGCCAACCAGGCGCGTTCGGTGCTGACCGCCAACCCGGACATTACCGTGATGTTCGCGCCCTATGACGAGTTCGCCAAGGGCGTGAAGATCGCTGTCGACGAGGCCGGCCTGTCGACCAAGATCAAGATCTACTCGGCGGACATCTCGACCTCGGACATCGCCGCGATGCGCGAGCCCAACAGCGCCTGGGCCGCGACCGCCGCGACCAACCCGGCCGTGGTCGGCCAGGTCTCGGTGCGCGCCCTCGCCATGCTGCTCGCAGGGCAGGACCCCGGCCACAATGTCGTGGTGCCGCCGACCCTGATCACCCAGGCTCAGCTCAAGAGCGCCGACATCAAGAACATGGAAGAACTCGCGGTAAAGCTGCCGCAGTTCGCCCATGCCGACGTCGCCGTCCCAGCCTGGATCCCGCTGCCGAGCAAGAAGTGAGCTGACGCGGTCAGCGCGCGATCACGCACTGATTGCTGATCGCGCGCTCTCGGATCGATCAAGCAGAAAGAAGGGCGGCCCCATGGGCCGCCCTTCTTGTTTGACTTCTGACAGGCGTCATGCGCGGGCTTGACCCGCGCATCCAGCTTTCTCACCGTGCAATGCAAGCTCTTGAAACTGGATCACCGGGTCTCGGCGCTGTCGCGCCGGCCCGGTGATGACGCAGAATATGTAGGCGGCACCTTCTCCCCTCATGGTGAGGAGGCGCGTCAGCGCCGTCTCGAACCATGAGGCCCGTGCCTCGGCCTCATCCTTCGAGACGCCCGCGGTGCGAGCTCCTCAGAGTCTGCCTTAAAAAGAAGTCAGTGAAACAAGGCCTTTGTTGTTGAACTTGTCATGGCCGGGCTTGTCCCGGCCATCCACGTCTTGCTGCAAATCCAGACCGCAAAGACGTGGATGCCCGGCACAAGGCCGGGCATGACGGTGTCGGATATCGCGACGTAACGCCGCCCCGCATGATGAACCGCTGCAACGTTACCGCAGCGCCGCGGCGATGTTGCCGCCGTCGACGGTGGTGACGTCGGCGGTGGTGCGCTCGGCCAGCGCATGGTGCAGGAAGGCCTGCGCGACGTCGTCGGCGGTGACCTCCTGGCCCAGCAGGTTGCCGGACATGTAGTCCTTCTCCGACAGGCCGCGCGCGGCGGAACGGCTGGCGATCATGTCGTTGCTGAGCAGGCCCGAACGGATACGGTCGGCATTGACCGCATTGACGCGGATGCCATCAGCGCCGTGTTCGAGCGCATACTGGCGCGACAGGAACAGCGTCGCCGCCTTGGGCAGGCCGTAGGCGCCGAACCTGGCGCCGGGGTTGACCGCCTGCTTGCTGGCGTTGAACAGCAGCGCGCCGCCGGTGCCCTGCGCCTTCATCACCCGCACCGCGTTCTGCGCCACATGCTGATGGGCGAAGAAGTTGAGCTCGAAGCTCTTGCGCAACAGGACATCGTCGAGGGTCGCGATCGCGCCTTCCCAGGCCGCACCGGCATTCGACACCACAATATCGACACCGCCGAAGGTCTTGACCGCGGCATCGAACGCCGCGCGCACCGACGCCGGATCGGTGACGTCGCAGGCGACACCGATCGCGTTGTTGCCGACGCTCTTGGCGACATCAGCCGCCCTGGCGCCGTCGAGATCGACCACGACGACATGAGCGCCCTCGCGCGCGAACGCCTTCGCGGTGGCAGCGCCGATGGCGCCGGCGCCGCCGGTAACCAGCGCGACCTGCCCGGTGAGGGGCTTGGGCTTGGCGCCGGCGAGCTTGGCCTGCTCCAGCGACCAGTACTCCAGCGAGAACAGGTCGGCACGGCTGAGCGGCTGGAAGCGGCCGACGGCTTCCGCGTCGCGCGCCGCCTCGATCAGCATCTCGCCGACATCGGCGGCGATCTTTGCATCCTTCAGCGTCCGGCCATGACCGAACATGCCGAGGCCCGGCACCAGCGTCAGGCGCGGCATCGGGTCGAGCATGGTGCGCTTGATGTCGTCGTTGGCATCGTTGTCGTTGAAGTACGCCGTATAGGCCTTGACGTAGGCCGCGGTGCGCTCGTCGATGACCTTGCGGAAATCGCCGAGCTTGTCGGCCTCCGGCGCCGGCAAGATCATCGGCCCGGTCTTGATGCGGATCGACAGGTCCGGCGTCGACACGCCGCGGGCGAGGATGTCCTCGGCCTGCGCGGAGTTGACGAACTCCAGCACCTGCGGCGAGGTGCGGAATTCGCTGACCATGCGGTCGAAGCGGCCTTCGCCGCGATCCACCGCGACGGCGCCGCGCAGCATCGACGCGATCTCTTCGGGCTTTGCCAGTTGGGCCGGCAGCGTCACGGGCGTCAGCGGGCTGCGGCGCGTGCGCACATGCTCTTCCGCCAGCGTGACATAGTGGATCATGCGGCCATAGGCTTCCTTGGCGGTGTCGCCGAAGGTGAAGATGCCGTGCTTGTCGAGGATCAGGCCCTCGACGCTCGGATCCTGCTCGTAGATCTCCGCCGCCGCCTTGGCGAGATCGAAGCCCGGCATGATGTAGGGCACGAAGCCCATCTTCGGCCCGAACACGGCGTCGGCGATCGGCCTGGTGTCGGGCTGGTCGGCAATCGCGAGGATCGCGGTCGAGTGGGTGTGGTCGACGAACTTGTGCGGCAGGAAGGCGTGCAGCAGCGTTTCGACCGACGGATTGGGCGAGGACGGATCGATCAGATTGGCACGCTGCAGCGCTACCATGTCTTCATCCGACAGGCGATCGAGCTTGCGCGCCTTCAAGAGCGCGCCGAGCTTCACCGCCGGCAGGCCCTGCGGCTCGATGATGCCCATGTCCCAGCCGCTGCCCTTGACGCACAGCACATCCCAGCTGTCGCCGACGAGATCGGTGACCGTGGTCTTCAGCGAGGTGTTGCCGCCGCCATGCAGCACGAGGCGCGGATCGCCGCCGAGCAGCCGCGTGGTGTAGACCCGCAGCGCGAGATCGCGGCTGACGCCCTTCTTGGCGTACTGCGCGGCCATCGCCTCCGCGTCGCTGTCGCGCCAGAGATTCTCCATACCCTTCACTCCTTGAGCATCGTCGGCGGCGGACACGCTCCGCCGCCTCTTTCATCGAGATGATTTTGAGGTCACGCCGCCGGCCGGGTCAGGCCTTCCGCGCGCCAGCGTTTGAGCAGCCGCCGCGCCAGCGCCGCCGTGACGACGAGGTGCGAGGCGAAGCCGCCCTTGAGGGCGGCAGTCAGCGCGTCGAGCTTCTCCTCCTGCTGCACCACCAGCATGCGGCGCGGGATCGCGCGCAGCGAGGCGAGGTCGGCGGAGATGCAACGGCGGTTGTGGTCGCAGTCGAGCAGTTGGCCATTGGCATCGATGAGCTGGCCGGCAATGACGCCGGCCGCGCCGGCCTCGCCCATCGCCAGCATCTCCGCCGCGGTCAGCGCGCCGCACATCACGAGATGGCTGTCGGCCTCGATGCCGCCGACCGAGTACAGCGCGACCGCGCAGTCGGCGATGGTCGCGAGTTGCTCCTGGATCACCGGCTCACGACGCAGCTCGTCGGCGAGCCGCTGCGAACTCAGAACCAGCGGCGCATAAAAGTTCATGCCCTTGGCATTGAGACGGCGGGCGATTTCCGTGGTGCACTGGTCGGGACGATAGGCATAGGGCGCGCCGAGATTACCGCAGAGCTGCACCACCGTGACGCCCTGCAGATCGGCGAACGGCATGACGTCGGCGATCTGGTAGACGGTATTGCCCCAGGCGATGCCGACGCGATCGCCGGTCTTGATCAGTTCGAGGAACACCGCCGCGGCCAGCACCGGCATGTCGGCAGACGGATCGCGGGCCTTGTCGTCCGGCACGACCCACACCGCGTCGAGGCCGATGACGTCCTCGAGCTCGCGGGCCAGTACCTCGTCGGCGAACAGCTGGGTCGAGGTCGAGATGTTGACGATGCCGGTGTCGCGGGCGCGGCGCAGATACATCGCCACCGAGGCGCGCGAGATGTCGAGGTGTTTGGCCACCTCGTCCTGCCGCAGACCATGCATATAATAAAGCCAGGCGGCCTTGTGCATGATCCGATCGGTCGCGCGAACGGCCATGGTCTCCCTTCCGTCGTTGTGTTTTCGACATTATTCATTTCAATTGACAAAAGTCAATTCCGCATCCGTTGACTGAAATTCCGCAGCCATATCAATGGTATGCCATTTCAGCGGCGACGGCCATTCGCGTTCGCTGGGCGCCGGCCAACGCTTCGAGCACCATCGAAGCACCGCTGTCGCCGCCCCTGCTACGCCTGTCATCGCCGCCGCCGGCCCATCGCCGCGGCCGCCATCGAGACAGGAGACTGGACATGACCAGGGATACGCAGGACGGCTTCGTGGTGACCGCGCTGTGGGAGGCCAAGCCGGGCGAGGAAACCGCGATCGCCGACATTCTCAGCCGCTTCGTGCCGCAAATGCGGAAGGAGCCGGGCACGCTGAGCGTCACGGTGCATCGCGCCCGCGCGACCCCCGCCCGCTACTTTCTCTATGAGGTATTCCGCGACGAGGCCGCTTACGCCGATCACCAGCAGACACCGCATTTCAAGGAGCTGATCGTCGAACAGGCGCTGCCGAAACTCGCCGCCCGCGAGCGCGTCCAGTACGAGGTGATCTGACCGGCCCCGCCGCGACCGCCGCGCGGATGGACGGCAGACCGCATTGGCTGCTATGGCCAATAAATGTCCAAAGCTGCCAAGCCCCGATCTGTCGTCTTCGTGCTCTATGACGGCGTCCAGCTGCTCGACGTTGCCGGCGCGGCGGAGGTGTTCGCGCTGGCCGGCCAGCTCACCGGCCGGCCGGCCTACGACCTCTCCTTCGTCAGCGCCCGCGGCATGGTGACGTCGTCAGCCGGGCTGCCGCTTGGCGGCGCGCCGCTCGACACCGCCCCGAAGACCATCCACACCCTTGTCATCCCCGGCGCCACCGAAGCGCCGCTGCGCGCGGCGCTGCGCGACCGCGCGCTGATGGCCTGGATCGCGCGCGCCACGCGCCGCAGCGCCCGCGTGATCTCAGTGTGCTCGGGCGCGTTCATGCTCGGCGCGCTCGGCCTGCTCGATGGCCGCCGCGCCACCACCCACTGGCTCGCGCTCGACACGATGGCCCGCGCCTTCCCCGGGACAACGGTCGAGCGCGAGGCGCTGTTCGTCGAGGATGGTCATGTCTGGACTTCGGCTGGCGTCACCACCGGCATCGATCTCGCGATGGCGATCGTCGGCCGCGACCTCGGCGCCGACGTGCCTCTCGCCATTGCACGCATGCTGGTGCTGCACCTGGTGCGCCCGGGCGGACAGTCGCAGTTCTCGACACCGCTGTCGCTGCAGGCGCGGCCGGGCCCCGACCTCGACCGCCTCGTGCCGTGGCTGGAAACGCGCCTCGACGACGACGTCACGGTCGAGGCGATGGCCGGCGCCATGGGCATGAGCGAGCGCACGTTTCATCGCCGCTGCCGCGAGGTGTTCGGCCTCGCGCCCGGCAAGCTGCTCGCCGAGCTGCGCTTCGACCGCGCCCGCACGCTGCTCGGCGACGACGCCATTCCCGTCAGCACTGTGGCAGCGCGCGCCGGCTTCGCCGACGCCACCGCCTTCAGCAAGGCATTCGCCAGGCGCTATGGCGCCTCGCCCTCGACCTACCGCCGCGCGTTCGCGCCGACGGTCTGACGCCGCACGCACTGGCAGCAATGACCATGCGTTTGTCATGGTCAGCGGCGGACCCGGCCCCCATCATCGCGGCATCACACGGCGCGCACCGAACGGCGCGCGAGGAGATCCCCGATGAAATTCGCCTTCCTGCTCTATGAGGGCATGACCGCCCTCGACCTGATCGGCCCGCACGAGATCCTGAGCCGCCTGCCCGGTGTCACCGCGATGCGCGTCGCCAGACAGGCCGGGCCCGTGCACACGGATTCCGGCATCAGCCTGATCGCGGACGCCGGCTTCGCCGATGTCATGCACGCCGACATTCTGCTGGTGCCCGGCGCGGGTGACGCCACCGCGATGCAGGACGATCCGGCGACGCTCGACTGGATCCGCCGCATCGACGCCACCACGCGCTGGACCACATCGGTGTGCACCGGCAGCCTCATCCTCGGCGCCGCCGGCCTGCTGCGCGGCCGGCGCGCGACCTCGCACTGGGCGGCGCTCGATCGCCTCGCCGCCTTCGGCGCGACGCCGACCAGCGCGCGCATGGTCGAGGACGGCAAGGTCATCACCTCGGCCGGCGTCGCCGCCGGCCTCGACATGGCGCTGGCCTTCGCGGCGCGGATCGCCGGCGAGCGTGTCGCGCACGGCCTGCAGCTCGGCATCGAGTACGATCCCGATCCGCCGTTCGACAGCGGCCATCCCGACAAGGCCGATCCCGCGCTGGTCGCGCGGCTGCGCGCCTTGATGACAGCGGCGTTCGTGGCCGCGCCGATCCCGCACGAACGCTCCCCGGGGCAGGACGCCGCAGCCCCGGAAACGTTAAGACATCCTCAACCATAGTCCGCCAAGGTGGCCGCGAGAGGCTACGATGAGAAACTGGGCTGGCTATTCCATTGCCGCAGCGGTGCTGCTGGCCTTGCCCGTTGCACTGATCGCGGCAGACCAGCCAGCCGATCCCGTTGCCGTGCGCGCCAGCTACCGCCGCCCGGCCACCATCCCCTTCCCCGACAGCAATCCCTTCAGCACCGCCAAGCACACGCTCGGCGAAAAGCTGTTCTTCGATCCGTTGCTGTCGGGCTCCAGGACGATCTCCTGTGCGAGCTGCCACAATCCGGCGCTGTCATGGAGCGATGGCCTGCCGCGCGCGATCGGCGCCAGGAGAATGCCGCTGCGTTCGCCGACGCTGATCGACGTCGCATTCATCGAGCCGCTCGGCTGGGACGGCAAGTTTGCCGACCTCGAATCCGTCACCTTCGGTCCGCTCAGCAGCGCCGCCAACATGGACATCACCGAGCACGAACTGATCAAGCGCCTGTCGGCCGCGCCGGGATACGCCGATGCGTTCGCGCGCGCCTATGGCGACAGCAAGGTGACGCGGCCACGGATCGAGCAGGCGCTCGCCACCTACCAACGCACCATCGTCGCCGGCGAAGCGCCGTTCGATCGCTGGATCATGGGAGACGACAACGCCATCGGCGCACAGGCCAAGCGTGGCTTCGCGCTGTTCAACGGCAAGGCCAACTGCGCCGCCTGCCACAGCGGCCCCTCGTTCACCGACGGCTCGTTCCACGACATCGGCACCGCCACCGGCGACGACATCGGCCGCGGCCAGATGTTTCCGACTTCGGTGAAGCTGCGCTACGCCTTCAAGACGCCGACGCTGCGCGATGTCGCACGCCGCCCGCCCTACATGCACGATGGCTCGGCGGCGACGCTGCGTGAGGTCATCGACCTCTACGACCGGGGTGGCATCGATCGTCCGAGCCGCTCGCCCGAGATCAAGCCGCTGGGACTGACAGGCGAGGAGAAGGCGGATCTCATCGCCTTCCTGCAGACGCTTGACGGCGCGCCGGTCACGCCCAGCCCACCGCCGCCGCTGCGTTGACGACGCCGCGCCGGCGGCATCGAAGCTTTCAGAGAATATGGCTCTGGAGAACGTGCTGCAGCGCTGCGCCGACGCTGCCGAGACCTGCGATCATGGTCCAGCCGACGCACGCCGCGACGGTATCCGAGCGCAGCGCTCGCGTGAGAGCCGCATCCGCGGTGTCGCGACAATCCTTCGCGAAGGTGATGATCCCAGCCATTGACCTGCTCCGAAACTGACGGAGCCTTCCCTACGCGACCCGCCTTCCAGTCCGATGAGTCCGATCGCTAAAATTCGATCCATCTGGCTGAAGACCACCAGGTATACATTCCTACATCGGTTCTCAAATACCAATCATGAGAGCTGCGCGCCATGTGCAGAGCGGCGGCGCCACAACCGATTCACGGCAACATCGGTTTGAATCAGCGTGTCTTTTTCGCGATTTGAAGTTGTTTACAAACATTAACCACAAACCAACGACGCCCAAACCAATGGTCGAAAGTTAAATCAAATGCAGTTATAATTAATCGAAAATAAACGCTGTGGTTGAAGTATAATGACGAGTAATAGTTCACCGACCATTAACCATGGCGCACGTGCGGTCGGTGCCTCCAGCATGATCCCACCGTTCGCCCGGCTGCTGCTGGCGCTGCCGCTGTCGATGCTCGGCGCCCGCAGCGCCGAAGCCCATGTCAAATGGTTCTGCGCCTACGATGTCGCCGGCCAGCCGCGCGGCCTCGAGAACGTGCTCTGCCAGGACTTCGAGCTGCTGCTCGGCATCGCCCTGTTCTGGCTGCTGTTCGGCTGCTTCGTCGAGCGCACCTTCATCGGCGCGGCGATGACCCGCTCGCTCGATGCCGCGACACGTCAGATCCGGCTCAACACCGAGGTGATGATCCGCGCCGTCGTCGGCTTCTTCCTCGTTTCCATTTGGGCTGTGGGCGGTATCATTCTAACCCCCGAGCTCAAGACCACCTCGGTGGTCGTTCCCGCCATCCAGCTGGTCGCGGCGGCGGCCCTGGTCTCGCGCCGGACGATGCCGCTGACAGGCCTGTGCATCGTCGTGCTGTTCGCCATCGCGGTGCACGATTATGGCGCCTTCCATCTCGCCGACTACCCGATCTTTCTCGGCGTCGCCGCCTATCTCATCCTGACCGGGCTGCAGAAGGACCTGTTCGGCATCGCCCCGATCGACGTCGTGCGCTACGCCACCGGCATCACGCTGATGTGGGCGTCGATCGAGAAGTGGGCCTATCCGGAGTGGAGCTTCCCGATCTTCATCGAACATCCGGCGCTGACCTTCGGCTTCAGCTCGGAGTTCTACATGCGCGCCGCCGGCATGGTGGAATTCGTGCTGGCGTTCGCGCTGGTGTGGACGCCGCTGGTGCGGCGCATCGGCGCCATCATCCTCGCCGGCATGTTCATCAGCGCGTGCTTCGAGTTCGGCAAGATCGACACCATCGGCCACTCGGCGATCATCGCCGTGCTGTTCGCGATCATGGCCGACAACCGCACCGTGCCGGACGAAAAGCGCCATCCGCTGCTGGCGCCGCTCGGCATGAGCGCGGCGCTCGCGGCAACGCTGGCCGTCTACTACGTCGGCCACGCCATGATCTTCAACACCGCGGTGCTGTGACGCGCGGCGACGCCCCGCCGCCTCACTTGACGTGAACGAACAGCTTCATCTTGGGATGGATCGCGCACAGCACGGTGTAGTCGCCGGCGACGTTGAACGTGACGTCATACTTGCTGCCGGGCTGCTGATCGCCGGAATCAAACTTGAAGGCGGCCGCGTTCGTGTAGATGTGATGCAGCAGATCGCCGTCATCGTTAACGAACTGTAAAGTTTCGCCGCGCTGAATGACGATGTCGCCCGGCCTGAATTCGCGGTTCTTCTGCGAGATCACGTGCGGAGCCGCACCGAGGGCGACACCGGCCAGAAGCCCGGCCGCCGCAATTGCCGCGAGACGGGCGGCGCTCGCCTTGCCGAGCCCCAACTGACCAGCCCATCGTCGCATTACGGCCTCTCCCAGGATACCTGCACGCCGGACACCGTCATGGCGTCGATGGCCCGGACGCGCCGCACTATAGCCCAAGGCGGTAAGAAACCCTTAACGATCACGCAATCGGTTGCGGCAATTTACAACGTCAATTTAAGAGAAAGCCGTCACGTTACCGATGCGCATACGTGCAGCGTACGTGCAAGGCGCGCTGCGCACGATGCTTATATAAAGAGTCTGGATGAATCCGTCCGTCGACCAGAAAGCTGCCGACAGCACCGCCGCTCGCCTAGCGGGCGGCTGGCTGCCGCGCCTGCTGGCGAGCGTCAGCACGATCCGCAACCAGATCCTGATCGCGTTTTTGGCGATGTGCATCGTCACCGCGGTGATGGGCACCTACGCGACGCTCGGCATCCGCCATGCCGGCGAGCTCGTCGCCAAGACGTTCGACGAATCGCTGATGTCGATCAACTATGCGCGCGCGGCCGCCGCCGACTTCTCGGCGATGCGCGCGGCCTTCGCCCGCAGCCTCGCAACCGAGGATCCGGCCGCGCGCAAGGCCCTCAACGACGAAATCACCTCGCTTGCCAGGACCCTGACGGAGGATCTGTCGATCGCCGCCGAACGCTCGCAGTCGGCGCGCGCCGCCGCCGCCGCGCGCAAGGCCCAGGATGCGGCAACCGCCTGGGAGAAGCTGCATCTCAAGGCGCTCGGCAACGCCGGCCCCAGCGATGGCGCGCCGGTCCTGATCAGCGACGTCGACCAGTATTCCCGGATCGTCGACCAGGAAGTCGAGCTGCTGGTGAACTACACCGCAGGCGACGGCTTCCTCTTCCGCCAGCGCGCGCTGGCGGCGATCGACAAGGAACTGCGCCTCAACATCGCCGGCCTCGCGACCGCCCTGCTGCTGTCCGCCCTGATCGCCTGGCTGCTGGCGCGGCGCATCATCCGCCCGGTCGCGGTGGCATCGGCGGCCGCCCGCGGCATCGCCGGCGGCGATCTCGAAACCCGCATTCCGTCGGGCGGCAACGACGAACTCGGCATGCTGCTCAGGGCCATGGGCGTGATGCGCGACAACATCCGCGCGATGATGGAGCGCGAGATCGCGCAGCGCCGCTCCGCGCAGGCGCGCCTCGCCGACGCGCTCGAGAACTCCCGCGAGGGCGTCGTGATGCTCGACGCCGATGGCCGCATCGCGCTGGCCAACGCTCAGGCCTGCCAGTTCATCGACGATGCGCCGCAACTGCTGCATCCGGAGCTGCTGTCGCCCGAAGACGCCACCTCACCCGCCGACGGCCCCGTCGCCGCGGCGACCACCCGCGAGGCGCGACTGCCGGACGGGCGCTGGCTGCGCGTCAGCCGCTCCCATACGCAGGAAGGCGGCTCGATCATCGTCTATGGCGACATCAGCGCGCTGAAGGAGCAGGAAGCACAGTTGCACGCCACCAACCTGCGGCTCGATGCGGCTCTCGAAAACATGTCGCAGGGCCTGTGCCTGTACGACCGCGACGCACGCCTGCAGGTGGTGAACCGCCGCTTCTGCGAGATCTTCTGCATTCCGTTCGCACGCGTGCGCCCCGGCATGTCTTTCGCCGAGGTGCTCGGCCTCAGCGTCGCCGCCGGCAATCACAGCGACCAGACCGCCGAGGACCTGCTCGCCGAACACCAGCGCAGCGCCGCCCACGACAAGGCCAGCTATTTCCTGCAGCTCAGCGACGAGCGCATCGTCGAGGTCAACAACCGCCCGACCGCCGACGGCGGCTGGCTGATCACCTACGAGGATGTCACCGAACAGCGCAAGGCGGAATCCCAGATCGCCTTCATGGCCCGCCACGACGCGCTGACCAAGCTGCCGAACCGCTCGATGCTCGCCGAGCGCATCGAGCAGGCCATCGCCCAGGCCGGCCGCGGCTCGAACTTCGCGGTGTTCTGCCTCGACCTCGACAACTTCAAGCAGGTCAACGACACGCTGGGGCACCCGGTCGGCGACGAACTGCTGTGCGCGGTCGCGGACCGCCTGCGCGCCTGCGTCCGCGAGGTCGACACCGTCGCCCGCCTCGGCGGCGACGAATTCGCCATCATCCAGTCCGGCATCGAGACCCCCGAGGATGCCGCCCGCCTCGCCCGCCGCATTGTCGAGTGCGTCGCCGAACCCTACGAATTCGGCGACCAGCGCATCGTGATCGGCTGCAGCGTCGGCATCTCGCTGGCGCCGGGCGACGGCACCTATGGCGAGAAGCTGCTCAAGAACGCCGACGTCGCGCTGTACCGCGCCAAGACCGATGGCCGCGGAACATGGCGTTTCTTCGAGCCGGAGATGGACGCCATTCTGCAGGAGCGGCGCGCGCTCGAACTCGACCTGCGCGAAGCGATGGAGCGCGACCAGTTCGATCTGTTTTACCAGCCGCTGTACGACCTCTCCCTCAACGAGATCTGCGGCTTCGAGGCGCTGCTGCGCTGGCGTCATCCGACACGCGGCCTCGTACCTCCCGACCAGTTCGTGCCGATCGCAGAGGAAATCGGCCTGATCATCCCGCTCGGCGAATGGGCGCTGCGGCGCGCCTGCGACGAAGCCGCGGGCTGGCCGAACGAGCTGAAGGTCGCGGTCAACATCTCCGCGGTCCAGTTCCGCAGTCCGCGCCTGATCGATGCGGTCGCCGAGGCCCTGGCGCTGTCCAGGCTGCCGGCGCGGCGTCTCGAACTGGAGATCACCGAGTCGGTGCTGCTCGCCAACAGCGTCGAGACGCTGGCGACGCTGCACAAGCTGCGTGGCCTCGGTCCGCGTATCGCACTCGACGATTTCGGCACCGGCTACTCGTCACTGAGCTACCTGCGCAGCTTCCCGTTCGACAAGCTCAAGATCGACCGCTCCTTCGTCAAGGACGCGACCACGACCGATGGCTCCGATCTGATCGTTCGCGCCATCATCAGCCTCGGCAAGAGCCTGGGCATGCGCACCACGGCGGAAGGCGTCGAGACGCTCGAGCAGCTCAACCGCATGCGTGCCGAAGGCTGCAGCGAAGCGCAGGGCTTCCTGTTCAGCCCGCCTGTTCCCGCCGGCGAGTTGCCGGCACTGCTGTCGGCATGGCGCTCCGCGCTCCGCCCGGGCGCCCGCGCGATGCCCCTGATCAAGGTGTCGTGAACGCGCTGCGGCGCCGTGTTCAGGCCGCGCCCAGCGGCCTGGTCATGAAGATCCGGCTGGTGCCAGGCGGATCGCAGGGAATATCGCCGAAGCGCCGCCAGCCGTGCCGCTCATAGAAGCCCGGTGCCTGAAAGCTGATGGTGGTGAGTACGGCGGCCCGGCAGCCGCGTCGAGCGCCTTCCGCCTCGAAGCGTCGCAGCACCTGCGAGCCGAGACCTCGCCCGCGCAACACCGGCGGCAGGAACAGGAGATCGAGGAACAGCAGCCCCAGCGATGACCGTCCGCAGGCGCCGCCGAGCGGCTGGGCCGTTGCGGGATCGACGACGACCACCGCGAGGCCACGCTGATCGTCATAGCCCGCCGCCTCCGCGTTGAACCGCGCGAGGCCGCCGCCGATCGCCTGCATCGCGGCGAGATCGACGGTATCGGTGACCTGAATGATCGCAGTCATGGCGCTGCTCTCCGGACGGAGCGCACCGAGCCTCGCGCGATCGCGATGGCGGCGCAAGCCCGGCCGTGCGCCGCTCAGTGCGCGAGGCAACCCTGGCAGATTACGAGATGCTGCCTGAGTTCCTGCTCGGCGATCTCCGCCTCGCTCTGCTGCTGCGCGTAGGCATCCGCCGGATTGCCGCCCTGCGCGACGGGCGCCGGCGACGGCGCCACGGCGTTGAGCGGCCCGAGCACGATCTCGTGACGGGCGCGACGGTGACGCTTGACCGGCCGCACCTCGTCCGACGGCCGTGTTCCTGTGCCGTCCCAGGCCACGGGCACGCCGATCGGCGACGGGGCGGTACACAGACCCGATGTGCAGCACCCACCCAGCGCCAGAACCACGACGCCCAGCGCCGTCCATCTCACCACGGACATCGACCACCCATCACCACGCCGCCTGTCGCTGTACGGGAAAGCGGCCTCACGCGCGACGCCGACGGTCTTAACGCCAACTCGTTAAGAACAGGGTAAATGGCGCATTCACCATGATGCGATGGCAGCCTGCCAGGAGTTCCCGCCGCCCTACTGGTGGTATGTCGTCAGCTCCGCGCCTTCATCGGCGACAAACACCGCCAGCAGTTCCGCAGGCTCGGTGACGCTGGCGTTCTCCGACACCAGATGCACCGCACCCGGGGGCTCGAAGAAACTCTCGCCGACCTTGAAGGTCTCGACGGGCCCGCCCGCGAGCTGCGAGCGGATAGTGCCCTTGACAATGTAGGCGGTCACCGAACCGCTGTGATGATGCGGCGGCGAGAAGCCGCCGGGGCCGTAGCTGACCCGCACCACGGTGACGCGTTTGCCCGGCACGTTCGGCAGCGCATGGGACGCCACCGGCGTGACGACGGGATCGGGCCGCGCATCACGGCCGTCCGCGGCGCTGGCTACGCAGATGATGCCGGACAGCACCGACAGTGGCGCCGTCATCCGCTGCAGCGGCGCCGCTGCACTGCCGAGGGCCATGGCGACGGCAACGCCGGCGGCAGCAGCCCGCAGCGTGCTGCGGGGAACAAACCAGCTCGCGCCGGCGGGGATCGATGCGGTCGTCATTGCCATGTCCAGGCCTCCTCTGCTGGATCCACCCTGGCGCGGCGGATCGCCAAACCATGTCAGCGTCGCGTCCCCCAGCGGCTGAGACGCATCGCGACGGCCGCAGCGAGCCCGTAGGCGACAAAGCCCGCCGCCGCGAGCAGCACCAGTCGCGTCGACGTCAGGCCGGCGTGACCGATCCAGACCGCACCGGCGACGACCACGACAAGGCGGACCGACTGCGCCAGCACCATCGGCACGATGCGGCCCGAGCCTTGCGATGCGTAATAGAGACAATGTCCGAGGCCGAACCCGGCGAATGCCGGCCCGGCAAACCGCAAATAAGTGTCCGCAGCCGCCGCGACGGCGGCATCATTGCTGAACAACCCGACCCATAACGACGGCATGATCGCGACGGCGATGCCGAGCGCCCCGGTCGCGGCGAAGCCGAGCAGGCCGGCCGTCCACGCCGCCTCGCGCGCCCGCGCGACATTGCCCGCGCCGATCGCGGCGCCGACCACCGGCGTCGCCGACACACCGAATGCAAACGTCAGCGGCATCATCAGCAACTCGAGCCGCGCGCCGATACCATAGCCGGCGAGCGCATCGGTGGACAGCTGCGCGGCGAGATGGGCGACCAGCATCAGCGCGCCGATAGCCTGACAAGCCGCAAGACACGCCGGCGCCCCCACGCGCAGGATCGCGCCGAACAGTTTGGGATCGAGTGGCGCGAGGCGCCAGTCGAAGCGCAGCCGCGCGCGGCCGGAGGCGAGATAGAGACCGAGCCCGATCGCAGCCGCGGTGTAGGCCACCAGCACGCCGCAGGCGACGCCCGCCATGCCGAGCCGCGGCAGCGGGCCGAGCCCGAGGCCAAGCGCGCCGCCGACCACGACCTGCAGCACCGCGATGCCGACGAACGTCGCCGACGGCACCGTCATGTCGCCGGTACCGCGCAGCACCGACGCCAGCGCGTTGGTCAGCCAGATCGCTCCGGCAGCGGCGAACGCGATGCGCGCATAGGCAAGCGCGGCCTCCAGCACCGCGCCTTCGCCACCGAGCCAGCCGAAGATCGGCCGGCCGAAGCCGACGACAACCAGCGTAAAGACAGCGCCGGCGCCGAGCGCGATCACCACCGCATGACGCACCAGCGCCGTCGCCCGCACCATGTCGCCGGCGCCGAGCGCCCGCGCCACCGCCGCGGTGATGCCGCCGCCCATGGCGCCGATCGCCATCATCTGCAGCAGCATGAATACCGGCAGTACCAAGGCGATCGCCGCCAGCGCATCGGTCCCGAGCCGGCCGACATAGCCGGTCTCGGCAATGCTGATCGCGGTGACGGCACACAGCGACACCGCGTTTGGCACGCTCAGCCGCAACAGCGTCGGCAGCACCGGCCCCTGCAGCAGGCGGTGCGCGGCTGCGTTCGGGCGGGAGCGCAGCGGCACGGCGGAGGATATCGTCTCGACCCTTGTCATGGCGCCATCGTGCCGCGATAATTGGCCCCATGAAAAGGTCCACATTTGGCGAATTCGATGGAGCCATTTTCGCGAAGGCGGCGGCCGCTTCCACCCCGGGCGACACGCTGACCGAGCGGCTGCACCGCGACCTCAAGAGCGCGATCGTCAGCGGACGCCTGGTGGGCGGCACCCGCCTGCCCTCGACGCGCCAGTTCGGCAGGCAGGCCGGCGTCTCCCGCAACATCGTCCTCGCTGTCTACGACCTGCTGCTCAGCGAAGGACTGATCGCCAGCCGACGCGGCGCAGGTACCTTCGTGCGCGACGGCGCCGCGCAGCCGCCACGAACACAGGGCGCGTTCGATCCGCGCGTGCTGCAGGCCCGCATCCGACCGCTCTGGCGCGAGGGCGGCCTGACCGGGCCGATCGTCGCTTCGGCGGCCTACGACTTTCGCATCGGCATTCCGGACACCCGGCGCTTTCCACACGACGTCTGGCGGCGATCGATCGCCCATGCGGCCCGTGCGCTGGCGCGCGACGGCGGCAACCTCGGCCCGTCGGACGGCGCGCCCGCCCTGCGCGCGGCGATCGCCCGCCACATCTCGTTCGCCCGCGCCGTCGCCTGCACGGCGGACGACATCATCGTCACCACTGGCGCACAGCAGGCGCTCGACCTTATCGCCCGCGTGCTGGTGACGCCGCACCGAACCGTCGCGGCGGTCGAGGATCCCGGCTATCCGCCGGCAGCGCAGGCCTTCCTCGCCGCCGGCGCGCGGCTGCACCCCGTGGCGGTCGACGACGAGGGCCTCGTGGTCGATGCGCTGCCGCGCTCCGCGTCACTGATCTACACCACGCCATCGCACCAGTTTCCGCTGGGGGCCACGCTGTCGGCCCGGCGCCGCACCGCGCTTCTCGCGTTCGCCCGGGCCCGCGCGGCGGTGATCGTCGAGGACGACTACGACGGCGAATTCCGCCATCACGGCCGGCCACTCGACGCGTTGCAGACCCTCGCTCCCGCCGGGCAGGTGATCTATGTCGGCACGTTCTCCAAGAGCATGTTTCCAGCGCTGCGGCTCGGCTTCATCGTCGCGCCGCCATGGCTGCATGCGGCGCTGGTCGCGGCCAAGCGGCTGGCCGACTGGCAATGCCCGCTGCTGGAGCAGATGGCGCTGGCGCATTTCATCGACGGCGGCGATCTCGCCCGCCATGTCCGCCGCATGCGGCGGATCTACGCCGAACGCCACGACACGCTGACACGGGCGATCGGCCGCGATCTCGGCGACGCCATGACACGGATTCCATCGTCGAGCGGCCTGCATCTCGCGGCGCTGCTGCGCCCGGGCGCGAGCGCCGTGACGCTGGCGGCGCGGGCGCGCGAGGCCGGTATCCTCGTCCAGGCGGCGCACAACTATCGCCGCGACCGGCGCGGCGGCGACGGCCTCGTGTTCGGCATCGGCCAGATCGAGACCGCCGCGATTGATCCCGCCATCCGGCGGCTGGCGCGGCTGGTGCGGCGATAGCGCCGCGGTTCAGAAGAACAGCACGTCGTCGTCAGCCGCCGCCGGCGCGGCCGCAGCCTCGGCCATTTCGGCAAGCGCGAGACGGCGCAGGACACTGTTGTGGACGTCGCGCTCGCCGGCCATGGTATAGGCCGGATACAACCGCTCGCGCACCAGCGCGCCGAACGCCTCGCGCTCGTCCTGCGCCACGGTCGCCATGGCCGGGCCCGCGCCGGCGAGATCGGCGGCCAGGTGCTTTGCGCCCTGCAGCTCGCGGTCGAAGCCGCGCAGCCGCTCTTCCGCGGCGCGAACCAGCTGGGCGAACTGCTCGCCCTCCGACGACAGGCGGCTGCGCAGCGCAAACAGCTCGGCATTGCCGGCGCCGATGTCCTGCACCACCTGGGCGATCGAGGGCGCGAGATCGCCGACTTCGGCGGCCTCGCCGTTCTGCTGCAGATCCCTCAGCGCCGCCGCCGCTTCGCCGATCCGGTCGAGCACGGGCTTCAGCAGCTCGGCGCTGCCGGAAATCTCCTTCGCGGTGTTGCCGAGCTCGTTGGCGATGACCACCAGCGCATGGCCCTCGTTGCCGAGATGGGCCGCCTTGAGGCTGGCGTTCATGCCGACCAGGATGATATCCGCGACCGCCTCGCTGAGTTCCGCGATGGTGGTGCCAAACTTCGCGAGCGTCCCCTCGAAGATCGCGGTCGCCTCGGTCACCGACCGGCGCGCGCCCTCGCACTGGGCGATCAGCGCCGATGCCTGGGCGAGGCCCTGCTTCACCGCGTCGAGGAACGAGGTCATGCCGCCATCGTCGCCATACAACGCGCTGCCGCCTGCGATCATCCGCGCCGCATCGGCGGAGAGCAATTGCAGGCCGCGCGCGATGCGGCCGATATCGGCCTCGAAGCCCGAGACCGTATCCTTGAGCTGCTCGGCCTGCAGCTGCAGGATCAGGCCGGCGACCCCCGCCGTCGTCCCGCGGTCGGGCACGAGACTGACATTCGCCGGCGCCGACACCAGCCCGAGCGCCAGGCCGACATGCTCGAGCCGCTGCCGCACGCTGTCGCCAGCCTGCAACGAGACGATCATGTCGCCGACCGCTGCCGAGATCTGCGACGCGCCCGCCGCCGCGGCCTGCGCCACTTCGCAGCTCTGCCCCTGGCGGCGGCGTATCTCGCTGTAGGCGGCGACGAGCTCCGCGCCGACCGAGCCGAGCTGCCCGCCATAGGCGCGCTCGAACTGCGTCTGGCGCGTCAGCGCCGCGCCGATCGCCTGCGCCAGTTGCTCCTGGTCGCGGCTGCAGGCATCGACCAGCGCCTGCGCGGACTTGGCCAGATCCAGCACTTCCTGGGTAAAGTCGATGAAGTGACCGCGGTTGTTGCTGAGCGACACCGCCTCGATGCGCGCGCTGCGCGCGATCACCGCCACCATCTGGATCGATTTGACGAGGCGCAGCAGCAGGCCGGCGATATCGCCGCAGCCGCCGGCGATGTTCTTCAGCCACGCGCTCTGCTGCGGCAGGGCGTCGGCAAGGCCGGTGAGCCGCTCCGCGATCGCCTGCAGCGCGGTCGAGGCGCTCTCCATGTCGGCGCCCGAGAGCTGCGCGGCGATCGCCGCCAGATCACGCTGCAACCCCTCGAAGATCGCATGTGAGCGCCCGAGCCGGTCGCCGACATCGGCGAAGGTGCCTTCGATACGCGCCGTCACCGCCGCGACGGTCGCCGCCGCGCCGACCGCGACATCAGCCATTCTGTCCATGCTCATCGTCAACCTGCCGAAACCAGCTGTCCAACCGTCCCCCAGGCCATGATCTCGCGCGGGATCTGGGTCAGCGACACCACCTTGTCCACCGCGCCGCGAGCGATCGCCTCCTTGGGCATGCCGAACACCACGCAGCTCTCCTCGTCCTGGGCCCGCGTCGCCGCGCCGAGCTTGCGCATCTCGAGAAGGCCGTTGGCGCCATCGTCGCCCATGCCGGTCATGATGATGCCGAGCGCGTTGCGGCCGGCGTGCTGGGCCGCCGAGCGGAACAGCACGTCCGCCGACGGGCGATGCCGCGACACGGGCGGGCCGTCCTTGATGGCGATGTTGTAGCGCAGCCCGGTGCGCTGCAGCAGCATGTGGCGAGCGCCCGGCGCGATATAGGCGCAGCCGCGCAGCACCGGCTCGCCATCCTCGGCCTCCTTGACCTCGATGGCGCACAGCCCATTGAGCCGCCGCGCAAACGCCGCGGTAAAGCCCTGCGGCATGTGCTGCACGATGAGGATGCCCGGGCAATCCGGCGTCAGCACTTCCAGCACGTCGCGCAGCGATTCCGTGCCGCCGGTCGACACGCCGATGCAGACGATACGGTCGGTCTCCGGCCGCACCCGGCCGGCCACCGGCGGCGGAATGATCGCATCGGCCGTCAGCTTGGCCTCGACCGGACGCCGCCGCACCGGCTGCTGGCGCACACGCGCCCGCGCCGCTGCCTTGACTGCGTCTCGCAATCGCGTCGACGATTCCATCAGCGCCTGCCGCGTCTCGACCCGCGGCTTGGGCAGGATTTCGACCGCGCCGGCGGCGAACGCCTCGAACATCAGATCCGACCCGCGCTCGGTCAGCGTCGAGCAGATCACCACGGGGATCGGCCGCTGCGCCATGATCTTGCGCAGGAACGTCAGGCCGTCCATGCGCGGCATCTCGATGTCGAGAATGATGACATCGGGGATTTCGTCCTGGATGCGGCGTGCCGCCGCAAACGGATCGGAGGCGGCCGCCATCACCTCGATCTCGGGATCCTCGTTGAGGATCGACGTCAGGATCTGGCGTACCGAGGCGGAGTCGTCGACGATGAGAACCCGCAGCTTTGGCTTGGACATCTGATCGCTCATACTCTGAAAATGGTCGGCTGAACCTGGCGCAGCCCGATGGTGCCGTCGTGCACCATCGATTCGGAGTGCCCGACCATGAGAAAGCCTCCCGGCCGCAGATGGCTGCACAGCCGCTTGACGACCTGCTGCTGAACTCGCTTGTCGAAATAGATCAGCACGTTGCGGCAGAAGATGATGTCGACGTCGCGGTCCACCGGATAGGTCGCGTCCATCAGGTTCATGCGCATGAAATGCGTCGTGGCCCGCAGTTCCGGCACGACGCGGACTTCGTCCCGCGACTTGTCCTTTGCCGACAGGAAGTAGCGCTTGCGAAATTCCGGGGGCACCGGCGCGATGACCTCGCGGGGATAGATCGCGAGCTTCGACTGCTGCAGCACGTTGGTGGAGATGTCGGTGCCGAGAATGCGGAAGTGGAATTTGCCGCCGCGACGCACCATGTCGTCCAGCACCATGGCGATGGTGTAGGCCTCCATGCCGGTCGACGACGCGGCGCTCCACACCTTCAGCCGCAGCGGCGCGCCGCGACGGCCGCTCAGCAGCTCCGGCACCGCCACGCGCTGCATGAACTCGAAATGAGACGGCTCACGAAAGAAGTCGGTCTTGTTGGTGGTGACGCTGTCGATCAGGTGCACCAGCTCGTTGTCGAAGTTACGCGCGTCGAACAGATGCTCGACATAGTCGTCGAGGCTGCGGTAGTTGAGCGCGCGAGCCCGCTTCTGCAGCCGCCCCTCGATCATCGAGCGCTTGGCGGCCGGCAGGCGGATGCCGACATGATCCTGCACCAGATCGGCGACGGAGCGAAAATGCTGCTCCGTCAGATGCGCGGCGGCCTGCCACATCGCTGCACCGTCCCGGATCAGGCCGCGGCCTGCGGGGCCAGCGGCATCCCCTCGGACGCCATCAGCCGCGCGAGGTCGAATACGATCACGAACTTGTCGCCCTTGCGGCCGATGCCGGCAATGTAGTCGGACTTCCAGCGCCCACCGACATTGGGCGGCGCCTCGATCCGGCTCTCGTCGATGTCGGTGACCTCGAAGACGCAGTCGGCGACGAAGCCGACACCGATGGTGCGACCATTCATCGGCACGTCGAGAATGATGATGCGCGTCGCCTCCGTCGGCGTCGCCGCCGGCAATCCCAGCTTGACGCGCAGATCGACGATCGGATAGCCGCTGCCGCGCACGTCGATCATGCCAAGCAGAAAGTCCGGCGCGTGCGGCAGGCGGGTGATCGGCCGCAGATCGAGAATCTCGCGCACGTTGCGGATGCCGATGCCGAACACCTCCTTGTCGAGGCCGAGCGTGAGATATTGGGTGGTTTCAGCCATCGGTCGCTCCGAACGGCGCGGCGCTGCGCGACAAACGAAAAAAGACGCCCGGCCCCGTCAAGCGGGGCCGGGCCTGGTGGACTTATCGCTGGAAGTCGGCGTCGCGGTCGTCGCCGCCGCCATCCATGTCGAAGGCGAAACCGCCGCCGCCGGCAGCCCTGGCCGAACGCGCCGGCCGTGCCGCGGGCTTGGCGGGCCGAACGGCCGCCGCCATGGTCGCCGACTTCGAGCGCAACTGCGCCACTGCCCGGTCCGGCGAAAACGCCCGCTCGTCCTGCGCAGGCGCGTTGATCTTGAAGAAGGCGATGGTTGCCTGCAGCTGCTCGGCCTGGGATGCGAGCTCCTCGGAGGTCGTCGAGACCTGCTCGGACGCGCTGGCGTTCTGCTGGGTGACCTTGTCGAGCTGCTGGATCGCCTGGTTGATCTGGGCCGAACCGACGTCCTGCTCGCGGCAGGCGGCGGTGATCTCCTCGACGAGTTCGGCCGTCTTCTTGATGTCGGGCACCAGCCGCGACAGCATCGTGCCGGCCTCCTGGGCGACCTTCACCGTCTCCGACGACAGCGTCCCGATCTCGGCCGCCGCAGCCTGGCTGCGCTCGGCGAGCTTGCGCACCTCCGAAGCCACGACCGCAAACCCCTTGCCGTGCTCGCCGGCCCGCGCGGCTTCGACTGCGGCATTGAGCGCCAGCAGGTCGGTCTGGCGGGCGATTTCCTGCACGATGGTGATCTTCTCGGCGATGGTCTGCATCGCCTCGACTGCACGGCTGACCGCCGCGCCGCTGGCTTCGGCGCTCTTGGCCGACTGGTGCGCGATGTTTTCGGTCTGGCCGGCGTTCTCGGCGTTCTGCTTCACGTTGGCGGTCATCTCCTCCATCGAGGACGATGCTTCTTCCGCCGACGACGCCTGCTCGGTCGCGCCCTGCGACAACTGCTCGGCGCTGGCGGAGAGTTCCTGGCTGCCCGCAGAGACATTCTGCGCCGCAGTCAGCGCTTCCGACACGATGGTGCGCAGACGATCGATCATCCGCTCCAGCGCCATGCCCAGCGTATCCTTGTCGGACAGGCGACGGGCCTCGACCATCAGATTGCCGTCGGCGATGGTGTCGGCGATCTTGGCGGTGGCGTTGAGGTTGACCGTCATGGCGTTGAGCGACTTGATGAGATCGCCGACCTCGTCGTTGCTCGACGCGTCGATGGTCTGGCTGAGATCGCCGAGAGCAACCGCATCGGCGAGGCCCACCGCGCGGCCGATGCCGCGGCTGATGTTGATGGCGATCCAGGCCGCCGATACCACCGCGATCACCAGCGAGATGATGATGATGCTGATCAGCAGCGTCTTGGCGAACGCCGCCTCGGCCGAAGCCGCCGACGAGATCGCGTCCATGCGCTTGTTGGCATAGACGGCATAGTCACGGAACGCGGCCAGCGTCTCGCTGGTCAGCGCCTTGCCTTCCGTCATGTTCATGGTGGCGGCCTTGAGATTGCCGGCCTCCACGACGATGCCGAGAATGCGGCCGATCATCTTGACCAGCTTGTCCTTCTCCGCCGCCATCGCGGCGGTCGACACGTCGATGGCATCGAGCGCCTTCACCGTGTCGGCGAAGCGGGCATTGAACGCCTCGACCTGACGACCGGCGAGCGCGGCGTTGGTCTCGAGATCCTGCAGGCTCTGCGCCGAGAAGGTCATCGTCAGCGTGCGCGTCGCGCGCGCCGCCTCCAGGCGCATGGTCTGCACCAACAGCAGCGTCTTCGTTGCGTCCGCACCGCCGGCCTTCGCGATCTGGCCGTAGGCCGCCTCGATGGCATCGTTGAGTGCCTTCAGCGTCGGCTGGCCCTCGTCCGCCCAGAGCTGCGCCGCGCGGTTGTTGGAGTTCAGCTTGGCGTTCTTCATCACCTGATCGCCGACCGCGTTCAGGCTCTTCATCTTGGCGTTCGCGATGTCGAGAAGGCGCCGGCCCTCATCCGTGGCATGCGAATACAGCACGTCGTAACCCTTGAGCGCCGCGGCGCGCCGCTCGGCCGCCTCGGCGATGAAGCCGTCGGTGTCCTTGTCCGACAGCGCCATCACCGCATTCTTCTCCGAACGGATCTGGCCCTGCAGACTTTCCGTCAGCACGTTGAGCTCGGTCAGCCGCTGGGTCTGCGCGAGGATGTCGTTCTGCGATGTCTCCAGCGACACCAGCTTGTTGTAGGCGATGCCCCCGGTGATCATGGACAGCGCGATGACCGCGCCGAAGGCGCTCGCCAGTTTCGCTTTGACGGAAAATCTCATTGCTCAGCCCTCAGGGTCTCGACAGGTGTCAGTTCAGGATACGCTGCATATTCGGTACGATGACGAACGCTTCATTCCACTTGGCGATGAAGCGCACGAACTCGGGACGCCAATGCATGCCGACGCGGGGCGTCTGCTGCACATCGGCGTGGGACAGCTCGGTGACCTCGTGCACCTTGTCGGCGACGACGCCGACCAGCACGGGATCACCATCGAGTTCGACTTCGAGCACCACGATGCGGGTATCCGAAGTGGTGTCCGGCCTCGCCATGCCGAAGCGGGCATGCAGGTCCGCGAGCGGAATGACGTTGCCGCGCACGTTGATGATGCCGGGCAGGAACGGCCGGGCGCCGGGCACCGCGGTAATCGGCACGGGATCGATGATCTCGCGGACGAGGCCGGCGTCGAGCGCCACCGTCTCCTCGCCAAGGCCGAGCATCACCACCTGCATCTGACCGGCGGCACGGGCCGCTTCGGCGGCTTCGGTGTTGGTCTGCGACATCACGCGGCCTCGTGAACGGTCTGCGTGCCCGACTGGGCGATTGCGAGCAACTGCGGAACGTCGAGGATCAGCGCGGCCGAGCCGTCGCCGAGAATGGTGGCGCCGGAAAACATGGTGACGTCGGCATGCAGCTTGGACATCGACTTGATTACGGTCTGGTGGTTGCCGATGATCTGGTCGGCGACGAGGCCGACGCGACCGTCGCCGGTCGATGTGATGATCACCATGGGATGGTGCTCGGCCTCGCCCGCCTGGCCGAACACGCGCCGCAGCCGCACGAACGGCACGAGGTCCCCGCGCACGTTCAGGAAGTTCATGCCGCGGGCGCGCTCGTCGGCAGGCGGCAGCTCGACGCACTCCTCGACCGCCGACAGCGGAATGATGTAGCGCTGCGTGCCGACGCGGATCAGCAGTCCCTCGATGATGGCGAGCGTCAGCGGCAGCCGCAGCGTGACCGTGGTGCCTTCGCCCGGCACGGTCGTCATGTCGATCGTGCCGCGCATCGCTTCGATGGTACGCTTGACGACGTCCATGCCGACGCCACGCCCCGACAGCGCCGAGATGGTTTGTGCCGTCGAGAATCCGGGGTGGAACAGGAACTGGTGGATCTCCTGATCCGACAGTGGCGTTCCCGGCGCGATCAGGCCCTGCTCCTCGGCTTTGGCGCGGATGCGCGCGGTGTTGAGGCCGCCGCCATTGTCGCGCACCGTCACCAGCACCTGGGCGCCGGAATGGACCGCCGTCATCTCGATGCGGCCACTCGCAGTCTTGCCGGCGGCCGCGCGCCGTGCCGGATCCTCGATGCCGTGGTCGATGGCGTTACGGATGAGGTGGACCAGCGGATCGGCGAGCCGCTCGATCATGGTCTTGTCCAGCTCGGTGTCCTCGCCCGATGTTACGAACTCGACCGGCTTGCCGAGCTCCCGCGACAGATCGTGGATCAGGCGGCGGAAACGCCCGAACAGCGAGCCCATCGGCATCATGCGCGCGCCCATGGTGGTGTCGCGCAGGCTGGATGCCAGTCGTTCGATCTCCTCGGCGATGAGCTTGATCGACAGATCTCTGCTGGCCGCCGCGAGCTGGGTCAGCCGCGCCTGGGCAATCACCAGTTCACCGACCCGGTCCATCAGTTCGTCGAGACGCTCGGCCTGCACGCGCACCGTGGCGATGCCGCGCTCGTCGGCACGCTTCGTCTCGTCACGCTTGGCCACGGCGGCGACCGGCGCTGCCGGCGCCGGCGCACCTGCGGCCGGGACGTCGGCCGGAGCCGCGGTCGTCGGCAGCGCGGCGGCGTCGAGCACGCTCTCCTCGAATACGGGGCTGATCAGCGGCAGCTCCTGGCTGCCGTCGAGCGGCGCGAGTTCGAGCTTCATCTCGTCGAGCACGAACATGAAGACGTCGCGGATCGTCGCCTCGTCGCAGTCGGCGTGCAGCACCACATCCCATGTCAGGTAGCAGTACTCGGGCTCGAGCTCATCGAGGGTCGGGATATCGTCGGTCAGCGGCACCGCGAAGCAGGCACCGAGCTTGCGCAGGTCGTCGAGATAGTCGAGCGGATTGGACCCGTTGCGCAGGATCTGGCCGTCGAAGGCCATATGAATTTTCCAGCCGCCACCGGGCGCGGTGGCCGGCGCCGTCATCGCGGGCAGAACATCGGCGGGCGCCACGTCGGGCACGCCGTCCTGCGGCTGCATCACCCGCCGCAGATCGTCGAGGATCGCGTCGCCGATGATGTCGTCGGTAGTGCCGGGCGCCTCGATCAGGGCCCGGATATAGTCTTTTGCGCCAAGCGCGGCCGAGATCAGGTCCTGCGTCGGCGTGATCTCGCCACGGCGGACACGGTCGAAGGCGGTCTCGAATTCATGGGTAAAGGCCGCGACCTTGTCGAAGCCGAACATCGCGCCCGATCCCTTGATCGTGTGCAGCGCGCGAAACGCCGCATCGATCAGCTCGCGGTCATCCGGCCGAAGGCCGAGGTCCAGCAGTGCCGCTTCGAGCACTTCGAACAGTTCGCTGGCTTCCTGGCGGAAAACCTCGGTGGGATCCATCATGGTCAGGAACGAACCAGCTTGGCGACCACGGCGAGCAGTTGCTCGGGCTTGAATGGCTTGGTGATCCAGCCCGTCGCGCCGGCGCTCTTGGCTTCCTGCTTGGTGGCGTCGCTGGATTCAGTGGTGAGAAATACGATCGGCAGCCCAACCAGCGTCGGCATCCCGCGCAGCGCGCGGATCAGCTCGAGGCCATTCATCACCGGCATGTTGAGATCGGTGATGACGAGATCGACCTTGCTTGCCTTGACCTTCTCCAGCGCCTGCGCGCCGTCGCCGGCCTCGAGCACGCTATGGCCGGCGGGACCGAGGACGACCTTGATCATCTGGCGGATGCTCGGCGAGTCGTCGACGGTGAGAATGGTAGCCATGGTCAGGACCCGTTGTTCGCTGCTGGTGGAGAATTATAAGGCCGCGAACCTGTCGCGAAGCCAGCGCGCTGAAGCGCGTTGCGCAGCGCCTGCGAGAACGCCCGCAATCCGATGCGACGCCCCTGCTGCTCGGCGGTCTTCGTCAGTGACAACAGAAGCTGGACGGAGGTGACGTCGGCCTTCTCGACCGCGGAGCAGTCGATGTCGAGCTGCTGCTCGCGCCCCGACGCTTCCCGCACCATCTCGTAGGTGCTGCGGATTGCACCGATGCTGCAGTCCGCCGGGAGGCGGACCGAATGCGAACCTGACTGCTTTTCCATCGAACCCGACGCCCGCCCGTCGGCGGGTTGCCGTCCAAACGTTCGGACTGCTCCCGCCGGCTCCTTGCCTGGAGTAAGAATTTACCAAAGTCGTTATCAAACTTTTAACGACGATGGCCTGGCCGCCACATTTCGGGACACTCACGGAGCAAACGCGATTGGGGATGACGCGTCGCTGCTTTACGCTTCATTAAGACAACAATGACGAGTGCCGCCGCCCGAGCGCACGGGACGCCCGCGCTTAGGTTCCCGTTAAATCCGGCGCACCTAGCGTCAGCAGACGTACTTTAATGCCGGAAACCGGGACAAATGACCGTACAGGCCCTGCTGGTCGACGACAGCCCCTCGATGCTCGACCTTCTCACGCGTGTCGTCGAAGCCGACGGCAGCGTGCGTGCGCATCCGCATGCGGACCCGCTCGCGGCGCTGGAGGCCGCACGCACGACCGACTACGACATCGTGCTCGTCGATTACCAGATGCCCAGGCTCGACGGTATCTCCTTCATTCGCGCACTGCGTGAGTTTCCGCGCTTCGTCGACGTGCCGGTCGTCATGATCACCTCGGTGGAGGACGAGGCCGTCCGCCTGCAGGCGCTCGAAGCCGGTGCCACCGACTTCCTGCCCAAACGGCCGCAGGCGACCGAACTGAACGTGCGCCTGCGCAACCTGATCAAGCTCGGCGCCGCCGTACGCAAGCTCAACAACCAGACCGAGATACTCGCGAGCGAGGTCGCCGCCGCGACCCGCAAGCTGCAGGAGCGCGAGGAGGAAATCATCCTGCGCCTCGCACTCGCCGTCGAATACCGCGACAACGACACCGGCGAACACACCCTGCGTGTCGCCCGCTACAGCCGACTGATCGCCGAGGAGCTGGGGTTGGCGCCGCGCTTCTGCCGCGAGATTTACCTCGCCGCACCGCTGCACGACGTCGGCAAGGTCGCAATTCCCGACCAGATCCTGCTCAAGCCCGGCCGTCTCGACGCGGCGGAGATGGCGACCATCCGCACCCACGCCGACATCGGCAGCCAGATTCTCGCCGACAGCCACTGCGAGCTGATCCAGCTCGCTGCCGTCATCGCCCGCGGCCATCACGAACGCTGGGATGGCTCCGGCTATCCCGACGGTCTGCGCGGCCGCGAAATTCCGATCGCCGCCCGCATCGTCGCCGTCGCCGACGTATTCGACGCGTTGACCATGAAACGCCCGTACAAGCAGGCGATGCCGCTCGTCGAGGCCCGCGATTACATGGCCCAGCGCAGGGGCACCGAATTCGATCCGCTGTGCATCGATGCTTTCCTCGCCCGCTGGGACGAGGTGGTGGAGATCAGTGGCACGGCCGAAGGGCCGAACGCCACGCGCATCAGCGCCGCCCGCCTGCAGCCGGCCTGACCTCGAGCGGCCTGCGACGCGCGCATTCACGCACTGACGTCGAGATACGAGCCCGGCTTGCTGCCTGCGCTCGACAGCTGCTGATGGATCGCGCTGGCCATCGACTGCTCGAGATCGGTGCGCGTCTCCGGCTGCATCTTGCCGAGGTCGGCCTCCGTCAACCCCATGGTCTTCAGCAGCGATGCGCGCATCTGCTGCCCTGCCGACGTCGCAGCGTCCTGCGCGGCCTGTGTGGCGGTCGGCGCGGGATCGTCCGTCACCATCATCTTGCCGGGCTTCACCTTCGAGACGTCGATGCGATACTGCGGCGCAGTGCCGATCGCGCTGTAGGTCAGGGAGCTCATGTCGCCTCTCGCAGCTTCCGCCGGCTTCGTCGCCCCCGCAGATGGCGGCGGGCGTCGTGCATCGGCCTTCGGGATCTTCTGCCGATTGCAAGAAGCGAAATCCGTGCCACAAGGCCGCCGAACTCCGGCACCGCGCCTGACAGCAAATGCGTCGTGAAAACACCGTGCGTGGCGTGGTCACCCGTAACAGGCACGCGACAGCGCGCCGAGCAGATCATACCGGGCGGCAGAAAGTGCCGCCCGGGCAGGCCATCGTCGTCATGCCACCTCGACCGCCCCGGATCCGGCGAAGGCCATGACCTTGTCGCGCGCCAGCGGCTTGCCGAAATAATAGCCTTGAAATTCCGAACATCCCAGCGCGCGCAGCACCTCGGCCTGCTCGACCGTCTCGACGCCCTCAGCCACCGACTTCGCGCCGACGTTCTGGCACAGCTCGATCACCGTTTTCACGATACCGGCCTTGATCGGATCCGTGCACAGGCCGGCGACGAAACAGCGGTCGATCTTGATGATGTCCGGCGCGAGATGATGGATGTAGCTCAGGCTCGAGTATCCGACGCCAAAGTCGTCGATTGCGATCGAACATCCCAGCGCCTTCAGCGCAGCGATGGAAGCCTGCACCAGATTGAGATTATCGACAAAGATCGACTCCGTGATCTCGAATGTCACGCGCCCAGGGGACAGGCCCGAGCTGCGGATGATGTTCATCAGGCCCAGAATCTGTTCCGACGACGTGAGGTCGCGCACCGACAGATTGACCTTGAGGCCGGTGTGCTGCGGCCACTGCGCTGCGTCCTGCAGGGCCTTGCGCAGCACAGTGCGGGTCAGCGCATAGATCAGCGCGGACCGTTCGGCGATCGGAATGAACGCGTCCGGCTGCACCGCGCCCAGGTCCGGACTGTTCCAGCGCGCCAGCGCTTCGAACGAGATGACGCGGCCGCTCCGGGCGTCGACCATCGGCTGGTACATCACGACGATCTCGCGGTCCAGGTTCGCGCGCCGCAGCGCCTGTTCCAGACGGCTCGTCTGGCGCACCAGATGCTCATGCTCCGACGAGAACAGCTCGACGCGCCCACGGCCATTCTGCTTGGCGCGGTATAGCGCGTAATCGGCACGTTCGTAGTGTTCGAGTGGACCCTTGCCATCTCCGGCGGCGATACTGAGACCGACGGACAGGCCGACATGCACCGTGAGATGGTCGATCACCACCGGTGCGGCGCAGGCGGCAATGAGCCGCTGGCACACGTCCGGCGCTGCTTCCTCGACATCTTCCCCGCGCAACAGCACGGCAAACTCGTCACCGCCGAGCCGGGCGACGCAGGCCCCCGCGGGAGCCAGCGCCGCCAGGCGTGCTGCGATCTCCCTCAGCACCTGGTCGCCGACGATATGACCGTAGAGATCGTTGATCTGCTTGAATCCGTCGAGATCGCCGATCGAGACAGCAAAGCCGACTGAATCGCCGGCGATGCTTTCGAGTTCGAAGAAGAAACGGCGGCGGTTTGGCAAGCCGGTGGCAGCATCGACATTGGCGAGTTCGGCGTTTTGCCTGCTGAGACGTGCGAGCTCGGTCCTTGAGCGAACCATGGCTTCAAAATCACGGGAGAACGCCAGAACGACATGGAACATCCCCGCTGCGACGAGGACGAGGTTGATGGCGACCGCGATTTCGATCGGTTGCCCGATGATGATGAGGCGACCGCAGAACAGCGGGACAACGATCAGGATGATCGCGAGCGCTGCGGCGCGTACGTGCATCAGCAGGAAGACGCAGCTCACCATGGTAATGCCGACGAACAGCACCACGTGGCCATGGCCGGTCAAATAGCCGCCGGACCTCTCGATGTCGTAGGGATAGAGCGCCAGAGACCACAGCACGAGCACCACGCCGATGAGACTGCCGAGCACAGCCGTGAGCAACACATTCTTTCGCGCTTGCGCGAGATCGAACGCGGCGTCACGGCGACGATACCACGCCACCATGCGCACGGCGACCAGCACGGTCACTCCGGCCGGCACGTAGACGGAGAGAAGCGATGGTGCCGCCGCATAATGGGTCGCCGCCAGCGCGACGACATTGACGATCAGGACGAAGTACAGCAGCGGCGCCCGCCGCTTGAACGCCTCGATCTGCGCCAACAGAACATCGTCGCGGCTTTCGTCCATCAACCCCAGCGCGCCCATGATTGCCCGCATATCCCCCTCCCGTACGCCGTCCGCCCCTGCCCGTCGCTAGACTCGCTGCAGCGCGTTCTGGCCCCCGTCACACATGCGCACCAGTTCCTCCATCGCGTCGCGCGCCAGCCTCATCTGCCGCTTCAGTCGGGTGACCTCGCCCTGCAGGTGGTCCCGCCCCACGCCGGGTGGCAGCCGGTTGATGGCGTTGGCCAGCGACGCCTGAGCGATCTCGATCTCGATAATCGCATAGAGCAACCAGCCGAGATCGCGTGTCGGACCGAAAGACTCACTGCCCGGCTGAGGGCGGCCTGCAGGCTGCGCCGCACTCCGCATCGCGGGAAACTGAATCACTTCATTCATTTCATCATCTCCGTCACAAATTGGCTCATTCTGGCACTGAGAGAGCAATCATCGGCCGATGCTGGCCGCCTCCATGGCTGCGCGCTGCATGCTCGCGGACATCTCGCCGGTCACAGCGCTCTGCTGCTCGATCGCGGCTGCCGTCGTCGAGACGTACTGGCTGACGTTCTCGATCGCCGACTTGATGCCGCCGAGCGACGACAGCACCTCCGACGAGATGCCATTGAGCGCATCGATCTCGCTGCCGATCCGCTCCGTCGCCTGGCGCGTCTGGTTGGCGAGGGTCTTGACCTCGGCCGCGACCACCGAGAAGCCGCGGCCGGCGTCACCGGCGCGCGCCGATTCGATGGTGGCATTCAAGGCCAGGAGATTGATCTGCCCGGTGATCTCCTGGATCAACTCGACGATGCCGCTCATCGACCGTGCCGCGTCGCTCAGCCGCTTCGCCCGATCGTCTGCGGCATCGACCCGCGCAACCGCATCGACCACGGTGTCGCGCGAGCGCACCATGGCGTCCGAGATCTCGCGCACCGACGAATTGAGCTCTTCGGCGCCGGCTGCGACGGTTTCCATCAGGCCTCGCACGTGTTCACTCTTCATGCGTGCGACGACCTGCGGGGTCGTATCCATCGCGAACTTGATGACCTTGAATGGCCGGCCATCCGGATCGAGCACCGGATTGTATGAGGCCTGTATCCAGACCTCGCGCCCACCATTGCCCACGCGACGGAATTCTCCTGCCTGGTAGCTGCCCTCGCCGAGCTTCGTCCAGAACGCGCGGTAGGCGTCAGAGTCTCGCTCCGCCGGATCGACGAACATGCTGTGATGACGGCCACGAATGTCCGCGAGCGAATAGCCGACCGCCTGCAGAAAATTATCGTTGGCATCGAGAATGCGGCCCGAGAGATCGAATTCGATCACGGCCTGTGACCGGCCGATCGCCGCCATGCAACTGGCGAGTTCCACCGCTTCGCGCTTTCTCGCGGTGATGTCGGTTCCGACCTCGAGCACCCCGACCGTGCGCCCTGCATCGTCGAGAACCGGAACGCAAGAGGCCGTAATCCAGATGGCCCGGTCGTCCTTGCCTTGTCGCCTGAACAGGCCGGTCCGATCCTCGCCGCGATTGATGGCTGCCCAGAATTCGCGATAGTCCGCGGCGTCGCGCTCCGCCAGAGGCACGAGCATGCGATGGTGCTGCCCCACGACCTCCTCCGCGGTATATCCCATAAGCCTGCAAAAATTGTCGTTCACCGCGGTGATCCGCCCGTCCGGCGCCAGCTCGACGACGATCTGCGCCCGTCCGATCGCCTGCGCTTGCGCTTCGAGCTCGATCCGGCGCCGCTGCGACGAGGCGTCGCTCCAGCCGACCGCGAAGCCCGCTGCGCGGCCGCCGCTGTCTCGCAGGCGCACGGCTGAAAGCTCGAACCAGTGGCTGCCGACCTTGACAAGTTCCGCCTGGCCTTCGAACAACTTTTCCCAGCCCAGCTTCCGGCCGAGAGCCAAATCGAGCCAGCCGAACAGATTCCGTCCGACCATCGTGCCGCCGAGGTCTGGAGCGATTTGCTGGAGCGCAGGCGCGATGCTCGCCAGCAGCCGCATCATCGCCGCGGTGAGATGGGTGACCTCCCCACCAGCGTTCGCGATCATCAGCTGGACTGGCAGCGCCTCGACGGATGACAGCGGGAGAGTCTTTTCGGAAAGCAGGCGACGAAGCATGACACATTCCTATTCCAGCGCCGCGCCATCGAGCGACCTGCATGCCAGGACTGCGTGCGCCGCGTGATGACGTGACAAATGACTGCGAGGGAACTCGTTGATGACCGCGGTCGGGACGATCGGCTCGCCATCGGCGAGCGCGATGCTGGAAATCGCCTGGAGCGTTCCATTGTGAACGCGCCATGCTGCGTCATCCGCTGCTCGAAGCGCTTGCCGCGATACCGATCTTGCTGCGTGCCGCATCGTCCCACCCGTTGATGAACGCAAGGTAGGAAGAGCCCGCTTAAAGGGGCTCTAGCACGCGGCTGCTTTTTGCTTTCCGCACATGTGTAAATGTGACTTAAAAGGGATCAATTGGAACAAAAGTCAACTGAAACGCGGCAAATTATATCACTCGCAACAAACATGAATGAAAACGCGCTGTTCCAATTATGGTATGATTCTGCACATACATATTCATCAGAGATATTGCGACGGCTCGTTCTTCTCAAATGCATCAACGATCAAGAACGCTTTGGACCTCATCCGCCCACCTCTTAGCTGTCGCGCAACGCCAAGGAGGTCTCGGCTTCTGGTCCGGTGATCTTGCAGCCAACGAAATCTACGGAACGGATGGTTTTTATCGCTCGCTCGGACTCGGCGTCCGGTCACTGCTGAGCTTCTCGGAATGGCAGTCGGTTGTCTATGCAAGTGATCTGGACATCTTCCTGTCGATGTTCGCACTGCTGCGCGATGGCCAGTCGGTTTGTCGCGATTTTCGTATCGTTCATCCGGATCGCTCGGTGCACTGGATTCGCGTCGATACCGACGCAATTGTCGGCGCCGATGGTCAACTGAGGCGTGTAGTCGGCGTACTCCTCAACATCGACAGGGAGCGCGAACTCCTGCTTGCGGCCGAACGCGAGAACGACCGGTTCCGCATGCTGGTCAAGCTGACGGGTGACTATGTCTGGACGACCGACATCAACGGCGCGATCGTCGAGCTGCAGGCTTGGCAACCCCTGACCGGGCAACCGCCAGAAATCCAGACCAGTGCCGGCTGGACGAAAATGATCCATCCGGACGATCGCATCCGTGTGACGACCGAATGGAAGGCTTCGTTCGAAAACGGCCGCCCTTACAACGTCCGCTACCGATTGCAGCATGCTGACGGGCTTCATCGCTGGGTGACGGTGACTGGCGCGCCGATTTTCGCCGAGAGCGGAAACGTGCGGGAATGGATCGGCCTCATCCGGCACGACGCGCCGATCACGACGCCGAACAATACGGAAAAGCGCGACTGGGCCTTCACCAGCGCCCAGGTGCGCGGCGCGCGCGCCATGCTGAACTGGTCCGTCGATACGCTGTCTGCAGCGTCCGGCGTCTCGGTCGCGACCATTCTGCGTTTCGAGAGCGAGAAAACCAGCCTGCGCGATTCCAGCAAGCTGCAGCTGTACAACGCGCTGGAGCAGGCCGGCATCCAGTTCAGCAGCGACGGCTCGTCCATCAGCCTGCGCCCCGTCTGACGCCCGATCCCGGCGCCGACGCGGAGGAGCGGGCAAGCGCCGCCGTCCACATCGTGGGTCGTCAGCGATCATCGACGCCGAGCACGGCGAGTGCCGTCGCGCGGACCTCGCGGGCCTGCTCGGCGAACGACAGGTGGGACCGCCGGCGGTCCGGCGCCTCGATGCCGACCGGGCGGGCCGGAGCAGCCGCCAGCAAAGCGCGCAGCGGCAATTCGCCCTCGCCCGGATAGCATCGCCTGGCGCGCGCCTCGTCGCGCATCGCCGCGACATCGGACGGCGGCACCGCCGGCGCGTCGCACAGGTGAAGGTAGTGGATCGCCTCCGCGGGAAGCCGCGCCAGCTCGGCGACACTGCCGCCGGAACGACTGAGATGCAGGGCATCGACGAGCAGGCCCGCCCCCGCCTGCCCGGCCGCGGTCACCAGCCCGGCGGCTTCTCCGACCGACCGGACCTCGCTGTAGGGGATGAACTCGAGCGCGGTCATCAAGCCATAGCTGCGCGCGAGCGCGGCGAAGCCGGCGAAATTGTCGACGAGGCGTGCCCGTTCCGGATCGTTCCCGACCACCAGCGCATAGCGCGCGCCCAGTTCGGCGCCGAACGCGATGGCCGCTTCGAGCGCGCGCAGATCGGTCGCGGCCGTCAGCCAGAACGCCTCAACGTCCAGCACCGTCAGCGCAGATGCAGCGAGGCGCGCGCGGATGGCGCGCTGGTACGGCAGATCGCCGATCACCGGCCGCATCGGCACGTCGGGCATCGGCGGAACGATGCGCATGCCGATATGCGAGAATCCGGCCGCGTCGGCGGCATCGATCAGGTCGATCGGATCGGCGCCGAGGAGCGTGAGCTGCGCCAGCGACAACAGGCGGGACGCGGCGGTCATGACGGATAGACCCGCGCCAGGAATGGCAGGACGTGCGCCAGTACCTCGTCGGGCGCCTCCTCCGCCAGCATGTGGCCGGCGGTGACCGGCGCACCCTCGACCGCATCGGCCCAGCGCCGCCATACCTCGACCGGCGTCTCGCCGAACACGGTGCGGCTGTCGTCCCACAGCACCTGCACCGGGCACTGCAGCTTGCGCCCGGCAGCGCGGTCGGCGCGGTCATGGTCGAGATCGATGTTGGCGCCCGCGCGGTAGTCCTCCATCATCGCATGGCGCACCTGCGGGCGGCGGAACGCCGCGACATAGGCCTCGACCGCCGCCGGCGACAGGCGATCGCGAAAGCGCGTCATCTTGCGCAGCGACCATTCCAGAAAATAGTCGGGATCGCTCGCCAGCAACCGCTCCGGCAGATCGAAGGGCTGGGCGAACATGAACCAGTGCCACGCGCCGAGCGCAAACGTCCGGTCGACGCGCTCCCACAGCTCGATCGACGGCACCACCGTCAGCGACACGAACGCCGCCACAGCATCCGGATGGTCGAGCGCGAGGCGATAGGCGACACGGGCGCCGCGATCATGGCCGAGCAGGGCGAAGCGAGCGAAGCCGAGATGGCGCATCACGGCGAGCTGGTCGTTCGCCACCGTGCGCTTGCAGTAGCGTACATGGTCCGGATCGCCCTGCGGCCCGGTGCTGTCGCCATAGCCTCGCAGGTCCGCGGCCACCACGGTGTAGCGCTGCGCCAGAACCGGCGCGACCTTGTGCCAGGCGAGGTGGGTCTGCGGATAGCCGTGCAGCAGCAGCAGCGGCGGACCGTCGCCGCCGACGACAGCGGCGATACAGGCGTCGCCGAGATCGATATCACGGCGGGCAAATCCGGGGAGCAGATCGTTCGTCGTCATCGTCTTGATCATTTCACTGGGTATCGTTGCAGGCGAGATCGTGATGGCGGATCACCTCACGGATGATGAAGGCCAGCATCTTCTCGGCGAAATCCGGATCGAGATGCGCGGCGCGGGCGAGGCTTCGCAGGCGCTCGATCTGGATTTTCTCGCGGCGGGGATCGCCGGACGGCAGGCCCAGCTCCGCCTTGAGCGCGCCGATCCGCCGCGTACATTTGAAACGTTCGGCAAGGATATGGATCAGCGCCGCATCGAGGTTGTCGACGCTGCCGCGCAGCTCCTGCAGCTCGGGAGGAATCTCGATCATCTCGTCCGTGTATCCAGCTTGAGGTCGCGCCGGCCGCGTCAGCGCGGGCGGCCGGGGATGAGGGTGTGGATGCGATAGAGGCTCTTCTTCGCAGTGATGTAGAGATCGGTGCGGCCATCCCGCGTCGCCAGCGCCACGTTGGTGATCGCCGGCTCGTTCGGCACAGGAATATAGGCGATTTCCTCGCCCTTCGAACTGTAGACATGCACGCCGCGCCGGCTCGCCGCCTGCACTGCGGCATAGACGTTGCCGCTGGCGTCGACCGCAAGGCCGTCGGGTCCGGCTTCCTTGCCGTAGTCGGCGATCACGCGCTGGTTGCTGGCGGTGCCATCGGCGGCGAGATCGTAGGCCAGCAGGCGCATGAAGCCGTTGCGCTGCGGCACCTTGTCGATGCGCCGGTCCGACAGCAGGAAGTCGTGCTCGGCGACATACAGCGTCTTCTCGTCCGGCGACAGCGCGATGCCGTTGGGCCTGGCGACGTCGGCGAGGATGAGATGCACCGCGCCGTCGGTGTCGATGCGGTAGACGCCGAACACCGGCTGCTCGATCGGCTCGTGGCCGAAGTAGCGGGGATCGGTAAAGTAGATGCGGCCCTGGCTGTCGATGTCGAGGTCGTTGGGTGCATTGAACGGCCGCCCCTTGTACAGGCCGGCGAGAATGGTGCTGCGTCCGGTCTTGAGGTCGGTGCGCACCACGGCGCGGCCGCCGAAATCGGCGCCCTGCGTCACCACCATGCGCCCCTCGCGATCGAACTTGATGCCGGCCGCCATGCCGCTCGGCGAGCGGAACACCGTGGCCTTGCCGGTCGCCGGATCGAACACCCAGATGTTGCCGGCCTCCATGCCGGTCGCAAAGGTCATGGTGATATCGCAGAAGTAGATGCGCCCGTCGGGCCCGACCGCCGGCCCTTCCGTCCAGAAGCCGCCGTCGAACACGCGCTCCAGTGTTGCGCCGGGGGCGACGACGGGACCTGCGTCCAGTGGTGGCGTCTGTGCGCTGGCGGCGGCGAGCGTGGCGATCATGGCCGCGACGGCAAGGCTGAGCGTCCGCCACAGGCCGGCGGCACGACGGTCGACGATAGTGAACATGGTGATCTATCTCCCCTTATGTGTCGTCTGCGGCACATCGCCGTGCTCACACCAGCGCGCCCTGCGCCTGTAGCGCCTCGCGCACCACGGCGGCACCGGCGATGCGACGCGGATCGCGCGCCGCGGCAACGCCGGCGGCATGCCCCGTCGCGAATGCCGTGCCCATCACCCGCAACGAGCCATAGGCCAGCGCATCGCTGCCGACATTGCGGCCGGCAAGCCAGAGGTTGCGGATGCCCCGCGCGCACAGAGCGCCATAGGGAACGTCGAAGAAGCCGTCGCCACCGATGGCGTGATAGATCGCGCGCCCCGGCGCGGCATGAACCTCCATCGGCCAGCCGGCGCGGGCAATGCCGTCGGCGCGGCGCTCGCCGCACCCGGCGGCCTGGGCGGTCACCATTTCCTCCGCCTCGACATGGCGGCTCTCGCGGATGCCGACCTGCGGCCCGCTGGAAATGACATAGGCCTGCTCCAGCCCCGGCTGCTTGCGCAGCGCCGCGAGCCAGGCATGGGCGGTCTTGCGGCCGAGCCGCTCGGCATCGCTCTGGCTGGTGCAATCGGCGCCCTGCACATCGAGATCGATCGCCATGCACCACAGCTCGCCGCCCGCCGGCAGCGGCCACCAGATGCCGCCATTGTCGCGCAGCGGCAGATCCGGATGGACCGCGCGCAGTGCCGCAGTGGCGCTGGCGAGCACCGTCGGCGTCAGCAGCGCCGGGTCGGCGATGCCTCCGACACGGATCGGAAACGACGCGGGATAGACGCCATCCGCGCCACCGCGCGTCAACCGCGGCCGCAGGCCCGCGCGGGTGGCGAGGTCGGCTTCGCCGCTGGCATCGACGAAAGCCGACGCCGCAATTTCGATGGTCCCGACATGATCGGTCAGCGTCACCGCCTGGAGCGCGCCATCCGACACCTGCGCCCCCGTGACCATGGCATGCAGCACCACATCGAGGCCATCCACCGTGGTGAGCTCGTCGAGCACGACCTTGAGCACCTCGACATCCAGCGTCACGATCCAGTTGCCGGACTTCGAGCGGCGCGGCGTCACGTCCTGCCCGGCCTCGGCCAGACGCTGCAGCAACTCGGCGCCGACACCACCGATGATCCGCTCCGGCTCCGCCGCCTGGCGGAAGAAGCCGCAATAGGTCGGCACGTTGCTGTTGGTGATCGCGCCGCCGAGAAAGCCATAGCGCTCCACCAGCAGCGTGCGTGCGCCGCTGCGCGCGGCGCCGATGGCGGCGGCGACGCCGGCCGATCCGCCGCCCGCGACGACCACGTCGTAGCGGCTTGCCAATTTCACCATCGTTCGATCACCCCGGCCTCACGGACTACGAAAAGCGGCGCCCGGGCGTTTCGCCGGGGAGCCAGAACAAGAACCTCGCCCGGCGCATTCAGTGTCCGCCGGCCGCACTGCCGCCGGCGACACGGCCGTCGAGCAGAAAGCCGACCATGGCGTCGAGCTGGTTGAACATCACGGCCTCGCCGAGCTGGATGCGACAGCCACGCCGCTTCGCCTGGTCCAGCAGCGCGGTGACCGGCGGCTTCATCACCACCTCCGCAACCAGCATCGCCGGGTCGAGCGCGGCCGGATCCACCGGCAGCGGATCGTCGGGCTTCATGCCGAGCGGGGTGGCGTTCACCACCAGCGCGCAACCGGCTGGATCGGGACGGTCGAGCACCATCACGCCGGGAAAGCCGCCGCGCGCCAGATGGGCCGCGAGCGCTTGCGCGCGCGGCCGCGACGCGTCGTAGAGCCGCAGCTCCGCCCCCTCGCGCACCAGCTCGGCGGCAACCGCCGATCCCGCGCCGCCGGCGCCGACCAGCAGGGCCCGCTGCCCGCGCGGCGCAAAGCCGCTCTGCGCCAGGCCGCGCGCGAACGCAAAACCATCGACCATCTCGCCGCGCCACCGGCCATCACCGTCGCGGCGCGCGAGATTGACCGCGCCGGCGAGCCGCGCCCGTTCGGTGAGGTCGTCGACCAGGGCGGCCATCGCGAGCTTGTGCGGCACCGTGATCACGAGGCCGTCGAGATTGCCGATCCTGCACAGCGCCGCGAACACATCTGCGAGATCCGCCGGTGTCACATGCATGGGCAGCAGTGCGGCATTGGCGCCAGCCTTGCGCATCAGCTCGGTGGCGGGGAATGGCGCACGGACCTGGGCCACGGGATCGCCGAGAAGGCCAAACAGGCGCAACTCGCCATTGGGAAACTGCTCGCTGGCCAGCCGTCCCGATTGAAGCACGCTCATCTCTCCCCGCATGGGCCGCGCATCGGGCATCATGCGCCGACCGCCATCGTCGTTTGACATGCGGCAGCCGGGCTTGGCGAACGAGAAAGATTAATCCGCGCCATTAGCAAACGCTATGGCGCGCGGCTCAGGCCTTGAGATGCGCGATCAGGAAGTCGCGGAAGCGGCGGATGCTGAGCGGCGGATCGCTTGCCGCCGTCTCGATGGTGATATCGATCGGCGGCAATGCCGGAAAGCCGTCTTCCGGCGTGAGGATACGCAGGCGATCCCCGATGCTGGTGTGGTTGAACACCGACACCGCAAGGCCCGCGGCAACGGCGGCCTCGAGCGCCGCGGTGTGCTTGCTGAGATAGGCGAGACGCCAGTCGCGGCCGATCGCTTCCAGCGTCGAGATCGCGAGCTGGCGAAACATCGCGCCGGGGGCTGACAGCGCCAGCGGCAGCGGCGTGCGCAAGTGCGGCGAATTCTCCAACGACGTCGCCCACACCACCTCGTCGGTGCGCAGCACCACGCCGCGCCGCTCGTCGCGGCGACTCATGCCGATCAGCAGATCGACTTCCGCGCCGAGCGCGGCGCGCATCGCCGCCCAGGTGTCGGAATGCACCTCGATCTGGATATCAGGATACGCGCTGCAGAATGCCGCGATCACCGGCGGCAGCACGCGGCTGGCGTAGTGCTCCGTGGCGCCGAGCCGCACCTTGCCGGCGACCCGCTCGGGATCGAGGCTGCCAAGCGCCTCCTGGTTGAGTGCGATCAGCCGCCGCGCATAGTCGAGCAGCACCTCACCCTTGTCGGTCAGGCGGAACTGGCCGGGACCGCGCACGATCAGGCTGGCGCCGGCAACCTCCTCGAGGCGCTTGATCTGCAGGCTGATCGCCGCCTGGGTGCGATGCAGGCCATCGGCGGCCGCCGTGAAGCCGCCGGCTTCGGCGACGGCGACGAACGCCCGGATCAGCTCCATGTCGAGCAACGGGCTGCGCAGCCCGCGCCGCAGCTCGATGCGTGATCCGGAGGTGGGAGACGAGCGCTGAGCCATCGCGATAAGAACCCGAAGTACCGCGCCCCGCGACCGGCGAAGCGGTCCGCGGCATCTGCCGTCGTACCGGCACGTTCGGCATTATTCGTTCGTCTCGTGCCGCGATGTCAATATTACGGGGGGCCGTGGGCGGGCGATCCAGGCATGCGCAGCGGTGCCGGCCGCCCCAGCCGATCCGCGCGCCCGCGCCGGCAGCCTGGCGATGAACCGCCAACGCCGTGTTTCGAAGAAGATCGTGTTTCGATGACGAGAAAGGCGCCCCGAGGCGCCTTTCAGATATCGTGACCGGCCATCTACTTGAAGAACTGCGGCCGCTTCGGCGCCGCAGCCGGTTCATCCGGCGCCCACAGCCGATAGCTGAGGCTGGCGAAGACGCTCCATCCCTTCGTGATCGAAGCGGTGTCCGCGCCGCCGATCGGCGTTCCTCCGGACGCATGGGCGGAGATCTCATCGAACGCCCACACGTTCAATGTCGCCGGCCCGAAGTTATAGCCGACCAGCGCGCCCGCCGCCCATATGTTGTAACGATTGACATTGATGGCGCCGCCATAGAATGAACTGGACTGATCGTTGCTGACCTGGCCGACATAGTAGGCCACCGGACCGATGGTCCAGTTGCCGATCGTTTTGGTTGCGGTGAATTCCGCGTGGAGCACGTCACCGCTCCTGTAGTTAGTGACGGTACTGCGGGTGTTCATTTCCTGAAAGACGTTCGCCGTCAGATTCCAACCGTCCTTGAGGTAGGACACGACGATCTCGGGCTGGAAGGTCCACCACGGATTGCCGACGTTGCCCAGCCCATTGATGCCGGTGACCGTGCCGTTGGGGACATAGATCCCCAGTCCCGCCTTGACGAAGACGCCGCTGTCGCCAAGTCTCCAGCTCAGTTCCGCGGGCACGATGTAGGTGTTGTGCATGCCGGCCTGCTGGAGGTTCAGCGGCCCGCCGACGTCCGCCATGATGAACGGCTGGACGACCACGGCATTGTACGTCCCGCCCAGAAACGTCCAGCCGGGCACCCATAGCAGGCCGGAGGCCTCAACCGCCGCATGAACCGGGGTCGCGCTGCCGCCGACATTGGGAGCGCCGGGACCGACGATGTTGGCCTGATACGTGAACACCTGGTTGAACATATACAGTCCAGGCGGCGGCGCCGTCGCGGCGTTGCCGACCACGATGCCCGGCTTCTGCGCCCAGCCGGGATAACCGAACTCATAGGCCTCCGCGGGCATGGATGACAGTGCCGAAACAAGTGCGGCGGTGACCGCGGCCGATTTCATTCTCATGACGCTCCCCCTCTTCGTGGTCGCAACCGATTTTGCGACTGCCCCGGCCGACGCGCGCCGGCCGATTTCCTTGAGTTGTCGTTTGCGGACGGCGGAATCTCCGCGCGCCCAGCCGGCATCTGCCGGCGCGGCCGCTCATCGGCTACGCCGTCCTGAATCATGTGCACTGCGAAAACGTCGGCTCCGGCCGAACGCGCGGCGCGCCTACTCTCTCGGATCGATCGGCGTCCTGATCGACGCCCGCGCCTCGATGGCTTGCGCCGCATCGAAGCAGACATCCTCGCGGAAGCGGCCGGCGACCACCTGCACGCCGACCGGGCTGTCGCCGACCACGCCCGTCGGCACCACCACCGACGGACAGCCGACGACCGCAACCGCCAGCAGCGGCTGCTGGGCATCGATCATGGCGCGCACTTCCGGCTCGCTCTCCTGGTCGAGGCCGTTTCGGAACGGAAGCTGATGCGACACTGGCAGCACGACGACGGGATAGCGCTCCATGAACAGCTGCCATGCGCGCATGATTCCCAGCCGCCGCGCGAAGCCGGCCAGGATCTGGTCGCCGTCCAGCTTCGGTGCGTAGGCGATGTGGCTGTCCATGTTGCGCCGGCTCTTCTCGTCGCCGAACTGGCGCATCGCAGGCGCAAGGAAACGCTGCTCCTCGTTGATGACGAGTTCGTGCCAAAGCTGCGCCGCTTCGCTGAACCGCGGCGGCGTGACCTCCTCGACGAGATAGCCCGCATCGGCGAGGGCCCGTCCGGCGGCGCGAACCGCATCGCGGACCTCAGGCGCGGTGGAGCCGTCTGGGTCCGGCGCGATCGCGGCGCGGATCGGATGATGCAGACGCGCGCCCTCGAGCGGCACCGGCATCCAGTTGCCGTCCCGCGGATCGCCCGCAGCCATCACCGCGAGGCCCGCGCGCAGATCGGCAATCGAGCGCGCCAGCGGCCCCTGCACAGCCATCAGTTGCGCGGTGAGCGGGGCATCTTTCTTCCAGGATGGATTGAACTGGGGGATGCGCCCCGGCGTCGGCCGCAGCCCGGCGACGCCGCAGGCATAGGCCGGATAGCGGATCGATCCACCGAAGTCGTTGCCGTGCGCGATCGCGCCCATGCCGGCCGCGACCGCGGCCGCGGCGCCGCCGCTCGATCCGCCGGGCGTCAATCGCCGGCTCCATGGATTGCGGGTCGCGCCATGCAGGTCGTTGTCGGTAAACCAGCGATGGGAAAACGCCGGCGTGTTGGTGCGCCCGACGATTACCGCCCCGGCCTTGCGCAGGTTCGCCACCACCGGATGATCCTCGGTCGCGATCCCGTCGCGAAATGCGACGACGCCATCGGTGGTCGCGCAACCGCGCTGATCGATGTTGACTTTGACGGTCACCGGCACGCCATGCAGCGGCCCGAGCGCGAGGCCGGCCTTGACCGCCGCATCGGCCTGATCGGCCGCCGCCAGCGCCTCGTCGGCCAGCACCTGCACCACCGCATTGACCGTCGGGTTCACCGCCGCAATGCGATCGAGGCTCGCCTGAACCGCCTCCCGGCTCGAAATGCTGCGATCGCCGATCGCCTGCCCCAGTTCGGTTGCCGACCATCGCCAAAGATCCCGATGCATCGTCCTTTCCTCCCTTGATGTCTCGTTGATATTGTCGGCGCCCCGGCGGCGACGATGTTTGTTCGTCCGGCATGCGTCCGCAGCACGAGGCCTCGTGAGCAAGGCCTCGCCGCTGTCCGGGCGTGCTAGCGGTGCGCGACACTCTCTGCCGCCAGGACGGTGACCGCCGCCCCTGTCACGGCCGATGCCTCCGGCGCGGGCCGTGCGACGCTCGCGAACATGTCGTCCACCCGCCTGCGCTCGGCGTCAGGCATCCGGATCAGGTAGGCCGCCGCGACATAGATCACGAGATTGACGGCGAGCGCGATCACCCCGGACGTCAGGCCATAAGCCCACGGCACGAAGGTCGGATGCGCCATCTCCAGCACCACCGCCACCACGAAGCCGCAGACCATGCCGGCGGTCGCGCCGTACTTGTTGCCGCGTTTCCAGAAGATGCCGACGAACTGCGGCACTGCGAGCTGGATGACGCCCTGGTAGGCGAGGACGGCAAGCGCGAACAGTTGCGGAATCTCGAAGCAGGCGATCACCGCGCCGAGGATGGTCATCGCCAGCATGCCGAGCTTGGCCGACAGCAGCATCTGCCTGTGTTCGAGCTTCGCGTAGTTGCCGACGATATCGTTGGCGATCTGCGCCCCGCTGGCCTGGATGCCGCCGTCGATCGCGCCCATCGACGCCGCCAGCACCACCGTTCCCGCCAGCGCCAGCATCCAGGTCCCGCCGGCCTTCTGGCTGACGATGAAGAACACCTCGTGCGGAGCAGCCTGGACCTCGGGAAAAATCGATCCGAAGAACGCGAAGAACGTCAGCGCCAGGTAGAACAGATAGGACAGCGGTACACCGATCGCTGCGGACTGCTTCAGGCTGCGAACGCCATCGGCGGTGTAGAGACGCACGAACACCGCCGGCCAGCACCATCCGCCGAGCGCGCCGGTGAACATCAGCGCGAACAGATAGAGCGGCCCCGTGGGCGAGCCGAAGCCGGGAATGTCGAACATCCGCGCCGGCATTTTGTCGAAGCCCGCCCCTTGCGTCGTCACCAGCCAGATCGTCATGCCGAGCAACAGGATCGCCCCGCCGATATAGGCGACGATGCCCTGGAACATGTCGGAGATCACCACCCCGCGCATTCCCATCCGGATGGTCCAGAACTGACGGACCACCATCACCAGCACGCCGATCACGACGCAGGCGGGAAAGCTCATCTGTCCGAGCGACAGCGCATGAAAAACCACGCCCAGCGCCTGCAGCCCGAGGATCAGCCAGGGAAAACTCGAAACGATGCCGATCACCGCCGCGACGGTGCGAATGTGTCTGGAATTGTAGCGCAGCGCGAACAGATCGGCCTGCGTGCGCAGGTCGAACTGCGAGCCCCAGATCCATACCCGCTGGGCCATCAGATACATCACCACGACGGTCAGCAGACCGCAGGTCAGTCCATAGAAACCGAGCACGCCGGCCCCCGCGGACAGCCCGGCGAAGGCGACAAACGTCGCGCCGGGATACCACGTGTTGAGAAACGACATCGCCTGATAGAAGCCACCGAACGACCGGCCGCCGACCGCATAGTCGGTGAAGGACTTATCGGCGACGAAAGACCTCTGAAGAATCCAGATCACGAGCGCGAAAAAGATCGCGACCACCCCATATGTGACCACCATGTGCCACGCCTCCCCTCATTATTGTTTTTTGAAACGCACCGTCAGCCGCGCGGGCGCGCGGACTCGTCGAGAAAATAGGCGACGACAAGGCTGGCGGAGATGAACAGGCCGACCGCCACGAAGTAGAACACCGACAACGGCAAACCGATCACGCGCGGATCGGCTCCGCTCGCAGCCCAATAGATCGGTGGAAACAGTCCGACGATCGCATCGAGCGCGAACCACGCCACGATGACCGGTCTTGTCCCGGACGCCGCGCTTATTCTTTTCAACATGGGCTCCTGCTCCTCGTCATGGCTTGCCAGCATTACGTCCGCACGCGCCGGGATCGGCGCAGCCGTCCTCCCGCCGTGCCCGATCGGCACGGCTCCGCATCGGTTGGCACGCCGGGCGCGCACGCAGCGCCCGGCGCCGCGCTTCATTCCACGGCTGAAATTGCCCTGTCGAAGACGTCCACCATCTCGTCGACGTGGGCTCTCGTGAGTGTCAGGGGCGGAGACATGATGAATGTATCCGCCATATTCCGGATCAACACGCCGTTCTCGACGCAGCGCTCCCACACACGCGCGCCAAATCGCTCCGACAGCTCGAATGGCTTCTTCGTGTCCTTGTCCGCCACCAGCTCGACAGCGACCATCAGGCCCATGCCGCGGATATCGCCGATATTGCGATGCCTGGGTGCGAGACCCGCCAGCCGCTCCAGCAGGTAGCCGCCGACACTGCCGGCATTGGCCGGGAGATTTTCCGCCTCGACGATGCGCAGATTGGCGATGCCAGCCGCACAGGCCAGCGAATGTCCGGCATAGGTATTGCCGTGCATGAAGGTGCGCGGCGAGAACTCGTTGCGATCGTCGGTATCGAAGGCTTCGGCGATGCGCGCAGAGACCATGGTCGCGCCCAGCGGGACATAACCGCTGTTGATCCCCTTTGCGAACACCATGATGTCGGGCTTCACGCCGAACGCCCGGCACCCGAACATGCTGCCGGAGCGCCCGAAGCCCGTGACGACCTCGTCGGCGATCAGCAGCACGCCATGGCGATCGCAGATCTCGCGCACCAACGGCCAGAAGTTTCGCGGCGGCACGATGACGCCGCCGGCCCCCTGGATCGGCTCCGCGATGAAGGCGGCAACGCTGTTGGGCCCCTGATGGATGATCTCGCGCTCCAGCAGCATGGCGCAGATCCGGCCAAGCTCTTCCGGATCGGTGGTGAAGGGGTTGCGATAGAGATGAGGCGTCTCGACTTGAGAGAAGCCGGGCAGCAGCGGCTCGTAGGGTGCGCGATAGACCGCCTTGCCGTTGAGCGACAGAGCCCCCAGCGTCACGCCGTGGTACGCGTTGCGCAGCGAAATGAACTTGGTGCGTCCCGGCTGGGTCAGGTGCCAGTACTGCCGCGCGATCTTGATCGCGGTCTCGACCGCCTCCGAACCGCCGGACGAAAAGAACACGCGCGTCATGCCCTCGGGCGCGGCGAGGCGGCACAGCACCTCGGCGAACTCGACCGACGGCAGGGTCGTCGTGCTGCCGAACAGCGAGTAGTAGCTCAGCTTGTCGAGCTGGGTGACGATGGCCTGCCTGATTTCCGGCCGGCCGTGGCCGACATTGACGTTCCAGAGTCCGCCCTGACCATCGAGATATCGCTTGCCGTTGCGATCGGTGACATAGACGCCTTCGCCGCCCTCGATGCACAGCGGCGGATTTTGCGCCAGAAAGCCGGCATTGGCGAACGGATACAGGATGTCCTTTGTCAGCCGGTCGTTTTTCAGGTCTTCAGTCACGTCCATTTTGGCGTCTTCCCCGGGATTGCGGCACGCAAGCCTGCGGCCGCTCGTTCGTTGTTCCCGAACCATATCCACGCCGGCCATATCTGGTCAAGCGACCAAATTGGTCATTCGACCAGTTTTTGGGCCGCGTGCGATCGGCCCCACCGGCTGAGGCCACGAACGGCGCCGCCGCCCGCGTCGGAATTGACAAACCGCCGGAGGGCGGCAAAGAAGACAGCCATGACGGACGTGACGACGAAAAGCGACAAGACCCGCGCCCAGATCATCGATGGCGCGATCCGCGCGTTGTGCGAGACAGGCGTCCTCGGAACGACCACCCGCAAGATCGCCGCGGCATCAGGCGTGCGGCTGGCGACGCTGCACTATCATTTCGAAAGCAAGAGCGCGCTTCTCGTCGCCGTCCTGGAGAAGCTGATCGACGACGCCATGCCGGCGCTTCGGGAAGAGGCCCGCAGCAGCGCCGACCTCGACGACTGCATCGAGCGGCTGCTCCGCACGGCGTGGCGCTCGATCACACGCACCAAGGACCTGCATATCGTCCAGTACGAGTTGACGCTCTACGCACTGCGTGAAGGCGCGCAATGGCTGGCCGACCAGCAGTACAGCGCCTACGTTCAGCTCTACCGGCATCATCTGGCCCAGGTCGCCGACGGCCTGTCTCCGGCTGCGAGCTCCGCGCTTGCCCGGTTCATGGTGGCCGGGATCGACGGCCTGATCTTGCAGGAACTGGCCAAGCCCAGCGCCGCACGTTCGAAACAGGGACTGGAAGCGCTGATCGACGCCGCCAGGAACTATGCCCGGCAGCTCAAGACCGGAGTGGCTGACTGAGCCATCCGGCTTCCCGTTCTGCTCCGGGCGGCGCCAGCATCAACGGACCCATCACCGGATCGGCAGCGCACGGATAGCGCCATGTCGCGCAACGGGCTGAGCAGCCGCCCCGCAGCGCGATCCATGTCCCGGAGATCAGACACGCCGAGCCAGCGATGCGGATGGAATTCCGCATGCCGGTTGCGAGGCCCGCGGCATATGGTTTCCTTATCGGCGCGATAAGCATTACTCGTTCGCCTCCCGCACCGATGTCAATATTCTACGCCACCAGACCATGGCGACGCGGCTCTGCGCGGCGCTGCGTTCCACGCAGGGCCGCCGACAACGACGCGCGCCATCAAGCAACAACGACATCCCGGGAGGATCTCGATGCCGACCATGACGGCCGACGAGGCCAGTGGCGCGCCCACCACAATGGAATGCAGCACCACCACGACCTCGGCCTATCGCTGGATCATCCTGCTGCTCGTGTGGTTCGGCTTCCTGCTGTCGTTCGTCGACCGCCTGATCTGGACAAGCGTTGGCAGCGCGGCGGCGCCATCGTTCGGGTTGTCGCTGGCGGCGCTCGGCTCGTTCGTCTCGGCGTTCTATCTCGGCTACGTCGTGTCCACGGCGCTGGCGGGGCTCGCCAGCGACCGCCTTGGCCCGCGCCTGACACTGACCCTGGCCCTGATCCCGCTCGGCGTATTCACGGCGGCGTTCGGCATGACGACGTCGGTCACCGCCGGTCTCGTGCTGCAGGCGTTGATGGGCCTGACCGCCGGCGCCGACCTGTCGGCCGGCATCAAGCTGATCATGAGCTGGTTCGACGTGCGCGACCGCGGCCGCGCGATGGGCCTGTTCATGACTTCGACCTCGCTCGGCGTCGTCGTCACCAACGCGCTGGTGCCGCAACTTCTCGCCCATCTGCCATGGAGCGGCATCTACCAGGCGGCCGGCCTCGTGACCTCGGCATTCGGCGTGCTGTGTTTCGTGCTGATCCGCGACACCCCGACCGGCGAGCCGACACCGCGGATCGGCTGGCGCGAGCTGCGCACCGCACTCACCAATCGCCAGTTCATGTGGGCCGCGCTCGCCGGTATGGGAGGCGTGTGGGGCACCTGGGGCTTTGCGATCTGGGCCAGCGCGCTGATGATCCACGGCCTGAACCTGCCGCCGGTCATCGCCGGCAGCATCGTCGCGACCTATGGCCTCGTGGCGATCGCCGGCAAGCCGGCGATCGGCTGGCTGTCGGACTGGCTCGGCGGCAAGCGGCGCATCCTGGTCATGATCGACCTGCTGCTGTTCGCGGCCCTGCTGCTGGTAATGGGAACGCTGAGAAGTGCGACGGCCCTGTGGATCGTCGCGCCGCTGCTTGGCCTCACGGCGTTCGTCTACAGCCCGCTGCAGAACGCGATGGCCGCAGAAGCCGGAGGCCAGGCCGCCGGCACCGCCGCGGGCGTGTCGAGCGCGCTGGGATCGATCGGTACCTGCCTGGTGCCGCTGGTGGTCGGCATCGGCTTTCAGGCGACGCAGTCCTACGCGGTGGCGTTCGCGATCCTCGCGCTCGGGCCATTCCTTGGCGCATTGTGCATGATCCCGGCACGCGACACGCCGCGACCGTGACCGCGGCCCCCGCGCCCGACGGTACGCATGCGCTCAGGTCGGGCGCGGCGCGGCCCGCTGGCGCAGCCAGCGGCCGAGCAGGCGGCGCCGGCCTCGATGGGGCACGAGATCGATGTCGCTGACCAGCTTCGCGCCGCCCTTGCGGCGCTCCAGCACGATCTTGCGGCTGTGGAACGCCTCGAGCTCCGGGCGATGCGCGACGCTGACCACGGTGGCGTTCCTGAGCTCGTCGCCCAGCAGTTGCATCAGCTTGTCCTGGCTCTTGTCGTCGAGCGCGGAGGTCGCCTCGTCGAGCACGACGATGTCGGGATTGTGCAGGAACAGCCGGGCGAAGGCGAGGCGCTGCTTCTCGCCGCCGGACAGCGTCTGGTCCCACGGCGCATCTTCTTCCAGCTTGTCCTTGAGATGACCGAGGCCGACCTTCTCGAGCACCTGTGCCATCTCCTCCACCGTCCAGTCGTCCTCGGCCGCCGGATACGCTACCGCGCGGCGCAGCGTGCCTGATGGCACGTAGGGCTTCTGCGGCAGCATGAACAGTCGGCGGTCGGGGTGGAAATCGACATTGCCGCCGCCCCATGGCCACAGGCCGGCGATGGCGCGCACCAGCGTGCTCTTGCCGCTGCCGGATTCGCCGGCGAACAGCACGCGCTCGCCGGCATCGATGCGCACGTCGGTCTCGCCGACCACCGCGGTGCCGTCGTCGAGCGTCACGGAAAGATCGCGCAGCCGCATCATTGCTTCGTCGTCGGTCTCGCCGCGCTTGATGCGACCGATGCCGTCGCCCTGCTCGGCGCGTTCCAGACCGTCGAGCGACATCATCAGAGAGGCGATGCGGCGCGCACCGGCATTCCACTCGGCAAGCCGCGGGTAGTTGTCGACCAGCCAGCCGAACGCCGCCTGCACGATGGTGAAGGCGGACGCCGCCTGCATCACCTCGCCGAGCGACATGCTGCCGTCGAGAAATTTCGGCGCGCACAGCAGGATCGGGATCACCGGCGCGATCAGGCTGGAGCCCTGCGACACCACAGTCGTGCGCATGTGCTGGCCGGCGAGCCGCGCCCACTGCCGCAGCACGTTGCCGAACGAGCGGTCGATACCGGCACGCTCCTCTTCCTCGCCGCCGAGCAGGGCGATGCTCTCGCCGTTCTCGCGGACGCGCGTCAGCGCATAGCGGTAGTCCGCCTCGGCCTGGTTCTTGCTCTCGGACACTGCGACGAAGTTGCGGCCGATCCAGGTCATCGAGCCACTGGCGACGACCGCATAGGCCACGGCAGCGATCACCAGGAAGCCGGGAATGGTCACCGTGCTGCCGCCGTATGACAGCGTCAGCGCGCCGCCGATGGTCCACAGCACCACGATGAAGGTGGTGGCCGACAGGAATGCGGAGGTCACCCCGGCGGCGAAATCGACCGGCGCGTCGGTCGCGACGCGCAGATCCTCGGCAATGCGGGACTCAGGGTTCTTGTGGTCGCCGCCGACGAGATTGAGCTGGTAGTAGCGACCATGGGCGAGCCAGCGCGTCAGCACGGCGTCGTTCAGCCAGCCGCGCCAGCGCCGCTGGATCGACATCCGCGCAAACACCTGCAGCACGCCGAGGGCGACACTGCCGAGCGCGAGCGGAATGAAGATCGAGGTGAGGAAGAACACCCGATCGGAATCATGCTTCTCCAGCGCATCGAAGATCGAGCGATTCCAGACGTTGATGCGGTACTGGATGATGAGATTGGCAACGATCAGCACGAACAGGCCGACCGTGAAGGCCCACGCCCAGCGCCCTCCGCCCCTGCCCCAGAAGCCGCGGCCGCTGATCCAGAACCGCTGCAGCAGATAGGCGCGCCGCGCCTCCTCCTGCTCCTCCGGCGACAGTTCTGGGTCGTCTTCCAGGATTTCCGGCGGCGGCGGCACGACGGCCTTACCGTCTTCGGCGTTGATCTCGCGAATGGGGGCGTGCTTCATGGACAGCTAACGGCGACCGGAACCCAAAGTTCCATGGTGCCGGAGCGGAGGACGCGCAAATGCCGGTCTTGAGCGCAGGCGTGCTGATCCATCGCACCCGCGACAATGCCGTGGAAGTGCTGCTGGTCCACCCCGGGGGACCGTTCTGGCGCAACCGAGACGACGGTGCTTGGTCGATTCCCAAGGGCGAGATTGAGCCCGGCGCCGACGCCGAGGCGACCGCGCGGCGCGAGGTCGCCGAAGAAATCGGCGTCATCATCGATGGTCCGCTCACACCACTCGGTGAGGTGCGCCAGCGCGGCGGCAAGCGCGTCATCGGTTTCGCCTTTGCCGGCGAGGTCGATGCGGAGGCGATCCGCAGCAATACCTTCGAAATGGTATGGCCACCGAACAGCGGCGTGACCCGCAGCTTCCCCGAAATCGACCGCGCCCGGTGGTTCGATTTGCCGAGCGCCCGCACCAAGATGCTCGACGGCCAGCGCCCGTTCCTCGACCGCCTGCAGGCGCTGCTCGGCTGACTCTACTCCCGCCCGATCACGGCATCGAGCCATGGGCAATTCAATGATGGGCAGTCGAGCGGCGGCACCTTCGGGTCCGCCACCCGCACACCGCGCGCGGCGGCGGACAGTCGCATGTCGCGCAGCCGCTTGCGCTGGTCGTCCGGCAGGTGGAGGCGCTCGTGCCCCCAGAGCGAGGGGCCGTCAAAGGTCTCGTGCGGCTGCCACGTCTCCGGTTCGATGACGCGGCCGCCCCAGCCATACTCGATGAAAAAGCCCGACGGCGTGTGGACGTAGAACGACGTCATGTGATCGTTGGTGTGGCGCCCCAGCGTGTAGGCGATGCGACCGTCGTCGAGCTGCGCGAGATCGTAGCCCTGGCCGACGTCGTCGAGCGTGCCGACCTCGACCATGAAGTGATGCAGCGCGCGGCGGCCCGAGCCGACCATGGCGAAGCTGTGGTGACGGCCGTTGACGTGAAAGAAGTACAGCTTGTACGGCGTCAGGCCGAAATCGGAGACATGAAAGCCGAGCAGGTCGCGGTAGAACGGCAGCAGCGGCTCGACGTCCTCGACATTGAGCACGACATGGCCCATGCCGAGCGCGCCGGTGCGAAAGCCGGTGATCGGCCGTCCCGGCCGGAACGGTTCTGTGGCGAGCGCCGGAGCGCAGAACGCCTCCAGCGGATTGCCGGCGGGATCGTGGAAGCGGATGACGTCGCCGACGTGGCGTTCGTCAGCGAGCGCGCGCGTGCCGCGCGTCACCGCGACGCCATGGTCGTCGAGCCGGCCCGCCAGACGGTCGAGCTCGGCGCGCGTGGGAACCTCCCAGCCCATCACCGCAAGGCCGGCATCCCCGGCGCCATCGACGATCAGCCGCTGCGTGCGATCATCCATGCGGAACGCGCGCATTTTGCCACCACGGTCGACCTGCTGCATGCCGAGCAGGCCCGTCGCCATGCGCGACCAGTCGTCAAGCTGCGACGACTGGATGCCGACATAGCCGAGCGCCGTGATTTCCATCCGCGTCTCCCGTCCGTTTGAGGCCCGCGACATCGCGGCACGCCTTGTCTCCGGCGACCCGCCGCAATCCTATACCGCGCCCACGCATCCTGCATTAACATGGCGGGCGAACCGCGCTTCGCCGCGACATCATGACCATATCGGCGCGGCAGCCGCCGGCAAGGAGAGGAATTGCAAGTGTCCAGAGAGCGGACGCCGCCGGGGGCCGCCCCCACACGGTCGGCCACGGTGCGCGCCTTCAAGCGCGGCCTCGACGTCCTGCACGAGGTCAACCGCTCCGGCGGCATCCGCGCCGGCGACGTGGCGCGCCAGCTCGACCTGCCACGGCCGACCGTCTACCGGCTGCTGGAAACGCTGGAGGAGCTTGGCTACGTCGCCCGCAGCGCCAGCGACGACCGCTTCCGCGTGACGCGGCGCGCCAGCAGCCTCGGCGACGGCTACGATCCCGGCGTCGTGATCTGCCAGGCGGCCGCGCCCGTGCTGGCGGAGCTGAGCAAGCAACTGGTGTGGCCGGTCGACCTGTCGACCTACGAGAACGCCGCGATGGTGGTGCAGGAGACCACCCATCCGCGCAGCCCGCTGTCGATCGACCGCGGCATGATCGGCAAGCGGCTGCCACTGCTGCGCACCTCCGCCGGGCGCGCCTATCTCGCCGCATGCCCGCCGCGCGAACGCGACGTCATCATCAGCCATTTGCGCCGCATCGACGAGGCCGAGGACCGCGCGCTGCTGGAGAGCGAGCGCCTGGCCCGAATGCTCGCCGATACCGCAGCCCGCGGCTACGGCATCCGCAGCGAGGGCGAGTACAATGCGAAGACCTCCAGCATCGCCGTGCCAATCGTGCGCGGCGACGTCGTGTTCGGCTGCATCTCGATCATCTGGATCCGCTCGGCGCTGACGCTGGAGGAAGCGGTGGCGAGCTTCGCCGCGCCATTGCGCGAGGCAGCCGAGTCCATTGCGGTGCGGCCGTGACAGCCGGCCTCAGAGGCTGACCGAAAAAGGAATTCGGCCCTCATAAAAGAGGCGGCGCGTTCCGCATTTCTCCGTCGTGGCCGGGCGACGCGATCCGTCTTCAACGGATCGCCAGGACTAAGGTCTCCCGGCCACCCCGCTTAGGAGCACAGTGCCTCCCTTGCCGGGGTCGCCGGGACAAGCCCGGCGACGACAAACATCTGGGGCGATCATTGCCTTTTCGGTCAGGCCTCAGGCCGTCACCCGCACCGGCAGGGACGCAAGGCCGCGCAGCACGTTGTTGAGGGCGAGCTCCGGCTCGCCGATCGTGAAGCGCGCGACCTCCTCCACCAGCACCTCGAGCAGCGCGGCCATCTCCAGCCGCGCCAGATGCAGCCCCGCGCACATGTGCGTGCCGTTGCCGAAACCGAGGTGATCGTTGGCGCGGCGCCGCACATCGAAGGTCTCGGCATCCGCCCACTTGCGCTCGTCGCGGTTGGCCGAGGCATAGAGCAGCACGGCGCGGCTGCCGGCGGGCAGCGTGACGTCGCCCACCACCGCATCCGCCACAACAACACGGGTGAAGCCGCGGATCGGCGATTCCAGCCGCAGCGCCTCGTTGATGGCGTTGGGGATCAGCGCGGGATCGGCGCGCACGAGATCCCACTGGTCGGGATGGCGGCCGAACAGCAGGATGAGATTGGCGGTCGCGAAGATGGTGGTGTCGAGGCTCGGGCCGAGATAATCGCGCATCAGCACCGGGCAGCGCTCGGGCTCGACCTCGCCGCGGTCCGCCGCCTGGAAGATGCGCTCGCCCCAGCTGTCCGGCCGCAGCCTGTCGCGGATCGCGGCGCCGCCGAGATAGCTGCGCATCTCCTGCACGTCGGCCATGGCGGCGCTGCCGCGCTCGTTCATGGTGCCGAGCACGTTGAAGGTCGCCGCTGCCCAGCGCAGCATGCTGCCGCGGCCGTAGTCCTCGAGGCCAACCAGTTCCGAGACGATGGTGAGCGGCAGATGCTGGGCGAGATCGGTCACCGCGTCGAAGCTGCCGCGACCGACGAGATCCTCGACCAGCCGCCGCGCCTCGGCGCGGATCTGCGGTTTGACGTCCTCCAGCGCCCGCGGCATCAGCGGCGCGGCGATGATCGCGCGCAGCCGATCGTGCAGCGGCGCATCGCTCGCCAGCGTGGTTCCCTGCGACATCGCGTTGACGGCGTCGTTGGCGGCAACGCCGGCGGCCGACGAGAACACCGCCGGATTGCGCAGCGCGGCGCGCACGTCATCGAAGCGCGCGATGGCGTAGAGCTGGTTCTGCGGCAGCCACACGGCGGCGCCGAGATCACGCAGCGCGCGGTAGTGCGGATAGGGATCCTGCAGCACATCCGTGCCGTAGAGATCGACGTCATAGACCGGGCAGCCGGCCGCGACGGCGGGCGCGCTGGCCACGGCTCCATGGGATGCGACCGGACAGGGCATGCGGCGATCCTTCGGTTGAAGCGGCGAACGGCGGCGCGATCAGCGCACCGCCACCCACTCGCCCTTCTCCAGCCGCCCCAGCGTCAGCGCGCTCTGGTCGAGACCCGTGTGGTCGTTCGGGCCGTAATTGTAGACGCCGCGCGAGCCGGCGACCCCCTTGAGGCCTTCGATGGCCGTGCGCAGAGCCTCGCGGAATTCGGGCGTACCGGGTTCGGCGCTCTTCAGCGCCACGGGCGCGGCATGGTCGAGCAGGACCAGCGCGTCGTAGGCCGAGCCGGCGAAGATGTTGCGGCTGCCCTCGCCGAACTTGCCTTCGTAGCGCGCAATGAATTCCAGTGCCGCCTTCTTCGCCGGATATTCGTCAGGGAACGAGGCCGCGCCGATCGCCGGGCTGAGCGGCACGAAGATGCCGTTGCCGCTGGCGCCCGTCAGCTTGCGGAAGTCGCCGAACGTGGCGCCGAGCGTGCCATAGAGCGGCCCGGTATAACCCTTGTCGCGCAGCTGCAGCAGCGGCAGCGCCGCCGGCGCGCCGGAGGCGGCGATCAGCACCGCGTCGGGACGCCCGGCGATGATCTTGAGCACCTGCCCGAGCACGGTCTGGTCGGTGCGGGCGTATTTCTCGTCGGCGATGATCTCGATGCCGGCAGCCTTGCCCATGTCGGCGGCGACCTTGCTCCAGGCATCACCATAGGAATCAGAGAAGCCGATCAGCGCGAGGCGCTTGACGCCGCTGCGCTTCATGTGGGCGAACAGCGGCGTCGCCTCGTGGTCGTCGTTGGTGGTGGTCTTGAAGATCCAGCGCCGCCTGGCGTCGACCGGCGAGACCAGCGCGTTGACCGGCGCCATCGAGATCACCGGCACCTTGTATTCGACCGCCGGATCGATCACCGCGAACGAAGCCGGCGTGGTGGTGGGCCCGACCAGCAGGTCGATGCTGCGCTCGTGCACGAGCTTACGGAACGCCGCCGCCGCCGCGGTGCTGTCGGAGGCTTCATCGAGGAAGTGGTAATTGACCTTATGGCCGGCGATCTCCGTCGGCCCGAACGCCGTGCCGTTGCGCTCGGCATTGCCGATCGCGGCCCCCGGCCCGGTGGCCGACAGCACGATGCCGACATTGATGTCGGCGGCGGCCACCGGCGCGGCCAGCAGCGTCAGTCCCAGCAAGGCACCCAGCAGCGATCGCGGCGTCATCATGTCCTCCCACAGTGTCGTCCCGGGCTTGGTCGCCCTTGTCCCCCGTCAGTACCCAACGGCGCCGGTCGGCGGGAAGCCCCATCGCCACGTTGTCCGGCTGGCGGACAATGGTTGTCCGGGGTTTGGCTTCCGCCGTACCCTCCTCTATGGGCGAGGCACCGTACGAGGACAGGCCGACGACATGAGCGAAACCACCCAGCGCGCGATCATCATCACCGCCCCGGGCGGCCCGGAGGTGCTCACCGAGCGGCCGGACTGGCCGCGGCCGGAACCGCTCGGCCCGGACGATGTGCTGATCGCGGTCGCTGCCGCCGGCGTCAACCGCCATGACTGCAACCAGCGCGCCGCCGGCCCCACGCGCGAGCCCAATCCGGTGCCGGGCCTCGAGGTCTCCGGCCGCATCGTCGCTGCGGGCGCCCACGTGCCGCCGACCCGTATCGGCGAGGCGGTGATCGCGCTCACCGATGGCGGCGGCTATGCCGAATATGTCGCGGCCGACCAGCATCTCGCGCTGCCGCTGCCGCAGGGCTTGAGCTGGATCGAAGGCGCGGCGCTGCCGGAGGCGCTGTTCACCACCTGGCTCAACTTCGTCGAGCTGATGCGGATGGCCGACGGCGACAGCGCGCTGATCCATGGCGGCGGCAGCGGCGTCGGCACCACCGCCATCCAGTTGCTGCGCGCGCTCGGCCACGACGTCTACGCCACCGCTGGCACGGCGGAGAAGCGCGCCGCGGCGCTGGCGCTGGGGTGCCGCGCGGTGTTCGACTACGACGATCCGTCGCTGTCGGACGCGATCCGCGCCGCCACCGACGGACGTGGCGTCGACATGATCCTCGACACCTCCGCCGGCGCGCATATCCGCCATGACCTCGCCGCGCTCGCCCCCGGCGGCCGTCTCTCCTTCCTCTCGCCCGGCGGCGGCAAGGAGCTCGGCGTGCCGCTGCGCGCGCTGATGGCCCGCCGCATCAGCCTGACCGGCGCGCTGCTGCGCGGCACGCCGCTGGCGCTGAAGCGCCGCCTCGCCGACGGCCTGCGCACCCGCGCCTGGCCGCTGCTCGGCACCGCGGTGCGGCCGCGCATCGACCGTGTCTATGCCCTGGCAGACGCCGCGAAGGCGCACGCCTACATGGAGAGCAACCACCACATCGGCAAGATCATGCTCGCCGTCCGCTCCGCGGACAGCTCGGACACACCGATTGAAGGCGAGAGACGTCCGCGCGACAGATGACCGCATGACCCAGACCATCGCCCCTGCCTCGACCTGCGACGTCGCCGTGATCGGATGCGGTCCGGTCGGCGCGACGCTCGCCAACCTGCTCGGCCTGTGCGGCCTGCGCACCACCGTGCTGGAGCGCGAGGCCAGAGCCTATCACCTGCCGCGCGCCGTCCACTTCGACGACGAGGCGATGCGCGTGTTCCAGACCATCGGCCTCAGCGAGCCGATCCTGCCCCATGTCACGCTCAGCCCCGGCATGCGCTTCGTCGATGCCGAGGGCCGCATGGTGCTCGACTGGTCGCGCTCCGCCGCGCTGACGCCGATGGGCTGGCATCTCAGCTACCGCTTTCACCAGCCCGATCTGGAAGCCGTGCTCAATGCCGGGCTGGCGCGCTGGCCCACGGTCGATGTGCGCCACCGCTGCGACGTCTACGCCATCGACCAGGACCACGACGGTGTGCGCGTGCGCTACGAGGACCTCGCCACCGGCAAGCTGGAGGAACTGCGCGCCGCCTACGTCGTCGGCTGCGACGGCGCGCGCTCGCTGGTGCGGCGCTTCATCGGCTCTGCCATGGACGACCTCGGCTTCCATGAGCGCTGGCTGGTGGTGGATGTGCTGCTGAAACGCGACCGCAGCGACCTCGGCGACTACAGCATCCAGCATTGCAACCCGCAGCGGCCCGCGACCTACATCCGCGGCACCGGCACCCGCCGGCGCTGGGAGATCACCGTGCTGCCGCATGAGGACGCCTTCGCCGTGAGCCAGCCGGCGCGCACCTGGGAGCTGCTGGCGCCGTGGATCACGCCGGACGATGCCGACATCGAACGCGCCGCGGTCTACACCTTCCATTCCACCATCGCCGAACGCTGGCGCAACGGCCGCCTGCTGCTCGCCGGCGACTCGGCGCACCAGACGCCGCCGTTCCTCGGCCAGGGCATGTGCGCCGGCATTCGCGATGCCGCCAATCTGGCGTGGAAGCTCGCGGCAGTGATCAGCGGCCGCAGCCGCGACAGCCTGCTCGACACCTACCAGAGCGAGCGCGCGCCCCATGTCCGCGAATTCATCGAACTCGCCATCCGCCTCGGCGGCCTGATCAACACCAAGGCGACGGAGCAAGGCCTCGCCGCCGGTATCGCCCACAAGGATGCGCCGGCGAAGCTGGAGGTGAAAAAGCCACTGCTTGGACCCGGCCTCGCCGCGGGCGCGGCAACCCTCACCGGCACCGTCGCGCCGCAGTTCACGCTGCGCGGCGGCCGGCGCGGCGACGATGCCGTCGGCTATGGTTTTGCCCTGCTCGCGGACACGACCCTCGCCCGCGACATCGCCGCAGCCGACCACGCGGCGCTCGCCGCCGCCGGCGTCACGCTGCTCGGCGGCGCGGACGCGACCGGCCTCGACGACTGGCTCGGCGGGCACGGCCTGCGCGCGGTGCTGATGCGGCCCGACCGCTACGTCCTCGGCGCTGTGCGGCGCGGACACGACACCGAACTTCAAGACCTCGCCGCGCTGCTCACTGCGCTCGATGGCGCCACGCAGGTGCCGACCGCGGCCTGACTTTCATACCCGATCGACGCAACATCCAACACGAGGACTGATCATGAAGCTGCTGTCATTTACCGCGGAAGGCCGCACGAGCTATGGCGCCGTCAAGGACGGCGGCGTCGTCGATCTCGGCCGCCGGCTCAAGCCGCGCACCCTGCGCGAACTGCTGGAGACCGGCGGCATCGCCGAGGCCGCCGCAGCGCTGCAGGGCGCGGCCGCGGACTTCGCCCTCGATGCCATCACTTATGCGCCGGTCATCCCCGATCCCGCCAAGATCATCTGCGTCGGCCTCAACTACCGCGACCATGTCGCCGAGGTCGGCCGCACCGTCACCGAGAAGCCGGCGCTGTTCGCGCGCTTCGCCACCAGCCAGGTCGGTCACCTGCAGCCGGTGATCCGTCCGCGCGTCTCCGAGCATTTCGACTACGAGGGCGAGCTTGCGCTCGTCATCGGCCGCGCCGGCCGCCACATCCGCCGCAAGGACGCCCTCGCCCATGTCGCCGGTTATGCCTGCTACAACGAGGGCAGCGTGCGCGACTGGCAGCGCCACACCACCCAGTTCCTCGCCGGCAAGACCTTCGACAGATCAGGCGCATTCGGGCCCTGGCTCGTCACCGCGGACGAGATCTCCGATCCGTCGAAGCTCAAGCTGGAAACCCGCCTCAACGGCCAGACCGTGCAGAGCACCACCACCGACATGATGATCACCGATGTGCCGGACCTGATCGCCTACTGCTCGACGGTGATGACGCTGCTGCCCGGCGACGTCATCGTCACCGGGACGCCCGGCGGCGTCGGCATGAAGCGCACCCCGCCGTTGTTCATGAAGCCCGGCGACACCGTCGAGGTCGAGATCTCCGGCGTCGGCCTGCTGCGCAACCCGGTGGCGGCGGAAGAATAAGCACGACCTGTTTGGGGTCACACTGCCCCGTCATCCTGAAGTGCGAGCCAACGGGTCCCACGCGAAGCGCGGCTCGATGACAAGCTACGCGAGCCTCGAAGGATTAACGGCCCGGAAGCTGCTGCTCGGGCTGTCGCCCTTCGAGGGTCCCGCTGCGCGGGACCACCTCTGTGGCTGGCTGAAAATGGGGGGCATGCCATGGCGTGTCACAGCGCTCGCCGTTTCTCTCTGTCGTGGCCGGGCAGCGCGATCCGTCTTTAACGGATCGCTGGGACCAAGGTCTCCCGGCCACCCCGCTTAGGGACGCAGTGCTTTCCTTATCGGGGGCGCCGGGACAAGCCCGGCGACGACAAAGATTAAGGTCGGTGATTGCATTTTCAGTCAGACTCTCAAGGTGACGGATAACGCGACCATGACGTCGCATCCTCCTCGCTCCCTCACGCGGCGAGGAGATGCGCCTCGATATCGTCGACGGGATGGCGCGTCAGGTCCTTGTTGATCTCGGCCCGCACCCGCGACTTGACCTCCGCCGACATCTCCTGACGCAGCTCCGCCAGTGTGCGTGGCGGCGCGACCACGACCAGCGCCTTGACCTGACGCTCGCGCACCAGCAGCGTCATCGCCTCCGCGACATGCCGCACGAAGTGATGCTGCTCCAGCGCATGCCAGTCGGTCGGCTCCAGCGCGCTGCGCCGGCTGGCATCGGCGCCCTGGACCGTGCGCCCCGGGCGATCGGTTCCCTGATCGTGGGTCGGCGGATTGTCGTCGACGAATACCTGCTCTACCTTGAGGTTGAGGTAGAGCTCGTCGCCATCGTTGCGCAGGAACAGCGCCTTGTGACCGTCGCCGACGAAAACGAATGCGTCATGGGGGATCTTCAACCTGGTCATCATGTCTCCGAACATTGTGGTGGGCCGTCGACCGGCTCGCCATCATCCTCGCGCGCCCGACATCGCGCGCCCTTGACGTCGGTCAAAACAAGACCGGCATCGCAAGACCGACATCGAAAGGCGGCGATCATGCGGCAGGCCGAGGGCGACTACATCGATCACGCAATTGTTGACCGCGCACCGGTCTGCGCGCCGGGAGAGATGCTAGGGTGCGTTCCTCCCGGACGGCGCCACCGGGCATCCGACCACTTTCCCGCGGCGCCGCCCTGATCAATGCCGGGACGTCCCCGGTGTTCCAGTTCGATCGCAGGCCTCCCGAACCGAAGGAGTGAACCATGGCGAAGACCGTCGCCGATCAATTTGCCGACATTCTGGCCGCCGCCGGCGTCAAGCGCATCTACGGCATCGTCGGCGACAGCCTCAACGGCCTGACCGACGCCATCCGCCGCCAGGGCAAGATCGAGTGGGTCCACATGCGCCATGAGGAGGTCGCGGCGTTCGCCGCCGGCGCCGAAGCGCATCTCACCGGCGATCTCGCAGTGTGTGCCGGCAGTTGCGGCCCGGGCAATCTCCATCTCATCAACGGCCTGTTCGACTGCCATCGCTCGCGTGTGCCTGTGCTGGCGATCGCCGCCCAGATTCCGTCGGCCGAACTCGGCAGCAACTATTTTCAGGAGACGCACCCCGAAACCCTGTTCCAGGAGTGCAGCCACTACTGCGGCGTGATCAGCGGCCCGAACCAGATGCCGCGCACGCTGGAGATCGCCATCCGCCAGGCGGTTGGCAACCGCGGCGTCTCGGTGGTGGTCATCCCCGGCGACATCGCGCTGCAGCCGGCGCAGGATGCGCCGCCGCCGAAAGCCGACGCGCTGCTGCCGCGGCCCGCGATTGCGACGCCGCCGCAGGCGGACATCGAACGTCTCGCCGCACTGCTCAACAGCGAGGGCCGCGTCACCTTGCTGTGCGGCTCCGGCTGCGAAGGCGCGCACGCCCAGTTGCTATCGCTAGCCGATCGCCTCAAGGCACCGATCGTACACGCCTTCCGTGGCAAGGAGCATGTCGAGTGGGACAACCCGTTCGACGTCGGCATGACCGGCCTGATCGGGTTCTCGTCGGGCTACTATGCGATGCTCGACTGCGACATCCTGCTGATGCTCGGCACCGATTTCCCCTACCGCCAGTTCTATCCGCGCGGGGCCAAGGTGCGGATCGCCCAGGTCGACCTGCGGCCCGAACAGATCGGCCGCCGCGCCGCCGTCGACCTCGGCCTCGTCGGCGACGTCAGGGCGACGCTCGACGGCCTGCTGCCGCTGCTCAGGGACAAGACCGACCACAGCCATCTCGAACGCGCGACGAAGCATTACCAGAAGGCGCGCAAGGACCTCGACGATCTCGCGCTCGGGAAGGCCGGCCGCCGTCCGATCCATCCGCAGCAGGTCGCCAAGGCGCTGAGCGACCAGGCCTCGGCGGATGCGATCTTCACCTGCGACGTCGGCCTGCCGACGGTGTGGGCGGCGCGCTATCTCGCCATGAACGGCAAGCGGCGGCTGATCGGCTCGTTCTGGCACGGCTCGATGGCCAACGCGATGCCGCACGCCATCGGCGCGCAGAAGGCGTTTCCCGACCGTCAGGTGATCTCGCTGTCGGGCGATGGCGGCTTCACCATGCTGATGGGCGATTTCCTCAGCCTCGCGCAACTCGGCCTGCCGGTGAAGGTGGTGGTGTTCAACAACAGCGCACTCGGCTTCATCGAGATCGAGCAGAAGTCGACCGGCTTCCTCGACTTCGGCACCGACTTCAAGAACCCGAACTTCGCGGCGATGGCGGAAGCCTGCGGCATTCGCGGCATCCGCCTCGAAGACCCCGCCGACGTCGACCGCGGCGTCGCCGCGGCACTTGCCCACAACGGCCCGGTGCTGATCGACGCCGTGGTCAGCCGCACCGTGCTGCCGATCCCGCCGGCGATCACCGCCGACATGGCCAGGGGATTCACCCTCTACATGGTGAAAGCCGTGTTCAACGGCCGCGGCGACGACCTCGTCGATCTCGCGCGCGCGAACCTGTGGGGTTGATGCCGCAGCCGGGTCGAACCGTGCGGCGGCGTCAGCCCGTCACCGCAACAGGTCAGGCCGCCGCCTTCGCCGATGACGGCTGCAGCCGCAGCGAAGGCTGCGGGAACGCGCCCCGGATCGCCTCGTAGGCACGGCAGGCGCGCAGCACCAGCGCATCCTGATCGTGGCGGCCGACGACCTGCAGGCCGATCGGCATGCCGGCCACCGTCCGGCCGCAGGGAATGCTCGCCGCCGGGTGGCGCGTGACATTGAACGGCCCGGTCAGGCGCGGTGGTCCGAGGATGGAATCCGGAAAGGTGCCGGCTTCCGGCGCGCCGACATGGAAGGTCGGCAGCACCAGGAGATCGTAGCGCTCGAACCAGGCATTGACCTCGCGGCCGAGCTCCATGCGGTCATGGATCGCATTCATGTAGTCGAGGCTCGACAGCTTGCGCCCGACCTCGGCGAGTTCGCGCACCCGCGGCTCGAGCAGCGCATGTTTATCCGCCGGCAGTTGCGCGACGCCGCCGAGGGTCGCCACCACCCAATGGGCGCCAAGGCACCTGAGGACATCGGCGATGCGCGGCGGGTCACTCTCTTCGACGCTGGCCCCGAGCTCGGAGAACTGCTTCACGGCGGCCTCGACGCTCGCCGCCGTTTCCGGATCGACCGTCACGTCGGAGAGACCGAGCCTGCGGCTATAGGCGATCCGCAATCCCTTGACGCCGCGCTCCAGGCCATCGCGATAGTCGACCCGGCGCGGCGGCAGTTGCGACCATGCCCGCGCATCGGCGCCGGCCATCACCGTCAGCGCCAGCGCCGCGTCCTCGACGGTGCGGGTCAGCGGGCCGACGTGATGCATCGTGCCGTACCAGCCGGCGGGAAAGGCCGGCACGCGGCCGTAAGTCGGCTTCAGCCCGAACACGCCGCTCCAGCCCGCCGGCACGCGGATCGAGCCGCCTCCATCGGTGCCGACGGCGATCGCGCCCATGCCCGAGGCGACGGCCGCCGCGGCACCGCCGCTGGAGCCGCCGGGGGTCAGCTTCGGATTCCACGGATTGCGGGTGATGCCGGTCAGCGGCGAATCCGTGACGATCTTGTTGCCCATTTCCGGCGTCGTGGTCTTGCCGACCACGATGGCCCCCGCGTCCCGCAGCCGCGCGACACAGGCGGCGTCGTCGCTCGCAACCGTATCGTCGGTGACAAGCGAGCCGTAGCGCGTCGGCATGCCCCGTACCGGCAGATTGTCCTTCACCGAGACGACGACGCCGTCGAGCGCGCCCTTTGGCGCCGCGCCGGACCAGCGCGCCTCGGACTCGGCCGCCTCGCGCAACGTCTGCCCTTCGTCGACATGACAGAACGCATTGATGGCGCCATCGCAACTGCGGATCCGCTCGATCGCCGCACGGGCGACATCGACCGGCGACAGCGTCCCTCGCGCAAAGCCGCGCAGTTGGTCGGCCGCGGTCAGGTCGGCGAGCTCGTTCATGGTGGCACTCCTCGACAGATGATGATCCATGGCCCTGCCCGCTTCAGTTGCGAACCGCCGACGGCATGAGCACGAGCCGCCCGACCGCCCGCTCGATCACGGCCGACGCTTGCAGCACGCGCGGCTCGTCATTGACGGCGCCGACGATCTGCAGACCGACCGGCAGGCCTGCCGCGGTGAGGCCGACCGGCACGCTCGCCGCAGGCTGCCGCGTCATGTTGAACGGCCGCGTCAGCGCGCTGTTCTTCACGGTTTCGATCAGCGGCGTAACGACGTCGATCGCCGGTCCCGGCGTCGCCATCGACAGCAGGAGATCGTAGCGCTGATGGAACAGGCCCATCTGCGTGCCGAGCGTGCCGCACAGCTCCATGGCGTCGTACAGTTCGCGCACTGCGATCTGGTCGGCGCCCGCCCCCAGCATCAGGAACGCGGGATCCATCTGTGCCTGCTGCTCCGGCGTGAACTGCCGCAGCGCCTGCGCGGTCAGCAGCTTCCAGATCTTGCGATATTCGACCTGCGGGTTGGCGATCGGGGGATCGACTTCCTCGACGATCGCGCCGTGCTCCGCGAGGATCGCCACCGCACGGCGCGCGATGCTGACGCTCTCGGAATCAAGCGCGACGTCGGCGAAGCCAAGCGCCGGGCTCCAGGCGATGCGCATGCCCTCGACGCCGCGCTCGAGCCCGATGCGATAGTCGCGGCCGTCTGCCGGCAGCGCCGCCCAGTCGCGCGCATCGGCCTCGCTGATGACCGTCAGCAGCAGCGCCGCGTCGGCGACGGTGCGGGTCATCGGGCCGATGTAGCTGAACGGCGCATAGGTGCCGGCGGGATAGGCCGGCACGCGTCCGAAGGTCGGTTTGAGGCCGAAGATGCCGGACCACGCCGCCGGCACGCGGATCGACGCACCGCCGTCGGATCCGATCGCCAGCGGGCCGATGCCCATGGCGACCGCGGCCGCCGCACCGCCGCTCGATCCGCCCGGCGACTTGCGCACGTCCCAGGGATTGCGGGTGACGCCGCTGCGCGGATTGTCGGTGATCAGCTTGTGGCAGAACTCCGGCAGGTTTGTCTTGCCGATGAACACGCCGCCGTGCGCGCGGATGCGCGCCGCACAGGGGCTGTCCTCGTCCCAGGACTGCTCGGCCGCGATGACCCGCGACCCCTGCAGCGTCGGCCAGCCGCGCAGCAGCAGGTTGTCCTTGATCGACACCGGCACGCCGTCGAGCAGACCCGCGGGCTCGCCCGCCGCCCACCGCCGCTCCGACGCCTTCGCAAGCGCCAGCGTGGTGCTGCGGTCGTGGAAGCAGAAGGCATTGATAGTCGGTTGCGTCTCCTCGATGCGATCGAGCACGGCGCGCGCGACGTCCACCGGCGACAGCGCACGCTGTCGATACGCCCGCGTCAGCTCGGTTGCCGACAGCGCGCAAACGTCATGGTCCTGGCTGATGTCCATCTGTGCCCTCACGGCCTCTGGCTGACGAAAGCGGCGCTAGGCGCCGACGTAGGCGGTCGCGACGATCTCGACCAGAAATTCAGGCTTCACGAGGTCGGCGCGGATGCAATAGCGCGCCGGCGGATGGGCGGGGAAATAGGTCGCGTAGATCTCGTTGACCCGGGCGTAGTCGGCCATGTCCTTCAGGAAGATCTGGTTCTGCACGATGTCGGCGAGCGAGCCGCCGGCGGCAGCCAGCGTTGCCTTGATCGCTTCCAGCACATGGCGGGTCTGGGCCTGCACGTCGCCGACGCCGACGATGGCGCCGTGGGCGTCGATCGCCAGCATGCCGGACACGAAGACCCAGCCGCCGGCCTTGATCGCGGGCGAGTACGGCGCGAGCGGCGGGGCGGCGCCCACGGGAATGACGGGGGTAACAGGCATAATTTCTACTCCATTATTGTCGACAATTTCTGTCTTTTTGCATACTAGACACGCTGGCCGGCAGCCGTCAACCGCCCGCGACCGCATGCCGGACGCAGGACATCGCGGCGCCGGCGCGATGGCGAGCGCGGCGCGAACACATCGACGGTGATCAGGACATGGCGCGCGGACGGCGCCTCAGGCGAGCGCGACCATGGTGTCGGCGCTCGGCAGCGCGGAAATGAAGTTCGAGAACACTTCGCCCTGCTGGATCACGTGCTCGCGCATCAGCTTGGCGGCGGCCTCGGCGTCGCGCGCCTTGATCGCCTTGAACACCCGCTCATGCTCGTCGATCGAGCGCGCGAGGCGGTCGCCGATGTTGAGCTGGTTGCGCAGGTACGGAAAGATCCGGTTGCGGATGTTGTGCGCCATCTCGGCCAGCGACTGGTTGCGCGATCCCAGATAGATCAGCTCATGAAACTGCTTGCTGGACGCATAATAGCCGCTGGAATCGCCCTTGGCCGCGCTGGCCGCACAGGTCTTGTGGATCTTTTCCAACTGGGCGATTTCGGCATCGGTCATGTGAACGGCCGCGAGCCGCGCGGCCAGATCCTCGAGATGCGCCATGATCGCGATCAGTTCGAGCAGACGCCGCAGGGTCAGCGACGCAACCACCGCCGCCTGCCGCGGCCGGATCTCGACAAGGCCGGCAGACGCCAGATGATACAGCGCCTCGCGCACCGGCGTCCGGGAAGCCTTGAAGCGCCTGGCGAGTTCGGTTTCGTCGAGCTTGCTCTGCGGTTTGAGGCGGCCGAGGAAGATGTCTTCCTCGAGCTCCCTGGCGATCACCTCGACGCGCGTCAGCTTGACTTTTGCCTTCGATGCCATTGCTTCACGCGCCTCCCTCGCTCGCGCGCTCTCCTCCTTCGGCCATGGGCGCGGATGGAATCAGATCCGCGCTCCCGCGAAGTGCATTGTGTAAACAGGAGTGCCACAAATGTGGACACGAAGAAAGGGGCGATGCCGCGTTGTGCTCAACGGCTGATCACGGCGCCGTCGTCGACCCAGCGTTCGCCGTCGAACCGCCGCGGCTGGAATTGCCGGATCGGATAGTAGTTGTCGGGACTGGTGTTGATGCGGATTCCCGGCAGGATCATCGCCGGCGTGAAATCCTTGAGATTCGCCGCCTGGCGCATGACGTTTTCCCGCGTCAGCTCGTCGCCGCACTGCTTGAGCACCTGCACCATGGTCTGGGCCAGCATGTAGCCGAACACATTGTTGCTGTCGTCGAGCTTGCCGTCCGGAAAGTACTTCTTCATGAACGACACCCACGCAAGGTATTCCGCATCGTTCTGCCACGTCGGATCGGTCGGATCCTTGTAGAACGCGGTAGTGACAATACCCCTCGCCTTCTCGAGACCGGCGGGCTTCAGCACCGTGCCGACGCTGGACGACAGGCTGTTGACGAACTGCAGCGGATGCCAGTCGATGTCGCTGGCCTTGCGGATCGCCTGCGCGGCGAACTTCGGGATGGCGATGTTCATGAAGACATTGGCGCCGGACTGTTGCAGCGAGATGATCTGCGAGTCGATCGACGGATCGGTGACCTCATAGGTCAGCTCCTTGACGATCAGCTCCGCCGCGCGCGGCCCCAGCTCGTCCTTGATGCCCTTGACATAGTCGCGACCATAATCGTCGTTCTGCGACAGGATGGCGATCTTCGGGTTCGGCACCCGCGCCAGCGCCTGCTGCGCGAACACCCGCGCCTCGTCGTAGTAGCTGGGCTGCCAGCTCATGGTCCAGTGGAAGCGCGCCGGGTCGCCCCACTTGCTGGCGCCGCCGATCACGAACAGCTGCGGCACCTTCTTGGTGTTGAGATATTTCTGGATCGCGGTGTTCGGCGCGGTGCCGAGCGGCGAGAAATCGAGCAGCACCTGCTCGCTCTCCACGAGACGACGCGTCTGCTCGACCGTCTTTGGCGGACTGTAGGCATCGTCCAGCGAGATGAAATTGATCTTGCGGCCATTGATGCCGCCATCATCGTTGATCTTCTGAAAGTACGCCGCCTGGACGCGGCCGTAGACGCCGAAGGTCGAATTCGGACCGCTGTAGGGCATGGTCTGCCCGATCTTGATTTCGCTGTCGGTCGCACCCGGATCATATTTGCGTTCGCCGGCTGCCGCCATCGACGTCAGCAGCGTCAGCACGATCAGTCCATCAAGCACGCGGTGATATCTCATCCTACGCTCCTCTGGGATAGGTCCGGATTGAACGACGGCGCGCCGCCGGCGACCGGCAGCGCGACAGGGCGTGGCTCGATCGGCGTGCGCGGCAGCGCCAGCAGCGCTTCGAGGCGCCTTGCGATGGCGAGCACCCGCAGCTCCTGTCGCGGCGGCCCGATGATCTGCAGCCCGACCGGCAGCCCCGCGGACGTGAAGCCGCAAGGCAACGACAGCGCCGGACATCCCATCAGCGTGACCGCCGACGTCAGCGCCATCCAGCCGACATAGGTGGCGAAGCTCCGACCCTGCAGCGCGTCGAGATGGGTCATTGTCGCATCGAACGGCGGCGTGATCGCCGTGGGACAGATCAGAACGTCGAAATCGGCGAAGAAGGCCACGGCACGGCGATAGAGCTCGCCATGAGCGACATGGGCGCGCATCAGCTCCTCGATCCCGAGCGCGAGACCGCGCTCGGTGTTCTCGACGACGTGGGCGCCGAGCTGCGCGCGGTGCGCGGCGAGCAGCGGCCCGACGCGCTCGACATAGATGAAGGCGCGCAGCGTCTCGAAGATCCAGTCGGCGACCGCCAGATCGGGATGCGCCTCATCGAGGCTGCAGCCGGCATCCTGCAAGCGCAGCGCCGCCGCAGCGCAGATCGCCCTGACCTCCGGATCGACCGGCACGAGGCCAAGATCCGGACTGAACGCGACGCGGGCCGGCGCGAAGGCCCGGTCGAGGGAGGCGCGATAGCCTGCTTCGGGACGCGGCAGCGACAGCGGATCGAGCAGATGATCGCCGGCCTCGACGTCGAGCGCGAGCGCGACATCCTCGACGGTGCGCGCCATGCAGCCCTCGACCGACAGCGGCGAATAGGGCTGCCGCGTCGGCCCTCGCGCGATGCGCCCGGGCGTCGGCCGCAGCCCGACGATGGAACAGAAGCTCGCCGGCAGCCGCACGCTGCCGGCGAAATCATTGCCCGACGCGAGCCAGGCCTCGCCCGCGGCCAGCGCCGCCGCGGCGCCGCCCGAGGAGCCACCGGGCGTCGTCCGCAGGTCCCATGGATTGCGGGTCGTGCCGAACACCGCATTGTAGGTGTTGCCGCCGGCGGCGAACTCCGGCGTGTTGGTCTTGCCCATCACGATCGCGCCGCCGGCCTCGAGGCGCTGCACCACGAGGTCCGACTGCGCCGGGATGTTGGCGGCGTGGACCAGTGAGCCATAGGTCGTGCGCACGCCGGCCACGGCGGTGTTGTCCTTGATGAGAACGGGCAGGCCGTGGAGGAAGCGGCCCGCAGCGCCTCCGGCCGCTTGCCGATCGAAAGCCCGGGCGCGGTCGCGGGCCCGCTCCAGGCACAGCGTCGGCACCGCATTCAGGGCGGGCTCGACGGCCTCGATCCGGCGCTGGGCGACATTGATCAGCTCCAGCGGCGAAACTTCACCGCGCTGGAGCAGGCCGACGATCTCGCACGCGGTGCGCCTGACAAGCTCTTCCATGGGATCCGACGTCCGCCTTCCACAATGCCGCAGGGCGACCCTGCCCAGAATTGTTGCATATCTGAAATATACTGATTAAAATTTTTTGTCGACAATAAATCCGGATCTGAGAAACTGGATGAGCACAACAACGGGCGGAACGATGAGCGAGGCCATTCTTCAAGTGAGCGATCTGTCGATCCGCTTTGGCGGGGTGAAGGCGCTCAACGGCATTTCCTTCGCGGTCGGCGCAGGCCAGATCTGCGGCATCATCGGCCCGAACGGCGCCGGCAAGACAACGCTGTTCAATTGCCTGAGCCGCCTCTACGACGCCAACGGCGGTAGCATCCTGTTCAAGGGTACCCCGATCGGCGGCGTGCCGCGCCATCGTATGGCCGGCCTTGGGATCGGCCGCACCTTCCAGAACCTCGCCCTGTTCGGCTCCATGACCGTTCGCGAGAACATCATGGTCGGCGGCCACTGCCACAGCCGCGGCGGCTTTCTCGACGCTGCGCTTCAGCTCGGCCGCTTCAGGCGCTCGGAGGCCGCGCTGGCGCGGCAGGCCGACGAACTGATGGAGCGGCTCGACCTCACCGCGATCGCGGGCCTGCCGGTCAACCGGCTCACCTTCGCCACCCAGAAGCGGGTCGAGCTCGCCCGCGCGCTGGCGTCGCAGCCCGACCTGCTGCTGCTGGACGAGCCGGCCGGCGGGCTCAACCACGAGGAGGTCGACGACCTGCGCGCACTCATTGTCGCAATCCGTGACCGCTTTCGCCTCACCGTGCTGCTGGTGGAGCATCATCTCAACCTGGTGATGCGGGTGTCCGACAAGGTCGTCGCGTTCGACTTCGGCCAGAAGATCGCCGAAGGCACTCCGGACGAGGTCCGCAGCAACCCGGACGTGATCCGCGCCTATCTCGGAGGCACCGCATGACCGCTCTTCTCGAAATGCGCGACGTCAGCGCGCGCTACGGCCGGGTGCATGTGCTGCAGCACATCGACCTGCGCATCGACGAAGGCCGCATCGTCACGCTGCTCGGCGCCAACGGCGCCGGCAAGACGACGCTGCTGCGCGCACTCTGCAACATGATGGTGCAGCTCGACGGCGAAGTGCGCCTTGGCGGCCACCGCATCGACCGCCTGTCGACCGAAAGCATCGCCCGCTCCGGCGTCGCCCATGTCCCCGACGGCCGCGGCACGTTCGCCGGGCTCACGGTCGAGGAGAACCTGACGCTCGGCGCCTGCACCCGGCGCGATCGCGGCCGCGTGCGCGACGACTTCGCCCGCATCTACGGCTATTTTCCCCGGCTGTTCGAGCGGCGCAGCCAGCAGGCCGGAACGCTGTCCGGCGGCGAGCAGCAGATGCTGGCGATCTCCCGCGCGCTGATGCTGCGGCCCCGCCTGCTGCTGCTCGACGAGCCGTCGTTCGGCCTCGCACCGATCATCGTCGAGCAGATCTTCTCGATCCTCCGCGTCATCAACCGCGACGAAGGCGTAGCGATGCTGCTGGTCGAGCAGAACGCCAGGGTCGCGCTGGCGCTGGCCGACGACGCCTATCTGATGGAGACCGGCCGCGTCGTGATGAGCGGATCGGCGGACGCGCTCAGCACCGACGAGAATGTGCGGCGCTCCTATCTCGGCTACTGAAAGGAACGGATGCGATGAGCGGAATCCTGCAGCAGGCACTGTCCGGCCTCGCGGTCGGCGGCATCTATGCCACGCTCGCCCTGGCGCTGGTGATGATCTACCAGTCCACCCATCACGTGAACTTCGCCCAGGGCGAGATGGCGATGTTCAGCACCTATGTCGCATGGGCCCTGATCGAGGCCGGCCTGCCCTACTGGCTCACCTTCGCGGTCACGCTCGGCTTCGCGTTCCTCGCCGGCATGGCGATCGAGCGGCTGGTCGTGCGCCGCGTCGACCGCGGCCCGGTCGTCAGCATCGTCATCGTGTTCATCGGCCTCCTGGTGGTCATCAACAGCCTCGCCGGCGCGATCTTCGGCTACACCATCAAGAGCTTTCCGAGCCCGTTCCCCGACAGCATGCCGTTCGGGCGCGCCCTTTCCGGCCACGAGATTGGCATGATCGCGACGACCCTGCTGGTGCTCGTGCTGGTCTATGGCTTCTTCCGCTTCACGCCGCTCGGCCTGATGATGCGCGCCGCCGCGCAGAACCCGGCATCCTGCCGGCTCGTCGGCGTGCGTGTCGGCCTGATGCTCAGTCTCGGCTGGGGCCTCGCCGGCGCGATCGGAGCCGTCGCCGGCATGATGGCCGCGCCGATGTTCTATCTCGACCCCAACATGATGAGCGGCATCCTGCTCTACGGCTTCGCCGGCGCGCTGCTCGGCGGCATCAACAACCCGTGGGGCGCGGCGGCCGGCGGCTTCGCGGTCGGCGTCGTCGAAACCCTCGCCGGCGCCTACGTGGTAGGCACCGAACTCAAGCTCGCCGTCGCGCTCGCGATCATCCTCGCAGTGCTGCTGGTGCGCCCCGCCGGCCTGTTCGGCCGCGCCATTGTCCGCCGGGTGTGATCCCGCCGGATCGCGCCGCCAACCCGACTCACCTGTTTCGACGAAAGCAGATGTCATGACGACGATCGCCAAACCCACGCTCCAGACGCCCTCCACTCGCTGGCCGCCCGGCGGCGCCCGGCTGACGCCGCTGTTGATCGCGGCCGGCGCCTGCGTCGCCGTTGCGGCACCCTGCCTCGCCTCCGGCTACCAGCTGTTCGTGCTGACCATGATCGCCATCTACGCGATCGCGATTCTCGGATTGAACATCCTTGCGGGCTTCAATGGCCAGATCTCGCTCGGGCAAGGCGCGTTCTTCGCCATCGGCGCCTATGTCACCGGCATCCTGCTGGCGACCGAGACGGCGCCCTCCTGGGCCGCCGTGCCGACCGCCGCCATCTGCTGCTTCGTCGTCGGCTTCCTGTTCGGCTTCCCCGCGCTCCGCCTCGAGGGCGTCTACCTCGGCCTTGCGACCTTCTCCCTGGCCGTCACGACACCCTACGTCCTCAAGTCGCACATGCTGGAGCCGTGGACCGGCGGCGTTCAGGGCCTCGTGCTATCAAAGCCCCAGGCGCCATGGGGGCTGCCGCTGAGCGACGACCAGTGGCTCTATAGCGTCTGCATCATCGTGGCGGTGCTGGCGTTCTGGCTCGGCCGCAACATCCTCTCCGGCCGGATCGGCCGCGCCATCGTCGCGGTCCGCGACAATCCGACCGCCGCCGAAGCGATGGGTATCGATCTCGCGATCACCAAGTCGACGACCTTCGCGGTCTCCGCGCTCTACGCCGGCCTCGCCGGCGCTCTCGCGGCGCTGGCGACGGAATTCGTCTCGCCGGACACGTTCACGGTGACGCTGTCGATCAGCCTGCTGGTCGGCTCGGTTATCGGCGGCAACACCTCGATCATCGGCGCACCGATCGGCGCGGCGTTCGTCGTGCTGTTGCCCAACCTCGCCGACCAGGTCTCGAAGGCCGCTCCGTCGGCGATCTTCGGCATCGTCCTGATCGGCCTCGTGCTGGTTGCGCCGATGGGCCTCGTAGGGCTCACGAGGCGCATCTGGACGGCGCACCGGTCGAACAGGCAAGCCGTTGCACGATGAGAACCAACGGCTAGGATCACCTCGATGCCACAGGCCAAAGGACCGAACCAACCTAAAATCCCGTGAGTGAAGCTGCAAGCTAAAGCCAAGGACGGGCGAACTGAAAATACGCCTCTATTGACTCTTCTCTCATCGAATGACCATTATTTCTTATTACTTAAATCTTTCCGCGCGGGGGCTTCCGTGCATAATCGATTTGATGTATCGCGCGCATCTGGTGTGCGCCGTCTCGTTGCCGTTGTCATCGCGGCCCTCTCCTTGATGGGAGAACTCGGCGGCTGTACCAGCCTTTACTTTGTTCACGATCCACAGTCCGGCCTAATCACGGCAGGACAGATCCCTGGCTTTCTGAAATCTATTCGTTGCGAGCTCGTGACGTTCTATGAGATCGAACGGCGACGGAAAACCGCCTATGCGGATCTGGAGAAGATTTCGCCACCTCAGGCATTCGCACAATACGCCTATTTTGATGTCGAACCGACGCTCTATGGCACATATACAACAGAGCTCAAGGTCACGGATTCATCGGCGGCACTCGCCGGCGCAACGGGATTCGATTTCAAGCAAATCATCAGCGCAACTGCGACGGCTACCGACCATGTCGCTCCGTCGATCTCGACTCAGGCAACCGACGATCTCATCTGGAGTTTCCTAATCAGGCAGGACGCCGAGCTCACTTCGACCGATCATGCCTCCGATCCGCTGCAACGCGGCTGCTATACCGGACCGCACCTCCAACTTCCAGAATTAGAGCTATTTGCTGACGGCCAGAGCGCGTATGCCCCTAAATTCACGCGCATTCTCGTCAATGGCAAAAAGCCGATGGCCGCCTGGTTGCGAGACAATGGCGCATTGCTGAGTGCAAACTATCTCTCGACCGCGAGTAAGGCGGATAGCGCCGACCCCTCGCAGATGACCTATACTTTCACCATTCAGATCATCACCGGCCTCGAGGGCAAATATTCACTCGTCGCAACCCATTATTCCCCGACCGTCGAAGCGTCAGGCTCGCTTCAGCAAAACAGCATCTTGACGATCTGGATCAATGGGCCAGGCGCGGTGACTGCCAATGCAGCAAAGACCGGAGGAGCGGCGATTGTTCCGGTGGCAGCGCTCGGGAGCAAGCGCAACCCGATGTATGTCTACACCGAGCAGCGACCTAAAGAAGCGGCTCCGCCCGCCGAACATGGAAAGGAGCGTAAGAAATTTCGGGTGTTCAGACGTGACGAGGCGCCATCGGTAGAAGGTCCACATATCAAAGGATATCTTCTAGTGCCGCCCACCGTCACGCCACCGATGGCGACCCCCAATCCATAAAAATCGTCATTGGTGCGCACGCAAAGGCTGAGGTACACCCGAGTCAAGCTCATCCGCCTGCGTTCGTTCGGGTCCCAAATGCGGACGTCCGATATTGCCCGCCACGATATATTGAGCTGTCGACGCCAACGATTTAGCTGAAGCATCTCGACTATCAGCCGAGCTTAGAGCAGGCTTGGGCCGAGCGCGCAAAAAAAAAGACGCGGCGCAAAGCGCCGCGTCGGTTGTTCGGATCAGTTCAGGGATCAGGCGCGGACAGCCGCCCGCACCGGGATCGGGAAGACGCGATCGTAGGCGATGTTGAAGCCGAACGCGTAGACCAGATAGAAGCCGATCATCGACAGATCCATCAGCAACGTCGCCCACAGCGTCATGCCGAGATACCACGCGATCGGCGGCAGTAGCATGATCAGCAGGCCGAGCTCGAACAGGCCAGCATGCAGAATGCGTGTCGGGATCGACTTGCGCGTGTGGCCGACGGTGCGGCGCATCGCATGATCGAAGCCGAGGTTGTAGACCAAGTTCCAGACGGTCGCGATGGTCGCGGCGGCGACGCCGACGATACCGACCTTGTGGGCTTCGAGCCCAAACAGCCAGGCGCCCAGCGGCACCAGCATCACGAGGCCGATGGCTTCGAACAGCACGGCGTGACGGATCCGGTCGGGGAATGAACGCATGGACATGATGGAACTCCTAAATCATTGTTCTTATTGACAATATCCTTTCTATCTGTATTTTAGGTTCCATCAAGATAGATACCATCTGATATTGAGATAGATGACCGTCTCCCTCGATCAGCTCGAAGCGTTCGCGGCCGCCGCCGAGCACGGCTCGTTCTCCGCGGCGGCGCGCGTGCTGCGCAAGGCGCAGTCGGCCGTCAGTACCCATGTCGCGAACCTCGAAGAGGATCTCGGCATCCGGCTGTTCAACCGCGCCGGCCGCCAGCCGGTGCTGACGCCCGCGGGCGAGCGCCTGCTGCTTGAAGCGAAGGTGGTGCTGGATCGCCGCGAGCATCTCATCGGCGTTGCCCGCAGCTTCGAGGAGAAGGTCGAGCGCAAGCTGGTCATCGCCATCGACGAGCTCTATCCCGAGCCGGCGCTGGCGCCGCTGTTCGCCGACTTCGCGCGCCACTTTCCCCATGTCGAGCTGGAGATGCTGTTTCCGCTGATGGAGGACGTCACCAGCCTCGTGCGGGCCGGCAAGGCCGACATCGGCATCAGCTGGCGGCAGGAGCAGTTGCCGGTCGAGCTTGGCTTCCGCACCATCGGCTGGGTGCCGATCCAGATGGTGTGCGCCAGAGACCATCCGCTCGCCGGCACCCGCGTCGACTGGGAGGATCTCAAGCGCTACCGCCAGATCCTGGTCGGCGCGCGCAGCGATGGCCCCGAGAAGCGCCGCCTGCGGGTCGCCGCCGACGTGTGGTGGGTGGAGAGCCACTGGGTGATCCTGCAACTGGTCAAGCAGGGCATCGGCTGGGCGTTCGCCTCCGGCCATGTCATCGCCAGCGCGCCGGAAGCGCCTGACCTCGTCACGCCCGAGCTGCAGTTCGACGACTATGATCTGCCGATCGCGCTGGAGATGGTGTGGCACAAGCAGAAGCCGTGCGGCCCCGCGGCAAAATGGCTGCGCAAGCGCTTCGCCACCACACGGATCGACCGTCCCGCGCGCTGACCCCGGCCGAGCGCATGCAAGCCCTCCTCTCTCCCCGATGGTTGCCCCGATGACGACCTGGATCAGCGCCACCTGCGAAGCGAACGGCATCCGCATCCACTACCTGCGCACGGGCGGCGACAAGCCGCCGCTGGTCGCACTCCACGGGCTGACCGGAGGCGGCGCCTGCTGGACGCCGCTGGCACGCGCGCTCGCGCGCGACTACGACGTCGTCATGCCGGACGCGCGCGGCCACGGGCTGTCGGACACGCCGCCGCAAGGCTATCGCTACGGCGATCACGCCGCCGACGTCGCCGGCCTCATCGCCGCGCTCGGTCTCCAGGCCCCGGTCCTGCTCGGGCATTCGATGGGCGGCATGACCGCCGCCGTAGTCGCGCGCGACGCCGGCGCGGCCCTCAGTGGCCTCGTCCTGGTCGATCCGACCTTCCTCGACCCCGCGCGCCAGCGCGAGGTGTTCGAGAGCGACGCCGCCGCCCAGCATCGCCGGTTTCTCGGCATGGGCCGCGCCGAGGCGCTGGCCGACGCCCGCCTGCGCCATCCCCACCGCTCCGCCGAGATGATCGAATGGATCGTCGATGCGCGGCTGCGGACACCTGTCGCCACTTTCGACGTCCTGACACCGCCCAATCCCGACTATCGCAACCTGATCGCCGCGATCGCAGCGCCGATTCTGCTTGTCATCGGCGAGCACGGCGTCGTCTCCGGCGCGACGGCGCGGGAGCTCGAAGCCCTCAATCCGCGGTTGCGGTCCGCATGCATCGCCGACGTCGGCCATGGACTGCCCCACGACAAGCCGGACGCGCTCGCGGCAATCGTCGGGGATTTTCTGCGATCGCTCATTGCAGGATAGCAGAACCGTCTCTGCCGGAAGCAAGCGTTCTCATTCCTGCCATCACACGAAAATCCAGAGATCTATCAAAGCAACATCACTGGCCCCAGGAACGGGAGCCGGCAAGCCCAATTGCATACGGAAACAAAAGGTCAATTCGTGTATGAACGCAATAGGGATACATTATTGGTCGATACATCCGGGACAAAATGGATCTAGTTATTTTCCTGCTTGCGATACTGCTGTGGTGGGGCGTTGAAGCACTCACACTCGTCACGCCCAGCATTTTAAGCCACTATCTGTTTGGGCTCGCTATCGCAATCCTGGCGTTTCACTACTGGATACCGACGATAGCTGTCGCAGCCATCTCCGAATTCGCATTTAGCTTTCTACCGAAAGCATGGAGAGGGTTCGCCTATTTGGGCTTTGCGCTAGCCGTCCTGGCTATCCTCTCGCCGGTTGCGCATAACATGTTCGGGATAGGGCCTGAGCAAGTTCGCTTGCTTCTCTATCCCGCCATCGCTGTCGCTGCCCTCTACGTGGTCAGGAGCTTTGCAAGACAACACGATTGATGTCTGTCGCCCCAACCTGAACATCAGACACGACCGCGACCATAACCATACGAACCTCATAATTGCCGCGCGACCAAGGCACGGGCGATTCAGCCTCCTATCGCGCCGGCAGCACGCGGCGGATGGTGAAGCTGGAGTGGATGCGCGCGACGCCCGGCAGGCGCGACAGAATCTCCTTGTGCACGGCTTCATAGCCAGCCGCGCTCTCGGCCTCGACATGCAGCAGATAGTCGGAGCCGCCGGTCATCAGGTAGCACTCCCGGATCTCGGGATGCTTGCGCACCGCCGCCTCGAAACGATGCAGGAACTGCTCGGTCTGCCGCTCCAGCGTGATCTGCACGATGATGACGATCCCAGCGCCGGTGTCCGGCCCCTCGACGATCGCGGTGTAGCCGCGGATCGTGCCCTGCTCCTCCAGGATCTGGACGCGGCGCAGGCACGCGGACGGCGACAGCCCGACCGCCGCCGCCAGCTTAACGTTGCTGATGCGCCCGTCGGCCTTGAGATGGCGCAGGATCTGGCGGTCGATGGTGTCGAGTGCCTGCATATTATTGTCCGAAGTCGCATTATATTGTGTCTAGAGCTCAAGATAGACACGAAATTCCGCATCATCAACCAACATTCGAACAACCTCGCTGTAGCCTTGCGGGGAACCCGATTTGCGGATGCGCCCATGACGCTTGCCTTCGCCTCCCACGACATCGCCGCCGGCGCGGTGCTGACCATCGATCTGTCGGCCGTGCGCGCCAACTACCGCCATATCCGCGATCGCGTGCGGCCGGCCGCCGCCGGCGCCGTGGTCAAGGCCAACGCCTACGGGCTCGGCGCCGTGCGCGTCGTCACCGCCCTGCTCAAGGACGGCTGCCGCGATTTCTTCGTCGCGCAGCTGTCGGAGGCGCGCGAGCTGCGCGCGCACCTGCCATCGGGCGTCGCGCTCTACGTGCTCAATGGCCTGCAGGCGGGCGCCGAGGCCGAGGCGATCGCGCTCGGCGTCACTCCCGCGCTGAACACGCCGCAGCAGGTGGCGGCGTGGGCCGCCGCCGGAGCCCGGCTCGGCCGCCGCCTGCCCGGCGCGCTGCAGGTCGACACCGGCATGTCGCGCCTCGGCCTGTCCGCCGCGGAACTGACAGCGCTGCGCGCGCAGCGCACGCTCGACGACATCGACGTCGTTCTGCTGATGAGCCATCTCGCCTGCGCCGACGAGCCGCTGCACGCGGCCAATGCCGAACAGCTCGCCGCCTTCCGCGCGTTCGCCGCGGACTTTTCCGGCGCGCGGCTGTCGCTCGCCAACTCCGGCGGCGCGCTGCTCGATGCGTCCTATCACAATGATCTCGCCCGCCCCGGCATCGCGCTCTATGGCGTGCATCCACAGACCGGCGCGCCGTCGCCGCTGCGGCCGGTGGTGCGCCTCGACGCGCGGGTGATCCAGGTGCGCGAGATCGCCGCCGGCACCGGCGTCGGCTACGGCCTCACCTTCCACGCCGCGGCGCCGACGCGGCTCGCGACCATCGGCGTCGGCTATGCCGACGGCTGGCCGCGCTGCCTCGGCAACCGCGGCGCGGCCTTCTTCAACGGCATCCGCCTGCCGATCGCCGGCCGCGTCTCGATGGACAGCATGACGCTGGATATCAGCGCGCTGCCCGCGGGCACGCTAAACCCCGGCGACAGCGTCGAGCTGATCGGACCGCACCAGAGCCTCGACGACGTCGCCGGCGACGCCGGCACCATCGCCTATGAAATCCTGACGTCGCTGGGGCAGCGCTACGCCCGCATCCATCGCGACGACGACAGCCATCCCACGCCCCATTTCGGGAGACCCGCATGAAGGTCGCAGTTCTCGGCGGAGGCGTCATCGGCGTCACCACCGCCTACTATCTCGCCCGCGCCGGCCACGAGGTCACGGTGATCGACCGCCAGGACGGCGTCGCTCTCGAAACCAGCTTCGCCAATGCCGGCCAGGTGTCGCCAGGCTATGCCTCGCCATGGGCGGCGCCCGGCATTCCCGCCAAGGCGATGAAGTGGCTGTTCATGGAGCATGCGCCGCTGATCCTGCGGCCGCGCCTCGACGTCGCCATGGTGCGCTGGCTGTTCAGCATGCTGCGCAACTGCACGTCCGCCCGCTATGCGCTCAACAAGGGCCGCATGGTGCGGCTCGCCGAATACAGCCGCGACTGCCTGATCGCGCTGCGCAAGGACACCGGCATCGCCTATGACGGCCGCGCCCAGGGCACGCTGCAGCTGTTCCGCACGAAGGCCCAGCTCGACGGCACCGCCAAGGACATCGAAGTGCTGCGCGCCGACGGCGTGCCGTTCGAGCTGCTCGATCCCGCCGGCTGCGTCGCCGCCGAGCCCGCGCTCGCCCATGCCCGCGACAAGATCACCGGCGGACTTCGGCTGCCGAACGACGAGACCGGCGACTGCTTCAAGTTCACCAACGCGCTGGCGAAGCTCGCCGCCGCTGCGGGCGTTGCGTTCCGCTACGGCTGCGCGATCGAGGGTCTGCGCACCGAACGCGGCGCCATCACCGGCGTGCAGACATCGGCGGGGCTCGTCACCGCCGACGCCTACGTGCTGGCGCTCGGCAGCTTCGCGCCGCGCATCGCCGCGATGATCGGCCTGCGCCTGCCGATCTATCCCGTGAAGGGCTACTCGCTCACCATCCCGATCGTCGACGCCAGCCGTGCGCCGGAATCGACCATCATGGACGAAACGTACAAGATCGCGATCACCCGCCTCGGCGACCGCATCCGCGTCGGCGGCATGGCCGAGATCTCCGGCTATACCAACGACCTGCCACCGCGCCGCCGGGCGACGCTGGAGCATTCGGTGACCGACCTGTTCGCCGGCGGCGGCGACGTCGCCGCGGCGACGTTCTGGTCCGGCCTGCGGCCGATGACGCCCGACGGCACGCCGGTGATCGGCGGCACGCGCTATCCCAACCTGTTCCTCAACGGCGGCCACGGCACCCTGGGCTGGACCATGGCATGCGGTTCGGCGCGCGTGCTCACCGACATCATCGGCGGCCGCGCGCCGGAGATCGACGCGTCCGACCTCGGCCTCGATCGCTACGGCGCCTGACGCGCGCGCACGCGCAGCGCTGCACCCCCGACAGCAAAAGCCCCGGCGCCATGCGGCACCGGGGCTTTTTGTCTTCGGTTGACAACCGCCAGCGCACTGGCGGTTCGCGTCTCGCTCAGCCGCGCTTGACCTTGGTCAGCGGATGATCCGGCGGATAGGTCGGGGTCACCGGCTTGGGCGAGCCGATCATCACGATCATGATCGCGTCTTCCTCGCCGACATTGATCTCGCCGCGATAGACGCCCGGCGGCACCGAGATACAGTCGCGCTCGCCGAGAATGGTCTCGTAGTACTCGCCGTCCTTCTCGACCATCACCTTGATCGTGCCGCGCAGCACGAAGAACACCTCTTCGGCGTCGGTGTGCAGATGCATCGGCCCCTCGCCGCCGGCGGGGATGATCATGTTCGACAGCGTGAAGTGCTCGGCGGGAATGGTGTTGCTGTCCTTCGCAACGCCGGTGCCGCCGGTGCCGATAAAGCGCTTCTGGGCGCGGCGATACTTCGGATCGAAGTCCGCCTGGAACTTGAGCGCGTTCCAGTCATAGGGCCGGTCAGCGACGCGCGCGACGCGACCCTTCATCCATTCCTCGAAGCTCGCCCCCTCGGGACGATCCCACGACCGCCGCTGCGTCGGCGCCGTCTCTGCCTGGGCCATGTCGATCTCCTGTGCTGGCCAATTCAGCATGCTCATTGTTCATATTTGAACATACCGTTCTGATTACAATCCTGATCATCACGCGGTCCACTGTCAATGTTCAAAACGCGTGTCAGTTTATTGACGAAAGCATGATGCACGGCTACCTTATTGAATAGAACATTGTGTTCATATTTGAACAGAAAGTTTCACATGGTGCCACCCACGGACCCTGACGTCGCATCCCGTGCGCATGACGGCCTCACACGACGCCGCGTCGGCGATATCGACGTGCTGGTCCGCCCTGGCGCCGGCACGGCCCGCCCGCTGGTTCTGCTGCATGGCATCGGCAGCCGCAGCTTCTCGTTCGCACCGCTGATGCAGGCGCTCGATTCCACGCGCACGGTGATCGCATGGGACGCGCCGGGCTATGGCGACAGCCGGCCGCTCGTGACAGCGACACCGGTGGCTACCGACTACGCGAGCGCCGTGCTGGCGCTACTCGATGCTCTCGCCCTGACACAGGTCGACCTGCTCGGCCATTCGCTGGGCACGCTGATCGCCGCCCATGTCGCGGCGACGACGCCGCAGCGGGTGGGGCGGCTGGCGCTGCTGTCGCCGACACTCGGCTATGGTATCGCGCCCGGCGAAGCGCTGCCGCCGGCCGTCGCCGTGCGGCCGGCGGAGCTCGCAGAGCTCGGCGGTCAATCCTTCGCCGCCAGGCGCGGCGCGCGACTGGTGCATGATCCCGATCGCAAGCAGGACGCAACGCGCGCCGTGATCGCGGCGATGGCCACCATGACGCTGCCCGGCTACGCCCAGGCCGCCCACCTGCTCGGCTCCGGGCGGCTGCTCGACGATGTCGCGCGGCTCGCATGCCCGACGCTGGTCGCAGTCGGCGCCGAAGACGTGGTGACGCCGCCGGACATCGCCCGCCGCGTCGCCGCCGCGCTGCCGCGGCAGACCGCCGTGGCACCCGATGCGGTGCTGTTCGCGGGCTGCGGCCATGCCCTCTATCTCGAGGAGCCGGCGGCCGTCGCTGCGCGGCTCGATCGTCATTTCAGCGAGGAGCGCATCTGATGGCGCGGAAGCCGAAGACCACCGGCGCGGCGAAGCGCAGCGACACGCCGGCCTACGGCATCCCTGCCGTCGACAGGGCGATCAAGCTGCTGCACCACATTTCCGAAGGCGAATCCGTCGCCAATCTCAGCCACACCGCAGCCGCGCTGCGCATCAACCGCACGACCTTGATGCGCCTGATCGCCTCGCTTGAGGCCGGCCGCTTCATCGAGAAGAAGCCCTACGGGCCCGGCTACCAGATCGGCCCCGGCCTGATCGGCGTCGCGGCGCAGACCTTCCTGTCGCGCGACCTCAACCAGACCGCACTGCCCTATCTGATCACCCTGTCCGAAGAGTTCGGCCTCTCCACCCATCTCGGCATCCTCGAGGGCCGCGACGTGCTCTACCTGCTGCGGCAGGTGCCGCACGTGTTCCGCGCCAGCGCCGTGCGCGTCGGCTCGCGGCTGCCGGCGCATGCCACCAGCATGGGCCGCATCATGCTGGCCTATCTCTCCGAGGCTGAGCTGCGCGCCCTGTTCGACGGCGCCGCGCTGGAGGCGGCCACCACACAGACCGTGACGACCATCGACGATCTCGTCGCCGAGACCCGTGCCGCACGCCAGGCCGGGCTGGCCTGGAGCCACTCGTCCTACGAGGCCGGCATCGATTCCTGCGCCGCGCCGATCTTCGACCACAGCGGCCTCGTCGTCGCTGCGATCAACATGACCGGCCCGGACAGTGCGTTCGCCACCCAGGGCGGCAAACGCACCCGCATCGGCGAGGCGCTGCGCCGCGCCGCGCTCAACATCTCCGAACGCCTCGGCTACGTGCCGCCGGCCGAGCCGCGCGCCGCGCAACGAGGCACGACCGCATGACCTGCATCGCCGGCCACAGCGCCCTCTTCCACCCATTGCCGCGCCAACTGCCGGGTCTCAGCGCCATCGCACCCGAGGGCCGCCGCTACAGCGACGCCGGCGCCGCCGGAGGCGCATCATGAAGCTCGGCCTGATCGGCTACGGAACCATCGCGACCGAGCTGCTGGCGACACTGCAGCGCGCGGCGCCCGCGCCATTCACACGCCTGGTATGTCTCGCACGGCCCGACGGCGCGGCGCGCGCCGCCGCCTTGCTGGACCGCCATGCCGATCTCGCGCGCGAACACGGCGTGGTCCATGCCGCTGACGAGCTCGCGGGGCTCGATCTCGTCGTCGAATGTGCCGGGCAGGCCGCGCTCGCGGCGCACGGCCCGGCCGTGCTCGCCGGCGGCGCCGATCTGGTGATCGCCTCGGTCGGCGCCCTCGCCGACGACGGCTTCCATGCGGCCTTGCGCGCAGCGGCGCAGCGCGGCAATGCCCGTATCCATCTGCCCGCAGGCGCGGTCGGCGGCATCGATGCGCTGAAGGCGGCGCAGCTCGCCGGTCTCGATGACGTGCTGTACCGCGGCCGCAAGCCGCCCGCCGCGTGGAAGGGCTCGCCGGCGGAGGGTCTGCTCAACCTCGACGCCTTGCGCGACGCCCGCGTGTTCTTTTCCGGCAGCGCCCGCGAGGCGGCGCGCAGCTACCCGAAGAACGCCAATGTCGCCGCGATCGTCGCGCTCGCCGGTCTCGGCTTCGACGCGACCCGCGTCGAACTCGCCGCCGATCCGGCGATCGCGCGCAACGTCCATGAGATCGAATTCCGCTCGCGCGCCGGCACGGTGGCGATCCGGATCGAGAATGCACCGGCGCCGGACAATCCCCGGACATCGCTCGGCACCGCCCACAGCCTCGCCCGCGCGGTTCTGAACGCGACAGCGCCGCTGGTGATCTGAACAACAACGACAGGTGAGGATGGCGCCCCGCGCCACACGACAACAACGCGTAGGAGTGGAGACTGTGCAGATGAAACGGTGGCTTGGCGTGATCGTGCTGATGCTCGTGGTGAGCATCGCCTACATGGACCGCATCAACGTGTCCCTGATGATCACCAACAAGGACTTCCTGCTCACGCTGGGCCTCGAGGGCGATCGCATCGCACAGGGGCGGCTGATGTCGCTGTTCCTGTTCGGCTACGGCCTCTCGGCCTGGTTCCTGACGCCGCTGTTCGAGGCGCGCTGGAGCGTGCGCGCGAGCCTGCTGATCAGCCTCGTGCTGTGGACCGCGTTCACCGGCGCGTCGGCGCTGACCACCAGCGTGGTGCTGTTCCTGAGCTGGCGCTTCCTGCTCGGCAGCGCCGAGGGGCCGCTGTTCTCGCTCAAGACCATGTATGTCAAGGAGCACTTCGCCCCGCATGAAGTGGGCAAGCCCAACGCGGTGAGCTCGCTCGGCGTCAGCATCGGGCTCGGCGCCGGCTACTCCATCCTCAGCTTTCTGATCCAGCACTTCGGCTGGCGCGATTCGTTCTGGGCACTGGCCGCGCTCAACGTCCTGATCGGCGTGCCCCTGGTGGCACTGTTCATCCAGGCGCCGAAGGCGACAACCGCACGCGCCGCCGGACCGAAGCCCGCGGCGATGTCGCTGATGCTGGCGGCACTGCGCACGCCGCATCTGTTCTGGATCCTGATCATCGAGATCTGCACGCTGAGCTACCTGTGGGGCGCCAGCACCTGGCTGCCATCTTATCTCAAGGAAGCCCGGCACTTCTCCCTCGCCGAGATGAGCGTGTTCGCCGGCCTGCCGTTCATCGTCGGGATCGTCGCCGGGGTCGTCGGCGGCTCGTTTGTCGACATGCTTCCGCGCCACCGCGCGCCGCTGGCGTTCGTTGTCGGCGGCATCATCACCGCCATCTTCGTCACCCTGGCGATCGTCGCCGAGAACCCCTATGTCGCCGCCACCGCGCTGATCCTCGCCGGCGCCGGCTGGGGCTTCCAGGCACCGGCGATCCCGACACTGGTGCAGCATGTCGCGCGCGAAGGCACCGTCGGCAGCACCTATGGCGTCGTCAACGGCGTCGGCAATCTCGTCTCGGCGCTGATGCCGATGGTCATGGGCGCAGCGATGATGGCCGGCAAGACCGAGAACCTCGGCCAGGGCTTCTGGCTGCTCGTCGGCACCCAGCTGCTGACTGTCGTCGCCGGCGCTGCGCTGCTATGGCGGCTCGGCAGGCGCCTGCCGGCCGCGACGGCCGCGCCACTGAGCCAGTCGCCTGCGTAACGGCCGCGGCACGACAAACGACCGGCGCGATGGCAAGCGCGCCGGTCAGGAACGAATGGCCGAAACGATTGGCGCGGCTCAGGCCGGGCGGTTACTGCGCCGGCCCTCGATAAGATCGAGGATCGCCCGCGCCGCTTCCAGCACGTTGGTGCCGGGGCCGAACACCGCGGCGACGCCGTTGTTGTACAACTCCTCATAGTCCTGCCGCGGCACCACGCCGCCGCACACCACGATGACATGGCTCGCGCCGGCCGCCTTCAGCTCGGCCACCACCTGCGGCACCAGCGTCTTGTGGCCGGCGGCGAGCGACGACACGCCGAGCACATGGACCTTCGAGCGCACCGCCAGCGCCGCCGCTTCCGCCGGCGTCTGGAACAGCGGGCCTGCGATCACCTCGAAGCCGATGTCGCCGAACGCCGATGCGATCACCTTGGCACCACGGTCATGGCCGTCCTGGCCGAGCTTGGCCACCATGATCTTCGGCTGGCCGCCGATGGCGCGGGCGACCTCGTCGACGCGGCTGACGAGGTTGGAGAACTCGGGATCGTCGCCATAGGCGTTGCTGTAGACATTGGACACCACCGCCGGCACCGCCTCGTGGTCGCCGAACGTCCGGCGCATGGCGTCGGACATCTCGCCGACAGTAGCCCGGGCGCGCGCCGCGACCGTCGCCGCTTCCAGCAGGTTGCCCTCGCCGGTGCGCGCGACCTCGGCCAGCGCCTGCAGCGCGGCCGCGACCCGCTGGGGATCCCGCGTCCGCTTGATGTCGTCCAGCCGCCTGATCTGGGCGGCGCGCACGGTGGAGTTGTCGATCTCCAGAATGTCGATGGGATCTTCCTGCTCGAGGCGGAAGCGATTGACGCCGACGATCACCTGGTCGCCGCGGTCGACCGCCGCCTGCCGGCGCGTCGCCGATTCCTCGATCAGGCGCTTGGGCCAGCCGGTGGCGATGGCCTGCGCCATGCCGCCCATGCCCTCGACCTGCTCCATCAGCGCCCACGCTTCCTTGGCAAGATCGTCGGTCAGCTTTTCGACATAGTAGGAGCCCGCGAGAGGATCGACGACGTCGGTAACGCCGGTCTCGTGCTGCAGGATGAGCTGGGTGTTGCGGGCGATGCGCGCCGAAAAATCGGTCGGCAGCGCGATCGCCTCGTCGAACGAGTTGGTGTGCAGCGACTGCGTGCCGCCGAGCACCGCGGCGAGTGCCTCGTACGCCGTGCGCACGATGTTGTTGTAGGGGTCCTGCTCCTGCAGCGACACGCCCGATGTCTGGCAGTGGGTGCGCAGCATCAGCGACGATGATTTCTGCGGCTGGAACTCGGCCATCACCCGTGCCCAGATCAGCCGCGCGGCGCGCAGCTTCGCCGCCTCCATGAAGAAGTTCATGCCAATGGCGAAGAAGAACGACAACCGCCCGGCGAAGTCGTCGACATTGAGCCCCTTGGCGAGCGCGGCACGGACGTATTCACGGCCGTCGGCGAGCGTGAAAGCCAGTTCCTGCACCAGCGTCGCGCCGGCCTCCTGCATGTGATAGCCGGAGATCGAGATCGAATTGAAGCGCGGCATGTGCTGTGCGGTGTAGGCAATGATGTCGGCGACGATCCGCATCGACGCCTGCGGCGGATAGATGTAAGTGTTGCGGACCATGAACTCCTTGAGGATGTCGTTTTGGATGGTCCCCGACAGCGCTTTCGTCGGAACGCCCTGCTCCTCGCCGGCAACGATGAAGGTCGCCAGGATCGGGATCACCGCGCCGTTCATGGTCATCGACACCGAGGTGTCGCCGAGCGGGATGCCGTCGAACAGGATCTTCATGTCCTCGACGGAATCGATGGCGACGCCGGCCTTGCCGACATCGCCGACGACCCGCGGATGATCGGAATCGTAGCCGCGATGGGTGGCGAGGTCGAAGGCCACCGACAGGCCCTTCTGTCCGGCCGCCAGCGCAGAGCGATAGAATGCGTTCGACGCCTCGGCAGTGGAAAAGCCGGCATATTGCCGGATGGTCCAGGGACGCCCGGCATACATCGTCGCGCGGGGGCCGCGCACGAACGGCCATGAACCCGGCAGCGACGCCAGATGGGCGATGCCATCGAGGTCTGACGCCGTATAGACCGGCTTGATGGCGATGTTCTCGGGCGTCTGACGCACCAGCTTGCCCGGATCGGCCTTGAGTTCGCCTTCCGCGATCTTCTTCCACTCGTCAGGAAAAGCTGTTGTCGTCATCTTGGGTCTCGCTTGCTCCGGGAGAAGAGATCCCGCCGACGTCGGCCTGGGGGGAGGCCGACGCCGACGGGCAGTGCGGTTCAGGCGGCCTCAGTCACGCGAACTCGAGGATCAGGGCATCGACCGCGAGCGTCGCGCCTGGCTTGGCGTGGATCGCCTTGACCGTGCCGTCGCGCTCGGCGCGCAGCACGTTCTGCATCTTCATCGCCTCGACCACCGCCAGCGTCTCGCCGGCCTTGACCTCCTGGCCCTCCGCAACATCGATCGAGATCACGAGGCCCGGCATCGGACACAGCAGCTTCTTGCCGGTGTCGGCCGCCGTCACCACCGGCATCAACCGCGCGGCATTGGCCTCGCTCTCGGTGAACACGCTGACGGCGACTTCATAGCCCTCGTGCGCGAGGCGGAAGCCGTTCGGGATCGGCCGCACCTGCACCGCGATCGCGGCACCGTCGATGGTGCCGTGCCACACGCCCTCGCCCGGCTTCCAGGTCGACACCAGATGATGCGGCGCGCCGGCCTCGCCGCCCGCCTCGACGAAGCGCACCGCGACGGCCTCGCCGTCACGCGCGACATCGAGCGCGATCTCCCAGCGGTTCAGCCACACCGCGCGGCGGCGCTCACGCGTCACGGGACGGCCGTTCATCTGGCCGGAGATCTGGCGCTTGCGCTCGCCCAGCACATGGTCAATCGCCGCCCCCACCGCGGCAATGCGACGGGCGACATCGCCCTCGGGCTCGCGCGCCGCAAAGCCTTGCGGAAACTCCTCGGCGATGAAGCCGGTCGACAGTTCGCCCTTGCGCCAGCGCGGATGGTTCATCAGCGCCGACAGGAACGGCACGTTGTGGCGGATGCCGTCGATGTAGAACGCATCCAGCGCCGCCGACTGCGCCTCGATCGCCGCGATGCGCGACGGCCCGTGGGTGATCAGCTTGGCGATCATCGGATCGTAGAAGATCGAGATCTCGCCGCCCTCCTCGACGCCGGTGTCGTTGCGCACGGTGATGCCGTCGCGGCTGACTTCCGCCGGCGGGCGGTACTTCACGAGGCGGCCGATCGACGGCAGGAAGTTGCGGAACGGATCCTCGGCATAGACACGCGATTCCACCGCCCAGCCCTTTATGACCACGTCGCCCTGTTTGATCGCCAGTTCCTCGCCGGCGGCGACGCGGATCATCTGTTCGACAAGGTCGATGCCGGTGACGAGCTCGGTCACCGGATGCTCGACCTGCAGGCGGGTGTTCATCTCCAGGAAATAGAAGCTCTTGTCCTGGCCGGCGACGAACTCGACCGTGCCGGCGGAGTCGTAGTTGACGGCTTTTGCCAGAGCGACTGCCTGTTCGCCCATCCGGCGGCGCGTCGCTTCATCGAGCAGCGGCGACGGCGCTTCCTCGATCACCTTCTGGTTGCGGCGCTGCACCGAGCATTCGCGCTCGCCGAGATAGATGACGTTGCCGTGCTTGTCGCCGAGCACCTGGATCTCGATGTGGCGGGGATCGACAATGAATTTTTCGATGAACACGCGGTCGTCGCCGAACGACGCCTTGGCTTCGGCGCGCGCCAGCTTGAATCCTTCCGCCACTTCCGCACGGCTGTGGGCGATGCGCATGCCCTTGCCGCCACCGCCGGCGGAAGCCTTGATCATCACGGGATAGCCGATCTCGTCGGCGATGCGCACGGCGTGGACATCGTCCTCGATGACCCCGAGATAACCCGGCACCGTCGAGACCTTGGCCTTGGCGGCGGCCTTCTTGGATTCGATCTTGTCGCCCATCGCGGCGATGGCGCCGGGATTGGGGCCGATGAACGTCACGCCGGCATCGGCCAGCGCCCGCGGAAACGCCTCGCGCTCGGACAGAAAGCCGTAGCCGGGATGCACCGCCTCGGCGCCCGTCCTGCGGCAGGCCTCGACGATCCTGTCGATCAGGAGATAGCTCTCGGCCGCCGGCGGCGGACCGATCAGGATGGCTTCATCCGCCATCTCGACATGCACCGCATTGCGGTCGGCTTCCGAATACACCGCCACCGTCGCGATTCCCATGCGGCGGGCGGTCTTGATCACACGGCAGGCGATCTCGCCACGGTTGGCGATCAGGATTTTCTTGAACATGCGCTCGTTTCTTCCAGTCCACGCCTGTGGACAGCGGCGGGGTTCAGTTGGCAATCTGGCACGGCGGCGAGCCTGTAACAATTCCGTCGTACAGCAATCCTATACCTTGAAAGCCCTTCAATCGGAAAAGAGATTTTTGATGCGCCCGTTGATCACGGCCCTGTCCGCAGGGCTCCTGGCGGTGTCCACGCATGCGGCCCTCGCACAGACCAGCCAGCCACGCAACATCATCCTGTTCGTTCCGGACGGCCTGCGCGCCCTCAAGGTGACGCCGGAAACAGCCCCGACCATGGCGGCGATCCGCGACAAGGGCATCAACTTCACCAACTCGCACTCGCTGTTTCCGACCTTCACGATGCCGAACGCGTCGGGCCTGTCGAGCGGCCACTATCTCGGCGACACCGGCATCTTCAGCAACACCATCAACACCGGCTATCCCGTGGGCCCCGCCAACGGCAGCGTGACGCCGTTCATCGAGAACGATCCCGTGCTCGGCGACATCGACGATCACTTCGGCGGCAATTACCTCAACGAGGAGACCATCCTCAAGCTCGCGCGCGACAAGGGCTACAGCACCGCCGCGGTCGGCAAGCTCGGCCCGACGCTGATGTTCGATCACAACGAGCGCACCGGCAAGACCATCATTCTCGACGACCAGACCGGCAGCCCCGCGGGCGTGCCGCTCACCGACGACATCAAGAAGGCGCTGACCGACGCGGGCCTGCCGACATCGGCGCCCTCGCGCGGCGACAACGGCAAGGCCGGCGATTTCAAGACCGCCGGCACCACCACCGCCAACGTCACCCAGGGCAAGTTCTTCGCCGATGCGGTGACCAAGGTGATCCTGCCGGCGTTCAAGGCGCGCAACAAGCCGTTCATCATCGTGCTGTGGTCGCGCGACCCCGACGGCTCGCAGCACAACCAGGGCGACAGCCTCAACAGCGTGACGCCGGGCATCAACGGCCCGACCTCGCTCGCGGCGATCAAGAACGCCGACGACAATCTCGGCCAGGTGCGCCAGGCGCTGAAGGACCTCGGCCTCGAGGCGAACACCAACATCATCGTCTCCGCCGATCACGGCTTCTCGACCATCTCCAAGGAGAGCGCGACGAGCCCCGCGGCGAAGGGCAACTATCCCGACGTCAAGGAAGGCTTCTTGCCGCCGGGTTTTGTTGCGCTCGATCTTGCGAAGGCGCTCGACCTGCCGCTCGCCGATCCCGACAGCAAGAATGCGGTCGTCGCCGCCAACAGCTATCCGCGGCTCGGCAACGGCCTGATCGGCAAGGACGCCGCCAAGCCTGACGTCGTCGTCGCCGCCAACGGCGGCTCCGACCTGATTTACTTGCCGAAGAGCGACCGCAAGCTCGCCCGCCGCGTCGTCGATGCCCTGCTGGCCCAGGACTATGTCAGCGGCATCTTCGTCAACGACGAACTGGCGCCGATCCACGGCACGCTGCGGCTGTCGGCGATCGGCCTCAAGGGCAATGCCCTGACGCCGCATCCGTCGATCGTGGTGAACTTCCGGTCGTACTCCACCGGCTGCGACCAGCCAGTGCTGTGCACCGTCGAGATCGCCGACACGCGGCTGCAGCAGGGCCAGGGCATGCACGGCAACTTCGCGCGCTCCGACACCCAGAACTTCATGGCGGCGATCGGTCCCGACTTCAAAACCGGTTACGTCAACGCCCTGCCCGTCAGCAACGCCGATGTCGGCATGACCATCGCCCGCATCCTCGACCTCAAGAGCGCGCCGAAGGGCAAGCTGGTGGGGCGCGTGATGACCGAGACCATGCCCAACGGCTCCACGCCGAAGGCCTACGCCGGCACGCTGACCTCGCCGGCGAGTTCCAACGGCCTGCGCACGGTGCTGAAATTCCAGCGCGTGCAGGAACAGCGCTACTTCGACGTCGCCGGCTTCCCCGGCCGCACCGTTGGCCTCGAAGCCGACAAGAGCGCCGGGCGCTGAGCAGCGGCGCCCATCACGCCCCACAACCAAAAAGCCCCGGTTCGAAGAACCGGGGCTTTTTTGATGTTGTTTTCGACGACCTGGACGACCAGCCGGCGGCGGGGGCGAGCCGCCTGGCGATCCTCACATGCTGAAGTCGAGCATGCCCGGCAGCGCCTGCGCCAGCGGCAGCGTGGTGGCGGCGCCGATCAGCGCGGTGACGACCGCGAGCAGCTTGCGGTTGTTGCGACGCTTGCCGCGCATCTGGGCGGCGATCCACTCCAGCACCTCGATGTTGACGCCGACCGCCGTGGTGGGCGCCCAGCTCTCGATCGCGGTCTCCGGCGACAGCGCCACGGCGCGCGCCGGCACCGGCAGGCCCGAGGCGGACGCGGCGTGGTGCACGATCGCCTTGGCAAAGAGGTCGTCGAAGCGGCCCTCGTCCATGCGCTCGGTGGCGGCATCGTTGATCTCGAACAGCACCTCGGCCTCGGCGCGGCTGACCGGCTGGCTGTCGAGCGCCTTCGAGGTCAGGATACGGTTGCACCAGGTGTAGTCCCCGGTATCCAGCGACCGGGAAAAATGGACGCGTCCGGCAGCGGTGGGCCCCTCTCCGGTCAGCACGCCGTCGCGCACGACAGCCAGGGCCTGCGCTGCGTCGGCGCGGTCCACGATCGGCGAGGTTTCGATGGTGCGGATGAGGTCGGTCAGGGTTCCGGCGGCGGCAGTCATGACAGTTCTCGGCATTTCTGTTTGGTTGGTTCAGGCCTTGATTTTCCACGCGGCCGTGAATCAAAAGTTAACGAAACGTGTTTGTGAACACTTCAATTCGACGGGTTGCAGATTGGTCGCAGTCCGGCCGGCCAGGGTTCATCTCCGGCCGGTGACGCTATCCCAAGGCGGCCCGGCGCAGTTGGGGCGCGGGTGAGGAGAAATCAGGGCACCGGACACGGTTTTCTGAACAAATAGTCATCTCCGCCAATGCCGATCGGCAGCACAACGGTGCTGGCCGGGACGCCCGCCGGGCAATGATCTTGTCCTTTGCACAGCCCCTGTTCCGCAGCCGCGCAAGCAGGCTTATACCTGCCGCGGAGCAGTTCACAGGAGGCGGACATGACACTGCAAATTGGCGCCGTTGCGCCGGACTTCGAAGCCGAGACCACCGATGGCCGGATCAAGTTTCACGACTGGATCGGCGACAGCTGGGCGCTGCTGTTCTCGCACCCCAAGGACTTCACCCCGGTCTGCACCACCGAGCTCGGCACGCTGGCGCGCCTGAAGGGGGAATTCGACAAGCGCGGCGTCAAGCTGCTCGGCCTCAGCGTCGACCCCGTCACCAAGCACGCGCTGTGGGCCGAGGACATCCGCGAGACCCAGGGCGCGGCGCCGAACTACCCGATGGTCGGCGACACCGACCTCGTGGTGTCGAAGCTCTACAACATGCTGCCGGCCAGCACGACCGGTGACGCCAACAACCGCACCGCAGCCGACAACGCCACCGTGCGCACGGTGTTCGTCATCGGCCCGGACAAGAAGGTGAAGCTCGCGCTGGCCTATCCGATGACCACCGGCCGCAACTTCGACGAGATCCTGCGGGTGATCGATTCCCTGCAGCTCACCGCCAAGCATCGCGTCGCCACCCCCGCCAACTGGAAGCAGGGCGAGGACGTCATCATCGCCGGCTCGGTGAGCGACGATGAAGCCAAGACGATCTATCCCGACGGCTGGAAGGCGCCGAAGCCCTACATCCGCATCGTGCCGCAGCCGAAGTAAGCCGGGCCGCACGACGACAATCACAAGGGGCCGCTCGCAGCGGCCCCTTTTTCGTGCCGTCAGTTTCGCGACGTCAGGGCATTGGCGACGAGGACACTCGCACTCGACGACAGCGCGGTCGCAACCATACCCCAGCCAATGTCGAGGACGGCGACAGGCCAGCTCCAGTGCCTCAGCAGCGCCAGCGCCGTGAGATCGAAGGTCGCGTAGCAAAACAGGCCGAACAGCGCACCGCGCTGCAATGTGGTGGCGACGCCATTCGCCGCGCCGCTGACAAAGACGACAACGCCGGCGGCATACAGCAGATAGAACAGCACCGCGGGCAGCGGACGAACCGTGCCGAGCATGTCGCCGACCTCGGCGACGAAGAAGCTCTTGGCGACAACGCCGAGGAACAGGATATCGAGGGGCACCAGCACCGCGACGGTCGCAAGATACAGCGTGATGGTGCGCTTCATGGTTCGTTCCCCCCGCGGCGGATTGCCGACACATATACGACGAACCGTCGTTCGGGTTTCAGTGCATCTGCATGATTTGCACATTGCTTTTTGCCCCTTGCTCTCCCACCCTGCCGGCCCACGAACGGATTGGCTGCCCTTGGCTTCCCCTGACGCTTCCCCCACCCTGGTCTGGTTTCGCGACGACCTGCGCCTGTCCGACAACGCCGCGCTGTCGGCCGCGGCCGCGCGTGGCGCGCCGGTGGTCGGCCTCTACGTGCTCGACGAGACCAGCGCCGCGCTCAATCCGCCACAGGCCCGCCCTCTCGGCGGCGCGGCGCGCTGGTGGCTGGCACAGTCGCTGAGGAGCCTCGCCGCGAGCCTTGCGGCGCAGGGCGTACCGCTGGTGTTGCGCCGTGGTCGCGCGGCGGAGGTGGTACCGGCGGTCGCCCGCGAAACGGGCGCGGCAGAGGTGTTCTGGAACGAGATCGACATCGCCCCTGTCGCGCGGGTCGCCGGCGATGTCGGCGATGCGCTCGCGCAGGCCGGTCTCACCTGGAAAAGCTTTCGCGGCGATCTGCTGGTGCGCCCGGCCGACGTGCGGACCAAGGAAGGCCGCGGCCTGAAGGTGTTCACACCATTCTGGAACCGGGTTCTCGGCCGCGGCGAAGCGCCGCGCCCGCTGCCGGTCCCCGCGCTGATCCCGCCCCTCACCCGTCCCGCCCGCGACGACCTCGCCCGCTGGGATCTCGAGCCGACACGACCGGACTGGGCCGGCGGCCTGCGCGAGACCTGGACCGTCGGCGAAGCGGCGGCGCAGGCGCGCCTGAACCATTTTCTCGACGATGCCATCGCGGGGTACGCGAGCGAGCGTGACCGGCCGGACCGTCCCGCGACCTCGGGCCTGTCGCCGCATCTGCGTTTCGGCGAGATCAGCCCGCGCCAGGTCTGGCATGCCGCGCGCTTTGCCGCCGCGGAGCGGCCGGCGATCGGGCGCGACGTCGACAAGTTCCTCAGCGAACTCGGCTGGCGCGAGTTCTGCCGTCACTTGCTGTACGACCATGTCGATCTCGCCGCGCGCAACATCCAGGCCTCGTTCGATGCCTTTCCCTGGCGCAGCGACCCGGCCGCGCTCGCGGCGTGGCAACGCGGCCGCACCGGCTACCCCATCGTCGACGCCGGCATGCGCGAACTCTGGCACACCGGCGTGATGCACAACCGCGTGCGCATGGTGGTGGCCTCGTTCCTGTGCAAGCACCTGCTGATCGACTGGCGCGCCGGAGAGGCCTGGTTCTGGGACACGCTGGTCGACGCCGACCCCGGCAGCAATCCGGCGAACTGGCAGTGGGTCGCCGGCTGTGGCGCCGACGCCGCGCCCTACTTCCGGATCTTCAACCCGGTGCTGCAGGGCGAGAAGTTCGATCCCGACGGGGTCTATGTCACGAGGTGGGTGCCGGAACTGGCGCAATTGCCGCGCAAGCTGATCCATCAGCCGTGGAACGCAACGCCGCTGGAGCTGGCGAGCGCGGGTGTGCGGCTCGGCGACACCTATCCCGAGCCGATCGTCGACCACCCTGCCGCACGCGCTCGCGCGCTCGCGGCCTACGCCAAAACGCGCGATTGACGCGGCAACGTCCGCGCGGCAGCTGTGCCCGCAGCCGTCAGTTCAGCGTCTCGAAATGGCGGACGATCCAGCTCGTCTGGTAGATCAATGCGCCGATCGCGAACAGCGCGTGGAATCTGCGGTTCGGCGTGATCATGGCGACGCCGCAGAGCACGAAATAGGCCGCGGTGCGGATGAAATACTCCAGCCCGAAAAGATCGATATGTCCGGGCCCCTTCACCACCGTGTCGGCGAGATCGAAGATGAAGGTCAGCGCGAGCAGCCCGAAGAACCAGCGGCGGCGCGAGATGAAGTACTCCTCGTAGCCGCTGTATTCCTTGATGTCGTCGGGAAACAGCAGCGTGCACAGCAGGTAGAGGACGAGCGTGTAGCCGAACAGCACAAGATAGATCTCGACCGTCCAATGCTTGATGGCGGACAGCCAGAACTCCCACCACCAGAAGTGCACCAGCGACATCAGCATGATCGCCACCCAGCACAGATGGATCCAGGAGATCTTCAGCGCGGTCGGATGCTGGACGAAACGGGAAGCGCCGTTGAGCAGACGCGCGATGCTGAGGCCGATGACCACGCCCATGATGATACGGACGTGAAGAAAGATCTCCCAGGTCAGATTGGCCGGCATGGTCGTCCCCCGGGGTTTGCTCCCCGACTCGTTGCGATTCGCCGCAACAATGACGCAGTTGCCGGGAAAGCGGAAGGGAGCGGCGCTGGTCCGGATCAGCGCGCCGAAGCGCGGTTGACGATCACCACGCCGACGGCGCACAGCAGCATGCCGGCGAGCGAGATGGCATCGAGGCGTTCGTCGAACAGCAGGAAGGCGAACACCGCGGTCACGGCCGGGACCAGATAGAACAGGCTCGCCATCTGCGTCGCGCCGGAGCGGCGGATCAGCCAGTACAGCAGCGCGATCGAGCCGACCGACAGCACCAGGGTCGACCATGCCGCGGCCAGCACGAACTGCGCGTGCCAGTGAATGGTGCGGTCCTCGAACAGCAGCGCGCCGATGCCGAAACAGACACCCGCCGCGGCGTACTGCACGATGTTGCCCGTGCGCCAGTCGATCTGGCCGGAGAAGCGCTTCTGGTACAGCGTGCCGAGCGTGATGCCGATCAGCGACGCCACCGAGGCCACCATGCCCCAGCCCGCCTGCCCGGACAGCGAACGGTTGTGCAGGACCAGCAGGACGCCGACGAGCCCCAGGAGCAGACCGCACCATTGCAGCGGCGTCACGCGCTCGCCGAGGAAACGGCTGGCCAGTGTCGAGGTCAGAATCGGTTGCAGCCCGGGAATCAGGGCCGATAGCCCGGCCGGGATCGAGTGACCGATGGCGAGCGTCACGCCGGCGAGATAGACGCCGTGCACCAGCAGGCCGGCAACCGCACTGTGCAGGATCTGGCGGCCGCGCGGCCAGCGCGCCCCGGTCAAGCCGACGATGACCAGCAGAAGACAGATCGTGATCGTCATCCGCAGCGTCAGCCACGTCAGCGGCTCCGCCCCGCTCAGGGCGAGCTTGGTCGCAATGAAGCCGGTGCTCCACAGCACCACAAACAATGCCGGCGCCGCTCTCACGGCGAAATTTGTCATCGCAGGCTTCATGATGTTGCACTGATTGCCTTATGATGCGATGGCCTGCAATCTGAAATCACGCAGGTCCGCCCGGGCGAAAACGCAGACCCCGGGCGGAGTTGCGCCAGACTGTCACACGTGGACAGTCTCAAGTCGCCACCACCAGCTTCGCAAGGAAACGCCATGGACGTTCGTGCCGCCATTGCCATCGCCGCCGGGAAACCGCTCGAGGTCACCACCGTTCAGCTCGAAGGACCGCGCGCGGGCGAAGTGCTGGTCGAGATCAAGGCGACCGGCGTCTGCCACACCGACGAATTCACCCTGTCCGGCGCCGATCCCGAGGGCCTGTTCCCGGCCATCCTCGGCCATGAGGGCGCGGGCGTCGTGGTCGATGTCGGCCCCGGCGTCACCAGCCTCCGGAAGGGCGACCATGTCATTCCGCTGTACACGCCGGAATGCCGCCAGTGCCCGTCGTGCCTGTCGCGCAAGACCAACCTGTGCACCGCGATCCGCGCCACCCAGGGCCAGGGCCTGATGCCCGACGGCACCTCGCGCTTCTCGTTCGAGGGCAAGCCGGTGCACCACTACATGGGCACCTCGACCTTCGCCAACTACACGGTGCTGCCGGAGATCGCGCTCGCCAAGATCCGCGAGGACGCCCCCTTCGACAAGGTCTGCTACATCGGCTGCGGCGTCACCACCGGCATCGGCGCGGTGATCAACACCGCCAGGGTCGAGCCCGGCGCCAAGGCGATCGTGTTCGGCCTCGGCGGCATCGGTCTCAACGTGCTGCAGGGCCTGCGCCTTGCCGGCGCCGACATGATCATCGGTGTCGACCTCAACAACGACCGCAAGGCGTGGGGAGAGCGCTTCGGCATGACGCATTTCGTCAACCCGAAGGAGGTCGGCAAGGATCTCGTCGCCCATCTCGTCAACATGACGAAGACGCCCGCCGACCAGATCGGCGGCGCCGACTACACCTTCGACTGCACCGGCAATGTCACGGTGATGCGCCAGGCGCTCGAAGCCTGCCATCGCGGCTGGGGCCAGTCGATTGTCATCGGCGTGGCGCCCGCCGGCGCCGAGATCGCGACGCGCCCGTTCCAGCTGGTCACCGGCCGGACGTGGAAGGGCACGGCGTTCGGCGGCGCCCGCGGCCGCACCGACGTGCCGAAGATCGTCGACTGGTACATGCAGGGCAAGATCGAGATCGATCCGATGATCACCCACGTGATGCCGCTCAGCGACATCAACAAGGCGTTCGACCTGATGCACAAGGGTGAATCGATCCGCAGCGTCGTCACGTTCTGACGACGCGGCACGCGCCGAATGCACCGAAGGCAATGTCCATCTTGCAGCGGGCGCGGCGTACGCCCATGTTGACCGGGTGGCGGCGCCGCCGATGCGCAGCCACCCGCAACATCTCCGCGGGGTGAGCCACGGGCTCATCCCCCTTTCCAGGCGACGTTCGATGAACCTCAGCTTCACCACCGTCGATGTGTTCACCACGACGCAGTTCGGTGGCAACCCGCTCGCCGTGGTGCGCGACGACGCCGGCGCCCTTACGACCGAGCAGATGCAGGCCATCGCCGCCGAGTTCAACCTGTCGGAAACCGCCTTCGTGCGCCCGCCGAAAGACGCCGCGCACACCGCCGAAGTGCGCATCTTCACACCACGCTTCGAGATGCCGTTCGCCGGCCATCCCAATGTCGGCACCGCGTTCGTGCTGGGACGCGCCGGCGAAGCCTGCGGCCGGCCGATCCGCGGCGACCGGCTGGTGTTCGAGGAACAGGCCGGCCTCGTCGCCATCGACCTGCTGCGCGACGGCACGGATGTCGCCGGCGCCCGTGTCGCCGCGCCGCAGCCGCTGTCGCTCGGCAAGCGGATCGCGCCGGAGACCATCGCGGCCGCGTGCACCCTGCCGCCGGACGCGATCGCGCTCGATCGTCACATGCCCTGCATCGCCTCCTGCGGCGCCCGGTTCATCCTCGCCGAGGTGAAGGATCGCTCGGTGCTGGCCGCGGCAACGCCACGCACCGACATGTTCAGCCGCCACTTCGCCGCCGAGAGCACCAACAGCGTGATGCTCTACACCCGCGTCGACGAAGGCCATGTCAGCATCCGCTGCCGGATGTTCGCGCCGCTGCACGGCATTGCCGAGGATCCGGCGACCGGCTCGGCCGGCGTCGCCCTCGTCGGCCTGCTGGCGCAGTTGCGCCCCGAAGCCGACCTCACGCTCGACCTCACCATCCTGCAGGGCGTCGAGATGGGACGGCCGAGCCGGCTCGAGGCCCGTGCAGTCAAGCGCGGCGGCACCGTCACGGACACCGCGATCGGCGGCCGCTGCGTGCCGGTGATGGACGGCGTGCTGAAGCTGTCCTAGGACGTCAGGAAATCGTCGGGCGTGAGGCGCCGCGCCCGCTCAGAAATCTTCCGGACAGGGATCGACGATCTTCCAGAGCTCGGAGCCGTTCTTGATCTTCTTCATCTCCGGCGTGAGACCGCCGTTGCGGCGGATCCAGTCCTTCACCGTGTTCGGATAGTAGGACATCAGGTCCGAGGTGCCTTCATAGCTCGTCACCTTGATGCCGAAGGTGAAGGCCTTGTCGTAGTAGGCCTGGTGGAAGCCGAGGCTGGCGCGGGGCGTGACGCAGATCTTGTTCATCGGCACGATGCCGAACACCAGCGTGCAGGCCGAATTGCAGATGCCGTCGATGATGACGCGCTGGCCGGTCCGGCGGATGTTCTCGTACTTCGCCTTGTACTCCTCGACATAGCCGCCGTGGTCGCGCGTGATGTGCAGATCCGCACGGGCACTGGTCACGGCGAACAACGAGAGCAGCAAGACGACGATGAAGCGCATGGGCAATTTCGGCTGGGAAATGTGATGCGGCCTGGGACCCCGAACGGGTCGGACCATCGTTCAAGAGTCTGGCGGGAGTGTGTTTGAATTTCGTTAAGCATAACGCCGCGGGCTATCGCCTTGATTGCCAGATAAGCATTTGAAAAAACATGAAGAAATGACCGGAACGGCATCCGCCATGGTCACCGGACCGCGTTAATTTGCCGGGCATGCGCATGGCGCCGCCGGCGAATCGAACGCCGGCGGGCCGAATGAGAACTGAAGGGGTTGCCCCGGGCGTCCTTTCGGTGGTGGGCGGGTCGGATCGCACCCACCGCCGTGTCAGCCCACCGGCGTCGCCAGCAGCTCGCTCAGATGGGCGTCCAGCTGCGCCAGCAATTCCGGATCCACACCGAACAGGCCGAGGTGGCCAGCGATGCTCTTCAGCGGCCGGAACTCGCTGCCACGGATCAAACGCTGCTCGGCCTCGCAATCGCCGGGCGGAAAGAACATGTCGTGGCTGATCGGCATCACATAGGTCTTCGCCCTGATGCGACCGAGCGCGGCGGCGAGATCGCCGCCGGCATGCCGGCTGACGTCGCCGCGCTGCCACTTCCAGGCCATCGCGATCAGATTGTTGGGATCCATCGGCGCAAAATAGCCGGTCATGAAGGTGTCGACGAAGCTCTGCACCGAGTCGAAGCCGAGCGCCTTGTGGCGATCGGCGCGAAAGAAATCCGTGCTCCATCCCATCACGGTCCACAGCCGGGCATGGCGCTTCAATCCCGCGGCGACATCGGCTGATGTCGCGTAACGGCCGGCGCGAAAGCCGGGATCGGACGTGATCGCCTCGATGAGCGTGTCGGCGAACAGGAAGTCATGCTCGGTATTGCGCGCCGTTCCGGCGATCGCCGCCGCCCGCCTGACGAAATCGGGGTAGCGTACGGCCCATTCGTAAGTCTGCTGTGCGCCCATCGAGCCGCCGACGACCAGCGCAAGGCTTTCGAGACCGAACTTCTCGGTCAGCAGACGGTGCTGCGCGCGGACATCGTCACCGATGCGCACTTTCGGGAAGTCAGGGCCGCCCTGCCCTGCGCCAGCGTTGTGCGGCGAGGTCGACAGCCCGTTGCCGATCTGGTTGACGACGATGATGAAGTACTTCGCCGGATCGAGCGCACGGCCGTTGCCGATATACACCTGCTCCATGATCTTGCTCGTTCCCGAATACCAGGTCGGAACGAGGATCGCGTTGTCTTTCGCCGCGTTCAGCGTGCCGTGGGTCGCGACCGCGAGCTGGCAGCCAGGGAGCGCGCCGCCATCTTCCAGCTCGAGCGTGCCGATGTCGCAGAGCTCAAAGGGGCCGTGACCGTCCTGTCCGTAGTAGCTATTGGTGCTCATGAGCGTGTCCTCTCTCTTCTTGATTGTTGTCAGGTCATCCGGAAGCCGGGATAGCCGCCGGCGGCGAGCTCGTCGCACTGGCGGTGATAGGCGCCAGCACCGCCGATATAGGACAGGAGACGCCGCGGCTTGCCGTCGACGTTCGAGCCCATGTACCAGGAGTCCGTTTTCACCACGAGCGTCGCCGCCGCCGTCTCGTCGTGATGCCGAACCCAGCGATCCTCGAAGTCTTCTGTGGGCTCGATGACGCGCTTGCCGGCGTTGCGCGCATAGCCGATGCAATCGCTGATCCAGTCGACCTGCTGCTGCAGGCAGGTCGGCATGTTGCACAGCGCGGCCGACGGCGCGAGCGGCGCGCCGGTGGTGAACAGGTTGGGATAGCCGTGGACCTGCAGCCCCATCGAGGTGCGGATCTCGCGCTGCCATTGCTCCCTGAGCGAACGGTTGCCGCGGCCGCGGATGTCGATGCGGCTGAGCGCGCCTGATCCGGCATCGAAGCCGACGGCGAGGATGATGACATCGGCTTCGTGCACGGTGCCGTCGGACGTCTGGATGCCCTCAGGCACGATGCGCTCGATCGGCGTGCGGCGGCAGTTCACGCCCACCACATTGTCCTGCAGATAGACCTCGAGATATTTAGTCTCCAGGGGCACGCGGTGCGTGCCGAAGCCGTAGTCGGCCTGGGTCGGGATCAGGAGATCGCACAACGCAGGATCGCCGTGTAGGCGCTGGCGCATCTTGTCGCGCACGAACTCGGACACCACCGCATTGACCGCCTCGTCGAAGAACATCTCGGGGAATGTCGCCAGCCACACCGACAGCGAGCCGTCGTTCCAGTAGGTCTCCAGAACCTGCGTGCGCTCGCCCGGCGTCAGCTCCGCCCAGGGGCGGTTCTCGAAATCATAGTTGAATCCGGCGAAGGTCGCGCGCACACGCGTCCTGAGCTGCTGGAATTGGCCGCTCCAGCGATCCCAGTCGGCCTGGGCGTACTTCGGATTCTTCATCGGCACCACGTATTGCGGCGTCCGCACGAACACCGTCATCGACCCGACCTCGGGCGCGATGGTCTGGATCACCTGGATGCCGGTGGCGCCGGTGCCGACGACGGCGACGCGCTTGCCTTTGAGATCGATCCCCTCCTTCGGCCACAGGCCGGTGTGGGTGATCTGGCCGCGGAACGTCGACTGCCCTGGAAAACGTTCGTTGAGCGGCGCGGACAGCATGCCGCAGCACGCCAGCAGATACTGCGTATCGATGCGCTCGCCGTCACTGGTCACGACATCCCATCGGCCGTCGTCCTCGCGATAGTGCGCCGATGCGATCCGGGTGTCGAAGCGGATGTCCTTTTTGAGGTCGAGACGATCGGCGACGAAGTTCAGCCATTGCTCGGTCTCGGGTTGCGCCGGAAAACGCTCGCTCGGCGTCCATGCCTTGTAGAGCTCTTCGGAGAACCAGTACTGGTAGACCTCGACCTCCGAGTCGAACCGCGCGCCGGGATAGCGATTCCAGTACCAGGTGCCGCCGACGCCGGAGCCGGCCTCATAGGCGCGGACGTTCAACCCCATCTCGCGCATCCGATGCAGTTGATAGAGCCCGGCTATGCCAGCGCCGATGACGACCGCATCGAGCACGGTCGCCGTCTGTGCTTGTCGTGTCATTGTTTCCTCTCCAGCGTTTTGTCCGGTGGCCGCGTTCGGCGGCTCACGTCATGCGTGTGGAGAGGACGCTAGCGAAAATACCGCCGCGGCGGCGTCTGTCGGCTTGGACGATTCCGGCTTTGCTTTGAACGAAAGCCTCGATGGCGAGCATGCCCGGCGCACGTCAAAGGCGTCGCGCGGAAAGAGACCTGCCGGTGTCAGACGAGCGGCGAGATCTCGCGGGCCTGACGGCGATACTCGGCCGGCGTCATGTTCAGATGCTGGCGGAACACGCGGTTGAGATGGCTCTGGTCGGAGAAGCCGCACAGGCGCGCGATCTCCTTGAGCACCTGCCGATCCCTGCGCAGGTACAGGCAGGCGCGCTCGACCTTGCGCTTGAGCACATAAGCATGTGGCCGCATGCCGTAATGGGCGTAGAACTTGCGCGCGAACTGCACCGGCGTGCAGTTGCAGATGCTGGCGAGGTCGTCGAGCGTGATGTTGCGATCGATGTTGTGCGCGATGTAGTCCTCGATCAGGCGAGCATGCGCCGGCCGGAAGCGGCCCTGCGCGCATGGCGCCCTGAACTGCACGGCAGCGTATTTTCGCAGGATGTGCACGCTCGCCTGCAACGCCAGCGCGTCGTAGCACAGCCGGCCGCCCGGCCCGCCGGTTGCGACCTCCTCGATCATCCGGTCGCTGATCCAGCTGAGCACGGGATCGTCGGCGCGCAACAGATCGTGCAGCTCGATGGCGCCGACGTCCTGATCGAACAGCTCGTTCGCCGTGCGCGTCATCAGCGCCGGCGCGATATAGAGATGGCAGACCTCGATCGCGTCCTTCCAGCACCAGTTCGACGCCTCGGCGCGGGTCATCAGCGTCGCGATGCCACGGCCGACGTTCTCCTGCTTCCACGGGCCGGTCATGCGCCGGCTCATCGGCGTCGCACCCTCGCGGTAGATCACAGCAATGAAGCTGTCGGCCGGCGGCACCGAAATGTCGGACGCGCCATAGCGGAAGATTCGCAGCCGGAAGTCGCTCCGGCCGACGGTGGCACTGTCCAGCGTGAGATCGCCGGGCGCGTAGCGCGGCAACTCGTCGACCGTGATCAGCTGGCCCATCGCACGAGTCCCTCCCTGGAAATCGATCCCGCGATTTTGGTTTTATTGGCCGCAGCAGTTGATCACGCTAGGTCGGTTTCGGCGGCCTGCCAAGCGACCTTTGTCGCGTTCCCGGCCGGGACACACCCCGCCGCCGGTTCCGTTCAAGGAAATGTCGGTTTTGTCCAAGTGCCCCAGCCTGGCCGATCGCCAGCGCCAGTGTCACCGGGTCATCCCGCCGCTGAAAAGCGTTGCGCCAGGTTCTGTTCGCGGAACACTGCGGTCATGTGGTCGACGAACGCACGGGTCTTGGCGGGCAGCAGTTTACGACTAGCGAAATAGAGGGAGATCGCGCCGAGATCGGAATACCAGTCAGGCAACAGGCGCAGCAGCGCGCCGCTGTCCAGATGCCGCTCCACGAAGGGCATCGCAATCATGGCCACCCCCAGGCCCATCAGGGCTGCACGGCAAATCGCCTCGGGATCGTTGGCCACCATGCGCGCCTTGTGCTCCAGCATCGCTTCGGCCCCCTCGCGGTGACGCAGTCTCCAGATACGCATACGACCGGTTTGAGCCGAGCGCATGGAGATGCCTTCGAACCCGGCCAGCTCGTGAGGTTGCCGCGGCAGTTGGCGGCCTCGCAGATAGTCCGGCGAAGCGACCGCAACGATATGCAGCGGCGCCAAGCGCTGCGCCACCACGCCAGGCGCGAGCTCCATGCCGCCACCGATCGCGGCGTCGAAGCCCTCACCGATCAGATCGACCTGGCGATTCTCGAAGCTCCAGTCCATCTGGACGTCAGGATAGCGTTCCATGAAGGCCGGCAGGAACGGCAGCACATGGTCGAGGCCGAAGGTCAGCGCCACGCTCACTTTCAGCACACCGGCAGGCTTGCCTGAATGCGTCCTCAGGTCGGCGATGGCCGACTGGATGGTTTCCACGCCATCGGTAACCGACGCAAGGAAACGATCGCCGTCTTCGGTCAGGTTGAGGCTGCGGCTGCTGCGCTGGAACAGGCGAATGCCGAGGTTGCGCTCCAGCATGGCGACGTTGCGGCTGACGGCGGCTGGCGTCACCCCCAACCGCCGCGCCGCAGCGGAAAAGCTGCCGCACTCCGCACTCCGGATGAAGGATTCCAGGTTAGCCAGTGTTTCCATACCGCCATCTTAAACAGATCATTGAAGTTACTTCTACTCATCAATGACTAATACGAACAGACCTAGCGCCCTTATTGTCCCGCAACGCCCCCAGACAAGGCCGCTGCAATGTCCACCTCAACGGAATCTTCCCCCGACTACGACCGGCTGATGCGCGCCAATCTCGCCCGCGTGTTCAGCGAACGCGATGCTGGGCGGCGCATCGCGGCGATCCGCGAACTCTATGCCGAAGACGCCGTGCTCCATGAGCCGGATCACTCGGCAACAGGGCCTGCGGCGATCGACGCAGCCGTGTCCGCGTTGCTCTCGCGCCTGCCGCCGGACTACGCCTTCACCGCGAGTGGCCCCGCCATCGGCCATCACGGCGTCGGCCGGCTGCGCTGGCAGGCGGGGCCGCCGAACGGCCCGGTCGCCGCCGCCGGCATGGACATCGCCCACATCCAGGACGGCCGTATCCATTCCCTCCACGTTTTTCTCGAACCTGCCGCCTGAACCGTATCGGCATTCCATAAGGAGCTTTTTGTGCCCAAGACCGGTCTCGATGCCCTGCTGCGCCCCGAAGACAGCATTCTCGTGCTGATCGACCACCAGCCGTATCAGTTCGCCAATCTGAACAGCCACGAACCGACGATGATCATCAACAACGTCATCGGCCTTGCGAAGACCGCCAAGGTCTTCAACGTGCCGACGATCCTCACCACTGTCCTCGCGGAACGCGGCGGACATCTGATCAAGGGGCTGCAGGACGTCTTCCCGGAGCAGACGCCGATCGACCGCACGTTCATCAATACTTGGCAGGACACGAACGTCACCGACGTGATCAAAAGGAGCGGCCGCAAGCAGATCGTGCTGGCGGCGCTCTGGAGCGAGATCTGCCTGGCGATGCCGGCCATCCAGGCGCTCGGCGAAGGCTATGATGTCTTCATCGTCACCGATGCGTCAGGCGGGGTGTCGATGGAAGCGCATGACATGGCCGTGCGTCGCATGGTTCAGGCCGGCGCCGTGCCGCTCACCTGGCTGGCGGTGCTCGGTGAATGGCAACGCGACTGGGCGCGCGAGGCGACGGCTGCCGGTGTCGGCGGCGTCATTATCGAGCACGGCGGGGCCAGCGGCGTCGCGCTCGCCTGGGAAATGCAGCTTCTCGCTACCGGCGCCAAAGCGGGCGCCTGATCATGCAGTCCCCTGCGGCGCCCATCCGTATCGGCTATTGCCTGTCGCTGACGGGCCCGCTCGCAGGCAACAGTCGCTCTGCGCAACTCGCCCATGATATCTGGCGCGAGGACATCAACAAACGGGGCGGCCTGCTCGGCCGGCCCGTCGAATTTGTCTGCCACGACGATCAGGCGGAGGGATCGCGTGTACCCGGCCTCTACAAGCGGCTGATCGACGAGGATAAGGCCGATCTGGTCATCGGCGGCTACGGCACCAACACCATCCTGCCGGCGATGCCGGTAATCATCGAGCGGCGGCGTTTCTTCGTCGGCTTGATGGGCCTTGGCGTCAACAGCACGCTCGCCTATCCGAACTACTTTGCAATGATTCCCACAGGACCCGATCCGAACGCAGCCCTCACCGAAGGCTTCTTCGCACTGGCCGCCGGGCAGACGCCGCGGCCGACGACGGTGGCGCTCCTATCAGCCGATGCCGAGTTTTCCAGAAACCCCATTGCCGGGGCCAAGGCGAATGCCGCCAAGCACAGGTTCACGATTGTCCACGAGGCCACTTATCCACTGACGACCAAGGACTTCGCGCCTGTCGTCGACGCCGTCGCGGCAAGCCGCTGCGACTTGCTGTTTCTCTGCTCCTACCTCAACGATTCGGTCAGCCTGGTGCGCGCCATCCGCGCGCACCTGTTCCGGCCGAAGATGGTCGGTGCGGCGATGATCGGTCCGCAGAACACTGCGGTCAAAGCGGTGCTTGGCTCGCTGCTGAACGGTTTCGTGAACTACGAATACTGGGCTCCGGTCCCTCGAATGATGTTTCCGGGAGTCCAGGATCTTCTGGAGATTTATCAGGCGCGCGCCAGCGACGCTGGCATCGATCCTCTCGGGCACTACATGGCACCACTGGCCTATGCCCAGATGCAGGTCGTCGCGCAGGCAGTCGAGGCAACCGGCAGCTTCGACGACGCCAGTCTTTCGGCCTACACACGGGATGCCGTGTTCGAAACCGTCATGGGAGCCGTCCGCTTCGGGGCAAACGGCGAATGGCAGGAGCCCCGGGTGCTGCAGGTCCAGTTCCAGGGGATTGCCGGACACGACGTCGACCAGTTCCGCAACGGATCGCGGCAGGTCGTGGTGTCGCCCCCGGGCTATGCCTCAGGCGCGCTACGCTTTCCTTATGCGGACGCGCTTTCAACCGAATGAAGCGCGCGTTCCGATCGTGCTCAGCAGGGAGTGCAATCGGCCAGAAGAGACGATCGACGCGGCTCGCCGTGGGCCGCTGCAAAGGCACACGGACCCGAACGACTTGCCTTTCGACCCGGTCTCCCCTAGTGGAAGCGGGCGCGCGCTCGTAGCTCAGCTGGATAGAGCATCGGATTTCGATTCCGAGGGTCGGGAGTTCGAATCTCTCCGAGCGCGCCAGCGAAATCAGCCACTTAGCTTAATCCTGCAGAGGTTCCGCCGGGGAGGTCCCGACGGAAATCCCGAATGTGCGCCACGTCGCGCAGGCGCGCCCTACAGCCGCCCCTCCTCCGTCAGCCGCTGGCGCTGTGCGTCGGAGAGCTGGCCAGCACCGACCACCTGCACGGCGCTGTCGGAGTTGTAGGTCTGCTCGTCGTCCTTGCGTTGCCGCGCGCCCTCCGCGGGAGCGGCCCCCTCGCCGCCACCGCCATAGCCGAGCACCTCGACCATGATGATCGACGGCTGGCCGCTCTGCGACTGGGCCGGCATCGGCGCCTGCTGGTTCGC
>NZ_JAFCMM010000004.1 GCF_018131225.1 Bradyrhizobium sp. U87765 SZCCT0048 | reverse complement strand
CGCCGCCGCCTCCCGCTGCCGCGCCGAAGGAACCTCCGCCGCCGGCCGCCGCCCCCAAGGCGCCGCCGCCCCCGCCCCCGCCGGCCGCCGCCCATCCGGTTCCGCCGGCTGGTGGCGTCGCCACGCCTGCTCCGGGCGCACCGCCCGCTGCCGGCCAGCCCCCGGGGCGCCGTCCGGAGAACGCGCCCCCGATCGCCCCGGGTGTGCGCGATGTGACCCCGCAACGCCCCGCCGGTCAGGAGGGCACACGACCGCCGGGATCTCCTGCTCCCGGAGGGGCCGCGCCTGCGACGCCGCCCTCTGGAGCGGCCACGCCAGCCCCCGGCGCGACGCCTCCGGCTGGCCAGCCGCCGCACGCCGGAGCCCCTGGAACGCCGCCGGCGCCTGGTAGCACTGGCCCGGGTACGGGCCCAGGCACCGGTCGACCGCCACAGCCGCCCGCGGGCGGCGCCCAGCCGACCCCGCCGGCAGCCCAGCCGACGGCTCCGGCCGCGCCGAACGCCACCCGTCCGCCCGGCGGGCCCGGGCAACCGCCGACCGCTGGAACACCTCCCGCACCGGGCACGCCCGGTACGCCGGGAACACCTGGTGCTCCGGGTGCTCCTGGTGCTGCCGGGACCCCTGGCGGGCCAGGCGGTCCTGGTGGCGCAGGTGCCCCTGGTGGCCCCGGCGGAGCTGGTGGTCCTGGCGGAGCCGGTGGACCGGGAGGCCCGCGCGCGGGCTTCCAGCGTCCGCCCGGCCTGCCGCCGGGAACGCCCCCGTCTGCGCCCGCGCCGACCGTCGCCGCGCCGCTGCCGGCCGTGGCACCGCCCCCGGCAACCCCGCTGCCTGCCAACGGACCGCCCCCCGGCGGCGGCCGTATCGAGGACTTCCGTGCCCAGCGGCAGCAGACCATGGAAGGCGGACGGACCATCATCCGCGAGCCCGGCCGTGTCATTGTCGAGGATCCCAGCGGCCAGGCGTTCATCCGCCACGACGAACTCGATCGCTTCCGCTACGGCGCCCGCGATGTCGAGGTGCGGCGTGACGGTGCGGACACCCGCACGGTCATCATCCGGCCGGACGGGAGTCAGATCATCACGATCACCGATCGCGATGGCGGACTGCTGCGCCGCATCCGTCGCGATCGCGACGGCCGCGAGATCATCATCATCGACAACACCTACCGCGATCCGGCTGCCGTCGGCGGCTTCTATGTCATGCTGCCGCCGCCGGTGCTGACCATCCCGCCGGATCGCTACATCGTCGAGGCGGAGCGCGCGCCGCCGGAGGTGATCTACGACACGCTGATCGCACCACCCGTGGAGCGCATCGAGCGCCGCTACTCGCTCGACGAGATCCGCTACAGTCCCTCGGTGCGCCAGCGCATGCCGAGCATCGACCTCGACACCATCAACTTCGACATCGGATCGGCGGACATCTCGCCGGACCAGGCGGCGAAGCTGCAGGCGATCGCCGATGGCCTCAACCGGGCGATCTCGCGAAACCCGCGCGAGGTGTTCCTGATCGAAGGCCACACCGATGCAACCGGCAACAACGTCGACAACCTGTCGCTGTCGGACCGCCGTGCGGAATCCGCGGCGAACCTGCTGACCCAGCAGTTCCAGGTGCCGGCGGAAAACCTGACGTCGCAGGGCTATGGCTCGCAGTATCTGAAGATCTCGACCGATGGGCCGGAGCGTCAGAACCGCCGCGTCACCATCCGCCGCATCACGCCGCTGCTCACCGGCAACAACAGCAGCCTGCCGCCGCCGCCTCCCGGCGTCGCACCGCCGCGCTGAGCAGGCGACCACACCACACGGCAATGGCCGGGACCCAAGGTCCCGGCCATTGTTTTTTGGCGTGCCCTCTTGATTTGGAAATGATCATTTCCTAATTTACGGCGCATGTCGCAGACCCTGCCCGAAACACACCGATCGCCCGGCCGTCCCCGCGAGTTCGATATCGACGCGGCGCTGGACAAGGCCGTGCGGGTGTTTCGCGAGCGCGGCTACCATGCCACCTCGATCGGCGATCTCAGCGAAGCCATGCAGCTCGCGGCCGGCAGCATCTACAAGGCGTTCAAGGACAAGCGCGCCGTGTTCCTCGCCGCATTCGACCGCTACAGCGCCCAGCGCTCGGCACAGGTGCGGGCAGCCGCCGCCGGCACCGACAGCGGCCACGAACGGCTGCGCCGCGTACTCGCGTCCTACCTCGAAGCTTCCCAAGGGATCGAGGGCCGGCGCGGCTGCCTCGTGGTCGGCAGCACCATCGAGCTCGCCGCGCTCGACGACGACGTGGCCGCGCGCGTCTCCGCCGCGCTCAAGGCCAATGAAGCGCTGCTCGCCGGCCTGATACGCGAAGGACAGGCTGACGGCTCGATTTCCGCACACGTCAACCCCGCCGCCACCGCACGCCTGCTGGTCTGCATGACGCAGGGCATGCGCGTCGTCGGCAAGGCGAAGACCCCTCTTCCCAGTGCTGCGCTGCTCGATGTTGCGATGAAGCTCGTCGCCTGAACGGCCGCCCCGCCGCCAACTCTCACTCTCTCCTGAAAGTCCTCCGATGACGATCGCCGCCACGACCGACACCCCTGCCCCGCGCCCTGAAACCATCACATCCGGACTGACCTTCCTTCTGGCGCTGGCGTGCGGCCTTGTCGCCGCCAACATCTATTATGCCCAGCCACTGATCGCACCGATCAGTGCCGACCTCGGCCTGCCGCTCGCCGTCGCCGGACTGATCGTGACCATGACCCAGGTCGGCTACGTGACGGGACTGCTGCTGCTGGTGCCGCTCGGTGACCTCGTCGAAAATCGCCGGCTGATCTGCACCGTGCTCGGCGTCGGCGCTTTGGCGCTCGCGGGGGCGGCCTGTTCGACGCGGCCGTTGCCGTTCCTGGCGGCGGCGCTGTTTATCGGCCTCGGTTCGGTCGCGGTACAGATCATGATCCCCTACGCCGCCCACCTCGCGCCGGAGGCGACGCGCGGCCGCGTGGTCGGCAACGTCAGCACCGGGCTGATGATCGGCATCATGCTGGCGCGGCCGGTGGCGAGCGCCATCACCGCAGCCTCATCCTGGCACGTCGTGTTCGCGGCGTCGGCCGCCGTCATGGTCGTCCTCGCGCTGGTGCTGCATCGCGCGCTGCCGCGCCGCGCCCCGGTGGCCCGCCTGCACTACGGCCAGCTGCTGCTGTCGATGGGCCACCTCGTGCGCACCACGCCGGTGCTGCGGCGGCGCGCGCTGTATCAGGCGGCCCTGTTCGGCGCGTTCAGCCTGTTCTGGACGGTGATCCCGCTGCTGCTGGCGAGCCCGGCCTTCGGCCTGTCCCAGCGCGGCATCGCGTTGTTTGCACTCGTCGGCGTCTCCGGCGTGATCGCTGCGCCGCTCGCCGGCCGGATCGCCGACCGCGGCTTCGGCCGCATTGCCACCATGGTGGCGATGCTGGCGGTGGCGCTGGCTTTCCTGATCACCCACATCGCCGAGCAGGGATCGACGCTCGCGCTGGCGCTGCTGGTGGTGTCGGCGATCCTGGTGGACTTCGGCGTTCAGGGCAATGTCGTGATCGGCTTCCGCGCCATCTTCGTCCTCGGGCCGGAATTCCGCAGCCGCCTCAATGGCCTCTACATGGCCACCTTCTTTGCCGCCGGCGCGCTCGGCTCGGCGGTCGGCGGCTGGGCTTTCGCTCATGGCGGTTGGACGCTGGCATCGTGGATCGGTTTCGCAATGCCCGTCGCGGCACTGGTCTATCTCTCCACCGAATAGGCGCGCTCCCGCCGTTGTGACTGTCCCCGCGCGCGCAGGCGGCCTATGAGGCTGTCGCACCCAACCGGAGGCTGGTCATGACGGAGGCAACGCCCGACATTCATCACGCGGCGAAGGACGGCTTCGCCGCCAGGGCCGACCACTACGTGCGCGGCCGGCCGGATTATCCGGCGGCGATCGGGCCGTGGCTCACCGGGCGCCTCGGCCTGCGCACCGGCACCGCCGCGCTCGACCTCGGCGCCGGCACCGGCAAATTCACCGCCTATCTTGCGAACACCGGCGCCCGCGTCATCGCCATCGAACCGGTGGCGGAAATGCGCGCGCGGCTTTTGCAGACGCTGCCCGACGTCGACGCCCGCGCCGGCACCGCGGAAGCGATCCCGCTGCCCGACGCCTCCGTCGATGTCGTGACCTGCGCCCAGGCGTTCCACTGGTTCGCGACGCCGGCGGCGCTCGACGAAATTCACCGCGTGCTGAAGCCCGGCGGCCGGCTCGGCCTGATCTGGAATGTGCGCGACGAGAGCGTGCCGTGGATCGCGCAGCTCACCCGCATCATCAATCAACACGAGGGCGACGCACCGCGTTACGCCAGCGGTGCGTGGCGGCGCGTGTTTCCCCATCACGGCTTCGGCCCGTTGCAGGAGGACGTCTTCCACCACGGCCACACCGGCGCGCCGGAAGACGTCGTCATCAACCGCGTGCGCTCGACCAGCTTCATCGCCGCACTGCCGGCGGAGGAGGAGGCGAAGGTGGTGGCGCAGCTGCGCGCCCTGATCGCCGCCGAGCCGTCACTCGCCGGCAAGGACGAGGTGACCGTGCCCTACTCGACGTCGGCGTTCAGTACAGAGAAGATTGGATGAGGGCTTCCTCATCCTGAGAGTCCGAGTGCAAGAAACGTTAGACGACAGTCGTATAACTGTCCTTTCGGCTTTTCTCTGTCGTGGCCGGGCTTGTCCCGCAAGTCGGATATATCCGACTTGCGCTCTTTTAGGACGCAACTCGGCATAGCCGAGTTGCTATGCGCTCCGCTCAGGAACGCAGTGCCTTCCTTGCCGGGGTCGCCGGGACATGGCCAGCGACGACAAATACTGAAGTCGTGCTTTTCCAATCAGGAGACTATCCCAAAACGTCAATGCCCGGCACATGGCCGGGCATTGGAAACGCAGACGTTCGGAACGTCGCACGAAGCGCTTACAGCCCCAGCTTCTTCTTGCGCTGGCCGAGGGTGCGCAGCCGCAGCGCGTTGAGCTTGATGAAGCCCGCCGCGTCGCGATGATCGTAGGCGACGGCCCCTTCCTCGAAGGTGACGAGGTCCTGATCGTACAGCGAGTACTTGCTGTCGCGACCGACCAGGATGACGTTGCCCTTGTAGAGCTTGAGGCGGACCTGGCCGGTGACCAGCTCCTGGCTCTTGTCGATCGCCGCCTGCAGCATCTCGCGCTCGGGCGAGAACCAGAAGCCGTTGTAGATCAGCTCGGCGTACTTCGGCATCAGCTCGTCCTTGAGGTGCGCCGCGCCGCGGTCGAGCGTGATCTGCTCAATGCCGCGATGGGCGACCAGCAGGATGGTGCCGCCGGGGGTCTCGTACATGCCGCGCGACTTCATGCCGACGAAGCGGTTCTCGACGAGGTCGAGGCGGCCGATGCCATTGGCGCGGCCGAGCTCGTTGAGCTTCGCCAGCAGCGAAGCTGGCGACAGCTTGACGCCGTCGATGGCAACCGCGTCGCCCTTCTCGAAGTCGACGGTGATGTAGGTCGCCTTGTCCGGCGCCTTCTCCGGATCGATGGTGCGCGAGTAGACGTAATCGGGCACTTCCTGCGCCGGATCCTCCAGCACCTTGCCCTCGGAGGAGGCGTGCAGCAGGTTGGCATCGACCGAGAACGGTGCCTCGCCGCGCTTGTCCTTGGCGATCGGGATCTGGTGCGCCTCGGCGAAGGCGATCAGCTGCTCGCGCGAGCGCAGATCCCACTCACGCCACGGCGCGATGATGGTGATGTCGGGCTTGAGCGCGTAGTAGCCGAGCTCGAAGCGCACCTGGTCGTTGCCCTTGCCGGTGGCGCCATGAGACACAGCGTCGGCGCCGACCTTTTCGGCGATCTCGATCTGCTTCTTGGCGATCAGCGGCCGCGCGATCGAGGTGCCCAGCAGGTACTGGCCCTCATAGACCGCGTTGGCGCGGAACATCGGGAACACGTAGTCGCGGACGAATTCCTCGCGCACGTCCTCGATGAAGATGTTTTCCGGCTTGATGCCGAGCAGCAGCGCCTTCTCGCGCGCCGGCGCCAGCTCCTCGCCCTGGCCGAGGTCGGCGGTGAAGGTCACGACCTCGCAGCCATAGGTGGTCTGCAGCCACTTCAGAATGATCGAGGTGTCGAGCCCACCGGAGTAGGCGAGCACGACCTTCTTCACGTCCTTCGTCATGAAAACCCTATGGAATTTTGTCCGATCCGCGGTTCTGGCGCTGGATTTCGGCCGGACTATAGGCCAACGCTCAGCGCCGGAACACCCTCAGCCGCCACCGGTAGCCCGGCATCGCCCACCGGGTCAACGCCGCATCGATCGCCTCGTCGGTCCAGCGCGCCGCCGCCCAGCGGTAGATCAGGGCATGGAAGATCCAGGCAACGAAGAACGCCACGAGGCCCGACACCAGCACGTCGGTCAGGAAGTGGCCGCCGAACGCCATCCGCAGGCCGCCGGTGGCGAAGCCGAACGCGGTGGCGGCGACATAGGCCACCGGCCGCCACGGCGCCGGCGCCAGCGCTGCCGGGGCGTAAGTCCAGAACGCGGTCACCCCCTCGCCGGAGAAGAACGAGCAGTTCTTGCGGCATTCGCCGGTCGGATCGTACCAGGGCTTGAAGGCCCAGGGCCCACCGAACTCGGTGACCATCACCGGGCGCGGCCGCCCCCAATGGCTCTTGAAGGTGAGGTTCGACAGAACGCCCGCCGACAGGATGATGGTGATCAGGATGAACGCGACGGTGCGGCCCCGCACCAGCAGCGGCTTGTCCGGCCGGATGAACTTGACCACGACGGCGATGATCGAGGGCACGGCAAAGGCCCAGGCGATCCACATCGCCGCATCCCGCAGGAAGTTGGCGATCGGGATCGACTTCACGGGAAATGATTTCGTTGCGGGATCGTAGAACCAAGCCGCGACGGTGAGATCGAGCTCGGGATGGGAGCCGAACACGACGACGAAGACGAGCGTCAGCGCGAGCGCGATGTAAAGTCCGGTGCGATTCATGTCAGGGGGCCGTTGGACGTTCGGGCGGCGGACTGCGCCAGGCGCCGGCGTTGCGGCCGGCGATCAGCCAGTAGACGAAGCCGGCGACGATGCCGGCGCCGGTCAGGACCTCGAGCTCGCGGCGGATGATGCCGACGAACGACATCGAGGTGGTGTCGAACGGCACGAGACTGAGATAGCAGGCCGCGCCGACGACGGCGCCGCCGAGGGCATAGACCACGAGACTGCGGATCGCGAACGCCTCGGTGATCAGCGCCACGATCATCGCCGGCAGCAGTGCGAATCCGCTGATGAAGATGAAGCCGAAGGTGGCGATCAGCGACATGGTGGTGTCGTCGAGGCCGAGATTGACATCACTCCATTCCGGCATCAGCACCGCGGCGATCACCACCGCGGCGGCGGCCAAACTCGCAGCGAAGAAGCCGACGAAGATGACAATGATGCGGACGAGCAGCGCCATCAGAGGCCGCTCAGTCCGTCATCGCCATGGCGCGCAGCGCCTGACGCTCGCGCGCCGACAGCTTCTCGGTCTCGGACTTGAGCTGGCCGCAAGCCGCGAGGATATCGCGGCCGCGCGGCGTGCGCACCGGCGAGGAGTAGCCGGCATTGAAGACGTATTCGGAAAACTTCTCGATCTGGTCCCAGTCCGAGCATTCATACGTGCTGCCCGGCCAGGGATTGAAGGGAATGAGATTGATCTTGGCCGGAATGCCCTTGAGCAGTTTCACCAGCAGCCGCGCATCGTCGAGCGAATCGTTGACGCCCTTGAGCATCACATACTCGAAGGTGATGCGGCGGGCGTTGGAGACGCCGGGATAGTTGCGGCAGGCTTCCAGCAGCTCGGCGATCGGGTACTTGCGGTTCAGCGGCACCAGCTCGTCGCGCAGCTCGTCGCGCACCGCGTGCAGCGAGATCGCCAGCATGACGCCGATCTCGTCGCCGGTGCGGGCGATGTTCGGCACCACGCCCGAGGTCGACAGCGTGATGCGGCGGCGCGACAGGCCGATGCCCTCGTTGTCGGACACGATCAGCAGCGCATCGCGCACCGCGTCGAAATTGTACAGCGGCTCGCCCATGCCCATCATCACGATGTTGGTGACGAGGCGGTTGCCGTTCGGCGTCTCGCGGTCGACCCAGTCGTTGAGGCGATCGCGCGCCACCATCACCTGGCCGACGATCTCGCCGGCGGTGAGGTTGCGCACCAGCCGCTGCGTACCGGTGTGACAGAACGAACAGTTGAGCGTGCAGCCGACCTGCGAGGACACGCACAGCGTGCCGCGATCGGTCTCGGGGATGTAGACGCACTCGACCTCGTGCGGCCGCTCGGCGGCATGGCCGCTCGGCAGGCGCAGCAGCCACTTGCGGGTGCCGTCATTGGAGATCTGCTCGGCGACGACCTCGGGCCGCGCCACGGTGAAATGCCCGTCGAGCCTGGCGCGAATGTCCTTCGAGACGTCGGACATGTCGTCGAAGCTCTGGGCGCCGCGGACGTACATCCAGCGCCACAGCTGCTGGGCGCGCATCTTGCGCTGCTTTTCCGGCACCCCGAGATCGCCCAGCCGGTCCATCAACTCGGCCCGCGACAGCCCGATCAGCGACGGCTTGTCGGGTGCGACATAGGCTTCGAGCGGCGTCTTCTCGACAAGGGTGCCGGCGCGCGACGGCCCACGCGCGTGGGGGGCGCGCGACGATCCGGCATCTGGCGGCATCTGGGTCATCCGAAGTCTCTGATCCTGCGGCGGCCACCGGCCGCTCGTCCCTGGCGCGCGACGTGAGGCGCCCCTGCCCGGCGGACAGGCCAAGCGCCGGCGGAACCCGCCCGCGGCGGCCTTCCTTTACCCCGAAACACCCGCTGCAGATAGCGGTTTTCTGCAATTCTGCAACCGGTTCCACCCGACCGGGGCGGAGCCGGCGCTCAGCGCCGGCATTCCTGGGCCAGGCGGTCGAGCGCCTGCGAGAGGCCCTTGAGCGAGAACGTGTCCGTGGTCTCGGTGCCCTTGGCCGACACCGCCTTGACCGTGACGTCGGTACCGCGCCGCAGCGCCTCGACCATGCGCTCCTCTTCCGCGGCGTTCTTGATCCAGAGCCCGTCGCCCTGGGTGTACATCGCATAGCGCGCGCCGCCGACCTCCAGGGTCGATTCCGAACCCGGCTTCACCTGGTAGCCGATCATCACCGAGACCTCGTTGACGACCTTCTCCGCCGGTCGCGTCGACACGAACACGTAGGCCGGATCGCGCGGGCGATTCGCCGGATGGGTCTTCGACGACGACGGCCTCGCGAGCGCGAAGCAGACCTTCTTGCCGCTCGGCAGCGCGGTGTAGGCGCCCCACGTTCCGAACTGGCCGACCAGTGTCGGCTCGGCGCCGCCGATGCTCGGCGGCTTCGCTTCGGGCTTGCTCGCCGTCGACTTCGCCGCCGCTTTCGATTTCGAGCTCTGCGCCAGCGCCGCGTGCGAGATCGCCACGCACAGCGCACCCGACAGCAGCATCGTCACCGAACGTGTTGCCAGGGATTGCCGCTTCAACATGATCGAGCCTCGCTTGCAGATGTGCGGATCGCGGCCGTCGGCGGATTGGCCCCACGATCCGCCAGCGCTGCGATTGATGATCCGTGATTGATATTCCGACTCTTGGAATAACCGGGAAATGCCTGTTTGGGAAGCAGGTTGCGACGAACCGCGCGCGTTCGCAAGATCACGCAGCGCGCGTGAATCAGATTGTCGCACGGCCTCAAATCCGCCATGAAGAATGCAGGTTGAATCATCGTCCTCTCGATCAGGTGTCTGCCATGAAAGCCATTCTGTGTTCTCAGTACTGCGGCCCCGACGACCTCGTGCTGGCGGATGTGCCTGATCCGGTCGCCGCGCCCGGCGAGGTGGTGATCGCGATCAAGGCAGCAGCGCTGAACTTCTTCGACCTGCTGATGATTCAGGGCAAGTACCAGATCAAGCCGCCGTTCCCGTTCTCGCCTGCGGCGGAAGTCGCCGGCATGATCGAGAGCGTCGGGGACGGCGTCACCGATCTCAAGGTCGGCGATCGCGTCGTCGCGTCCGTCGGACACAACGGCGCGCGCGAGAAGGTCGCGGTGCCGGCGATGCAGGCGGTGAAGATTCCCGACAACCTCGATTACGACCGCGCCGCCGGCATCATCATCATCTACGGTACCGCGCTGCATGCACTGGAAGATCGCGCACGGCCGAAGCCTGGCGAAACGCTGGCCGTGCTCGGCGCCGCCGGCGGCACCGGCCTCGCGGCCTGCGAACTCGGCAAGCTGATGGGCCTGAAGGTGATCGCCTGCGCCTCGTCCGACGAGAAGCTTGCGTTTGCCAAACAGCACGGCGCCGAGCTGACGCTCAATTACGCCAAGGACGATCTCAAGGAGGGCCTCAAGCAGCTCACCGGCGGCAAGGGCGTCGACATCGTGTTCGATCCGGTCGGCGGCAGCTACGCCGAGGCGGCGCTGCGCTCGGTGGCATGGGAAGGCCGCTTCCTGGTGATCGGCTTCGCGGCGGGCGACATTCCGAAGATCCCGCTCAACCTCGCGCTGCTCAAGGGCTGCGATATCCGCGGCGTGTTCTGGGGCGCCTGGGCGCGGCTCAACCCGGAGAAGAACCGCGCCAACCTGCAAAAGCTCGTGCAGTGGACCGCCGAGGGCAAGATCTCCTCGCATGTCGACCGCACCTTCCCCCTGGCGCAGACCGCCGAAGCGCTGAAGGTTCTCGCCGGCCGCCAGGCCATGGGCAAGGTGATCCTGCATCCGTGATCGGATGCAGCACGCATCGGTCGCCAGGCGCGGCCGATGCGATCACTCCGCTGCGGACACGCTGCCGTCCTTGAGGCGCTGCAAGGCCGCACGCGCGGCCTCGCGATGATCGGGGCGAATATGGTTCGCGACCAGGCGGATCACGGTGGCGAGCACGGCGGCATCGTCGGTGAAGCCGAGCAGCGGCATGACGTCGGGAATGACATCGAACGGCAGGATGAAATAGGCGAGCGCGCCGAGCAGCGACGCCTGCACATGGCGCGGCGTCTGCCGGTCGAACGCGCAGTAGTATGCCGCCAGCAGATCCTCGGCAAACGGCAGCCGCGCCACGACCTTTCTGATCTTGGCCCAGAACTCACGACGCACGCGCGCGTGATCCCTGGCCAGCCGCTCGGCCGGCTCAAAATCAACGGTGTGTTCGCTCGTCACGGGCGGAGGACTCCTCGCATGTCGCGGTACCGGCTGCCTCCATGCCTTCGGGAACCCGAGGGCCGCAGCACGACTGCGCTGAGGTGGGGCCTGCGTCGGTCGGCCGCAAGATGACAGCCGCGCGACAAAGTCGCACCCGCTTCAGGTTCCGCGGGCCGCGATCGCGTCCATGGCGCGTGCCAGTTCGAGATCCCGCACCGTGACGCCGCCGGCATCATGGGTCGCCAGCACCACCTCGACCGTCTTGTAGACGTTGCGCCACTCGGGATGGTGGTCCCGCTTCTCGGCCTCCAGCGCCACGCGGGCCATGAAACCGAACGCCTCGCTGAAGTTGCCGAACACGAAGGTGCGGGTGATCGCATCCCGCCCCGTCACCTCGGCCCAGCCGGACAACGCCGCCAGCGCCGATGCCCGCTCCGCACCGGAGAGACGTTGAACCATCACAACCTCCTGTCGACCCTTCATTCATCTGGCCCGCTGCCGGACCGTTCCATCTTAACCCGCTTCCCGGCGTGGCCAACCGCCCGGAAAGTATCCTTGGTAACCATGCTCGCCGGGGGCCTGCCCCTGGCCCCCAAATTTGCTATAATTCTCGTCTTAATCGGGCCGATGCGGATGAACCTGAACTTCGGGCAGCTGTTTTCGCGGTCTCCGGCATCGAGCGCCCCCGAGGCGAACGCGCCGGACGCAATGCCGTTGCGTGCCCGTCGCCCGCCCAAGGGAGCCGGCATTTTCATGCCGCTGGCGGCGGCCCTGGCCATCGTGCTGGTGGTGGTCGGAGCGATCTATATCGCCATGCGCCCTGTCACCCTCAAGATCGCCGTGGGACCGCCGAACAGCGAAGACGTCAAGGTGGTGCAGGCACTGGCACACGCCTTCGCCCGCGACCGCGGCGGCTATATCCGCCTCAAGACCGTAGTGACCGAGAACGCGGTCGCCAGCGCCGCCGCGCTCGCGAACAAGAGCGTCGATCTCGCCGTGATCCGCGGCGATCTCGACGTCCCCAAGGATGCCACGAGCATCGCAGTGCTGCGCAAGAATCTCGTGGTGCTGTGGGTGCCGCCCGCCGCCAAGGGCAAGAAGAAGAGCGCGATCAAGAAAATCCAGAACCTGGCCGGCCATCGCATCGGCGTGATCGGCAAGACGCCAGCCAACGTCAACCTGCTCAACGTCATCCTGCGCCAGTACGGCGTCGATCCCGCCAAGGTCGAGGTCGTTCAGTTCTCCACCAGCGAGGTCGCCGAGGCGGTGCGGACCCAGAAGGTCGACGCCTTCCTTGCCGCAGGGCCGCTCAACAGCAAGGTGACGATGGACGCGCTGGCCGCATCGCAACGCGACGGCGGCGAGCCCACGTTCCTCGCCATCGACGCCGCCGATGCCATCGCCCAGAACGTTCCGGCCTATGATGCCGCCGAAATTCCCGCCGGCGCCCTCGGCGGCGTGCCGCCGCGCCCGGACGACGAGATCAAGACCATCAGCTTCTCGCACCACATCGTGGCGCGCAAATCGCTGTCGGAGACCACCGCCGCGATGCTGACGCGCCAGATCTTCGCGGTGCGCCAGAACCTCATCACCGAAGTGCCGGCAGCCTCCAAGATCGAGACGCCCGACACCGACAAGGACGCCGACATCCCCGCCCATCCCGGCGCAGCCGCCTATGTCGACGGCGAGGAGAAGACGTTCCTCGACCGCTACAGCGATTTCATCTGGTGGGGCATCATGGGCCTATCCGCGATGGGTTCGCTGGGCGCCTGGTTCGCCGGCTACCTCAAGCGCGACGAGCGCCAGAACAATACCTCGCTGCGGGTACGGCTGCTGGAGATGCTGACCCAGGCGCGGCAGGCCAGCACCCACGAGGAGCTCGATGCGTTGCAGGCCGAAGCGGACGAGATTCTCAAGGATACGCTGCACTGCTATGAGGATGGCGCCATCGACGACGGTCCGCTGACCGCCTTCAACATTGCGCTCGAGCAGTTCCACACCGCCGTCGCCGATCGCCGCAGCGTGCTGGTGGCGCAACCACCGCGTGCGCCGGTGGCCCTGCGCGCGCAGGGCTGAAGGCCTTTGAACGCTTTGGCGCGCCCAGACCGCGCACGTCACCAAACTTTCACAAATTCGTTTTGAGCCTGTCAGTGCGCCTTTCCATCGTCGGGGCCGAGCCCCGCAGACTGGAGCAGCCGCCATGCCGATCCGCATTCGCCCCCTCACGCGCCGTCGCTTCCTGACCACTGCCGCAGCGACAGGCGCCGCGACCGCGTTCGGCAGTCTCGCTGCGCCCTATCTCAGCCGCGCCGCGGACCGGCCGCAGATCAGCCATGGCGTGCAGGCCGGCGACATATCCGTCGACAGCGGCGTGGTGTGGGCCCGGGCCGATCGGCCGGCGCAGCTGATGGTCGAGATCGCGACCACCGAATCGTTCAGGGACGCGCGCGCGCTGCCGCCGATCAACGCGCTGCCGGAGAGCGACTTCACCGCCAAGATGCTGGTCGAGAACCTGCCGTCCGACCAGACCATCTTCTATCGTGCGCGCTTTCGCGACCTCTCGCACATCGACATTGTCGGCGAGCCGGTGGTCGGCCGCTTCCGCACCGCGCCGGCGAGCCGCCGCGACGTCAGCTTTGTGTGGGGTGGCGATGTCGCCGGCCAGGGCTGGGGCATCAATCCCGACGACGGCGGCATGACGTCGTTCGCCGCCATGCGCAAGCACAACCCGGACTTCTTCATCCATTCCGGCGATACCATCTACGCCGATGGCCCGATCCCCGCCGAGGTCAAGCTGCCCGACGGCAAGGTCTGGAAGAACATCACCATTCCGGAAAAGGCCAAGGTCGCCGAGACGCTCGCCGAGTACCGCGCCGCCCACAAGTACAACCTGCTCGACGACAACCTGCGCGCCTTCAACGCCGAAGTGCCGATCTTCGTACAGTGGGACGACCACGAGGTGACCAACAACTGGTCGCTGTCGAAGCAGTTGCCCGACGCCTACAAGGAACGCGACATCACACTGCTGGCGGCCCGCGCGGCGCGCGCCTTCCACGAGATGTACCCCATGCGCGAGAGCATCGTGGAGCCCGGGCGTGTCTACCGCACCATCAACTATGGCCCGCATCTCGACGTCTTCATGCTCGACGAGCGCAGCTACCGCGGTCCCAACGGCGACAATCTGCAAACGACGTATGGCCCTGACGCCTATTTCATCGGCGCCGATCAGCTCGCCTGGCTGAAGCGCGAGCTGGTGGCGTCGCGCGCGACCTGGAAGGTGATTGCGTCCGACATGCCAATCGGCATCGTGGTCTATGACGACGCCGCCAACCGCCGGGGATCGGAAGCCATCGCCCAGGGCGACGGCCCGGCGCGCGGGCGGGAACTGGAGATCGCCGACCTGCTGCGCTTCATCAAGTCGGCGGGCGTGCGCAACACCGTGTGGCTGACCGCCGACGTGCACTACGCCGCCGCGCACTACTACAACCCGGACAAGGCCCAGTTCCAGGACTTCGATCCGTTCTGGGAGTTCGTCTCCGGGCCGCTGCATGCTGGAACCTTCGGCCCCAACCCGATGGACAATACCTTCGGGCCCGAGATTCGCTTCATCAAGGCCCCCGGCGCCGACCGCCAGAACCTGCCGCCATCGGCCGGAATGCAGTTCTTCGGCCATGTCCGGATCGAGGGAACGACCGGCCAGATGACGGTCACCCTGCGGGACCGGGCCGATACCGACCTGTGGTCGGTCACCCTGGACCCGAAAACGGCCTGAAAATGCCCCCAAAGCCCCCGAATCGGGCTCTTTTTTGCTGGTGGCGCCAATTGTCTTTCGTCGAATTCCGACTATATTGCGCCGCAACGCGTGAGAGTGCCCGGTTCGGACAGAGCCGGGCACCGCCTTTTTCAGGCTCCCTTTCGCCGGAACAGGCTTCGGCAGACCGGATGGCCATCGACGCCCCCTCATCTCACGCCCCTGCGTTTCGAAGAGCTGAAAGAATAGACGCCCATGAATATGCGCAACGTCGCCATCATCGCTCACGTCGACCATGGCAAGACCACCCTCGTCGACAAGCTGCTGCAGCAGTCCGGCACCTTCCGTGACAACCAGAAGGTCACCGAGCGTGCGATGGACTCCAACGACATCGAACGCGAGCGTGGCATCACCATCCTCGCCAAAGCGGCGTCGGTGCAGTGGAAGGACACCCGCATCAACATCGTCGACACCCCCGGCCACGCCGACTTCGGCGGCGAGGTCGAGCGCATCCTGAACATGGTGGACGGTGCGCTGGTGCTGGTCGACGCCGCCGAAGGCCCGCTGCCGCAAACCAAGTTCGTGGTGTCCAAGGCGCTCAAGGTCGGCCTCAAGCCGATCGTCGTCATCAACAAGGTTGACCGTCCCGACGCCCGCCCGACCGAAGTCATCAACGAGGTGTTCGACCTGTTCGCGGCGCTCGACGCCACCGAAGAGCAGCTCGACTTCCCGATCCTGTACGGTTCGGCCAAGCAGGGCTGGATGGCCGAGAGCTACGAGGGTCCGCAGGATCAGGGCATGCAGCCGCTGTTCGACCTCGTCCTGCGCCATGTGCCGCCGCCGACCGTCGAAGAAGGTCCGTTCCGCATGATCGGCACCATCCTCGAGGCCAACCCCTATCTCGGCCGCATCATTACCGGCCGCATCTCCTCGGGCACGATCAAGCCGAACCAGGCGATCAAGGTGCTGGCCGGCGACGGCAAGCTGATCGAGCAGGGCCGCATTTCCAAGATCCTGGCGTTCCGCGGCCTCGAGCGCGTGCCACTGGATGAGGCCGAGGCGGGCGACATCGTCGCCATCGCCGGCCTCAGCAAGGGCACCGTCGCCGACACCTTCTGCGACCCGCTGGTCGATACCCCGCTGGTGACGCAGCCGATCGATCCGCCGACCGTGTCGATGTCGTTCATCGTCAACAACTCGCCGCTCGCCGGCACCGAAGGTGACAAGGTCACCAGCCGCATGATCCGCGACCGCCTGATGCGCGAGGCCGAGGGCAACGTGGCGTTGCGCGTGGTGGAAGCCTCCGACAAGGACTCCATGGAGGTGTCGGGCCGCGGTGAATTGCAGCTCGCCATCCTGATCGAGAACATGCGCCGCGAGGGCTTCGAGCTGTCAGTGTCGCGTCCGCGCGTCGTGCTGCAGAAGGACGATGCCGGCCAGTGGCTGGAGCCGATCGAAGAGGTCGTCATCGACGTCGACGAGGAGCACTCCGGTGTCGTCGTGCAGAAGATGAGCGAGCGCAAGGCCGAGATGATCGAGATGCGCCCGTCCGGCGGCAATCGCCTGCGGCTGGTGTTCTACGCTCCGACCCGCGGCCTCATCGGTTATCAGGGCGAACTGCTCACCGACACCCGCGGCACCGCGATCATGAACCGCCTGTTCCACGGCTATGGGCCGTACAAGGGCGAGATCGCCGGCCGTCGCAACGGCGTCCTGATCTCCAACGACCAGGGCGAAGCCGTGGCCTACGCCATGTTCAAGCTCGAAGACCGCGGCCCGATGATGATCGAGCCGGGCTGGAAGGTCTATCGCGGCATGATCGTGGGCGAGCACACCCGCGACAACGACCTCGAGATCAACGTGCTCAAGGGCAAGCAGCTCACCAACATCCGCACGACGTCCAAGGATGAAGCGGTGCGGCTGACCCCGCCGATCCGCATGACCCTGGAGAAGGCGCTGTCCTACATCGAGGACGACGAGCTTGTCGAAGTGACGCCGAAGTCGATCCGGCTGCGCAAGAAGCATCTCGATCCGAACGAGCGCAAGCGCGCCGAGAAGAGCAAGGAAGCGCTGGCCGGCTGACCTTCGCCGCCAGGTCCGACATCCGGACGCCGTCTCACCCGAAATTGATCGCGGTGAGGCGGCGTTTTCGTTTCAGGAATCGTGTTTGCGGAGGCGGGTTCATCCTCTCCCTGTCGCGGGAGCGCTGCCGGGAACGCGACAGGCCGGCATCCTTGACCTCCCGGACGGCTCTCAGGTAGGCGTGGCGGGCCTGCAGCAAGGTTCGGAGCGCGTCCTTTGAGTCTCCCCCACCATGTGGATGTCGCGATCATCGGCGCCGGCGCAGCCGGGCTGGCGGCGGCGCGGACGCTGGAACACACCGGTCTCTCGGTGCTGATCCTGGAGGGGCGCGACCGCATCGGCGGCCGCAGCCACACCATGACGCTGGCTGGCGATATCCCGTTCGATCTCGGCTGCGAGTGGCTGCATTCGGCGGACAAGAACACGTTCGTGCCGATCGCGCGCGAGCTCGGCTTCGCCATCAACACCAGCCGGCCGCGCTGGCGCGAGCAGACCTTCAATGTCGGCTTCGCACCCGATCGCCGCGCCGCCTTCACCGCGGCAATCGATGCGTTCTACGACCGCGCGGAGGCCGCCGCGCGCCTGCCGCAGGACAGCGCGGCAAGCGACTGGCTCCTGCCCGGCGATCCTTGGAATCCGCTGATGCACGCGATCTCGACCTATGTGAACGGGTGCGAGCTCGACCGCGTCTCGATCTACGACATGGACGCTTACGAGGACACCGAGGTCAACTGGCGCCTCGCCCGCGGCTACGGTGCGCTGATCGCCGCCTATGGTGCCCGCTGCCCGGTCGCGCTCGATGCCGCGGTGACGCTGATCGACCATGCCGGCACGACCGTTCGCATCGAGACCGTGCGCGGTACGCTGACCGCGGACAGGGTGATCGTCACCGCGCCGACCACCCTGCTCGCCCGCGAGTCCATCCGCTTCTCGCCGGCGCTGCCGGACAAGGTTGCGGCAGCCGCAGGCCTGCCGCTTGGCGTCGACGACAAGGTGATGCTGGCGCTCGACGGCGACAGCGATCTGCCGGCCGACGGCCATCTCTACGCCGCGACCGACCGCGCCGGCATCGGCAGCTATCACCTGCGCCCGATGGGCTTATCCTGCATCTCCGGCTTCTTCGGCGGCAGCTACGCCCGCGCGCTCGAAGACGCCGGCGACGGCGCGCTGGCCGCGCAGGCGATCGATGACATCGTGGCGCTGCTCGGCTCCGACTATCGCCGCCGGCTGCGGCCGCTCGCCGCGTCGCGCTGGGCGAACGATCCTTTCGCGCTCGGCGCCTACTCGCATGCCCTGCCGGGCCACGCCGGCGACCGCGCCATTCTTGCCGCGCCTGTCGACGGTCGGCTGTTTTTCGCCGGCGAAGCAACGTCGCCGAACTTCTTTTCGACCGCCCACGGTGCCCGCGACAGCGGCGAGCGCGCAGCGCGGGAAGTGCTCGAAGCCGTGAGCTGACGGCGTCCTCAGCCGCCGAGCGAACCTGTGTACTTCTCCAGCACCGCCCAGGCTTCGGGGCCGAACTTCGCCTTCCACTCGTCGTAGTAGCCGGCCTTCCGCAGCGCCTGGACGAACTGCGAACGATCGACGTCGTTGAAGCGCAGGTTCTTGTCTTCCAGCGAAGCCTTGAGGGCGACATCCCTCCGCGCGAAGTCCTCGTGCTGCTTCTGCACGGCGGCGTCGAAGTGGCGGGTGATGATCTCCCTGTGCTGGGGCGCCATCGCTTCCCAGACGCGGCTGTTGCCCATCACCCACAGGCCATCCCAGCTGTGGCGCGTCAGGGCGCAGTATTGCTGCACCTCGAAGATCTTCAGCGCCTCGAACTGCACGAGCGAGTTCTCCATGCCGTCGGCGACCTTCGCCTGCAGCGCAGTGTAGAGCTCGGCGATGCTGATGGTGACCGGCGCGGCGCCAAGCAGCTGGAACAGCGAAGTCAGCAACGGGCTCGGTGGCACACGAATCTTGAGGCCTTGCAGATCGCCGACGCCACTGATCGCGCGCGACGATGTGGTGACGTTGCGAAAGCCGTTATCGAGGCACTTGAAGGCTGTCATGCCGAGCTTGAGCAGCGCCGCGCGGATCAGCGCGCCGAGATCACCATCGAGCGCGGCCCACAACTGGCCGTAGTCCTTGAACGCGTAGGCCACGCCCGGCATGCCGGCGACATTCGCCAGGCTCTGCAGCGAGGAGCACGAGGCCACGAGGAAGGGAATGCCGCCGCTGCGCAACTGACGCTGCATGTCGGCCTCCGAGCCGAGCTGACTGTCGGCGAGAAACAGGATGTCGACCGCGCCCCTGGTCTCGATGCGGATCTCATCCACCGCCGCTGCGATGAAGGTCGACGCCGAATGGCTCGACGGCATTGGCGAGCCCATCACGAGCTTGCTGCCGGGTTCCTGCCCGCGCACGATGGCCGGCGTGCCGATGGTCGCCCCGCCTGCGAGCGCCAGCGCTCCGAACGTTCTGCGCGTCATGGTCATCGGCCACCCCTTCCTGCCATTTCGATCGCCGTCATCTTCGCGCACCGCTCGCCCTCCCCTCGGTTCGGCCGGGAGCAACGGATGGCGGAAGCGCGAGAGCGCCCACGACATCGCGCACGTCGTCGTGCTCCGCCAGCCAGTGCCCTTCGCCGCCGGACGCAGGCAGAAGGCGGAACGTGACCGCATCACCGCCGGCGCGAAAGGCCTCCGCCATGCGCGACGACAGCGCCGGCGCAAAATACGTATCGTTCGCGGCGACCAGCCAGGTCACCGGAATCCGCGCGCCCCGGCCGAATACGGCCGTTGCGGCGATCAGTCGCTGCTCCGCACAAACCGCGAAGGGACGGTCGCCGGCATGGCCGCCACGCCCCGGCGCAAACACCACGATCCGCGCGATCAGGCGCGGATCGGAAGATGCGAGCGCCAGCGCGCCCCACCCGCCAGCGGAATGCCCGACCACCACCGCGCCATCCTTGCGAATGAACGGCTCCCGCTCCATCGCGACGATTGCCATGCGCAAAGCGGCCGCAGTGGCGCGGCCGGCGGCGAGATAGTCGGCGTCCTCGCAACCGCCCTGATCCTCGAGGTAAGGGCCTCCGGTCGCCCCATGCCCCGGCCGCTCCGGGACCAGGACGGCGAAGCCCCGCCCCACCAGCGCCTCCGCCAACGGCCCATATGATGGCTGGGACATCTGCGCTCGTCGCAACGCATTCTGTGTCGAGGCATGGGCAATGACCGCGAGGCGGAATGGCCCGGCGCCGGCCGGCCGATAGAGCACGGCGCGGGAAATCGTCGCGGTATCCGGAGACGGCACGTGCCATGCGTCGATGTGAGCCGGGACAGTTGCGCGCGGCGCCGCGTCGCCTTGCGCCCGCGATGGCGCCGGGCAGGAAGCTGTGGCCAACACCCCGAGCAGGACCGCAATTTTCAGGCGTCCGGAACAACGCATTCGACCAATCATTGCGTCCGCTTTCGCCACAGGCAAGACAACACCAGCGCCTGTCTCTTTTCGGGACAGCTTATGACGGGAACATGATGCAAAAACCCCACATGTTAACCTATAATTAACGATGGACCTTGAAGCACGGCCACCGACTTGCTTTGATGAGCGTCATGAGCACGATCCTCATCGAAGTCCGGCAGGCCAAAACGTCCGACGCCATCGCGGTGGCGTCGACTCATGATGAGGCGTGGCGCGCCGCGTACCAGGGAATCATCCCCGGCGCCGAGCTCGAAAAGCTGATCAACCGTCGCGGCCCGCAGTGGTGGGACAGCGCGATTCGCAAGGGCAGCCGCATCAGTGTGCTGGCATTCGGCGAGCAGATCGCCGGGTATGCCAATTACGGACGCAACCGTGCCCGCAGCCTGCACTTCGAAGGCGAGATCTACGAACTGTATCTGCGCCCTGAATTTCAGGGTCTCGGTTTCGGCCGTCGCCTGTTTGCCGCAGCGCGGCGCGATCTCGCCCAGAGCGGCCTCAAGAGCATGGTGATCTGGGCGCTGTCGGACAACGAGCCTGCTGTGGAATTCTACCGCGCGCTCGGCGGCCGCATGGTTGCCCGCTCCTCGGAGCAGTTCGGGGCCAAGACCCTCGACAAGGTCGCGTTCGCCTGGACGGCCTGACCTCTGCTGCCGGACGGTTGACGCCCGGCGCTTTGCCCGACACCCTGTCCCCGCTGCAATTCCGCTTCGCCCGGACGGGCCGCGAGACCGGATGATGCGACGGCTGTTCAATCCTCTCCGCACCATCGCGACGCTGCTGCTTGCCGTGCTGGTCGCGGTCATTGCCGTCGTCGCCTACAATGCCGTGAACCTGCGTTCGCGCCAGGTCACTGTCGCGCCGCTGGCGCCGCTGCCGTTCGACACGGAAGCCGCCGCCGGCCGGCTCGCCACGGCGATTCGCTTCAAGACTGTGTCCGACGCTGCCGCGCCCGACCAGAACGCCGACGCGTTCATGAAGCTGCACGCCCATATCGCGGCGAGCTTCCCGGCCTTCCATGCCGCGACCAGGCGCGAAGTCGTCGGCCGCTACAGCCTCCTCTACACATGGGAAGGCAGCGATCCCAAGGCGCCGCCGATTGCGCTGCTGGCGCATCAGGACGTCGTTCCGATCGCGCCCGGCACCGAACAGGACTGGCAGTTCCCGCCGTTCGACGGCGTGGTGCGCGATGGCTTCATCTGGGGGCGCGGCGCGTGGGACGACAAGGGTAGCCTGTTCGGCATCCTGGAAGCCGCCGAGAGTCTTGCGAAGGCCGGCTTCCACCCGCGCCAGACCATCTACTTCGCGTTCGGTCACGACGAGGAGGTCAGCGGCCAGCGCGGCGCCAGGGCGATCGCCGACTTGCTGGCCTCGCGCGGCATCAAGCTCGACTTCGTGCTCGACGAAGGGCTGCTGATTCTCGACGGCGTGCTCAGCGGCGTCAACAAGCCGGTGGCGCTGATCGGCGTCGCCGAGAAGGGCTATGCCACGCTGAACCTCAAGGTCAGCGCAACGCCAGGACATTCGTCGCTGCCGCCGAAGCAGACCGCGATCGGCATGATGAGCGCGGCCCTCGCGAGGCTCGAACAGAACCAGATGGCCAGCCAGTTGCGGCCGCCGCTGCCCGAGATGCTGGAGACGCTCGCGCCCGAGATGGATCTCGTGAACCGCGCAGTGCTGTCGAACCTGTGGCTGTTCAAGCCGCTGGTGCTGCAGCAATTCGCCCGCTCACCGAACACCGACGCCGCGATCCGCACCACCACCGCGCTGACGATGTTCAATGCCGGCAACAAGGACAACGTGCTGCCGGGCAATGCCGAGGCAACCGTGAATTTCCGCCTGTTGCCGGGCGACACACAGGCGAGCGTGATCGAGCATGTCCGGGAGACCATCGACAATGCGAAGATCAGCATCGATCCGGCGGCCGGCAACGGCAATCCGCCGCCGATCACCGGTACGGCGAGCTTCGCCTATCGCGCGCTGAACCAGACCATTCGCGAGGTGTTTCCGGACGTGCTGGTGGCGCCGAGCCTGCTCACCGCCGCCACCGACTCACGCAACTACGTCAACGTCACCGACAAGGTTTTCCGCTTCGTGCCGGTGCGCGCCAAACCCGCCGATCTCAGCCGCTTCCACGGCACCAACGAGCGGCTGTCGGTCGACAATTACGGCGACATCATCCGCTTCTACCGACGCCTGCTGCAGAACGTCGCGTCGTAAGAGCACCGCGCGGCACACGCGCGGTCATACGACCGGGGCTGGCAACCCCTTGATGGCACACGCCGCACGCAGCGTGTTGACCAGCAGGCAAGCCACCGTCATCTGGCCGACGCCGCCGGGCACCGGCGTCACCGCGCCGGCGACCTGCATCGCCTCGTCATAGGCGACGTCGCCGACCAGCCGGCTCTTGCCGTCGGCGCCCGCTGGCAGACGGTTGATGCCGACGTCGATCACCACCGCGCCGGGCTTGATCCAGTCGCCGCGCACCATTTCCGGCCGGCCGACCGCGGCGTAGACGAGGTCAGCTTGGCGGCACAGCTGCGGCAGGTCGCGGGTGCGCGAATGCGCGATGGTGACCGTGGCGTTCTCGTTGAGCAGCAGTTGCACCAGCGGCCGGCCGACGAGATTGGACCGGCCGATGACAATGGCGTTCAGGCCCTCCAGCGAGGCATGCACCGTCTTGGTCAGGATGATGGAGCCGAGCGGCGTGCACGGTGTCAGCGCATTGAAGCCGCTGGCGAGGCGGCCGGCATTGTAGGGATGCAGTCCGTCGACATCCTTGGCGGGATCGATCGCGGCGATCACTTTTTGGCTGTCCAGCCCCCTGGGCAGCGGCAGCTGCACCAGGATGCCATGGACCGACGGGTCGGCGTTGAGCCTTGCGACCAGCGCCAGCAGGTCACTCTCCGCGACATCGGCCGGCAGGGCGTGCTCGAACGACGCCATGCCGGCGGCGCGGGTCTGCTTGGCCTTGCTGCGGACATAGACCTCGCTGGCCGGATCGTTGCCCACCAGCACCACCGCGAGCCCCGGCGTGAGCGCGTGATCGCGCTGCACCCGCGCGACCTCCTGCGCAACGCGCGCGCGCAGATCCGCTGCAATGACCTTGCCGTCGATGATCTGCGCTGTCATGTCGTCTCCCTGGTCGCCGTCGCCAGCGCCGCTGCCAGATGCAGCGGATCGCCGCGGAGCAGGATCTGCTTGATGCGCGCGGTAGCGCCCGCCGTGATGTCGATATCGCCGCGCCGCAGCTTGAGCCGCGTCGCGAGCAGGCGCGTGACCGCGTCGTTGGCCTCACCGTCCGCCGGCGCCGCGCGCACGCGCAGTTTCAGCACCGCGCGGCCGTCCGACATCACCTCGATGCCGTCGAGGTCATCGCGTCCACCGCGCGGCGTGACGCGGACGACGAGCAGAAGGCCACCATCGGCGTCGCGCCATGGCAACGCGGCCGGCGACACGCGTCAGAACACGTTGGGATAGATATAATAGCTGATCACACGCTGGATGAGTGTGATGATCAAAATCAGGATGATCGGCGAGATGTCGAGGCCACCGAGATTCGGTAGACGGTTCCGAATCGGACGCAGCACCGGCTCGGTGATGCGATAGAGGAAGTCGCCGATCGACGCGACGAACTGATTGCGCCCGTTCACGACATTGAAGGCCAGCAGCCACGACATGATCGCAGCCGCGATCAACAGCCAGACATAGAGATTGAGAGCGATCAGGATAACGTCGAGGATGGCGCGCATGGAATGATCTGGCTCGCGGTGCGGGTCGCTGACGGGAAAAATGATGTTTCAGAGGCAGTTCATCACCGCCCTGGCCGCGCTCGCGCTCCGACGGAACAGGGGCGGCCGCTTGCGCCGCAAAACTACCGGTTCGCCTCCGCAGGAACAAGGGAGGCGCTTGCGAATCGCGAGCGAAAACGGTCGCGAAAACAATCGCCGGGAGAGCGATCCATACCATTGACTTGGCCCGGGCACGGACTGTAAATGGCGCGCTTGTTCGCGGTGCCCATGGCGCCGCGGCGCGGGGGGCCGTAGCTCAGCTGGGAGAGCGCCTCGTTCGCAATGAGGAGGTCAGGGGTTCGATTCCCCTCGGCTCCACCACCCGCCCCGACAAGCCTGATGACATCACCACAATTCGACCGGTGGGCCGCGCCTCGCGCGGCGCTGTCGGCTTACTCCGCCGCGACCAGCAGCGGCGCGGCGGCGGCCTGGCTGTCGCGGAGGAGCCAGCAGCCGAGGAACCGGTCAAGCCATGCCCGTTCGGCAACGTCATACACCGCGCGCCAGGCAAAGTGATCGGTGCGCAGCCGGGCCCCCGGCATCGCCAGGCGCTCATGCCCGCGGGTGGTCCAGCGGTGCATCATTGCGGTGGTGACATCGGGGTGGAACTGGAACGCGAAGCAGTTCTCGACCCGGAACGCCTGCACCGGAAAGTCGTCGCCCTCGGCCAGCAGGTCACAGCCCGCCGGAAGGTCGAAGCCCTCGCGGTGCCATTGGTAGACCTCCTTCGGCCAGTGGGCGCACAGGGCCCGCCCGGCCGCGGTGGGACGGATGGGATAATAGCCGACCTCGACCCGCCCCTGCGGGTGAAACGCAACCCGGGCGCCGAGCTGGCGCGCCAGCATCTGGGCACCAAGGCAGATGCCGAGGAACGGCCGCCGCTCGCGCAGCGGGACGGCGAGCCAGTCGGTCTCCAGACGGATGAAATCGTCGGTGTCGTTGGCACTCATCGGTCCGCCGAACATCACGGCACCGGCGTGATCGTCCAGCGTTTCGGGCAGCCTGTCGCCGAAGCGGGGGCGGCGAATGTCGAGCGGGTAACCGAGCGCGCGCAGGGCGTTGCCGACCCGGCCGGGCGTCGAGGTTTCCTGATGGAGGATGACAAGAATGGGTCGCAGGGGGTGCGAAGAACCGGTCGGGAGCGCGCGGTCGTCAAACCGGGGAACGACGGGCGCCTTGCTGCGATCAGCCTGCGACGACATGATTTTCTTCTAAAGTCGAAACCTGTTCAGATTACTACTCAATTTCTTACCAAAGATGGAATGTTTTTATTGGGCAGCAGCTGCCCGCAAATGAGGCGAGGCCGTGGCCCTGCCCAGCGGATGCAGGACGCCGTTACCGCTTGCTCTGGATTCGGCTCGCTGCGCCGAGCACGATCGGGCGCGGCGCAAGGCGCAGCAGCAGGGGGATGATCTTCATCGCAAAGCCCGGCAGCACCACGCGTTTTCCCGCCATCAGGCCGCGGTAGCCAGCCAGCGCGACCTTGGTGGCGGACATGTTCAGCAGGCGCGAGTCGAACCCGGGCTGGACGCCCGCCCGGCCCTGGAATTCGGTCGGCACCGGGCCGGGGCAAAGGGCGGTGACCCGCACCCCCTTCGGCCGCAACTCCTGGTGCAGCGCCTCGGTGAACGACAGCACATAGGCCTTGCTGGCGTAGTACACCGCCATACACGGCCCCGGCAGATAGCCGGCGATCGAGGCCACATTCAGAATGCCCCCGCCGTGACGAATGATGCTGTCGGAGAACCGCAGCGACAGGTCGGTCAGCGCGCGCACGTTGACATCGATCATGCCGATCTGCTGGCCGCGATCGAGGGTGCAGGCATCGCCGAGCAGGCCAAAACCGGCGTTGTTGACGACGAATTCCACTTCGACGTTCTGTGCCGCCAGCGCACCCGCGATGATGTCGCAGGAATCGGCGCGCTCGAGATCGCACGCGATCACGATCGGCGGGGCGCCGCCGCCATTGACGATCTCGTCGGCCAGCGCGCTCAGCCGGTCGGCCCGGCGCGCGACCAGCACGACCCGATGGTCGTTGGCCGCGAAGATGCGCGCCAGCTCTACGCCGATACCCGTCGACGCACCGGTAATCAGGGTCACACGTTCGGCCATCACAGCTCTTCGATACTCACGGGATTGAGGGCGCGAGATGGGACGTCAGGACAACGAAGCGTCGCAGCATTCAGGTGGCAGCGTCGGGCGTCAACCGGCCTTCTGCCACCCGATGCTTGAGATTGATGCGATCGCGCGACGAGATGCCGAGCAGATCGGCGGCCCGCCAGACAACATTTTCTTCGAACTCGCTGACATGGCCGTCAGCATAGACCAGCTCCCACATCATCTCGATGATGCGCAGCCGGCCTTCTTCATTGACCGAGCGCATGATGATGCTGGTGAAGTGATAGAGGTCGACCGCCTCGCCTTCGACCAGCGTCGCGTCCGCGATCAGCAGATCAGCGGTGCCCGGGTCGAGCTGGAAGCGATACTCCAGCAGGCTGTGCAGCTTCTTCTTCTCCGCGTCCGACGGCGCACCATCGATCGAAATCACGTGGATCAGAAGGGCCGTCGCCGCGAGACGAAAATCCGTCTCGTCGAAATGGCGATGCGTCTCGCCGGCGGGAGAGATCACATCGGAAATGAACTGGCGCAGTTTATCGAGCATTCCGCATCACAATCAAAAATGTCTCGCCGTCATTCGCGCCGGCACGATCATCTATCGGAACCGCACAGCACGAAATATGCCAACCGCCCGCATCCTCCGCTCGCACCACCGATGGGAACCGGTCAGCATCCCCCTCGAACGCAGGCCCCGTTCTATGGCGCGAAAGCCGGCACCTTGCAATCCAAACCCGGGACGTGACCTTTGACCGCAGGGTCACGCTCCCGGGCCTCAGATCCTAGCCCTTTGAATTAGCTCGTGATTGTTACAATTGGGTAATACCAAGCGCCCGATCGCCGCAGGCCCGCGGGCCGCATCCGTCAACCGATCCGACGATGCCTTCCGTTGCCGCGCCGCGGACATCTCGTGCGGTGACGCGGTTCCAGCCGCCGCTCGCGCTGCGCCGCAAACAACCATGCGCAGGCATGCCAAACCCATCATGCGGGGAGCGCGGCGCACGAAGCCGGGAAGCCGCATTGCATATCGCCATCAGCTCCGCGCCGACGGCATGGCAGCCCTCAGAATCCCTTGTTTCGCCCGGGTTCTGGTTGCGAGGGCCTGCGAAGCATGGGAGGGCTGACGCAACGAGATCAGCCGAATCGGCGGCCAGCCCGACAGAGATCGCATTGCCCCTCCGCCCCGTGGCGACGCCGCCAGAGCCTCGCGCGACAGCGTCCATCGAAGCCGATGTCGGCCAGGTCGAAGCCGAGGCGCATCCGGGCCCGACGACACCGGTCGACCGCCCGCTCCGCGGCATCCTGCTGGTGCTGACATCGACGATCTTCCTCTCCTCTTCGGACACGATGGCGAAATATCTCGCGCTGCGGTTGCCCGCGGTCGAGATCGGCTGGCTGCGCTACCTGATGTTCACACTGCTGATGCTGCCGGTCGTGCTCGCCGCCTCGCCGCGCCAGGCGATGCGCACCGCGCGGCCCGGCATGCAGGTGCTGCGCGGTCTCACGCTGGTCGGCTCGTCGCTGCTGTTCATCTCGGCGCTGCGCTTTCTGCCGATCGCGGAAGCCACGACGACGAGCTTTGTGTCTCCGATCTTCGTCACGGTGCTGTCGATCTTTGTCCTTGGCGAGGTGGTCGGTCTGCGGCGCTGGCTCGCCACCATCACCGGCCTCGTCGGCGTCATCATCGTGGTGCGGCCGGGCACCAGCGCATTCCACCCCGCGGCGCTGCTGGCGATCACGTCGGCGCTGTGCTGGGCGGTCTCGCTGGTGACGACACGCAAGATCGCCGGCCGTGACGCACCGGTGACCACGATGGCCTACTCCGCCATCGTTGGCTTCGTACTGCTGTCCATCATGCTGCCGTTCGTGTGGATGCAACCGACCGCCTGGGAGCTTGCCATCGCGGCGGCCCTCGGCATCGCCGCGACCTCCGGCCACTGGCTGGTGGTGCTGGCGTATCGTTATGGCGATGCCTCGGTGCTCGCGCTGTTCAGCTACACCCAGCCGATCTGGGCGACGCTGCTCGGCTATGCGGTGTTCGGCGACGTGCCCGACGGCTGGACCTTCGTCGGCGCCGCCGTGATCATCGCCAGCGGCCTCTACACCGCCCACCGCGAGCGGGTGCGGCGCGCGAACCTGACATTGCGCGCGATGGCCGCGAAAGCGTGAGACGACCGACTTTCAGAGCGCCTTTCCGCACGCTTCCGGAATGACCACGAACAGGAAATTGCCTTCCGGGAAGAAGTGGGACCTCGGCATTTGCCTGCGGCTCGCGACAACATAGCCCGAGGGCGGCCGATACGTTTCGACGTCTTCCGGCTTGACCGTCTGGAACAGAACAATGTCGCGGTCCACCGAGATCTTGTGGTCGACGTCGTAGTCCGGCCGCAGAATCCGGCTCCACCGCCACAATGGAAGATCGTCAAAGGCGGCCCGACCGAATGGCGCCAGCTGATATTGCGCGAAAGGATTCAACGTCGCGAGGAATGCATCCTTCGTATCGTTGTGAAAATACCTGAGACCACAGGACGCGTCCTGAAGCGACGTCAGGCGCGCTGCGAAAGCCTCATAATAGTCGAAGGCTTCCTTCGGCCACCGCTGACCGGAGAAGATGGCCGGACGACTGCCGGTGCTTGTGGCCGCCAGCTGCTCCATGGAAGGATAGTAGTAGTTGCCGTTGATCGGAGAATGCCAGGACACCACCATGCCGGCCAGCATTCCCCAGAACATCAAACCCTCGACCCTGAGCTTTGACGCGAAATAGAACAGCAGCACTGTTCCGACGGCCACGCTCGTCACAAGCCGGAACACCTCGGCGAGATGAAGCGCAGCACTGATCAGGAGGAGCGTCATGGCTGCAAGCGCAAGCGCCGGCTTCTGCTCCCGAATGGATCGATAGACCCCGCAGCGCGCGAACACCACACCGGCGGATATCAGAACGAGGCCGAAGAAAATCGCGCGGACGTTGAATGTGCGGACACCGTCACGAAAGTAACTCACCAGCGACAGCGGCCCGTCGAGCAATCCTTTCCCGGAGAAGAACTCGTAGTAGAGCCGCGGCAGAACCACTGCAGCTTCGTACCAGAAGGGAAACAGCTTCCAGACCAGAAGGTAGACAACGAACAACACGACCGGAATGGACAGCCCGATCCAGAAGATCGCCAGGCGAACTGCCCGCTCAAGGCTGCGCTTCTCCAGAATTTCCAATGCCGTCACGAAGATCGCAAAGCCGAGCACTGGCGCGAGCAGCCCTTCTCTTGCCAGGATCGCAAGCCCCAGCAGGACGCCGCCGACGAGGGAGAGACCGCCACTACGCTCGCGCCACAGAACGGCCGCGATGCCGAACGACAGAAACGGAAAGGCAATGTAGTTCGACCATGGGTAAATGCAGATCCCATGCGCGACGGCACAACACATGTAGCTGTAGAACGCCAGCGAACGCCGCTCGAAGACTGCGAGGCCGATGTAGTAGACGCCAATCAGGCCGATCGCATAAAAGAGCGACGTCGACAGGATCAGCGCGCGCAAATTCTGCCCGGCGAGGTCGAATGCAAGCGCATGAACAATTGTGGTCAGAATTCCATACTGAATAAAAATATCACGATACGGCAATCTCCCATCGCGCAAGTCCTTCGCGTTGCTCAACATCAACCCCCAATGATGGGGATCGAGATTGTAGGCTCCCTGCCACACCGACAGCCATACAATGGCGGCCGATACGGTGGCGAATACCACCCACCGCAACCGCCACACACCGTGACCGAGATTGTCGAGCGCAGTGGAAGATACCAGCGCCATCCATATCTTCCGATCCGAGTTGATCTTCGACTGATAGTTCACAACCCGTCCCTCTGTGTCGGCCGGCCGCACCGCGAATTCGGCCAAAGTCTCTAGTCTAAGACCCGGATTCATGCCACAGCGATCTCGGATGGCCGTCCCGCCCTGTCTGTCGGGAGCCGGAAGCCCATCTGTTGCCAATGGACAGTGGCGCTGCGAGAACGTGAATGCCTGCCGATTTTGTTGAACAATTCAAGCCGATCCCCGTCCGCAGGCATGACGGTTTGTTCGGCCGACTGCTGAACGCCATCCGCCTCACGGTTGACCTGCAGTTGCTGACCTGCACCCGCTTCCTTAAGCCGCGACTCGCCCGCACATCAGGCGCCCTGCTCGACGTCGGATGCGGCGAAATGCCCTTCCGGTCTTTGCTTCCGACCAGCGTCCGCTATACCGGCATCGATGTCCCCGAGGCGATGTCCTTCGGCATGGACGAGCACGATGACATCGTCACCTTCGATGGCGCCAATATCCCTTTTCCGGATGCGTCGCACGATGCGGTGCTCTGTACCGAAGTGCTCGAGCACGCCGTTGATCCCCTCAAGCTCATTCAGGAAATGCATCGCGTACTCCGCCCGGGCGGCGTCTGCCTCGTGACGGTTCCGTTCGCGGCACGCGTGCATCACGCGCCTTACGACTTTCACCGCTTCACGCGATTTCGTCTCGCAGCGATGTTCTCTGCCTTCAATGACGTCGAGATCATCGAGCGAGGCAACGACATCACCGTTATTGCCAACAAGCTGATCGTATTGTGCGCCAGACTGCTCCAGCCGAAGCAAGGCTGGGCGTTGCTGTACAATGGTGTTTTTGCCTTGCTGCTGGCGCCGTTTGCGGTGTTCGCGCTGGCGTGCGCGCACCTTTCGCTTGTGTTCGGCTGGGGATCGAAGAACGATCCCCTGGGCTATGCCGTGACGGCGCGAAAGGCTTGATCATGTCGAAGATTGGCCTGCAGGACGAGCGCGGCTTCAATCAGGTGTTTGCGCCCGTCGGATCGACGCCTTTCAGGGCTCTTCGCCGCAATTCATGGTTCGCGACCCAGGCGGAACGAGTTGGAGCGAAACGGATTCTCGAGATCGGCTGCGGCACAGGCGAAGCCGCGGCACATGTCGCGGCCAGCACCACGGCGGAGGTCGTCGGCATCGACATCAGCGATGCATTCCTGCAGACGGCCCGCGCCAATCATCAAGCTCCCAATCTGAGCTTCGAGAAATTCGATCTGTTCAACGACGATCCGAAGATCTTTGGCGATTTCGACCTGATCTACGGCAACGGCATTCTGCATCATCTCGTCCTGCGCCTGGATTCTGTCCTGCGCATCCTGCGTGACATGACGCGCCCCGGCGGCGGCCTCGCGTTCATCGAACCCAATCTGATGAATCCGTATTGCGCCTTTATTTTCGGAACGAAGATCGGCCGCAAATGGGCCCATCTCGAACCGGACGAAATGGCCTTCAAGGCTTCGGCCTTGGGACAGGCGATCCGCCAAGCGGGCTGGCAGGATGTGAACGTCGCCACCAGGGACTTCCTCGTTCCTGGTATCCCAGTAGGATTGATCCGCCCCATTGTGGCTGTCGAACCGTTTCTGGAAGGTCTGGCGCCGACCCGCTGGCTGGCTCAGTCGCATTTTGTGACCGCGCGATCGGCGCAATCCCCCGAACGGGGCACCTGACGGCCGGGGCAGGTGAGACGGGCTTTCAGTGTCCGCTAATCACGTGCTGGCATTCTCGGCGTGTTCGCAGCAATGGACTTGAACGCCCCACATCTGCGGGGCGAAAGGTACGGGTTCCCGCCCGAGGGGACCATCTGAGGTTTTGGGATGAACAATCGACTGGTCGAAGCCAATTTCCGGCAGGCGCGTCAGCGCCTGTTGCAAATGCATTATGACAGTGGCGTCGGTCATATCGGCGGCAATCTGTCGGCCATCGACGCGATGATGATTACATTCCATGAATTCATGCAGCCGGCGGACCGCTTCATCCTGTCGAAGGGACATTCGGCCGGCGCGCTCTATACCGTCCTTTGGTCGCTGGGGTTGCTGACCGACGACGACTTGAAGACCTTTCATCGCGACGCGACACTGCTGGCAGGACACCCCCCCGTGCGCGGCCTGCCGCAGGTCGACTTCGCCACCGGCAGCCTCGGACACGGCCTCTCGCTCGCCTCCGGCACAGCGCTCGCCTTCCGCCTGAAGCGGACCGACGGTCATGTGTTCTGCATGACCTCCGATGGCGAGTGGCAGGAAGGATCGACCTGGGAGGCTTTCGTCTTCGCCTGCCACCATCGCCTCTCGAACCTGACGATCCTCGTCGATCACAATGGCCTGCAGGGCTTCGGCAATACGGCCGAGGTTGCGTCCATGAACCCGCTAGCCAAGCGCATTGCCGGCTTCGACGCCGACATCCGTATCGTTCCCGGACATGATGCGGACGCGATCCGCCTGGAGATGCAGCGGCGGACCGAGGGTCCGCAGGTCATCGTCCTGCAGACCGTCAAGGGCAAAGGCGTCTCCTTCATGGAGAACCAGATGGAGTGGCACTATCGGCCACTGAACGAAGCGCTGTACCGACAGGCCCTGCAGGAATTGGACGCAGCATGAGAACCCAGTTTTGCGATGCACTGGTTGCCTACGCACGCAAGCCTGACGTCGTCTTCCTGACCGGCGATCTCGGCTTCATGGCGCTCGAACCCTTGCGCGAAGCAATGCAGGAACGCTTCATCAATGCGGGCGTCGCCGAGCAAAACATGATGTCGGTCGCCGCCGGCCTCGCCAAGCAGCAGCTGGATGTCTGGGTCTACAGCATCGCCCCGTTCTGCTACGCGCGCGGTTTCGAGCAGATCCGCAACGACATCGCCTTCCACAAGCTGCCGGTCAAGATCGTCGGCAATGGCGGCGGTTACGGATACGGCGTGATGGGGCCGACCCACCATGCGATCGAAGACTACGGCATCCTGCTGACGCTGCCCAACATGAAGGCCTTCGTACCGGTCTTCGACCAGGATATCGACGCCGTCGTCGCGCGCGCTGCCAGCCATTCCGGGCCGGGCTATCTGCGCCTCGGTCGTGGCGAACCTCCCGCGGGCTGGAACATTCCGGCCTACGCCCCGTGGCGCCAGCTCACGCGAGGCCAGGGTCCCGTTGTCATCGCCGTGGGTCCTCTTGCCGGCAGCTTCATCGGCCCGTGCGAGGCGCGCGACGACACCCGCCGCCCGAACCTTTGGGCTGTCTCCGAGCTGCCGCTGGCATCGAACCCACCGCCCGGCGATCTCCTGCGCCAGATCGAAGCCGCCGGGCATCTCGTGATCGCTGAGGAGCACGTGCGTCAGGGCGGCCTTGGCAGCGATCTTGCGCTATTCCTGATGGAAAATGGACTCGGTGGCATTCGTATTCGCCATCTGTGCGCAACCGCACACCATTTCTCACGATACGGATCCCAGACCTACATGCGCCGGGAAGCCGGGCTGGATCCGGACTCACTGATGCGCATCGTCGACGATCTCCAACGGACACCTGCTGCAGAATGACCGATATCGAAGCCTATATCCGCGCCCTCCGTGGCCCCATTCTGGTGACCGGAGCGTCCGGCTTCGTCGGCGCCAACCTGTTTCACATGATCTCCCGGTATCGCAGCGATGCGTATGCCGTGGTTCAGCGCGAGCGCAACTGGCGGCTGCGCGACGTCTCCGAGCAGCAGATCGCTGCGGCAGATCTCAACGACCTCAACGCGGTCAAGCACCTGCTCGACAGCACGACACCGCAGACGGTTTTCGATTGCGTCGCCTACGGCGCGTACTCCTTCGAGAAGAACTCCGCTCTGATCTACGAGACAAACTTCCTGTCGACGGTGCGGCTGGTCGAGCTGCTGGCGCAGCGGCCGGTGGCTGCCTATGTTCATGCGGGCAGTTCCTCGGAGTACGGCCGTAACAGCGCCGCACCCGGCGAGGCAGACCGTTGCGAACCAAACAGCGACTATGCCGTGTCGAAGGTCGCCGCCGGCAGCTATCTCGGCTACGCCGGCAAGTTCAAGAATTTTCCGTGCGTCAATCTCCGTCTCTATTCGGTCTACGGTCCGCTCGAGGATACCTCGCGCCTGATGCCCAATCTCGTGCGGCGCGCCATCGCCGGCGGTCTGCCGCCGCTGGTCGACCCCGACACGTCGCGCGACTTCGTCTATGTCGACGATGTCTGCGAAGCCTTCATTCTCGCAGCCGTCAAGATGAACCCCGCGATGTTCGGCGAGGACATCAACATCGGCTCGGGCACGAAGACCACCATCCGCCAGCTCGTCGATGTGGCGCGGGGCGTCTTCGGCGTGGCGGAGACGCCGCAGTTCAACAGCATGGATGGCCGGTCGTGGGATCTGCGCGACTGGTACGCCGACCCGTCCAAGGCACGATCCCTGCTGGGATGGCAGGCCCGCACGCCGCTCGACAGCGGCCTTCGCAGGATGGCGGACTGGGTCCGCACCCTGTCGACCGATGATCTCGGCGGCACAACGAAGCTCGCCGACGTCAACAAGCGGCGCAGCATCAGCGCCATCATCGCCTGCTACAAGGATGCCCAGGCGATTCCCGTCATGCACCAGCGGCTGACCGAGACCTTCCGCAAGCTGCAGATCGATTACGAGATCATCTTCGTCAACGACGGCAGCCCGGACGACAGCGCGGATGTCATCCGCCGTATCTCCGAGCAGGACCGCCACGTTCTCGGCATCACTCACTCGCGCAATTTCGGCTCGCAGATGGCGTTCCGCAGCGGCATGGAGCTGGCCACCAAGCAGGCCGTCGTGCTGCTCGACGGCGACCTGCAGGATCCGCCGGAGCTCATCGCCGACTTCTACGCGAAATGGCAAGAGGGCTACCAGGTCGTCTATGGCCGCCGCGTCAAGCGCGAAATGCCGTGGCTGCAGGGCCTGCTCTACAAGGCCTTCTACCGCGTGTTCGCCGCCTTCAGCTATGTCCGGATTCCGCTCGATGCCGGCGATTTCTCGCTGATCGACCAGCGGGTCGTCCAATGGCTGCTGCGCTCGCCCGAGCGCGACCTGTTCATGCGCGGACTGCGCGCCTATGTCGGCTTCCGCCAGACCGGCGTCGACTATGTCCGTCCGGAGCGCATGTTCGGCCGCTCCACCAACAATCTTCTCAAGAACCTCGACTGGGCGAAGAAGGGAATCTTTTCGTTCAGCAACGCACCGATGACCATGCTCACCATGTCCGGCGTCGCGCTGTTTTCGCTGTCGCTGCTGGTGATGGTGCTTGCCGCGCTGCTGCGCGTCCTGGTCCCCGACATCGCCCCGCGTGGCGTGACGACGCTGTTGATCACCATCCTGTTCTTCGGTTCGCTCAACCTGCTCGCGATCGGACTGGTCGGCGAATACGTCGCCAAGATCATGACCGAGGTGAAGGCGCGGCCGCGGCTGATCCGGGCGGCCCTGATCCGCCACGGCATCACCACCGACCTGTTCTCGGACGAGCACGGCTGACGACCGGCGGAAGCACGCCGGCGTCGAATATACTCAATATTCCAATGGTTTAAGGCTGTCGTAGCCCCGCCTTGCGGGCGCCACGCCTCGCGCGAGGGAGGGGTGGTGCCGCAAGAGGGATTCGAACCCCCGACCCCGTCATTACGAATGACGTGCTCTACCAGCTGAGCTATTGCGGCGAAATCGATGCGATTTCGGCGCTTCTGATAAAGCGCGCCGCTTCGATTGGCAAGGACTCCCGGCGGGAACTTGTGCCGCCGCGGACCTCAGCCGCCCCAGCGCGACAGGAAACCGCGCCAGCCGCCACGCTGGGCCTGCGGTGGATAGGGCGAATCAGCAAATTCGTCACCAGCCAGCGGATCGTCGATGCCGGGATCGTCCGGCGCACGCACAATGGGGATGACCGGCGGCGCCGCCGGCTTGTGCAGGTCGGCGCGCGGCCGGAACACCGGCGGCTGCGTCTCGCGCGGCGGCGCTGGCGGGGGAGCGACCTCCGTGATCTCGGCGGGCTCACCGGCATCATGACTTCCATCGTCGGCCGCCGGAGCATCCAAGTGAGTCTCAGCGGTCGCGACAACGGTGGCTGGCGCACTCGACGCCTGGTCTCCCGGCGGTGCGATCGCCTCCACCACGGGCGGGGCGGCCTCGGGTGGCACCGCGAGGGTCGGATCGAAGTCATGCGCCCCGCTGTCGGACGGCAGTGCGGCGAGTGGCGTCTGCCACTGGAACGCATCGAGCCGGCCAGTCACCGGCGACACCGGGCGCCAGCGATCCGAGACATAACCGTCGGCCGTCCAGACCGGGTCATGGGCGGCGCGCACCGCCCGCAGCATCCAGCTGCGCGCGCGGCCAGTGTCGCCATGCTCGGTGCGTTCGAGTTCCGCCATCAGCATCGCGACGCGCTGGGTCGGCGCGGCGATGAACGGCGCCAGCACCTCGCGCGCGCGCGCGAACTCGCTGGCATCGATCGCCGCGCGCGCGATCGCCAGCGCCCCCTCGATATTGCCCGGCTTCTTGGCCGCCAGGGTTTCGACACGCGTGAGACGCTGCCGCGCCGAATCGCCGAGGCGAACATGGGCATACGCATCGGCGATATCGGGATGGGGCTGCGCCAGCCAGGCCGTTTCGAGAATGCGCATCGCCCGGCGCACCTGATGCGCCTCGCTGAGATACTTCGCGGCCAGTACCGCTGCCGGTGCCAGCGTCGGCGCCAGCTTGACGGCCTCCATTGCGCTCTCGCGCGACAGGTCGCGATCCTGCGTCGCGAGTTCCAGGGCCCGCGCCGTCAGCAACACGCCGCGCTGGCGGCGGTGCGTCGCCTTGTCGACCTGCCCGGCGGAGAAACTGTCGTCGAGGAGTCGCAGCGCCCCGTCCCAGTCGCCCTTGGCACAGCGAAAGCCGAGAATCGCATGCGACGCCCACGGCGCCGCCGGCGCCACCTTGAGCGCTTCCTCGGCGATCGCCACCGCCGCCACCGGATCGTCGGCGCGCTGCGCCTCGACAAACAGGCCACGCAGACCGAGCAGACGCGTATCCTCGCGCTCCGCCATGGCGCGGAACGCACGCTGAGCCCCGCCGCGATCGCCGTCGAGCTGGGCCGTCTGGGCATGCAGCAGCAGTGCTAGCGGGTCGTGCTGCGCATCGCGCCGCGCGATATGGGCGTGGCGGCGCGCAGCCACTGCGTCGCCGGTACCGATTGCCAGCAAACCGTGGGTGATGGCACGGCGGCCACGCGCATGCCGCCGTTCGCGGTGGCTGCGGCGCAGCCTCGCCGGCGCGCGCCACAGCGCACGCACCAGCATCCAGACAAGCATCGCCACGATCACGGTGACCACGAGGCCGAGCACGAACACCGGCATGCTGGTTTCGACCCGCCAGCCGCCCCAGGTCAGCACGACATCGCCAGTCTGATCGGCAACCCATGCCGCGCCGAACGCCGCCAGCGCGATCAGAACAAGGAACAGAATGATTCGGAGCATCGGCACGACCTGTGGGTGCGACTATGGTGTGGCGGCGAGCGCCGTGATGGCATTGGCCGAGAACTGCTGCGCGGCCGCGAGCGCGGCATCCCGCGCCGCGACCTTGTCGATCCAGGGCTGAAAGCGGGCTCGCTCCGCCTCCGGCAGGGCAGCCAGCTCGCGCTTGACCGCCGCGAGATCGCCGCGTGACGCGGCGGCCGTGCTTCGCGCCAGCGCGTCGCTGCCGTCGGATGAAGCAGCCGCTCCCTCATGCCTGATTTTCACAAGGCGCTCGGCGCTCATCCGCAGCCGGTCGAGCCAGCCGGCGGATGGCGGCGCCGCCACACCGGTGGACGCCGGCTCTACGCTCCGCCGCAGCGTCACGAACGCAAGCCCGAGGCTTGTCGCGCTCGGCAGGCCCATTGTGGCAAAGGCATCGAGCGGCTTGAGCACCGCTGGATCTTCCGCGAGGCGCTTTGCGGCCTCGAGCGCCGGCGCGAACGGCTCGCCGTCACGCACGGCGCGCTCGAGCGCCCCGGCCGCGATCGCGCGCCGCACGCGCACCTCGTCGGCAGGCCTCGCCGCCGCCGCCTTCGCGGTGGTCGTCGAGATGTCGGCCAGACGCGCATCGGTCCGATCCTGTCCACCTTTAATTTGCGCGGTCTGTGCGACGAGCGCCTGAACGCGGCTGTCGAGTTGCGCGATCCGCGTGTCGAACGCCGACAGGTCCGGCGGCGGAACGGCCGCGACGCTCGCCGGCGCGGCCTTGATTTCATCCATGGTCTTGGCCATGCGTTCGACCTGCTCGCGCAGCGTCGCGAGATTGTCGCGCACCGCGATGATCGATTTCTCCATGCCCTCAACCCGCGCGGCGATGGCCGGATCCGATTTCAGCGTCGTCGGCGGGGGCGGCACCGCTTCGAGCCGCGCCACCCGCGCGGCCAGAGTCTCGACCGTCGCGACCATCGACATGTTCTGCGAGCTTGAATTGCCGATCACCCCGGCGAACCAGGCCGCGCCGCCAATCACCAGCGCGCCGGCGCCACCTGCCAGCGCTGCGGCCACGACCCCGCCCGCCCGGCCGGGCGCCCGGGACGCACGCGGGGCGTCCGCCGACGCACTGCCGGCCGAATCGTGCCCGGTGTCCGCGTCAACGGCCTGCGAAGCATCGTCCGCCGGCGCTTCGGCGGTCTCCACCCGGGACGCTTCGAGCTCGATCGTGGGCGGGGTGCGCGGCCGGCGACCGCCCTCCATCACGGTCTCCGACGCGGGACCACTGTCCTTGGGGGTGTCGTCGACCATCCACATTCACTCCTGTCGCGCCACAGCGGTGCACCGGGTGGACACTAGCGCGGTTTTGCGGCCGGGGCACGCGGTGGCGCCCACAAACTTTTGTCTGGACACCCGCGCTAGCGTGGCTGCAGCGCGCGGTCCACCGCTTCCAGCATCGCGCGCTCGTTCGGCGCGGCCGTCACGATCACGCGGCTGGCTCCCGCACCGCGCAGCACCGCGCCGATGGTGTCGGACAGGCAGCACTGCGGCAGCGCCAGCGCCGTGATCTCGACGCCTTCGGACCGCACGGCGGCAACGAAGGCCTGCGCGCTGCGGCGGGAGAAATGCAGGATCGCATCGATCTGATTCGCGGCGAAAGCGTTGCACACCTCGCGCGGCAGATGCGACACCGCGGCCATGCGATAGACCATGCGCACGATGACGTCGATGCCGCGTGCCGCAAGCGGCGCGGACAGATCATGAGCAATATCGGCGCCGGCGAGGTGCAGCAGCGCCGGCCGCTGTCCGGTCTTGCGGGCCCCTCGCGCGAAGTAGGATTCTACCAGAGGAGGCAGGGCATCGGCGCCCCCCCGGCCGGCGACCACATCGGCGAAGCCGATCGCACGCGCCGCCTCGCCCGTATGCTCGCCGACGGCGAACAGCGGCAGAGTGCGCCACTGCGCCAGCGCCGGATGATCGGCAGCCGCGCGCAACGCGTTAGCGCTGGTCGCGATCAGTCCGTCGTAGTCCGCCGCATCCTCGAACGCCGCGACGGCTTCGAACCGCAGCATCGGCGCGAGCAGCGACGCGATGCCGCGCTCGCGCAGCGCCGCCACCGTGGCGGCATTGTCCGGCGCCGGCCGCGTGACCAGCACGGCCACGTCAGGCCCCGCCGAACAACATAAAGAACTGTTCGCCGGCACGATCCCGCAGCTCGCGCGCCGCATCGGTGCCGAGCGCGATCGCATCGGCACGTGCGCCCTCGCGCACGGTCTCGAACGACGCCTTGCCGTCGGGCGAGATGATCAGGCCGCGGAAGTGGATGCGATCACCCGCGACCCGGCAATGCCCGCCGATCGGCGTGCGGCACGAGCCGTCGAGGAGTGCCAGGAAGCTGCGCTCGGCGTTGAGCGCGATCTCGGTGTCCGGATCCGTGATGCGCGCAACGAAGGCATTGGTGCGGTCGTCGTCACGCCGCGATTCGATCGCGATCGCTCCCTGGCCCACTGCGGGCAGGAATTCGTCGACCGAAAAGACGTGCGTCGCCTTGTCTTCCATGCCGAGGCGCCGCAAGCCGGCGAGCGCCAGCAGCGTCGCGTCCGCCTCGCCCTCCGCAAGCTTGCGCAGGCGCGTCTCGACGTTGCCGCGGATGACGTTGACCTTCAGGTCCGGCCGCAGCCGCAGCACCATGGCCTGGCGCCGCAGCGACGCGGTGCCAACCACCGCGCCCGCTGGCAACGCGGCGAGCGAAGCGGCCTTGTGGCTGATGAAGACGTCGCGCGGATCCTCGCGCGGCAGGAACGCCGACAGCCATGTCGCGTCCGGCAGGAAGGTTGGCACGTCCTTCGACGAATGCACCGCGATATCGATGCCGCCGGCGAGCAGCGCCTCTTCGATCTCCTTGGTGAACAAACCCTTGCCGCCGGCTTCGAGCAGGGCACGATCCTGGATCATGTCGCCGGAGGTGCGGATCACCCGAATCGCGATCTGCGCCTCGTCGAGGCCGTGCGCCTGTACCAGGCGCCGACGCACCTCGTGAGCCTGGGCCAGCGCCAGCGGGCTGCCCCGCGTGCCGATGGTCGCGACGATGTCCGGTCCGGACGCCTGCACGTCTTGTCTCTCCACCTTTTTCTCCGGGCGCGGTAATGCTACGCCGGGCCCGAAAAGGGAAGCGCCGGTTTGCCGGCAAAGGCAAGAGCCGAAAGACGAACAAAAGGGTTGAATTTGGACACGCAGACGCCAACGCTAGTGCTGGGCATCGAAACCACCTGCGACGAAACCGCCGCGGCCGTGGTCGAACGCCTGCCCGACGGCAGCGGCCGGATCCTGTCCGATGTCGTCCGCTCGCAGATCGACGAGCACGCGCCGTTCGGCGGCGTGGTTCCCGAGATCGCGGCGCGCGCCCATGTTGACTGTCTCGACGGCATCGTGGCCACCGCCATGAGGGACGCCGGCATCGCCTTCGACCGGCTCGACGGCATCGCGGCGGCGGCAGGACCCGGCCTGATCGGCGGTGTCATCGTCGGGCTGACGACCGCCAAGGCCATCGCGCTGGTGCACGGCACCCCGCTGATTGCGGTCAACCATCTCGAGGCGCATGCACTGACGCCACGCCTGGTGTCGCCGCTGACCTTCCCCTACTGCTTGTTCCTCGCCTCCGGCGGCCACACCCAGATTGTCGCGGTGCGCGGCGTCGGCGAATATGTGCGGCTCGGCACCACCGTCGACGATGCGATCGGAGAGGCCTTCGACAAGGTCGCCAAGATGCTGGGCCTCGGCTATCCCGGTGGCCCGCATGTCGAGCGCGCTGCCGCGGCCGGCGATGCCGGACGCTTTGCGCTGCCACGTCCGATGCTCGGGCGGCCGGACGCAAATTTCTCGTTCTCGGGCCTGAAGACCGCCGTTCGCAACGAGGCGGAGCGCAGCGCGCCGCTCGCCCCGCAGGATATCGCCGACCTCTGCGCCGGCTTCCAGGCCGCCGTGATCGCATCCACCGCCGACCGCCTGAGTGCCGGCCTGAAACTGTTCCGCGAGCGCTTTGGCGCGCCGCGCGCCCTGGTCGCGGCCGGCGGCGTCGCCGCCAACAAGGCGATTCGCACCGCGCTGCAGTCGGTTGCCGACAAGGCGCGCACCTCATTGGTGGTGCCACCACCCGCGCTGTGCACCGACAACGGCGCGATGATCGCCTGGGCGGGCCTCGAGCGCCTCGCGCTAGGCCTCGTCGATACCATGGAAACGTCGCCCCGCGCGCGCTGGCGGCTGGACGAGACGACGCCGACCCCGGCGCAGTTCGCCAACACCCGCGCGCGGCACTGAAGAAGGCCGATCAGCGTATGCCATCGTTTTCAACCGTAGCAGTGGTCGGCGCCGGCGCCTGGGGCACCGCGCTCGCCAATGCCGCGGCGCGGGCCGGCCGCAGCGTCACGCTGGTCGCGCGGGACGCCGCAAGCGCGGCGGCCATCGCCGGCCGCGCCGAATCGCCGCGCCTGCCGGGCGTGCGTCTCGACAGCGCCGTCGCCGTGAGCGGCACCGCCGCCGATGCCGCCGCGGCGCAGATCGTGCTGCTGGCCGTACCGGCGCAGGCATTGCGGGCGGCACTCGCGGTATTCGCGAACGACGTCGCTGCCGGCACGGTGATCATCGCCACTGCCAAGGGCATCGAGCGCGGCACGCGCCGCTACATGACCGAGATCATCGCTGAACTCACACCACAGGCCGTGCCGGCGATCCTGTCCGGCCCGAGCTTCGCCGACGACGTCGCGCGCGGCCTGCCGACCGCGGTGACCCTCGCCAGCGATGACGAGGCGACCGCGGCCGCACTGTGCCAGGCACTTGGCTCACCGACCTTCCGGCCCTACCACACCACCGACGTGCGCGGCGTCGAGATCGGCGGCGCGGCCAAGAACGTGCTGGCGATCGCCGCCGGCATCGTCGCCGGCCGCCAGCTCGGCGCCTCGGCGCTGGCTGCGCTGACCACCCGCGGCTTCACCGAACTGGCGCGCTTCGGCCGCGCCTGTGGCGCCCGTGCGGAGACACTGGCCGGGCTGTCGGGCCTCGGCGATCTCGTGCTGTCGTGCTCGAGCCGGCAGTCCCGCAACTTCTCGTTCGGCATCGCGCTCGGCGAGGGCGCGCGCCCGGCAGACGCCGCCGGCGGCAAGCTCGCCGAAGGCGCATTCACCGCCGCGGTGCTGCTCGACATCGCCCGCGCGCGCGGCATCGACATGCCGATCACCGAAGCGGTGGCCGCGATCCTCGACGGCCGCATCGACATCGACGCCGCGATCAACGGCCTGCTGACGCGACCGTTCAAGGCGGAAGGATAGGAGAACGAAATGGCTTACTGGCTGGTGAAATCCGAACCGTCGGTGTGGTCGTGGGACCAGCAGGTCGCCAAGGGCGCCAAGGGCGAGCCCTGGACCGGCGTGCGCAACCACACTGCCAAACAGAATCTGGAAAAGATGAAGAAAGGCGATCTCGCCTTCTACTATCATTCCAACGAGGGCAAGGAGATCGTCGGCATCGTCGAGATCATCCGCGAGGCCTATCTCGATCCCACCGACAAGAGCGCCAAGTTCGTCTGCGTCGACATCAAGGCCGACAAGCCGCTGAAAACACCGGTGACGCTCGCCACCATCAAGGCCGACAAGAAGCTGGCCGAGATGGATCTCGTGAAGTACTCCCGCCTCTCGGTGCAGAGCGTGACCGCCGAACAGTGGAAGCACGTCTGCAAGCTGGGCGGACTGTGACGCCGGCACGCCCGGCACAACCCCGGCGGATGCCGTCATGACCGGGGCATCCGGCGAGCGCATCACCGACCCCGTCGCCTTCATCCGCGCCAACACGCGGCTGCGCGCCGTGCCGCTGGTGCCGGAAATCGCGCTGCATGTCGCCGACGAGGCCGTGCCGCTGTGGACCAAGACCGAGGACGAACTGGGTGAAGCCGGCCTGCCGCCGCCGTTCTGGGCGTTCGCCTGGGCCGGGGGACAGGCGCTGGCGCGCTATGTGCTGGACCATCCCGACGCGGTCGCCGGCCGTGACGTGCTCGATCTCGCCTCAGGTTCGGGGCTCGTCGCCATCGCCGCGATGAAGGCCGGCGCGCGCAGCGTGTGCGCCGCCGACATCGACCGTTTTGCCCTCGCGGCCGTGCGGCTCAACGCGCAGGCCAACGACGTGACGATTTCCGTCGGCGATGGCGACGTGCTCGCCGGCGCCACTTGTTCCCCGGTGCAGACCGTGCTGGCCGGCGACATCTTTTATGAACGCGACACGGCCGAGCGCGCCCTCGCCTTTCTGTCCGGACATGCCGCCGCCGGCGCCACGGTGCTGATCGGCGACCCCGGCCGCAGCTATCTGCCCAGGGATCGCCTGCGCCGGCTCGCCGACTACCATGTGCCGGTGACGCGCGAGCTCGAGGACACCGAGATCAAGCACACCGCCGTCTGGACGCTCGCCGCCCGGCCATAACCCGGCGGATGCACAGTGCGGCGACGCACGCGGAAGCGGCTTCGCTGTCGTGAACCGGACGACGTTGTGATCACACCGCCGGTGCCCTCACGATACGGCTGACTTCGGGCGACAAAAGTCCTATTCCTTTCGGCTTGTCGCCGCCGTAAAGGGCAGCATAATCGGCCAGCAAAACGCGCGCCTGCCGGGTGCATGTGCTCGCGACCGAACGCGCAGTGGAGGAAACATGTCTCAGAAAGTCTATCCGGTCCCCGCCGAGTGGGCGCAGCGCGCCTATGTCGACGACGCCCGCTACCAGGACATGTATGCCAGGTCGGTCAAGGACCCGGACGGCTTCTGGGCCGAGCACGGCAAGCGGGTCGACTGGATCAAGCCGTTCACCAAGGTGCAGAACGTCTCGTACGCCCCAGGCGAAGTCTCGATCAAATGGTTCGAGGACGGCACGCTGAACGTCGCCTGGAACTGCATCGACCGCCATCTCGCCAAGCGCGGCGATCAGGTCGCCATCATCTGGGAAGGTGACGATCCCGGCAGCGACAGGAAGATCACCTACAAGCAGCTCCACGCCGAAGTCAGCAAGTTCGCCAACGTGCTGAAGTCGCGCGGCGTCAAGAAGGGCGACCGCGTCACCATCTACCTGCCGATGATCCCCGAAGCCGCCTATGCGATGCTGGCGTGCGCGCGCATCGGCGCCATTCACTCGGTGGTGTTCGGCGGCTTCTCGCCGGATTCACTGGCCGGCCGCCTCAAGGATGCGCGCTCCACCGTGATGATCACGGCGGACGAGGGCTTGCGCGGTGGCAAGAAGGTGCCGCTCAAGGCCAACGCCGATGCGGCGGCGGAGAAGGCCGGCGGCGTCGAGAGCATCGTCGTGGTGCGCCACACCGGCGGCAACGTCGCGATGCAGAGCGGCCGCGACCTGTTCTATGACGAGGCTGCCAAGACCGTCCCCGCCGAGTGCCCGTGCGAGGAGATGAGCGCGGAAGATCCGCTGTTCATCCTCTATACGTCCGGCTCGACCGGCACGCCGAAGGGCGTCGTGCACACCACCGGCGGCTACCTGGTGTTCGCGTCGATGACCCATCAGTACGTGTTCGACTATCACGACGGCGACATTTACTGGTGCACCGCCGACGTAGGCTGGGTCACCGGCCACAGCTACATTCTCTATGGGCCGCTCGCCAACGGCGCGACCACGCTGATGTTCGAAGGCGTGCCGAATTATCCGGACAACTCGCGGTTCTGGAACGTCATCGACAAGCACAAGGTCAACGTCTTCTACACCGCGCCCACCGCGATCCGCGCGCTGATGCAGTCCGGCGACGCCCCGGTGAAGAAGACCTCGCGCGCCTCGCTGCGCCTGCTCGGCTCGGTCGGCGAGCCGATCAATCCCGAGGCGTGGGAATGGTACTACCATGTCGTCGGCGACGGCCGCTGCCCGATCGTCGACACCTGGTGGCAGACCGAGACCGGCGGCATCCTGATCACGCCGCTCCCCGGCGCCACCGCGCTCAAGCCGGGCTCGGCGACACGGCCGTTCTTCGGTGTCGTGCCGGAAATCGTCGACGCCGACGGCAAGGTGCTTGAGGGCGCCACCGAGGGCAATCTCTGCATCACGCGGTCCTGGCCCGGCCAGATGCGCACGGTCTACGGCGACCACGAGCGCTTCATGCAGACCTACTTCTCGACCTATGCCGGCAAGTACTTCACCGGCGACGGCTGCCGCCGCGACGCCGATGGCTATTACTGGATCACCGGCCGCGTCGACGACGTCATCAACGTCTCCGGCCATCGCATGGGCACCGCCGAGGTCGAGAGCTCGCTGGTGGCGCACACCAAGGTCTCCGAAGCCGCCGTGGTCGGCTATCCGCACGACATCAAGGGCCAGGGCATCTATGCCTATGTCACCCTGATGACCGGGACGGAGCCGACCGAGGAGCTGCGCAAGGAACTGGTCGCGTGGGTGCGCAAGGACATCGGGCCGATCGCCTCGCCCGACCTCATCCAGTTCTCGCCGGGCCTGCCCAAGACCCGCTCCGGCAAGATCATGCGCCGCATCCTGCGCAAGATCGCGGAGGACGAGTTCGGCAGCCTCGGCGACACCTCGACCCTCGCCGATCCTGCCGTGGTCGACGACCTCATCAAGAACCGCCAGAACAAGAAGGGCTGATCGCCCCTTCCACCCCGACCGATCGGGCCCCGGACACCGTCCGGGGCCCTCCTCATTTGGAACCCGCCCCGGCGCGGCACGCACGGTCCCTGACCGATCACGTAATTTTCAGTCGGCAGGGCCGGCGGCGGTACGCTTTGCCGGCGAGTGTTGTTTTCCAGCCCTTTACTTTGTTGCACGGATTTTATTTCTACCGCCCTCGGACGCCGTGGCGGGGCCGGTCCCTGAACCTCTTGGTCAGCGCCGCGACCCTACAATTTTCGACACGGAATGGATCGGATGCGCCCATGGCCCCCGGTCATGGGAGTTGAGGAGAAACGCATGGCGGTGAAGACCTCGGTTGCAGTGATCGGCGCGCTGGCAGTGGCCGGCAGCCTGTTGGCCCTGACCCCGGCGCAGGCGCGCCCGGACGTGGTCTCGTTCCGGGAGGCCTACGAGCCCGGCACCATCGTCGTGAAGACGGGCCAGCGCCGGCTGTACCTGGTGCTCGGCGAGGGCCAGGCGGTGCGCTATCCGGTCGGCGTCGGCAAGGCCGGCAAGCAGTGGGCCGGCACCGCGCGGATCGACGGCAAGTACCGCAACCCGGCATGGTCGCCGCCCGCCGACGTCAAGCGCGACAAGCCTTCCATCCCGGACGTCATTCCCGGCGGCTCGCCGGCCAACCCGATGGGCGTCGCCGCGATGACGCTGTCCGGCGGCGGCCAGTACGCCATCCACGGCACCAACGTACCGAACTCGGTCGGCGGCTACGTCTCGTATGGCTGCATCCGCATGTACAACGAGGACATCACCGACCTCTATAGCCGCGTCTCCGTCGGTACCCCGGTGGTCGTCACCGCACGCTGAGATTTCGCACCACGACTGACGACAAGGCCGCGCCTCGCGCGGCTTTGTCCGTTTCGGGCGTCAGCGCTCCCAGAATCCGCACCAGCCGTTGCGGTGGCCGCCGTCGTAGCGGCGCACTTGCCCGGCGGCGAGCAGCGCCTGGGAGACGTTGGGCGTGCGCGCGGTGGCGACATCGGCGACGACGCGGCCGGAGTACTTGTCAGGACCGATGTTGTAGATCGCAACACCGCCCTCGCCGAGCAGCGTCTTCAGCGCCGTGGTCGCGGCTTTCGCCATCTTCCATTCGCGTTCGCACGCCGCCTTCAGTTCCGGCGCGTCGACCCCGCGCAGCCGCACCCGCGTGACCACGACGCGATCGGGCCGTGGCAGATGCACCCGCGCGACGAAGGTGTCGCCATCGATGGTGCGCAGCACCTCCACGGACATCCGTGCAGCCGGATCGGCGCTCCGATCACCCAGGATCTCGCCGGCGGTGTCCGGCCATGACCGCGATACGCCGGGCGGGGCCGGCAGGTGCAGCCAGCGTCGCAGCGGCAGCACGGTTCCCACCGCAACGCCGATGACGAACACCCACGGCAATACGGCCGCGATGCGGCTGCGGAGCGGGGCGTTGAGACGGGGTTGAAAGAACATGGCGGGGCCGGGCGGCGGAAGCGGGTCACCCGACTATAGCACAAATGCAGAACGTAATCTTAAGCCATGCCGGCACGCCGGCATGGCCGCGCCTCAGAAATCGGAGGCGATACCCTTGCGCTCCCAGTCGCCATAGCGCGTGGGCTCGGGACCCCTGGGCCCCTGCAGTTCGACCGGCCGCGCCTCGGCTTCCGCCTGCGCCCTGCGCCGGCGCTCCTCGGCCTCGGCCAGTGCACGCTGGGCGGCGGGCGGCAGCGGCTTGCGCGCTGCCGTCGCATCGGCGGCGTCACGCACGGGCGACGCAGGTACGTCGTTGCTGTCAGTCATCGAAAGGCTCCCGTCGCGCGCCAGATCCACACCAGCACGGTCTGACACTATCATCTGGTGTGTGATTGTGATGGCGTGAAGGCGCTTCTTACATTTGGCATATTCACATGTCACGTTGGTGGTCCCGCCACCTGCCGCTCCTCTCAGCTCGAGTAATGCCCGTTGTCCATGAAGCCTTCGCGATTCGCTCCGCCCACCGAGGTTCCAGGCCTCGCCACGCGCCGGATCGCCGCGGACATACTCGATGGCGTGCTGCACAAGCGCCGCACGCTCGACGACCAGCTCGACGGCGCGGCCGCGCATCCCGCCCTCAAGACGCTGTCGGACCGTGACCGCGCGCTGATGCGCCGCCTTGTCGCGACCATCCTGCGGCGGCTCGGCACGCTGCGCCACGTGCTGTCGCGCCTGCTCGACAAGGGCCTGCCGGCCGACGCCCCGCGGGCGCAGAGCGCGCTGCTGATCGGTGCGGCGCAGATTCTCTGGATGGATGTACCCGATCACGCCGCGGTCGACTTGTCGGTGCGACTCGTGCAGGCCGACCGTCGCGCATCCAAATACGCCGGCCTCGTCAACGCTGTGCTGCGCCGCTGCGCGCGCGAGGCCGAACCGCTGATTCGCGAGGTCGAGGCGCAGTCGCTCGACGTGCCGCCGTGGCTGATGGCACGCTGGATCGCGCACTATGGCGAAAGCACCGCGCGTGAAATCGCCCGCGCCATCGGCCATGAGCCGCCGCTCGATCTCACCGTGAAGGCCAACGCCGCGCAATGGGCGACGCGGCTGCACGGCGAGGCGCTGCCGACCGGAACCGTGCGCACGCTGCTGCAGGGCCCGATCACCATGCTGCCCGGCTTCAGCGACGGCGCGTGGTGGGTGCAGGACGCGGCCGCCGCGCTGCCGGCAACGCTGTTCGGCGATGTCGACGGCAAGGCGATCGCCGATCTCTGCGCCGCGCCCGGCGGCAAGACCGCCCAGCTCGCCCATGCCGGCGCCCGCGTCACCGCGGTCGACCGCTCGCCCGGCCGCATCGCACGATTGCAGGACAATCTCACCCGCCTGTCGCTGCACGCGGAGACAGTGGTGGCCGACGCCACCGAATGGCCCGGCGAATCGTTCGACGGCGTGCTGGTCGATGCGCCTTGCGCGGCGACAGGCACGATCCGCCGCCATCCGGACGTCGCCTGGCTGAAGCACGAGGCCGACATCAACGCGCTTGCGGCGCTGCAACGGCGGCTGCTGCAAAAGGCTGCGGCCCTGCTCAAGCCCGGCGGCACGCTGGTCTATTGCACTTGCTCGCTGGAGCCGGAGGAAGGCGAGCAGGCGGTCGAAGCACTGCTCGCCTCCGACAGCACCATGCGCCGCGTGCCGGTCGATCCCGCCGAAGTCGGCGGCCTTGCCGACATCATCAATGCGCAAGGCGACATCCGCACGCTGCCCTGTCACCTGCCCAACCCTGATCCGCGTCTCGCCGGACTCGACGGCTTCTACGCCGCCCGCCTGGTCAAGGCCTGAGGCCTGCTATCGAATCAGATGCACCCCCCGCCGCCTGCCGGGCGGCTGTCGGGCTTTGTTAGGGTCTGTCCGGTAGGGTGTGCTCGGCGCATTTCCAGACTAAAAGGGTGCGCAACGATTCTACGCCAAAGTCAAAGGTGCGCGTGTCGGCCGCTCAACGACGACGAATCTCGACGCTTCTGCTTGGCCGCTTCGCCAGGAAGACAGCGGCGCGCGTCGGTGGCGGCTCGGTTGCGCTGTCGAGCCTGCTGCCGTCGCGCACCGACCGGCTGATCATCGCCCCGCAGGATCTGCGCACCACCGATTCGACCCGCGCCGCCGAAATCTATGCCGGGCGATTCGTCTTCGCCGGCAAGATCGTCACCTGCCACGGCCGCTCGATCTTCGAACTGGAACCGCCATCCGAGGATTGGGAGGCGGCGCTGCTCGGCTTCGGCTGGCTGCGCCACCTGCGCGCGGCCGATTCGGCGCTGACCCGCGCCAACGCCCGCTCGCTGATCGAGGACTGGTTCACCCACCAGGGCAAGGGCCGCGGCGTCGGCTGGCGCGCCGACGTGCTGGCACGGCGTGTCATCTCGCTGCTGTCGCAGGCGCCGCTGGTCCTGTCCGACACCGACAGCAAGTTCTACCGCCGCTACCTGCGCGGCCTGACCCGCGAAATCCGCTACCTGCGCTATGCGATGATCGACATCGCCGATGGTCTGCCGCGGCTGCAGGTGCAGATCGCGCTGTGCTACGCGGCGCTGTGCCTGGCCAACCAGGGCCGCCAGATCCGCGCCATCACGCGCAAGCTGTCGGACGAGTTGCAGCGCCAGATCCTGCCGGACGGCGGCCATATCTCGCGTAATCCCGGTGCGCTGATCGAAATCCTGCTCGACCTGCTGCCGCTGCGGCAGACCTTTGCGGCGCGCAACATCCCGCCGCCGCCACCGCTGCTCAACGCCATCGACCGCATGATGCCGATGCTGCGGTTCTTCCGCCATGGTGACGGCAGCTTCGCGCTGTTCAACGGCATGAGCCACACGCCGACAGACCAGGTGGCGACGCTGCTGGCCTATGACGACACCCATGGCGTGCCGATGGCCAGCATGCCGCACACCGGCTTCCAGCGCCTCGAGGCCGGGCCGGTGACGCTGATCATGGACACCGGCGCACCGCCGCCGGCGACCGTGAGCCACGATGCCCATGCCGGCTGCCTGTCGTTCGAGCTGTCGGTCGGCACCAGCCGCGTCCTCACCAACTGCGGCATGCCCCCGACTGGCCGCGACAACTGGCGGACCTTCGCACGCGGCACGCCGGCGCATTCGACCCTGACCTATCACGAGACCTCGTCGTGCCAGTTCGTCGAACTCGGCGCCATGAAGCGGCTGCTGCAGGGCGCGCCGATCACCCGCGGCCCGCGCACCGTCGAGGTCGAGCGCGAGGCCATGGCCAACGGCACGCTGCTCACCACCTCCCATGACGGCTATGTGCCCCAGTTCGGCATGGTGCACCGGCGCGTGCTGATGCTGGCGGCCGATGGAACCCGGCTGGACGGCGAGGACACCCTGGTCGCCACCGGCCGCATCAAGGCCGGCACCGACGATTTTGCCCTGCGCTTCCATCTCCACCCGTCGGTCAAGGCGAGCCGCCTCAGCGACGCCCGAGGTGTGATGCTGGTCTTGCCCAACCGGGACGTGTGGACCTTCGAGGCCCTCGACGACCGGGTCGAGCTCGAGGACAGCGTGTTCCTGGCCGGCACCGACGGCCCGCGGCGCACCGTCCAGATCGTCATCCGCCAGACAGCGCGCCAGGCCGCCAGCATCCGCTGGACCCTGATGCGCTCGGCGGCCTCCGCCGCGGTGACCAATGCCCGGCGCAGCGCCCGCCACGAGCCCGAACTGCCGCTTTAGCTCCGGCGCCAGCCGCCGGCCCCTGCCGAAAATGCCTTAAGAAAGTCCGGCCCCGGCGGTTTCGTACCCCCTCAAATCGTGCTACCCGGCGGGCTTCCCAGCCGCTGGATTTGACGCCATGACCGACCACCCGCGCCGCGTGACCCGCGCCCTTCTCTCCGTTTCCGACAAGACCGGCCTGATCGAATTCGCAAAGGCTCTCGCCGGCCATGGCATCGAGCTGGTGTCCACCGGCGGCACCGCCAAGGCGATCGCCGCCGCGGGCCTTCCGGTCAAGGACGTCTCCGAGCTGACCGGCTTTCCGGAGATGATGGACGGCCGGGTCAAGACGCTGCATCCCAAGGTGCACGGCGGCCTGCTGGCGATCCGCGACAATGCCGAGCACAAGGGCGCCATGGCCGCCCATGGCATCGCGCCGATCGATCTCCTGGTGGTCAACCTCTACCCGTTCGAGGCGACCGTCGACAAAGGCGCCAGCGAGGAAGACTGCATCGAGAACATCGACATCGGCGGCCCGGCGATGATCCGCGCCGCGGCCAAGAACCACGACGACGTCGCCGTGGTGGTCGAGGCCGCCGACTACCAGGCCGTGCTCGACGAGCTCGCTGCCCATGGCGGCGCGACCACGCGCACGCTGCGCCGCCGCCTCGCCGCCAAGGCCTATGCCCGCACCGCAGCCTATGACGCGGCGATTTCCAACTGGTTCGCCGAGCGTCTCGCCATCGACGCGCCGGACTTCCGCGCCATCGGCGGCCGCCTCGTCGAGGCGCTGCGCTATGGCGAGAACCCGCACCAGAAGGCCGCGTTCTATGCGCTTCCGGAGCGCCGCCCCGGTGTCGCCACTGCACGCCAGGTGCAGGGCAAACAGCTGTCCTACAACAACATCAATGACACGGATGCGGCCTATGAGTGCATCGGCGAGTTCGACGCCGGGCGCACCGCCGCTTGCGTCATCGTCAAGCACGCCAATCCCTGCGGCGTCGCCGAAGGTACTGATCTTGTCAGCGCCTACCGCAAGGCACTGGCCTGCGACTCGACCTCGGCCTATGGCGGCATCGTCGCGCTGAACCGCACCCTCGACGCCGAGGCCGCGCGCGCCATCACCGAGATCTTTACCGAGGTGATCATCGCCCCGGACGCCACCGACGAGGCGATCGCGATCGTCGCCGCAAAGAAGAACCTGCGCCTGCTGCTCGCCGGCGGCCTGCCGGATCCACGCGCCGGCGGTCTCACCGCCAAGACCGTCGCCGGCGGCCTGCTGGTGCAGACCCGCGACAACGCCGTGGTCGACGACCTCGTGCTCAAGACCGTGACCAAACGCGCGCCGACCGAGGCCGAGCTGGCCGACCTGCGTTTCGCCTTCCGTGTCGCCAAGCATGTCAAGTCGAACACCATCGTCTACGCCAGGGACCTCGCCACCGTCGGCATCGGCGCCGGCCAGATGAGCCGTGTCGACTCGGCCCGCATCGCCGCCCGCAAGGCGCAGGACGCGGCAGTCGAGGCCAAGCTCGCCGCGCCGCTGACCAAGGGCTCGGTCGTCGCCTCCGACGCGTTCTTCCCGTTCGCCGACGGCCTGCTGACCGCGATCGAAGCCGGCGCCACCGCGGTGATCCAGCCCGGCGGCTCGATGCGCGACGACCTCGTGATCCAGGCCGCCGACGAGCACGGCATCGCCATGGTGTTCACCGGCGTGCGCCACTTCCGCCACTGAGGCGGACAGCGCTGGCGCAGGCCGGCGCAATTCTGATCAAGTCACCGCTGCGGGCCGCTGCTAGAGTGCGGACCATGCAGCGGAGCCTGACATGACGCCGGTCGCCCGGGCCCTGTGGTTCATCGAGAGCAGGGTCGAGTGCGGCGCGACCCTCGCGGAGATCGCGCACTTCGCCGGCGTCTCGCGCTATCACCTGTGCCGCGCCTTCGGTGAAGCCACCGGACGATCGGTGATGCGATACGTCCGCGCGCGCCGGCTGACGCTCGCGGCGCGACAGCTCGCGGACGGCGCGCCCGATATTCTCACCGTCGCACTCGACGCCGGCTATGGCTCGCACGAGGCCTTCACGCGCGCGTTCCGTGAACAGTTCGCCCTGACGCCCGAAGCCGTCCGCACGCGACGCAACATCGAGGCCCTGACACTCGTGGAGCCGATCAGAATGGGCGAACCTGCCTTCATCGAACTGGCGCCCCCGCGTTTCGAGAGTCATGGCGCACTGCTCGTCGCCGGCCTCGGCGAGCGCTACCGCTTCGAGACCAATCACGGCATCCCGGCGCAGTGGCAGCGCTTCATTCCGCATATCGGCCACATGCCGGGACAGGTCGGGATGATCACCTATGGCGTCTGCTGCAACAGCGACGGCAGCGGCAACTTCGACTATGTCGCCGGCGTCGAAGTCACGAGCTTTGACGACGTGCCCGAGGATTTCGGCCGGGTGCGCATCCCTGCACGGCGCTACGCCGTATTCACCCATCATCACGTCGCAACGATGCGCGGCGCCATGCGGACGATCTGGACCCGCTGGCTGCCGGCCTCCGGCCACGAGGTCGCGGACGCCCCCGACTTCGAGCGCTACGACGAGCGCTTCGATCCGGCGACCGGAACCGGCGCCATCGAGATCTGGCTTCCGCTTGCGCGCTAGCCGGGCCGCCGTGCGTGCGGGTCACGCACCCGCGACAGCAACACGAGGCCGGCGAGAAAGAACACCACCAGCACGGTCATGCCCGCCTTCTGGCTCATGGTGATCGCGGTGACGAGGCTGACCGCGAGCGGCGCCATGAACGATGTCACCTTGCCCGACAGCGCGAACAGCCCGAAATACTGGGTAATGCGATCGGGCGGCGCGAGGCGGATGAGAAGCGTGCGCGAGGCCGCCTGCAGCGGCCCGGCCGCCGCGCCGATCAGCGCGCCGAGCACGATGTACGCCTTCTCGGCCGGCGCCGCGAACAGTGGTCCGCCCGGCACCGGCGGCGTGACCTCGACGACGAAGAACAGGCGATCGCGGTCCATCGACAGGATCACCGCGATGGCGAGCAGCAGCAGCAGCATGCTGCCCGTGATGACTTTCTTCGGCCCGATGCGGTCGTCGAGCTTGCCGCCGAGCCATGCGCCAAACGTACCGGAAATCGCCAGCAGGATGCCGAACACGCCGATCTGGATGGTGTGCCAGCCGAACGTGCCCGCGGCATAGATGCCGCCGAACGCGAACAGCGCCACCAGCGCATCGGTGTAGACCATGTTCGCGATCAGGAACGTCGCCATCTGGCGGTTGTTCGGCAGGCTCGCGAGCGTCTGGCGCAACTCGCGCAGCCCCTGGCGTACGGCGCGGCGCACCGGCAGGCGCGCTTCGTAGTCCGGCGTGAACAGAAACATCGGCAGCACGAAGATCACGAACCACAGTCCGGTGAGCGGCCCGGTGATGCGATCGCCCTCATGCATTGCCGCATTGAGGCCGAACAGCGGCGTGAAGCCGAACAAGGTGCGCCCCGTGCCGGGATCGGCAGCGAGGAAACCGAGCACCAGGATCAGGCTGAGGATGCCACCGATGTAGCCGGTCGCCCAGCCGGTGCCGGAGAGGCGGCCGATCCGCTCCGGCGGCACCAGCGTCGGCATCATCGCATTGTTGAACACGGTGGCGAACTCGACGCCGATGGTGGCGATGCCGAACGCGATCAGCAGCGGCAGGATCGCCGCCTGGTCGCCCGGCTTGCCGATCCACATGATCGAGGCGCCGATCACCAGCAGCGCCCCAAAGGCGGCGATCCATGGCTTGCGGCGGCCGCTGGCGTCGGCGATCGCGCCGAGCACCGGCGACATCAGCGCGATGATCAGCCCTGCCGACGCCGTGGCATACCCCCACAGCGACTGCCCCGTTGCCGGATCGGCCGCCACATTGGTGGCGAAATAGGGCGCGAACACGAAAGTCGTGATCAGGGTGAAATAGGGCTGCGCAGCCCAGTCGAAGAAGATCCAGCTCACCACTGCGGGCCAGGATGGATAGCGCCGCGGCGCCTCGGGGCTGCTGTCGAGAGCGACGGAGGGAGGGGTCATCAGCGCGATTCCGTTCGTCGATTGGGCGACCGCATGGCCCGAATGCCGTGCGACCGATATCGATTCGCCATCGGATGTCTTACCATAGGGTTGACGACGTCCCGTGACGAGAAAAGCTGCAGGAGTTGAGACAATGGCGACGATCTTGAGAGCAAGCCGCCGCGCGGTCCTGACCGCTCTCCTGCTTGCCGGCCTTGCCGTTCCCGCCGCGGCGCAGGACGCACGCCGCAGCACCTACGCGCCGGGCTATGCCGGACAGACGGCGCCGGTCGCGTCACGCAAAGGCCTGGTCGTCGCACAGGAAAAAATCGCGGCGCATATGGGCGCCGACGTGCTGGCGCGCGGCGGCAACGCCGTCGACGCCGCGGTCGCGACCGGCTTTGCCATGGCGGTGACCTATCCGCGCGCCGGCAACATCGGCGGCGGCGGCTTCATGCTGATCCATCGCGCTGGCGGCGAGGACATCGCGATCGACTATCGCGAGACGGGACCGGCGGCGATCACGCGGGACGTCTTTCTCGGTGCCGACGGCAAGCCCGACGAAGCGAAGTCGCGCGATTCGGCGCTTGGCATCGGCATTCCCGGCACGGTCGCCGGCCTTGCGCTCGCTCTCGAGAAGTATGGCTCCGGCAAGTTCGCGCTCAAGGACCTGATCGCGCCGGCGATCGCGCTGGCGCGCAACGGTCTCATCGTCACCGACGATATCGCCGACACCCTGCCCGAGTGGCACAAGCGCCTGTCGCGCTGGCCCGCCGGGGCGCGCATCTTCTCGCGGCCGGACGGCAGCGCGCTGCGCGAGGGCGACCGCCTGCTGCAGCCCGACCTCGCCGCAACGCTGACCGCCATCGCCGAACTGGGGCCGCGCGGCTTCTACGAAGGCGCGGTGGCGGACAAGCTCGTGGCCGGCATTCGCGACGCCGGCGGCATCATCACCACCGACGATCTCAGGACCTACCAGCCGGTGATCCGCACACCGGTGCGCGGCAGCTACCGTGGCTATGACATCGTCTCCATGCCGCTGCCGTCGTCCGGCGGCGTGGTGCTGATGGAGACGCTTCACATCCTCGAAGGCACTCAGCTCGGCGAGATGAAGCAGGGATCGGTGGAATCGCTGCATCTGCTGATCGAGGCGATGAAGCGGGCCTACGCCGACCGCGCGCGCTATCTCGGCGATCCTGCCTTCGCAGACGCGCCGCTGAAGCGGCTGCTGTCAACCGACTATGCCGCGCAGCAGCGCGCCACCATCCGCCGCGACCGCGCCGCCACCGCCGACGAGATCGCCGCGGCGCAGGCCGCGCCGCGCGAAGGCAGCAACACCACGCATTTCTCCGTGGTCGACGCCGACGGCAATGCGGTGAGCAACACCTATACGCTGAACTTCAGCTATGGCGTCGGCCTTGTGGCCGAGGGCACCGGCGTGCTGCTCAACAACGAGCTCGACGACTTCACCGCAGCTCCCGGCGCCTCGAACGCCTATGGTCTCGTCGGCTTCGAGGCCAACCTGCCGGGCCCCGGCAAGCGGCCGCTGTCGTCGATGTCGCCGACCATCGTGCTCAGGGACGGCAAGCCGGTGCTGGTGACGGGTTCGCCCGGTGGCAGCCGCATCATCTCGGCGGTGCTGCAGGTGATGATCAACGTCATCGACTATCGCATGGATGCGGAGCAGGCCGTCGCGCTGCCGCGGCTGCACCAGCAGTGGCGTCCCGAAGGCGTCTATGTCGAGCAGGGATTTGCCGCCGACGTGCTCGATGGCCTGCGCGCGAAAGGCCACACCATCGTGATGCCGCTCGGCCAGACGTCGGCCAACTCGATCAGCCTCACCGCCGAGGGCGCGCTCGGCGCTCCCGACCCACGCACCCGCGGCGCCGCCGCCGCGGCGCCGTAGGGGCGTGATGTCTTCTGTATGATGATTGAACTCGCCGGCCAGCTGTCCGGCAGCCCTCGGCGCCAGCCACTCCCACCGCGTCATTGCCGGGCTCGCCCTGCCAATCCAGCTTGCTCGCGGCCTGGCTGGCAGGTTTCAAGCTGGATCACCGGGTCTCGACGCGGAGCCTGTCACCGGGCCGCGCTTCGCGCGGACCCGTTGGCGTCAGCCCGGTGATCACGCAGACAATGCGGACACGTCGCGGGCCCGTCATAACGACCGCAACCATCAAACCCGGCCTCAAAGGCCATCCGCTCCGCCGCGCTTCGAGAGCAAGCGAGATCTGTTCTCTCTATCGCCCGACCTCGTACGGCCCGCCCTTCTCCAGCGCGCGTTGATAGGCCGGGCGGGCGTGGATACGCGACAGGAACGCGATCGCCTTCGGGTGGCCGTTCTCCAGCCCACCGCGCGCGGAGGCCGCTTCCAGCGGAAAGCTCATCTGGATGTCGGCCGCCGTGAAGTCGTTGCCGGCGAACCATTCGGATTTCGCCAGCTCGCCTTCCCAGAACGCCATGTGCTGCCGGAGCTGCGGGTCGATCATGGTCGTCATGGCGCCACCCGCGATCATCCGCGCGACGGGGCGGATCAGCGCCGGCACGCGCTTCGGCAGCAGACCGAAGATCAGCTTCAGAAGCAGCGGAAACATCGCCGAGCCTTCGGCATAATGCAGCCAGTAGGTGTAGCGCAGCCGCTCCGGCGTGCCCGGCGGCGGGATCAGCCGGCCGTTGCCATAGGTCTCGACGAGATAGGTAAGGATCGCGCCGGATTCGGCGATGGTGTTGCCGTTGTCGGTGATCACCGGCGATTTGCCGAGCGGATGGATCTGCCGCAGTTCCTTTGGCGCCAGCATGTTGGGCTGGCGCTGGTAGCGCACGATCTCGTAGGGCACGCCGAGCTCCTCGAGCAGCCACAGCACCCGCTGCGAACGCGAGTTGTTGAGATGATGCACGGTCAGCATGACGCCCTCCCCCACTGGCCGCGCCGGACGGCGGCCCACCTTCTGGTATCAGGACCGCGCGGAACCGGGAATGCACCATCGACAACACGATTTGCATGGCGCGGCGCGATGCCGGTCGGCTTGACTCTTAAATTTACCCGGGTAATAAATGCCAGGCCATGAGCGACACCCGCACCAGCTGCATTGCTTTCCGCAACGACCGGCGCATCGCCGAAGGCGTGCTGCGTGACATAGCGCGCGACATCAAGCAGGCGATCGGCACGGACAGTCCGGAAGGCGTGCTGGTGTTCAATGTCGAGACCAGCCAGCCGGTGGAAATCGATCTCCGCGGCAGCCTCGACGACGTCCTGGCGCGCCTGCCGGCCGCGCCGCAGCCGGCTGAACCCGCCCCCGCCGAACCGGCCCGCGGGCCGGGCCGGCCGAAGCTCGGCGTCGTGGCGCGGGAGATCACCCTGCTGCCGCGGCACTGGGACTGGCTGGCGCTGCAGCCGGGCGGCGCGTCGGTGGCGCTGCGGCGCCTGATCGACGAGGCCCGCAAGACGCACGGTTCGAAAGACCGCATGCGTCAGGCCCAGGAGGCGGCCTATCGCTTTGCCTCGGTGATGGCCGGCAACCGCACGCACTATGAGGACGCCATGCGCGCCCTGTTCGCCGGCAACCGGACACGCTTCATTGAGTTGACGGACGGCTGGCCGACGGATATTCGCGATCACGCCCGGCGCCTGGCCGCCCCGGCCCTCCACGACGACAGCTCCGGCACCACGCGCTGATACGATTCGATCCCGCTCGAATCCCGCGCCGCTTCCGCTTCGCTCCGCGCGACGTATCCATGCGACGCCGCGCTGCTCCAGACGATCCGACTTCGACCCGTTCCTGCCCGAGGATGCCCATGTCCGCTCCCACACCTCTGTGGAAGACCTATCTCGTCTTTCTCGCGCCGATGATGCTCAGCAATATCCTGCAGGCGCTGTTCGGCACCCTCAACAATGTCTATCTCGGCCAGATGATCGGCGTGAACGCGCTCGCCGCGGTGTCCGCGTTCTTCCCCGTGCTGTTCCTGTTCATCGCCTTCATCATCGGCCTCGGCGCCGGCGCCACCGTGCTGATCGGCCAGGCCTATGGTGCACGCGATCTCCTGAAGGTGCGCACCGTGGCAGGCGCCGCGTTCAGCGTTGCCTTGATCGGCGGCCTTGTCATCGCGGTGTTTGGCGGCCTGTTCGCGCGTCCGATGATGGTGGCGCTGGCGACGCCGCCGGACATCATCGAGGACGCCATCCTCTATGCCCGGATCATGATGATGATCATGCCGGCGACCTACGCCTTCATTCTCGCCACCTCGATCGTTCGCGGCGTCGGCGATACCGTGACGCCGCTGATCGCGCTCGGCGTCTCCACCATGATCGGCCTGCTGGTCACGCCGGCCCTGATTCAGGGCTGGCTCGGCCTGCCACGGCTCGGCGTCGCCAGCGCCGCGGTCGCCTCGCTGGTGTCGTCGACCTGCACCATCGTCTGGTACGGTCTCTACCTGCGCGGCCGCAAGCACGCCATGGCGCCCGACATCGTGTTCCTGCGCGGCATGAAGGTCGACCCCAGGCTGCTGCTGACCATAGTGCGTCTCGGCATGCCCTCGGCGGTGCAGATCGCCGCCATGGCGCTGGCGGAAGTGGTGCTGCTCGGCCTCGTCAACGGCTTCGGCGCGGATGCGACCGCGGCCTATGGCGCCGTCAACCAGGTGCTGAGCTACGTCCAGTTCCCGGCGATATCCATCGCGATCACCGCCTCGATCTTCTCCGCCCAGGCGATCGGCCGTGGCGACGTCGACCGCCTGCATCTCATCACCCGCACCGGGCTGATGCTGAATATCGTCCTCACCGGCAGCCTCGTGGTGCTCGCCTATCTCCTGTCGCGCACCATCATGAGCGCGTTTATCACCAATCCGCCGGTGATCGACCTCGCGCAGCGGCTGCTGCATGTGGTGCTGTGGAGTTCGGTGGCGTTCGGCCTGTCGGGGGTGTTCTCGGGTGTGATGCGGGCGAGCGGCACCGTGTTCGTGCCGATGGCGCTGTCGATCTTCGCCATCGCCGCGGTCGAGGTGCCGGTCGCGCTGGTCCTCAGCCGAACCATCGGCCTCAAGGGCGTGTGGGTGGCCTACCCCGTCACCTTCTGCACCATGTTCGTGCTGCAGGCCGGGTACTATCTGCTGGTCTGGCGCAAGCGCCCGATCGAGCGGCTGGTGTAACGATCGTGGCCGGCCGGTGAACCGTTCACCGGCCGGCCGATCGCCTCACGGCTCGATCATCTTCAGGACACTGTCGAGGTCGTCCTGCGGAGGAGCAGACGGCTCATCGACCGCACCATCGCATTGTTTGCCGCAGCGGTATGATTTGCTTTAATGCACCGCCGGTAACGGCCGCGACGCGGGAGGCTCCCGCGCCGACGCGCAAGCAATGATCCACGGAGCGAAACGATGGCCACGCCCAATCCGCAATTCCTGTTCGATGTCGGCAGTCCAAACGCCTATCTCAGCCATCTCGTGATCCCGGAGATCGAGCGCCGCACCGGCGTCACGTTCGAGTATGTCCCGGTCCTGCTCGGCGGCATCTTCAAGCTGACGAACAACCGCTCGCCGGTCGAGGCGTTCAGCGGCGTCAGGAACAAGCTCGAATTCCATGCGCTGGAAACCAGGCGCTTCCTCGCGCGCTATCATCTCAAGCCCTACGTGATGAACCCGTTCTTCCCGGTCAACACGCTGCTGCTGATGCGTGGCGCGGTGGCAGCTCAGATCGATGGTGACTTCGCGCGCTATGTCGACGCCGCGTTCCATCACATGTGGGCCGAGCCGAAGAAGATGGACGATCCCGAGGTCGCGGCAAAAGCGCTCACCGAGTCCGGCCTCGACGCCGCGCGGCTGCTGGCGCGCACCAGGGACGACGACGTCAAGAGCCGCCTGATGGCCAACACCCAGAACGCGGTCGACCGCGGCGCCTATGGCTCGCCGACCTTCTTTGTCGGCGACGAGATGTTCTTCGGCAAGGAGCAGCTGCGCGATGTCGAGGAGTTGATCACCGCGCAGCACGGCTGAGCCGGCGGCGGGCGCTGGCTGTGAGCGCGCCCGTGATAGGCTTACGCCCGCGCCGCGAATCGATGCGGCCGGAGAGCATCGAATGCCGGACTGGCACTTGAACAGCCGCACCGAGGTTGTCGTCGCTGCATCGGCCGAGCGGCTGTGGACCGCGCTGACCGATGCCGACGAGACCGAACACTACTTCATGCGCGCCCGCGTCATGGTCGGCGACGTCGGCGGCGCCTTCCGCCTCGCGCGCGACGATGGCTGGCATGTCGACGGCACAGTGCTCGCCAAGGACGCGCCGCACCGGCTGCGCGTGACCTGGGGCAGGAAGAACCCGCCCGGGATCGATATGCCCGACTGCGAGGTCGAGTTCACGATCGCACCGGCAGCGGACGAGCCCTCTCGCAGTCGGCTCGTCGTCAGCGAATACGTCAATGGCGAGATGCCGCCATCGCTCGCCGCCGCCGGCCGCACCGGCTGGGCGCTGATGACGCGCAGCCTGCAGGCCTATCTGGGGTGATCGGGTGCGGCGTCCTGAACATGGGCCGCTCCTTCATATTCAGCGTCATCACCGGGCCGACGCGAAGCGTCGAGACCTGGCGATGAAGCTTTAACTGGCGCTCGTCGCGTGGTGAGCAAGCTGGATTGCCGGATCAAGTCCAGCAATGACGCGGGGGGTGTGGCGTGCTCAGAGAACGGACACGATCGTCGCAACGCGCCGCAATATATCGGCGTCCGAAAGACTTCCGCTGTACGAGGCTTCGTCATCCGTTCCCCTGAGGTGGTCCCGCGCAGCGGGACCCTCGAAGGGCGACGGCCCGAGCGCATCGGCCGTTCATCCTTCGAGGCTCGCTGACGCTCGCACCCTCAGGATGACGGAGATGTGCCAGCGTATGCGCTAAACGGCCTCGACCGCCGGCCGGGAGCGCACCCCGATCACGATGATCAACCCGGCCACCAGCAGCACGAGGCTGCTGGCGCTGAACACGCCGCTGGCGCCGCTGAAATCGTAGAGCATGCCGCCCGCGGCGGCGCCGACCGCGATCGCCAGTTGCACGGCCGCGACGAGAAGACCGCCGGCGCTCTCCGCCTGATCCGGCACGGTGCGCGTCAGCCAGGTGGACCACGCCACCGGGACGGCGCCAAACGCGAGCCCCCACAGCGCCACCATCACCGCATCCACGGCCGGATTGACCAGCGTGACCAGGCTGACGCCGAGCGCGCCCATCAGCAGCGGCATCGCGATCAAGGTCAGCCGCAGGTTGCGCTCCAGCAGCGGGCCCGCGAGCAGCGTTCCCAGGAAGTTGGCGATGCCGAACCCGAGCAGGATGGCCGAGACCGCACCGATGCCGGCGCCGGTCGCCGTCTCCAGGAACGGACGGATGTAGGTGAAGAACGCGAAATGTCCGGTGAACACCAGCATCGCCGCGAGCATGCCGAGCGCAATGCCCGGCCGCATCAGCACATCGGCCAGCGTGCGCAGGCGCGTCAGCCCGCTGGGCGCCATGCGGGGCAACGTTGCGAACTGGGCGACCAGCGTCACCACGCCCAGCACCAGAGTGATCAGGAACACATTGCGCCAGCCGATGATCTCGCCGAGATAGCTGCCGACCGGCGCCGCCAGGATCGTCGCTGCGGACACGCCGCTGAAGATCATCGACAGCGCCCGGGGCACCAGCGGCTCCGGCACCAGCCGCATCGCCACCGCCGCCGACATCGTCCAGAAGCCGCCGAGCGCGATGCCGAGCAGCACGCGGCCGAGCAGCAGGAACGTCAATCCCGGCGCGAACGCGACCAGCAGGTTCGAAAGGATCAGCAGCACCGAAAACGCCAGCAGCACGTGCCGCCGGTCGACCCGGCGCGTCGCCGCCGGGATCAGCAGGCTGGTCACCAGCGCCACCGCGGCGGTGACGGTCACGGTCTGGCCGGCGACGCCCTCGCTGATCCGGAGATCCGCCGCCATCGGCGTCAGCAGGCTGGCCGGGAGAAACTCCGCCGTCACCAGGGCGAAGACACCGAACGTCATTGACACCACGGCGCCCCAGGCGGGCCCCTCCGCACGGCTCTGCCGAGCCGGCTGCACCACGTCGCTCATTCATCTCTCCATTCGCGGCAACATCCTTGCGGTGCAGCAAATAGGATGGCGGCGCCGGACGATCCATGCCATAAAGTCCGGCATGCTTGATCATGCGTCCGATAATCGCGGGGGATCAGACCCCACGCAGACCCCGGCGGATCTCGTCAGCGAGCTGCTCATGGGGATGCGGCTGGTCGGGCTGCGGTATCACCGCATCCAGATCACCCCGCCGTTCGGGATCCGCTTCGGCGTTGAGGAAGGGCGGGCCCAGTTCCACTTTGTGGCGCGCGGCCCGGTGTTCCTGCGTGGCGCCGACCAGGTGATCCGTCCGATGACCACCGGCGATGCGGTGCTGCTGCCGCGCGGCGGCGCGCACGATCTCGTCTCCGAGCCCGACATGCCCGGCCGCTGTGTCACCGCGTTCGAGGCCGCGCCGCTGTGCGCCAGCGTCAGCGATATCCATGCCTGCGACGACTGCACCGGCGACACCGGCGGCGCGCTGATTTTCAGCGGCTGCATGGCGTTCGATCTCGGCAGCATGCATCCGCTGGTGGCCCTGATGCCCGACATGATGCTGGTGGGCACGCTGCTGGAGCGCTACCCCGAAATCCTGCCGATGCTGGAGGCGATGGAGCGCGAGACCCGCGGCGCCCGCGCCGGTTTCGCCGGCATCCTGGCGCGGCTTGCCGATGTGGTGTCGGCGTTCATCGTCAGGGCGTGGGTCGAATGCGGTTGCGGCGACAGCAATGGATGGGTCGCGGCGCTGCGCGATCCGCGCCTCGGCCGCGTCATCGCGGCGCTGCATCGCGACCCCGGCCGGAACTGGTCGGTCGCTGATCTGGCCGCCGAGATGGGCAGCTCGCGCTCGGTGTTCGCCGAACGCTTCCTCGCGGTCACCGGCATGACGCCGGTGCGCTATCTCACCGAGCTGCGCATGCGGCTGGCGTCGCAATGGATCGGCCGCGACCGCATGTCGATCGACGCCGCGGCGCATCGCCTCGGCTATGGTTCACAGGCCGCGTTCAGCCGCGCCTTCAAGCGCGTGATCGGCCATCCGCCCGGCGCAATGCGCGATGGCGCCCAGACGACATCCGCGTGAGCGCATCGGAGATGCAGCCCCGACGGGCAACGGGTGGAGACGACGCGCTTGTGACCGCGATAGCGCATCCTCGGCGGGTTGGCGCTACGCGACCACCACCGACAACCCGGCCTTCCTGAACTGCGCCGCCAGCGCCGCCGGCGGCGCGGCATCGGTCACGAGCCTTGCGAAATCATCCGGCGCGCCGAGGCGCGCCACCGCGCGGCGGCTGAACTTGGTGGCGTCGCCGACCGCAATCGCCATGTCGGCGCGGCGCAGCGCCGCGCGCTTGACCGCGATCTTGTCGAGATCGAAGTCCATCAGGCCGCCATCGTCGTCGAAGCCCGAGAAGCCGAGAAACGCGCAATCGAAGTGGATCTCGTTGATCCCCGCGACGGTGGTCGCGCCGACCAGCGAGCCGTCGGGCCCGCGACAGGCGCCGCCGAACACCTGCAGGTCGATGCCCTCGTTGCCGGCGAGCAGCATGGCGACCGCGAGGCTCGCCGTGAACACACGCAGGCCGGAGCGCTGGCGCAGCCGCCGCGCCACCGCCTCGACCGTGGTGCCGACATCGAGGAACACCGAGGCGCCATCCGGCACCAGCGCCGCCGCCGCGGCGCCGATCCGCGCCTTGCCTTCCATCGAGCGGCCGTGCTTCTCGGCATAACCGAGACGCACGGTGGAATCGCGCACGCCGGCGCCGCCGTGGAAACGCTGCAACAGACGGCCGCGGTCGAGCTGGATGATGTCGCGACGGATCGACTGCGCCGACACGGAGAAGTGCTGCGCCAGCGCCTCGATGGTGGCGAACCCCTTCTCGCCGACGATCCGCACGATCTCGTGCTGCCGGGGCGTGATCTCGTCGGTCGGCCCGTTCGCGCTCGCCATGCCGCTTTCCCTGCGATGTAAGATAATTTACATATCCACGGGATCCGCCGACATCAAGCCGGCGACTGTGATCCGACCAGCGCACAGAGAGACGAAAACACCATGACAACCGCCCTGCGATGGCACCCCCAGGCCGCGATCCTGTCGAACGGCGACCGCACCTTCGATCCGGCGGCGCTACGCTGGACCGAGGCGCCGCCACCGGCGGAGGCGGGCGAGGCGGTCTCTCCGGTCGCGGCCCTGCTGCGCTTTGCCCCGACGCGCCGGCTGCGCCGGGTGCCGATCGGCATCATCGGGCCGCGCGAGGCCACCGACGCGCAGTGCGCGCTGGCAGAAGCCCTCGGTAAGGCGCTGGCGCGTCACGGCCTGCAGATGCTGTGCGGCGGCAAGAACGGCGTGATGGAAGCCGCCTGCCGCGGCCATGCCGCCGGCGGCGGCCTGCCGGTCGGCCTGCTGCCCGACGAGGAATGGGACGCCGCCAACCCCTATGTCGCCATCCCCATCGCCACCGGCATCGGCCCGGCGCGCAACGCCATCATCGCCCGCGCCTGCCTCGCGCTGGTCGCGGTCGGCGGCGGTGTCGGCACGCTGTCGGAAATGGCGCTCGGCCTGCAGTTCAGGCGCCTGGTGCTGGCGCTCGCGGACGCGCCCCAGGTCGAGGCGGTGCCGCGGCTCGGTTCCATGGACGAGGCCCTGGAGCGAATCGCCGCACGGGTGCTCGCTCTCGATGGCCATATGTAATATTTCTTCCACGCGTCATTGATCTATCATGAAAGACCGCTAAGCGCTGTCGGGCGCCGAAGCGGCGACCGAGGGAGCGCCGGGTGCGGCTGATCACGATCCTCTACCTGGTCTTCCTGGCCGCGCCCGTCGCGCTGCTGGGGCTGGGATCGTTCGGCGAGAGCTGGAGCAACACGCTGCTGCCGAGCGGCTTCACCACGCGCTGGTTCGTCGAGGTTGCGTCCGACCCGAGCTTCCGTCGCGCCTTCACCACCAGCCTGCAGGTCGTCGCCCTCACCTGCATCCTGAACGTCCTGATCGGCCTGCCGCTCGCCTACGCCATCCAGGCCGGCGCCCGCGGCGGCGTGCGCATCGCCGCGCGCCTCGTCACCTTCCTGCCGGTCGCGGTGCCCGAACTGGTGCTGGCGTTCGGCTTCATCCTGGTGTTCTCGTCCGATGCCCTGCCCTGGCTCGGCAGCTTCTGGCTGCTCGCCGCCGGCCATCTCGTGCTGACGCTGCCCTACACCGTGACGGCGCTGATCGCCGACATGGACCAGCTCGGCCTCGACGACTACGAGCACGCCGCCGCGACGCTTGGCGCCTCGTTCCTGATGCGCTTTCGTGACGTCACGCTGCCGCTGCTCGGCACCAGTCTTCTATCGTCGACGCTGACGGTGGCGGCGCTGTCGATCGGCGAATTCCAGCTCTCCAACCTCATTTCGGGCTTCCTGTCGCGCACCTATCCGGTGGTGCTGCTGCAGGCATTCTATGGCGCGACGGGCTTTGCCTGCGCCGCCACCATCGTTCTGCTGCTGCTCGCGACCATCGCCTCGCTCGCGTCCAGCGTCACCGCCCAGGTTGCGGGCGCCGGCAAGGGAAGGGCCGCCGCATGAGCCTGCGCTACGACAACGTCAGCTACACCTATCCCGGCACGTCGACCGGCGTGTTCGATATTTCGCTGGAGATCGGCCGCGGCGAACTGCTGGCGATCATCGGCGCCTCCGGCTCCGGCAAATCCACCGTGCTGAAGCTGCTCGCCGGCTTCGTGCAGCCAAGCAGCGGCCGCGTGCTGATCGACGGCGACGATGTCAGCACCGCGCTGCCCGAGGCGCGCCGCCTCGGCGTCGTGTTCCAGAACTACGCGCTGTTTCCGCACATGCGGCTGTGGGAGAACGTCGCCTATCCCCTGAAGGTGCGGGGCCTGTCGCGCGGCGAGCGGCGCGAACGCGCGGCTGCGATGCTGCAGCGGGTCGGCATGGGCAACCGCGTCGACGACTTTCCCGCGGCGCTGTCCGGCGGCCAGCAGCAGCGCGTGGCGCTGGCCCGCGCGCTGGTGTTCGAACCGCGCGGCCTCCTCCTCGACGAGCCGCTGTCGGCGCTCGACGCCGGCCTGCGCATGGAAATGCGCGACGAGATCCTGCGGGTGCAGCGCGCCGCCGGCATCGCCACGCTGCTGGTCACCCACGACCAGGAAGAGGCGCTGTCGATCGCCGACAAGGTCGCTGTCATGCGCGACGGCCGGCTCATCCAGGTCGGCCCGCCGCGCGCGCTGTACGAGACCCCGGTCAACGCCGACGTCGCCGCCTTCGTCGGCCAGTCCAACCTGTGGCCCGGCCGGGTGACCGGCGCCAACCTCGTCGGCACCGCGCTTGGTCCGCTCGCCTGCGACACCGGCGACCGCGCGATCGGCGACGCGGTGACCGTGTTCGTCCGGCCCGAGCGTGTCACGCCTGTCGACGAACCGGCGACGGCCGTGGTCGGCCAGTTCACCGGCACCGTCGTCGCCGACCGCTATCTCGGCCCGGTGCGCCGCATCGACCTCGATGTCGGCGGCGGCGTGATCAAGCTCGAAACTCACTTACGCGAACCGGTGACATCGGTCGCGATTCCGCCCGACGCCGTCCGGCTGCTGCCGGCCGGTCTGCAAAACCCTGCGTAAACCCCTGCAAGGACCTCGTCATGACCGGATCCCTCAACCGACGCGCCTTCCTGCTCTCGACCGCCGCAGCGACGCTTGCGGCGCCGCTCGTCACCTCCCATGCCGCGCTCGCGCTCGACGGCGGCGAGCTCTATCCCGGCGAACAGGCGCTGTACGACGCCGCCAGGAAGGAAGGCCTCGTGGTGTCGTTCGACACCGGCCCGACCTGGGCGAACTGGGCGGCTGAGTTCAAGGCGTTCCAGAAGCGCTATCCCGGCGTCGAGATGGTCTACAACGACCTCGGCTCCGCCGCGACGGTCGTGACCCTCGACAAGTCGCGCAACCGCCCGCAGGCCGACACCGCCTATTACTTCGCCGCCTCCGCGCTCGACGCCGCCAAGGCCGGCGTCGTCGCCGACTTCAAGCCGGTGAATTTCGACAAGCTGCCGGACACGCTGCGCCATCCCGAGGGCCAGTGGTTCACCATCCACACCCTCAATGTCGCGTTCCTGGTCAACACCAAGCTGGTCAAGGACGTGCCGCAGAGCTGGGCGGACCTGCTCAAGCCCGATTACAAGAACGCCATCGTCTATCTCGACCCGCGCTCCACCGGCCAGGGCCAGGTGATCGCGTTCGCAAGCGCCTTCGGCAACGGCGGCAGCATGGACGACATCGCTCCGGGCATCGACTATCTCGGCAAGCTGTCGAAAGCCGGCAACGTGCTGCGCACCATGGGCACCACGCCTTACGCCCAGTTCCTGAAAGGAGAGATCCCGATCTGGATCGGCTACGAGAACGACGGCCTCAAGGCCAAGCATGTCGACGGCATGGGCGACAACATCGCGGTGGTGATCCCCAAGGAAGCTTCGGCCGCCGCGCCCTACGCCATCTCGCTGGTCAAGGGCGGCCCGAACCCCAATGCCGGCAAGCTGTGGCTCAACTTCATCATGACCGATGACGGCCAGAAGATTTTTGCCGAGGGTTTCGTGCGCCCCGCCGTGCCCGGCGTCGCGCTGCCGCCGTCCGTCGCCGACAAGATGCCCGCCGCCCCGCAGATCCGCCCCATCGACATCGCGAAAGCCGTGGCCAAGAAGGGCGAGATCGACGCCGGCTGGGCCAAGGCCGTGCTGGGGCAGTGAGCGGAGGCCTCGTCCTCCATCGTGTCGTGGCCGGGCAGCGCGATCCGTCAAAGACGGATCGCGCTGCCCGGCGACGACAGAGATAGGAAGCAGTCGTCTTTACCTGACGTGGTCGAGCTTCAGCCATCGCAAGATGAAAAGCCCGGCCGTAAGCCTGACATCCAACCTCGCAACCACGCCTGCACCCACCCCGTCATCCTGAGGTGCGAGCGAAGCGAGCCTCGAAGGATGAACGGCCCCGGCCTCACCGCCCGGGCCGTCGCCCTTCGAGGGTCCCGCTGCGCGGGACCACCTCAGGGTGACGGATCACAACAGCAGAGTGAGAAGCCCCACGTGAGCACCCGCGCCCCCAAAACCGCGCTGACCGCCTTTGCCGCGCCGGGCGTGCTGGTGCTCGGCCTGTTCTTCATCGCGCCGGTCACCGCCGTGCTGATCGGCGCGTTCTCCGATGGCGGCGCGGCGTTCGGCCGCCTCGCCGCCGACCCGGTGTTCTGGAACGGGCTGCGCGGCACGCTGCTGCTCGGCACCGTGGCGCCGCTGTTCTCGCTGACCATCGGCTTCTGTGTCGCGCTGACGCTGGCGCGCGTCGCGCCGGGCTTGCGCACCGCCGCGCTGATCGCGATCTCGCTCCCTCTGACGTTCTCCGGCCTGATCGTCGCCTATGGCTTCATCCTGCTGCTGGGCCGCGCCGGCTTCGTCACGCTGCTGCTCGCCAAGCTCGGCCTCGATCCCGCGGTGACCGGCGCCTTCATCTTCTCGCCGATCGGGCTCGGGCTCGCCTACTCCTACTACCTCGTGCCGCGCGTGGTGCTGATCGTGCTGCCGGCGATCAGCAACTTCGACCGCAGCCAGCTCGCCGCCGCCCGCTCGCTCGGCGCCGGCGCCTTCCGCGCCGTGATCGAGGTGATGCTGCCGCAGATCCTGCCCAGCCTTGTCGCCGCCTTCTGCCTGACGGCGGCGGTGGCCGTCGGCGCCTACGGTACGGCGCTCGCCCTTGTCGGCACCCAGGTCAACATCCTGCCGCTCGTGCTCTACAGCAAGATCTCCGAGACCGGCACGGATCTGCCCGCCGCCTCCGCCGCATCATTGGTGCTGGTGGCGATCTGCGCCTGCATCGTCGCGCTGGGCGAAGCGATCCGGCCCGCGGGCAAGCGGCGCTGACGCCGCGCGCACTCCCCGCGGCACCAAACGCCGCGACACGCACTCACCCGGCGAGAGGCGTCAGGCTGATCAGCTTGATGTCCGGATGGGACGACAGCAGCAGCGTCGACTGGTAGTAGCGGCGGCGCGGGTGATCGAACAGCCGCTCGCCGCCCTCGCGGCCGAGCACCGCCTGCTCCTGCCACAGCCGCGCGAACACCGCGGAGCGTGTCATCAGGTCCTCGATCAGTGCCTGCATCGACGGATCGCGCAGGCGACGGCTGACATCGGCGCGAAATTCGGCGACCACCCGGCGGGCGCGCTCGTCCCAGTCGACGATCAGACGCTGTGCGGCCGGCGACAGAAAGATGAAACGCAGCAGATTGCGGTCGTGGTCGCCATCAAGCCAGCCCGTGAACAGCGCGGCGGCGTCGGCATTCCACGCCCGCGCCATCCAGGTGTGATCGAGCAGGTAGGCGGAAATGGTCATGCGGTCCGGCAGCGCCAGAACCTGCGGCGGCAGATCGTCGTCACCGGCGACGGGCGCCGCCGGATCGCGCTTGCCGGCGAGCTCGAACAGATAGGTGCGCTCGGCCGGCACCAGGCGCAGCGCTTCCGCGAGGCGCGCCAGCGCATGGGGCGAGGCCGAAACATCGCGGCCCTGCTCGAGCCAGGTGATCCAGGTGTGGCTGACGCCGCAGGCCTCGGCAACTTCCTCGCGCCGCAGGCCCGGCGTGCGGCGGCGGCCCGACGCGGTCGGCGGCACCGGCAGCCGCTCGCGCCGGGTGCGCAGGAACGTGCCCAGGGCGTGACGGGAGGCGCTGCGTGAATCCGTCGAGGTCATGGTGCAATTTATACCAGGATAAGATGCCTTCTTGAACCAGTATGCGGCGGCTTTCATCCTCGCGTCCATCGACATCATGACAGAGGACACGACGAAATGACCCGCCATACGCTGCTCCTGTTGCCCGGCGACGGCATCGGCCCCGAGGTGATGGCCGAGGTCGCGCAACTCGCCGGACTGCTCGGGCAGGCCGGCGTCGCCGACTTCGCGCTGGAGACGGGACTGGTCGGCGGCGTCGCCTACGATGCCCATGGCCAGGCGATTTCCGACGCCGACATGCGCCTCGCCGCGGCGGCGGACGCGGTGCTGCTCGGCGCGGTCGGCGGCCCCAAATAGCAGGGCGTGCCCTATGACAGGCGCCCCGAGGCGGGCCTGTTTCGCCTGCGCCGGGATCTCGACCTGTTCGCCAACCTGCGGCCCGCGATCTGCTATCCGGCGCTGGCCGACGCATCCTCGCTGAGGCGCGAGGTGGTGGAGGGCCTCGACATCCTGCTGGTGCGCGAACTGACCGGCGGCATCTATTTCGGCGAGCCGAAGGAGATCGTCGATCTCGGCGATGGCCAGAAGCGCGGCGTCGACACCCAGATCTACGACACCCGCGAGATCGAGCGCGTCGGCCGCGTCGCGTTCGAGCTGGCGCGGACGCGCAACAACCGCGTGACCTCGGCGGACAAGCACAATGTGATGAAATCGGGCGTGCTGTGGCGCGCGGTGATGACGGCGCTGCACCAGCGCGAGCATGCCGACGTTCGGCTGGATCACCAGCTCGCCGATTCGCTGGGCATGCAGCTGGTGCGCGCGCCCAGGCAGTTCGACGTCATCGTCACCGACAATCTCTTTGGCGACATCCTCTCCGACGTCTGCGCGATGCTGACGGGCTCGCTCGGCATGCTGCCGTCAGCCTCGCTCGGTGCCGTCGACGCCGCGACGGGCCGGCGCAAGGCGCTGTACGAGCCGGTGCACGGATCGGCGCCGGACATCGCCGGCAAGGGCATCGCCAATCCGATTGCGATGATCGGATCGTTCGCGATGTGCCTGCGCTATTCGTTCGGCCTCGGCGACGTCGCCGACACGATCGAGGCCGCGATCGCCGCCGTGCTCGCGGCAGGCGTGCGCACCGCCGACATCCGCGGCGACGGCGAGGCTGCCGTCTCCACCGCGCAGATGGGCGCGGCCATCCGCGCCGAGGTCGGCAAGCGGCTGAACTGATGCGCTGCGGGCCGTCCTAAGCGGACGGCCCGGCCTGCGGCGTACGGCGCGTCGCCGTCGCCGCTATCAGGCACGCGGCCGCCACCAGCATGACGCTGCCGAGATAGAGCGTGCCGTTGACCACCGAGCCCGTGGCGGTGGCAATCCAGCCGACGAGGGCCGGGCTCGCAAGGCTGCCGAGACTGCCGAGGCTGGAGACGCCGGCGAACGCGATGGCCGCGCCGGCAGGAAAATACAGCGGCACCATCGACCAGAAGCAGGCGAGACAGGCGATCGTTCCCGCGGTCGCCAGCGTGATCAGCGCCATCGCGATCACCGGCTGATGGATGGCGAGCGGCAGCAGCAGCCAGCCGAACGACGCGGCCAGCATGGCGCCGGCGGCGTGCCAGCGCCGCTCGCCGGTCTTGTCCGAATGGCGGCCGTTGAGCACCAGCGCCACCGCACCGGCGAGATAGGGGATCGCGACCAGCAGGCCGACATGGAAGGTGTTGCTGACGCCGAACCCCTTGACGATGGTCGGCAGCCAAAACGAGAAGCCGCCAATCGAGCCGTTCATGCCGACGCAGTAGAACGCGAGCACATAGAGCATCGGCTCGCGCAGCACTTCACCGAGACGGGCGGCGCGCCGGGTGGATGTCGCGCTGTCGGCGCGGATCGCGGCGAGCAGCCCTTCGCGCTGCGCCGGGCTGAGCCATTTGGCATCCGCGGGGCCCTTCGCGAGCACGAAGGCGGCGATGATGCCGAGCACGATGGCCGGGGCGCCCTCGAGGATGAACAGCCATTGCCAGCCCCTGAGGCCGCCGGCGCCGGCGAGGAACTGCATGATGCCGCCGGAGATCGGCCCGCTGATCACACCCGAGATCGGGATCGCGATCATGAACAGCGCGGTGAAGCGCGCGCGCTGCGACGCCGGCACCCAGCCGCTGAGATAGAACAGGATGCCGGGCATGAAGCCGGCCTCGCCGACGCCGAGCAGGAAGCGCAGCACATAGAACTGCAGCGGCGACGACACCGCCGCCATCGCCACCGACATCAGGCCCCACAGCACCATGATGCGCATGATGGTCTTCGGCGCGCCGATGCGCTGCAGCAGCATGTTGCTGGGCACCTCGAACAGGATGTAGCCGACATAGAACAGGCTGGCGCCAAAGCCATAGACCGCGTTGCTGAAGCCGAGCTCATCCTTCAGCGCGAGCTGCGCGAAACCGATGTTGGTGCGGTCGAGGAAGTTGACGACGTAGCACACGAACAGAAACGGGATCAGCCGCAGGGCGATGGTGCGGTAGACGCCGGTGCGTTCGAGATCGGCGGCGGAGAGCGGCGCTGGCGCGCCAGCAACAGGAGTGTGCATCGGCAGGGCTCGACAAGAGACGTTCAGCAAAGGATCGCACCGGACGACGCAAAGCTCCCGGCGCATCGGCAAGCCCTCGGCGCACGAGACCCGCAGCGTGAACGCGGCAAGACGTCGCAACCGAGATATTTAACGTGTTAAATGGTTGAATGACGTCTGTCCAGAGCGCGTCGTGCTCGCGATCCTGTCTCGGCGTCGGCGTATTCTGTGCCGTGATCGAGGTGATGCTGCCGCAGATCCTGCCGAGCCTCGTCGCCGCGTTCTGCCTGACCTCGACCGTCGCCCTGGGCGCCTACGGCACCGCGCTCGCCCTTGCCGGTACCCAGGTCAACATCCTGCCGCTCGTGCTCTACAGCAAGATCTCCGAGACCGGCACCGACCTACCCGCCGCCTCCGCCGCATCGCTGGTGCTGGTGGCGATCTGCGCCTGCATCGTCGCATTGGGAGAGGCGATCCGCGCCGGCGGGGAAGCGGCGGTAGATAGTCAAGGCGAGGCCGGAAAGGATGCCAACGCAAAGCCGCTCACAGCTTTCGAGAATTGAGGGATTGAACATTTCAGATCTTCCGACCGGCTCCCAACAATGACAGTACAAACCTTATGTCGACAAAGTGTACATTGTGGTTTCCACCTCTCACGATGATACCAGCGAGTCCGATACAAAACCCATCTCTGCCCTTCGCGACATGATAAACCGGCCCCCCACTTAAGCCGTCTTGAGTAAAACTCTTCTTGCCGGTAATTTTTAGCGAATGAAGATATCGAGCTTGACTAGCACCGTTATACTCGGCGCTGGTTACGGCCTGCTGCAGGTGCAACCTCGCCTCCTCATAGTCAATAGAACGCAGCTCACTAGGATAGCCAAATAGATAGAAGTTCGCGTCCGAATTTCCCCTCCAGACATCTTCCTCCATCAAAGGAAAGAACGCCTTTTCGAGCTTCGGAGATTTGTAGTTCTCGACCAAGAATTCTGCAGCGCAAATATCCTTGAACTCCTCATCCGCATTCCCATCGTCTTCCTCTACGGACAGCAGACTAGATCCGGACACCAGAACGGTTCCGTCTTCGATTGGAATCGTCACATTGTCGGGCGTGAAATCGCGAACTTGGTGGCGACACCAGAGAGCGAAGCACCTGTCCGCAATTCGAACCGTAGTAGCCGATCCTCGAAACGAGTATGGATAGTTCTCATTTCCGGTGAGACAGAATATTTGCTTGGTGTACTTTGCTAATGTCGCTTCGGCTTGGCGGCTCGGCACCCACAATTTTCCAATACGAACTGCAGTTGCGCCGACCCAAGTCGATAAATCGCGGATCATTTCGTCCTTCCATAACCGAACTGTGGCTAGAGGTGCCTGATCTGAGTGAAGGCTCGAACTTGAACAACAACTTGATGTACTGCCGAGCGCCATGCGGGTGGCTGAGCCCCTCAGTAATACCGCTCACGTAAACGACATCATCTTATGAAAACAGCGGGCTGGGTATATAGTGAGGCCGCGCGCATGGTCTTCAGATATAGGGCCTATAGCTGCTCGAACGGGTGCGCCCTTCAAACTACGATATCTATTACGCGGATTGATTCGTGCCAAAATTCTTCGACCTGCGTCCAATATTTTCACCTCGCCTGCCGAACCCCGTTTTGCGAAGCAGACAAGTTTGATGATTAAAACAACTAATAACAGTAAATCAGCGACGCAAATTAGAGCTCGTAACGAGCGTCTAACTAAACTGAAACGCAAAGGAAACGTTCTCGAGGCGCCAAGCAAACAAATTCCCAATCTCCAATTCACGTCATGGATCGAGAACGGCCTTCCGAATATTCTTTGGGCCATCCTCCTAGTTGGAACATTGCCTCGTGACGACGCTTTGAGGCATTTTCGTAGCGTGCTCAATTTAGTTGCACAGCACAAGAATATATTCGAAGACGATGCTGCGTTGGAGCACTCTAAGCTCGCCACCCTTTCTCAAGATCAGTTCAATCAACTCTTCGGCGATTTATGTAAGGACGAGCGTTCGAGAGAAGTCCTTTCTGCACTCCTCCTTTTCGAAAGCCTTCCGGATCGCAAATTTTGGGAGGCCCTTCTGCCATCGCCTAGTCCGGAGAAGTGGACCTTCGTTGCTTCTGCGGTCGCAGCTTCTCTGGATCACCAATCGCAGGAAGCAACAGATTGTCGTTGGCTAAAGGTAATGACTTTGATCTTAGCCGAGAAACTTCTTTTGCCTCCGTCAATGAAACAAAGGCTCGACGAATACCTTGAGTACCCTAACAAAGGGGATATGAAGGCAGTGCGGCCATCAATTCGAGCCCTCGAAATCTCCACACGCCCTGGGTCTCATCCCTTAAGCAAAGATTCTCCCGCTTGGAACAACAGTTTCTGGAACGAATGTTGGGAGAAGACTGAGTGTCTCGCCATCAATCCCGATATAAATGTATGGGCGCTAGATCACGCGGATTTGGCTAAGCAAATTCACTCTCTGCATAACGAGCTAACCGATCATTTCATATCAGCCGTCACAACAACTGCAGCAGATCCCAAGCTCGACAGTACATTTGGATTGGCTTTTTATATTATGCAGCTTTTGCATTTTTGCCTTGAGCCAAATATCGGATCGACCGTTCAAGGACGAGTGGCACTGCGCTCGGCCGTAGAAGCGTACATCACATTGGCTTATCTAGCGCATAAAGATGACCCCACGATTTGGCTACAGTACCGAAATTATGGAAGCGGACAGGCCAAGCTCGCATACCTAAAGCACCTAGATCTGGATGAAGCTCCATCATTCATCAGCGCAGAACTTCTTCAGAGCTTTGCGAACGAGGATATATGGATGGAGCATCTCGACATCAAACTCGGCGCGTGGGCGAACAAAAATCTCCGGACTATCTCCGAAGAAGCTGGTCTAAAGACCTTTTACGATACCTACTATGACGCACTATCTGGCTATGTTCACGCAAATTGGGCAGCTGTTCGACATGCGGCTTTTGCTCAATGCGCTAACCCTCTTCATCGTCTACATCGAATTCCAATACCTCCCCGGAAGCTGAACGAAGATACAGTTCCTGATCTAGCAAAAATCTGCAATCTAGCCCTTGAGAAAGTCGCTCACCTATTTCCCCCGTTCAAATCTCGACTGAAATGGAGGAACGCCGTTGGCGCTGGAGCCGTTGATCTTTGTGAAAACTGATGTCACCCGCCCCGCATCGCCTCCCCAAACACTTCATCCAGCCGCGCCCCCTCGCGATACCCCGCCAGTCCCTCCGGCCGCGCGACGCCGGGCAATAGGCGCGGGCATGGTTCGTCGGCGCCAACGATCGTGCGCACGGGGATGACGCCGGCCCACACCGGAAAATCATAATCCTCCTCGTCATCGCCGACGCCCTTGGCGCGGGACTTGGTGGCGGCATCGTCGATGGGCATGGCGATGACGGTCGTCGCCTTGATCTCCTGCTCCGTCATCGGCCGCAGCGTTGCGGCGCGGCCGGGATAGAAGCGATCGACGAGGCCGTTCAGCGCGCGCGCCTTGGCGGCCGCATCGTCGACAATGCGCGCGGTGCCGAAGCACATCGCCGAGCGGTAGTTGACGGAGTGGTTGAAGCCGGAGCGCGCCAGCACCAGGCCGTCGAGATGGGTCACGGTGAGGCACGCCGGCGTGCCGGCGCGCAGATGGCGCAGCATCCGGCTCGCGGACGAGCCGTGCCAGTACAGCACGTCGTCCTCGCGCCAGTGGATGGTGGGCGTGCAGTAGGGCTGGCCGTCGATGACATAAGCGATATGGCACAGCATCGCGCTGTCGAGCACGGCAAACACCGCATCGCGATCGTAGCTGCCGCGCTCGTAATAGCGCTTCATGCGGTTGCGCTCGGTGACAGGGAACGGCGCGGAGGTGGTCGGCGGGCTGTCGCTCACGGCTTCTGTCCTCGATCTGGCTTGCATCGTCAGGCTGGCAGGACCACTGTGCGCCATGCCAATGGTTCAAAAAAGGACCAATTCCCGATCAAAAAGTGCGACCAATCCGCCGGACTGGTCGGCGCTGATGCCTGTGCTGCCGGGCGAAGGGCCGCGCGCGCGGGCGCTGTATCGCGCCATCCGCCAGCTGATCGAGGGCGGCCGCGTGCCGGCCGGCGCGAAGCTGCCGACGACGCGCGACCTCGCGCAGCGCCTGCGGCTGTCGCGCGCCGCCGCCGTCGCCGCGTTCGAGATGCTGGGCGCGGAAGGCTTCGTCGAGGCGCGCACCGGCGCGGGCACCTTCGTCGCGGCGCGGGTGCCGGACCTGTCGCAGGCCGTGCCGGCAACACCCGCGCGACCATCGAAAAAGACGGCGCGCGCGGCGCCGCCGGCGGCAATGCCGCAGGCCTGCACCCTCGGCGTCGCGGTATCGGATGCGCGCACGCTGCGGATCTTCCGCCGCCTGCTGTCGCGCGACCTGATGCGGCCGCACCCCGACCATTTCCACTATGGCGACCCGCGCGGCAGCCGAGCGCTGCGCGAAGCCGTCGCGGCGTATCTCACGGCCGCACGCGGCGTGCGCTGCCATGCCGAAGAGATCGTGCTGACCTCCGGCACACAGCAGGCGCTCGATCTCGTCGCCCGCGCGGCGTTGAAGCCCGGCGACACCGCGTGGATCGAGGACCCCGGCTATCCGATGGCGCGGGCGGCGCTGCTCGGCGCAGGAGCGAAGCTCGCCGGCCTGCCGGTGGATGCGTCCGGCCTCGACATCGCGCAGGGGCCCTCGCGGCCGGCGCGGCTGGTCTATGTCTCGCCGTCGCATCAATTCCCGCTCGGCGTCACCATGACCATGGCGCGCCGCCTCGCGCTGATCGCCTGGGCGCAGCGCCATGACGCCTGGATCATTGAGGACGACTACGACAGCGAATTCCGCTTCGCCGGGCCGCCGCTGACCGCGCTGCAGGGCATGGATGGCGGCGGCCGCGTCGCCTATCTCGGCACGTTCTCCAAGGTGCTGTTTCCCGGCCTGCGCGTCGGCTACGCGGTGCTGCCGGAGCCGCTGCTCGGCGCCGTGCTGGAGCTGCGCGCCCGCTCCGACCGCCATCCGCCGACGGTGATGGAGAATGCGCTGGCGACGCTGATCAGCGAGGGCCATTTCGCCGCCCACCTGCGCCGCGCCCGGCGCACGGTGCAGACCGCGCGCGACACGCTGGTGGCGCAGCTGCAGGCGCACACGGCCGCCCATCTGGCGGTGACCGTGCCGGAGCAGGGGCTGCATCTCGTCGCGGCGCTCGACCATCCGCGGCGCGATACCGAGATCGTCACCGCGGCGGAGGCCGCCGGCGTCGCCGTGCGGGCGCTGTCGCCGATGTATCTCGATGCACCGGCGCGGCAGGGGCTGGTGCTGGGATTCTCAGGGTTCAGTGTCGAGGCATTGCGGCGCGCAGCGCGGACGCTCGGCGAGGTGTTGCGGGCGGAGGAGTGAGCGCGGCGATTTCCGGCGCGCGTGTCCCGTCATCCTGAAGTGCGCGCTCTTGCGCGCCTCGAAGGATGAACGGCCGCTGAGCTGCCGCCCGGGCCGTCGCCCTTCGAGGGCCATGCTCCGCACCACAAGTCGGGCTTGCCCGACTTGTGGCTTTCAAAGAACGCCCCGGCTAAAGCCGGGGCTATGCACCTCAGGGTGACGGATGACGACAATCAACGTCGGCGCTGTGCAGGAAAGCGAAGAAACCCGCAAGTCAGTGCGCTTGTGCGACGAACAAGCGCTTCCGCACCCTCTGCATCATCACCGGGCCGGCGCGGAGCGCCGAGACCCGGTGATCCAGCTTTTCCTGACTCACAATACGTAGCGACGAAGCTGGATTGCCGGGTCGAGCCCGGCAATGACGCGGTGGGTGTGGCTAGCGCCACAGTTCAACGCGGACGCCGTACAACGTGTACCGGGCATCACGCGCGTCGCACACCTTCACTACTCGCACATCAGCGTCGGCTTGCGAAAATCAGTGACGAACCAGCGGCCGTCGCGCGGGGTGGCGTAGAGAGTGTAGAAGCATTCACGGCTCTCGACATAGCCCGGCGTATGGGTCTCGACGCGGCGCTCGCCATAGCGCGTGTCGCGGATGTCGACGCGCGACCTGCCGGGCACGACGTCGTTGTGCACCTGCCGCCACTGGAAGGCGCGGCGGCCGTCGCCGAGGTCGAAGCTGTTGATCGGCGGGCCATAGTCGGCGATCGCCGCCTCGATCGGCTGGCCGACATAGCCCTTCATGATGTCGGAGGCGCAGCCGGCGAGCAGCAGGCTGGAGACGAGCGCGAGCGCGGCGAGGCCGAGGCGGCCACGCATCGGCGGCAAGAGTTTCACGGAAGCATCCCTTTCACTTGAGCATTCGTGGTTCGGCCACGGCCGGCGCGGCGGCGGGCGCCGCCTCCGCATGACGATGGAGTTCGATGCGGAAACAGGCGCCGCCAATGGCCGTATCCGTGACGCTGACACGGCCGAGATGGCGGCGCGCGATCTCGCGCACGAGATTGAGACCAAGGCCCGCGCCGGTGGAACGCGGGTGCAGGCGATAGAACGGCTCGAACACCCGCGCGCGCTCGTCCTGCGGCACGCCGGGGCCCTCGTCGCGCACTTCCACCGCGCCGGAGCTATCGACCGCCACGGTGATGACGCCCTTGCGGCCGCCATGCTCGATGGCGTTCTGCACCAGATTGGTCAGCGCCTGCTCCAGCGAGGTCTGGTCGCCGAGCACGGGCACGCGCGCCTCGTCCGGCTCGAACGCGAGGTCGTAGCCGGCGGCGATGGCGATCGGCGCCATGTCCTCGACGACATGGCGGGCGAGGGCGACAAGATCGAGCGGCGTAAAGACGTCGATATGGTCGAGGCGCTGCAGGTCGAGCAACTGCTCGGCAAGCAGCGCAAGGCGCGTGACGTCCTCAATCAGGCGGGTCCGCTCGGGGCTCGGCGGCAGCAGTTCGAGGCGGGTCTGCAGGATGGTGATCGGCGTACGCAGCTCGTGGGCGGCGTCGGCCATGAAGCGGCTGCGCCGGTCGTAACCATCGTCGAGCCGCTCCAGCGCGCGATTGACCGCCTGCACCAGCGGCGCGACCTCGCGCGGCACCTGGCTGGTCGGCAGCCGCACCGCGAGGCGATTGATGTCGATCAGGCTGGCGTGCTCCGCGGTCTCGCGCAGGCCGCCGAGCGCACGGCGCACGACAATGGGGGTCGCCACCATGGTCGCGGCGCCCATCACCAACACGATCGGCACGACACCGGAGACGACAAGCAGCACGGCGATGGCGACAGCGATCTTGAGCCAGGTGCGCCAGCCCTTCGCATTCTCTTCCACCTCGAGGCGCGCGTCGATATTGAGGCTGACCGTCCTGGCGCGCGAGACCGCATCGCCGGTGCCGCCAAGAATCTGGACAAGGCCGGCATCGGTCTTCTGCCGTTTCAGCGCCGCGGTCGGGCTGTTGTCGCCGAGGCCCCAGCTGAGGTTGGCGCGATCGGTCGTGGCGAGAACCGCGCCGAAGTCGCCGCGAAAGCGCGGCGGCACCTCGCCGGAAACCGCCATGACGCCGTCGGCATCGCGCACCACGAACCACAGCCGGGGACGCGCCGCGCGCAGCGCCGCGAGCGCCGGGGTGTCACGCAACGCCAGCGCGCCGGCGGCATCGCGGAACACCGCGCCGCGCGCCGCTTCGACCACCGCGGCATCGTCCTCAAGCTCGTTGAAACCGAGCAACGCGATGATCAACCCGAGCAGCAGAAGGATGCCCACGGCCTGCATCGCGATGATGTTGCGCACCAGCCGCCAGTGCAGCGACCCCGGCGGCTTGTCGGGCCTTGCGCTCATGGCAGGGCCCGCAGCAGATAGCCGACGCCGCGCACGCTGCGGATCTCGATATCGGCGCCGGCATCGCCGAGCTTGCGGCGCAGCCGCGAGACATGGGGATCGAGCGCGTTCTGCTGGATCTCCTCGGCGAAGCCGTAGACCGCCTCCTCCAGCGCGGTGCGCGCCACGGTGCGCCCGGCGCGCCGTACCAACGCCTCCAGCACCAGCAGTTCGCGCCGCGACAGGCCGACCGGCGCGCCGCGCACACTGGCGCTGCGGTGAAGCATATTGAAGGTCAAGGTGCCCACGGCGACCTCCGCTTCCCCGAGACCGGACGGCCGCCGCAACACGGTGCGCAGCCGCGCCAGCAGTTCTTCCAGCGCGAACGGCTTGGTGAGATAATCGTCGGCGCCGCTATCGAGGCCCTCGATACGGTCGGCGAGATCGCGACGCGCGGTGAGCACGATCACCGGGGTAGTGACGCCGCGGGCGCGCAGCCGCGGCACCAGCGTCAGGCCATCGCCATCCGGCAGCCGGCGGTCGAGAATGACGGCGTCGTGCACGCCCTGGCGCGCGGCCTCCTCCGCATCCGCCAGCAGCGTCACATGGTCGACGACGGCATCCTGGCGCTCGAGCGCGGTGCGCAGCAGCGCCGCGATCTCCGGCTCATCCTCGACGACCAGGATCCGCATCCGTTGGGAGGTCCGACACCACGCGGCGAACGGCATGGCCCGAGCGGGCCGCTCCGCGCACCGGACCAGCCGCCCCGGTCACCCCGATAGGGCGGGCGGCTGGCGCAGTGTCGTCGGCGGAAATTGCAGCAATGTTGCGGACGCGGATTCTTTTTACTGAACGATCGATATCTACTCGGATGAGCCGGTCGAAATGATAATAACAACAAGGCAGATACAGCTTGTATCCGCCCTCCGGGGCTGCCAGGCAGCTACACCTAAAATCTATGCTTTATGAAGAGCCATTGCGATCGACATCATCGCAACGACCAACGAAACAATCGACGTCAGCGCAGCAATTCGAAGTGCAGACAACTGTTGAGATTGCTGAGCGGACTTCTCGGAAATCACCCTCAGCAAATTGAACAAGTACTCCGGCTCAAGCGGCGGACGCTCCTGATCAACATTGTCATCGACGATTTGCCTCGAATGCCGCAAATGCAAGGAGTAGTAATGATCGCCGTGATCCTTAGACACTCCCTTGGATTCTCGGAAAAGTCCCTTAAATGCTCTTAGAACTGGACGCACAGCATCTACGTCGATGGATAAATCCTTAGCGATGCCCTTCGGTTGCCTTAGGGCCCACTTGTTTACTGCGAGATGCGTAATTACAGCCACTAAAGTTTCGTAATTTTTTGCGTAGTCAGGTTTGTTCATTATTTTTCGCAGCCTCCCCGTTCGAGGGAAGATGCCTTTTTAGGATTATCTGATCAATTCATCTAAACCATTCCCGTACGGGGCGTGACATCTTACCACACTCATCGAGTATCCGGATCAGCCGCAATTCCGCGGCCGTTCCACATCACCACTTCTCGGCGAACGGCCGGATGATGTGGTCGAACGACCATACCGACGGATGCTGATGGGCGATGTGGAAGACCTCGTCGGCGATGGCGTCCGGCCGGGCGAAGTAATCCTCGCGCGGCCACGGCCAGCCGGCCGGCGGCTCGACCCAGGCGGGACGGGTGCGGCCGCCCTCGCCGAGCCAGGCGGCATCGATCGCCGCATCGATGGTGACATAGCCGACATGGACGCGCTTCGGCCCGAGATCGCGGGCGAGCGCCTGGGCGAGGATGCGCTGCGCCGCCTTGGTGGGCGCGAACAGCGCATAGTTGGCCGCGCCGCGATGGGCCGCGGTATTGCCGGTGACGATGATGGCGCCCTGCCCGGCCGCCACCATGTCCGGCGCCAGTGCTCGCGCCAGATACAGCAGCGCCGTGGTGTTGACACGGAAGTTGCGCTCCAGCAGCGCCGGATCCGCCTCCATGAAGGTGGCGAAGGTCTCGGACACGGCGTTGTGCACCAGCACGGATGGCGCGCCGAGGTCGGCGCGCACCCGCGCGAGGGTCGCCGCCAGCGCATCGAGATCGCCGACGTCGCAGGCATAGGCCGCGCTGCCGGCGATCTCCCGCTGCAGCGCGCCAAGACGCTCTCCGTTCCGCGCCAGCATCGCCACGCGATAGCCATCGCGGGCAAAGCGACGGGCGATCGCGGCACCAGTGGCGCCGCCGACCCCGGTGACGAGACAGATCCGCCCGGTCATGGCGGCTAGCTCCGGAACCGGGTGCGCGCGAACGCCGGATCATTGGCAAGCCGCGCCACCACCGCGGCAAGGCGCGGTGCGAGGCCCGGGCCGTCGCGCTCGGGCAATTCGCTGCCGACATAATAGTCATAGGCGATGTAGGCGCTGATGGTCGCCAGATCGAGCGGCGCGCGGCCGATCAGGCCATCCGGACCGCTGGCCGCATCGAGCGCCGCAAAGCCATTGGTGATGGCGCGGCGGTGACGGGCGATCGCCTTGGGCTGGCTCTCCGTGCGCCGCAGCTCTTCCTCCCAGGCGATGATCTGCTCGCACACGGTGCCGGCGATCGCGACCAGACGCAGCACCGACCGCCGCTCGGCGCCTGACGGCGGCACCAGCGCACGGTCGGGACCGAGCTGTTCGTTGAGGTGATCGACGATGGCCATGCTATCGATCAGGGCCTCGCCACTGTCGAGCTGCAGCACCGGGATTTTGACCAGCGGGTTGACGGCGGCCACCGGCGCCGGATCGACGAACACGTTGACGCCGTTATGGGTGAAAGGGATATCGCGCGCGATCAGCGCGGCGCCGACACGGCGGGCGAAGGGCGAGTAGTAGCTTCCGAGCAGCAGCATGGTCAGGCTCCGTGGGTTGAAGACATCGATCGGTGGATGTCGCCGTGCCACCGGGGCACGGCGACGGTGTCAGGCGCCCGGCCGCCGGCCGGACACGAGTACAAGCAAGGCGAGCAGGGCGACGCCGCCGGCTGACAGCATCAGGCCGGGGAGACCGGCCTCGCCCAGCACCGCGGCGCCAAGCACCGCGCCGGCGCCGCCGGCGGTGTTGAACACCGCGGTGTAGATGGCGGACGCCGGCATCGCGGCAGTGCCGGCGGTGCGCAGCACCGCCGCCTGCAGGCCGACCATCAGCACGGCGAACGCCATGCCCCACGCCACCAGCAGGACGACCAGCGCCGCGAGATCGAGCTGCGCGCCGCCCCGGCCGAGCACGGCAAGCGCTACCGCCATCACGACAAGGCCGAGCGCGATGGCCGGACGCATGAAGCGATCGATGAAGATGCCGGTCAGCACATTGCCGAGAATGCCGGCGGCGCCGAAGGCGAACAGCAGCACCGCGATCATCGGCGCGGCGACGCCCGGCATGTCCCTGAGGAAAGCTTCGATGAACGTGAACGCGCCGAAATGCGCGATCACCGTGAACGCCGCAGCGATGTAGACCCGGCGCAGCGGGCGGTTGCGCGCGACCTCCGCGAGCGCGGCGATGCCGACCGCGGCGTCGGCCCGCACCGGCGGGAGAACCGCTGACAGCAGCAGCGCGGTGACGACGCACAGCGCGGCGGTGGCGCCGAACGCCGCCGGCCAGCCCTCGGCCTGGCCGATCAGATTGGCGAGCGGCACGCCGAGCACGGTGGCCACCGTGATGCCGCCGAACACGATGGAGGTGGCGAGGCCGAGACGATCCGGCGGCGCAATCCGCCCCGCCACCGCTGCGACCATCGCCCAGAAGAAACCGTGCGCCACCGCACCGAGCGCCCGCGACGCCAGCAACGCCGCAAAGCTGCCGGACAGCATCGCCAGCGCGTTGGACGCCGCGAGCACCAGCATCAGCACGATCAGCAGCGGGCGGATCGGCAGCCGGCCGAGCAGCACCGCGCAGACCAGCGCGCTGGCGGCGCCGATCCAGGCATAGAGCGTCACCGTGAGGCCGATCGCGGCGCGGCTCTCACCCAGGCTTTGGGCAATCTGCGACAGCAGCCCGATCGGCGCGAATTCGGTAAGCACGATGGCGAAGGTGGCGATGCCGAGTGCAACCACGGCGAGCCAGATGCGAAAGGCGGACTGTTGCCGTGAGCCGTGCGGCACGCAGGAGGAGATCGACATGCTGCGCGCCTCAGCGAGCCGGCGCGGGGCGCGGGCGGGCAACCGCCCAGACCAGCAGCGCCAGCGCGCTGAACACGGCACCGAGCAGGCACACGCCGGACCAGCCGAAGCGGTCGTAGACCAGCGTCGATGCGAGCGAGCCGCCGCCGCAGCCGGCGCAGTAGCAGAGCATGTAGGCCGCGGCGAGCCGGCTCTGCGCGTCCGGGCGCACCTGATAGATCAGGCTCTGGTTCGAGACATGGACGGCCTGCAGGCCGAAGTCGATGACGACGATGCCGATCACCAGCGGCCACAGCGAGACATGCAGCAGCGCCACCGGCCACCATGACAGCAGCATCAGCGCGAGCGCGATGCCCGTGGTGCGCTCGGCATGGCCGCGATCGGCGAGCCGGCCGGCGGCCGCCGCGCCCAGCGCGCCGAGCGCGCCGGCGAGACCGAACAGGCCGACCTGCGTATGCGACAGCGACAGCGGCGGCGCGCTGAGCGGCAGCACCATCGGCGTCCACAGCGCCGTCACCGCGGCGAAGATCAGCAGCGCCAGCGCGCCGCGCACACGCAGCACCTTTTCCTGTGCGAACAGCGTGAACACCGACACGATGAGACGGCCATAGGGGACGCGGACCCTCGGTCGCGCCTGTGCCGGCAGCGTCGCGGCGAGCAGCAGGGCGATGAGCAGGATCGCCACGGCCGAGACGATATACACCGAACGCCAGCCAAGGAGATCGGACAGCGTGCCCGACACCGTGCGCGCCACGAGAATGCCGGTGATGATGCCGCTGGTGACGATGCCGACGATGCGGCCGCGCTCGGACGGCCGCGCGAGCGACGCCGCATGTGCGACCAGCTGCTGTGTCACCACCGTGAGCATGCCGACCGCGGCGAGGCCCGCGAGCAGCACGCCGGCATTTCCGGCGAACGCCACCAGCAGCAGCGCGGCAGCGAGCACCACGAGCTGGCCGATGATCAGGCGGCGGCGGTCGAAGAGGTCGCCGAGCGGCACCACCAGCACGAGCCCCGCGGCATAGCCGACCTGGGTCAGGGTGATGATCGAGCCGGCGACGGCGTGGCCGAGGCCGAACGTATCGGCGATCACGTCGATCAGCGGCTGGGCATAGTAGGCGTTGGCGACCGCAAGACCCGCGGCCAGCGCCAGCAGCCAGGCCACCGGCGCGGATACGGACGGCGCCACCGCCTTGCTGATCCCGGCGTATGCGGCATCCGCCGCGACGGCCCTTTCGAGCGTGCCGTTGCCATCCAGATCCATCGCCGACCTCCAGCTGGTTTTACATCGAAACTGCTTCGATCGATACTTAAGCTGGTTTTTATCTGCAACCACCTGCTGCTGCACGGGAGCCATGCGGCGCATGGCATTGACTTGTCACATGGCATTAATAGTTGATTGCGAACAGCTTTTGGCGAGGAGACGGGCTGCGGGCGCTCCGCGAAGCGCCGTCAGTGGTTTTCATCTAGGACCAACTGGACTCGCCGGAAGGAAGTTTTACATAGCAACCAGAGGACAGTAGATTACGCCTGCGGCCATGGCCCCACCCACTGTGCGGGCCATCGGCCGCCGCGCGAGGAGAAGAGAGGCCAGCCATGGCCAAGCGAACCAGCCACAGCACCCGGACATGCCCCGTCGCCCGGCCGCTCGACGCCATCGGCGACTGGTGGTCGCTGCTGATCATCCGCGATGCCTTCGACGGGCTCAGCCGGTTCGGCGAATTCCAGAAGAGCCTTGGGCTTGCCAAGAACGTGTTGTCGGCACGGCTGCGCAATCTCGTGCAGCACGGCATCCTCGAGACCGTGCCGGCCGCCGACGGCAGTGCCTATCAGGACTACGTGCTCACCGAAAAAGGCCGCGGCCTGTTTCCGCTGCTGACGGCGCTGCGGCAATGGGGCGAGACCTACTTCTTCGACCCCGCCGAGTCCCATGTGCTGCTGGTCGACCGCAAAAACGGCCTGCCGGTGCGCAAGCTCGAACTGCGTGCCCAGGACGGCCGGCTGCTCGGACCGACGGATACCGTGGTGCAGGCGGTGGCGGAGAATTAGTCAGTTCGGTTGGCGCGCGCGCGCGCCATCCCGAGGTGCGCACTCTTGCTCGCCGCGAAGGATGGACGGCCCCGACATGACCGCCCGGGCCGTACGGCTGCAGAGGGACAGGGCTGGGGCGCCACATATGTTGCGTCATTGCCGGGCTTGACCCGGCAATCGAGCTTTTTCACCACACGATGCGAGGTCCTTAAGCTGGATCACCGGGTCTCGGCGCTTACGCGCCGGCCCGGTGATGACGCCGGGAAAATCGAGACGCATCGCGCTCGGACAACTTCAATTTACAGCATCGACGGGCGAATGCAGGTCGTGGTCCTCGACAATATCCACTGCCCTGCCAACCATCCCCTCAGGACCGTAGCCCGGACGAGCGCTGAAGCGCGGGCGCATCGACCCTGTCTCCTCATGGTGAGAAGGCGCGTAGCGCCGTCTCGAACCATGAGGCCGCAGGCCTCGGCCTCATCCGTCGAGACGCAGGCCGCGCCTGCTCCTCAGGATGAGGGGTCGATGCGGGCGTCGGCGGATTGCTGCCTCAGCCCTTATGCTTCGCCGACCACTCGGCCCAGGTCGGGCGGCGCATGTCGAAGAGGTCGCTGGAGCGGGCGTACCAGCCGCTGCCATGCATGCGCCCGATCAGCTTGAGCTTCGGCGTATCGAAATGGCAGCGCTCGGCATCGAGCACCACGGCGTCGTCGACATGGGCGGCGAGCACCTCGCCGATCACCAGCGTCTGTTTCGGCCCCATCACCAGCGAGGCGACCGAGCGGCATTCCAGCGACACCGGCGACTGCGCGATGCGCGGCGGCTTGACCCGCAGCGATGGCAGCGCGGTCAGGCCCGCACAGGCGAGCTCATCGACCTCCGGCGGCGCGTCCATGCAGGTGATGTTCATCGCCTCGGCATTGGCTTCCGACACCAGGTTGATGACGAACTCCCCGGTGGCGAGAATATTGGCCGCGGTGTCCTTGAACTCGCCACCCGCCTGCCGCAGCAGGCCGAGCGTCACCGTCGGCGGCTCATGGCCCATGACATTGAAGAACGAGAACGGCGCCGCGTTGACGATGCCCTGCTCCGACACCGAACTGACCCAGGCGATCGGCCGCGGCGTCACGGTGGCGGTGAGAACCTTGTAGCGCAGGTCCGGCGCGAGTGTTGACATGTCAAACAGCATGGCGGGGCCTCACATAGCGAAAGTAAGCAGGATCGCGGGTGACACGATGGCGACGTCTCCGCGTGTCGTCGATAAACTTTGGTTCACACGACTGCATGACATGGAGTTCGATCCACGCGGCTCAAATCCGTCACCCTGAGGTGGCCATGCAACGCATGGCCCTCGAAGGGCGACGGCCCGAGCGGTGAGGCCTCGACCGTTCATCCTTCGAGGCGCGCAAGAGCGCGCACCTCAGGATGACGGAGATGGTGCTGCCGGGCCATGAAGGATTCCGCCCTACAAACCAAGATAGCGCTGCGCGATCTGCGGATCACCCTGCAGCTCCGCAGGCGAGCCGGCCCAGACGACGTGACCTTTCTCGACAACATAATGACGATCGACCAACGATGCCATCTCGGCGAGGTTCTTGTCGATCAGCAGAATGGTCTGGCCCTCGGTCTTGAGCTGCTGCAGGCAGCGCCAGATCTCGGCGCGGATCAGCGGCGCGAGGCCTTCGGTCGCCTCATCGAGGATCAGGAGGCGCGGGTTGATCAGCAGCGCCCGGCCGATCGCCAGCATCTGCTGTTCGCCGCCCGATAATGTCTTTGCCAGCTGCCGCCGCCGCTCGTCGAGCCGCGGAAACAGTTTCAGCACCCGCGCCAGCGTCCAGGCACCATCGCGGCCGGGCCGCGCCGTGGCGACGAGGTTTTCCTCGACGCTGAGGGACGCGAACACCCGCCGCCCTTCCGGCACGAGGCCAATCCCCAGCCGGGCGATGACATTGGGCGCGAGCCCCGCGAGATCGCGGCCATCGAAGCGGATGTGACCGGCGCGCGGGCGCATCATGCCCATGATGGTGCGCACCGTGGTGCTCTTGCCCATGCCGTTGCGGCCGATCAGCGACACCACCTGTCCGGCGGGAGCTTCCAGCGACAGGCCGAACAGCACGCGGCTGGCGCCATAGCCGGCTTCGAGATTGTCGATCGTCAGCATGGCGTGTCTCCGCCGAGATAGGCCGCACGCACGTCGGAATGGGCGCGCACCTCCGCGACCGTTCCGGTGAAGATGACGCGGCCATAGACCAGCACGCTGACACGATCGGCGAGCGTGAACACCGCATCCATGTCGTGCTCCACCAGCAGGATGGCATAGCGGCCCTTGAGCTCGGACAGCAGCCGCGTCAGCGCCGCGGATTCCTCCGGACCCATGCCGGCCATCGGCTCGTCGAGCAGCAGGAGCTGCGGATCGCGCGCCAGCGCCACCGCGATCTCGAGCTGGCGCTGCTCGCCATGGCCCAGCGTCATCACCGGCCGGTCTTCCTTGCCGGTAAGGCCGACACGATCGAGCCAGGCCTGCGCGGCCTCGCGCAGCCTGGCGTTGCGGCGCGGGTTGGCGAACATGTTGAACGAGCCGCCGCCTTTGGCCTCGATCGACAGCATGACATTATCCCGCGCCGAGAACTCCGGGCACAGCTGGGTGAGCTGGAACGAGCGTCCCAAACCAAGCCTCGCCCGCGCATAGGCCGGCAGCGCGGTGATGTCGCGGCCGGCGAACACGATGCGGCCGGCATTGGGCGCAAGCTCGCCGCAGATCTGGGTGATCAGCGTCGACTTGCCGGCGCCGTTGGGGCCGATCAGGGCATGCAGCTCGCCCTTGCGCACGGTGAGCGAGACGTTGTCGGTGGCGACGACGGCGCCGAACGCCTTGCGCAGGCCGTCGATCTCCAGCACGGGCTCGGCCATCACACGTTCAGTCATGGCGTGTTCAGTCATGGCGCGCTCCGAACAGGCGGCCGGTCAGGCCCTTGCGGCCGAACAGCGCAATCAACGTCAGCACCGGGCCCATGACGATCATCCAGTGCTCGGTCCAGCTGGTCAGCAGTTGCTCCAGCGCGATGTACACCGCCGTGCCGACGATCGGCCCGAGCAGCGTGCCGAGACCGCCGAGGATGACGATGGACATGAACTCGCCGGACTTGGTCCAGGCCGCCATGTCCGGGGTGACGAAGCGGGCGTAGTTCGCCCACAGCACCCCGGCGAGGCCGGCGCCGACCGCCGAGATCACGAACGCGGCCAGCCGAAACGGCAGCGGGCGAATGCCGAGGTTGATGGTGCGGCGCTCGCTCTGGCGCAGCGCCTGCAACACCAGGCCGAAGCGCGAATTGACGATGGTCGCGCAGGCCAGCGTCCACAGCGCCAGCACGCCAAGACAGAGATAGTAGAAGGTGCGCGGGCGGGAGATGTCGATCAGCGGCAGCTCGTTGCGGCGATCGATCAGCAGGCCGTCGTCGCCGCCATAGGCCTGCAGCGACACCAGCACGAAAAAGATCATCTGCGCGAACGCCAGCGTGATCATGATGAACTGCACGCCGCGGGTCTTCAGCGCCAACGCGCCGACCACCGTCGCCAGCAATGCACAGGCAACCAGCGCCAGCGGCCACACGATCAGCGCCGCATTGGTGCCGGACCAGCCGAACAGCTTGTCGCCGGCGGCGGTGTGGTAGGCGACGATGGCGACGGTGTAGCCGCCGAGCGCGAAGAACATGGCATGGCCGAAGCTGACCATGGCGCCGTAGCCGAGGATGAGGTCGAGGCTGACCGCAGCGATGGCATAGATGAGGATGCGGGTGGCGAGATCCATCGCCTTGGCGATCCCCGCCGCTTCCGCGGCGAACGGCAGCGCCAGGAAGAGGACGAGGCCGACGAGGGCCGCGGTGCGGCGAAGCGTGCTGGGCATCATGATGTCAGCTCCGCGCCGGAAGAAGGCCGAGGGGCCGCACCAGCAGCACCAGCGCCATCAGCACATAGATGCTGGCGGACACGAGGCCGGCGCTGAGGGTGTCGGCCACCGACGCCGGCAGCACCGATTGCAGCGCCTGCGGCAGGTAGGCGCGGCCGAGGCTGTCGACCATGCCGACCAGCAGCGCGCCGACCAGCGCGCCGCGGATCGAGCCGACACCGCCGATGACAATGACCACGAAGGTGGTGATGAGGACGCGCTCGCCCATGCCGATCTCGACCGCGAGCAGCGGCGCCGCCATGACGCCGGCAAGGCCGCACAGCAGGCCGCCGAGGCCGAACACCAGGGTGTAGAGGCGGCGGATATCGATGCCGAGGGCGTCGACCATCTCGCGGTCGTCCGCGCCGGCGCGGATCAGCATGCCGAGCCGCGTGTGATTGACCAGGAGCCACAGCCCGATCGCCACCAGCGCGCCGACAGCGATGAAGGCGAGGCGAATGACGGGATAATCGAGGCCCGGCAGCAGGCCGACAGAGCCGCGCAACAGCCTGGGGATGTCCATCAGCGGCGGCTTGCGGCCGAACAGCATGCTGACGGCTTCGTTGGTGAACAGGATCAGGCCCAGCGTCGCCAGCACCTGGTAGAGATGATCACGCTTGTACAGCCACTGCACCACCGCAACCTCGACCAGCACGGCATAGGCGCCGGCGCCGATCAGCGCCGCGGCGACGCCGGCGGCGAACGAGCCAGTGGCGAGCACCGCATAGGCCGCGCAATAGGCGCCGACCATGTAGAAGGCGCCGTGGGTGAGGTTGATCACCCCCATGATGCCGAAGATCAGGGTGAGGCCCGACGCCAGCATGAAGAGCATGGCGCCGTATTGCAGGCCGTTGAGAAGCTGTTCGACGAGGAGGAGCATGGCGGCATCCGGGCACGCGGACGCGCCACGGTGATCACCGCGGCGCGCCGGGAAGCCCTGTTCAGTCCATCTTGCACTTGGCGGCGTAGGCGTCGCCGTAGTCGCTGGAGACCTTGCGGACGATGGTCTGCACCAGCTCGCCCGAACCGTTGTTCTCATACTTGGTCAGGTAATAGTCCTGCACCGGATGCTGGTTCGGCCCGAACGCGAACTTGCCGCGGATCGAGGTGAACTGCGCGGCGCGCAGCGCCTTGCGGAAGTCGTCGCGCTTGCCGAGATCGCCGCCGACCGCCTTCAGCGCGCTGCCGATCAGATGCGCGGTGTCGTAGGCCTGCTGGGCGTACATGGTGGGCGTACGCGAATAGGCCTTCCTGAACGCGGCGACGAACGCCTTCGAGTCCGCGTTGTTGGTCTCGGTGGTCCAGATTGCCGAGGCATAGATGCCGTCGGCCGCGTCGCCGGTGGCGGTGACCATGCGGGCATCCATCGAGAAGCTCGGGATCAGCATCGGCACGGTCTTGGACAGGCCGGCGTTGGCGTACTGCTTGGCGAAGTTGATGCCCGCGCCGCCCGGGTGGAACTGATAGATCGCATCGGGCGCCATGGAGCGCACGCGCGCGAGCTCCACCGAGAAATCGGTCTGGTCGAGCTTGGTGTAGATCTCGCCGGCGATCTCGCCCTTGTAGGTGCGCTTGAAGCCTTCGAGCGCGTCACGGCCAGCCTGATAGTTCGGCGCCAGCAGCACCATCTTCTTGTAGCCGAGCTCGTTGGCGGCAAGGCCCGCGGCTTCGTGGAAGGCGTCGTTCTGGTAGGACGCGACGAAGTAGCCGGGGTTGCACTTCTCGCCGGCGAAGGTCGAGGGACCGGCGTTGACGCTGACATAGGTGCCGCCGGATTCCAGCACGCCGGGCACCACGGCCGCCAGCACGTTGGAGAAGTTGATGCCGGTGAACAGCTTGACGCCGGACTGGATCATGCCATCAGCCGCCTGCTTGGCGTTGGCGGGCTTGAGCGCGTCGTCCTCGATGGTCAGCTTGACCGGCACGCCGCCGAGCTTGCCGTCATCCATCGCGAGCTTGAAGCCGTCGCGGATGTCCTCGCCGATATAGCCGGCGGGGGTCGACAGCGTGGTGATGAAACCGATCGACACCTCGGCGGCCGGCGCCGCGCTCCACGCCGCCGACGCGGCAAGCGAGCCGGCGGCGAGCAGGCCGGCGACCACGCGACGGCGGTTCGACATCCTTGCACCCATGATTGTGTCCCTTCCCTGGATTGATTGATGCGGCGACGCGATGCGCCGCCGCTGTTGTGATGAGGAGATCAGACCGCCACGACCGGGTGGCGGATGCGGCCGATGCCGTCGACCCCGGCCTCGACCACGTCGCCGGGCCACAGCCATTCCTGCGGCGTGCGGCCGGCGCCGACGCCGTCCGGCGTGCCGGTGGCGATGATGTCGCCGGGCTCCAGCGTCATCGCCGCGCTGATGTCGGCGATCAGCAGCGGCACCTTGAACAGCATGTGGCGGGTGTTCGACTTCTGCTTGGTCTCGCCGTTGACGGTGAGCCAGAGGTCGAGATTGTGCGGATCCGGGATCTCGTCCGTGGTGACGATGCACGGCCCGAACGGCGCATAGGTGTCCTGACCCTTGGAGTAGATCCACTGGCCGGCGCGGCGGTTGTCGCGCGCGCTGATGTCGATCATCACGCTGTAGCCGAACACGTAATTCAGCGCGTCGGCTTCAGTGACGCGGCGCGCCGTGCGGCCCATGATCACCGCCAGCTCGACTTCCCAGTCGAGCTGCTGGGTGATGGCCTTGTTGTGCTCGATGGCCTCGTTCGGTCCGATCACCGCGGTCGGCGGCTTGGAGAAGATCACCGGCTGCTTCGGCAGGTCCTTGGAGGTGTCGAGCGTGCGCGCCGATTCGGCGACATGCTCGACATAGTTCAGGCCGATGCCGAAGATGTTCTTGCGCGGCCGGGGGATCGGCGCCAGCAGGCGGACGTTGGCGAGCGGCAGCGCCGTGCCGGCCGGGAAGCGGCCGTCCTGGCCTTCCAGGATCTCTTCAAGCGTCTCGAGCCCGGACGGGCCGAGATCGATGAAGGTCAGCATGGACGACGGCAGCAGCAGGCCCGCCTTGGCCGAGATGGCTTCGACGTCGACGACGAGGTCGCCGACGATGACGCCGAGGCGCGCTTCGGATTCGACGGTGGCGCGGTAGGTAACGAGACGCATGGCTTGAAAGTCCTCAGGCGAGAATGGGCTGCTGGCCGCCGTTGTCGCCGAACGCTTCCTCGCGATAGAGGCCGAGCGAGCGCATGACGGGCAGGTCGTTGAAGGTGAAGAGGCAGGCGTCCTCGCTGGCGGACGCGTTGGCATGCTCGTGCCAGGCCCACGACGGCACGCAGAAGATGTCGCGCGCCTTCCAGTCGAAGCGCCTGCCGTCGATGACGGAATAGCCCTCGCCCTTGGCGACCTGGTAGACGAAGCTGCCGGTGTGGCGATGGGCACGGGTCTTTTCGCCGGGCCGCAGCATCTGCATCGAGGCGCCGATGGTCTGCATCACCGGACCGCCGGTGACCGGATTGACATAGTTCATCAGCACGCCGTCGAACGGCGAGCCGTCGGTCGCCTTGGCATAGCGCTGCAGCGCCTCGTAGGTCGGCTCCCATTCGTACTTGAGCAGCGGCGAATAGCCCTTCGCCCATTCTGCATTAGCCGGGCGCAGGCCCGGCGCGCCCCAGGAGTGGGACATGTCGTCGACGGGATAGCCTACCTTCTGCTGCAGGTCGGGATGCACGACGTAGAAGTTGGCTTCGAGCGCGTTGACCAGCGGAATGTCGAGGCCATCCTGCCAGATGCACGGCGTGCCGTCGGCGGCAACGCCGTGCTCATGCCAGGTGCCGTTCGGCGTCAACACGAAGTCGTTGGCGCCCAGCGTCATCTTGTGACCGTCGACGATGGTGTAGGCCCCCTTGCCTTCCATGATGAAGCGCAGCGCCGAGGCGGAATGGGCGTGGGCCGAGGCGACCTCGCCGGGATGCATCACCTGCAGGCCGGAGTAGAGCCAGCCGACGCAGGCGGCGACATCACGGCGACCGGGATTGTTGAGATAGACGACGCGGCGGCCGGCCTTCTCCGGCGTCACCAGCGCGACCGAGCGCAGCACATAGTCGCGCAGGTCCTGATAGCGCCACAGCACCGGCACCGACGACGATTTGGGCTGCCACGGTTCGATCTTGTTGGCGACCGTCCACAGGGCGCCGGCGTCCATGCGCTCGAGCTCGTCGTAGTAGGCGAGCAGCTCCGGCGTGTCCTCGACATTGGCGCGGCCGGCAACGTCCTCGCGGTGATTTTCTCTGGTCGGATTGGCCATGGTGTTGTCCTCCGTACGATTTATATGACAGAAAGGATTTTCGAAAGAAAGTGGTTTTTGCGTTAGAGTTCGAATCCGTGTAGACCGGACAGCAGGCCGGGAGGAGCGATCAGGTGAGCGGGAAGCGAAACGTGGCGCAGCCGATGGCCGGCGACACCCAGCCGCGGGCGGCGGATGAGCCGGCGACGCTGGCGGAGACCGCCTATCGGCGGCTGCACCGCGACATCATCGCCGGGGTGTTCGCGCCGGGGCAGCCGCTGCGGCTGGAGCTGCTCAAGCAACGCTACGGCTTCAGCTTTTCGCCGCTGCGCGAGGCGCTGAACCGGCTGCAGTCGGAGCGGCTGGTGGTGGCCGCGGCGCTGCGCGGATTCTCTGTCGCGCCGTTCTCGTCCGAGGAGATGCGCGACGCCACCGAGACACGAATTCTGGTCGAGTGCGAAGCGCTTCGCCGCTCGATCGACAATGGCGACGACGACTGGGAGGCCGGCATCGTCGCCGCTTTCCATGCGCTCGACCTGCAGGCGCGGCGGGTGAAGGCCATTCTCGGCGAGCCCGGCGACGACGACCTCTCGGCGCTGGAGGTCCGCCACCAGGATTTTCACCGCGCGCTGATTGCGAGGTGCCGGTCGCGCCGGCTGCTCGACCTCGCCGAGCAGCTCTACGCCGAAACCCAGCGCTATCGCCTGCCGATGCTGACGGGTCGCGCCTTCGCGGACGAAGCCCGCGACGTGCCGCTGGAGCACCGCCAGATCATGGACGCGGCCCTCGCCCGCCGCTCCGAGGAAGCAACCGCCCTGCTCGCCGCCCACTACCGCCGCACCTCGGCGCTGATCGACCGCAACATGGCGGCGCAGACAGCGGCGGGGGATTGAGGCTGCAGGACGGGTTCACACTGTCCTTTCTTCCGTCATCCTGAGGTGCGAGCGAAGCGAGCCTCGAAGGATGAACGGCCACTGCCGCGTTGCCCGGGCCGTCGCCCTTCGAGGGTCCCGCTCCGCGGGACCACCTCAGGGTGACGGGTCACGGGACAGCCGCCTTGCGATCGTTCACCGCCGGCGAACGGTCTTGCAGCGCAGATCGTCATTTTCTTGCGCTTGTTGACGTCCTAGATCTGAGGTGACGCGTCGGCCGTACTGATCGGCGCACCCGTCCACGGCGCCACAAGAGCGCCGGGCAAAACCATTTCAACAGACTGGACGCCAATGACCTCCCGCCATGTCGACCTGCTGCTCACCGCGATCGCGCCGGCGATCTGGGGCAGCACCTATCTCGTCACCACCCAGTTGCTGCCGGCCGGCCATCCGATGACGGTGGCGATGCTGCGGGCGTTGCCGGCGGGGTTGTTGCTGCTGCTGATGGTGCGGCAACTGCCGACGGGGGTGTGGTGGCTGCGCACGGCTCTGCTCGGCATCCTGAACTTCTCGTTCTTCTGGGCGATGCTGTTCGTCGCCGCCTATCGCCTGCCCGGCGGTGTCGCCGCCACTGTCGGTGCGATCCAGCCGCTGGTCGTGGTGATGCTGGCGCGGCCGCTGCTCGGCACGCCGATTCGTGCTGTCGCAGTGCTTGCCGCGCTCGGCGGCATGGCTGGAGTCGCATTGCTGCTGCTGACGCCGCGCGCGACGCTCGATCCCGTCGGCATTGCCGCGGGGCTTGCTGGCGCGGTGTCGATGGCGCTCGGCACCGTGCTGAGCCGCCGCTGGCAGCCGCCGGTATCGCCGCTGACCTTCACCGCCTGGCAGCTCACCGCCGGCGGCGTGCTGCTTACTCCGGTGGCGCTGCTGCTGGAGACGCCGCTGACCACGCTGACACCGGCGAATGTCATTGGCTTCGTCTATCTCGGCCTGATCGGCGCGGCGCTGACCTACATCCTGTGGTTTCGCGGCGTCGCGCGGCTCGAGCCCTCGGTCGTCGCCTCGCTCGGCTTCCTGAGCCCGGTGACCGCGGTCGTGCTCGGCTGGCTGGTGCTCGACCAGTCGCTCACCGCGACCCAGCTGATCGGCATGGCCGTGGTGGTCGGCAGCGTGTGGCTGAGCCAGCAGGCGCAGCGGCCGGCGGCCGCGCGCGGCGCACCACACTGCCGTGTCGAAGCGAAGCAAGGCTGACGCCACACCCCGCGACAACCGCGCGCTGCGCCGCTGAACCGACGGTAAACCAGCCGGACAGGCATCCCGCCAAATCTTGATCAGAGCATCTTGCGCTTCAGACTCGGGACGGGCGCAAACCCGCCTTGAGTCGCTCCACATAGCCGTCGATATCTCCGATCGGCTGCCGCGCCACGCCCGTCGCCATGCCGGCCTTGACCACGGCCGGCGGCACCACATGGATCAGCCGGGGATCGAACGGCGTCGGGATGATGTAGTCGCGCCCGAACGCGAGCTTGCGGCCATAGGCCAGCGTCACCTCATCGGGCACATCCAGACGCGCGAGCTGCGCCAGCGCGTTCGCACAGGCGATCTTCATCTCGTCATTGATGGCACGGGCGCGAATGTCGAGTGCACCGCGGAACAGGTAGGGAAAGCACAGAACGTTGTTGACCTGGTTCGGATAGTCCGAGCGGCCGGTGGCAACGATGACGTCGGGCCGCACGGCGCGGGCTTCCTCCGGCGTGATCTCGGGATCGGGATTGGCCAGCGCGAAGATCACCGGATCCGCCGCCATGCTGGCGACCATCGCTGCGGTCAACGCGCCCTTGGCGGAGACGCCGATGAAGACATCGGCGCCGGCGACGGCGTCCTCCAGCGTGCGCGCGGGGGTCGCGATCGCATGCTCAGCCTTCCACGGGTTCATGCCCTCGGTGCGCCCCTCCCAGACGACGCCCTTGGTGTCGCACACGATGCAGTTGTCTCGGCGCGCGCCCATCACCTTGAGCAACGCAAGGCATGCAAGCCCGGCAGCACCGGCGCCGTTGAGCACGATGCGCACGTTCTCGATTGTCTTGCCGGTCAGCTCCAGCGCATTGATCAGCGCAGCCGCGGCAATCACCGCGGTGCCGTGCTGATCGTCATGGAACACCGGGATATCCATCATCTGCTTGAGCCGCTGCTCGATGACGAAGCACTCCGGCGCCTTGATATCCTCGAGATTGATCCCGCCGAAGGTCGGCCCCATCAGACGGATCGCATTGACGAGTTCGTCGACATCCTCGCTGTCGAGTTCGATATCGACGGCGTTGACGCCGGCGAAGCGCTTGAACAGAACCGCCTTGCCTTCCATCACTGGTTTGGCCGCCAGCGCGCCGAGATTGCCGAGCCCGAGGATGGCCGTGCCATTGGTGATGACGCCGACCATGTTGCCTTTCACAGTGTAGTCGTAGGCCGCATCGGGCCGCTCGGCGATCGCCTGCACCGGCACAGCTACGCCGGGGCTGTAGGCGAGGGACAGATCGCGCTGCGTCGCCATCGGGGTCGAAGCAACGATCTCATACTTTCCCGGCACGGGTTCGAGGTGATACGCCAGTGCCTCTTCGGACGAGATGCGATTTTTGCCTGACATGATGGTCGTCTTCTGCCCCGGTTTGAAGAGACGTTGCTTGGAAGGAACGTCGCTTTGAAGAATTGTCGCCTTGAAGAATCGTCATTCGAGCGGCGCGCGCACCAGCACCCAAGACGTTGATCTCCATCCGATGGATCTATCGTATCATCGATCGCAAAGCCACCGCGATCGGAAACGCAAACGGCCGTGATCACGCGGTGCTTCACCTCGCTGCAGTGCGAAACAGTGGCGCCCGCCATTGAGCTGCAACACAGCTCGGCTACACTTGATGGTCGCGGCAAGCATCCGGCGGGGCACATCCATGATCATGATCGGCCACATCGCGCGACACGCGATCGTTGTCGCGATCTTTGCCGCCATCGGATTGATCACGTCCCACGACACCGCCTCGGCCTGGGGCAATCAGGGCCACAGGGTGGTCGGATCGATCGCCGACCGGCTGCTGAAGGACACCAACGCCGCACGCAACGTCGGCGAGATCCTCGGCACCGACCTGCGCACGGCCGGCCCCTGGATGGATTGCCTCAAGGCCGTGCGGCGCGACGACAACGACACCTACAGTTACGTCGTCGATCCCGAGCATCTCGACTACGAAGTGCCCTGCACGAAATTCAAGGCGCCGGAGCAGCGCGCCGAGATGATCGCCTTCGTCAAGCGCAACTGGTTCACCTGCCGGTATCTCCCCGACGGCGTGCACCAGCGTGCCTGCCACGAGACCTACCACTTCGACGATGTCGCCATTCAGCGCGACCGCTTTGACCGCACGGTCGAAGGCACCAATCCGCACGACCTCGTTGCCGCGATCAATGCCGCCATCGCCGTGCTGCAGGACAAGCCGGCGCCGCCGCCATTCGCCATCGCCAGCAAGAGGGAAGCGCTGTTCATGCTGGCGCATTTCATCGGCGACCTGCATCAGCCGATGCATGTCGGCTCGGTCTATCTCGATGCCGCCGGCAACCGCGTCGATCCCGATGCGACGCATCCGGCGGACCCCACGACCGAAACCGCCGGCGCCAACTTCATCCAGGACGAGAACGTCAACCTGCACCGCGAATGGGACGACATCCCGACCGATCTCGGCGACGCCGCAACGCGCGACCTGATCAGGGACGCGCGATCGCAACCAGCGACGCCGGGCAGCATCGAGGACTGGCCGGCGTCATGGGCCACCGAGACCCTCGGCGTCGCGCGGCAGGCCTTCGCCGGCCTGAGCTTCGCACCGAGCGGCCCTCAGCGCTGGACCGTGAGCTTCGACGACCATGCCGCCTATCTGCGGACCCAGGACACGATCAAGCGCAGGCAGCTCGCCAGGGCGGGCGCTCACCTCGCCGAACTCCTCAAGGCGATCTGGCCCTAGCCCGCACCACCTATCGACCGAAGGACCACACGATGGCCGAACCGCCGCCGAACCGCTACATCCCCGTCCGCGTCGAGCCCTTCCGCCAAAAGCTGCCGCATGTCGCCGCCTGCCTCGATGACGACGCGAAGACCCGGCAGGCGATCAAGATCGTGGCGCTGGGCTCATCGTCGACCGCAGGTGAGGGCGGCATCGTGCCCTACCCGGTGCGGCTGCAAGCCTTTCTCCGGGCGAAGTATCCCGGCCGGATGATCGATGTTCTCAACCGCGGCGTGAGCGGCGAGGAAGCGCCTGCCGAACTCGCGCGGCTGCACAGGGATGTCGTCGCAGAAAAGCCGTGCCTCGTGATCTGGCAGGTCGGCACCAATGCGGTGTGGCAGCGCGGCCATGACCTGCGCGCTGTCGCCGCGGCCATCGACGACGGCTTGGGACAGCTCACGGCGCTGGCAACCGACGTCATCCTGATGGATATGCAATATGCACCTGCCCTGCTGACGCCGGACAAGATCGACAACACCCACTGGATGCTGCTCGAGATTATCCGCGTCGCGGCGACGCATCCGCGCGTCAACGTGTTCCACCGCTTCGAGATGATGCGGAAGTGGCATGCCATCGAGGGCCAGTCGTTCGACCGCCTGATCGACCCCAACGACACCGACCGGCTGCACCAGAGCGACTGGAGCGCCCAGCGCATCGGCTACGAGCTTTGCGAGGAGATCGCCCGCACGGCGATCTGGCCGTGATCCGAGCCCGACGGACACGGTTCGCCCCCTGACAAGCCGCAAAAGGCGAAACAGCCTTATTGACTCAACCACCGGTAGCATGTTCCCCTTCCCCATTCCGTTTGCATGGGGAGGGTCTGATGAGCGTCACGAACCCGCCGATACCGCCGTGCTTCGATTGCGGCGACGACCCGATCAACCGCCTGATCGAGATGTTCGTCGACATCGCCCAGAAAAAACGGATCCGGCTGGGCCAGACACCCGCCGAGCGCCCGGTGTTCCGCAAGCTGCACGGCGCCGCCCATGGCCGCCTCGAGATGGCCAGGACCATTCCCGCCGATCTCAAGGTCGGCGTGTTCACCCACAAGAGCCTTGTCGCCTGGATGCGCTTCTCCAGCGACACCTCGCCGACATCACCGGACCTGCAGTCGACCGTCGGCATCGGCCTCAAGGTGTTCGGCGTCCCCGGCGACAAGGCCTATGGCGGCGCCGGTGATACCGCCGACTTCATCATGCAGAACTACCCGGTCTTCTTCGTCGATAATGCGAAGGAGATGTGCGAGTTCACCTATGCCGGCGTCGTGCAGGGCGATTATCCGACCTATCTCGCCCACCACCCCAGGACCAACCATATCCTCAACGAGATGGCCAAGGTCGAGGGCAGCGTGCTGACCGCGACCTACTGGGGCATCCTGCCGTTCGGTGCTGGCGAGAAACAGGCGGTGAAGTATCGCCTCGATCCGGAGACACCGCCGGAGAACGTTGCCAACGACGCGCCCGACTATCTCGCCACCGACATGGCGAGCCGCCTGCTGCAGCGCGAGTATCGCTTTCGCTTCATGGTCCAGCGCCGCACCAATCCCAAGACCATGCCGCTCGACGAGGCCACGGTGGAGTGGCCGGAATCCGAGAGCCCGTTCATTCATGTCGCGACACTGATCATCCCGCGCCAGGACATCCAGGACCGCGGCCAGGCCGACTACGGCCAATCGCTGGCCTTCAACATCTTCCGCGTGCCGCCGGTGCAGGCGCCCGTGCCGGAATCCTCGATCGCCGCGGTCCGCAAGGCGGTGTACGCCGCAAGCGCCAACACCCGCCATGAGGCCAATGGCCAGCCGCTGCACGACCCACCGCAACCGCGCACGCCGCATCTGACGCCGGACACGCCACCCGACACCTGCATCGTCAAGGCCGCGATCTATCCCGCAATCGGCATCGCCCGTGTCGGCAACAGCGAGAGCGAATGGTTTATCGGCCCGGAAACGCCTGATCCCGAACCGCTGCCGCCCGGCGCCTACCGCGACCAGAAAAGACGCCTGAAACGGCAGGCCGCACGCTTCCGCGTCTACGGCGTCAATGCCAAGGGCGACATCGTGCGCGAACTAACCGGCAAGGGCGACGACGTGAAGATCGCCTGGTCGGTGGAGCTCGCGAATACCAAGGCCGCCTGGTACGGCTTCCAGCTCGCGCTCGACATTCCCGAAGCGGCATCCGCGCCACCGACGGTGCTGCGCAACGCCGCCGTCGCCGACCGCACCCGCCTTGCGATCACGCCGGGCCCGCGCGAGGTCGCGGGCCGCAAGGCGAAGCCCAAGCGGTTCGACACCGGCAGCTTCATGGGCAAGAAGATCTATCTCGGCGAGGTCTCGACCGACGCCGAACAGCGCCTGATCGTTCTCGGCGGCCACGGCGAATCCGATTCCTGCGACGGCACCTGGGCGATCACCTTCGCCAACAACGAGGGCTGGCACGACGACGTTTCCGACGGTCCGGTCAACGCGAAGGTCACGCTGAACGGCACGCCGCTCGAGGTGATCCCGGCGTGGGTGGTCGTCGCGCCGCCCAATTTCGGGCCGCAGCGCAAGTCGGTGCGGACGATGTGGGACCTGATGCGCGATGTCGCGATCACCGCCGGCACGCTCGCCGCGCCGAAGCGGCCGTCCTTCACCCGTGACATCCTGCCGATCTTCCAGCGCATGGCCGGCCTGCAGTGGGTCAACGCCGGCTTCGCCGCCGGTTTCGGCTGGCGTGGCGCGTTCGACTTCTCGACACCGGACGGCATCGCCAAGCTCGCGGACAACGGCCCTGCGTATCAGGAATTCCGCCGCGTGCTGTCGAACTCGTTTCGCCGCTTCGCGATCGATTCCTGGTCACCCAAGCCATGGCCATGGCTCTACGGCGACGCCATGAACATCCCGCCCGCGCCGACGCCGCGCCAGCACTGCGCGCTGAGCAACTGCCAGCTGGCGATGCTGGAGCAGTGGGCGGCCGGCGACTTCGACGCCGACTACGATCCGAAGCACGTGCCGCCGGCCACGATCGACGACGTGCCGCTCCACGAGCAGGGCGACGTGCTGACCAAGGCCGCGCTCGATTTTTGCCTCGCCGACGCCTTCCATCCCGGCTGCGAGATGACATGGCCGGTGCGCGCGGCGACCATGTACATGGCGCCGTTCCGCTTCGCCCACGTGTTGCCCGACTGGGTGGCGCCGAATCTCGGCGAGACGCTGACCAGCGACAGCATGACCATTCCCAACGGCCCGTTGTACGGCCAGGTACCGGGCGGCCTCACCCGCTGGATGGCAGTGCCCTGGCAGACCGACAGCGCGAGCTGCCGCTCCGGCTACACGCCCAGCTACGATCCCTATGTGCCCGCGTTCTGGCCGGCGCGGGTGCCCGATCAGGTCCTGACGAAAGAGAACTACGACATTGTCATGGATCGCAAGCGGCCGCTGTCCGAGCGGCGCGCGGCCTTCGCCAACCGCGCGGCATGGATCGATCCGCTGGGCACGACGAGCTACACCGACCAGATCAACAACATGATCGAGCATTTCGATCATCTCGGCGTCGTCGAGGTCCATCCCGGCCCGAAGGACTCGGACCTGTTTCCCGCGGCGATCGAGGTCGAGGATCGCCGCAAGACGATCCATGACGTCATTCCCAAAAGCGGTCGCGGACCGCGCAGCCTGCGATCGCCTGCGCATCAGGGCGCGACCCATGCCGGTGCACCGGGCACCAGCCGCACCGTCGACATTTCCGACATCGACAAGTTCCACCGCTTCCCGCAGGGGCTTCGCGTCCAGTTCAAGTAGGCAGCCGTGACCGACTGCGACATTGTCATCGTCGGTGCAGGACCGGCGGGCGCGACGGCTGCGCTCAATCTCGCGCCGTTCCACCGGGTGCTGCTGATCGACCTGCGGGCCACGCCGCACAGCCGCATCGGCGAATCGCTGCCGGGCGCGGCACGACGTCTGATGACCGACATGGGCCTCTGGCAGGGCTTTGTCAGCGATGGCCACGCGCCGCGCCATCTCCATCGCAGCGTCTGGGGCAACGCGGACATCAGCGAACGCGACGCACTCGCCGATCCCGATGGCCATGGCTGGCATCTCGACCGCGCCCGCTTCGAGCGGCGGCTGCGCGCGACCGCCGCGGCGCGCGGCGCGATGCTGCTGGCGCCGGCACGGCCACGCGCTGTCGTGCGCGAGGGCGCGCGGTGGCGCATCAGCCTCGACCACGATGGTCACGCCCGGGACATCACGGCACGCCTGATCGTCGATGCCGCCGGCCGCGGTTCGCGCGTTCCGACCGGCAGTGGCGCGCGCCGCATCGTCGACGACCGGCTGATCTGCACCTGGCTGCGCGGCCACGCACCGCTTGCCGACGGCGCGACACAGATCGAAGCCGAAGCCGGCGGCTGGTGGTACGCCGCCCCGCTGCCGCACGGCGAAGCCGTGCTCGCCTTCCACACCGACGCCGACCTGCCCGACGCGCGGCTGTGCCGCGATCCCGCCGCGCTGCTTCGCCGCGCGCGCCGCCTGCCGATGCTTGGACCGCAATTGAACGCCGCCGACTGGGACGAGGCTATGCACGGCACGTGTGCCGCCCAGGGCGCGGCGCTCGCGCCGCCGGCGGGTGCGGACTGGATCGCCGTCGGCGATGCTGCCCTCGCCTTCGATCCGCTGTCGTCGCAGGGGCTGTTCAATGCGCTGTACACCGGCCTCGCCGGCGCGGAGACCGCCGAGCGGATGCTGTCGGGTGATTCGCAGGCGTCGGCCGACTATGCGCAGGAGCTGGCGCAGGTCCGCGCGACCTACCGCGCCCACCTCGCCGCCTGGTACGGCATGGAACGGCGCTGGCCCGATCAGCCGTTCTGGAGCCGGCGGCATGGCGCGGAAAGAAGCCGGCGGCCGGCAAACGCGGCAGGGGTCTGCAGCGGAAGCGGATCAGCCGCGATGATCGCGGGGGAGACTGGATGAAGCAGGGTAGGCGACAACGGCCCGGCGCGTGATCACAGCCCGCAAACGCAGGATGGCCGGTTTGTCGATGTTGTCCGTGAAATCGCTGCCTGAGACATCTGGAGCGGGCGAAGGGATTCGAACCCTCGACCCCAACCTTGGCAAGGTTGTGCTCTACCCCTGAGCTACACCCGCATCCGAGATATCAGCGCCCTGCCGGGGCGCTGGTGGGCAGTCCTATGCCAAATGCCGCCGGGGAATGCAACAGGCTGGGCGCATTTAAAACGACGATGACGCTTAACGAACGGTTTTGCGACGTTTCGCCCCGCAACCGCCGGTAAATCGCCGCGGCAGCGGCGATTCGCGCCGGTTCCAGGCAATTGAAAATACCGGCCTTTGCCGCCATTTATCCCCGGGGCCGTGATAGGATCGGCCTCCTCCCGACAATGCGAGGGGCATCGGGACGGCCAACGGGCGCCAGGCGAGGACCACGTGACAATAATCGAGCAGGGAAACGGCGACACCCCGCCGCCATCAGCCAATCTCATCAAGGACACCACCACCCAGACGTTCATGAAGGACGTCATCGAGGAGTCGCGCCGCCAACCGGTGCTGATCGACTTCTGGGCGCCGTGGTGTGGCCCATGCAAGCAGCTGACGCCGATCCTGGAAAAGGCGGTCCGCGCCGCCAAAGGCAAGGTCAAGCTGGTCAAGATGAACATCGACGAGCACCCGGCGATCCCCGGCCAGATGGGCATCCAGTCCATTCCGGCGGTGATCGCCTTCGTCAACGGCCAGCCCGCCGACGGCTTCATGGGCGCGGTGCCGGAAAGCCAGATCAACACCTTCATCGACCGCCTGACCAAGAACCTGCCGCCGACTGGCGACACCGCCGATCTGCTCAAGGAGGCCGAGGAGACCCTCGCCGCCGGCGATCCGGCGACTGCCGCCGCGATCTATGCCCAGGTCCTCGGCGAGGACCCGGAAAGCATCGTTGCGCTGGCCGGCCTTGCGCGCTGCTATGCCGAGACCGGTGCCATCGACCAGGCCGCCCAGACGCTGGCCATGGTGCCGGAATCCAAGCGGAACGATCCGGCAGTGAAAGCGGTGCAGGCGGTGCTCGATCTTGCCGAGCAGGCCAAGTCGCTCGGGCCGATCGCTGAGCTCGAACAGAAGGTCGCCGCCGATCCCAAGGACACTCAGGCGCGCTTCGACCTCGCCAACGCGCTGAACGCCGCCGGCAAGCGCGCCGAGGCGACCGATCACCTGCTGGAGATCGTGCGCCGCGATCGCAAATGGAACGACGACGGCGCGCGCAAGCAACTGGTGCAGCTGTTCGAGGCGTGGGGACCGACCGACGAGGCCACCACCGAGGGCCGCCGCCGCCTGTCATCGATTCTGTTCTCGTGACCGCCGGATCAAGGGGCGCGGCCATGGCCGTCGCCCCCACCGCCGCTCCCGAATCAGACACCACTTCCGCCCGGGACTGAACGCATGCCGATCAATGTCGAATATCGCGGACCCGCGGACCTGCCGGCCATCATTCCGGTGTTTCCCCTGACCGGGGCGCTGCTGCTGCCGCGCGGCCAGATGCCGCTCAACATCTTCGAGCCTCGCTATCTCGCGATGGTCGACGATGCGCTGCGCGAAGGCCATCGCCTGATCGGCATGATCCAGCCGGATGTCGCCCATTCGCACAATGCCGACCGCCCGGTGCTTTTCCAGGTCGGCTGCGTCGGCCGCATCACCCAGCTCGCCGAGGCCGGCGACGGCCGCTACATCCTCGAACTGACCGGCGTGTCGCGCTTCAGGGTCGTCGAGGAAATCGCGGTCACCACCCCCTACCGGCGCTGCCGCGTCGACTATCAGCCGTTCGTCGACGACTTCACCGCGCGCAAGGGCGAGGACGATGTCGATCGCGATGCGCTGCTGACCGCGCTGCGTGCCTTCCTCAAGGCCAACCAGCTCAAGGTCGACTGGGACGGCATCGACAATGCGCCCAACGAGGCGCTGGTCAACGCACTGGCGATGATGTCGCCCTATGGCGCGGCCGAGAAGCAGGCCCTGCTCGAGGCACGCGATCTCAAGACCCGCGCCGAGATCCTGATCGCCGTGACCGAGATGGACCTCGCCAAGAAGAAGACCTCCGGCGACCCGCCGCTGCAGTAATGCCGCCGGCCGGCCGTCAGGCGCCGGCCGCCGCGAGCCCGATCACCACCGCCAGCGCCATCCAGCCGGGATGCCGCCCCCGTGTCGCATAGGCGTTGGCGAGCGCGCCGAACGCATACATCGCCGCGACGACCACGACGATCCACTGCCGCGCCGGCTCCGGCGCCACCAGTGGCGCCGCGATCAGCAGCACGCCGCCGGCGAGCCACGCCACCGTGCTGCATTGCCAGACCAGACGGATCAGCGTGCGCAGCCGCCGCGGCTCGATGGTGGCATTGGCAAACACCATGGTTTCGCCGAGCACGCCATGAGCGATCGCGGTGGCGATCGCGATCACGCCGGCGGCCTGCAGCATCACATCATGCATCGTCATGCCCATCATCGTCACCATACAGCTATGTATGGTGACGATGCGCTTGCGGCTGGCCCCTGTCAATACAGGAGTGTATGGTCGACGCATCGGGCGTTTGAAACACCCGCACGACGGACAGGACACGGAACCATGGCGGATCAGCTCTCGGCGCAGGACTGGCTCGACCAGGGCTTGCGTACGCTGGCACGAGACGGCTTCACCGCACTGAAGGCCGAGCCGCTTGCGAAGACGATGGGCGTATCGCGCGGCAGTTTCTACTGGCACTTCGCCGACATCGCCGCCTACCACGCCGCGGTGCTCGGGCGCTGGCGCGAGGTCGCGCTCGACAACATCATCGCCGACGTCGAACAGGCGCCGCCGGAAGAGCTGCCGCTGCACCGTCTGCTGCGGCGCGTGTTCGCGGCGAGACCGGCCCTCGAAGCGGCCGTGCGCAGCTGGGCCACCCACGATGCCGCGGCGCGACGCACGGTGCAGGCGGTGGATCGCCGCCGCCTCGCCTATGTCGAGGGCCTGCTCACCGCCGGTGGCGTGCCCGCCGCGGCCGCGCCGGCGCGCGCCCAGATCCTGTACTGGACCTTTCTCGGCTTCGCCCTGTCGGACAGAACCGCGCCTTCGGACAGGCCGGCCGCGCTGGTCGACGAACTCGTGCGAATGGCCGGCGTGCGCGGCTGAACGGCACGGCGATATCCATTCGCCATCGAGGTATGCTAGCAGGAGCCAGCCTTTCGATCCTCATGCCGGAGCCAGCCATGACCGCCCCGACCGAGCGCCCGGACGCCGTCGACCCCAAACTGCTCGAGATCCTGGTGTGCCCGCTGACCAAGGGGCCGCTGGAATACGACGCGGAACGGCAGGAACTGGTCTCGCGCACCGCCAGGCTCGCCTATCCGATCCGCGACGGCATTCCGATCATGCTGCCCGAAGAAGCGCGCAAGCTCGACTGAGGCGGCAGACCGGTTCGCGTTTGCTCGAGCGAACCGGCGCGCCCTTCGCGCGCAAGCGCGCTACAGCGCCTCGCCGCGCAGCAGACGCGGCACCTCGCCGGACAGCCCGGCCGCCTGGCGGATGAAGGCGCTCTTGAGCGGCGGCAGGCGATCGACGATGCCGAGGCCGATATCGCGCACTGTACGCAGCAGCGTCGATTCGTTGGAGAACAGCGCGTTCAGCGTATTGGTGGCGACGCCCATCGCCATGGTGTCGAACCGCCGCCAGCGCTGATAGCGCTCGAGCACGTCGGCCTGCCCGAAATCGAGCCCGAGCCGCGCCGCATCGACGACGCACTCGGCGAGCGCGGCAATGTCCTTGAGGCCCATGTTGAGGCCCTGCCCCGCGATCGGATGAATGACATGCGCGGCATCGCCGACCAGCGCGAGCCGCGGCGCGACGAACGAGCGGGCGACGAAATATCCCAGCGGAAAGGCGCGCGGCGTGTCGAGCGCACGGACCTCGCCGAGCTTGAGGCCAAAGCGTGTTTCCAGCTCCTGCTGGAATTCGTCGGCAGGCAGCGCCACGATGCGCGCCGCCTCGCGCCGCTTCTCGGTCCACACCAGCGACGAACGCTGGTCCTTGAGCGGCAGGATCGCAAACGGTCCCGCCGGCAGGAAGTGCTCCTCGGCGCGGCCTTCATGATCGCGCTCGTGGCCGACGGTGACGACAATGCCCGACTGGTCGTAGTCCCAGCCGTGGGTGGCGATCCCGGCGCGCTCGCGCAGCTTCGAGCGTGCGCCGTCGGCCGCAACCAGCAGGCTCGCCTCGATCGGCGTGCCATCGGCGAGCCGCACGGCGATGCCATCGGTGCGCGCGTCATAGCTCGTCACCGCGGTCGGACGCAGCGTGATGCCGGAGGCCTCCGCGCGGGTCACCAGCGCATTGATGAGATGGCGGTTCTCGACCATGTGCGCGAACGGCTCGCCGGGAGCGACCTCGCCGGCGAAGGTGAGGAACACCGGCCGCGTCGCGTCGGCGAGCTGGCTGTCGGTGACCACCATGTCGAGAATCGGCTGGGCGTCGCCCTCGACCGCGCCCCACACCTCCAGCGCCTCGAACAGGCGGCGGCAGGCGGCCACGATCGCCGAAGCGCGCGGATCGCGGGACGGCCGCGTCGCCAGCGCCGGATCGGCGACGATGATCGGCGTGTCGTCGCCGAGCCCCTGGCGCAGCGCCAGCGCCAGGGCGAGCCCTGCGAATGCGCCGCCGCCGATGACGATACCTCGTTGCGTGGACATGGTCGTCTTCCCATACTCGCTCTTGCCACGCACGCACGCTTGGGCAACATAGTCCCGCGCCTGGAACACGGCGGATGCTGTTGTTCTATCAGCAATTCCGTGCACCCGGAAATGTTCAAAATCGCGGCGCCCAGCCCGGCGAAACCGAGGACCGAGACACGCCATGTCGAAAAGCCTGATTGACCTGATCTCGATTCTCGACATCGAGCCGCTGGAAGTGAACCTGTTCCGCGGCCTCAGCCCCAAGACCAGCTGGCAGCGGGTGTTCGGCGGCCAGGTTATCGGCCAGGCGATGGTAGCGGCCTGCCGTACCGTCGAAGGCCGCATGCCGCATTCGTTGCACTGCTATTTCATCCTGCCGGGCGATCCGCAGATTCCGATCATCTACGAGGTCGAGCGGCTGCGCGACGGCAAGAGCTACAGCACGCGGCGTGTCACCGCCATCCAGCACGGCCAGGCCATCTTCTCCATCATGGTCTCGTTCCATGTCGACGAGGACAGCTCTTTTAATCATTCCGAAGTGATGCCGGACGTGCCGCCGCCGGAAAAGCTCACCGCCGAGGAAGTCGCAAAGCAGCCGATGTTCCGGGAGATGCCGGAATTCATCCGCCGCTACTATGAATCCGACCGGCCGATCGAACTGCGTCCGGTCGAGCTCGGGCGCTATTTCGGCCAGAAGATCGACGACGGCCGTATCCATGTCTGGATCCGCACCGCCGCCAAGCTGCCGGACGATCCGGCGCTGCATATGTGCGCCCTCGCCTATGCCTCGGATTTCTCGCTGCTCGACGCGGCAATGGCGCGTTATGGCCGAACCTTGTTCGACAAGCGCATGATGCCGGCGAGCCTCGACCACGCCATGTGGTTTCACCGCCCGTTCCGCGCCGACGAATGGCTGCTCTACAGCCAGGATTCGCCGAGCGCCCAGAGCGGCCGCGGCCTGACCCGCGGGCTGATCTTCAAACCCGACGGCACGCTGGTGGCCTCGGTGGCGCAGGAAGGCTCGATCCGCGAACGCAAGAGCTGACCGGCCGCCCCCTGCGACCCGCGCCCCGGCCGACCGGACGCCCCGGACGGCTGCCGGCCGGATGGGCAGAGCGTCCGGAATTGCCGTAATATTTTGCCGACAGCCTTTATCGCAGGCAGCAAACCTGCTTATTTCCTGCGTCCGTGCCGCCCGCGTCGGCAGGCGCGGGGGCGTCGTCGCGGGATGTCACACCCATGACATGGGCGCGCGATCCCGTAAGGCCCGGGCGCTGGCTGTCAGCGGAGCCTGGCAGCGAACCAATCAGGGCGCGTGAGAGAGCTGGGAAGGCCGGGGACTATGAAACTTGTTGTTGCGATCATCAAACCGTTCAAGCTCGACGAAGTGCGCCAGGCGCTGACCGCCATCGGCGTCCACGGCATGACGGTGACCGAGGTGAAGGGTTATGGCCGCCAGAAGGGCCATACCGAAATCTATCGGGGCGCGGAGTATGTGGTGAACTTCCTGCCCAAGCTCCGCATCGAAATCGCGGTCTCCTCGGAGCTCGCGGACAAGGCGGTGGACGTCATCACCACCGGCGCGCGCACCGGACAGATCGGCGACGGCAAGATTTTCGTCACGCCGATCGACCACGCGCGGCGCATCCGCACCGGCGAGACCGACGCCGACGCGCTCTGACGCCATAACGTCCTGCCCGGGCGCGCCCAACGCCGCGCGCGCCTTCATTATTGCCTGCTGGGGATCATCCATGACGGCCACGTCTCGCCGCGCATTGCGCGCGGCTGTCTTCGCGGCGCAGCCGCGCGCGCGCATTTCTCAAGTCAGCTCTCAAGTCATCGTCCAGGGTGTCGCCACCGGCGCGCTGCTGGCGGTCGCCGGCGCAACGCCGGCGCTGGCGCAGCCCGCGACGAGCGCCATCAGCGCCGTCGACACCGCGTGGATGATCATCGCCACCGCTCTCGTGCTGATGATGACCATTCCCGGCCTCGCGCTGTTCTACTCCGGCATGGTGCGCAAGAAGAACGTGCTCGCCACCATGGCGCAGAGCCTGGCCGCAGTGGCGCTGATCTCGATCCTGTGGGTGGTCTACGGCTACAGCCTCGCTTTCGTCGGCAACGGTGACTGGATCGGCACGCTCGACCGCGGGCTGCTCGCCGGCCTCGAGATGACCAGCGTCAACCCGCTGGCGAAAACGATTCCCGAGGCGCTGTTTGCGCTTTACCAGATGACCTTCGCGGTGATCACCGTGGCGCTCGTCGCCGGCGCCGTCGCCGACCGGCTGCGATTCTCCGCCTATGTCGTGTTCTCGATCTGCTGGTTCACGCTGGTCTATGTGCCGCTCGCCCACTGGATCTGGGGCGGCGGCTTCCTCGCCGCAGCCGGAACGCTCGACTTTGCCGGGGGTCTTGTCGTGCATCTCAGTGCCGGCACGGCCGGCCTTGTCGCAGCCCTGGTGATGGGCAACCGCCGCGGCTACGGCACCGAGAACCTCGCGCCGCATGATCTGTCGCTGGCGATCATCGGCACCGGCCTGCTGTGGGTCGGCTGGTTCGGCTTCAACGGCGGCTCGGCGCTCGAGGCCGGCTCGCGCGCGGTGATGGCGATCTTCGCGACCCATCTCGCCGCCTGCGCCGGCGCGCTGACCTGGACCGCGATCGAATGGCTGACCCGCCGCAAGCCGTCGGTGCTCGGCATGATCTCCGGCGCGGTCGCCGGTCTCGGCACGATTACGCCGGCGTCGGGCTTTGTCGCGCCATGGCACGGCATCGTCATCGGCATCATCGCCGGCGCGGTCTGCTTCTGGGCGTGCACCAGCCTCAAGCACCGCTTCAACTACGACGACTCGCTCGACGTGTTCGGCATCCATGGCATCGGCGGCCTGATCGGCACGCTGCTGGTCGGCGTGTTCGCCACCTCGGCGATCGGTGGCTCGTCCGGCCTGATCGAAGGCAACGGCAAACTGATTCTCAGCCAGCTCTACGGCGTCGCCGTCACCTTCGTCTGGACCGGCGGCGTCACCTTCGTGCTGCTCAAGATCGTCGACGTCATGGTGCCGCTGCGCGTCACCAGGGACCAGGAGCTGGAAGGCCTCGACATCACCCAGCACGGCGAGGCGCTGCAGTAACCCGGCCGCGCCGCGCGGTCTTCCGGCCGATGCGGCGCGCGCCCCTCTCGCCCCCCGGCGACAGGGCTTGCGATCCAGATAAGTATATGCTTATGTGTCGTTCATGGAGAACGACATCTTCAAGGCATTGGCCGACCCGACCCGACGGGCAATCTTCGAAAAACTCGCCGACGGCGGCCAGAACGCCAGCGCCCTGCGCGAGGGCATGCCCATCAGCCAGCCGGCCATGTCACAGCATCTCGCGGTGCTGCGCGCCGCCGGGCTCGTGCGCGAGGAGCGCCAGGGCCGCTTCGTCAATTACGAGGTCGACCCCGACGGCATCGCCCATATCGGCAGCTGGCTCGCCCGCTACCGCGCGTACTGGCCGCAGCGGATGGACGCGCTCCGGACCCTGCTGAAGGACATGGACCAATGACCGAGCCGGCGACTGCGGACCGCACCCCCGAGCACGACAGGCTGGAGCTGGACTATGAGTTCGAGGCGCCGCCCGAAAAGGTCTGGCGCGCGGTCACCATCCCGGCGCTGCGCGAGCGCTGGCTCCCCGATGCCGATCTTGCGACGGCCGAACCCGACACCACCGTCGACGGCGAGGAAGTGCGCTACCGCATGCGCGATCCACGGCCGCCGTTTGGTGAGAGCGTGGTCACCTTTCGCCTGACCCCGACACCGGCAGGCGGCACGCGCGTCCACATCATCCACGAACTCGGCATCACGCAGCACCACGCCGCGCAGGCGCTGCACGGCGCCAACAGCAACGACGTTCTGATGCGCGCCGCCTGAGCGGCGAGACGATCGCTGGTCTTGCTCAAACGGCCTAACGCCAAAATACCCGCCTTCATCGCTGAAAGGAGGTCGCCGATGCGCGACATGATGCAGCTCGTCCCCATGGTCGTCGAACAGTCGAGCCGCGGCGAACGCGCGTTCGACATCTACTCGCGCCTGCTGCGCGAACGCATCATCTTCCTCAATGGCGAGGTCAACGATGCGCAGGCCGGCCTCGTCTGCGCGCAGCTCCTGCTGCTGGAAGCCGACAACCCCCACAAGCCGATCAACCTCTACATCAACTCCTATGGCGGGGTGATCACCTCGGGCCTTGCGATGTACGACACCATGCAGTTCATCAAGGCGCCGGTACATACGCTGTGCATGGGCACGGCGCGCTCGATGGGCTCGTTCCTGCTGATGGCGGGTGCACGCGGCCAGCGCGCAGCGCTGCCCAACGCCAGCCTTCACGTCCACCAACCCCTCGGCGGCTTTCAGGGACAGGCCTCCGACATCCTGATCCATGCCGAGGAGATCCGGCAGACCAAGCACCGCATCACCCGCCTCTATGCCGAGCACTGCGGCCGCAGCTATGAGGAGGTCGAGCGCACCCTCGACCGCGATCATTTCATGACGGCCGAACAGGCGCTCGCCTTCGGCCTGATCGACCGCATCGTTTCCGCCCGCGATCTCGCCGCCTGACGCGATCGCAGGCAGGCCTTCGCTGCACCCGCCAACGGCCGCGCCATCCCCGGTGCGACCACGCGATTGAACTATCGCACTGTTTTAACTGATCTCTTTGTCTTCAACCGCAGCATTTCGCGTGCTGCGCGCAGCGATGCGTCGACGCGCGCCCTGGTTTTGAGTGCTGACCGGATGAGCACAATTGTGTCGATTATCTGTTTTGCTCACGTCTTGAGCCGCCCTGGCTAAGTTTTGGGCGCGACAGTTTGGCACGCCGCCCCCGTTTTGCACTGCCGCAGGAAAACGTCCGGATTCAGAGACCGTTAGCCCGCACCGCCCGGTTGGCACGGCATTTGATTCTATGGGTCCCGGCTGGCCCGTGGGGAATGCTCGTCCTTCGCGTGGTGACCTTCAGTCGAGACAGCCCGGTCGATCACGGCCGGGCCCAAGCGGGGAACTGAACCCATGAAAATTGTCATGGCCATTATCAAGCCATTCAAATTGGAAGAGGTCCGTGATGCCTTGACCGCCATCGGCGTTCACGGACTGACGGTCACTGAAGTCAAGGGCTATGGCCGCCAGAAGGGCCATACCGAGATCTACCGCGGCGCCGAATACGCCGTGAGCTTCCTGCCGAAGATCAAGCTCGAGGTCGCGGTCGCATCCGACCAGGTCGACAAGACCATCGAGGCCATCACCGGCGCCGCCAAGACCGGCCAGATCGGCGACGGCAAGATCTTCGTCATGAGCCTCGAGCACGCCGTCCGCATCCGCACCGGCGAGTCCGACGCCGCCGCCCTTTGATTTCGCGTTTTTCATTCACTCAGGAGTACGACATATGACGTTCAAGCGTCCCACCGGCGCGGGGTTGGCAGCTCTTGCCATCGGCGTTCTCGCCGCGACCGCCGCCCACGCCGAGCCCACGGTCAACAAGGGCGACAACGCCTGGATGATGACCTCGACGGTCCTCGTCCTGCTGATGACCATTCCCGGTCTCGCACTGTTCTATGGCGGCCTCGTCCGCTCCAAGAACATGCTCTCGGTTCTGGCGCAGGTGTTCTACACCGTGTGCGTCGTCTGCGTGCTGTGGGCCCTCTATGGCTACAGCCTCGCCTTCACCGGCGGCTCGCCCTACATCGGCGGCTTCTCCAAGGCCTTCATGATGGGCATCACGCCCGACTCGATGGCGGCGACCTTCACCGCCGGCGCCAACATCTCGGAGCTGATCTACTTCTGCTTCCAGATGACCTTCGCGGCGATCACCCCGGCCCTCATCGTCGGCGCCTTCGCCGAACGCATGAAGTTCGCGGCGATCGCGCTGTTCATCCCGCTGTGGGTGACGCTGATCTACTTCCCGATCGCCCACATGGTCTGGTACTGGGCCGGCCCGGACGCCATCGTCGATGCGGCGAAGGCGCTGGCTGCGGCGGCTCCCGATGCCAAGGCGGCGGCGCAGGCCAAGCTTGACGAAGTCATGGCGGACGCCGGCCAGGTCTACCTGTGGGGCGCGCTCGACTTCGCGGGCGGCACCGTGGTGCACATCAACGCCGGCATCGCCGGTCTCGTCGGCGCCCTGCTGATCGGCAAGCGCACCGGCTACGGCAAGGAGCTGATGGCGCCGCACTCGCTGACCATGACCATGATCGGCGCGTCGCTGCTGTGGGTCGGCTGGTTCGGCTTCAACGCCGGCTCCAACCTCGAGGCCAACGGCGGTGCGGCTCTCGCGATGACCAACTCCTTCCTCGCCACCGCCGCTGCGGCGCTGTCGTGGATGTTCGCGGAGTGGATCATCAAGGGTCACCCCTCGCTCCTCGGCGCGCTGTCCGGCGCGGTGGCGGGCCTCGTCGCGGTCACCCCGGCGGCCGGCTTCTCCGGTCCGATGGGCGCCATCGTCCTCGGTCTCGTCGTCGGTGTGGTCTGCCTGTTCTTCTGCACCGTGATCAAGAACGCGCTCGGCTACGACGACTCGCTCGACGTGTTCGGCGTGCACTGCATCGGCGGCATCGTCGGCGCGCTCGGCACCGGCATCCTGGTCAACCCGGCGCTCGGCGGCACCGGCGTGATGGACTACGTCGCCGGCAAGATCGGCGACTACGACTTCACCACCCAGATGATCGCGCAGTGCAAGGCCGTGGCCACCACGCTGGTGTGGTCGGGCATCGGCTCGGCGATCCTCTACAAGGTGGTCGATGTCATCGTCGGGCTCCGCGTCAATGTCGAGAAGGAGCGCGAAGGCCTCGACGTCACCGAGCACACCGAGCGCGCCTACAACATGTGAGGCACTCGGCAGCGCGTTTTCGAGCGAAGTGGATACCGGTTCGCGTGAAGAAAATGCGGCAAGTAAAAATTCAGAGCGCGTTCACAAACGCGCTCTGAGGGACACGGTTGGGGCATAAACCCGGCAATGCCCCGTCCGTACGAAGGGCCCCGGCGCAAGCCGGGGCCCTTCACCTTTTCCGGGAGGCCCGCTGCGAACTTTCAGCACCGCAGCCGCCGCCCTGGCCGATGGTTAATCGCGTCTTAACCTCGCCGCATCTATGGTGATCTGATCCGGTCCCGCTCGATCTCACGGTGCGATCGACAGATCAAAAGTGCTGGCGTTTCAAGATGGTTACACCCGCTTCTCCCTCCCCGGCGCCAGGCAGCCAGGACAGCGAGCGCTCGCCGTTCGCGCGGCTGACCGACCTGCTGAAGGGACTTGAGCCGGGCAAGCCCCTCATCAACCTGTCGCTCGGCGAGCCGCAGCACCCCGTACCCGCCTTCGTCGGCCCGGTGCTGACCGCCCACGCCACCGAATTCGGCCGCTATCCCGCCGCCAAGGGCATCGAACCGTTTCGCAAGGCCGCCGCCGACTGGCTTGGCCGCCGTTTCACCCTGCCACGCCCGGTCGACCCCGACAGCGAGGTGCTGGTGCTGAGCGGCAGCCGCGAGGGCCTGTTCTTCGCCGCCATCGCCGCCGCCCGCCATGTCGCCCCCCGCGCCGGCAGGCCGGCGATCCTGCTGCCCAACCCGTTCTACCCGGCCTACGCCGCCGGCACGGACGCCGCGGGCTGCGAGCGCGTGCTGCTGCCGACCACGCCCGACAACGGCTTCCTGCCCGACCTCGACGCCATCGACGAGGCGACGCTGGCGCGCACCGCGGCATTCTTCCTCGCCTCGCCGGCCAATCCGCAGGGCGCGGTCGCCTCGCCGGCCTATTTCAGGCGGCTCAAGGCGCTCGCCGACCGGCACGGCTTCGTGGTGCTGAGCGACGAATGCTACTCGGAGATCTACACACAGACGGCGCCAGGCAGCATCCTGGAACATGCCGGCCCGGACTTCGGCAACGTCGCCGTGTTCCAGTCGCTCTCCAAGCGCTCCAACCTGCCGGGCATGCGGGTCGGCTTCGCCGCCGGCGACAGGGCGTTCCTGGCGCGCATGCATGAGCTGCGCAACGTCGCCGCGCCCACCGTGCCGGTGCCGCTGCAGCATGTCGCCATCGCGGCCTATGGCGACGAGGCCCATGTCGAGGACAACCGCGCACGCTATCGCCTCAAGTTCGATCTGGCCGACCAGATCCTCGGATCGCGGTTCGGTTACCGGCGCCCGGCCGGGGGGTTCTGCCTGTGGCTGGACGTCTCCGCCCATGGTGGTGACGAAGCCGTCACGGTGAAGCTGTTCAAGGACGCCGGCGTGCGGGTCATTCCCGGCAGCTATCTGGCGCGGCGGCAGGCTGATGGCAGCAACCCCGGCGCCGGCTATATCCGTGTCGCGCTGGTGCAGGAGAGCGACGTCACCGCGGAGGCGCTGCACCGGATCGTGGCCGTTCTGGACGGCGCAGGTCCGCGTGACGCTCCGCACGAAGGCGCGCATCACGGCGCGCAGGAGGCGCGATGAGCATGCCGGCGATCGAGCGCGTCATTCCGCTGGTCGGCCAGCTTCCCGATCCGTTGCGCGAGATGGTGGTTCGCCGCCTGCGCGAACTCACTGGCCTTGGCCTCGTCGGCCTCGCTGGCATCATGGCCGCCGCGCTGATCACCTGGTCGGTGCAGGACCCGAGCCTCAGCCACGCCACCGCCGGCAAGATTCACAACATCATCGGCTTCCCCGGCGCCATCGGCGCCGACCTGCTGATGCAGATCATGGGGCTCGGCGCCATCATGATCGTGCTGCCGATCGCGGTGTGGGGCTGGCGCATGATGACCCACCGCCATTTCGATCGCGAGGCGCTGCGCATCGCCAGCTGGATCCTGAGCGCGACGATTGCCGCCGGCTTCTGCAGCTGCTGGCCGCGCTCGGTGTCCTGGCCGCTGCCGACCGGCCTCGGTGGCGTGGTCGGCGACGCACTGGTGCGTGCGCCCGCAGTCATCTTCGGACCGCCCGGCTTCGTCTATCGCGCCATTCTCGGCGGCATCCTGTTCGTCGCCATGGTCGTGACCTTCCTGTTCGCCTGCGGCCTCGGCGCCCAGGAGAGTATTGCCGACCCGCGCGCCGCCGCGGCGGACGAAGACGACGATCTGCCGATCGACGAGGACGAGGACCGCCGCTCGGTCTCGCTGGGCTGGCTGGTGCACGGCCTCCTGAGCCTCAAGGCACAGCTGTGGCGCGCGCTGCGGCTCGGCTATGGCCTGCTGGTCGCCAGCCGCGAGACCAAGCGCGTCGCGCCGCTGGAGCGCCGCGAACCGCGGCTCGGCGACCGCCGGAGCCCGTCGATCGCGCCCCGGCACGACGACGACGAGGACGAGGAGCACTACGCCGCCGCGTCTCGCGACGACGCCCCCGAGGACGTCGATGTGGAGGACGAGGAGGAAGAAGAGGACGAGGAGCCTGTCGCTCCCGCGCCGCGCAAGCGCGCCGCGAAGGCCGCGCCGGCACCGGCGAAGAAAGCCCTGACCTTCACGCTGCCGCCGCTGTCGGTGCTCGCCGCACCCAAGGCTGGCGACCGCAAGCCGCTCAGCAAGGCTGAACTCGAACAGAATTCCAAGGCGCTGGAAGGCGTGCTGCAGGACTTCGGCGTGCGCGGCGAGATCACCAACGCCCGACCTGGCCCGGTGGTCACGCTGTACGAACTGGAGCCCGCGCCGGGCATCAAGTCGTCGCGGGTCATCGGCCTCGCCGACGACATCGCCCGCTCGATGAGCGCGCTGTCGGCGCGCGTCGCCGTCGTGCCCGGCCGCAACGCCATCGGCATTGAGCTGCCGAACGAGCACCGCGAGAAGGTCTACTTCCGCGAGATGCTGTCGACCAAGGAAGGCGCCGAATCGACCGCCAAGCTGCCGCTGTGCCTTGGCAAGAATATCGGCGGCGAGCCGATCGTCGTCGACCTCGCCCGCATGCCCCACCTGCTGATCGCCGGCACCACCGGCTCGGGCAAGTCAGTGGCGATCAACACCATGATCCTCAGCCTGGTCTACCGCCTCCGGCCCGACCAGTGCCGCCTGATCATGGTCGATCCCAAGATGCTGGAACTGTCGGTCTATGACGGCATCCCGCACCTGCTGACGCCCGTCGTCACCGATCCGAAGAAGGCGGTGGTGGCGCTGAAGTGGGCCGTGCGCGAGATGGAGCAGCGCTACAAGAACATGGCCAAGCTCGGTGTCCGCAACATCGACGGCTACAATGTGCGCCTCGCCGAGGCCCGCGCCAATGGCGAGGAGCTGACACGCACGGTGCACACCGGCTTCGACAAGGAAACCGGCAAGGCGATCTACGAGGAAGAGAAGCTCAACCTCGATCCGCTGCCCTACATCGTCATCATCGTCGACGAGATGGCCGACCTGATGATGGTCGCCGGCAAGGACATCGAAGGCGCGGTGCAACGCCTCGCCCAGATGGCGCGCGCCGCGGGCCTGCATGTCATCCTGGCGACGCAGCGTCCGTCGGTCGACGTCATCACCGGCACCATCAAGGCCAACTTCCCGACCCGCATTTCCTTCCAGGTGACGTCGAAGATCGACAGCCGCACCATTCTCGGCGAGATGGGCGCCGAGCAGCTGCTCGGACAGGGCGACATGCTCTACATGGCCGGTGGCGGCCGCATCAGCCGCGTGCACGGACCGTTCGTCTCCGACGACGAGGTCGAGAAGGTGGTGCGCCATCTCAAGACCCAGGGCGCGCCGGAATATCTCGAAGCGGTCACCACCGAGGAAGAAAGCGAAGAAGACAGCGCGGTGTTCGATGCCACCGGCATGGGTGGCGGCGAGGGCAACGACCTGTTTGCGCAGGCGGTCCAGATCGTCAAGCGCGACCGCAAGGCCTCGACCAGCTACATCCAGCGCCGGCTGCAGATCGGCTACAACCGCGCCGCCTCGCTGATGGAGCGCATGGAGCAGGAAGGCATCGTCGGTCCTGCGAACCACGCCGGCAAACGCGAGATTCTGGTGGGCGAGGAAGAAGAGCGCTACTAAGCCGTGGTGACCATCGCAGTCATGTCATTCGCAGTCATGTCATTTCCACAAACCGCCTTCGGTACGGGGTCGCGAAATCGCCACAGCTTTGGGCTAGCGCCGGCTTGGAAAACCGCTAGTCTACCGGCCCTCGGCTCGCTTGCGCCCCGTTCGAGGGAACTGCTCTTTCACGCACGCCGGATTCGACTTTGCCGGACCCACGCCGCACCGGACGGATCAGACCATTGAGCATGATTGCAGATCGACCATCGGCCTCCTCGGCACCGGCGCGCGGCACGCGTCTGCGTTGCGCCGCGACCGGCGTCACCATCGCCCTGCTCGCGGCGGTGCTGGTGCCGGCCGCGATGGCCCAGGCGATCCCTCTGCCCAAGCCCGCGCCGAAGACGCGCGACGGCGGCGTCGCATCGACCGTGCGCTCCGTGACACCGGCCGCGCCGGCAGCCGCAGCCGCGGCGACGCCGCCCGATCCGGTGATTCCGGATCCGCGCAATCGCGCGGTGTCCAGCATCTTCACCACGTTCGACGCCAACCAGCGCGCACAGGCGGCGAAGATCAGCAGCTATCTGTCCTCGCTGCAGAACCTGTCGGGCAACTTCGTGCAGGTCGGCCCGGACGGCACGCGCTCCACCGGCACGTTCTACATCCAGAAGCCGGGCAAGGTGCGCTTCGAATACGATCCGCCGAGCAAGATCGCGATCATCGCCGACGGCTCGTCGGTGGTGGTGCGCGACACCAAGCTCGCGACACAGGATCTCTATCCACTGTCGCAGACGCCGCTGCGCTTCCTGCTGTCCGACCGCATCGACCTGATGAAGGACACCAATGTGGTCGGCGTCAGCGCCGACGACATGTTCGTCAGCGTCACCATCGAGGAGAAGCAGCCGCTGGTCGGCACCAGCCGCCTGATGCTGATGCTCGGCGCCAAGGACAACCAGCTCAAGCAGTGGACCATCACCGATCCGCAGGGCTACGACACCACGATCGCGATCTACAATATCGACAGCATCAGGAAGATCGATCCCGGCATCTTCAAGATCGACTATGCGATCGATCAGTACCGCAATCCGCAATAGCGGCCGACTGGTCGCCGCCCGCCTTCATCTTTCCCACCGCCCATGCGTCTGACGCTCACCACCTGGAACATCAACTCGGTGCGTCTGCGCATCGAGCTGGTGGCGAAGTTCATCAAGGCGGTGCGGCCCGATGTGCTGTGTCTGCAGGAAACCAAGTGCCCGGACGATGCCTTCCCGCTGAAACGCCTCAAGCGCCTCGGCTACGAGCATATCGCCCTCAACGGCCAGAAGGGCTACCACGGCGTCGCCATCGTCTCACGGCTGCCGTTCGAGTCGCGTGATGCCCGCAGCTTCTGCGGCAAGCCCGACGCCCGCCATGTCGCGGTGACGTTCGGCGCTGCCGCCGGCCTTGCGACGCCGCTCACCGTGAACAACTTCTACGTTCCGTCCGGCGGCGACATTCCGGATCCGGCGCAGAACGAGAAGTTCGCCCACAAGCTGGCGTTTCTCGACGAAATGCAGGCGTGCGATCCGCTGCATCCGACCGCGACCGATCGTCATGTTCTGGTCGGCGATCTCAACGTCGCGCCCCATGAGCATGACGTGTGGTCGCATCGGCAGCTGCTCGATGTGGTGTCGCACACCCCGATCGAATGCGAGAAGCTGCTCGGCGTGCAGGCGCGCGGACAATGGATCGACGTCGCGCGGCAGCGCATCGCGATGTCGGAAAAGATCTACACGTGGTGGAGCTATCGCGCCGCCGACTGGGTCGCCTCGAACCGCGGACGGCGGCTCGACCACATCTGGGTGTCGCCTGCCCTCGGCGACCGGGTCCTGGATTTCTCGATCACCCGCGATGCGCGCGGCTGGGAGCGGCCGTCCGACCATGTGCCGGTGAGCACGACGCTCGACGTCTGAAGCGTGGTGGGTTCGGGCTGAAATTCAATCCGTTATCCTGAGGCGCGCCGCAACGCCGGGCCTCGAAGGATGAGCGGCGACTGCGCTGCAGCTCGGGGCGACGGATCACATCGATCAAGCCTCACATCGTCATGCTCGAGCGTCCTGGTCGGACCCTCCCCGCGATGGCGCCGCCGTCAGCTCAGCTTGCCGCTGATCAGCAGGATGTCGCTGGCGAACTGGCTGGTGCGCCCGGCGATCTCATCGCGCAGGCGCAACGCCGCATCGGGATGCGCCTCGAGCACGCGCTGGAACAGACTTCGGGAAATCCGGATCGCCGACGAACTCTCGACCGCGGTGACGGTCGATGGCCGCTGCATCGGCACGATCAGCGCCAGCTCGCCGATCAGCGCGCCGGGCCCGGCGATCAGCTCATGCTGGCTGCCGTCCTCGGCGCTGACCCGGAACGCGCCGCTCTGCACCACGAAACCTGCATCGGCGGTATCGCCGACGCGAAACAGAATCTCGTTGCGCGCGACATCGCGCTGTTCGGAGCCGAAGGCGAGATTGCGCAGCGCTTCGCGCCCCAACAACCGCAGCGTCGGGACCCGCTCGAACAGGGCAACATCATCGTCAATCGACATCCAGGACCGTGCGATCGGAGCTCACGCCGGTCCAGGCCGGAGGCCGCGGCCGGCGGAGCGAATCATGCTCCGAATCGTATCACGGCACCAGCTTGTAGCCGCCCGATTCCGTCACCAGGATCTCGGGGGTGGCGGCATCGCGCTCGATCTTCTGGCGCAGCCGGTAGATGTGCGTTTCCAGCGTGTGCGTGGTGACACCGGAATTGTAGCCCCAGACCTCCTGCAGCAGGGTCTCGCGCGACACCGGCTGCTGGCCGGCCCGGTACAGAAACCGCAGGATCGCGGTTTCCTTCTCGGTGAGACGCACCTTCTTGCCGTTGGTGGCGGTCAGCATCTTGGAGCCGGGCCGGAAGCTGTAGGGGCCGACCGAGAAAACCGCATCCTCGCTGGCCTCGTGCTGGCGCAACTGAGCACGGATGCGCGCCAGCAGCACCGCGAAGCGGAACGGCTTGACCACGTAGTCGTTGGCGCCGGATTCCAGACCCAGGATGGTGTCCGAATCGGTATCGTGGCCGGTGAGCATGATGATCGGCGACTTGAAGCCACCCTTGCGCAGGCTGCGCACCACCTCGCGCCCGTCGGTGTCCGGCAGGCCGACATCCATCAGCACGAGATCGGGGGTGTTGGCCTTGGCGGCCTGGGCGCCCTTGGCGCCGGTATCGACCGCCGAGGCTTCGAATTCCTCGTGCAGCGACAGTTGCTCCACCAACGCCTCGCGGAGATCGGTGTCGTCATCAACGATCAGGATCTTGCGGGCATTCGCCATTGCGTCCAATCCTTCGAGTTGGCGGGCTTGCTGCCGGAATAGAGCATGTGCCGCCCAAAGTGCAAGGTAGAGTTATCGGCTCGCATGGGAACACACGATTTTCCAATCACTTATCGAACACCGAAGCGTGATCGGCCAGTGGCCGTGGTCGCCGTGCGCGCCGCCGCAGGTCATCCGAACCGGGGCTGGCTCAGGGTCGACGGGCAGGTCATTCCTGTGGCCCTCGGCCGTGGCGGAATCAGGGCCGACAAGCGCGAGGGCGACGGCGGGACCCCCCGCGGCGTCTTCCGCCCGCTGCGGCTGTGGTACCGGGCAGACCGCCATCCGCGCCCGAAAACCTTCCTGCCGGTCCGGGCGATCACGCCGACCGACGCCTGGGACGAGGACCCGCGCAGCCGCCACTACAACCAGGCGGTCCGCCGCGCAGTGGACGCCCCGGGCGACCACCTGCGGCGCGCGGACCACCTCTATGATTTCATCGTCGAGATCGACCACAACACCCGTCCACGGGTGGCCGGGCGCGGCAGTGCCGTGTTCCTGCATCTGGCGCGGCCGAACTTCGGCCCGACGGCCGGATGCGTGGCGATGACGCAGGCCGCGCTGCTGCGGCTGCTCGCGCGCCTCGGCCCGCGAACGCGAATCGCTATCGGGCAGTGAGCGGCGGCCGGTGGCCGAAGATCGCGGAGCCGACCCGTACATGGGTGGCGCCGAACTGGATCGCGACCGCGAAATCCGCGCTCATGCCCATCGACAGCAGCTTCAGGCCGTTGCGTGCGGCGATCTTCGCGGTCAGCGCGAAATGCGGCCCCGGCGCATCCTCCACCGGCGGAATGCACATCAGGCCCGCGATCGACAGGCCGTAGACGGTGCGGCAGCGCGCGATGAAATCGTCGGCGTCCTGCGGCGCGATGCCGGCCTTCTGCGGCTCCTCGCCGGTATTGAGCTGCACGAACAGCTGCGGCTGGCGCGCCTGCCTGTCGATTTCCTTTGCGAGCGCCTCACACAGGCTCGGCCGGTCGACCGAATGGATCGCGTCGAACAGCGCGACCGCTTCCTTCGCCTTGTTCGATTGCAGTGGACCGATGAGATGCAGCGCGATGTCGGGCTGCGCCGCGGTGAGCGGCGGCCACTTCGTCCTGGCTTCCTGCACGCGATTCTCGCCGAACACGCGCTGACCCGCGGCAATCACCGGCGCGATATCGGGGGCGTCGAAGGTCTTGGAGACGGCGATCAGCGTGACCGAGGCGCGTTCGCGACCGGCGTCGCGGCACGCGAGCGCGATCTCGCGCTCGACGATGGCGAGGCCGCTTGGTGAAGAAGCGGTTAAGGTTTGCGGGTCCGGGCCGGCCATGACGTCAATCGTTTCTTGAATTTTGAAGGTAGCTCAAATTTTAGCGAAAGTTGGAAAGCGATTTTGAGTTCCCCCGCCGTATAGCTGCGCCACGGGGCAAGGGGGAGAACGCTGGTGTCTGGTAGTCATCTCGGCAGCGCGACGTCAAGGCTGAAGGCGCTGCTCGGCATTCGCGCGCGCCTCGTGATCCTAGCGCTGATTCTCGTGGTCCCGCTGATGCTGGACCGCGTGATGGTGCTGGAGAACGCCCGCAGCAACCAGTTCACCGCGGCGACCGACGAACTGGTCAAGCTTGCCCGTCACAATGCAGCGGCCCAGCGCGAGGTGATTTCCTCGGTCGAGGCGATGCTGCGTTCGACCGCCTACATCCATGTCGCCTCCGAGCAGACCGGACGCAGCTGCGCGATCCTGCGCGCCAGCCTGCGGGTCGAGATGCCATGGATCACCAGCCTGTCGGTGGTCGGCCCCAATGGCCGCATCACCTGCTCGACGGCGCCGACCTATGTCGGCCTCGATATCACCGACCGGCCCTACTACCAGAAGACGCTGGAGACGCACGGTTTCGTGCTCAGCGACCTCATTCCGAGCCGGCTCAACGGCAAGCCGCTGCTGCTGGCGAACTATCCGACCTCGGCGGTCGAAGGCGGCGAACCGTCGGTGATTATCGCCGGCCTCAATGTCGACTGGATGGCTAGGCTGATGTCAAACCTCGGCGAGCGCCCCGGCGTCGAAGCCGTGCTGATCGACGGCAAGGGCACCGTGCTTGCCGCACAGCCGAACGGCCAGGACATCGCCGGACGGCCGTACAAGGGCATCGAGCCGCAGGCCGTCGAGGGCACCGATGTCGGCTCGACGTCGGTCATGGTCAACGGCGTCAGGAAGTTCATCACATTCGTGCGCCTGTCCGGCACCGACGCGCGGCTGCTGGTCACCATCGATCACGACGCGATGCTGGCGCCGATCAACCGCGACATCCAGAAGGCTTACGTCCAGCTCGCCTTCATCAGCCTGTTGGCGCTGCTCGGCGCCTGGCTGGTCGGCGAGCAGTTCATCATCCGGCCGATCCGCACCATGACCAGCATGGCCAATCGCTTCGGCCGGGGCGACCTGTCGGCGCGCGCCACCGCCGATACCCTGCCCGCCGAGTTCAAGCCGCTCGCCAGCGCCTTCAACGGCATGGCCGCGCAGCTCGCCGAACGCGAGCGCGACCTCATTGCCAATAACGACCGCCTTACGGTGATGGCCTCGGTCGACATGGTGTCGGGCCTCGCCAATCGCCGCGGCTTCCAGAGCCGCCTCGAATTCGAATGGCTGAAGATGCAGCAGGTCGACGGCCGGCTGGCGCTGATGATGATCGACGTTGACCACTTCAAGCTGTTCAACGACAGCTACGGCCATCCCGAGGGCGACGCCTGCCTCGGCCGGGTCGGCGAGACCCTCGCCCGCATCGCCAACGAGACCCAGGGTTTTGCGGCCCGCTATGGCGGCGAGGAATTCTGCCTGGTGCTGCCGGGCGTCGATGGCGCCCGGGCGGTCGAGGTCGGCGAAATCATCCGCGAGGCGGTGGCTGGCCTGTCGATTCCGCACATCATGAGCGAACACGGCCACGTGACCGTCAGTGTCGGCGTCTGCATGGTGACCCCGAACGCCGAACAGCTCCCTGCCGAGCTGATCGAAGCCGCCGACGCCGCCCTCTACGCCGCCAAGCGCCAGGGCCGCAACCAGGTGGTCGAGCATGGCCTGGCCCGGCCCGGCGCCCCGGCGGTATCGATGGTCGGCTGAGGTTCCCGAAAACGCCCTCGGGGGCCGATTCGGCCCCCTAAAACATTGACCCGCCGCACTCTTTCATGTCCTAGTCGGCCGCCCCCGGTGTCCCGGTTCTGACGTTCGCCTCCCTTCGCCTGCGGTGCGAACGTCAGAACCGCCGGACCAACGGCATCATGATGTTTCCCGTGCGGGTCTGGATTTGCCGCCCGGACGACGGACTGCCGGCCAGGCCGGCATGGGCGTCGGATCCACCCGCGCGAGAGCCCCGACAGACTGACGACGGACGCAAAAAGACTGCCGATGACCAACGAACGCTACAACGCCCGCGACGCCGAACAGCGCTGGCAGCGCATCTGGGACGACCGCGCCATCTTCACCACGGTCAACGACGACCCGCGGCCCAAATATTACGTCCTCGAGATGTTCCCCTATCCGTCGGGGCGCATCCACATGGGCCATGTCCGCAACTACACCATGGGCGACGTGGTGGCGCGCTACAAGCGCGCCCGCGGCTTCAACGTGCTGCACCCCATGGGCTGGGACGCGTTCGGCATGCCGGCGGAAAACGCCGCGATGGCCAACAAGGTCCATCCCAAGAACTGGACCTACGAGAACATCGCCACCATGAAGGCGCAGCTGCGCTCGATGGGCCTGTCGCTCGACTGGTCGCGCGAGGTCGCGACCTGCGATCCCAGCTATTACAAGCACCAGCAGCGCATGTTCCTGGACTTCCTCGAAGCCGGGCTCGTGGAGCGCAAGAAATCCAAGGTCAACTGGGACCCGGTCGACCAGACCGTGCTCGCCAACGAGCAGGTGATCGACGGCCGCGGCTGGCGTTCGGGCGCGCTCGTCGAGCAGCGCGAGCTGGTGCAGTGGTTCTTCAAGATCAGCGACTATTCCGAAGAGCTGCTGGCCGCGCTCGACACGCTCGACCGCTGGCCGGACAAGGTGCGCACCATGCAGCGCAACTGGATCGGCCGCTCCGAGGGCCTGCTGATCCGCTTCGCGCTCGATGCCGCGTCGACGACGACGGCCGCGCGCGAAGTCGAAGTGTTCACCACCCGTCCGGACACGCTGTTCGGCGCCAAGTTCGTCGCGCTGTCGCCGGACCATCCGCTGGCCAACGACGTCGCGAAGACCAACCCGGCGCTCGCCGCGTTCATCGAGGAGTGCCGTCGCACCGGCACCGCCCAGGCCGCGATCGACACCGCCGAGAAGCAGGGTTTCGACACCGGCATCCGTGCCGTGCATCCGCTCGACCCGAGCTGGACGCTGCCGGTCTATGTCGCCAACTTCGTGCTGATGGATTACGGCACCGGCGCCATCTTCGGCTGTCCGGCGCACGACCAGCGCGACCTCGACTTCGTCAACAAGTACGGTCTCGGCAACATCCCGGTGGTGTGCCCCGAAGGCCAGGATCCCAAGACCTTCGTCATCACCGACACCGCCTATGACGGCGATGGCCGCATGATCAACTCGCGCTTCCTCGATGGCCTGACCATCGCGGACGCCAAGGAGCAGGTCGCATCGCGGCTGGAGAATGAGAAGCTCGCGGGCCATCCGGTGGCCAAGCGCCAGGTCAATTTCCGCCTGCGCGACTGGGGCATCTCGCGCCAGCGCTATTGGGGCTGCCCGATCCCGATCATTCATTGCGACGACTGCGGCAGCGTGCCGGTCCCCGTCAAGGATCTGCCGGTCCAGTTGCCCGACGACATCGAGTTCGACCGGCCGGGTAATCCGCTCGACCGTCATGCGACCTGGCGCAACGTGCCCTGCCCGCAATGCGGCAAGCCGGGCCGGCGCGAGACCGACACCATGGACACCTTCGTCGACTCGTCCTGGTACTTTGCGCGCTTCACCGATCCGACGCTGACCGACGCGCCGACCGATCGGGCCGTCGCCGACGCCTGGATGCCGGTGAACCAGTATATCGGCGGCGTCGAGCACGCGATCCTGCATCTGCTCTACAGCCGTTTCTTCACCCGCGCGATGAAGGCGACAGGGCATATCGGCCTCGACGAGCCGTTCGCAGGCCTATTCACCCAGGGCATGGTCGTCCACGAGACCTATCGCAAGGCCGACGGCACGTTCGTCTTCCCGGCCGACATCCGCATCGAGGCCGACGGCGACAGCCGCCGCGCCATCCTGATCGCGACCGGCGAGCCGATCACCATCGGTTCGATCGAGAAGATGTCGAAGTCGAAGCGCAACACGGTCGACCCCGACGACATCATTGCGACCTACGGCGCCGACACTGCGCGCTGGTTCATGCTGTCGGATTCGCCGCCCGATCGTGACGTGATCTGGAGCGAGGAGCGCGTCCAGGGCGCATCGCGGTTCGTGCAGCGGTTGTGGCGTCTGGTCAACGACGCCGCCGAAGCCGGCAAGAACCGTCCCGCCGGCCGGCCCAACGCCTTCGGCGAGGACGCGCTGGCGATCCGCAAGGCGGCCCATGGCGCGCTCGACAAGGTGTCCGGGGGCATCGAGAAGCTGCACTTCAACGTCTGCCTCGCCCACATCCGGGAGTTCTCGAATACCTTCGCCGAGGTGCTCGGCAAGGTGACCGCCGGCGAAGTGACGCCGGATCTCGCGTGGGCCGCCCATGAAGCCGCCGTGATCCTGGTGTCACTGTTCCAGCCGATGATGCCGCATCTGGCCGAGGAGTGCTGGGCTGCGCTGGGCGAAACAGGACTGGTCTCCGAGGCGGCCTGGCCGACGCTCGAGCCGGAGCTGCTGGTGGAAGACACCATCACGCTTCCCGTTCAGGTCAACGGCCGCAAGCGCGCCGATGTCACAGTCGGCCGAAATGCAGCCAGTGGCGAAATCGAAGCTGCCGTTTTGGCTCTCGATGAGGTAAAACGGGCGCTGAACGGGGCCGCCCCGCGCAAGATTATCGTTGTTCCACAGAGGATTGTGAATGTCGTGGCTTGATCCGCGCATCGTTCGGAACGCCGGCCGCTGGCTGGCTGTCGCGATGCTGGCCGCGTTCACCGCCGGCTGCTTCCAGCCGATGTACGCCGAGCGCACCGACGGCAAGCCGGCCCTGCGCGAACGCCTTCAGGGCGTCGAGGTGCCGCCGCTGAGCTATCCCTCCGCCTCGCGCGAGGCCCGCGTCGGCCTCAACATCCGCAACGCCCTGATGTTCAGCCTGTACGGCGAGGGCGCCGGCGGGCCGCCGACCCACCGCCTGGTGATGAGGCTGAACACCTCGCGGACCTCGATCATTCTCGATCCCGGTACGTCGCTGCCGGCGGTCGAGAACTACGCGATCGACGTCAGCTACGAACTCAAGGACGTCGCCACCGACAAGACGGTGCTGACCGGCAACACCTTCTCGCGGGTGTCCTACGACATCCCCGGCCAGGAACAGCGCTTCGCCAAGTCACGCGGCCTGCGTGACGCCGAGGACCGCGCAGCGAACCAGATCGCCGAGAACATCTCCACCCGCCTCGCCGCGTACTTCTACGCCGGCAGCTGAACCAGGGACCACGGCCCTTGGTCGCGCTGCGGGGCAAGGAGATCGACAGCTTCCTCGCGAAGCCCGATTCCGGACGCCCGATCATCCTGCTGTACGGCCCTGACACTGGCCTCGTGCGCGAGCGCGCGGACGCGCTGATGGCGTCCGCCGTCGACGATCCCAACGATCCATTCTCGCTGATCCGCCTCGATGGCGACGAGCTCGCGAGCGAGCCATCGCGCCTCGTCGACGAAGCGATGACCATCCCGCTGTTCGGTGGCCGCCGCGCCATTCGCATCCGCGCCGGCAGCAAGAATTTCGCCAGCGGCATCGACACCCTCGCCGAGATGCAGCCGAAGGACTGCCGCATCGTCATCGAGGCCGGCGAGCTGCGTCCGGACGCGCCGCTGCGCAAGGCGTGCGAGCGCGCCAGGACAGCCGTGGCGATCGCCTGCTACCCCGACACCGAGCGCGACCTTGCGCGGCTGATCGATGACGAGCTGCGCAGCTTTGACCTGCGCATCGCCCAGGACGCCCGCGCGACGCTGGTGTCGCTGCTCGGCGGCGATCGTCAGGCGTCGCGCAACGAGATCCGCAAGCTCGCGCTCTATGCCCGCGGCGCGCACGAGGTCACGCTCGAGCATGTCATGGCGGTGGTGACCGACGCCTCGGCGCTCGCCATGGACGCGATCATCGACGGCACCTTCGCCGGCAAGCCCGCCGAGGTCGAAAGCGCCTTCACCAAGGCGGTCGCCGCCGGCACCTATCCCGGCATGATCGTCGCGGCCGCCCAGCGGCAGGCCGCGCTGCTGCACAAGGCGCGGCTGTCGGTCGAGGACGGCATGCCGGCCTCCTCCGCCGCCGAGGCCGGCTTCCCTCGCCTGCACTTCTCGCGAAAGGGCGCGGTCGAGGCCGCGCTGCAGGCATCGACGTCGGACCGGCTGATGAAGATCATCGGGCAGCTCGCCGATGCCGCGTTCGAAATGCGCAAGCAGTCGGACCTCGCCGCGCCGATCGCCCAGCGTGCGCTGCTCGCCATCGCGGTCAACACGCGCCGGCGCGGCTGACGTCTTCATCCGGCAAGCCTGTCCGAAAGGGCGTGCCGCATCACACCGACGATGATCAAAACGAAAATGGCCGGGACGAAGCCCAGCCATCACGCCATGATTGAATTGTCGGTGTACACGGGCCTGGAGCCGCACGAGCTCGGCGGCGCCCAGGTCGACAGGCTCTAACCCTGCTCGAGCCGGCGCACGATCTCGTCGAGCTGATCGAGATCGGTGTACTTGATCTGCACGGTGCCGCCGGGATCGCGATGCTCGACGCTGATCTTCATGCCGAGCATGTCGCTGATGCGTTTTTCCAGCGCCAGCGTGTCCGGATCCTTGGCCGCTTTCGCCGCGCGCGGCTTCTGCGGCTTGCGCTCGGGCACGCCTTCCTCGTGCGCCAGCTCCTCGGTCTGACGAACACTGAGGCCTTCGGCAACGATACGCCTAGCAGCGGCGACCGGATCCGGCACGCCGATCAGCGCTCGGGCATGCCCCGCGGAAATCTGGCCCGCGGAAATCAGCGTCTGGACGTCATCCGGCAGCCTGGTCAGCCGCATCATGTTGGCGACGTGGCTGCGGCTCTTGCCGACCACCTTGGCGATGGTCTCCTGGGTATGCTTGAACTCGTCGGCGAGCGCGTGATAGCCGCGCGCCTCTTCCATCGCGTTGAGATCCTCGCGCTGGACGTTCTCGATGATCATGATCTCGAGTGCGTCGGTGTCGCTGACCTCGATCGGAACGATCGGCACTTCGTGCAAGCCGGCGCGCTGCGACGCCCGCCAGCGCCGCTCGCCGGCGATGATCTCGAAACGATCGGTCGAGCCCTTGAGCGGCCGCACCACGATCGGCTGGATGACGCCGTGCTCCTTGATCGAGGCGGCAAGCTCGTTGAGCTCGCCATCGTCAAAGCTGCGGCGCGGATTGCGCGGGTTGGCCTTGAGGAATTCGATCGGCACCTTGCGCTGCGTGCGCGGCCGCTCGGCATGCGCCGCTGCTTCACCGCCGACGTCGCCGATCAGACTTGCCAGACCACGACCCAACCGCGAGCGCGCCTCATCGGCCATCGCCATCTCCCTTGGATTCAACTTCGCGCTCCACTCTCGGCATGACTGTCAGAAACGAAACGATGCGCGCGACCATTCGCGCGCGATCGGCACCACGTCAGTGCGGGCGCAGCTCGCGCTCGCGCTGGATCACTTCGGTGGCGAGCTTGAGATAGGCTTCGCTGCCGACGCATTTGAGGTCGTACACCAGCACCGGCTTGCCGTAGGACGGCGCCTCGGAGATGCGCACGTTGCGCGGGATCATGGTGTCGTAGACCTTGCTGCCCATGAACTGGCGCACGTCGGCGACGACCTGGTTCGACAGGTTGTTGCGCGAGTCGAACATCGTCATGACGATGCCGTGGATCGACAGGTTCGGGTTAAGCGTCGAGCGCACCTGCTCGACCGTCTGCAGCAGCTGCGACAGACCTTCGAGCGCAAAGAACTCGCACTGCAGCGGCACCAGGATCGCATCCGACGCCGCCATCGCGTTGACGGTGATCAGGTTGAGCGACGGCGGGCAGTCGACCAGCACGTAGGTGAAGTCCTGGCCCTCGGCATGATTCTCGTTGAGCACCGCGATCGCGTTACGCAGACGGAAGGCGCGGTCGCGTGCGGTGCCGAGTTCGAGCTCGAGGCCAGACAGGTCGAGCGTCGAAGGGGCGATGTGCAAGCGCGGCACTGCCGTCGCCACGATCGCTTCACGCAGCGGCGCTTCGCCGATCAGCACGTCGTAGGTCGAGCAGTCGCGGTGGCGGCGGTCGATGCCGAGGCCGGTTGACGCATTGCCCTGCGGATCGAGGTCGACGATCAGGACACGCTCGCCGATGGCGGCGAGCGCGGTGCCGAGGTTAATGGCGGTGGTGGTCTTGCCAACACCGCCCTTCTGGTTGGCGAGCGCAATGATGCGCGGCCGGAACGACTCTGCGTCGCCCCCGTTAAGCTCTTGGTTTTCCTGAGTATTTTCACTCATGTGCAAGACCGTTGGGTTGCCGGGGATGCAGGGCGCCGCTCGATGCTGTCGAACTCGGCGATCCAGCCCTGTCCGGTGCGGCTGGGATGAAGAATTGGCTTAATATTCCAATATTTAGTGGCTTCCGTCAATTCTGACTCTACATCTTGTCCTTTGAGGAGCAGAGCTTTCGCGCCCAGATCGACGGGAGATTTTGCAAAGCCTAACAAGACGTTAAGCGAAGCCAGGGCGCGCGCGGTGACGCAATCGGCGCGGTCATGGTTACTATCCACATAATCCACGATATCCGACAGGTGCACCGTGCCGCGGCCGCCGGTGACACGCAGCGCCTCGCGCAGGAAGGCCGCCTTTTTGGCGTTGCGCTCGACGAGATGCACCATCGCGCCGTCGTGCTCGGCCATCGCGCAGGCCAGCACGATGCCGGGAAAGCCGCCGCCGCTACCGAGGTCGATCCAGATGCGCGCGTCCGGCGCCAGCGCCAGCAGTTGCAGCGAATCGGCGATATGCCGCGTCCACAGCTGCGGCAGTGTCGAGGGCGCCACCAGGTTGGTGGTCGCCTGCCAGGTCAGCAGCAGTTCGACATAACGATCGAGCCGCGCGGCAAGCGCCGGCGACACTGGCGTCAGCGCCAGCGCCTCGGCCTTGTCGGCGGGAGAGAGGGTCGGGGTCCTGGACGCCGGCGCGCGAGCCACGGCGGTCACCTTTCAGTTCGGGTTCATGTCGGGCCGGCGGCCGCACGGACGGCCTCGTCCGACCGGTTGCGGCCACGCGACTGCCGCCGCAGATAAGCAGCGAGGATGCCGAGCGCCGCCGGCGTCATGCCGTCGATGCGGCCGGCCTGACCGACGGTGCGCGGCTGCGCCGCCGCCAGCTTCTGTCGCACCTCGTTGGAGAGGCCCGGCACGGCCGCGTAATCGACATCCGTCAACAGCAGGCTTTCGTCGCGCCGGAAGGCATCGACGTCGGCCGTCTGCCGCGCGAGATAGACGTCGTACTTGGCGTCGATCTCGACATGCTCGGCAATCACCGGGTCGACGGCATCGAGCTCCGGCCAGATCGCAGCCAGCGTGGTCCAGCCAATCTCGGGATATGACAGCAGGTCAAAGGCCGAGCGGCGGTGGCCGTCGCGGTTGAGCGCGAGGCCACGCTTGTTGGCCTCAGTGGGAGTGATCGACAGCGAGCGCGCCAGCTGCCTGGCGGCATCGAGCGCAGCCATCTTGGCGTCGTGGAAAGCACGGCGCCCGGCACCGACACATCCCAGCGCGATGCCGCGCGCCGTCAGGCGCTGGTCGGCATTGTCGGCGCGGAGCGTCAGGCGGTATTCCGCCCGCGAAGTGAACATCCGGTACGGCTCGGACACTCCGCGGGTGACCAGATCGTCGATCATTACCCCGAGATAGCCATCGGCCCGGTCGAACACGATGGAATCGCCGCCGCCGGCCACCAGCGCGGCATTGAGTCCCGCCACCAGGCCCAGCGCGGCCGCTTCTTCATAGCCTGTGGTGCCATTGATCTGGCCGGCGAGAAAGAGACCGGGCATGCGGCGCGCCTGCAGCGTCGGATCGAGCTCGCGTGGATCGACATGATCGTACTCGATGGCGTAGCCCGGACGGACCATTCGCACCCGTTCGCAACCCGGAATGGTCGCGAGGATCGCCTGCTGGACCTCCTCCGGCAGTGAGGTGGAGATGCCGTTGGGATAAACCGTGGGATCATCGAGGCCTTCGGGCTCCAGGAAGATCTGATGGCCATCACGATCGCCGAACCGAACGATCTTGTCTTCGATCGAGGGGCAATAGCGTGGACCGCGGCTCTGGATCTGGCCCGAATACATCGGAGAGCGGTGCACGTTGGCCCGGATGACCTCGTGGGTCGCTGCGGTGGTGCGGGTGATGCCACACTGGATCTGAGGGGTCGTGATCTGGCGGGTCAGGACTGAAAAAGGCTCCGGCGGATTGTCTCCGGGCTGCATTTCGACCGCCGACCAGTCGATCGTGGTGCCATCGAGACGCGGCGGTGTGCCGGTCTTGAGACGCCCGAGACTGAATCCGATCTGTTCGAATGACCTCGATAGCCCCATGGCGGGCGCTTCGCCCACCCGGCCGGCCGGCCACGACGTTTCACCGAGGTGAATGAGACCCCGAAGAAACGTTCCAGTGGTCACGACCACCGCGCCACAGCTCAGTTCGCGACCGTCAGCCATCCGAACGCCGGTAATCCGCCCGTTCGACCACAGGAACGCGTCGGCCTCCCCTTCGACTACGGTCAGATTGGCGGTCTCGCGGATCGCGGTTTGCATCGCAGCCGCATAAAGCTTGCGATCAGCCTGCGCCCGCGGTCCACGCACCGCCGGACCCTTGCGGCGGTTGAGCAGGCGGAACTGAATGCCTCCGGCATCGGCGACTCGGCCCATCACACCGTCCAGGGCGTCCACTTCCCGGACCAGATGGCCCTTTCCGAGCCCTCCGATGGCGGGATTGCAGGACATCGCGCCGATTGTCGCGAGTTGGTGGGTCACGAGGGCGGTTTGGGCGCCCATGCGGGCCGCCGCCGTCGCAGCCTCACAGCCGGCGTGGCCGCCTCCGATCACGATGACATCGAATGTGCTCATGGACGGGACTTCTACAGCTCAAATGCGAAACCCGAAAGGCATTCAGGGCCGCATAAGAAATCCTTAACCACGTTGGCAACGTTTCACGTGAAACATCGGGAACGTTCCAAGGCGTGTTTCACGTGAAACATCGGTCAGAGATCCCTCCACGCGCATTGTTTCACGTGAAACACCGCCCAAGAGATCGCCGGATGTCATTTGCCGATGCAGAAGTCCCGGAAGATGACATCCAGAAGGTCCTCGACATCGACCCGACCGGTAATCCGCCCCAGGGCGCGTGCCGCCAAGCGCAGCTCCTCCGCGATCAGCTCGTCGCCCAGTTCGCGAGCCGCCAGGGCCCGACCAAGGCCCACAAGCGTGTCCTGGAGCAGCAGCCGATGCCGGGTTCGCGTCACCAGCGCGGCCTCGCTTCCACCGAAATAGGATTGGGCGAACCCGATCAGGGCCGCGGTGAGATCCGAAAGACCGTCCCCCCGTCCGGCCGAGATGTCGAACACCCCGGAGCCGGCGATCCCCACGACATTCGAACCGGCGAGATCGACCTTATTCCGCACCCGCCAGACCGGCGCATCACCAGCTCCATCGGGCACATCATGCGGCGAACCATCGCCGGCATCGGTCATCCAGAGCACGAGGTCCGCCGTCGCTGCCCGGTCCTTCGCGCGCCGAACCCCTTCCTGCTCCACCGGATCCTCAGTCTCGCGGACACCAGCGGTGTCGAGCAGAGTGACCGGGTATCCATCAAGATCGAGATGGACCTCGATCACGTCCCGTGTCGTGCCGGCATGCGGCGATACAATCGCTGCATCCCGACGCGCCAGACGATTGAGCAGGGTCGACTTGCCGGCATTGGGTGGACCGGCAATCGCCACCACGAGTCCCTCGCGCAAACGCTCGCTGCGGGCCGATGCTGCCAGCGCGGCCTCGATCTCGGCCTTCAGCGCCGCGATCCGTGCGAATGCCGGCGCAGTCAGGCTGTCGGGGACATCGCCCTCATCCGAGAAATCGATCCCCGCCTCGATCAGTGCGGACGCCTCGATGATCTGCTGCCGCCAGGTTTCGGCCTGGATGCCGAGCTGCCCCTTGATCTGCCGCAGCGCCTGGCGGCGCTGGCGGTCGGTGTCGGCGTGAATGAGATCGTCGATGCCCTCGGCTTCGGTGAGATCGATCTTGCCGTTCTCGAACGCACGACGGGTGAATTCACCGGGATCGGCCGGTCGCAGCCCATCCATGGCGCCGAGTACCTCGAACAGCATCGCGAGAACCGCACGGCCACCATGGACATGCAGCTCGACGACATCCTCACCCGTCGCGCTGTGCGGTCCGGGAAACCACACCACCACGGCTTCGTCGATCGGCTGAGCGGATGCATCACGCAGGGTTGCCAGCGTCGCGACACGCGGCATCGGCCGGCGGATGCACAGCCGCTCGAGCGCTGCGGCCGCCCGTAACCCCGAAATCCGCACGACCGCAATGGCCGACGGCGCGCGTCCGGACGACAACGCAAAGATGGTTTGATCGCGGAAATCCATGGGCTATTTGTCACCTGGGAATGCAACACGGCAAAGGCTTTGGCCGGGGTGCGTCTTTATATTGCATTGCAGCATATTCAAACTGTCGATTGTGCTGCACCGCACCAATTCATCGAGTCAGCCAGTGGCCTATATCGCACCGCAACAAAATCGACTCGCGATGGAAACAAGCCCCTACCTGCTGCAGCATCGCGACAACCCCGTCGACTGGTGGCCCTGGAGTCCGGCGGCGCTCGCAGAAGCGAAGCGCAGCGACAAGCCAATCCTGCTCTCGATCGGCTACGCCGCCTGCCACTGGTGCCATGTCATGGCACACGAAAGTTTCGAGGATGCTGCCACGGCTCGGCTGATGAACGCGCTGTTCGTCAACATCAAGGTCGACCGCGAGGAGCGGCCTGACATCGACCAGATCTACATGAATGCCCTGCACCACCTTGGCGAACCCGGTGGCTGGCCCCTGACCATGTTTCTCACCCCGGATGGCGAGCCGTTCTGGGGCGGAACGTATTTTCCGAAAGACGCCCAGTATGGCCGGCCGGCCTTCGCCGACGTGCTGCGCGAAGTCGCCCGCGTCTTCCGCGACGAACCCGACAAGGTGACCCAGAACCGCACCGCCCTCGTGGCCCGCCTCGCGCACCGTGCACGCGTCGACAATCCCGGCAGCCTCGGCATCGCCGAACTCGACAGCGCCGCCGCGTCGATCGCGCGCGCCACCGATCCCGTGAATGGCGGCCTGCGCGGCGCACCGAAATTTCCGCAGCCGTCAATGCTCGAATTCATCTGGCGCGCCGGCGCCCGTACATCCGATCAACGCTTCTTCATCACGTCAGCGCTGGCGCTGACACGCATGAGCGAAGGCGGCATCTACGATCATCTCGGCGGCGGCTACGCGCGCTACTCCGTCGACGAACGCTGGCTGGTGCCGCACTTCGAAAAGATGCTGTACGACAACGCCCAGATCCTCGATCTGCTGGCCCTCGATTACAGCCGCGCGCCGCATCCGCTGCTGCGTCATCGCGCGGAGGACACCGTCGGCTGGCTGATACGCGAAATGACCACGGCGCAGGGCGCCTTCGCGTCATCGCTCGATGCAGATTCGGAAGGTGAGGAAGGCAAGTTCTACGTCTGGTCGTCGGCAGAAATCGCGGACGTCCTCGGCGCCGCGGACGCCGCTGTTTTTTCTGCCGCATACGACATCACGGCCGCCGGCAATTTCGAAGGCCACAACATCCTCAATCGCCTCGCACAGGCTGGGGTGATTTCGGCGGATGACGACCGCCTCGCGGCGATGCGCGCCAGGCTGCTTGCAGCACGGGCACAACGAATTCGCCCAGGGCTCGACGACAAGATACTCGCCGACTGGAACGGGCTGACGATCGCAGCCCTGGTTCATGCAGCCAATGCATTCGAACGACCGGACTGGCTCGCCCTCGCCCGCGGCGCATTCGACGCTATCAGACAGCACATGACCCGCGCCGACCGGCTGGGTCATTCCAGCCGCGATGGCAAGCTGCTGTTTCCGGGGCTGGCGTCCGACGCTGCCGCGATGATCCGGGCAAGCCTCGCTCTGTTCGAAGCAACATCCGAATCCGACTGCCTCGATCTCGCGGTGCGATGGCAGCACGTTCTCGAGCGCCACTACGCCGACAGCGAGCATGGCGGCTACTACCTCACCGCCGACGATGCTGAAGGTCTGATCGTCCGCCCCCATGCCACGACGGACGACGCCATTCCCAACCACAACGGCCTGATCGCCCAGAACCTCGTTCGCCTGGCGACGCTCACTGGCGATGCCGATTGGCACCAAAGACGCGACGAGCTGTTCAGCGCGCTGCTGCCGAACGCCACCGAAAACATCTTCGGTCATCTGTCGCTGCTGAACGCGCTCGACCTGCATCTCACTGGCGCCGAGATCGTCGTCATCGGCAGTGACGATACAGCGCGTGCGCTCCTCACTGCAGCGCGTCGGCTGCCATATGCCACGACCATCGTCTCGCATGTCGCAGGCAGCGACGGGCTCGCCACCGATCATCCCGTGCGGGACAAGATCGCGGCCGCGAACGGCCGGGCCGCCGCCTTCGTCTGCCGTGGGCGAAGCTGTTCACTGCCGGTGACCGATCCGGCCGCATTGCGCGAACGCGTGCTGCCACGCCCTGCCTGAGATCCCCGCAAACGACAACGGCCGGACCGCTTTGTCAGCGATCCGGCCGCGAGCGTCGCGATGACCCGTTCGATCAGGTGTTCATCGAATCGAAGAACTCGGAGTTGCTCTTGGTGTTGCGCAGCTTGTCGAGCAGGAAGTCGATGGCGTCCATGGTGCCCATCGGATTGAGAATGCGGCGCAGGACGTACATCTTCTTGAGCTGCTGCGGATCGGTGAGCAGCTCTTCCTTGCGGGTGCCCGAGCGGGTGATGTCGATCGCCGGGAAGGTGCGCTTGTCGGACACCTTGCGGTCGAGAATCAGTTCAGAGTTGCCGGTGCCCTTGAACTCTTCGAAAATCACTTCGTCCATGCGGCTGCCGGTATCGACCAGCGCGGTCGCGATGATGGTCAGCGAACCGCCTTCCTCGATGTTGCGGGCCGCGCCGAAGAAACGCTTCGGACGCTGCAAGGCATTGGCGTCGACGCCGCCGGTCAGCACCTTGCCGGAGGACGGCACCACGGTGTTGTAGGCGCGGCCGAGGCGGGTGATCGAATCCAGCAGGATGACGACGTCACGGCCATGCTCGACCAGGCGCTTGGCCTTCTCGATGACCATTTCGGCGACCTGGACGTGGCGCACCGCCGGCTCGTCGAAGGTCGAGGACACCACCTCGCCCTTCACCGAGCGCTGCATGTCCGTGACTTCCTCCGGACGCTCGTCGATCAGCAGCACGATCAAATAGCACTCGGGGTGATTCGCGGTGATCGAGTGCGCGATATTCTGCATCAGCACCGTCTTGCCGGTGCGCGGCGGCGCGACGATCAGCGCGCGCTGGCCCTTGCCGATCGGCGCGACGATATCGATGACACGGGCCGAGAGATCCTTGCGGGTCGGATCTTCGAGTTCGAGACGGAAGCGCTCGTCCGGAAACAGCGGCGTCAGGTTGTCGAAGTTGACCTTGTGCTTGGCCTTCTCCGGATCCTCGAAGTTGAGGGTGTTGACCTTGAGCAACGCAAAGTAGCGCTCGCCTTCCTTCGGCGAACGGATGTGACCCTCGATGGTATCACCGGTCCGCAGGCCGAAGCGTCGGATCTGCGACGGCGAGACGTAGATATCGTCCGGGCCGGGCAGGTAGTTGGCATCGGGCGAGCGCAGGAAGCCGAAGCCGTCGGGCAGCACCTCGACGACGCCTTCGCCGATGATATCGATTTCCTGGATGGCCAATTGTTTGAGAATGGCGAACATCAGCTCCTGCTTGCGCATGGTGCTGGCATTCTCGACCCCAAGCTCCTCCGCGAACGACACGAGTTCGGCTGGGGTCTTGGACTTGAGGTCCTGGAGTTTCATTTCCCGCATGGGGTGGTCCTGATGAGTGCGGAGAGGGGGAGCAGGGCGTCGACGACTGAGCGGATTGCGACCAGAAGGGAAATCCGCAGGTCTTGAGCGCGAAGGAACCGTTGACGGGCCTGGAACTTGATGCGGCGACCGGTTCAGAAAACAAACCGCGTCACAACCACATCCGCCTGCGTTGGGTGGGATGTGACAAATATAGAAAGCGGCGGCCGGTTGCGCAAGATCGTTTCCGCAGCAGCCCGACACGAGGCCGGGCAACCCCGACCAATCTCTTGGTGCTTGATGGCCGCGCCGGGTTCAACAGCCCTGTGATCAGAACGGCTTGACGATCACCATGATCACGATACCGATCATCAGAAGCGTAACTACCTCATTGATAATACGGTAAAATTTATGACTTCGGGTGTTCCGGTCGAGCGCGAAGTCGCGCACCCGGGCCGAGAAGAATCCGTGCAGCCCCGACATCGCCAGCACCAGCGCGAGCTTCACGTGAAACCATGGCGCGGAGTACCAGTGGCCCGACCAGGCGAGGTAGAGACCAACCACCCAGGTCACGACCATGGCCGGGTTGATGATCGCCCTCAGCAGCCGGCGCTCCATCAGCTTGAAAGTCTCGGACTGCTTCGATCCGACTTCGGCATCGCAGTGATAGACGAACAGCCGCGGCAGGTAGAGCATGCCCGCCATCCACGACATCACGGCGATGACGTGCAGCGCCTTCAACCACTCGTACATCCGGTCCCCTTAGCTCCTGCGCACCCGTGCGAGCATGCGCTCGACATGCGCGATCGGTGTCTCCGGCAGAATGCCGTGGCCGAGATTGAAGATGAAACGGCCGCCGGCGAAATCCTCGAGGATGCGATCAACGGCGCGATCGAGCGCGTCGCCACCGGCGAGCAGCACCAGCGGATCGAGATTGCCCTGCACCGCCACCCTCGGCTGAATCCGTGACCGGACCATGCGGCGATCGGCCATCCAGTCGACGCTCACGCCATTGACGGCGACGCGATCGATGTAATCGCCGAGCATCGCGCCGGCGCCACGGGGAAAGCCGATCACCCTGGCGTCGGGAACCAGCTTTCGCAGGCCGTCGACGATGCGCGCCGCCGGCTCGATGCACCACCGAATGAATTCTTCCGGCGGCAGCACGCCCGCCCAGGTATCGAACAGCTGCACCGCATCGGCGCCCGCCTCGATCTGGCGATGCAGATAGACGATCGAGCTGTCGACAAGACGATCGATCAGCCGCGCGAACGCCTCGGGCTGCCGATACGCGAACAGCCGCGCCGGCGCCTGGTCCGGTGTTCCATGGCCGGCGATCATGTAGGTCGCGACCGTCCAGGGCGCGCCACAGAACCCGAGCAGTGCCACGGATGGATCGAGGCTCGCCCTCACCCGCCGCACGGTGTCGTAGACCGGCGCGAGAATCGCCTGATCGACAGCGGCAGGGAGACGGTCGATCGCCGCCGCATCCTGCAAGGGTGCAAGCTGGGGCCCCTCGCCGACCGCAAACCTCACGGTCTGGCCGAGGGCATGCGGAATGACCAGGATATCGGAGAACAGGATGGCGGCGTCAAAACCAAACCGATGGATTGGCTGCAGGGTGACGTCGGCTGCCATCTCCGGATTGAAGCAGAGGTCGAGGAACGATCCCGCCTTGGCGCGCAGGGCGCGGTATTCGGGAAGATAGCGCCCGGCCTGCCGCATCATCCAGACCGGAGGAACGGTCATGGGCCTGCCAGCGAGCACATCGAGAACAGGGTTACGCACCGCGTTGCCGTCCATCTGCCTTCTCTTAAATTCTATTCTAAGATTCTAGGTTAGTAGTTGTTAGGCGGTGGACTAGACTCACACAAAACCCTCGACTCCCTGTCCCCGTCCTGTCCACACCCGGTCCGACTTATCCGCGTCATCCCGCGGATTCCACCGGACGGCGAAACACGATGGTTTCTAAGGACTTCGCGCCGGGCCGCTGGAGATTATCAAGAGACAAATCCACATAACCCGACTATCATCGACCGGCGCGCCGCACTTCATCCCATAAGAAGGGCTGTGAAGCAAAACCTGTGTTGTCCCAAGGCTCCCGACCCTCGCCCGCCCATGCCGCCAAGACCCCACATTGATTCACAGGATATACGGTGCGATGGCGACTAGCACCGGCAGCTATTTTCACCTCCATATGGTGTCCGATTCCACCGGCGAAACGCTGATCACGGTCGCGCGCGCGGTGGCTGCGCAATACTCCCATGTCAGCCCGGTCGAGCACGTCTACCCGCTGGTCCGCAGCCAGAAGCAGCTCGACCGCGTGCTTGCCGAGATCGAGGAGTCGCCGGGCATCGTGCTGTTCACGCTGCTCGAGGAGGAACTGGTTTCGCGCCTCGAGGCCAAGTGCAAGGAAATCAACATCCCGAGCCTGTCGATCATCGGGCCGGTGCTGCAGTTGTTCCAGGCGTATCTTGGCGTGTCGACGTCGCATCGGGTCGGCGCGCAGCACACGCTCAATGCGGAATACTTCAAACGCATCGACGCGCTCAACTACACCATGATGCATGACGATGGTCAGCACACCGAAGGCCTCGAGGAGGCCGATGTCGTGCTGGTCGGTGTATCCCGCACGTCCAAGACACCAACCTCGATCTATCTCGCCAATCGCGGCGTGCGCACGGCCAATGTGCCGCTGGTGCCGGGCATTCCGATACCGCGGCAGCTCGAGACCTTGACCAAGCCGCTGGTGGTCAGCCTGCATGCGGCACCGGAACGGCTGATCCAGATCCGCCAGAATCGCCTGCTCGGCATCGGCGCGCGGGTCGATAACGACACCTATATCGACCGCCAGGCCGTGACCGACGAGGTGACGTTCGCACGCCGTCTCAGCGCCAAATACAACTGGCCGCTGATCGATGTCACCCGCCGCTCGATCGAGGAAACCGCGGCCGCGATCATGAAGCTCTTCGCCGATCGCCAGCGGCAGCGGGGATGACGCCATGACATTGTGGCGTGGCGACAGGCCGCTCATTCTCGCGTCGCAAAGCCGCTCGCGTCAGGCTTTGCTGCAGCAGGCCGGGCTTGATTGTCGGGCCATTCCTGCGGAGATCGACGAGCGCGCGATCCAGCAGGCATCCGGCCTGACGTCGCCCGGCGAAATCGCTGAGTTGCTGGCGTCGGAGAAAGCGCGCGCGGTGGCGGTGTCGCAGCCCGGCCATCTGGTGATCGGCGCCGACCAGACGCTGGCGCTCGGACAGCGGCTGTTCAACAAGCCCGCCGGCCGCGCCGAAGCTTTCGATCAGCTTCAGGTGCTGGCGGGCCAGACCCATGAACTTCACAGCGCCGTCGCGGTGGCGCGTGACGGCGAGATTCTGTTCGCCGACGTCGCGGTCGCGCGGATGACCATGCGCCCGCTCGGTGCGGCGGCGATTTCCGCCTATCTCGATGCTGCCGGCGATGCCGTCACCACCACAGTCGGCGCCTACCAGCTCGAAAAGCTGGGCGTCCATCTGTTCGCCCGCATCGAGGGCGACCATTTTACCATTCTCGGCCTGCCATTGTTGCCGCTGCTCGACTTCTTTCGCGGCGAAGGCGTGCTGGCATTCTAGGCGTTCGGCCCGGGTTCGCCGGGGCCTGCGATGGCCGATACCATCGCGCGATATGAGAGGAATCAATGCGGCTGCTCGGACTGACCGGCTCGATCGGGATGGGAAAATCGACCACGGCGAAATTGTTCGCCGAGGCCGGGGTTCCGGTCTACGACGCCGACGCCACCGTGCACCTGATCTATCAGGGCGAGGCCGCGCCGGCGATCGAGGCGGCATTCCCCGGCACCACCGTGGACGGCAAGGTCGATCGCCAGAAACTGTCCGCTCGTGTCGTGCACAATCCCGATGCGATGAAGCAGCTCGAAGGCATCGTGCATCCGATGCTGCGCTCCCATCAGCTGGCGTTTCTCGACGCTGCCGAAAAATCAGGTGCTCCAGTGGCGGTGCTGGACGTCCCCCTGCTGTTCGAGACCGGAGGCAATGCGCGGGTGGACGCGGTGGTGGTGGTCACGACCTCGCCGGAGGAACAGCGCGCGCGGATCCTGGCGCGGGGCACCATGACGCCGGAGGCGCTCGATGCCATCCTGGCGCGGCAGATGCCTGATGCGGAGAAGCGCAAACGGGCGGATTTCGTCGTGGATACCTCGTTTGGGGTCGAGCCGGTGCGGCAGCGCATCCAGGAAATTCTCGCCGAGGTCGTTACAATGCCGCGGCGGCGAGCCTGATTCGCCGGCTTCGATCGGATTCCTGACCAGATGCGTGAAATCGTCCTCGATACCGAAACCACCGGCCTCGATCCGCTGCGCGGCGATCGGCTCGTGGAAGTCGGCTGCATCGAAGTCTTCAACCGCATGCCGACGGGCCAGAGCTTCCATCGCTACATCAATCCCGAGCGGGACATGCCGCAGGAAGCGTTCGCCGTGCACGGCCTGTCGAGCGAGTTCCTGTCGGACAAGCCGCTGTTCGCCGCTGTCGTGGATGAATTCCTCGAATTCATCGGCGATGCGCCGCTTGTGATTCACAACGCCTCGTTCGACATCAGCTTCATCAATGCGGAGCTCGAGCGCATCAAGCGGCCGCCGATCGGCAGGGATCGCCTGGTGGACACCCTGCTTCTGGCGCGCCGCAAGCATCCCGGCGTGTCCAACCGGCTCGACGATCTCTGCTCGCGCTACAACATCGACAACTCTCATCGCACCAAGCACGGCGCTCTGCTCGACGCCGAGTTGCTGGCCGAGGTCTATATCGATCTTGTCGGCGCCCGGCAGTCGCAGCTTCTGCTCGCGGAAACGCCCCGTACGGAAGCACAGGCCCTCGTCGACGGGCCACGGCGGCAGCGTCCAGTACCGCTGGCGGCGCGTGTCACCGAGGCTGACCGCGAAGCGCATCGCGCCTTTGTCATGACCTTCGGCGAAAAGCTGATCTGGAAGGAATTCATTCCGGAGCTGGTCCCGCCGGCGCCGGCGACCTGAAGGTCCGCGGCCGATCCGCGTGCGGTGGTCGGCTTCTCGAAACGTCAGCTTTCTCAAACGAAACGGCCCGGTGCATCGCTGCCCGGGCCGTTGCTGCTGGATGGTGTCGGGAGAGGCTCAGCTCGGACGGATCTGCTGGGCCTGACGCTCCATGTTCTGGCGGTAGAGGCCGACGAAATCCACCGGATCGAGCATCAGCGGCGGGAAGCCGCCATTGCGGACCGCGGTCGCGACGATCTCACGGGCGAACGGGAACAGCAGCCGCGGGCACTCGATCATGATCAGCGGGTGCAGGTTCTCCTGCGGAACGTTCTGGACCTTGAACACGCCGGCATAGGCGAGCTCGAAGCCGAACAGCAGAGTACCGGCGCTCTCGGCCTTGCCCTCGATCGACAGCGTGACCTCGAAATCATCTTCGCCGAGGTTACGCGCCCCGACGTTGATCTGGATGTTGATGGAAGGCTGCTGCTGCTGCGGGGCGAGCGAGCCCGGCGCGTTCGGATTCTCGAACGACAGGTCCTTGATGTACTGCGCCAGCACGTTGAGCTGCGGCGGAGGGGCGTTCTCGTTCGGGGCGCCGTTGCCGTTGGTCATACAAATCTCTCCAGACGCAGGTTCAGGCGAAGGGGTGACCTGCTCGCGTGAAGGCCGCGTTCCAATTGAAGCTTCGTCCCAGGGTTCAAGCCGACGGGGATCTGGGCAAATCCGGATGCGGAGGCATCCATGCCTTCCTGCCACCGCCCGGGCGGCGGGAAAGCCCCCGTCGGGGCGAGTGGCTAACACGGCGCTGCCGTCTTCGACAAGGATAAGGCGGCCGGTTTGGCCGGTCGGGAGGTTGGCCCGGGCCCCTGGATCGTCTAGAATCCGCCGAAAACCAACGTCAAGAAGGATGCCCTTTCGCCACCACGGTCAAACGGGATGTCTGACGATGGGGCGTCCGTGCCAAAAGGCGTCATTGGCGCGGTCGGGTTTGGCCCCTACATGAGGCGCTGACGATGGGGGTGTCGATCCCAGGCGATGCCGGCGCCTGACCGGACCGATCCTGCAACTGGAACGATGATGCGCCGGGTCGCGCGATCCGGCCGATCAGAAAGTGAATGCGACGTGGATATTTACACCATCATCTTCCTGGCCCTGGCCGTGTTCATCTTTCTCAGGCTGCGCAATGTGCTCGGCCAGCGAACCGGCAGCGAGCGCCCGCCCTATGACCGGGCGGCCCGTGACATCGCCAATGGCGCGGCATCGAACACGCCCAATGGCAATGTCGTCCCCCTCCCCGGAACCGTGATCGACCATGCCCCGTCGGCACCGAGCGCCGCGCCAGCGGCCGATCGCTGGAAAGGCGTGACCGAGCCGGATTCGCCGCTCGCCCGCGGGCTCGACGCGGTGGTCGCGGCCGATCCCTCGTTCCAGCCGCAGCATTTCGTGACCGGTGCCAAGAGCGCCTATGAGATGATTGTGCTGGCGTTTGCCGCCGGCGATCGTCGCACGCTCAAGGACCTGCTGTCCCGCGAGGTCTATGACGGGTTCGATGCCGCGATCCGCGAGCGCGAGCAGCGCGACCAGAAGGTCGAGACCCGCTTCGTCGGTATCGACAAGGCCGAGCTGGTCAATGCCGAGCTGCGCGACCGCAGCGCCCAGGTCACCGTCCGCTTCAGCTCGCAGATGGTCACCGTCACCCGCGACAAGTCCGGCGCGGTGGTCGACGGCAGCCCGGAGAAGGTGACCGATGTCACCGATATCTGGACCTTCGCGCGCGACACCACCTCGCGCGACCCGAACTGGAAGCTGGTCGGCACGGAGAGCGGACATTAAGGCGCGCCGCGCAGTCCCTTCCGCGCTGCTGGCGTTCTGTGCGCTACCCTTCGTGGCGTCCCTGTTGAGTTCGGATTCCGAGGCGGCGCGCCGGCATCACGCGCGCGGCCATCTCCCTCAGGTCGAGTTTCCCCACCGGCAGCAGCCGCAGTGGCAGCTCGAGGTCCCCGGCGCCCAATACAGTCCGGTGGACTGGGCCGATATCCCGGGCTGGGCCGATGACGACCAGCTCGCGGCGTTCCGGACGTTTCGTACAAGCTGTGATCCGATCCTCGCGCCCGCCAGCGCGATCGCCGAAACGCGGGCGCTTGGCGGGTCGCTGCGCGAGCCCTGCCGGGCGGCAAAGGCCGCGACCGTCACCTCCAGCGCCGAGGCCCGCACCTTTTTCGAGCAACAGTTCCACCCCGTGCGGATCATGCGGCTCGGCGAGACCGAGGGCTTTGTCACCGGCTACTACGAGCCGGTGGTCGACGGCTCCCGCACCCGGACCGACGTCTACACCATCCCGCTCTATCGCCGACCGTCCAACCTGTTCGTGCGCGGCTACACCCAGAGCTCGACCAGCCTGCCCAACAAGGGCGAGGTCTTTCGCAAGATCGGACGGCGCAAGCTGGTGCCATACTATGACCGCGGCGAGATCGAGGACGGCGCCATCGCCGGCCGCGGCCTCGAGATCTGCTGGCTGAAGAACCAGACCGACCTGCTGTTCATCCAGATCCAGGGCTCGGCCCGCATTCGCCTCGAGGACGGTTCGATGGTGCGAATCAACTACGATGCGCACAACGGCTTTCCCTACACGCCGGTCGGCCGCGTCCTGATCGAGCGCAACATCATTCCGAGAGACCAGATGTCGATGCAGCGCATCCGGCAATGGATGGAGGAGAACCCCGACGGCGCCAAGGAGCTGCGGCGGCAGAACCGCTCCTATGTGTTCTTCCGCGAGGTCAAGCTGGCGGCGGACGACGAGGCGGTTGGCGCCCAGGGCGTGCATCTCACCGCCGGTCGTTCGATCGCTGTCGACAAGGCGCTGCACATCTACGGCACGCCGTTCTTCATCGAAGGCAACCTGCCGCTGCAGTCGGAGCAGAACAAGACGCCGTTCCGCCGGCTGATGGTGGCGCAGGACACCGGCTCGGCGATTGTCGGCCCGGCCCGCGCCGACATCTATTTCGGCGCCGGCGTGGAGGCCGGGCAGGTGTCAGGCCGGCTCCGCAACGGTGCGCAATTCGTGATGCTGGTGCCCAACAGCCTCGATCCGCAGGCGCGCGGCCGAACGATGCCGCTGCCCGAACCGCGGCCGTCGGCGAAGATCGCCAGGCAGTTTCCGCAGCAGGCGGTGCCCTTCAAGTCCGAACCCGCGACACCCGAGCCGGCAAAGCCCGACGCCACCAAGTCCGGCAGCACAAAGTCCGACGCTGCCAAGTCTGGAGTTATGAAGCCCGACGCCGCCAGGTCTGGCGCGGCCAGGTCTAGTGACGCCAAGCCTGGCGATGCCAAGCCTAGCGATGCCAAGTCTGGCGACGCCAAGTCCGATCTCCCGAAACCTGACGCCACGACGTCCGATGCCGCGAGGCCTGGTCAGCACAAATCCGGCCAGGCGACGTCTCAGCCCGCGTCCGGGCAGGCCAAGGCCGCTCCGGCCAGGCCTGATGCGCCAAAGACCGAGGCGACAAAAGCCGATACGGTGAAGACCGACGGGGCGGACAAGCCTGCCGCCATTCCGGTTCCGGAGGCCCGCCCCGCGGCGGCGGACAGCCGGTCGGATCAGGCAGCGCCGCGGTCGGAACGGCGGCGCGAGCGCCATCAGCCCGATCAGGCGCGGCCCGGCCAATGAAGCGCGTCGTACCACCTGAAACCGACGTGCCGGACCCGCCGGTGCGGCGTCGCCGCCGCGTCCTCAGCGCCGATGAACAGGCGCTGTGGCATGCAGTCTCCGAATCCACCAAGCCGCTGAAGAAACGGCCCCGCCTGACACGGGTTGCCGTGGCGGAAGAGCCGGCCGTCAAAACCACGGCGCCGAAACCCGCCGGGAAGACCGCCAGTGCCGGGAAACAGGCCGCTGCCCCTGCCCCGGCGGCTCTCCGCCGGCCGGAGCCGCCACCCCTTGTCGCCATCGCGCGGCGCGAGCGACTGCAGCTGTCGCGCGGCCGCAAGGATATCGATGCCAAGCTCGACCTGCATGGCCTGACCCAGGCCCGTGCCCATCGCGTGCTTCTGCACTTTCTGCAGCAGGCGAGCGAGGAAGGTCTGTCCTTCGTGCTGGTCATCACTGGCAAGGGCCGGCCCGGCGCGGAGGCGTCAGAGCGCGGCGTGCTGCGTCGCCAGGTGCCGGAATGGCTGTCGCTGCCCGAGTTTCGCAGCTGTGTCATCGGCTTCGAGGAAGCCCATGTCGGCCATGGCGGCGGCGGCGCTCTCTATGTCCGTGTCCGCCGCGCGCGGCTGCGCTGACGTCCCGTCGTCAGAACGGCTTGGTGAGTCCGACGCGCGGGATGACGGTCACGATCCAGCCGAGCGCGCGTGATTGTTGTGGCTCCGGTGCGATCAGCGCTGCCTCGCGGCTCGCCGGCAGTTGTTTCGCCGCGAACATCACCAGCATCAGGCAGGTCGCCCAGTCCGACATCCACCGCGCATAGTCGAACACGGTGGCGAAGATCACGACATAGCCGAGACTGATGCCGAGCACGGCGAGGCCGACGGCGATGCGATGACGGCGTTCGGACAGGGCGCGCACGACGTCGATGCCATAACGGATCAGCGGCGCATGCAGCATCACCAGCACAAGATAGATCGGCGCGCGCAGCAGGTTCTTGGGCATCAGCGCCCAGGTGTCGCGAATCTCGTCGGCGAAGGTGCGGTAGAAAATGTCCGCGGTGATGTTGGCGTCGGTCGGATCGAGCGCCCGTTCATGGAGATGACGGTTGAACGTCTCGATCGGCACGGTCGGCGAGCCATGAAACTGCATGGCCACGAACAGCGCAACGATCGCCAGCCCCAGCAGGGCGGCGAGCCCGATGTCCGCCCCGGTCATGCGGCGCATCAGGTGATGGCGCAGGATGACGATGGCGCCGATGGTCGGAACATAGAGCAGCAGATGGATATGGTGGATCAGGATCAGCGCCATGGCGCCGATGGCGCCGCCAAGCACATAGAGATTCGAACGCGCCGGCACGAGCAGCAGCGCGAGCGCGATCGCGCAGCCGTAGATGTCGTAGTAGCCCAGTGTCTGCACGAAGTTCTTGAGAAAGAACGGCGAGCCGAGGGTGAACACCAGCAGCGGCAGGGTCTGCGCCGTGAAGCCATAGCAGCGGCGGAACACCAGCCCGAACAGCCCCAGCGTCACCAGCCACACCAGCGTGCCCAGCACATAGGGCGACCAGGACGGCAGCACCGGAAAGCCGAGCGCGACCAGCGCGCCGATCAGCGAGCGCTTGGTGAAGCCGAAGTGATAGTCCGACAGCAGCTGGATGTACTGCAGGCCAGGGTAGTTGAATGCGAACTTGTAGGCGAACAGCAGCGCGGTGATCGCGGCGTTCACCGCCAGCATGCGGCGCCAGGGAGTTGTCGGAGACGTCACCGGCATGTCGTATCCATCGAAAGGCCCGCAGCGCGCGGCCGCGAACGGAGGACAGGTTCAGAACGGCGTCACCGTACCGATCCGCGGAATCACGGTGACCGCCCAGCCGAGCGCCCTCACCCAGCGGTTCGCGCCGTCGATCGGTCGCGTCGGGCGCGCGGCCGGCAGCTGCCTCACCGCATGCAGCAGCAGGATCATGCAGCTGCCGAGGCTCGCCACCCATCGCGAATAGTCGAAGACGGTCAGGAAGATCGCGACATAGCCGGCGAGGACCAGCGCGATCAGCACCAGCACGATGCGGCGATGGGCGGCGCTGGCGAGATCGCGCACGGTGTCGCCGAAGAAGCGGATCAACGGTGCATGCAGCACGACGACCACCAGATAGATCGGCGCCCGGCGCAGGTTGCGCGCCATGACCGCCCAGGTGTCATGAAGCTCGTCCGCAAAGGTGCGGTAAAAGATGTCCGGCATGATGCCGGTCTCGGCAGGATTCGCCATGCGGGCGCGCAGGTGTGCTTCGAACACTTCCGGCGCGACGGCCGGCGCGCCGTGAAACTGGACCAGCGCGAACACCACGCCGATGATCGCCGTCAGCACCGCCGCGAGCGCGAGATCACCAGTGCGCCAGCCGCGCGGCAGGTGATGGCGCAGCAGCACGATGGCGCCGATGGTTGGGATGGAGAGCAGCAGGTGCAGGTGATGGATCAGCAGCAGCACGATCGCGCCGGCGGCCGCGCCGATCACATAGAGGACGGAGCGCGCCGGAACCAGCAGCAGCACCAGCGCCAGCAGCGCGCCATAGACATCGTAGTAGCCGAGCGTCTGGACGAAGTTCTTGAGGAAGAACGGCGAGCCGGCGGTGAACACCAGCAGCGGCAGGGTCTCGTCGACGAGGCCGAACGTGGTGCGGAATAGATGCAGGAACAGCATCGTCGTTGCGACCCACGGCACCAGGCCGACGACATAGGTCGCCGAACTCGGCAGCACCGGGAAGGCCGTGCCGACAATGGCGCCGACCAGCGCGCGCTTGGCGAAGCCGAAGTGATAGTCGGCCAGCAACTGGGTGTAGGGCAGGTCGGGATAGCTGAGGGCGAATTTGTAGACGAACAGCGCCGCGACCACGGCGATGTTCACCGCGAGCATGGCGCGCCATGGCGCTGGCGTCGGACTAGGCATGGTGTCGGCAGCCCCTGCGGCGGACTGCGCCAGTCTGCCGCAGGTCGAATCCCGGTTTCAATGGGGGGCGCGCCAGGCGTCCCCCGAAACCGGAGGGGCGTCAGAGGATGAAGCGGCTGAGGTCGGTATTCCTGGCGAGGTCGCCGACATGCTTCTGCACGTAGGCGGCGTCGATCCGGATGGTGTCGCCGTTGCGGTCCGGCGCGACGAACGAGATTTCGTCCAGCACCCGCTCCATCACCGTCTGCAGCCGCCGGGCGCCGATGTTCTCGACGCTGGCATTGACCGCGACCGCGACGTCGGCGAGCGCGTCGATGGCGTCGTCGGTGACCTCCAGCGTCACACCCTCGGTCTGCATCAGCGCGACATACTGCTTGATCAGCGACGCTTCGGGCTCGGTCAGGATGCGGCGGAAGTCGTCGCGGGTCAGCGCCTGCAGCTCGACGCGGATCGGCAGGCGGCCCTGCAGCTCCGGCAGCAGGTCCGACGGCTTGGCGACGTGGAAGGCACCGGAAGCAATGAACAGGATGTGGTCGGTCTTCACCTGGCCGTGCTTGGTGGTCACGGTGGTGCCCTCGATCAGCGGCAGCAGGTCGCGCTGCACGCCCTCGCGCGACACGTCGGCGCCGACCCGGCCGTCGCGGGCACAGATCTTGTCGATCTCGTCGAGAAACACGATGCCGTTGTTCTCGACCGCATGGATCGCTTCCTGCACCAGCTTGTCGTTGTCGAGCAGCTTGTCGGATTCCTCGTTGATCAGGATCTCGTGCGATTCCGCCACGGTCGTGCGCCTCGGCTTGGGGCGGCCGCCCATCTTGCCGAAGATATCGCCGATCGAGATGGCGCCGATCTGGGCGCCGGGCATGCCGGGGATCTCGAAGGTCGGCATGCCGCCGGAGCTCTGCACCTCGATCTCGATTTCCTTGTCGTCGAGCTCACCGCCGCGCAGCTTGCGGCGGAACGAATCGCGCGTCGAGGCGCTGGCGTTCGCTCCGACCAGCGCATCGAGCACGCGCTCCTCGGCCGCGAGCTGGGCGCGGGCATGGACGTCCTTGCGCTTGCGCTCGCGGGTCTGCCCGATCGCCACCTCGATGAGATCGCGCACGATCTGCTCGACGTCGCGGCCGACATAGCCGACCTCGGTGAACTTGGTGGCTTCGACCTTGATGAACGGCGCGCCCGCGAGCTTGGCGAGGCGGCGCGAGATCTCGGTCTTGCCGACACCGGTCGGCCCGATCATCAGGATGTTCTTGGGCAGCACCTCGTCGCGCAGCGTGCCGGTGAGCTGCAGGCGGCGCCAGCGGTTGCGCAGCGCGATCGCAACCGCGCGCTTGGCGTCGCCCTGGCCGACGATGAAGCGGTCGAGTTCGGAAACGATTTCACGGGGGGAGAAGTCGGTCATGGGGTGCGTACCATCAAGAGAGCGGGGCCATCCGGGGTGTCGACGACGCGGTCCTTGCGGAAGCCGGCCTTTTCATAGGCGCGGACCGCACGGGTGTTGTCGGGATCGGGGTCGGTGATGACGCGCTGCGTGCCGGAAGCCAGCAGGCGGTCGGTGAAGGCGCGGATGAAGGCAGAGCCATGGCCGCGGCCGATCATGTCGGGCTCGCCGATGAACTGGTCGATACCATGCGTGCAGGCAGGCTGCGTGCCGACACCGCTTTCGAACCCGTCGGGACAATCGTAGCATTGCAGATAGGCGAAAGGCCGGCCGCCGCACGATACGATCCACTGGGCCATCGCGGGATCGTCGAGGTCGGCGCTGATCAGTGCCAACTGCGTGTCGACATCCCGCCACCAGCGCGCGACGTCGGGCGTCGCCAGCCACCGCCGGATGGTCGGCAGGTCGGCGGCGGTCATCGCGGCGAAGCTATAGGTCATGTCCGTTGTCGCGGTCATCGCGTGGTTACGCCCCGGCCTGCCACTGCCTGACGGCGTCGAGCGGATGGATCAGCATCAGGATGTTGAGGGTCAGGTTGTCGCGGATGACATAGGCGGCGACCGCCTCGAACACCAGCGCCAGCGTCACCGTGACCCAGATCGGCAGCTTCGCGGCGGCGATGAAGCCGGTCAGCGCCGCCAGCGTGTCGGACACCGAGTTGACGATGCTGTCGCCGAAATAGTCGAGCGAGATGGTCGCGGCGCGGTAGCGCTGGATGATCAGGTCGCTGTTCTCGACGATCTCCCAGACGCCTTCGAGGCCGACGGCGATGGCAAGGCGCAGTCCCAGCGGCGCGCGCGGCAGCGCCAGCCACAGCACGAGATAGAACAGCAAGCCGTGGATGAGATGGGACAGCGTGTACCAGTCGGTGATGTGCTGGGAATTCTCCGAGCTGTTGACCACGCCATGCCACAGCTTGACGGTGCCGCAGGCGCAGATCGGCAGCCGGCCCATCGCATAGAGAATTGCGGCCTGTGCCGCGATCAGGACGGCGGCGATGGCGAGGCCGCGGGCGAACGAGAACGCCGGCGCTGCCGGAACGAGCGCACGCGCGCCGTCGGTGTTGTTCATGCGCCCAGCGCTTCGATGGTGATGTTGCGGTTGGTGTAGACGCAGATGTCCGCGGCGATGTCGAGCGAGCGACGCACGATGGTCTCGGCGTCCTTGTCGGTGTCGACCAGCGCCCGCGCCGCTGCGAGGGCGTAGTTGCCGCCTGAGCCGATCGCCATCACGCCGCCTTCCGGCTCCAGCACGTCGCCGGTGCCGGTCAGCACCAGCGACACGTCCTTGTCGGCGACGATCATCATCGCCTCGAGCCGGCGCAGGTAGCGGTCGGTGCGCCAGTCCTTGGCGAGTTCCACCGCCGCCCGGGTCAGCTGTCCCGGATACTGCTCGAGCTTGGCCTCGAGCCGCTCGAACAGGGTGAAGGCGTCGGCGGTGGCGCCGGCGAAGCCGCCGATGACGTCGCCCTTGCCGAGCTTGCGCACCTTGCGGGCGTTGGACTTGATCACCGTCTGGCCGATCGACACCTGGCCGTCGCCGCCGATCACCACCCGTCCACTCTTGCGGACGGTCAGGATGGTGGTGCCGTGCCAGACGGGGGCGGGTTCGGAATGGGCTGCGTACATGTCCTGGTCCATCGGCGTGGCCGGCCGGGACAGACGCCGGGTCTGTCCGCCGGGCCGCGCGAAACTCGTCGAAAGAGGGGCGCTGCCGCCGCCAGCGGGCGGGGCTGCGCTGCCCGGCGCGATCGGCCAGATTTAGGGATCGCAGGGCAGCGATGCAATCGCCGCGGCCGGAAGGGCCGGATTCCGGTCACCATAGCCCGACGTGACGTTACTTTGGCGTCATACTGCAGTAGCGAAGGCGGCTGGCGCCTGATAAAAGGGCCCGGTTCCGGCCCGGCCGACAAGCGGTCAAGGGCCTTTCAGGATCAAGCGGGACGCCTTCACCCATGCGCACGGCCGAGATCAAGCGCAAGACCAAGGAAACCGACGTCGCGGTGGCCGTCAATCTCGACGGCACCGGCGTCGCCACCGTGTCCACGGGCATCGGTTTCTTCGATCATATGCTGGATCTGCTGGCGCGCCATTCCCGCATCGACATCACCGTGAAAGCGGTGGGCGACCTGCATGTCGACTTCCACCACACCACGGAAGACGTCGGCATTGCGCTGGGACAGGCGGTGAAGCAGGCGCTCGGCTCCATGGCGGGCATTACCCGCTATGCCGGCATCCACATGCCGATGGACGAGACGCTGACCCGCGTCGTCATCGACGTGTCCGGCCGGCCGATGCTGGTGTTCAAGGTCGACTTCCCGCGCGACAAGATCGGCGAGTTCGACACCGAGCTGGTGCGGGAGTGGTTCAACGCCTTCGCGATGAACGCCGGGATCACGCTGCATGTCGAGACGTTGTACGGCGACAACAGCCATCATATCGCGGAATCCTGTTTCAAGGGTCTCGCGCGCGCTCTGAGGGCGGCGTTCGAGATCGATCCGCGAGCCAAGGGCGAAGTGCCGTCCACTAAGGGGCAGCTCGGCGGCTGAGCCGGGCCCCGTCCGCGCGGTTGCCGCGCGGTGCGTCAAACATCCGGAGAGTTGCATGCCGGTCTTTACTGTTCACGCTCCCGTCCGTGCCGGCGCGGTGGATACCGCCGCGACCGATCGCTTCGTGTTCGTGCGCGACGGCTTCCACCTGTGGGCGGCGCTGTTCGGCGCGTTGTGGTTCGCAGTCCATCGGCTGTGGCTCGCGCTGCTTGGCTATCTTGTGATCGTGCTCGCGCTGGCATTCGGCCTGTGGGCGCTGAAGGTCGGCTCCGACGTGCGCACCATGGTGATGCTGCTGGTTGCGCTGCTCACGGGGTTCGAAGCCTCCAGCCTGTGGCGCTGGACGCTGTCGCGCGGCAAGTGGCGCCAGCTCGACATGGTGGTCGCCGACAGCCGCGAGGCGGCCGAGCGGCGCTTCTTCGATCGCTGGGCGGCAGGCAGGACCACGGGCGAGGGTGGCAGCGTCGATCGCGGCGAGCCGCCGCCGGTGCGGCCGGCGGCTGCCGTCGGCGGTGCTGATGGTGAGATCATGGGATTGTTTCCCCAACCCGGAGCAGGCCGGTGAACGTTGCGATCATCGATTACGGATCGGGCAACCTGCACTCGGCGGCGAAGGCCTTCGAGCGGGCGGCGCGCAGCCTGCCGACACCGCCGGCGATCGTCGTCACCAGCGATCCCGATGCCGTGGCGAAGGCAGATCGCATCGTGCTGCCGGGTGTCGGCGCGTTCGCCGACTGCCGTCATGGCCTCGATGCGCTCGATGGCATGGTGCCTGCGCTCGAGGAAGCGGTGCGGGTCAAGGGACGGCCGTTCTTCGGCATCTGCGTCGGCATGCAGCTGATGGCGACCCGCGGCAAGGAATATGTCACCACCGGCGGTCTCGACTGGATCGCCGGTGACGTCGAAAAGATCACGCCGGCCGATGCCGGGCTGAAGATCCCGCACATGGGCTGGAACACGCTCGACGTCGCGCGGCCGCATCCGATGCTCGCCGGCCTGTCGCTCGGCGACGATGGCCGGCACGCCTATTTCGTGCATTCCTATCACCTGCATGCGGCTGACGATGCCGATGTGGTGGCGCGCGCCGATTACGGCGGCCCGATCACCGCCATCGTCGCCCGCGACACCGCCTTCGGCACCCAGTTTCATCCCGAGAAGAGCCAGCGCTTCGGCCTCGCCCTGATCGGCAACTTTCTGACGTGGACACCGTGATTCTCTTTCCTGCCATCGACCTCAAGAACGGAACCTGCGTGCGCCTCGAGCAGGGCGACATGGCGCGGGCGACCGTGTTCAACACCGATCCCGCCGACCAGGCCAGGAGCTTCGAGGCCCAGGGCTTCGCATATCTCCATGTCGTCGATCTCGACGGCGCGTTCGCCGGCAAGCCGATGAACGCGCAGGCGGTCGACAGCATGCTGGCCGCGGTGCGCATGCCGGTGCAGCTCGGCGGCGGCATCCGCGATCTCGCCACCGTCGAGGCGTGGCTCGCCAAGGGCATCGCCCGTGTCATCATCGGTACCGCGGCGGTGCGCGATCCCGAGCTGGTCAAGGCCGCGGCGAAGCGCTTTCCCGGCCAGGTCGCCGTCGGCCTCGACGCCCGCGACGGCAAGGTCGCGGTCGAGGGCTGGGCCGAGACGTCGGAAGTCACCGCGCTCGACATCGCCCGCCGTTTCGAAGATGCCGGTGTCGCCGCCATCATCTTCACCGATATCGCCCGCGACGGCCTGCTCAAGGGCCTCAATCTCGACGCCACCATCGCGCTCGCCGACGCCATCTCGGTGCCGGTGATCGCGTCAGGCGGACTTGCCTCGATCGCGGACGTCCGCGCGCTGCTCGAGCCGCGGGCAAAGAAGCTCGCGGGCGCGATTTCCGGCCGTGCGCTCTATGATGGCCGGCTCGATCCGGCGGAAGCGATGGCGCTGATCCGCGCCGCGCGTCAGGCGGCCTGACATGTTCAAGGTCCGCGTCATTCCCTGTCTCGATGTCAAGGACGGCCGGGTCGTCAAGGGTGTCAACTTCGTCGACCTGCGCGATGCCGGCGATCCCGTGGAAGCGGCGATCGCCTATGATGCCGCCGGCGCCGACGAGCTGTGTTTTCTCGACATCACCGCCACCCACGAGAACCGCGGCACCATGCTCGACGTCGTGCGTCGCACGGCGGAAGCCTGCTTCATGCCACTCACCGTCGGCGGCGGCGTGCGCACGGTCGACGACATCCGCACCCTGCTGACGTCCGGCGCCGACAAGGTGTCGATCAATTCGGCGGCGGTCAGCCGGCGTGAGTTCGTCAGGGAGGCGGCGGAGAAATTCGGCGACCAGTGCATCGTCGTGGCGATCGACGCCAAGCGGGTCAGCGCTCCGGGGGAGCCGGACCGCTGGGAGATCTTCACCCATGGCGGCCGCAAGGCCACGGGCATCGATGCGGTCGGCTATGCCGAGGAAGTCACCGCGCTCGGCGCCGGCGAGCTCCTGCTGACCTCGATGGACCGTGACGGCACCCGTCAGGGCTTCGACATCGCGCTGACCCGCGCCATCGCCGATCGCATCAACATTCCGGTGATCGCGTCCGGGGGTGTCGGCAACCTCGATCACCTCGTGGCCGGCATCCGCGATGGCCACGCCACCGCGGTGCTCGCAGCCTCGATCTTCCATTTCGGAGAATTCACCATCCGCCAGGCCAAGGACCACATGGTCGACGCCGGTCTGCCGATGCGGCTGGACCCCTGACGCGTGGCGCCGCGGCGCAAGCCGCGACAAACAGGACAACAGGACGACGCACGGATGGCCCGCTTCACGATCCACGATCTCGCCGACACCATCGATGCGCGCGCCGCGTCGAGCGGCGAGGTGTCCTACACCCGCAAGCTGCTCGACAACGGGCCGGCTTATTGCGCCAAGAAATTCGGCGAAGAGGCCGTCGAGGCGGTCATCGCGGCGGTTCAGGGCGAGCGCGACCATCTGCTGGCGGAGACCGCCGATGTCGTTTTCCACCTGCTGGTGCTGCTGAAATCCCGGGGCGTGACGTTGCAGGACGTCGAGGACGTCCTCGCGCAACGCACCCACCGGTCAGGACTCGAGGAAAAGGCGGCGCGCAAGCGCGATTAGGGAGCAGCTTCCATGGATGCGCGGGCCAACGTCCAGTACAATCCCTACCGGATTTTCTCGCGCGCCGAATGGTCGAAGCTGCGTGACGATACCCCGATGACGCTCGACGCCACGGAAGTCGCGGCGCTGCGCTCGATGCACGACCGGCTCGATCTCAAGGAAGTCGAGGATATCTACCTGCCGCTGTCGCGCCTGCTGTCGATGTATGTCGCGGCGGCGCAGCGGCTGTTCATCGCCCAGCGGCGATTCCTCGGCATCGAGGACCGCAAGATGCCCTACATCATCGGCGTCGCAGGTTCAGTGGCGGTCGGCAAGTCGACCACCGCGCGCGTGCTGCAGGCGATGCTGGCGCGCTGGTCGCCGCGCCCCAAGGTCGATCTCGTCACCACCGACGGTTTCCTGTTTCCCAACGCCGTGCTCGAGCGGCGCGGGCTGATGCAGAAAAAGGGTTTTCCGGAGAGCTACGACCTGCCGGCGCTGCTCGCCTTTCTCAGCGATATCAAGGCCGGTCGCCGCAATGTGCGGGCGCCGATCTACTCGCACCACACCTACGACATCGTCCCCAACCAGATGATCGAGATCGATCAGCCCGACATCCTCATTCTCGAGGGCGTCAACGTGCTGCAGACCGGCCGGTTGCCGCGTGACGGCCAGGCGGTGCCGTTCGTGTCCGACTTCTTCGATTTTTCGGTTTATATCGACGCGGACGAGCCGGTGCTGCGCAAGTGGTATGTCGAGCGCTTCCTGGCGCTGCGCGATACCGCTTTCCACGATCCGAAGTCGTACTTCCACCGCTATGCGCTGCTGTCGGATGGCGAAGCGATCGCCACCGCGACGGCGATCTGGGAGCGCACCAACCTCGCCAATCTCGAGGACAACATCCTGCCGACGCGGCCGCGCGCGACGCTGATCCTGAAGAAGGGCGGCGAGCACGTCATCGAGAAGGTGTCGCTGCGCCGGCTGTGAGGGCGGCGCTGCTTTCTCAGTCAGCGTCTCAGGCCGCGTGGCGGCTGGCGTCGGCGCCGAAGTGGTCGATGTAGCGCGAGCTGATCGCCGACACCGGCAGCACGATCAGCACATCGGTGGTGCCGAACTGGTGGTCGATCACCGCACCGTCGCCGACATAGGCGCCGAGGCGCAGATAACCCTTGATCAGCGGCGGCAGCTCGTGGAGCGCGGCCTTCGGGTTGATCGCTTCCTTGGCCATCCGGTTCATCTCGATCCGGCGGGCCGGATGCGCCGCGGCGCGCCACGCGTCCGGCGCACGTGAATAGTGGTGCAGGAACGACAGCGGTAGCGCCAGACGGTCCGGGTCGGTGCCTTCGAACGAGGCGCAACCGATCATCACATCGCAGCCATGCTGGCGCACATAACTCCAGATGCCGTGCCACAGCAGCTCCACCGTGCGCTTGTTGCGATACGGCGGCAGCACGCAGGAGCGGCCGAGCTCCAGGAATTTGAGTTCGGGGTGGCGCTCGACAAGGCCGGTGGTGTCGAACTCGTTGTCGGTATAGAAGCCGCCGTGACGGCTTGCGACATCCTGCCTCAGCAGACGATACGTACCGACCACCGGCTGCTTGCCGCTCAGCGACGGCTTGGCGGCGTGATCGATGACCAGGAGATGGTCGCAGAACGCGTCGAACGCGTCCTTGTCGCGCTGCGCCAGCATGGTGGCGGCGTCGGCGATTGCGGTGCCGTTCTTGTAGAACACCTTGTAGCGCAGCTTCTGGGCGCGCTTGATGTCCTTCTTGGTGTGCGCGAGGCGCACTTCGAGCGGCCCGAGGCGGCCGAGCGGCGCGATCGTCGTCGGCTTGAAGCGAATGGCGGCTTCGCTCACGAAGGTCGGCATCAACAGGCTGGCCATCGCCTTGGCATTGGCCATCATGTTGGCGGTCATCGGAGTTTTGGCCGACGCCGGCCGAAGCGCCTTCTTCGGAGTGAGGCGGGCGGATGCGATGGCGGCGCCCTTTGCGGGCTTCATCGGGGTCATGGACGTCCTCGTGGATCGCATCGAATCGATGCGGCCGCGATCCATTAATCACGCCCCTTCAACGGATTTATGACAGGCGTCGAGCTGTCCAGATGTTTCCAGCGCGGCGTTGGCGCATCGCGCCGGTCGTGTATGCACGAAGTCGCTGTCTGGACGCGCGATCAGGCGACGAGGTGCGGTGCTGTCGCGAGGCCGGCGAGGACTTCGGTAAGCTTGTCGCGATCGAGCGGCTTCACGAGGAAGCCGTCCATGCCGGCGCTGAAGCAGGCGTAGCGATCCTCGACGAGTGCATTGGCGGTCAACGCCACGATCGGTGCGCGCCGCATCTGCTGGGCGGTCTCGCGCGCACGGATGCGTCGCGTCGCCTCGATGCCGTCCATCACCGGCATCTGCACGTCCATCAGCACGAGATCGTAGGGCGTGCCCGCGGTCGCGGCGGCGAGCCACGACTCCACCGCTTGCGCGCCGGTTACCGTCACCACGGGGCGATGGCCGAGGCGCGTCAGCAGCGAGCGCATCAACAGTGCGTTGATCTCGTTGTCCTCGGCGACGAGGATCGACAGTCCGGACGGCGGTGCCGCCGGCAATGTTTCGATCGCTTCGCGGCCCTCGTCATGGCCGAGGCGCGGCGCATCGGAGGCCAGTGTCATGGTCAGGCGCGCAGCCAGCGACGCCGCCCGCACCGGTTTGACGAGATAGCCGGTGAAATTCGGCGTCGGCGCCGCCTCGAGTTCGCGCCGCGCGGCCGGCGTCACCATGACGATGCGGTGAAGGGCATGGAAGCGTGCGGCTTCGCCGAGCTTCGCAAGTTCAGTCGTGCCGAGATCGTGGCTCGCGATCAGCGCGTGCCAGGGCCGCTCGGGCAGCAGGGCGGCGGCGACCACCGGGTCTGTCAGGGTGCAGGTCTGCGCGCCCCAGCGCTCGAGGCGACGGGCGACCAGCGCGGTCTCGATCGCCTGCGGCGCCACCAGCATCACCGCCCTGCCCTGCAGGTCCGGCGCGGTGAAGGCCGGGCCGATATCGGCCGCCGATGTTGCGGCCAGCAGCGGCACCGCGACCTCGAAGGTCGAGCCGTGGCCGGGCGTGCTGTCGAGGGTGATGCGGCCGCCCATGCGCTTGACAATGCGGTCGCTGATGCTGAGGCCAAGGCCGGTGCCGCCATAGTCGCGGGCGATGCGTTCGTCAGCCTGTTCGAACTCGCGGAAGATCCGCGCCTGGGCGTCGGGAGCGATGCCGATGCCGGTGTCGCGCACCAGGAAGCTGATTTCGTTGGGCCAGATGCCGGGCTCGACGATCAATGCGACGCCGCCGGTGGTGGTGAACTTGATGGCATTGCCGGCGAGGTTGAGCAGCACCTGGCGCAGCCGCGCGGCGTCGCCGATCACCTCGGCCGGCAGACGCTCGTCGACATAGGCGGCGATTTCCAGCGCACGCGCCTGCGCGCGCGGCGCCAGCAGCTCGGTGATCTCCTCGATCAGTGCGGTGAGCGCGAACGGGCGCTGCTCGAGGTCGATCTTGCCGGCCTCGATCTTGGAGAAGTCGAGCAGTTCGTCGATCAGCAGCAGCAGCGCTTCGCCCGATGTCTTCACGGCGCGGGCATAGGTCGTCTGTTCGGCGCTGAGCGGCGTGTCGAGCAGCAGCCCGCTCATGCCGATGATGCCGTTGAGCGGCGTGCGGATTTCGTGCGATGCCATCGCCAGGAAGCGCGATTTGGCGCGGTTGGCGGCATTGGCATGGTCGCGCGCGTCGCCGAGGGCCCGCTCCGTCTCGGTGCGGTCGGTGACGTCGCGGCCGACGCTTTGCATTTCCGCGGGCCGGCCGGCGTCGAGGCGCACGAGGCTTTCGCGCCAGGCGATCCAGCGCGGCCCCAGCGGGCTTGTGATCTTCTGGTCGTGGATGCGGGTGCCGTCGGGCTCGACCGCGGCATCGCCCTGCTCGATCACCGGCAGGGTGAAGACCGAGCCGATCAGCTGGTCGCGCGATGTTTGCGCCAGTTCGCAGAACGCATCGTTGGCGAAAGTAATGCGCCCGGCGGCATCGCGCAGCACGATGAGGTCGCTCTGCGATTCGAACAGGCTGCGGGCGCGCTCCTCGGCTTCCTTCAGCTCCCAGTTGCGATCGACGAGCGCTTCGTTGCGCTGGGCGATCTTCTGCATCTGCCGTCGCAGCATGCGCATGCGGAAGCTCAGCGTGGCGAGCGCGAGGCAGGCAAGCGCGAACAGGAAACTGGCGCCGATGGCGAAGGCGTGGGGATCGTAGCTGTCCGAGCGGCTGCCGGCGATGAAGCCATAGGCGCCGCCGAAGGTCGCGGAGAAGATGGTGAGGGAGCGTGCGGCGAAGGCGATCCACGGGTGCTTCCGCGCAAACCGCCGCAGGCGCAGCTTGATCCGAAGTCCCCGCGTCATGGCCGTGATCCCGTCATTGCCGCGGTGTCCGCCGCACGGCAGCCGGGCCACAGCGCGTTGGGTGCCATGCCGGGCCGATGATGCCGTCGTCGAAAGCCGCTTCCGCTGGTCCGATGCAATCCCCGTCGATGACCTTGCCGGGTGGAGGTTGCGAACTGTTTGAGGGCCCTGCCGCGTCCCCGGCGGGTTGGCGACAGGGTAAAATTTGGGTTAACGCGCCTTTGGCAGAGCTGCCGCCTGAAGACGCTACGTCAGACCGGAAAGCGTGGGCGCGTTCGCTTTTGGTGGAATCGTGAACGCGCTCCGGCATTTTATTTTTGACGCGTTTTCTTCACGCGAACCGGTGCCCACCTCGCTCGAAAGCGCTTCATAGCGCGCGGGCGAGCGGCTGCGGCCGGCCGGCGTGCGCGCCGACGAGCAGCGCCGCAGCGTCGCGGACGCTGAATGTCCGGGAGCGGACATAGATGCGGTAGTTGGCATCGCCGTCATGGCTGAGATAGATCACGGTGCCTGTTCGCTCCGGCGTGTCGTCGATGCCGATGAGCTGTGCCGGCCCGGTGCCGGAGCAACCACCGTCCTCGAGCGTCCGGGCGTCGTCGACCACGGTGAAGTCGGCGCTCTCCGGACTGTCGACGATCCGCACCCGCACCGTGGCGTCGGCCGGCTGGGTGGTGAAGCTGACGCGACGCTGCGCCTGCCAGTTGAATTCGGCGAGCTGCACCGCGCTGTCCGCGGTGGCGATGCAGGGCTGGACGCTGGGGGCGATCTGGTCGCGGGCGAAGTAGCCGACGACGACCAGCGGGATGACCGAGGCGACGAACTTGTAACGCAACATGACTGAAACTCGGTACGCGACAGGCCACGGGAACAAGCCGTACAACGTCGGCTTATGGTTCCTGAAGCGTAAAGAAAAATCGTTACCGGAGCGTTTGCTTCCGTCACGTCATGCGGCATTTGCTCCAGCACGGGCTGAGGCGGCGTCCGGTCCGGTCAGATCTGGTCGCCTATCCCGCCGCGATGGAGGCCGCTGCGGGGGCCGCGATCAATGCGCGGGCAATGGCACGGCTGATCTTCTGCTCTGTCGCGATCTCGACAAAGAGATACTGGCCACCTGGATTGACCTCGAAGAACCAGTATTCGCCCTCGGCATCCCGGCGAAGATCGTAAGCGCCATACCGCAGGCCGAGTTCCTTCTGCATGCGCCGGATCGCGCCGGCCACCTCGTCCGGAAGGGTGTGAGTGCGAACGTCGACGGCTGCATCAAGCCGCCAGTCGAGCTGCGCGCCGGGATGGTGCGCCCGGATTTCGGCCGCGAAGATCTCGTCCTCGACAATCGTCGCCCGAATGTCGGCACCGCCGTCGATCCGACGCTGAATGATACAGGGCGAGAAACGCAGCAGCGCCAGATTGCTTCTGGCTTCCGCGTCGAGAGGGCGTGTCTCGACGATCATCGAAGCCGGCGTGGTGAGGCTCTTGTAGATGAATTCGCCGTCGTGACGGGACAGAAGCGCCGTGACATCGTCCGGTGAGCTGGAGATGACCGTGGACGGGTGGCGGAAACCGCAGCGCCGGGCATTCGCCAGTTGAAACGGTTTGCGGCGAGCGGCCAGTTCCGCCGCCAGCGGATTGATGACGCGCGCGCCGAGCGCGTAAATCCAGCCTTCGAACAGTGCCGCACAGTCATCGCGGCACAGTCGGCGATGCTTGTCATCGTTGATCGCTTCGGAAATGGCGAATGGGCGTGTCCGCCGCCACCACACCCCGCTGATCGCAGCATCCGTGACCACGCCTTCGGTGGTGACGATGTCGAAGCGAGGGGTGTCGTCCTCGTCCGCGGTCAAGGAGATCGACCACAGGTTCGGAAAGTCCGCGGTATTGAGCATGAGGACCGCGCCGCCGCACTGCCGAATTTCCCACGCGACCGTCAGCGCATGGAGATCCTCGGGGGGAGCGATGATAATGACTGGCAATGGCTGTCGACCATCAACGACGAGACGGGGGCGGACCATTCATGTCGCGCGGCATACGGCGCGGGCGTCGCCTTCGACGTGTTATTGGTCGCCGTAGTCTTCGTCGGGCTCGGTATAGGTCTTTTCGTCGGAATCGATGAAAGGGCCTTCCGGTGGCGTGCCGGTTGATTTTGTCACCTGCTTCTTCGTCCAGGTCAGCGACGCGCTGATGTCGGACACGTCAATGCCGCGCGCGGCGAAGAAGGCGAGGTCACGCTGATGCGTATTGTCGAGATCCGCATCCGCTGCGGTAACCTGGGATGCACGCGATTCCTGCGCCAGAATGAAAGGGAGCATCGCAATTCCCTCCAAAATCAATATCAGGCAATGCGTGGAGAATTCACGGTTTTGGCGGCGGAGGCAAGCCCAAACTGGCGTTCCACGGGGCCAGCGGCCGCGGGCGGACTGGATCGTCTATCGTCCGGTCGCATCGGCTGCGCCGGTGTTGTTACGCCGCGTTGCGCGTACCGTCGGCGAGCGCGCGGTAGGACAGTGCTTCGGCAAGATGCAGCCGGCCGACAGGATCGGCGCCATCGAGGTCGGCGAGGGTCCGCGCCACCCGCAACACGCGGTGATAGCCGCGCGCCGACAGCCGCAGGCTTTCAGCCGCATCGCGCAGCAACGTCATCCCCGCGCCGTCAGGACGCGCGATATCGTCGAGCACGGCGGCCGGCGCTTCGGCATTGGTGCGCACGTTCGGCATGCCGAGGGCGGCATAGCGCGCCGCCTGCCGGGCGCGCGCGGCGGCGACACGCGCGGCGACCTCGGCCGAGCCTTCCGCCGAAGGCGGCAGGATCAGATCGGCGGCCGTGACAGCCGGCACCTCGATGCGCAGGTCGATGCGATCGAGCAGCGGCCCGGAGATGCGGCTCTGATAATCGGCGGTGCAGCGCTCGCGACGGCCGCGCTTGCAGACATAGTCGGGCTCGAACGCCTCGCCGCAACGGCACGGGTTCATCGCCGCTACCAGCATGAAGCGCGCGGGATAGGTGACGCGGTGGTTGGCGCGTGACACCGAGACCTCGCCGTTCTCGAGCGGCTGGCGCAGCGAATCCAGCACGCGCGGGTCGAACTCCGGCAGCTCGTCGAGAAACAGCACGCCATTGTGCGCCAGCGAGACTTCGCCGGGGCGTGCGCGCAGCCCGCCGCCGGTCAGCGCCGCCATGCTGGCGGAGTGATGCGGCGCGCGGAACGGGCGCTGCGATGTCAGCGCGCCATCCTTGATCTCGCCGGCGACCGACGCGATCATCGAGACGTCGAGCAATTCCTGCGGCGACAGCGGCGGCAGGATCGACGGCAGCCGTGCCGCCAGCATCGATTTGCCCGCGCCCGGGCTTCCGGTCATCAGCAGATGATGGCCGCCCGCCGCGGCGATCTCGAGCGCGCGCTTGGCGCTCTCCTGGCCCTTGATGTCGCGCAGGTCCAGCGCGCTCGCCGTCTCCTGGCGGATCTTCGGCTGCGGCGGCGACAGCACCTGGCTGCCCTTGAAATGGTTGGCGAGCTGGATCAGCGACGCCGCGGCGACGATCGGCAGGTCGGCGCTGGCCCATGACGCTTCCGGGCCACATGCGGCCGGGCAGATCAGGCCTTCGTCGCGGCTGTGTGCGCCCATCGCCGCCGGCAGCACGCCCGCCACGGCTGCGATCGAGCCGTCGAGGCCGAGCTCGCCGAGCACGGTGAAGCCGCTGAGCGCGTCGGACGGAATGGCGCCGATCGCGGCCATCAGGCCGAGGGCGATCGGCAGGTCATAGTGGCTGCCTTCCTTCGGCAGATCGGCAGGCGCGAGATTGACCGTGATGCGCCGCGCCGGCAGCGCAAGGCCCGAGGCGATCAGCGCCGCGCGCACCCGCTCGCGCGCCTCGGACACGGCCTTGTCCGCGAGTCCGACGATCATGAAATTGGGCAATCCCGGCGCGACCTGGACCTGCACGTCCACCACGCGGGCCGTGATGCCCTCGAACGCCACCGTGGACACATGCTGAACCATGCCGCCCCCTCACACGCCGGGGGAAGCTAGCGGAGGGGGATGGCAGGCGCAAGAACATTAAGTGAACGCTCTTCGGCGGCGGGGGGACTGCGAGATGCGTCAGAGCAGCATCTCGGCTTGGGGCACGCTGGCGAGATTGATGGCGAGGGTGTCGGTCACGATGTCCCGCAGGCGCTTCGTGGCCGGCGCCAGCGGGCGCCGCGCGTCGTGCAGGCACAGCGTGATCGCCGGCACCGCAGGCAATCCGGCGCGGGCATCCAGAACGGCGAGGGACCGCGGCAGGCCAGCCGCCGTGCGCAGCGTGATGCCAAGACCGGCGTCGACCGCGGCCCACAGGCCGTGAAGACTGGGGCTGGTAAAAGCGGTGCGCCAGGGGATCCCGGCCTGGTCGAGCGCATCGATGCCGGCCTGACGGAAGAAGCAGGGCGGGCCATACATGACAAACGGCAGCGATCCGTCCGACATCGTCGCGGTGTCCCCTGTCGCCGGGCCGATCCATGTCATCGGCAGCCGCGCCACTGGATGGGCATCGCTGCGGGCTTCGTCGCCGAACGCGAGGGCGAGATCGAGCTGCCCCTTGTCGAGCTTGTCCAGCAGCACGGCGTTTCGATCGACGACTGCCTCGATCAGGATCGCGGGATGCGCGCGCCTGAAACGGCCGAGCGTCGTCGACAGCCAGGTTTCCGCGAGATCGCCGGGCAGTCCGAAACGCACGGTGCCCTCGACCGCGACGCCGCGTACCGCGGCGACGGCGTCATCGTTCAGCGCGAGCATCCGCCGGGCATAGGCGAGCATCACGTCGCCGGCTTCCGTCAGCGCAAGGCCGCGACCGCTCTTGCGATACAGCGCCTCGCCCAGTTGCTCCTCCAGGCGGCGGATCTGATGGCTCACGGCGGACTGTGAGCGTCCGACCTGGTCGGCAGCGCGGTTGAAGCCGCCAAGCTCTTCGGCGGCGACCAGCGTCCGCAGCACGTCGAGATCGAGGTTGATCCGGCTCATAATTCAATTTTCTGCAAGAGTCGCTGTAAAAGTATTAATTTTTATCATCTGAAGGCAAGTCCTAAGTTTTCGCGGGTCACCCACGCTCAGGACGCCCACCATGGATCCCACTCGCCTGACTGCCACCCAAGCCGCACACCTGATCCACTCAGGCCGGCTGAACCCGAGAGATCTGCTGGAGGCCTGCCTCGCCCGCATTGCCGACCGTGACCCGCAGGTCCGCGCGATGGCGTTCATCGACCCCGCCCTCGCGCGCGCGACGTCTGCTCTCCCGGGCCCGCTGCACGGCCTTCCGATCGGCGTGAAGGATGTGTTCGACACTGCGGACATGCCGACCGAACACGGTTCGTCGATCTGGGCGGGATGGCGCCCGAAGGCGGACGCAGCCGCCGTCGTCCAGGCCCGCGCCGCCGGTGCCGTGGTGGTCGGCAAAACGGTCACCGCCGAGTTCGCGATCCGCACGCCGGGGCCGACGGTGCATCCGCGCACGCTGCGGCACACGCCGGGCAGCTCGAGCAGCGGTTCGGCGGCGGGCGTCGCCGACGGTTTCTTTCCGCTGGCGTTCGGCACCCAGGCGATGGGCAGCCTGATCAAGCCCGCCGCCTATTGCGGGGTCGTCGGCTACAAGCCGAGCTTCGGGATGCTGCCGCGCGGCGGCGTCAAGCCGGTGTCCGATACGCTCGACACCGTTGGCGTCATCGCACGCAGCGTGGCGGATTGCGCTCTGTTCGTCGGCGCGTTATCCGGCGCGGATCTCGGCGATCCGGACATGCGGCCGGAGCGAGCGCCGCGCATCGGAATCTGCCGCACGCCGTTCTGGCACAAGGCGCAGCCCGAGACGCGGGCCCTGCTGGCGGATGTCGCGACGACGCTGGCGCGCGCCGGTGCCGATGTCGTCGTGCGCGATCTGCCGTCGGCATTCGACGCGGCGGAAGCCGCGTTCGCACAGGTCCTGAACCGCGAAGCGGCGCAGGCGCTGGGCTGGGAGCTCGCGCATGCGCGGGATCGCATCAGCCCGGCCCTTCGCGACCAGCTTGACGGCGGCCTCAGGGTGACGGCCGCGGCTTATGCCGAAGCGGTGATGACGCTGGCGCGGCTGCGCGACAGCGTCACCGCAACCTTCGACGATCTCGATGTTCTGGTGACGCCTGCCGCAACCGGGCAGGCGCCAGAAGGCATTGCCTCGACCGGCGACTCCGCCTTCAATTGGGTGTGGACCGCGCTGCACGGCCCCGCAATCAGCGTCCCGGCCGCCGACGGTCCGGACGGGTTGCCGCTCGGCATCCAGGTGGTGGCGCGTCGCGGCGACGACCGTGCCGCGCTCGCATGGTCACAATGGATCGCGGCAGCGCTCACCTGACATGCGCGAGCGGCGCCATCCGCAACCGCATCGACAACGAAATTCCTGGCTTGGCCCCGAAGCCAGCAATCCCGAGATCTGCAATCCCAACATCTGCAATCTCAAGACACGGAATCCCGAAACCATGAACAGCATCCTCTACACGATGATCCGCGTTGGCGATCTGGAGCGCAGCATCGCGTTCTACAAGCGTCTCGGCATGACCGAGCGGCGACGCCGCGACGTACCGGAAGGCGGATATACGCTGGCGTTCCTCGGCTACGGCGACGACGATGGTGCGGGCCTCGAGCTGACGTACAACTACGGCGTCACGCGTTACGACCACGGCACGGCCTTCGGAAACGTGGTGATTGGCGTCGCCGGCATCGTCGCCGTGTGCGATGACCTTCGCGCCGCCGGCGTGCCGATCCGGCGCGAACCGGGTCCGGTGAAGTTCGGCACCTCGGTGATTGCGTTCGTCGAGGATCCGGACGGCTACAAGGTCGAGCTCATCGAGCATCACCGCGCGGCATGACGGCGCCTGCGCGGCATCGGCGGCGGGGGGATCGCCTGCTTCAGAACACCGGGTTCAGCGTCTCGACGCCCGGCACCAGCGTGGCGTCTCGCGCCGGGATGGTCTTGGCGGTCAGGCGCAGGCCGAACACATGGGGGAAGCGCAGCACCTCGATCGTGAATGCCGCTGTCGACAGCAGGGTGGTCGTCACCGCCGAGCGCGGTGCGTAGATGCGGCCCCACAGGTCGATGCCGGTGAATTGCGGCAGCGCGCTGAGACGCAGGTTGCCGAGCGGCTGGTGGTAGGCGAGGAGCTCGCGCGCGCGGTCGTTCATCATCAGCACCCAGCCATCGGTGACATGGCCGGCGTCGTTGCTGATCGGGCTGGACACCACGATGGCGTCGGGCGCGGTGCGAAACAGGTGCTCGTAGATCTCGAGCTGGTGGTTCACCAGTTCCGAGTAGCACACCAGCATGACCTGATCGTCGGACATCGCCACCGGCAGCACCACCTGGTGCCAGATCGTGCCGGCGGGCGAGCGGGTGCTGGTGAAGCGCACGAACACGGGGGCCATGTCGCGGCTGACGCGGCGATAGATCTCGGTGAAGTCCTTGGCGACGATGCTGTCGCTGCGCGACAGCTGGGTGCCGGTGGCGTTGCGGCGCACGGCGTCCTGCAAGGCCTGGCCGATATACAGATAGACAAAATCGTCGCCGGACGGGATCACGAACGCGCACTGCTCGCGCAGCGGCTGGTTCGTCTCCTCGATCAGCCGCTGCAGCGTCAGGCTGCGGGTGGCGCTCAATGTGCGCCACTTGGCCCAAAGGTATTCGATGCCGGCCGTCGCAAGATCCCTCGGAACCGACGTGCCGTTAAAAACCTCAATGGCCATCAGACGTTCTGTCCTGAAATGCAATAAGCGGGCGCTACGTATTGGCCCGAGGCTCAGCCCGTCAAATTGAATGACACAATGTCGTCAGCAATTCATTAAGGCGACGGGAGAGGCCGCCGGAGCGGCCTTTCCCGGTCTTTCAGGCCGACCGGCGCCTCGCCTCGATCACGTCCCAGAGGCGGGCGGCGACGTCCGGGCCGCCGACCCGGGCGATGGCGCGGATGCCCGTCGGCGAGGTGACGTTGATCTCGGTCAGGTGGCCGTCGATGACGTCGATGCCAACGAACAGCAGGCCGCGGGCGCGCAGCGCCGGTCCCAGCCGTTCGCAGATCTCGCGCTCGCGCGGGCTGAGGTCGGTCGATTTCGCCGCGCCGCCACGCACCATGTTGGAGCGCAGGTCGTTCTCCGCCGGCACGCGGTTGACCGCGCCGGCGAACTCGCCGTCGACCAGGATGATGCGCTTGTCGCCGCTCTTCACCTCGGGAAGGAAGCGCTGGATCACCCACGGCTCGCGGAAGGTCACCGAGAACATGTCGAACAGCGATCCGAAATTCATGTCCTTGGGCGTGATGCGGAACACCGCCGAGCCGCCATGGCCGTATAGCGGTTTCATCACCACGTCGCCATGCTCGGCGCGGAAGGCGTTGATCTCCTCGACGTCGCGCGAGATCAGCGTCGGCGGCATCAGGTCCGGGAATTCCATCACGAACATCTTTTCCGGCGCGTTGCGCACGCTCGCCGGATCGTTGACCACCAGCGTTCTCGGATGAATGCGCTCGAGCAGATGAGTGCTGGTGATGTAAGCGAGGTCGAACGGCGGGTCCTGGCGCAGCAGCACGACGTCGAACGACGACAGCTCCGTGCGCTTTGCCTCGCCGAGGGTGAAGTGATGGCCTTCCTCGTCGCGCACGGTCAGTGCCTGCACCGGCGCCACCACGTCGCGGCCGCGCAGCGACAGCTTGTCCGGTGTGTAGTAGGCGAGGGTGTGGCCGCGGCGTTGCGCCTCCAGCAGCATGGCGAACGTGGAATCGCCGCGGATGTTGATGCGGGCGATGGGGTCCATCTGGACGGCGACGTTGAGCGTCATGGGCATTGATCCGGGCAGGAGGTGAAGGCGGTGGTCGGCGCGGCGGACATCGGCGTTCCGGCTGTGTCAGCCTGAGGCGTCGAACGCCGCCATGAGATGGCGGGGCAGTGACTTCGGCGCGATCAGGATGGCGTCGAAGCGGCAGTCGAGCTTGTCGTGTTCGGGATGGTTCATCAGCCAGGCCTGCGCCGCCGCGACGATGCGCTGGCGCTGCTGCGGCGTGATGGCGTAGGCGGCGTCATCCAGCGTCGCGCGGGCCTTGACCTCGACGAATGTGATCAGGTTGCGCCGCCGCGCCACGATGTCGATCTCGCCGAAGCGGGTGCGGAAGCGGCGGGCGAGAATACGGTAGCCCTTCGCCAGCAGGTAGGCGGCGGCGCGGCTCTCGGCCGAGATACCGGTCTGGAACGCGATCACCCGCTCGGGCGATGGCGCGTCCGCATCAGGCTTGGTCATCGGGCGTCTCCCTGGCGAGCTCGAGCGCGCGCGCGTAGATCTCGCGCCGCGGGCGGCCGGAGGCTTCCACCACGCCGGCGACGGCGTCCTTGACGCTGCCCTGCGCCAGCGCTTCGCGCAGCAGCGTGTCGATGTCGGCCTGCGCCATGTCGCGGGCGTCCGCCGCCGGCGGCCCCACCACCAGCACGAACTCGCCGCGGGTCTCGCGCCCGTCCGCCGTGGCCGCAAGCTCGGCGAGCGGGCCGCGGGCGATCTCCTCATGCAGCTTGGTCATCTCGCGGCAGATCGCCGCCTCGCGCGCGCCGAGGCCGGCGGCGAGGTCGCGCAGCGTGTCCTGCACGCGATGGCCGGATTCGAACAGCACCAGCGTGACGTCGAGCCGCGCCAGCTCGGCGATGCGCGCCTGCCGCGCGCCTTCGCGGGCGGGCAGGAAGCCTTCGAAGAAGAAGCGGTCGGTGGGCAGCGCGGCGACCGTCAGCGCCGCCAGCAGCGACGACGCGCCGGGCACGGTGATGACCTTGTGGCCGGCGGCAGCGACCTCGCGCACCAGCTTGAAGCCGGGGTCGGAGATCAGCGGGGTCCCGGCGTCGGACACCAGCGCCACCGCGGCGCCGTCGGCGAGCTGCTGCAGGATCATCGGCCGCATCTGCGCGGCGTTGTGCTCGTGATAGGGCTTTAGCGAGCCGCGGATGCCGAAGCGGTCGAGCAGAGTGCGGGTGACGCGGGTGTCCTCGCAGGCGATCATGTCGGCGCCGGCAAGGGTTTCCAGCGCCCGCAGGGTGATATCGCCGAGGTTGCCGATCGGCGTCGCGACGAGGTGCAGCCCCGCGGCAGCCTTGGGTGCCACCATGGGCTGGCCGGCGAGCAGGAAGCCGCGTGCCTCGTTGTCGGACGGATCGGTGGAGCTGGAACGGGGCCGGGCGCGCATGGCAGCAATCTAGTTCATGTTCCGAAAAAGGGGAGGGCAGGACGCTGTCGCGGTCCAGTGTCGTCCGACCGTGGCGCAAAAGCTATGCGAATATCGCGTAACTCATTGGCTAACGGTTGTTAAAATCCTTTTGCCTTGTTTAAGCAATGGACGCCAATATGCCCAAATCGCCTTTCAGATCATGGGCCCTTTTTCCGGTTCCTGATCCCGCGAGGGCAGAGAAAGACAGACGATGGTGGCCCCGAACGATCCCTTGATGCCCCGGCGTGGGCCCACCCGGCGGTCCGCGCTCGGTCTGTTCGTCGCCGCGCCGTTCGTCGCGGGCTGTTCCAATGTCGCGACCAACCTGCCCTGGCAGGACCAGGCGCCGCCCCCGGCCGGCCCCTCTGGACCGCCGCAGCAGCCCACCTCTGTGGGCACAGGCAACGTCAAGGTCGGCCTGATCCTGCCGATGTCCGGCGCAGGCAATGCCGGTGTCGTCGGCCAGTCGATGCGCAACGCCGCCGAGATGGCGCTTGCCGAATTCCAGAATCCGAACGTTCAGCTGCTGGTCAAGGACGACGGCGGCAGTCCGCAGACTGCCGGCCAGGCGGCGCAGCAGGCGCTCGACGAGGGCGCCGAGATCCTGCTCGGGCCGCTGTTCGCGCAATCGGTGCCGCCGGCGGCGCAGCCGGCGCGGGCGCGCAACGTGCCGATGATCGCCTTCTCGACCGACTCCAGCGTCGCCGGCCACGGCGTTTTCCTGCTCAGCTTCCTGCCGGAATCCGACGTCAACCGCATCGTCGATTACGCCGCCGGCACCGGCAAGCGCTCGTTCGCCGCGATGCTGCCGGAGAATGCCTACGGCAACGTCGTCGAGGTCGCGTTCAAGCAGGCCGTCGCCCGCCGCGGCGGCCGCGTCGTCGCGTTCGAGAAATACGGTGCCGACCGCACCGCGGCGGCGCGCAATGTCGCGCAGGCGCTGGGCACGGCGGACGCGCTGTTCCTTGCCGACGATGGCGATGCGCTGGTCGCGACGGCGGACGCACTGACGGTGGCCGGCGCCAATCTCAAGCGCGTGCAACTGATCGGCACCGGCCTGTGGGACAGTCCGCGCGTGTTCAACAGCGCCGTGCTGCAGGGCGGTCTCTATGCCGCGCCCGATCCGTCGGGCTTCCGTGCGTTCTCCGGCCGCTATCGCAGCAAGTACGGCCAGGATCCGGTGCGCACGGCGACGCTGGCCTATGATGCGGTGGCGCTGGTCGCGGCGCTGGCGCGCACGCAAGGCAACCAGCGCTTCTCGCAGGATGTGCTGCTCAACACCTCGGGCTTCGCCGGCATCGACGGCCTGTTCCGCTTCCGCAGCGACGGCAGCAACGAGCGCGGTCTTGCGGTGATGCGCGTGGCGTCGGGCGGCGGCCAGGCGGTGGCCGGCTCGCCGAAGAGTTTTGCGACGTAAAATCCGTCAGGCTGCGAGATCGGCGACGACGGCGTCGAGCAGCGGGAAGCCCGACTGGGTCACGCGCAGGCGTCCGCTGGCGTCGACGGTGATCGCGCCTTCCTCGCGCAATAGCGCGATCCGCGCCGGATCGAGCGAGCGGCCGGCGAGACGGGCATAGCGCTGCGGATCGATGCCCTCGACGAGGCGCAGTCCCATCAGCAGGAATTCGTCGGCGCGTTCCTCGCTGTTCAGCGTCTCGTCGGTGGTGACGCCGTGGCCGCTGGCCTCGACGCGCATCAGCCAGGTCTCGGGGCGCTTCTCGGTGGCGATCGCGCGGCGCACGCCGTCGATGTCGAGACGGCCGTGGGCCCCGGGGCCGATGCCGGCATATTCGTCGCCGCGCCAGTACACGAGGTTGTGCCGGCACTCCGCGCCGATGCGCGCGTGGTTGGAGATCTCGTAGGCCGGCAGGCCGTGCCGCGCGCAGACCTCCTGCGTGACGTCGTAGAGCGCGCGGGCCACTGCTTCGTCCGGCGTCTTGAGCTTGCCGGCGGCATGCAGTCCGTAGAACGGCGTGTCCGGTTCGATGGTCAGCTGGTAGAGCGACAGGTGCTCGGCGGCCTCGCCGATCGCCTGGGTCAGCTCCTGCGTCCACATCTGCGGCGTCTGGTCGGGGCGCGCATAGATCAGGTCGAACGAGTAGCGGTCGAAGGCGCTGCGCGCGATCGCCACCGCGTCGAGCGCCTCGCGCGCGGTGTGCAGGCGTCCCAGCGCCTTCAGCGAGGCATCGTCGAGCGCCTGCACGCCGAGCGACACGCGGTTGACGCCGGCGGTGCGATAGCCGCGAAAGCGCGTCGCCTCGACGCTGGTCGGATTGGCTTCGAGCGTGACCTCGACGTCGGGCGCGACCCTCCAGTATTTCGCGATGGCGTCGAGGATGCCGCCGACGGTCTGCGGCTGCATCAGCGACGGCGTGCCGCCGCCGAGGAAGATCGACGACACGGTGCGCGGGCCGGTGCGCGCGGCGGTGGTCTCGATCTCGCGGGTGAAGGCGCTGACATAGCGCGCTTCGTCGACCGGCGCATGGCGGACATGGCTGTTGAAGTCGCAGTACGGACACTTCGACAGGCAGAACGGCCAGTGCACATAGACGCCGAAGGCGGGTGTCGCGTCAGCCAAGGTTCGGCTCTCCAAGGCACAGCTGCTGCAGCTTCACGAAGGCGCGGGCGCGATGGGACAGCCCGAGGCCGAGCGGCGGCAGGCCGTGCTTTTCGATGCTCGTCATCTCGCCGAAGGTGCGGCTGTGGCCGTCGGGCAGGAAGGCGGGGTCGTAGCCGAAGCCGGCGGTGCCGCGCGGCGGCCACACCAAAGTACCGTCGACCGTGGCCTCGACCTCCTCGAGGTGGCCGTCGGGCCAAGCGACGCACAGCGCCGACACGAACCGCGCGGTGCGCTTGTCGGGCGTCGTGGCGCCGCGCTCCTGCAGCAGCCGTTCGACGCGCGCCATCGCGCCGGCGAAATCCTTGGAGTCGCCGGCCCAGCGCGCCGAATAGATGCCGGGGGCGCCGTCGAGGGCATCGACCACGAGGCCGGAATCGTCGGCGAAGGCCGGCAGGTTGGCGGCCGTCGCGGCGGCCTGGGCCTTGAGCGCGGCATTGGCGCGGAAGCTGTCCCCGGTCTCCTCGGGCTCCACCAGGCCGAGTTCGCCGGCGGACACCGCGTCGATCCCATTGGGCGCCAGCAGCTCGCGCATCTCGGCGAGCTTGCCGGGATTGTGGGTCGCGATCACGAGGCGTCCGGTGATTCGGCGGTGCATCAGCGAATCCTATCATGTTCCGGGCGGCAGGGGCCGCGCCGGACGTTCAAATCAGCCCGTTATCCGTGGGGAACAGGGCCGGCGGGGCCGTCAGGCCACCGCCATCTTCTGCAGGTCGACCAGCCGGGCGACGCCCTTCTGGGCCAGTGCCAGCAGGTTCAGGAACTCGTCCTGGGTGAACGGGGTCTTCTCGGCGGTGCCCTGCACCTCGACGATGCGGCCGTCGCCGGTCATGACGAAATTGGCGTCGGTGTCGGCTTCCGAATCCTCGGCGTAGTCGAGGTCGAGCACCGGCGTGCCGTTGTAGATGCCGCAGGACACGGCGGCGACATTGCCGCGCAGCACCTCGCCGCGGATCATGTTGCGGGCCTTCATCCAGTTCAGGCAGTCCGCCAGCGCCACCCAGGCGCCGGTGATCGAGGCGGTGCGGGTGCCGCCATCGGCCTGGATCACGTCGCAGTCGACCGTGATCTGGCGCTCGCCGAGGGCTTCGAGATCGACGATGGCGCGCAGCGAACGGCCGATCAGGCGCTGGATCTCGACGGTGCGGCCGCCCTGCTTGCCGGCTGCCGCCTCGCGGCGGGTGCGCTCCAGGGTCGCGCGCGGCAGCATGCCGTATTCGGCGGTGACCCAGCCGCGGCCCTGGCCCTTGAGCCACGGCGGCAGGCGCTCTTCCAGCGTTGCGGTGACCAGCACATGGGTGTCGCCGAATTTCACCAGGCACGAGCCCTCGGCATATTTGACGACGCCGCGCTCCAGCGACACGGGGCGCAGTTCATCGGGCGCACGACGGCTCGGCCGCATGGCAGTTCCTCCAGAAAACCGGGATGGTTCGATCTGGGGCTGCTTTTAGGGGGGCGGGCCCGATGCGGCAAGGGCCGACCCGGCGCGGCGCCCGTGGAGCCATGCAAACTCTTGAAACTGCCGCCGAATATGGACAAATGAAGGGATCGCCGGTGCCCGGGTTCGGCAGTCGCGTCGCTTCACGATCGATGTGATTGCGAATGTCCGAACCATCGGGGACACTGACAAAAGACGAGATTCTCGTGTGGTTTCGGATCCGACATGCGCCGGGACGGCGGGCGGCCCGATGGAAGGGATGTCTGATCCACCGCACAAGGGGAGCCTGCCGTGGCGCACCACGATCCGATCAGTCACCTGATTACCCCCAACCAGGGGCTCGCCCAGCTCAACGAACGCTCGCGCGATATTTTCCGCCAGATCGTCGAGAGCTATCTGGCGACCGGTGAGCCGGTCGGCTCGCGCAACATCTCCCGCCTGATCACCCTGCCGCTGTCGCCGGCCTCGGTGCGCAACGTCATGTCCGATCTCGAGGCGCTGGGGCTGATCTATGCCCCGCACACCTCGGCGGGGCGGCTGCCGACGGAACTCGGCCTGCGCTTTTTCGTCGACGCCCTGATGCAGGTCAGCGAGCCCGGCGACTCCGAGCGGCAGTCGATCGAGGCGCAACTGGCGGCGATGAACCGCGCCCAGTCGGTCGAGGCCGCGCTGGAAGAAGCGCTGACCCGGCTGTCGGGCCTGTCGCGGAGCGCCGCGGTGGTGCTGACGGCGAAGTCCAACGTGCGCCTCAAGCACATCGAGTTCGTACGGCTGGAGCCGACGCAGGCGCTGGTCGTGCTGGTCGCCGAGGACGGCCAGGTCGAGAACCGCGTGCTGGCGCTGCCCCCGGGCGTGCCGGCGTCGGCGCTGACGGAAGCGTCGAACTTTCTCAACGCCCATATCCGCGGCAAGACGCTGGCGGAAACCCGTGCCGAGCTGGAGACCGCCCTGGCGCAGAGCCGCAGCGAGCTCGACGCCCTGACGCAGAAAGTCGTCGCCGCGGGCATCGCCAGCTGGTCGGGCGGCGCCACCGACGAGCGCCGTCTCATCGTGCGCGGCCACGCCAACCTGCTCGGCGACCTGCATGCGATGGAAGACCTCGAGCGGGTGCGCAACCTGTTCGACGACCTCGAGACCAAGCGCGGCGTGATCGACCTGCTGGGACGCGCGGAGAACGCCGACGGCGTGCGCATCTTCATCGGCTCGGAGAACAAGCTGTTCTCGTTGTCGGGCTCCTCCACCATCGTCGCGCCCTACCAGGACGGCGCCGGCCATATCGTCGGCGTGCTCGGCGTGATCGGGCCGACGCGGCTGAACTATGCCCGCGTCATCCCGATGGTGGATTATGCGGCGCGCGTCGTCAGCCAGATGCTGGGCAAATAGTCCGCATTCCCGAACCTGCAAAATTCGGCGGAACGGGCGACCTGCGGGTTCCTTCCGTTCAGGAACTTGATTTTCTGCGACAGAGCCCTGATATGCGGCTGGAGATCAGATCGCATTTTCGTGAAAAGGCGGAGTAATGACCGAAGGCAACGGCCAGAAGAATCCGGATGACCTGACCCAGGACAATGCGACGGCCCAGCCGGCCTCGCCGAAGCCCTATGTCATGCCGGACGAACCGGAGGCGGGATCGGCGGAAGCGCTGGCGGCTGAGGTCGCCGAGGCCAAGGACCGCGTGCTGCGCACCCTGGCGGAGATGGAGAACCTGCGCCGGCGCACGGCCAAGGAAGTCACCGACGCGCGCACCTACGGCATCGCCAATTTCGCCCGTGACGTGCTCGACATTGCCGACAATCTGCAGCGCGCGCTCGACGCGGTGCCGGCGGCGGCGCGCGAGTCGGCCGATCCCGGATTGAAGGCGCTGATCGACGGCGTCGAGCTGACCGAGCGTTCGCTCCACGCCACGCTGGAGAAGAACGGCGTCCGGAAGCTCGATCCGGCGGGCCAGAAGTTCGATCCCAACTTCCAGCAGGCGATGTTCGAGGTGCCGGATCCGTCGGTGCCGGCGGGCACCGTGGTGCAGGTCGTGCAGGCCGGCTACACCATCGGCGAGCGCGTGCTGCGCCCGGCGCTGGTCGGTGTCGCCAAGGGCGGTCCGAAGGCCGCGCCGACCACCGACGTCTCGGCCTGAGCGGCCGCAAGACCCGCTCCAAAGTCGACAAGCGCCGCAGTTTCTGCGGCGCTTTTGTTTTGGAGGGGCGGAACTGATGGCGCGCAGCCGGCGCGCGTGGCCGTTGCGATCGCGCGCCGCGCGTTCAGGTCGCTGTCGTCTGCGGCGGCTTCTTCCAGGAAATGACGGTGCCGTTGCCGTCGACGATGTAGTTGGTGGCCGGGTCCTTGAAGATCGCCGCGTTGTGGTTGTAGGACGACGTCCCGTTGATGGAGCCGCCGCCCTCGCCGCCCTGAAGAATCCAGCTGTTGTGGAAATTCAGGTCTGGAATTTCGCTGGCGCTCTGGATTGTCACGGCGCGGTTCTGAATGGCCTCGGCGAACGCCAGATAGTTCTTGTCCTGCAGTTGCTGTGCGCCCTCGATGTAGGACTGGCCCTGGGTCTTGTACCAGTTCTCGATCTCCGCAGGTGTGGAAGGAGCGGTGATGACGTCGTGCAGGGTTTTGGAGAAGCTGCTGTATGTGCCGTCGGCGTTCTTGTTCGCCGCGAACAGTGACTTCAGGTAGTCGTCCAACTGGTCGAATGTCGCGGTCGTGTTGCCTGCCGTCAGCCGCTCGAACACATCCTGGCCGGTGTTGGCGCCGGGCTTGATGGTGTCGCCGCCCTTGCCCTTCAGGGTCTGGATCAGCGCCTGCAGTCGCTGTGCGACGACCTGATCGATCTTGTTGCGGGCGAGCAGAGCCTTGGCCTGATCGGACAGTTCGACCATCGTGGCTGGAGCGCTGCCGGAAGCGGCCGATCGCGCGGCCGTGCCTGTGGATGGCGCGTCGGGGCTGGTCGGGACGTTAGAACGGAGCAACGAGAGGAGTGCGTCGCTCGCGGACGAAGGCGCAGCAGCAACCGTGCTCATGGTGCAGTCCTCGGCAGGGCTGAAACACGCATCGATGGGAAAATGCAGGATTGCCGCGTTTCAGCAATCGATAGAAACACGATGATTGAGAGCTGTTTTCGTTAACGGCGGGTTAAGCGCAGCCGCGCTGTCGGACTGTGTTCGCGAGGATGCCGGGGCGACCGAGAGCGAAATACCGGCAGGCCGCCGGCGCGCGGTCTGCCGATGGTTTTCGCGCGCGCGGCCACAGCTTAACAGCCGATGCGCGCCTTGCGATCGGGCCTGATCGATCGCAGGGCGACAGCCCGGGCGTGGCCGACCTCGGGCTTTGCCGCCTAAACTGTGATGTCCGCCGACTGGATGCGCTTGACGCCGGCCTTGCTGGTGTCGTGCCAGGCCTTGGCGAGCGAGCCCTTGGTATCGATGCCGCGGCAGGCGTCCTCGATGATGTAAGTCTCGAAGCCGGCCTTGCGGGCATCGAGCGCCGTCCAGGCGACACAGAAGTCGGTGGCGAGGCCGGTGACGAACACCCGCTTGAGCTTGCGGGCCTTGAGATAGCTGCTGAGCCCGGTGCTGGTCTTGCCGTCGGCTTCCATGAAGGCCGAATAGCTGTCGACGTCCTTGTGAAAGCCCTTGCGGATCACGAGCTGGGCCTGGGGGATCGTCAGATCCCTGGACAGGGCCGCGCCGTCGGTGCCCTGCACGCAATGGTCGGGCCACAGCACCTGCTTGCCGTAGTCGAGATCGATGATGTCGAACGGCTTCTTGCCGGCATGGGTCGATGCGAACGACACATGGTCGGCCGTGTGCCAGTCCTGAGTCATCACCACGTTGCTGAAGCTTTTCGCCAGGCGATTGATCACCGGGATCACCTGGTCGCCGTCCTTCACCGCAAGACTGCCGCCGGGCAGGAAGCAGTTCTGCACGTCGACGACGATCAGCACCGAGGCGTCGTCGATCCTGATCTTGTCCGCCGCAAACGCACGTGCCGTCATGCCTGCCACCGCTGCCCCACCCAGTCCGCCGAGAAGTTGCCGTCTGTCGACCATCGCAAGCCTCCGCCCATGTGAATGACCGCGGGATCATCCATCAGCGCGGCGGCGAATCTCAAGTGCAAAACATGGTCAGGCCGCGATGGGTTCGGCGGCAGCGGGCAGGCGGCATCCTGCCGGAACGGCCAGCGCTCAGCGCGAGCCGATACCGTCGCGCACGGCGCGAAACCGCGGAAACGCCGCCGGCCACTCGTCACGCTTGGCGCTGGCCACGATCCGCAGCGTGGTGTTGCCGCCACCGAAGCGCAGCCACTGGATCACGGTCACCGGGGTGTTGTCCTTGCCGGTCACCGCCTCGAGGCGGGTCTCGTAGCCCGGCGAGCCCTCGATCCGCAGTGGCTCCGACGAGGTGATGCGGGCCTCGCGCAGGCCGGGCAGTGCGGCGATGATCTGCTGGGCGAAGCGGCCGCGGTCGTCCGGCGTCGCCGGCCCGCTGCCCATCACGCCGATCAGCATGTAGGCCGCGGTGTCGACGCTGCTCTGGTCGTCCTCGGCATCGGTCAGCAGCACTGTCGTGCCAGCCGGAATGGTGCGCATGGTCTTGAAGCCGCCGAGCTCGCTCATCTTGAACGGCAGGCGGTCGAGTTGTTCCTCGGCCGGCACGTTCTTTCGCAGCGCGACGCTCGCCAGCATCCTGCGCACGGCGTCGTCGGAATAGGCGGCCTTGTCGGTGTCGGGCACCTGGGCCGCGACATAGCCGGAGAACGCCGGGCCGGCGATGATGACCGAGAACCGCCGCACGCTGGCGCCTTCCTCGGTCGCGGTCTCGCGGGTGATGTAGGCCTTGTTGCCGCTCTCCAGCTCGAACGGCTCGAGCTTGGGGCGGCTGCCGCCGGTCTGATTGGCCTTGAACGCGGCGTCGATCGAATCGAACGCGTCCCGGGGCAGCTCCGTCACCACCACCTTGACGCGCTGGTCGGTCGCTTCGAAACCCGGAAAACTCGCCGCCGGCGTCAGTCCCTCCAGCGGCACGAGCCCGACCCGGGTGCCTTTCGGAAAGGTCGGGTCGGCAGCCAGCGCCGGCGACAGCATGGCGAACGTGGCGAGAACGAAGGCGAACGGCCGGAGAATTCTCATGTCGGGTCTCTTGGGATTGCAATGAGGCCGTTCGATGGTGGCTTGGGGCGGGCCCCTGGCACCGGGTTCGAAAGCGCCTCCTCCGGCCGGCTGTGCCGCCGGGCGGCGGAATCGATCCCGCCACCTTAGCAACGGCAGAGCGCACCGAAACGTTAATTCGGGCCGGGCCGACCCGATGTCGCGGCGCGGCCGAACGTCCCGCCGTCGTCTCCGGGACAGCGCCTCCCGGGCTGCCGCAGGAACGCTGTTCCACGTTCCGTCAAGACTTGCATTGCGCCTAAATTTATTGACTTTTCGCCGCGCGCCACGCGGCAGTCCTTGCGGGCCGCACCCCCCCTCCTATATGAGGCGGAGCGCCGCATGTCGCGGAGAATTGATCAATTAGGGGGTTCGGTGCGGGGTGCCGTCAGGGCCCAGCCAACCTGCCGCAAAAGAAGGATTGAAGGACCATGGGAAAGGTCATTGGTATCGACCTCGGCACCACGAACTCGTGCGTCGCCGTGATGGATGGCAAAAACCCGAAAGTCATCGAGAACTCGGAAGGCATGCGGACGACGCCGTCCATCGTCGCCTTCACCGATGATGGTGAGCGTCTGGTCGGACAGCCGGCGAAGCGCCAGGCGGTGACCAATCCCGAGCGGACCTTCTTCGCGGTGAAGCGCCTCATCGGCCGCCGCTACGACGACCCGATGGTCGAGAAGGACAAGGGTCTCGTTCCCTACAAGATCGTCAAGGCCGGCAACGGTGACGCCTGGGTCGAGGCCGATGGCAAGACCTATTCGCCCTCGCAGGTGTCCGCCTTCATCCTGCAGAAGATGAAGGAGACCGCGGAAGCCCATCTCGGCGCCAAGGTCGACCAGGCCGTCATCACCGTTCCCGCCTATTTCAACGACGCCCAGCGTCAGGCCACCAAGGATGCCGGCAAGATCGCCGGTCTCGAGGTGCTGCGCATCATCAACGAGCCGACCGCGGCCGCGCTGGCCTACGGCCTCGACAAGGCCAAGTCCGGCACCATTGCGGTGTACGATCTCGGCGGCGGAACCTTCGACGTCTCGGTGCTCGAGATCGGCGACGGCGTGTTCGAAGTGAAGTCCACCAACGGCGACACCTTCCTCGGCGGTGAAGATTTCGACATGCGCCTCGTCAGCTATCTCGCCGACGAGTTCCAGAAGGAGCAGGGCATCAACCTGCGCAACGACAAGCTCGCCCTGCAGCGCCTCAAGGAAGCTGCGGAAAAGGCCAAGATCGAGCTGTCGTCGACCACCCAGACCGAAATCAACCTGCCGTTCATCACGGCGGACCAGACCGGTCCGAAGCATCTGACGATGAAGCTGACCCGCGCCAAGTTCGAAGCGCTTGTCGCCGACCTCGTCGAGAAGACCATCGAGCCGTGCCGCAAGGCGCTGAAGGATGCCGGCCTGTCCGCCGGCGAGATCAGCGAAGTGGTGCTGGTCGGCGGCATGACCCGCATGCCGAAGATCCAGGAAGTGGTGAAGCAGTTCTTCGGCAAGGAGCCCCACAAGGGCGTCAACCCGGACGAGGTCGTCGCTATCGGCGCCGCGATCCAGGCCGGCGTGCTCCAGGGCGATGTCAAGGACGTGCTGCTGCTCGACGTGACCCCGCTGTCGCTGGGCATCGAGACGCTGGGTGGCGTGTTCACCCGCATCATCGAGCGCAACACCACGATCCCGACCAAGAAGAGCCAGGTGTTCTCGACGGCGGAAGACAACCAGAATGCCGTGACCATCCGCGTATTCCAGGGTGAACGCGAGATGGCCGCCGACAACAAGATGCTGGGTCAGTTCGACCTGATGGGCATCCCGCCGGCACCGCGCGGCATGCCGCAGATCGAGGTCACCTTCGACATCGACGCCAACGGCATCGTCAACGTGTCCGCCAAGGACAAGGCGACGAACAAGGAACAGCAGATCCGGATCCAGGCATCCGGTGGTCTGTCCGAGGGCGACATCGAGAAGATGGTCAAGGACGCCGAGGCCAATGCGGCCGAGGACAAGAAGCGCCGCGAGGCGGTCGATGCCAAGAACCACGCCGATGCGCTGGTTCATTCGACCGAGAAGGCGCTGGCCGAGCATGGCTCGAAGATCGGCGAGACCGATCGCCGCGCCATCGAGGATGCCGTCAGCGACGTCAAGGAAGCGCTGAAGGGCGACGACGCCGAGGCCATCAAGGCGAAGACCAACACGCTGGCCCAGGCGTCGATGAAGCTCGGCGAGGCGATGTACGCCCAGCAGTCCGAGGGTGACGCCGCGGCCAAGGCTGCGAAGGACGATGTCGTTGACGCGGAATTTACCGAGGTCGACGACGATAAGACCAACAAGAAGTCAGCGTAATCCTCATATCCAATGACCTCCCCCTTCTCGGGGGAGGTTTTTGCGAGACCCTCCTCGATGACGAAACGCTGCTATTACGAGACGCTGGAAGTCGAACGCGATGTCGACGAATCCGGTCTGAAGTCCGCCTTTCGTAAGCTGGCGATGAAATGGCACCCGGACAAGAATCCGGGCGACCAGTCCAGCGAAGTGCGCTTCAAGGAAATCAACGAGGCCTACGAGGTGCTCAAGGACGGCCAGAAGCGGGCCGCCTATGACCGCTTCGGCCATGCCGCCTTCGAGCAGGGCATGGGCGGCGGCGGAGCCCACGGCTTCGGCGCCGGCTTCGCATCGTCGTTCTCCGATATCTTCGAGGATCTGTTCGGCATGGCCGGGCAGCGTAGCCGTGGCGGCCGCGAGCGCGGTGCCGACCTGCGCTACAACATGGAAATCACCCTGGAAGAGGCCTTCGAGGGCAAGACCGCCGAGATTCACATTCCGGTCTCGGTGACCTGCGAATCCTGCTCCGGCACCGGCGCCAAGGCCGGCACCCGGCCGAAGACCTGCTCGATGTGCGGCGGCGCCGGCCGTGTCCGCCACGCCCAGGGCTTCTTCGCGCTGGAGCGCACCTGTCCGGGCTGTCAGGGCCGCGGCCAGGTGATCGAGGATCCCTGCGGCTCATGCTCGGGCGCCGGCCGCGTCACGCGCGACCGCAAGCTGTCGGTCAACATCCCGGCAGGCGTCGAGGACGGCACCCGCATCCGTCTCGCCGGCGAAGGCGAGGCCGGTGTGCGCGGCGGGCCGTCGGGCGATCTCTACATCTTCCTGTCGCTGGCCTCGCACGAGCTGTTCCAGCGCGATGGTGCCGACCTGCACTGCCGCGTCCCGATCTCGATGATCACCGCGGCGCTGGGTGGCGAGATCGAGGTCCCGACCATCGAGAAGGGCAAGACCAAGGTGAAGGTGCCGGCCGGAACCCAGTCGGGCCGCCGCTTCCGCATCGCATCGAAGGGCATGCCGGTGCTGCGGTCGCGCCAGACCGGCGACATGTACGTCCAGGTGCTGGTCGAGACCCCGCAGAACCTGACCAAGCGCCAGAAGGAATTGCTGGCCGAGTTCGAAAAACTGTCGTCCGGAGACACCCAACCCGAAGCCTCGGGTTTCTTTACCAAAGTCAAGGACTTCTTTGGTCCTCGCGCCGGAACCGCCTGAGCCTCGCGCTTGACCCTGCGCGGGCGCAGCGATACGGATTTATGACGAAAATCTGACGCCCGCCCGCTCCTCAGCTTGCCCGGTCCCGATATGCCTCCGCAATCGTCTGTGCGCGTTCTGAAGAAGCCGCTTCGTCTCGACGACGAGGTTCGCTTTCTTCGCTCCTGGATCGAAAAGCCGCTGCACATGGGCGCGGTGATGCCATCGGGCAAGGTGCTGGCCCGCACCATGGCCCAGTACGTCGATCCGCATCACGACACACCGGTGATCGAGCTTGGGCCCGGCACGGGCGCGATCACCAACGCGCTGATCGAGCGCGGCGTCGACCAGAAGCGCCTCGTGCTGGTCGAGTACAATCCCGGATTCTGTGCGCTGCTGCGCGAGCGCTATCCCAATGCTACGGTGGTGCAGGGCGACGCCTATGCGCTGCGCAACACCTTGTGGGAGGTGCTGGACAAGCCGGCCGGCGCGGTGGTGTCCGGCCTGCCGCTGGTGACCAAGCCGATGCGCACCCGTCTGAAGCTGATCCGCGACGCCTTTGTCGCGCTGGCGCCGGGCGCGCCGTTCATCCAGTTCACTTATTCTGTGACGCCGCCGATCCCGAAATCGCTGTCGGGTGTCCACACCGAGGCGTCGGAACGGATCTGGATGAATCTTCCCCCTGCCCGCGTCTGGGTGTATCGCAAGGGCTGATCCCCGCCGGATCACCCTTTCCTGGCGCGCGGATCCTGTCAGGAACAGATGTCCGCGACCAAGATCCTCGTCATTCCCGGCTCGCTCCGCACCGGATCGTTCAACGTCCGCCTTGCCGCGCTTGCCGCGAAGGAATTGGCGCTGGCCGGCGTCGAGGTGACGCGGATCTCGCTCGCCGACTATCCCCTTCCGATCTACGACGCCGATCTCGAGGCCGAGTCCGGCGTTCCCAGGCCGGCGGTCGATCTCCGTCACATGATCGCGAACCATCAGGGCGTGCTGCTGGTCAGCCCGGAATACAACGCGTCGGTGCCGCCGCTGCTGAAGAACGCGATCGACTGGGTCAGCCGCGTGCGTGAGCGCGGCGAGACGCCGGTCCAGGTGTTTCGCGACCGCGCCTTCGCGATCGCCGCGGCCTCCGCCGGCAAGTTCGGCGGCATGCGCGCGCTGATGGCGTGGCGCCAGGTGCTGACGCTCGGCCTCGGCGCCACGGTGATCCCGCAGCAGATGGCGCTGTCGGGTGCCGATCATGCTTTCGATGACGACGGGCAGCTCAAGGACACGCGCGATGCGGAAGCGTTGCGCGGCGTCGTGCGGCAACTGATCGACGTCGCGCAACAGATGAGGTGAGACCATGCAGGCTGCACAACAATTGACGGCGCGGGACCGGATGATCGTCGGGCTCGACCTGCCGAGCGTCGCAGCGGCGGAAGCGATGATCGAAAGGCTCGGCGACAGCGTCAGCTTCTACAAGATCGGCTATCAGCTCGCCTATGCCGGCGGCCTGCCGCTGATCCGCAAGCTCGCCGACGCCGGCAAGAAGGTGTTCGCCGACCTCAAGCTGCACGACATCGACAACACCGTGGCCCGCGGCGTCGAAAGCATCGCCTCCTCCGGCGCCACCTTCCTCACCGTGCATGCCTATCCGCAGACCATGCGTGCTGCGGTCGAGGGACGCGGCGGCTCGACGCTGCGCATCCTCGCCGTCACCGTGCTGACCTCGTTCAACGACACGGACCTGCACGAAGCCGGCTATCGTCTCGGCGTGTCCGATCTCGTCGAGGCGCGCGCGCAGCAGGCGCGGACCATCGGCGTCGACGGCCTCGTCTGCTCGGGCGAGGAAGTGGCGCGGCTGCGCCAGATTGTCGGTGCGAATCTCGCGCTGGTGGTTCCGGGCATTCGTCCCGCCGGCGTGGCCAGCGGCGACCAGAAACGTGTCATGACGCCGGCCCAGGCGATCGCCGCCGGCGCCGACTATCTCGTGGTGGCACGGCCGGTGGTCGCAGCCGCCGATCCGAAGGCGGCGGCGGACGCCATCGTCGCCGAGATCGCCCAGGCGCTCGGCTGAGCGGTCCGCGGGCGTCACGCACATTCCAAGGAGAGATCAACATGCCGAAGGGTTACTGGATCGCGCGCGTCGATGTGAGCAATGTCGATGGCTACAAGCAGTACGTTGCCGAGAACGGCCCGGTGTTCAAGAAATTTGGTGGCCGCTTCCTGGTGCGGGCGGGCCAGTTCGAGCCCAAGGAAGGTGGCAACCATCGCAGCCGCAATGTCGTGCTCGAATTCCCCGACTACGCCTCGGCGCTGGCCTGCTTCGAATCGCCGGAATATCAGCGCCTGATCGCGATTCGCGCGCCGCACAGCGTCGCCGACCTGATCGTGATCGAGGGCTATGACGGCCCGCAGCCGTAACGCCGCGGTTTCGCCTCCGCGCGGGCTGACAACGCCCGCCCCATCGCCTATAGATGCAGCCGCCGGGGTTGGCGCCCCGTGCGGCGGCGCCGTTTACAGCGCCTTTTCAACGGGTTCCGCGGGACGAGGATGACGGGCCATGGCTGACATGCGATTGATCGTGGCGGGCGCCGGTGGCCGCATGGGCCGCACCCTTGTGCGTGCCATCGCCGAGACCGACGGGGTCGTGCTGTCGGGCGCGCTCGAGGTGCCGGGCTCCGAGTTCATCGGCCAGGACGCCGGCCTGCTCGCCGGGCTGTCGCCGAACGGCGTGCTGCTGTCGGCCGATCTCTGGGCGTTGTCGGCGCAGGCCGACGGCATCATCGATTTCACCGTGCCGGCGGCGACCATCGCGAATGTCGCGATCGCCGCCGAGCGCGGCATCGTCCATGTCATCGGCACCACCGGGCTGACGCCGTCCGACGATGCGGTGATCCGCAGCGTCACCAAGCGAGCGGTCGTGGTGCAGTCCGGCAATATGAGCCTCGGCGTCAACCTGCTCGCGGCGCTGGTCAAGCGAGTCGCGCGGGCGCTGGACGAGGACTTCGATATCGAGATCCTGGAGATGCATCACCGCGCCAAGGTCGATGCGCCGTCGGGCACGGCCTACATGCTCGGCCGCGCGGCGGCGGAAGGCCGCGGCATCGATCTCCAGCAGCGTTCCGTGCGGGCGCGCGACGGTCACACCGGCGCGCGCGAGCGCGGCGACATCGGTTTCGCGACGCTGCGCGGCGGCACCTCGACGGGCGATCACACCGTGATCTTCGCCGGGCCGTACGAGCGGGTCGAGCTGTCGCACAAGTCCGAGGACCGCATGATCTTCGCCCGTGGCGCGCTCAAGGCGGCGCTGTGGGCGCGCGACAAAACACCCGGCTTCTATTCCATGGCCGATGTGCTCGGCCTCAGTGACTGACATCCAACCTCCGGAAAGCGAAGAATGAGCGATCGTTGCCTTGTGCTGGTGCGTCATGGCCAGAGCGAATGGAATCTCAAGAACCTGTTCACCGGCTGGAAGGATCCCGACCTCACCGAGCAGGGCATCGCGGAAGCCCGTGCCGCCGGCCGCAAGCTGAAGGAAAACGGCTACGCCTTCGACATCGCGTTCACCTCGGCGCTGACGCGCGCCCAGCACACGCTCAAGCTCGCGATGGACGAGCTGGGACAGCCCGGCATTCCGGTGATCAGCGACCAGGCGCTCAACGAGCGCGACTATGGCGATCTCTCCGGCCTCAACAAGGACGATGCCCGCGCCAAGTGGGGTGAGGAGCAGGTCTTGGTGTGGCGCCGGTCCTACGACGTGCCGCCGCCCGGCGGCGAGAGCCTCAAGGATACGCTGGCGCGCACGCTGCCATACTACGTGCAGGAGATCCTGCCGTTCGTGCTGCGCGGCAAGCGCACGCTGGTCGCTGCCCATGGCAATTCGCTGCGCGCGCTGATCATGGTGCTGGAGAAGCTGACGCCCGAGCAGATCCTCAAGCGCGAGCTCGGCACCGGCGCGCCGGTGATCTATCAGCTCAACGCCGACTCGACCGTCGCCTCCAAGGTCGATCTCGCCGGCTGATCGCCCGCGGCGACGCGCAAGTGTCCACCGTCACGCCGACCGCGGACGCTGGGTCATGCGCAGCATCTGCATCGTCGGCGCGGCGCGATCGGCGGGCCGCAGCGGATCCGCTGGCGGCCTGAGCTGTGCCCCGCGGCGATAGGCTCCCGGCCCAATGCCATGATGCCGCTTGAACCCGCGTGCGAATGCGATGTCGGACTCGTATCCGACCAGGAACGCGATTTCAGCAATCGCAATGTCGGGCGTTCGCAGCAGCTCCGCCGCCCGCAGCATGCGCTGGCTGGCGAGATACTGCATCGGCGGCGCCTCCATCTCTCGTGAGAACACGGCCGCGAATGCCGAGCGTGACATCCCGACCTGCGCGGCGAGAGTCGCGACCGACCAGCGTTTGCCGGGCTGCTCGCGGATCAGGCGGATCGCGGTGATCACTTGCGGCGACCAGTGTCCGCGAGACGCGCCTTGCTCGTCCGCCGCAAGGTCCGCGGCCGCGGCGCGCACCAGTTGGATGAACAGCATTTCGGCAAGGCGGGTCAGCGTCGCTGCGGCGCCGGGCCTGCGTTGTGCAAGCTCGAGGTCGCTGGCCTGTGCCAGCGGCCGCGCCCATGGTGGCAACATGCCGTCTTCGCCGGGGATATGAATCAGCGGCGGCAGCACCCGCATCAGCGGCCGTGCCCGCACGCGGTCGAGCTGCAGCTCTAGCGCGATCAGAGCCGTCTCGCCGCCGCCCCCGCCGCAGCGGATCACCGGCAATCCGGTGTCGGCATCGATATCAGGCGTCGGGATCCGCTCCATCGCCGGGCTTGAAGGCGAGTCCTTCAGCGCGTGCGCGCTGCCATGGGCGAGCACCGCACAGCCGCCGCCGCGCAGCATCGCTGATTGTCCACTGGCAGTTGCGATATAAGCCGCGCCGGCCACGCAGATGTAAATCAGCGCATGCGCAGACGCATCCTGGCGACAGCCCCATGGCGCGGTGAGCTCCGCGCGCAGGCACGCGGCTTCTTCGACGCGGACGGTTTGCAGCAGTTCGGACAGGCCGTCTTCCATCACGATCCGGCTCCCGCTGGTCACAGGCAAACACCCCGGCGCCGGATGGCGGCGACGGACCAGCCGATATATGGGGATCTGGACGGCCGGTTTGAAGTTCTGGACGCGCGATACATGGCAATGGCGCGGCCGATGCGCATGTCACCTCCAGCGCGGACGACGGCTGCTTCACGTTGGGCGACACGTTCAACTGGCCGTGAACCGCTGAATCAGAGGCTCCGATGACGAAGGCAGCGATGATGGTGTGCGCCCGGGCGGCGCTGGTGGCGATGACATTCGCGTTGAGCGGCACGGCGCAGGCGCGTGGCCCCGGCGAGATCGGATGTGTCGACGGGTATCCGGCGCCGCCCTTTACCAACAGTTGTCCTTCGCCGGCACGGGCATATGCCGCCGCCGAGACGCGGGATCGCGATGCGTCGTGCGCACAGCGCTATCGCTCGTTCGATCCGGCGAGCGGTACATATGTGGGGCGTGACGGCCGCCGGCGCGTCTGCCAGTAACGGCGTCGAAGCGCGTCAGAGCCGGCGGTAATAGAAGCTCGTGCTGCACAGGCCGCCGCGTGGCCACAACGCGTAGTCGGGTACGTGGCCGCTCAGCACCCAGCCGAGCCGGGCGTAAAGGCGTGCAGCGTCGCTGTCGGTGACGGTGTCGAGCACCAGCAGTGTCTTGCCCGCATCGCGTGCGGCGTCTTCCGCCGCGCGCATCAGCGCGGCGCCGATGCCGTGGCGCCGCGCCCTGCGGTGCACGAGCATCTTGGCGATGTCGGCGCGGTGCGGCTGGTTGTCCGGCTGTGCCGCGATCACCTGCACGGTGCCGACAATGCCGCCGGCATCGACGGCGGCGAGCAGCAGACGCCGCTCGCTCGCGACGTCGGCGGCGATGCCGCGCCAGAACGCCATCGCTGTCGCACGCGACAGCGGATGCATGAAGCTGACCGACGCGCCGCCTTCGACACAGTCGATCAGGACATCGGCGAGGCCGGCGATGTCGCCCTCGGCGAGAGTGTGAAGTCTGCGAATATCCGCCGTGGTCGCGTGCGCGGTCATGGCTTGCTCCATGCGCCGGCGCTGCCGACGATCACCACGGCGTAACGCGCCGGGTGCTTGTGCGGATTGCGATAGGCGGTGGGCCGGTCGAGCGTGAACGCGAGGCAGTCGCCGCTGTCCAGCGCGTGGCTGGCGTCGCCGACGGTTACCTCGATTGCCCCCTCCAGCACCCAGACCTGATGGTGAAGCGGCGCGGCGCGGCCGCCGGTGCCGGAGGCAGCATGATCGTAAGTCACATGATCGTAAGTCACATGGGCGCCGGCGGGGAACGTGACCTCGACAATCTGGATTGGCGTCAGCGGGCTGGCGGGCGAGACGTTGCGGCGGACATAGCCGGACGCCGGATCCTGCCACACCGCCTGATCGCTCCGGCGCGACACCGGATCGGCGGTGGCCTCGGTCGGCTCGAACAGGCTGGCCAGCGCGACGCCAAGGCCGGCCGCGATCCGCTCCAGCACCACGGCGGTGGCACTGGTTTCGCCGCGCTCGATCAGCGAGATCATCGACCGGCTGACGCCGCACCGGGTGGCGAGGGTGTCGAGCGTCAGGCCGCGGGCGGCGCGCAGGCCACGCAGCCGGGCGGCAATCCGGGTGTTGATGTCCGAGTCCATGGGCGAATATCCATCATAGAGGAAATAAAATCCAACATGATGGATGGGGCGTCAAGTGGCAGTTCCGCTAGCTGATGCCCACCTGCCCGGCCTCCCAGCCCAGCATGGCCTGCTTGCGGGTCAGGCCCCAGTGGTACCCGGTGAGGGTGCCGCTTTTGCCGATCACGCGATGGCAGGGCACCACGAACGACACCGGGTTTTTGCCGACCGCCGCGCCGACGGCGCGCGACGCCTTTGGCCGCTCGATTCTTGCGGCGATGTCCGAGTAGGTCGAGGCGCGGCCCATCGGGATCTTGAGCAGGGTCTCCCAGACCCGGACCTCGAAATCGGTGCCGATCAGGATCACCCGCAGCGGCTGGTCCTGCCGCCACAGCCGGTTGTCGAACACCCGTCGGGCGAGGCCGGCGGTGCCGTCCTGGTCCTGGACGTATGTCGCGTTGGGCCAGCGTCGCTGCATGTCGGCGAAGGCCGGCTGTTCCTGGCCGGGGTCGGCGAAGGCGAGGCCGGCGAGCCCACGCTCGGTGGCGATCACGATCGCACTCCCGAAGGGCGAGGGATGGAAGCCGTAATGCATCACCATGCCGGCACCGCCGGTCTTCCACTCGCCGGGCGACATCGCCTCGTGGGTGACGAACAGGTCGTGCAGCCGCCCCGGGCCCGACAGGCCGGAATCGAGCGCGGCATCGAGGATGCTGGCGGAATCCCGCAGCAGGCCCTTGGCGTGGTCGAGGGTCAGCGCCTGCATGAACGCTTTGGGCGTCAGGCCAGCCCAGCGGCGGAACAGGTGGTGAAGCTCGTCGGCGGTGACGCCGGCGGCGTCGGCAATCGACTCGATGGTCGGCTGCGCGCGCCAGCGCTCGGAAATGAAGGCGATCGCGCGGCGCACGGAATCATAGTCGCGCAGCGCGGCATCCTGCGGGCCCGGCCTGGCGGAACGGTGGTGGTCGAGAGCGAGCGTCATCATGCTCCCCATGTAGACGTGATGGCGGCGGCGAGCCACCCGATTTCCGATGTCGCTCAGGTCACCGGATTGTAGGTCGGGCCGCGCCGGGCCTCGTGCAGCGCCGCAGTCAATGCGTTGTAAAAGCTTCCCTTTTCCTCGGGGCTGAGAAAGCTCGCAATGCCGATGCGGCGACCGCGCGACACCAGATAGAGGTGCTCGATGCCGAACTCCTCGAAGCTCTCCTGCTGCAGGCTGAGCCACGCCGGATTGAAGGTCCATTCGAGGCTGCGGCCGCGATGGCTGACCCGGCGCAACCGCAATTCGCCGTAGGTCAGGCGAACCTCCTCATAGGCGGCGGCACGGCGGAAGTTGACGCGGAACGCCCAGTAGATCGCCAGCACGTCGAGACCGAAGAAGCCGAACACCGGCCAGGCGCCCATCAGCAGAAAAGCAAGGCCGGCGACGAAGCTCACGATGCTGACGAAGACCATCAGCGCGATGAAGCCGGTCCGGTTGAGCGAACGGTGCGGTTCGAGCCGCGCCGCAAACACCACGGTGCTCATCGCGTCGTGGGGGGGCACCGCGTCATGATCAAAATCGTTGCCGGACGTCATCACGCTTCATTATACCGGGATCATGGCAAAAAAGACGAGCGGCCGAACGGCGAAAACGAAGGCCGCGACGGCATCCGTGTCCTCCCCCCGCAAGCAAACCGTTGCCAAAGTGGCCGTCCGGCGCAAGCCGAAGGCCGTCAAGCCATGGTCCGTGGCCGAGGTCACCGAGGCGTTCCGCCGCTTTCATGACGCCGACCCCGAGCCCAAGGGCGAACTTGAGTACGTCAACCCCTACACGCTGCTGGTGGCGGTTGCGCTGTCGGCGCAGGCCACCGACGTCAGCGTCAACAAGGCGACGCGCAACCTGTTTCCGATCGCCGACACGCCCCAGAAGATGCTGGCCCTCGGCGAAGAGCGCGTGCGCGACGCCATCAAGACGATCGGCCTCTATCGCAACAAGGCCAGGAACGTCATCGCGCTGTCGCAGCTGCTGATCGAGCGGCATGGCGGCGAGGTACCGCGCGACCGCGAGGCGCTCGAGGCGCTGCCAGGCGTCGGCCGCAAGACCGCGAATGTCGTGCTCAACATCGCCTTCGGCGAGCCGACCATCGCGGTGGACACCCACCTGTTCCGCGTCGGCAACCGCACCGGGCTCGCGCCCGGCAAGACGCCGCTCGAGGTCGAGCTCAAGCTCGAACGCATCATTCCCGCCGAATTCAAGCGCCATGCCCATCACTGGCTGATCCTGCATGGCCGCTACACCTGCATCGCGCGCAAGCCGCTGTGCGAGCGCTGCCTGATCAACGATCTCTGCCGCTGGCCGGAAAAGACGGTGTAGGCCAGGCACCGGATATCTCCCGGTGTCATTTCGGACGCCGCGCTGCGGCCATGCGGAATCCCGGCCTGTCGCCGAACCGGAGATTCCGGCGCGTGGTCGATCGCTCAGGCCTGCGGGATGCGCAGGCGGCCAGGCTCGATCAGCTCCGGGCGCGGGCCCGACAGGCGCTTGTGGATGTGCACCATGAACGCCATGCCGAACAGCGGCGTCGCGAGATTGACGATCGGGATCGACACGAACGCGGCGATGAACAGTCCCGCCGCAAACACCATGGCGCTGTTCTGCTTGCGCAGCGCCTTGGCTTCCGCGGGCGACCGGAAGCGCATGGCGGCGAGCTCGAAGTACTCGCGCCCGAGCAGCCAGGCGGTGGCGATGAAGAACACCGCGAAGCCGGCGCCCGCCAGGAATACGAACGGCAGCGCGATCAGATAGACCAGGATGGTCAGCAGCGCGGTCTTGCTGCCCTCCATCACGGCGACGCCGATCGGCAGCGCGGAGCCGGCGCGTTCAGCGGGATAGTGTTCGCGCTCGACGATGTCGGCGATGTCGTCGACGAAAAAACTGGCGACGAACGAGGTGATCGCCGGCATCAGGAACACCGCGCCGAACACGATGCCGAGACTGGCAGCGATCGACAGCATCCACGCCAGCGCATTGATCGCCGTGTGATAGGACGGGCCGATGCTGGTCTCCAGCCACACCTCGCCGGACGTGGCAAACCAGGTCAGCAGGCGCTGCAGGGCGATGCCGACGACGACAATGAGCACCAGCGACAGCCCGATGGCCTTCCACAGGATGGCGCGCATCGGGGCCGATGCCATCTGGGCCAGTGCTTTGGTCGCAGCGTCGAGCATGCCGCTCCTCCGGTCAAAACCGTTGCCAGAGGTAGAGATGCACGCGCGGGCGCGCAAGGGCGTTGGCCGGGAATGCCGCCCGGCGCGCGGTCAGGCCGCGGGTTCCAGGTGGGCGAGAGGGCGCTGCGGCGCCGTCACGAGGTCGGCTGGCGCGAGCGACGCCTCCGGCGCTTCGACGAGTCCTTCCGGAAAGGGATCCTCGTCGGCCGCTACCTCCGCGAGCGGCTTGGGCTTGTCGGCCCAGTGGAGCGCGGTGTAGTCGAAGCCGCGATCGATGGTCGGTTTGACGATGGCGAAGTAGGGCGAGATGTCGAAGTCGCGCGGCATGTACAGCGAGGAATCGCGGATGTGCAGGATCTCGCGTCGTGCCTGGCGGCTGCCGGCTTCGGTGATCTTCGGCAGGATCGGATAACGCACAGCGCCGAATGCCTGGGCGATCAGCGCCGAGCAGATGATCTTGGTCGGATCGCCCGAACCCATGGCGATCATGCGCCGCCGCCAGCGTTGCGGCACTGGCAGCGGGATCAGGTAGCGCATCAGGTCGACGATGTTCTTGGTGTCGTAGCCGAAGCCGATGCGGTTGATGGTGTAGCGGCACACTGTCGTGCGGTCCTCGAAGGACAGTCCGATCGGGCGACAGATCCGGGTGTGATAGCGAAAGTATTTCGACAGCGGCGCCGAGGTCACGCCTTCGCCGACATTGGCCTCGATCAGCACGTGCGGCTCGCCGTCCGGCTCCATCGCGCCGTCGATCGGGCCGACATACAGCGCGGCATGCGACCATGTCGACTGCGTCAGATACTTGATGATACCGGAGATGCGGCTGTTGCCTTCGACCAGCAGCACGTCGCCTTGCTGGATCACCTCACGCAGGCGCGTCGGGTCGCTCGGCGTGAACGGCTCATAGCCTGGCTCCTCCTTCTGGAGGTAGTGCGCAATCCACTTTCCCACAGTGTCGAGCACGAAACCCATGATGGTCTCTCCCCCGCCGCGGCTCGTCCCGGCCGCTTTATCCTTGGCGCCCATCATGATGGTCGAAAGCCATTGCAATTTGGTTCATCGCTCGCCAATCGGATCAAGGATCAGGTAACCATGACCGTTGCCGACCCCCAGTCAATACGGCAAGTTGGCGAAGCGCGCCAGACGGCGGCACGGCATTCGCAAAGCTTCGGAAACCATGCGATGACAATTTCAGGATACCCGCGATGCTGCTGACACGCCGGAATTTCGTTGGATTGTCGCTGGGTCTTGTGGTCGGCGGCCGTTCCATCGCATCGGCCGCGCCGCTGCCGCGCGATGCTGACATTGTCGTGATCGGCGCCGGCGCCGCCGGCATTGCCGCGGCGCGGCGGATCGCCGCCGCCAACCGCAAGGTGCTGGTCCTGGAGGCAGGCGCTGCGATCGGCGGCCGCTGCCAGACCGACGCGACCACGTTCGACGGGCCATTCGATCGCGGCGCGCGCTGGCTCTACAATCCCGATCTGCAGCCGCTGGCGAAACTCGCGCGCAGCGCCGGCATGGAGCTGGTCGCCGCGCCGCAGGGCCAGAAGATGCGGATCGGCCGCCGCTACGCCCGCGCGGGCGAGGCGGAGGATTTTCTCGCGACACTGGTGCGCGCCAACCGCGCCATCGACGACGGCGCACGGCGCGCCGACATCGCCTGCGCTGCGGTCCTGCCGAAGGATCTCGGCGACTGGAGCGGCGCGACCGAGTTTCTGCTCGGGCCCTACGCCACCGGCAAGGATCTCAAGGACCTGTCGACGGTCGACCAGGTGCGCGCGCTGCGCCGTGACGCGGCAATGTCGGTGCGTCCCGGCGTGGGGGCACTCATGGTCAAACTGGCCGAGGGCTTGCCTGTCGCGCTGTCGACGCCGGCGACGCGCATCGTCTGGGGCAATCGCGACTGCACGGTGGAAACGCCCGCAGGCAACGTCAGCGCGCGCGTCGTCATCGTCACCGCGTCCACCAGCGTGCTGACATCGGGCAAGATCCGCTTCGCGCCCGAACTGCCGAAGCGCCAGCTCGATGCGGCGTCGAAGCTCACGCTTGGCAATAGCGACCACATCGCGCTCGAATTGCCGGGCAATCCGCTCGGCCTCGGACGCGACGACGTGCTGATCGAGCAGAGCCGCGACAACCGCACCGCGTCGCTCGTCGCCAATGTCGGCGGCTCGTCGGTCTGCAGTGTCGATGTCGGCGGTGGCTTCGGCCGCGACCTGTCGGCGCAGGGCGAGGCGGCAATGGTTGCTTTCGCGCGCGAATGGCTCGGCAAGCTGTTCGGCAGCGATGCGGTGAGCGGGGTCAGGCGCACCAGCGTGACGCGCTGGGATGCGGCTCCTTATGTGCTCGGCGCAATGTCGGCGGCCGCGCCCGGCGCGCAGGGCAGCCGGCGCGTGCTCGGCGAGCCGCTCGGCCCGCTGCTGCTCGCCGGCGAGGCCACGCACGAGACGCAGTGGGGCACCGTCGGCGGCGCCTGGGAGAGCGGCGAGCGCGCGGCGGATGCCGCGCTCAAGCGAATCGGTGGCGCGAAGGAAGCCGCGCCTGCGGCGGTGTCGCGCCCGGCACGGCAGTCCCGGCCCCGGCACGAAGCCCCCCGCGCGCCGTCGTCGGCGATGTCCTGGCCGCGCGGCTGAGCGCATTGCTGTCGCTTCGAGGGGATGCGCGGTGGCCGCGCTCCCCGCGAATACGCTGGACAAGACGACGGGCTTTCTGCTTACATCTCTGCATTGGTGGTGAAGTCGTTTGATCATTCGCGATTTTGAAGACGCATGCGGAGCCGATATCTCCGCCCGTTCCTGACACAAAAAAATGAGCGCGCCCTGCCGCCGGGGCTGATGTGTCCGACGCCGCGACGCGCGGAAACCGTGACGTGCATTTGATTGGCTGCTTTCAGGAGCGGGCCCGATGTCGGTCGTCGTCATGCGGTCAACCCTGCATGGACAACGAGGAGACACACCATGAGTGCAGCTTCGAACCCGGCCCCGGCCGGAACCAGGCATCCGACTCTCTATGAACTGTCCGGAGGCGGACTGCAGATCACCTATTCAACGTCGGGTTTCGACGGCAGGCCCCATTTCAGCTACCACTCGGCGAGCCTCAACAAGCAGTTCAGCGGCGACCAGATCCGCAGCACCGCAAGCGAACTCGGCACGCTGGTGAGCGTGGTGCTGCATGAAACCACGGACGCCGGATCGACGACGTTCACGGTGTTGATTCCGCGGGTCAATCTGCGGCTGTCGGATATCGCGCCGGTGGCCACGGAATCCATCACCACGCTGCATCGCGGATCGATCGTGGGCCAACCCAACGGCCAGGCCGATTTCTACACCGTGCAGGCGCTGTCCGGGACGGCGGCTTTCGTAGTGTTCTAGGCAGGGCGATCCCTGCCACCGGCGTCATGACTTCATCATGTGAATTTCGAACGGCCGCCACCGGATGCATCCGTGGCGCGGTCGTCAGGAGGAGTGTGTGCCATGGATCTTGCTGCCAGCGTGTACAAGCAGGACGGGACCATCCAGTGCGAGCCGGAAATCAAGCCGCGTCCGCTGAAGGTCGATGCCGATGCAATCGAAGCGATCGGGATTCGCGTCATTGGCGGGGGGCAGCATGAGCGACTGCCGATTTTCATCCCCGCGCTGTGCGGTTCGCCGACCGCCTGGGCCAACGTGTTTTCGATCGCGCTCGGCGGGGTCACGCGTCAGCAGCTTTTCCAGCTGTCGAGCCTGGGCTTCAGGATGTGGTCGTTCGCCCCGGAGCGGGCTGCGAATCCAGCCCTCGCCGGGGATGAGGATCCATTTCCTCTCGATATGGCGATCGCCGCAAATCTGCTGGGATCCGATCCGCATCCGGACCGGATCGCCGACCTGATCGGTCATACGGTGCGCGTCTATCGCACGGGCGATCCCATCCCCAAGGACTACCGGCGCGACCGGGTCAACTTCGAGACCGATCCGGGCAGCCATCGCATCGTGCGCTACTGGTTCGGGTAGGACGTCTCGGGGGCGGGGCAGTCGGTGTCCTGGCCGCAGGCGCGCATGGTGGCGCCTGCGGCACAGGCGTCGTCCTGAGGATGGCGGGCGCGGGCCGTGATCGCGCACACCAGCGCGCGGCATCTGTCGCGCCTGTTCAACGAGCATGCCGGCATGAGCGTGACGGATTACGTCAATCGCATCCGCGTCGCGTTGGCGCGGGAGCTGGTCGAAGGCACGCGGCTCGACATGGAGCGCGTCGCGGAGCGCGCCGGCTTCGCCTCCTCGCGGCAGCTGCGGCGGGCGTGGGGGCGCTTCCATGCCCTGCCGCCGAGCCGGGCCCGCGGTGCGAAGGCCGTGACGACGGCGCCATGACGTGCCCTCGCGTCTGGCCGCGCGGCTGAGCGTTCTCACACCGGCAGCGTCAGCTCCATCAGATCCCTGGCGACGACGACGCGGCCGCTGAAGTGCTTCTTGACGCCCTCGGTCCAGTCGGCGTCGGTGACGGCGGGATCGTCGCCCGGCACGAAATGGCTCAGCACCAGCGTCTTGACGCCGGCCGCGGCGGCGATGCGGCCGACATCATCGGTCGTGGTGTGGCTGTCCATCAGATGCTTCTTGAGCGTCGCGCCATTCTTCGTCTTGAGGACGAGACGGTCGACCGCCGGCTCGTACAGCACCTCGTGCACCAGCACGTCGGCGCCTTTGGCGAATTCGGCGAGCTTCGGATTGTAGGCGGTGTCACTGGAGAACACGATCGTGCCGTCCGGCGTCTCGAACTTGTAGGCGAAATTGTCGGTAATCGGCGGATGTGGCGTGCGGAACGCGGTGACCGTGACGTCCTCGGTCTTGAGCACGACGCCATTGTCGGTGATGTCCCGTGCGATCAGCAGCGGGCGGGGATCGGGGCGGCCTTCGTCGGCGATGCGGGTGTCGACGTCGAACCTGTTGAGCTCCCAGAACGTCCTGGTCATCGCCTCCAGCCCCTTGGGACCGAACGAATGCACCGGCGTCGACAGACCGGCCGCCCAGGCGTTGTAGACGAGATTGCCGTATTCGAGGTTGTGGTCGGAGTGATGGTGGCTGATGAAGATGTACTTCACCGACGGAATGGCGATGCCGGCGTTGACCAGCTGGCGGCTGACGCCCATGCCGCAGTCGATCACGTAGGGCGTGCCGTTCACCACCACGGCATTGGCCGGATTGGCCGCGCCGATCCCGACCCGGGGTCCGCCCTTGGTGCCGAGGAAGACGATGCGGGTACGCGGCTTCTTGCCGGCGTCTTCTGCCAGCGCGCGCAGCGGCGCGGTGGCCGCCGTGACGGCGCCGAAGGCGCCCGCGATCAGCAGGCCGCGACGATCGATCATGATGGGAACTCCGGCTCATCAAGGTCGCGAAGCGTAGTCTCGCCGCATGCGGCGAGGCAAGCGCTTCAGCGCAGCAGGCCGTCGAACAGCGGCAGGCCGACCACCGCGGCGAGCGCGATCAGCGCGTAGCAGATGGTGCGAAACAGCGTCTCGCTCGCCTTGCCGAACATCTGCGCGCCGAGCCACAGCCCGAACGCGAACACCGGGCCGATCAGCAGGGCGAGCTTGAGCACGTCGGAGGTCAACAGCCCGGCGACCAGGTAGCTCGCCACCGACACAACGTCGGAGCCTGCGAAGAACAGCACGATGTTGGCGCGCACCACCTGCGGCTCGATCGGCCGTCCCAGCCAGTACGCGACCACCGGCGGTCCACCCGTCTGGGCGAGGCCGCCGCAAAAGCCGGACACGCTGCCGACGGCCATGGCGATACCGCCGCGGTCGGTGCCGCGGTAGCGCCAGCCCGATGCGATCAGCGCCAGCATGGCGACGACGAAGGCCGAAATGATCCAGCGCGTCACCACCGGATCGAGGCGGGTCAGCGCATAGGTGCCGATCGGCACGCCGACGACGGCGCCGAGCACCATCGCGGTCACCGGCCGGCGGTCGGCATGTCTCAGCGCACCGGGGATCAGCGGCACGGCCGCGACCGAATCGATCACCAGCAACAGGCCGGCGACGAGGCTCGGCGCGGCAAACGTGCTCGCCAGCGGCATGAAGATCAGCGCGGAGCCGAACCCGGAAAAGCCGCGCGCGGCGCCTGCGATCAGCGCGATGGCGCCGATCGCAAGCACATGATGGGGACTGATGTCCGACGGCAGCAGTGCTGCGAAGTTCATCCGCGCAGCACGCCGCCTGTCTTCTTGGTCACCTCGGCGACGACCTTGGCCGCGACCGCGTCGATCTCCTGGTCGGTCAGGGTCTTGTCGCGCGGCTGCAGCGTCACGGCGATCGCCAGCGACTTCTTGCCGTCGTCGATGCCCTTGCCCTCGTAGAGGTCGAACACGTTCACCGCGGTGATCAGCTTGCGGTCGACGCCCTGTGCGGCGCGCACCACGTCACCGGCCTTGACGGCGCGATCGACGATGAACGCGAAGTCGCGCGACACCGGCTGGAACGGCGACAGGTCGAGCAGCGGCTTGGCCCGGGTCGGCTTCGCCTTGGCGTCGGGGATGCGGTCGAGCACCACCTCGAAGCCGACCAGCGGCCCCTCGGCATCCAGCACCTCGAGCGCGCGCGGATGCAGCTCGCCGAAATAGCCCAGCACGTTCTGCGGCCCGATCTGCAGCACGCCGGAGCGACCCGGATGCAACCACGCTGGAGCGTTCTTCGCCTCGCGCGTCGCCACCACCTGGATCGCCTGCACCGGCGCACCCGCGGCAGCGAGTACCGCCAGCGCGTCGGCCTTGGCGTCGAAGGCGTCGACGGTTGCCGAGCCCGACCAGTGCCGTCCCGGCGAGCGCGACGAGGCGAGGCCGCGGCGGATGCCGCTTGCCGCCATCTGCTGGTCCTGCGGACGGTCGCCGCGGAAGATCTGGCCGACCTCGAACAGCGCGACGTCAGGGAAACCGCGGTCGGCGTTGGCCTGCGCTGAACGCACGAGGCCCGCGAGCAGGCTCGGCCGCATGTCGGAGAGGTCCGCCGCGATCGGGTTGGCGAGCGCAAGCTCCGGCTGCCCGCCGCCGAACAGCTCGGCCTGGGCCTTGGGAATGAACGACCAGGTCACCGCTTCGATCATGCCGCGCGCCGCCAGCGCGCGCTTGGCGCGGCGCGTGCGCAGCTGCAGCGGCGTCAGCACCGGCTTGCGCGGGCTGTCGCCGCGCTCGAACGGCACCATCGGAACGCGATCGACGCCGACGATGCGCACGATCTCCTCGACGATGTCGGCCTTGCCGGAGACGTCGCTGCGCCAGGACGGCACCGCCACCTTCACCACCGGGCCATTGCCGGCCACCATGAAGCCGAGATGGCCGAGGATGCGGCGTGTCTCGATCAGCGGCACCTCGATGCCGGCGAGACGCTTGAGTTCGGTGAGCGGGTAGTCGATCACCCGGTCGTCGCCATGGGTCTTGCCGATCACCACGGCTTCCGACGGCGTGCCGCCGCACAGCTCCATCACCAGCCTGGTCGCGAGCTCGAGGCCCGGCACCATGAAGGCCGGATCGACGCCGCGCTCGAAGCGATAGCGCGCATCCGAGTTGATGCCGAGCTTGCGGCCGGTCTGGGCGATGTTGATCTCGTTCCACAGCGCCGATTCGATCAGCACGTCGGTGGTGTCGTCGGAGCAGCCCGACGCCTCGCCGCCCATGATGCCGGCGAGCGATTCGACGCCATGGTCGTCGGCGATCACGCAAACCTGGTCGTCCAGCGTGTAGGTGCGGCCGTCGAGCGCGAGCAGCGTCTCCCCGGTGCGGCCGCGCCGCACGGTGAGGTTGCCCTTGACCTTGGCGGCGTCGAACACATGCAGCGGGCGGCTGCGGTCGAACGTCATGAAGTTGGTGATGTCGACGAGGGCGTTGATCGGGCGCAGGCCGATCGAGGTCAGCCGCTTCTGCAGCCACTCCGGCGACGGGCCGTTCTTGACGCCGCGCACGAGGCGCAGCGCAAAGCCCGGACACAGCGTGGCGTCCTCGACGGTGACCTGCACCGGGCACGGGAATTCGCCCTTCACCGGCTTGATCGCCGGATCCTTCAACGTTCCCATGTCGGCGGCCGACAGGTCGCGGGCGATGCCATGCACGCCGGTGCAGTCCTGCCGGTTCGGCGTCAGGTTGATCTCGATCACGGGATCGCCGAGTTTCGCCCACTCCGCATAGGGCTGGCCGATCGGCGCGTCCGCCGGCAGCTCGATGATGCCGTCATGGTCTTCCGACAGCTGAAGCTCGGCGGCCGAGCACAGCATGCCGCGGCTCTCGACGCCGCGGATGGTGCCGACGCCAAGCGTGATGTTCTTGCCGGGAATGAAGGTGCCGGGCGGCGAGAACACGCTGACAAGGCCGGCGCGCGCGTTCGGCGCGCCGCACACCACCTGCACGGGAGCACCCTCGCCGGTGTCGACCATGCACACCCGCAGCCGGTCGGCATTGGGATGCTGCTCGGCCGAGATCACACGGGCGATGGTGAACGGCGCCAGCGCCTTGCCCTTGTCCTCGATGTGCTCGACCTCGAGGCCGATCATGGTCAGCTTGTCGGCGAGCTTGTCCAGCGGCTCGTCGGTGACGAGGTGCTCCTTCAGCCAGGACAGGGTGAACTTCATGACGACAGCCCTCCGGCCAGTGTCGGGATTTCAAGCGGCCGGAAGCCGTAGTGGTCGAGCCAGCGCACATCGGCGTCGAACAGCGCGCGCAGGTCGGGCAGGCCGTATTTCAGCATCGCGATGCGGTCGATGCCCATGCCCCAGGCGAAGCCCTGATAGACGTCGGGATCGATGTTGCAGGCGCGCAGCACGTTCGGATGAACCATGCCGCAGCCAAGAATCTCCAGCCAGTCCTCGCCCTCGCCGAAGCGGATCTCGCCCTTGTCGCGGCGGCACTGGATATCGACTTCCAGCGACGGCTCCGTGAACGGGAAGAACGACGGCCGGAAGCGCATGTTGATGTTGTCGACCTCGAAGAACGCCTTGCAGAACTCGTGCAGGATCCACTTGAGGTGGCCGAGGTGCGAGCCCTTGTCGATGACGAGGCCCTCGACCTGGTGGAATTGCGGCGTATGGGTCGCGTCCGAGTCGATGCGGTAGGTGCGGCCCGGGCAGATCACGCGGATCGGCGGCGTCTGGCTCAGCATGGTGCGCACCTGCACCGGCGAGGTGTGAGTGCGCAGCAGGAGGCGCGAGCCGTCTTCCTTCGGATTGAAGAAGAAGGTGTCGTGCATCTCGCGGGCCGGATGGCCCTCGGGGAAGTTCAGCTTGGTGAAGTTGTAGTCGTCGGTCTCGATGTCCGGACCTTCGGCCACCGCAAAGCCCATGTCGGCGAAGATGGTGGTGAGTTCGTCCCACACCTGGGTCAGCGGGTGGATGCGGCCGGCTTCGGTGGCGGTGTCGCGCAGCGGCAGGGTGACGTCGACCGTCTCGCGCGCGAGGCGGGCATCGAGCGCGGCGGCCTTCAGCACGTCGCGGCGGGCGGCGAGTGCCTGGGAGACGCCGTCCTTCACCGCGTTGATCGCGGCGCCCTCGGTCTTGCGCTGCTCCGGCGACATTTTGCCGAGGGTCGCGAGCAGTGCGGAGATCGAGCCCTTCTTGCCGAGCGCTGAGACGCGCACGGCCTCGAGCGCGGCCTCGTCGGAGGCCGCGGCGATCTGGCTGAGCAGATCGGCTTGCAGAGCGTTGAGTTCGGACATCTTGGGCCCCAAAGCGGAACAATGATCTCGGTGGATCGTCCGGCGGGGGTCAACAAGGCCCAGCCGAACGGTCGGGGCTTCAGGTCAAAGCCCCGGTCGTGTCGGCCTCGTCAGTACGGGCGTTGAAGGTCTCAGGCCGCGAGAGCGGCCTTGGCCTTTTCGGCGATCAGCTGGAAAGCCGCCGGCTCATGGATGGCCAGATCCGACAGCACCTTGCGATCCACAGTCACGCCCGACTTGGCGAGGCCGTCGATAAATCGGCTGTAGGTCAGGCCGAACGGACGCACAGCGGCGTTCAGGCGCTGGATCCAGAGGGCGCGGAAGGTGCGCTTCTTGCGCTTGCGATCACGGAAGGCGTACTGGCCGGCCTTCTCCACCGCCTGCTTGGCGGCGCGGATCGTGTTCTTGCGGCGGCCATAATAACCCTTGGCGGCCTTGTAGACTTTCTTGTGCTTGGCGTGAGCCGTCACTCCGCGCTTGACGCGAGCCATGACAGACCTCCTCAAAATCTCGAATGGTGACGAAAAACGGCCGCGATGGTGCGGCCCGGCGATCAGGGATCAGGCGTTCGGCAAGAAGTACTTCTTGACGTTGTCGCCGTCGGTCTTGAACAGCACGCGCGTGCCACGGAGCTGACGAATCTGCTTCTTCGTCCGCTTGATCATGCCGTGGCGCTTGCCGCGCTGAGCATGCTTGACCTTCCCGGAGGCGGTCACCTTGAAGCGCTTTTTAGCGCCTGACTTGGTCTTCAGCTTGGGCATTTGGCTCTCCTACTGCCGACACGCAAAAGCCGCCCGCGAGGGCGCTCGGTCGGTTAAATGCTCGCTAGAGCGTTGAAAAAGCTGGCACTTTCCAGGAAATGGAAGCGCCGGCTGGTACGTCGCCACGGCAGCCCTTGATCAGCCGGTCGACGAAGGCTGGGCTTATGGCAGAGACATGGGGAAATGGCAACCGGGAACGGAATTTATTGTGCATTGCACTATCGCATCCCCGCCGGGAACCCTATATCAGGCGTCTTCAGAATTTACTCCCGCCATCGACCGGACACATGCCCATGGCCAGGATTGCCAAGACGATCGCCATTCCCGCCGACATCGTGCGGCTCCAGCTGTTTCGCGGGATCTTCGCCGTCGCGGCCTTCGCGCTGGCGATTGCACTCGCCGGCTATTCGAAGGCCGGCGCCTCCCATGACGGCATGTGGCGGGTCACCATCATCACCCAGTCGGGCGACTGCGACCCGGCCTACAGCTACGCGGTGAAGGTCTCCGGCGGCCAGATCAGCTATTCCGGCGATGGCGGCTTCGATATCTCCGGCAGCGTCGGCGAGGGCGGCAATGTCAACGTGTCGATCGGCCGTGGCGATCAGCGCGCGAGCGCCAGCGGCAAGCTCAACGGCAACACCGGGGCCGGCCAGTGGAGCGGCAAGTCGGCCTCCACCGCCTGCAGCGGCCGTTGGGAGGCCGTGCGCAGCCTCTGACGCTGTTTCAGTCGACCGTCGGCCCGCGGGCCGGGAGCGGCGCGGCACCACTGGTGCGGCGCCGTTTTTTTTGCGTGATGCGGTGCCGGCGGGCGTTTGTCGGTGCCGGAATCAAAACGGCCCATCAGGAATCTGACGGGCCGCGCGACAGAATTTGAGATGACCGGCGCGATCGTTCAGCGCGGCGCCAGCACCATGACGACCTGACGGCCCTCGAACCTCGCGTCCTGCTCGACCTTGGCGAGTTCGGCGACATCGGCTTTGACCCGGTCGAGCAGCTTGGTGCCGATCTCCTGGTGCGCCATCTCGCGGCCCCGGTAGCGCAAGGTGATCTTGACCTTGTCGCCTTCCTCGAAGAACCGCAGCATCGCCTTCATCTTCACGCCGTAGTCGTGATCGTCGATCATCGGGCGGAGCTTGATCTCCTTGATCTCGACAACCTTCTGCTTCTTGCGAGCTTCGGCGGCCTTCTTCTGCGCCTGGAACTTGTACTTCCCGTAGTCCATGATCTTGCAGACGGGAGGCACGTTGTTCGGCGAGATCTCGACCAGATCCATGCCGGCCTCGATGGCCAGCCTGATAGCCACGATCGTCTCGATCGTGCCGTGATTGGTGCCGTGCTGGTCGATCAGCTGGATTTGCGCGTTGCGGATCTCATCGTTCGTGCGCGGTCCGTCCTTCTGGACGGGGGCTGGCGCTCTGCTGGGACGGCGAATGGGTAGAACTCCAATGTTGTTGGTGAAGCGCGTAGTCTGAAGCATTCATGGGGTGCGGGCAAGCGCAGATGCGCCGGCCGAAGCCCGGACCGCCGCGTGAGAGGTATTTTGGCCGCACAGAACGCGCCACGCGGAGCGTCGGCTCTAAAAGCCCCGGCACACATAAAAAGTGCCATCACTTTTCGCAAGCGGGATCGTGCTGCGGCCGGCGAGGAATCCTTCAAATCGCGAAAATCGTACGGAATCATGCGTTTCCCGTGCCTGGGCGGGATGAAGTCGGTTACAAAGCCGTCGTGCGGCAGGGAGAGGGATGTCGGGCGCTCTGGCAGGTATGCCCGGCAGACAGGAAAGGTCAGCAGGGATGAACGGTTCGGTCGAGACGGCGGCGGAGATGATCGAGGTCGGCAGCGGCGCGGACGCCCGCGCGATCGCCGTGCGCGCGCGGCCGGGAACCGGCCCCGGGCTGTTCTGGCTCGGCGGGTTCGCCTCGGACATGAAGGGCACCAAGGCCCAGGCGCTCGACGAGTGGGCAGCCGCGCGGGGCCGCGCGTGCATCCGTTTCGATTATTCGGGGCATGGCGAATCCGGCGGGGCGTTCATCGACGGCACCATCGGACGCTGGGCCGAAGAGAGCCTTGCGGTGTTCGACCGTTTCTGCAGCGGACCGCAGATCGTCGTTGGCTCGTCGATGGGCGGGTGGATGGCCTTGCTGCTGGCGCGGGCGCTGCGCCAGCGCACCGCGCAGCAACGCGCTTCGCTTGCCGGCATTGTGCTGATCGCGCCGGCGCCGGATTTCACCGAGGCGCTGATGTGGAAGTCGTTCTCGCCGGAGATCCGCGCCGAGATCGAGGCCAGAGGCGTATGGTACCGCCCGTCGGAGTACGGCGATCCGCAGCCGATCACGCGCCGCCTGATCGAGGACGGCCGCAACCATCTCGTGCTCGACCGCTCCATCGATACCGGTTGTCCCGTCCGCATCCTGCAGGGCGCGCGCGACCCGGACGTGCCCTGGCAGCATGCGTTCGAGCTGACCCATCGCCTGCCGAGCGAGGATGTGGTGCTGACCATGATCCAGGACGGCGATCATCGTCTGTCGCGGCCGCAGGACATCGCACGGCTGCTGGCGACGGTGGCGGAGCTGTCCTGAGATCGTCTCAGGCGTCGGGCGCGGCCAGTGCGCGCGCCCATTCCTGCTGCACGCCTGCATCGCTATCCGTTGTCACGGACGCGCGTCGCGCGAACTCGTCGGGCGCGAGCTGCGCCAGCGCCCACACCGCGGCGCCGCGCACCAGCGGGCTGGCGTCGTCGAGCAGCGCCACGGCCTCCGCGGCCAGCGCGGGATCGCCGGAGTTGCCGATTGCGATCAGCACGTTGCGCACGAAGCGGTCGCGGCCGACCCGCTTGACCGGCGATTTGGTGAAGTGGGCGCGAAACGCCGTGTCGTCGAGCCGCGCGAGATCGGCGAGCGCGGGCGCACGCAGCTCGGCGCGCGCGCTCAGCTTCGCCTCGCGGCCGGCCTGCGCGAACTTGTTCCAGGGACAGGCGGCGAGACAGTCGTCGCAGCCATAGATGCGGTTGCCCATCGCGCGGCGGAATTCATGCGGGATCGGGCCCTTGTTCTCGATCGTCAGGTACGAGATGCAGCGCCGCGCATCGAGCTGGTAGGGCGCGGGAAACGCCGCGGTCGGACAGCTGTCGAGGCAGGTGCGGCATGAGCCGCAGTGATCGGCCTCTGCGGCATCGCGCGGCAGCTCGCAGGTGGCGAAAATCGCGCCGAGAAACAGCCACGACCCGAAGCCGCGCGACACCAGATTGGTGTGCTTGCCTTGCCAGCCGAGGCCAGCCTGGTGGGCGAGCGGCTTCTCCATCACCGCGGCGGTGTCGACGAACACCTTCACGTCGCCGCCGGCCTGTGCCAGCAGCCAGCGCGCCAGCGTCTTCAGCCGCTTCTTGATGATGTCGTGATAATCGTCGCCGCGCGCATAGACCGAGATCGCCGCGCGGCTGCGGGCGTTGAGCAGCGCCATCGGGTCTTCGTCGGGGCCGTAGTTGACCCCGAGCATGATGACGGAGCGCACGTCGGGCCACAGCACCCGCGGATCGGCGCGCCGCTCCGGCGCGTTGGCCAGCCAGTCCATGTCGCCGTGGGCGCCGGATTGCAGGAAGGTCTCAAGACGCGCGCCGACGCCGGCGATCGCGGCGGGGTCAGTGATGCCGATGGTGTCGAAGCCGAGCGCGTGCGCCTCGCGGGCGAGGGCCGCCTTCAGATCGGCCGCCGCGGCGGGGGGATCGGTCAGAAGTCGAGGTCCACGTAGGTCGGCGATGCCGGGATGCCCGCCAGCCACTCGCTCAGCAGCGGACGGAACGACGGCCGCGACTTGATCCGCGCGTACCAGGCTTTCGCCGCGTCGTCCTCGCTCCATGGCACGTCGCCCACATAGTCGATGGCCGACAGGTGCGCCGCCGCGGCGAGGTCCGCGTAGGTCAGCGTGTCGCCCGCCAGGAAGTTCCGCGAGCGGGCCAGCCAGCCGATATAGGCGAGATGATAGCGCACATTGGCCTTGGCGGCGCGAATCACGTCGGTCGAGGGCGGGCCGCCGCCGTTTTCCTCGCTCATGTAGCGCTTGTAGATGCGCTCGGTGACCAGCGGGCCGCTGGCCTCCTCATAGAACTTGTCATGGAACCAGGCCATCAGCCGGCGCACCTCGATGCGCTCGGCGGGATTCGCCGGCAGCAGCCGGTGGTCGGCGAGCTCCGCGCCATGCTGTTCGTCGAGATATTCGCCGATGATGCCGGCGCCGGGGACGGCCGGCATGCCCGCGTCGACCAGCACCGGCGTGGCGCCGGCGGGGTTGAGGGCCAGAAATGCCTCCCGCCGCTCCCACACCCGCTCCTCCACCAGCCGCACATCGAGCCCGTATTCGCCGAGCGCGAGCCGGACGAAGCGCGAGTGGGGGCAGAAGGGATGGTGAAACAGGGTGAACATGCAGACCTTGGGTAGACAGGCAAAAGCTTAAAAGTTCGTCGCCGTTATATGACAGCCGTGCGCTGCACACTACCCGGGTGTGCATGATGTGAACGCCGGGCAGGGCAGCGCGGGCGCCGGCTGAGGCCGCTTTTGGCGTTGCGGGGCTGCGGCGAATAGGCCACAAGAAGCCGCTTTTTTGGGGTCAAGGGCGGCGTACGGCGCATCCCGCGCAGGCGCTTCATCCTTTTGACGGCGCATGATCTTGTCGAGAGGCCGGTTCCCGCTTTTCGCGGCCATGCGCCAGACACACGGGGCCACGCATGTTTTCCGACGCGATCAGGGCAGTCATCCTCGGCATCGTCGAAGGTTTGACCGAATTCCTGCCGGTTTCCTCGACCGGTCACCTGCTGCTGGTGACGCACATCTTCGGCCTCGACGAGGTCGGCTTCTGGAAGACCTTCAACGTACTGATCCAGCTCGGCGCCATCCTCGCCATCCTGGTGATCTACTTCCAGCGGCTGTGGCGCATCGCCATGGGCATGTTCAGCGATCCGGATGCACGGCGTTTCGTCATCGGCGTGCTGGTGGCATTCCTGCCGGCCGTTGGTGTTGGGCTGGTGGCCGGGAGCGCGATCAAAGCCGTGCTCTTCAGTCCCTGGGTCGTCTGCTTCTCGCTGATCGTCGGCGGTGCGGTGCTGCTCTGGGTCGACCAGCTCGACCTCAAGCCGCGCTATCACGACGCCACCACCTTCGCGCTGCCGATGTATCTAGGCATCGGCATCGCCCAGTGCGTTGCGATGATCCCCGGCGTGTCGCGCTCCGGCGCCAGCATCGTGTCCGCGATGCTGTTCGGCGCCGACAAGCGTTCAGCGGCGGAATTCTCGTTCTTCCTCGCGATTCCGACGATGGTCGCCGCGTTTGTCTACGACCTGTATAAGAGCCGCGCCGAGATGAGCACCGATCACCTCGCCATCATCGCGATCGGATTCGTGGTGTCGTTCATCACTGCGCTCATCGTGGTGCGCACGTTCCTCGATTTCGTCACGCGCCATGGCTTCGTATTCTTCGCCTGGTGGCGTGTCACGGTCGGCACGCTCGGCCTGATCGCGCTGGCGCTCGGCAAGTAACCGGCGGCAAGGCTGCGCTGGTCCTGATGCCGGCTGAAAATACGGATCGTACTTTCAATGAAGTCCAATCATGCCCGGGGTGGTCCCGGGCATCGGACGTCTTTGCAGCATTTCGACGCGAAAGATCTGCAGGCAAGACCTGCAAGCAAGACCTGGATGGCCGGGCGGGGCGCCTTAAGTCCCGACGCTCCGCCTCAGGCGGCGCTGCTGCGGAACTGGCCGGTCTTGCGGAAGCGCCAGAGATAGGACGGCGTGATCGCTTCCAGCGATTCCGGAACGATGCCGAGGCCTTCAAGGGTCAGGCCGGCGGTCTTCGCCGCATCCGGCACGACATTGTCGATGCGCAGCATCTCGACCTGGTCCGGCGTCAGCTTGAGCGCACCCGGCGCGAACTGCAGGAACAGCGCCTTGAGCTTGGCCAGGCCGAACGGCAGCGGCAGCAGGGTGCGGTCGCGCTCGGTGAACTTGAGGATCATCTCGAAGACCTGCCTGATCGTCAGCACCTCGGGGCCACCGAACTCATAGGTCGCGCCGCTGGTGCCGCGGCCATCGACGAGTTGAGCGATCGCCAGTCCGACGTCGCCGACAAAGGCCGGCTGCACACGGGTGTCGGCGCCAACCACCGGCAGCACCGGCAGCGCGCGGGCGAGCGCCGCGAAACGGTTGGTGAAGTCGTCTTCCTGGCCGAACAGCAGCGACGGGCGCACGACGATCGCATCCGGCACCGCGGCGCGGGCCGCGGCCTCGCCGGCGGCCTTGGCCCGGAAATAGGCGCAGGCCGACTGCGCGTCGGCGCCGATCGCGGAGACGTGCACCAGGCGCGCGCCAGCGGCCTTCGCCGCCTCCGCCACCGCGGCGGAACCCTTGTCCTGCACCGCGTCGAAGGTCTGCGCGCCGCTCTCGGTCAGGACGGCGACGAGATTGATGACGATGTCGCTGTCGCGCGCTGCGGCGGCGATCGATTCGGGGTAGCGCACATTGGCCTGCACGGCATGGATCTGGCCGACCTTGCCGAGCGGCTGCAAATGGCCGGCGAGATCAGGCCGCCGCACCGCGACACGGATGCGATAGTCGCGCTTGGCGAGCGCGCGAACCACATGGCGGCCGAGGAAGCCGGACCCGCCGAAGATCGTGACCAGGGTTTCCGACGGTCGCTTGGCTGGGAGATGGGCTTCGGTCATGGGATCTGTTCCGGGCTGGGCGCGATGAAGGCCGCGTGCGGTGCATGCTTACACCAGATAGATGACGAGGAGGGCCCTGTTCAAGGCCTCAGTGGCTCTGGCGGGCGTTCGTGACAGCTTGCGCCGCCCGCGTCCGCGTGGCGGCATGAGGTGATGCCGCTGTGCCTCAGGTTCGGCCGATCCGTCAGGGACTTGGCATGTTTATGACGACAAAGCGCATGCGCGGTGTTGACAAGGCGAAAGCGGACCCTCTATGTGTCGCGCGTTGCCCAGGTGGCGGAATTGGTAGACGCGCTGGTTTCAGGTACCAGTGGTGCAAGCCGTGAAGGTTCGAGTCCTTTCCTGGGCACCATCATCTCCTTGATGGTGCTGCCGCTCTAAATCTCCCTGACGACCGCTGCCCTGCAGTGCCCGCCCCGGGCGGATGAATCATGTCATGCGCGGGCATCCCCTGGCTGGCGCCTCCTTACATTCGCTGAGATCGTTGTGTGTCCCCCGCCGGGACGGCGCCTCGGCCGCCCGTCGACCCCGGCGATATGCACATCGCCCCCAGGCGCTGTCGTGCCCGCACGCCGATTCTCCGCGCGGCACCCCATCTCGTTCTCGCGATTCAACCTCTGATTAAGCAAGGACTCGCCTTTCGGTTGAGTTTCCAATTATTTCTGCCTTGATCGGGCCGTCGGGGACGCGTCGCGGGGACGCCGGATCCGGCGGGAGGGCTCGGCATGCGCGCGACGTCTTCTGGCAATCTCGGATCGGGTTGTGCGGCGTCAAAGCGCGCCGGCCAGGCGACGGGCAATGCCGCGATCGGATGGCCGCCGGCCACCGTCTGGGTGCCCGCATGTGCGGCGTCCGCCTATCTCTGGCTCGTGTTCGCCACCACTGTGCCATTTCCCGGCGCCATCGGCCTCAACTACAACACTCTCGGCACCGACTGGATGGTGTTCGATGGCGCGATCGGCGCCGTGCTCGCGGGCGACGCCACGCTGATCTACGATGGCGACCGCTTCACGGATCTTCTCAACACGCGCTTTGCGGCATGGCTGTCGCAGCCGCTGCCGTTTCGCCCCTGGACCTATCCGCCGAGCTTTCTGCTGCTGCTGGCGCCGTTTGCCGGGCTCGGCTTTCCGGCGTCGTATGTCGCCTTCCAGCTGGTCACGGCGGCGCTGATGATCGCCGCGCTGCGGCTCATCGCGCGCGATGGCGATGCCTGCCGCCTGCTGACGACGATGGCGCTCGCCTGTCCCGCTGCGGCCATCAATGTCATCGACGGTCAGGTCGCATTCCTGGTGATCGCGCTTACCGTCGGCGGCATCGCATGGCTCGACGCGCGTCCTGTCGCCGCCGGGCTGATCCTTGGCCTGCTGACCTTCAAACCGCAGTTCTGCATCCTGGTGCCGCTGGCGCTGATCGCGGCCGGCGCGTGGCGTGCGCTGGCCGCCGCGGCGCTGTCGGCGGTTACTCTCGCTGTCGCGAGCGCGTGGACCTTTGGCTGGCAACTGTGGGCCGACTGGCTGCCACTGATCGTCGGTCATCTGTTCAACCCCGATGCGAAATGGATCGCGTACGGCCGCATGTGGGGCCACAGCGTTCACACCTGTGCGGTGCTGCTCGGCGCGCCGGCCGGGCTGGCCACGGCCGTCCAGCTGCTGGCGGCCTGCGGCAGCGCCGCCGCGGTCGTCGCCGCGTTCCGGTCGCCGCTGCGGGCGGGCGGGCGCACCGGCGTGCTGCTCGCAGCCATGGTTCTGGCGGCGCCGCATTCCGGGCCCTATGACGCGATCGCGCTGACGGTCGCTGCAGGGCTGTGGCTGGCGGACCGCGCCGCGCCGCCGCTATGGTGCTGGACGCTGGCGTTCCTTGTGTGGCTGGTTCCGCTGCTCAGCCCGCCCCTGCTGGTCGCGGCGGGGCGGTTGTCGCCACTGCTGGTGGCCGTGCTGATCGCCTGCCTCCTGCGCTCCGGCGCCGCCACGCCGCCGATGTCCCGTCCCCTGCGGGCTATGGTCGGCTGAGGCGGCGCTCCCGGGCATTTCGTCCCGCTTTGCCGCCATGGTACATACGCCGGAACAGCGACTCGTTCCGGTCGCGGTTTTCTCGCGCTCGGGGAATGCGATGTCGCCTGGCGACGCGCAGCGCCGCAGCCCAGCTTGTGAAGGTTCGATCGAGATGACCATCCGCTTCCACCGCGGCGACCTGCCCGACCTCTCCCGCTACACCACGTCGGTTGCGATCGACACCGAGACGCTCGGCCTCAATCCGCACCGCGACCGGCTCTGCGTGGTGCAGCTGTCGAATGGCGACGGCACGGCGGACGTGGTCCAGATTCCGGCCGGCCATCGCGACGCGCCCAACCTGAAGAAGCTGCTCGGCGATCCCGCGGTCACCAAGATCTTCCATTTCGCGCGCTTCGATCTCGCCGTGCTGTTCCACACCTTCGGCGTCATGCCGCAGCCGGTCTACTGCACCAAGATCGCCTCGCGGCTGGTACGCACCTACACCGATCGGCATGGCCTGAAGGACCTCGTGCGCGAGCTGCTCGGCGTCGACCTGTCCAAGCAGCAGCAGTCGAGCGACTGGGGGGCCGCGACGCTGTCGGAAGCCCAGCTCGCCTATGCGGCGTCCGACGTGCTGCACCTGCATCAGCTGCGCCAGCGCCTCGACGAGATGCTGGTGCGCGAGCACCGCAGCGCCCTGGCGCAGGCCTGCTTCCAGTTCCTGCCGGCGCGGGCGCTGCTCGACCTCCAGGGCTGGTCCGAACAGGACATTTTCGCCCACTCCTGACGGCTTCAGCCGGACCGCGCCCCGTTTCCGTCATAGTCGTCCGCCTGTGTGACGCCATGGCAGGCTGCGTCAGGCGCCCGTTCGGACTAGATTCATTCTTTCCACCGTTGCGGAGCGGTCGTGTCGTCGATGGAGGCCCATAGCTACGAGGTGATGGAGCGGCGGTTCGCGAAAGCGGCGCGGCACAGCCGGCGCGTGCGCTTTCTGCGGAAGGCAGTTCCGGCCGTGGTGGTGGTGTCGATGGCGCTGATCGTCGGCGTGTCGGTCTTCAATCCGTTTCGCCTGCTGGCGGGGATACCGCTGTCGGTCGGCAACCTCGCGGTATCAGGCACCAAGATCACCATGGACTCGCCGCATCTCACCGGCTTCACGCCGGATCAGCGGCCCTACGACCTGCGCGCCAAGACCGCGATCCAGGACGTCACCGATCCCGTTCATGTCGAACTCCAGCAGCTCACCGCCAAGGTGCAGATGGAGGACAAGTCGACCGTCAACATGGATGCCAAGTCCGGCCTGTTCGATACCAAGGCGCAGACCCTCGATCTCAAGGACAACATCTTTCTGCAATCCTCGACCGGCTATGAAGCCCGCCTGACCCAGGCGCGCGTCGATTTCGGCAAGGGCACCGTGGCGTCCGACCAGCCGGTGGCGGTCAAGCTGCTCAACGGCACGCTCGACGCCAACCGCCTGCGCATCACCGAGAACGGCGCGCTCGTGGTCTTCGACCAGGGCGTCTCGATGATATTGATCCCGGACCAGCAGCCGCCATCCGGCGCGGCGTCGTCCGACGCGGCTGCGCATGAAGACGTCGCGCCGCCGGCGAAAAAGAAATGACGATGATGAAGATGCCGACGTTCTCCTCAAGGCTCCTGACGCGCGCGACACGTTGCGCCGGCGGCGCGCTTGCCGTGCTGGCGCTTGTCGCCACGCATGATGCGCGCGCTCAGGGCAGCACCGTGCAGCAGGGCACGCCGAACGCGATGCAGGGCTTCTCGCAGAATCGCGACAAGCCGATCCAGATCGATGCCGGCAGCCTCGAAGTGCGCGACAAGGACAAGGCCGCGACCTTCAAGGACAACGTCAAGGTGGTGCAGGGTGACACCACGATGCGCTGCAAGACGCTGGTCGTCTATTATGAGGGCGGTGCCGGGCCCGGCGGCGCCGGCGCCAATCTTGGCGCGCCGAAGCAGACGCCGGCGCCTGCGCCCGCGGCCGCGCCCGGAGGCAGCTCGTCGATCAAGCGGCTGGAGGCGCGGGGCGGCGTCATCGTCACCCAGAAGGATCAGACCGTCACTGGTGACAGCGGCGACTTCGACATGAAAACCAACATCATCACCATGCGCGGCAATGTGGTGATGACCCAGGCCGACAAGGTGCTGCGTGGCGACACCCTGATCGTCGACATGACCACCGGCGTGTCGCGGGTCGAGGTCAACAGCGGCAAGAAGGTCCAGGTGCTGATTCCCAATGTCGGCAAGGCTGGCAGCGGTGGCGGCACGTCGCTCTTCCCGAACGGCAACAACGCCGGCGAGGGGGCCCGCCCGCAGTCCAGCGCTCCGGGAAAGCCAATGAGTCTCAACGGCTTGTCAGGATCGGGCCCGCGGTGAGGTTGAACAGCGCCCGGCAAGCCTGTATCACCCTGCCCGCGGCCGTCGGCCGCGCCCGGCCGGCGGGCCCGTTGCTGGTCGGCTGATGCCGCGCGACGCAGCACCTGCGAAAGGCTGATCGGAAGCACATGGTGGATCTGCTGGGCATGTTCCGTCGCAAGGCGACGCCGCGCGGGTCGCAGGCGTTCGGCCGTGGCAAGGGAGACATCACGGCGCTCGGCAGCGAGGCGGTGCGGCCTGGCCCGCGCGAGGCGCCGGCGGTGGCGCGTCGTCCGGCCGAGCCGCAGCCGCAACGCGAAACGCCGCGCTGGATGGGCAATGCCGCCGCCGCGCCCCAGCAGGCGCAGCGGTCCGCACCGCGCGCGACGTTTCTCGCTATTCACGGCATCGAAAAATCGTTCGGCTCGCGCCAGGTGGTGCGTGGCGTCAGCCTCTATGTGCGGCGTGGCGAGGCGGTGGGCATTCTCGGTCCCAACGGCGCCGGCAAGACCACCGTGTTCTACATGATCACCGGCCTGATCAAGGCCGACCGCGGCCGCGTCGAGCTTGATGGCCACGATGTCACCAGCCTGCCGATGTATCAGCGGGCGCGGCTCGGCATCGGCTATCTGCCGCAGGAAGCGTCGATCTTTCGCGGCCTCAATGTCGAGGACAACATCCGCGCGGTGCTCGAAGTGGTCGAGCCCGATCGCCGCAAGCGCGAGCACGAACTCAACTCGCTGCTCGAGGAATTCAACATCACGCGGCTGCGCAAGTCGCCGTCGATCGCGCTGTCCGGCGGCGAGCGCCGCCGCGTCGAAATCGCGCGCGCGCTGGCGACGCGACCGAACTACATGCTGCTCGACGAGCCGTTCGCCGGTATCGATCCCATCGCGGTGGGCGACATCCAGGTGCTGGTGCGCCATCTCACCAACCGCGGCATCGGTGTGCTGATCACCGATCATAACGTTCGTGAGACGCTCGGCCTCACCGACCGCGCCTATATCGTGTATGCCGGCGAGGTGCTGACCGAAGGCAGTCCCGAGGAAATCGTCGCCGATCCCGACGTTCGCCGGCTTTACCTCGGCGAGGAATTCCGGCTTTAGTCCCGCTCACGCCACAGGCGGGAACCTGCGTCTTTCCCGCGCTGCGGCGGTCCTGCGCTGGCTCATCCTCTCTGGGCCGGAACCTGCCATGATCCGCACCGCTCGCGCCCGGCTGCAGACCCCCTGACGCGCTGCTTTTTGCCGCGTCAAGTCGTGGACTTCCCCATCAGAAAAGCTATAAGCAAAAATCGGACCAATTTTATGGAACGGCTTTTGCCTCGATGGCTCTCACCCCGAGACTAGAGTTCCGCCAGACCCAGTCGCTGGTGATGACGCCGCAGCTGATGCAGGCCATCAAGCTGCTGCAACTCTCCAATCTCGATCTGGCGGCATTCGTGGAGGAGGAGCTCGAGCGTAACCCCCTGCTGGAGCGGGCGACGGAGGGCGGCGAGCCGGCCGAAGCCGCCGACACCGCGGGCTCGTTCGAAAGCGACGGTGACGGCGAGGGAGCGAGCTTCGACGGCGCCGGTGATGGCGACGGGTTCGACCGCTCCGGTTCCAGTGGCGCCGATCCCGCACCGGAAGACTGGCTGAGCCGCGATCTCGGATCCCGCTCGGAGATGGAGCAGACCTTCGACACCGGCCTCGACAACGTATTCCCCGAGGAGCCGGCGGAAGCCGCGGCGCGAGCGGCCCAGGATGCCGCGCCCACCGCCTACACCGACTGGGGTGGCGGCTCGTCGAGCGACGAGGATTATAATCTTGAGGCGTTCGTCGCGGCCGAGCTGTCGCTCGGCGATCATCTCGCCGCCCAGCTTGCGGTCGCGTTCGCGGACCCGGCGCGACGCATGATCGGCCAGTATCTCATCGATCTCGTCGACGAGGCCGGCTACCTGCCGGCCGATCTCGGCCAGGTCGGCGAGCGGCTCGGAGCGTCGCCTGAACTGGTCGAGGGCGTGGTCGGCGTGCTGCAGACCTTCGATCCGCCCGGCATCTGCGCGCGCCATCTCGGCGAATGTCTCGCCATCCAGCTGCGCGAACGCGATCGCTTCGATCCGGCGATGCAGGCGCTGATCGAGCACCTCGATCTCCTTGCCAAGCGCGACTTCAACCAGCTGCGCAAGATCTGTGGCATCGACGACGAGGATCTCGCCGACATGATCGCCGAGATCCGCCGCCTCGATCCCAAGCCGGGACTGAAGTTCGGCGCCGCGCGCGTGCAGACGGTGGTGCCCGATGTCTATGTGCGGCCGGGCCCCGACGGCGGCTGGCTGGTCGAGCTCAACAGTGACACGCTGCCGCGCGTGCTGGTCAACCAGACCTATTACACCCAGCTGTCGAAGACGATCCGCAAGTCCGACGACAAATCCTACTTCTCCGACTGTCTGCAGAACGCGACCTGGCTGGTGCGGGCGCTCGACCAGCGCGCGCGCACCATCCTGAAGGTCGCGACCGAGATCGTGCGCCAGCAGGACGGCTTCTTCACCCACGGCGTGGCGCATCTGCGGCCGCTGAATCTCAAGACCGTCGCCGATGCCATCCAGATGCACGAATCGACGGTGTCGCGCGTCACGGCCAACAAGTACATGTCGACCAGCCGTGGCCTGTTCGAACTCAAGTACTTCTTTACCGCGTCGATTGCCGCTTCCGATGGTGGCGAGGCGCATTCTGCCGAGGCGGTGCGTCATCGCATCAAGCTGCTGATCGATGCGGAAAGTCCCGATGCCATCCTGTCCGACGATACCATCGTCGAGCAGTTGCGCGCCGACGGTATCGACATCGCGCGCCGCACCGTGGCGAAATACCGCGAAGCAATGCGTATTCCCTCATCGGTGCAGCGTCGCCGCGAAAAGCAGTCCGTGCTCGGCGCGCGGGGCCGCGGCGCGCTCGACGCCGCGGCGTCGTCCTGACCGGATAACCCGATCCTCGATAAGTCGAACTCAAAAGAGCCGCACAAAAAAGAATCGCGCTGCGCATCGTCGCCACGCGCGCCCGATGGCCTGTGCGGAAAGGCTTTCGTGGAAGGCGCGCCGTGCGCGGAATGCCTGCGCGCCGCGCCGGCGTGACGGCGCATGCAATGAATGCCGCGCGTGCGGCAAGCGATGTCGCAATGCGAACAGGCGCCGCGAGTTGCTGCGATCGTGCAACTGCGGTGGCGTGCCGCCGCGCCAGGCGATGCGCCCGCGCTGTTTCGATCCCGTGACATTGCACCCGCTTGACGGCGACATCAACTGTCGAAATGCTACGTCCATGCGCAAAGCCCGGTCGTGGCGGATCGCGACGGACGAGGACGATGCGCAAGTGATGGCTTGAGCAAGTACTGTCTTAAGCAAGTGCTGTCTTGAGTGTGCTGTCTTGAGCAAGAGTCTGTCTTAGGCAGGTGTCTTTCCAGGGAGTGCCTTTCTTGCGAAAGCGCGTCTTTCCGGGTGAAGCGTCCGTCGCCGTGATCTGCGAGGCGAAACCATGACGATCAGAGTCTCGGGCAAGAGCATCAGTGTCGGTGAAGCCCTGCGCGGTCGCGTCAGCGATCGCACCGAGGAGGTTCTGAGAAAGTATTTCGACGGCAACTATTCCGGTCACATCACCTTGAGCAAGGACGGCTTCGGCTTTCGCACCGATTGCCTGCTGCATCTCGATTCCGGAATTACGCTCGAAGCCGAATCGATGGCTGCCGATGCTTATGTCAGTGCCGACCAGGCCCTGCTGCAGATCGAAAAGCGCCTGCGCCGCTACAAGAGCCGTCTCAAGGATCGCTCCACCCGCAAGGCGCACGCAAGCGCCGCCGTTGCCCTCGCCGGGCTCGACGCGCCGAGCTATGTCATCGAGGCGCCGGGCGAGCACGACGACGAGGTCACGACGTTCAATCCGGTGATCATCGCCGAGAGCACGACGTCGCTGAAATCGCTGTCGGTCAGCGAAGCGGTGATGGAGCTCGACTTCACCGGTGCGCCGGTGATCGTCTTCCAGCACGGCTCCAGCGGCCGCATCAATGTGATTTACCGCCGGGCGGACGGCAATGTCGGATGGATCGATCCGCCACGGGTGAGTGCGGAACCTGCGAGCTGAATCGTGTTGATTCCACAGCTAATTTTGGTTCCCGTGGGGAACGGGGGAAGGGCTGTCGCCATGATCGGAACTTCCACACCGCCTCGTGAGGAACGCCATTGACGCCTTGCCGGGCCGTCCCTATGGTCCGGCGCCTTTGAGGGCCCAGGCAGCCCTGCACGACACCCGTACCGGGCTGCAGCCTGCCTGGGACGAATTGCAACCTGCTGCTCAGATTAACCTGGCATAGCGTTATCCTCGGAACGTCCCATGATGATCACTGATCTGGTCGCGCCCGAGGCGATTCTCCCGGCGTTGAAGGTCAACGGCAAGAAGCAGGCCCTCCAGGAGCTCGCGGCGCGCGCCGCCGCGCTCACCGGACAGAACGAGCGGGCGATCTTCGAAGTGCTGTTGCAGCGGGAGAAGCTCGGAACGACCGCCGTCGGCTATGGCGTTGCCATTCCGCACGGCAAGCTGCCGAAGCTGGAAAAGCTGTTCGGCCTGTTCGCACGGATGGAACGCCCGATCGATTTCGAGGCGATGGATGGCCAGCCGGTAGACCTGATGTTTCTGCTGCTGGCGCCGGAAGGCGCCGGCGCCGATCATCTCAAGGCGCTGGCGCGCATCGCACGGCTGCTGCGCGATCAGGAGATCGCCAAGAAGCTGCGGGCGTCGAGCGATGCGCAGGCGCTGTATTCGGTGCTTGCGTTGCCGCCGGCGACGGCGGCCTGACACCGCCGCGGTCACGTCACCGGCGCGTCCCGCGCCCAGCATCCCGTCCATTCGGTTCCGGCCGCGCCAGAGGCGCGGCGGAACATGTCGGGGGTCAGTGCACGCTGACCGCTTCCAGCTCGTTGCTCCATGCATTCGCGATCGCCGCCTCGCGGCTGTCGGTCAGCATGATCGGCGTGCCGTCTGCGGAATGCAGGGTGAAGAGCTTGAGGCCCGGCGCGATTTCGGGCGCCTGGGGAAACAGGCTCGGCACATCCTCGGATCGGATCTGCTTGACGTAGGCAATGTGTCCCGCGCCCAGCGCAGCCAGCGCTTCAGGCGACACGTCGGTCACGTCGGTGGTCGGGGTGGTGTTGAGTTCGGTCATGGTCTCGACTCCTTACAGCTACAAGCGGTCGAGTCCGCTGTCGTTCACTTATTATTCGTGCTCATTGATAGCGATTGTCTTAACGACCCTTTCAGGTTCCGGCCTGGCGAGGTCGACCGACAACAGCCCGTTCTTCAGATCCGCACCCAGCACCTGCATCCCGTCCGCCAGCACGAAAGTTCGCTGGAACAGCCGCGCGGCGATGCCGCGATGGATGTATTGCCGTGTCTTGTCGTCCTGCTGGCGACCGCGGATGACGAGCTGCTTCTCCTCGACGGTGACATCGAGCTGGTCGCGGGTGAAACCCGCCACCGCCAGCGTGATGCGCAGGCGTTCAGGCTGACCGCTTTCGCGCTCGAGCCGCTCGATGTTGTAGGGAGGGTAGCCGTCCGCGCCCTTCACGACGCGATCGAGCGCACGCTCGATTTCGTCGAATCCCAGAAGGAACGGACTGGACAACGATGGAACACGAGACATCTCGCAAAGTCCTCTCGAAGCGACTTTGACGGGGCCCAGGATTGGCACCCCTGACGGGCGGCAACCGCCGTCCGTTGGATATCATATGTGCATCGCCAAACAGCATTCAAGGACCCGGAACCTGTCGTCAGCGGCTTGAAAACGTTAAGGGATTAACGCCGGAGGTTTTTTCGGCCTGCAGGTTCACTCCTTGAGCCGCTCGGCGATGAATGCCTCGGGATCGGCGTAGAACTCGCGCAGCACCTGGAAATGGTCGGTGGCTTCGAGCGCGACCGGTTCCAGGCCGGCCCGGGTGAGCCGCAGCAGCGTGACGTCGGGCATGGCCATTAGCAGGGGAGAATGGGTCGCAATCAGGACCTGGCAGTGCCGGGAGGCCTGCATGCGTCCCAGCAGCTTGAGGAACTCGACCTGGCGGTTGGGAGACAGCGCCGATTCCGGCTCGTCGAAAATGTAGATCCCCTGACGATCGCAGCGCTCCTCGAAAAAGCGCAGGAAGCCTTCGCCATGGGAGTGCGACAGGAAGTTCGGTGGCCCCGAGCCTCTGCCGGCCTCGATCGCAGCGGCGTCCAGATAGCGCGCCACGCTGAAAAAGGATTCGGCGCGGAAGAACCAGCCCCCGGTGATCTTGGGCAGCCAGGAGGCTTTCAGGGCGGGCGCCAGCTCACCACCGCTCTTGTCGAGCGCGCCGGAGTGGTCCACCGGGCGATAGCCCTTGCCGCCGCCGGCCTCGTCATAGCCGGCGAGCTTGGCGATGCCTTCCAGCAGAGTCGACTTGCCGGTGCCGTTCTCGCCGACGATCACGGTGATGGCTTTGTCGAACTGCAGCTCGAAACCGCTGGCGAACAGCGGCAGGCAGAACGGGTAGCGTTCGCGGTTGCTGTCGGCGACCCTCGTCATGTCCAGGGTGATGCGCCGCAGGTAGGGCGCCGGCAGGTTGATCGGGCGTCGCCGCCCCTTCATATGGTCAGCCGCCGCCGGCCGTCGGCGCTGAACAGGTGCAGCTTGCCGCGCGGCGCCACCACGCGCAGCCGCTCGCCGATGTCCGGCGCGGTCTGGCCGGGGATGCGGACGATCAGCTCGCTCGAAGGGCCGCTGCCGCCGTCGGCGCGACGGCCGTAGACGAAGATTTCAGGGCCGACCAGTTCGACGGCCTCGACCGTGATGTCGAGCGCGAGGCCGCCCGGTGGCGGCGCCTCGCTGGACACGGTGAGATCCTCCGGGCGCACGCCGAGAATGGCGCCGGTCTCCGCCGCCGGCGCCGCCAGCGCGGCTGCCTCCGCCGGCGCCAGCGGCCACAGGTTCATCGGCGGCGCGCCGATGAAGGCGGCGACGAAGGTCGTGGCCGGCGCCTTGTAGACCTCGAGCGGGTGGCCGATCTGCTCGACCGCGCCGCCGTTCATCACCACCAGCATGTCGGCGAGCGTCATCGCCTCGAGCTGGTCATGGGTGACATAGATCGAGGTGGTCTTGAGCCGCCGCTGCAGCTTGCTGATCTCGACCCGCATCGCGATGCGCAGCTTGGCGTCGAGGTTGGACAGCGGCTCGTCGAACAGGAACACCTTGGGGTGGCGCACGATCGCCCGCCCCATCGCCACGCGCTGGCGCTGGCCGCCGGACAGCTGCTTGGGCTTGCGCGCGAGCATCGGCCCGATTTCCAGCACCTGCGCCGCCTCGCGCACCCGCGCGTCGATCTCCGCCTTCGCCACGCCGCGGTTGCGCAGGCCATAGGCCATGTTGTCGTAGACGCTCATGTGCGGGTAGAGCGCGTAGTTCTGGAACACCATGGCGATGTCCCGGTCGGCGGGCTCGACCTCGTTGACGACGCGGCCGCCGATGTCGATGGCGCCGCCGGTGATGGTTTCGAGGCCCGCCACCATCCGCAGCAGGGTCGACTTGCCGCAGCCCGACGGGCCGACCAGCACGCACAGCGCGCCGTCGGCGACCTCGAAGCTCACACCCTTGATGGCGTCGACGCCGCCCGGATAGGTCTTGCGGACATCACGCAATACGACGTTGGCCATCCCCACTCCCGCTCATTTCTCGGTTTCCACGAGGCCGCGCACGAACAGCTTCTGCATCGCGATCACGATCGCGACCGGCGGCAGCATCGCCAGCACCGCGGTTGCCATCACCAGCGACCATTCGGTCAGCGCGTCCTGGGTCGTCACCATCTTGCGGATGCCGATCACCACGGTCTGCATGTCGTCGCGTGTCGTGATCAGCAGCGGCCACAGGTACTGATTCCAGCCATAGATGAACAGGATCACGAACAGCGCCGCCATGTTGGTGCGCGACAGCGGCAGCAGCGTGTCCCGGAAGAATCGCAGCGGCCCGGCGCCGTCGATGCGCGAGGCTTCCAGCAATTCGTCCGGCACGGTCATGAAGAACTGGCGGAACAGCAGCGTCGCCGTGGCGGAGGCGATCAGCGGCAGCGTCAGGCCGGCGTAGCTGTCGAGCAGCGACAAGTCGGCGGCGATCTTGTAGGTCGGATAGATGCGCACCTCGACCGGCAGCATCAGGGTGACGAAGATCAGCCAGAACACGGTTTTGCGGAAAGGGAAGCGGAAATAGACGATGGCATAGGCCGACAGGATCGAGATCGCGATCTTTCCCAGCGCGATCAGCATCGCCATGATGAACGAGTTGACCAGCATGGTGCCGACCGGTTCGCGGGTCGAGCCGTGGGTGCCGATGAAGATCGTGCGGTAGTAGTTCTCCAGAAAGTGGCTGCCCGGCAGCAGCGAGATCTGGCCGTTGGCGATCGCCGCGTTGTCTTGCGTCGAGGCGACGAAGGCGAGATAGACCGGGAATGCGACGATGGCGATGCCGATCCACAGGATCGCATGTGCCACCAGCCAGCGAATGCCCTTGCGTTCGACCATCATCGTCGCCCTCAGTAGGTCACCTTGCGCTCGACATAGCGGAACTGGATCGCCGTCAGCGCGGTGACGATGAACATCAGGATCACCGACTGTGCCGCCGAGCTGCCGAGATTGTTGCCGAGCAGGCCGTCGAGATAGACCTTGTAGACCAGCGTCTCGGTCGCCTTGGCCGGGCCGCCGCCGGTCATGGTGTCGATGACGCCGAAGGTGTCGAAGAAGGCGTAGACCGTGTTGATGACGATCAGGAAGAAGATGGTCGGCATCAGCAGCGGAAAGGTCACGGTCCAGAACCGCCGCATCGGCCGTGCGCCGTCGATCGCCGCGGCCTCCATCACGCTCTTCGGGATTGCCTGCAGGCCGGCGAGGAAGAACAGGAAGTTGTAGGAAATCTGCTTCCACGCCGCGGCCAGCACCACCAGCAGGAAGGCCTGGTTGCCGTTGAGCAGCGGATTCCAGTCGACGCCGAGGGCGCGCAGCGCCTTCGCGAAGATGCCGAGCGCCGGGTGCAGCATGAACAGCCAGAGCACGCCCGCGATCGCCGGGGCGACCGCATAGGGCCAGATCAGCAGCGTGCGGTAAATCGTGACACCGGCGAGCGGCTTGTCGGCCATCACCGCCAGCAGCAGCGCCGCCGACAGCGAGGCGAAGGCGATCGCGCCGGAGAACACCAGCGTGCGCAGGATGGTGTCGAGGTATTCACCCTGGGTCAGGATGTCGGCGTAGTTCTCGAACGCGACGAAGGAGGTGGAGAGGCCGAAGGCGTCCTGTAGCAGGAACGACTGCCACACCGCCTGGATCGCTGGCCAGTAGAAGAACAGCACGACCACGGCGAGTTGCGGCAGCAGCAGCACGTAAGGCAGCACGCGTGACTGGAAGACCGACTGCTTTTCCATGACAACGACGGCTCCCAACCCTGATCTTGCCGTGCCGTTTATTCCTCATGGTGAGGAGCGGCCCTCCGGGCCGCGTCCCGAGCCATGAGAGCCCAGGCGCTCGTCTTGTGGCCTCATCCTTCGAGACACCCGCTGCGCGGGCTCCTCAGGATGAGTGAGTTGACTCACGCGATAGCGTCGTCAGGCGTGCGACGGGCTTGCCCTTCGGACCGCGCCGAAGGGCAGGCCTTGGTCGATGTGCCTCAGCGCGAGACGGTGCGCTCGAACTGGCGCAGCATCTGGTTGCCAAGCTGCACGGCGGTGTCGAGCGCGTCCTTCGCGCTCTTCTTGCCGGCGAGCGCCGCCTCGATCTGCTCGGCCCAGACGTCGCGCAGCTGCACCATGTTGCCAAGGCGCAGGCCACGCGAGTTCTCGGTCGGCTCCTTGTTGGTCAGCTCCAGGAGCGGCGTCTCGAGATAGGGCGCGTCCTTGTAGAAGCCGAGCTCCTTGGCCTTGGCGTAGGCGGCCTTGGTGATCGGCAGGTAGCCGGACGCCTTGTGGATCGCGACCTGGCGGTCGGTGTCGGACAGGAAGGCGAGGAACTTGGCGACGCCCTTGTATTCTTCCGGCTTCTTGCCGCCCATCACCCACAGCGAGGCGCCGCCGATGATCGAATTCTGCGGCGCGCCGGCGACGTCCGGATAGTAGGGCATCGGCGCGCTGGTCCAGTCGAACTTGGCGTTGGCGCGAACCTGGCCGAAGAAGCCCGACGACGTCAGGAAGATCGGGCACTCGCCGGAGGTGAAGCGTCCCTCCGCGTTGTTGGTGCGGCCGGAGTAGTCGTAGGTCTTGTCCTTCTGCAGATCGATCAGCGTCTGCAGGTGCTTGATCTGCACCGGGCCGTTGAACTTCAGCTCGGTGTCGAAGCCGTCGAGGCCGTTGGCCCTGGTGGCGAGCGGCAGGTTGTGCCACGCCGACAGCTGCTCGAGATTGGCCCAGGTGACCCAGGCGGTGGAGAAGCCGCAGGTGGCGTAGCCGGCGGCATGCAGCTTCCTGGCGTCCGCGAACACCTCGGGCCAGGTCTTCGGAATTTCGGCGATATCAGCCTTCTTCAGCGCGTCCTTGTTGATCCACATCACCATGGACGACGAGTTGAAGGGGAACGATAGCATCTCGCCCTTGGAGGTCGAGTAGTAGCCGGTGATCGCCGGCAGGTAGGCGTTGGGATCGAATGTCTCGCCGGCTTCCTGCATCAGCTTGTAGACCGGCTTCACGGCGCCGGTGGCGGCCATCATGGTGGCGGTGCCGACCTCGAACACCTGCAGGATGTGCGGCGCGGTGCCGGCACGGAAGGCGGCGATGCCGGCGTTCATGGTGTCGGGGTAGCTGCCCTTGTAGACCGGCACCACCTTGTAGTCGCTCTGGGAGGCGTTGAATTCCTCGGCGAGCTTCACCACCACGTCGTTGTTGGCGCCGGTCAGGGCGTGCCACCACTGGATCTCGGTCACCGCCTGTGCCGGCGAGGCGAGTGCGGCAAAGGCGGAGGCCAGAAGGCCCAAACCGATCCGGCGAACTGTCATCAGCCATCTCCCTGGAGCTGTCGTCATTGAAGCAAGCGCGTTAAAGGCGCCGGACGACATGCATATGACGGCGATGGTAAGGGTGGAAGGCGCGGTGCGCAAAGCGGAAATTCGCGCGACGACACGCGCTGCCGCGACCGAGGCGGCGGCGGCGTGTCTGTGTCTTGGCGACGGCGGGCGGATCGCGGCCGGTTGTGTTCAGCGCTTCTTTTCGCCGGGCGTGGAGACGATGCCCTTGGCCATCAGGTCGGCGATATCGGCCTTGGAGTAGCCGAACTCGCCGAGCACCTCCTCGGCATGCTCGCCGAATTTTGGCGGCGTGCGGCGCAGCGTGGCCTTGGTCCGGTCGAAGCGGATCGGCGATGCGACGCCCTTGTACCAGTCCTTGCTGATGACATCGCCGCGGTGGGCGACGTGCGGGCCTTCCAGCGCCTTGTCGATCGACTGCACCGGGCCCGCCGGCAGGCCGGCGGACAGCAGGCGGTCGCACAGCGGTTCGGTGTCGTGCTCGCGAAACACCGCCTCCAGCTCGGCGCGCAGCGCCTCGCGGTTGGTGACGCGGTCGCGGTTGCGGGCGAAGCGCGGGTCGGTGCCCAGTTCGGGCTTGCCGATCTCCTTGCACAGCTTGCGGAAGGTGCCGTCGTTGCCCACCCCGGTAAAGATCTTGCCGTCCCGGGTGGCGAAGATCGCGTAGGGCGCGAGATTGGGATGCTCGTTGCCGGTGAGCGAGGGCGGCTTGCCATGCAGGAAGTAGTTCGCGGTGTGCGGATGCATGATGGCGAGGCCGGTCTCGAACAGCGTGGTCTCGAGGAACTGGCCGAGGCCCGAGCGCTGCCGCTCTGCCAGCGCCATCAGGATGCCGACCGTGGCGAACAGCCCGGTCGAGACGTCGACCAGCGGCACGCCGATTCGCATCGGGCCGCTCTCCGGCGAGCCGGTCGCCGCGATCATGCCGGTCATGGCCTGGATGATGGCGTCATAGCCGGGATTGCCGCCGCGCGGGCCGTCGCCGCCGAAGCCGGAGATGCGGCAGTGAATCAGGCGCGGGAATTTTTCCCGGAGCACGTCGTTGCCGATGCCCCACTTGTCGAGCGTGCCCGGCTTGAAGTTCTCGATCAGGACGTCGGCGTCCTTGAGCATGTCCATCAGCACGGCGCGGCCGCCTTCCGAGGCGAGGTCGAGACCGATCGAGCGCTTGTTGCGGTTGATGCCCAGGAAATACGCCGCGTCGCCGTCATGGAAGGGAGGGCCCCATTCGCGCACTTCGTCGCCGGCCGGCGGCTCGACCTTGATGACGTCGGCGCCGTGGTCGGCGAGGACCTGGGTGCAGTAAGGGCCGCCCAGCACGCGCGTGAGATCGATCACGCGCAGTCCCGCCATTGCACCCGCAGCCTGTGACGTCATGAGTCCAATCCTCGCTGGATGAAGAACGTTTCCCGGTCGCAAGCCTTATCGTCGGCGGCAGGAGCGAGCCAGCCGCATTCCGTCATGGCCTGTTGCAAAAGTGGATACCGCCTCGGCAGTGCGATCAAGCCGTAACCGGCGATCGCCCTGGTGGCAGCATGATGGATCGGTCAGGCGGAATGTCGCGCGGGAATGAAAAACCTCGCGCAGGAAAGGGATCGCCAGGATGGGGAGAAGGAAAGCCCGGACAAGGACAGAGGTCCGGATAAGGACAGAAGTCCGGGATGGAAACGGTGATCGCGCCTCAGGCGGATCGCCGGGGAATTGGTGGAGCCAGGCGGGATCGAACCGCCGACCTCTTGCATGCCATGCAAGCGCTCTCCCAGCTGAGCTATGGCCCCGGATTTGTCGCGCCGGCAAATCAATCACCGGTGCGCGGCGAACCCTTTTTCACATATTTGAAATTATCTCAAGTCTCTTCATCACCAGAAACGTCACCAATGATGTCCGTGACGTCTTCATCCCCTTCTTCTTCGTCGGCGATGAAGGTCGAATCGTCATCGTCATCGTCGTCGAGGCTGTCATCGATCTCGATGTCGTCCTCGGATTCCGGCAACACCGCGTTGACCTTGCCGGTATTTTCCTCGGCGTCGGCTTCCTCGAGGGACACCGTCTCCATTTCCGCCGCCTCCGGCGCCGCGTCATCGGTCGCATTGACGCGGGCGCTCTCGCCACGCGTGCGGACCGGCGCAACCGGAGCAATCGGCACGACCTCGCCGGTATAGGGCGAAATCACCGGATTCTTGTTCAGATCGTAGAACTTCTTGCCTGTCGTCGGACAGATGCGCTTCGTTCCGAGCTCGGGTTTCGCCACGTCGGGTGTCCTGGGGATGTCTGAAAGTCGGTGCTTCACTTGGCTAGTTGCCGCGCCGCTGTCAATAGCGGGTTTGCCCCCCGGGGAGGGCATGACGCCGCCGGCGGCGCGTGATAGGAGGCCGAGGTGTGGGGTTCGGCGCGACGTTCGGCCGCCACGGCCCGGCAGATGCCGCAAAATTCCACGGAAATCACGGATTTCCAGTGCCTCCCCGGTGGCGGAGGGTCTGATTCGGCCACTGCCGCATGCCGGCGGGCCCCGACCCGTCGCAAAGGGACACTGGCGCAGGTCCAGAACACGGGAAACACGATCTTGACACATTCTGGCCAGCTCCGCCCGATGCAGGCGCGCAGCAGCTCCGCCCTCTCCGGCGAGGCGCGGGTGCCCGGCGACAAGTCGATTTCGCATCGGGCGCTGATCCTCGGCGCACTGGCCGTGGGCGAAACCCGGATCACCGGTCTGCTCGAGGGCGAAGACGTGCTCAACACCGCCAAGGCGATGCAGGCGCTCGGTGCCAGCGTCGTGCGCACCGGCGTGGGCGCGTGGACGGTCCGCGGCGTCGGGGTCGGCGGCTTCGCCGCGCCGGCCGCGCCGCTCGATTTCGGCAACTCCGGCACCGGCTGCCGTCTGGTCATGGGCGCCGTGGCCGGCTGTCCGATCACCGCGACCTTTGATGGCGATGCCTCGCTGCGCAAGCGGCCGATGCGCCGGATTCTCGATCCGCTCGAACTGATGGGCGCGGCGGCGACCTCGGCCGCCGAGGGCGGCCGGCTGCCGCTGACGCTCACCGGCGCGCGCGATCCCCTGCCAATCGTCTACCGCTCACCTGTCGCCTCGGCTCAGATCAAGTCGGCGGTGCTGCTGGCGGGCCTTGCCGCGCCCGGCACGACCACGGTGATCGAACCTGAAGCCAGCCGCGACCACACCGAGCTGATGCTGGCGCATTTCGGCGCGACCATCGTGTCGGAAGCTGAAGGCGTTCACGGCCGCAAGATCACGCTGCAAGGCCAGCCGGAGCTCACCGGCGCGGGCGTGGTGGTGCCGGCTGATCCGTCGTCGGCCGCGTTTCCGCTGGTGGCGGCGCTCGTCGTCGAGGGTTCGGACGTCGTGCTGACCGACGTCATGACCAATCCGCTGCGAACCGGCCTGTTCACGACGCTGCGCGAGATGGGCGGCTCGATCGAGGAGAGCCATGTTCGCGGCGACGCCGGCGAGCCGATGGCGCGGCTGCGCGTGCGCGGCTCGAAGCTGCGTGGTGTCACCGTGCCGCCGGAGCGCGCACCGTCGATGATCGACGAATATCTCGTGCTGGCGGTCGCTGCGGCCTATGCCGAAGGCACCACGGTGATGCGCGGCCTGCACGAGCTGCGGGTCAAGGAATCCGACCGTCTCGAAGCCACGGCGGACATGCTGCGGGTCAATGGCGTCAAGGTCGAGATCGCCGGCGACGATCTCATCGTCGAGGGCCGTGGCCATGTGCCCGGCGGCGGTCTCGTCGCCACCCATATGGACCATCGCATCGCCATGTCGGCGCTGGTGATGGGCCTCGCCGCCGACGCGCCTGTCGGCATCGATGACGCCACCTTCATCGCCACCAGCTTCCCGGATTTCGTGCCCATGATGCAGCGGCTCGGCGCGGACCTCGCATGATCATCGCCATCGACGGTCCCGCGGCCTCCGGCAAGGGCACCCTCGCGCGGCGCCTCGCCGAACATTACGGCCTGCGCCACCTCGACACCGGGGTGATCTACCGCGCCGTCGCGAAGGCGGTGCTCGATGCCGGTCTCGATCTCACGGATGAGGCCGCGGCGGTGCGGGCGGCGCGGAAACTCGATCCGCAGTCCTTTGGCGATCCCGTCCTCAAGAGCCAGGCGATGGGCAGTGCCGCCTCGGTGGTGTCGGCGATCCCCAGCGTCCGCCAGGCGCTGGTCGAGTTCCAGCGCCGGTTCGCGGCGGTTCCCCCCGGAGCGGTGCTGGATGGCCGGGACATTGGAACCGTGATCTGCCCGGATGCCGCGGTGAAGATCTTCGTCGTCGCCGATCCCGTGGTGCGGGCGCAGCGGCGCACCCTCGAGGCCCGGGGGCGGGGGGAGGCGGCCGACGAGGCCGCGGTGCTCGCCGATATCCTGGCGCGCGACGAGCGCGACAAGAACCGCGCCGTCGCGCCCTTGAAGCCGGCTGCGGATGCGCACTTGCTGGACAATTCCCATTTGGATATAGAAGGCGGCGTCCGGGCTGCCATCGCAATTGTCGAGGCCGTCCGAGCGGGCCGGTCGCGGAGCTAGCGCTTTTGAAGCTCCCACCGTCTTTGGAGGAACGCCCGCTCCCGGCATCGTTTATGCGATCGGGGCCCGATTGGCCCCTCGGGACAGTCCTGTCGGACTGGTCCTGAAGGAACCGGACATCAGCTCATCGCATCGTTCGTGCAGGCCTCTGCCGGCCCGTTTCTGCGTTCTTGCAGGGCGGTCGCTGGGGCTGCGGATCCCGGCCCTGCACGGTCGATGCGCCATCAACCCGAACGCCGGCAAGATCCCGCATCTGGAGAACAAATGGTTTCAGCTACCGGTACCTCCTACACCCCGTCCCGTGAGGACTTCGCCGCGATGCTCGACGAGAGCTTCGGCGGTGGCAACCTGCAGGAAAGCTCCGTCGTCAAGGGCAAGGTCGTTGCCATTGAGAAGGACATGGCCGTCATCGACGTCGGCCTGAAGACCGAAGGCCGCGTGGCGCTTCGCGAGTTCGCCGGCCCCGGCCGCGAAAGCACCCTGAAGGTGGGTGACGAGGTCGAAGTGTTCCTCGACCGTATCGAGAATGCCCTCGGCGAAGCCGTGCTGTCGCGCGACAAGGCGCGCCGCGAAGAGAGCTGGGGCAAGCTCGAGAAGGCGTTCCAGAACAACGAGAAGGTCTCGGGCGTCATCTTCAACCAGGTCAAGGGCGGCTTCACCGTCGACCTCGACGGCGCCGTGGCCTTCCTGCCGCGCTCGCAGGTCGACATCCGTCCGATCCGCGACGTCGCTCCGCTGATGAACAACCCGCAGCCGTTCCAGATCCTCAAGATGGACCGTCGCCGCGGCAACATCGTCGTGTCGCGCCGCACCGTGCTGGAAGAGACCCGCGCCGAGCAGCGCCAGGAGCTGGTGCAGAACCTCGAAGAGGGTCAGGTCATCGACGGCGTCGTCAAGAACATCACCGATTACGGTGCGTTCGTCGACCTCGGCGGCATCGACGGCCTGCTGCACGTCACCGATATCGCGTGGCGCCGTGTCAACCACCCGACCGAGGTGCTGTCGATCGGCCAGACCGTCAAGGTCAAGATCATCAAGATCAACCACGAGACCCACCGCATCTCGCTCGGCATGAAGCAGCTGCTGGACGATCCGTGGCAGGGCATCGAGGCCAAGTACCCGCTGCAGGCGCGCTTCACCGGCCGCGTGACCAACATCACCGACTACGGTGCGTTCGTCGAGCTCGAGCCGGGCATCGAAGGCCTGATCCACGTCTCCGAGATGTCGTGGACCAAGAAGAACATGCACCCCGGCAAGATCGTGTCGACGTCTCAGGAGGTCGAGGTGCAGGTGCTCGAGGTCGATTCCTCCAAGCGCCGCATTTCGCTCGGTCTCAAGCAGACCATGCGCAACCCCTGGGAGACCTTCGTCGAGAAGTATCCGGTGGGTTCGGTGGTCGAGGGCGAGGTCAAGAACAAGACCGAGTTCGGTCTGTTCCTGGGTCTCGACGGCGACGTCGACGGCATGGTCCACCTCTCCGACCTCGACTGGAAGCTTCCGGGCGAGCAGGTCATCGACAACTTCAAGAAGGGCGACATGGTCAAGGCCGTGGTGCTCGACGTCGATGTGGAGAAGGAGCGCATCTCGCTCGGCATCAAGCAGCTCGAAGGCGACCCCTTCGCCGAGCCGGGCGATGTCAAGAAGGGCGCTGTCGTCACCTGTGAGGTGCTCGACGTGAAGGAAGGCGGCATCGACGTGCAGATCGTCGGCACCGACTTCAACACCTTCATCAAGCGCTCGGAGCTCGCGCGCGACCGTTCGGAGCAGCGCCCCGAGCGCTTCGCCGTCGGCGAGAAGGTCGACGCCCGCGTCATCCAGTTCGACAAGAAGGCCCGCAAGGTCCAGGTGTCGATCAAGGCGCTGGAAGTCGCCGAGGAGAAGGAAGCCATCGCGCAGTACGGTTCGTCCGATTCGGGCGCCACGCTGGGTGACATTCTCGGCACCGCGCTCAAGCAGCGCGCCGACAAGTAAGCCGTATCGGCACCGCCGTACGGAAGGGGGCTCCGGCATCGCCGGGGCCCCTTTTGTTTGTCACAGCCTGTCCGATGGCGCGGCGCGGCCGGGCGGGCCGTATCCGCCGGCCCGAAAATGCTCTAGTGAACGAGCTGGCAGGCCATGATCGTGGATACGATCATGTTTTTTTCATATTGCGTTGCAATTGAACAAATCAGGTTACGCCATCTCAAGGTCGCACGGACATGACGTGCGGCGCAGATCTCCCGGAGAGTTCCGATGACCTACGACCCCGATGTGATCGTCGACCGCCGGCGGATTCGCCGCAAGCTCACATTCTGGCGCGTCGTCGCGACGGTCGCCGCCATCGTCGCCCTGATCGTCGTGGCCGTGGTGGCGACGCCTTCCGGCCGCAATGCGCTGACCGGCGGCAACGCCATCGCACGGGTCACCATCGAGGGGCTCATCCAGAGCAACCGTGACCGGGTCGAGGCGCTGGAGCGGCTGGAGAAGTCGCCGGCCGCAGCCGTCATCGTCCATATCAATTCGCCGGGCGGCACCACCTCGGGCTCCGAGCAGCTTTATGACGCGCTGATCCGCCTCAAGGCCAAGAAACCGCTGGTGGTGGTCGTTGACGGCCTGTGCGCCTCCGGCGCCTACATCACCGCGCTGGCCTCCGACCACATCGTCGCCCAGCAGACGTCACTGGTCGGGTCGATTGGTGTGCTGTTCCAGTTTCCCAACTTCGCCGAGCTGCTGAAGACCGTCGGGGTCAAGGTCGAGGAAGTGAAGTCGTCGCCGCTCAAGGCCGCGCCGAACGGCTTCGAGCCGACCAGCCCCGAGGCGCGCGCCGCCCTCGATATGCTGGTGAAGGATTCCTACGCCTGGTTTCGCAACCTCGTGAAGGACCGTCGCCAGATGGACGACGATACGCTGCAGACCGTCGCCGATGGCCGCGTGTTCACCGGCCACCAGGCCGTCGGGCTGAAGCTGGTCGACCAGCTCGGCGACGAGAAGACCGCGATCGCCTGGCTGGTCGCGGAGAAGAAAATTCCTGCCGATCTCCCGGTTCGCGATTTCAAGCTGACGCCGAGCCTCAGCGATATGACATTCCTGCGCGCGGCGGCGGTGGTGAGCCTGGAAGCGGTCGGCCTGACGTCGTTCGCGCAGCGGCTCGAGCACTCCGCGGTGCTTCAGGCGGTCGATCGCGCCAGCCTCGACGGCATGCTCGCGATCTGGCAGCCGGGGGCTGCGCAGTGACCGCGCAGCGCCTGGTTTGGGCGCGTTGCAGCAATGTCGCTGATGCGCGCGCAGGCCGTTTTTTCAGCGTTTGTCACGTAGTTTCACGTGGTTTTGGCAGCAATTAACGTCTTGACAGCTCCGAGGATTTTCACGGAAATGGTAAATCGCACGATCCACGGACACTGGTGCCGATGATTAAATCCGAACTTGTTCAGCGTATCGCCGAGCACAATCCGCACCTTTACCAGCGGGACGTCGAGAACATCGTGAACGCGATCCTCGATGAAATCGTCGCCGCGCTGGCGCGCGGCGATCGGGTCGAGCTGCGGGGCTTCGGCGCTTTCTCGGTCAAGCACCGGCCGGCGCGCGCCGGCCGCAACCCGCGAACCGGCGAGCATGTGCCGGTCGATCAGAAGAGCGTGCCGTTCTTCAAGACCGGCAAGGAAATGCGCGAGCGGCTCAATCGCGACATGCCAGGTGGTGCTGCAGCGTCGGCTGCGGACGACGATGACGAGTCCGCCGATCAGGACTGATCGTTTCCGGCCGGATCTCCCGTTCGATCTCCAATCGGACATCTGAGCAGACTCTGGATCAGGCGCGCGGTCATATTTCGGTCACCGCACAGCAGGGCACGGCGTCGCATCTGCGGATGTCTCGGGCGGACCGTCGACATCACGCCGTCAGGGCTGCCTCCCGAAACACAGCTGTCCAGGCCCGCGACAAACAAGCCCGGCGGCCGTTGCGTACCCTGCCACTCCGCAACCGCACTCTCCCTTTCGTCTGCGGTTTGGTGCTACCCTTGACGCCATGTCCGTGATGATGACGCCGGGCCGAGCCGATGTGCGGGGCGGATGGCATTGGCGGCGAACTCTGCCTGGTGAGGGATCATGCTCCGAAAGATCGTCAACGTCCTGGTGCTGATCCCGCTGGCGGTGGTGTTCGTGGTGTTCGCGGTCGCCAACCGCCATCTCGTGACGGTCTCGTTCGATCCCTTCAATACCGTCGATCCGTCCATTGCCGTGACCCTGCCGCTGTTCGTCGTCCTCATCCTGGTGGCGATCCTGGGGGTTGTCGCAGGCGGGGTCGCGACCTGGTTCGGCCAGCGCCACTGGCGCCGTGCCGCGCGCCGGCTCGAGGCCGATGCCCGCGCGATCCGTCTCCAGCTCGACGACCTGCGTGCCGAGCGCGCCCAGGCCGCCCAGGCCCAGGTTCCCCTCATCCGGTCGAATTGAGGCGAAGCTCGCTGAAGCAAGGCTCCTGAGGCAAGGCTATTGAGGCAAGGCTCGCCTGCGGCGCCCCGGCGGCGGCGCGGCGATTGGGGGCGAGACAAGCCCCTCGCGACGTTGTAGAACCCGCCCCGTCCACATCAAACCGTCATACGGCCCGACCGGCCCTCCGGAACCCGTTTCCAGCGATGTCCCTGCTCGTCAAGATCTGCGGCCTGTCCACGCCCGAGACGCTCGAGGCATCGCTGGCGGCCGGCGCCGACATGGTGGGGTTCGTGTTCTTTCCGCCATCGCCGCGCCATGTCGATCTCGGCCGCGCGCGTGAGCTCGGTCGTCAGGTCCGCAGGCGCGCGCTCAAGGTGGCGCTGACGGTCGATGCCGACGACGCGACGTTCGCCAACATCATCGATGCGCTCGACCCGCAGATGCTGCAGCTGCACGGCAAGGAAAGCGTGGCGCGGGTGCGGGACATCAAGCAGCGGTTCGGTTTGCCGGTGATGAAGGCGCTTCCCGTCGAGACGGTCGCTGATCTCGCCGTCCTGCCGGGTTACGCCGCCGCGGCGGATCGTATCCTGTTCGATGCCCGCGCGCCGAAGGACGCCACCCGTCCCGGCGGTCTTGGCCGTCCATTCGACTGGCATCTGCTCGAGCGTGTGGCGCTCGCCATTCCCTTCATGGTGTCGGGTGGCCTCGATGCCGGCAATGTCGCCGAGGCGTTGCGCGTCACCGGCGCCGGCGGGGTCGACGTGTCGTCGGGTGTCGAGAGCGTGCCCGGCGTGAAAGACATCACCAGGATCCAGGCCTTCGTCGCTGCCGCGCGTGCCGCGGCCGGCGCCGCGCCGTCCCCTCTCACCGCGAGCCGCGCATGAACCAGCCGCTACCCAATTCCTTCCGCAGTGGTCCCGACGAGCACGGCCATTTCGGCCAGTTCGGCGGCCGCTTCGTCGCCGAAACGCTGATGCCGCTGATCCTCGATCTGGAAAAGGCCTATGCCGACGCCAAGGCCGATCCGGCATTCCAGCGCGAGATGGACGGCTATCTCAAGGACTATGTCGGCCGGCCGTCGCCGCTGTATTTCGCCGAGCGGCTGACCGAACATCTCGGCGGCGCGAAGATCTATTTCAAGCGCGAAGAGCTCAACCACACCGGCTCGCACAAGGTGAACAACGTGCTCGGCCAGATCATGGTCGCGCGGCGGATGGGCAAGAAGCGCATCATCGCGGAGACCGGCGCCGGACAGCACGGCGTCGCCACTGCGACGCTGTGCGCGCGCTTCGGCCTCGACTGCGTGGTCTACATGGGCGCGGTCGACGTCGAGCGGCAGATGCCGAACGTCTTCCGCATGCAGATGCTCGGCGCCACGGTGGTGCCGGTACAGTCCGGCTCGCGCACGCTGAAGGACGCCATGAACGAGGCGCTGCGTGACTGGGTCACCAACGTCCACGACACCTTCTACTGCATCGGCACGGTCGCCGGCCCGCATCCCTATCCGATGATGGTGCGCGACTTCCAGTCGATCATCGGCAATGAGACCAGGGCGCAGATGCGCGAGATCGAGGGCCGTTTGCCGGATTCGCTGGTCGCCTGCATCGGCGGCGGCTCCAACGCGATGGGCCTGTTCCACCCGTTCCTCGACGATCCCTCGGTCGAGATCTTCGGCGTCGAGGCCGCCGGTCACGGCCTCACCCAGCTGCATGCGGCGTCGATCGCCGGTGGTCGCCCCGGCGTACTGCATGGCAACCGCACCTATCTGCTGATGGACGACGACGGCCAGATTCTCGAGGCGCACTCGATTTCCGCCGGCCTCGACTATCCCGGCATCGGTCCCGAGCACTCCTGGCTGCATGAGACCGGCCGCGTCAACTACCTCTCCGCCACCGACGACGAAGCGCTCGCGGCCTTCCAGCTGCTGTCGAAGCTCGAAGGCATCATTCCGGCGCTCGAACCCGCCCATGCCATCGCCAAGGTGATCGAGCTCGCGCCCAGGCGCGGCAAGGATCACCTGATGGTGGTCAATCTTTCTGGCCGTGGCGACAAGGACATTCCGCAGGTCGCAGACATTCTGAAAGGCAGCAAGTGACCACCCGCATCGATCAGCGTTTCGCCGACCTGAAGCGCGAGGGTCGCGCCGCGTTCGTCACCTTCGTGATGGCCGGCGATCCGGACCTCGCCACCTCGCTGGAGATCATCAAGGCGCTGCCGAAGGCCGGCGCCGACGTCATCGAGATCGGCATGCCGTTCACCGATCCGATGGCCGACGGCCCCTCGATCCAGGCTGCGGGCCTGCGGGCGCTGAAGGCCGGCACCACGCTGAAGAAGACGCTCGACGTCGTGCGCGCGTTCCGCAAGGACGATACCACCACGCCGCTGATCCTGATGGGTTACTACAATCCGATCTTCATCTATGGCGTCCCGGCGTTCCTCGCGGATGCCAGGGCGGCCGGCGTCGACGGGCTGATCATCGTCGATCTGCCGGCCGAGGAAGATGACGAGCTGTGCGTGCCGGCGCTGAACGCCGGGCTCAACTTCATCCGTCTGGCGACGCCGACCACCGACGACAAGCGCCTGCCGGCGGTGCTCGCGAACACCTCGGGCTTCGTCTACTACGTGTCGATCACCGGCATCACCGGCAGCGCCAGCGCGGACACCGCGGCGGTCAGCAAGGCCGTGGAACGGATCAAACGCCACACCGCGCTTCCGGTCAGTGTCGGCTTCGGCATCAGGACGCCGGACGCCGCCCGTGCCATCGCACGGCATGCCGATGGCGTGGTCGTCGGCACGGCGCTGGTCGATGCGCTGCGGGGCACCCTCGACGCCGAGGGCCGTGCGACGGCGAAGACCGTCGCCGCGGTCGCGGATCTGACCGCGGCGCTGGCCGCCGGCGTCCGGGACGCCCGGCAGGCGGCCGAGTAGGGCTTTTTTTGCAGGTTTTGACCAGGGTCCGGCCCCTTGTGGTGCAGGTCCCGAGGCCGCACATAGACTGTGCGATGGAGTGTGCACCATGAACTGGATCACCAATGTCGTCCGCCCGAAGATCCGCAGCTTCCTGCGCCGGGAGACGCCGGAGAATCTCTGGATCAAGTGCCCGGATTCCGGGCAGCTGGTGTTCTACAAGGACGTCGAAAGCAACCAGTTCGTCATTCCCGGCTCCAACTACCACATGCGCATGGGCGCGGTGGCGCGGCTGAAGTCGGTGTTCGACAACGAGACCTGGTTCGATGTCGCGTTGCCCGAGGTCGCGGCCGATCCGCTCAAGTTCCGCGACGAGCGTCGCTATGTCGACAAGATCAAGGACGCCCGCGCCAAGACGGGCCTGAACGATTCGGTCAAGGTCGGCTTCGGCAAGCTCGAGGGCACGCCCGCCGTCGTGGTGGTGCAGGACTTCGACTTCATGGGCGGCTCGCTCGGCATGGCGGCCGGCGAGGCCATCATCAAGGGCCTGGAGCTGGCCGTCGAGAAGCGCTCGCCCTGCATCGTGTTCGCAGCCTCCGGCGGCGCGCGCATGCAGGAAGGCATCCTGTCGCTGATGCAGCTGCCGCGCACCACGGTCGCGGTGCAGATGCTGCGCGAGGCGCGGTTGCCCTACATCGTCGTGCTCACCAACCCGACCACCGGCGGCGTCACCGCGTCCTATGCGATGCTGGGCGACGTGCATATTGCCGAGCCCGGCGCGCTGATCGGCTTCGCCGGCGCCCGCGTCATCGAGCAGACCATCCGCGAGAAGCTGCCGGAAGGCTTCCAGCGCGCCGAGTATCTCAAGGATCACGGCATGGTCGACATGGTGGTGCATCGCCACGACCTGCGTCCGACGCTGGCGCGGCTATGCCGCCTCTTGATGAAGGCGCCGCCGGCCGGGGCCGAACCGCCGCGCCATGTCATGGGGGCGGATACCGCCGCCGATCCGACGGCCGCGCCGCCGGTGTGATCCGCGGCGCCGCGGAGGGGACCCGCGATGAATGACGGACTTCACGGCCAGCTTCAGGGGCATGGCGCCAATCCGCCGTCGCCGCTCGACGATATCCTGGCGCGGCTGACGGCGCTGCATCCCAAGCGCATCGACCTGACCCTTGGTCGTATCGAGCAGTTGCTCGAGCGGCTCGGTCATCCCGAGCGCCAGCTGCCGCCGGTGATCCATGTCGCCGGCACCAACGGCAAGGGTTCGACGGTCGCGTATCTGCGCGCGATGCTCGAGGCCGCCGGGCTGCGCGTCCATGTCTATACTTCGCCGCATCTCGTGCGCATCAACGAGCGCTTCCGTCTCGGACGCGTCGGCGGCGGCGTGCTGGTCGAGGACGACGAACTGCGTGCTGCGCTGGCGCGCTGCGAACAGGTCAACGATGGTGCGCCGATCACCGTGTTCGAGATGGAGACGGCGGCCGCCTTCACGCTGTTCGCGCAGCATCCGGCGGATGCAGTCATCCTGGAGGTCGGCCTTGGCGGCCGGCTCGATGCCACCAATGTGGTCGAACGGCCCGCTGTCAGCGTCATCACGCCGGTCGGCATCGACCACCAGGATTTCCTCGGCGATACGCTCGACAAGATCGCCGCCGAGAAGGCCGGCATCATTAAGCGCGGTGTGCCGGTGGTGCTGGCCGAGCAGGTGCCGGAAGCCGGCGCCGTGATCGAGGCGGTGGCGGTGCGGGCGCGCGCGCCGCTGCATGCCGCCGGCCAGCACTGGCATGTCGGCGTCGAGCGCGGCCGGCTCGTCTACCAGGACGAGCGCGGGTTGTTCGACCTGTCGGCGCCGCGGCTGTTCGGCCGCCATCAGTTCGACAATGCGGGGCTCGCGATCGCGGCGCTGCGCGCCACCGATGCCTTTTACATCGAGCCGGCGGCCTACGAGACCGGCATCTCGCGCGCCGAGTGGCCGGCGCGGATGCAGCGGCTCGGCGCCGGTGCGCTGGTCGCGGCCGCTCCCGCGGGAGCCGAGATCTGGCTCGATGGCGGCCACAATGTCGATGGCGGCCGTGTCGTTGCCGCGGCGCTCGGCGACCTCGAGGAACGCGTGCCGCGGCCGCTGGTGGTGGTCGCGGGCATGATGGGCAACAAGGACGCGGGCGGCTTCCTGTCGAACTTCGCGGGTCTGACGCGCCATATCATCGCGGTGCCGATTCCCGGCCAGCCCAACGCGATGCCAGTCGAACGTCTGGTCGATGCGGCGCGCGAGATCGGCATGCGCGTCGAGATCGCTGGGGATGTCGAGGCGGCGTTGCGCGGCATCGCCCGCCTCGCCTACGAGGTGCCGCCGCGCATCCTCATCACCGGCTCGCTGTATCTCGCGGGCGAAGTGCTGGCACGCAACGGCACGCCGCCGAAATGATGCGCCTGTCCTCGCTGGCGTGCACGACGGGAGCATGAGCATGCGGTTCGCCGCGATCGCCGACATCCATGGCAACTGCGCGGCACTGGAGGCGGTGCTCGCGGATATCGCGGCGCACGGCATCGCCGAGATCGTCAATCTCGGCGACGTCGCCAGCGGGCCGCTGCACGCACGCCGCACGATTGAGCTGCTGATGCAGCGAAACATCGTCACCGTGCGCGGCAATCACGATCGCTATCTCACCGAGCAGCGTCCCGAGGCGATGGGCTCATGGGAGCGTCCGGCTCATGCCGAGCTCGATGCCTCTCATCTCGACTGGCTGCGGGCGTTGCCGGCGTCGCTGGTGTTTCGCGGCGACGTGTTTGCCTGCCATGCGACGCCGGCCGACGACGAAACCTACTGGCTCGAAACCGTGCATGCCGACGGCGCCGTCGCCCTCGCGCCGCTCGATGTCGTCGTGCGCCGCGCCGGCGATGTCCCCCAGCCGCTGCTGCTGTGCGGGCACAGCCATCTGCCGCGAGCGGTGCGGTTGCCCGATGGGCGCCTGATCGTCAATCCCGGCAGCGTCGGTTGTCCTGGCTATCGCGATGTCACCCCGGTCCGGCATGTCGTTCAGACCGGCACGCCGGACGCCAGCTACGCGATCCTCGACCGCGGTGACAATGGCTGGCAGGTCACCTTCCGCCATGTGCGCTACGATCATCACGCCATGGCCGATCTCGCCCGGCAGCGTGGCCGGCCGGAATGGGCCGATGTGCTCGCCACGGGGTGGATGCTGCCTCCCCAGCCCTGATCGCCACCGTCCGCAGGAAGAGTTCGGCTTGACGATGTTTAATATGCACGCTTATAATAAGCGCACATATTAAAAAGGTGAGCCATGGATGAAGTGAGTGTCTGGCGCGTCGCGCACAGCAGGGAGACGAACGCATCGCCAGCCGCGGTCTGGCGCCTGATGAGCGATATCCTCCATTGGGGACGCTGGAACGCCGGCATCGCGGCGATCGCCATCGACGGGCCGTTCGCGGCCGGCACCTGGTTCACCATGACGCCGCCGGGCGAAGCGCCGCTGCGCTGCCGCCTCGTCGCGGTTCGCGACGGCGAAGGCTTCACCGACGAGACGCAGGTCGGCGATCTCGTCGTCGTGGTCGACCATCGCATCGTGCCGCAGGGCGCGGGCGCGCACATCACCTACGCGCTCGAGGCGCGCGGGCCCGACGCCGCTGCCATCGGCGCGGCGGTCGCGGCGGATTTTCCGGATGTGCTGGCGCGCCTCGCACGTCTCGCCGAAGAGGGCGGCGCATGAGCGCGTGGCTTGGTGTGGTCAGCCGCGCGCATGTGCGGCGCGGTGTTGCCGGCGGCTTCGCGCAACTCTGTCACGGCAACGCGCAGCCCCTGCGCCGCATGCGGACCGGCGACTGGCTGGTGTACTACTCGCCGTCGGAAGAGAGGGGCGGTCCGCCCTTGCGCGCCTTCACTGCGGTGGGGCAGGTCGCCGATGACGATGTATTTGCGTTCGACATGGGCGGCGGGTTCGTTCCGTTTCGCCGCCGGATCCGCTATGTCGATGCCATGGACGCGCCGATCGACAGCATCAGACACCACCTCGCGCTCTGTGCGGCTCCGAACTGGGGCGTGACGCTGCGCCGGGGGCATCTACCGCTGGCGGCGAGCGATTTCGCTTTGATCGCGGCGGCGATGCGGGCCGCCGGCACCGGCATGGACACCGCATGACGCGCCGCAAGCCGCCGCTGCCGAGCAAGGTGTCCGGCCCGGCCGATAGCCCGGGCTTCCTGCTGTGGAAGATCTCCAACGCCTGGCAGCGCCGGCAGCGGCAGGTGCTGCAGCCCTACGGCCTGACCCACTCTCAGTTCGTGGTGCTGACGACCGCGACCTGGTACGGCGCCTCCGAGCCGCTGACGCAGACCCGGATCGCCGAGCTGACCGGCATCGATCCGATGACCACATCGCAGGTGCTGCGGGCGCTGGAAGCGGCTGAACTGGTCGTGCGGCAAGCCCATCCCGATGACCCGCGCGCCAAGGCGATCGCGGTGACGCGTGCGGGGCGCGAACTGGCGCGCAAGGCTGTCGTCGTGGTGGAGGATTGCGACGCCGCGTTCTTCGCGCCGGTCGAGGGCGACGCGGCGCGGCTGCTGAAGCTGTTCCAGGTCCTCGCACAGGGTGGCGACGCGCCGGACGATGAAGGCGCGTGACTGCCGCGCCGCGGTGAAGCGCCCGCCACGAACGACAACGGCCGGCAGAGCGCCGGCCGTCGAATCATCGATGAGGTGCGGGGGTCGTCAGACCGCCGTGTTGATCCACTGCTGCAGCTTGGCCTTCGGCGCCGCGCCGACCTGGCGCGAGGCAAGCTCGCCGCCCTTGAAGATCATCAGCGTCGGGATCGACATCACGCCATACTTGGAGGCGGTCTGCGGATTCTCGTCGACGTTGAGCTTGACGATCTTGACCTTCTCGCCCATCGCGCCGGCGATCTCGTCGAGCGCCGGGGCGATCATGCGGCACGGGCCGCACCACTCGGCCCAGAAGTCGACGACCACCGGTCCCTGCGCCTTCAGGACCTCTGCTTCGAAATTGGCGTCCGATACCTTCCCGACCGACATGATGAGCCTCGTTGAGTGGGGAGCGTGCGAGCTGTCGCGCGCGACAAAGAAAGACTAGGGCGAACCTATGAACGCGCCCTTGCCGGGTCAAGGTCACCCAGGATGCGGAGGAGCTCTGCGTCCAGAGCGGACGAAGGAACCTCCATGATTTCAGCGGCTTCCGTCCACAGCAGGGCGGCCCGGACGATCTTGCCGGGGTGCAGGCGGGCGAGCACGGCGCGGTACAGGGCGAGCTGGCGGAGGTAGGCGACGGGGGTTTCCGCCAGCGTCGCCGGTGGGGCGTGATTCGTCTTGAAGTCGACGATCAGCACCTCGGCGGGCGTCACCACCAGGCGGTCGATCTGGCCGGACACCAGCGCCGGCGGGCGGCCTGACCGTGGCAGGCGGCCGGCGATCGAGACCTCGGCGCGGCTGCCGGCGGCGAACACCGCGGCGAAGCGGGCATCGGCGATCAGGGCGATGACCTCGTCGGCGAGGGCGTCGCGGTCGGCGACGCTCCAGCTGTCGGCGTTGCGCGCCAGGTAGCGCCGCGCGGTGTCGCGGCGGTGGGCGGGCGCGACATCCGGCAGCGATTGCAGCAGGCGGTGGACCAGCGCGCCGCGCTGCAGCGCCAGCGCCCGCTGCGCGGCGGCTTCGCCCGGCACCGCGCCATGGCCGTCGCTGTCGTCGCCGTCGGACGGGCGCAGCAGCACCTCGTCGAGCGCATCGCGCATCGCGCGGGCGCGCAGCCAGGACGGCAGGACCTCCGGCGTCGCCTCGCTCGCCGGCGGTGCGTCCGGCGCCGGCAGCGGCGCATCGCCGGCGCGGCTGTAGAAGCGCACCGGCCCCTGGCGGGAGGGCCGCTCCTCGACCTGCAGCGCCGAGGCGTCGAGCCCCTTGCGGATCAGGTCGTACCACGAGTGCTCGCGCACCTCGCTGCGGTTGCCGGGCATGCAGCCGCCGACGATCAGCCGGTCGGCGGCGCGGGTCATCGCCACATACAGCAGCCGGCGGTATTCGTCCTCGGTGTCGCCGGTCATCGCCGCGCGCGCGGCGGCGACGCTTTCGGGATCGTCGGCCTTGCGGCCGGCCCATACCACCGGCGCGGCGATGCCGTCATGGGCCTGCTGCAGCCGGATCAGGCTGAGGCGCTGGGTGTCGGTCGGCGACGACGTCGTGTCGGCGAGGAAGACGACCGGCGCCTCCAGGCCCTTGGCGCCGTGCACCGTCATCACCCGTACTTCGTCGCGCGAGATCTCCATGTCGCGCTTGATGTCGGTGTCGGCGGAGCGCAGCCACGCCACGAAGCCCTGCAGCGAGGCCGGTGTGCGCCGCTCGAAGGTCAGCGCGAGTTCGAGGAATTCGTCGAGCGCGTCGCTCGCCTCTGGGCCGAGGCGCTGCAGGATGCGGGCGCGGCCATCGTCGCCGCCGAGCAGCCAGGCGTAGAACGCGAACGGCGTCTCGGTCAGCGCGCGTGCCTCATAGGCCTGCAAGCGCCGCAGCGCCGCGGCGAGCACGAGGTCGCCACCGGCGTGCCGCGTGAGTGCCTCGCGCAGGCTTCCGTCGCGCTGCCAGGCGAGGCGGAACAGGTCGTCGTCGGTCAGGCCGAACAACGGGCTTTTCAGCGCCACGGCGAGTGCGAGGTCGTCGCGCGGAAACAGCAGCGCATCGGCGAGATGCATCAGGTCGATGATGGCGATGTGCCCGGTCAGCTTGAGGCGGTCGGCGCCGGCCACCGGGATGCCGCCCTGCTTGAGCGCCTGGATCACCGCGCTGAACGTCTTGCCGCGCCGCCGCACCAGGATGAGGATGTCGCCGTAGCGCAGTGGTCGCCGCCGCGCGGCGATGCCGGTGGCGGCTTTCTCGGCAATCAGCGCCTTGATGCGGTCGCGGATACGCTGCGCCAGCCGCACCTCGGGACTGGTCTCCGACACCGCGTCGAACGGCGCGCGCCAGCCTTCGAGATCCTCGCGGTCGGCGGCCTCCTGCAGCTCCCACAGCTCCACCATCGCCGGCGCGGCATCGGCGAGCGCCATGTGCGGCGCCATGCCGTCGCGGTCGGAGGTGATGCTGCGGAAGATCTCCGGCGCCTGGAACGTGCTCTGCACCGCGTCGAGCACGCCGGCACCGGAGCGGAACGAATAGTTGAACACCACCGGATCGAACGGCAGCTCCGCGGCCTCGAAGCGGGCGCGGAAGCGGCCGCGGCGCAGATCGAACTCGCGCGGCGCCGCGCCCTGGAACGAGAAGATGGACTGCTTCTCGTCGCCTACCGCGAAGATCGTGCGGCGGGTGCGGCCGCGCGCGCCGGCGCCGGCGGTGAATTCGGACACGATGTGCTCGACGATGTCCCACTGCCGCGGGCTGGTGTCCTGCGCCTCGTCGATCAGCACATGGTCGACGCCCTGGTCGAGCTTGAAATGCACCCAGCCCGCCGAGGTGCGTTCGAGCATTGCCAGCGTCTTGTCGATGAGATCATCGTAGTCGAGCAGGCCGCGTTCTTCCTTCTCGCGGCGGTAGTTCGCCGCGGCGGCCGTGGCGATGACCACCAGCGCCTGGGTGCGGTCGCGCACCGCGACGGCGCGGCGGATCTGCAGCAGCGCCTGCACCCGCGTCGCCTCGCGGTCGAGCATCGCCGCCAGCCCGGGCATCTCGCGGGCCAGCGTCTTGGTCAGGATCGATTTGCGCAGCTCGCCGGCCGTGGTGAAGAACACGGTGAGATAGGCCTCGACCTGCGCGGCGCCGGACAGCGTCAGCGCCTCGCGCAGCCGCGCCGCCTGGTCCTGGTCGCTCTTCGAGCCGCCCTCGAACTGGCCGGCCACCGCGGCCCATTCGCTGCGCGGCAGTTGCGGCCCGTCGACGATCTCGGCCTCGACCCGCGCCATGCTGTCGTCGGCCGACAGCCCCAGGGCCTGCAGCAGCTGCGCCATCGCGGCGTCCAGCGTGCCGGCCTGGTGGGTCCACGCCTGAAAATGGTCGCGGCTCAGCACGGCCTCGCGCACCACGTCGCGAAAGGTGACGTCGGCGGCGCTGGTCATGGCGGTGGCGAGGGCGCGGCCGGCGAGGCTGTCCGGGCTCGCCGCGGCGTCGAGCAGCACCCGCAGGCTGGCGCGCTCCATCAGCTCGTTCTGATCGCGGTCGTCGAGCACGCTGAAGCGCGCCGGCACGTTGGCCTCGAACGGAAATTGCTGCAGCAGCCGCGTGCACAGGGCGTGAATGGTTTGCACCTTGAGGCCGCCCGGCGTCTCCAGCGCGCAGGCGAACAGCTCGCGCGCCCGCCGCCGCATCGCCGGCCCGGTCTGTGCGCCGGCTTCGGTGATCGCGGCATCGAGGGCGGCGTCGTCGAGGGTGATCCAGTGGCCGAGGGTGTCGAACACCCGCTCCGCCATGTTGGCGGCGGCGGCCTTGGTGAAGGTGATGCAGAGGATCTTTTCCGGCGCGACGTCGTCGAGCAGCAGGCGGATCACCCGCTGCACCAGCACATGGGTCTTGCCCGAGCCGGCGTTGGCCGACACGAATACGGAGACCGCCGGATTGGAGGCCCGCGTCTGCTTGTCGCGTGCATCGCGCGGAATGGTGCGCGGGCCGCTCACAGCTCGTCTCCGCCATCGCCGGCCGCCGACCACTCCTTGATGCGGGCGAGGTCGTCATAGTCGCCGTAGCGGTTGGCCCACATCGTCAGGTTCAGCGAGGTGTAGGCCTGCTGTTCGTTCTCGAAGGCGCGGATCAGCGCCTCGAGCTTGGCGCGTGCTTCGATCGCCGCCTCGTCGGGCGAGATCGGCTCCTCCTTGCGGCGATCGCGCGTCAGTTCCAGCGGCTCGGCCCTGCCCGGCGGCGAGTTGCCGCTGAGGCGGATGTACATCAGCTCGCCAACGGAGGCGCCGGCGGCGATGCCGTCGAAGCCGCCTTCGCGCAGGATCACCGATTCCAGTGTCAATTGCGGCGACAGCCCCATGCGCACCTGCTTGCCGGTCGGCGGCGCGCCGGTCTTGTAGTCGAGCACGGCATAGTCACCGCGCTTGCGGCGATCGATGCGGTCCGCGCGCGCCGACAGGGTAAAAGCACGGTCGCGGCCGATGGGGATGACGATCTCGCCGCGGATCTCGGCCTTGACCTCGTCGATCAGCGCCCGCCGCTCGCGCTCCCAGCCCGCGAACCAGCTGGCGATGCGCAGGAAGCGCGGCCACCACAGCGCGCGCGCCTCCGGGCGCTCCATCAGCGGTGCGAAATGGCTCTCGCCGATGGCGCGCAGCGCGCGCACCGGATCGTCCGGCAGGCGCTCGCTGAAGGTCTGGGTGAACTCGCCGATGGCGCCGTGAATCGCCGAGCCGCGGTCGGCCGCCGACAGCGGCATGTCGACGGGGTCGAGCTTCTGCAGCGTCAGGATGCGGCGAGCGTAGATGGTGTAGGGATCGCGCAGCCAGTCCTCGATCTCGGTGACCGACATCTTCATCGGCCGGCTGGCGCGCGGCGGTCGTGGCTGCGGCTGGCCGATCGGCGTCACGGTGGCGGGGCGATCGAGCGCCATCGCCCAGGTCAGGTAGTGCTCGCCTTTCGCCCGCGCGGCGCGCCAGCGTGCCTCGCCGGCCACCGCTTCGAGGCGATGCAGGAAGCGCGACGCCACCGCAGGCGAGCCGCCGACCTTGGCGGCGTGGGTCAGGATCACCTCGCGCGCGCCGAGCAACTGGGCGAAGTCGTGGGCGGACAGGCCGATGCGCCGCTCCGGCAGGTCGAGGCCGAGCTGATGGCGCATCGGGCGGTTGAGCCAGGGGTCGATGCGCGGGTCGGGCGGCCAGGTGCCTTCGACGAGGCCGCCGAGAATGACGCGGTCGGTGGTGGTGAGGCGCGCCTCCAGCGGGCCGAAGATGCGCAGGCGCGCATTCGCCGCTTGCGGCCGGCGCACGATGCGGTCGCCGAACGTGGTCTGGAAAACGTCGGGATAGTCGGCGAGCGTCAGCGCCACGCCGCTCGGCGCGCCGTCGGCCGGCAGTTCGTCGAAGGCGCGCGCCAGCGCAAGCCCGTCGGGACCCTCGAACGCCGCCGGCAGGCCGCGGGCGTCGACGGACAGCGCCACGATGGCGTGGTGATGGGCGCTGGCGATGTCCGTGAGGTCGTGCGATTTGACGCCGCCGAGCCGCTCCAGCGGTGCGAACGCGGCATGCAGCCGTGCGATCAGGTCGGCGACGGCGTCGAGCGCCGCGGGTGCCAGCCGCGTGCGCGCTTCGGAGCGGTGCAGCAGCGACGGCTCGCCGCGCGCCAGTTTTGTCAGTTCGCTGCGGACGGCTGCGAAATCGCGCTGCAGCCCCGCGGTGCCCGGTTGCGGCCGCGTGCCGCGCAGCAGCGCCAGTTCGAGATTACCGATGGCGGCGGCGAAGGTGCCGGCCTCATGACCGAGGCGCAGCAGCGGATGTTTCAGCAGCGCCAGCAGGGTCGCCGGGGCGAGGCCATCGGACGCCGCCGCTGCGACCAGGCGCGCGAACAGGCCGGCGGAGGTGTCCATCAGCGAATCGCCGCCGGAATCGTCGACGTCCAGCGACCAGCGGTCGAGCGCCGCGACGACACGGCGGGCGAGTGCGCGGTCCGGCGTCACCAAAGCCACCGTCGCGTCGGGTCGCTGATGCGCCTCGCGCATCGCCACCGCGATGGCCAGCGCTTCCATGTCGGCGGTCGGCGCTTCCACTACCGCGAGGTCGGCCATGCCGTCGGCGATGCGTGCGGCGACCTCGGGGCGGCTCAGGCGCTGGTGCCACTGCGCCGTGGCGTTGGACGGGCGCAGTGCTTCGGAGGTCAGCATCTCGCGGCCGTGGGGTGCATGCGGCGCGAGTTCGACGACGTCGTCGCGGTCGATGCCGAAGCGCTCGAGCAGGCCATGCAGCGCGAACTGCGGATGACCGGGCGCCGGCAACGCGTCGCCGTCGCGGGAATCGCGCTTGCGGCCGCCGATCAGCGACCACGCGTCGGCATCGAGGTCGGTGTCGAGGCCCGGCAGCACCACGGCGCCGTTCGGCAGCGAAGCGACGACCTTGAGGAATTTCGCCGTTGCGGGCATCGAGCCGGTCGATCCCGCCGCGATCACCGGCCCGCGCGTGTGCGCGGCGAGACGCCGCGCTTCGGCCTCGATCAGGCGGTCGCGGCGCTGCGCCGGCTCGATCTTGCCGCGCTCAGCGAGGTAGCGCGGCCATGCGTCGGCGGCGATGCGCAGGAATTTCAGAGTCTGCTGCCAGTAGACGTCGTAGGCGTCGGGCACGAGGCCGTCGAGCGCCTGCCATGGCACGCCGCGCGTCGTGATGTCGTCCATCAGCCGCGCCAGATCGTCGGCAAGCGCCAGGATGGAGGCGGGGCCGCCGACCACGAGCGGCGCATCGGCCGGGTTGGCCGGGCGGGTCTGCTTCGCCCAGGCCGCGATCAGCTGTGCCAGCACCAGGCGGCGTTCGAGGCCGCCGAGCGCCGGCTCGAGGTCGAGCGCGGCGGCGGGGTCTTGGGCGGCCTGCGCGAACACCAGTTCGTCCTCGTCGATGTCGCCGAGCGGCAGGATGCGCGGCAGCACCACCGCGTCGGTGCCGAGCACGTCGAGGAACACTTCGCGCGCGGCGCGGCCGGCGCGGCGGGTCGGCAGGTACAGCGTGACGTCGGCGAGACGTTCCGGCGCGGTGCGTGCCTCGAAGCCGTGCACCAGGCGGCCGTCGACCAGCGCCGTGAGCACGGTCGGCAGAAAGGGAACGGACGCGGGAACGGTAAAGACGTGCATGGACAGCCCGATTCGGGATCAGGGCTTAGCATGCCACGGCGGGCCGTGGAGATGGAATGACGCGGCCGGGCGCTCAGGCGACGCTGGCGAGGAACGCTTCTTCCGCGGCGCTCACGGCGTCGGGAGTTCCGACATGCATCCAGGTGCCGTCGAGCCGCAGCCCGAACAGGCGCTCGCGCTCATTCGCCGCGTCGAACAGCTTCGTTAGCGAGAATTCGCCCTGCGGCGCACCGGCAAAGATCGCCGGTGACATGATGGCGACGCCGGCATAGACGAAGGGAACCACCTGGTTCTCCTTGCGCTTGCGCAGCGCGCCGTCCGAGGTCATGGCGTAGTCGCCGCTGCCGGAATAGCCGATGCTCGCTGCGGTCGGCGCCAGCAGCAGCAGGATGTCCATGCGCGCCGGATCGAAGGTCTCGGCGAGGCGGGTCAGGTTGGGACGCACGCCGTCGATCCACATGGTGTCGGCGTTGAGATGGAAGAACGGCTTGTCGCCGAGCAGGGGCAACGCCTTGACCACGCCGCCGCCGGTGCCCAGCAGGACGCCGCGCTCGTCGGAGATCACCACCTGCGGATGCCGGCGCGCCGCGACATGCGCGATGATCTGGTCGCCGAGATAGTGGACGTTGACCACGGCCTTCTCGACGCCGGCGGCAGCCAGCTTGTCGAGCACGTGATCGAGCAGCGGCTGGCCGGCGACCGGCACCAGCGGTTTCGGCATGTGATCGGTCAACGGCCGCATCCGCACGCCGAGACCGGCGGCGAGGACCATGGCTGTGGTGGGTTTCACGGACATCGGGGTCACGAAAATCTAGGGAGTGAGACGATTGTGCCGCGGAGCGTGCGGCATCCTGGCACGATACGTACGCCGCGCCCTGGCGTCGACAGCGACGCGGCAGCAGGCGATTCCATGGTGCGAAGCTGTAGTCGGCAAACGTGACGGATGTGCGACGGCAGGCGGTCGCGCAGCGCGGCCGGGACGGCTGTCCTCAGGCATCGACCGATTGCATCCGCCGTCCATTGCGCTTCTTCTTGTCGACCTGCTTGAGAAAAATGACGCCGATCTGGTCGCCGTTGACCCAGGACAGTTCGCAGCGGCGGTAGGCCAGTCCGGTGGACGAGAGCAGCAGGAAGAACTCCTTGAGGTTGAGACCTTCGACCGATCCCTCCACGGTGAGCTTGGCGCCGCTCTCCGAGACGTCTTCCATGATGCAGCCGCGGCGCCAGGTCCCGTCGATACCCATCATGTGCGCGGCGAAGCCGCGCTCGAACACGACACGGTCGCCGTTGCGGCGCTCAGCCATCATCGTCTTCCTGCCCGGACCTGAAGAGATTGCGGCAGCAGCGTAGCGGCGGAATGGCTAACGGCCGGTAAATGGCGGCAGTGGCTCAGGCCGGCGCCGGCACATGCGCCGCATACCAGTCGCGGAAAGCGGCCAATTCGGGATGGGCGAGCGCACGGCCGAGATATGTCCAGATCCGCGGCTGGTGCAGCAGGTAATGCGGTTTGCCGTCGCGGCGGTTGAGGCGGGCGAACGTGCCGAGCAGGCGCGTGTTGCGCTGCGCTGACATGATGGCATAGCTCTCGGCGAAGCCGGCGGCGTCGAAGGCCGCATCGGCGGCGCGGCGTGTTTTCACGTAGCGTGTCAGCAGCGCGATCTCGAGCGCTTCCGGCACGTCGACACGCGCGTCCTGCAGCAGAGATACGAGGTCGTAAGCCGGCGGTCCGAGGACCGTATCCTGGAAATCGATGACGCCGACGCGGTCGGTACCCTGTCGCTGCGGCAGCCAGATCAGGTTCGGCGAGTGGTAGTCGCGCAGCATCCAGGTGGTCGTCGCCAACGCGGGCCGCGCCAGCAGCGCGCGCCACATCGCGTCGAATTCGGCGCGCAGCGCCGCGTCCGATGGCGCACCGCGGTCGGGCAGGTACCACTCCGGCATCAGCCCGACCTCGATCAGCATGGCGTCGATGTCGAAGCGCGGGATGGCGTAGTCGGGCTGCGATGCCAGCGGCAGGGTCGGCGGCAGCGCGCGCTGGTGCAGCGCCGCCAGCAGGTCGGTCGCGGCTTCATAGCGCTCGGGAATCGGCGCCGGCGGTGTGCCGGTGACGAAAATCTCGCGGCCGAGATCCTCGGTAACCAGGAAGCCGGCGCTGAGATCGGCGTGGCGGATCGCCGGCGCCGACAGGCCCGCCGCGCGCAGCCCGCCCGCCATGGCGACGAACGGCCTGACGTCCTCGGCGAGATGCACCGCCGCGCTGTAGGACTTGCCGCCGTAGACGGGCGCGCCGTCGGGGCGGCGCGGGGCGTTCATCAGGATGCGGCTGTCGCCGTCGCGGTAGAGGCGGGCATAGCTGCGGGTCGAGGCGTCGCCCGGCATGCGCTCGCGGCGCGCGGCGCTTTCGCCTGCGCTCTCGAGGAAGTCGCGCAGCCGTGCCAGCCGCGTTACCACCGCTGCGCCACGGCCGTGGCCGGTGAAGGTTGCCGTGCGGGCGTCCGGGCCGAGCGCGGGCACGTGGCCGAGCGCGAGGTCGATGCGGTCGGCCGGCAGCAGGCCGGCGGCACGGTCAGGCCACTCGATCAGCGAGACCACGCCGTCCGGCAGCGGCGACAGCCCGATCTCCTCGAGTTCGAGCGGATCGCCGAGGCGATAGAGGTCGGCGTGCAGCACCTGGACGGCCGCGAGGTCGTAGGTCTGCAGCAGCGTGAAGGTCGGGCTCGGCACTTCCAGCGTTTCGTCGCCGGCGATGTAGCGGATCAGGGCGCGGGCAGCGGCGGTCTTGCCGGCGCCGAGGTCGCCGGTCAGCGTGATCGTGTCGCCGGCGCTGATCAACAGCGCCAGATCCGCCATCAGTTGGGCTGTGGCCGTCTCGTCGGCGAGGGAGAGCGTGAGGGTCGAGGGGGTGGTCATTCGGCGGCGGTGCGATGCGCTGCCTGATCGATCGGGAAATCGCAGGTGACGGAGGTGCCCTTGCCGACGACCGAATCCACCCGGACCTTGCCGCCGTGGAGTTCGACGAACGAGCGCACCAGCGACAGGCCGAGGCCGGCGCCGCGATGGCGCGAGCCATTGCTGTGGCTCTCGAACCAGTCGAACACCTTGTCCTTGACGTCGGGCGCGATGCCGGGGCCGGCATCGCTCACCGTGAAGCTGACACTGTCGCTGTGGCGGCGCGCGCTGATGGTGATGACGCCGTCCTGCGGCGAAAAGCCGACCGCGTTGGCGAGCAGGTTGTACAGCACCTGCACGACGCGCCGCTCGTCGGCGACGAAGTTGCCGATGCCCGGCGCCGCATCGATCTGCAGGCGGATGTGGTCGCGGGCGAGGCGGTCCTGGATGCCTTCGGCGGCAGCCTCGATCGCGCTGCGGATGTCGACCGGGCCGAGGTTCAGCGTCATCGCACCGGCGTCGATGGTGGCGAGGTCGAGGATGTTGTTGATGATCGCGAGCAGCGCATTGGTCGAGGACGTGATGTAGCCGAGGTATTCGTCCTGCTTGACCGTCAGCGGTCCGGTCGCCGGATCGCTGAGGAAGTGCGCGAAGCCGATGATCGTGGTCAGCGGCGAGCGCAGCTCGTAGGAGACGTGGTGGACGAAATCCACCTTCATCTGATCCGCCGTCTCCAGCGCTTCGTTGCGTTCGCGCAGCGCCCGCTCGACGTTCACCGTGTCGGTGATGTCCTGGAACGTCAGCATGGTGGCGCCGTCCGGCAGCGGCATCGCCAGGCAGTCGAGCACGCTGCCGTCCTTGCGCTCGAGCTTGAGCGGCACGGGGTTGCGGTTGTCGATGCCGGTGATGGCGTCGCGGATGGTGCGCCAGGTCGCCGCTTCGTCGAACAGCGGCCGGCACCAGCCTTCCACCGTCTCGATGTGCGGATGCTCCTCCATCGCCTCCGGCGACAGCTTCCACATCCGCGCGAACGCCGGGTTGAACAGCTGCGCCCGGCCATTGCTGCCGAACACCGCCACGGCCTCGACGAGGTTATCGAGGGTTTCGCGCTGGACCCGGATCAGGCCGTCGAACTGGCGCGCCAGCTTCAGGCTCTCGGTGACGTCGTCGAACAGGTAGGTGACGCCGCCTTCGGGATTGGGCGTGGTGACGACGCCGATGGCGCGGCCGTCGGGCAGGTACCAGGTGTCCTTCGCCGGCTCGACGGCGCGGTAGGCCTCGTGCAGCTTGGCCTTCCACTGCCGGAAGTCCGGCGGTTCGGGAATCTTGCGGGTGGCGCGCAGGCGGTCGAGCACGCTGGAATCATCGGGCTGCGAATCAAGGAACGCCTGGTCGAGGTTCCACAGCCGGCGATAGGCATCGTTGTAGAAGGCGAGGCGGCGCTGGCCGTCGAAAACCGCCACTCCGGAGGACAGCTGGTCGAGGGTGCGGCGATGCGCCTCCGCCATGCGCTTGAGCGCCTCGGACAGCGACGATGCCTCGCTGGCGTCGACCGCGACGCCGGCACTGCCACCGGTGACCTTCAGCGCGCGGACGTCGAAGATGCGGCGCTGGCCGCCGATCACCACCGGCAGGCGCGCTTCGAAATGGGCGCGGTCGGCGAGGGCCCTGGCCATCGCCTGGCGGTCGCCACTGTCGAGCAGTTCGAGGTTGCGCTCGACCGCATCGGAAATCGTCGTGGCTTCGGTCGCTTCCGCATAGGCGGCGTTGGCAAACAGCAGCGTGCCGTCGTCGCGGCGGGCCCACACCGGCCATGGCAGCGCCGCGGCGAAGGCGCGCAGCGACGATGTCTCTTCCTGCAGGTCGCGGTAGCGCAGGCTGGTCTCGGCGAGTTCCCGGCGCACGCCGCTCAGCTCGCGGATGCGGACGATCGCCTTGCCGCCGATGGCGCGCCCGATCGCCTCGACGGTGCGGCCGTTGCTGGTGGTGAGATGCAGCGTGAAGCTGGCGCCGTCGGCGCACAGCGCATCCACCGCGTGGTCCATCTGCAGCGCCTGCTCGGGCGGCAGCCAGGTGCCGAAGGCGAGAATCCGCTGGGGGCTCTGCTGGGCGGCGGCCGGGGGCAGCAGCAACGCGAGATCGCCGCTGATCTCGGGGCGCAGGCTTGCGGCGGGCCAGGAGATCACCACCTGCGGCTCGGTGAACAGCAGCGCGCGCAGGCTGTCGGTCTCGCTCTGCAGGGCACGGACGTCGGCGCGCAGCCGCGCCTCGGTATGGGCGGCGCGCAGGCGGGTGCGCATCAGCAGGATGGTCGCCAGCACCGAGAAGCCGAGCACGCCGGCGGCGATCGCCAGTGCGGCGATTTCCTGCTGGGTCAGGTTGAGGAAGGTCTCGACCGCGCGCAGCTCGCCGTCGTCGGCGCGCGCGGCGGCGATGCCGGCGAGGCTCACCAGTCCGCCGCGCACGAGCGCGGTGCCCGACATCAAGGTCCGACGAATCGCCCTGACCACGCCCGCCATGATCTGCCCCTGCCGCATCACGTCCGTCGGTCGAAGGCGGGCGACCGAGAGTCCGGGATCCGGCGTCGAAATTCCGTTCCGCCGTGCATGGCACGGCGCATTGTGTGCGATTGCACGAACAGCGGCCGCTCCGCCGTTCGCGAATCGTTTCACAATATCCTCAAGCGGACTCGACGGGTAAGAGTCCAGACCGTGAACGGTGCGGCGGCGGCGCAAATTGCGCGCGCCGTGACGCTAGCGGCCGGTGGAACCGAAGCCGCCGCTGCCACGTGCGGTGTCGGACAGCGACGCGGCCGGAACCAGTTCGGCCTGCACGACGGGGGCGATCACCATCTGCGCGATGCGCTCGCCGCGGCGGATCGTGAACGGAGCGTCGCCATGGTTGATCAGCAGCACGCTGATCTCGCCGCGGTAGTCGGCGTCGATCGTGCCAGGCGAGTTGAGCACGGTGACGCCGTGCTTGGCCGCGAGGCCGGAGCGCGGCCGCACCTGCGCCTCGTAGCCGTCGGGCAGTGCGATGGCGAGGCCGGTCGGGACCAGCGCGCGGGCGCCGGGCGCCAGCGTCACCGGCGCGGCGTCGGGAACCGCGGCGAGAAGGTCGAGGCCGGCGGCGTGGCTGGTCTGGTAGGCCGGCAGCGGCAGGCCCTCGCCATGAGGGAACTGCTGCACGTCGATACGAACGGGTGTGGTGGTGGTCATGAGGCGGGGGATCCAATGGCGTCGGCGATGCGCGCGACCAGCGTGGTGGCGACGTCGTCCTTGGTCATTACCGGCCAGGAGTCGATCGCATCGCTGTCGCGCTTGAGGAGGTGAATGGTGTTGCGGTCGCCGCCCATCACGCCGCTCGCGGGCGAGACGTCGTTGGCGACCAGCCAGTCGCAGCCCTTGCGGGCGAGCTTGGCGCGGGCGTTGTCGATGAGGTGCTCGGTCTCGGCGGCAAAGCCGATCACCAGCGGCGGCCGTCCCTGCGTCCGGTGCGAGATGGTGGCGAGGATGTCGGGATTCTCGGCGAAGCTCAGCGTCGGCAGGGCGCCTGCGGTCTTCTTGATCTTCTGTTCGCCCGCATTGGCGACACGCCAGTCGGCGACCGCTGCGGCGAAGATCGCGACGTCCGCCGGCAATGCGCCCTCGACCTGCGCCAGCATGTCGCGCGCCGATTCGACATGGCGCACGGCGACGCCGGCCGGATCGGCGAGGTTGACCGGGCCGGACACCAGCGTCACCTGCGCGCCGGCGGCGGCCGCCGCCGCGGCGATGGCGAAGCCCTGCTTGCCCGAGGAGCGGTTGGCGATATAGCGCACCGGGTCGATCGGCTCGTGGGTCGGGCCGGCGGTGACCAGGATGCGTTTGCCGGCGAGCGGCTTTGGCTGCGGCGGCCGCAGCAGCGACAGCGCGGCGGCGGCGATCTCCAGCGGCTCGGACATGCGGCCGACACCGGCTTCGCCCCGCTCCGCCATTTCGCCGGCATTGGGGCCGACCAGACGCACGCCATCGCGCTGCAGCTGCGCGACGTTGCGGCGGGTCGCGGCGTTGGCCCACATCAGCGGGTTCATCGCCGGCGCCAGCAGGATCGGCCGGTTGGTGGCGAGCAGGATGGCGCTGGCGAGGTCGTCGGCGTGGCCGTTGGCGATCTTGGCCATCAGGTCCGCCGTCGCCGGCGCCACCAGCACCAGGTCGCAGTCGCGGGCGAGGCGAATGTGGCCGACGTCGAACTCGCTGCGCGGGTCGAACAGGTCGGTGAAGCAGGGCTCATGCGCCAGCGCGCTGACGCTGAGCGGCGTGATGAACTGCTGGGCTGCCGCGGTCAGCACGCAGCGGACGTCGATCGCCCTCTCCTTGAGGCGGCGGATGAGGTCGAGCGACTTGTAGGCGGCGATGCCGCCGCCAATGATCAAGGTGACCCGCCGGCGGTCCTGGCCGGGCTGCAGGGCCGGTTCCGGGCGGGGCGCGGCGGATGGCGGCGGCGTCTCCGCAGTCTCTCCGTCGGCGCTTGCGGCCTCCCGCAGGATGACGCGCACCTCGTCCTCGACCGAGCGGCCGTGGCGGGCGGCGCGCAGCCGCAGCTCCGCCTTGAGGGCCTCGTCGAGCTTGCGGATCGTCAGGCTGGCCATGGCAGCGCCCCAACTTCAGACCGACTGAGGCTAGCAAATGATTGCAATGCAATCAATTGATTGCCTGCAATGCAGGCAAGAGCGTCAGCTGATCTTCCAGAGAATCGCCAGGAACGTCAGGGCGATCACCCACAGCGCGCGGGTCTGCCAGCGGTTGCGCCGCGCCTGCGCCTTGGCGAGCGCGGCGACCGTGTCCGGCGCAAGCACGAGGCCGTCCCGGGTCATCGCCTCGACCTGCTCCAGCGCGCTCACGGCGCGGGCGGCAATCGCCGGCAGGCCGGAGAACAGCTTGCCGAGCTGGCCGGCGCCGCTCATGGCGCCCTCGATGCGGCCAACCGGGCCGAGGTTGCGCTCGATCCAGGCGCGCACCACCGGGTCGGCGGTTTTCCAGATGTCGAGCCGGGGGTTGAAGCTGCGCGCGACGCCTTCCACCACCACCATGGTCTTTTGCAGCAGGATCAGTTCCGGCCGCGTGCGCATGTCGAAGAGGCCGGTGACCTCCAGCAGCAGCGTCAGCAGCCGCGCCATCGAGATTTCGTCGGCGCGGCGGTTGTGGATCGGCTCGCCAATGGCCCGGATCGCCTGGGCAAAGTTTTCGATCGAGTGGTGCGCCGGCACGTAGCCGGCCTCGAAGTGCACCTCGGCGACGCGGCGGTAGTCGCGGGTGATGAAGCCGAGCAGGATCTCGGCGAGAAAGCGCCGCTCCTTGAGGCCGAGACGGCCCATGATGCCGAAGTCGACGGCGACCAGGCGGCCGCTGTCGTCGACGAACAGGTTGCCGGGATGCATGTCGGCATGAAACAGGCCGTCGCGCAGCGCGTGCTGCAGGAAGCTCTGGATCACCTTGCGGCCGAGGTCGGGCAGGTCGACCTGCGCCGCCTCCAGCCGTGCGCGATCGCTCAGCGGCAGGCCCTCGATCCATTCCATCGTCAGCACGTGATGGCTGGTGCGGTCCCAGTCCACCGTCGGCACGCGGAAGTCGGGATCGTCGCGGGTGTTCTCCGCCATCTCGGACAGCGCCGCGGCCTCGAGCCGCAGGTCCATCTCCATGGCCACCGAGCGCGCCAGGGTGTCGACGATCTCGATGCTGCGCAGCCGCCGCGCTTCCGGCGACAGCGCCTCCGCGGTGCGCGCGGCGAACATCAGCGCGCCGAGATCGCGGCGGAAGCGCTCGGCGATGTTCGGCCGCAGGATCTTGACTGCCACGGGGCGGCGCACGCCGTCCTTCTCGATTTCGGCGCGGTGGACCTGGGCGATGGAGGCTGCGGCGACCGGCGGGCTGAAGCTCGCGAACGCCTGGGTCAGCGGCCGCTCCAGCGACGAGGCGACGACCGCCTCCGCTTCTTCCTGCGAGAACGCCGGCAGGCGGTCCTGCAGCCGTTCGAGATCGCGCGCCATCGCGACGCCGACGACGTCGGGGCGCGTCGCCAGCACCTGGCCGAGCTTGACATAGGTCGGGCCGAGCCGGGTCAGCGCGCGGGCGAGGCGGGGGCCGGACTTGGCGTCACGGCGCTCGACCAGCCGCGCGAGGCGCAGCATCATGCGCAGCGGCGGCGGCAGCGGTGTCGGATCGACCACCGCGAAGGTGCCCTCGCGGGCCACGACGAAGGCTGCGCGGATCAGGCGCAGCACGTGGGGGATCGCGGAGATCACAAACGCCAGCCCGAATGCAGGTTCACGATGCCGCCGGACATCGGCTGAAAGCCGACGCGGGCAAAGCCGGCAGCGCGCATCATGTCGGCGAAGGCCGGCGGGCGCGGAAAGCGGCGGATCGATTCGACGAGATAGCGGTAGGATTCGGCGTCGCCGGTGACGGCACGGCCGATGGCCGGGATCACGTTGAAGGAGTAGAGATCGTAGATGCGGTCGAGGCCGGGCACATCGACGGCTGAGAATTCCAGGCACAGGAAACGCGAGCCGGGCCGCAGCACGCGGTAGGCCTCGCGCAGCGCGGCGTCGATGCGCGGCACGTTGCGGATGCCGAAGGCGATGGTGTAGGCATCGAAGCTGCGGTCGGCGAAGGTCAGCGTTTCGGCATTGCCCTCGACGAAGGTGACGCGGTCGTCGAGGTTGAGCTTGACGGCGCGGTCGCGGCCGACCTCCAGCATGTCGGTGTTGATGTCGCACACGGTGGCGTGAAAGCCGAAGCCTGCCGCCTGGGCGGCGCGGAACGAGATGTCGCCGGTGCCGCCGGCGACGTCCAGCAGCGCGAACGGCGTGTCGCCGCGCGGCGGATTGAGCGCCGTGATCATGGCGTCCTTCCACAGCCGGTGGAGGCCCGCCGACATCAGGTCGTTCATCAGGTCGTAGCGCGCCGCGACGCTGTGGAACACATCGTTCACCAGGGTCTGCTTGTCGCCTAGCGGCACGTCGCGGTACCCGAAATGGGTGGTCTGGTCGGGTTGGTCCATCACTGTCTGTCTCCGGCGGCGGACCATAGCGCGCCCGGTCCGCCTGCGCTACAAGCCAGCATCGTTAACGGCTGGCCTGGCCCGCGGCGAGCGTTGCCGATAACCGTGCCGGCGGGTTCATGTACGAGGCCGTTTCGTGACAATCAAGCTTACCCGCGCCATGACCCGAGCCGCTGCCCGCGCCAACCGAATGTCCGCCGATGCCTGAACTCCCCGAAGTCGAGACCGTTCGCCGCGGCCTGCAGCCGGTCATGGAAGGCCAGCGCATCGCCAGCGTGGAGACGCGCCGCCACAATCTGCGCTTTCCGTTCCAGAAGGATTTCGTCGGCCGGCTCGAGGGCCAGACCATCGTCGGCATGGGGCGCCGGGCCAAGCTGCTGATGGCCGAGCTGTCGTCCGGCGACGTGCTGCTGATGCATCTGGGCATGTCCGGCTCGTTCCGCGTCGTCAAGCATGCCACCGCGACGACCCCGGGTCATTTCCATCACGAGCGCAGCGCCGACCGCGCGCACGACCATGTCGTCTTCCACATGGCGTCGGGCGCCATCGTCACCTTCAACGATCCCCGCCGCTTCGGCTACATGAAGATCGTGGCGCATGACGAACTCGCCGACGAGCCGTTCCTGCGCGGCCTCGGGCCGGAGCCGCTGAGCCATTCGTTCGATGCCGCGGTGCTGGCGGCCGGCTGCGTCGGCAAGAAGACCAGCCTCAAGGCGGCGCTGCTCGATCAGCGCGTCGTCGCCGGGCTCGGCAATATCTATGTCTGCGAAGCGCTGTTTCGCGCCCATCTGTCGCCGAAGCGGCAGGCCTCGACGCTAGCGCTGCGCAGCGGCGCGCCGTCCGATCATGCGAGGCGGCTGGTGGATGCGATCCACACCGTGCTCGATCAGGCGATCGAGGCGGGCGGCTCGTCGCTGCGCGATCATCGCCAGACCACCGGCGAACTCGGCTATTTCCAGCACTCGTTTCGCGTCTACGACCGCGAGGACGAGAAGTGTCCGACAAAGGGTTGCAAGGGCACGATCAAGCGTTTCACCCAGAACGGCCGCTCGACCTTCTGGTGTCCGACCTGCCAGAAGTGAGATCGCCACAGAATTGCAGCCGGAATAAGTGCGGCGACCTCGGGGTGTGCCGTGCGCGATTGTCGCACATGACCGCGCTTGGCGTTTCAAAGATCACTTTCGGATGCAGATCACCCGCAGCAGCGACGCCTTGATGTCGCCGGGCTTGCTGTCCGCGGCCGTCGGCGCGACCTTGTGCCGGGCGAGGAACTGACGCACGACTTCTGCCGGCACGAGCGTCGCCTGAACCGGCGCCGGCGCGGTGCTCGCGACCTGGGGTGCCCTGAGTTGCGCGAGCCCGACGACCTTGCCGTCGGCATCGGTGACCGCCGCGCCGGCGAAGCCGAGGCCTGGCGCCGGATCGAGACGCACGCCGCCGCCATCGCTGACCAGCCGGGCCGTCATGCTGGTCGCTGCTGCGCCGCCGCCCTGCGCTTGCGGGTCGGCGATGCCGCTCACGGCGACATCGGATTTCACCGCGCCACCCAGGCTCGCGGCCTTCAGCCCGCTCGCGCCATAGAGCCGCAACAGCACGAGCTGGCGCGTGGCGTCGTCGGCGACGCGCTCGGCATGGCCGTAGGGCGGCACGACAACGGTCTCGCAGGCGTCGATGGCGTTGCGGTCGGTGACGATGGCGCCATCGGGGCTCACCACCACGCCGGTCGCATACTCCACCTTCTTGCGTGGCGGCGGAGGCGGCGGCGCAGCCGCGGCGCCGGCGAACGGCGCGAATGCGCTCGACATCGCGATCACCACCGGCTCCATGGTGCCTTCGGTCGCCTGGTCGTAGAGGATGGTCAGGCCGCGCACCTCGTTGCCCTTGATCTGGCCGCGGACGTAGAATTTCTTCAGCCCCTGCAAGCCCGACAGCACGAAGAAATCAGGCTTCACCACGCTGTAGTCGACGCGGCGGCCGGCAGGCTCCTTCTTCTCGCGCTCGGCGATCGCTGCGATCGTGAGGTTGGTGTCCCGCGTGCGCCAGGTCTCGATCTGGATCTGGCCCTGGGCCGATGCCCATTTGGTGCCGGTTGGCGAGGTCGTCTGCGTCGGCACCAGCTTGGTCGGCAGGCCGAGCTTGATGCTGTTGACCGGATCGAGTCCGATCTTCCAGCCGACGCTGTCCTGCAGCGCCTTCGCGGCGGCGGACAGCGCGCCACGTTCCTGCGGCGTCAGTGTGCCTGTCGGCTTGCCGCCATTGTCCTTCTGGAAGGTACGGATCGCCGCGGCCGTGCGTTCGCCCGGCTCGCCGTTGATGGCGCCGTTGTAGACGCCGACCCATGCGAGGTCCGACTGGATCGCCTGACGCTCCTGGGTCGCCTGCACCGCGGCAGGATCGACCGGCTTCGGCGCGGCGGTCGCCGGCTTGGGCGGCACGGGCTGGGCTGGCGCGGTCGAGCCGTCAGGCCTGACCGACAGGGTGCGGACCGGTGTCTGCGCGATCGCCGCGACACCTGAGAGGGCCACCATCAGCGTGGCGGCGATCAGCGGCTTCATCAGTCGGCCTTCGCGGTTTGTTCTGGCCAGTGTCCCGAATCCGAAGTCCGCATCACCGGACGTGAAGCGAACTTCCGAACCACCGCACTGGCGTGGCGGGGGTAAGTACCATATCTGCTTGGTCGGCCATAGCGCGGCGGCGGTTCAGCGTCGCCATGCCATGCCGGCATGACCGGGCCGCGACAGCGACCTTCAGACCTTGAAAGGAACGGCCCAGCGTGCTGAGCGCGGAAGAACTGGAGCGGTATGCGCGCCACATCGTGTTGCGCGAGGTCGGCGGCCCCGGCCAGGCGAAGCTCAAGGCAGCCCGGGTGCTGGTGATCGGCGCCGGCGGGCTCGGCGCTCCGGCGCTGATGTATCTCGCCGCCGCCGGCGTCGGCACGCTCGGCGTCATCGACGACGACGTCGTGTCGCTGTCCAACCTGCAGCGCCAGGTCATCCACACCACGCCGGACGTCGGTCGGCCGAAGGTCGAGAGCGCCGCCGAGACCGTGCAGGCGCTCAATCCGCATGTCGCATTCCAGGCCCACGCCACGCGCCTGACGGCCGCCAATGCGCTGGAGCTGTTCGCCGGCTACGACATCGTCGCCGATGGTTCGGACAATTTCGCCACGCGTTATCTGGTGTCGGACGCCTGCTACCTCGCGGGGAAGCCGCTGGTCACCGCGGCGCTCGGGCTGTTCGACGCCTCGCTCACCACCATTCGCGCCCATGAGCGCAATGCCGAGGGGCAGCTCAATCCGACCTATCGCTGCCTGTTTCCCGATCCGCCACCGCCCGGCACGGTGCCGAGCTGCGAGGAAGCCGGTATTCTTGGTGCGCTCGCCGGGGTGCTCGGCGCCATGACCGCGCTCGAGGTGATCCGCGAGATCGTCGGCTTCGGCGAGGGGCTGGTCGGCCGTCTGCTGATGATCGACGCCCGCGCCATGCGGTTCGAGACGCTGCGCTATGCCCGCGATCCGGCCAATCCGCTCAACGGCGACCATCCGGCCATCACGGATCTGCGCGGCCACCGCTGATCGTGGCCGCCGGCTTGCCGTACGTCAGTGCGGGCGGGCGCGCCGCGCCCTGGCAGCCTTCACGGTGTTCTCCATCAGGCAGGCGATGGTCATCGGTCCGACGCCGCCGGGCACGGGGGTGATCGCGCCGGCGACCTTCACGGCCTCCTCGAACGCGACGTCACCGCGCACATCGTAGCCGCCATCGGCCTTCTCGACACGCGTGGTGCCGACGTCGATGACGATGGCGCGTGGCTTGATCCAGTCGCCGCGCACCAGGCCCGGCTTGCCGACGGCGCTGACCAGGATGTCGGCGCCACGGCAGATGAACTGGGTGTCGCGGGTGTGGATGTGGGTCTGCGTCACCGTTGCGCGCTCTTCCAGCAGCAGCGCGGCCATCGGCTTGCCGACGATGTTGGAGCTGCCGATGACCACGGCGTGATAGCCGGTGAGGTCGGGCACCAGCGACTTGATCAGCTTCATGCAGCCGAGCGGCGTGCACGGAATGAGCGCATCCGCGCCATGCAGCAGCTTGCCGGCGTTGAGCGCGTGCAGGCCGTCGACATCCTTGGCCGGATCGACCGCGGCCATGACGCGCAGGGTGTTGATATGCGGCGGCAGCGGCAGCTGGACGAGAATGCCGTCGATGTCGTCGCGTGCGTTGAGCTTGGCAATGATCGCCAGCAGGCCCGCCTCGGAGACGTTGTCGGGCAGGATCTCGGTCTCGCCGCGCAGGCCGACCGCCCGCGCCGTCCGCACCTTGTTGCGGACATAGATGGCGCTGGCCGGGTCGCCACCGACCAGGACGACGGCCAGGCCCGGCGCCTGCGGCAGGGCGGCGATATCGGCGGCAACGGTGTCGAGAAGAAGCTGGGCGTGCTTGCGCCCGTCGATGATGTCCGCGGTCATGGCACCCTCATTGGGAAGTGGTGCCCAGGCGCGCGGCAGCAAACCCCTGCGCTCCCCGATGGTGGCCCATCCAAGCGCCAGTCGCGCAGAGGCCCGCCTGATAGCGGCTCGGGCCGGCCGGGACAATGGCCGGCAGCGCATTGGTGGCGCGGCAGTCCTGCGCGCGCCGCATCACGGGTGGGTCGCAGCTTGCAGGGAACCCGCCGCGGCAGCGGCCTAGAAAATGAAGCCGGTGTGGATGAACTTGGACTCGTGGTTCTGCACGATGTCGTCCAGCAGTTTCTTGCTGGCCTCGGTCTGCTTTGCCGCCACCATCGAGCGGATCGAGAACGAGCGCAGCGCGTCGGTCACCGACAGCGTTCCCTCGGCCGAATCCTTGCGTCCGGTGAACGGGAAGATGTCCGGCCCGCGCTGGCACTGGCAGTTGATGTTGACGCGGCACACCTGGTTGACCAGCGGGTCCACCAGCGTGCCGATCTCGGCCGGATCGGAGCTGAAGATGCTGACCTGCTGGCCGTGCTCGGAGGTGATGACATAGTCGAGCGCGGTCTCGATGTCGTCGAACGGCATCACGGGCACCACCGGGCCGAACTGTTCCTCGCGGTACAGCTTCATGCCCTCTTGCACCGGGTAGACCACGGCAGGATAGAAGAACGTCTCGCAATGCGCACCGCCGCCGGGATTGACGATGCGCGCGCCCTGCGCGAGCGCATCCTCGACACACGCCGTCATGTAGGCGGTCTTGCCGGGCTCGGGCAGCGGGGTGATGTTGACGCCGGCGTCCCACGGCATGCCGACCTTGAGCTTCGCCAGCTCCTCGGTGAAGCGCGCGAGGAAGCGCTCCACGATCGACGAATGCACGATCAGCATCTTGAGCGCCGTGCAGCGCTGGCCGTTGAACGACAGCGCGCCGAGCAGGCATTCCTTGACCGCGAGTTCGATGTCGGCGTCGGCGAGCACGATGGCGGCGTTCTTGGCGTCGAGGCCGAGGATGGCGCGCAGCCGGTTGGCCTTCGGGTGCAGCTTCTTGAGATGGTCGGCGACCTTGCTGGAGCCGATCAGGGTCAGCGTGTTGACCTTGCCGGAGCCGAGCAGATACGGCACCACTTCGGCGCCCTGGCCGTACACGGTGTTGATCACGCCCTTGGGAAAGGCATTGCGGAACGCCTCCAGCAACGGTGCGAACAGCAGCACGCCGAACTTCGGCGGCTTGAACAGCAGCGTGTTGCCCATGATCAGCGCCGGGATCAGCGTCGCGAAGGTCTCGTTGAGCGGGTAGTTGTAGGGACCCATGCACAGCACGACGCCGAGCGGGGTGCGCCGGATCTGGCCGATGGTGCCCTCGGCGATCACGAAGCGCGAGGAGGTGTTGTCGAGGTCGCGCAGCGCGTCGATGGTGGCGCGGATGTAGTCGACGGTGCGGTCGAATTCCTTCTCTGAATCGGCAAAGCTCTTGCCGATCTCCCACATCAGCAGCTTCACCACCTCGGCGCGGCGCGCCACCATTTCCTTGGTGAAAGTCTGCATGCAGGCGATGCGGTCCGCCACGGTCATGGTCGGCCACGTGCCGCGGCCGTTGTCATAGGCGGCGACCGCTGCGGCGAGCGCGTCTTCCGCCTCGGCGGTGCCGCCATGGGGAATGCTGCCGAGCACCACCGGCGTCAGCGCGCCGGCGCCATCGCGCAGCCGGATCGGCGAGACGACCTGCTGGGTGCCGCCGTTCCAGTCCTTCAGCCGGCCGTCCACCAGGGTGAAGCGCTGGTGCAGCGGGCCGTCCAGCCGATGCGCGGCGGGAATGTCGCCATCGGTAGGATAGAGCTGGAGGAGCTGCCGGCTGTCGATCATGGGCCACCCGTCGGTCATGCGTCGCTGCGAAGTCTCGCAGCATAACCCGGCGACAATGGGATTTTACGACATAAAGATTCGGCAGGGCGCCCCAAATGCTGGGCAGAAAGGGGATGAGGTGTCGGCCGAACGGGCGACGCGTCCGGATGATGTCCGAGCTTCTCGATCAGGTTGTTGTTGCGAGCTACGGTTGCGGAAGATCGGTCGTCAATCGCCGCCTTGTTGTCCAGGCTTTCCTTGCGCTGGAGCTCCGTTTTCGAGCGAGCGCCGCTTTGAACCCTGCGTCCTTCATTCTTGCCTTGTGCGAAGGGCGACCTTCAGTCAGTTGCCAGTGACTTCGCAGCAATTTGATCGCTTCGATGGGGTAGAGACCTGCGTCGTACATCCAGTGGTGAGTCTGGCACAGGAACGCGAGATTGTCGGGAGAGTTGTTGCCGGCATTTTGGTCAAGATGGGCGACAGTCAAACACGTGGGGATTTCCAGGCCGCAGATGACACAGCAGTGAAACTTGCAGGCGCTCTCGGCCGTGCGGCGAGCGGTCCACTGTTTTCGCTGCAGCATTGGCGGATCACCAGTCGGTCCTTGATCCGCCATGTTCGGCCTCTCGTTACAGCATCCCCGGCAGCACGCGGTCCGGCGGCTTGTGGCCGTCGAGGAAGGTGCGGATGTTGATGATCACCTTTTCGCCCATCTCGACGCGGCCCTCGATGGTGGCCGAGCCCATGTGCGGCAGCAGCACCACCTTGCCGGCGCGGGCGAGCCGCACCAGCTTGGGGCTGACCGCCGGCTCGTGCTCGAACACATCGAGGCCGGCGCCGGCGATGTCGCCGGCTTCGATCAGCTTGGTCAGCGTGTCCTCGTCGATGATCTCGCCGCGCGCGGTGTTGACGATGTAGGCGTTCTTGCGGACCAGCTTGAGCCGCCGCGCGGACAGCAGGTGGAACGTCGCCGGGGTATGCGGACAGTTCACCGAGATGATGTCCATGCGGGCGAGCATCTGGTCGAGGCTCTCCCAGTAGGTGGCGCCGAGCTCTTCCTCGATCTGCGGCGCGACCGGGCGGCGGTTGTGATAGTGGATCTGCAGGCCGAAGGCGTGGGCGCGGCGGGCGACCGCCTGGCCGATGCGGCCCATGCCGATGATGCCGAGCCGCTTGCCGCCGATGCGGTGGCCGAGCATCCAGGTCGGCGACCAGCCCGCCCAGTCCTTGCCGTCGGTCAGGATGGTGGAGCCCTCGGCGAGGCGGCGCGGCACCGCGAGGATCAGGGCCATGGTCATGTCGGCGGTGTCTTCGGTCAGGACCTTCGGCGTGTTGGTCACGGTGATGCCGAGGTTGTGCGCGGCGGTGACATCGATGTTGTCGACGCCGTTGCCGAAATTGGCGATCAGCTTCAGCTTGCGGTCGGGCTGGTTGAGCACCTTCTCGTCGACCTCGTCGGACACGGTCGGAACCAGGATGTCGGCCGTGCGCACCGCCTCGGCGAGCTGGTCCTGGGTCATCGGCTGGTCGTCGAGATTGAGGCGGGTGTCGAACAGCTCGCGCATCCGCGTCTCGATGCTGTCCGGCAGCTTGCGCGTGACGACGACGAGAGGTTTCTTCCGGACAGTCATGCTGTGCTTTCCGCGCCTTGGGGCCCGCCCCCGCGCCGCGATGTGCGGTGCGGGCGTTCAGGCCGAACCAGAATAAGCGGCGCGTCGGATTCGTGCAGCTTCGTCAGTGCAGCAAAGTCACACGTCGCGTCGCGCTGTTGCGTTTCCCACCGCTCCCGCCGGCCTGTTGAGACCTCGTTAACCGGGCTGTCCGAAACTGCAAGTCCGCACCGGATACCAAGCTCTCGCCGGCTCTTGTCGTGAGGGTCGTATCGGGTCCTCTCTAGCAGAAGGCCCGCCCAACACAAGAACCCATCGGGAACCCGGACAGGTGCGGCCGCGGCCTGTCGGGACGGCCGGCGTCCTCCCCGCGAGGCGCGTGTCGGCGCGGCGGACACGGCCGGTGTGGTGGTTCAGAGCAGCCCGCGGGAGGTACCCAAACCGCTCGCGAACCAAAGCCGCACTGGATTCAAAGACTTCTGTGCCCTTCGCTTTTCGAAGTTCGTGAAGGGGTTGCCGCGCTGGTCCGCGAACTTCGAAAAGCGGGCGCTGGCGTCCTTTCGAAAGTCGCTTTCGGAAGTGCTGGTCAGTGAGAGCGAATGTCGGAATTGGATGCTAGGAACGGGCAATGGCGTTGAAGTGCTATTGGGGTGTGGCGGTGCTGGCGGGTTTGTTCTGCCATGTGGGGGTCACCGCGGGACACGCTGCCAAGGATGTGATGGGGCCGGTCAGCGGCCTGCCGATGCCACGCTACGTCAGCCTGAAATCAGATCACGTCAATGTTCGCGGCGGTCCCACCAAGGACAATGACGTCAGCTGGGTCTACACCCGCGTTGGACTGCCGGTGGAGATCACCGCGGAGTTCGAGAACTGGCGGCGGGTGCGGGATTCCGAAGGCGCCGAGGGCTGGGTCTACCATTCCCTGCTGTCGGGCAAGCGCACCGCGGTGGTGACGCTGAAGTCGAAGGACGATGTGGCGCCGCTCTACGACCGCGCCGATCCGACCAGCGCGGTGTCGGCGAAGCTGCAGGCCGGGGTGATCGCGTCCGTCAAGCGCTGCACCAGCGGCTGGTGCCGCATCACCGGCGCGGGTTTCGACGGCTGGATCGAGCAGCAGCGGCTGTGGGGCGTGTACGCCGACGAGAAGATCGACTGACGCTGCCCGGCACCGTGTCCAAACGAAAAGGCCGCGCCCGGGGCGCGGCCTTTTCGTTTCTGTTGTCGACCCGGCGAAGCAATTGCGGTCAAACGGCCGGGCGCTCAGCGCACCTTGCGCAGCCGCACCACCATGTCGATGCGGGCGATCTCGTAGCCTTCCGGCACGTCGGGCATCTTCTGCAGCACGAGGTGCGGATCGGCGATGTCGACCAGCTCGTGGTTGCCCTCGAGGTAGAAATGGTGATGGTCGCTGACGTTGGTATCGAAATAGGTCTTGGTGCCATCGACGCTGACCTGACGCAGGAGGCCGGCCTCGGTCAGCTGGTTCAGCGTGTTGTAGACGGTGGCGAGCGACACCGGCACCTTGGCCTGGATCGCTTCCTCGTAGAGCATTTCCGCGGTCAGGTGACGGTCACCCTTGCCGAACAGCAGCCACCCAAGCGCCATGCGCTGACGGGTCGGGCGCAGGCCCACCGACTGCAGCATCTCGTTGACGTCGTGCCACGGGCACCCCGTCAGGGTCGGCATGCGGACCGCCCCGAGGATATCGGCGTCGCTCTGATCGTCGGTGATGATCAAGTCACTCATTTTACTACTTAAATCTGCCCGGTTCGGATCGCCGTCTTTATGACGGTGCAATTATAGGAAAGGATGCAGCTACATGCAAGTTTCTCGCAACTGTCTCCGCCATGCACCGTCAGGGGCCGGACGCCGCCCCGCACGGTCCGTGAGGGTCACGACCGTGGAACCGGGTGCGGCGCAACATGTGGCGATCTCCGGGCAAATTGCCCCTATATGATTGATCCACAGCGGCTTTGCCCCGCCTGAGCCCTATGATAGAGAGCGCCCGACAGCACGGATTATTCCATCCGGAATCCAGCAACCTGAGGGGGCGAGCACGGCATGCACGATCGGCGCAGCAGTTATGAATATGAGGACCTGCTGGCGTGCGGTCGCGGCGAGATGTTCGGTCCCGGCAATGCGCAGCTGCCGTTGCCGCCGATGCTGATGTTCGACCGCATCACCGAGATCAGCGCCGACGGTGGCGAGTATGGCAAGGGCCTCATCCGCGCCGAGCTCGACGTCAAGTCGGATCTCTGGTTCTTCGGCTGCCACTTCAAGGGTGACCCGGTGATGCCGGGCTGCCTTGGTCTCGATGCGCTCTGGCAGATGGTCGGCTTCTATCTCGGCTGGCTCGGCGGCGAGGGGCGTGGCCGCGCGCTCGGCATCGGCGAACTCAAGTTCTCCGGCCAGGTTCTGCCGAACGTCACGAAGGTCGTGTACAATATCGACATCAAGCGCGTGATGCGCGCCAAGCTGATGCTCGGCATTGCCGACGGCTGGCTTTCGAGTGACGGCGAGATTATCTACCGCGCCAAGGATCTGAAGGTGGGGCTGTTTCGGCAGGATGCCGTGATGCAGCCGTAAGGCTGGTCAGGACTCTGCCGGACAGTGAGCCGCGATTTGCGGCTTCGTCGTCGCAAAATCGTCGCAGCACATCTAATCTCAAGTCGGCTAACGTCGATATCTTTCAAAGTGAGGCTACATCATGAGGCGCGTTGTGGTGACCGGGATGGGGATTGTCTCGTCCATCGGTAACAACACTCAGGAAGTGCTTTCGAGCCTGCATGATGCCAGGTCCGGCATCTCGCGCGCTGACAAGTATGCCGAACTCGGCTTCCGCTGCCAGGTGCACGGCGCGCCGACCCTCAATCCGGCCGACGTCGTCGACCGTCGCGCGATGCGCTTCCTCGGCGAAGGCGCTGCGTGGAACCATGTCGCGATGGAACAGGCGATCCGCGACGCCGGCCTCGAGGACAACGAAGTCTCCAACGTCCGCACCGGCATCATCATGGGCTCCGGTGGTCCGTCGACGCGCGCTGTGGTCGAGGCCGCCGACATCACCCGCACCAAGGGGCCAAAGCGCGTCGGTCCGTTCGCCGTGCCGAAAGCGATGTCGTCGACGGCATCCGCGACGCTCGCCACCTGGTTCAAGATCAAGGGCGTCAACTATTCGATCTCCTCGGCTTGCGCGACGTCGAACCATTGTATCGGCAACGCCTACGAGACCATCCAGATCGGCAAGCAGGACATCGTCTTCGCCGGCGGCTGCGAAGAACTCGACTGGACGCTGTCGGTGCTGTTCGACGCGATGGGCGCGATGTCGTCGAAGTACAACGAGACGCCGGCCACTGCCTCGCGCGCCTATGACGCCAACCGCGACGGCTTCGTGATCGCCGGCGGCGCCGGCGTCGTGGTGCTGGAAGAGCTCGAGCATGCCAGGGCGCGCGGCGCCAAGATCTATGGGGAGATCGTCGGCTACGGCGCGACGTCCGACGGCTACGACATGGTCGCTCCGTCGGGCGAGGGCGCGGAGCGCTGCATGCGCATGGCACTGTCGACCGTCAATGTGCCGATCGACTACATCAATCCGCATGCGACCTCGACCCCGGCGGGCGATGCGCCCGAAATCAACGCGATCCGCAACGTGTTCGGCGCCGGCGACAAGTGTCCGCCGATCGCCGCGACCAAGTCGCTGACCGGCCACTCGCTCGGCGCCACCGGCGTGCAGGAAGCGATCTATTCGCTGCTGATGATGAACAACGGCTTCATCTGCGAGAGCGCCAACATCCAGGAGCTCGACCCGGCGTTCGCCGACATGCCGATCGTGCGCAAGCGCATCGACAATGCCAGGATCGGCGCCGTGCTGTCGAACTCGTTCGGTTTCGGCGGCACCAACGCGACGCTGGTGTTCAAGCGGCTGGAGGCGTGAGCCCGGCCGAACGATCGTTGCGATGCGCCCCGCGTCCGGCGGAGCGCGCACGCTTCCACAGTCATGGCGCCACACTGTCACCTGTCTGTTGCAGGTGATGCGCAAGGGTAGCGCCGATCATCCAATCTCATAACGACGGAGCGATGTGATGGCAGGCTTGATGCAGGGCAAGCGCGGATTGATCCTCGGGGTCGCCAACGATCACTCGATCGCCTGGGGCATCGCCCGCACGCTGTCGGCGCACGGCGCAGAGCTCGCCTTCACCTATCAGGGCGATGCGCTGGCTCGCCGCGTCAAGCCGCTCGCCGAATCGCTGGGCGTCGAGACCGTGCTGCCGTGCGATGTCGAGGATATCGCCAGCGTCGATGCGGTGTTCGACACGCTGAAGCAGAAGTGGGGCACCATCGACTTCCTGGTGCATGCCATCGGCTTCACCGACAAGAACGAGCTGCGCGGCCGCTATGTCGACACCACGCGCGCGAACTTCTCGCGCACCATGGTGATCTCCTGCTTCTCCTTTACCGAGCTCACCAAGCGCGCCGCCGAGATGATGCCGAATGGCGGCTCGATCATCACGCTGACCTACGGCGCCTCGATGCGGTCGATGCCGAACTACAACGTGATGGGCGTCACCAAGGCGGCGCTGGAAGCCTCGGTGCGATACCTCGCCGCCGACTTCGGGCCGCAGAACATCCGTGTCAACGCCATCTCGGCGGGGCCGGTGCGCACGCTCGCCGGCGCCGGCATCGGCGAATCGCGCGCGATGTTTGCGTTCCAGGAAAAGCACTCGCCGCTCGGCCGTGGCGTCACCCTCGACGAGCTCGGTGGCTCGGCGCTCTACTTGCTGTCGGAGTTGTCGGGCGGCGTCACCGGCGAGATCCACTACGTCGATTCCGGCTACAACAGCATCCTGATGCCGAAGCCGAGCGCGCTGAAGGCCGACGAGGCGTAAGCCGGCCGTCTCCAGAACGTCGTGGTTTGAAATGGGATCCAGGTGATCCCTCCCCCTGAGGTGGCTATAGCCCCGGCTTTAGCCGAGGCGTCTCTTGAAGAGCCACAAGTCGGGCAAGCCCGACTTGTGATGGAGCATGGCCCTCGAAGGGCGACGGCCAGTGCAGCAGCCTCGGGGCCGTTGATCCTTGGAGGCTCGCTTTCGCTCGCACCTCAATATGACGGATTGCGGCTCGGTCTGAAGCCATGCTGCTCCGGGACACGGTCGATGGCAGCGCAAACGGCTCACCGGTGATCACCGGCCGCGATCGTCGCATCGCGCAATGCTCCGCGAAACCCGTGCGAAACCCGGATGTCGCTGCGCTCATCCGGGCTGCGATTCTCGCGACGGCGCCTCAGCCGAGCGACAGCTGCTGCGCGCGCTGGAACGCGGGCCGTGCCGCGCAGAGATCGAGATAGCGATCGAATGCCGGCCGCGTCGGCACCATCTTGAAACGTCGCACCGCGACGTCGAGGCCGGAGCCGATGACGACGTCGGCGGCGGAAAAATCCTCGCCCAGCAGCCACGGGCCCTTGTCGAGGGCCTGCTCCAGGACGTCGAACACCTGCGTCGCGTCGCCCCAGCCCGCGGTGCTGGCGGGCACCTGGATCTTGGTGAAGATCTGGATGATCGCCGGCTCGATGCAGCTCGGTCCGAAGAACAGCCAGTAGTGATAGCGCGCGCGGCGGGGGTCGCCGAGCGGAGGGGCGAGCCTGGCTTCGGGATAGCGCTCGGCGACATAGGCGCAGATCGCCGCCGCCTCGCCGAGGCCGGCGTCGCCGTCCTGCAGGCCGGGCACCTTGCCCATCGGATTGATCGCGAGATAGGCGGGGGCCTTTTGCGCGCCGGTCGAAATATCGGTCAGCACGCGCTCATAGGGCTGCCCGGTCTCCTCCATCAGCCACAGGGCGGTGAAGGAGCGGCTCTTTGGCGAGAAGTACAGTTTCATCATGGCGTTTCCGGCTGGCGTGAGAGGTGCGCGATGGCGGCAACTGCCATTGTGCGGCGTCTTATAGCCTAAATCTATCGTGCAGGTGCCGTTCGCTGGCAAGACATGCTGTGCGCGCTGTGGCCAGTGGCTGCCACGTGTGGGACCGGAATCACGCCCGGCTTAAAAAAAGCCGCCGGGCGCAGGGCCCGGCGGCTCGAATGTGCGCTGCTGCGCGGCTTGCGCCGCGACGCTGCCGTGGCGGTGTCAGTGCTTCACGAGATCGAAGCGGTCGGCGTTCATCACCTTGGTCCAGGCCGCGACGAAGTCCTTGACGAACTTCGCCTTGGCGTCGGTCGAACCGTAGACCTCGGCGAGTGCGCGCAGCTGCGAGTGTGAACCGAAGATCAGGTCGACGCGGGTGCCCGTCCACTTGACCTCGCCGGTCTTGCGGTCGCGCCCTTCGTACACGCCGTCCGCAGCCGGGTGCCACTGGGTCGCCATGTCGAGCAGGTTGACGAAAAAGTCGTTCGTCAGCGTCCCCGGCTTCTTGGTGAAGACGCCGTGCGCGGACTTGCCGGTGTTGGCGCCGAGTACGCGCAGGCCGCCGACCAGCGCCGTCATTTCCGGTGCGGTCAGCGTCAGCAGCTGGGCACGGTCGACCAGCTGCTGCTCGGGCGACAGACGCTGCCGGCCGCCGCGCGTGTAGTTGCGGAAGCCGTCGGAGGTCGGCTCGAGCGGGGCGAACGAATGAACGTCGGTTTTGTCCTGGGATGCGTCGACGCGGCCCGGCGTGAACGGCACGGCGATGTCGTTGCCGCCGTCCTTGGCCGCCTTCTCGATCGCGGCGCTGCCGCCGAGAACGATCAGGTCGGCAAGCGACACCTTCTTGCCGGTGGCGTTGAACTCCTTCTGGATGTCCTCGAGAGTCTTCAGCACCTTGGCGAGCTGGGCCGGTTCGTTGACCTCCCAGTCCTTCTGCGGCGCGAGGCGCACGCGGGCGCCATTGGCGCCGCCGCGCTTGTCGGAGCCGCGGAACGTCGCAGCCGACGCCCATGCCGCCGACACCAGTTCGGACACCGACAGGCCGGAGGCGAGGATCTTGGCCTTGAGCGCGGCGATGTCCTGCTCACCGATCACCTCGTGGTCGAGCGGCGGCAGCGGGTCCTGCCAGATCAGCTCTTCCTTCGGAACGAGCGGGCCGAGGTAGCGTGCCAGCGGGCCCATGTCGCGGTGGGTCAGCTTGAACCAGGCGCGCGCGAACGCGTCGGCGAACTCGTCCGGGTTCTCGTAGAAGCGGCGCGAGATCTTCTCGTAGGCCGGGTCGAAACGCAGCGCGAGATCGGTGGTCAGCATCGACGGTGCGTGGCGCTTCGACTTGTCGTGGGCGTCCGGCACGGTGTTCGCGCCGGCGCCGCCCTTCGGCTTCCACTGATGCGCGCCAGCCGGGCTCTTGGTCAGCTCCCAGTCGTAGCCGAACAGGTTCCAGAAGAAGTTGCTGCTCCACTTCGTCGGCGTGGTGGTCCAGATCACTTCGAGGCCGCTGCCGATGGCGTCGCCCCCCTTGCCGCTGCCGAACTTGTTCGACCAGCCGAGACCCTGTTCCTCGATGGTGGCCGCTTCCGGATCGGGGCCGACCAGGGCGGCGTCGCCGGCGCCGTGGGTCTTGCCGAAGGTGTGGCCGCCGGCGATCAGCGCCACGGTCTCTTCGTCGTTCATCGCCATGCGCGCGAAGGTCTCGCGGATGTCACGTGCGGCCGCCAGCGGATCCGGATTGCCGTTCGGGCCTTCCGGGTTGACGTAGATCAGGCCCATCTGCACGGCGCCGAGCGGGTCTTGCAGGTCGCGGTCGCCACTGTAGCGCTCGTCGGCCAGCCACTTGCCTTCCGGACCCCAGTAGATCGACTGCTCGGGCTCCCAGGTGTCGGCGCGGCCGCCGGCGAAGCCGAACGTCTTGAAGCCCATCGATTCCAGCGCGACGTTGCCGGTCAGGATCAGCAGGTCGGCCCACGAGATCTTGCGGCCGTACTTCTGCTTGATCGGCCACAGCAGGCGGCGGGCCTTGTCGAGGTTGACGTTGTCAGGCCAGCTGTTGAGCGGCGCGAAACGCTGCTGTCCGGCTCCGGCGCCGCCGCGGCCATCGCCGATGCGGTAGGTGCCGGCGCTGTGCCAGGCCATGCGGATGAACAGCGGTCCGTAGTGGCCGAAGTCGGCCGGCCACCACTCCTGCGAGTCCGTCATCAGGGCATGCAGGTCCTTGATCACGGCGTCGAGGTCGAGAGTCTTGAATTCCTTGGCGTAGTCGAACGCCTCGTCCATCGGGTTCGACAGCGTCGAGTGCTGATGGAGGACCTGAACGTCCAGTTGATTCGGCCACCAGTCACGGTTGGTGGGGCCGCGGGCGGCGCCCGAAAACGGACATTTGGTTTGATCGTCCATGTCTTTCTCCTTTGACAAATTCCAGACTGGCTGGCGCCCAATCTACGCAAGGCTGTTCATCAGGTGAAGCCATCTATGCTGATCGAGCCGATAAGATTTGCTGATGAAGTTTCGATGACGGTTTGATGCCGGCGCGCCGGACGGCTGGAAAGCATGGGACAGGTGTGCGGCGGCCGTCTGCGATACAGATCAAGAGTTCGCGGGGGAGGCTGCCGGTGCCCGCGAGACAAGACGCCGCAGCTCGCCGGTGCATCGCTCGCGCAGGGATCGCCGCGAACGATTCCTGCGAATCGGGGGCGCAAAAAAGCCGCCGCGCCCGATCTGGGCGCGGCGGCCTGGTATCGTGAGCGCGCGAAACGAGAGGCGCGCAATTATCCTTCGCGGCCGATCAGGCCCGGCGATTCGCCCGGCGACAGCAGCACCTTCCAGATCAGCGCGCCGATGGCGGCGCCGATCAGCGGCGCGACCCAGAACAGCCACAGCTGGCTGATCGCCCCGGTCTGGGCGAACAGCGCGGCCGCGGTCGAGCGCGCCGGATTGACCGACGTGTTGGTCACCGGAATCGAGATCAGGTGGATCAGCGTCAGGCCAAGACCGATGGCAATCGGTGCGAAGCCGGCGGGCGCCGCTTTCGAGGTCGAGCCGAGGATGATCACCAGGAAAGCGGCGGTCAGCACCACCTCGATCAGGAACGCCGCGAACAGGCTGTAGTGTCCCGGCGACAGGTCGCCGTAGCCATTCGAGGCGAAGCCGCCGACCTTGAAGTCCGGCGCGCCGGAGGCGATCGCATAGAGAATGGCCGCAGCGACGACGCCACCGACGACCTGGGCGATCCAGTAGGGAATGAGCTCGCGCCATTCGAAGCGGTTGGCGATCGCGAGGCCCAGCGACACCGCCGGATTGAAATGACCGCCGGAGATGCCACCGACGGCATATGCCATGGTGAGGACGGTAAGGCCGAACGCCAGCGCGACGCCGGCAAATGCGATTCCCAGTTGCGGAAAACCGGCAGCAAGAACCGCACTGCCACAACCTCCGAACACCAGCCAGAATGTTCCGAAGAACTCCGCCGCGAGCTTTCTCGTCATCGCTGCTTCCCCTGATCATCAACACGCGGTTGAGTCGCGCACCCCTAGGTAACAAATCGGGATTCTCTGTTCCAGCGAATGAACCGGCGATGAATTCAAGCCATTGAATTCGCGATGGTTACAGGTTGCGCGGACGCATCGCGCCAGCCTTGCTGCAGTGCGATTGCGCGGTCGAATCACGCGGCGGAGCCGCGCCTGTCGTGTTCAGACACCGGACGAAGCGTCGGGAGAACTGGCCGGCTGCGCGCGGATCGCCGCCGCGAATGCATTCAGCGTGGCGGTGATTTGGCGCGCGAGGTCCGGATCGGAGACGATCGCCGCGGCGTCCATTCCCCTGGCGAGAAGCGGAAGCGTCAGCGCCGCGGCGTCGACGAGTTGCGCCGACATCGTCGTCAGCACGAGGCGCAGTGCATCCTGCGCCGCCGATGCGCGCGGCGAGGCGTTGAACAGCGCCACCGGCTTGCCAGGGAAGGTCGTGCTGCCGACCAGCCAGTCCAGTGCGTTCTTGAACGATCCGGGGATGCCGCGGGCATATTCGGGGCAGGAGATCAAAATGCCGTCCGCGGCCTCGACCCGGGCCCGCCACGCTGCTGCTGGCGGCGGCATGGCATCCTCGAGATCGGGATTGAAGTGCGGCAGCTGCGCCAGATCGACATAGGGCGTGATCGCCATGCCGGCCGGCGCAAGGCGCCGCGCCGCCTCGAGCAGCGACGTGTTGGACGAGACGGTGCGCAGGCTGCCCGAGACTGACAGGATGATCATCGCGAAAGCCCCTTGCGTGCGCGAATCGGCGGAGCGGCAATGCTCGCCCGCAGGCCGCATGTCGGGAAGGGGCCGCAGTATCGGATCGGGCGTGCCCATCGCGCATCCATGCGCACCAAGAAAAAGGGCGGCTTCGCAGCCGCCCTTTTCCAGATCAGTGACCGGCCGGTGTGACCGATGCTGTCCGTTACTCGCCGGCGGCTTCGCGCGGCTGGCCGCCTTCGGCCTTCTGCTTGGCTTCGAGGTCTTCGCCGGTCGTCTGGTCGACGGCCTTCATCGACAGGCGGACCTTGCCGCGATCGTCGAGGCCGAGCAGCTTGACCTTGACCTTGTCGCCTTCCTTGACGACGTCCGAGGTCTTCTGCACGCGGGCGGCCGCGAGCTGGCTGATGTGAACGAGGCCGTCGCGCGGGCCGAAGAAGTTCACGAACGCGCCGAACTCCATGACCTTGACCACGGTGCCGTCGTAGATGTGGCCGACTTCCGGATCAGAGGCGATCGACTTGATCCACTTGATCGCCGCGCGGATCGATTCGCCGTTGGCGGAAGCGACCTTCACGGTGCCGTCGTCCTCGATGTTGATCTTGGCGCCGGTCTTCTCGACGATCTCGCGGATCACCTTGCCGCCGGTGCCGATCACTTCACGGATCTTGTCGGTGGCGATCTGGAACACCTCGATGCGCGGCGCATGCTCGCCGAGCTCGGCGCGGGCCGCGGTGATCGCCTTCGACATCTCGCCGAGGATGTGGACGCGACCGTCCTTGGCCTGGCCGAGGGCGACCTTCATGATCTCCTCGGTGATGCCGGCGATCTTGATGTCCATCTGCAGCGAGGTCACGCCCTTCTCGGTGCCCGCCACCTTGAAGTCCATGTCGCCGAGGTGGTCCTCGTCGCCGAGGATGTCCGACAGAACGGCGTAGCGGCTGCCTTCCAGGATCAGGCCCATGGCGATGCCTGCGGTCGGCCGCTTCAGCGGCACGCCGGCGTCCATCAGCGCGAGCGAGGCGCCGCACACCGACGCCATCGACGACGAGCCGTTGGACTCGGTGATCTCCGACACCACGCGCAGGGTGTAGGGGAACTCGTGATGCAGCGGCAGCACCGGATGGATCGCGCGCCATGCCAGCTTGCCATGGCCGATCTCGCGGCGGCCGGGCGAACCCATGCGGCCGGTCTCACCCACCGAGTAGGGAGGGAAGTTGTAGTGCAGCAGGAAGGTTTCCTTGTAGGTGCCGGGCAGCGCGTCGATGTACTGCTCGTCCTCGCCGGTGCCGAGCGTGGTCACGACCAGCGCCTGGGTCTCGCCGCGGGTGAACAGCGCCGAACCATGGGCGCGCGGCAGCACGCCGACCTGGGCGACGATGTCGCGCACGGTCTTGACGTCACGGCCGTCGATGCGCTTGCCGGTGTCGAGGATGTTCCAGCGCACGATCTTGGCTTCGAGCTCCTTGAACACGCCGGCGATGCGCAGCTTGTCGAAGCGCGGCTCGGCGCTTTCCGGGAAGAAGTGCGCCAGCACCTTCTGCTTGGCGACGTCGACGGCCTTGTAGCGCTCCTGCTTCACCGGGATGGCGTAGGCGGTGCGCAGCTCCTGCTCGACGAGGCCGAGCATTTCCTTCTCGATCTCCGAATTGTCGACCGAGGGAACGTCGCGCGGCTCCTTGGCCGCCTTTTCGGCGAGCTCGATGATCGCCTTGATCACCGGCTGGAGGTGGCGGTGGCCGAACATCACGGCGCCCAGCATCACCTCTTCCGGCAGCTCCTTGGCTTCCGATTCGACCATCAGCACGGCGTCGCCGGTGCCGGCGACGACGAGGTCGAGCTGGCTCTCCGGCATCTCGTCGAGCTGCGGGTTGAGCACGAATTCATTGTCGATGAAGGCGACGCGGGCAGCGCCGATCGGGCCCATGAAAGGCACGCCCGACAGCGTCAGCGCGGCGGAGGCGGCGACCATCGCGACGATGTCCGGATCGTTCTCGAGGTCGTGCGACAGCGTGGTGACAATCACCTGGGTGTCGCAGCGATAGCCGTCGGCGAACAGCGGGCGCACCGGGCGGTCGATCAGGCGGGAGATCAGCGTCTCGCGCTCGCTCGGACGGCCCTCACGCTTGAAGTAGCCGCCGGGTATGCGGCCGGCCGCATAGGCCTTTTCCTGGTAGTTGCAGGTCAGCGGCAGGAAGTCGATGCCTTCCTTGGGCGTTTTCGCCGACACCACGGTGGCGAGCACGATGGTCTCGCCGTAGGTCGCGAGCACTGCGCCATCGGCCTGACGTGCGATCTTGCCGGTCTCGAGCTTGAGAGGACGGCCACCCCAATCCAGTTCAACGGAATGTGTTTTGAACATATCTGATATCTTTCATCGGTTCATCGTCGGGCGGACCGTCGGAAAACACAAAAGCCATGCGCAAGACGGCGAGACGCTGCGGGCAACGGGGTTGCGACCTCAGCGTCCGGCGATCCTGCCATGGCTTTCATATCTTGGATGACGTCCGTCCTTCGATTCACGGGCCCCATGCCCGTCACCGCCAGCCGCCGTATTGCGGTGGGCGGATCATGCAGGCCGGTCTGCGGGACGTTCCCGGAGGCTTGGCCTGCATGACAAAACGCGCGCAGGTCATGCGCGCGTTGGACTCTGTCTTAGCGGCGGATGTTGTGCCGCTCGAGGAGTGCCTTGTAGCGCGCCTCGTCCGTCCGCTTCAGGTAGTCGAGAAGGGAACGGCGGGTCGAGACGAGCTTGAGAAGACCCCGGCGCGAATGGTTGTCCTTGCTGTGGGTCTTGAAATGCTCGGTCAGGTTGTTGATGCGCTCCGACAGGATCGCGACCTGAACTTCCGGCGAACCCGTGTCGCCGGCCTTCTTTGCACTGGTCTTGATGACTTCCGCTTTACGTTCTGCGGTAATCGACATCGTCAAACACCTTCGTTTCGGCCGGTGCTGGCTGTCAGCCCGGTCAGGTTGAACACACGCTTGGGGATGATTTCGCCATTGCCAATTTCGGCGAGGGCCAACAAACGGCCGCCGACGGTGACATAGACTGTGCCGCTCGAATTGGGCGCATCCCGTCCGCGCAACAAGACGGCTTGGCCCCGATGGAGCCTTGCCGCATCCGCCCGTGTGACGGCCAGTGCCGGGATGTCGTCCAGCGCGGTCTCAACGGGCAAAAGCGCATCGGCGAGGTTGGCCTCGCCGGACGCGGCTCTATCGCACAAAGCCTCCAGCTGATCCAGCGGAATCATGTCGTTCTCGACGAACGGGCCAACCAGGGTGCGGCGCAGGGCGCTGATATGGCCGTAGCAGCCAAGCAGGCGGCCGAGGTCGCGGGCCAGTGCCCGGACATAGGTGCCCTTGCCGCATTCCGCCTCGAACACCGAATGGTCGCTATCTGGCTGATCTACCAGAGTTAATTCGTGAATCTCGACCGGGCGGGGCTTCAGTTCCACCACCTCGCCGTCGCGTGCCAGGTCATAGGCGCGCTCGCCCTGGATCTTGATCGCCGAATATTGCGGTGGAACCTGCTCGATCACGCCGGTGAAGCGCGGCAGCAGGGCACGGATCGCCTCGGCGTCCGGGCGGGCGTCGCTGGTGGCGGTGGGGCGGCCCTCGACGTCGTCGGTGTCGCGCTCCTCGCCCCAGCACACGGTGAAGCGGTAGCGCTTGCGGCCATCCATGACGAACGGCACCGTCTTGGTCGCCTCGCCGAGGGCGATCGGCAGCCCGCCGGAGGCAAGCGGATCGAGGGTGCCGGCATGGCCGGCGCGCTTGGCCTGGAACAGCCGCTTGATCACCGCGACCGCATGGGTCGAGGTCATGCCGATCGGCTTGTCGAGAATCACCCAGCCATGGACGTCACGGCGGTCGCGCTTCGGCTTGCCGCCGTGCTGGCGACCGCCGCGCTGCTGCGGCTGCTGCTCACGCGGCGCATCAGTCTGCGCGTCGCCACCGGCCGCGCGCGGGGCGGAAAAATTTTTTTGCGGGGCTTCGTCAAAACCATCCTTCAGCTCGACGGCGACATCGTCTGGCAGGGTCCCGGTCATTCTTCTTCGTCCGATTCGTCGTGGGTGTCATGGGCGATGTCTTTTTGAACCGCAGGTGTTCTCAAGAGCTTCTCTATTCGTTCCGCTTCGTCGAATCGCTCGTCAACGCGGAAGCGAATATCAGGCGCAAATTTTAGGTTAATGCGTCGCGCCACCTCGCCACGCAGGAACTTCTTGTTGCGATCGAGCGCGGCGACGACGTCGTCGGTGCCGTGACCGCCGAGCGGCATCACATAGATGGTCGCGAGCTTGAGGTCCGGCGACATCCGCACTTCCGGAACGGTGATGATGTGGCCTTCGAGGGCCGGGTCGTGCACGGCACCTTGCGAGAGGATCTCGGCAAGTGCGTGGCGCACGAGTTCGCCGACGCGCAGCTGGCGCTGCGAAGCATCGGTACCCGAATTCCTGCTTGGGCCGCGTTGATGATGACGGGGCATGGGTTTGCTGGTTTCGTTTGCTCATGGGCTCCACAGCTCGCGGCACGCGGGATCACCGCGTGCCGGAAGCCGTCAGAAGCCTGGGTTTGCATAACCCGCCCGGGGAGAGCCGCGGCGCGGCGCTCCCGAGGGCGGGATCAAATCGGAGACCGAAAACCGGAACTCGCAGTAAGACTTGGACTTACAGCGAGCGCTGGATCGTCTCCACGCGATAGCACTCGATAATGTCGCCGGGCCGCATGTCCTGGTAGTTCTCGAACGACATGCCGCACTCTTGTCCGGCGACGACTTCCTTGGCGTCATCCTTGAAGCGCTTGAGCTGGCCAAGCTTGCCTTCGTGGATGACCACGTTGTCGCGGATGAGGCGCACGTTGGCGCCACGTTCCACGGTGCCGTCGGTGACGCGGCAACCCGCGATCTTGCCGACCTTGGAGATGTTGAACACCTCCAGAACCTGGGCGTTGCCGAGCATGGTCTCGCGCAGGGTCGGCGCGAGCAGGCCGGACATCGCCTTCTTCACGTCATCCACGAGGTCGTAGATGATGTTGTAGTAACGGATCTCGATGCCGTCGCGCTTGGCGGCGTCGCCGGCTTCCTTGTGCGCGCGCACGTTGAAGCCGATGATCGCGGCATTGAAGCCTTCCGCCAGCGTGACGTCGGACTCGCTGATGCCGCCGACGCCGGCGTGCAGCACGCGCGCCGCGACCTCGTCGGTGCCGAGCTTCTCGAGCGAGCCGAGAATCGCTTCCAGCGAGCCCTGCACGTCGGCCTTGATGACCAGCGGGAATTCCTTGCGGCCCGCGGTCTTGAGCTGCGACATCATCTGCTCGAGCGAGCCGCGCATGCCCGAATTGCGGGCCGCCTGCTTCTCGCGCTTCTGATGGGCGCGGTAGTCGGTGATCTGGCGGGCGCGGGCTTCGTTCTCGACCACGGCGAGACGGTCGCCGGCTTCTGGCGGCCCGTTGAAGCCGAGCACCTCGACCGGCACCGAAGGACCGGCTTCCTGAATGGTGGTGCCCTGGTCGGAGATCAGCGCGCGGACGCGGCCCATCTCGGCGCCGGCGACGATGATGTCGCCGATCCGCAGCGTGCCACGCTGCACCAGCACGGTGGCCACCGGGCCGCGGCCGCGATCGAGCTTGGCTTCGATCACGGTGCCTTCGGCCGGACGGTCCGGGTTGGTCTTGAGATCGAGCAGTTCGGCCTGCAGCGAGATCATCTCGAGCAGCTTGTCGAGATTGGTCTTGTTCTTCGCCGACACTTCGACGTCGACGACGTCGCCGCCGAACGATTCGACCTGCACCTCGTGCTGCAGCAGCTCGGTGCGCACGCGCTCCGGCTTGGCGTCCGGCTTGTCGATCTTGTTGATCGCGATGATCATCGGCACCTTCGCCGCCTTGGCGTGGTTGATCGCCTCGATCGTCTGCGGCATCACGCCGTCGTCCGCGGCCACCACCAGCACGACGATGTCGGTGACCTTGGCGCCGCGGGCGCGCATCGCGGTGAACGCGGCGTGGCCGGGGGTGTCGATGAAGGTGATCTTGCCGCCCTGCGGCGAGGTCACCTGGTAGGCGCCGATGTGCTGGGTGATGCCGCCGGCTTCGCCGCTGACCACGTTGGCGTGGCGCAGGGCGTCGAGCAGCGAGGTCTTGCCGTGGTCGACGTGGCCCATGACGGTGACGACCGGCGGACGCGGCGTCTGGTCGGAGGCGTGGTCCTCGGCAACGTCGAACAGGCCTTCCTCGACGTCGGAATCGGCGACGCGCTTGACGGTGTGCCCCAGTTCCTCGGCGATCAGCTGGGCGGTGTCGGCGTCGATCGTATCCGTGATCTTCACCATCTGACCCTGCTTCATCAGCATGCGGATCACGTCCACGGCGCGCTCGGCCATACGGTTGGCGAGCTCCTGGATGGTGATGGCCTCGGGGATGACGACCTCGCGGATCAGCTTTTCCTTCGGCTCGTTGGCCTGATGGCCCTTGAGGCGCTGGGTACGGCGGCGGAACGAGGCAACCGAGCGCTCGCGCACGTCGTCGGCGGTCAGCGCCGTGACGACGGTGAGGCGGCCGCGCTGCTTCTGCGGGCCGGGCTTGGCGGTGGTCTTCGGCGGGATGACCGGACGCGCGCCGCCGGGGCCGCGGCGAACCGGACGCCGGGCCTCGTCGTCATCCGCTTCGGCGGCGACGGCGGGCGGGCGGCCAGCGGTCAGGCCCCCTGCGGGCCGCGCGGCGCCGGGCGTGCCCGGGCGGGCTGTGCTGGACGCCGGCCGTGAGGTCGGTGCGCCGGTGCGGGCCGGCGGGGCGCCGCTGGGGCGGGCCGCAGGTGTGGTGGTCGGCGCGGTCGTCGAGCGTGCCTTGGCCTCGTCTTCGCCAAAGCGCTTCTTGGCCTCGAGTTCGGCCTTGCGCTTGGCCTCGTCCTCGAGACGGCGGCGGGCGGCTTCCTCGCGGGCGCGGGCCTCGGCGGCCTCGCGCTCCTGCTGCTCCTGGAATTCGCGGCTGGCGCGGCGCTGGGCTTCTTCCTCAGCGATGCGGCGCTCTTCCACGTCACGCAGGCGCGCATCGGCGAGCGCCATGGCGCGCGCGCTGCGCTCGTCCTCGGTGAGGCTGCGCAGAACGACGCCCGATCCGCCGCGCTGCTGCGGGCTGGAGGAACGGGGCGGGGCGGACGGCGCCGGCCGGCTCGGCGGCGGCGCAGCAGGCTTGGCCTGCTGCGGCTCGGGCGCGCGGGGGGAGGCGGCGGCGACGGGTTCGGGCGGATCGCCGGGCATGCGGCGCTTGGTCTTCTTCTCGACCACCACCGACTTGGTGCGGCCGTGGCTGAAACTCTGGCGCACGACGCCGGTCTCTGTGCGCGGCTTCAGCGACAGAGTTTTCGAACCGACGCTCAGAGTCTTGTCGCCAGGATTTTTCGTTTCAGCCATTCAGTCAGTCCTAATCTCGTTGGGCGCTTGCGGCGCCGCGTCAGTCTTGAGGCCGTCCCGTCGGGGCGTCCTTTAACCTCGAAGTCGTGGTCGCGGCAATGGTTGTCGCTGCAGCCTTGTTCGCCCGCTGCTCCGGAGTCGCGCGAAACCGGAGGACGCTGCGGCAGCGGTCCAGGACGGTTCGAACGGCCGGGCCCGCGCGCAGGGCTGCATGTATCACATTTGAGCGCCCAAGTGCCAAATCCAATTCTGCAGAGGTCAATGCGCAGAGGATCGGAAACGGGGCGGTTTCGCCGGTATTTTGCCGCGCAATCGCGTCGAGCTTGCGGATTCCGTCGGCAGCCCCGTTGGAGGCGTGGAGCAGCATTGCTGCCTGTCCGGCCCCGAGGGCGGCTTCCACCTTGGTGAACCCGGCCACCACCTCGCCGGCCTTGCCGGCCATTGCCAGGGCCTCGACCGCGCCGCGCACCAGCAAGGCATCGGTGAGCGCCACGAGGTCAGGCGACACCCGCACCTCGCGCTTGAATCCCCGGCCGAATACCCCGCGGCGGATCGCTTCCGCCAGGGTGTCCCGGCTGGCCGAGACCCACAGGCCGCGGCCGGGCAGTTTGCATTTGAGATCGGGCACCACCTCGCCGTCGGGACCGACGACGAAGCGGATCAGTTCCTCGATCGGCTGAACCTGCCGCGTGACCGCGCACATCCGCTCCCTCCCGGACCGTGCGGTCCGGGGGCCGTCGTCAAGATCGACTGGGGCAGTGGCTGTCAGCATGCAGGAACATGGTCCTTACGCCGGATGGTCTTCGGAGGCCTCGTCGGCCGTCTCGGCCGGCTTGGCGATGTCGCTTTCGCTGATCCAGCCGGCGGCGACGCGCGCCTGCATGATCAGCGCCTCGGCATCCTCGCGCGACAGGTCGGCCGCGTCGATGAAGCCGGCATGCTTGACGGTCTCGCCGTCCTTGCGCTCGGTCCAGCCGGCGAGATCGTCGGTGGCGCAATCCGCCAGATCCTCGATCGTCTTGACGCCGTTCTCGCCGAGCTTGACCAGGATCTTCAGGGTGACGCCGGGAACCGTCTTCAGCGCATCGTCGACACCGAGTTCCGTGAGCTTGGCGGCGAGCTCCGCCTCCTGGCGCTCGAGGAATTCGCGCGCGCGGCTCTGCAGTTCCTGGGCGGTCTCCTCGTCGAAGCCCTCGATGCCGGCAAGCTCCTTCTGGTCCACCATGGCCAGTTCCTCCACGGAAGAGAAGCCTTCCGACGCCAGCAGCTGGCCGACGACTTCGTCGACGTTCAGTGCTTCCATGAACACGCGGGTCGAATTCTCGAAATCAGCCTGGCGGCGCTCCGACTCTTCCTGCTCGGTGAGGATGTCGATGTCCCAGCCGGTGAGCTGCGAGGCGAGGCGGACGTTCTGGCCGCGCCGGCCGATCGCGAGGGACAGTTGGGTATCCGGCACCACGACTTCAATACGCTCACGGTCTTCGTCGATGACGACCTTGGCGACTTCCGCCGGCGCCAGCGCGTTGACCACGAAGGTCGCGATATCCGGCGACCACGGAATGATGTCGATTTTCTCGCCCTGCAGCTCGTTCACCACGGCCTGCACGCGCGAGCCGCGCATGCCGACGCAGGCGCCGACCGGGTCGACCGAGGAATCGCGCGATACCACGCCGATCTTGGCGCGCGAGCCCGGATCGCGGGCGACCGCCTTGATCTCGACGATGCCGTCGTAGATTTCCGGCACTTCCTGGGCGAACAGCTTCGCCATGAACTGCGGATGGGTGCGGGACAGGAAGATCTGCGGGCCGCGGGTCTCGCGGCGAACATCGAACAGATAGGCGCGGACGCGGTCGCCGGTGCGGAACAGCTCGCGCGGCAGCATCTCGTCGCGGCGCACGATCGCTTCGCCGCGGCCGAGGTCGACGATCACGCTGCCGTATTCCACGCGCTTGACGGTGCCGTTGACGATGTCGCCGATGCGATCCTTGAATTCCTGGTACTGGCGGTCGCGCTCGGCCTCGCGGACCTTCTGCACGATCACCTGCTTGGCGGACTGGGCGGCGATGCGGCCGTACTCCAGCGGCGGCAGGGTGTCGGCGATGGTGTCGCCGATCTGCGCACCGGGGTTGGCGCGCTGGGCGTCCTTCAGCGAGATCTGGTTGGCCGGGTTCTCGACCTGCTCGACCACCAGCATGTGGCGCGACAGCCGCAGCTCGCCCTTCTTGGCGTCGATTTCCGCATGGATGTCAGTCTCGCTGCCATACCGCGCCCGCGCCGCCTTGGCGATCGCGTCCTCCATCGCGGAGATCACGATCGTCCGGTCGATCGACTTCTCGCGCGCGACGGCATCCGCAATCTGCAGAAGTTCGAGCTTGTTGGCGCTGATCGCGGCCATGGTCAGTCTCCTTCGTGGTGCCCGTCGCGCTTGGCTTGCGCAGCGAGGCGGTGTTGCTTGGTGTTCGTCGGCTTGGGCTTGGCCTTGGGATTGGTCTTGGCTTTGGGTTTCGCCGCGGCAGCCGGCCGGGTCTTCGCCTTCAACTGGTCGCGCTTGGCGTGCGGCGGCGACGGCGGCGCGAGGCCGAGATCCTGGCGCAGCTCGCGCTCGGCGGCCTTGCCGCGGCGCATCGACTCGGCGACCAGCTCGTCGGTCAGCACGAGGCGGGCGTCGCTGATGTCTTCCATCACCAGCAGCACATCGGGGTCGTCGCCCTGGCGGACGTCGTCGCGGCGCAGGCGCACGGCGTCGCCCTCGACGCCGGACAGCAGGCCGCGAAAGCGCTTGCGACCGTCATGGGCCACCGCCATTTCGACCTTCACCAGATGGCCGGCATAGCGCTCGAAATCGCTGCGGCGAACCAGCGGCCGGTCGATGCCCGGTGAGGAGATTTCGAGGCGATAGGCGCGATCGATCGGGTCGGCGACGTCGAGCACCGGCGACAGCGCCCGCGACACCGCCTCGCAGTCGTCGATCAGCATCGTGCCGTCGGGCCGCTCGGCCATCACCTGCACGGTACAGCCGGCCTCGCCGGACACGCGGATGCGGACCAGACGATACCCCATGCCCAGCAGCACCGGTTCGGCGACCGCGGCGACCCGCGCCGCGACGCCGGGCTCGACCACCAGGCGGGGCTCATCGAGCAGGTCGGCAGGGGCAGCGGGTTCGGTCGGGTCGGTCATGTCGAGGTCGGGTTCCAGAGGCGGGTTCCAGAGTCGGGTTCCAAGTTCCAGCGGTCGTGTAAGGGGTCGAAGCGTCGTTCAAATTCCGGCTTTTCCATCAAGACGGGGTTTTCCATGTCCGGAAAAACCCGCCCCAGGCCCGGAGCGCGCGGTTGTGGCGGAACCGGCCGCCAGTCGCATCCCCTCGCTTGCGGGGCGCTTCAGGTAACAAAAAAGAGCGGGTCCCCGGAGGAGCCCACTCTCAATACGCGATCGTATGAGATGTCTTGAGTGGGACCAATATAGCGCCGTCCGGGCCTCTGGGCAAGGGCGGCGCGGCCACCATCATCGGTTCCAGCGCGCCGGTCGGCCGGAAACCACGGGCAGGGGCTAACCCTTCGTTCATTTCGGCGCACTAGCGTAGGCCGACCCGGCAGTCCGGGCAGGGATACGGTTATGGTCTTGGCGACATCTGCGATTCCGGAACTCGACGCCATCGTGAGAGGCGGCGACGCTCGCCGGCAGGCGGATGTGATCCGCAAGATTTCCGACCTGTTCGCACAGGGCGCGGCGCATTTCCAGCCGCAGCACGTCGAACTGTTCGATGGCATTCTGATCGGCCTCGTGCCGCTGGTCGAGATCGACACCCGCGCCCGCCTCGCCGAGCAGCTCGCGCCGATCGCCAATGCGCCGCCGGAGCTGGTCGGCCTGCTGGTGCATGAGGATGAAATTTCCATCGCCGGACCGCTGTTGCGCTCCTCGCCGCTGCTCGACGAGCCGGCGCTGATCGAGATCGCCGGCGCCAAGGGCCAGGGCCATCTGTTCGCGATTTCCGAGCGCGCGACGCTGTCGGCGCCGGTGACCGATGTGATCGTGCGCCGTGGCGACCGCGACGTGGTGCGCAGCGTCGCCGGCAATTCCGGCGCGCAGTTTTCGAGCACCGGCTATTCCGGACTGATCAACCGCGCCAGCGACGATGGCGTGCTGGCGCTCGCCGTCGGCCGCCGCCACGACATCACCCAGCTGCAGCTCAAGGAGCTGCTCGAGCACTCCGCCGACATCGTCCGCCGCCGCCTGTTCGACATGGCCTCGCCGGCGCGCAAGGTCGCGATCAACCAGGCGATGATCGGCATCGGCTCGGCGCCGGCGTCGCGCAATGGCGCGCGCGATTTCGCCCGCGCCCAGCGCGAAATCCTCACCCTCAGCTACGCCCAGGAGCTGAACGAGGCCGCGCTGCTGGCGTTCGCCAAGGAGCACAAGTACGAGGAGACCGTCGCCTCGCTGTCGGTGATGACCGGCGTCAGCCTCACCATCATCGATCATCTGATCCGCGGCGACCGTCACGATCCCATCCTGATCATGGGCAAGTCGCTGGGCCTGCAATGGACCACGGTGCGGGCGCTGATCATCGTGCGCATCGGCCCCGGCCGGCCCAATCCGTCGATCCCCGAGATGGAAGAGGCGCGGCTAAACTACGAGCGCCTGGTGCCGGCGACCGCCCAGCGCGTGCTGAAGTTCTGGCAGAAGCGCCCGAACGACACCGCGGCCTGAGCCGTCAGTCCGCGGCGCTGGCGCCGGCCGTGTGCCGGAAGATCAGATAGTTGGCCTTGCGGCCCTCGCGTTCGGCCTTTTTTCCATAGCGCGTCATCGTGTAGTTCGGCCACGGCAGCCGCCAGTCGTCGGCGCGCTGCGCCGTCCAGTGGAAATCCTGCGCCCGCAGGAAATGCGCCAGGGTCCACGCGTTGTAGTGGTCGATGTCGCTGACGAAGCGGAACTCGCCCTGCGGCGTCAGCACGCGCGACATCATCGCGATGGTCGCGTCCTGCACGAAGCGGCGCTTCCAGTGCCGCCGCTTCGGCCAGGGATCGGGATGGATCAGGTCGATGCGGGCGAGCGAGGCGGCCGGCGCCCACGCAAGCAGTTCGGCAGCGTCGCCGGCCAGCAGGCGGATGTTGCCAAGCTGGCGGGCGTCGATCTGCGCCAGGATCTTGGCCATGCCATTGACATAGGGCTCGACGCCGATGAAGCCGGTGTCGGGAAACGCACTGGCTTCCGCGATCAGGTGCTCGCCGCCGCCGAAGCCGATCTCCAGGCGCACCTGGCGCACCGGCGTCGCGAACAGGCTGCAGAGGTCGGCCGGTGCCGGCGTGGCGAGATCGAGCGCGAGACGCGGCAGCAGCTCCTCCACGAGATGCGCCTGATGGTTGCGCAGCTTGTGGCCCTTGCGGCGGCCGAAGAACGAGCCGTGCGCCGGATGAGACGTGTCGTCGGGAGTATCGGGGGCGGACATCTTGTCTTGTCTGGATCACGGTCGCGATGACGACCGGCCACGGCATCCTGCGGAGCGCAGGTCAGGGGCGTCGTCGCGGTCGCGGCGCCGGGCGGAATGGATCAGCGGCGGTCCTGCTGCTGGTCGCGGGCAGCCATCTGTTCGACGAGGTCGACGATGGTTCGGCGCAGCTTCGGATCCGAGATCCGGGTGAAGGCCCGCGTCAGCGCCAGTCCTTCGGACGTCGCCAGGAAGTCGGACACATAGGCGGGCGAGGGCGCATCGGTCGCGCCGTCGCCGTGCGCCGAGCCGGTCGGGCCGCCCTCGAACAGGAACGACACCGGCACCTGCAAGATGTCGGAAATCTGCTGCAGGCGGCTGGCACCGATCCGGTTGGTGCCCTTCTCGTATTTCTGGATCTGCTGGAAGGTGAGATCGAGCGCCTCGCCGAGCTTCTCCTGACTCATGCCCAGCATGATCCGGCGCATCCGCACGCGGCTGCCGACGTATTTGTCAACAGGATTGGGCGCTTTCGCCGACATCAGCACAACTCCTTATGAGCCTGCATGGCTGTCATGAACCTTGTAAACCCCCCGGCCCATTACGCCGTTGGTGTACTAACGTCAATTCTGAACTTACCGGTTGATTAACGCAGCCCGTAAATTCCTCATTTGCACGCGCCATCATCCAGGATTTCAGCACGCGACGCAAATTTCTGATGAAGAAACAGGCTCGGTGCTGGGGACAGGCGGTTCAGCCGGCCGCCGTCTGCCGGCGGCGGCGGATGACCCAGATGGCGGCGAATGCGACCATGATCGCCGCCGGCAGGTCGCCGACACGGGCATAGGGCGGCGCAGCGATCGCCGACGGCAGCGCCGAATCCAGTACGCCCTCGACGCCGAGGCCGAGGCGGGCGACGATCCGGCCGACCGGATCGATCACCGCGGAGATCCCGGTGTTGGCGGCGCGGACCAGCGGCAGGCCTTCCTCGATCACGCGCATCCGCGCCTGCTGCAGGTGCTGGTAGGGCCCGGTGCTGATGCCGAACCAGCCATCGTTGGTGACGTTGACGATCCAGCGCGGACGGTCGTTCGGCGGTACGATAGCGCCGGGGAAGATCGCCTCGTAGCAGATCAACGGCAGCACCGGCGGCGCATGGGCGAGTTCCAGCGTCTTGCGCACCTGGCCGGGGATGTAGCCGCCGCGCAGCTTGGTGAGCTGCTGGAAGCCGAGCTTCTCCATGGCGTCCTGGAACGGCAGATATTCGCCGAACGGCACGAGGTGCAGCTTGTCGTAGATGTCGAGGATGGTGCCGTCATGGTCGATGACGAAGATCGAGTTGTAGGCACGGATCGGCCCCCGCAGCGGTCCCTCTGGCGGGCGCACCGCGCCGGTGATCAGCGTGGTGCCCTTCGGCAGCAGCGCGGCGATCTCAGCCATCGCGTCCGCCTCGCGCGTCAGGAAGAACGGAAACGCCGATTCCGGCCAGATCAGCACCGTGGCGTCCTTGACGCCCGTGGTTGCAGGCCCGGTCGAGCGGTCCGACAGCTCGAGGTATTTCTGCATCACCGCCTGCTTGGCGGAATAGTTGAACTTGACGTCCTGCTGCAGGTTCGGCTGCATCAGCCGCAGCTTGACGTTCTCGACGAGGCGCAGCGGGGTGTGCTCCAGCCGCAGCGTGCCGTAAGCTCCCATCGCCGCGAGCACGACCAGCGCGGTTGCCGGCGCGGTCCACCACTGCTCGAACCAGCGCGGCTTCGGCCCCCGCGCGTCGATCAGCACCGCGGGGCTGGCGAAGATGCCGATGGCGAGGAAGGTCAGGCCCCACAGGCCGATCAGCGAAGCGGTCTGGGCCAGTGCCAGCGGCTCGCTCAGCGCATAGCCGAAGGCATTCCATGGAAAGCCGGTGAGGATGTGGCCGCGCAGCCATTCGCTGATGGTGAGGCCGACCATCAGCGAGGCGATGCGCGATGCGCCTCGCGTCCACAGCAGGCGGGCGAGGGCGAAGCCGAGCGCGGTGAACAGCGCCAGCCCCGCCGGCATCGCGGTGACTGCGAACGGCAGCAGCCAGCCGAAGATGTCGGCATCGACCAGGAACGCGTAGCCGATCCAGTACAGTCCCGCGAGGAAGTAGCCGAAGCCGAACCACCAGCCGGCGACCGCGGCCGCCGGCACGCCGCCGAGCTTGCCGGCGCCGGCGCCATCGATCAGCCAGACCATGACCGGGAAGGTGATGAACAGAACGGGCCAGGCGTTGAACGGCGCCATCGCCAGCGCCGACACGGCACCGGCGAGGAGGGCGATCAGCGCGCGTCGCCAGCCCCAGGCGAGCACCACCGCAAGGGCGGCCTTGCGCAGCCTTGTCATCACGGTCACGTCGGCGCTGTCCCGTCGCTGGAAGGCGGCGAGCCCTCGGGGTTGCGTGGCGCGACATCGGCGGCTTCGCGCCGCCGCGGTTCGCGCAGGCGCGACGTCGCGCGCTCCTTGCGGGTGCCGATGCGCAGCCGCTTGACGCGGCGCGGGTCGGCGTCCAGCACCTCGATCTCGTACTCTCCGGGGCCGGAAATGATCTCGCCGCGCACCGGCAGGCGGCCGACCTGCGCGACCAGATAGCCGCCGAGCGTGTCGACCTCCTCGCCGGCCTCGCCGGTCACGAAGCTGTCGCCGACCACCGATTTGACGTCCTCCAGGCTGGCGCGGGCGTCGGCGATGAAAGAGTTGTCGGGCTGGCGCACCACCGCCGGCGGCTCGTCGCTGTCGTGTTCGTCGTCGATCTCGCCGACGATCTGCTCGACAATGTCCTCGAGCGAGACGAGGCCGTCGGTGCCGCCATATTCGTCGACCACGAGGGCGAGATGGATGCGGCTTGCCTGCATCTTCGCCAGCAGGTCGTGCGCCGGCATCGAGGGCGGCACATACAGCAGCTTGCGCACGATGTTGGCGTCGGCGAGGCTGGTGGCGAGGTTGACCGCGCGCAGGTCGAGGCCGGCGGGAAACGGCTTCTTGCGCTTGGCGTTGACCTGCGGGTCGACCTTGGCGCGCGCCGCGATGTAGGCCAGCAGGTCGCGGATGTGGACGATGCCCTCGGGGTCGTCGAGCGTGTCGTTGTAAACCACGAGGCGCGAATGCGCCGCGCTCTCGAAAACCGCGATCAGCTCGGCGAGGGGAATGTCGCGTTTGACCGCGACGATGTCGGCGCGGGGCACCATGACGTCGGCGATGCGTCGTTCGCGCAGGCCGAGGATGTTGCGCAGCATGGTGCGCTCGACGGCGCTGAAGCTGGTCTCGTCCGGGGTCGAGGCGTCGAGCACCACCTGCAGGTCGGCGCGCAGCGAGCCGGGTTTCCAGCCGAACAGCGTACGCAGCGCCCGCATCAGCCAGGTTTCGGAGGCCGGGCGCAGCACCTCGCCTTCACGCACCGGCACCGGCAGGTTGCGCGGCGTTTCGAGGGCGGTGTCGCCGGCGTCCTGCGCCGTGCCGCCGGAGGTCGGGTCCGGACTCACGGCTTGACCTCGTCCTGGGAGGCGTAGGGGTCGGCGATGCCGAGCCGCGCCAGAATTGTGCGCTCGAGGCCTTCCATCTCCTCGGCGTCAGCGTCGGTCTCGTGATCGTAGCCGATCAGGTGCAGGAAGCCGTGCACCGCGAGGTGGCTGAGATGGTGCTCGAACGCTTTGTGCTCGGTGTCGGCCTCGCGCCGTGTCGTCTCGTAGGCGATGGCGATGTCGCCGAGCGAGGCGGGCGCGCCCTCGCCGTCGTGGCCGGGCACCGGCGGCGCCGGAAACGACAGCACGTTGGTCGGCTTGTCGAAGCCGCGAAAGTCGCGGTTGAGCGTGCGAATGCCGGCGTCGTCGGTCAGCATCACGGCGATCTCGGCGCCGGCGGTGTCGGCATCGGCCGCCTCCGCCGCCGCGGCGATGGCGCGGGTGATGATGGCTTCATATTGGGTGTGGGCATCCTGCCAGCAGTCGGCGCTGACGATGATTTCGGTGACGGGTGCAACGGGGCGGGACATGGCTGTCGATTGGGCTGCGGGCGTGGCCTCAGGGCTTCGGCGCCGCCGCCCTGGACGAATCCTTGGACGATCCTTCATAGGCCGCGACGATGCGCGCCACCAGTTCATGACGGATCACGTCTTCGGCGCTGAAGCGAACCTGGGCGATGCCCTCGACGCCATCGAGCAGCCGCGCCGCTTCGGCCAGGCCGGAGGGCTGGCCATTCGGCAGGTCGACCTGGCTGGGGTCGCCGGTGATGATCATGCGGCTGTTCTCGCCAAGACGCGTCAGGAACATCTTCATCTGCATCGACGTGGTGTTCTGCGCCTCGTCGAGAATGATGGCGGCGTTGGTCAGCGTGCGGCCGCGCATGAACGCGAGCGGCGCGATCTCGATCTCCCCGCTCTGCAGCGCGCGTTCGACGACTCGCGCATCCATCAGGTCGTACAGCGCGTCGTAGATCGGGCGCAAATAAGGGTCGACCTTCTCGCGCATGTCGCCGGGCAGGAAGCCGAGCCGTTCGCCGGCCTCGACCGCCGGTCGCGACAGGATGATACGGTCGACTTCCTTGCGTTCGAACAGCTGCGCGGCGTGGGCCACCGCGAGCCAGGTCTTGCCGGTACCGGCGGGGCCGATGCCGAACACCATTTCGTTGCGCTTGAGCGCGCGGATATAGGCGTCCTGCGCGGCGGTGCGAGCGCGCACCGGGCGCTTGCGCAGGTTGATCTCCTCAAACGCCGTCTTGGCGATCTTGGGGTCGAAGTCGAACAGCGAGCCCTGCGCGATCACGGCGCGGATCGCGCCTTCGACGTCGCCCTGGACCAGTTCGTGGCCGCGCACCGCCTGCTCATACAAGGTCTCCAGCACCCGCCGCGCCGCGTCGCAGGCGTCGCGCGTGCCGGCGATGGTGATGTGGTTGCCGCGCGAATCGACGACGACGCCGAGGCGGCGTTCGAGCAGCGCGAGGTTCTGGCCGTAGGGGCCGACGAGCGCCGACGCCGCGCGGTTATCGTCGAAGGCGACGACGACCTGGGTCTCTTCGGCGCTTTGGGTGGTCGGAGTGATGGGCGTTGTCCGAATGTCGCGGTCGAGCTTGCGGCCAGGGGCGAGGGAGGGTGAATCCGAGGCGCTCTTTGGCAAGGGCTCAGGCTCCGGTTGTCGCTGGGACTGTCGTCGTGGCGGGGCGTGCGGCGGTCGCGGGTGGGGCCGTGAGCGTGCCGAGCAGGCTGTAGCGCTCCAGGCTTTCGATGTGCACGGGCAGGATCTGGCCGATGATGTCGGGCGAGGCCATCACATGGGCCGGTTGCAGATAGGCCGTGCGGCCGACGATCTGGCCGTCGTTGCGCGCGGTGCGTTCGAACAGCACATCGACGGTCCTGCCCACAGCGGCCTTGTTGAAGGCCGATTGCTGACTGTCGATCAGTTCCTGGAGCCGCGCCAAACGCTCGTCCATCACTGCGGTCGCAACCATCTCCTGCATGTCCGCCGCAGGCGTTCCCGGCCGCGGCGAATACTTGAACGAATAGGAGCCAGCGTAGCCGATTTGCGCGACCAGCGCGAGGGTGGCGCGAAAATCTTCCTCCGTCTCGCCGGGAAAGCCGACGATGAAATCAGAAGAAAAAGCAATGTCTTCCCGCACGGTACGGAACCGGTCGATGACACGCCGATAATCATCGGCGGTATGCTTGCGGTTCATGGCGGCGAGAATGCGGTCCGATCCCGACTGCACCGGCAGGTGCACGAACGGCATCAGCGCCGGCAGGTCGCGATGCGCGTCGATCAGGTCGTCGGCGACGTCGCGCGGATGGCTGGTGGAATAGCGCAGGCGAGCGATGCCCGGAATCTGCGCCAGGCGGCGCAGCAGGCGGCCGAGCGGCCATGACGTACCGTCCGGGCCTTCGCCGTGGAAAGCGTTGACGTTCTGGCCGATCAGCGTGATCTCGCGCACGCCGTTGTCGGCGAGGCGCATCACATCGTCGATGATGCGCGCCACCGGCCGCGAGGTCTCGGCGCCGCGTGTGTACGGCACGACGCAGAACGTGCAGAACTTGTCGCAGCCTTCCTGCACGGTGACGAACGACGACACGCCGCGGGCGCGGATCGCTGCCGGCTTCGGCGCGGGCAGGAAGTTGAACTTGTCGTCTTCGGGAAATTCGGTTTCGAGGGCGCGGCCCTCCTGGCGCGCGCGCGCCAGCAGTTGCGGCAGGTGGTGATAGCTCTGCGGGCCGACCACGACGTCGACGACCGGCGCGCGGCGGATGATTTCCGCGCCCTCGGCCTGTGCGACACAGCCGGCCACGGCGATCGTCACCTTGCGGCCGTGCCGCGCGGCCTCGTCCTTGGCCTCGCGCAGGCGGCCGAGCTCCGAATACACTTTCTCGGAGGCCTTCTCGCGGATGTGGCAGGTATTGAGGATGACGAGATCCGCATCGGCCGCATCGGCCGTCTCGACAAAACCTTCAGGCGCGAGCGTGTCCACCATGCGTTGCGCATCGTAGACATTCATCTGACAGCCGTATGACTTGATATGCAGCTTGCGCGGCGCGGACATCGTTTCCAGTGATTTCTTGTTCGCGATCCCGGTCGGGTCGCCTCACGCCGGCAGACCGGGCGAACGCTCTCGCCGGCGCGTCCCGGCGGGACCGCGCTGGGATATCGCCAAAAGGCGGCGAAATCCAGCTTCGGAGACTATTCGGCCGCCGTTGCGGCCGATCCGGCCCGATTCGGGCCAATTCGGGCAGGTTTTGGGGGCCGGCGGGGCTATACCCTCATCCCGGGGAGCCCGCATCGCGGGCGTCTCGCAGGATGAGGCCCGGATGGTGCGGCTCATTGGCCTCATGGTTCGAGACGCGCGGCTTTCCCGTGCTGCTGATCATGAGGAGACAGGACACCACGAACAAGGAATGCGTTCCGACCGCGCTCAGGAGGTCGGATCGGTGTCGTCGAGCGGAACGCAATACAGCTCGAGGCGGTGATCGACCAGGCGGTAGCCGAGCTTGCGGGCGATCTCGGCCTGCAGCTTCTCGATTTCGTCGGAGGTGAATTCGATCACCTTGCCGTCGCGCAGATTGATCAGGTGGTCGTGGTGGCTGTCGGGCACCGGCTCATAGCGCGCGCGCCCCTCGCGAAAGTCGTGGCGCTCGATGATGCCGGCATCCTCGAACAGCTTCACGGTGCGATAGACGGTGGAGATCGAGATCTTGTCGTCGACGGCGACGCAGCGGCGGTACAGTTCCTCGACGTCCGGATGATCCTCCGCCTCCGCCAGCACGCGCGCGATCACGCGGCGCTGCTCGGTCATGCGCATGCCTGTCGCGGCGCAACGCTTTTCGATGTCGGTCGGAGCAGCGGCTACCGGCTTGAGGATCGTCATGAAGTCGTTCCAGATCGTTTTGGTGTGCGACATCCGGCCGGCATGGGCAGGCGGATACCAGCCCGGTGTGCGGCCGGGCTCTTGTCGTCGGCCTGTTTTGCCACCGGGCGCGGGTTACGACAAGTCGCGCTGCATCACCAGCGCGTTCAATTGTTGGCCGCTGGCATCGCGGTAATAGCGCTCGCGCCGGCCCACGGTGCGAAAGCCCATGCGTTCATAGAGGCGGCGCGCCGGCTGGTTGTTCTCCTCGACCTCGAGGAACACCTTGTGCACGCCGCGGCCGGCGAGATGGCCGAGATGGGTCTGCAGCAGCGCGCGCGACAGGCCCTTGCCACGCCGCGCGGCGGTGATCGCGATCGACAGGATCTCCGCCTCATCCAGCGCGATGCGCGACACCGAGAAGCCGATGATCTGCCGCCCTTGCCGCAGCCGGTGGGTCAGCGTGTTGCGATCGAGGATCATCTGCTCGAATTCACCGGCGCCCCAGCCGCGGTGAAATGAGGCGCCGTGCAGCTGTGCAAGCTGATGTACGTCGCCGAGCTGCGCCGTCTCCACGACGGGCGGGATCGAGCCGAACAGGTTCGCGAGAAGACGGCGCATGGTGCGGTATCGGATCGGGCAGAACGATGATGCAGGCTTATACGATGCCGGGAGGCAAGGGAACCGGCCGGCGTGGCGCTACAGGGTCGGCAGCGCGGCGGCCTGCGGCTTGGCGTCGGGCGCCCGCAGATAGTAGGGCCGGGCGGGGGCCGCGTCGGGACTGACCGCGGCGCCGAGCCAGGCGACCCAGGCGATGTCGGGAGCGGGGCGCGCCATCACCTCCACCGGCGGCGGCGCGTCGCCGGGCCAGCGGTCGGCCACCAGCTGCGCCGCGTTGCCGACGAGGCGCGGCGCGCCGAACTGCGCGGTCTCCAGGGCGTCGGCGATCGTCGCGAGGCGCGGGCGCACCAGGGTGCCGCCGCTGCCGCTGACCACCTGCAGATAGACCTGGTCGTGACGCGCGTCGATCACCGAGATCACCGGCGCCTCGCCATTCTCGCTCACCGGCGCGGCGGCGAACGCCGACAGCGTGGTGACGCCGACGACCGGCTTGCTGGCCGCAAGTGCAATGCCGCGCGCCGCCGACAGGCCGACGCGCAGGCCAGTGAAGCTGCCGGGGCCCGTGGTCACCGCGATGCGGTCGAGGTCGGCAAACGGCACGCCGGCGGCGTGCATCACGCGGTCGAGCAGCGGCAGCAGCGCCTCGGCGTGGCCGCGCTTCATCGCCTGCGATTCCTGCGCGCGCAGCGCGTTGGCGTCGGTGTCGAGCACGGCGGCGGCACAAGCGTCGAGCGCGGTATCGATGGCGAGGATCAGCATGGTCTCTGGCGGCAAGGCGGATGCATTCGGCGGCAAACTGCCCGGCAAACGATGAAGGGGCAAGCGTTTCCACGCCTGCCCCTGGCAAAATCGCAGATGTCGCGGGATGGCTTACGCCATCGGGCGGACCTCGACGACATCCGGCACGAAGTGCCGCAGCAGGTTCTGGATGCCATGCTGCAGCGTGGCGGTCGACGACGGGCAGCCGGCGCACGAGCCCTTCATGTCGAGATAGACGATGCCGTCCTTGAAGCCGCGGAAAGTGATGTCGCCGCCATCATTGGCGACGGCCGGGCGCACGCGCGTCTCGATCAGCTCCTTGATGATGTCGACGGTCTCGGCGTCGGCCTCATTGAAGAACTCGTCCGCGTCCGCCTGATGCGCGCCGTCGCCGAGCAGCGGCTCGCCCGACATATAGTGTTCCATGATGGCGCCGAGCACGGCCGGCTTGAGGTGCTGCCAGTCGCTGTCATCCTTGGTCACGGTAACGAAGTCGGCGCCGTAGAACACGCCGGTGACGCCGGGCACGGCGAACAGCCGTTCGGCGAGCGGCGAGCGGCCGGCTTCGCTGCGGTCGCGGAATTCCATGGTGCCGTCGCCGAGCACGTTGCGGCCGGGCAGGAACTTGAGGGTCGCGGGATTGGGGGTCGCTTCGGTCTGAATGAACATCGCTGTCTCCGGCACATCGCCGGTTCAAGGCCGGCGCGGCCCAAGGGTTGAGGCGGGAATGGAGGCCGTCGAGGCCTCCCGCACCTTAGCGCCGAACGCGGCGCCCGGAAACGCGGTGGCCGGCATGGCTGCGGCGCGGCAGCGCCCATGCCGCAGACATAGCCTCTTTGGCAGCTCGATCAAGGGGTTGGTGACGTCTTTGTGGCGCCGCGGTCAGGTCAGGGCGGCAATGTCGGCGGCGTCGAGGTTCCCCGGAACCAGCGTCACCGGGATCGGAAATGTGCCGGCCAGCGCCGTGACCGCGGTGATGATCGGCCCGGGGCCCTCGACACCGGTGGCGGCGGCGAGCACCAGCAGCACAATGTCGGGGTCGGTCGCGATGACGTCGAGGATCTGCGCCCCGGCGCTGCCCTCGCGGATCACCCGCGCCGGGGTGATGCCGGCGACGTCGGCCGCCCGCGCTGCCGCGGCGTCGAGCGCTGCGTTGGCGGTCTCATGGGCTTCGGCGCGCATGATGTCGGCGACGCCGAGCCATTGCTGGTTGTGATCCTCGGTGTCGATCACCCGCAGCATCACCACGCCGCCGCTGTTGCGCAGCGCCCAGCGGCTGGCGTAGCGCACCGCGCGGTCGGCTTCGGCGGTGTCGTCGACGATCACCAGGCACTTCGGCGCGTGGCCGGCTTCGTAGGCGCGGCGCGGCGTGGTCATGCAAGCCTCGATGTTCGCCGGGATCGTCCCGGTCGCATCGAGCTTCGCGTCCGCCGCGCCGGCACGCAAGCCCCTTGCGTCGGTTGGTCTTACTTCTTGCGGATGAAGCCGACGATGTCCTTGACCGTGTTCATGGTCTGGTCGGCGATGACGCGGGCGCGGTCGGCGCCGTCCGACAGGATGCTGTCGATGTAGCTGGTGTCGCTGGTCAGGCGCTTCATCTCGGCGCCGATCGGCCCGAGCTTCTCGACAGCGAGATCGACGAGGTTCGACTTGAAGCTGGAGAACTGGCCGCCGCCGAACTCCTGCAGGATGTCGGGCTTGGGACGGCCCGACAGCGCCGCATAGATGCCGACGAGGTTGTCGGCCTCGGGGCGGTGCTCCAGTCCCTTTTCCTCGGTCGGCAGCGGTTCCGGATCGGTCTTGGCCTTGCGCACCTTCTGGGCGATGGCGTCGGCGTCGTCGCTGAGATTGATGCGCGAGTAGTCCGACGGGTCGGACTTCGACATCTTCTTGGTGCCGTCGCGCAGGCTCATCACCCGCGTCGCGGGCCCGGTGATCAGTGGCTCCGGCTGTGGGAAGAACAGGCCGTCGGCAAAACCCTGCTGGCGGATCTGGTCGCCGAAGTCGTTGTTGAACTTCTGAGCGATGTCGCGCGCCAGCTCGAGGTGCTGCTTCTGGTCCTCGCCCACCGGCACATGGGTGGCGCGGTAGACCAGAATGTCCGCCGCCATCAGGTTGGGGTAGGCATAGAGACCGACCGAGGCGTTCTCGCGGTCCTTGCCGGCCTTCTCCTTGAACTGGGTCATGCGGTTGAGCCAGCCGAGGCGGGCGACGCAGTTGAACACCCAGGCGAGCTCGGCATGGCCGGACACCTGGCTCTGGTTGAAGATGATGTGCGCCTTGGGGTCGATGCCGGCGGCGATGAAGGCGGCGGCGACCTCGCGCGTCGCCTTGGTCAGCTCGGCCGGGTCCTGCCACACGGTGATGGCATGCATGTCCACCACGCAGTAGATGCACTCGTGGGTCTGCTGCAGCTTGACGAAATTGACGATGGCGCCGAGGTAGTTGCCGAGATGCAGGTTGCCGGTCGGCTGCACGCCGGAGAACACCAGTTGTTTGGTCGTCATTGCTTCGTTCCTGGCCGTCGTTCGAAAGAGATCTAAGGTGCTGGCCCCACGCCGAGTGCCCCGCAACCGGCAGCGCTAGAGGCGTCCCTTGCCACGCGCGCCTCAGGCGCGCAAGTCGTCGATCGCCTGGCTCCAGCTGACGATGCCCAGCAACTCCAGCAGCAGGCCGTACAGCGCGAGCCCGACCGCGACGAGGCCGCCGAGAATGGTGAGCTGGGCCGTGAAATGCGCCTCTGCGGTGACCGGCGCCACGAACGCTTCGGCGAGCCACAGCACCGCGCCCATGATCACGGCAGCGCCGACGATCCGCGGCAGCCGCCGCCGTGCCGCGTCGTCGAGCGACAGTCCGAACGCGCCGGCGCCGCGCCACAGCAGGACGCCGGCACAGCACCAGGCGCCGAGCGCGATGCTGACGGCGACACCGTTGGCGCCGAACCGCGGGCCGAGCAGCAGGCCGGCGATCACCGCGGCAGCGAGGCCGGCCAGCGTCGCCCACAGCGGAATCGCGGTGTTGTCGCGGGCGAAGAACGCCGGCGACAGGGTCTTCACCAGCACATGCGCCGGCAGCCCCAGCGCCAGCACCATCAGCGCCTGCGCGGTGGCGCGGGTATCCTCCGCGGTGAAGGCGCCGTGCTCGAACAGCACCCGCACGATCAACTCGGACAGCACGATCAGCCCCAGCGTTGCCGGCAGCACGAGGCCGACCGCGAACTCGACGCCGCGCGATTCCGTTTTCACCAGCGCCGGACGGTCGCCGTCATGCACGGCGCGGGTCAGCGACGGCACCAGCACCGTGCCCATCGCGACGCCGACGACGCCGAGCGGCAGCTCGATCAGGCGGTTGGCGAAATACAGCCACGACACCGCGGCCGGCGACGACGACGCCAGGATGGCGCCGGCGACCATCAGGAACTGGGGTCCTGCATTGGCGAACATGCCGGGCACGGCCTTGCGCAGGAAGGCGCGCATCTCCGGGTCGAAGCTCGCGCGGACCGGATGGGCGAGGCCTTCGCGGTCGCGGCGGCGCTGGATCAGCACCAGCGTCTGCAGCAGGCCGGCGAGGCCGACGGTCGCCGCCATTGCTGTGGCGGCGAAGGCGATGTTTGCGCCGCGCAACATCAGCAGCAGCGTTACGCCGATCAGCGTGATGTTGAACAACAACGGCGAGAACGCGCTGAGCAGGAAGCGGTGCTCGGCATTGAGCACGCCCATCATCACCGTGACCGGCCCGACGAACGCGAAATACGGCAGCATCAGCCGCGCGTCGGCGACCGCGCTGTCGAGCGTGCCGGCGACGAAGCCCGGCGCGAGAAAGCTCATCACCTGCGGCATCAGCAGGCCGAGCATCACGGCGATGACGATCAGGATCAGGCTCATCGTGCCCATGACGCGGCCGGCGAAGGCTGCGGCGGCGACCGGGCCGCCGCTGTCGCGGGCGCGCAGATAGCCGGGCACCAGCGCCGCGTTGAGCGCACCTTCGGCCAGCAGGCGGCGGGTGACATTGATGAACTGGAAGGCGACGAGGAAGGCATCGGCGACCGGGCCGGCGCCGAGCAGCGCCGCGGTCAGGGAATCGCGCACGAAGCCCAGCAGGCGCGAGGTCAGCGTTCCCGATGAGACCGTGACGACGTGGCGAATCATGGCGGCGGTCTGGTTTCCGGCTCTGGCATCCCGGGCGGGGCCCGTGTCCACGTGCGTTCAAGGCATGTGCAATCATTCCAGCATTTGCCCGGACCTCCGTCCGGCGCAAGGGGGATGTCGTCAAATCATTGATATCCGAGGTGCTTTCGCCGAACAGGGTTGCCGGGATGTTGCCTGCCGGCGGCGGCCGGCCGGCCTTGCTGGCAGCGGCGCGGTCGTGATACGTCGGCGCCGTCTGCACGGCCTTTGTCGTGCGCCATGATCAATCGGCCGGGCAGCCCCGGCGAGCGGAGCACTGTCGATGACGACTGCGAAATACGATGTTCTCGGCATCGGCAATGCCATCTTCGATATTCTGGTGCGCACCGACGACGCCTTCCTGACCCGCCACGGCATGGCCAAGGGATCGATGGCGCTGATCGACGAGGCCCAGGCCGCGGCGATCTACGCCGCCATGGGCCCGGCCACGGAAGTGTCCGGCGGTTCGGCGGCCAACACCATCACCGGCGTTGCCGCGTTCGGCGCCCGCGCGGCCTATGTCGGCAAGGTCAAGGACGATCAGATCGGCCGCATGTACAGCCACGACATCCGCGCCGCCAACGTCACTTTCACGACGCCGGTGGCGAGCGACGGCCCGGCGACCGGCTGCTCCTACATCCTGGTCACGCCCGACGGCGAGCGCACCATGAACACCTATCTCGGAGCCGCGCAGAACCTGCGGCCCGACGATATCGATCCCGAGCAGATCGCGGCGGCGTCCATCACCTATCTTGAAGGCTACCTGTGGGATCCGGCGGACGCCAAGAACGCGTTCGTCAAGGCGTCGAAGATCGCGCACGAGGCTGGCCGCACCGTGGCGCTGACCTTGTCGGACGCGTTCTGCGTCCATCGCTACCGCGACGAGTTCCTCGAGCTGATGCGCGGCGGGACGGTCGATCTCGTGTTCGCCAACGAGGCCGAGCTGCTGTCGCTGTACCAGTCGACCGACGTCGACGCCGCGCTGACGCAGCTGGGCAAGGACGCGACATTCGCGGTGGTGACGCGCAGCGAGAAGGGCTGCGTCGTCGTCACCAAGGACAAGACCACCGCCGTGCCGGCCTTCCCGATCAAGGAGCTCGTCGACACCACCGGCGCCGGCGATCTCTTTGCTGCCGGCTTCCTGTTCGGCCTCGTGCGCGGCGCCAGCCACGAGCAGGCCGGCCGCCTCGGCGCGCTCGCTGCTGCCGAGATCATCCAGCACATCGGCGCGCGTCCGCAGACGTCGCTCAAGGAACTCGCCCAGAAGCATGGCCTGCCGGTCTGAGCGCACGGCGCGGTCGGCATTGCGGCACGAATTGTCGGGGCGCTGCGTCGGTTCGACGAGCCCGCGCCGATGTCGTAGCATCCCGTCGGCACGGTCGATCCGCCGTGCCGACCGGAGGGCAGGCGCATGGCCGATCGCATTCTCGTCCTTTATGGCTCCTATCGCGTCGATCGGATGGGCATCCGCCTCGCCGATTACATTGTCGCGGGCCTGCGCGGGCGCGGCGCGGATGCCGAGCTGATCGATGCCAGGGCGATCGGGCTGCCGCTGCTCGATCGGATGTACAAGGAATACGCCAGGGGCTCCGCCCCGCCGGCGCTGGAAGCGCTCGCAGACAAGATCCGCACCGCCGATGCCTTCGTGTTCGTGACCGGCGAATACAATTGGGGCATGCAGCCCGGGCTCAAGAACCTGACCGATCATTTCCTCGAGGAATGGTTCTGGCGTCCCGCCGCCATCGCCAGCTATTCGGCCGGCCGCTTTTCCGGCGCGCGGGCCAGCATGATGTGGCACGGCACGCTGTCCGAGATGGGCATGGTCGTGATTTCGAGTACGCTGGCAGTCGGGCCGATCGCGGAAACGCTCACGGCCGACGGCAAGCCGAGCGGTCCGGCCGGCGCGTTTCTTGATCGCGCATTCCCGCGCTTCGCCGACGATCTCGCGTGGTGGACGGAAGCCGCCCGCGCCCAGCGCGCGCGCAAGGCGCCGCCTTACTGATCGCCCCTGAGGACCAGCCCCGTCGCAGCCTCCAGCTCCGCGAGCGCCTGCGCCGCATTCACCACCTTGATCGTGGTCATGCCCATCTCGCGCGCCGGCTTCAGGTTGACGCCGAGATCGTCGAGATAGACGCACCGCGCCGGGTCGACGTTCAGCGCCTCGATCATCATGCGGTAGATGCGCGGATCGGGCTTGCGCAGGCCGATCTTGGCCGATTCGATGACATGGTCGAACAGCACCATCACTTCGGCGACATACAGCGAGCGGCCGCTCCGGCTGCCGATGCTGTTGGCGGGCAGGTTGTTGGTGATGCATCCGGTCTTGGAGTGGGCCTTCACCCGCCGCAGCGCCTCGATCATCTCCGGGCGCAGGTCGCCCGACAGCAGCGGCAGGACGTCGGCGCCGCGGACCTCGGCGCCGAGCGCGCGCGATTCCGCCGCGAACAGCTCATCGAAGGTGGCGAGATCGATCTCGGCCCGCTCGAACTTCGCCCAGGCGTTGTCCAGGTGATTGGCCGCATTGGTGCGCCGGATAATGTCGACGGGCAGGCCGCGTTCCGCCTCGAACCGCGCAAACGCCTCGAACGGCGAGGTGGTGATCACCCCACCGAAATCCCAGATCACCGCCTCGATCATTCGGTCCCGCCGCCGTTCCGTTGAATGAACAGCGAGATTAGCCGGTGGTGCTCTGGGATGTCCATTGCTGTGCATGCGAGCGAGCATGATGCAGCTCTCGGCGGCCGCGCCGCTCCTCTCCATCGCGGGGAGAAGCAGCGCGTGCCGGGCGTCGGGCTCACGCCGCGCGCCGGCCGCTGCCGAGGCTGTCGTAGACCCCGCGTTCGAAGGCCGCGAAAGTCTGCAGGCATTTGGCGTCGGCGAATGGCAGCAGCTGCATCAGGATGACGCCGGCGACATCGCGCACCGGATCGATCCAGTAGTAAGTGTTGGCAAGACCGGCCCAGGCGAGGCTGCCGGCGCTGCGGCCTTCGGGCGTGACCCCGGTATTGATCAGGAAGCTGAGGCCCCACTTTTTCGGCATGCCGGGATAGAGGTCGACGTCGTTGCTGAGCGGCGGCGCCGCCGTGGTCATCTTCGTCACCTCGAGGTCGCCGATGCTGTTCTCGCTCATCAGCGCCACCGTCTCGGGCTTGAGTACCTGGTGGCCGTTGGCGCGGCCCTTGTTGAGAATCATGCGGGTGAAGGCGAGGTAGTCGCGCGCCGTGCCGTAGAGACCGCCGCCGCCCATGTGAAATTCCGGCTCCTGCTCCAGCTCGAACGGGATCGGCACCAGGCCGTCCGGCGTGCGGGCATGCATGCCGACGAGGCGCTCGCGCATCGCCGCGCTGATCCTGAACGCGGTATCGGTCATGCCGAGCGGCGCGAACATGTGGTCACGCAGGTAGGCGTCGAGCTTCTGGCCGCTCGCCGCCTCCACCGCCTTGCCGACGAAATCGATGTTGGTGCCATATTCCCAGCGCGTGCCGGGGTCGGCCATGATCGGTGTCTTCAGCGCGGCGTTCTTGCAGGTGGTGACGCCCGGCGTGCCGGTCTTTTCCTGGTAGATGCCCATCTGCCCGTTCCAGATCTCGTAGCAGAAGCCGGCGGTATGGGTCATGAGCTGGCGCAGGGTCATCGTGCCCTTTGCCGGCCGCAACTGCGGCGTGCCGTCGGCGGCAAAGCCTTCCAGCACCTGCGGCTGCGCGAGATCGGGCAGCACCTTGCCGATCGGGCCATCGAGCGACAGCTTGCCCTGTTCGACGAGTTGCATCGCCGCGGCGGAGGTCACCGCCTTGGTCATCGATGCGATCCAGAATACGCTGTCGGTGGTCATCGGCTGTGGCTTCGACAGGTCGCGTTGGCCGAACGCGCCGTCGTAGATCACGTCGCTTCCGGTTGCGGCGGTGGCGACGACGCCGGGGATGTCGCCGCTGTCGACGGCGCGCCGCAGGACCTGATCGATGTCCGGGGATTGGCTCATGGGGTGTGTCCTCCATCGTTGTTTGTTGTTGAGGCCGATGATCTTGGGCCCGTGCCCTGCGGACGGCAAGGCCGCCGCGTCGTTGCGCCGCGCTGTCGCAGGGCCGTCACGAATGTCGTCAGTTTCTGCGGCGGTCGCGCCGGAGAATGCCGGCCAGCGGCCGTCTGCCAAGCGAGATTGTGCCGCCGACGCAGCGGGATAGCGCGAATGCGGCGCCGCCGGACTGCGCACCGTGTGCGCCGGCGCTCCGCCTCACCGGAAAGTGCCGTGGGTATGATTGACATCGGGCCGCGGCCGGCGCGAACCTCTCCCGCCGCCTAACCCCGACCGTCGGGGCGCTGGCCATGAGTTCCAGGAGATCCTGCCGATGACACCCGTTTCTTCCGCCGCCGTCGCGTCCACCGCCGCTTCGCTCCATGATCGCCTCAAGGATCCGACGCTGCTGCGCGACCGCTGCCTGATCGACGGCGCCTGGGTCGGCGCGCCGTCCGTCAAGGTCGACAATCCCGCCACCGGCACCACCATTGTCAGCGTGCCGCGGCTCGGGGCCAAGGAAGCGACCGAGGCGGTGGAAGCCGCCGAGCGCGCCTTCAAGACCTGGTCGAAGACCACGGCCAAGGAGCGTGCCGTGCTGCTGCGGAAGTGGTTCGACCTGATCGTCGCCAACCGCGACGATCTTGCGCTGATCCTGACCTCCGAGCAGGGCAAGCCGCTCACCGAGGCGCGCGGCGAGATCGACATCGGCGGCGCCTATGTCGAGTTCTACGCCGAGGAGGCGCGGCGCGTTTATGGCGAGACCATTCCCTCGCCGCGTGGCGACGCCCGCCTTCTCGCCATTCGCCAGCCGATCGGCGTCGCCGGCGCCATCACGCCGTGGAATTTCCCGTGCTCGATGATCACCCGCAAGGTGTCGCCGGCGCTCGCCGCGGGCTGCACCGTGGTGCTCAAGCCCGCCACCGAGACGCCGCTCACCGCGCTTGCGCTCGCCGCGCTGGCGGAGAAGGCCGGCTTCCCCAAGGGCGTGTTCAATGTGCTGACTGGTGATTCTGCGGCCATCGGCAAGGTGCTGTGCGAGCATCCGGCGGTGCGCGTCGTCGGCTTCACCGGGTCGACCGAAGTTGGCAAGATCCTCTATCGCCAGGCGGCGGTCGGCGTGAAGAAGCTCGGCCTCGAGCTCGGCGGCAATGCGCCGTTCATCGTGTTCGACGACGCCGATCTCGACGCCGCGGTCGAGGGCGCCATCGTCTCCAAGTTCCGCAACATGGGTCAGACCTGCGTGTGCGCCAACCGGCTCTACGCCCAAGACAAGATCTACGACGCCTTCGTCGAAAAACTGTCGGCGAAGGTTGCGGCGATGAAGCTCGGCGATGGCACGCAGGACGGTGTCGTGCAGGGCCCGCTGATCAACGCCGCGGCGGTGAAGAAGGTCGAGGAGCATATTGCCGACGCGGTGTCGCATGGCGCGAGGGTCATCACCGGCGGCAAGCGCTCCTCGCTCGGCGGCACCTTCTTCGAGCCGACGGTGCTGGCCAATGTCCCGGTCGATGCGCTGGTGACGCGCGAGGAGACGTTTGGCCCGCTGGCGCCGGTCTATCGCTTCAAGGACGAGAAGGAAGTGGTTGAGATGGCCAACGCCTCGCCGTTCGGCCTCGCCTCCTACTTCTACTCGCGCGATCTCGGCCGCGTCTGGCGCGTCGCCGAGGCGCTGGAGTCCGGCATGGTCGGCGTCAACACCGGCCTCATCACCACGGAGGTCGCGCCGTTCGGCGGCGTCAAGGAATCCGGCCTCGGACGCGAAGGCTCGCGCCACGGCATCGAGGAGTATGTCGAGATCAAGTACATCATGATGGCCGGCATCTGAGCTGCGGTCATCGCACGACGACAAAAGCCGCGCAGCGATGCGCGGCTTTTCTTTCAGCCTCGCGGCTTTCTAACCGCCCGGCGCGTGTTTGCATTCTCTGCGTCATCACCGGGCCGACGCGCAGCGTCGTGACCCGGTGATCCAGCTTTAAAAGCTCTCGTCGCGTTGCGAGCAAGCTGGATTGCCGGGTCAAGCCCGGCAACGACGCCGTGGGTGGGTCGCGTTCTGAAAATCAAGCTGGGCGGCTCTGAGTTGGCATCTCGCTTAACCCAACGAAGTGCTTCGATTTCGCACGTCGCTGTGGCGCCGCCCCTCATGGTGAGGAGCGGTCCGCAGGACCGCGTCTCGAACCATGAGGCCGGGGTGTTCGGGCCTCATCCTTCGAGACGCGGCTTCGCCGCTCCTCAGGATGAGGGGTAATGCGTGGGCCCTCACTCCGGCAGCGGAATGAACTCGTGCTCCTGCGGCACATGGGCGAAGCGGCCCATCTTCCAGTCTTCCTTGGCCTGCTCGATCCGCTCTTTGCTGGAGGAGACGAAATTCCACCAGATGTGCCGCGGGCCTTCGAGCGCGGTGCCGCCGAGAAACATCATCCGCGTCGGCTTCAGTGCGCGCACGGTGATGCGGTCGCCGGGGCGGAACACGAGCAGGCGGGGCCCCTCGAAGATGTCGGACGCGATCTGCACTTCGCCGTCGACGAGATAGATCGCGCGCTCCTCGTGGTCGGCATCGAGCGGCACCGCGGTGCCGGCGTCGACCGTGACCTCGGCATAGAACCACGGCGACACCATCTCCACCGGCGAGGTGGCGCCGAAAGCGGAGCCGGCGATGACGCGGGCGCTGAGGCCGGTATCCTTCACCACGGGAAGGCGCGTGGCGTCGAAATGCTGGAAGCTCGGATCGATCTCCTCGCGCCCGGCGGGCAGCGCGATCCAGCTCTGCAGCCCCAGCATCTTCTGGCCGACCGCGCGCTGCACGTCGGGCGTGCGCTCGGAGTGGGCGATGCCGCGGCCAGCGGTCATCAGGTTCATCGCGCCGGGCATGATCTCCTGGATGTTGCCCTCGCTGTCGCGATGCATGATATGGCCGTCGAACAGGTAGGTGACGGTGGCGAGCCCGATATGCGGGTGCGGCCGCACATCCATGCCCTTGCCGGCGAGATACTGCACCGGCCCGAAGTGATCGAAGAAGATGAAGGGGCCGACCATCTGGCGCTTGCCGTGGGGCAGCGCGCGGCGCACGGCAAACCCGTCGCCGAGGTCGCGCACCCGCGGCACCACCACGAGTTCCAGCGCATCGCAGGTTTGCGGGTCACCAAGGATCGGGTCGGCGGAGGGCTGCCAGCTCATGATCGTCTCCTGCTGCAGAAAGCGTGGTCTCGACGATAGGCCACGCGGGAGCAGAATTCTACTGCGGAGCGAGCGCGTGGTGTGTGACGGCGTCATGTCGCGCGGGCGACAGCTCCAGCACGCGGTAGGCCGTGGCCATCAAGCTGGTGTCGAGATCGTCGCGGCGCAGCACCTCGCGCGGCATGCGCGGCGCCGAGATCAGCAGTCCGATCGCGGCATAGACCGCCAGCATGATATCGGCCTCGCTGCGGTCCGGCGCCAGCGCGCGCACGGCTGCGACCCAGCGCCGCGCATGGTTGCGCTGGCGCTGGCGGAAATGCCGTCGCAGATCTTCCGGCAGCGCGCGCTCGATCTCGAATACGCAGGCGAGCTCGGGGTGGCACAGTGATAGCTGCACCTGGCCGTGGATCAACGCGACCAGCTCCCGCTCCGGTTCCGCCTCGGGCGGCCCGACGAGTTCGGCAAGACGATCCAGCGTCAGGTCGCAGACGCCCTTGAAGATCTCGACCTTGTTGGCGAAGTGGCGATAGAGCGCCGGTCCGCTGATCCCCGCCGCTTCGCCGATGTCGTCGATCGACACCGCATTGAAGCCGCGTTCGGAAAACAGCCGGGAGGCGACGTGCAGGATTTGTTCGGCGCGGCGCATGCGGCCTCATGTTCAGGATTGACTCGATGTTAACGAGCGTTAACATCCGCGGCAATCAAAACCGGCCGATCCAAGGCCGATACCATCACCGGGAGGAACGATCGTGTTGATGACGGAGATGATCCGCCGGGGCGCGCTCTATCATGGGCCGCGCCCGGCCGTGCTGTTCGGCGACCAGCATCTGACCTTCACCGAAGTCGACAGGCTGTCCAGCCAGTTCGCCCATGCGCTGATTGAGGGTGAAGGTCTTGGCGTCGGCGGCCGCATCGGGCTGCTGCTCAACAACTCGCTCTACAGCATGCCGATCGATTTCGCCTGCGCCAAGGCGCGCCTCGTGCGTGTGCCGCTCAATTCGCGGCTGTCGGCGAACGAACAAAAACAGATGCTCGAGGGGGCCGGCGTCACCGTGCTGCTGCACGGCCCGGAGCTCGCCGAGCGCGCCCGCGAGCTGCAGCAATTGGTGAGCGGACTGAAGATCCGCAGCCTCGGCGGCGCGCAGGACGACGACCTGCTGCAGGCCGCCCGCAGCCAGCCGGACACGCTGCCCGACCGGCGGCCCGAGCCCGACGATATCGTGCTCGCGATCTACACCTCCGGCACCACGGGCAAGCTCAAGGCGGTGCTGCACACCCAGGCGAGCTGGGCGGCGATCACCGACAATGTACTCCGCAACATGGAGATCGCGGCCGGCGACATCATGCTGCATGCCGCCTCGCTGATCCACGCCAGCGGCTGTTTCGTGCTGCCTTACTGGATTCGCGGCGGCGCGGCGGCGGTGCTGCCGGGCTTTGCCCCCGCGGCCTATGTCGACGCCATCGAGCGCTGGAAGCCGACGGCGCTCAATCTCGTGCCGACCATGATCGGCATGCTGCTGGATCATCCCGGCATCGAGACCGTCGACATGCGCTCGGTGTCCACTATGCTTTACGGCGCTTCTCCCATGCCGCGGCCGACCATGCTGCGGGCGCTGAAGCTGTGGGGTCCGCGCTTCATCCAGTATTACGGCCAGACCGAGGCGCCGCTGTTCATCACCGTGCTCGAGAAATCGGATCATGTCGGCCCGCACGCGGAGCAGCGCCTGGCCGCCTGCGGCCGCCCCAGCATCGATTGCGAGATTCGCCTGGTCGACGAGGACGGCAACGATGTGCCGGCCGGCGAGAGTGGCGAGATCGTGCTGCGTGCGCCGTTCGCCATGGCCGGCTATTACAACGCGCCCGAGCTCAATGCGCAAACCATCCTGCCAGGCCACTGGATCCGCACCCGCGACGTCGGCCGGTTCGACGACGATGGCTATCTCTATTTGGTCGACCGTACCTCGGACATGATCGTCACCGGCGGCTACAACGTCTATCCGCGCGAGGTCGAGGATGCGCTGGCGGCGCACCCGGCGGTGCGCGAGGTGGTCGTGGTCGGTCTGCCCGACGATAAGTGGGGCGAGGCGGTGGCCGCGTTCGTCGCGCTGCGCCAGGACATCGCCGCCGAGGAAGTCGAGCTGATCGCCTTCGCCCGCGAGCGTCTCGCCGGCTACAAGGTGCCGAAGTCGGTGCGCTTCATCCCCGAGGTGCCCAAGAGTCCCGTCGGCAAGCTGCTGCGCCGCGCGGTGCGCGATCCGTTCTGGGCCGGCCGCGAGCGCAAGATCTGATGGCGGAGGCAGGCATGAGCAAGGTCGTCGTCGAGAAGAACGATCGCGTCACCACGGTGATCATCAACCGGCCGGAATGCCGCAACGCCGTCGATCACGAGACCGCGCTGCTGTTGCGCGCGGCCTTCGCCGCCTTCGACAAGGATGAGGGCAGCGACGTTGCCGTGCTCACCGGCGCCGGCGGCGCGTTCTGCGCCGGCTACGATCTCAAGACGGTCGCGACCGCGCCGGTGCACGATCCGGCGGGCGAAGGGCCGATGGGCCCCTCGCGCATGCTGCTGTCCAAGCCGGTGATCGCCGCGGTCGAAGGCCATGCGGTTGCCGGCGGGCTCGAGCTGGCGTTGTGGTGCGACATGCGGGTCGCATCGACCACGGCGGTGTTCGGCGTGTTCTGCCGCCGCTGGGGCGTGCCGCTGATCGATGGCGGCACCGTGCGGCTGCCGCGGCTGATCGGTCACAGCCGCGCGCTCGACATGATTCTCACCGGCCGGCCTGTTGCTGCCGAGGAAGCGCTGTCGTTCGGCCTCGCGAACCGCGTCGTACCGCAGGGCACCGCGCGCGCCGCCGCCGAGCAACTGGCCGTGGAGTTGTCGCGCTTTCCGCAGGTGTGCATGCGCGCCGACCGGATGTCGAGCTACACCCAGTGGGGCGACGACATCGCCACCGCGCTGCGCCACGAAGGCGAGGGCGGCGACGTGCCGCTGAGGGCGGAAGCGGCGAAAGGCGCGGCGCGCTTTTCCGCAGGTCTTGGCCGCAGCGGCGATTTCAAGACGATCTGAGCGAAAAGGTCACCGCCTTTCCCTTCGTCGTCACCGCCCCAGCCGTGTCGCCTCGCTGACCCGGCCGAACCGTTCCAGCGACAGGATCGCCTCGGCGAAGCGCGAGGCGCCCTCGTTCAGCACCGGTTGCGCAAGCTGCATGAATTTCTGCTGCATCGCCGTGGCGTCGGGGAACGACGGTGGTTCGCCGGAAGGATCGGCGACGAGACGCTCGTGCGTCGTGTCTCCGCTGACGACACTCACGCGCGCGCCGAACGGATGGCTGCGGCCTTCGAGCCGCGCGTCCTGCACCACCTCGATGCGGTCGGCGATGCCGTCGATCGCCGCGTCGCCGAGCCGGCCGTAGTCGTCCCACCCGAAGCTGCCCTGATCGAGCGCGAGCGCGCCGGTGAAGAACATCGAGAACTGTCCGCCGACGATGCTGCGCGGATGGCGCTTGGTCGTGGGATCGCCGGTCAGGGTGATGCCGTTGCGATGCAGGCCGATCTCCACCCTCGCGACATTGTCCGGCGTCAGGTTGTGCTCGCGCCGCATCGCGATCAGCGCGTCGATCGCCGCATGGGTGTAGCGGCAGCTCGGATACGGCTTCACGCCGATCTTCATCGTCTCGTAGACGGTGCCGAGGCCGGCGACCGCCTTGGCGGCGTCGGCGTGATCGGTGTAGCCGACCAGCAGGCCGTGCTTGCCCTCGACCGATTCGCTCGCGCCGATGAAGCTCTGTTTTGCCAGCGTCGCCGCGATCACGCCGTTCATGGCGGCGGCGCCGACCTGGTAGCGCTTGTTCCAGGCGCCGTTGACCAGAAACTGGAGCGAGCCTGCTGCCTGGCTGCCCGACACGCCGAAGGCGGAAATTAGCTGTTGTACGCTGAGGCCGAGCAGCTTGCCGGCGGCGGCGGCGGCGCCATAGGTGCCGGCGGTCGCGGTCGGATGGAAGCCGCGGGCATAGTGCGCTGTCGGGTCGAGGGCGTTGCCGAGCCGGCAGCACACCTCATAGCCGGCGACGATCGCGGTCAGCACATCGCGGCCCGACGCACCGACCATTTCGCCGACCGCGAACGCCGCCGGCACCACCGGCGCGCTCGGATGCAGCGAGGAATCCGCATGGGTGTCGTCGAAGTCGAGGGAGTGACCGAGCGCGCCGTTGAGCAGCGCCGCGACCGCCGGCGTGTAGCCGCGCGTGTCGCCGAACACGGTGGCTTCGCCGCGGCCGTCGAGCGACAGCGCCGCCAGCATGCCGAGCAGTGACGGCGTCGAATCCGCCTCGCGCCGCGCCCGCACCGCGCTGCCGAGCAGGTCGAGCGTCAGCGCCTTGGCGCGTGCTTTCACCTCGGCGGGAATGTCGTCGAATGTCAGCTTGTTGACATAGGCGGCCAGTGTTGCGGTCTCGTTCGCCATTTCCCGGTTGGTCCTTCGCGCGCATCCCCGAGGTTCGTCCCACGAGGTTGATCGCGAGGGTAGGCGCGCGGGAAATGGCATTCAAGCCGTACGCGCCTGCATCCCGTCGGCAGGGCCATGCGTCCGGCGATGGACGTCGTGCCTCAGACGTCCCACGCCGCCGGCAGATTGACCGGTCCGCGGAACACCCAGCCGCTCCAGCGCACTTCGTCGCCGCTGAGGCGAAGATTTTTCAGGCGGCGGAATAGCGTCGGCAATGCGATGTCGCCGACCATCACCCGCGATGCCCAGATGCCGAGACAGAAGTGCGGCCCGCCGCCGAACGCGAGGTGCGGCTTCTTCGGCCGGCGGATGTCGAACCGGTCGGGATCGTCGAACACCGCCTCGTCGCTGTTGGCGGAAGCGAGCACGACGCCGAGCCGCGCACCTTCGGGCAGCCGCGTGCCGCCGAGTTCGGTGGCGCGGGTCACCTGCCGCGGATACATGCCGATCGGCGCCACCCAGCGCACCGTTTCCTCGAACGCTGCGCGCCACAGCGTCGGGTCGGCCTCCACCAGCGCGCGCTGCTCCGGGAAAGCCATCAGCGCGTAGGCGCCGACAGCGATGGCGTCGCGCGGTTCGTTGAGACCGCCGCCGATGAACACCTTGACGTTGCCGCGGATCTCGTCGCGGCTCAGCGGATCGGAGGCATTGAGCATGCACGAGATCACCGACTCGTCGGGATGGGCGCGCAGGTAGGGCGTGATGTCGTCGATCGCGGCATCGACCTCCGCCGCGGCCGCATCGGCGCGTGCCCAGATCTCCGGATCGTTGCCGTAGTTGCCGGTGCCGTCGATCAGGGCCTGGGACCAGCGCCGCAGGTCGTCGGCGGGGGTGTTGTAGAGGCCGAGCAGGCGGCCGAGCGCCAGCGCGGCGCAGGGCGCGGCGAAGCGGTCGAACAGGTCGGCGTGGCCCTCGGCGATGAAGCCGTCGATCAGCCGGTCGACGATCGCCTGGAATTCCCCCGTCCAGCGGTTCTTGATCGCCGGCGGCCGCAGCGCCGGCTCGCAGGCCATGCGCTCGCGGCGGTGCGCGGCGCCGTCCTTGCGCAGCAGCGTCGGCCCCATCACGCGGATCATCAGCGACTGCGTCTCGGCGGCGCTGAAAATCTCGGGCTGGCGCTCCAGCTGCACGATATCGGCGTGCCGCGTCACCAGATAGCGGTTGGCCGCCGGCACCCATGCCACCGGCGCATCGCGCCGCAGCCGCCGATAGATGGGATAGGGGTCGGCCGTCAGCGCGGCGAGACTGATCGCCTCGCCGTCCGCGCGCGGTTCGCTCAGCATGGGCGTCCTCCGGCCCGCGCCGCGCGGCGGCCGGGCGTTTGTCGTTGTTGCCGCGAAGTCTCCGGCGGCCCCATCCATTTGTAAAACCTGAAATTCCGTCTAACATATTCGGAAATTCCGAATTTAAACGGGAGGTTCCCGCGTGTCGTTCCAGCCGCGGTTCTCGCTCCGCCAGCTCGGCTACTTCCTGCAGCTGGCGGAATCCGCGACGCTGTCCGAGGCCGCCGGCCGCCTCAACATCTCGCAGGGCGCGCTGTCGGAATCGCTGCGTGAGCTCGAGGCGGATCTCGGCCTGCAGCTGTTCGTGCGCCGCCGCGCACTCGGCATCACTCTGACGCGGCCGGGGCGCGAGCTGCTGGTGCACGCACGCAACGTGCTGGTCGCCGCGGAGGACTTCCAGGCGCGGGCGCAGGGCAAGGGCGCGGCGCTCGCCGGCCGCTTCACGGTCGGTTGCTACACCACGCTGGCGCCGTTCCTGATGCCGAAGCTGATGGCCGACTGCCGTGCCGCGCATCCCCAGGTCGAGATCGAGCTGATCGAGGGCTCGGCGGAAGATCTGCAGCAGCGCCTGCACGACGGGCGCTGCGATTTCGCGGTGCTCTATGATTTTGACCTCGCCGCGGAGACCCTGCGCGACGATCTCTACCGCGTCGCGCCGCATGTGCTGTTGCCGCGCGGCCATCGCCTCGCCGGCCATGCGAAGGTCGATCTGCGCCGGCTTGCGGCCGAGCAGCTCATCCAGTTCGCACTGCCGCCGGCGGAGCACAACACCCAGCAGATCTTCGACAATGTCGGGGTAACGCCCAAGGTCTGGCTGCGCACCCGCAACTTCGAGCTGGTGCGCTCGCTGGTGGCGCGCGGCCTCGGCTACGCCGTGCTGCTGCAGCGCCCGCCGGCGGAGATCGCCTATGACGGACATGCGGTGGTCGCCCGCGACATCGCGCGGCTGACCAGCGTGTTCTCGGTCGCCCTCGCCCGCAGCCCCTACATGGCGCCGTCGCAGCGGCTCGAGCTGTTTCGCGGTTTCTGCGTCGGCTCGCTGGCCGCGGCCGCACCCGCCGTCGATCGTGCGAAGGCGGGACCTGCCCGCCGCGCATCGCGCCGCGCGGCTACGTAACAATGCGGACTTGAGCGCGGCAGTGCTTTCGGCGTTGCTCGGCAGGTGGACCGCGGTGCTGAGTCGCGCAGGCGATGTGTTGGTTCGCGGATGGGGAGTTTGGGATCATGAGGCGTGTCATCGTCGCCATCGCCATCCTCGCGGCAGCGGCGGGTGACGCCGTCGCGCAGGGCATGTATCCGCTCAATCCATCGGTGACGGTCAACCAGCAGCGCACCAATCCCTACACGGTGTCGCCCAACGCGCCGACGCAGACCTATCCGTCGGGCAGTACCTTCCAGAGCCCGTTCGTCAGCCCGTTCACGACGACCGGCGCGAGCTACCCGCCGCGCAGCGGCTATGCCGGCAGCGGTTCGCAGTAGGACAAACACGCCCTTCGCAGACGTCAGCCGAAACGTCGATGCGTCGCGCGCCCGGTCCGCGCGGGCGCGATGATGGCGATGATCTGTCGTCAAAATTCCGAATCTGAAATGCGCCGATGGGTGTCGTGCAGGCGGCCGCGTTTCGCTGATTCGATGAGACGCGGTCGCGGCCGGCTTGCCGTCACTCGTTTTACTACGCGAATGTACGGATGCGGGGCTGCAATGTGGTGTGCTAGCGACGCGTACAACTACGTTCTATCCCTTAAAACAAGGCCTGAAATCGCAGGTCTAAAAATGCATTAACCATACGCGTGATATTGCCCGCGCATGGTGCAGGAAAATTTACCAACACGTTGGTTGCGTATCGTCGCGGGTGGCGTGATCGCTCTTGCGCTGGCCGGCTGCTCGACGATGCCGCGCAACGGTCCCGACAGCGGCGCCATTCGCGCGCAGCAGCCGGTCTCGCCGGAGAGCTTGCCGTACGCGCTCGTCAACGTCACGCCGCAGACGGTCGCGACTCTCAACGACAACACCGGCCGCCTCACCAACGCGTTCTCCGACCAGAGGCCGCCGAACGAGATCCGCTTCGGCGTCGGCGATGTCGTCAGCGTCACCATCTTCGAGGCCGCGGCGGGCGGACTGTTCATTCCGCTCGAAGCCGGCGTGCGCCCCGGCAACTTCATCGCCCTGCCCAACCAGCCGGTCGACGGCAAGGGCAACATTTCGGTGCCGTACGCGGGGGCGATCCGCGCCGCCGGGCGCACGCCCGGCGAGGTTCAGCAGACCATCATCAAGGCGCTGCGCAATCGCGCGATCGAACCCCAGGCGGTGGTGGCGCTGGTCGACCAGCGCACCTCGCTGATCAGCGTACTCGGCGAGGTCAATGTACCGTCGCGCTTTCCGGCCAATGCCGCTGGCGAGCATCTGCTCGATGCCATCGCCCGCGCCGGCGGTCCCAAGGCGCAAGGCTACGACACCTGGGTGTCGCTGGAACGCGAAGGCAAGCGCGCTCGGGTGCCGTTCGGCGCGCTGGTCTATGAGCCCTCGAACAACATCTTCGTCCGCCCGCAGGACACGATCTACGTCTATCGCGAACCGCAGACTTTCGTGGCGTTCGGCGCCGCGGGCCAGCAGGGGCAGTTCAATTTCGACGCCTGGCGCATCACGGTGTCGGAAGCGGTCGCCAAGGCCGGCGGCCTCAACGACGCCATGGCCGATCCCGGCTCGATCTTCATCTACCGCGGTGAGACCCGCGAGGTCGCGGAGCGGCTCGGTGTCGACGTTCGCCGCTTCGACACGCCGATCGTGCCGGTGGTCTACAATTTCAACATGCGCGATCCGTCGACGTACTTCCTGACCACCCAGATGGCGATGCGCAACAAGGACGTGCTGTACGTCTCGAACGCCCACGCCGTCGAGGTCAGCAAGATCCTCAACTACATCCGCCTGATCACTGCGACCGTCAACGACCCCATTGTCGCCGCCTACAACGGCGTGGCCCTGCACAATCTGGTGAGACCATGACATTGCAGATCTCCAAGATGAGCCGCATTACCGACCGCCAGGGCCTCTCCGCCGAGACCCTGGCGCCGGACCAGATCCTTGCTTCGGTCGCCGCGTTCTGCCGGCGGCAATACCGCATCATCATCGGGTTGCTGCTGCTGACGCTGCTGCTCGCCGTCGGCTATCTCATGGTGGTGCGATCGACCTACACGGCGCAGGCGACGATCCTGATCGACACCCGGCGGGTGCAGCTGCAACCGCAGTCGATGTTCAGCGAGGCCCCGGTCGACGCGCCGCTGGTCGAGAGCCAGGTCGAGATCATCAAGTCGGACGACATCGCCCGGACCATCATCAAGAACATGAATCTCGCGTCCGACCCGGAGTTCGTGCGCTATGGCGGCGGCCTGCTGGGCAACGCCCAGTACTATCTCTATGGCCTGCTGGAGCTGCTCGATTTCGGCGGCGGTTCCGACGCACAGGAAGCGATCGACCGGCGGGTGCTGCGCGAGTTCTCGAGGAACCTCAGCGCGCGCCGGGTCGGCGTCACCTATGTCATCGAGGTCAGCTATCGCTCGGCTTATCCTGACCGCGCCGCCAAGATCGCCAACGCGGTGGCCGAGGCCTATATCGCCGATCAGCTCAACGCCAAGTATCTCGCAGCGAAGCGCGCCAGCGACTGGCTTGCGGAACGTATCGCCGAGCTGCGCGGCCAGGCGACGTCGGCGGAGAAGTCGATCGCCGATTTCAAGGCGGAGAACAAGATCGTCGATGCCGGTGGACGCTCGATCACCGAGCAGCGCGTCGCCGACATCAACAAGGAACTGCTGACGGCGCGGACCCAGACCACGGAGGCACGCGCGCGGCTCGAGCGCATCAATCAGATCATGAGCTCGGATCTGCGCGAGGCGACCGTGACCGATACGTTGCGGAGCGACGTCGTCAGCAAGCTGCGCCTGCAGTATCTCGACATCGCCGGCCGCGAGGCCGAGCTGGCGGCGCGCTATGGCGCGTCGCACGACGCCGCGGTCCGGCTGCGCAACCAGATGCAGGAGATCAAGCGCGCGATCAACGCCGAGCTGGCGCGGCTCGCCGAGACCTATCGCAGCGATTTCGAGATCGCCAAGAAGCGCGAGGCCGACGTGCAGGCGGCACTCGACGATGCGGTGGCGAAGTCGCAACTCACCGGCCAGGCACAGGTGCGCCTGAAGGAGCTGGAGAGCAACTCGCAGACCTATCGCACGCTTTATGAGAATCTGCTCGAGCGGTATACGCAGGCGATCCAGCAGCAGACCTTCCCGATCACGGAGGCGCGGATCATCTCCAGCGCCAGCCGCCCGGTGCGGCGCAGCAGCCCGTCGACGCTGCTGGTGGTGCTGGTCGGAACCGTCAGCGGGCTGATGCTCGGGCTCGGCGTCGGCATCATCAACGACATGGCCGATCGGGTGATCCGCACCCGTGGCCAGGCCGAGGCGGTGCTCGGCATGGAATGCCTGACACTGCTGCCGGTGGTCGATGCCGCGAACGTCTCCATCGTGCCTGCTGATACGGTTGCCGCGCCATCGGGGGTGCGGGCTATCGCGCCCGGCGCGTGCATGGGCTGGGCCGCGATGGCCGACGCTTTTTCGGGCTACGCCGAGGGCATTCGCGCCATCAAGGGAGCGATCGATCTCAGCCCCAAGCCGGAGCACGGTCGCGTCATCGGCTTGTCCTCTGCGCTGCAGGGCGAGGGCAAATCGACGATCGCGGCGTCGCTCGGGATGCTGTGCGCCCAGGTCGGGGCCCGGACCATCGTGGTCGACGCCGATCTGCGCAATCCGGCGCTGACCATGCAACTGAGCCCCCAGGCCGCGGCTGGCCTGTTGCAGGTGGTCGGCGGCATGTCGGAGCTGGACGAGGCAGTGTGGCGCGAGCCGGCGAGCGGGCTGGCGTTTCTGCCTGCGGTGCTCAAGGCGCCGCTCGCCAGCTCCAGCGAGGTGATGGCGTCGGCAGCGATGAAGGATCTCGTGACCCGGCTCGCCGGCAGCTACGACTATGTCATCATCGACTTGCCACCGCTGACGCCGGCGCTCGACGTGCGCGCGACGGCGGGTTTCGTGCAGGCCTATGTACTGGTGATGGAGTGGGGACGCACGCGGATCGATGCAGTCGAGGACGCGCTGGTTTCGGCGCGGGCCTTGAAGGATCGCCTGCTCGGCGTGGTTCTGAACAAGGTCGATACCGATCAGCTCGGGCAGTATGCGTGGCAGATAGGCAGCCCGCGCCGCGCCGGTGGCGGCGAGCCGCACTGGGTGGTGCGGGATTCGGCGTCGTAGCGGCCGGGCGTCACGGGCCGTCGGCACCGACCGATCCGCCCATCGCGCTCGCCGGCCGGGCGGTGATGGCCGGCCGCGCGCCGGCCAGTGATCCCAGCACCGGGTGCCGCCGCAGCCGCAGCGCCATGGCGATGCAGCCGCCGGCCAGCACGGTGTCGAGGGCAATCAGCAGGCCGGTCTGCCCGGCCGCATGAAAGCTCGCGAATGCGATCGGCAGAAACAGCGCCGCCTCGGCGAGATGGATGCGGGCGGCACGCTTGGTGTCACTGCCGCCCATCAGCAGCGCCGCGAGATAGAAGTGCAGTGAGCTCAGCAGGATCAGCAGGCTGGTGGCGACCAGGAACGGCGGCGTGAAGCGGATGCCGGCATGCAGCCACAGCGCCAGCAACCCGTTGGCGAACAGCAGGGCACCGAGGCTCGCCACGAGGGCGCCGCCGAGCAGCAGGAAGCCGCTGATCCGCGCCGCATGGCGGGCGCCGTCGCCGTCCCGCGCCGCCAGCCGTGATGCGATCACGTTGGTCAACGGAAAAGTGAAGGCGATCAGCAGAGCGCCGTAGGATTGCATCAGTCGCATCAGCACGCCGAGCTCGATCACTTTGTCGGGGCCGAACACGAAGCCGAACAGGCCGGTCGAGAGCTGGTACAGGATGCCGATGCCGAGGCTGATGACGGTGAAGTCGAGCGTGCTGAGCAGCAGCAGGCGCACCGCCTGGCGATGCCAGCCGAAATGGCGCACCAGCAGGTGGCGGTTGCGCCTCGCGACGTCGATGCCATGGGCGATCGATCCTAGCAGAAAGCTGAGATTGAGCAGATAGGCCGCGAGCGCGATCGAGGGGTAGCGCGGGAATACGACGAACAGCAGCACCAGCGATAGCGCGTAGCTGCCGAGCTGGAAGTAGTAGAGGCGCTGCAACTGGTGATGGCCGGCGTCGATGCCCTCGAACACCGACAGGAAGAACCACAGGCTCATCGCCAGGAACAGGCTGACGATGCTGATCTCGAACTCGATGCGGTGATGGGCGATCGCCTCGTTCAGCGGCACCGTCGCCATGACGGCAAGAAACAGCGTCGAGGCACCGAGGAACAGGGCGAGGTTGATGCCCGCGGCGAGCGCGGTGGCCATCGAAATCAGCCGCGCCGTCAGCGCCGGCGAACGGCCGGCGGTGCGGGTGATGATGCTGGCCACGACGCGGCCCATGCCGACATTGGCAAAGCCGATCCACGAGCCGATGCTGAGCACCACCAGAAACAGGCCGAACCGCTCCTGGCCGAGCGCCCGCAGGGCGAGCGGCAGGCCGATGATGTTCAGCGCGATCGCGAGCACGCGGGCCAGCCAGGCCGCGAGCGTGGGAAGCAGGATCGATCTCATCGCAGCCCGGCGCCTTCAGTGGATCACGGCAACGTCGCGGTGGAAGAATTTTGCCGTCGCAGGCACCTTGCGCGTGCACTCGGCCGGATTGCCGGCGATCAATGAGTACGGCTCCGCCTTGACATGGGTGATGACCGATCCGGCCGCCACGATGCAGCGGTCGGGCAGTATCACGCCCTTCATGATCAGCGAGCCCGAGCCGATCATGGTATAGTCGCCGATCACGATCGGCGCGCAGCTCTGCCGGCAGCGGATGATCTCGACGCCATGGGTGAGGAACTGGCTGCGTACGCCGGCGATGCCGGCATAGCGGCCGATGGTGACGCTGTCGGTACAGTCGATGTAGTGCTGATGGCCGACCATGCTGCCCTCGCCGATGATGAATTCGGACCGCCTGTTCTTGATGCCGCGGAAGAACGGCGTGACGACGCGGGTCGACAGGCCGCCGATCCAGTTGAAGTTGCCGATATAGGAGTCCGCCGCCATCTGCAGGCGATCCATGCGGGCGATGTAGGTGAAGTGGCCCAGCCGGGCGTTGCGGCCGAGCTCGACATCGTCGGCGAGGACGATCGACAGGCCGATGCGTGCCTGCGGATCGAGCTTGTGGCCAAGGCAGGCGGACAGCAGCCTGCGGCGCAACGGCCATGGCAGGACGAGGAAGATCATCTGCAACGCGAGTCTGATCATGGTGTCACCCGTTCGTTGGTCGTGAGGTCGATGGTGGCCCGTGGGCCAAACTTGATGATCGATCGCGCGGCGGGTCGCGGTGCGGCGCGGTCCGGCTGGCGCAGCCGCCGCCAGCGCGGCCGGCGGAAGGGAATGATGTTGTGGAGCAGCGGCGGCGACGGCGGTGCGGGGCGGGGCGGCAGCGCCCGCCAGATCAGCGCTCGTGCGGCGCCAGCGGCCGGCGGCCGGGCGTAGCCGAGGATGAGCATGAAGAAGAACGCACCGATAAAGCCGATGTTGAAGTTGTCGGGCTCGAAGCACTGGATCAACAGCGTCGTGGCGATGCCGAGCCCGCAGATCAGGCTGCGCCGTTCGAGCAGCCGCGTGCCGTACCAGATCAGCTGGATCGCGCGGGCGACGACAGCGAGCAGCAGCAGGCCGCCGAGCAGCATGCCGAAATCCATGAAGTAGGACAGGACGCCGCTGTGCACCGAATGCATGTTGTAGCGACTGGAGCGGAAACCGTAGCCGAAGAATACGAACTTCTCCATGGCGTCGAAGAACGCATTCCAGGAATCGGAACGGCCGGTGAAACCCGAGGATATGCCGCGGTCGGGATCGAAGATCGCGAGGTCATTGGTCAGGCGGTCGAGCAGATGGCCGACGTCGAACGTCGCCATCAGCGCCAGCAGCGCGATCGGCGCGCCAAGCAGGGTGAAGCAGATTGTGCGGACGATCACGGCTCGCCGTCGCGGGTCGGCCGGCACCCCGCGCACGGTGCAGGCGAGGTAGCCTAGATAGAACGCCACGGTGCCGATCATCACCGTGCGGGCGCTGACCATGTAGGTGGCGGCGAGGCAAGGGACCAGCATCAGGAAACTGACGCGGCGGGTCAGCACGCTGTGCAGCACCAGCGCCATATAGGCGTAGCGCGCATAGTGATTGGGGTGGATCAGGCCGACCCAGCGATATTCGTGGAAGCCCTGCAGGATCGCCGCCGCGACCAGGCAGCCGGCAAGCGCCAGCACCGCCATGGCGAGCGCGTTGTCGATGGCGCGGGCCGGCGCCTGCCAGAACGCGATGCACAGCACGAAGCCGAATGCGGTCAGCGCGTACTGCGTCACCTGCGATATCGAATCCGGATAGTCGCCGAGCAGGATGGTGAACAGCAGCACCAGGCACGAAAACATCCACAGGAACATCAGCGCAGGCTGAAAGCGCATCAGCACGGTCATGATGCCATGCCGGGCGAACAGCAACAGCCCGAGCAGCAGCGCGGGGACAGCGATGTAAAGGCTGCTCTCGCCGGCGGTGGCGATGGTGGTCTCGCCGGCCCGCACGCTCTCCAGCATCGCCGGCGTGGCACGCATCGCGGGATAGCAGATCAAGACGATATAGGCGGCGAAGCCGAGCCCGGCGCTGTTGAAGGCGCCGCCCGACAGCAGGTCGCGCAGGATCGTCGCCTCGATCGCCAGCGTGTCGAGCAGGCGCCTCATGCATCGCCCCCGCGCCGCCGGTCGGCCGGCGGCCGCACGAACAGGAAATCGGCCTGAACCGGGCCTCGCGTCGGATCGACATGCTGGTTGTAGACGCCGGCGAGTTCGTAGCCGTTGCGGTCCATCCATCGCGCCACATCCGGGACCAGTGGCTGGCCCTCGTAGAGCGGCAGGTACGAGCATTCGACATAAATGGTGTCGAAGCGATCGAGGAGATCGGTCGAGCCGCGCAGCACGTCGAGTTCGGCCCCCTGCACGTCGATTTTCAGCAGCGCAGGACCGTGCAGTTGCCCGGCGCTCAGGCAGTCCGCGAGGCGCTTCATCACGATCACCTCGGTCCGTGCCACCTCGACGCCGAAGATCTCGCTCTGGGCTTCCGTCGGCTGTAGCAGCGACGAGGAATCGTCCTGCGTCGCCACGAAGATGGTGCGGGCCCCGGCGCGCTCGCCGATAGCGTTTTCGAACAGGTGGATGCGGCCATCGCCGTCGAGATAGCGGCGGAACAGTTTCGCCGGCGCGGCCAGCGGCTCGAACGCGAAGATGTACGCGTCCGGAAACAGCGCGCGGGCGAGCATCGCGAACTGGCCGCGGTTGGCGCCGACGTCGACCACGGTGCGGAATGCGAAGCGCTGCAGTGCCGTGGTGTGCTCGATCGCCGGCGCGACGCCGCCGGCGAGCTGCGGCCACAGCCGCGGGTGAACGGCGCAGTATGCGCCCTTGCGAAGGGTCAGCCATTGCATGGCGTTCGCTCCTGTCTGTCGATGCGCGGGTCAGCCATAGATGTTCCTGTAGCGCTGCATGGTCGCGACCGGGTCGAAGGTCCGGCGGGCATAGGCAAGGGCGCCGGCGCTCCAGGCCGCCCATTCCGCGCCCATGGCGTAGATCGCCTCGAGGCGGGCAACGAAGCCGCCGAGGTCGGCGAGCGGCAGCACCCAGCCGGCCTGCCCGGCTTCGACGTCGGTCCACGGGCTGCGGTCGCTGATCAGCACCGGCAGGCCGAGATGCAGGGCCTCGACGATGGCGTGGCCGAAATTCTCGCCGAGGGTCGGATGCAGCAGCACGTCGTGCTGCGGAAGCGCGCGGGCGAGTTCGGCAGGCTCGACACGCCCCTCGAAGCGGATGCTGCCGAGCCCGAGCCCCTGGTGCATCAGCGCGTCGCAGCGGCGGACATAGTCGGGGTCGGCTGCTTCGCCGAACACATGGAGCGTCGCCGGCACCTTCAGCGCCTGGATCATCGCGATGGCGGCGAGCAGGTTCTTCTGCTCGGTGATGCGGCCGACAAAGGCGATCTTGAGCCGTTCGGCCGGCTTTTCGGCCTGTGGTGCGGGCGCGGGCCGCATCGCCACGAACTGCGAGACGACCGCGATCTGCTGCGGACGCCAATGGTTCCGCGCGATGTCGCTGGCCTCGCCCGGCGAGCTGGCGAGATGCACGACACGCCGGTAGAGCCCGAGAAGATCGGCGGCGCGGCAGAACAGCGTCTTGCGCAGGCGCCGCGTCCCCATGATCACGTCCATGTAGATGCCATGGGGCGTGTGGCACAGCCGGCTGCGCGGCGCGAAGCCCAGCCGGCACATCACCAGCGCCGGGATTGCAAGCAGCGGATCGAACGCGCAGTTGACGTCGACGGCGTCGAAGTTCTCATTGAGGCGGCGCGCCAGCAGTCGCAGCGCGGCTATGCCGCGCGGCACATACTCGACCACCGCATGAGGCAGCACCTCGCGATGATGGGGCGTCGGAAACAGCGGACGACCGGTCGTGAAGTCGTGATTGAGCGTCAGGATGTGGAAGTCGTAGTCGCCGCCCATCGCTTCCACGAGATTGCGAATCGACGTCGCCGGCCCGAGATGGGAGCGGGATGGAAAGTACGACCGGTAGATGATCAAAATCCGTTTCCTGGGCATGGCTTCGCTCGCTGTGCCGTGTTAGCGCCGGACGATCGGGCGCATGGTATCGTCGTGCAGCGGGCTGGCGGTGCGCGACGCCTGCTCCGTCAGCAGGTCGTGGAACACCGTCTCGAACCGCGTCGCCACCATGTCGATGTCGAAGGTCGCTTCCGCATGTCGGCGGGCATTGCGCCCGGCGTCGGCGCGCAGCGCCGGGTTGTCCATGAACAGCCGCACCGCATGCACCAGCGCGGCGCGGTCGCCGGCGTCGACCACGCGGCCGGCGTTGCAGCCACGCACGATGCGGGCGGCGAGATTTTCCGTGGGCGCCGACAGCACGATGGCGCGGCCGGCGCAGAGATAGCTGAGGATCTTCGATGGCACCGAAAACACGCCGGCGTCGGGTTCGAGGATCGCGACGGTGACATCCGCCGAACCCAGCACGTTCGGAAAATCCGCGAACGGCTGGAACGGCAGCACGCGTACGTTGGCAAGGCCGAGCTGGTTGCACTGGCTGGCGAGCCAGTCCGCATAGGGGCCCTCCGACACCACGACGAGATGCGTATTGGCGTCGCCCTGCAGGCTGAGCGCGAGGTCGAGCAGCTGATGCGGGTCGTGCTTGAGGCCGATGGTGCCGCTGTAGAGCACGACGGTCTTGTCGGCGAGACCGTGGCGGCGCGCCCAGTCGTTGTCCTTGGGACGCTGCGGCAGCTCGCGGATCGGCGCCCAGTTCTCGATCACATGAATGCGGCCGGCCGGCAGTCTCAGTTCGTCGCGGATGGTGTCGACGAAATCGCGGCTGATGACCACGATGGCGTCGCTGTTGCGCAGGGCGTTGCGTTCGACGCGGCGATAGTGCGCGCCGACCAGCCGGCCCGGAAGCCCGAACTTGCGGCCAAGGATGCGGGTGATCGCGGACGAATAGATGTCCTGCTGCCAGAACACGAAGCGGCTGCCGCTGCGCCGGGCGCCGCGGCCGATCTGGCTGACGCAATCCAGCGGGCAATTGCCGGCCAGCACGACATCGGCGCCGAACGCGGCGATCGCCGCAGCGAACGCCCGCCCGATACGCACCTCCTGGAAGCGGCGCCGCACGAAGGAGTGCTTGTGGAACGGCACCCCCAGAGAGACTGGCGCGATCGAGAAAGTCGGCGGATCGTCCGCGGTGCGGCTCAGCGTGCCGTGAGGGCTCTGGAAATCCGCATAGTGAAAATGCCGCACCTCGTGGCCGCGCGCGGCGAGCGCGCGCGACAGCTGCACGGCAAAGGCATGTCCGGAATAGTCGACAATCGCAATACGCATGACGCCACCTGGATTTTCAACGCGTGTTAGCCCGCGTTTGAGTAGGTTTTTCTGGAAAACACCGTGAGAAGGAGAATCTTTAGGTCGAACCACAGCGACCAGTGATCGATGTAGTAGAGGTCGCATTCGACACGCCGGACCATCTTCTCCAGCGTGTCGGTCTCGCCGCGATAGCCGTTCACTTGGGCCCATCCGGTCAAACCCGGTTTCATGTTGTGTCGCCGCGACAGCAGCTTGATCTCGGGCATGAACATTTCGTTGTGACAGATCGCATGCGGCCGCGGGCCGATCAGCGACATGTCGCCGCGCAGAACGTTGAACAGCTGTGGCAATTCGTCGATGCTGCTGCGCCGCAGCCAGCCGCCGACGCGCGTGATGCGCGGGTCGTCGCGGGTCGCCTGACGGAACGGCGCGTCGGGTGATGTTCGCATGGTGCGGAACTTGAACACCCGGATCGGCTGGTTATTGTAGCCGTGGCGATCCTGTGCGAACAGCACGGCGCCTTCGGAATCGAGCTTGATGGCGGCAGCGACCGCCAGCATCAGCGGCGACAGCAGGATGAGCCCGGACGCCGCGGCCACGATGTCGAAGCCGCGCTTCATGGCGAGTGCTGTCGCCGATGGCGGTGCGTCGGCCACACGGAAGGCCATCACGCCGGCGACATCCGCCAGACGTGCCTGGGCCCACACGCTGAGGGCCTCGCGCGGGAGGACGTAGATCGAGGCCGGAATTTCACGGAACGAGGTGGTGATGGTCGACAGCTCGCTCTTGCGCGTCTCGTCGGCGAGCAGGATGACGTCGTCCGCCTGAAGCATGCGGCACTGGTCGACGAGCGCTTCGGCGATGGTCTCCGCGGTGATGCAGGCGCGACCGCTGCGGTCGCGCGGCGGGATCTGGCAGTGGATGATCTGCACGCCGGCGCCGCCGAAGCGCATGTCACGATGTCGGTCGTGGACGAAGGCCTGGCGACCAATCAGCACGATGCGCCGGCCATGGATCGTTCCCGCGGCAACCGCAGTCTGAAAGCGCAGATGTGCGAAGCCGCGGAAGATCACGACCATCGCACCGCACGTCGCGAGTTGCGCGAGCAGAGCGTCACGCGGATAGACTGATGCGACGCGGCTGAAGAACAGCGCGGCCGCGAGCAGGACGAACATCAATGTCACGGAGGCGAAGCCGCTGAGCAGATAGAGATAGGGCGTCGGCCGCTCGATCAGCGTGAACTGGCGCGAGGCGGCGGTCACCGCGAGATGGGCGATGCCGATGAGCGCCGCGGTCGCGACGTAAAGCACGGCCAGTCCGGTTGGCGGCCGATGCATCGCGTAGGAGAAGATCGTCACCAGCGCACCGGCCGAGATCGCGAGGCATTCGAGGGTTGCGATCGTCGTGTGAGCGGATCTCAGTGTCGGTACGTAAAAACGCTGAAGCACATGGGTACCGGTCTGCTGCACGGCCGCGTCGGCAGCGACGGGGCGAGACGCGACCCAATCATCCGTGTGCCTGAACAGCGACATTTACGAGCGAGCTCCATGGCGATCGATGAAGCCGCTCTACACGCTCGTTTACGGAAAACTAAGCATTTCCAAAAAACGCAATTAATTCGTAAGGGAAATCACGGGAAACGACGGATGACATTACCGCTCTCGCAGTAACGATTTGCGCGGCGGCTTCACGCGGAAGCGCAATGCCGTTGTCGCGCGCTGCGCGATTACGATCCGCCCCGCACGGACGTCGTTCGATCTGCGCAACGAGGCGCAAATGCAGCCTCAGGCATGACGGTCATCGTCCTGCCGGCGTCGTTCGTGTGAGCGACACGCGCTTCGGTTACGATGTGCGTGCGATGATTCAGGCGCGGCGAGTGCCGCGCGTTGCCAACGGACTGAGAGCAGGCGGGGCCGGGCCATCGCACCGAGGGCCGGAAGATGCGGCCTGCGACGAAAGCTGCAGCGCCGACGATCTTGCGACGCGCAGCCGTCTCCTGCATATATACGGCGTTCCGCGAACGGTGCTGACACGGTGGCCCGTGGCGGCGATGTGTCCGGTGCGTGTTCATGCTGCCTCATTCCATCCTCGATACCAAAGGCCTTGCGGTCTCCGATGCCGCGGCGGCGTGGCAGCAAAGCATCGGCGTGATGTTCGATACGCGGCTGCGCCAGGCGCCGGACGGCGCGTTTCATGCCCGCGTCGAGGGATTCCAGTTCGACGAGTTGCTGCTCGGCACCTGCCGCTCCGCCGCCCAAACCTTCGATCGTTCGCCGCGCCGGATCGGCCGTGACAATCTCGATCACATGCTGCTGCAGTTCTACACCGAAGGTTCATGTGGCCGCCGCGACGGCAGCTCTGCGGAGCGCACGCGGCCGGGCGATCTCTGGATCTCCGATCTCGCGCAGCCGCTGGCGACCACGGTGACAGGCTTCTCCAATCTGACGGCCGTGGTGCCGCGTCGGCTGCTGGCGCCGCTGCTGTCCGCGCCGGACGAGCACAACATGCGGGTGCTGCCGGGATCGAACCCATTGGTGCGCCTGCTGCACAGCCATCTCGTCGCCATGTTCCAGAGTGGATCGCAACTCATGCCGCAGGATGCGGAGGCGCTGCTCCAGCCGACACTCCAGCTCGCCGCCGCGGCCATCAATGGCGGCGTTCGCGAGGAGGGCCGGCAGGGCGTGCTATCGTCGCTGTTCGGTGCCATCGCCCGTCATATCGAATTGCACATTGCCGATCCCGCGCTGTCCGTGGACGGTGTCGCGGCGGCGTTCGGCATCTCGCAGCGCAAGCTCTACTATTTGTTCGAGCCGTGGGATGGCTTCGCCAGCTACGTCCAGAAGCAGCGGCTGCAGGCCTGCCGCAGGGCACTGGCGGATCCGTCCCAACGCCACCTCAGTGTCGCGGAAATTGCTGAAGCCTATGGCTTTACCCACCCCAAGAGCTTCAGTCGCGCCTTCCGCCGCCATGTCGGCATGACCGCGCGCGAGGTGCGCAGCCTTGCAATGCGCGGCGAGAGCCCGTCGATGACGGCCATCGAGCCCGACGAGTGGTGGGGCTGGATTCGACGCCTGCGCTGAGCGCCGGCCCCGGCGGTGTCGTGGTGCGGCCGGCGAAGCCCGGCCGTCGCGGGTCCCTTTCGGACCATGCAGAAATCGTTACCGATCTTGCACATCCAGCAACATTTGACCGCCAGGCGCTGACGGTGCGTGAACCGCGCTGCGCGGATTGATAATCCAGAACAGGGATCAAGGGCCGGGCGGCCCGGAGGCGGCGCCCTCCGGCAGGCCCGGGCACAACAACAATCAATGGCGACGACCGGCGGCGGCTCGAAGGCGAGCGGCTGAACGGGATCGGCTGCCGTGGCGCCCGGGGCGCCGTCCTGACAGTGGAGAGCTGTACCGTGCTGAATTTGACGTCCACGGCGGTCTATGGCCGCCGTGTCTCGCTTGCCGCGCTGCTGGCCTTGCTGTCTGGTCTTCATCCGGCCGCGGCGCTCGATGCGCAATGGCTGGCCAATCCGGCCAGCGCCGAATTCAACGAGGCCGCCAACTGGATGGGCGGGGCAGTGCCGACCGGCAGCGCGATCTTCGGCGCATCGACGCGGGCCGCCGTGACCATCACGCCGGACGGAGCCCTTGCCCTGGGCGGCATTCAGCTCGGGGCGAACGCCCCCGCCTATACGTTCGGTCTGTCGACCGGGACGCTGACGCTCAACGGCACCGGCGTCGCGGTGAACGGTGGCAGCGCGACGTTCAATGTTGCGGTCGGCGGGTCGATGTTCTTCACGGGGGGCAGTTCTGCGGGCAGCGCCAGCTATGTCGTCAGCAGCGTCAATCTCGGGCTCGCCTTCTACGATACGAGTTCGGCCGGCAATGCGGTGATCACCAACAATGGCAGCCAGATCGTGTGGGCGGATACGGCGAGCGCCGGCAACGCCACCATCACCAACAACAACGGCATCATCGCCTGGCAAGCGTCGTCGACGGCCGGCAATGCCACCGTCATCAACAACAGCGGCACGATCGGATTCCTGAACAATGCGACCGCCGGCAACGCGCGGCTGGTCGCCAATGGCGGCTCCATCGATTTCTCGATGAATGGCGGTCCCCAGAACGATGGGAGGTTCACCGCGGGCTCGATCGAAGGCGCCGGCCGTTTCGTGCTCGGCGGCGGCCAGCTCACCGTCGGCGGCAACAATCTCAGCACCACGGTCAGCGGCGCGATCACCGATTGCGCCGCCGGCGATGGCTGTCTCAACGTGTCGTCCGGCGGCAGTCTGGTCAAGGTCGGCACGGGCACGCTGACCCTGACCGGCACCAACACCTATTCCGGCGGCACCACGGTCAACGCCGGCACGCTGGCGGTGGCCGGCAATGCCAGCCTCGGCGCCGCTGGCGGCGGGCTGACGTTCGGCGGCGGCACGTTGCAGGCGCTGTCGAGCTTCAACACCAATCGCCAGGTCCTGCTCAACACGGGCGGCGGCACCATCGATACCAACGGCAACACGGTCTCTTTCGCCGGCCCGATCACGGGCGATGGCGGGCTGACCAAGACCGGCGCCGGCACGCTGCTGCTGGGGGGCGCGAACGACTACAATGGCGATACGACGATCAATGGCGGCACGCTCGCGGTCATCGACGACGTCAACCTCGGCAACAGCGCGCGGCTCGTGTTCAACGGCGGCACGCTGCAGCTCACCACGAACTTCTGGACGAATCGCGACATCGTGCTGAACGCCGCGGGTGCCACCGTCGATACCATGGCGAATAATGTCGCGCTCAGTGGCGCAATCAGCGGCGACGGCGGGCTGACCAAGATCGGCACCGGCACGCTGACGCTCGACGGCGTGTCCACCTACACCGGACCGACCTCCGTCATGGCCGGCCTTCTCGTGGCAGGTCGCGTCAATGCGCTGTCGGCGGCAAGCACCTTCACGGTCGCTTCCGGCGCGGCGCTCGATATCGGTGGCCGGAAGCAGACCATCGGGGCGCTCGCGGGCGCCGGTCTGGTGCAAAACTCCGGCGAGCCGGCCGCGACCCTCACGCTCGGCGCCAATGGCACGAACACGGTGTTTTCGGGCGTGATCGCCGATGGCCTTGCGCCGTTGAGCCTCGTCAAGACCGGCGCCGGCACCCAGGTGTTGAACGGCCGGAATACCTATTCCGGCACCACCACGGTCCAGGGTGGCAAGCTCGTGGTGGGGGATGACAGCCATCCGGCGGCGAGCATCGCAGGCCGCGTCACGCTGGCCGGCGGTACGCTCGGCGGCATCGGCACCGTCGGCGGTGTCGCCGTGGCGAGTGGCGCCCGCGTCGCGCCGGGCAATTCCATCGGCACGCTGAATGTTGCCGGCAACGTCAGCTTCGCAGCCGGCTCGTTCTATGATGTCGAACTCAATGCCGGCGGCCAGAGCGACAGGATCGCGGCGAGCGGCACCGCGAAGCTTGCGGGCGGCAGCGTCAACGTGATCGCCGAGACCGGCTCCTATCGGTCCGGGACGCGCTACACCATTCTCACCGCCAATGGCGGCGTTACCGGCACGTTCGCGTCATTGACACAGAGCTTCCCGTTCCTTCAGTTCGCGCTGAGCTACGATCCCACCAACGTCTATCTCGACGTCACCCGCAGTCAGGCCACGTTTCCGTCGGTCGCGATCACACCGAATCAGGTGGCGACGGCGCGGGCGACCGAGGCGCTGCGCAGTGGCGCGATCTATGACGCGGTCGTGCAGCAGCCGGGCGCGGCGGGGGCACGGCAGGCTTTCGACGCCCTGTCGGGTGAGGTTCAGGCCTCCGCCAGGATGGTGATGATCGAGGACAGCCGCTTCGTGCGCGAGGCCGCGATCGACCGCCTGCGTTCCGCGTTCGATGGCGTCGCAGTCGCTTCCGCACCGGCGATGGCCTATGCGTCCGCCGATCCGGCCGCGGCACGGGCGGGCGATGCGATCGCGATGTGGGCGCGCGGCTTCGGGGCCTGGGGATCGGCGTCGGGCAATGGCAACGCCGCGGGGCTGGCACGCGACATCGGCGGCCTGTTCGCGGGCGGCGATGCACGCGTCGCCGAAACCTGGCGCCTCGGTGTGCTCGGTGGCTATAGCCATTCCACCTTGCGCATCGCTGACCGCATGTCGTCGGGAGCCAGCGACAACTATCATGTCGCCGGCTATGCCGGCACGCAGTGGGGCAGCCTTGCGTTCCGGTCCGGAGCGGCCTTCACCTGGCATGACATCACCACCAGCCGCACGGTGAGCTTTGCGGGTTTCGGCGACATGCTCAGGGGTGACCAGCAGGCACGCACGACCCAGGTGTTCGGTGAATTGGGCTATCGCATCGACGCAGGCCGCCGCGTCATGTTCGAGCCCTTTGCCAACCTCGCCTATGTCAATCTGTCGACCGATGGCTTTACGGAGCGCGGCGGCGCTGCCGCGCTCGCGGTGGCTGGCGACCGCACAGCCGTCACCTTCACGACCCTCGGTTTGCGGGCGGAGCACCATTTTTCGTTCATCGACGGCCCCGACATGGCGGCGCGCGCCACGCTCGGCTGGCGCCACGCCTTCGGCGATGTCACGCCGCTCGCGATCGTGGCTTTCGGCGGCGGCTCGCCGTTCGGTGTTGCCGGCTTGCCCATCGGGCGCGACGCGGCCATCGCCGGCGCGGGGCTGGACGTCAACCTCACCAAGGGCGCGGTTCTCGGGATCGCCTATGACGGCCAGTTCGATTCCCGCCTGTCCGATCAGTCGGTGAAGGCAAACTTCCGCGTGACGTTCTGACAGCGTCGCGGATCAGTCCAGCGTCTTCAGCAGCAGGTTGGCGCTGGCATGGGCGTCGCCCGCGCCGCCGTTGAGCGAGACCGCGGCAAACGCGCGGCGGTGCGGATCATAGGCGACCACGGCGCGCACGCCGGCGCCGCCACCGCTGTGGCCGATCCAGTAGAGCCGCCGCGGCGTGTCGGGCCGGTCGTAGACCATGACGCCGAAGCCGTAGAACGTGCCGGCGTCGAACATCGGATAGAGCTGCGCCAGCATCTGCCGGCGGCTCGTCGTTTTCAGCAGTTCGCCATCGAGCACCGCCTGTTCGAACCGCACCATGTCGGACGCGGACGCGATCAGCGCGCCCGCCGCGCCGGGCACGGTGATATCGAGGCCGTCCTCGCCGTTCGCGGCCGCGGGCAGCGCGATATCGTCGGTGGCCATGCCCGGCTGCGCCACGCGCATGCCCTTGAGGCCGAGCCGGTCGATGATGCGGGCCTCGATCGCCTGCCGCCACGGGCGACCGTCGGCCCTGGAAATGATGTCGCCGAGCAGGGCGTAGCCGGAGTTCGAATAGCGCCAGTTCTCGCCGGGACAGAACAACGCGCCGCGATGGCGCAGGATCGCCATCTCCTCGTCGCGGGTCATGCGGCCGCCCCTGCGGTGCACCGCCTCGTCCTCGTTGGCGCTGTAAAGCCCACTGGTATGAGACAGCAAGTGTTCGACAGTGATGAGATCGCCGTTCGGCACACCATCGATCCAGCGCGATACCTGGTCGCTCAGCCGCAGCTTGCGTTCCTCGGCCAGCTGCAGCACCACCACGGCAATCGCCTGCTTGCCGGCGCTGGCCCAGAAGAACAGCGGCTTGTCGGTGCCGCGCATCCCGGTCCACTGGCCTTTGCCGGGCAGCGCCACGGCCGCCGTCATCGCCTGCGCCTGCGTCGCCTTGAAGGCGGTGTCGAGCGCGGCTTCGAGCTTGTCGGCTGTGGCGGCGGGAAGCTGTCCGGCAAGCGCGGCACGCGGCGGCAGCACGCTGGCCGACGGTGCCGCGTGCAGCGGCTGTCCGGCATAGGGCTTCGCCGCGGTGCAGACGGTCGGGCTCTCCGCCGCGGCTTCGACCGCCGGCCCGAGCACATCGGATGTCTTGCAGCCGGCGAGGGGCAATCCAAGCAGCGCACCTGTCAGAAGCCACGCTGTGTGCCCCGCGACAGGTCGGCGACGGGCAAGCGCGGGACGGCGTGCGGTGAACGACGGCATCGGCCTCTCCGGTTTGGCACCTCGGATGGTCCGGGATGCGCCGGCACTCTGTCGGAACAGCATGACCTCAACCTTGCGGCTTTCTGCGGTATCGCAGATTGCGCGATGCGCCTTTGGCGGCGTGGCGCCATGCGTTTCTTCGACGGGGATCGAAACATGGCGTCGCGATGCGCTGCTAGGGTCGCGGCTGGAGATGGGCGCCCTGGTCGTCGTGCCGGGGCGCTTCGCTCGTTCTTCAACCCGCGCCGTGCAAGAGGCCTTTTGCCGGCGCCTTCGCCGCGGCTTCAACAGGCAGGACAATGACGCTCATCGCCCATTTCACCGACACTCACCTCGGCCAGCGCCCGACGATCGATCGCAATGTGGACGGAGGCCGGATGCAATATGATCGCGTACCGGATGAACATGGCCGCCGTCTCGACAACGTTCTCGACGACATGGTCCGCCGCGGCGTGTCGGCAGCTGTCTTCGGTGGCGATATCGGTCTCGGCGAATCGGTTGCGGGCTTCTTCGACCGCCTGAAGGCGTTGCCGCTGGCGATGTCGATCGTGCTCGGCAATCACGACACCCATGACGATGTCGTGCGCCATTGGCGGCCCGCCGTCAGCGCTGTCGACCGCAGGCTGTGCTATTCGCGGCCTGGAGGCCCCTGGCGATCGATCGTCCTCGACACGTCCGACAATGCCATCGGCGAGGCTCAGCTCGCCTGGATCGCGGATCAGGTCGATGGCGCGGAAAGGATCGCGCTCTTCATGCATCATCCGCTTCTGGCGGTCGACACGCCGGTCGAGCATGCCGGCGCGGCGCTCCGCGATCGGCAACAGCTCACATCGCTGCTCGTGCAGACGGGATGCGAGGTCGTCGTGTTCTGTGGCCACTACCATATGGTCGACGACGCCCGGGAAGCGAACATCCGGCAGTTGATGTCGCCGGCGGTGTCCTACCAGATCATCAAGCGCGCGGATCGCATCACGCTCGATTCGTCGACATACGGCTATCGCCTGATCGATCTGTCGGGCGTGGAGATCAGGACCGAGGTCGTCCTGCTGTCATAGATCCGTCTCACGGCGGCTGCGGCCGCCGGCGCCCGCGCGCCGGCTCGCCTCGCAGCGAAAGGCGCGCCTGCCGTTGCAAAATCGCATTTTGCGCGCGAAATGGCGCATGACAACGTCTGGTTGTGATGCCATCATCGCGACATCGATCTGCCCTTGCCCTTGCCCTGGTGCCGCCGTGTCGCGATCTCCCGCGTTTCAGTCATCGCCCGGTCGGGCGGCCCGCAATGTCTTGTTCGCGGCGGTGGGGTGGCGGGGGATGGCGGCCACGATCGCGGCGGTGCTCGGCGGCTTCGGTCTGCTTGTCGGCCTGGTGCTCGCGGGCCTGCCGCAAGTGGCCCACGCGGAGGCCGCCAGCGCGGGCAACGCGCAGGCTGCGCCGCATGATTTTCACATCATGGACGGTGGTCGGGTGCTGGCCTTCTCCGGCGGCATCACGTCAGGCGTCGCGGCGGAGTTCGGGCGTTTCCTCGATGCGATGGACGATGTCCGGATCGTCCGCCTGACTTCCACTGGCGGCCAGTTGATCGAGGCGCAGAACGTGGCGGATCTCATCCGGCGCCGCAATCTCGTGACCATCGCCGCTGGCGACTGTCTGTCGGCCTGCGCCATCATGTTCCTTGGCGGCAAGGACAGGCTGCTGGTGTCCGGCGGCCGGATCGGCTTTGGCGCAGCGGCGATGGCTGCGGCCGACGTCGCATGGTTGCAGCGCTTCGGCCTCAGTCCGGAGTTCGCGGCGAAGGTGGCTTCGCCGCATCCGGATGGGATCTGGTTTCCCTCGACGTCCGAACTCATCCGCGAGGGCATCGTCACGCGTGTCGTGGCGTCGCCGGATGCGGGCGTGAACACGGTCGACGGCCCGCAGGTCGGCCGGCGCGATGTCTTTCCATCGGTCTCGCCGTCGTTCACCGGTCCACCGCAAGCGGCGGTGGTCCCCGCCAACCCGCCGAGCGTCCCCGCCCCGCGGCCGGCGCCGGGCATCGCGGGATTAGAGGTGACACGCCCTGCGGGGGCGCAAGCGGTGGTGCTCTACGAGGAAGATCCTGGTGAACCGCAAGGCCGCCGCTATGATGGAACGGTGGTGTGGCGCGTCGAACGCAAGCCAGCGAGTGACGGTGGGCCGCCGGAAGTCGTCCTCGCGGCCGACATCGCGGTGCCCGCGCGCGCGATGAAGATGGCGCTGACCATGCGGCGCAACACCGACGCGTCCCTGCCGGCGAGCCATACGGTGACGATGGCGTTCAGCGCGCTGCCGGTGACCTCCAACTATGGTGTCGACAGCATGCCCGGCATTCTTATGAAGGCGAGCGAGCAGAGCAAGGGCATTCCGCTCGCGGGCCTTGTGGTCAAGGTGTCCGACGGCGTCTTTCTGGCTGGCCTGTCGAATGCCGCGGCCGATCGGGACCGCAACATCCCGCTATTGAAGGAGCGGAGCTGGTTCGACATCCCGATCGTGTATCGCAATCGTCGTCGCGCGATCCTCGCCGTCGCCAAGGGAGAATCGGGCATGCGCGCGTTCGCGGAGGCCTTCGCCGCCTGGGCCCCCTAGAGAGCGTTTGCCGTTGAGGGAATCGCAAACGCGCTCTCGTTTTTTGTTTTGACGCGTTTTTGTCACGCAAACCGGTGCCCACTTCGCTCGGAAACGCTCCAGAAGGCGGCGTCAGTCGCGTCCGGCATCCATGATGGCGCGGGCGAGCCGTGGTGGATCCGTAAAGCACAGCTCGTGGCTGCCCGCGACCTGCACCAGGCGGAACAGGCCGAGCTTCTCCGACAGCCGCGGGTGCCAGGGATGGCTGTGCGGCAGGGCGGTGTCCTCGGTGCAGTTGATGTAGGACTTCGCCACCGCCATCTCGGCCGGATTGGTCTTGAGCGCGATCTTGTCGGTGAAGGTCCTTAGCGGGTGCGGGTTGAGGATATCGTAGGTCTTCTGCGCCAGCGCGAGGTCGGCGTCGTTGATGAAGGCTTCGCGCCAGATCGGGAACGGCAACACTACCGAGCCGTCGCCGCGCTCGGCGGCGATGGCATCGAACAGGCCGACATAGTGCGGCGGCACCATGTCGTTGAGCGATTCGCCGTTGTTCGGCACGAACGCGTTCCAGTACACCACCCGCCGGATCCAGTCCGGCATGAGATCGGCCACACCGGTGATGACCATGCCGCCATAGGAATGGCCGACCAGGACGATATCCTTGAGGTTGTTGTCGGCGAGATAGTCGGCGATGGATTGAATGGCATCTTTCAGCGCCGTCGTCCTGGCGTCGCCGGGCCGGTTGCCCCTGATCGTGGGGGTATGAACCTGATGGCCGGCCGCGCGGATCGGGGCGGCGACGGGTTCGAATTCGGCGCCGGTGTGCCAGGCGCCGTGAACGAGGACATAGGTCGACATATTGTAGCTCCTCCGCAGGAATGGTTACATCGGCGCGCAATCGCTCGCTCGTGGGCCACCATGTGGCCGAGAGCGGCCTCGCTGTTGTTGTTGCGAACCAGTGTGAACCGCGCCGGCGAAATCCGCTTGGCTGGAACTGAACCGGATTAGGCCTGGAGTGAACCGATGCAGCAGGCCGAGCGCGCCGCAGTCCCTCGCCAGATCGCCTGGAACACCAGCGACACCCGGCCGGACGAACAGTTCGCCTACTATCGCGAGGCGATCTGTCAGGCGTTCATGAAGCTGACGCCGGAGCCGCCCGCCGCATCGCGTTTTTCGGCGCGTGTCGAACATGTCCGGTTCGGGGACGGCGCGCTGAACCGCGTCACTTTCCCCGAACATATCGTCGGCCGTTCCGCCGCCGACATCGCGTCGTCCGACCGGCGCTGCTTCTATCTCAACCTGAAGCTCGCGGGACGCTGCCGCATCCGCCAGAACGGCGGCGAGATCAGCCTGTCGCCGGGGCAGGTCGGCATTTTCGACAGCGGCCGGCTGTTCACGCTGCTGCATGATCGTGGTCCGCAGCTGCAGGTCGCCTCGTTCATGGTGCCGGCCGAAGCGCTGCAGGAGCGCCTGCCGGCGGGCTTCGATGTTCCGGCGGCACGCGTCTCCGACGATCCGTTCGTCGGGCATCTGATCGCTGGCACGGCGCGGGCGCTGAACGATGGCCTGTCGCGGATGGCGGAAGCGGAAGGTGTGCGGCTGTTCCGCGTGCTGATCGATCTCGTCGCCATCAGCCTGTCGCAGCGCAGCCGCGCCGGCGACCGGGAGGCCGAAGGCCTTGCGGACGCGACGCTGCTGGCGCTGAGGCAGGCGATCCACGACCGGCTGCGCGAACCCGGGCTGTCGGTCGCCGATATCGCCGACACTGTCGGGATCAGCGCGCGCTATGTCCACAAGCTGCTGGCGCGATCGGGCAACACCTTCACCGACTATGTGATCGCGCAGCGCCTCGACGGCACCGCGGCCGACCTGCGCAATCCGGCGCTGGCCGCCACCGCGATCGGCGCCATCGCCTTCGACTGGGGCTTCTCCGATCTCTCCCATTTCACGCGGCGCTTCAAGCAGCGTTTCGGCTGTCGACCGCGCGACTGGCGCGGGCGGTGAGGCGGGCGTATCGACGTTCCGCAGATCGGCTCGAACGATCTTCCGGAAGAGCCTTTCCGAAAACGGTGCGCCGCCAATGGAAGCGCCCCGGGGGCCGCTCGCTAGGCTGCAAGACGCGAGAAGCGGTAGGGCGCGGGATCGACCTTCGGCCTGGCGCCGGTGATCATGTCCGCGATCAGTTCTCCCGCCGCGGGCCCCTGGGTCATCCCGAACGAGTGCGCGGTGTTGACCAGAAGGCCCGGATACCGGTCCACCGGCGAAATCACCGGGGTCACATCGGCCGCGAGGTCGACGCATCCGCCCCATCGTTCGATCACCTTCGATTTCTCGAACGCGGGAAACTCCCGGCGAAGCCGTTCCAGCGCCAGGTCGCAGAACGCGTGGCTGGGCGTCGGCGTCGCCACCCGCAGCCGCTCGAACGGAGTGATCTCGTCCAGCTTCCAGTGGTGAGGTGTCTCGAACGAGTGGAGGAGATCGCTGTTCAGTGAAAAATGCAGTGGCAGGCCGTGCATGCCGTGCAGGAAGGCGGGCAGGAAATCCCATCCGATGGTCATGCTTTCGCGGACCAGCGGCGCGGTGAAGATGCGCGGGGCGTTGGCATAGGTGCCGTCCGCCTGCAGCCGGTAGTAGACGCCGTTGCCGATGGCGCCGTTGCCCCGCGGCGTTCCCTCGGCCGCCGTCAGCCGCTGTTGCGACAGGTAGAGCGGCAGGGTGCGCAGCTCCAATCCATGGTTGCCGAGGAACAGGCGCGACCAGCTTCCGGCCGCGAGGACCACTGTCGGCGCGCGGATCGCGCCATTTTCGGTGACCACGCCGCAGATGCGGCCGCCCTGCGTCTCCAGGCCGCGCACGGCACAGCGGGTGAAGATCTTCACGCCCTTCGTCTGGAGGTAGCGCGCGATCATCGGTGTGCCGATTTCGGGATCGACGCTGGCGGCATTCTCCTCAAGGCCGCCGACCTTCCACGGCGTGCGGGCTCCTGGGATGTGGCCCTGCAGCTCCGCGCCATCGATGAAGCGCAGCGCGAGCAGAGCGGGATTGGCGACGGCGGCCTTCGCCTGCGCGGCCCACTCCTTCGCTGCAGCGAGACCCGCCTCGTCGACATAGGTCTGGACGCGCGGCCGGATGCGCCAGCTGGTGTCGGCGCCGATCCGCTCGTTCATGCCGCGCCACAGGTCCTTGCTGTGCACGACCAGCGGCAATGTCGCGACGTCCAGCTCCCATGTCATGATCTGGCTGTAGGCCCGTCCGGATTGCTCGCCGGCCACTTCGCCCTTTTCGCAGATCACGACGGCGAGGCCGCGCTCGGCCAGGAACAAGGCGCTGCAGATGCCCTGAATGCCGCCGCCGATGATGACGACGTCGGCCGCAGCCGGCAGCGGCCCCTCGCTCGTGGCCACGGGAAGCGCCCGCGACGGTGTTTCCGTCAGAACACCCTCACGCTGCAGCATGGGCGTCAGGACAGCGCCACTGCCCGCCACGACGGCGCTTGCGCCGGCGCCCCACATGAATTTGCGTCTGGAGATGTTCAAGGTCCGTCCTCCGCGATTGCACTTGAGGACGCAATCGAACCGATGCCTGATTTTTGGGTGCGTCCGCCGCTGGCTTGGGAGGCGCGATCCGTGATGGACGGATATCGCTCAAAAGAATAAACAGATCGCCTACGTTTGCGGGCCACTGGATGATCGGTATCCCGCGGCATCCGGCCGGAACGCCGCCGGCGCGTTCTCTGATCCACGCGGTGATGCGACATGGCCATCGTCCTCATTCCCGGCTTCATGCTCGACCGCGATCTCTGGTCGGACATTGCGCCGGCGCTCGAAGCCTTCGGGCCGCTGGTTCATGCCGATCCCGGTGCCGGACAGTCGATCGAGGACATGGCGCGGCTCACCCTGGAGGTCGCGCCGCGCAACTTCGTCCTGATCGGCTTCTCGATGGGGGGCTATGTCGCACGGCAGATCGTGCGCCTTGCGCCGGAGCGCGTGTCCCGTCTGGTGCTGATCGCGACCTCGTCGCGCGGCGACAGTGAGCTGCAGGCCCGGCGGAAGTCACAGGCTGTCGATACGGCGCCCGAAACCTATGGCGGTGTCAGCCGCCGGTCGATCCGTCAATCACTCGCGCCTGCCCGCGAGCATGACGAGGCGCTGATCGAACGCATTCATGCCATGAGCGTGCGGCTGGGCGGCGAGACATTTCACAGGCAGGCTGCTTTCCACCGTGACGGCGATACGGACCGCCTCGCCGACATCGCATGCCCGACCCTGATCGTCGCCGGGCGGCAGGACAGGCTGCGCAGTCTGGACGAGGCAGGCGAACTGCACGCCGGCATTTCGGGATCGCAGCTCGTCGTCCTCGACGCAGGGCATATGATCCCGCTCGAAGCGCCCGGCGAGCTGGCAGGGGTTCTGCTGGATTTTCTGGGCAGGCCGTAGACGCTCGGATGACGGCGTCGTGATGCCGATCCCGGAGCGGTCGGACGGAAACGTTGCGCCATTCGGTCACAACGCCTCGAGCACCAGCTCCATGGTCATCAGCACGGGATTGTCGCCACGTTCGAGCCGCCCTTCGGCAAGGCCGCCGGTGTAGTCCACCAGCGCGACATCGAGGTCGACACGTGGCCCGCCGTCGTCTGCCGGCGCGATCTGGCCGGCGCGCACCAGCACCTCGGTGGCGAACGGCGTCACGGTCCGGCCGTCGTCGAAATGCGCGCCGATGGTGCTGCCGACGCCGCCATGAATCCGGGCGTGGGTCACGCCCTGCGCCGCGCAGAAATTTTCCAGCAGGTGTGCGATGTCGCTGTTGGGCCGCAGCCGCATGGCGAAGACGCGGCGATCGGCCTGCGTGCCGATGGCCGGGCGCGCGACCGGCCCGAACAGCTTGAAGTTGGTTTCGGGATCGTGCCCGGCGATGAACGCCGCGCCGCTCAGGCCGAGCGCCTCCACGCGGAACGGCTCCGCGACAATGGTCTCGTCCGGCAGGATGTGGCCGCCGCCGCGGCGGCCGTCAGCCTCGGTCCACAGCGCGTGGCAATGGAAGAACGGCTTGTCGTCGCGCAGGCCCAGGGTCATCGCGCCCCTCGTAAGCCGCGTTTCGCCCGAAGGCCGACAGGTCTGGCTGTAGAACGCCGCATGATCGGGCGTCGCCGAGAGCGCCGGCATGACATAGGCGAAGGGCCCGAGCGTGCCCGCCGTCATGGTCAGCACACCGCTGTCGTAGCCACGCGCGGAAAAGCCGCGGCGCACGGCTTCGAGCAGGGAGACACCGGGTGTCAGATCGAACGCAAAAACCTCTCCGCGCGCCTCGACCCACTGGATGCGCTCGCGAGGCCCCGTTCCGGGCTGGACGATCTGCCGCATTGGTTCTTCCGTCATCCGTGGCGCGTCCGGCGAGCTCGGCCGCGTTTCCAGCCCGTCGCGTATCACGTGCGCCGGCGGAGTGCCAGATCTCGGCAGCTGGTCTGATCGCGAACACCTGTTTCCAGCTGATTGCCTTCAGCAGAGGGGAGCGATGATCAGCGCAAGACCCGGTGTTGCTGCCGGCATCGCCTGTCACGGGAAAGGATCGCGAAGTCTTTCGAGCTGGCTGGCGTCGGAGTAAGCTCTGCGCAAGCCTGATCTCCGTGTCATGCGATCGGCTGATCATTGTCATGCGATCGGCTGATCATTCGGAGATCTCAGATTAGGCCCGAAACAGAAGGAAACGAACTTCACGAGGGGACATGAGCCAATTTCCTGACAGAAGGGCGACGGCCAAGATCCTGTTCCTGGCATCCAATCCATTTCATACTGACAGATTGCGAATAGACGCTGAGGCGCGCGGGATTGAAAATAAACTGCAAGGCTTCCTGTACAAGGATCAGTTGACCTTCAATACCGCATGGGCCACCCGCGCGGACGATTTGGTGTTTGCGATCGATCACCATGCTCCGACCATCCTGCATTTCGCAGGACATGGCGAGGGAGACACTGGATTTGCCCTCGATGATGGAAGCTTCATCGATGCGGCCAGTTTCGGGCAACTGGCCAGAATGTTCAGGGGCGACATTGAATTGGTCGTCCTGAACTACTGCAAATCGGTCGATCAAGCCGCCGCGGTATCCGAGCATGTTCGCTACGTCATATACACCACGACATCTGTCTCCGATGACGCTGCCGTAGACTTCTCGTCCTTTCTGTACCTCTCCATTGCCTATGGGAACAATTGCCGCGACGCGCTCGAGCGGGCCAAATTGACACTGAAGGTGAAGGGCTCGGAATTCTGGGACGACTGGTCGATCCTGTTCAATAAAACGATTGGTCACAAAAGGCTCGTGACACCCGACCGGGAGGATGACGGATCAGGCACGAAGCAAACGGTCCTGCTGAACGAGCGAGGTTACTTTTATCGCGGTGTCGAACTGAGGAAAGACCCGGAGTTTCTGCATTTGATCGAAAGGTACAAGGTCGGATCGCTGCGAACGGACTATGCCGGCATATCCGAGGCGATCAACAGCATCGGTGATGAACTGATCCGGCTGACCGGTGGCGTGGCCTTTCTCGTCATCGACGTGGATGAAATGACGCTGGTCAACAAGCATCACGGTATCGAGGTCGGAAATCAGGTTCTGAAGGAGATCATCAAGTTCTGCGAACATCGATTTAGCGAGTCCGTTGTCAGCAGGTGCGGTGACGACACCGTCATGATCGTCTTCGGCCAGGCTCAATACGATGCAATGAGACACATTTCCGAGAGCTTGTGTGAGGATATCAAGCGCAATTCGTGGCAGGCGATGAAAGATGGATTGTTTGTTTCATGCAGTGCTGGATTTTCAGTGCGCAAATACGGTGAAACCAGCATCGATGCCTTCATTCGTGCGACGATTGGAATGGTTGATGGGAAAAAGATCGCCAGAGGTCTGGCGCATGCAGGCCCATTCTCGCTGTCGCCGAGCTTTTCGAGGAAAGTCTATCAATACATCTCCGGCGACTGGGATTTGATCGACAGCTTCAGCGTCTTTGAGCCGAGGAATGAGCGATAGTGATCAGACGCTGACTTCAGGGTCAGTCCTTGCGAGCGTCAGGCGCTTGCGACTGATCTTCTATGGCAACAGGCGACCATTCGTTACAGATGTCGACGGCCGGTTGAGATGGTGAAGGCGTCCCGCGGGATCCGGATATCGGCCGCACGGTCCGGCAGATGAGCGCCTAAACAAGCGTGTTCACCCGGGTCTTCGCTCCTCGCGTGCCGATGCGCTCCAGCTGCGCGGTGATCGCGTCGAGGAACAGCCGCACCCGCGTCGGCATCTGGCGGTTGCGGGGGAACAGCGCGCATACCGGCGCGGGATCGCTCTGCCAGTCGGGCAGCACCCGCGCAAGACGTCCGGCCGCGAGATCGGCGGCCACGTCGACCCACGACTTCATCACGAGGCCGCAGCCCTCGCGCGCCCAGTCGTGTGCCACCTCGCCGCTGTCGCAGCGCAGGCGCGACGTCACGTCGACCTCGACCGCGCGGCCGTCGCGATGGATGAGGCGCCAGCGCGCCCGCGGTCCGCTGCTGTAGAGCAGGCAATCGTGATGCACGAGATCGTTCGGCGTCGCCGGTGTGCCGCGTCGCGCCAGATAGTCCGGCGCCGCGACGACGACGCGGTGGTTGTCGCTGAGCTTGCGCATGACGAGGTCCGAGTCCGGCGGCAGGCCGATCCGCACCGCCACGTCCATGCGCTCGTCGATCAGTTCGACCAGGCGATCGGTCAGCACGAGATCGACCGATATCTTGGGATAGCTGCGGACGAGGTCACGGCAGGCCGCCGCGACATAGCTGCGCCCGAGGGAGTGCGGTGCGCTGATGCGCAGCACGCCCTGCGGCTCGAGGCGGCCATGGCTGAGGACGGCTTCCGCCTCGTCAATCTCGGCAAGGATGCGCTGCGCGCGCTCGAACAGCTGCTGGCCTTCCTCGGTGACGGCGAGGCGGCGCGTGCTGCGGGTGATCAGTGTCGTCGCCGTCCTGCGTTCGAGCGTCGCCAGCCGCTTGCTCACTACGCTCAGCGCAACACCGAGATCGCGCCCCGCGGCGGACAGGCTGCCGGTCGAGACGATACGCACGAAGGTGCGCAGCTCGGTGATGTCGTCCAGCATCGCTTTATTTCCGTTTGATGGAGAGTGTCTGCCGTAAAAGGAGGATAATATCCAAAATAGAAAGAGACTAGGGTCATTTCGTCATCAAGGAGCGACCCATGACCCTTCCTCTAGCGCCGCAGCCGGCCCTGAGCCGTCGTCAAACCCTGCAGATCGCCGGCGCGCTCGGCGCGGCGGGCGTCGCCGCCGCCGTGCGGCCGGCCAGCGCCGCCACCGCCCCGGACGCGGCCGGCGGCCGCGCGTTCTGGCCCAACGGGGCAAGGCTCGCTGTCAGCCTGTCGCTGATGTTTGAGGCCGGCGGCCAGCCGATCTCCGGCGCCGGCGGCGTCATTCCCGATCCGATCGCAAAGGGCGTGCCGGACCTGCCGACCAATGCCTTCTTCGCCTACGGCCATTATGAAGGCATTCCGCGCCTGCTCGACCTCATGGACAAGCACGCGGTCAAGCTGTCGTCGTTCATGATCGGCAAGGCCGTGGAGACATCGCCGGACCTCGCGCGCGAAATCGTGCGCCGCGGTCATGAGGCCGCTGCCCACGGCCGCGTCTGGAGCAACTCGTATCAGCTGCCGAAGGACGAGGAGAAGCGCTTCATCGCCGACAGCGTCGACACCATCCAGCGCATCACCGGCCAGACGCCGGTCGGCTGGAACGCGTACTGGATGCGCAACTCGGTCCACATCCTGGAAACGCTGCAGGATCTCGGCTTCCTCTATCACATCGACGAGCCGAGCCGTGACGAGCCTTTCATCGTTCCGCTGCGCGGCAGGGATTTCGTCACCGTGCCCTACACCATGCACATGAACGACATCGTCTCCTTCCCGTTCCAGGGCTGGAATCCGGCGGCCTACGAGCAGGCGCTGCGCGATGAGTTCGACCAGCTCTATGAAGAGGGCGGCACGCGCCGGCGCATGATGGTGATCAGCCTGCACGATCGCATCTCCGGCCATGCCGGGCGGGTGCGCGTGCTCGACCGCTTCCTGGCCTATGCCCGCAGCAAGGAGGGCGTGTGGTTCGCCCGCAAGGACGAGATCGCCCGTCATGCGCTGGCCAACCGCGATGCGACGCCGGTGATCCGTCGCGGCTCGCCCGCGGCCACCGGCCTGCCGGGGCCGACGGCCTGATCCGGCCACGTCGCAGTGTTTGCACCAACGCCATTGCACAGGAGGCTGCCATGCTCGACCACGTCACGCTGCGGACGCACGATCTCGACGGCACGAGGCGCTTCCTCGAGACCGTGCTCGATCTGAAGGTCGGCTACCGGCCGGACTTCGCCTTTCCCGGCTACTGGCTCTACGATGCCGACGGGCCGCTGGTGCATCTCATTCCCGGTGACGGCGGTCCCGTTGATCGCCGCGGCGAGACCATCGACCATGTCGGCTTTCGTCTCACCGGCCATGACCACTACCGCCAGCGGCTCGATGCCCTGGGCATCCCCTACACGCGGATGGAGCTGCCCGAACTCGGCGAACGCCGCCTGTTCATCCGCACGCCGACCGGCATCCTGCTCGAGCTGGTGTTCCGCGAACGTACCGTTTCATCTCGTGCTGAAGGAGTTCAGTCCCATGCGTAAGCTCGTCATCGCCGTCGCCGTCGCCGTCCTCGCTCCGTGGCTCCCGGCGCCGGCAGCCGCGGCCGATCCCAAGATCGACGATCTGGTGGTGACGGCGGCGGCGTCCGACGCGCGCCGCGATGCGGTAATCGCCGCCGCCCGCGCGTTCTACCGGTTCTGGGACAGTGGCGATCGAGCCGCGCTCGAAGCCGCGATCGCGCCGACCTTCGTCGACCATACCTTGCCCGAGGGGCGTCCCCAGGGGCCGGCCGGGCCGGCATTCGCATCGGAGCATTTCCGCGCTGCGGTGCCCGATCTGCATGTCACAGTACGCAAGATGATTGTCGCCGGCGACTACGTCACCGTGCACATGCAGTTCACCGGTCATTTCACCGGCCGCTTCGGCGCCGTGGCCGGACAGGGGCAGCCCATCGATTTCATCGCCACGGACCTGATCAAGGTCACGGACGCTCGCATCACCGACAACTGGCACATCGAGGACAACCTGACGCTGCTGTCGAAGATGGGCATCGCCAGGGTCGCGCAATAACGGTGCGCGGGCAGGGCGCCGGTCAGCGTCGTGCCAGCGCCAATTTCTCACGCCATGGCCATGTCGAGCACCATGCGCCCTGACACCTTGCCCGCCTTGACGTTGGCGAAGATCGCGTTGATGTCCTCGAGCGGCGCTCTCGTCACCTCGGTCCTGACCTTATCGTCGGCGGCGAAGGCGATCGCCTCGTCGAGGTCGCGGCGGGTGCCGACAATGGAGCCGCCGTGCCGCGAGATGGCCGATATGCGCTCGGCAACGATGTCAATCGCACCCTTTGTCGATCTGGGATCAGCGCCGCTGGTGCTATTCTTGTGTTGGCGTGCGTGCACGCGCTGAATGCAGGCCGGCGTGAAACCGATCGGATGTGATTGATTTTGGAAATCGGAACGGCAGACCTTATCGCCTTCATCAAGGCCCACGAGAGCTGGATCGTTCCGCTCGCGTTCGTCTTCGCGTTCATCAAGGCGCTCGCGTTCGTGTCGCTGATCGTGCCGGGGACGGCGATCCTGCTGGCGATCGGCGCGATGGTCGGGGCCAGCAAGCTCGCGGTGGTGCCGATCTGGCTCGCCATCAGCATCGGCGCGGCGCTGGGCGACTGGGTGTCCTACGAGATCGGTCACAGGTTCGATCGCGCCGCCACGTCAATGTGGCCGCTGTCACGGCATCCGGACCTGATCCCGCGCGCCGAGGCGTTCTTTCGCCGTTGGGGGGCGCTCAGCATTGTCGGATGTCGCTTCTTCGGGCCGCTGCGGGCAACCGTGCCCCTTGTCGCCGGCATCTTCCATATGCCGTGCATGAGCTTCCAGGTTGCGAACTGGCTATCGGCCTTTCTATGGGCTGGCACGCTGTTGCTGCCGGGTGCGGTCCTGTTCCGTTGAGAGGCTGAACGCTGCCGGCGCGGGCGCCGCGCCAACCACCGCATCGGTTCTGCTTCAGGCAAACCCCGACGATGCGCCGGGATGGCTTGAGGTGACGCGCCACTCCGGCCTCGCCAGGGTGCAGACCAGGTCGATCCCGGACAGGCTGTCCGCGATCCAGCGCGCGACCGATTCCTGCAGCGGCGGCAGCACCTCGACAAAGCGCCCCTCGGGGCCGGGCAGCGTGACCAGTCCCTGGTCGGCGGCGGCGTGCATCAGATTGTGGACATGGGTGCGCGACACGCCCGCGCGTTCCGCGGCGGCCGTATAGAAGCCGGATGCGGTGCGCGGCGGCGTTTTGCCACGGACCATCGCCATCAGCACCATGAGCACGCGAATGCCGACATCGTGGCTCAGAAAAAAGCCGATAGCGGGATTGCTGCTCATGATCTTCGCGGCGAACCCGATGGTGGACATTGACATCCGCCGGTAGGCGGTCTGATAGGCCGGGTCGTGCGCCATGGCGGCCCGGTACGCCGGTTCATCGGGGTACAGCGCGGCCAGCGGAGCATGAAAGGTCGCGAGCCATTCGCGGTCCGCGGCCAGCATCTTTTCGGTCGGCCGCAGGATGTGGGCGCGCCGGTCGGCCGGTGACACCTCGCGTGTCAGGAAGCCGTCGAGCTCGAGGCCATTGACCAGGTCGACGATGCGGCGCCCGTCGGTGATCCCCATGGGCACAAGCGCCGTCCGCAGCCGTGCCAGCGTGACATGGGTGGAGGGGTCGTCAGGCTCATGCATGGCATCGAGGCAGATGATGACCATGAACGACACCGCGCGGACATACTCGACCAGGCCGCGGATCAGCCGACGGTCGTCTCCGTACAGGGCGAGCAACCCGTCGACCAGGCCGTCGTGCGCCTCCTGAAAGCGGGGATGTTTGCGGAGCATGTCGGACGACAGGAAGCTGACGCGCTCCCAGGGCGGAATCGCGTGCCGCTCCGCGTCCTCAGACGACAGTGACATGAAGCTGAAACCTTAACGGACGGCCGGCTGGCGGCGCCATTGCGTCGTTGTATCCACGGCGATGGAGAGCGTCCCGGGGAGCTGGAAAATCGTACAGATTTGTTTCGTTGCACGACGGATCAGTGTTGTTCAAGCAGGAAGTGATCGCGTGAGGGGCATGCGGTGCCGCGGGGATCGGCGGCAAGACGGGGCAAGTGTTGTTGATGTGTCGGCGATGGATAATTGTCGCAGCGTCTAGGGCTGTTTTGACAGATTCATTTTCTCCAGCAGTCAGCGTCCGGACAGTGTCGAAGATAAGCACGGCAGCCAATTGGCGGGCGTGGTCGGCAGCGTTCGCGACCGCTGGTTGCGCCATTGTCTTGGTGACCCTGCACGGGCAGCCGGTCGAGGCGCAGACGGCCTCCCAGATCACGCCGCCGAGCTTCCGCCCCGAGATCGCCCGTCCGGGTGGCTTCGTGCTGCCAGGGGCGCCGGGGTTGGCGACACCGGCCGGGGCCGAAAAACTGTTCGTCCGCCTGTCGGGTGTGCGGGTCGTCGGCGGCCTGCCGCAGCTTGCCGCGGCGACCGCGGCCCTCGAGGCGCGGCTGACGGCGCGTCCGGTGTCCGGTGCGGAGATCTTTGCGGCCGCGCGCGACCTCGAGGCGGCCTACGCCGCCGCCGGCTACGTGCTGGCCCGCGTCGTGCTGCCGCCGCAGCAGCTGGTCAATGGCGCGCGCCTGCGGCTGGTGGTAGTGGATGGCTTCATCGAGCGTATCGAGACCAAGGGCGTGCCCGAACCGGTGCGCCGGCGCATCGATGCGCTGGTCGGACCGCTGACGGGGCGCCGCGGGCTGACGCTTGCGGAGATCGAGCGCCGCGTGCTGCTGGCGGGCGATACGCCCGGCGCAATCCTGCGCTCGACCTTGCAGCCGGGCGCGGCGGAGGGGTCCACGGTGCTGGTCATCGAGGCCAGGTACCAGGCGGTCAGCGAGACCCTGACCTTCGACAACACGCTGTCGAAGGCGCTCGGGCGCACTACGCTCGGTGTCGGCCTCGATCTCAACAGCGTCGCAGGGCTTGGCGAGCTGACGTATCTGCGCGCCGGCGGCCATCCGGACGGCGGCGACAACGGTTTGTTCGACCGCTATCCGCGCAACCGCTCGCTGGCGGCCGGCGTCGTGGTGCCGTTGTGGGTCGAAGGCCTCACCTTCAATGCCGAATTCACCGATGCGCGAACCACGCCGCAGGCGGTCGCCGGCGTGCAGACGACCGACACCTTCGATCGATTGTCGCTGCGGCTGCGCTATGCCTGGCTGCGTGGGCGCAGCGCCAATTTCAACAGCGAACTTGCGTTCGACGCGCAGAACGAAACCCAGAGCCTGTTCGTCGGCGGCGTGCCGGTGCCGCTGTCGGACGACCGGTTGCGGATCGTGCGATTCGCCAATGACGGCGATGTGCTGACGCCCTGGGGCGCGACGATCTCCGGCCGGGCTACTTTTTCGTTCGGCATCGATGGCCTCGGCGCGCGCAGCGCCGCGGATGCGACGCCGCTGCTGCCGCTGTCACGGCAGGGCGCGGACGCCTCGTTCCAGAAATTCGATGTTGCGCTCAACTATTCCCAGACCCTGATCGAGCATCTCGCGATCAGCGTGTCGGCGCGGGCGCAGACCTCGTTCGACAAGCCGCTGCTGCGCAGCGAGCAGATCGGCATCGCCAACACCGGCGGGTTGTCGGCGTTCGATGCCGGATCGGTCGTCGGCGACCAGGGCTACGTGGTGCGCGGCGAACTGGTATCGCCCTGGAGCCTGCCGCTGCCGATCGCCGCGCTCGGCGTCGTGCTCGCGCCCTATGTCTTCGGCGCCTACGGCGAGGTGTCGCTACAAAATCCGACGGTGCTGGAGGTTTCCACGACCCGGGCGACGTCCTATGGCGGCGGTCTGCGGATCGGTGGTGCCGCGCCGGGCACGCTCTCCAATGGTTCGCTGTCGCTCGAGTACGGGCGGGCGTCGCGCAGCGACGGGATTCCCGGAGGCGATCGCCTCACGGTGGTTTCCGCGTTCAGGTTCTAGCCGGGCTGGATGGACAACATGACAAGAGGTCATCACATGGGCGCGGGTCGGTGGAGCAGGCTGCGGGCGGCGCTGCTGCTGGCGACGACAGCGCTGGTCAGCCCGATGCTGCTCGATACAGCGTCGGCGCAGACGCTGCCGACTGGCGGCACTGTCGCCGCCGGCAACGTCGCCATAAGCCAGCCTTCGGCCAATCAGTTGACCGTCAACCAGTCCAGCCAGAGTGCGGTGGTGAACTGGCAGGGCTTTTCGGTGGGCGCGGGCAGCACCGTCACTTTCGTCCAGCCGAACAGTTCATCCGCGATCCTCAACCGTATCACCGGCAATACGCCGTCCACCATCGCCGGTGCGATCAACGCCAACGGGCAGGTCTATCTCGTCAATCCCAACGGCATCGCCATCACGGCCTCCGGTACGGTGAATACCGGGGGCGGCTTCGTCGCGTCCACGCTCGGCATGTCCGACAGCGACTTCATGGCCGGCAAGCGTACCTTCACTGGCAGCGGCGCGTCGGCTGCGGTCAGCAATGCCGGCATCATCACGGTCGGCCGCGGCGGCTATGCCGCGCTGATCGGCGGCACGGTATCGAACAGCGGTATGATCAGCGTGCCGCTCGGCAAGGTGGCGCTCGGCTCGGGCGAGCAGGCGACGCTGGATTTCTCCGGCGACGGCTTTTTGCAGGTCGGAATGCCGACGGCAGCCGGCGGCAAGGGCGCGCTGGTCCGGAACGCGGGCACGATCGCGGCCGACGGCGGCAGCATCATCCTCAGCGCGGCGACGGCGCGGGAAGCGGCACGCAACGCCATCAACATCTCCGGCGTGGTGCAGGCGCGCTCGATCGGTGGACAGAACGGCGCCATTGTCATCGGCGGAGGTGATGGCGGCCGGGTCAAGATCAGCGGCCGCGTCGATGCCAGGTCACGCGATGGTGCCGGCGGGCGCATTGCCGTCACGGGACGGTCGATCAAGCTGAAGGGCGCCACCGTCGAGGCGTCCGGCACCGCCGGAGGCGGCACGATCAATATCGGTGGCGGTCGCCAGGGGACTGGGCCGCTGCCGCATGCCAATGACGTGCAGATCGATGCTGCGACGCGGATCACGGCCGATGCGTTGTCGTCCGGTGATGGCGGCAATGTCGTGGTCTGGTCGGACGGCGCGACGGCGGTCCATGGGCTGCTCAGCGCCAGGGGCGGTCCTGGCGGCGGCCATGGCGGTCAGATCGAGACCTCCGGCCATACCGTGGACTTCGCCGGCATCCGCATCGATGCGTCGGCGGCGCAAGGCAAGGCCGGGCTGTGGCTGATCGATCCGCAAGATCTGACCGTCGACGCGGCTGCCGCGACGACGATCTCGACCGTTCTGAACGGCGGCACCGACGTTACCCTGCAGACCACGGCCACCACGGCCTCGGGGACCGGAGTCATCAGCAATGGTCAGGGCGACATCATTGTCAACGCCGGCCTGTCGTGGTCGTCGGCGAGCCGGTTGACGCTCGATGCCTACAACGCGATCGCCATCAATGCGCCGATCACAGTGGCCGGCGCTGGCGGCGTAAATCTGAAGGCGGCCTACGACATCACGACCGCGCCGGGCGTCTCGCTGCTGAAGCTGTCGTTCGGCAACGGCGCGGGTCTCACCTATGCCGCGGGGCCGTCAGGCACAGGCATTACGGGACAGTCGCTGACCATCAACGGTGCATCCTATACGCTGGTCTACACCATGGCGCAGCTCGATGCGATCGACGGCTACAGCGCGGCGACTGGCGCGAGCATTCCGGTTTATGGTCCCGGACCGACAGGAAACTATGCGCTGGCGGGTAATCTGTCCGCGGCCGGCACGACCTATACCAACGCCCTGATCGGCGCCAACGTCAATAATGTGGTGATCGGCACCGATGGTGTGATCGCGTTCACGGGAGTCTTCACGGGGCTCGGGCACGCTATCGATGGACTGTCGCTCGCTCCGACGGCCTCCTATGCCGGCCTGTTTGGCTTTGTCGGCCCTGGCGGCATGGTGCGCGACATCGCGGTCACCAATGCGACGGTCATTCCTGCGACGAGTGCCGGGCCGCTTGCCGGGCTCAATGCCGGAACGATCTTCGCGTCGTCTGCCAGCGGCAACATGACGAACGGGGGTGGCACGGCCGTCGGCGGACTGGTCGGGATCAACGCCGGCCTGATCGTTGCATCGCAGGCCTCCACGAATGTCTTCGGATTTGCCAATGCGGGAGGCCTCGTCGGATACAGCCAGGGAACGATCCTCATGTCGCAGGCGAGTGGTGTGGTGCGGAGCACTCAGAACGCGGGCGGCCTGGTGGGGGCCAACGATGGCGCGATCGCCGACTCGTCCGCGAGCGGTGCCGTCTCCGCCATGTTCATTCCGCCCTCGGGCGGCAATGCCGCGCTCTACGGCGCGAACGTCGGCGGCCTGGTCGGCTTCAACCAGGGCAGCATCGCATCGTCCTTCGCGACCGGTGCGGTGACCGGCTATAACCTCGTCGGCGGCCTGTTGGGCAGTGGCAGCGGATCGATCGCGTCGTCCTACGCCACCGGCAATGTCACCAGCCTTGCCGCATCGTCCCTCAACGGCTCGGACTTTGTCGGTGGCCTGGTTGGAAAATTCACCACTTCAGCGAACAGCACCATCAGCGATTCCTATGCCACCGGAAACGTCACCAGCACCGGCAACTATGTCGGCGGCCTGGTCGGCCTGGCCGCCGGAACGAGCATAAGCGGCAGCTACGCGACGGGAACGGTCAGCGGCGGTGGCAGCAATGTCGGCGGCCTGATCGGACAGAGCGGCCAGAGCACGGTTGCGTCATCCTACGCGACCGGCGCGGTGACCGCCGGTGGGAGCTCCGCCGGCGGCCTGATCGGTAGCAGCCTGAAGTCGACGGTTTCGGATTCCTATGCGCTCGGCAATGTCAGCGGCCAGAGCTCCGTGGGCGGGTTGATCGGCATCGTCACCACCATTTCCGACATCGGCTTCGTCGGCGCCGGCAGCACGATCCAGCGAAGCTATGCGGCCGGGACCGTCACTGGTGCCGGTGACAGCGTCGGCGGCCTGATCGGTTCCAGCGCGCTTACGGACAATGTCGTGAGCCAGTCGTTCGCGACGGGGGCGGTGATCAACTCCTCGAGCGGCGGTCGCGGTACCGGCGGCCTGATGGGGCGCAATAGCGGCACGGTTCAGGACGTCTACGCGACTGGTGCGGTCCTGAGCGCCGGCTCGATGGTCGGCGGTCTGATCGGTTTCAACGTCGGGACCGTTTCGTCGGGCTATTCGACGGGGTTTGTCCGCGGCGCGGCGTTTGTCGGCGGCTTCATCGGCCGCAACTCCGGCACCATCACCAGCGGCGCGTTCAACACCGGGACATCCGGTCAAACAACTGCGTTTGGACTTGATCTCGCCGGTCAGGGCGCCAACGTGGCTGGCCTGACCACGGCGCAGCTCCAGCGGGCCGGGCTGCCTGCAGGCTTCGATCCGACCATCTGGGCCGGCGGCTCCGGTGGTCTCTATCCCTACATTCAGAGCTTCTTCCCGGATGGCGTGCAGGCGGTCTCGGGCACGGCGCAGTCCGCGGGTGGAGCCGCGGCGGCCGGCGGGCAGGTCGCGGTCTACATGGATGGCATGCTGCTGGGCGGCGGCAGCGCATCGGTGGGGGCCAACGGCTACTACTACGTCGCCGTTGCGGCCGGAACGCTCGCGCCGACGGGCAACAAGCTCGGGACGACACTGACGCTCTCCGGTGCGAGCAGCGTCAGCGGCTTGACCTACACCGACGCTTCAGCACTCGCAGGCAACAGCCTTGATCTCGGTGTGGTGAGCAGTGGGCTCAGCAGGCAGACGACGGCGCAGACCAGCTACAGCGCGCTGCAATCCGATCTCGGCGCGACCTTCGGCAATAGCACCTATGCCGCACTGACAACCGCGCTGGGATCGGCTGCTACGACGCTCACGTTGACTGGCGCGAGCTTCACGCTGGATCAGCGGGTGATCGCGGGGGCCGATTACAGCCTGATCTCGACCACGGCAGGTGCGCCGCTGACCATCGCGGCGAACGGCGGCATCACCAGCGGCGGTGCCATCCTGATTGCCGTCAATGGCAATGTCATCAACCAGGCTGGTGCGGCGGCGCTGACACCGGGCACGTTCTTCACCGTCTACACCCAGAATGCGGCCGATCCGACGGGCGTGGCGCCGGTCAATCAGTTCGGCGGGCTCACGGGGACAAGCGTGTATGGCGACGCCTTCGACTTTGCGATGGGACGTTTCGCCAGCGCCATCCCATCGGGCAACGCCTTCGTCTATGCCCATCCCGCGCCGCAGATATCGCTGCCAAAGCCGCCGAGCGATGGTGGTCTGACGCGCCCGATCGTGGTGGCGGACAATTTTGCCAGCGTGACCTTGTCACAGCAAACACGACTTGGCTGGCCGCCGCAGTTCTCGGCCCCCAGCGTGTCGGGGAGCGGGGCGCCGGCGCCCACAGGTCCGGGCAGCGGCGCTCTCTTCGTCGATCCGCGCTTCGACCAGCCGGTGGTGTGCTTCAGCGGCAGCTGTTACGTCGGCCACTGATGGTGGCGCTGGCGTTGACGGGTTCTGTCGCGGCATCCCAATCGCCCGGCTCAAGGATAGATAGTTCTCTCGCACGGGTGGCTCGAGACACGAGCACATCGGCTGAGGGAGAACAAGCCATGAATAGGTGCCGGCTTTGCCAAAGTGCGCCTCGAGAAAGTCGAGCGTCTGATTGCGGATGTCGCGACCGGTCCGAATGCCGAGTGCGTTGAACCTGGCGGCAGTCGCGGGTCCGATGCCGTAGAATTTGCCGACGGGCAGGTCCTCGACGAAGGCTGCTCCCATCTCCGGAGCGATCACGTACTGCCCGTTCGGCTTGCGGTGGTCGGACGCGAGCTTGGCCAGAAACTTGTTGTAGGAGATACCCGCCGACGCATTGAGGCCGGTCTCGGCCTTGATCCTGGCTCGGATCTGCAGCGCGATATCCCGGGCGAGAGGGATGAGCTGGAGATTGTCGGTGACGTCGAGGTAGGCCTCGTCCAGCGATAGCGGCTCGATCATGGGCGTGTGCTCGGCGAAGATTGTGCGGATCTGCTGACTAATCGTCTTGTGGACCTCGAAGCGCGGCTTCACAAAGATGAGGTCCGGGCATTGCCGCTTGGCGGTCACGGACGGCATCGCCGACCGGACGCCGAATCTGCGCGCTTCATAGCTTGCTGCGGCTACAACTCCGCGCTCGCGCGACCCACAGACTGCGACGGGCTTGCCACGAAGCTCCGGATTGTCGCGCTGCTCGACCGAGGCGTAGAAGGCATCCATGTCGATGTGGATGATCTTGCGCTGGCGAGGCGCAGGGATGTCGTCGGGGCTGTCCATTCGCAAACCCGCTGGTGATGGAAGCACGCTTCGCCGGGTGCTTCCAACAGCATCAGGTGAATGTGGTGCTTGCGCATCCGCGACATCGCGGCGCTTTCCGGCGAAGCCGGATCGACCGAGGTCCGATCGACATGCCGCAGACGGCGCCGCGAAGGATTGGGCTAGGGGACCAACATCCGGGTACGGCAACCGCGCGTGTTGAAGCACCCAATAGGCGTGCGACAAATAAGTTGGACCCGATAGCATGCATAAGCTCAAGCTTGGGCCTGTCGCGATCACAGAAGTTGGCCCTGCGAGCGAAGCTACCATTTTGGCCGCTTCCGGTCGGCCAAGGCGCCTACGCCTGCAGTCAAGCAGGGCTGGCTTTACCAAGAGACCACCGCTCTGAGTCGATCGGGAGAGCAGTTCTCAAGTGGGCCTATTTGGGTCGAATTTAATTGCCTCGGACTTCAGCGGTTGAAATGGCACGAGCTCTTTCGCCTGCTCTGCGGATCGGGTTGTTTGCCCATCCGTCGCCGTCGAGGAATTCAATCTCGTTCTCGGTCACGTGCGGATTCAGAAACGTTGGTGCCGCGGCAGTCGCCATTGCGGCGTCGATCGCCGATACCTTGCAATCAGTCTTGAGCCGCAGGTGATGAGCGGTGTTGTCAGTGTAGATGCGATCAAGCATCCGATAGCAAGCGACGCGGCATATTGTGACGGCCACGCTTGCTATCGGCACTGTCTTGCAGAACGGTCGTCCATGCGTTCCACCAGATAGTCCACGAATGCTCGGATGCGCGCAGGCATGTTGGCCCCGCCGACGAAGACCGCGTGGAAGATTTCCCGATCGCCGGGGTTGAAAGCTTCGAGCAGGGGAACCAGCCGTCCGTCAGCGATCGCGGCGCCGAGGCTGAAATCGCCAACGCGGGCGATGCCTACGCCATCGAGCGCCAACTGACCCAGGGTTTCACCGCTATTGGCTTCGATGGCGCCCCGCACCTTGAGGGCGTAGTCGACCCCGTCTCGGCGGAACGGCCAGACCGGCTCGGTGCGGCGAAAGCTGAAGTTCAGACAATTGTGATTGTGCAGGTCCTCCGGCGTTTCCGGCACACCCCAGCGAGCGAGGTAGGCCGGCGAGGCGACGATGGTGCGACCGTTCTCGCTGAGGCGACGCGCCGTGAGTGCGCTGTCGGCCAGCGGGCCGCCGCGTATCGCGACGTCTGCCTGCCCCGCGGCCACATCGACGATCCCGTCGCTGAGGTTGATGTCGACCAGGATGTTCGGATAGCGGCGGACGAACTCCCCCAGCAGCGGGACAACGCAGAATCGCCCGTGCGACACGGCGGCACTGACCCGGATGCGGCCGCGGGGCGAACTCTGGTCGGCGATGGCCTGCTCGGCTTCGTCGAGGTCCGTTAAGATGCGGCGAGCCGCGCTGAGATAGGCCTTGCCCTCGGCGGTCAGCGTGAGCGCGCGCGTAGTCCGCAACAGCAGGCGCGCGCCGAGCCGTGCCTCGATCCGGTCCAGGGTGCGGCTGATGGCCGACGGGGTCAGCGCGAGGCTGCGGCCCGCGGCTGAGAAGCTGCCGCCGGCGGCCACCGCGCAGAATACTTCGAGTTCGCGGGCGCGATCTACACTGGCGCTCGCCATCTTTGCGTTCAAATCAAAAATCCTTGGCCTCTCCACTAGCTAATACAGCTGGGCGTCTACGTCTAGCTTTGCGTCATACGAGAGGCATCAACAAAGGAGATCGCCAATGATTGTTCCGACCTTACTTCGCCGGCTCGCCCTCGCAGGTGCCGCGCTCACCGTCTTGGCCAGCCCAGCCATCTGCCCGGCAGCCGATCTCCGGCTGGATTTCCCCAAGACCTTCCACACCGAAGAGGTCATGACCAACGGCACGATCCTCCACGTCCGGGTCGGCGGAGCCGGGCCAGCGGTTGTGCTGCTGCACGGTTACGGCGACACCGGCGACATGTGGGCGCCGCTGGCGGCCGACCTGGCGCGCAACCACACGGTGATCGTGCCTGATCTGCGGGGCATGGGCCTGTCCGTCCGCGCCGAGACCGGCTTTGAGAAAGCCAACGAGGCGGAAGACATCGTTGGCATCATGGATGCGCTGCATGCGCCGAGCGCCGACGTGGTGGCGCACGACATCGGCAACATGGTCGCTTTTGCACTCGCCGCGCGCCACCCGGATCGGGTGACCAAGCTGGTGTTGATGGATGCGCCCGTCCCGGGCGTCGGACCTTGGGACGAGATTCTGAAGAATCCGCTGCTCTGGCATTTCCGGTTCGGCGGAGCGGATATGGAGCGCCTGGTCGCGGGGCGCGAGCGCATCTATCTCGACCGGTTCTGGAACGAGTTCTCGGCCGATCCCGCGAATTTCCCGGAGGCCACGCGTGTTCACTACGCTGAACTCTATGCGGCGCCGGGGCGCATGCATGCGGGCTTCGCGCAGTTCGCCGCCTTTGATCAGGACGCCATCGACAACCGCGCCTGGCTCGCGGCGCATGGAAAGCTCGCCATGCCGGTCCTGGCGATCGGAGGCGAGAAGTCCTTCGGCCCGACAATGGCGATCGTTGCCGAGGCCGGCGCGGTCGATGTCGAGGAGCGGGTTATCCCGAACGCCGGACATTGGCTCATGGAGGAGCAGCCCGCGGCCACCGTGATGGCGATCGAACAGTTTCTCGACGGCCGGCCGGCGCCAGTCAAGGACGGGCGCCTTGGGCAGGCGGCGCTGTCGCTGGAACAGACACAGGCGATGCAGTTATCCGGCGCGGGTGCCGGCACTTCGGGGTTGAGCGGGATCCGCACTGTGCTGCTCTACGGCGACCCAGCCAAGCCCGGACCGTACATGCTCGAGATCCACGTGCCACCGAACACAAGGATCGCGCCCCACACCCACCGTGACGATCGCTTCGCCAACGTGATCTCCGGGAGCTGGTACTTCGGCTATGGCGCCAAGGCGAATGACGCGGCGGTCAAGCCGCTGACGGTCGGCGGCCTCTACACCGAGCCGGGGGGCACCCCGCACTTCGCCTTCACGCGAGCTGATCCTGCCGTCGTCAGGCTGACCGGCATCGGCCCGAGCGACACGGTCTACGTCGCCGCCACCTCGTCCCACTGATCATCCTACCCCGACAAAACAGGAGACTCTCATGACATCCTTCCCCATCATTCGCGACCCGCAAACCGACCATCTGCTGACGCCGCAGAACGCGGCCCTGGTGATCATCGACTACCAGCCGGTCCAGGTCGGCTCCATCCAGTCAATGGAAAAGCGGAGCCTCGTTGCCAACATCACCGCCGTCGCCAGGACCGCCAAACTGTTCGACCTGCCGACGGTCATCGCCACGGTGAACGTCGCCACCGGGCGCAATCAGCCCACCATCCGCCAGATCGCCGAGGTCTTCCCGGACATCACCCCTATCGATCGGACTTCTATTAACGCCTGGGAGGACAAGGACTTCGTGGCCGCGGTTCACGCCACGGGTCGCAAGAAGCTGATCATGACCGCACTCTGGACCGAAGTGTGCCTGGTCCACCCCGCGCTCGACGCCCTGCGGGAAGGCTTCGAGGTTTATCCGGTGGTCGATGCCGTGGGCGGCACGTCCCGTGTGGCTCACGAGGCTGGGCTGTCGCGCCTGATCCAGGCCGGCGCTCAACCCACCAGCTGGGTGCAGCTGATCTGCGAACTGCAGCGGGATTGGAATCGCGCCGACACCGTCCCCGGCTTTTCCGACATCCTGTTCACCGTTGAGGGGCATTGATCATGACGACCCAGACTATCGCCGACGCGATCGACCAGAACAATGTGTCCACGAAACAACCGGTCATTTTCATCCACGGCCTGTGGCTGAAGCCCAGCTCCTGGGACCGATGGGCCGAGATGTTCGAGGCCGCCGGCTATGCTGCGCTCGCGCCCTGCTGGCCGGCGGAGGTGGGCGGCGCCATGGCGCCCGAAACCGTAGGCGAGGTCACGGCGCATTTCGCCGGCATCGCCGAGGCGCTCGGCCGCCGCCCGGCCCTCATCGGCCATTCATTCGGCGGGCTCATCGCGCAGATCCTGGCCGGGCGCGGACTCTCCGCCGCGACCGTGGCGATCGATCCTGCGCCATTCCGGGGTGTCCTGCCGCTGCCGATGTCGGCCCTTCGGTCCGCCTGGCCGGTCCTGCATAACCCGGCCAACGCTGCCCGGGAAGTTGGCCTCACCTCTGAGCAGTTCCGTTACGCCTTCGGCAATGCAGTGCCTGAACCTGAGAGCGAGGCGCTCTACCAAGCCTATCAGGCGCCGGCGCCTGGCCGGCCGATCTTCCAGGCCGCGGTCGCGAACCTTAATCCATGGACGGAGGTTCGCGTCGACACCGAGGCCGCGCAACGTGGACCGCTGCTGATGATCTCTGGTGAGCGCGACCACACCGTGCCGCCATCGGTGGCTCGTGCCGCCTACGACCAGCAGAAACGCAACCGGCAGGCGATCACCGAGTTCGTTCAACTTCCGGGGCGTGGCCACTCGCTGACGATCGACAGCGGCTGGCGGGAAGTGGCTGAGACCGCGCTGAGGTTCGTGAAACGCTTTCTTTAGTGGCACTTCAATTCACGAGTCTCAGGCGAATGCCCGACCATCTCGCAGCCGGGCAACGCTGCGCCCATGCAAGCGCAGATTCCGATCGGCCGTTTCGGCAAGCCCGCTGAAATCGCCGCCACCGTGCTGCATCTCGCCTCGCACGAGTCAGCTTTCATCGTCGGCACGGAAATCGTCGTCGACGGCGGCATGAGCGAGATTTGAATGCGACCAACTCGCACGCATCAGGAGAGACATCATGAACCTCGAACTCAAGGACAAACTGGCCCTCGTCACCGGCAGCACCGCCGGCATCGGCCGCGCAATCGCAGCGACTCTCGTTCGCGAGGGTGCCCGCGTCATCGTCAATGGCCGGACACAGGATGCGGTCGATCGTGCGGTCGCCGAACTTGCCGTGATCGGGAGCGGCAGCGTCGAAGGATTTGCCGGTGATCTGGGAACAGCGGACGCCGCCGAAGCGGTTGCAAAACGCTTCCCGAACATCGAGATCCTGGTTAACAACCTCGGCATCTTCGAACCCAAGCCGTTCGAAGAGATCCCGGACGCCGACTGGCGGCACTTCTTCGACGTCAACGTCCTGTCTGGCGTTCGTCTTGCTCGCCTGTACCTCCCGCCGATGCGACAGCGCAACTGGGGCCGCATCATCTTCATTTCGAGCGAAAGCGGGCTGCATATCCCGCAGGAGATGGTGCACTACGGCGTGACCAAGGCTGCGCAGATCGCGGCGGCGCGCGGCATCGCCGAGTCCGTCGCTGGCACCGCGATCACGGTCAACAGCGTGTTGCCGGGCCCGACCAAGTCGCGCGGCATCGTCGATTTTGTCGAGGCGCTGCCTGGTTCGGGAGGGAAATCCTTCGCGCAGTTCGAGGCCGAGTTCTTCGAGAAAGTCCGGCCGACGTCGCTGATCAAACGCTTCACGCAGCCCGAGGAAATCGCCGCCATGGTCGCCTATGTGGCGAGCCCCTTGTCCTCGGCAACCAATGGAGCGGCGCTGCGGGTCGACGGCGGCGTGGTGAAAAGCGCGTTCTGACCGACAGGTCCAGCTTCGGTGTCTATCGGCGCCAACTACCGGGATCCACGGTCCAGCTTATGGATGCCTCGACACGGTGCCGCGGCCTCACACGTCGACGCTGGCCACCAGCGCGTTGTCCTGGATGAAGTCGCGGCGCGGTTCGACGACGTCGCCCATCAGCTTGGTGAAGATGTCGTCGGCCTCGTCGACCTCCTTGATCTTCACCTGCAGCAGCGAGCGCACGTTGGTGTCGAGCGTCGTCTCCCAGAGCTGGCCCGGGTTCATCTCGCCGAGACCTTTGTAGCGCTGCAGCGCCACGCCCTTGCGGCCGGCATCCGTCACCGCGTCGAACAGGCTGACCGGGCCGTAGACCGGCGTTTCGCTGTCCTTGCGGCGCAGCGTGCCGGGGCGCGGATAGGCCTCCTGCAGGCGGCCGGCATACTCGTCGAGCTTGCGGGCGTCGGCGGAGCCGAGCAGCGCGGCATCGAGCACGGCGACTTCCTTGACGCCGCGCACCGTGCGCTCGAAGTGAAAGCCCTCGCCCTCGACATAGTGGCCGATCCAGCCGCGCTCGACCTCGTCGGCCAGCGTATCCAGACGCTTGGCGATGTAGTCGGCGGCGGCTTCCGCGGTCTGCGGGTCGGCCGTCATGCTCGGGTTGAGCACGCCGGCGATCGCCGCCTGCTCCACCACGACGCGGTTGTAGCGGCTGTGCAGGCCATGCAGCGTGCCGCGGATGACGCGGGCGTCCTCCACCATGGCCAGCAGGTCCTTGCCCGCGCGCTCCTCGCCGGTCGACAGCCGCAGCACGCAGTCGTCGAGGCCGGTGCCGATCAGGTAGTCTTCCAGCGCGCGCTCGTCCTTGAGGTACTGCTCGGACCTGCCGCGCGTCACCTTGTAGAGCGGCGGCTGGGCGATATAGAGGTTGCCGGCTTCGATCAGCTGCGGCATCTGCCGGAAGAAGAACGTCAGCAGCAGCGTGCGGATATGGGCGCCGTCGACGTCGGCGTCCGTCATGATGATGATCTTGTGGTAGCGCAGCTTGCTGAGGTCGAAGTCCTCGCGGCCAATGCCGGTGCCGAGCGCGGTGATCAGCGTGCCAACCTGCTCCGACGACAGCATCTTGTCGAAGCGCGCGCGCTCGACGTTGAGGATCTTGCCGCGCAGCGGCAGCACCGCCTGGAATTCGCGGTTGCGGCCCTGCTTGGCGGAGCCGCCTGCCGAGTCGCCCTCGACGATGAACAGCTCGGATTTGGCAGGATCGCGCTCCTGGCAGTCGGCAAGCTTGCCGGGCAGGGACGAGATGCCGAGCGGGCTCTTGCGGGTGAGCTCGCGCGCCTTGCGCGCGGCCTCGCGCGCGGCCGCGGCCTGGATCACCTTGCCGACGATGCTCTTGGCTTCGCCCGGATGTTCCTCGAGCCAGGCAGCGAGCGCCTCGTTGACGACGCTCTCGACCACCGGCTTGACCTCGGAGGAAACCAGCTTGTCCTTGGTCTGCGACGAGAATTTTGGGTCGGGCACCTTCACCGACAGCACGGCGGTGAGGCCTTCGCGGCAGTCGTCACCGGTCAGCCCGGCCTTCTCCTTCTTGGAGATGCCGCTGGTGTCGGCATAGCCGGTGATCTGGCGCGTCAGCGCGCCGCGGAAGCCGGCGAGATGGGTGCCGCCGTCACGCTGCGGGATGTTGTTGGTGAAGCACAGCACGTTCTCGTGGTAGCTGTCGTTCCACCACAGCGCGACGTCGACGGCGATGCCGTTGTGTTCGGAGCGGATCACGATCGGCGCGGGCATGATCGCGGTCTTGTTGCGGTCGAGGTACTTCACGAACGCCTCGATGCCGCCCTCGTAACGCATCTCCTCGCGCTTCTCGACCGCATGGCGCATGTCGGACAGCACGATGGTGACGCCGGAGTTGAGGAAGGCGAGCTCGCGCAGGCGGTGCTCCAGCGTGGCGAAGTCGAACTCCACCATCGTGAAGGTTTCAGGGCTCGGATAGAACGTCACCTCGGTGCCGCGCTGGCCCTGCGCGTCGCCGACCACGGCGAGCGGGGCCACGGCGTCGCCGTGGTGGAATTCCATGAAGTGTTCCTTGCCGTCGCGCCAGATCCGCAACTGCAGCTTGGTCGACAGCGCGTTGACGACGGACACGCCGACGCCGTGCAGACCGCCGGAAACCTTGTAGGAGTTCTGGTCGAACTTACCGCCGGCGTGCAACTGGGTCATGATGACCTCGGCCGCGGAAATGCCTTCGCCCTTGTGGATGTCGGTCGGAATGCCGCGACCGTCGTCGCGCACCGTCACCGAGCCATCGGGATTGAGCGACACGTTCACCGCGCTGGCGTGGCCGGCCAGCGCCTCGTCGATGGCGTTGTCGACGACCTCGTAGACCATGTGATGCAGGCCCGAGCCGTCATCGGTGTCGCCGATATACATGCCGGGACGCTTACGGACAGCGTCGAGGCCTTTCAGGACCTTGATGGACTCGGCGCCGTATTCGGCAGCCGGAGCGGCGACGGGTTCGGCAGGCTGCTGCCGGGCAGGTTCGTTCATAAAGGATGCCTTCGCGAGGGCCGGCGAATCAGTTCACGACCGTGCGTGCTGAGACGCTTTTTGTGCCACGAATTCGAGGGGGCGTACAGGGCAAAAGGATGCCCTTCAAGCTGTTGAATAAATGGTGATTTTTGCCGCTTTTGCAAGGCCGCAAAACGGCCCCTTCGAGGCACCGGAAAAGCCTGTTCCGCAAGGCCTGTCCCGGGTGGATTCGGCGGCCCGGTTTGGCTGCTTTCAGGCGCCGCCGCGGCGGCTGATCCGGCCGCCGTCGACCTCGAACAGCTCGGCATTGGCGCCGACTTCGGCGAACGCCGCGGGGTCCGCCCCGGTCATCCAGACCTGCGCGCCGAGATCGGTCAGTTCCGCGAACAGCGCGGCGCGGCGGCCGGGATCGAGATGGGCGACGACCTCGTCGAGCAGCAGCAGCGGCGTGATGCCCGTCATTTCCGACACCAGCGTGGCATGGGCAAGCACGAGGCCGATCAGCAGCGCTTTCTGCTCGCCGGTCGAGGCATCCTTGGCCGGCATCTGCTTGGGCGCGTAGACCACTTGCAGGTCGGTGAGATGCGGGCCGTCGAGGGTGCGTCCGGCGGCGGCGTCGCGCGGCCGGGCGTCGCGCAGCACCTTGCGGTAGCGGTCTTCCACCGCGGTCGCCGGTTCTTCGAGCAGTGCGTTTTCGACCCAGCCGTCGAATGCGATCTGAGCGGAGGGGAACGCAGAGACGGCGGCGCGCCCGCGCAGCTTGGCGGCCAGCCGCGTCAGCGTTTCGATGCGCAGCGCCGCCACCGCGACCGCGAGTTCGGCGGTCTCGCGTTCCACCGCGTCGAGCCAGTGGCCATCGCCCGGTCGTTCCTCCAGCAGGCGGTTGCGCGAACGCAGCGAGCGCTCCAGCGCCGAAACGCGGCCGGTGTGGCCGCTGTCGACCGCCAGCACCAGGCGGTCGAAGAAACGCCGCCGTTCGGACGCGGCGCCCATGAACAGGCCGTCCATCGCCGGCGTCAGCCACACCATGCGCAGGTGATCGCCGAACGCTGCGGCGGAGCCGACCGGCTCGCGGTCGATCCGGCAGCGGCGCGTGGTCGCGCCATCGCCCGATGTCGCGTCGATACCGGTGCCGAGCGTTGCGAGGCCGAGCGCGCCCTCGACCTCGGCGGACACCGCCCATGAGCCGTCGCCCTGGATGTCGGCGACATCCTCAAGGGTCGCGCGCCGCAGCCCGCGGCCGGGCGACAGCAGGGAGATCGCCTCCAGGCAGTTGGTCTTGCCGGCGCCGTTCGGCCCGGCCAGCACCACCAGCTGCCCGCGCGTCGTCACGCTCGCCGCGCGGTAGCTGCGGAAATGCGTCAGGCTGAGGCGGCGGATGTGGCAGGCGGTCATGGCTGGTGCTTTATCACGCCCGCGCGCGATGGACAGCCATGTCCGATGGATGGTGCTGGCGCAGGCAGTTGCACCGGGCTGTTCCATTGCCGTCGGGATGGTGGATCAGGCGGAAGGCCCCGCTCCATGTTCAGCGTCGTTGCCGGGCTTGACCCGGCAACCCAGCTTGCGCGCAGCGCCCACGAGAGCTTCGAAAGCAGGATCACCGGGTCAAGCCCGGTGATGACGCTGCTATTGGAGATGCGCCTCGCGCCTCATGGCAGCGGAGCAGCTGCGGCCGCTCCAAACATCGTGCAACCGTGCACGTGAAGTGCGTGCGGTCGCCTCACACCCGCATCGGCATCAGCACGTACAGCGCGCCCTTGGAATCCTTGTCCTGCATCAGGGTCGGCGACCCCGGATCGGCGAGGCGGAGCACGGCGACCTCGCCCTCGATCTGGGCGGCGATGTCGAGGAGGTAGCGCGAGTTGAAGCCGATATCGAGCGGGTCGGCGGCGTATTCGACCTCGAGCTCTTCGGTCGCGCTGCCGGAGTCCGGGTTGGTGACCGACAGCACGAGGCGTCCGGCCGACAGCGACAGCTTCACGGCGCGGCCGCGTTCGCTGGAAATGGTCGAGACACGGTCGACCGCGGCCTCGAAGTCCTTCTTGTCGACGATCAGTTCCTTGTCGTTGTGCTGCGGAATGACGCGGCCATAGTCAGGGAACGTGCCGTCGATCAGCTTGGAGGTCAGCACGACGTTGCCGAGGGTGAGACGGATCTTGCCGGTGGAGAGCTCGATCAGGATCTCCGCTTCGGTATCCTCGATCAGGCGCTGCACCTCGCCGACGGTCTTGCGCGGCACGATGACGCCCGGCATGCCCTCAGCGCCGGCGGGCAGCGGCAGGTCGACCTGGGCGAGGCGATGGCCGTCGGTGGCGACCCCGCGCAGGGTCGCGCTCGCGCCGCTGCCGGCGTTGTGCAGATAGATGCCGTTGAGATAGTAGCGCGTCTCTTCGGTCGAGATCGCGAACTGGGTGCGGTCGATCAGGCGCTTGACGTCGCTGGCCGGCACCTTGAAGCCGTTGGTCATGTCGCCGGCGGCGAGATCCGGGAAATCGCTCTCCGGCAGGGTCTGCAGCGTGAAGCGCGAGCGTCCGGCGCGGATCGCCAGCACCGAGCGGTCGCCATCGGCCTCCAGCACCACCTGCGAGCCGTCCGGAAGCTTGCGCACGATGTCGTAGAACATGTGCGCCGGAACCGTGGTCGAGCCGGCGCCGCCGACCTCGGCGGCCAGCGTCTCGGTGACTTCGAGATCGAGGTCGGTGGCCTTCAGGCTGAGCTTGGCGTTCTCCGCCCGCACCAGCACGTTGCCCAGGATCGGAATGGTGTTGCGGCGTTCGACCACCCGGTGGACATGGCCCAGGGACTTCAGGAGTTGCGCACGCTCGACCGTGACCTTCATCGCACTATCCGTCCGATACTCTACGACACTGTGGGAATGCCGGCGCGGGCATGCCGCCCCGGCGAGTGACGCCCGCTGGGAGCAAGCCCGCGGGGGACCGCAAGGTGCCGTGGACCGCGAGGGAGCGCAAGTGGGCAGCCCCCGCAGGCCAGGATTTCCTGAGCGTTATCCGCGCAATTTCAGAGCGATCCGCCCGGCGGAGCGGGCGGCCGGTCCTGACTTCAGTCCTGCAGCTGGCGCTTCAGCAGCTCGACCTCGTCTGCCAGCGCCACATCCTTGGTCACCAGCGCCTCGATCTTGCGGACGGCATGCAGCACGGTGGTGTGGTCGCGGCCGCCGAACCGCCGGCCGATCTCCGGCAGCGACCGCAGGGTCAGCGTCTTGGCCAGGTACATGGCGACCTGGCGCGGGCGCACCACGTTGGCGGTGCGGCGGGAGGACAGAAGGTCCGAGCGGCTGACATTGTACTGCCGCGCCACCACGCGCTGGATGTCCTCGATCTTGACGCGCTTGGGTTCCTGCGGCCGCACCAGGTCGCGCACCTCGCGCTCGGCCATCTCCAGCGTCACCGGCTGGGCGTTGAGCTTGCTGTGGGCGAGCAGGCGGTTGACCGCGCCTTCGAGGTCGCGGCCGTTATGGGTGATGGCGCGCGACAGATACTCCAGCACCGGCTGCGGCACGTCGAAGCCGGCGTGATGGGCCCGCGCCGCGGCGACGCGCGTCTTGAGGATTTCGAGGCGCAGCTCTTCGCCGAGCGTGCCCATCTCGACGACGAGGCCGCCGGCGAGGCGCGAACGCACGCGGTCGTCGAGAGCTTCGAGCTCGGACGGCGGACGGTCGGCGGCGATCACCACCTGGCGGCCGGCGTCGATCAGCGCGTTCAGCGTGTGACAGAACTCGGCCTGGGTCGACTTGCCCTGCAGGAACTGGAGATCGTCGATGACCAGCACGTCGATGCCGCGCAACGCTTCCTTGAACGCCAGCGCCGTCTGCGTCTTCAGCGCGGCGACGAAGCCGTACATGAACTTCTCGACGGTGAGATAGAGCACCTTGCGCTCGCCGCTGGCGTTGCCGGCCCAGGTCACCGCCTGCAGCAGATGCGTCTTGCCGAGGCCAACGCCGGCATGGATGTAGAGCGGGTTGAACATCACGGGGTCGCCGCGGCGGCCCTCGGCGACCTGACGCGCGGCGGCATGGGCCAGCGTGTTCGAACGGCCCATCACGAAGCTGTCGAAGGTCAGGCGCGGGTCGAGCGGCGAGCCGCCGAGCGCGTCATGACCGGCCGCGGCCGGCGACATCATCGGGCCGCGCAGTTCCGCCGACGCCGGCGCGCTGGCGCGCTCGGCGCGGCGTTCCTCGACCGCGGGCTTGACCACCTGAACCGGCGCGGCGGCACGCATTGCCGAACGCACGGTGAGGTCGATGCGGTGCACCTCCGGCATTTCGGCCTGCCAGCACGACAGCACACGGTCGGCGTAGTGCGCCTGGATCCAGCTTTTGAGGAAGCGGGTCGGCACCGACATGTGCACGCTCTCGCCCTGCACGCCTTCCAGATCCATGCGGGCGAACCAGCTGCTGTAGACGTCCTCGCCGACGGTCGAGCGAAGGCGCACCTGTACGCGGGCCCAACGATCCTGATCCATGTCTGTCATGTGACTCAAAACTTTTCTGACGGAGTTGCGTGAAACGGCTGTCGCCGATGAAGAGGGGCCGCGCTGTCGCCGCGGCGAGCGATCCTTGCGTTCAGCTCTCGCGATCCCGTGCGCGCGCACCATGTCGTTCGGCATCGATGATGCCGTCAGGCAGGCGCAGCTTTGGCATTCGGAAAAGGAGGCTGGTCCGCAGGATCAGCAGGTACTGGAGCGATCTCCAGGAGCAGAGGGGAAGCACGCAATCGGGCAGATCCGGACCGCGCTACAGGCGCGGCTGCGCAGCGAAAAGCTGGTGGAGCGTGGTGCGCGATGGATGGCCGAGATTGCTCGCTGTGTCATGAAAAACCCCCCGCTCGCCGCGCCGATGCGCGGCAAGGTGTTGCGTCGATGGTTGCGTTGCCGAGTCTTCTAAAATCCCGGTTGCGCGGGGAAATCCCCTCGATCCGGAATGCCGCGTACTGAAAGCCCTCACACATTCAGTCCCGTCTCCCATGCCGTCGACCATTCGCTTCCGCGCGCATCATTTCTTCTTGTCGACGCACCCGGCCAGATCCGGAGGCGTCGGAGAAACTTGGGCGCACGAAACCACTCTCATATCGCTATGAGTCAACCGACTGTCGCTTGGGAAACTTCGCTAACGCTCCGATCATCGCTGACCGTTGCGTTTCCCGAGGGTCTCAGATCGCGCTGATCTGACGAGCCGCGGGTGCCGCGAACGATTTAAGAAATACACGATGGCTCGCGGGCCGCAACGAAATGATTCTCGAAGATGCGTGCGCCGAATTCGGCATCATGGTTGACGGCGCGCGCGCGTCGCCGGTGCTTGTGGACAACATTTTGAATCTGCGCGTGGAATCGATTGGGCGCGGCCTTGTCACATTCCGCGGGCGAGCGAAAAAAAACTTCACAAATTCTTCACCAATGGTCTGATCGCTCCGGGCTTTTGAAAGTACCTGATCGCGCTTTGCCGATAAGTGATTAGTGAAGCGCGTTTTTTCTTGATCATTTTTGCAGGGTAGCCGTCATGTCATCAACAGCCTGATGATGGGGCGATCGCTTGCAAATCTAAAAAAGGGTGCTAGGCGATTCTCGCTCGCTCAGTGCGCGCCACGCTTGTCTCGGAATGCGCAACGTGACTGCGCGCGATGCAAAAGAGCGAGTGTGCGACACGATGTGCGCGACAAGCGAAGACGTTCTCGCAACAGCGATCCTGGAAAACAAAAAAGCCCGGCGCGAGCCGGGCTTTTGTGACAGTCGCTCTGTCGAGCGAGAAGCTTACTTCGCGAGCTTGGCGATCTGCGCCGCGAGACGCGACACCTTGCGGCTCGCATTGTTGCGGTGAACGATGTTGCGCTGCGCTGCGCGCATCAGCTCAGGCTCCGCCTTCTTGAAGGCAACGAGCGCGGCGTCGCGATCGCCCTTCTCGATCGCCGCCTCGACGGTGCGAACCGAGTTGCGCATCTGGGTGCGGCGCGACTTGTTGACGATGGTGCGGCGAGCGATCTTCCGCGTCGCCTTCTTGGCAGAAGTGGTGTTGGCCATGCTCTCAAGGTCCTGCTGCGACGACTCGATGCCGAGCCGGGCTTGTTGGCGTCGTCCGCTTCGCCGCGACCGACGTTTGAATGAATGGGTTCGTTCTTGAAATAGCCGAACCCGGAATACGGGCTGCGGGGCTGCTCAAAGAACAGCGGCGGCAAGGGTGAACCTGCCGCCAGTTGGGCGTCTTATAATGGCGCGGGAAATGATCGTCAACGCGGCTGTGGCCGGGGAACGGCAGTCTGGCGCCGGGGGCGACCGTCCGCCGGCCTTTCCCCTCGCCCGAGAAAAGGGAGCGGTTCCAGCCATTTGGGGGGGTCCTTCGGGCGCCCTGGCTGGCCCGGCCCAGGGGCCCGTCTCATGGCCCCGGCCGACGGCCGAGGTTGAATTCGGGCCGGCCTGCCGGTATTGCCGGGCGGGGTGTTCGGGAACAGGACGACGACATGATCCGCGGCTTCTTCCGTCTGGTGGGCCTCCTGCTGCTCGCCGGCGGGTTCATTTTCCTGGTCTATGACGGCGCCCGCTCGATCGCCGACCAGACAGTGCGGCTGACCCGGCTCGGCGACTTCTGGAACGACATCCACCAGGCCAGCCAGCGGGCGGCGCAGGTGATGGTCGACAGCCATTCGCCCTGGCTCTGGAACAGTGTGGTGAAGGTCATTCTCAACCAGCCGACCTGGGCCGTGCTCGGCGTGATCGGGCTCGTGCTCATGCTGCTGAGCCGCCCGAAGCGCCGGCTGATCGGCTACGCCCGCGACTGAGCGGCGTCGCGGCGCCGGTATCCGCCGGATCATCGGCAGGGTAACGTCCTGACGTTTGCTGCGTAGAGACATATATGTCGGATCTGTCTGGGATCCGAAGCAGGAGCCGATCCATGCTGTTCATGCGCAAGTCTCTGGAACTGCCGTCCGCCGCCACCGCATTGCCGGGCCGTGCGGATCCAATTCCCACCGCGACCACCCATTTCGTCAACGGCCACAAGCTGCAGGGCCCGTATCCCGACGGCCTCGAGCGCGCGGTGTTCGCGCTTGGCTGCTTCTGGGGTGCGGAACGCAAGTTCTGGCAGCTCGGCGACGGCGTCTATGTCACGGCGGTGGGCTATGCCGGCGGCATCACGCCGAACCCCACCTACGAAGAGACCTGCTCGGGGCGCACCGGACACACCGAGGTGGTGCTGGTGGTGTTCGATCCCGGGAAGATCTCCTACGAGGCGCTGCTGAAGACGTTCTGGGAAAGCCACGACCCGACGCAGGGCATGCGCCAGGGCAACGACATCGGCACGCAGTATCGCTCGGCGATCTACACCTATGGCGAGGCGCAGGCGAAAGCGGCGGCAGAGTCGAAGGCTGCCTTTGGCAAGGCGCTCGCTGCCCAGGGGTATGGTGCGATCACCACCGAGATCGCGCCTGCGCCGGCGTTCTACTTCGCCGAGGATTATCATCAGCAGTATCTCGCCAAGAATCCCGGCGGCTACTGCGGTCTCGGCGGCACCGGCGTGTCCTGCCCGATCGGTGTCGGCGTTCACGCCTGACATCCGACGTCCGGTTCCGGCGCCGACGTCGGACTTGAGAGATGAGAGAGGGCCGCGCGCTGCGCGCGGCCCTCTCTTCTCTTTTGTCGCTCTCTTTGATCGCTGCCGCGGTTCAATCGGCGGAACCAGCCCGCCAACGTCGGCATCGATACCCTTTGTTAACCATAATCGGTGCACACCTGACATGTGTCCTGGATAAGGGATCGGTCCGGTGCGGTGTTGGCGCGCGTTTCAGAGTCTGTTGGTTGGTGCGCTCGTCGCGCTCGCGCTGTCGGGGTGCATGACCGTGCCGCCGCCGGTGGCGGCCATCGGTGGTCCGGCAGTTGGCGGGCCGGGTCTTGATCAGCTCGCCTATGGCGCGCCGAATGTCGCGGTGACGCCGGTCGCGTTCGCGCCGAGCTCCGAATATCGCCTCGACGCCGGCGATCGCCTGCGCATCGTCGTCTACGGCCAGGACGGACTCACCAATTCCTATGCGGTCGACGCCGGCGGCGCCATCACCATGCCGCTGGTCGGCACGGTCCATGCCCGCGGCCTGACGCCGGCCGAACTCGCCCGCGCCATCACCGCCAAGCTGCGCGCCGGCTACATCCGCGAGCCCTATGTCGCGGTCGAGGTCGAGGCCTATCGCCCGTTCTTCATCCTCGGCGAGGTCACGGCGCCCGGCCAATATCCGTATGTGCCGAACATGACGGTCGAGAGCGCGGTGGCGATCGCCGGCGGCTTCTCGCCGCGCGCCTTCAAGGGCACGGTCGAGCTCACCCGCACCGACCGCAACGGCGCCGTGCGCGCCACCGTGCCGCTCGGCACCATCATGCGGCCGGGCGACACCGTGGTCATCAGCGAGCGCTGGTTCTAGGCGGTCGGCTCGTTCAGCCCTTCGCTCAATGGACAGTGAAGGCCACGGACGACAGAAGGTTTATCCCCTCGCCAAGACATCAGCTCTCATCCTCATGGTGAGGCGCGCGGTCACCCCCCGCGGAATGACGCCGGTGGATCGGCCGCCGTAGCGTTCGCTTACCCCAGCAGATGCTTGGCGAAAAATGCCAGGCTGCGCTGGCGGGCGACATCGGCGCTGGCCTTGTCGTAGCTCGCGCGCTGGTCGCAGTTGAAGCCGTGCTGGGCGTCGGGATAGACGAAGATCTCGACGTCCGGGCGCTTGGCGCGTACGGCCTCGACATCGGACAGCGGAATGCCGTGGTCCTTCTCGCCATAGTGCAGCATGGTCGGCACCTTCGGCGTCTCGTCGGCGAAGCGCGTGATGGCGCCGCCATAGTAGCCGATCGCCGCCTTGAGGCCGTGGAGACGCGTCGCCGCCGCGAACGCGATGCTGCCGCCGAGACAGAAGCCGATGACGCCGACCGGGCCGATCGACTTCACCGCGTCGATCGCCGCCTGGGTATCGCGCAGGAACGCGTCGAAATCCGGATTGGCGACGAACTTGCGCGCCACCGCGACTTCTTCTGGCGAGTAACCGGATTGAAAGCCCGGCTCGACACGGTCGAAGATCGCCGGCGCGATCGCGGTATAGCCCTGCACCGTGAAGCGGTCGCACACCGTGCGGATGTGATCGTTGACGCCGAAGATCTCCTGGATCACCACCACGGCCGCTTTCGCGGGGGTGGCCGGATCGGCGCGATAGGCGCTTAGCTCGAATCCGTCGGAAGCCTTCAGCGTGATGGTCTGTCCCATGGCAAGTGTCCAGGCGTTGGAGAAAGAGAAGATAAGGGAAGTTTGGCGCGGGGCAGCCTGCGGCGCAGGTTACTGCCACATCCAGTTGCGGCCCCAGTCGCCTTTCCAGCCGGTCAGGCGGCCTTTGCGGAACTGGAGAAACAGCTTGTCGTCACGCGGAAAGAAGCCGCTGCCGCCGATGTGGCGCGCGGCGAGGTAGATCTCGTCGCCGGTCCGTCCGCCGACACGGGAGAGCGGCGTGCCCAGCGCGGTCGCGACGTCATCCGGGCTCATGCCGAAGGCCAGCGGCGTGTTGTTCGACAGCGTGCGGGTGAAGGGAGCGGGGCCCCAGTCGCCGGCGCGCGCCGGCGACTGGGCGGCATGCGTCAGGGCGAGGGCGACAACGGCGGCGAACGGAACTAGCTTCATGGCGCCGATTGTTCTTCGGATCGCGGCGCAACACAAGTCGAAAGCAGGTGAGGAATGACGTGCCTGGCGTGAGAGTGGGAGCCGGCTCCGCCTGGTGGGGCGACCGCATCGAACCTGCGAAGCTCAATGCCGAGCAGGGTGATCTCGATTTCCTGTGCTTCGAGACCATGGCCGAGGCCACCGTGTCGGCAGCCCAGGTGCGCAAGCGCCGCGATCCGTCGTTCCCCGGCTACGACACCTATCTCGACGACCGCATGCGCGCGGTGCTGCCGGGCTGCCTGCGCCGCGGCACCCGCATCGTCACCAACCAGGGCTGGATCAATCCCGATGGTGCGGCCGAGCGCATCGTCGCGCTGCTGCGCGAACATGGCGCCCGCGGCAGGAAGGTTGCCGCGGTGTCGGGCAGCCTGATCACGGAGCTGGTGCGTGGTCTCGACACGCAGGTGCTCGAAACCGGTGCGCCGGTCGGCGGCATTGCGGCCGACATTATCTCGGCCGAGGCCTATCTCGGCGCCGAGCCGATCGTCGCCGCGCTCGACGCCGGCGCCGACATCGTCGTCACCGGGCGGGTCGCCGATCCCTCGCTGTTCCTCGCGCCGCTGATGCACACATATCAGTGGTGCGCCGACGACTGGGCGCGGCTCGGGCAGGGCAGCGGCATCGGCCATCTGCTGGAGTGCGGGGCCCAGGTCACCGGCGGCTATTTTGCCGACCCGCCCTTCAAGGACGTGCCGTCGCCGTGGGATCTCGCATTTCCGATCGCCGAGGTTGAGGCGGACGGCAGCGCGGTCATCGCCAAGGTTGCGGGCACCGGCGGCGCGATCGACCGCCGCACCGTCGCCGAGCAGATGCTCTACGAGGTGCATGATCCGGCCAATTACATCACGCCGGATGTGGTGGTCGATTTCACCACGGCGGCGATCGAGGAGGTCGGTCCGGACCGCGTGCGGGTTCATGGCGTCGGCGGCAAGCCGCGCACGCCCACCCTCAAGGTGTCCATGGGCTGCATGGAAGGTTTCATCGGCGAGGACATGTTCTTCTATGCCGGTCCCGGCGCGCTGCGTCGCGCGCAGCTCGCCAAACGCATCCTGGAGGAGCGCTTCCGCATCGTCGGCCTCAAGGCCGATGACCTGCGGATCGATTTCCTCGGCCTCAACGCCATTCATGGCGAGGCGACGCCGGCAGACGCGCCGGAGCCCTACGAGGTCGCGGTGCGGGTGGCGGCGCGCACCAAGACCCGCGACGAGGCGCTCAAGGTCGGCCGCGAGGTCGACGGCATGGCAGTGTCCGGCGTCGGCATGACTGGCAAGCGCGTCCCGCACCAGGACCGCGCCCGCGAAATCGTCGGCGTGTGGTCGACGCTGGTGCCGCGCGAGCGTGTGCCGGCGACGATCAACTGGTATGAGAGCTAGTCTTGGGCACGCCGCGACAACCGTTCCTCCTCGTCCTGAGGAGCAGGCGTAGCCTGCGTCTCGAAGGATGAGGCCCCGATGAGGTGGCCTCATGGTTCGAGACGCGGCCAAACGGCCGCTCCTCACCATGAGGAGGCAGGGGCGAGCGAAACGGAATCCGAAGCATCCGGGGTTTGCGCGAACGGGCGCGACAGCCTCGAAGTCTAGAAAGTGGAGCAGGCAGCATGCTGGTGAACCTCGAGCGCGTCGCCCATGTCCGCTCCGGCGACAAGGGCAACATCTCCAACATCGCGGTGATCGCCTATCGCGCGGAGTTCTATCCGCTGCTCAAGGCACAGCTGACCGCGGAGCGGTTCAGGGCGTTCTATCGTGGCGCGATCACGGGGCCGGTCACGCGCTATGAGGTCGACAACCTCGCGGCGCTCAATTTCGTCGCCGAGGGCGCCCTGGGCGGCGGCGTGTCCCGCAGCCTCAGTCTCGACAACTACGGCAAAGCGCTGTCGGCGGCGATCCTCGGCTTTCCCGTCGAGGTGCCGGACGCCCTCGGCAACCTGTTGCAGGGCTGAGGCGCGGTCATGGTTCGACGGCGAGCGAAGCATCGGTCCGACCATTCCTGCAAGGGTCGTGGCGGCCATCACGAACGGAGCGGACGGGCATGACATCGGCGGTCGGGGTGGCGGACAGGTCGCGCTACACGGCGAACCTCGCGCTGCTGCTGGCGCTCGCCACCGTGTGGGCGGGGTCCTACATCTTCATCAAGCTGGGTGTCGCGACCATTCCGCCGGTGACGCTGATCGCCGCGCGCACCCTGATCGCCGGCAGCATCCTGTTGGCGATCCTGCGCCTGCGCGGCGTCGCGCTGCCGCGCGACGGCGCGGTATGGGGCCGCTTCATGATCCAGGCCTGCTTCAACAGCGTGCTGCCGTTCACGCTGATCGCCTGGGCGGAGCACGAGGTCGACGCCGGCCTCGCCACCATTCTCAGCTCCAATGCGCCGATCTTCACCTTCCTGCTGGCGCTGGTGTTCCTGCGCCACGATCCGCCGACGCCGCGCCAGCTGTTCGGCGTTGCCGCCGGCCTCGCCGGCATCTGCCTCGTTGTCGGCCTCAATGCCCTGTCGGGGCTGGGACAGCAGGTGCTGCCGCAGCTCGCGCTGGTCGGCGCCGCCGTCAGCTTCGGCGGCGCGGCGATCTTCGGCCGCAACTTCTCGGGCCTCGATCCGATGGTGCCGGCCGCCGGCTCGATGATCTGCGGCGCCGCGATGCTGGTGCCGGCGAGCCTGCTGTTCGATCATCCCTGGACGCTGTCGCCGTCGGCGATGTCGGTCGGTGCCCTGATTGGCCTTGCCGTGGTGTCCACCGCGCTCGCCTTCGTCATCTATTTTCATCTCATCCAGACGCTCGGTCCTGTCGGCACCTCGGCCCAGGCCTATCTCCGCGTGCCGATCGGAGTCGTGCTCAGTGTCGTGGTGCTCGGCGAGCGGCCGTCCGCCACCGCCTGGCTCGGGCTGGTCTGCGTCATCGTCGGGATCGCGGCGATGACAGTTCCGTCTCGCGGTAAGCGCGCGCCGATCGAGCCGGAATCCGGCGGCTAGCGCCAACACCGATGCGTTGGCGGCGCACCGGCGTGCGCCGCGCGTTCATCGTGGCATGCGTGCCGTGCATATGATGACCGACCGCTCAAGCGACCGTGATCGACAGCGCGCGCTTGACGCGACGCAGCAAACGCCATCGCGTCCTGAAATTAGTTTTGATCGATTCCAATTTGCGTTGCCAGCGCTGCGGAACCGGATCATGCTCCGGCGTCCGGTTCTCGTCCGGTGCGGGCCGGCCCGCCTTTTTTCTTCGATTTCCGTCGTCACTGAACCGTCGCCGTAAGCGACGTCAAACACCGGCAGAGGAAGATCGATGCCCACTCTCAATATCAATGGACGGAACATGTCCGTCGAAGCGGCCAACGATACGCCGCTGCTCTGGGTCATCCGCGAACAATTGCAAATGACCGGCACCAAGTTCGGCTGCGGCGCAGGTCTGTGCGGCGCATGCACGGTTCATCTCAACGGCGAGGCCGTGCGCTCGTGTCAGACCGCGCTCGGCGATGCGGTCGGCAAGAAGATCGTCACCATCGAGGGGCTGAGCGCCAAGGGCGACCATCCGCTGCAGAAGGCCTGGATCGCCGAGCAGGTGCCGCAGTGCGGCTACTGCCAGTCCGGCCAGATCATGCAGGCGGCGTCGCTGCTCGCCAAGAACACCAACCCGACGCGCGAGGAGGTCATCGACCACATGGACGGCAATCTCTGCCGTTGCATGACCTATGCCCGCATCCAGAAGGCCATCATGCGTGCGGCGTCCGACATGCGCACCGCGTCCAACGCGGGCAACGATCGGAGGAACACATGAACGAGCATATTCGCGTGCCCTCATCGCCAGGGCCGGTCGACTTCAGCCGCCGTTCCTTCCTCGTCGGTGCCGGCGCCGCTGGCCTGGTGCTCGGCTATGCCGGCGTTCCCGGCCTGACCGGCAATGCCGCGCTCGCCGCGCCTGCGAGTTTCGAGCCGAGCGTGTGGTACTCCATCGGCGCCGACGGTCTCGTCACCGTGACCTGCGGCAAGGCCGACATGGGCCAGCACATCGCCTCGACAATGGCGCAGATCGTGGCCGAGGAACTCGGCGCGAGCTGGAAGGATATGCGCGTCGCGCTGGCCTCCAACGATCCGAAGTACAACGATCCGGTGCTAGGCGCCCAGATCACGGGCGGCAGCTGGAGCACCATGATGAACTTCGACGCCATGAGCCGCGCCGGCGCCGCCGGGCGGATGGCGCTCGCCGACGCCGCCGCTGGCATCATGGGCGTGCCAGTGGGTGAAGTGGTGGTGCGCGACTCCGCCGTCTCCCATGCCAAATCGAAGAAGTCGATCAGCTTCGCCGATGTGGTCAAGAGCGGCAAGGCGACCAGGACCTTCACGCCCGACCAGCTCAAGGCGATCAAGCTGAAATCGCCCGATCAGTACACCATGATCGGCGTTTCGGTGCCGCAGCTCGACATTCCGTCCAAGACCAATGGTTCGGCGAAGTACGGCATCGACACGTTCGTGCCGGGCATGGTGTACGGCAAGCTGGTGCTGCCGCCGGTGCGCTACGGCGCCAAGGTCACGGCGGTCGACGACAGCGCGGCGAAGAAGGTGCCGGGCTTCATCAAGGCGGTGACGGTCGATGACAAGACCGGCACGACCACCGGCTGGGTGGTGGCGGTCGCCAACACCTATCAGGCGGCGCGCAAGGCGGCCGAGGCGCTCAAGGTGACCTGGGACAAGGGGCCGAATGCCAGTGTGTCCAGCGATTCGCTGCTGGCGGAAGCCAAGCGGCTGCAGGGCCTCGACGACTCCGGCCTGTTCTTTGTCAAGAACGGCGACACCAAGGCCGCGCTCGACGGCGCTGCCAAGGTGCTGGAGGCGGAGTACACCACCAACATCAACATCCATGCGCCGATGGAGCCGATGAATGCCACGGCGCAGCTGCAGGGCGACATCTGGCATCTCTATTCGGGCAACCAGTTCGCCACCCGCACCGGGGCGATCGCGGCGGGCGCCGTCGGGGTCGATCCGAAATACGTGGTGATGCACCAGATGTGGCTGGGTGGCGGCTTCGGCCGCAGGCTCGATGGCGACATGATGGTGCCGGCGATCATCGCGGCGAAGGCCGTCGGCAAGCCGGTCAAGGTGATCTACGCGCGCGAAGACGACATGACCATGGATTTTTCGCGTCCGCTCACCTACCAGAAGATCAAGGCCGGTCTCGATGGCGACGGCAAGCTGGTTGCGATGAACCATGACGTGGTCAGCGCGTGGCCGACCAAGCGCTGGGGCATTCCCGACTTCCTCACGCCATCGGTCGACAAGAAGGGCGGGCTCGACGGATTCACCGTCAATGGCGCCGACCACTTCTACACCGTGCCCAACCACAACGTCCGCGCCATCATCAACGAGCTGGCGCAGAACGCCACGCCGTCGGGCCAGTTGCGCTCGGTGGCGCCCGGCTGGACGTTCTGGGCGGTCGAAAGCATGGTCGACGAGCTGGCGCATGCCGCCGGCAAGGATCCGGCCATGTTCCGCATCGCCATGCTCGACGGCAAGGGTGACAACAACGGTGGTGCGCAACGCCTGCGCAACACCCTGCTCGCCGCCATGGGCCTTGCAGGCTACGGCACCAAGCCGTTGCCGAAGGGCGAGGCCATGGGCGTCGCCTGCGTGTCGTCGCAGGAGCGCAAGACCGCGAGCTGGACGGCATGTGTCGCCCATGTCGCCGTCGGCTCTGACGGCGAGGTCAAGGTGAAGAAGCTCACGGTGGCGACCGACGTCGGCACGGCCGTCAATCCCGACGGCATCCGCGCCCAGGTGTCGGGCGCGGCGCTGTGGGGGCTGTCGCTCGCGCTCTACGAGAAGGCGACACTCAAGGACGGCGGCATCGAGCAGACCAACTTCGACAGCTACACCCCGCTGCGCATGAGCCAGGTGCCGGAGGTCGAGGTCAACATCATCGCCAATGGCGAGCCTGCCACCGGCGTCGGCGAACCGGCGGTCACGGTGATCGCGCCGGCGATCGGCAATGCGGTGTTCAATGCGGTCGGCGCGCGCGTCCGCTCGCTGCCGATCACCGCGGACGCGGTGAAGGCCGCGATGAAGGCGTAGGCGCTGCCGGACGATAACCAGTGCCGGGGCGGCCGCGAGGCCGCCCCGGCTGTTTTGTCGGGCGCGGGCTGTGTCGCCCGCGCGTGGCCGCTTTGATCGCGGCCGACGACAGCCGCCGCCGCGGGCTGGGCATGCCGGAGTTCATGACCGGCCATCGACGATCGGCGTTCACGGATGGGGGCGTCGTGTTCGAGGGCGGCGGATGGCGCCGGGCCCACTGCCGCGCCGCCCAGCGGCCCAGCGCGATACAGATCACGAAACCAAGGCAGGCGATGATGGCGGCGCAGGCGACGCCTTGCCCGAGCATGCGCGGCATGGTGCGGTGGTCTTACGGCCGGGCGCCATGCATCCGGGCGAAGAAGCCGTTGTAGGTGTCCGGCTCGGTCGCCATGTGCGTCTTGGCGTCGCCCTTGCTGTCCCACACCGTGGTCACGAACTCGACATGCACCATCGCCGCGTCGCCGGAGGGCTGCACGGTGACGAGGGCGCGGGTGGTCTCGTGGTCCGGCTTGGCGCGCAGCATCGGCATCTTGGCGTTGAGCACGGCGCGCACCAGCTTGCTGCCCTGCGACGACAGCGAATGGCTCTTCTCGGCCTGCACCAGGCCGGCGGTTGTGTTCACCGACACCTGCTCGTAGCCATCGGCCTTCAGGGCGGCCTGGGCTGCGGACAGCGCGCGCATGACGGACATGCCGAGGCGGCGTGTCTGCAGCGGCGCGAGCTGCGCCTTCTCCGCGTCGGTGAGGTCGGTCGTGACCTGCTTGGAGCTGCACTTGCCGACAAGCGCGACCGAGCATTCGCCCGTCACGCGTTCGTTGGTGGCCTTGTGGGCGCAGCCGGCTAGGCAAGCCGCGGCGATCGCGATGACCGCGCCGTACGGGATGGACTGGATCGAGGGCATGGCTGGGCTCTTGGCGGGCGGCGCATCGCGCCGGATCCGCGGCAGGGGGATTCGCCGCCCTGCTCTAGCGGAGGTCGCAGTATTGATCTAATCGATACTTTGTATAGCTGGATATTGACCGAATGAATTTGCGATCGATCGATCTCAACCTGCTGGTGGTGCTGCAGGCGCTGCTGGCGGAGCGCAACGTCACCAAGGCGGCGCAGCGCGTCGGCTTGTCACAACCTGCGCTCAGCAACGGGCTCGACCGGCTGCGCCGCCTGCTCGGCGATCCCCTGCTGGTTCGCCGCGGCAATCGCTTTGTGCTGTCGCCACGGGCGGAGCGGCTGATCGACCCGCTGAACCGGCTCCTGGCCGACGTCGAGACGGTGGTGGGTCTCGCGCCGCAGCCGCTCGCGGAGATATCCCAGACGGTGACACTGATCTCGGGCGATTACGCGCTTGCGGGTCTGCTGCCGGCGTTGTGGCAGTGGCTGGGGCAGCATGCGCCGCGGCTCGCACTGCACGCCAAGCCCTGGCCCGGAGCAGCGGCTGCGCTGCAGAGCATTGTCGATGGCGATTGCGATCTGCTGGTCGCGCCGCTCGAGCCGCTACCGGCGCGGCTGCACGCGCTTAAGCTGCGTCGCTCCGGGTTCGTCGGCGTTGCGCGCCCTGGTCACGGAATCGGCCGGCGGCCGTCGCGCGAACGTTTCACCGCCTTTCGCCATGTCATCGTGGCGACCGATGGCCAATTGCCGTCGCCGATCGATCTTATACTGCGACCGCAGGGCATCGTCCGCGAAGCCGGCCTCGTGGTGCCCAGCCATATGCTGGTGCCGGGGCTGGTGGCGCAGAGCGACCTGCTCGGCATTGTCCCGGCCGACCTCGTTGCCGCCAACCCGGCCGTGGTGCCGTTCAGCCTGCCGTTCGAGCTGCCGGATTTCGATGGCGGCATCGTCTGGCATGAGCGCAGCGCGCGCGATGTCGCCGTCTGCGCCGTGCGCGATGCCATTCGCGATCTCGTGCTCGCCGCCAATGCGGCCCGGCGCAAGGTCTAGCTCTTGCGGCTCACTGCGGCGCCGGCGTCCTTCGGCAGCCGCACGCTGTCGTAGAGACTGATGATCACCAGCACCGCGGTGAGCAGGAACGCGACCTTGAAGTCGTCGAGGGTCAGCGAGCCCGGCGGGTGGCCGAGCAGCACCGACGCCAGCTTGAGACAGACCGCGCCGATCGCCACGCTCATGCCGAGGCTGAGCTGGAACATCAGGCTGAAGAAGGTGTTGGCGCCGCTCATCCTGTCCTGCGGCACGTCGGCGAAGGCGATGGTCGCGATCGCCGTGAACTGCATCGACCGGCAGGCGCCGCTGATCACCAGCAGCGCCAGCAGCAGCGCGCGCGGCGTCTCAGGCGTCAGGAAGGCGCAGCCGACCAGGGTCAGCGCCATCAGCAGGCCGTTGCCGAGCAGCACCGGACGGAAGCCGAAGGTGCGCAGGATCGGCGTCGTCAGCGGCTTGATGCCGAGATTGCCGACGAACACCGCCAGCACCATCAGGCCGGACTCGAACGCGCCGAGCCCGAAGCCGATCTGGAACATCAGCGGCAGCAGGAATGGCGCGGTGCCGATCAGCGCCCGCATCACCGAGCCGCCGGTCACGCTCATCGCATAGGTCTGGATGTTGAGCGCCGAGAGGTCGAGCAGCGGCGTCGGATGCCGGCGCGAGTGGCGGTAGGTGACGACGCCGAACACGATGCCGATGGCGACGAGGGCGCTCGCCAGCGCGACCGGCACGTCGACATTGCCAAACAGGTTGACGCCATAGGCGAACGACAGGCAGGCAATCGCGCCGATGACGAAGCCGGTGCCGTCGAGCGCGCGGTGCTGGCGTTCGCCGCTGTCCGGGATCAGTCGCCACGCCAGCGCGGCGGCGAGCAGGCCGAGGGGGATGTTGAGAAAGAAGATCCAGCGCCAGTTGACATATGTGGTGAGAAAGCCGCCGACCGCCGGCCCGATGATCGGCGCGATCAGCCCGGGCCAGGTGATGAAGGCGATGGCGCGAATCAGGTGCTGCTTGGGCGTGGTGCGCAGCACCGCCAGCCGGCCCACCGGCACCATCATCGAGCCGCCGAAACCCTGGGCGATTCGCGCGGCGGTAAAACTCCATTCGCCCTGGGCGATGCCGCACAGCACGGACGCGGCGGTGAAGATCAGCAGCGCGGCGACAAAAGTGCGGCGGCTGCCGAAGCGGTCGGCGAACCAGCCGCTGAGCGGGATGAACACCGCCAGCGTCAGCATGTAGGCGGTCATGCCGAGGGTGAGGTCGACGGGATGGACGCCGAACGCGTGCGCCATCTCCGGCAGCGCAGTGACGATCACCGTGCCGTCGAGCATCTCCATGAAGAAGGCGCTGGCGACGAGGAGCGCGATCCGGGTCGACTGGCGCGACATCGGCGCGGCGGCCGTAGGGGCGGCGGGGTCCTGCGGCTTCGGCTTGTCCAGCATCGGGTCTCGTCGGGGCTGTGGTATCGCGTGCGGCAGCAATACGCGAACGTTGCGGCGAAGGCACGCGCCGCGGCCGCATGGCGGGCGTGGAATCCATGCAGATCAAACCGGCAGCGGCGCGTCGCGCTTGACCTCTTCCATCACCGCGTAGGTTCGTGTCTCGCGTACGCCGGGCAGCGTCAGCAGGGTGTCGCCGAGGAACCGGCGGTACGCGCCCATGTCGGCGACCCTTGCCTTCACCAGGTAGTCGAAGCCGCCCGCCACCATGTGGCACTCCAGCACTTCGCGGGCGCTGCGCGCTGCCCTGGCGAAGCGGTCGAACACGTCGGGCGTGGTCTTGTCGAGGTGCACCTCGACGAACACCAGCAGGCCAAGGCCGAGCAGCTCCGGGTTGAGCCGCGCGGCGAAGCCCTCGATGTAGCCCTCGCGCTGCAGTCGCTTCAGCCGTTCGCCGACCGAGGGCGGCGACAGGCCGACCCGCTCCGCCAGCTCGACATTGGCGATGCGGCCGTCGATCTGCAGCAGGGCGAGGATTTTGCGGTCGGTCGGATCGAGGTCCATCGATCGTACGGTCAATGCGTTATTTGATTTAAGAAAATAAGGCATTGTGATAAAATCGTCTATCGAAATAAGGCTTATGGCCGCCTAGCGTTCCTCCCGAATGGGCTCAGGGAGATGCCGATGTCGCAGCCAGTCTTCGATCCGATGCCGGACGATCGTGTGATCGCGGCGCGCCTGCTGGCCGATGCGCGGCTCGCCCCGGAACAGGAGGCGCGGATCGACGCCACCGCGAAACGCCTGATCGGCGCCATCCGGGCGGAGCCGGCGGGTCTCGGCGGGGTCGAGGAGATGCTGCGCGAGTTCGCGCTGTCGACCCGCGAAGGCCTCGCGCTGATGGTGCTGGCGGAGGCGTTGCTGCGGGTGCCGGACGCGGCGACCGCCGATCGCTTCATCGAGGATAAGCTCGGCCAGGGCGATTTCGCCCATCACGACGTCAAGTCGCAGGCCCTTCTCGTCAATGCCTCGGCCTGGGCGCTGGGGTTGTCGTCGCGGCTGATCGGCGCGGCCGACACGCCGTTCGGCATCGTCGGGCGGGTGGCGAAGCGGATCGGGCTGCCGGCGGTGCGCATCGCGACGCGGCAGGCGATGCGCCTGCTCGGCAGCCACTTCGTGCTCGGCGAAACCATCGATACGGCGCTCGCCCACGCCCGGCCCCAGCATGGTGCGGCGTCGCGCTATTCCTTCGACATGCTCGGCGAGGGGGCGCGCACCGCGGATGATGCCGCGCGCTACTTCGCGGCTTATGCCGGCGCCATTGCTGCGATCGGCCGGGCGGCCGGCGACGCCGCGTTGCCCGATCGGCCCGGCATCTCGGTCAAGTTGTCGGCGCTGTATCCGCGCTACGAGGCGGTGAACCGTGCGCAGGTGCTGCGCGAGCTGTCGCCGCTGCTGTTGCAACTGGCGCAGCAGGCGAAGGCGTTCGATCTCAATCTCACCGTCGACGCCGAGGAGGCGGATCGCCTCGAATTGTCGCTGGCGGTATTCGCTGCGGTGCTCGCCGAGCCCTCGCTCGCCGGCTGGGAGGGCTTTGGCCTTGCGATCCAGGCCTACCAGAAGCGCGCCGCGGCGGTGATCGATCATGTCCATGCCCTGGCGCAGGCGCATGACCGTCGCCTGATGGTGCGTCTGGTCAAGGGCGCCTACTGGGACACCGAGATCAAGCGCGCCCAGGAGCGCGGCCTCGACGACTATCCGGTGTTCAGCCGCAAGGCGATGACCGATCTCAACTACGTCGCCTGCGCGCGCCAGTTGCTGGCGCTGCGGCCGCGGCTGTTTCCGCAGTTCGCCACCCACAACGCGCTCACGGTGGCGTCCGTGCTGGAGCTTGCCAGCGGTGCCGGCGATTATGAATTCCAGCGCCTGCACGGCATGGGTGATGCGCTCTATGCCCGGTTGCGCGCCGATCATCCGGCGCTCGCCTGCCGTACCTATGCGCCGGTCGGCAGCCATCGTGATCTCCTCGCCTATCTTGTGCGGCGATTGCTGGAGAATGGCGCCAATTCCTCGTTCGTCGCGGTTGCCGCCGATCCGTCGGTACCGGTGACGACGCTGCTGCGGCGGCCGGCTGATATCGTCGCCGCACCGGACCATGCGCGTCATCCGCGGCTGCCGCTGCCGCGAGACATGTTCCAGCCGCAGCGGGTGAATTCGCGCGGGCTCGATTTTGGCGCGCAGGCCGCCCTGGACGCGCTTGTTCGCGAGGTGGCGCAGGCGAATGCGCCGGTTGCGGCGGCATCGCGCATCGATGGCCATGCGGTTGCCGGCGCCGGCCGGGCAGTGGTCAGTCCGATCGATCGCGTCAGCGAGGTCGGCACCGTGGCCGACGCGACGCCGGAGACGGCGGCTCGCGCCATCGCCGCGGCCGGCCGCGGTTTTCCCTCCTGGTCGGCGGCCCCGGCGCGGCAGCGCGCGGCGGCGCTGAAGGTCGCGGCCGATCTGCTGGAGGCGCGGCGCGGCCGCTTCATCGCGCTGCTGCAGAGCGAAGGCGGCAAGACGCTCGACGATGCCGTCGCCGAGGTGCGCGAGGCCGTGGACTTCTGCCGCTACTATGCCGCCGAAGGCGCGCAACTGTTTGGCGCCGGCACTGCGCTGCCGGGGCCGACCGGCGAAAGCAATGTGCTGCGCTGGGGCGGCCGCGGTGTCGTCGTCGCCATCTCGCCATGGAATTTCCCGCTCGCGATCTTCCTCGGCCAGGTTGCCGCGGCGCTGATGGCCGGCAATGCGGTGGTCGCCAAGCCCGCCGAGCAGACGCCGCTCATCGCTCACGAGGCCGTGCGGCTGCTGCATGAGGCTGGCGTGCCGGTCACGGCGCTGCAACTGGTGACCGGCGATGGCGCTGTCGGCGCCGCGCTGGTGGCTCATCCCGATGTCGCCGGCGTCGTGTTCACCGGCTCGACCGAGGTGGCGCGCGCCATCAACCGCGCGCTCGCCGCCAAGGACGGTCCGATCGTGCCGCTGATCGCCGAGACGGGCGGCATCAATGCGATGATCGTCGACGCCACCGCGCTGCCCGAGCAGGTCGCCGACGACGTGATGACATCGGCGTTCCGCTCCGCCGGCCAGCGCTGTTCGGCGCTGCGCCTGCTGTTCGTGCAGGATGACGTCGCCGACCGCATGATCGAGATGATTGTCGGCGCCGCCCGCGAACTGCGCGTCGGCGATCCCCGCGATCCGGCGACCCAGGTCGGCCCGGTAATCGATGCCGAGGCCAAGGCGCGGCTCGCGGCGCATCTGCAGCGCATGCGGGCGCAGGCGCGCGTGCATTTCGCGGGCGAGGCACCGGAGCAGGGGCTGTTCGTCGCGCCGCATGTCATCGAGCTGGCGTCGCCGGCGGATCTCGATGCCGAGGTGTTCGGGCCGATCCTGCATGTCGTGCGCTACCGCGCGGAGATGCTGGACGACGTCCTCGCCGCCATCGAGAAGACCGGCTACGGGCTGACGCTCGGTATCCACTCGCGCATCGACGAGACTGTCGCGGCGATCGTCGCGCGCCTGCCGGTCGGCAATATCTACGTCAACCGTAACATGATCGGCGCGGTGGTCGGCGTGCAGCCGTTCGGCGGCCATGGCCTGTCCGGCACTGGGCCCAAGGCCGGCGGGCCGCATTATCTCGCGCGCCTCGCCGCCGAACAGACGGTCACCATCAACACCGCGGCGGCCGGCGGCAATGCCGGGCTGCTGGTCCAGGACGATGGCGCTGCTCCGGCCTGAGCCACGCGCGGGATTTGCCTTTCCGCCAAAATGCTCTATCGAGCGCCCGCGCCGCTCCGGCGTTGCCCTCGAGACAGGAGCGCTCCATGGACGAACTCAACGGCCGCATGATCGCCTGCCAGTTGCTGATCGCGGGCCTGATCGCCCGTGTCGCCAACGACTCGGCTGATCCGTTGCGTTTCCTCACCGATTTCCGCGACGAGATGCATGCCGTGGTGCGCGGGATCAACATCGCCGGGATGGACGATACCGATCGCGTTCGCCAGAGCGCGAAGCAGATGGTCGACGAGCTGTTTTCGCTGATGAAGCCGCCGAGCGCGCCGGAGGCGGGCGAGGCGTGACGCCGGGTGACGCAGTTTAGAAGCGCTCCAGATTAGAACGTTTCAAACTGCAGTTTAGAATGATTTTGATCTGGAGCGATTCAAACATCCCGCAGCCCCGGATTCGGCCAATTCGAGTTGCCCCACGGGTTCGCGCTGCTACAGACACCTGAGTTGATTGGTCGCAGGACGTGCGACCGCGTCAAAACGTCTTGGGGGCGACTCGGTTATGGGCAGTGTGAAGGCGCCGCGCTCGTTGCGCGCGAACATCGTGATCGGCGGATTGGCCGAGGAGCCGCCTGTCGGCAAGATCAGCGCCGTTGCCGGCCTCATCGCAGTCGCCTCGATCGGTGGCGCCGAAGCGCAGCAGGCGCCGCTGCCGCCGGTCACCGTGGATGCGCCGGTGGCGCGTCCGCGCCCGGCCAGCAAGCCCAACGCCGAGCAGACCCGCGCGCGCAATGCCCTGCGGCGCGCGGCGCGGGAGCGCCAGCAGCAGGTGGCTGCGGCGCCCGTGCCGTATCCCAACGCCGGCGGCCTGACCCCGCCGGATGCCAATCCGTACGCCAACGCGGCTGCGCCCTATCTCGCCACCCGCGTCGCCTCCGGCAAGTTCAGTGAGCCGATCGTCAACACGCCGAAGACGATCACCGTTCTCACCAAGGAACTGCTGGAAGACAAGAACGCCACCAGCCTCAAGGAAATCGCGCGCTCCACCGCCGGCGTCACGCTCGGCACCGGTGAGGGCGGCAATGCGTTCGGCGATCGCTTCTTCATCCGTGGTTTCGACGCTCGCAACGACATCTTCGTCGACGGCATTCGCGATCCCGCGGTCAGCATCCGCGAGAACTTCTTCACCGAGCAGGTCGAGATCCTGCGCGGTCCGGCGTCCTCCTATGCCGGCCGCGGCACGGCCGGCGGCGCCATCAACATCGTCACCAAGCAGGCGGCTGACCGCAACTTCTACAATGCGGAGAGCTCGTTCACGACCGACTCCGGCAAGCGCCTGACCCTCGACGTCAACCAAGTCATCAACCCGACGCTGTCGGTGCGTGCCGGCGGCCTGTTCCAGGACGCGGGCGTTGCCGGGCGCTCGTTCACGACCGACGATCGCTGGGGTGCGTTCGTCGCCACCAAGTGGACGCCGACCGACAATGTGAAGATCACCGGCAGCTACGTGCACACCGATCTCAGCTCGCTGCCCGACTTCGGCGTGCCGTACCGCCATGACGCCGGCGGCAACGGTCCGGTCACCGAGTTCGGCGTGCCGCGCAATACCTACTATGGCTTCGTCAACCGCGACTTCCAGAAGGCCATTCAGGACATCGGCACCGTTGCCGGCGAGGTCAAGGTCAACGACAGCCTGACGCTCCACAGTGCCTTCCGCGCCGAGCGCTCCGTGCTCAACTATATCGGCACCATCCCCGAGAGCCCGAAGACCGCCAACCCGAATCCGCTGCTGTGGACCTTCACGGCCAACCCGCAGAGTCGCTATCAGGAAACGACGACAGTCGCCAACCAGAGCGATGCGACGTTCAAGTTCGACACCGGCCCGTGGAAGCACACCACGGTTACCGGCGTGGAGCTGTCGCGCGAGCGCGTCTCGATCGACACCTACACGGGCCTGTCGTCGGAAACGGTTCCGACCGACGGGAGCGTGTTCAACGGCTCGGGTAGCCTGTCGGGCGCATCGATCTTCAATCCCGGCTACACCTACCTGCCGTTCAGCGGCGCGGCGTCGGTTTCCGGGAATCCGGCAGTCGTGACGGTCGATACCCGCAGCGTCTATGCCATCGACACCGCCAACTACCGCGACTTCGTCATTCTGAACGGCGGCGTTCGCTACGACGATTACGCCATCACCGCCCACAACAATACCGTCCGCGCGGTGCCTCTCGACAACGGCATCGTCAACTACAACGCAGGCATCGTCGTGAAGCCGCTGCCGATCGCCAGCGTGTATGCGGCGTATGCGACCTCGGCCAATCCAGTCGGCGCGGAGCTCGACGGCACGTCCACCAACTATGGCGGTATCAGCCTCAATCCGGCGCAGATCGCCCAGCAGATCTACGGTCCCGAGAAGAACAAGGCCATCGAGGTCGGCACCAAGTGGGAGCTGTTCGACAGGCGCCTGCTGCTGACCGGCGCATTGTTCCAGACCGAGAAGACCAATGCCCGTGAATCGGGCACGGTCAACGGCGTCGCCAACACCATCGTGGCCGGCGCCGCCTATCGCATCCAGGGCATCGACCTCGAGGCGGCCGGCAAGATCACCGATCGCTGGAGCGTGTTCGGCGGTTATGTCCTGATGACGTCACGGGTCACGGCGTCGAATGTCGCGCCGCCGGCCACGGCCGGCTACACCACCAATGTCGGCCTGCCGCTCGCCAACATCGCGCACCAGTCGTTCAACATCCTGACCAAGTACAAGTTCGACGACGGCTGGGAGCTCGGCGGCCAGGCGACCTTCCGCTCCAAGATCTATGGCGGCACCCTGCTCGCCGCCAACCAGGGCACCGAGCTGCCGAGCTACTGGCGGTTCGATGCCTTCGTCGAGAAGAAGGTCACGGCGAACCTCACCGCGAAGATCTTCGTGAACAACATCTTCAACAAGCTCTACTACGACGGCTTCTACCAGAGCGCGACGCCGTTCGTGTTCGTTGCGCCGGGACGTGTCGCCGGCCTCGTACTAAACGCAAAGTTCTGAGCGCGAGCGGTCGCGGCGCGCTCTGCCGCGATCCGCACAAGGCGACGACGCCAGCAACCCGGCCCGGAGCGTTCCGGAGCCGGGTCGCGGCGTCCGCGATGAGGTGGCAATGCTGATCTGTGTTCCCGATGTGCTGAGCAAGGCCGAGGTCGCCGACTTCCGCCGCATCATGGATGCGGCGTCGTGGGAGGATGGCCGATCGACCGCGGGTGCCCAGTCGGCGATGGTGAAGAAGAACGAGCAGTTGCCGCCCGACAGCGATGTCGCGCGCGCGCTCGGCCAGCGCGTGCTCTCCGCGCTGACCGCCAGTCCGTTGTTCATTTCGGCGGCGATTCCGCTGCACATCTTTCCGCCGCTGTTCAATCGCTACGCCGCGTCCGATGGCCACCATTTCGGCATCCATGTCGACAATGCCGTGCGCGGCGACCGGCTCACCGGTCTGCGGATCCGGACCGATCTCTCGGTCACATTGTTTCTGTCGGAACCGGATGACTATGACGGCGGCGAGCTGATCATAGAAGACCTCTACGGTTCGCATGAAATCAAGCTGCCTGCCGGACATCTGGTACTCTACCCGGCCTCCAGCCTACATATGGTGACCCCGGTGACCCGCGGCGTCCGGGTGGCGTCTTTCTTCTGGCTGCAGAGCATGGTACGCGATGCCCATGCCCGCAGCCTGATCTTCGATCTCGACACCGCGATCCAGGCGCTGGTCGAGCGATTGGGGCGCGATGACCCCGAAACGGTCAAATTGACCGGCATCTATCACAACCTGATCCGCTACTGGGCCGAAGTATGAACAAGCCGTCGTTCCGCGCCGTTCTCGCCGCCGTTGTCGCCGTTGGGCTCTCGCTGGCCGTTCCGGCCGCGGCCCAGCAACCCGCCGCGGCAACGTCGCCGCCGGCGGCTGCTCCGACGACGGCCGCGCCGACCGCTCCCGCTGCGCCGGCGCCGGCTGCCGCGGTTCCGGCACCAGCGGCGCCGGTTGCGCTCGGCGTCACCGACAACAGCGGCCGCGGCGCGCGTCCGGCGTTGCAGGTGCCGCATGAGCTGTCGCCGTGGTCGATGTTCATGTCGGCGGACATCGTGGTCAAGGCGGTGATGGTCGGTCTTGCCTTTGCTTCGCTCGTCACCTGGACGATCTTCATCGGCAAGTTCGTTGAAACCATCCTGGCGCAGCGTCGCCTCAACGGCGCGCTTGCCGCTATCGCCGAGGCGCGCTCGATCGCCGAGGCCCGTGTCGCGCTGGGATCGTCGCGCGACATTCTCTCCACCTTCCTCGCCACCGCGCTGAAGGAAGCGCGGCTGTCGGCTGGCATCTCCAGCGACGCCGGCATCAAGGAGCGTGCCGCGTCGAGCTTTGCCGAGATCACCCGCGCCGAGGCGCGGCGGATGCGGCTCGGCATGGGCCTGCTCGCCACCATCGGCGCGACCTCGCCGTTCGTCGGCCTGTTCGGCACGGTGTGGGGCATCATGAACTCGTTCATCGGCATCTCGAAGGCGCAGACCACCAACCTCGCGGTCGTTGCGCCCGGCATCGCCGAGGCGCTGCTCGCCACCGCAATCGGTCTTGTCGCGGCGATCCCGGCGGTCATCATCTACAATCACTTCGCCCGCGTCACGAAGGGCTACATGGAGCTGGTCAGCCGTGCGGCCGGTGCCGCCGGCCGTCTGTTGTCGCGCGATCTCGACCGCGCCCACGGCGGTGCGCCGTCCCGCGCCGCCGCCGCGGAATAACGGAGACGCGACATGGGCGTGACCTTTACCGATGTCGATGATGGCGACGATTTCGGCGAGACCCACGAAATCAACGTCACGCCGTTCATCGATGTCATCCTGGTCCTGCTGATCATCTTCATGGTCGCGGCGCCGCTGTCCACCGTCGACGTGCCGGTCGATCTGCCGTCGTCGACGGCGCAGCCGCAGAAGAAGCCGGACAAGCCGACCTATGTCAGCATCAAGTCCGATCTCGCTGTCGTCGTCGGCGAGACGCCGGTGCGGCGCGTCGACCTCGTCAAAATGCTGGACGGCGCCGGCGAGAAGGATCGCCGTATCTTCCTGCGTGCCGACCGCGCCGTGCCGTACGGCGACATGATGGACGTGCTGGAGGTGCTGCGCAGCGGCGGCTATCTCAAGGTGGCGCTGGTCGCCGTCGAAGGCGTCTCAGAAGGCGTGCCACAAGCTGCGCCCGCCGCCGCTCCTGCGCCTAAACCCTGACGCCGCGCGTATCGCTGCCATGTCCGTGACCCCCGACGCCGAACTCTCCAGCAGGCCCTCCCGCCGTCTGTGGGTGACGGCTGCCGTGGTCGCGCTCGGCCTGCATCTCGGCGGCGTCGCGCTCGCGATCGCCAGCCGGCCGGCAGCGGACGCCGAGGACGATCTCGGCGCGCCGGGCCTGGAAATCGGGCTCGAGCTCGCCGCGCCGCGCGCGGAGGTCACCGATCTGCCGCCGGGGCCGAATGCCGAGGCATCGGCGGCCTCGCCCTCGCAGGTGGAGCAGAAGGCGGTCGAGAAGCAGAGCGAACTGCCGAAAGAGATGCCCGCCGAGTCGGACAATCCCGACCGGATCGTCTCCCCCGACGCGACGAAGAAGCCCACCGAGGAAAATCCGGACACGCCGACGGCGCAGGCCTCGCCGTCCACCGAGTCGGTGGCTTCGGAAGCGACGGCCATGCCGACCTCCGAGACCGCCAAGGAATCGGAGCGCTCGACCACGTTGGAGCAGGGCATCGGCGAGTCCAGGCAGCGCGTGCGCACCACCTGGCAGAAGCAGCTCGTCGCCCATCTCGACCGGCACAAGAAGTATCCCTCCGGCCGCGAGAGCAAGAGCGCGGAGATCATGGTGGCATTCGAACTCGATCGGACCGGCCACATCCTCTCCAGCAGCATCGTCAAGAGTTCGGGCGATCCGGCGTTCGACCAGGCGGCGCTCGCCATGCTCAAGCGTTCCGATCCGGTGCCGGCGCCGCCGCCGCTGGTCGCCGACGATTCCCTCTACTTCACCCTGCCGGTGATCTTCCGCGTCAAGACCCGCGGCTGAGGACGACACCGGCGGCGGTGCGTGAAGCGGCCCGAGGGAACACCCCTCGTCTGGCGGGCGCTTTTTTCAAATCCCTGTCAGCATCAGCTGTTACGCCATGCCGGGGCTTGTGCCGGGCGGCCGCGTCTTCCAGTCTGGGGGTCGCAGCAGCGCGCGGCAATGGCGAGATCGCCCGGTGAAGATGGAGAAGGAATGCCTGCCGATATTCGATCGTTGACCGGGGTGCGCGGTGTCGCCGCGGTGCTGATCGTGCTTTATCACTTCGGCAATGTGCCGCTGCTCGGCCCGGGCACCGCGCCCTACTACCGCGTGCCGCACGGCTATCTCGCGGTGGACCTGTTCTTCATGCTGAGCGGCTACGTGATGGCGTATGTGTATCGCGATGCCTTCGTGGCCTCGCCCTGGCGTCACTACCTCGATTTTCTGGTCAAGCGCGTGGCGCGGCTTTATCCGGCCTATGTCGTCATCGCCACGCTCTACCTCATCAAGATTCTGCTCGGGCTCTCGCGCGACACCCTGGCGTACTTCCGTCCGTGGGACTGGGCCGGCAACCTCCTGATGCTCACCGGCTGGGGTTTGCATGTGCAGCCGATCGTCGGCGTGTCGTGGGCGGCGAGCGCCGAACTCGGCTCCTACCTGCTGCTGCCGCCACTGCTCGTCGTGTTCGTTCGCCGCGGACCGCTGCTGGCCGCGCTGGGCTGCGTCGCCGCGCTCGGCGCCGTCGTCGTCATCGCCAGGAGCGGGCTCGGCTCCGCCGGGCCGCTCGACGTCACCAATGGCGATTCGATGCTGCCGCTGCTGCGCGCGGTGGCCGGCTTCGCCATCGGCCTCGGCATCTTTCGCGTCGCCCATCGCCTCGATCGGCTGTCGATGGCGGTGCAGGACGCGCTGGTCGCGGGGCTGACGCTGGCGATCGTGGTGATTGGCATTGCGTTTCACCATGATCTGCCGATCTATCTGCTGTTTATTCCCTTCGTGGCGCTGCTGTCGCGTGACGGCCGGCTGGCGCAGGCGCTCTATGGCAATCGCCTTGTCTACCATCTCGGGCTGATTTCCTATTCGATCTACCTGCTGCATCAATTGCTGCTGAGCTTCGCGGTCGAGGCCGCGCGGGCGCTCGGCCCGACGCCGCTCGTTTACGCGGCCTGTGTCGCGGTGGCGCTCGCGGTGATCTGGCTGCTGGCGTGGCTGAGCTACACGTTCGTCGAGATGCCAGGGCGACGGTGGCTTACGGCGTGGCTGCAACCGGCGAAGCGGCTGTTGCCGACGCGCACTTAGAGCGCGTGTATTTTGATTGAATCGCTAACGCGCTCTAATTGCGCGCCAGCGCCGTATCGAACCATGAGGCCGCAACGCCGTGGCCTCATCCTTGGAGACGCGGCCGCAGCTGGCGTTATGCTGCTGTATCGCTGTCCCCGCGCAGCCGCTCCCCAGAGCCTGATCGAAAATGCGGCTCACATTTTCAATGCCTTGTTGAAGCGTCGGGAATATCGACTTTCTCCGTCATGCCCGGGCTTGTCCCGGGCATCCACGTCTTTGCAGCGCTTCAACAAGGAAGACGTGGATGGCCGGGTCAAGCCCGGCCATGACGAGTTTGACAACAAACGGTCTGCTTCACTGGCTGCCTTTTTGAGTCAGCCTCTCAGGATGAGAGCTCCTCTCAGATCCTCGGCATGCCGATCGGCGGGGCCTCGCGGGCCTGGGCGGCGAGGCGGATGGCGGCGTTGGCCGCGCCAAAACCCTGGTAGTTGCGCCGCTGCACGATCTCGAAGAAGAAGCGGTCGTCGAAGGCATGGGTGTAGATCTGGAAGAACTCGCCGTCGCCCTCGCGGTCGTACAGGATCTGGTTCTCGCGCAGCCTGGCCATGGTGGCGGCGTCGAGATCGTACTTGCTCTCGATGTCGTCGTAGTAATTATCAGGGATTTTCAGGAAACCGGCGCCCCGCGCGCGCATTTCGGCGACGGTGGCGAAGATGTCGTCGCAGGCAAACGCAATGTGCTGCACGCCCGAGCCGAAGAACTCCGACAGGAAGCGCGCCGACAGCGTGCGGTTGGCGGCGGTGCCGTTGATGATCAGCCGGAGGCTGCCATCGGCATTGCTGATGGTCTGGCTCTGCACCAGGCCGGCGGGGTCGGCGACGTCGACCTGCGGTCCGCGCGTGAGATCGAGCATGCCGGTGTAGAACAGCAGCCACGACAGCATGTCCTCATAGGGCATCGACTGCGAGATGTGGTCGACGGCGGCGAGGCGGTCGGTGGCCGATGTTTCCGGCCCGGTCGGCGAGAAGTCGCGGTCCCAGTTCTGTGCGCTCGGCGCGAGGAAATACATCAGGCTGCCGCCGACGCCGTGGATGGCCGGGATTTCAAGCTCGCCCGGTCCGACCGGCTGGTAGAAGGTCTTGGCATGCAGCGCTTCGGCGCGCGCCATGGTGGCATCGACATGGTCGACCTCGAGCGCGATGGCGCAGACGCCGGCGCCATGGGTGACGTAGTGCGAATGGGCGAAGCCATGGGCCTCGCAATTGACCACGAGGTCGATCGATCCCTGCGTCCAGCGCTGCACCGCCTTGCTGCGGTGCTGGCCGGTCTGGCGGAAGCCGATCTGGCCGAGCAGGGTGGCGAGGTCTTCCGCCTTGTCCTCGTTGACCGCGAACTCGATGAAGCCGACGCCGCGGCTCGCCTCGCGGGGCGGCATTGCGGCCGGTGACGGAGGCGTCGCTGATCGCGCCACCTGCTCGTCGAGCAGGATCAGCGAGCGCAGGCCGTCGACCGCGACGCGCGCCGCCGAGCCGGCACGGAACTGGTCGTTGAAGATCTCCAGCGACAGCGGGCCGGTGTAGCCGGTCGCCGCGACCGCATTCATGAAATCAGCCACCGGCAGGTTGCCCTGGCCGGGGAAACAGCGGAAATGCCGGCTCCACGACAGCACGTCGAGATCGAGCTGCGGCGCGTCCGCGAGCTGAACCAGGAAGATACGGTCGCCGGGAATCGAGGCGATCGGGTTGACCGGGAGGGCGGGCGCCAGCGCGTGGAAGCTGTCGAGCACGAGGCCGATGGCGCGGTGGTCGGCGCGGCGCACCACTTCCCAGGCGTCGCGGTAGTCGTTGATGTGGCGACCCCAGGCCAGCGCCTCGAAGGCGACGCGCAAGCCCCGTTTCGCGGCGCGCTCGCCGAGCTCGCGGAAATCCGCAGCCGCGCGGTCGATACCGCCGAGCGAGGCCGGCGAGACGTTACTGCAGATCAGCAAGAGATCGGTGCCGAGTTCCTGCATCAGGTCGAACTTGCGCTCGATGCGCGTGAAGTTGCGCGTGCGCTGCGGCTCGGGCATGCCCTCGAAGTCACGCAGCGGCTGGAAGGCAGAGATCGACAGGCCGAGGTCGCGACACATCGCGCCCACATCACTAGGCCCGCCGTTGAACGACAGGAAATCGTTCTCGAAGATCTCCACGGCGTCGAAGCCGGCGGCGGCGATCGCCCGCAGCTTCTCGTCCAGCGCGCCGCTCAGCGACACGGTTGCGATCGAACGCTGGCTCATGGTCGGCTCCTTCTGACGTCTGACTCAAGATTTCAATTCTAGTGAGTAGGATCCGTCACCCTGAGGTGGTCCCGCGCCGCGGGACCCTCGAAGGGCGACGGCCCGCGCGGAAGCTTCTGGGCCGTTCATCCTTCGAGGCGAGCTTCGCTCGCACCTCAGGATGACGGGGCATGGCCCTGCGCCGATGACGCCTAACTCTGCGGCGCGATGCGCGCGCCGGTGCGGGCGGCGTCCTTGACGGCCTCGATCACCGCGAGGGTCGCCAGCGCGTCGGCGGCCGAGACCAGCGGCGTCTCGCTGCGGTCGATCACCGCAAGGAAGTGGCGCAACTGCTCGACGAGCGGATCGGCGACGGGCGCCGGCAGCGTCGTGCGCTGCAGCGGCTCGTACCAGCCGACCTTGCCTGGGTAGTCCCAGGTGTCGAGCGTCGGGACCGTGAGCGAGGCCTGGGTGCCCGCGAAAATGTAGCAGGGTTGGTCGGGGTTCGGCGGATAGGCTGGGTTTTCGCGGGACGCCAGCTCCCAGCTCCACGGCGATGGCGTCGCATCCGACAGCGTCACGGTGCCCAGCGCGCCGCTGGCGAAGCGGAACAGCAGCGCCGCCGTGTCCTCGACGGCGAAGCCGCGCACAGCGCTCGACGTCTGCGCCTGCACCTCGACGATGTCGCCGCAGATAAAACGCAGGTTGTCGATGTCGTGGATGAGATTGATCAGGATCGGACCGCCGCCGTCCTCCTTGCGCCAGGTAACGTTGAAATAGTCGTCCGGCTTTTTCAGCAGCCACAGGCCGATCACCGCGGTGAGCCGGCCAAGTCGGCCATCGGCGACGGCGGCGCGCACCGCCTTGATCATCGGGTTGTGGCGGCGGTGATGGCCGACCAGCACCGGGACCCCGGTGCGCTCGACCGCCTCGGCGATCTTGCGCGCGGCGGCGACCGTTTCGGCGATCGGCTTCTCGACCAGGGCCGGCACGCCGCGCTCCAGGCAGTCCAGCGCCATCGGCACATGCAGCGTGTTGGGGGATGCGACGATCATGCCGTCGGGGCGTTCGCGCTCCAGCAGCACGCGATAATCGTCGTACCAGGGCACGTTGAGGGTTGTCGCGAGGTCGCGCGCTTGCGGCGCCGGATCGGCTATGCCCGCGATCTGGCAGTCCGGGTTGGCCTGCATCAGTTCGGCATGCTTGCGGCCGATCAGGCCAGCGCCGATGAGACCAAGACGCTTCACTCCAGTCATGCCGCAGCTCCACTCATCGCCCCGCCGAGGAACAACTGTCCGATCCGCGGGTCATTCAACACCTTGTCCGCCTTGTCGACGAGGCGGGTCTGGCCGAGCTCGAGCACGATGCCGAGATCGGAGATTTCCAGCGCCGACCGCGCGTTCTGCTCGATCATCAGGATCGAGACGCCGCGGTCGCGCAATTCTTTGAGGATGCTGAAGGTCTCCTGCACCATCAGGGGCGACAGGCCGATCGACGGCTCGTCGATCAGCACCAGTTGCGGATCGAGCAGCAGCCCCCGGACGATCTCCAGCTGCTTCTGCTCGCCACCCGACAGCGTCGAGGCCTGCTGGGTCGCTTTCTTGCGCAGCGCCGGAAAGCGGTCGAGCGCCGCCTCGATACGGCGCGGCAGATCGGTGATGCCACGGCCGGCGGCGACCGCACCGAGCTCGATATTGTGACGCACCGTCAGTTCCGGAAAGATGTTGCGGCCCTGCGGTACATAGCAAATGCCGGCGGCGAGCAGCTGGCGCTGACTGCAGCCCGTGACGTCACGTCCCCTGAAGACGATCTTGCCCTCACGCAGCTTGAGCAGGCCGAAGATCGCCTTGAACACGGTGGACTTGCCGGCGCCGTTGGGGCCGATCACCGTGGTGATGGCGCCCGCCGGCACGCTGAACGTCGTGCCATTGAGGATCGTCATCTTGCCGTAGCCGCCGACCAGGCCCTGGACCTCGAGGATGGCGTCGCTCATGGAATGCTCCTGACATGCCGGATCACAGCACGCTCATGTGAACGGACGATGGTCTGTCGTCCCGGCGCGAACTCGCGTTGTGGGATGACGTCACGAATGGTGTGCCACGCGCCCATCTCAGTGCCCCAGATAGGCCTCGATCACGGCAGGATTGGAGCGGACTTCGTCGGGTTTGCCCTGCGCCAGCACCTTGCCCTCCGCCATCACCACGACGCGCGAGCACAGCGACATCACGAACTCCATGTTGTGCTCGATGACGACGAACGTGGCGCGCTTCTCGCGGTTGATGGCGCTAAGGCGGTCCTTGAGATCGGCGAGCATCGACAGGTTGACGCCGCCGGCGGGCTCGTCGAGCAGCACGAGGCGCGGCCCGCCCATGAACGCCATGGCGGCGTCGAGCAGCTTCTGCTGGCCGTAGGACAGCCCGCCCGCCGGCTCGGTGGCGAGGTGATCGAGCTTGAAGAACGAGATCATCTGGTCGGCGGCGGCGCCGAGGCCGGCGTCGGAAGGGCCGAACAGCCGCGACACCATGCTGCCCTGGTGCTCCTGGCCGGCCAGGATGAGGTTCTCGCGGACCGACAGCTTGGGGAACACCTGCAGCAGCTGAAAGGTGCGGCTGACGCCGAGCCGGTTGAGATCGGACGGGCGCATGCCGGTGGTGACGCGCCCGTCAATTTTCACTTCACCGTCGCTCGGCAGCAGCTGGCCGAGGATGCAGTTGAACAGGGTGGACTTGCCGCAGCCGTTCGGGCCGATCAGGCCGAGGATCTCGCCCTCGTTGACTTCGAAGGAGACGCCGTTGACGGCGGCGATGCCGCCAAAATGCTTTTTGATGTTGTTGATCTGCAGCACCGGGGTGGTCATGGCACTGTCTCCAGCTTGGCCTTGCTGGCCGCCCGCTGTGCGGAGGCGGCCCTGGTGCGGCGTTCGGTGAGAGCGCGGTCGAGGATGCCGAGAATGCCGGTCGGCGAGTAGATCAGCAGCAGGATCACCGCGGCGGCGTACAGCATCAGGTAGTAGCCTTCGGTGAAGCGCAGCCATTCCGGCAGCAGCACCGCGATCATGGCGCCGAGGAACGGACCGAAGAAGAAGCCGGAGCCGCCGACGATCACCATCATCAGAAGGTCGAGCGACAGCGACAGGTGGAATGGCACGGGATCGACATACTGCGTCAGCGGTGCGTACAGCGCGCCGGCAACGCCGCCGAGCGCCGAGCCGATCGCGAACGCCATCAGCGTATAGCGGCGGGTATCGATGCCCAGCGACAGCGCCCGCACCGGGTTCTCGCGCAGCGCGATGAAGGCGCGGCCCCAGGGCGAGCGGATCAGCCACCACACGCAGAAGGTCACGATCGCCAGCATGCCAAGGCAGACATAGTAGAACGGCAGTGGCTTGTTGGTGGCGAGGCCGAAGATGTGGGGCCGCGGAATGTTGCTGATGCCGTAGATGCCCTTGGTCAGCCAGTCCTCGTTGCGGAAGAAGAGGAAGGCCAGGGTCGAAAACGCCAGCGTGACGAACGCGAGGTAGTGGTGCTGCACCCGCAGCGCCGGATAGCCGAGCAGCCAGCCGATCACGAAGCACAGCACGATGGCGACAGCGAGCGCGCCGACCAGCGGCACGCCCTGGGTGGTGAGGATTGCGGAAGCGTAGGCGCCGATGCCGACGAATGCGCCTTGCGCCAGCGACACCTGGCCGGCGTAGCCAAGCGTCAGGTTGAGGCCCATGGCGGCGATGGTCATCACCGCCCACTGGCTGAGAATGAACAGGCCATAGCGGTTGAAGTTCATCGGCACCACGATCAGCGCTGCGACGACGACAGCGCCGAGCGCCAGCGACAGCAGTTTGTTCGTCCGCGTCATACGGTGCGCTCCTCGGCGCGGCCCAGAAGGCCCTGCGGGCGGAACAGGATGATGACGATCAGCAGGATCATCGGCACCGCGGCGCGGTACTGCGTCGAGATGTAGGCCGCCGCGAGGTTGTCGACGACGCCGATCAGGAGGCCGCCGGCGATGGCGCCGCGCACCTGGTTGAAGCCGCCGACAATGGCGGCGATGAACGCCGCCTGGCCCAGCACCTCGCCGCTCGAGAACTTCGCGAGGTAGATCGGCGTGATCAGCAGCGAGGCGATCGCCACCAGGAAGGCGTTGATCAGGAAGGTCAGCAGGATCATCCGTTCGACCGGCACGCCGATGATGCGCGCCACCGTCGGGTTCTGCGCCGTGGCCTGCATCTGATGGCCGATCGAGGTGCGGTTGAGCAGGGCGGTCAGCCCGAACACCACGACGATCGCCAGCACCAGCACGCCGACGCTCTGCAGCGACATGACATGGCCGAGGACGTTGATGTCGCCGGCGGGGATGATCGAGGGAAAGGGTGAGGCCTCGGCGCTGAAGAACTGCTTGACGGCCTCCTTCATGCCGATCGCCAGTGCCATGGTGGCGATCGCCAGCGGCAGCACGCCGTGGCGCAGCATCGGATCGACCAGCAGCAGCTTGAAGCCGAGGCCGAGCAGGACCAGCGACAACACGATGCCGAGCACGACGGCGAGCCAGAACGGCGCGCCGGCGTGCATCGCAGCCAGCATCAGGAAGGCCGGCAGCATCACGAACTCGCCCTGGGCGAAGTTGATGGTCTGCGAGGTCTGCCACAGCAGCGTGAAGCCGACCGCGATCAGCGCGTAGATCGCGCCGGTGGCGAGGCCTGCGATCAGAAGGTCAGGCAGATTGGACATCATTCCCTTCCGCAATGTGTTTTGGCAGCACGGTTTCGCAACAAGCCTTCTTCACGGCCCTTGATGGTGCGTCGTCGCGCTTCATCCCCGGTGGTGAGGCGCGCGCCGCGTGTCTCGAACCATGGGACTGGTGGTGTCTCGGCCTCATCCTTCGAGACGCCGCTTGCGCGGCTCCTCGGGATGAGGAGATGGCTGCTCCGCGTCGCCCGGATGAGCGGAGCGATATTCGGGGTCTTGCGTGGTGTGGCCCCCCGGGTGCCGCTTGCGCTCATCCGGGGCGCTACCTGCTCCGCGACCTATCCTGTTCCTCATGGTGAGGAGGCGCGCAGCGCCGTCTCGAACCATGAGGCCCGGGTGCTTCCTCATCCTTCGAGACGCGGCCTGAAGGCCGCTCCTCGGGATGAGGAAACGGTAAGGCGTTCAGTCTGCCTCAGTTCAGCTTCGGCAGCACCTGCTTGATGACCTGCTTGCCGTCGACAATCTCGACCAGGAAGCCCTGGCGGTCGATGTCGCCGTTCTGGTCGAAGGTCACGTCCATCAGGATGCCGGGTTCGTCGGCGGCCTTGATGGTCAGGCCATGCAGGGTGTCGGCGAACGCCTTGGAGTCGACCTTGCCCATCTTGTCGGTGGTCGCCTTGATCATGTAGACCGCGAGGTAGCCCTTGATGCCGTTATGATCGGGCACATAGTTGTACTTCTTGACGAACTTGTCACGGAAGGCCTTGACGAGGTCGACCGGGGCGTCGGTGGTCAGGCCGACATGGCCGCGGGCGCCATTGGCGGCGTCGCCGGCCAGTTCCACCACCTTCTGGCCGATCAGCGTGGTTTCGCCGATCAGCGGCACGGTGACCCCCTGGCGCTTGAGCTCCTTGAGAATGCGGGCGCTCTCTTCCTCGTTGACATAGACGAACACCGCATCGGGGGCGGCCGCCTTGAGCTTGGAGACGTCGGCGGCGAAGTCGGCCTGGCCGGCTTCGGTCGACAGGTCCGCGGCGACCTTGACGTTGCGCTTGGCGAACTCCTTGAGGATGACGTCGCGGCCACCCTTGCCGAAGTCGTTGTTCACCCACACCACGGCGACGGACTTCGCCTTGAGGTCTTCGGCGATGTACTTGGCGACCTTCGGCATCGACGACTGCTGGCCGAACGAGGTGCGGAACAGATACTTGTTGCCCGCCTGGGTCAGCTCGGCGGCTTCGCCACCCATGATCTGGGCGATGCCGGCTTCCGCGGCGAGCGGCGCCGTCACCTTGACCGAGCCGGAGTAACCGGGGCCGAGCAGGACATAGGGCTCGCCGTCGAGCGCCTTCTGCACCTGGGCGCGGGCGATGCCCGGGTTGGACTGTGAGTCGGCGTGGGTGACCTCGACCTTGCGTCCGAGGATGCCGCCCTTGGCGTTGATTTCCTCGATCGCGAGGTCGATGCCGTTCTTCCAGTTGGTGCCGACGGTCGCGCCGCCGCCGGACAGCTCGGCGACATCGGCGAGCTTGATGGTCTGCGCCGAGGCGGTCGTGCACAGCGCGGCGAGCAGGGCGCTCGCCAGGATCATCGGTTTCACGGTGGTCTCTCCTCTCTCTAAGGTTTCCGTCCCAGCCGGCGGACCTTGGTTGGCCCGTCCGTCATGCGGCGTTCGACGCTGCATATCTTCTTGCCATCACGGCATCAAAAGCTTTTCCCATCTCCGCGGCCGACGGCGTCAGTCCCGTGAACAGTGCGAAGGCGTCGGCGGCCTGGTAGATCGCGAGCTCGCGTCCGGTCATCACCCGCGCGCCGCAGGTCTTTGCCGCGGTCAGCAGCGGCGTCCACAGCGGCGAGTACACCGCGTCGGCGACCCACAGGCCGTTGTGCAGGAGAGCGTCGGGCACGGGCGTGCCGCGGTCCGGCAACATGCCGATCGGCGTCGCGTTGACGAGCCCGACGGCGCCATGCAGAGCGGCCTCGACGCTCGCGGCGGCGGAAGCCGCGCGCGACGGCACCGCCGCGGCGAGGGCGCGACTCTTCGCCACGTCGCTGTCGTAGAGCCGCACATCGGCGACACCGAGGGTGGCAAGGGCGAAGGCAATGGCCTTGCCGACGCCGCCGGCGCCGATCACCGCCACCGGTCCGCGCCGGGAGCCCTCGACGAGGTCACGCGCCGCGCGGGCGAAGCCCGACGTGTCGGTGTTGTGGCCGGTGAGATGGCCGCCGCGCGCCACCACGGTGTTGACCGCCTGCATCGCCGCGGCGGTCGGATCGAGCGCGTCGAGCAGGCCGACCACGGCTTCCTTGTAGGGAAAGGTGATGTTGACGCCGGAAAAGCCGAGGCGGCGGACGCCATCGAGCAGCGCGCGCAGTTCGGCCGGGCCCGCGCCGGCGACTTCGATCAACTGATAGTGGCAGTGGGCGCCGAGCGCACGCGCGGCCTGCTCGTGCATCGCCGGCGACGCGGAGTGGGCGATCGGGGCGCCGATCAGTCCGGTCAGAAAGCGCGGCTCGTTCAGGGGCACGTCGTCAGGCACAAGCTCGGTCCAGGCGGTCAGAGGGACGTCTCGCGGGAGCGCCTCCAGGGCGCCGTGCCGCGGGATTTAAGCAAACGATAGTCCAAACAAGAACTAACACAATTACCCATTTATCGAGCAAACATAACATGATGTTATTTCCGCGAGGCTGCTGTCCGGCCCCGGCTCCGCGCCCCGCGCGCCGGCTCCACCGCGCGCATTTCGGCGCGCAGATACTCGATGAAGCTCTCGGCATGCAGCGACAGCGGCACACCGCGTTTCACCGCGACGTAGGTGTCGAACTTCGTCGGCTCCGCGATCCGCACCAGCGCGATGCCCGGCACGCCGCCATGGGCGACGGTGAACTGGTCGATCACGGCGATGCCAAGGCCGGCCTTGACCAGGGCGCATACCGTGGTGCCGAAACGTGCGCGGATGGTGATGTCATAGGTGAGTTTGTTGCGCGCGAACATCTCCGCCATGATTCGCCCGTACGGATCGTTGGGATCGATGCCGATCAGCGGATGGCGCGTCATTTCCGCGGCGCTGATCTCCTCGCGTCCGGCGAGGGCATGGTTCTCCGGCACGATGCAGTAGAGTTCGCCCGATGCCAGTGGCAGGAATTCGAGGCCGGGATGCGGCAGGCGATAGCTCATCGCCACGCACTCGCCCTTGTCCAGCAGCAGGTAGTCGATCGCCTCCTCGAGCTTGAGGATGTTGATGTCCATGTGCAGGTCGGGATAGCGCCGCCGCACCCGCTCGATGGCGCGTGGCACCATCACCTGCGAGATGCTGGGCACCGAGCCGATGCGCAGCTCCGACAGGCCGCCGCGGCCGATCGCCGAGATCGTGCTGGAGAGGTCGTCGACCTTCTTGTAGACGCTGTTGATCTGCTCGAAGATGCTGCGCGCCTCGGGCGTCGGGAAATAGCGGCCGTTCTGGCGCTGGAAGAACCGGATTCCCAGGGATTTCTCGGTGTACTTGATCAGGCGGCTGATGCCGGGCGCCGAGACGTTGAGCAGCTTGGCCGCGCCGCCGATCGTGCCCGTCACCATCACGGCGCGGACGACTTCGACCTGGCGGAGTGTCATCATGGCTTGCGGCTCGCTGCTCGTCGGCGGGAGCGGGCGGTTGAACGCCTGCGGTGTCAGTTGAAGCATCAACCGCCTTGTCGCGCCAGCGCAGCCCCGCTCCGGCTTTCGCTGCGTTGCAGCAAGCATGCATGGGCGCTGCGCTTGTCGCGGGTCAAGTCGAGGGCACTCCCGGAGCGATCAAAGGGCGCGCTCGGTCATGGAATCGTCCCTCCGGTCGATGGCCGGCACCGGGGCCCTGACGCACAATGCCGCCCGCGACGGATCGCGTCGCGAAGCGGAGGGGCTGCATGCGCGGTGGATGGATGGCGACAGGGCTTGTGGTGGCGCTGGCTGCCGGGTTTGCAGGGCCGGCGCGGGCCGCGAGCGACGGCGACGTCAACCAGTGCAGGCTCGCCGGCGACGTCAACAAGGCCGACCAGAGCATCGCCGCCTGCGATCGCGTGCTCGGCGATGCCACCGTGACCGGCACGGCCCGCGCCCAGGCGCTCAGCAACCGCTGCGGCTGGCGCTGGCTCAAGCGCGACGCCGATGGCGCCCTCGCCGATTGCAGCGAGGCGATCCGGCTCGATCCGGCGCAGACCGCCGCCTATCTCAACCGCGGCAACACCTATCTCGGCAAGGGCGATGTCGAGCGCGCGGCGAGGGATTTCGACGAGGCGGTGCGCCGCGATCCAAAGAGCGCATGGGCGCTGACCGAGCGCGGCAACCTCAGCCGCGTCCGCGGCAATCTCGATCGCGCGCTTGCTGACTTCAACGATGCGATCCGCGTCGACGCCGGCTATGCCGCGGCGTATTACAACCGCGGACTGCTGTACAAGGGGCGCGGCGAGTTCGACCGCGCGCTCGACGACTTCAACCAGTCGCTCAAGCTCGATCCCAACAATGCGCTGGCGTATTTCAACCGTGGCTGCGTCGCCTATGCGCGCGGCGACAACACTGTGGCGATCGATGACTTCGGCCGCGCGCTGCGGCTCGATCCCGGCAATGCGCTGGTCTATTTCAGCCGCGGTGTCGCCTATTACGTGCTGGGCGGCCACCTGCCGGATGCCGAGGCCGATTTCCGCAAGGCGAACCGGATCAATCCGCAGGATCCGTATGCTGCGCTTTGGCTGGAGATCGCCGAGCGCCGCAACAACAGCGCAGGCCATTTCAGGGAGACGGCGAAGCCGCTCGACATGACGGTGTGGCCGGCGCCACTCGTCCGGCACTATCTCGGCGAGGCGAGCTTCGCGCAGACGCTGGCTGCGGCCGATGGCGGCGATGCCCGGACGAAGCTGGCGCAGGGCTGCGAGGCGAACTTCTACGGCGGCGAACTCGCGCTGCTCCGCAAGGATCGCACGGAAGCGCAGCGCCTGTTGCAGATCGCGGCGGATGGCTGCCCGCAAGGGTTCGTCGAAGCCAACGCCGCGCTGATGGAGCTTATCACGTTGCGCTAGGCGGCCATGGGTCGACGCGGCTTTGTTTCATGTTGTTGCCGCGATCGGCCGCTGGCGGCACGATGATGCCGCCTGTGTAGCGGTGTTGTCCGAAAGCGGCCAGCGGTGGCCGACGGCTGGCGTATTCCCGACGTCGATTTGCGCGGTCCGATTTACGATCCTCTTACGAACCAGCGGTACCATTGTCGGGCGAAAGGCTGCATATCGCCAGGTGGATGCCGTGCCTCGCTTCGTTCCGCAGTGGACTTCAGCAAGCCTGATCGCGGCCGCGATGCTTTCGCCGGCCATCGACCGCGCGTGTGCGATCGACGCGCCGCCGGTCGTGCGCGTCGCCGTGAACGAGGCGAAGCTGGTCGATCTGCCGAGCGGCACGCGCCGCATCATTCTCGGTGCGCCCCTCGTCGTGCGCGCGCAGCGCCTGTCCGACGGCCGGCATGCGGTACTGACAGGGACGGCATTCGGCGAGACCAACATGGTGGTGCTCGACGGCGCCGGCGTCGTTCTGCAGGAGCAGCGCGTGCGCGTCGATGCACAGGTCGGCGCGGGGCCAGTCGTGCAGCGCGGCAGCGAGCGCATGACCTACAGCTGTACGGATCAGTGCCAGCCGCTGCTTCAGCTCGGCGACGGCGCACCGTCGAAAGACATTGGCAGTCAGATTCTCAGCCGCAGCAACGGCGCCGCCGGTGCGTCGGCGGTCGCGAAAGACAACCGCAACAAGATCACGGGCAAGGATGGCGCACTCTAGCGGACCGCAGCGTCAGGCGTCTGCGCGGCCTGCGGCACGCAGGTCGTGGTCGTTCGTCCGCTTCGTCAGAACCGAGGGCGGCGCGACCGCGGTCGAATTCGCGCTGCTGTCGCCGATCTTCATCGGGTTGCTGCTGTCGGTACTGCAGACTGGCATCTTCTTCTTCGCCCAGGAAACGCTGCAGGCCGCGACGATGCAGTCCGGCCGCCTGTTCATGACGGGACAGGTGCAGAGCAGCAGCATGACCCAGACGCAGTTCGTCAATCAGGTTTGTCCGTCGATTCAGGCGCTGTTCAACTGCAGTCAGCTGATGGTCGACGTCCAGAGCTATACTTCGTTCAGCTCGGCCAACACTGGCAGCCCGACGCTGACCTACAACGCGCAGGGCCAGGTCACCAACACCTGGGCGTTCAGCCCGGGGTCGCAAGGCCAGGTCGTGGTTCTGCGGCTGATCTACCAGTGGCCGCTGATCGGCGGTCCGTTCCAATTGATCCTGCCGAACCTGTCGAACGGCACCGCGCTGATGATGGGGGTGTCCGCCTTCGTGGTGGAGCCCTACTGAATGCGCCGGATGCGTGGACCGCGCGATTTCTGGCGCTCGCGGCGCGGCGTGGCCGGCGTCGAATTCGCGATGATCCTGCCGCTGATCCTGCTGGCGCTGCTTGGCTTCTACGATGCCGGCACGGCGCTCGCGATCTACAACAAGACGCGTTACGCCACCGCGACCCTTGCCCAGATCACCAATCAGTACACCATCATCCACGACTCCGACATGCAGCAGATCCTTGGCGCAACGGCCGCGGTGATGTCGCCGTATTCGAGCGCGACCGCCGTGGTCAACGTGTCGCAGATCGCGATCGACAGCAGGGGAAACGCGACGGTGAGCTGGAGCAACACATTGACTCCGGGATCGTCGTTCACTCTGCCTGCCGCGCTCGCCATCCCGAACTCTTGGCTGATCTACAGCCAGGTGAGCTTCACCTACAACGCCGCCACTGTGTTCTTCACGCGCGCGCCGATCACGCTCTCCGACAGCCTCTTTGTCTCTCCGCGCAAGAGCGCATCGATCACACGCATCTCGCCCTGAGCAGGCGCACGTGCGCCATATTCCGACACGTTCGGCAAAATCCCGACACCGGCTGTGCGACCGCGCGAAGAATATTCGCCGATACCGCCGAGTCTCGCGACCTACGGTAATCTTCCATTAGCGGGCCAACCCAATAATACCGCCGCGTTGATAACAGGTATCATTTCAGTCGTTCGTGTTGGTCCAGAGGCGGCCCGCATGTTGTCGTGCGTGAATTTTTTCAGACCGTGGTTTCTGCGTCTCCGGCGCTGGCGTGACGATCGGCGCGGCGGCGTCGCGCTCGGCTTTGCCGTGTCGATGATTCCGATGGCTCTCGCCACGCTTGGTGTCGTGCAGTTCGCGATGATCATTGCCACGCGCACCAAGCTGAATGCCATCGCCGATGCGGCGGCGCTGCAGGCGGTGTCCAGCGTCGCGATGACCGCCTATGTCAATTCCGGCACCACGGGACAGGCGCAGGCCAAGACCATGTTCAACACGCAGGCTGCCCAGGTCAGCGGCGTGACCATCAACTCGTTGAACGTCGCCGTCACCTATGCCGCCGCGACAACGACCGCGCCGTCCACGCTGACGTCGAGCGTCTCGTACACCGCGACGATCCCGAGCATCGTGCCCGGGCTGATCGGCTCGACGTTCACGACGGTCGGCGGCGCGTCCACGGCCAGCGCCTCCCTGCCGAGCTACATCAACTTCTATCTGCTGCTCGACGATTCGCCGTCGATGGGCATCGGTGCGACGCCCGCCGACATCACGGCGATGCAGAACGCCAACAATGGCTGCGCGTTTGCCTGTCATTCGCCCAATGCCTATAACGGCACCTATCCCGGCTATACGTTGCCGAACGTGCCCGGCACCCAGCTGCGGATCGATGCGCTGCGCAACGCGACAGCGCAACTGATCTCCACCGCGATCGCGCAGCAGACGGTACCGAACCAGTTCGGCATCGGCCTTTATACTTTCGCCAACACCGTGACCACGGTCAGTCCGCTAACGAACAATCTCGCCGCGGTGCAGGCGGCGAACACGGCGATCCAGTTGCCGACCACCGATCTCGGCACCCAGATCGGCGATGCCGTCGACTGGCTCAGCCGCAGGGTGGTGACGGCGAACTCCGGCAACGGCAGCCAGTCCTCGCCGTTTGAATTCGTGTTTCTGGTGACCGATGGCGTCGAGGACCAGGCGTTCAATTTCACGTCGGGCAATTACGATACCCTGAGCAATCCCTATGGCGCCTGGTACGGCACGCCCTACAGCGGCTCGCTCAACCCCGCGGCATGCACCGGCCTGAAGAACAAGGGTGTCACCGTGGCCGTGCTCTATACCAACTACAACCCGCTGAGCGACGTGCGCTACACCAGCATGGTGCAGCCCTTTGCCAGCAATATCCTGCCTGCGTTGCAGTCCTGCGCCTCGCCGAATTTCTTCTTCCAGGCCGACAGCGCCAGCGATATCAACACGGCGATGCAGCGCATGTTCGCGCTGGCGCTGCAGAAGTCGGCGCATCTCACCAACTGACGTCGCGGCGTACTGCGCGCGCCGGATGCAAAACGCTTACCTTCCCTCGTCTGGAGCGGTGCGTTAGTGTGCCGGCCGGTCCGTGGCCTTGACGCGCGGTCGCATCGACAGCGCGATGCGCATGGCATGGGGAGGTCGACATGAGTCTGCTGGAGCGTCTGAAGGATCAGCCGCTGCCGTTGGCCGCGCTGCTCGGAATCGAGCTGGTCAGCGCCGAGCCGGACAGGATCGTCGGGCACATGACCGTGCGCCCCGATCTCTGCACGCGCCCGGACGTGGTCCATGGCGGGGCGCTGATGGCGTTTGCCGATACCCTCGGTGCGATTGGCACCGTCGCCAATCTCAAGGAGGGGGCGGGCACCACCACGATCGAGAGCAAGACCAATTTCATCGGCGGCGCGCCGGTCGGCACGCGCCTCGTGGGTGAGAGCACGCCGGTGCATCGCGGCGGGCGCACCATGGTGTGGCAGACGCGCATTGCGACCGCCGAGGGCAAGCTGGTCGCGCTGGTGACGCAGACGCAGCTGGTGCTCGGCTGATCTCACCGGCACGAGACCAGATGTCACCGGCAGGAGGAGTGCCAGACATGGCCGACCGGGGCGGAGTGATCACGACGGCGGACCTGGCGGCAACGCTGGATGAGCCGGACCTGCGGGTGTTCGACTGCACAACCTATCTGCAACCGGCGCCGCCGGAGCATCCCGGCCCCTATGTCGTCGCCTCCGGACGCGCCAGCTTCGAGGCCGCGCATATTCCCGGCGCGGATGTCCTCGACCTGCAGGGCGAGTTCTCGGACCGCGACACGCCGCTGCATTTCATGATGCCGGCGGTCGCGCAGCTCGAAGCTGCGTTCGGCCGGCATGGCGTCGGTCCCGACACCCGTGTGGTGCTCTACAGCATCGGCAGCATGATGTGGGCGACGCGGTTCTGGTGGATGCTGCGTGCGCTCGGCTTCGACAGCGTCATGGTGCTCGACGGCGGGTTCGAGCGCTGGACGGCCGAAGGCCGTCCCACCGAAAGCGGACCGCCGCGCGGCTATCCGCCGGCCGCCTTCGTCGCGTCGCCGCGCGCCGGCCTCTTTGTCGATCGTCATGCGGTGCGGGCCGCGCTGGGGCGCGACGACACGTGTCTCGTCAACGCGCTCGGGGCCTCGCATTTCGCCGGCCGCGAAGCGAGTCGCTACGGGCGGCCCGGGCGCATTCCCGGCAGCGTCAACGTGCCCGCAGCCACGCTGGTCGATCCCGAGCTCAAGACCCTGGTGCCTCTGGAGGTGGCGCAAGCGGCGTTCGCGGCAAAGGGCGTGAATGGCGACAGGCGGGTGATCGCCTATTGCGGCGGCGGCATTTCGGCCACGCTTGACCTGTTCATGCTGCACCGTCTCGGGTTCGACGATCTGACGCTTTACGATGCGTCGATGGGAGAGTGGGCGAACGATCCCGCCCTGCCGATCGAGAGCGGCTAGCCGGCCAACCGGCGCCGGTATTCGGCGCCGCCAAGTGGCGCTGAAACCACGGGAAATCCCGGAAAGCCGGGATATCATCCTACCGTTTCTTAATATGTCTAAACGTACGCTCCGCGCGCTGTTAGTTGCGTTCCGGGGCCAGCGCATGACGTTTTTCGGGGGTTTTCGCAGATTTCTCGCCGACCGGCGTGGCAATGTCGCCATTATGTTCGGCATCGCGGTGATCCCGGTGCTCGGGTGCGTTGGTGCTGCGGTCGACTATTCGCTCGCCAACCAGCGCCGCGCCAAGATCACCACCGCGCTCGATGCCGCCGTGCTGATGGCCACCAGCCGCACCGAGGCCAACCTGCCCGCGGATACGGTCAAGGCCCATGCGCTCAACATGTTCAACGCGCAGCTCGCGACCTATGGCGTCGCCGCGAGTGCGGTCAATTTCGATATCAACGACAGCGCCAGCGGTCGCACCGTGACAGGGACCGCGTCGAGCGTGGTGCCGACCACCATCATGCAGATCATGGGCTTCAACAGCCTGACGGTGAACGGCTCGTCGACGGCGCAGGTCGGCCTGCCGCCCTACATCGACTTCTATCTGCTGCTCGACAATTCGCCGTCCATGGGCGTGGCGGCGACGCCGGACGATGTCGCGGTCATGGTCGGCAAGACGTCGGACAAATGCGCCTTCGCCTGCCACAACATCTATACCGACTCCAGCATGACCAGGCTGGACAAGAACACCTACTATGATATCGCCCAGAAAGCCGGCGTCACCATGCGGATCGACGTGGTGCGGCAGGCGACTCAGAACCTGATGGATACGGCAACCGCGACCGCGATCTATCCAAGCCAGTTTCGCATGGCGATCTACACCCTGGGGTCGTCGTGCTCGGTCGCCGGCCTGACCACGATCGCGCCGCTGACGTCGAATCTCGGCAACGCCAAGACGTCGGCCAGCAGCATCGATCTGATGACCGTGCCCTACCAGGGCTACAACAACGACCAGTGCACCGATTTCGATGGCGTGCTTGCCGCCATGAACGGCGTCGTGCCGACGCCGGGCACCGGCGCCTCGACCGATCCGCAGAAGTTCGTGTTTTTCGTCTCCGACGGCGTCGCCGACGCCTACTATCCCGGGTCATGTCTCAAGAAGACCACGGGCGGGCGCTGCCAGGAGCCGCTCAACGTCGCCGGCTGCAAGGCCATGAAGGATCGTGGCGTCAAGATCGCGGTGCTCTACACCACCTACCTGCAGCTGCCGACCAACAGCTGGTACATGAACTGGATCGATCCCTTCAACAAGGGGCCGTACGGGCCGTCTCCCAACAGCGAGATCGCCAAGAGCATGCAGGCGTGCGCGTCGGACGGTTTCTATTTCGAGGTCAGTCCGACACAGGGCATCAGCGAAGCGATGAACGCGCTGTTCCAGAAGGCCGTGGCGCAGGCGCACCTGACGAACTGACGTGGAATTGCGCGCCTCGTCGGCGCCACATACATGAAGCCGGTGGACGTGGAGCCGGCGATGCCTGAGACCTGCGAGCGATCCGTGACGCCGTCGTCCGGCGGGGGCGGAGTGGTTCTTCTGCATGGCATTGCCCGCACCGCGCGTTCGCTGCGCGGCATGGAACGGGCGATGGCCGATGCCGGGTTCGCGACGCTCAATCTCGATTACCCGAGCCGCCGCGCTACGCTGGCGACGCTCGCCGACGAACTGCATCCGTCGATCGCGGCATTTGCTGCCGAGGTGCGCGGGCCGTTGCACTTTGTCGCTCACTCGATGGGTGGGCTTGTCGTCCGGGCCTATCTGGCACGCCACCGTCCGCCGCGGCTCGGGCGCGTGGTGATGCTCGGCACGCCCAACGGCGGCAGCGAGATCGCCGATTTGCTGCGCGATGTCGCGCTCTACCGTGCGGCTTTCGGTCCTGCCGGCCAGCAACTGGTCACCCGGCGCGACCCGGTGACCGAGGCGCTGCTTCCGCCGCCGGACTATCCCGTCGGCATCGTCGCCGGCAATCGCTCGCTCTATCCACTGGCGTCACTGGTGCTGCCGAAGCCAAACGATGGCCGTGTCTCGGTACGCAACACCCGGCTCGAGGGCATGCATGACCATGTGGTGATCGCGACCTCGCATCCGCAATTGGTGAGCCACCCTGCGGCAATCTGTCAGACCATCGCGTTTCTGAGACACGGGCGGTTTAGCTACGAAAGCTGAGGGACTGTCGGTTGGCTCATGGCTGTCATTATGAGTCCGGTGCGATCGGTGAGGCAGTAAGACGTGGATGCCCGGCACAAGGCCGGGCATGACGGTAGAGAGTGCCGAGTTGCTTCGACCAAATCTGCGTCATGGCCGGGCTTGTCCCGGCCATCCACGTCTTTCTGACGTCGCCGCGGTGGGGAACGCGCCCGCGCGTCGCGCGGGGCACAGCGTGTCAGTTTCTCACGCCACCTGTTGCGGTGGCGCTGCGAGCTCGCGGGCGAGCGCGGTGGCGCCGACATAGTCGGTCTTGCCGGAGCCGAGCAGCGGGATCTTGTCGAGCACCCGCACCTCCGCCGGCACCGACAGCTCCGATGCGCCGGTCGCCTTGGCGCGGCCCTGCAGCGCCTCGCGGCTGGCGTCGCGCTGCGTCGTCAGGAGCACGATGCGCTCGCCCTTGCGGGCATCGGGCACTGTCACCGCGGCCGACAGCGCCTGCGGCCACAGCGCGGAGGCCATCGCTTCCACGGCCGACAGCGACACCATCTCGCCAGCGATCTTGGCGAAGCGCTTGGCGCGGCCCTTGATGGTGATGAAGCCGCCGGCATCGATGCTGACGATGTCGCCGGTGTCATGCCAGCCATCGGGCAGCGGTTCGAGCACGCCGGGATTTTCGGCGCGGAGGTAGCCAAGCATGACGTTGGGGCCGCGCACCGACAGGCGGCCGCCCTCCTCGATGCCGGGGACCGCATCGAGACGGTACTCCATAAGCGGCGACAGCCGGCCGACCGTGCCGGGGCGGTTCGCCATCGGCGTGTTCATGGCCAGCACTGGCGCGGTCTCGGTGACGCCATAGCCCTCCAGGATGCGGATGCCGAACCGCTCCATGTAGATGGCGCGGGTGCGTTCCTTCACCGCCTCCGCACCGGCGAGCACGAGGCGCAGAGTGCGGAAATCATACGGATGCGCCGAGCGGGCATAGCCGGTGAGGAAGGTGTCGGTGCCGAACAGGATGGTCGCGCCGGTCTGGTAGATCAGCTCGGGCACGATGCGGTAGTGCAGCGGCGAGGGGTACATGAAGATCGGAATGCCCGCGAGCAGCGGCATCATCAGCCCGCCGGTGAGGCCGAACGAGTGGAACACCGGCAGCACGTTGAACACCTTGTCGTTGGCGTTGGCGTCGACCCGCGCCAGTGCCTGCGCCGCGTTGGCGAGGATGTTGCGGTGGGACAGCACCACGCCCTTGGGCGTGCCCTCGGAGCCTGAGGTGAACAGGATCACCGCCGGATCGTTGGCCTTGCGGCGCACGCGCGGCGTGCTGCCGTCGAGCAGACCCCTGATCTTGTCGGTGAGGCCGATGGTCGCGCGGATGTCCTCGAGATAGACGACGCGGGCATTCGCCGCGATCGCGGTGATCAGCTTGTCGAGCTTGCCCTTGTCGATGAAGGCGCGCGAGGTCAGCACGGTGCGCACCTTCGCCGCGGTCATGGCGCTGACCACGCTGCCCGGCCCGGCCGAGAAGTTCAGCATCGCCGGCACGCGGCCGATGGTCTGCAGCGCCATCAGCACCACGGTGACGCCGGCTGAGTTCGGCAGCAGCACGCCGACATTCTCGCCGACCGCGGTGCCGGCCTCGAGCTTGCGGCTCAGCACCTGGGCGCCGAGGATCAGCTTGCTGTAGGTCAGCGCCGTGCCGAGCGCGTCGGTGATGATCGGCTTGCCGGTGTCGTGCAGCTTGCGGGCGTGCACGACCCCCTCGAACAGGGTCTGGTCGAGCATCGCGGTCTTGACCATGGCATCGATCATCACGTCCTGCAGCGCGGCGCCGGCCTGGATACGCCGCACCTTGCCGCGCAGCGCCGGATCGACCGGCAGCTTCACCGGCGGCAGGAACGAGATGGTGATCTTGGGAAACCACACGCGCTTGGCCTGGCCGTTCGAGAGATAGCCGAGATACGAGCGCTGGGCGCCGTCGATGCGCACCGGCACCACCACCGCATCGGCCTTGTCGGCGATCATCGCGGCGCCGTCATAGACCTTCATCAGGCTGCCGGTGACCGTGACGCGGCCCTCGGGGAAAATCACCACCGGCTCGCCGCGGCTGACGAGGTGTACGAGGTCGCGCGTCGCCAGCGGCCGCGACGGGTCCATGGTGTAGTGGCGGATCATCTTGAGGAAAGGCCTGGCCCACCACGCATTGGCGATACCGGTATCGACCGCGAAGGCGGCGTCGATCGGCAGCACCGCATGCAGCAGCGGACCGTCGAGCAGGCTGCCGTGGTTCGGCGTGATCAGCATGCGCGTGCCGGCCGGTGGCAGGTTTTCGAGGCCCCGCACCTCGACCCGGAACAGCGCCTTGAAGATCAGCGCGCCGAGGTCGCGCACGCCCGCTTCGCCCCACTTGCGCATCACGAACACCGTCATCGCGAAGCTCGCGATGGCGAGGCCGAAGAAGATCCAGGCGACGGCAAGGCCGGCCGACTGCAGCAGCGCGACGCCGAGCGAGGCCACCACCATGAACGCCGCCGACATCACATTGCCCGCGGCGATGACGCGGGCGCGCTCCGCCGCCGCCGACCACGCCTGCACCGCGGCGAACGACGGCACCACGAACAGGCCGCCGCCGATGGCGAAGATGAAGAAGTCGACGAGGATGCGCAGGCCCGTGCCGCTGGTCGCGAACGCCAGCGGATGAATGTCGCTGCCCGCCGCCGCATGGCCGATGGTCCAGGCGAGGTCGAGGCCGACAAGCCCCATGACGATGCCGCCGAGCGGCACCAGCGCGAGGTTCGGCCGGACATGGCTGAGCTGGGCGGCGACCAGCGAACCGGTGGCGATGCCAACCGCGAACACGGTGAGGCACAGCGTGACCACGCCCTCGGTGCCGCCGATGTTGGCCTTGATCACGGCGGGCAGCAGCGACAGCACCACCGCGCCGACCAGCCAGAACCATGACACGATGATCATGCCGTCCCACAGCCGCGCCTCCGCCTTCAGGGAGGCAAGCAGACGCAGGGTCGAGGTCAGCGGATTGCGGGTGATCGTGAGATCGGGTGCCGCCGGCGTCGTCGCGGGGATCTGCCGCGCCGACAGCCAGCAGGCGATCGCCAGCAGCACCACCGCGCCGGAGACATAGCCGGGGTGGCTCGATTCCGACACGAACAGGCCGCCGCCGATCGTGCCGCCGAGGATGGCGAGGAAGGTCGCGCCCTCGACCAGGGCGTTGCCGGTCGCGAGTTCGCCGGTGGAGAGCTGGTCGGGCAGGATGCCGTACTTCACCGGGCCGAACAGCGCCGCGACGATGCCGAACAGGCCGAGCGCGACAAACAGCAGCGGCACCGAGTGCAGGAAGAAGCCGGCGGCGGCGAAGGCCGCGGCAAAAATCTCGGCGAACTTCAGCCGCCGCGCGATCAGCGCCTTGGGATACTTGTCGGCGATCTCGCCGCCGAGCGCCGACAGCACGAAGAACGGAAAGATGAACACCGCGCCGGCGATCGTCACCAGCGAGTCGCCGTGGCCGGTGGCCGCGCCGAACAGGATCAGGATGACAAGGGCGTTCTTGAGAAAATTGTCGTTCAGCGCCGAGAAGAACTGCGCCCAGAACAGCGGGGCGAAGCGCCGGGTGGTCATCAGATCCTTGATCATGGAAAGGTCCTTGCAGACTTGAAACGGGCGGAGGCGGGTCGGGCGCCCGGTGAAAAACCGGAAGAGGTTCGGCAATAAGTCGCGATCATGCCGCCGGAAGTTCTTAACTTTCGATGAGAAGGGCGGCTTTTGGCCGCCGCGGCGGATGCGGATCGTCAACGGAGCGTTGCGTCGATCGCCGCGATTTGTCCCTCAGGTCAGATGCTTGAGGTGCTTGAAGGCGGCACACGGCGACAGGCTGCGCAGCGTGAAGGTGGCGCGGCCCGGCCGGCCGGCCGCGCGCGCCTCCAGGACTTGGCCGACGTCGGCAGCCCGGGCGAGGCGGTCGATCGGGCCCATCACCAGGTCCCGCATCGCGCGGACCATGCGGCGCCACGGGCTGCGCTGGCCAGTGCGGCGGGACGGGGTCGAGGCAGGAACGTAGATCAGAAGAGCTTGCGTCATGGCTGTCTCCCAGGGCATGAAAGTCGTGAACATTGTTCACGGATCGTGTGTAGCAAGAGCATGAGCGTTGCTCAAGAGCAATGCTCATAAATCACGGATTCGTGATCGCGCCGGAAATCGCACCGAAATGAGGGCTGCTGGTGAACGCGGAAACTGCTGACGTGGATGAACTGAGCGCGCGGGGGCAACAGCTGCGCGACATCGCCCGCGATCTGATCGCGGCAAAGGGCCTCCGGGCGCTCAAGGTGCGCGACGTCGCCGCAGCTGCGGGCTGCGCGGTCGGTTCGGTGTATCTGGAATTCGCCGATCTCGATGGCCTGGTGCTCGCAGTCAGCCGCCAGACCGTGCGCAGGTTGCGCGAGAGGATGGCGGCGATCGCCGATCCCGATCCGGTACGGCAGCTCCATGCGCTCGGTGCCGCCTATCTCGATTTCGCGACCGACCATCCCAATCTGCTGCGTGCGCTGTTCGAACACCGCATGGTAGACGACCGTCCGTTCCCGCAGGATCTGCTCGACCGCGTGCAGGACACCTTCGCGCTGCTCTATCCGCCGCTCGCCGCGCTCCTGCCCGATGCGCCGGCCGACGCGGTCGCGCTGCTCGCCCGCACCATGTTCTCCGCCGTGCACGGCATCGTCTCGCTCGGCCTCGAAGACCGTCTCGTCGCCGTCCCCGCGCCATTGCTGCGCCAGCAGGTGGCACAGCTGGTGGATGTGTATGTGGCGAGTGCGATGCGCGCGTGAGTACTGGTGAAGTGCTGGTGGATTCTCAATCCGGAGTTGTCTCCCGCTGTGTTCTGAGAGATGTTCGGCCTGAATAAGGTCGTGGGCGGGGGCATTGGAATGTGGTCGCTTGTTGGCCGGCGTTTGGCCGTCGCCGCGCTTGTCGCAATAGCGTCGCCTGCGCACGCTGCGACCATTGAGGTGAACTCGCTGGGCGCCGACAGGCCTTCCCTGATCACGATCAGTGGAACGATCGAAACGGCTGACAGAGATACGTTCCTGAGAAAGATCGTCCCGGTCACGAACGCCATCGTGGCGTTTGACAGTGATGGTGGCAATCTGATCGCGGGCCTTCAGATCGGCGAGACCATTCGAATGAAGAACTTCGCGACACTGGTGCCCGACCAGGCGCGTTGTGCTTCGTCGTGCGCCCTGGCGTGGCTCGGAGGGACGCGACGGCTCATGGGGCCCCGCGCGCAGGTCGGATTTCACGCTGCCTATGACGGTCAGACGGGCAAGGTGACAAGCGGTGGCAACGCGCTGGTTGGAGCTTATTTGAACAAGATCGGGCTGCCTTACAAAGCGGTTCTCTACATCACATCGCCGCCTCCGGAATCGGTGACATGGTTGAGCAACGCTGATGCGGAGAAGCTTGGAATAGAGGTCTCCCTGTTTAGCCCGGAAGGCAATCCGTCACCGACGCGCTCTGTACAGTCGGATCCCCTGCAACAGCCGCCGCCTCAGCGGGCGCGTGGTCGACAATCTATGCCCGAGCCGCCGCCTGAGCGTTACGGCGTTCAGGTCACCTCGCAACGAAGTGAAGCAGATGCGCGGGCTGCCTATAGAATTCTGCAAAGCACATATCCGTCACTTCTTGCGGCGCGTTCGCCGCTGATGATCCGTGCCGATACTGGCGAGCATGGCATCTACTATCGGGCTGTCATCGGGCCGTTCGACACCGCGACTGCGGCTTCTGACTTCTGTACGCAACTCAAGACTGCAGGCGGGATGTGTGCGGTGCAAAGGATTTCCATTGATGCGGGGCGCAAGGCCTCCCAGCAAGAGCAAAAGAGCCCTCAGCAACAGCAAGGCTCAGCCGCACCGCCAACGTCGCTGATATTTCCGACCTCCATCTCGCCCAAATATGCATCGGAAAACAGGCCGGAGGCGCTGATGCACACCTGCCTCGATCAATACATCGCCAACAAGGCGACCAACAGCAATGGTGGCCTGAAGTGGATCGAGAGGGGCGGTGGCTACTACTCAACGTGCGCCACCCGACTGAGGAACTAGAGTAACACCTCGACATGTCGCATCGCAGTTGTGGCAGAGGGCCTGTCGTTCGCAGATGTGTTGCCGTGCTGAAGAGAAGGCGCGGCACGTGCAGTGGGGTCGTCTTGCCATCGCCAACAAAGCGGCCGCGTCTTGTGCTGCGCCGCGGGGATGTGTCAGCTGTACTAGCCGTGCGGAACGCGGCGGAGTGCATTCGGTCGCCGAATTGCAGCCTGTCCTGCCCGTCGGAGTCGCGATTGTGCCATGCCACCTTCAGGACCTGCTCGAAGCGGTTGAGTTCGCCAGCGCCGACGGCATCTTTGTGGCCCACGGAGCATTTGTCTGCCGGGGCACCGGAAAGGTCTACTGGAGGATCGACGGAGAGGCACAGCTTGAGGAATTGCCGGTCGATCTCAGCGACACGGCGAAATATGTTGCGATCCCTTCCAGGCGAGCTTTGGGCTTAGGCAGGCCGCTCGCACTGGAGTTCGCTAAAAAATATATCCCCGGCGACGTCGACGATATCCGGGACATGTTCGGCAAGAAGGGCGGATTTCGCAAGTTCCGCGCGCTGCTGGAGCGAAGGAGCCTCACCGACCGGTGGCATGCCTTCGAGATGGAGGCACTCCGTGATGCGCTGCGCGTCTGGTGCGAGCGCCAGGGATTGGCCGTCGTCGAGTGACGCAGGCGCGCAATCTCTGCGGCGCGCCAATGCTATTCCGGGCTATTCCGTCAGCTTGCATGCGGTCGTATCGGGACGTCCGCACAAATCTATTTTGGCAGCACCTTGAACACAGCCTTGCGGATGTTCGCATCCACTTCCTTGGCGGGCGTCTCGGACTTGCCCTCGGTCATCGTCCGCATCATGTAATATCCGCCAGCCTTACGCGGCACGACGAGATAGTAGTCCGTGGTGGTGGTCTTGTCTGTCTGACAGGTCGTGAACACGCGCACCAGCCGGCTGTCGCCGCTGTCGTCGGGCATGGAGCCCGAAAAGAACGTGCCTTTGCACTCCTTGGCGCGGGTCCCGACCATGAGAGCTTTGAGCTCGTCGATCTGCCGGGGCAGAATCACCGGCAAGACGTTGACGGTTCCGACGACGTCGCCCGCCACCCAGACCACGTCGGCCTTGATATCGGGAAGTTCGTTCGACGTCGCGATGCGAAAGCCCGTCACGCCGGCCTCCGACAGCAGATTGGCCGCGAACACCATGGCGTCGGCGCGCAACTCGGGACGCGTGACAGCCGCGCGGACCGGCGCCGGGCTGACCTGTTCGTTGACGCAGTTCAGCAGCATGGGCAGAAGGCGCGACGTGTCCGTGAGGTTGAAGGTAAAGACCTGATCGGAGGCCGCGATCCGCAGCACGCGTCCGCGGCTGAAATTCTGAAAGCGATCGCTGTTTCCACCAAAGCCGACAATGACCCCGGTCGGTGAAATGGCCTTGGCTGTCACCTGCTGAACGTCGCCGCCATCGATCACGTAAGCCAGCGGAATTTCCGCTCCAGGGGTTAGGCGCCAGGCGGGATTGGAGAAGCCGACGCCCCAATTGTATTTGCGACCGATCAGGACCGTAACGTGGATACCGCTGTTGTAGCCGGCAGTGCCTGCACAATGGGAGAATTTGCCTTCATCCGTGTAGGCGCCGGCACTCCAGCCGCCGACCTCGAACGTCTTGATGGTCTTGGCATGGCCAGCAGTCGACAGGCCCAACAACAACACGCCAGCGAATGCAACCAATGCACGCATGCTCCACCCCCCTGCTCGCAATGGCAGCATCTCTCATTTTACCGCAGCGGGCAACGCCGATTCTCCATCATCGGCCGGTGATGCGAAATCCCGCGGCTTCATTGCTGTTGCGTGATCCGCGCGCCCTGCGCGTACCGGGACTGCCAATGTTGTCGAAGATCGACCGGCACGAACCATCGCAGCCGCGTCGGGGCGCGGATGATCGTGCTGGGGGGAGCATCAGTCCTTCCGTCGGGCTGATCGTCGCGAGCCCGGTGCTGCCCGATTCCCCTGCGTCAGTGGTCGCGTGCGCGCCCCGGCGTCGATGAGGTCAACGCCCGCCTAGCGGCGGTGCCGCCAACGGCAGCGCAGGCTGCTCGCGCGCGCCGCGCTGGCCCGGCGTGCTCAATCCCATATGTCGGTCTCACGCGGCTTTCTACAGGAGCTGACGACGGCGCTGGCGGTCAAGCTGCCGATCATCGATGCGGCTTTCGCCGTGACGCCCGGTGTATGGGCGTGATGCCGGTGACCGGCCGGCTCCGGCCTTTCCCTCGCGGGCGTGCGGCGATAGGTTGCCGACCTGTTTGGCAGCTGTCAGGGATCGGGCCGCACCGTGCGACGTCGCAGAGCGATGAGAAACGCCTTTCGGCCGGTGATACCCGCAGCCGCCGCGCGGCGTATTGCCGCTGGCCGTGGCGTCGCGCCCGCCCGGCCGGCGCGGTGACCGGAGCGGCCATGGAATCCACCCCGCTGTTTCAGACCCTCTACTTCATCGCCATCATCGCCGAGGCGATGACGGCGGCGCTCGCGGCCGGCCGCCGCGAGATGGACTGGGTGGGCGTCAGCCTGCTCGGCTGCGTCACGGCGCTCGGCGGCGGCTCGGTGCGCGATGTGCTGCTTGGCCGTCATCCGCTGTCGTGGGTCGAGCATCCATCCTATCTCCTGATCACCGGCGCGGCGGCGCTCGCCACCATCGCCATCGCCCGCTACATGCATCACCTGCGGCGGCTGTTCCTGTTTCTCGACGCCGTCGGCCTTGTCGTGTTCACCGTGATCGGCTGCAATGTCGCGATCGGTCTCGGCATGCCCACCATCATCATCATCGCTTCGGGCATGATCACCGGCTGCGTCGGCGGCGTGCTGCGCGACGTGCTGTGCACCGACATTCCGCTGCTGTTCCGCGCCGAGCTCTATGCCACCGTCTCGGTGGTCACCGGCGCCATCTATGTCGCCGGCCATGACACCGGCATGCCCCATGACGTGGTCATCGTGGTGGCGATGCTGGTCGGGCTCGGCCTGCGCCTGCTGGCGCTGCGTTTCGGCTGGCGCATGCCGAAATTCGTCTACACGGAAACGCTGCATTAACGGTGCGTCGCTTCTATCGGCTCAGCCGATGGAGAGACCCTTGGAGAGCGCAGTTCATTGCCCGCAACGGGCCCAGGCCGGCGTCGTCGCGGGTTCGCCGCGTGTTGCCGGCGTCGGCCGGCGCCGTCCCGTCCCTGGCCGGGGGCCGGCGGCATGATCCGCCTCGTCCTGCTGCTGCTGGGCGCCCGTCCGCTGCGGACGTACTGGTGGGCGTTTGCGCTGCTTTCGGTCGCCTGCGTCGTCGTCGGTGCGATCTTCGTCACCAATCACTTCAACACCGCGATCATCATCACTGTCGACCTGATCGGCGCCCTTCTGATCGTCGAGGGGGTCGTGCGGCTGCTGGCGCTGGCGGCGATCGGCTTTCCCAACGCCACGGTGCCGGTGCTCAAGGCGCTCGGCTTCTTCGCTCTCGGCCTCATGGCGATCGACGTGCCGTGGGACGACAACATCGTCGCCACCATTGTCCTCGGCGGTGCGCTGCTCATCGACGGCCTGTTTCGCGTCGCCGCGGCGGTGGTCATCCGCTCGGTGCGCTGGCGCCATGCGGCGATGGTCGGTATTTTCGAGCTGATCGTCGGCGGTCTCGTCTGGTCGCCGTGGCCGATCCCGAACCGGCAGACCGTGCCGTTCTGTATCGGCGTTGCGCTGTTCGCCGTGGCCGGCAGCCTCGCCCGGCTCAGCCTGCAGCTGCGCCGGCTCAAGCCCGGCGCCTCGATCACCGAGTTGCCGCTGTTCGCCGGGCCGAACTGGCACGCGCGGGGCCTCGTCCATCCATCCCAGGAGCAGGCCACGTCCTGGAGCAGCGACGGGCGGCTGGTTGTCCATGTCTGGACGCCGATCGGTTCCGCCGTGAACCCGCGCCGCCGCTTCCTGATCGACCGTTACATCGCCGCGATCGACCAGGGCGGCGTCATCTCCACCGGCCACGCCGCGATGTCGCTGTCGCCGGACGTCTATGTCAGCCTCGTGCCGGCGGACGAGATCGACCATTCCTCGGAGGAGTTCGGTCGGCTGCTGCGCGCCGGACCGGAGAACGACGTGCCCGGCCGCTTCCGGCCGTCGTTCGAGGAGGAGTGCGCCGGCTGGCGCCGCCCCGATCGCGAGATCGTCTTCAACCACTACAACAGCGCGGCGGTGCGCGCCTTCCTTGCCGCCTATCAGGCGCAGCCGGTCTACAATCTGACCAGCCGCAACTGCTCCTCGACCGTCGCACTGTCGCTCGATGCCGCCGTCGAGGGCGCTCTCGGGCATGAGCGGCCGTGGCGGCAGGTGTTCATGCTGCTGACGGATCCGGCGATGTGGCTGCTCGCGCTGTGGCGCGCCCGCGCCGAGGCGATGACCTGGACGCCGGGGCTGATCCTCGACTACGCGCAGACGCTGCAGCATGTCCTCGAGGGGCGGCGCGAGAAATGGCTGTCGCGGTGGCGTGCGACCCGTGCGCGCTACGAGCGCCAGCGCCGTGGCCTCGCCGCCGAGGGACAGCCGACCCGCTCCAACCTGCCGGCGATCGCCTCGCTGGTGGGGACGGCGATGATCTTAGGTCTCACCTACGGCCTCAGCGCACCGTTGCTGGCGCTGACCCTGACGCAGATGGGCTTCGGCGAAGGGTTCATCGGCGCCAATGCCGCCATGCATGCGGTCGGTGTGCTCCTCACCGCGCCGCTGCTGCCGCGGCTCGCGTGGCGGCTGGGGCCGAAAGTGCCGATCACCGCGGCGCTGCTCGCCGCCGCTGGCCTGCTGGCGCTGTTTCCGGCGATGCCGGCGGTGTGGTTGTGGTTTCCGCTGCGGCTGCTGCTCGGGGCGGCGTCGGAAACCATGTTCGTCATGTCCGAGACCTGGATCAACCAGCTCAGCGACGAACGCAGTCGCACCCGCACCATGGCGATCTACACCGCTGCGCTGTCGCTCGGCTTCGCGCTCGGGCCGCTGATCCTCACCGCGGTCGGCACCGAGGGATCGCTGCCGTTCCTCATCGCCGGCGGCATGGCGCTGGTCGCGCTGGCGTCGGTGGCGATGCCGTGGGTCCGGGCGCCGGCGTTCGAACGGCCACGCCATCGCAATCCCTTGCGCTATCTCGCGCTCGCGCCGGTGGCGCTCGTCGCCACCATGGTCAATGCCGCGCTGGAAACCGCCGGCATGTCGTTCCTGCCGCTCTATGCCATGCGCGTCGGCTGGGACGAGCAGTCGGCGACGCTGCTGCTGTCGGTGCTGCTGATCGGCGCCATTGTCATGCAGCTGCCGATCGGCTGGCTCGGCGACCGCATCGATCGCCGCAAGCTGGTCATCGGGCTCGGCATCGCGTCCGCCATCGGCGCGCTGCTGTGGCCCTATGCGATCGGCTCGGCGGTCGCCGCCTATGTGCTGCTGTTCGTCTGGGGCGGCGCGTTCGTCGGCATCTACACGGTGATGATGGCGCTGATCGGCAGCCGCTTTGCGGGTGGCGACCTCGTTTCGATCTATGCGGTGATGTCGGTGGCATGGGGCGCCGGCGCGTTCATCGGCCCGAGCGCCGCCGGCGTTGCCATGGACGTCACGCTGCACGGCCTGCCTTATTTCGCGGCGGCGGCGTGTGCCGCGTTCACGGTCCTCGCGGTGGTGCGCCGGTCCGGCACCTGACACGGCCGCCGCGACGACGACGGTCGCCGCGCTCAGGCGGCGTCTGTCACCCACGCGGCGGGAGACGACCCCAGCAGCGGCGCCGGCAGATCCCAGCGCATGGCAACACCGGCGATGGTCGACGGCGGGCGCACACGGCGCGCCGGGCCCCAGCCGGTGGCTTCGACGGCGTCGGACCAGTCGGCCGGGGTCTCCGGCGCGATCGGTGCGGCATCGAATCCCTGATGGCCCGCCGAGATTAGCAGGTGTGCGGTGCGCGCCAGAGACGCGCGGGCTTCGAGGCCCTCTCCTGTCCGCAGCCGCTGCGTCAGGCCGCGGACCGCGGCCGCGGCGAGCAGATAGCCGGTGGCATGGTCGATCGCCTGGTTGGGTAGCGGTGTCGGCCGGTCGCGCCCGGCGGCGCGCATGCCGGCCTCGGCGATGCCCGTGCTCATCTGGATCAGGCTGTCGAAGCCGCGCCGCCCCTGCCACGGCCCGCTCCAGCCATAGGCGTCGAGCGAAACGTCGATCAGGTTCGGATTGAGCGCGCGTCGACGCGCCGGATCGAAGCCGAGGCGCATGAGCGCATCGGGACGATAGCCGTGCACCAGCACGTCGGCCTGGGTCAGCAGGGTCTCCAGGGTGCGGCGAGCGCTGGCCGTCTTGAGATCGAGCCGCGCGCAGCGCTTGCCGAGCACCACTTCGGGCACCGTGAACGGCTCCTCCCATCCCGGCGGATCGATGCGCAGCACCTGCGCGCCGAAGCCGGCGAGAAAGCGCGTCGCCACCGGACCGGCGAGAATCCGTGTCAAGTCGAGCACGCGCAGGCCCTGCAGCGGCCGGCCGGGCTTGGGCATCCATGGTGCGCGCGCGCCGCTGGCGATCGACGTTCGGTGCAGCAGCGGTTCGGCATGAACGGCGCGGCCCTGCGGATGCGCGGCCCAGGCTTCGACCGGGCGCATCGCCGCGGCGCAGCCGTCATGGGCGACGATCGCGCTCTCCAGCTCCGTCGCGCTCCAGGTCGCTACCGCGCGCGTCACGGCATCGCGGCCGACCGGCGTCTTCAGCACCGCCATGGCAGCGTCACGATGATGCGGCGCGTTGGTGTGCAGCCGGATCCAGCCGTCCGCCGTGCGGTAGTCGCCGGCCACCGGATCCCAGGGCGGCGGCATGTCCCAGCCCTGCGGCCGCAGCGAGGTGCCGAACCAGATCGCGGCGAGGCGGCGGTCGACCTGCACCGCGGGAAGGGCCCCCGCCTGTGTTGCCACCAGTTCGGCGACAGCAAGACTCGCGGCGCCGATCGCCGCGGTCGCGAGGTCCGAGACGTGGAAGGCGGACGGCAGCGATCCCGCGCCGGTGACCGCGACATGGCGCAGATCGGCCGCATCGCCGCCGACGGCCTGCCAGATCTCGCGCAGCAGATGCGTGACTAGGCTTGTCGGCGGGGTAGGCGGCGAGGTGTCTGGCATGAGGGCCTCGAAGCGATGCGATGCACGGTCGTCCCCGATCCGATGATGCAGGCCCGAATGGCCTGCGCATCGAGAGCGGACGCGATGTGATCGCGCCGGGGCCGCGCGACGGTCAAGATTGATTGTGTGAATCAACCTGCCCGGCGCCGCGTGCGCGGCCCTGCGGAGGTTCAGCCGCGGTGCGGCGCGCCGGCGTCGCTGGCGGGGCTCACCGCCTCCACCGGAACCCAGACCCGGCCATCAAACAGCCGCCGCGCGGTGCGGTAGAACGCGCCGGAGCGCGCATGCCAGCCGCCGGCGGTTGGCGTCACGTCGGCGTCCACCGTAAGAACGCCGGACGGCATGCCGAGGCGGAGCGCGCCAGGTGTGGTTCGCGGCGACAGTGCGTCGGCGACGAGCGTGCCGGAGACGCGCGCGGCGACGGCGGCGCACAGCGCCGCTGTGAGCGGCAGCGCGCGGTGCGGCTGACCGCTCGAGATCATGCGAACATGCAGGTCGATGTCATCGGCACCAACGGTGTCGCCGGCCAGCGTGACGAAATCGGACGCTGGCGCGACAAAGCCGATGAACGGCACAGAACTGATCTGCCGCGCCGCCGCGACGTCGCCGGCAATGCCCATCGCCACCGAGGCGTGCGCGCGGATGTCGCCGAGCAATGTCATGGCGCGGTGGTCGCGCTCGATGATGTCGGGCAGCTCGCGGCCGGTGAGGCCGATGTCGGCGGCGCGCACGAACACCGCGGCGTTGGCGGCGTCCACCAGCGAGACGTCGATCGGCCCGATCGATGGCACGATGAGCCGATCGACGGCGTGGCCGCTCGGCAGCAGCCGGCCCGTGGTGGCGCCGCCGGGATCGAGGAAGTCGAGGCGGATCGGCGCGCCGGTGCCGGCAACGCCGGGGATCGCCAGATCGCCATCGCTGCGGCTCGCGCCATCGCTCAGCGGAAAGCTGGCATGGATGATCTTGCCGGTGTTGGTGTTGTGAATGCGCACCGTCGCCGCGTCGCCGGTCGCGCGCACCAGTCCCTCGTCGATGGCGAACGGTCCCACGGCCGAGCTCATGTTGCCGCAGTTGCCGGCATAGTCGACGCGGTCCTCGCGGATCAGCACCTGGGCAAAGGTGTAGTCGATGTCGGCGTCGTCGCGCGTCGGCGGCCCGAGCACGCACACCTTCGACAGCGACGACAACCCGCCGCCGAGGCCGTCCAGCTGCCGCCCGTTCGGGTCGGGCGATCCCATCGCCGCGGTGAAGATCCGGTCCCACTGGTCGCGGTCCGGCAGGTCACCTGCCCGGAACATCAGTCCCTTGCTGGTGCCGCCGCGCATGAACACGGCGGGGATGGACTTCAGTGGCATGGCGGCCTCCCGTGAATCGTCGGACATGTGGGCTGTAACCGGGCTCGACTGGAGCGATGAGTATCATCGTTTCCAGATGCTTTCACGGCCCTGTGACAGCGCTGCCTCGATGCGATCGCTATCGTGCCGGCGTGTGAAGCGAATGGGATCCAGCGTGCAGGCGACAATTCTGGTGCTGATCGATACGATCGATGAATTCCTGCCATTGCTCGAGGCGGTCGGGCTGCGTGTCGTCGTCGCCGGCAATGCGGCCGACAAGGCGCGCGCCATCCATGCGCACGGCGCCGATATTCGGGCGGTGCTGACGCGCGGCACCACCGGCTTCGATGCACAGGACATCGCGGCGCTGCCCAATCTCGGGATCATCTGTGCGCTCGGCGCCGGTTATGAGGGCATCGATCTCAACGCCGCGCGCGCGCGGGGCATCGCGGTGACCAACAGTCCCGGCGTCAACGCCGGCGCGGTTGCCGATCATGCCCTGGCGCTGCTGCTCGCGGTGGTGCGCGGCATTCCCGCTGCCGACGCGTCGGTGCGGCGCGGCGAATGGCAGCGCGCCCTGCGGCCGGGCATCAGCGGCAAGCGGCTCGGCATTCTCGGCCTTGGCGCTGTCGGCCTCGCCATCGCCGCGCGCGCCGCCGGCGGTTTTGCGATGACCGTCCACTATCACGCGCGCACGCCGCGCCCGTCGTCGCCTTATGTCTATTGTCCCGATGCCGTCGCGCTGGCGCGAGCATCGGATTTTCTGGTGGTGGCGACGCCGGGCGGCGCCGGCACGCGCCATCTCGTCAATGCGGACGTGTTGAAAGCCCTGGGTCCAAGCGGCTTTCTGGTCAACATCGCCCGCGGCAGCGTCGTCGACACCGCCGCGCTGGTCGATGCATTGCAGGCCGGCGCCATCGCCGGCGCGGCGCTCGATGTGTTCGAGAACGAACCGAATGTGCCGGACGATCTCAAGCGCTGCCCGAATCTCGTGCTCACTCCGCACATCGCCGGCCGCTCGCCTGACGCCGTCCGCGCCACCGTCCAGCATGTCGCCGACAATCTCGCGGCGTATTTCGCCGGCAGGCCGGTGCTGACGCCGGTCGGCTAGCCGGCCGCTCGCGATAACGGTTCAGGCTGCGCGCGCTTCCTCCAGGATCCATGCGGTGAAGGCCTGCACCGGAGCGTCGCTCAATCTCACCGGCTCGGGCAGCACCAGGCAGAAGGTCTTGGCGATCGAGCGGCCCTCCGGCCATGGCGCGACCAGCCGGCCAGCGGCGAGATCGGCCTCGACATAGACGCGCGGCACCAGCGCAACGCCGAGGCCGGACAGTGCGGCCTCGATCAGCATGGCATGGATATCGTAGCGCGCGCCGATTGCCGGATTGCTCAGGTGGATGCCGGCCTCGTCGGCGTAGCAAAGCCAGGCATCCGGGTTCTGGCGGCGGTGGAGGCGCGGCAGCGCATCGAGGGCGGTCGCGGCGTCGCGTCCCTCGATCAGCGCAGGATGGCAGACCGGAACCAGCACCTCGTGCAGCAGGCGATGGCTTCGCATTCCCGTCCAGGCCGGGTGCTCGAAATGAATGGCCGCGTCGAAGCCGCTTCCGGCGAGAACGAACGGCTCCATCCGCTCCGCAAGATGCACGGTGATGTTCGGATGCCTGTCGCGGAATCGCGTCAGGCGCGGGATGAGCCAGCGCGTGGCGAACGTCGGCAGGATGGCGATGTCGAGGCTGGCGCCATCGCTCGGCTGGCCCATCAGATACTGGCTGTCGCGCTCCAGCCGGTCGAGCGTCTCGCGAACCTGCGCCGCATAACGCTCCCCGCCCGGCCGCAGGCGCACGCGATTGCCGATCCGCTCGAACAGCGTGACGCCGAGAAACGCCTCCAGCCGCCCGATCTGCCGGCTGATCGCCCCCTCGGTCAGGGCCAGTTCATCGGCCGCGCGCGCGAAGCTACCATGACGGGCCGCCGCCTCGAATGCCAGGAGCGCGGAATGGCTGGGAATCCTGCGGCGCATGGGCGTCTCCATGGTGGGGATCGGCCCGCCCGCGGCCTCTCCCGGCATGACATTTGATCACTGAAGGATGATCCAATATCGATTTATGGCCGATTATCACACGGTTATCGTGATCAAACATCAACAAAAGACAAGGCCGGTGCGGCGGTTCCGGCCGGGAATGGTCCGATGATCTACGCGGTGGAATGCAGCTTTGCCGATCCCGGCAGCGAAGCGGAATGGAACGACTTCTACAGCCTCAGCAAGCTGCCGGCGCTCATTTCGGTGCGCGGCTTTCACACCTCGCAGCGCTTCAAGGCCTTGCGCGGCGGCTGTCCCGCCTATCTCGCCCTGCACACCATCGACGGCCACGACGTGCTGGCCGGCGAGGAGTACCGCTTGAAGGGTGGTGGCAATTTCGCGCGCTGGCAGCAGCACATCACCGACTGGCACCGCAATCTCTATGACGGCCTCGCCAGGGTGCCGGCCGTGGGGCGCGATGAGATCCTGGCGTTGAGTGCCGCTGGCCCACGATCGCTGGTCGGGCTGGGTCTTGCGCCGTCCGCCCTGCAGGCCATCGCGCTCGATAAGTCTCCGGCGCAGCGCTGGCTGGCCACGCTGGATCGTGTCCGGCTGCCGGCGGACGAGGTTCTGCCGGACGACATTCACATCTACGAGCCGATCACCGCGCAATTGACTGACGGCGGCGACAGCGCCCGCACACCGGCACGGTAGAATCGCAATGCCCAATGTCACGATCTTCATTCCGGCCGATGGCCTGCCGGAGGCTGCGGCGCTGTCGGAGCTGACCGGGCGGTGCAGCGACCTTTGCACCGGCGTGCTCCAGGCTGCACTGGAAAACGTGCACGTCGTCTACGTTCCTGTCCGCCATGGTCGCGGCCATCCGGTGTTCGCGGACATTCGCTATCGGCTCGCCGCGTCGCGCACGCCACAGGTCATGGAGCGGTTCATGCAGGAGCTCGATGACGCCATCCGGCATGCAACCGGCCTCACAGCACGCATCCGCTGTTTCGGCTACGCGGCGTCGTGCCTGCACGCGCGCAACTGACCTTCCATTCGGAGAGTGATGATGTCTGCCTCCCTGTTCCCCACCCGGCGGGTCGGTGATGTCACAATTACCGCCATCAGCGATGGCTATCTTGCCGTCGGCCTCGATGCGCTCTCGAACATCGATCCGGCCGATGTGCGCCGGATGCAGGACGAGGCGGGGATCACGGATCCTGCCGCCGTTCACATCAACGGCTATCTCGTGCGCACCTGCGGGCGCACTGTGCTCATCGACGCCGGCGCGGGCGGCATCAGGCAGTGGGGCGGCCATCTCGGGGCCAATCTGCGCAAGGCGGGAGTTGACCCCTCCGGGGTCGACGCCATCCTTCTGACCCACGCGCATCCCGATCATGTCGGTGGGCTGATCGCGCCGTCGGGAGAAGCCGCCTTCCCGAATGCCGAGCTGGTCGTCCACCATGACGAGATCGCATTCTGGCAGGACGATGGCCATCTCAGCCGCGCCAGCGAGCGGGCGCGCGGCAATTTCCAGGTCGCGCGTCAGGTGTTCGACGGCTATCGCGACCGGCTCCGCGTCGTCGATGCCGGCGAGGTGCTGCCCGCGATCACGGCGATGCCGCTGCCGGGGCACACCGCCGGACATACCGGCTATCGTCTCGATGCAGGCGCCGACAGCCTGCTGGTCTGGGGCGACATCGTCCACTTTCCGCAGCTTCAGGTTGCCCGTCCGCAGGTGTCGATCGCGTTCGATCAGGATGCGCAGCTTGCGGCCGCGACACGATCGCGGCTGCTGGATGTCGTGGCCACCGAGCGGCTGCTGGTCGCCGGTATGCATCTCGCGGAAGCCGGTTTCGCGCGCATCACCCGGAAAGGCGCTGGCCATGGCCTTGTCTATGACGGGTGAACGGCGCTGTTGACCGCTTGAGGTGTCCGCGCTTCAGCGGCGCCATCTTCTCACCGGATCGCGCAGGCCGGTAAAGCCGCCACCGGGCTTCTCGGTGTGCGCGCGGCTGCGCCGGGGCGAGGGCGTATGGCTGCTGCCGCATCAGCCCAGCCAGCCCTTGCAGAACAAATTCAGACATTCCGATGGAGAGCCTGCCGATGTCGACCCTCGATTCCTCCCGCGCCGTTCGCGCGCCGCTCAAGGAAGTGGCTTATCCACCACGGCGGATGTGGGCAGCGGCCTGGATTGTCACCGCCGTCTTTATTCTCTCGAACTCGGCCACGCCGCTCTATGTGCGCTGGCAGGCCGCGATCGGCTTCTCGTCGGCGACGCTGACGGTCATCTTCGCCGCCTACATCCTTGGCCTGCTGCTCACGTTGCTGATCGCCGGGCAATTGTCGGATCGGTTCGGGCGGCGGCCTGTGCTGCTGCCGGGTGTCGCGGCAGCGATCGTTGCGTGCCTGCTTTTCGCTGGTGCTCATTCGGTGGCGATGCTGATCACGGCGCGTTTCCTGTCGGGCGTCGCGGTGGGGGTCGTGGTGTCGGCGGGCATGGCGGCCGTGGTCGATCTCGGTGGCCCGGAACGAAAGCGGCAGGCCTCCCTGATCGCGTCCGTCTCGATGGTGCTCGGCGCCGGCCTCGGACCGCTGCTGGCCGGAGGGATCGCCCTGTCGCTCGCGGACCCGGTGCTTCCGATCTTCGCCGTGGAGCTCGTCGTCCTGCTGACCGCACTCGCCGTGGTGCTGATCCTGCCGCTGAAGCATCGCGGCACGCATGCCGATCACGACTGGCGGCTGCATCTGCCGCGTGTGCCGCGCGCCAACCATCGGCATCTTCTGTTCGGCATCGCGGTGTTCGGTCCGGGCATCACGGCGACGTCCTTCGTGCTGGCGCTCGGCCCGTCGCTGCTGTCCCACCTTCTCGGCGTGACCAGCCCGCTGATCGCCGGCGGCATGGCCTGCGCCATGTTCCTGACCGCGACCGGCGTTCAGTTCGCTGCGCGCCGGTTCTCCGTGCGCATCATCTTCCTGTGCGGGGCCGCGGCGACGCTTCTGTCCATGATGGGCATCGCGCTCGCGGTGATGTCATCCAGTGCCGCCGTGCTGATCGTGGCGGCGCTGCTCGCCGGCAGCGGCCAGGGTCTCGGGCAGCTTGGCGGCTTGACCCTGATCGGTCTTCATGTGCCGGGCAACCATCGCGCGGAGGCCAATGCGGTCCTCAATATCGGCGGTTATATCCCCGCCGGGCTGATGCCTGTCGTCACCGGGATGATCATCGACAGGGCCGGGCTCTCCCTCGGCGCGACGCTGTTCGCGATGGCGCTCGCCAGTATCGCCGTGCTGGGAGGAGCCGTGGTTTTTCGCAGGCTCGCGAACGATTGATGCCCCGCTGCGCCCGGCAGCGGAGGCAGACCAGCCGCAGGGCGACGCAGGCGAGAGGCGCGTACGTCGCCGGAGAGAGGCTTTCATGTACCGATGGCACAGATGGCCGCCAGTGCGGACATTCGCGAGGCTCAGGGAGCGAGCCTGTCGCCGGGGAGCCCTGCGTGCCGCAATGCATCGCACATCTTTCCGCGATACGACGGCGCGAAGCACCACATCTTGTAGTAGGCGTCCGCTTCGCGGACCGTAAAGCCGGGCCTCATGCGAAGCAGGGTTGCCACGTGGGCTTGCGCTTCGCTTGTCCGGTCGAGGAACGGCAGCGTATAGGCCATGTGAAGATGGCTGATCCAGAGCTGCTCGACGTAGGACTGGCGAAAGGCCGTGAAGGCCTCGGCATAGTTGCCATATGCAAACGCGCGCTTGGCGGAGGCCCACCACCACCAGCGGGGCGTGCTGGGAGCGGTCAGCGCGATGCCCTTTTCGGCAAGAGCGACACCTTCATCCCAGAAGCCCGCATAGGCCATGAGGTTGCCGAGCGGCCCGAGATTCTGAGGATCATTGGGATTGAGCTCGATGGCACGCATCGTTTCGATCCGAAGCAGATCAGGTTGGCAGGCCATCCACGCCGCCCGCGCAACCAGGCCGCGGACGAACGCGTCGTTCGGGGCAATCTCGACGGCGCGATTTGCGGCATCCACCGCCAGGTCGGCGAGATAAAGACGATCTTCGATGCTGCCGATCTCTCCCGTCGGGGAGGGAAAACCCCAGGTCCTTTGATTGTTGAAGACGAGAACAAGCGCCGCCCATGCGGCCGCATTGCGGGGCTCTTCGCGTGTCAGGCGTTCCAGGCACTCGCGCGCCTTGGCGACAGGTTCAAGAACGGTTGCGTCCGTCGGGATTCCGATCACGCCCTGGACGATGCACTCATATGGCGTCAGCTCCGCGCTCGGCTTGTTCTGGATGTGCTTGTACTCGGCGGCACCGATGGCGCCCCAATAGCTGCCGATCATGGCGCTTGCCTGCCCGGATATCCGATCCTGGACGGTTGGCAGATTTTCGGGGGTTACCTCGACCCTGAAGGTCTTGGTCCAGAGCTGGGTACCCGTTCGGGCATCGGTCAGGTGCACGTCCACGCGCGTCAAGTCGCCGTCCAACCGCAACTCACCCTCGACGAAGTAATCGACGCCGAGGGCGCGGCCGAAGTCGGCGGTGCCTTCAAAGCGGTCCTTGTAGGATTGCACGACGCTTGTCGCCAGAACGCGTAATTCACCGAAGCGGCCGAGCGCCAACACGATCTGCCGGGTCAGGCCATCAGCGAACCGCTGGAGAGCGCCGGAATCCGTCTCAAAGGGCCAGACGGCGACCGTTGGTCCTGTCGAGGAGGTTGGTTTGGTCCTGATAGGTGGCTCAGGCAGGACGATCATATAGCCGCGGCGCGCAATGGTGCGCACAATATCGCGTCCGGACTCGCCGAGCAGGCGGCGGATGTCGGAGATGCACTGGGTAAGCGAATCTTCCGTGACGCTTAAGCCCGGCCAGTTAGCGGCCAGCAGCTCATCTTTGGAAACGACCCGCCCTGCATTCTTCACCAGATGACGGAGGACACCGAACGACCGGTTTCGCAGATCGACATGGGCGCCGGCCCCGTCGCGCAACTCCTGCTGCCGCAGATCGAGGGTCAGGTCGCCGATCCGGACGAGATCCGGTGAGCTCAGGCCGCCCGATCCGACGTCTTGAGAACGAATATTCACCTTTTACTCCGGTATCGGACGAACCATCTGGCGTCGCTTGAAGATTGCACCCGGCGGATTGCGCTTGCAAGGCGATAGCGTCGGCCGGCATCGCCCGGATTTCAGAACAATTTCGGACTGATTCAGCGCGGTTTCAGGACGGGCAGTCCCCAGCTGCCTATCAATCCGCGTACGTGATTGCGGCCATGTAGGCCCGCACAGGCCCTTCAAGTGAAGCGAGCACAGATCGCAGATCCGAGGAGTGAGGGATGGTTGGTTGGGTTGTTCTGATCACCGGCGGGCTGACGGGAATCGGGCGCGCTGCGGCCATGGCGTTTGCGAGCGCGGGGGCGATCGTGGTCGTCGCCGGACGGCGAAGAGAAGCCGGAGCAGAACTCGTCAAGGCGCTTCGTGCTTTCAGTCCGGAAGCCGACTTCATCAGTGCCGATGTCCGCAAGGAAGACGATCTCCGCGCGCTGATCGACGGCATCGTTGCGCGCTTCGGCCGTCTCGACGTCGCGGTCAACAACGCGGGCACAGAGGGGGCCTCGGGGCCACTGACCGAGCAGACGCCGGAAACGTACGCCGCGACCTTCGACACCAACGTCCTCGGCGTGCTTCTGTGCATGAAGCATGAATTGCGCGTGATGCAGTCGCAGGGCTTTGGCAGCATCGTCAACATCTCGTCGACCATGGGCAGCCGCGGTGCTGCGAACGCGTCGCTTTATGTCGCCAGCAAACATGCGGTCGAGGGCCTTACCAAGGCCGGCGCGCTGGAGGCCGCTGCTTTTGGCGTCCGCGTCAACGCCGTCGCCCCGGGTCCCGTCGAGACCGCCATGCTCGACCGCTTCACCGGCTCGCCTGACCGCAAGTCCGGACTGCTCGCTTCAATTCCGCTTCGCCGGGCGGGCAGGCCCGAAGAGCTGGCGGACGCGATTGTGTTCCTGGCCTCGGACAAGGCCTCGTTCATCACGGGCCATATCGTCAGCGTCAATGGCGGCAGGACGGCCAGTTAAAGCCTCATCGGAACCGGGAGCTTCAAGATGACCACTCATAACCACCACACCGCGCCAACCCAATTCGTCGAAGCGAACGGCATCCGCTTCGCGTATCGACGTTTTGGCAGGACGGGCGGCGTGCCGATCGTGATGAACATCCATTTCCGCGGCACCATGGACCATTGGGATCCGCTGATAACCGACGGGTTGGCCGAGCGCCGCGAGGTGATCCTGTTCGACAACGCGGGTGTCGGCGCGAGCTCGGGCGAGGTGCCCGCGACTTTCCCCGATATGGCGGCGGATGCGATCGCCTTCATCAAGGCGCTCGGGATCGGCAAGGCCGACGTGCTCGGATACTCGATCGGCGGCAAGATCGCCCAGGAGATCGCGGTGCAGGCGCCGGACCTGGTGCGCAAGCTGGTGCTGGTGGGCACCGGCCCGCGCGGCGCCGACACCGCGGCGAGCAAATCGGCGGAGATATTTTCCGCGACCTATGATCCGCCCGAACATCTCTGGATCGCCGCGCATTTCTCGCCGTCTGCTGCCGGCCGGGCGGCTGGTCTGGCGTATCTCGAACGCAAGCACCGCCGCCGGGACCGCAGCCCGGAGGTCAGCGAGACATCTGCCGCGGCCCAGTATCAGGCGATCATCAAGTCGAACGAAAAGGTCGATGGCGTTCTCGATTATCTGAGCGGAATTCATCATCCGGCGCTGGTTGTGCATGGCCACAACGACCTGATCATTCCCACGATCAACGGATTCACCCTGCAACAGCATCTGCCGAACGCGCAGCTCATCATCTATCCAGATTCCAGCCACGCTCCGTTCTACCAGTATCCGGAACTCTTCCTGGCTCACGCTTCTCTGTTCCTCGACGCGTGAATGTGCTCGGCACGGTCCTCAGCATGAAACACGAGTTGCGGGCCATGCAGGCGCAAGGTCGCGGCAGCATCATCAATGTCTCCTCGACATTTGGTCACGAGGGTGGGGCCGGTGCATCGATCTATGCTGCGAGCAAACATGCGGTCGAAGGCCTGACGAAGTCGGTTGTGCTGGAGTTCGGCGCCTCCGGCATTCGCGTCAACGCGGTGGCGCCCGGACCCATCCAGACCGCGATGCTCGATCGCTTCACCGGAGGCGAAGATGTCAAGGCCTATCTGGCCACGCTCAACGCCCAGAAGCGGATCGGCCAGCCTGACGAGATCGCCCGCGCCGTTCTGTATCTGGCTTCCGACGATGCGAGCTTCGTGACCGGCCATATCCTGAATGTCGACGGCGGCAAATCCGCAGGCTGAGGCAGACGGAGGGACGAAGTCCGACTGGCCCATCAAGCGCAGTCTCGTCGTCCCGCGAGAGGCCCGCGACCTGAATCGGCGAAGCGTCTTCTGTAGTCGCGCGGCCGCGCGCGAGCCGGAAAATCGATACTCACGGAGGCCAATATAATGAAGAGCGTCAAGTTGCCCGGCGTCGGGCATCCGATCACGATCGACAGCAATCCCAACAGGGTCGTCGTGTCGGTGTCAGGAAAGGTCGTCGCGAATTCGACGCGGACGCTCATTCTGCGCGAGGCGACGTACCCGCCGGTGCTCTACATTCCGAGGGCCGATGTCGATATGACCGCGTTCGAACGCAGCGCGGACACCACCTACTGTCCCTACAAGGGGGACTGCAACTACTTCAGCGTTCCTGCGGGCGGCGAGCGTTCCAGGAATGCCGCCTGGACGTACGAGGCTCCTTTCGAGGCCGTCGCCGTCATCAGGGACCATCTCGCGTTCTATCCCGATCGCGTGGACGCGATTGTCGAGACGCCGGTGCAGGATGCGGTGCCGTCGTAGTCTTGCCCGCGGAGTTGCGGCGCGCGTCGATCAGGGAATCGGAAGGAAGGGATGATGGCTGGCAGTGCAATGGCGCTGGTGCGAACGCCGGAACAGCATCCGGCGCACGCGGAACTGCTCGCGGGACTTCTGTCGGTGCCGAAGACCTTGCCCAGCAAGTACCTCTACGACGAGGAGGGATCACGGCTCTTCGAGTTGATCTGCGATCAACCGGAATACTACGTCGCGCGAACGGAGATCTCGCTGCTGGCATCCATCGCCGCGGAGGTGGCTCACGCTCTCAGGGACCGGTCCGTGCTGGTTGAGTTCGGAAGCGGCGCGAGCGTCAAGACACGTCTTCTCCTGGATGCGCTGCCGCTGTTGTCCGCATACGTGCCGATCGATATCAGCCAGAGCGCGCTATCGGCTGCCGCGCTGGCGATCCGTGGCGACTATCCCCGGCTGAACGTGATGCCGGTCCTCGGCGATTTCACCCGCCATCTCACGTTGCCGACCACGATCGACGGCCGGTCGATCGCCGGATTCTTTCCCGGGTCCACGATCGGCAATTTCTCGCCGTCCGCCGCGGTCGATTTCCTGGCGCGTGTCCGCCGGTTGTTTGGACAAGGCTCGAAACTTGTCGTCGGCGCGGATCTCGCCAAGACGCCGCGCGTGCTGGTTCCGGCGTACAACGATGCGGAAGGGGTAACGGCGGCGTTCAACAAGAACCTGCTGACAAGGCTGAACCGCGAATTCGGAGCGAACTTCGATCTCGGATCGTTCGATCATGTCGCGTCCTGGAACGCGGCAGAGAGCCGCATCGAAATGCATCTCGTCAGCCTCGTCCGCCAGAGAGTGACGTTGCTGCACCGCTGGCTCGACTTCGCGGCCGGCGAAACCATCCACACGGAGAATTCCTACAAGTACTCTCCAGTCGCCTTCGCGCGCATGGCTGCGCAGGCTGGCTGGTCCGTCGAAAGGCGCTGGATCAGCGACAACCCGGAGTTTGCGATCTTCGCGCTGTCTGCGGATTAGTGCGGCGTCGCCGGAGCCACGGCCCGTGACGCAGGCCCGTCAGCTGCTGGCAAATTTGAGATCGCCGATCCTCGATACGATCGTCTTCAGAAGAGGCGACGTGTTGGCCTCGTTGTAGCCCAGTGACAGATCGATCGTCGGCGCATGGCCGGCGAGCGGGCGATAGACCATCGTCGCCGGCAGCAGGTTTCGCGCATAGAGCGGCATCAGGGCGATGCCACCCGTGGACGCCACCAATGAAACCGCCATCGACAGGTTGTCGACCAGATGATCCGGTGTGAGATCGATGCCGATCTTCTTGCCATATGCGTCGGTGACGTTGCGGAGCGCGGGCGACTTGTCGTGAGGGACGCCCACGAGTTGCTCCGTCGCGATATCGTGCGCCGTGATTGCGGCCCGCTTCGCGAGGCGATGCTCCCGGGGCATCAGAACAATCAGAGGTTCGTCGATCAGTCTTGTGAACACGACGCCGGGCGCGTTTCGCTCGTGGCGAAGAAAGGCCAGGTCAATCTTTCCGCGCGTCAGTCCATCCGCGAGGTCCGGGGACGAGGAACTGAGGATGACGACCTCGGTGTTCGGCAATTCGTCGCGCAGAATCCGCATGACGGCCGCCAGCCAGTCGAATTCATAGCCGGTCAGAAAGCCGATCACGAAGGATCGCTTTGCGGACGCCGAAGCGCGGCGCGTCGCCTCCGTCGCGGCCTCGACCTGAAGCAAGACCGCCCTGGCATGGTCCAGCAACACCCGGCCGGCCGTCGTCAGTTCGACGCCCTTGGCGCCGCGGATCATCAATTCGCATCCCAGTTCGGTCTCCAGGTCGCGCATCTGCCGACTGAGCGAGGGCTGGGCGGTATGGAGCCGCTTTTCGGCAGCGACCGTCATGCTGCCTTCCTCGGCGACGGCGACGAAATAGCGAAGATGGCGGAGGTCCATGGCATGCCTTTGAGGTATGGGCCGAGAGAAACAAAGTCTTTTTCCGTCGCGATGGCAAGGCCTATCTCTGCAAGCACCGAAGCCAATGGCGCGGCATCAGCGGCCAGGCGCCTCGGGTCCGCGAAACCAGACTGTGCAGGTATGCCTCCGAGAGGGTCCTGCCGAAGGAGAAGACCATGTCCATCCAAGCCACCGCTCCCGTCGTCCTGATCACCGGCGCACTGACCGGCATCGCCCGGGCAACGGCCTTCGCGTTCGCCCGGCGGGGCGCGAAGATCGTCGTCTCGGGTCGTCACGACGACGCCGGCGCGGCGCTTGCGAACGAACTGCGCGCCGTCGGAACCGAGGCCGAGTTCGTCCGCGCCGATGTTCGTCACGAGGATGACGTGAGCGCGCTGGTCGATCGGACCATCGCACGCTTCGGTCGCCTCGACATCGCGGTCAACGCCGCCGGCACCGAGGGCCGGCCGGGTCCAGCCACCAGCCAGACGGCCGAGAGTTACGCGGCGACCTTCGATACCAACGTCCTCGGCACGATCCTCAGCGTGAAGCACGAGCTGCGCGTCATGAAGGCGCAGGGCGCCGGCAGCATCGTGAACGTTTCGTCGACCTACGGCCACGAGGGCGCCGCCAATGCCTCGATCTACGCCGCAAGCAAGCATGCCGTCGAGGGCCTGACGAAGTCCGTCGCTCTCGAGGTCGCCGGCGCCGGCATCCGCGTGAACGCGGTCGCGCCCGGCCCGACGCAGACCGGCATGCTCGATCGCTTCACCGGCAACGAACAGAACAAGGCGGCTCTGGCCGCGGGCGTGCCGCTCGGGCGTATCGGCACCGTCGAGGAGCTGGCGCGGGCCATCGTCTTCGTCGGTTCGGACGACGCCTCGTTCGTCACCGGACATGTCCTGACCGTCGACGGCGGCAAGACGGCCGGCTGAGACCGACCGAACGAATGCACCATCAGATCAAATCGAAGGATATGACAATGACCAGTCTCGCCAACAAGACGGCCCTCGTGACCGGCGCATCGCGCGGAATGGGGCGCGCGACGGCCCGCGTGCTCGCCAACGCCGGCGCACATGTGATCGTGCACTACGGCAACGCCCGGGCGGAGGCCGAGAGCCTGCTCAAGGACATCCGCGCCGGCGGCGGCCGGGCCGATGCGGTCCAGGCCGACCTCGGTTCGCTCGATGCGGTCGCCGACCTCGTGCAGAAGACGAAGGCGATCGTCGGCGGCAGGCTTGACGTGCTCGTGGCCAACGCCGGCATCAGCGGCGCGGCCGCCATCGCGGACCAGAAGCCGGCGGATTTCGATCGGCTGTACGCGGTGAATGTCCGCGCGCCGTACTTCCTCGTGCAAGGGCTTCTGCCGTTGTTCGGCGAAGGCAGCAGCATCGTGCTTCTTTCGTCTCTCGCGGTGCAGGCGGCGGTCGGCGAACTGTCCGCCTATGCCGCATCCAAGGGCGCCGTCGATACGCTCGTGAAGCACTTCGCCGCCGCACTCGGTCCGAAAGGCATCCGTGTCAACGCGGTCGCGCCCGGCGTCATCGAGACCGATATGTCGAGCTTCGCGAAGACCGAACAGGGGCGGGCGTTCATCCTCGGCATGCAGGCGCTCAAGCGGATCGGTCAGCCCGAGGACGTCGCTCCGGTCGCCGCGTTCCTGGCTTCCGACGATGCCCGCTGGATCACCGGCACCACGATCGCCGTCGACGGCGGATCGAAGCTCTAGACCTCTGCTGAAGGGAACGTCGCCATGAAGACCGAGAACCTGAAGCTTTATCAATCCAACGCATCGCCGAACTCCCGCCGCGTGCGGATCTATCTGGCGGAGCGGGGCATCTGTGTCGCGCAGGTGCCGGTGGATCTCGGCGCCAGGGAACAGTTCTCCAGCGCGTTTGCGGCGATCAATCCGCGGCGCGTGGTGCCGGCGCTGCTTCTCGGCGACGGCACCACAATTGGCGAGGTGCCGGCGATCTGGCGCTACTTCGAGGAGGCCTATCCGGAGCGCCCGTTGATGGGCGCGACCCCGAAGGAGAAGGCGCTCGCCTCGATGTGGGAACGGCGTATGGAGTTGGAAGGCTTCGCCGCCGTCATGGAGACGGTGCGCAACAGGGCGCCGCATCTCAAGGGGCGCGCCATCGCGGGCCCGCACGACTACGAGCAGATTCCCGCGATCGTCGATCGCGGAATGAAGCGGATCCGGGATTTCTATGACGATCTCGAAGCGCGCCTGGCGGCTTCCCCGTTCGTGGCCGGCGAACACTACACGGTCGCGGACATCACCGGCCTCGTCACGATCGATTTCGCATCCAGCGCTCTCAGCTTTGCCGCGCCTGACGGGCCGTCGACGATGCGCTGGTATCGCGCACTCCATGAACGCGCCAGTACCGCCGCCTGAACCTGTGGTGGCGACGGCGCGGGCTGCGCCAGCCATCCCGTCCGGGCTTGTCACCCGCGGATGGTCCGAGACGAGAACGCTGGAGACTTGAAGATGACCCATGCCATGGACCCGATGGATGCCGAAGTCCGTTCTGCGGCGAGGCCCGATCGCGAGGTGTTCTACGCGCTCGCCCTCGGGACCTTCGCCGTCGGGACCGAGGGTTTCATGATCGCTGCGGTGTTGCCGACGATCGCCCGCGATCTCGCGGTCAGCATCGAGGCGACGGGTCTTCTCGTGACGGTCTTTTCCGTCGTCTACGCGCTGAGCTCGCCCGTGCTGACAGTGCTGACGGGTTCGATATCGCGACGAAGCCTGCTGCTGATTTCACTGACGGGGTTCGTCGTGGCCAACCTGGTGGCGGCGCTGGCGCCCGGATACTGGTTTCTTGTCGGGGCACGCATCCTGTTGGCGTTGACCGCTGGTCTCTACGTGCCGAACGCCAACGCTCTCGCGGGGACACTCGCGCCCCAGGACTACCGCGGGCGTGCCCTGGCCATCGTCAACAGCGGGATCACCGTCGCGGTCGCGGTCGGCGTCCCTCTCGGCGGCCTCGTCGGCGCGCATCTCGGATGGCGCATGACGTTCGTCGGTGTTGCCGGCCTGTCGGTCGTGGCTCTCGCCGTGCTGGCTTTATGCTTGCCGAAGGTCGCGTCGTTGCCGCAAGCGAGCGCGCCCGGACTGAAGGAACGCATCGCCGTCGTGCGTGGTGCGAAGATACGTCCCACGCTTCTGACGACCATGTTTTGGGCGATGGCCGCCTACACGGTCTATACCTATATCGCGCCATTCATGGCGGCCGGAGCTGGACTCGACGCCAATCACACCGCCTGGATGCTTGGTCTGCTCGGCTGCGCGGCGATCGCCGGCGTGACGTTGGGTGGTCATGCCAACGATCGTTATGGCGCGAGACGAGTCCACGCCTGGGTGCTTCCGGCGTCAGGTCTGGTGTTCGCGGGTCTCACACTGGCTGCGTTGTGGCTCGCTCCCCACACGCTTCTCCTGTTCGTGCCGCTCGTCGTGGCCTGGGGTGTCTGCGGCTGGAGTTTCTATCCGCCGCAGCAAGCGCGGCTTGTCGCGCTCGCGGGAGCCCAGCATACGTCGGTGGTGCTGTCGTTGAACGCTTCGTTCATGTATCTCGGCTTCGCCTTGGGAGCGGCGTTGGGGTCGGTCGTGATCGCGCTGACCTCGGTGGTCTGGATCGGCGCCGCGGCAGCCGTGTGCACGCTGTGCGCCGTTCTGATGTCGAGATACGCGTGGTCGACGACGCCTTGAGGCGATTTTTCGCCTTTCTGTCGCGATCGCCGCGCCGCTTCATGGGCCTGAAATTGCGCCACCGGGGCAATCGCGATTGGCCCCGAAGGCTTCGCCGGGATCGCACGGTCCATGCGTCTGGCTCCAAAGATTATCCGACCACCCGGCTCTGCAGCCTACGAGCCTCTCAACCGTCGCTCAAACCGAACACGGAAGGACTTGACCATGTCCAGAACCACGCCGGAAGACAACAAGAGACTTGTGCTCGAAGCCTTCGACACGCTCTTCAACAAGCGCGACTATGCAGCTGCCGAACGCTACTGGTCGGATCGCTACATTCAGCATAGCGCCCATATCGCGCCCGGACGCGAGGGGCTGTTCGACCTGATCCGCGCGCTGCCGGCGACGCTGCGTTACGAGAACCAGCTTATTGTCGCCGAGGGCGACTACGTGATCGCGCACGGCCGGTTCTCGGGCAACGCCCGACCCGCCGCCCGGATCGCGGCTGACGTCGTCCGAATGGAAGACGGCAAGCTCGCCGAGCACTGGGATGTGCTTCAGGACGAAGCAACCAGGGCCGAATCCGTCAGCGGATTGCCGATGTTCGGCGACCGCTTCCCGGACTGAATCCGTTTCTCCACCATCTTTTTGACCGGAGAAGAGCCGCGCATGGACACGGCGGCGATGGGCAGGAGGCGCAGGCCGATCTCCCGTCGCCTGCGGACATGGCAGAGAGCGTCGCATGGCGCCGCGGCGCGGCGATGCCGAACAGGATACCGCGTTCGGCGACGGTATCTCGATGCCCCGAGCGCCGTGCGTCGCGGCCGCCTTGCGCCGCCGATGATCGCGCGCACTGCGCCGCCCGCAGACCAGATCCGCCGCCGCGCAGGACCCCGAACCTATCGCCATCCGATACCGTTTCCATGGCGCACGCGACCGGGGCGGACTCGTTTTCGCATTCATTGAATGGCTTTTTATCGATCGGGTCAGTCGCCTGTTGGGGGCGAGATCGCAAACAGCTTGGGGTTTCCGCGTCGACACCGCACATAGGGCGTGGCATTGCCGGGATTCACCGCGTGTGGTCCGGCGGCCTGAACGATCCCGGGGGGCGACTTGGACGAGACATTGTTGCCGGAGGTAAATCAGCGATGACGCCCGACGCGGCGACCATGATCGCGTATAGCGCCGGCCTGTTCGCGCTGATCTTCGTGTTCTTTCTGTTGTCCTCGCGCGGCAGGGCCGATCGGGTCTGGTTCGCGCTGCCGTTCGCATGCGGCGCTGCGACCGCGCTGTTGATGGTGTATCCGGCGCTGCTGCCGGGGTTGTGGAGTGGGCGCCTCGCGGTGGTCTGCTCTCTGCTGGGCTATGGCGGGGCCTGGCAGGTCGTGCGGGTGGTGAACGGCCGCAAGCCGCGGGTCCTGGCCTTCGTGTTGCCCTGCGTGGTGTGGCTGGGATTGTCGTCGGCGTTCGTGCACGATCTCCATGGCGCGCTCGCGGTGGCCTCCGCGGTCGTTCGCACGGGCCTGATTGCGGCGTTCAATGGTCTCGCCGCCTGGGAGTTGCGGCGTGAGCCGTTGCCGTCGGCGAGGCTGCTGTACCGCGTCTTCGCGGCGTTCGCGGTCTTTCATCTGGCGCGCGCGCTCGGCGTCGTATGGCTGCCGGCGCCGCTCGGCGTCGCATCTCCAGCGATATGGGCGGTGGTGGTCTTCAATCTGTCGGTCGTGACACAGGCGCTGCTGGCGAGCGCGTTCATCATCGCGCTGATGCGCGAGAGCGTGGCGGCTGAAAATCATCGGCTGGCGTTCCAGGACGTCATGACGGGGATCGGCAACCGCCGCGCGTTCCAGGTGAAGATTCTGGAATATGCCGATCGCAGGCAGCCGCAGGGGCTGGCGCTGATCGTCTTCGACATCGATCACTTCAAGTCGATCAACGATCGCTTCGGCCACGCCTTCGGCGATCAGGTCATCGTCCGGGCCGCCGAAGCCGCCAGAAAGGTTCTCCGCCGCCCCGACCAGGTCTTCCGCATCGGCGGCGAGGAGTTCGCCTGCCTGCTCGAGGACGTCACCGAACAGGAAGCCTTCGCCATCGGCGAACGCTTGCGCAGGACGTTCGAAGAAGACGCGCAGCTGGTCGATACCAATGCGGTTGCCGCGACCATCAGCATCGGCGTGGCGTCGGGGAGTTCGCTTGCGGAAGACGTCACGACGCTGCTCGATCGCGCCGATGCCGCCCTCTACGGCGCCAAGGGCGCCGGCCGCAACAAGGTGGTCGCCGCGGCGAGCAACTGCCCGGCATGAGAGCGGCGACCCGGGCTGGAGGCAGGGCGGCCAGGACCGCGATCGCGACGGCGGTCGGCAAGCCTAGGCGATGTAGCCGGAAATGCCGTCCCACAGCAGCTTCAACGAGGTCACGACCAGCAATCCGTAGCAGGCGCGATAGATCTGGCGCTGGTCCAGCCTGCCGTGAAGACGCCAGCCGAGCCAGACGCCGGCGGGAATGGCCAGAAGGCAAACCGCCATCACGATCCAGACATTGCCCGCGGGCTTCGCCAGCAGCAGCCATGGCAGCGCCTTTGTCGCGTTGCCGACCGTGAAGAACAGGCTCGTTGTTCCGGCATAAATCTCCTTGCGAAGACCAAGCGGCAGCAAATACATCGCGAGCGGCGGTCCGCCGGAATGGGCGACCATGGTCGTGACCCCGGAGGCGAGACCTGCGGCAACCGCCTTCGGCGACGAGCGCGGACGGATGGCCACCTCCGAACCCGCAGCGAGCCACAGCGCGACGAAGATCAGGGTGGTCAGCGCCATCACGATCGCAACGGCGCGATGGTCCAGCACGCGAAACAGCAGATAGCCGCAGCCGATGCCGGCCACGAGCCCCGGCAGGAGCAGGACGAGGTCGGGCTTCGACCAGGTCGAGGGCTTCCAGTAGCGCAGCGCGAACAGGTCCATCGCAATGAACAGGGGCGCGAGCAGGCCGCCTGCGGTCACCGGATCCATGACGAATGACAGGAGCGGGATGCCTACGATGGAGAAGCCGCCGCCAAATGCGCCCTTCATGAAACAGATCAGGAAGACGCCCACAAAGGCGATCAGGATTGTCGTGACCGTCAGCTCCATCGGATCATCTCGATATCGGTCGACGCTGTTCACAGGCGCGCCGCGTGCCATGCGGTAGAGCGCATCCCGGCCCCGTGCCGCGGTTCGTCCCGACGGGCTTTGAAAAAAACAGGCCGGGCAGCACCGAAATCCCGCCGATGGTCAGCCCCAGGAAGGCCAGGAACGTCTCGAGATAGTTCACGTGCATGTTCGCCTCCGTTGTTGGATTGCGCGGGCTCGCCCAGTGCAATTTCGCCAACAAGAGAGCTATGCGCCGATACATATCTCGGTGCAATCTGGATATTGATCTCGGTGCAATATTTCCCGGCCCGTCCTGGGCGGCGCACGACGCGCGTCGGCTGGCCGATGCCATTGGCTCGCGCGTGCGAAATGGACGGCGCGCCTGCCATCCGCGAACGCGACAAGCGGCAGCATGCTGCTCACGCCGACGCGACAATGTGGCCGGGCGCAGCCATGGAGGCCGGCGCAGTTCGACCGGCCCGATCTCATCGTCACGAAGCCGGTCGTTGTTAGGTTGCCGCCGCGTGTTGGCGCGGCGACTTTCGTCCGTCACTGCCTGAACGCGTCGACGCGTATCTTGCCCATCGCCAGGTCTGCCGTCCCGAGACTCCAGATTTGCCTCGAATTGAGCCAGTCATACTTGGAGGATGCGGTGGTGAGACGCACGTTCATGACGAGATCGATGATCGGTTCGTTCGCTCGCGGCGTTCCAACGCCCTCAATATGCACGGCAATCCGATGGCCGTCTTCGGCCTCAATTGTGCCTCGGCCGTCGAGATCGGCGCGACCGTCGGCCCGCATCAGAAGGTACTCGACGCCACGGAGTTTGCCTGTGATGCGGCCTTTGATGTCTCCCTCGAACGCCACATCAAATCGTGTCCCTTGCAGGGGCACCTTTTCCCGGCCGCCAAGGACCGCGTCCAGAGCGACACCGTGATCAGCCACTCCTGTAATATTGAGATCACAATGGTAGATCTTTTCGCCACGCATTTCCTGTACCTCGGACATCACAGCCTCCCTTGCGCATCGGCGGGAATCATCCAGACGGACACCGTCTGCCAAACGCCGTCGCCCGCCTGGCGCCGATAAGCGATGTAATCGGCGCCTTCGTCGTGCATCAGCTCGTAGCGATAGGCCTTGACCATCTTTGTCATCGAACTCTCCTTGTCGGTGGCGGACCGCTCACTCGACGTGGCTTCCGCCCTCATCCAATGACATGGAGTGGCCTGTCGGCTTCAGGAACTGGTCGATGTGGAAACGGTCCTTCCAGATCATGGGAGGCACCTGCCCTGCTTTTCTGCCTCCAGTTGGGGACGTCAGGAAAAGAGACGTTGGCCCAAGGGCTGCTTATTGGGCGGCGATCCAGCAGGCGGCTTCCGAAATTTGCGCGGGCGTGGCAGGATTTCGGCGCGTCCTTCCGGATCATGGAAGAGGATTTCGATGGATCGCCTGGATGCGATGTCCACCTTCCTGGCCGTTGTCGAGGCTGGCAGCCTGTCCGCTGCAGCGCGTCGCTTGAAGACGCCGCTGACGACCGTCAGCCGCAAGGTTTCGGAGCTTGAGGCGCACCTTCGGACAAAGCTGTTCAACCGCTCGAGCCGTCAATTGGTGCTCACCGACGCAGGCAGTTCCTATTTGACGGCCTGCAAACGCATTCTGGCCGACGTGAGCGAAGCCGAGCGTATCGCCTCCGGCGAATATACCGCGCCGACAGGCGAGCTGAGTGTGACGACCCCGGTCGGTTTTGGCCGCACTATCCTCATCCCGATCATTGCGGATTTCCTCAAGACCTACCCGGATATCAAGACCAGAATCATCCCGACCGATCGGGTGCTGAGTCTGGTCCAGGAGCAGATCGATGTCGGGGTGCGCATCGGCACCTTGCCGGATAGCAGCCTGATCGCGATCCCGGTCGGCACGACGCGCCGCCTCGCATGCGCCAGTCCCGCCTATCTGGCAGCGCGCGGTCGCCCGCGGACACCAGAGGATCTGGCCGCGCATGATTGCATCAGCTATGCCGGCTTTGAGTCACACGATCTCTGGACATTCGTGAGGGACAGGGCAACCGTCGCGGTGCCGGTGAAGACGCGGCTGATCGTCGGCGGCGCCGAGGCCGCCTGTGCTGCAGCCCGCGCCGGCATCGGAATCACCATCGCATTGTCCTACCAGCTGGGGGCAGCTTCGGACGGCGCAGGTCTGATGACCGTGCTCGACGATTTCCAGCCCGCACCGCGGCCTGTCAATCTCGTGTACTCGGCCAACCGGTTTCTGCCGATCAAGGTGCGAGCGTTCCTCGATTTTGCAACGCCGCGTTTGAAGCAGGTCCTCGCGGAGTTCAATCCGCCGCCTCGCTAGGTGGAATGGACTGCACCGCGCCCGGCAGCCACGTCCACCGGCGTTCATTCCTCGTAGCTGACGCGAGACTGGCAGGGGCGCGCGGTGCGCGCCCCGTTTGCGGTCGGCTCAGATCGACTTGCGGAGCGACTGGAAGGCAGCCCGCATCTCCGCCGTGAACAGCTCGGGCTGCTCCCAGGCGGCGAAATGCCCGCCCTTGCCGGGCTTGTTGTAGTGGATGAGCTTGGGATACGCCTTCTCGGCCCAGCTCCGCGGCGCCTGATAGATCTCGTCGGGGAAGGCGCTGACGGCGACGGGAATCCGGAGCCCTCTGGCGTCGAAGAAGCCACCTTTCGCGACACGCGCTGTGTCCCAGTAAAGGCGCGCCGACGAGATCGCCGTGTTCGTGAGCCAATAGAGGGTGACATTGTCCAGCACGTCATCCGGTGTCAGCCCTTCGGGCGTGCCATCGAAAGAGCGCGCGATCATGCGGTAGCTGCGGATGTCGTGGTCGAGCATCCACGCCGCAAGGCCGACCGGCGAATCGACCAGTCCATACAGCGTCTGCGGACGGCTGTTCATCTCGATCGCGTAGCCCAGCCCGTTCTTGTAGAAATCGTCGAGCTGATCCCAGGCGTGCTTTTCCTCGCTCGACAGGCCGGATGGCGCGGGCGCGCCGGTGGCCAGCGCCTTCGAGACGTCGGCCGGTACGGTCGCGGCCATGTTGGTGTGAATGGCGAGCAGCCCTTGCGGTTGCTGCAGCGCCATGATCTCGGACACGGCATTGCCCCAGTCGCCGCCCTGCGCGACATAGCGCGCGTAGCCCAGGCGCTCCATCAGCGTCGCCCAGGCGCGTGCGATGCGCACCGGCGTCCAGCCGGGAGCCGTCGGCTTGCCGGAGAAGCCGTACCCCGGCAGCGATGGAATCACGAGATGGAAAGCATCCGATGCGCTGCCGCCGTAAGCCGTGGGATCCGTCAGCGGGGCGATGACCTTCATCTGCTCGATGATCGAGCCGGGCCAGCCATGGGTGATGATCATGGGCAGCGCGTCGTCATGCTTCGAGCGAACGTGAATGAAATGGATGTCGAGGCCGTCGATCGTGGTCACGAACTGCGGCAAGGCGTTGAGCCGCGCCTCGACCTTGCGCCAGTCATGGCTGGTCTGCCAGTGGCGGGCGAGCTTCTGGATAGTCGCAAGCCGCACTCCCTGCGAGTCGTCCGTCACGGTCTCCGGGTCGGGCCAGCGCGTGGCAGCGATGCGCCGGCGCAGATCGTTGAGTTGCTCGTCGGTGAATGCGACGCGGAACGGACGTACCGCCTCGGCGGTGGTTGCCGTAGCCTGCGTCGAAGGCAGCAGGCTCGCAGCGCCGAGTGCGGCCGCGCTGAGCGCAGCGGTGCCAAGAAGTCGACGGCGGTCGAGATCGATCGCTTCCGTGTTCCGGTTCGTGGACATGGCGTTCTCCAATACGCGTTCAAATACGGTTGAGGTCGGCTTTCGGTCCCTGGGCATGGCGTGGGATTTGCTCCCGTTGATTGCTGGCTAGATGGCAGCGAGGCCGTGCAGGTCGAGCGCACTGTTGCGGAGTTCGACAGCGTCGACGGAGCGCTCAAACGCCCTTGCCAGGACGCCTCTGCCGATACTCCCGAGGATGAAGCCGAGCACCCGGCCCCTGAGATTCTTGCCGTCGCGCACGACGATCACGTCGATATCGGTCGTGCCGTCGGGGCGAGGCGTGAACGTATAGGTATGGCCGGATGCGCCGCCCCAGACATTGGAGCCGGTCGTCGTCAGGACCACGCGATGAGGATCCGACCAGTCATAGTGCAGGCGCTCCCAGACCCCACCCGAACCTTCCGTGACATCCGCGTGCGATGCGCTCTTGTGATGCACCTTGAGATAGTCGTCGGCGCTGTTGCCAAACACCTGCGACCGGCCCGGCCCGAAGTCGGTGAGCGCGGCAATATACTGCTCGGGCGTTGAGATGGTCCTGCGATGAAGATGAATTGTTGACATGGCTTCCCTGTTCGATGGCTTGCGGCAGAAGCTGCATGTGCCCTGCGGGCACGAGCACTGTGCGGGCGGCGTCTTCGGAGACATGGGGGTGAGGCCGGGCAAAGACAGGCGCGGAAATCGGGAGGAATACTTCCAGATCCTGGAAGGCTCTGGATCGAGCGCACTCGCCTGGAGATGAGGGCGTGCGCAACGCAGCCATGCGGCGCCCCTGCAGGAAGCATGTCGGAGCCGGCGGCCTCATAACAGCCGATATGCGTTTTGTCGTGGTGAGACAGGGCGTCACGAGCAGTGAGCCGCAACCGCAGGTCTCTGCCAGGAGGTCAATACAGTCCATGAAGGTGCGGGGCTGCCGGCACACTGTCGCATTTTTCTGCCACGGGACGTGTTGCGTTCACGTCGGAGTTGGTGATTGGATAGAAATAGCTGCGGCCGGCCAGCTGCAATCGCCGATCCCGGTCCGCGAATGAAACGAGGTGAGCTCCGCACGCCGCCTCGCAGCTCGGTCGGTATCATCTTCAAGAGGAGGTCGTCATGACTTTCGAGGTCACGATCAACGGAGATCGCCATTCGGTCGATGTCGACGGCGATACGCCGCTTCTGTGGGTGTTGCGCGACGTGCTGGGTATGACCGGCACGAAATTCGGCTGCGGCATGGCGCTGTGTGGCGCGTGCACCGTGCATGTCGACGGCGAGGCTGTCCGGTCCTGCATTACGTCGATCGACAGCATCGGCGATGCGAAGGTGACGACCATCGAGGCGATCGGCAAGACGCCGGCGGGTCACAAGATTCAACAGGCCTGGCTCGATCGGGAAGTCCCGCAATGCGGCTACTGCCAGTCCGGGCAGATCATGTCGGCGTCCGCCCTGCTCGCGAGCAAGCCGCAGCCAACGGATGCCGATATCGATGACGCGATGTCGGGCAACATCTGCCGTTGCGGAACCTATGTCCGCATTCGCGAAGCCATCAAGCAAGCCGCGCAATCGGGAGGCTGATCGTGATGCTCAAGTCAACCGAAACCAAGCCAACCACAGCTGGCCTGTCGCGGCGCAGCTTTCTCGGTGTCAGCGCCATGGCGGGCGGCGGCCTGCTGCTCAGCGTGAGCCTGCCGTTCGCAGGTGGCGACAGCGCAGCTGCGACGTCCGACGCGTTCGAGCCGAATGCGTTCATCCGCATCGGCGGCGACGGGCAGATCGTCCTGACCATGCCTTATGTCGAGATGGGGCAGGGCACCTACACCTCGATTCCCATGCTGATCGCCGAGGAACTCGAAGTCGGCCTGAATCAGGTCCGCCTCGAACATGCACCACCGAACGACAAGCTCTACATGAACCCGTTGCTCGGCGTGCAGGCCACCGGCAATTCGAATGCGATTCGCGGTGCCTGGCAGCCGATGCGCAAGGCCGGCGCGACCGCGCGGACGATGCTCGTCGCGGCGGCAGCGCGACGCTGGAACGTGGATGCCGGCTCCTGCCGGGCGGAGAACGGCGAGGTGCGGCATCCGGCGTCGGGACGCAGCCTCGGTTACGGTGCGCTTGCGGCCGATGCGGCGCAGATGCCGGTGCCGGAAAACGTGACGCTGAAGACGCCGGCCGATTTCAGGCTGATCGGCACGCCGGCGAAGCGGCTCGACACGCCTGCCAAGATCAACGGCACCGCGGTCTACGGCATCGATGCCCGGCCGCCCGGGGTGAAGATTGCCACGCTCGCCCAATCGCCCGTGTTCGGCGGACGGGTGAAGCGCGTGGACGATGCCGCAGCCCGGGCCATCAAGGGTGTGCGCCAGATCGTGCGGCTCGATGATGCGGTTGCGGTGGTGGCGGACCATATGGGCGCGGCCAGGAAAGGCCTCGCCGCGCTGACCATCGAGTGGGACGAGGGGCCGCACGCCCGGCTTGCGACCGCCGACGTCGCTCGCGCGCTCGAAAGCGCCACGACGAAAGCGGGCGCGGTGGCGCAGAACGTCGGCGACGTCGACAAGGCAATGGCCGGCGCCGCAAGCAAGGTCGAGGCGACCTATGAGGTGCCGTTCCTCGCGCATGCGACCATGGAGCCGATGAACTGCACCGTGCATGTCCGGCAGGACGGTTGCGAGATCTGGGTCGGCAGCCAGGTGCTCGGGCGTGCACAGGCCGCAGCGGCCAAGGTTTTGGGGATGCCGCCCGAAAAGGTGGTGGTGCACAATCACCTGCTCGGCGGCGGCTTTGGCCGCAGGCTCGAAGTCGATGGTGTGGTCCGTGCGGTCGAGATCGCCCGGCAGGTCGACGCGCCGGTGAAGGTTGTCTGGACGCGCGAGGAGGACATCCAGCACGACATGTATCGTCCCTATTGGTTCGACCGGATCGCGGTCGGCCTCGACAAGACGGGCAAGCCGATCGCCTGGAACAACCGCTTTGCCGGGTCTTCGGTGATCGCGCGCTGGCTGCCTCCCGCATTCCAGAACGGGCTCGATCCCGATACGACCGAAGGCGCCATCGACCTCGTCTACGACATCCCCAACTTCCATGTCGAATATGTGCGGGTCGAACCGCCCGGCATTCCGACGGCGTTCTGGCGCAGCGTCGGGCCCTCGCACAACGTCTTCGTCACGGAAAGCGTCATCGACGAGCTGGCCGCGGCGGCGAAGCAGGACCCGGTCGACTATCGGCGGGCGCTGCTCGACAAGTCGCCCCGCGCCAGGGCCGTGCTGGACCTTGCGGCGGCAAAGGCCGGTTGGGGACAGCCGTTGCCGAAAGGGAGCGGCCGCGGCGTGTCGCTGCAGTTCGTGTTCGGCAGTTACCTCGCGCAAGTCGCCGAGGTCGAGGTTGCGAAGGATGGCGTAGTGCGTGTTCGGCGTATCGTCTGTGCCATGGATTGCGGCGCCGTCGTCAATCCCGATACGGTCCGGGCGCAGATCCAGAGCGGGGCGATCTTCGGCACCACTGCGGCGCTCTACGGCGAGATCACGCTGAAAGACGGCCGTGTCGAGCAGACCAACTTCGATACGTATCAGATGCTGCGCATCAACGAGGCGCCGGCGATCGAGGTTCACATCGTGCAGAGCGTCGAGCCGCCGGGTGGAATGGGCGAGACCGGAACCTCGGCGGCGGTGCCGGCGATCGCCAACGCCATCTTCGCGGCGACCGGCAAGCGGCTGCGCAAGATGCCGGTCGACAGCGCCCAGTTGAAGCAGACGTAGCGTTTGATCTGTTTGTTGATAGGAGCGCGCCCGATTTGCGGCCTTTGACGCCTTTTCACCGAAGGGGAGGAAGCCAATGCATCCGCTGCGCAAACTGCGAGAAACGGGTGGCGCCACGGCCGCTCAGGTAAGCGCGTTGCTTGCCGAAAACGTTGTATTCAACAGTCCGATTCTGGTGCGGGCGATCGCGGGACGTGATGTCGTCGCGGCGATCTTCGCCCAATCGAGCTCTACGCGAGGCTCGGGCGCTTACACGGCCGAATTCAAGCTCGACGACCGCACGACGTTCTTGCGCTGGGAAGGAAGCATGGACGGTCACAAGATCGAGAGCCTTGAAGTCATCGTGGATGACGAGCAGGGGCTGATCGTGGAGCGCACGATTGCCCTTCGCCCCTATCCAGCGGTGAAACTGTTCCGCGATGCCATGTACGCCTCGCTCAAGGACAAGCTGCCCGCCGATATCTGGGACTACCCGACATCGTGACGTGACCAGGGCGGATTGCGAAACCGGATCGGTAGCCAGCCGCTGAGCGCGCGCAACCAGGTGCTTCAGTTATCGCGTTGGCAGACAGGCAAAAATGGCGCACCCGACACGATTCGAACGTGTGACCTTTGCCTTCGGAGGGCAATAAAAACACTTATTTCAGAGTTTAAAGCAAGAAAAATCAATAACTTATCATCGCTCTGGGTCGCGGATTATCGCTAAAAGTCGCCCCTTACTGTGCCAAAATTGTGCCAGCTAAAATCACGTCTCTGATGCAGTTCTGATCGTCAGCGATCACGAGCGATGATGCTTAACGGTCGGCGACCGGCGCTACGCCTGTCGTGCAACGGCGACGGCGCTGGTCACAAGTCGAAAAGGATTGTCGCGGCTTCGCTGGAGCCGAGATTGCGCGCGCTCGCTGGCGCGCGCATGTGCTGTGTTCTGCGGCCGGCGGGGTGGCCTCATACAGCTTCGGGCCATAGGTATTCTTTTAGCCGTGCTGACACTTCCTCTGCCGCTGTTTGAGCGTGAGCATCGAGCACGCCTACGAGATGGCGTCCATTCCAGTCTACCGCATAGCCATCGCACAATCGCTCGAACAGCGGCTCAAGTTCTTTTGCGAGCCTGATCGCTGCGCGCCGAGACGTCATAGCATTTATTCGCCACCGGCGCGCATGTCCGAGCGTGACGTACAGCGGTTCGGTGTTCCGCTCCCAGTAGGTAAAATTGACCACACGATGCTTCAGGCCGAGCTCGATGTACGCAGGGAGGGGCTCAAACTCTCCCATCGGCTGACACAACAGCGGACGCTTCGAGCCTTTCGTTGGGGGGGCGATCGTAAGCATGTAGTCCTCCTTATGTTCACCGCGCGTGCTGGGCGGCACAGGTTGCAGTGCGCTCCCGCTCCGGACACACCAGAGCGTTGCGTCTCCAACCACCCCGGGTGGGGTCAAAACGAGCGGAAGGAGGGGCCGCTCGCATATCTGAACAACTCAACTATCCTAGAGACGGCTGGAGATACAATTCTTCAGTGCAAACAACGTTAATCACTAATTGACATCATGGCCACGAATGCCCCTGTCGTCGTCAAAGAGCCGTTCTCAGCGTTGAACAGGCAATTCCCGTCCGCAAAGTCGCCTGAGCCAACCGGTGGCACTCTTGCGGGGTACTCATTCGGCGAAGGCCACGGTCTGAGGCAGATTGACCGAGCGAAAGGCCCTGCTCAGGCCGCTTAGGCGACGGCGGAGAGCGATGATCTGCGACGCAGGCACACAATCCACAGCCCTGCGAGACTGTCAGCGTTGACATTTTTCGGTTATCGGGTGAGCTTTTTCATCAAGAGCGAACTGTGGGTCGCTCTTGAGAGCGCCCTAGATCCCATCGGTCGGGATATGTACGTAAACTAAACCATGATTTGACCGCGCCATCTGGGCGGGCCGCGGCCTCTCATTGATATGATGGGGCTGCACATGCCAACGCATACCCGCGCGCCAGGAGGCGCGCCCGACACTGCTCCGCTTCCGGCTGATCCGATTTTAGCTGATTATCGCCGCGCTGCGGCGTTGCTGGGCATAACCCCCGGCGCGCTTCGTGATCTTTGTTATCGTGGCCGCGGCCCGGTGCAGATAAAAATTGGCCGACGAACACTGTTCGCAGTAGCTGATTTGCACGCTTTTGTCGCTGCACATCGATCGCCGTTGCTACAGCGGCCCACCGCAGAGCAACCACGCCGGAAGCGCGGCCGGCCCTCGATAGCGGAAATGATGGCACAGCCGCTGCGGGGTGATGAATGATCGAGCAGGCTGCCGCTATTGTTGCGCAGCCGCGGAAGCGGCTCATCGCAGCCTCACCATTCGTCTGGCGTCATCCCTCATCAATTCCACCGCGTGAATGGCTTTATGGCCGGCACTATATCCGCCGCTTCCTGTCGGCGACCGTGGCGCCCGGCGCTGCTGGAAAATCATCCCTAATCCTCGCTGAAGCGATCGCAATGGCGAGTGGGCGGCCGTTGTTGGGTGTCAAAGTTCAACAACCGCTCCGGGTTTGGGTTTGGAATGGCGAGGATCCGCTTGAGGAGCTCCAGCGTCGGGTCGGCGCGATCATGCTGCATTTTGGCATCGATCCGATTGAAATCGCCGGAAATCTATTCCTTGATTCAGGTCGAGTGAGCGAAATGATCATCGCGAGCGGGGCGCCCGGCGGGGCACTCATACACAGCCCCGTCGTTGATGCAGTGATCGCGGCGATAATTGAATGGAAAATTGACGTTTTCTCCGTCGACCCATTCATTAGCTCTCATTTGGTCAACGAAAACGACAATGGTCAAATTGGCGCTGTAGCGAAAACTTGGGCGCGAATAGCGGACTCGACCCGTGCAGCTGTTGAACTCGTCCACCACCTGCGGAAGGGCTTGGGTGACGGGGATAGAACCGCGGATGACGCGCGGGGGGCTGGTGCACTTGTCGCTGCCGCCAGGTCGGTCCGAGTGATCAATACAATGACAAAGAAAGAAGCCGAGAAATTCGGTGTCGATCAGCCGCGCTCATATTTTCGTGTCGACGACGGGAAGGCTAACTTAGCCCCGCTCGAGGCGGCGCGATGGCACCGCCTGACCAGCGTGGACCTCGGCAACTCGACCGAAGAAAGGCAGTCGGATCACGTCGCTGTGGTGGAGGAATGGAAGCGGCCAGACCCATTTAGCGAAGTGACCATCCACCATCTACGCGAGGTACAGAAACGCGTAGCCGCCGGCGCGGCCCGACGGGACGCGCAGTCTGCAGCATGGGTGGGAATTATCGTTGCCGACGTCATCGGTATCGACCTTGGCGATGTTGCGGGGCGGGGCATGGTGAAGTCAATCGTGGCAAAGTGGATCGAAAACGACGTGTTGCGGGTCGTGGAAAAAGAGGACAAGGGCCGCGTCAAGAGAAAGTATGTCGTCGCCGGGGTTGCCGTTTGACCTGCTGCTCCACCTCGATGTGGTGCAGCGGAGCAACGTGGAGCAGTGGAGCGCTTGCGCCACTGCTCCACCCTCCACCTCCTGTCTTGGAGGTGGAGGGTGGTGGTGCTGCTGCATCGGGGAGAGGTGGAGCAATCCACGAAGCCGCGCCGCCGCGCGGCGCGGAAAAAAGAAGCGGGGCCCTGTTAAGAGGCCGGAAAAGGGTGCGGACCGTGTGCAGTTGCTGCCGAAGCCCGAGTGTTTGATTATGTGGCTTCATTAAAGTGTTGGAGGATTGGTGATGACAGACGTGCGACCACTACGACCACTTGAGCGGTTGGCATGCGCCGAGGACGCTGAAAACGAGAATAGGCAGCAGCTCGTGGCCCGCATCAAGCGGAGCAGCAAGTACTCCTATCAGGCTCCCGAAGATGGATGGTTCGATGTCCGCGTCGTGCCCGACATGGGGTACGGCCTGCAAGGCAATAACAACAATTACCGCTTTGGCGATGTTGTCTTTGGTGTTCGCCTTGAAGACGGCAGTATCGTCGAACTCACGTCAGGATGAGCCATGACCACCATTAGAAGACGGGATCAACGATCATGCTCATTCTTGATTGCCTACCGGTAGTCCGCGCCTTCGTGGTCGCTGGCGCGGCCGTTGAGCAGGCCAAAATCACCCCGGTTGTTCAAAAAATGATCGATGTTGCCACCGAGGCCCTTCGTCGCGGCTGGGAACCAGCTCACGCGGCCGATAGCGCCTGGCGCCTCGCCAAATTTGCGGCCAGCGACGTTAAGTTGCGACCATTTCCTTTTGTCGACGAAACCGGCGTAGTCGCCATGGGCTGGGCGATGCTCCTGACGCCCTGATGGATGCTAAAGTTACGCCCGTTGACCTTTTTTATTCGTTGCGCCGACGGCCGTCTGCGTCGAGCACCGCGGTGCAGCTCGGTTGAAATTCTGCGGCGAAGCATTTCGCGGGCCCTGCAAAAAAAGAATCTATACCTGGACCAAATCGCTGTCGTCACGCTCCGGCTGGCTCGCATTCGCGGCGCTACCCTCGCATTGATGCCGTCCGCCCGCGCGGGCGGCGGGCTCGTGTGGCTGGCTGTGCTGGTTCCGATCGAAGGTCAGAGGCTGCAGTTGCGCCGGCCATTGCTTGTCCACGCCACACTGTTCACAGCTATTTTATTGCGTGCTTTTACGGCTGCGCTGCGATCGCGTGCGACGACCAGCGATATCTGACGTCATCACCTCAACCTTTCTTGCCCTGACCTCGCCCTTGATATCGCCCGCGCGCGATTGCGCAGGCGATCAATCGTCGTCACGTTCAATCTTGAAGGTCAGCAGATGGAAGTAGCCAGCCATGTTGCTGGTGCCCTGATCGGGCCCCAGCAACGCTTGCCGGCCGCGCTTCGCTTGCCAACTCAAAAACATCGGAGGTTTTTTTGACCGCAAGTGATGGCCAGGCTGAAAACGTAACCGCGCCGCAGAGAAAAATCTGGGGGCGCCCGCGCGCGATCCAGCCGCGCACACGCGTCATCAAGCTACGTGTGACCCCGGCCGAGTCCACGGCCATCCAGACGTCAGCCGCTGCATCGCGGTTGCCCGTCGCCATTTTTGTTCGGCGGAGGGCCCTCGGTCAGGCGGTTACTGCGGCGGCTGCTCACATCGATATTGAGGTGATCACCCATCTCGGCAAAATCGGAAATAACCTGAATCAAGCCGCTCGACTCGCGCATGAAGGTCGCGCGCCAGGTTGGCCGGCTGATGACATTGATGCGCTGCGCCGGGAGCTGAATGCGATTTCGACGGCGCTGGCCACAAAGGTCGGCCGATGATCGAATTCAAGTTGGTCGGGCTCGATACGATGGCTGTTCCAGTCAAAAACTTGCGCGCGATCGGCGATCCGCTCCTTACCCCTCCTTGGGGCGACCGATGTGGCCGTCCCATAGCTCAGATTTGTATCGACGAGGTAGAATCGGCGATTGCCAAGGGTGATATTTCCCCGGTCCATTGGGCAAAAAATTGGAGCTTTTCCCGCGGGCAACACATCGCGCGCATCGCCGCGCTTGTTGTCGATCCCGATGCGACGCCGATCGAAGTTGACCTTGGTTTTCCGGGCCACGGATATTTCCCGCCGTGGCCTATTTTCGATGGAAACCACAGATTCTGTGCAGCGATAGTTCGCTGTGACCAATTTATCGTCGCGAACCTTCGCGGCGATGCCGAGCATATTGAAGGGGGCCTCGGAATCGTCCCGCGCATCCGGGTGGTCACATGATGCGCCGCGCCCGGGCCATGTGGTGGGCTCACCAGTGGCGCCTCGCCGCTGAGTGGTACGAGCATCTCCTGGCAACGGTCGGCCAAAAGCGGAAGCCCAAGCCCAGGCCCAGGCCGGCAACCCAGCGGCGCCAGCGATCGCCGCAAACCGCTATGTTGCCTCCCGTGATTGCGCCGTCCCGCGCTGCGATTTCTTGGCTGCTCGGGTACTCTGCCTTTGTCGCGACTGTAATCACTGCCTTGCGCACGGCTTTTCAAGCATTCCGCGAGCCAGTGGAACCGCGACTGCGCGATTACGATGACCTCGTAAAGTCATTGAACGAGCGTCGCCGGGCGGCGGGACTTCCTCCGGCTGCCGAAAACAAATGGCGCGATCCAACCAATGAGTATCTCAAGCCACGCCCGAGACGCTCGCAGGAGCCTAGCCCGGACCCCGTTCCCGTCGACGGAGAGGGGGCCTACGAGCTACGGCCGCCCTCGGCCGGGGGTGACGATGGCCACGGGGGAGGGCCCCGTCTGTGATCGGCAAAATAATCAAAGGCGTCGACGCAGCCGGCCTACTGGCGTACGTATCGGCGGCTCAGGACGCCGCCGGCCGCGAGCGTGAAACTGTCATCGATCTCGGCGGCACAATTACTGGCGAGACCACTGCCGAGCAGGTGGCCCTTTTCAAAATGCTCGCCGACCAGCGTCCTACCGTCACGGCCCCCGTTTCACACCTCATGCTCCGCTGGACCGCTGCCGACCATCCATCGCTCGCTGAGCAAACTCTTATGGCCGAACTGCATGCAACATCATTGGGTTATCGGCACTGGCGCGCTTTTTCTCATGGCGACCACCTCCACATTGCGGCGAGTCGTATCAACGCCGATGGCTCCGTCGTCGCCGATAACTGGGACTGGAAACGTGCAGAGGAGAGCGTTCGCGCGCTCGAGCTGAAATTTGGTCTCGCCCAGATCGAGAGTTCTCACCTTCTCGACCCGTCAAAGCGCGATGATCACCGCGCGTCCCTGTCTGCCGCAGAGCTTGGCGCAGCAGGCCGCGGCGAGCCAAGTGTTCGGCTGCAACTCCAGGAAGCTGTTGATGCTGCGATTTCCGGCGGCGCAACCTTCATCGACTTTGTCACACGGCTGCGGGCCGCTGGCGTGGAAGTTCGGCCAAACGTGCAGTCCACGGGCCGGGTGGCCGGCCTAAGTTTTATTTTGGACGGTGTCGAAATGCGCGGCTCGACCTTGGGCAAGGCTTATTCGTGGGGCCGTTTACAAGAAAGGGGCGTGAATTATGACGAACAAAGAGATCGCGACATCGCTTGCGAGTGCGTCCGCAGATGCGAGGCGGCGAGAAATCCGGGCGGAGATGGATCAAGCGCGCGACCAAATGATCGAGATCATGACCACTCACACAGCCGCGATCGAGAACTTGGCCTCAACGCTCAATCCAGTCGCACAATCGATCGCACAGCTGACGACCGAGGCGCGGAATACGCTGGGCGCCCTGAGTCACGAGGCAAAATCGTCGCTGAACGCGGTTCAGATGACCGCGGCGAGTCTGCCATCATCGCACTCCGTAGCGGTGAAACAGGCCGCCGAAAATTTGGAGAAAAGAGTCACGAGCCTGATGTACCTCGTGAGCGACGTCAGCAACCAGGCGAAGTCGGTCTCAAATTACGCGAAGCAAGTCGATCAACGGCAGCGTCGAAGTCAATTGTCGGTGGCAATAGTGACCGGGGTGATCGCCGCGATGCCGGGGACGCTGATCGGTCTCGCCATCGGGCGGGCCGCGGGCATGTCGCCCGTACGACTGCTGTCGGCGCTCTTGCCCCCGTGGTGATCCCCGGCGACGCGACCGCAGAGGAAGCCCTGCGCCTGTGGGCCGACGGCGAGAGGCGCAAGCTGGATGCTCTTGCAGCCCTTCATGCCGAACTTAATGCACCCGTGAGGAGCCCCACGATGTCGCCATTTTCATCACCGTCACTTAGGCGCCTGACCGCGATTGCACAGGTCGTTGTGAAAAACGATCCGACCGCGGACCAGGTCCGCCGGCAAGTCCAGGCGTTTGCTTGCCCGGCGTTCGAGGTTGGGGTCATTCCGCCCAAACATCGGGCCGACCTGAAGCCGGAGCGCACGCGCCGATTTGCGGCCGCGCAACTGGCGGAAAGCCGCACCATCGCGTGGCTGAAGCGCATGAACGCGCTTGATCGCGACATTTTTGTTCGGCCCGCTGCACTTGATGACGAACGTCGGCCACCACTGGTTTTTGTTGACGACCTCAGAGCTGACCAGGTCGCGCAGATGAAGCGGGCCGGATTTCCGCTCGCCATTGAGGTCGAGTCGAGCCCAGGCCGATTTCATGGCTGGTGTCGCGTGGCTGGTGACCCGATTACCCGCGTTGAAGCGCAACAGTTGGCCCGGGAACTCTCTAGACGCTTCGGCGGCGATCCCGGCGCTGCCAGTTGGAATCAGTATGGCCGTCTCGCCGGGTTCACTAATCGGAAAAGAGAACGTCGTAGCGAGCGTGGCGCACCCTTTGCAAAGCTGCACGCTGCGTCCGGTGACATCGCGGCCGCCGGCCCTAAGCTCCTGTTAGAAGTGAGAGCTACCTTGCAGTTGCAAGATCAAAATGCCCGCGCGGCGCATAATGAACAACACTACCGCGCCCGCCGCGCTGAAGATCGACAGCGCGCCGCCGTGGATCTGGGTGGAGCACAGTATTTGGCGTCTGCTGCGGAGGCTTTTCGTGCCGCCCGCAGCCGGGCCGATGTGCGTCGGGCCGACGGTAGTCGTGATGAGTCGCGTGCTGATTTCGCCGCGGCCGCCACGATGTTGGAACAGGGCTGGGAGCCCGCGCACGCGGAAGCCGCCATACTGGAGTCGTCACCCAATGTGTACGAGCGTCATCACGATGCCGGGCAATATGCTAGACGCACAGTTGACGCCGTGCGCCGGCGAATTGCAGTTTCTCGTCCGAGAAAGGGCACCTTGCCGACGCCGCGATGATAGCTTCATCGCGCACGGCGGGGCGCCCTAGTCGGACCACACCTTATGATGCTTTTGCACTTCGTTGAGTTCATGGGCCATCGCGTCAAGTTGCCGTGGCGAACCGAGGGGCCGACTCTAGCAACTCATGAAAGCGAATTTTTTAGCTGAGAAGCTCGCTGAGAACATGCCTCACAAGGCGGCTCTTCTCGGTCGTTATGTCAAAACCGAAGCTCGGCACGTCCGCGTTAGCATCGGCGGCCAAAGCCTGCTCCAAGAACGGTCTAACTTCGGTATCGTTCGCGCTGCCTTTGCCGAGAAGCGCCAAAAGCGATATACGTGCCGAATTTGAGGGTGCCAGTGGTATCGCTTCGATGATTGCGTCAGTCGCCGCGGCATCTCTTCCAATGCGTCGGAGCACCGCTGGGACCCAATAGTTGCAATTCCAAGCGAAGGTTTCAATCGGATCACGGTCAAGCAGGTCCATGATGAAACCGATGAGCTCTTCCATGCTTCCAATCGCGGCGGTTACGCGAAGGGCGGTCACCATGTCGTATTCAATACCCGCTGTCTTGGCCTTCAACAACCGATCAATCGCAGGGTCCAGACGCCGCAATGCAGACTCCGCAAGAGCCGATGCCGCGGTTGCGTTTTGCGGGCTTTCAACGAAAGCATCGATCACTTCGCGTAGCAGCGCGGAATTCCGTGAGAAGAGCTCTGCGAATACTCCGGCCGCCACCATGAACGGCCAGCGATCGCGGTTCGTGCGCAGTCCGTGCCCGTCGTTCCCCAAACCTCTCCTAAATATCGTGTCCATAACCATTTCGCGGAGCTGATCACTTTCTGGCGCAAACTTTACCAGCGCGACCATGTGCTCGTCCGCTCGGGCATGGACCGATTGCGGAACGCGTTCGTTGAGCAATCTGAAAAGGCGTTCGGCGTTCGGAACACCGCTGTTTAGTGGGCTTAATGATGTTTCCGGCGTGAGCTCAAGACGCTCCAGGATCTGCTCGTCTCCACCTAGGGCGGTTGAGAACCGCGTCCAAAATGGGAGCATGCGATTGAGGTATTGATCGCGTCCTCCCCGGAACGAAAAACTCGTGAGGCGGATTGTCTCTGGCGATTGTTTGTAGTCCTTAAGATCGACGAAATGCGAGAGCCTGTTCGCCATCCCAAGCCCAACTACTGCGGCAGCTCGCCGATGATCTAGTTGGGGTCCAATCGCCACCAGCTCGGTTGCAAGGAACGTTTCATCGTCCTCTGACAGACGATCCATGGCCACGGTCGCTTTCGCCCAAGCCATCACGGCCTCACCGTGCACCGATCCCTCTGCATCCTTCCTAGCCTCCGCCAGCAGAGCGAAAGCGCGGTCGCTTGATTGCGCCGCGGGCTCGAGTGTCGATACGAACGTCAGCCGCGCCTGCTGAGGTAGCGGGCTGATGACCTGAATGATCCGATCGCATACCGCGACTTCGTGGCCGTATTTCTGCGCCACGATGCTTAGGTTTCCATCGTGCCTTCTAATTTCATCGATCGCGATGGCGCGAACGTCCGGGTGGTCCGGAAACGTGTCGACAAGGGATGCTCGCCATTCTTCATCCATGAAGGTCGGCCCGAACAAGTCTCCAGCTTCGAGTGAAGCGCGCACAGCCTCGTTGTCACTTGACGGAATTTTGAGACGTTTGAGCCCACGTAATAGAAAGCTAGAACGACGCGGCTTGTCGCGGAGCGCTCGAATGAGTTCCGAACGACAGACGGTGGGATCATCGATGATGAGAGGCAGTTCGTCCCCCACCATGGACAGTGCTTTGGCCGAACCTCCTATGAACGATCGGAACGCTGCCACAACATCTGGGTCGCCTTTACCCCAGATCTCGGCAAGAGCGCGCGAAGTCCAGAAGTCTGGATCACCATCCATCATCGACTTCAGAAGCCGCGCCTTCACAGAAGGCAGCGGCAAGACCTTGCTTACCCAATAGAGCTCGTAATCGAAATGGCTTTCATGCTTGGCAACGTGCGCCTCAACCATCTGCCGCAAACTCGGCGTCCAGTTGACGCGATCAACTGGAAACGAACCCCGGGCGAAGAGGTCACTAAACATATAGTCCTGCGTCAGAAACTCTTCCAGATGGCGCTCAATATCTGGGTGCGACGGGTTCGCTAGAACGAGAGAACCGACTAGTCCAAGCTTACTCCCACGCCGATCGTCTTGAGATATCGCGCGCTCGATTCGCGCGACCAACTCTTGTCTCATCGTTGTTGCAAAATGCCGCACGAGGTCGGGAGCGTTGATGCCGGGGCCCTCGCGATTGAACGAGATCGTGGAGAATATATCCAGGTCGACCAAGTCGGTCTCCCCGCGCGCCGCTCGCACCCGGATCGCATCGATTTGTAGGCTGCGGTTCGCGCTTTTGCGAAGTTGCTCTGCTAAAATGCCGACATCGCTGTCGCCGCTCCAACCTCGGCCCAATGCAAGAAAGCTTGCGTGAAGGGTTTCGATCGATCGCGGCCGCTTCATTAGCTCAATGATCGAACCCTTGATCGATGTATCGCCCTTGGCAATTTCGGCCAGGATGTGCGCAGCCTCTCTGCTTACGTGCTCATGATCGCCGGCAAGAACGCGTAGCAGGGCTGGGACAGCAGTTGTTTGTGACGGTCTGGACCAGTTGAGCATTGCGGCGATTGCGCCTGCGCGCTCGTAGCCGTGATAGTCGGGTACCCATTCGGAAATCTTGTCGAAGCATTGAATTGCTAAAGATTGCGAGTACAGACCGTCGGTCACGGCGGCAACCAGCTGCTGTTGACGTTCGCCCCACGCGTATAGTTCAAGCTCGGTGAATTGCTCTCGCGCAAGGGCGAGGACTTTCGGAACATCGTGTGCAAAATCGGCAAAGATCGCAGCCGTGAGTAGCGCATCGCGAGTCACTTTGCCTGCAGCGTCGGAAAAATCAGCTGCCGCGATCGCTTCGACCAGAGCGCCAACCTCGTGCTCCGGTTCCACCCGATGGAGCAGGTAGAGGATCGGCTCAGACCAATTGCTCAGCGCCGCATGGCTCTTGATAAACGCCACTCTTTCAACGTTTGGTAGTTGTGCCAGGCTTTGACCGACGAAGTATTCTTGAAGTGAGCGATGCAGAAATCCAAGAGTTTCGGCTGCCTTCTTGACGAGGAGTCCGCTGGACTCTTCCGAAAAAGTGAAAACTAAACGGGCTTGCGTCTCGGCGGCCTCAAGAATTGCTCCACGGGAGATTATAAGTTTGGTCGCGCGATCGATCGCTTCATGTTCGAGCGCGCCGTCGACGACCGACCCCTTTAACTTTCCGGAGTGGAGTCCAAACGCGAAATCTCCTAAAATTCGGTCGCGAACTCGCGCGTCAATCGTAGGATGATCGACGCGGGCAGCATCTTTGGCACGGCGACGCGGCTGATGTTCGAGTAATTGCGCAACAATTTCCCGGCTCGCGTCGAACCGATTGCGTGGCAAATCCCGGTCCAAGCGATGCAACTTAAGTAACGCGAGTAAGAACAAGGGTGTCTGTGCCAAACGCACAATGCCGGACCCTCTTGCCAACGCTGTAACAAAGTTGTCGGCACGGCGCTGTGCCGCAGCTTCGACGGTGCTTTCGTCGCAAGCGACTCCAAGTTCTTGACGCTCCAGAATTCGATACCACAGCAACGCCAGAGCGGCGCGTTGCGGTTCGGAAAGCGGTGCCAGCCGCACGCGGGTCCAGTTGCCGCCAATTCCGCTCAACGCCCTGAGTCCGTGAGGCCGAGACGTAGCCAGCACGCCAACGCCGAGCCGCTCCGAAGCGACGGTCAAAGAGACGAGGAGAGAGCCGGCAACGGCTGGATTGCGCGCCTCGTCGATGCCGTCGACGAGAAGGACGCATCGACCCGTCGTGATAGCTCTACCCACATCCTTGCCAAGTGCAGCGTCGCCCAACGCGGTGATGAAGCGACATGCAGCGTCTTCCAGTGTAACCGGCTGGCCAGCATCTTCCGTCATACGCGCCCACAACGCGAACGGTATCCACACCGGCACTAATCCAGCGTAACGGGCACGCACGGCTTCTATCGGTGTGTTGGACAGGACCTCCAGCGCCACGTAACGCAGAAATGTCGTTTTGCCAGCGCCGGCATCTGCGCTAATGATTGCGTGAGGCGTTTCCGTTAGGAATTGTGCCACTGAGATCAAGCGGTCTCGCAGTTGCGTCGGCGCACTGACGGAAGCTGCGCCTTCGTTTCCATTAGTTCGACTATCGCGCTGATCCGTTCGGTGCTCAGCTTTACGCTGTTCTTCGCCTGGTCTGTCTTGCGGCGCTGTATCGACGCCACCCGGCCCGACGAGCAAATCGGGCAATACATACCGCTTTTCTAGCCGCGGCGTTGGGATTGGCTGGCCATCGAGGTCGTGGCCCGCAAGTGGTAAGCCGGGATCGACGGTCGCAATCCACGTGCTGTAGAGATCGCGCAATCGTTCCCGAATATCGGCGATGTCAAACCGAGATAGGCGGTCCTTGAGCAATGCGGCGCGTTCCGGCCCGCAAATCACCGCGACCCATTCACGCGAAAAGAAGTCATGGACGATCTCGGGCTCTGGCCGTAGGCGATCGGTCAACTCCTCGATAAATTGGGGTTCGAATGTGATATTCTTGGCGGTGAGTTGTGTTCGCGCTTTTTCCAGCTCGTCGATCACACCCGGCGTCGGCGCGCAAGCGACTGCTAGCACGAAACGCTTCGCTTCCTTGGCCCAATCGGCTTCAAGGAAAACTTTGATAGCCTTGCGAACATCTGCAGGACCGAACGACTGATGCCGCTTGCTTTGCCATGCTTCGAACGATCCATCTTTCTTGCGGACGAGGATGTCGATGCCGAGCTGTGTGTGCCCCTGACTTCCATAGGCCCAGGACGCCACAACGTCGCCCGAGCGAACCGCTAAACGACGACACAGACGTTCGAAATCGAGCCAACCGAGCTCAAGAAAGTTTAGGGTCGGCATCAGCGTTGTCACAGGCGGCGTTGACCGCGGGCCAGTCGGCTCTTCTATCAGCCAAACTGGATTCTCCTCGCGAACAGCGGGGGCGATCGGTTGCGTCGCTTGTGCTTTCTTCTTCGCCATGATGTCGTTTTGCGGTTCGAACACCGCGATGCTGCTGCTCAATATTACTTGGTTGCAGGAGACTCATTCTCCCCAATCGATATTACTCCCACGCTGGCAGTCACGAAACAATGGTTTATGGGGCATCCAGCAACGCTGGACCCAAGCTCTAGGCGTTATCGCGCCCCTAGCCACAAAACGGCGTCTCGGCCCTTCGGGAAGCGAAGGGGAATCGTACGTCCACAACGATCTCCCCTGACTTTATCGATTGCTTGGCTGAGACACCGCAAGACTGGATCACGTTTCGGAGCTTTTCCCCGCGCGCGGGGCGCGGGCGCGTGGTTGTCATTCCTAAAATTTGAGCCGTTACGCACATCTCGCCGGAACCGATTGGCTGTAGCGTGGTGGCTGGTTTTAGAGAGCTAGCAAAACAATGCGCTTATTCTCGGCCGTTGCCGTCTTTTTCGTCGCTTATGCCTCCTCGCTGGCGCAGGCCGAGTCCAATTCGTCAGTCTTTTCTCGCATTGACGATGTGCGGCACGGCGCGGCCGACCGTTTGTGTCGGACAGTCACGACTGCTGGAGATCGCGACAATCCAGTCGTTACCCTGAGGTGTCGACCGGGCCCGGATAATTGGCCAGTCGAAATGTTGGCGGCCGACGGGCGCACGCAGGTGACATTCGGCAAGCTCACCGATCGGCGCGCCGGCGCAATCATGGCGCTGGGCGGCGGCTTTGCGGACCCTCATAATACGATCGAGTGGCGTCTTCACGACGGCAAGCCCATCGCGGCGATCCATCGGTATTTTTTCGATGATCAGCGGCAGGCGCTCACCATCCATAAGCTTAACAAAGACGACCGTACGTCCTGCATTGCCGCTGTCGTCGCCGTCGAGCGCGGGCATGATGCCAATGTCGAAGCGGTGAAGCTTGCCGATACGATCGTACCGGCATTCCGGTGCGGGCAGGACAAGCCACTTACAGTTGGCCGCGTGGCGAGCGAATAGTTTAGCTTTTCGCTTCCCGGGCTCGCTTCGGCAATGCGGCGAGAGCGTCCGCAAGATGCGATTTGCGCAGATTAACATAGCGTTTGAGCGATTTGGGGTCGCGGTGACCAGTTTGCGACATCACGGCCGAATCCGACCATCCCGCCTCTATCAACGACGACGCGCGTTCATGTCGCGTGTCGTGGAATCTGAAATGCGAAAGCCCCGCCCGGCGGCGAGCGCGGTCAAACGCCCCCTTTAGCGCGTTCTTTGATATTGGAAATACGGTGCCGTTGATTGACCGCGGTAACGCGGTCAGAATTTCAATTGCACGAGGCGACAGGCCGATTTGTACGTCAATTTGCTCACCTGGATTGCGCGAATTCTTGACGCCCCGAAGGAGCGCGCCACGGCCTGGGAGGTCCACGTCTACCCAACGGAGCCGCAATAAACTCCCTCGCCGGGCTCCGGTCTCAAAAGCCATTTCGACGAGCGGCGCAATCCATGGGGTTCGGGCCTGCCGGCACGCGGCCAGCAGCTTTTCAATTTCTTCATGGCTGAGACGCACGTCTCTTTCATCGTTGACGACGGGGCGCTTAACGTCCTCGGTGTTAACCGGATTGATCATCAATCCGTAGCGCCGCTTCCCATGATCGATGACTCGTTTGAGGAGGGTCATCTCCCTCTTGACTGTCCCGGGCGCGATCAGCGTTGCGGGCTTTGGTGCAGGTTTCGGCTTCGCTGCGTTAGCCCGGGGCTTGCCGTCTTTCCGGAGCTTCACGTGGCGCGCTTCTGCCTTGTATTGCCCGCGTCCGCCTGGCGCGCCGCGGCTCGCAGTTTGGGTCAATCTCCGGTCGCGATAGTCCTCGAAATGTTCGGGTTGCAAATTTGCAACTGCATAAGCGCATAAGCTCAGCTCATCCCGCATGAAGCGTTCTAGCCGCGCACGCTCGGCAAGACGGGAGGCTTCACCAGGCCGATTGTCGGTTACCTCCCTGAGATAGCGCTCGATCGCCTGCTTGAAGGTCGTACGCTCGCCTGCTGACCGATCGACGTACACGCCGCGATCCATTTGGCTCTCAACATCCCGCGACCACGCCTCAGCGTCTTTCTTAGTGCGCAGCGTTGCGGTTGCTATCGGCCAGCCCTTACGCCTCACCTGTGCGTGCCACTGGTGCGGACCTTTCTCCCGAATTGTCGCCATCGTACTCCACTCATGCCCAGCCGCGCTGTGCCAAAAGTGTGCCGACAATTCGGATTTGGTGGCAAGTACCCTGTGAACGCTTCAACAAGCAACTGATCTTGTTGCGGTTCTTTGGCGCACCCGACACGATTCGAACGTGTGACCTTTGCCTTCGGAGCATTTTGTCCTGGCTATCCTAAATACACGCCAGGGCACGCTATGATACGACAACGATTTGAAACATATGGACAATTCTGCTTTTCCCGCCGAAATCCATATCCAGAACTTCGCTCCGAATTCCATCCGGGTGCTTCCGTGGTGCTTCCGCGGAAGCAACCCTTCCTCAGCGGGAGGAATGGCTAATGTCAAAGCTGACAAAACGTGTGGTGGACGCCGCTGCCGTCCGTGAAAAGGACTATTTCATCTGGGACGACGAGCTGCCCGGCTTCGGCCTTCGTGTCTTCGCGTCCGGAAAACGCAGCTACCTTATCCAATATCGCGCCGCAGGTCGAACCCGTCGTTACACTATCGGCCTCCATGGCATCTGGACGGCAGAAACCGCCCGGCAGGAAGCGAAGATACAGCTCGGCCGGGTGGCCCAAGGTGACAACCCTTCCGAAGAACGCCAGCTCGATCATCAGGCGCTCACCGTCAAGGAGTTGTGCGCGATGTATCTCAAGGATCTCGACGCTGGTCTCATCCTCGGCAAAGGCGGACGCCCAAAAAAGGCAGGCACCATCGTCAGCGATGTGGGCCGAATTCGCCGGCACATCATTCCGCTGATCGGCAACCGCAAGGTCAAAGATCTGGTCAAGGCCGATGTCGCCAAGGTGTTGAAGGACGTCATGGCCGGCAAGACGGCGGTATCGGTCAAAACCAAGAAGCTGCGCGGCAAAGCCATCGTGCGCGGCGGCGCCGGCACGGCTACGCGGACCGTCGGGCTCCTCGGTGGCATTCTCACATACGCCATGGAGGCCGGAATCATCACCTCCAATCCCGCGCATGGTATCCGCAAGCCCAAGGACAATGTGCGCGATCGTCGTCTCACCGAAGCCGAATACCGCATCCTCGGCGAGATGTTGCGGGCGGCAGCCGAGAATCCGAAATATGAGATGACGGTCGAGATCATCCGGCAGATCGCGCTCACCGGCTGTCGCCGCAGCGAGATGATCGGCCTCAAATGGGCCGAGGCGGATATCGACGCGAGTTGCATACGCCTCAAGGAAAGCAAGGAAGGCGCCTCCATTCGGCCCGTTGGCCTGCCGGTGATCGAATATCTGGAAGAACGTCGCAAGACGGCGACGGGCACCTATGTGTTCCCCGGCCAAGGCGAGGACAACGCCTTCGGCGGCTTTCCCAACCACTGGAGACAGATGTTCAGGGACAGCCCGCTGGCCGACGTGACGCCGCATGTCTTGCGGCACAGCTTCGCCAGCATCGCCAACGATCTCGGTTTCACCGAGGTCACGATCGCCGCGCTGGTCGGGCACGCCAAGGGGTCGGTCACGAGCAAGTATATCCATTCGCTCGACACGGCCCTGATCATGGCCGCCGACACGATCTCCGGCTACATTCAGGGATTGCTCGACGGGATCGAATTCAAGCAGACCGCCTATGCGCTGGATCGCGATTCCCGCAAGGCTGCACTGTCGCGCTTCCTGCTTCAGGCGATCGGTGAGCCAGAAACCGAGGAGGATGAGCGCCTTGCAGCCTGATACCAGATTTTCAGTTATTGCAGTTAGCGTTCAGGGCGCCTATATTGGTCAGGAAGGAGAAACCGCCATGGCCAGCCAGGTTGTCAAATTCGCCGGTCTTTCGGACCGGGACCGCAAGAAGGTGCTCGCCCTTCCCAGTCTCGGGGCGGGCGACCGCTTCGAGTTGCGTGTCCGCCGCCGGGACGGAGAGGAGCAGACCGTCGTACTGCCGCCTGCCGCGGCCGATGTGGTCGAGGCCCTGCTGGACCATCTGCGCAGCGGCGAGCGCGTCGCCGTGCTGGCCGAGGATCAGGAACTAAGCCCCGCCGATGCCTCCGAAATCCTCGGCATCTCGCGGCCGCTCGTCGTCCATCGCATGGACATCGGCGATCTGCCGTTCCGCTATGTGGGAAAGCATCGCCGCGCATCGCTCAAGGACGTTCTGGCGCTGAAGGCGCAGATCGACGGCCAGCGCAAGGCGATGGAAGGCCTGGCGGCCGATGCCGAGGATCTCAACCTCCGCTATGGCATTTAATCCCGTTGTCGCGGTCTGCGATGCCTGTGTCCTGTATCCGTTTCATCTGAGGAACGTCATCGTGCAGGCGGCAGTCGACCGCCTGTTCCACGCGCGCTGGACCGATGCGATCCATGACGAATGGATGCAGAACCTCATCGCCAATACGCCGGGCCTTCCGCCCGATCGCCTGATGGGCACGAAGCGTCTCATGGACCTTGCATTGCCCGAGGCGCGTATTGCCGGATACGAACAGCATATCCCTGCCATCAGTCTCCCCGACCCCGATGACCGTCATGTCGCCGCAGCCGCCATCGCGGCAGGCGCATCGACGATCATCACTTGGAACCTGCGCGATTTCCCGGTTGGCGCGTTGAGAAAACACAATCTGGTGCGTCAGACACCAGACGCCTTCCTGGCCGATCTCCATGAACAGCTTCCGGAGCAGACCACCGGGTCGCTGGCGAATGCTCGGCGCAATCTCAGGCGGTCGCGTGTGTCCGCGTCCGACTTCCTCGACATCCTGCGAGGTCAGAAACTCACCAGGCTGGCAGCGCAGATCGAGAAGCATATCGACGATCTCTGAACCGGACGTCCATGCCTGCCGAAGCCCTGATTTACGGATTGCGGGGGAAAGTCTTCCCCCTGGCCGGCGCCTCGGTCGCCGGCGCACCCCCTTCTGCGGGGAGACCCCGCAACGCCCCCTTCAGAGTGAGAGTGCGGACGGGTTTTCCGTGACGGGTTGAGGGCCGGAGGAGAGGCTTCCGGCGCCCGTCGCGGAGATCATCCCGATGGCCAGAGAGCAACGCGCGGCTCGCAAGGGCGGCACGCGCACGAATCTTTACGACGACATCACCGACAAGATCATCGCCGACCTGGAGGAAGGGCGCTTTCCCTGGGTCCAACCTTGGGGCACGGCGGCGGCGAAAGCGCCGCTCGCCATGCCGAGGAACGCGGCGACCGCCCGGCAATATTCCGGCATCAATGTCCTGATCCTCTGGGGGGCCGTGATCCAGCATGGCTATCCCACCCAGCATTGGCTCACTTTCCGCCAGGCGCTGTCGCTTGGCGGCAATGTCAGGAAGGGCGAGCACGGCACCACCGTCGTCTATGCCGATCGTTTCACGCCGGAGGACGAAAAGCGCCGCGCCCGTGAGACCGGGGAGGAAGCCGGCAGCATTCCGTTCCTCAAGCGGTTCACCGTATTCAACGCCGCGCAATGCGAAGGCCTGCCCGACAACATCGCCGTCGAGGCCCCACCTCCACCGCCCGGCATGATCGAGCCGCAGGTCGAGGCGCTGATCGCGGCGACCGGCATCGATTTCCGGATCGGCGGGAACCGCGCCTATTATGCCCCCGCTCAGGACTATGTGCAGGTGCCGCCGCCGCAAGCCTATTTCGAGCCGATCAATTGGCACCGGACCGCCCTCCACGAGATAGGTCACGCCACAGGGCATGAGACCCGGCTCGGGCGGGATTTCTCGGGTAGCTTCGGTACGAAGAAATACGCCTTCGAGGAGATGATAGCCGAGATTTCGAGCGCTTTTTGCTGCGCCTCGCTCGGGATCGTGCCGACGGTGCGCCATGCCGACTATGTTGGTTCGTGGCTGGAGGTGATGCGCGAGGATTCCCGCGCCATCGTGCGCGCCGCCTCGCAGGCGAGCAAGGCGGCCGACTGGATTCTCTCGCATCTGCCGGAGGGCGACGCCGCAGAAGCCGATATGGCGGCCACCGAGCGGAGGGCCGCGGCATGATCCTCCTGACAGATGAACAGCGCGCGCAGCTTCTCGCCAATGGCCGCCAACCGGACGCCGATCACATCCCGGTCGTCAAATTCTTCAACCCCTTCGGCGCGGGTGTCTGGCTTGCGACCGAATTGGACGAGGATGGCGACACCATGTTCGGACTGGCCGATATCGGCTGTCCCGAACTGGGCTCATGGCGCTTCGAGGAACTGCGATCCCTCCAGTTGCCGTTTGGCATGGGCATCGAACGGGATCTGCTTTTCATCGGAGATTTCCCGATCTCGGTCTGGGCCGAGGCGGCGCGTGAGACCGGCAGCATCCGTGATGCCGAGCGCGTGCTTTACCGCGCGGCTCAATCCTTGAGCCGGAAATCCTCCGATACGGAAAGCCGGTTTCCCTGAATTCCGGGTTCCAGGCTCTGCGGGTTCGGCGTCGCTCTCTTCAGAGGAAGAGGGCGGCGCTTCGCTTCGTGACGGGCTGGTTGCCGGAGAGAGAGGCTCCCCGGCGTCCGTCATGGAGTCACTGACATGGCCACTGCCGTTCAGAAAATCACCCTGTCGTCCTCGCGCGACATCCCCTTCAACAAGCTGGTGCTCAGCCAGTCCAATGTCCGGCGCGTGAAGGCTGGCGTCTCGGTCGAGGAACTGGCCGCGTCCATCGCCCGCCGGGGCCTGATCCAGTCCCTGCATGTCCGGCCAGAGCTGGATGCGGAGGGCAAGGAGACCGGCCTCTTCGAGGTGCCCGCCGGCGGACGGCGCTACCGGGCACTGGAGCATCTGGTCAAGCAGAAGCGCCTCAACAAGACCGCGCCGGTGCCTTGCATCGTCTCGGAGGCCAGTGACGACATCCTGATCGACGAGGTGTCGCTGGCCGAGAACATCGAGCGCGCGCCGCTGCATCCGCTGGATCAGTTCCGCGCCTTCCAGACCCTGCGTGAGAAGGGCATGAGCGAGGAGGAAATCGCCGCCGCGTTCTTCGTCGACGCCAAGGTGGTAAAGCAGCGCCTTCGCCTCGTTTCGGTCTCGCCTTCGCTGCTCGATGTCTATGCCGAGGACGGCATGACGCTCGAACAGCTCATGGCCTTCAGCGTTTCCGAGGATCACGCCCGCCAGGAAAAGGTTTGGGAAGCGATCCGGGACGGCTGGCAGAAGGAACCTTATTATATCCGCCGCCTTCTCACCGAAACCACCGTGCGCGCTTCCGACAAGCGGGCGCTCTTCGTCGGGGTTGGCGCATACGAGGACGCCGGCGGCTGCGTGCTGCGCGATCTCTTCCAGCAGGACGATGGCGGCTGGCTCCAGGACCCGGTGCTGCTCGACAGGCTTGTCGGGGAAAAGCTGAAGGCCGACGCGGAAACCATCGCTGAGGAAGGCTGGAAATGGATCGAGATCGCGGTGGACTTCCCCTATGGCCACACCAGCGGGATGCGCCGTCTGGCCGGCGCCACCATCGACTTGACTGACGAGGAGCGTGCCGAACGCGAGAAGCTCCGCGACGAGTTCGACGCGCTGGAGGCGGAATATGCCGAGGCCGACGAATTGCCCGACGAGGTGGATGCGCGGCTCGGCGAGATCGAGGAAGCGCTGGATGCCCTCGAATCCCGGCCGATGATCTATGCCGCCGACCAGATGGCCCGTGCCGGTGTTTTCGTCAGCATCCGTCACGACGGTCAGCTCGCCGTCGAGCGCGGTTATGTCCGCTCCGAAGACGAGGTGGTGGAAGGCCAGGAGGGCGATGGCGCCCAAGGTGCATCTGTTGAAGGCGGCGAGCCCGGCAGTGTCCAGCGCGCCGTCATCACCGTGGGCGGTGCAGCGCCGGAAACCGAGGAGGACGAAGAGGTCGAGACCATCCGGCCGCTGCCCGATCGCCTCGTCAGCGAGTTGACTGCGCATCGCACCTTGGCGCTTCGGGATGCCGTGGCGACCAACCCGCATGTGGCGATGACGGCGTTGCTGCACCGGTTGGTCACGGATTGCTTCCTGCCTCATTCCGCCAGGGGCTGCCTCGAGGCCCAGGTCCGGGAGGTTCACTTCCCGGCGCAGGCAGAGGATCTGGGCGAAAGCGCCTCGGCAAAGTCCATCCAGGATCGGCATGAACGCTGGGGCGATCACATCCCGGCCAACGATGCCGCGCTCTGGGACTGGCTGGCCGATCAGGACGACGACACCCGGATGGAGTTGCTCGCCCATTGCGTTAGCTTCGGCGTCAACGCCCTGCACGAGAAACCCAACCCCTATAGCGGCATGGGCGTCAGCCAGCATGGTCTCGACGTGCGCCTGTCGCAGGCAGACCGGCTCGCTCGGGCGACCGGACTCGACATGGTGGCGGTGGGCTGGCGGCCCACGGTCGGGAACTATCTCGGCCGCGTGACCAAACCGCGGATCATCGAGGCGGTGCGCGAGGGCGCCGGCGACTGGGCGGCGCAGCTCATCGATCATCTGAAGAAAGGCGACATGGCGAAAGAAGCCGAGCGCCTGCTGGCCGAAACCGGCTGGCTGCCGGAGCCGCTGCGCATGGTGGACCGTGATGCCAAGGTCGATACGGACGCGGACGATCTGCCCGAGTTCCTTGTCGACGATGGCGAGGATGAAGAAGCCACCGAGGAGGAGGACGCGCAGTCGATGGTCGCTGCCGAATGATCCTCAGGCGGGGCGGCTTCCGCTGCTCCGTCTCCTCCGTTCCGTTTCCACACTTCGCCCGGTCCTCGTGACCGGGCTTTTTCTTTGGAGATATCCGATGCCCGCAAATATCGACATTGACCAGATCTTTCGCGAGGACAGCGCCACCCCTCCTTCGGAACGCTCGCTGCCGTGGGAGGAAACCCGCGATGGCATTACCGTCGTAGTGGAGCCAAAGCCCCATTGGGCCGACGACATGCGCGCCTTTCGTCTCGATATGCGCCAATATTGCCGCTACGCGGATTGGACCGCGCAGGGCAATGATGCCCGGTTCTACGATCACATCGACACTTGCGGCGATGACGTGATGATGAAGGCGCAAGCCATGATCGCGCGCGAGATCGCTGACGGACTTTGGGATTGAAGGTCGTCACGGACCCGGTACCGGCCTCAATGGTCCCGATACCAGCTTCATCATGATTCCGATGATCCGGTCTGGGCAACGGGTTCCATCCCCGGCCTGGAACACGATCCTGATGCCGCATGAGGGCAAGGCTGGCGCGGAGAAACATCTGCGACGGGTCTTCGGCATCCTGTCAGAGGCAAAACACCACCCCCGCTTCCATTCGCAAACCTTGGTCTGATCCGTCTCTTTGCAGTCAACCCGCAAGGGGTCGGCCTACGCGCGCGTGCCGCTCTCGCGGATTCGGGACACATGCCCGAACGCACGAGAGTGATTGCAGATCCAGTCAGACACTTCGGGCGCCTGTCGCGCGGGGGATGGTCCCCCGCCTCCAGAGACAGGAGCCGATCCCGATGTCCTACGCAGATGCCACCGCCTTCGCCGCCAGCCTCGCCGACACGCTGATGGTCGAGATCGTCGTGTTCCAGGCCGGGGACGGAACCCACGGTGCTTGCCCCGCCGCCGAATTCGACGGCGACAACGACATGGTGAAGCTGGAACTGGACCCATGGGCCTGAGGCGCGACACGCGCCTCATTCCCTCCGCCCGGATCGCGGCTTATCCCGCGACCGGGCGTCCGGTCCTGCGATGACCGCCTATCGCCGGCAGCGCAACCGGGGACGCGCCCCGGCCAGAGAGGAAGAGTGCGGGCCGTTCGGCCGTGACGGGTTGGTTGCCGGAGAGAGAGGCTCGCCGGCGCCCGTCATGGAGTGATCCCGATGACCCATTTCCGATCCGATACTTTCCGGCCCATCGGCCAGATTCTCGCAACCGAGGTGATGCCCGCGCTCTTTCGCGCCCGGAGGCTGCCGCTGCGCATCTCGTGCCTCGGCATCGCCAGCGATGACGGTAATGACAAGGCCGACCGGTTCGACCGCACCATTCCGCTTGGGGAATGCCAATCACCCGAAGAGGCCATGCGCTTTGCCTGCCTGCGCCTGTCCCAGAGCAATATCTGCACCGGCCCCGACAGCTTCCCACACTTCCGCCCACGGATCATGGTCATCGAGGATTGCGAGCATCGCCTGGTCCTCGCCGGTGAAATCCGTGCCGGTGTCATTCTCTGGCAGCAGCCCGTTGCCTCGGACCCCGAGGCGCGCCGGATCGTCTCCGAGGCCAGCCGGTTGCGCGGCATGGCCTTCCGGTCGCCCGATCCCGACGAGGCTCGCGAGTATCGCTACCGCGCCGCCACGCTGGAAGCCCGGCTGGTCGATCCGTTCTGGCGCGAGACCACCACCGAGCTGCTCCGCCTGCCTCAGGCGGCCTGACCTCACGCCAACCTTCCCATCCACTTCGCCCGGCCATCCGCCGGGTTTTTCATTTCAGGAGCCTGATATGGCCGACAACAGCAAAACCGCATCCGAACCGCGCCCGCCGTTCTCCGACTGGGAAGCGCAGGCCGCCCTTCAATCCCGGCTCGAGGCCGATCTGTTCGCCATCAACAAGGCGACATTGTTCGATGCGCTGGTCTTCACCGGCGTTACCACCATCATCGTCACCTTCGACGGATATGGCGATTCCGGCCAGATCGAGGACGTCGAGGTCAAGGCCGGCGACGATAACATCGCCATGCCGGGGGCCATGATCGCATTCGCCAAAACCGTCTGGGGCCAGTCGGAGCCGGAGCGCTCGACCGTCACCATCGCCACGGCTGTCGAGAATCTCGCCTATGACGTCCTCGAACGAACGCATGGCGGCTGGGAGAATAATGACGGCGCCTATGGTGAGGTCATATTCGACGTCGCAAAGCGGGAGATCACGCTCGACTACAACGAGCGTTACACCGCCTCCGAAAACTACATGCACAGTTTCTGAGGGAGGCGATGATGGGACATTGTTATCATCACGCGCTGTCCTCGGCGCGCAAATGGGGTGGCGCGGCGGAAGACTATCTGCCGCTGCACCAATGGTTCGACGAGTCCAAGGAGATCATCGCGGATTTCCGGCATAGGGCGCTCCGCCATCATGCCCAGGGCATATTCGAACTGGAGCGGACGTTCGGCGCCACCATCACCATCTCGACCGGCCGCGTCGTGCCCGTGCGGTTGATCGGCGAACAGCATGTGCTGGAGGATTTCGGCTTCATACCTAGCTTCGCCGATTGGGTGCGCGCGATCCGTCCCCAGCCATGGATGGGCCGCGCCCAGCCGATACACAAGCTGGTCGATCCCTTCGCCGCGACCGCGGAGACCGAACCGAACACCGGCGGCTCGCCGCATCCGGTTCCCGATCCATCGGCACGCTGACCGCCGCCTTTCCTCCCAATTCCGCCCGGCCTCGCGCCGGGCGCTTTCGTTTCAGGAGCCTGACATGGCCGACTATTTCACCCATTTCTCCTGCCTGCTTGAAGTGGGCACCCCCGAAAACGCTGCCCGCGCGCTCGACCTCTATAATGCGCTCTCGGATGATAACGCCGCGGAAGATCCGCCTTCGGACGGATTTCTGCTCTCGATCCAGCCCGAACATGGGGGCTCGCATCTCTGGATGCGCGATGACGGCACGGGCGATCCCGAGCATGTCATCCAGTTCGTCAAACGCTGCGCGGCCGAGTTCGGCCTGACCGGATTATGGGGCATGCAATACGCCAACACCTGTTCCAAACCCCGCGTCGATGGGTTCGGCGGCGGCGCACATGTCCTCGATCTCGCCACCGGCGAGACTGTGGACTGGATCTATACCGATGGCTGGCTGTCCATCGTGCTGGAGGGAGGCGACCCTCATGCCTGAGATCATCGAAACCACGGTCTACAGGCTCGACGAGCTGTCCGATGCGGCCAAGGACAAGGCTCGCGCCTGGTATCGCGAGGGCGGATTCGACTACGAATGGTACGATGCCGTCTATGAAGATTTCCAGCGCATCGCGGAAATCTTGGGCCTGGACCTCAAGACACGGCCCGTCCGGCTCATGGGCGGCAGCACACGGCAGGAGCCCCGCATCTGGTTTCGGGGATTCTGGTCGCAGGGCGACGGGGCTTGCTTTGAAACGCGGTATTCCTATCGAAAGGCCGCGCCGCGCCGTATCAGGGAATATGCCCCGCAGGACACCGAACTGCACCGCATCGCCGATGCCTTTCACACGATCCAGCGCCGAAACTTCTATCAGCTTCGCGCCGAAGCCACCCATCGCGGTCATTACTATCATGAGTATTGCATGGCGATCTCCGTCGAGCGCGATAGCCCGGCCTGGCAGGACATGACGGACGACGCCGAGGAAACCGTCATTGAGGCGCTGCGTGACCTCGCCCGCTGGCTCTATCGCCAGCTTGAGCGCGAATACGACTATCTGTCCTCAGACGAAGCAGTTGATGAGACCATCATCGCCAATGACTACACCTTCACCGACACGGGACGCCGCTTCGGCTGATCCTGATAAGCGCCCCGCCGTCACGGCGGGGCGCTTTTCCACTGTCATCATCTCAAGAGGCAGAGAGGTGCCGGGACGGGTTGAGTCCGGGTGGTCGAGAGAGAGCGCCCTCCGGGCTTTCCCGTTCCCGCTCTCCTGAGGTTTTCCGTAATGAACATTTCGTCTCCCGCGGCCGAGCCGGTCGCGCCGCTGGCGGCTGCGCCTTCCATCCTGGCCGCCGCCAATCTCATCCTTCCCTATCTCGAACGCGGCCAGCGCGTCGATGTCGCGATCCTGCGCGGCGCGATGGAAACCGCCTTCGGTGCGTCCGACGCCAGCGGCGCCTGGGACTGGAAACTGGCGTATGAAGCCTGCGAGGTCGCCACGGTTCTGTTCCTGCGAAAATACGGAAAGGCGCTTTTCCGTAAAGCCGCGTCTCCGCTTTCCCGGCTCGATCCGCTGGCGAAGATCGCCGGCCTGCTGCCGACGCAAACCCGCCGTTCCGAAGAAAGCCAGAGCTTCCAGCAATTCAGCACGCCTTTGCCGCTCGGCCTCGCCGCGCTGACCGCGGCATCGATCACCCCGGACGATATAGTGCTCGAACCCTCGACGGGCACTGGTCTTGTGGCCATCCTGGCACAAACCCTCGGTGGTTCGCTGATCCTCAACGAACTGGCCGAAATCCGCGCCGATCTTCTCTCTTCTCTCTTTCCGGCCTTTCCCGTCACCCGGTTGGATGCCGCCCAGATCGACGATCATCTGGCCCCGGATGCCGTGCCGTCCGTCGTGATGATGAACCCGCCATTCTCGGTCATGGCGAACGTCACCGGACGCGTAGCGGATGCCGCATGTCGGCATGTCGCTTCCGCGCTCGCCCGGCTGGCCCCCGGCGGGCGGCTAGTCACGATTACCGGCGCGAATTTCAATCCCGAGGCCCCGGCCTGGCGCGATGCCTTCATCCGCTTGCAGGCACGTGGCCGCGTGGTGTTCACCGCCGCCATCGGCGGGGCGGTCTATGCCAAGCACGGCACCAGCATCGACACACGGTTGACGGTGATCGACAAGGCGCCCGCCGACGACCCTGCCATCTTCCCGGTCTCACCTGGGATTGCGCCCGACGTCGCCACGCTGATCGGCTGGATCGAGAGCCAGGTTCCGCCACGCCTGCCGGTCTCCTTGCCGAAAGCCGCTATCGCATTGCCCGCCGAGGCTCCGAAGACGGTGCGCGGTTATCTTGCCCGCGCCGCATCCTCCCGCCCCGTTGCTGCTCCGGCCAACGATCCCGAGGGCATGGAACTCGCCTATGAGCCAGTGGACTGGGCGCCGCCGGAAGGCGCGCGGCTGTCGGACGCGATCTATGAGGAATATGCGCTGCAATCGCTGCGCATCCCCCTCGCCGAGCCACATCCGACCAAGCTGGTGCAATCGGCCGCCATGGCCTCGATCGCGCCGCCCAAGCCTTCTTACCGGCCCATGCTTCCCGCCGACATCCGTACCCGCCTGTCGGATGCGCAGTTGGAGACCCTGATCTATGCAGGAGAAGCCCATGCTGATCATCTCGCTGGCGCCTGGATGGTGGATGAGCATTTCGACAATGTGAGCGCCGCACTCGAGGATGCAGCCGGCGCTGTCCGCTTTCGCCGAGGCTTCATGCTGGGCGACGGGACCGGCGCGGGCAAGGGTCGCCAATCGGCCGGGATCATCCTCGACAATTGGCTGCGCGGACGGCGCAAGGCGGTTTGGATTTCGAAATCCGACAAGCTGATCGAGGACGCTCAGCGCGACTGGTCGGCGCTCGGCATGGAGCGACTGCTAGTCACACCTCTGTCGCGCTTCCCGCAGGGCAAGCCGATCACGCTGACGGAAGGCATCCTGTTTACCACCTATGCCACGCTGCGCTCCGATGACCGGGGCGAAAAGGTTTCGCGCGTGCGTCAGATCGTCGATTGGTTGGGCTCCGATTTCGATGGAGTCATCATATTCGACGAGAGCCATGCCATGCAGAATGCCGGTGGCGGTAAGGGAGAACGCGGCGATGTCGCCGCCTCGCAGCAAGGACGCGCGGGCCTGCGGCTCCAGCACGCTCTGCCGGATGCCCGCGTGGTCTATGTGTCGGCGACGGGCGCCACCACCGTCCACAATCTCGCCTATGCGCAGCGGCTCGGCCTCTGGGGCGGCGAGGATTTCCCGTTTCAGACCCGCGCCGAATTCGTCGAGGCGATCGAGGCCGGCGGCGTAGCGGCGATGGAGGTTCTGGCCCGCGATCTCCGCTCTCTTGGTCTCTATACCGCGCGGTCGCTCTCCTATGATGGCGTTGAATATGAACTGGTCGAGCACCCGCTGACCGGCGAGCAACGCCGCATCTACGATGCTTACGCGGCCGCATTTGCCGTGATCCATGGAAACCTGGACGCGGCGATGGAAGCGGCCAATATCACCGGCAGCGAGGGCACTCTAAACCGGCAGGCCAAATCCGCCGCGCGTTCCGCCTTCGAGAGCACCAAGCAGCGCTTCTTCGGCCATCTGCTGACCTCCATGAAAACCCCGACCCTGATCCGGTCCATCGAGGCAGATCTTGAAGCAGGCCATGCCGCCGTCATTCAGATTGTCTCGACCGGCGAAGCCCTGATGGAACGGCGACTGGCCGAGATCCCGACCGAGGAATGGAACGATATTTCCGTCGATATCACGCCGAGGGAGTATGTCGGCTCGTATTTGCAGCATTCCTTCCCGGTACAGCTCTATGAACCCTTCAGCGATGGCGAGGGCAACCTGTCGTCACGCCCCGTCTTCCGCGACGGTCAGCCGGTGGAATGCCGCGAAGCCGTGGCGCGGCGCGACGAGATGCTGGAGCAGCTGGGTTCGCTTCCACCTGTACCCGGTGCGCTTGACCAGATCGTCCAGCGTTTCGGCACGGATGTGGTGGCCGAGGTCACGGGCCGCTCGCGCCGGATCGTGCGCAAGAGCGACGGAGCATCGGCACGCCTTGCGGTCGAGAACCGTGCGCCGTCCGCCAACCTTGCCGAGACTTCGGCCTTCATGGATGACCACAAGCGCATTCTGGTCTTCTCGGATGCCGGTGGCACCGGGCGCAGCTATCACGCAGAACTCTCGGCACGAAACCAGCGGCTGCGAGTCCATTATCTGCTGGAACCGGGCTGGAAGGCCGATGCCGCCATTCAGGGGCTGGGGCGCACCAACCGGACCAATCAGGCGCAGCCGCCTCTGTTCCGGCCGATTGCCACGGATGTCAAAGCCGAGAAGCGCTTCCTCTCGACCATCGCCCGCCGCCTCGACACGCTGGGCGCGATCACACGCGGCCAGCGCCAGACCGGCGGACAAGGGCTGTTCCGCCCCGAGGACAATCTGGAATCCGGCTATGCCCGCGACGCGCTTCGCCAGCTCTATCTGCTGATCGTGCGCGGCAAGGTCGAGGGATGCTCGCTCGAACGGTTTGAATCCGCCACCGGCCTGAAGCTGATGGACAGCAATGGTGTGAAGGACGACCTGCCGCCGATCACCACCTTCCTCAACCGTCTGCTGGCGCTGACCATCGAATTGCAGGGTATTCTGTTCTCGGCCTTCGAGCAGCTTCTGCAGGCCCGGATCGACGGGGCCATTGCATCCGGCACCTATGACATGGGGCTGGAAACGCTGAAGGCGGAAAGCTTCATCGTCACCGACCGGCAGGTGATCCACATCCATCCGGGCACAGGGGCGGAAACCCGGCTCCTGACGCTCACCGAGCGCAAACGCAATCAGCCGGTCACGCTCGATGCCACGCTGGCTGAACTGGATGATCCCCGCGCAAGATTGCTCATCAACGAGCGGTCGGGACGTGCCGCCGTGCAGATTCCGACCACCAGCGTTATGCTGGATGATGGCGAGATCGAACGGCGCGTGCGGCTGATCCGGCCGATGGAGGCGATAAATATTCCGGTGCGGGCGATGGGCGAAACCCACTGGATCGAGGCCGATCGTGTCGCCTTCAGCGCAGCCTGGACTGCGGAACTGGCCGAGGTGCCGGAGTTCACCGACAGCATCCTGCATATGGTGACAGGGCTGCTTCTGCCGATCTGGAAACGCCTGCCGCAGGAATCCTCCCGCGTCTATCGCCTCCAGACCGACGAGGGCGAACGCATCATTGGTCGCCGGGTCTCGCCGGCATGGGCCGCCAATGCCTCGACCAGTGGCGTCACCAGCAGCCTGACACCGGATGCCGCCTATGCCGCGCTGATCGAAGGTCGCACGATCCTTGATCTCGCCGAGGGGCTGCAACTGCGCCGCGTCCGGGTCATGGGCGCCAACCGGATCGAACTGACCGGCTTTACTGACGCGATGCGCGACCGGCTGCGGGCCTATGGCCTCTTCAGCGAGATCATCTCGTGGAAGCTGCGTTTCTTCGTGCCCGTCGATGCAACGGGACCGGAGATCACCGGCAAACTGCTTGACCGCTTCCCGGTTGAGCGCATCGGTGAGCGGGAGGCCGCATAATGGCGCGTCTCAACGCTTCCGAACTGGCCCAGCGTCTCGGCCGACAGGCCGAGGCGGTGTGCCGCCACTATCTGTCGAATGGTCGTAAACAGGGCAATTACTGGCAGGTTGGCAATGTCCGAAACACGGCTGGACGCTCCATGTTCGTCCGGTTGCACGACAGCGTGAAAGGCATTGCCGGAAAATGGCAGGACTCGGCCACGGGTGAACATGGCGATCTGCTCGACGTGATCCGGGACTCGCTCGGCCTGATCGACTTCGCAGATGTTGCCGAAGAGGCCCGGCGCTTCCTCAGCCTGCCGCATGCTGACCCTGATCCGTCATCCCGCCAGTCTCGAACGCCAGCACCATCGGGATCGTCCGAAGCGGCACGTCGCCTCTGGCGCATGACGCAACCGCTCATCGGCAGTACCGCAGAGGCGTATTTACGCGGACGCGGCATTACGGATTTACGCCAAACCGCAAATCTGCGCTTCCATCCCAACTGCTACTGGCGGCCTGAGGACGATGGCCCGACCGAGACATGGCCCGCCATGATCGCCGCCGTCACCGGCCTCGATGGCAGGATTACCGGCGCACACCGCACATGGTTGGCCCCGGACGGTTCCGGCAAGGCACCTGTCGATCCGCCGAGGAAGGCAATGGGCGACCTGCTCGGGCATGCGGTTCGTTTCGGTGATGCGCAGGATGTCATGGCAGCGGGGGAAGGCATCGAAACCATCCTGTCGCTGCGTCAGACTCTGCCCACCATGCCGATGGTTTCCGCACTCTCTGCCGGACACCTCGCTGCCATCCTGTTCCCGCCACAACTGCGCAGGCTCTATATCGTCCGCGATAACGATCCGGCAGGTGACAGCGCCTGCGATAGCCTGGTGGGCCGGGCGCACGAGGTCGGGATCGAGGCCATCACGCTCTCGCCCATGATGGGGGACTTCAACGAAGATCTCGCAACTCATGGGCTGGATGCCGTTCGGGCAAAGATCCGGGTGCAAATCGCTCCCGAGGACGTCAGCCGCTTCATGGCCTCGATAGCATAGCCGGTACGGGGGCCGTGATCGGGGCGTTCCGATCCTTTCATGCGCATTGGCTGCATCCTGTCATCAGCAGAGGACCGCGCCTTGGCCTTCCGAGAGGGCGATCGGCCCACAAACGCTCCGGTCAGGCAATGGCGGCGCCCGACTGATTTCCGTCGGCGGGCAAGCCCGCCTTTACAGCGCGAAACAAATCAGCCGGGCTTTGCCATCAAGGCCCTCGCCAGAGGCTCGCGCTGCCAGACCGGAGCGCCCGTGGGCTTTCGTCGCCATGAAGGCCGCGACGGTCGCGGTCCAACTGACGGAAGCATCCCATGTACGCGCACGACGATTTCGAACCCGATCACAGCACGTCCCCGACCGGCCATGCCATCGAAGAACTCGAACTCTACGGCTACCGCCCCTCCGAAGACGAGGCCGATCCCCGGATCACACCCGAAGATCACGTCATCCAGGGCGCAGTCTCCGACATCTTCGATGCCCTGATTTCCACCATGGCCGACACCAGCCTCGATTTCGACCTCGACGAGATCCTCTGGTCCACCGTCAACACCTTCCACCGCGCTGTCGAATGGATCGAGACGAAACTCGACGATAACGAGCAGGCACAGAAGCGTCTTCAGCGTGAACAGGATGGCAGCGAGGTCAAATCCGTCCAGCTCGAAACCCTGATCGGCGCGGGCCAAAGCCTGATCGAGCGCCGCGACAGCATGGAAACCTTCCGCGATAGCGCCGCGGACATCTATCTGCGCACCACCGGAACGCCCTGGTCGCAACGCTCCGGCTCACGGGTCAACCATCGCAAGATGACCTCGGCCATGATCGACAGCCGCGACTTCATCGCCGCAAAACGCCGGGCCGACAACGAGGTGCTGCTGCCCGCAGGTCCGAAGATCGCCTTCTCGGGCGGTGACACCACCGATCACCGGACGATCTGGGCCAAGCTCGATCAGGTCCACGCCAAGCACCCGGACATGGTGCTGATGCATGGCGGATCGCCCAAGGGCGCGGAACGCATCGCGGCCACATGGGCCAATAACCGCAAGGTCGCACAGGTCGCCTTCAAACCCGACTGGGCAAAACATGCCAAGGCAGCACCGTTCAAACGCAACGACCAGATGCTCGGCATTATGCCGATCGGGGTCATCATCTTCCCCGGCACGGGCATTCAGGACAACCTGGCCGATAAGGCCCGCAAGATGGGCATCCCGGTCTATCGCTTCGGGACAGGCAGCGCGTGAGCGCTGCCTTCCCAGCTTCATCATGAGCATGGCGATAGCTCACGCCGATCATTCCATGTCGCACAGACAGACATGTTCATGCTAAAGGTCGCGGTGCGCCGTGGTGGTGGTGGAAGGCGCAACCGTCCAACATTTTGCACGGAGACACCACCATGATCGTCCTCGGAATCCTTGTTTCCATCGCAGCCATCGGCACCATGTGCTGGCTGCTGTTCAACCTTGCCGTCTTTGCTCTTCCGTTCTTTATCGGCATAAACGCAGGAACCTGGGCCTATGGCACGGGGGCTGGCTGGCTCGGCGGCATCCTCATTGGTTTTCTCGCCGCCGGTCTGACACTGGCAGTCGGTCAGGGCCTGCTCATGCTGGTCCGCCCGATCTGGGCGCGACTGCTGATCGCTCTGGCCTTTGTCGCTCCGGCGGGTATGGCCGGGTTCTACGCCACCCTCGGTATCGTCAAGCACATGATGCCCTCAGAGACATGGCAACTCATCTTCTCGGTCATCGGAGCGGTTGCGGTGGGCGTGACAACGTTCCTGCGCGTTGCGGGCATGGCCGCGACCGGCCCAGCGGACGGCGGCTTTGTGCGCACTTGAACCACAGTGATCCGTTGATCGCGACCAGAAGCGGATACGGATCATCTTCCATCTTCGTCAGGAATATGGCGGTAGATAGCGGGCAAGCATCGGATCAGCGTGAGACACAGCCGCGCCCCATAGGAGCGTAGGACGGTCAGCGCCAGCGTTCGTGGACTGACCAGAAACCGATGGGGCGACGCCGGTTGGAATAGGCCGGAATGAGAGATGCGCATGGCCTGAGACGCGCGGTGACAAAAGAGCCGGTACGGCCGGTCTGGTCATCCTGTTGAGCCCCAAGGTTGCCACCGTCTCCGTTCAGCCCCCGTGTCTCGACCGCTCCAAACGGCCTCTTCAATGGCCTGATCTGGCCGAAGAACAGCGCGATGCGCTTCGACCGCTTTAGCGCAACAGCGTCGTCACAACTTTCTTCCCCTGCCGGCAGAGCCGCCATTCCGCGCGGAACAAGAAAGTTTCTCCTGTGCTGTCCAGCCCCTTTGGGGTGCGCCAGCGTTCGTCTCCGGCCGGTCGATCGCCATCGAGGCCGCAATGGTGCGGGCTCGGAAACGGAAAACGGAGACTTAAAATGGCAACCATCGGCACCTTCAAGAAGACCGGCTCGAACGAATTCACCGGCGAAATCGTCACCCTCAGCGTCCAGGCCAAGGGCGTGCGCATCGTTCCCGACCTGCGTGCCACCGGCGAGAACGCCCCCAGCCATCGGGTCCTGGTCGGCCGCGCCGAGATCGGCGCCGCCTGGTCCAAGCGCTCCAACGAGGGCCGCGACTATTTGGGCCTCAAGCTCGACGATCCGAGCTTCACCGCCCCGATCTACGCCAACCTCTTCGACGACGAAGACGGCGAGAGCTACGCTTTGATCTGGTCCCGGCCCAATCGCCGCAATGGCGAGTAAGCCCGTCGCGCGAAGATGCCCCGCCCGGACGATCCGGGCGGGGCAAAGCGCTTGAGGGCAACCGAATCAGTCGGCAGCAGTTCAATCTATCCCACCCGTAAACCTGTCAAATTGTCTGGCCAGACCCACGAGGAGCGACTATTATAGATGGGGTATTCGGAGCGTTTAGCGGTCGGCTTTAGTTGCTCCATAGTCCGCAAAGCGTATAGGCGAAGCGTTCAAGCGGCTTCACCAAATAACGTCTCTATCAGCGGACATTCTGGCAGCGTGCCGTCGGCGCATTGTGCGACCACGTCCTTCAATACCCGCTCCATCCGTTTCAGATCGGCGATCTTCGCTCGCACGTCGTCGAGATGGGCAGCAGCGACGGCGCGCGCCTCCGCGCAAGGTTGATCGCGTTCATCGACGAGCCGCAGCAGCTCGCGGATTTCATCCAGCGAGAAGCCGAGTTCGCGCGCCCGCAGGACGAAGCGAAGCCGCCGCTCGTGCGTCGTGTCATAGCTGCGGTAGCCCGCCGTCGTGCGCGGCGGCTCAGGCAGCAGCCCGACCTTCTCGTAGTAGCGGACCGTCTCCAGATTGCTGCCCGTCCGCCGGGCGAGTTCGGCTCGCTGCAGGCCCTTCACTACAGCGTGATCGCGCATCGCAAATACCCCTTGACCCTGTAGTGACTACAGACCGCATCCTACGCCGCAATGAGGATTTCGGCAAGGAATGAGAGGTCGGACATGGTTACACCGCGATCCGGAACGGCAGATATGGCACCCGTCACGACAGTTCTTGCATCGTCGGAGCGGACCGAGGCTGGACGGCAGCGTCTGGTTGCTCTGGGCGGCATTCTCGGCGCGATCGCCGCGTCGTCCTGCTGCGTAATTCCGCTCATCCTGTTTAGCCTCGGCATCGGCGGCGCCTGGATCGGCAACCTTACGGCGCTCGCGCCGTACAAGCCGCTCTTCGTCGCTGGAACGGCGGGACTCCTCGGATACGGTTTCTACCTCGTATACTGGAAGCCGCGGCGCGCCTGCGCCGCTGGCGCCGCGTGCGCGCGCCCCATCCCCAGCCGTCTCGTCCAGCTCGCGCTCTGGATCGCGACTGTGCTCGTGATCGCCGCCTTTGCCTTTGACTATGTCGCCCCGCTGCTGCTGCTCGCCTGACACCAAGAGGAGACCATCCCATGAAGAAGAGCTTGAGCGTCCTTGCCCTAATCGCCTCGGTGATGACGGCATCGACCGCGTTCGCCGCCGAACGCACCGTTACGTTTGCCGTCGACAACATGACCTGCGCCTCGTGCCCTTACATCGTGAAGACCTCGATGACGGCAGTCCCGGGCGTCGCGAATGTGACCGTCTCCTTCGAGGCAAAGACAGCGACCGTGACCTTCGACGACGCAAAGACGAACGCCGACATCATCGCCGTCGCCAGCATGAACGCGGGCTATCCAGCCCATCTGAGGCAGCGGGGCAGCTAAGATGAGTGACCGCACCGCAATCCGCGTAGGCATGGCCGGTGCCGTCCTGGTCGCGATCTGCTGCGCCGCGCCGCTCATTGCCGTCGGCCTGTCCTTTGCGGGCCTTGGCGCGTGGCTAGCCGGTAAGGGCCTTGTAGTGCTTCCGCTGATGGCTGCGAGCTTCGGCCTCATCGCTTGGATATTCCATCGTCGCCACGCAAAGGCCGCCCGTTGCGAGACGACGATTCACAAGGAAGGCGTGAAGCCGTGAACGATTGTTGTGCCTCCTCCTCGTCCCGAAACGAAGCTGTCATCCCTACGCCCGACACTCTGCCCAGCTATGCGGTGCGGCCGGGCGTCACGTTCCCGGATTGGTCGACGGTCACGTCGCCCGCAGTGAGGGACGCTTTGCTGGCCATGGTCGGGTCTGGCCACGTGCTCAATCGCTGGAGCGGCTACGATCCCGCCACGGATCGCGTGCGCGTTGCGCTGCTTCAGCTCTACGTCGAACACGGGCGAGCGCTGACCGTAGCCGCGATTGCGAACCTTGCAGGTCTCGGTGAGGCCGCCGTCCCGCCGTTGCTCGACGAGCTCCGCCGGCGCGACCTGGTCGTTCTCGACGGCGAACGAATCGTCGGCGCCTATCCGTTCACCGACCAAGACAGGGGCCATGAGGTCACGCTGGACGGGCGCGCGCTCAACGCTATGTGCGCGGTCGACGCGCTTGGGATCGGCGCCATGACCGATCGCGACATCTCGATCGCCTCGAGTTGCCGCCATTGCGGCGCGCCAATCCGGATCACCACACGGGACCGAGGGCGGGTGCTGGCCGATGTCGAGCCGCAGACGGCCGTCATGTGGCAAAGCGTTCGCTATGAAGACGCATGCGCCGCGAACTCGCTGTGCGCGACGACCACCTTTTTCTGCTCGGATGAGCATCTCTCCGCCTGGCGCCGCGAGCGTTCCGCCGACGAGCCAGGTTTTCGGCTGTCGATCGATGAAGGCCTGGAGGCCGGCCGCGCTCTGTTCGGGCCGAGCCTCGCCGGGCTCGGTGTGACACAACAACCGCCTGCCGATCCGGAATCGAACAGCCCATCAGTCGCGAACCGCCCCTTCCGCACAAACGGTCGCAATGGAGGCGCTTACGATCTCGTCGTGATCGGCGCCGGCTCTGCCGGCTTCTCGGCCTCGATCACGGCCGCCGATCAGGGCGCGCAAGTGGCGCTCATCGGCAGCGGCGCCATCGGCGGCACCTGCGTCAATATCGGCTGCGTGCCGTCAAAGACCCTGATCCGCGCCGCCGAGACGCTTCACAACGCTCGCGTGGCGGCACGTTTTGCCGGCATCACGGCGGCGGCCGAACTGATCGACTGGCGCGGAACCGTTCGTCAGAAAGACGCCCTCGTTTCCGAACTGCGCCAAGCCAAGTACGCCGATCTGCTCCCCGCGTATAACGGCATCGCCTATCGCGACGGGCCAGCTCGCCTCCTCGACGGCGGTGTCGAAGTTGACGGCGCGCGCATTGCCGCTGGCAAGATCATCATCGCGACCGGCGCGCGGCCGGCAGTGCCTGCCATTCCTGGCCTCGTGACCGTGCCGTATCTCACCAGCACAACGGCGCTCGAGCTCGAGGAGCTGCCGAGCTCGCTTCTCGTGATCGGCGGCGGCTACATCGGCGCGGAGCTCGCGCAGATGTTCGCTCGTGCAGGCGTTAAGGTGACTCTCGTCTGCCGGTCTCGTCTGCTCCCAGAGGCCGAGCCCGAGATCAGCGCGGCGCTCACGGGGTATTTCGAGGACGAAGGCATCACCGTTGTCTCCGGCATCGCTTACCGCGCGATCCGTAAAATTGATGGCGGTGTGTCACTGACGGTCACGCGCGACGGCCAGGATATTGCGATCGACGCCGATCAGGTGCTGATCACCACGGGGCGCACGCCCAACATCGAAGGCCTTGGGCTGGCCGAGCACGGGATCACTGTCTCGACGAAGGGCGGCATCGTAGTCGACGACCGGATGCGCACGACCAAGACTGGCGTCTATGCCGCCGGCGACGTCACCGGCCGCGACCAGTTCGTCTACATGGCTGCCTACGGCGCCAAGCTCGCCGCCAGGAACGCCTTCAATGGCGACAGCCTGCGCTACGACAACAGCGCCATGCCCGCCATCGTGTTCACCGATCCCCAGGTGGCGAGCGTCGGGCTGACCGAGGCCACCGCGCGCGCGGCCGGTCATACCGTTCGTGTCTCGACGATCGGCCTTGACCAGGTGCCACGCGCGCTTGCCGCTCGTGACACCCGCGGGCTGATCAAGCTCGTGGCCGACGCCGGCAGCGGCCGTCTACTCGGCGCCCATATCCTTGCGCCGGAAGGCGCCGACAGCATCCAGACCGCGGCGATCGCAATCCGACAGGGCCTCACGGTCGATGACCTCGTGGATACCATTTTTCCGTATCTCACCACTGTCGAGGGTCTGAAGCTCGCGGCGCTGTCGTTCGGCAAGGATGTCGCCAAGTTATCGTGCTGCGCCGGCTGAGCACGGCCTGCTTGCGACTGTCGTCGTGAAGGACGACTAGAAAGGTCGTAGTTGCCAAAAGCCGCGTCGGAAGCGCTAAAGAAATCACCGGACATTCAACTGAGGACTCCGGTGATGACAGCAAAGCACTACGTTGGACTTGATGTATCCGCCCGTTCCGTGAACTTGTGCGTGGTCGACGACGAGGGTCGCGTGGCGCACGAGCGCAAGCTGAACGTCGACCCTGACGCCATCTCAGCGCATCTTCTTGGTCTCGATCTGCATCTCGCCCGCATCGGCCTCGAGGCCGGAATGCTCTCGCAGCATCTGTTTGCGGGATTGGCGGCAGCGGGACTTCCCGTTGTTTGCGTCGAGACCCGTCATATGAAGGCGGCGCTCTCCGCACAGCTCAATAAGACCGATCGTCACGACGCCCGCGGCATCGCCCAAATGATGCGCGTCGGTCTATTCAAGCCGGTGCACGTCAAGACGCCGACCAGCCAGCGGCTACGCACAATCCTGACGGCGCGCCAGTTGCTGAGAAACAAGCTCCAGGATGTCGAGAACGAGATCCGGGGTCTCATCCGCAACTTCGGCTACCATCTCGGCAAGGTCACAGCACGCGAGTTCGAATCGCGAGTCCGCGAATTGCTCAGCGAGAGCGATCTGCATGTCATCGCCGATCCGTTGCTCAATGCACGTCGGGTTCTTCGCGAGGAGTTCGGCCGCTTGGATAATCTGTTGGTCCGGCTTGCACGTGATGATGCACTCTCGCGCCGTCTCATGACCGTTCCCGGCGTCGGCCCGGTGGTCGCACTGACCTTCCGCGCCACTGTCGACGTGCCAGCACGATTCACTCGATCGCGAGACGTGGGCGCGCATTTCGGCCTAACGCCACGAAAGTACCAATCGGGTGAAGTTGACCGCACCGGTCGCATCTCCAAGTGGGGCGATGCCATGATGCGAAGCGCGCTCTACGAGGCAGCACAGGTTCTCCTCACGCGCGTCAAACGCTGGTCTGCGCTCAAGGCGTGGGCCGCTCACGTCTCGCGGCGCCGCGGGCACAAGAAAGCAATCGTCGCCCTCGCGCGCCGCATTGGTGTCGTCCTACATCGCATGTGGGTCGATGGTACGGAGTTCGACTGGGGCACGCCGCCTGCGGCGGCTACGGCCTGAACGATCTCGCGCCGGGCGCAGGCCGGGTGCGAAGGGCTCCCCGCGAGGGGACGAGGGACGGCGAGTTCGCAAATACGACTTGGCCGCGTCGGTCCTACCAACGCGATGCCGCATTTTAGATTGTTCCGCCGCTCCTCTGACCCCATCCTGTGGCGGCTTTGTGCCGACCACGAAGAGAAGCATGATCCTCACGGGTATGCCTATCAGCCTTCGCCGTCCGGTTGGACGAGCTCGATATGGCTGACGCCCAGGGCTTGGGCCAGCTCGAAAAGGGTGATCACGGTCGGATTGCGCCGCCCGCGCTCCAGACTGCTGAGGTATTGTTGACTGAACCCAGAACGCGCTTCGACCTCCTCCTGGGTCAGGCCCTTCTCCCGACGCAGACGGGCGAAGTTCCGGCCGACCAATTTGCGCATATCCATGCGCAGGAGGATCGTGATTTACATACTTTGAGTTTATCAACTATAGTATGTAAATGACGATTGGATATGGGATTGGACCGTGTTAGCGGCCTGATCCGAATAGAGAAGTCGTAGTTCTGGCGTGCACGTTCGTGTCGGTGGGAGGTGATCATGCATGATCACCGCCCGACAGTCGCGGGCCGCACGCGCGCTGCTCGGTTGGAACCAGGAGACGCTCGCTGACAAGGCCCAGGTTTCTTTGACCGCGCTCAAACGCCTCGAATCCGTCAACGGTCTCGAGGTGTTTGAAAGCACGCGCGATCAGGTCCGTCGGGCCCTGGAACGAAGCGGCATCGTCCTCCTCACCTCCGACCAGGGTGAAGGAGTCATGCTTGTCCGTGCGAAGATCGGCTCAGCAACTTGAGGTGCGCCGGACCTGCGGTGATGCCGCGCGTTCATCGGGTGATGCCCCCCATCGCCCCTCGCATGTCGCAGAATTGTGGATATGGTTAACCGCTGATTCAGCGGCGCTCATCACGGCGGGGGGAACGCATGACCCAGCAAGAGTTTCTTGACCAGCCGCCGGAGAGCCCGGCGCTGACACCCTACGACCGTACGCACGTGAAGCTCTATTTGCGCCTGCTCGACGCCGACACCGATGGGGCCGATTGGCGGGAGGCGGTCGCATTGCTGTTCGGCATCGATCCGGACCGCGAGCCCGAACGAGCCCAACGCGTTCACCACAGCCACCTGGCGCGCGCGCGCTGGATGACCGAGCACGGCTATCGCCAGCTCGTCCGTGAAGGCCACCACTGAGCGCGATGCCGCCGCGGCATCACCCATTGCCGACGCGCTGACTTCCCGCGCCTCGCTCAACCGTGGATCGTCTCTTCCCCGTCCCGCACGCGTGCGACCAGGAGGATACCGATGACGCCCGACACGTCCGGGTGGCGCACTTCACCCGGCTACGATTTCCTCGACCAACTCATTGCCCCGGACCTCGCCTGGGAATGTCTGCGCCGCAACCGCGATTATCAACGCGATTACGCTGACACCGAGCGGCCCGCCCCCGACCTGCAGATCATCACCGAGGGAGTGCGCCTGCGATGGGGGTTGCGATTTCCCCGTCCCACCGATCCTCAATGCCACAGAGACGACGGTGTTCTGGGCGCCGGAGATTGATCCAGGCAGCGTCATTGTCACAACGGTTCCACCGATCCCGGGTTTGGATGGAGGATCGCTTTCTGGCCGCGAGCTAGGCGACTTCCATGCAGGCGTCGACGGGCTCAGCTTGGTTTACGGACGCGGACCGAAAGCCGTCCGCCTCCTTCTTGTCGACGCTGCCCTTCCCACCCAGCCCCTCGCGGCGCTCGTCCCCCTCGGCGCGGACGGCCTCGACCGGATCGAAGCTGTGACGCGACTCTGGCGCGCCCTCAACAAACGGTCCGTGCCGCCGGACGGCCGCCTCACCGCCCAGCAGCGACGCCGGCTGCGTTATATGCTGCAAGCGGTTGACGGGCACATGAACGGCGCAAGTTATCGCGAGATCGCCGCCGCGATCTACGGTGCGTCGCGGGTCGGCGCGGCCGCATGGAAGACCTCCGCCCTCCGAGATAGCACCATCGACCTCGTCAAGGACGGCGCCGCGCTGATCGCCGGCGGCTATCGCAAGCTGCTGCGCAGCCGACGCCGTACCTGAGGCTGCGCACCAAAAGGGGTGCGATTTAAGCCCACCCATCTTCGCCATCCCCCCGCGCGACAACTCTTCGCCACCGTGGCCTTCGCTCGCCGCTGCTCGCCAGCGGCCTCAACGAACGACCCGGAGGCTCGATCATGTCCGCCAACGCAGCCGGCTTGCCGCCGCGCTATCTCCGCACACCCGAAGCCGCGCGATTTCTCGGTCTGTCCGGCCGCACCCTGGAAAAGCACCGGACCTACGGCACCGGCCCCGCCTACCGCAAGCTCGGCGGCCGTGTCGTTTACGCGGTCGACGACCTGCAGGCCTGGGCCGATCGCGGCGCCGTCACCTCCACGTCCGACCCGCGCGGGAGCGTCCTCCCCGCCAAGCGCCATGAACCCGCGGCGTTGGTCCGCGCCAGTCGTCAGGCCCGCTGAAACATCCCCGGATGTCGCCGCCTCGTCCACGCCACGAACGCGAGCAGCTCGATCTCTTCCGGGCGCTGCCCGGCGACCTCGCACCCAGGGATACCCAAGACCTCATGGCCTATCCGTTCTTCTCGCTCGCCAAGTCGAAGCGCCTGGCGCCGATCAACTTCAAGGCGGGCCCCGTTGTCATCCGGGTCGAAGCCGTGCCGGAGCACGGCATGGCAACCATCTGGGACGCCGACGTGCTGATCTGGGCCGCGAGCCAGATCGTCGAGGCGCGCGACACCGGCTTGCGGCCGTCACGGCTGATGGGCACGACGCCCTACGGGATCTTGAACTTCATCGGTCGCGGCGTGTCTCTGCGCGACTATGACCGGCTGAAGGCGGCCCTCGACCGGCTGCAGTCGACCACGATCGCAACTTCGATCCGCCAGCCCAGCGAGCGGCGGATGCACCGCTTCTCCTGGATCAACGAGTGGAAGGAGAAGGCCGACGCGCGCGGGCGGCCCCTCGGCCTCGAACTGATCGTGCCCGACTGGTTCTACGCCGCGGTGCTCGACGACGCGCTCGTGCTGACCATCGACCGCGCCTATTTCGGCCTCACCGGAGGCCTTGAGCGCTGGCTCTACAGGCTCGTCCGCAAGCATGGCGGCCGCCAGGAACACGGCTGGAGCTTCGACTTCGCGCACCTCCACGCCAAGTCGGGCAGCCTCTCGCCGCTCAAGCACTTCGCCTACGACCTGCGCGACATCGTCCGCCGTCAGCCGCTGCCCGGCTATCGCCTACGCATCGAGCCGTGCGCCGACGGCCCCGAAATCCTGTCCTTCGTCGCAACCGATCCCGACGCGCTCGGGATGCCGCGGCGCCACCGTCGGCCGACAACGCGCCTTGGGGATAAGCTGTGAATCGTCTCGTGCTATTGGGGACCGCCCCTATCGTGCCATCGGGGACCCGATCCTCGTGCTATCGGGGACCGGAATCGTCGATTCCAGTCTTCGGTTCAGTAGCTTGCGGCCCCCGTAACTTATCTAACCTAGATTCCTTCGGAATCTTTCTAACGCGACCGCGGTTTTGCACGCCTGCGGATAACCGGCAGGCCCTGCTCCGGGGCGCGTCATGATCGTCGCGCTCCTCAATCAGAAGGGCGGCGTGGGCAAGACAACGCTCGCTCTGCATCTCGCCGGCGAGTGGGCGCGCCAGGGTCGGCGCGTCACCCTGATTGACGCTGACCCGCAAGGCTCCGCGCTCGATTGGTCGCAGCAGCGCGCCCGTGAGCGCTTGCCGCGCCTGTTCGGCGTCGTCGGCCTGGCGCGAGACACGCTCCACCGTGAAGCGCCCGAGCTGGCGCAGGACGCCGATCACATCGTCATCGACGGCCCGCCGCGCGTCGCCGGGCTGATGCGATCGGCCTTGCTCGCCGCCGATCTGATCCTGATCCCGGTGCAACCATCGCCGTTCGACGGCTGGGCGTCCGCCGAGATGCTGTCGCTGCTCGGCGAGGCGCGCATCTACCGCCCGCAGCTCGCCGCACGCTTCGTGCTCAACCGCTGCGCCGCGCGCACCGTCATCGCCCGCGACACCGCCGAGACGCTCGCCGACCACGATCCGCCGCTGCTGGCTTCCACCATCGGCCAGCGCGTCGCCTTCGCCGACACCGCTCAATCCGGACGGCTCGTCTCGGAGGTCGACGGGCAAAGCCGAGCGGCGCGCGAGATCACCGCCCTCTGCGCCGAAATCGGGAGGATCACATGGTGACCGAGCGGTCGTCGAAGCGTGCCTTCGCCAAGCGTCCCGCTGATCCGGACAGCTGGATCAAGGCCTGCGACCCGCAACGGCCGCGAAGCGGCGATGCCGCCGCCTTCACGGCCCGGCTAACCATCGACGTCACGCCGGAGCTGCGCGGACGGATCAAGATCGCCGCGTTCCAGCGTGCGCAAACCGTCGCCGACATGCTGCGCGCGCTGCTCGCGCGTGAGTATCCCGAGAACCAAGGAGGTGATCAATGATCGCCCCCGACGCCAGCCCCGCGAGGCGCGACAAGAGCTCCGCCGACGCCGCATCCGACCCGCTCACCCACGTCGAGCTGACCTGGCTCGAGAAGCGGCAGGAGGACTGGATCCGGTTCGGCCGGCAGGCGCGTGAACAGATTCTCGATCGCCGCCGACGGGTCGTCAGCTTCCCACCCGGAAGCACGTTTGCCTTGGTCCGGTGGGCGGCCAACGACTTCGGCACGATCCTCTCCAACATCGCCATTGGGCGCGCGGTGGAGCACGCCGAGGCCTTTCAGACGCTGCCATCGGTGCGTCCTGGCGCGGACATCCTGCTGACGGTGGATGGATGGCCAAAGGTCGAGCGCGTGCTGCAGACCATCGACGCCGTCGAGCACCGCGGCCTCGATCCCGCCGACGCCGCGCCGGATTACTGGCGACATGTCCACAACCGGCTGGCCGCCGGTTTGGAGCCGCGGACCTATACGTCCGCGCGCCACCTGGCGTTCCGCCTGCGCCGGAGCGTCGCACCATGACCCGTCTCGGCTATGTCATGACAACGGGTCTGACCGTTATGTTGATCGGCGGGCTGTCGGTGCTGCCGATCACGCCGAGGCTGATCTGGAATGCCTCCGGCAGCACGCCGATCGGGCTCTATGCGATCGAGCGCTCGCCCCGTCTTGAGGTCACGGACCTCGTGGCCGTGGACGCCCCGGAACCGCTCGCGTCCTTCCTCGCCGGGCGTGGCTATCTGCCCCGCGGCGTGCCACTCCTGAAGCGCGTCGCCGGCCTTCCCGGACAACGGGTTTGCCGCGCCGGCGCGCAGGTCAGCGTCGACGGCGTGCCGATGGGAGACGCGCTGGCGCGCGACCGGCTCGGTCGCGAACTGCCGATCTGGCAGGGCTGCCGCCGTATCGCGGCGGGCGAAATCTTCCTCATGAACTGGTCCGTCGAGGACAGCCTCGACGGCCGCTACTTCGGTCCGCTTCCCACGGGCACGATCATCGGCCGCGCGATGCCGGTGTGGACCGACGAAGACGGCAGCGGCCGTTTCGAATGGCGCGCGCCAACACGATGACCGCGCGCCGATCCTCTCCCCCACCACCAGCAGAAGGAGCCTTTCCATGGCGCTGATCGGTCAATTCACCCGCACCAAGTCCGGCTATTCCGGCCACATCCGAACGCTCACGCTGGATGCTGCACTCGTCCTCCTCCCGGCCGATCCGTCCGACGCCGAGAATGCGCCGGACTTCCGCATCCATCTCGGCGATGAGGACGGCCCGGAGGTCGGCGCTGCGTGGAAACGCACCGGCGAGAAGGCCGGCGACTACGTCTCGCTGCTGCTCGACGATCCCACGCTCGCCCGTCCGATGCGCGCCAACCTGTTCCAGTCGGGCGACGACATATCGGCTTGGGGCCTGAACTGGAGCCGTCCGCCCAAGCGCAACGAGCAGGACTGAGCCGATGTGGAGGTTTCGCCGCTCGCTTGAGCCATCCACCGACACCGGGCGGTTACACGCCGCCCGGCGTCTCTCACCGCTTCTCCTTTCCGGTCTGCTAATCCAGCTCGGCCCGCCCGCAGCCGCACTCGGCCAGACGCCGCAGATCGTCCGCTCGGTTCCAGCCGATCCGTTCGCCGCCTTCGTCACCGAAGCGGCGCAGCGCTTCGGCGTTCCGGAGAGCTGGCTCCGCGCCGTCATGCGTGTCGAAAGCGCCGGCGAGGTGCGCGCGATCTCTCCTGCGGGCGCGATGGGATTGATGCAGATCATGCCCGCGACATGGGCCGATTTGCGCACCCGTCACGGGCTCGGGAACGACCCCTATGATCCCCGCGAGAACATCCTGGCGGGGGCCGCCTATCTGCGCGAGATGCACGACCGCTACGGCTCGCCCGGCTTCCTCGCGGCCTACAATGCGGGTCCCGGCCGCTACGACGAATACCTGGCGAGCGGCCGAGCCTTGCCGGCTGAAACGCGGGCCTATGTGGCGGCGCTCGCGCCCGTCATTGGCGGCGGAGAGATCGCCGGCCCCGCCATAGTGGCGGCCGCCGATCCACTCGCATGGACGCGGGCGCCGCTGTTCATCGCGCACAGCGGCAGCACGACAGCTGCCGATCCGGCGCAAACTGAACGCCGTTCGGGCGAGGCTCCGCTGCCCGCTCCAGTGCAGGAAACGCTAGCGATGGCGCCGCAGTCCACCGGCCTGTTCGTCGCACGACCCGATAGTCGAGGCCCGCGATGACCGCACCAAGCCGATATCGCAGTCTAGCGTGCCCCGGCGTCTTCTGGCGACCTTCGGGAGGAGAAGCAGGCAACACAACCGCACGATGGCAGGATAAAGGGGCGCGATGTGCGCTTCGGGTCGGTCGTGCTTTTTCAGGGACTTATGCGGCAAATTCGCGATGTGCGCATGAGAGGCGCAGCCTGCGACTTCGGTATTTTCCTCGGCAGATCAGCGCGATCGCGCGATGTGCGAACTGGGCACAATGAGCGGCGAGGACGAGTTCCGCATCCGGCCGGGCCGCATCCGCTCGACCAGCGCGCACCGGGCGCGACCCTTCATCGCCCAGGCGCTGGCCGCCGCCCAGCGCGCAGGCGGATCGGTCTCACGCAAGGGCGCGATCGGACCCGGCCATCGCTCGCGCTTCGGCCGCGGCCAGCGCGCCTCGGTCCAGGCCAATCGCTTCATCACCGCCCGGTCGCGCGGCGCCGTGATCAAGGCGCGCGTCGTGCGCCACACGGGACGAGGCGCGCCGCTCGCCACCCACTTGAGCTATCTGCGCCGCGAAGGCGTCACCCGGGATGGAGAGAAGGCCCGGCTGTTCGGCCCCGAAATCGACGACGCCGATCCCAAGGCCTTCTCGGCACGGTGCGAGGAGGACCGCCATCATTTCCGCTTCATCGTCTCGCCCGACGACGCCGTCGAGATGTCCGACCTCAAAGGCTTTACTCGCGAGCTCGTCGGCCAGATGGAGAAGGATCTCGGGACCGGGCTCGACTGGGTCGGCGTCGCGCACTGGAATACCGAACATCCGCACGTCCACCTGATCCTCCGCGGCGTGCGCGACGACGGCGAAAATCTTGTCATCGCGCGGGACTACATCAAGGAAGGCATGCGCGATCGCGCGCGCGACCTGATCACCCAGGAGCTCGGCGTCCGGACCGATCAGGAGATCCGCCGCACGCTCGAACGCCAGATCGAAGCAGAGCGCTGGACCAATCTCGATCGCCAGCTCGCCCGCGACACCTACCGGACCGGCGTCATCGACCTCGCACCGCATCCAGACCGCCAGCCCGATGAATTCCATGCCCTCAAGGTCGGACGGCTGCGCAAGCTGGAGTCACTGGGACTCGCCGACCAGATCGGCCCCGGCCAGTGGTCGGTATCAGAGAAGGCCGAGGCGACGCTGCGCGAGCTCGGCGAGCGCGGCGACATCATCAAGCGCATCCATCGTGGGCTTTCGGAGCGCGGCATCGAGCGCGGCACGGCGAGCTACGTGTTGGCCGGCGAGAGCCTCGACGATCCCGTCGTCGGCCGGCTGGTCGCCCGCGGCCTCGACGACGAGCTGAAGGGCACAGCCTTCGCCGTGATCGACGGCGTCGATGGCCGCACGCACCACGTCAGACTCGCCGACCTCGACGCCGCCGGCGACAGTGCGCCGGGCTCGATCGTCGAACTCCGCAAATTCGACGACGCGCGGGGTCAGCGACGGGTCGCGTTGGCGGTCCGCTCGGACCTGGCGATCGAACAACAGATTACCGCGAGCGGCGCCACCTGGCTGGACCGGCAGGCGATCGCGCGCGAGCCGGTCGCGCTCGGCGGTGCCGGTTTCGGCGCGGAGGTTCGCCACGCGATGGACGCACGCGCCGAACATTTGATCGGGCAAGGTCTTGCCGAACGCCAGGCTCGCGGCGTCAGCTTCCGACCCGGGCTGATCGAGACGCTCCGCCAGCGTGAGTTGAACGCCCTCGCGAAACAGTTGACGACCGAAATCGGCCGGCCGCTGACCCGCGCCGCGGCCGGCGAGTATGTCGCCGGCAGCTACCGACAGCGCTTCACGCTCGCCTCGGGCCGGTTCGCGATGATCGACGACGGGCTCGGCTTCCAGCTCGTGCCTTGGTCCCCCTCGCTGGAAAGGCAGCTCGGTCAGCATGTTTCCGGCGTCTCGCGCGGCGACGGCGGCGTCGACTGGAGCTTCGGCCGCAAGCGGGGCCTCGGCCTATAGTTGGAGTTGCGTTTTGGAATAGTTTACAGGAAGCCGAGACCCCATCGTTGGACAGGGGGCCAACGTGGCCTGGCCGACGAGCGTGCCCGCCACCTGGATGGCGTCGCTACAGGCTGGCACACTGCCAGCGTTCGACCGCGGTGATGACGTTTCCGCCAAACGTAGGCTTCCGCGTTGACCTTAAAGGCTGAGCTAGACATCGTATTTCGCACCCAAAGGAAGAGTGACATGCCCGTTCCAGAAGGTTTCGCGGTGGTGACGCCGTACATTTTTGTAGATGGAGGCGAGGATTATGTACGCTTCCTCGAGGCCGCATTCGGCGCGCGCGAAATCGGTAGAAGCATCGCTCCCGACGGCCGCATCGCCAATTGCCAGATGAGATTCGAGACCGCGACGATCATGATCAGCGAAGCGTCCGAGGATTTTCCAGCGAGCTCAGCTGCCTTTTACCTTTACGTCGACGATGCCGATGCAGCGATGGACAAAGCATTGGGAGCTGGCGCCGACAAGATCATGGATACGGCCGACATGCCTTATGGAGATCTGCAAGGGGGCATCAGAGATCCCGCAGGCAACATATGGTGGATCTCCCAGCGCCTGAGCAACGGGCCTTATTTCTAGCCTCCGGTTCAATCGGTTCTTGTCGCAAAGGCCGACATTCCGGACTCCACAGGGAGTCAGCTGCTGAGCGCGCCGTTCAAATGCTCACCTTGGGGTTCGCCCGCATAGTCAGTCAGCCGCCCGTCGCCGATATGGCAAAAGCTGCCTATCCGTAGCGTCGCCTTTGGCACGGGCTAGAAGTCCGGCCCCAGGCGATCATCGCGAACCGGCCGATGGCGAGAAATGCCTGCCCCAGCGCAATACGGGGTCAGGTGTCATGCGGGCGCCGGTCTCGGACAATGAAACTTTCTACGCCAAGACCTGTATTCGCGCGCCAAGGTTGCCGGCAATGCGATCCCCGAAAACGCGTCTTGCAATCTGGCCGGCCAAGCACTGACCTCGATGCAGTCACCGTCGAGGAAATCTGCTTGTCTGCCACGAAAATCCTATGGGGTCAGATCCTCACCGTCTTGCTGATCGTGGTCCTGACCACATGGGCGGCGACGCAATGGACGGCTTGGCGGCTCGGCTTCCAGCCGCAGCTCGGCTCACCCTGGTTCGAGCTGTTCGGCTGGCCCATCTACTACCCACCGGCCTTCTTCTGGTGGTGGTATTTCTACGATGCCTATGCGCCGCCGATCTTCGTCGAAGGCGCCTATATCGCCGCATCGGGTGGCTTCATTTCGATAGCGGTCGCGATCGGCATGTCGGTGTGGCGGGCACGCGAGGCCAAGAACGTCGAGACCTACGGCTCGGCGCGATGGGCACGCCCGGACGAGGTGAGGTCCGCCGGGTTACTCGGACCCGATGGCGTAGTGCTCGGCAAGCTCGACCGCGCCTATCTCCGTCATGATGGACCCGAGCATGTGCTCTGCTTTGCTCCGACCCGGTCCGGCAAAGGAGTCGGCCTCGTCGTTCCGTCGCTTCTGACCTGGCCGGGCTCCGCGATCGTCCACGACATCAAGGGTGAGAACTGGCAGCTCACTGCGGGCTTTCGCGCCCGGCACGGCCGGGTGCTGCTGTTCGATCCCACCAATGCGCAGTCGGCCGCTTACAATCCTCTGCTCGAGGTCCGCCGCGGCGAGTGGGAGGTACGCGACGTCCAGAACATCGCCGACATCCTGGTCGATCCGGAAGGGAGCCTGGAGAAACGGAACCATTGGGAGAAGACCAGCCACGCGCTCCTCGTCGGCGCCATCCTCCATGTCCTCTACGCCGAAGCCGACAAGACGCTGGCCGGTGTCGCCGCTTTCCTTTCCGACCCGAAGCGACCGATCGAATCGACACTGGCCGCCATGATGAAGACCGCGCATCTCGGCGAGGCCGGTCCCCACCCGGTCATCGCCAGCGCCGCGCGCGAGCTGCTCAACAAATCGGACAACGAACGGTCAGGCGTGCTCTCTACCGCGATGTCGTTCCTCGGCCTCTACCGCGATCCCGTCGTCGCCGCAGTCACGCGCCGTTGCGACTGGTGCATTACGGATATCATTGGGGGGAAACGACCCACCACGCTTTATCTGGTGGTGCCGCCCTCCGACATCGCGCGCACCAAGCCGCTGATCCGCCTGATCCTCAACCAGGTCGGCCGACGGCTGACCGAGGACCTGCAGGCCAAAGGCGGACGCCACCGGCTGCTCCTGATGCTCGATGAGTTTCCCGCGCTCGGACGCCTGGACTTCTTCGAAAGCGCCTTGGCTTTCATGGCCGGCTACGGCCTGAAGAGCTTCCTGATCGCGCAGTCGCTGAACCAGATCGAGAAGGCTTACGGGCCGAACAACTCGATCCTCGACAACTGCCATGTCCGGGTCAGCTTCGCGACAAACGACGAGCGTACCGCCAAGCGGGTTTCCGATGCGCTCGGAACCGCGACCGAGATGCGCGCGATGAAGAACTATGCCGGGCACCGCCTCTCGCCCTGGCTCGGCCACCTTATGGTCTCGCGCTCGGAGACGGCGCGGCCGCTGCTCACCCCCGGCGAGGTGATGCAGCTCCCACCGGCCGATGAGATCGTCATGGTGGCTGGGACGCCGCCGATCCGCGCAAAAAAGGCGCGCTATTTCGAGGACCGGCGCTTCCAGGAGCGCATCCTGCCACCGCCCTCTTTGGCGAAGTCGCCTGAGGCAAATCCCGACGATTGGAGCGCCTTGCCGTTGCCGCGGTCACCGCAAACCGAACCAGCCGTCGAGCAGGGCGGGACTGACGGTGAGGATCCGACGGGATCGGAGCGCCGCCACCAGCCCGAATTGAGCCACGCCCAAGCGGTCGAGAAGAAGGTCCCGATCGAGAACGAGTTTGCGGCAGATCTCGATGATGACGCCGAAGACGACAGCGCCCGGATCAGCCGGATGAACCGGCTCGTGCAGGGTGTGGCCCGGCAAGTGTCGCTTGATCCCAACGACGGCATGGAGCTGTGAGAGGCGGCGATGGCATCAAGCTCGAAAAAACAGCGCTTGTCCGTCTACCTCGACCGGGAGGTCATGAAGGCGCTGGCGGATTATGCCGCGCGCCGGGATCATTCGCGCTCTCTCGTCGCGGAGGCGGCCATCGCGTCCTTCCTGTCTCCCGACGCCGCCGAGCGGCAGGAGGCGGCCACGACGAAGCGGCTCGATCAACTCGATCGGCGCATGACGCGCATGGAACGCGACCTCGGTATCTCGGTCGAGACACTGGCGGTCTTCGTGCGCTTCTGGCTCACGACCAATCCACCCTTGCCTGAGCCGGCCCAAGCCGCCGCCCGCGCACAGGCCGGCGAGCGCTACGATGCGTTCGTCGCGGCCCTCGGCCGGCGACTCGCCAAGGGGCCGAAGCTGCGACAGGAAATCTCGGAGGACGTTCCTGCAGGCGGCAATTGATCGGTGCCGGGACCACCTCGGCTACGCGACCAGGTTTGCGACGCTCGGGCTCAGGGGGTGAGATTAATGGCCACGTCAAACGCGTCAGGGGGCATCACGCTCTTGAAGTAGAAATCCTCAGCTTCATGCCACTGCCGCTCCCAAGGTCCGATCGCTCCTTCCCGAGCGGCCAACCGCGCCAAGCGCACATCGTCCGGCGCCAAGAGCGCGACGCGCAGATCGAGCAGGTCGGCCAGTTCCGGACGCGCCGCATAGACCCCTTCCAGGATCACGATCGGCCTTGGGCCGATCCACGTCGGCTCATCGCGCAGCCGTCCATCGAAAGCGTCCCAGTCGAAGGCGCGCCAACATGCCTCCCGGCCGGCCGCAAGGCCTTGGAGCACCGATCGTTGTCTCGTCCAATCGATGCAGGCCGCTGCGCGCGCTACGGCGCTATCCGCCCGAAGCTCGATCCCGCCCGCATAAAAGTCGTCGCCCTCGATCACGCAGGCCTCGACCCGCTCGGCGAGCGTCCTCGCCAACGTCGATTTGCCGACACCACTTCTGCCATCAACCGCGACGATCAAGGGCAGCCCCTTACGCTGCGCCGCTTCGGTCATGATCCCGGCCAGCGTGACCTCATCGCTGGCACGCATCATTCGACCACTCCGTTCGCTGATTGCGTCGGGCTGTTCAGCGATCCTCCTTTCAAAGCACCTTCTCCACTTCATCGAGGAGCGCTCTCGTACCTGCTTCCCGGCCGGCGATGTCGCCGTCGAAGTAGGCGCCCTGTTCGGTCAGCTCCAAACGCGTACCGGCGCCATCGGAGTTGAAGCTGATGGTGACGAGCGAAGAGGACAGCGGCGTCCCCTCCAATGTCATGTGGTAGGCGTAGATGAGCGTGTTGCCCTCATCTACGTGCAGCCAGGTCGTGGCGTTCGTGAGGACGAAGTCCGCTCCCCGGGGGCTGAACCGGGTGAACTCAACGGCGCCTGCCACGGTCGGTTCGGCTGGCCGATACTCATGGATGGTCCAGCCGTCGGCGAAGACCAGCCACTTGCGCCGCGCGTCGGCCTGCGCGAACGCCGCGAAAACCTTGGCCGGCAGCGCAGAGTAATTCCGTTCGATGGTGAAGCTTCCGTGCTTGATCGGGTTGCCCGCCATCAGAGCCCTCCGGCCAAGGCTTCGAGCTGGTTGAGGCACGTGCCCCAGCCATCATGGAAGCCCATCTCCTCATGCTTCTGACGGTCTGCGTCTGACTTGTGGCGCACCAGTGCCCGATAGCGGGTGCCGCCTTCCACCGCCTCCATCGTGATGTCGGCGGTCATGAAGGTTTCGGAATTCGGACGGAACTCGGGCCCGACCGCATCGGTCCATACCATACGCTTCCGAGGCTCTGCCAGCAGCACGCAGCCTGGCGTTTCATCCATTTCGGCGCCGTCCGGCGACGCCATCACGACCGAGAAGATTCCCCCGGCGCGGGGGTCGATCGCGACGCGCGCTACCGTCCAAGGTTTCGGTGCGAACCATTGCTTGAGCAGGTCGGGCTCCGTCCACGCGCGCCAGAGCTGGGCGGGTGTGGCCCTGACCGTCCGCTCCAGCACGAGATCGAGTTTGGCATCATGCGTCACTATTTTCTCCTTCACCGGGTAGATTCGCTAGAAATGCATCGAGGCGGTCGAGACGCGCCTCCCAAAGTGACCGCTGCTGGCCCAGCCAGCCTTCGGCGGCTTTCGCCGTTTCAGCCTTGAGCCGACAGGTGCGGATGCGGCCGGCCTTGTCGGATTCAATCCATCCGCCCGCCTCCAGCACCTTCAGGTGCTTGAGGAAGCTCGGCAGCGCCATGTCATGCGGCGCGGCAAGCTCAGAGACAGGCGCGGGGCCGGCTGCCAGCCGGGCGATCACCGCACGGCGGGTGGGATCAGCGAGTCCGTGGAAAATCGAATCAAGGTTAGCCATATGGCTATCTATTGACTTGGCACAGTGCTCGTCAAGATACCTAGCCATATGGAAAGGTGTCTTCCATCCGGCGGAGCGAAGGTCATGATGAAACCAAACGACACGGACGACGTCGTCGCACCAAACCCGTCGAAGCCACCGAGCCTGTCCGGAGGAGAAAAGTGACTGAACGGCTGTCCCTACGTCTGAAGGCAATCCTCGAAGCCCTGCCTCTCTCGCCCTGTATACGCGTGCTCGAGGTGGGATGCGGTCCCGGAGCGCTGACGCGCGCCATGTCGTCGGCGATCGGCAGCGGGTATGTGCTCGGGATCGACCGGTCAGACCGGGCCATCGCGCAGGCGATCGCAGGCTCCAAGGAGCAGGTCGCTGCCGGCCGTCTGTCATTCCGAACGGTGGCGGCCGAGGATTTCGTGATGGGACCCGGCGAGGCGCCGTTCGATCTTGTCGTGGCGGTCCGCGTCGGCGCGCTCGACGGCCGTCATCCCGCGGCCGGCGCTCGCGCCTGGCCGCGAATTCGCGCGGCGCTTGCCCCAAGCGGACGGATCTTCGTCGATGGCGTTGAGATACCTGCGGAGACGCCAAGGTGAGGATCGTGCCCTTCACGATGGATCGTGCCGAAGACGCATTGCGCCTGATGAACCTGCTTCGGCTCACGCCGATCAGCCTGCCCGAGTTCCTGGACCGCGAGGCACGATGGCCGGCGGGCGATCTGCGTCTGCGCTGGCTTGGTTACGACAATGACCGGGCCGTTGCCCTCGGGCAGATCGCCAACTCGCCCTATGCGCTATCTGATCATCTTGCCGTGCAGGTCACTGTCGATCCCGATCATCGCGGCCGGGGGAGAGGCAGCACCATGCTCGGCCTTGTGGAGAGCGAAGCCATCGGGCGCGGTTTTCGGGGGCTTGTCGCCACGATACCTGAGGCAGCATCCGGTCCGCAGGCCTGGGCCGAGGCACGCGGGTTTCAGCGCCACGCGCTGCGTTGCGACAGTCTGCTCGACCTTCGGACCTTCGACGGTCAGTCGGCAGTGCGCGCGGGGGTGACGCTCTCGGACATGACCGGAGCCAGTGAGGCGCAGTGGAAGGCGGTGGCGATGCTGTTGCAGACCCTCATCGCCGATGCGCCCGACATGCGAGACCTCCCGTCATGGACGTTGGCGCGCTGTTTTTCGGTACTGCGCGAGACTCCGGCCTCGCGACCGGAATGGGTCGTTGTTGCCGGGTTTAACGGCAGACCCGTCGGCCTCACCATCGGCCACGCTTTGGGCCAGGAGATCTATTCCTACTTCACTGGCGTGTTGCCCGACTGGCGCGGCAGGCATGTCGGCCTCGCGCTCAAGCTGCGCCTGATCGCTGCGGCGCAAATGTCGGGCATCACGACGATGCGGACAACGAACCTCGACGCCAATACTGCGGCGCTTCGGCTCAACGCCTCGATTGGCTTCCGTCGCGTTCCCGGCAGCCTGGAGGTCCGCAAGGCTTTGTCTGCGGTCGATTTCGCTACCTCGGCGAATCCCCGGTAACATAGCTGGCTGCGAACTCCGCGCTGGCCGGGATCGGCTTGATGATGTCGATCAGCACCCCCGTTGGGGTCGCTAGTGATGAAGTGGCGCTGGCCGAAGTCCTCATCGCGCAAGGACAGGAGCATAGGGATCCCGTCGGCAACAACCTGGCCATGCACGGTGTCAACATCGTCGACTTCGAAATTGAGAAGGATGTCAGTCGCGCGTCCGCGGGCGACGTAAGGTCGCTTGGTACTGCGCGCGATCTATCCGATTCCGACGTATTCGCACCCAATGGCAGACGGTCTTTCTTACAAGCGATCCTGGCCATGCGAGTGCCCAGAAGCTCTCTGCGATATGATCGCGGAAGTGATTGAGTACGGGGTTCGAGAGCTACAGCACATTCGAGATATCTCTTTAGCGCCATTGGACGATCTCCAAAGTTGGGCACGCTGACCGGCGAAGGATCGCAAGCTATTCCGCAGGTCCGCCCTTTACCTGTATTTCTACGCTACGGTTCTACGAACGCATTCCCTTGTTGCCGCGCCCACATTTCTGCCTCTTCTACTCATCCCCGATCCAGGGCCGCTCGTCCGCGGTCCCTTCACGAACGGGGACGACATGGCGGCTTCTCACCAGCGATCCGAGGCGAGCTTACGCGGCGCGCGCATGTTGCGCACCGCGCTCGGCCCCGCCATCGCCGGATTCCTGGAAGACCCCACAGTCGTCGAGGTGATGCTCAACCCCGACGGGCGGCTCTGGATCGACCGCCTGTCCGAGGGGCTGTCTGATACGGGAGAGTGCCTGTCCGCCGCCGACGGCGAGCGTATCGTGCGCCTGGTGGCGCATCACGTCGGCGCCGAGGTTCATGCCGGCGCACCACGCGTCTCAGCCGAGCTGCCCGAAACCGGAGAGCGGTTCGAGGGGCTGTTGCCCCCCGTCGTGGCGGCGCCGGCCTTCGCGATCCGCAAGCCCGCCGTCGCGGTCTTTACGCTGCAGGACTACGTCGCGTCCGCGATCATGTCGGCGGATCAGGCCGACGTCCTTCGTCGCGCCGTGGCCGATCGGCGCAACATCCTCGTGGCCGGCGGCACCTCGACCGGCAAGACCACGCTCACCAACGCCTTGCTCGCCGAGATCTCAAAGACCGCCGACCGCGTCGTCCTGATCGAGGACACGCGCGAGCTGCAATGCGCGGCCCCAAACCTGGTCGCGATGCGCACCAAGGATGGCGTCGCCACCCTCTCTGAGCTGGTCCGCTCGTCGCTGCGCCTGCGACCAGACCGTATCCCCATCGGTGAGGTGCGCGGGTCCGAGGCGCTCGACCTCTTGAAGGCCTGGGGCACCGGCCACCCTGGCGGCGTCGGCACAATCCACGCCGGCACCGCGCTAGGCGCGCTACGCCGCCTCGAGCAGCTCATCCAGGAAGCCGTCGTCACCGTCCCGCGCGCCCTGATCGCCGAGACGATCGATCTGGTCGCGGTGCTGAGCGGCCGCGGGTCCAATCGCCGCCTGGCCGAACTCGCCCGGATCGAGGGCCTCCGTCCCGACGGCGACTACCACGTAACCCCCGCAACCCAGCCCCCCTCAGGAGATCCCGCATGATCCGCCGGTCCTTGGCCCTACGTCGCCGCCTCACAACGGCGGTCAGTCTCGCGCTTTTCAGCGTTGCGTTCGCGCCGGCCGCCCACGCCTCCGGCTCGTCCATGCCGTGGGAGCAACCGCTCAATCAGATCCTGCAGTCCATCGAAGGACCGGTCGCCAAGATCATCGCGGTGATCATCATCATCGTCACCGGCCTGACGCTCGCCTTCGGCGACACGAGCGGCGGCTTCCGCCGGCTGATCCAGATCGTCTTCGGCCTCTCGATCGCCTTCGCGGCATCGAGCTTCTTCCTGTCGTTTTTCTCCTTCGGCGGCGGGGCGCTCGTTTGATGACGGGCCTTGCCGACAGCGCCGGCGAAGTGCCTGGCTTCAGCGTGCCGGTGCACCGCGCCTTGACGGAGCACATCCTGCTTGGCGGCGCGCCGCGCTCGATCGCCATCCTCAATGGCACGCTGGCGGCGGCGCTTGGCCTCGGATTGCGCCTCTGGCTGGTGGGCTTGGGACTCTGGGCGGTCGGGCACCTTGCCGCCGTCTGGGCGGCCAAGCGCGATCCGCAGTTCGTCGATGTGGTGCGCCGCCACCTGCGTATCCCCGGCTTCCTGAACGTCTGAGGCCGACCGCATGATGAACCTTGCCGAGTATCGCCGGACCTCGACCCGCCTCGCCGACTTCCTACCTTGGGCGGCGCTGGTTGGCGAAGGCGTTGTCCTCAACAAGGACGGCAGCTTCCAGCGCACAGCACGCTTCCGCGGGCCCGATCTCGATTCCGCGGTGCCGGCTGAGCTCGTCGCGGTCGCCGGCCGGCTCAACAACGCCTTCCGCCGCCTGGGCTCCGGGTGGGCGATCTTTGTCGAGGCCCAGCGTCACAGCGTCGGCGCCTACCCGGCGAGCCGCTTTCCAGAGCCCGCATCCGCGCTGGTCGACGCCGAGCGCAAAGCCGACTTCGAGGAAGACGCCTCGCATTTCGAGTCGAGCTATTTCCTCACCTTCGTCTTCCTGCCCCCGGCCGAGGACGCCGCACGCGCTGAAAGCTGGCTCTACGAAGGCAAGGCCGAGAAGGGCGTTGACGCCTGGGAGGCGCTGCGCGGCTTCGTCGATCGCACCAACCGCGTGCTCCAGCTCGTCGAGAGCTTCATGCCCGAATGCGCCTGGCTCGATGATGGCGAGACGCTGACCTACCTTCATTCGACCGTCTCTACCAAACGCCACCGCGTGCGCGTGCCCGAGACGCCGATGTATCTCGACGCGCTGCTGGCGGACCAGCCGCTGACCGGCGGCCTCGAGCCGCGGCTCGGCGAGGCGCATCTGCGCGTCCTCACCATCGTCGGCTTTCCAACGGCGACCACGCCCGGCCTGCTCCACGATCTCAACCGCCTCGCCTTCCCCTATCGCTGGTCGACCCGCGCGGTGCTGCTCGACAAAACCGACGCCACCAAGCTGCTGACAAAGATCCGGCGGCAATGGTTCTCCAAGCGCAAGTCGATCGCCGCGATCCTGAAGGAGGTGATGACCAACGAGGCCTCCGTGCTGGTTGACACCGACGCAGCCAACAAGGCGGCGGATGCCGATCTCGCGCTGCAGGAGCTCGGCGCCGATTATGCCGGTCAGGCCTATGTCACGGCGACCGTCGCCGTCTGGGACGCTGATCCACGCGTCGCGGCCGAGAAGCTGCGCCTGGTCGAGAAGGTCATTCAGGGGCGCGACTTCACCGCGATGCCTGAGACGGTCAACGCCGTCGATGCCTGGCTCGGCTCCCTGCCGGGTCATGTCTACGCCAATGTTCGGCAACCGCCGATCTCCACCCTCAATCTCGCCCACATGATTCCCCTGTCAGCGGTGTGGGCGGGGCCGGAACGGGACGAGCATTTCGGTGCGCCCCCCTTGCTGTTCGGCAAGACCGAAGGCTCCACCCCGTTCCGGTTTTCCCTTCACGTCGGCGACGTCGGCCACACCCTGGTGGTTGGCCCGACCGGCGCCGGCAAGTCCGTCCTGCTGGCGCTGATGGCGCTGCAGTTCCGGCGATACCCGGGTTCGCAGGTCTTCGCCTTCGACTTCGGCGGCTCGATCCGTGCGGCTGCGCTTGCTTGTGGCGGTGACTGGCACGACCTCGGCGGCGGCTTGACGGAAGGCGCCACCGACAGCGTGTCGCTGCAGCCGCTCGCCCGCATCCAGGAGGTGCCCGAGCGCGCCTGGGCCGCCGACTGGATCGTCGCCATCCTCATGCGCGAGGGCGTGACCATCTCGCCCGAGGTGAAGGAACATCTCTGGACGGCGTTGACCTCGCTGGCCAGCGCGCCGGTGGGCGAGCGCACGATCACCGGGCTCGCAGTCCTCCTGCAGTCCAACGACCTCAAACAGGCGCTCCGCCCCTACTGCGTCGGCGGCCCCTACGGTCGCCTGCTCGACGCCGAGAGCGAGCATCTGGGTCAAGCGTCCGTCCAGGCGTTCGAGACCGAGGGCCTGATCGGCACCGGCGCGGCGCCAGCGGTGCTCCCCTATCTGTTCCACCGCATCGAGGACCGCCTCGACGGCAGCCCGACCTTGCTGATCGTCGACGAAGGCTGGCTGGCGCTCGATGACGAGGGATTCGCCGGCCAGCTTCGGGAATGGCTGAAGACCTTGAGGAAGAAGAACGCCTCCGTCGTATTCGCCACGCAGTCGCTGTCGGACATCGATGGATCGGCCATCGCGCCCGCCATCATCGAGAGCTGCCAGACCCGGCTGCTCCTGCCGAACGAGCGGGCGATCGAGCCGCAGATCACCGCGATCTACCGGCGCTTCGGCCTCAACGACCGGCAGATCGAGATCCTCGCCCGGGCCATGCCCAAGCGCGACTATTACTGCCAGTCCCGCCGCGGCAACCGGCTGTTCGAGCTCGGCCTCGGCGAGGTCGCGCTGGCGCTATGCGCCGCATCCTCCAAGACCGACCAGGCCGCCATCGAGCGCGTCCTCGCCGAGCACGGCCGCGACGCCTTCCTCGCCGAATGGCTGGGCCTGCGCGGCGTCGGCTGGGCCGCCGACCTGATCCCCGACCTCACCAACCTGGAGACCCGACCATGATCCTTCGTCGCTCGCGCGCGGCCCTTTTGTCCGCCAGCATCTTCGCCGTGCCCGTCGCGTTGTCGCCGGTCCTCACCACCCCGGCCGCTGCGCAGTGGGTGGTCTACGATCCGACCAACTACGCCCAGAACGTCCTTCAGGCGGCGCGCGCGCTGCAGCAGATCAACAACCAGATCACCTCGCTGCAGAACGAAGCGCAATCGCTGATCAATCAAGCGCGCAATCTGGCCAGCCTCCCCTACTCCTCGTTGCAGCAGCTTCAACAGTCCGTGCAGCGGACCCAGCAGCTCCTGAATCAGGCGCAAAACATCGCCTTCGACGTCCAGCAGGTCGACCGCGCCTTCCAGTCGACCTACGGCAACGCCTCACTCTCCGCGTCTGACGCCCAGCTCGTCGCCCAGGCCCGCGAGCGCTGGCAGAACACGGTTGGCGGTTTGCAGGACGCGATGCGGGTGCAGGCGGGCGTCGTCGGCAACATCGACACCAACCGCACGCAGCTGTCCGCGCTGGTTGGCCAGAGCCAGGGCGCTACCGGCGCGTTGCAGGCGGCCCAGGCCGGCAACCAGCTCCTCGCACTCCAGGCCCAACAGCTCGCCGATCTCACCGCCGTCGTCGCCGCCAACGGCCGCGCGCAATCGCTCTCGGAAGCCGAACGCGCGGCGGCTGCCGAACAGGGCCGCGAGCAGCGCCGACGGTTCCTGACCCCCGGCGTCGGCTATCAGCCCGGCAACGCCCGGATGTTCCCAAGCGGGAACTGAGGGCGAGCTTATGGACGGCAAGCTTTTCGCGCGGATCGGGGCCATCGTCTTCGTCGCTGTCGCGGTCACTGCGACGGCGATCGAGATGACCCGGAAAGAGGAAGAACCGGCGGCGGCGTTCGCGCGCGCCGCCGTCGCGGTGGCGGCCGACCCGCTGCGCGCGGAGCTGATCCGGTGCCAGCGCCTCGGCGAAGCCGGTCCCCGCGATCCGGCATGCCTCTCCGCCTGGGCGGAAAGCCGCGAGCGGTTCCTTGCTCCCGGCGCGCGGCCGGGCGTGCGCGCCACCCCGGCCACCGAGGTTCCGCCGACGCCGCCCGACGCGGCCGGAACTCGCTCCATGCCGGATGATCCGATCCGCAAGGAAATGGCGCCGCAGCTGGACGAGGCCCGATAGCATCATGGGCGGCACCGGCGTCATCGATCATTTCCTCGAGATCTTCACCCGCTACATCGACAGCGGCTTCGGCCTCTTGAGTGGCGAGGTCGCGTTTATCGCGACCACGCTGATCGTCATCGACGTAACGCTCGCCGCCCTGTTCTGGAGCTGGGGCGCCGACGACGACATCATGGCGCGCCTGGTCAAGAAGACCCTGTTCGTCGGCGTGTTCGCCTACATCATCGGCAACTGGAACAACCTCGCGCGGATCGTCTTCGAGAGCTTCGCCGGCCTCGGCCTGAAGGCCTCCGGCACCGGTTTCACGACCGCCGATCTGCTGCGCCCCGGCAAGGTCGCGCAGACCGGGCTCGATGCCGGCCGACCGCTGCTCGATTCGATCTCCAGCCTGATGGGCTACTGGTCGTTCTTCGAGAACTTCATCCAGATCGCCTGCATGTTCCTCGCTTGGGCGCTGGTGCTGCTCGCCTTCTTCATCCTCGCCATCCAGCTCTTCGTTACCCTGATCGAATTCAAGCTGACGACTCTCGCCGGCTTCGTGCTCATCCCCTTCGGCCTGTTCGGAAAGAGCGCCTTCATGGCCGAGCGGGTGCTCGGCAACGTCATCTCGTCGGGCATCAAGGTCCTGGTGCTCGCCGTCATCATCGGTATCGGCTCGACACTGTTCTCCGAGTTCACCGCCGGTTTCGGCGGCGCCAATCCGACTATCGATGAGGCCATGGCGATCGTGCTCGCCGCACTGTCGCTGCTCGGACTTGGCATCTTCGGGCCCGGCATCGCCAACGGGCTGGTGTCCGGCGGCCCTCAGCTCGGCGCCGGCGCGGCGGTCGGGACCGGGCTCGCGGCCGGAGGCATGATCGCCGCCGGCGGCGCCGCGGCCGGTCTGGCCGCCGGTGGTGTCGGAGCCGTGGCCGGCGGCGCGGCCGCCGCCGCACGGGGCGGCGCCGCGATGGCGGGCGGCGCGTCCACCGCCTACAGCCTCGGTGCGGCGGGTCAGTCGGGCGCGGCTGGCGTGGCTTCCGGCCTCGGCGGCGTCGCCCGCGCCGCCGGCAGCGGGGCGACTTCGCCGCTGCGCCGCGCCGCGGCCAGCATGAAGTCGAGCTTCTCGGAGGGCGGCAAGACCGCGTTCGAGGCGACGGGCGGTTCGTCGACCATGGGCTCGATCGGCGGCGGCGCGACGGACGCAGCCTCGTCGGCGGCCAGTGACGCGCCGCCCGCCTGGGCCCGCCGCATGAAACGCTCCCAAGCCCTCAGCCACGGCGTGACGGCCGCCGCGCACGCGGTGCGCAGCGGCGACAGCCATGGCGGCGGCTCCTCCATCAACCTCTCCGAAAGCGACCGCTGATGTTCAAAAGACCTTCCACACACTACGGCAAGACCCCCGAGCCCGAGACGCCCTACCAACGCGCCGCCCAGGTTTGGGATGACCGGATCGGCGGCGCCCGCGTCCAGGCCAGGAACTGGCGGCTGATGGCCTTCGGCTCGCTGATCCTGTCTGCCGGGTTCGCGGCCGCGCTCGTCTGGCAATCGGCGCGCGGCACGGTCGTGCCCTGGGTGGTGCAGGTCGACCGGCTCGGCCAGGCGCAGGCGATCGCGCCCGCGGTCGCGGACTATCGTCCCACCGATCCCCAGATCGCCTTCCATCTCGCGCGCTTCATCGAGCAGGTCCGCTCGATCCCCGCCGACCCGATCATCGTCCGCCAGAATTGGCTGCGCGCCTACGATTTCACCACCGATCGCGGCGCCGCGGCGCTCAACGACTATGCACGCTCGAACGACCCCTTCACCAAGGTCGGGCGGATCCAGGTCGCGATCGACGTCTCGAGCGTGATCCGGGCGTCGCCGGACTCGTTCCGCGTCGCCTGGACCGAGCGCCGCTACGAGAACGGCCAGCTCGCCGAGACGAGCCGCTGGACCGCCATCCTCACCATCGTCGTGCAGGTCCCGAGCAATGCCGACCGGCTGCGCGCGAACCCGCTCGGCATCTACGTCAACGCCATCAACTGGTCACGGGAGCTTGGACAATGAAGCCGTCTTTCCGTAGAGCCGGAAACCCGGCTTTCCGCACGTCCACAATCGCGGCTTTGCTGCTCTCAGCAACCACGCTCGCCGGCTGCGCCACCACGCAAAAGCCGCCCGAGATTTCGTATGACGACGCCGCGCCCGCAGTGCAGACGGTTGATCCGCCTGCGCCGGTCCAGGTCGTGGAGCTGCCACGCCCGCTGCCGTTGCCCGGCCAGATGAAGCCGGTAGAGGAACGTCGCCGGACGCCCGAGCCGACCGATCCTGCCGCGCGGGTCAACCAGGCCAATGCCGCCGCGCGGGTGCAGCCGGTTCGCGACGGCTTCATCAACGCCATGCAGGTCTATCCGTGGACGCAGGGCGCGCTCTATCAAGTCTATACCGCCGTCGGGCAGATCACCGACATTGCGCTCCAGCCCGGCGAACAGCTCGTCGGCTCGGGGCCGGTGGCCGCCGGCGACACGGTGCGCTGGATCATCGGCGACACCCAGAGCGGCTCCGGCGCGACCACCCAAGTCCATATCCTGGTGAAGCCGACCCGTGCGGACCTGATGACGAACCTGGTCATCAACACCAACCTGCGCACCTACCATATGGAGCTGCGCTCCACCGAGCGGACCTATATGGCGTCGGTCTCCTGGCAGTATCCGCAGGATCAGCTGATCGCGCTTCGCCGCCAGAACGCGCAGGCCGAGGCGGCGCGGCCGGTCGCTACCGGCGTCGACCTCGCCAACATCAACTTCCGCTACGCCATCGAGGGCGACCGCGCGCCTTGGCGGCCGCTGCGCGCCTATGACGATGGGCGGCAGGTGTTCATCGAGTTCCCCCGGGGCATCGCCCAGGGCGAGATGCCGCCGTTGTTCGTGGTCGGCCCTGAGGGCAACACGTCCGAGCTCGTGAACTACCGCGTTCGCGGCAACTACATGATCGTCGATCGCCTGTTCGCGGCCGCCGAGCTGCGGTTGGGCGCCGGCGATCGCCAGAGGCGGGTTCGCGTTACCCGCACCGACGGGAGGCCCACATCGTGAGCGAGCCGCAGTCCCCGAAAGACGAGACGGCGCCGCTGACGGGGGCCGCCCCGGAGGCTGCCTCGACCATGCGGCTGCGCGCCGAAGCACCAAGGGTCACGCGGCTGTCACGCAAGGTGCTCGCCGGGATCGGGCTGGTCGCGAGCGTCGGCCTCGGCGGCGCCCTGATCTACGCGCTTCAAACCCGCGACGGCGGCAAGGCCTCCGAGGAGCTCTATTCCACCGACAACCGCTCGACCGCGGACGGCTTGGCGAGCCTCCCGCGCGACTACAGCCGGGTTCCGCAGCTCGGACCACCGCTCCCAGGCGATCTCGGTCGCCCAATCCTCGACGCGCAGAACCGCGGCCAACCGGTGCCGGTGCCCGGCATCGCCACGCCGAACCCCGGCCTCAGCGCCGAGGAGCAACGACGTCTCCAGGAGATCGAGACCGCGCGCACTGCCAAGCTCTTTGCCGGGACGGAGGGCCGTCCGCTGTCATCGCCGGCAGCCGGCGTTGCCTCTGTCGCGCCCCCACCGGCGCCCGATCTCACAGGCCTCGGGCTGGCGCCGCAACCCGCCACACCCACAGCGCAGGATCGGCAGCTCGCCTTCCTCAATGCCGCCGCCGATCGGCGCACGGTCGCCCCCGACCGCGTCGCCGCGCCGGCGTCGCCGAACATCCTGCAGGCGGGCGCGGTCATCTCCGCCGCGCTCATTACCGGCATCCGTTCCGACCTTCCGGGCCAAATTGCAGCCCAGGTGACCGAAAACATCTATGACAGCCCAACCGGACGTACCCTGCTCGTGCCACAAGGCACGCGCATCATCGGCCAATACGACAACAACGTTCAGTTCGGTCAAAGCCGCGTGCTGCTGGTCTGGAACCGGCTGATCTTCCCGAACGGCCGGTCAATTGTGCTCGAGCGTCAGCCCGGTGCTGATGCGGAAGGCTACGCCGGTCTTCAGGACGGCGTCGATTATCATTGGTGGGATCTCGCCAAGGCGGCTGGCCTCTCCACGTTGCTAAGCGTCGGCGCCGAGCTCGCGACCAACGATGAGAACCGCCTGATCCAGGCGATCCGCAACGGCGGACAGGACACCATCAATGACGCCGGCCAGCAGATCGTCCGCCGTCAGCTCAACGTCGCGCCGACGCTTACGATCCGACCGGGATTCCCCGTACGGGTCATCGTAACGCGCGACCTTGTTCTCGAGCCCTATGGAGGTTGACCATGGCGAAGCTGAAACTTGGCGCCCTCGACGACGACAAGCCGGTTAAGGCGTCGGTCGAACTGCCGGCGACCGTCCATCGGAACCTGATCGCCTACGCCGAGGTGCTCGCGCGCGAGACGGGTCGGCCTGTCGGTGATCCGATCAAGCTGATTTCACCGATGATCGAGCGGTTCATGGCGACCGATCGAGCGTTCGCAAAAGCGCGTCGGACAACAGGTAGCTGAACCGCATTCGACGACATTGTAATTGATTCAAGACTTAGGAATCGACGCGTGACCTTGCGAGCCCTTGGGGCGCTGACAGCGACTTGGCGAGGCTGAGCAATCGTCTCAAGGCCGGATTGTCGTTTCGCGGAGACCATACGGCACAGAACGTGAGGAGATCGTCCGAGAGCGGCCGGTAAACAACACCGGGGAAGCGCGTCGCTATGGTCGCTTCGCTTGTCAAAGTCAGACCTCGCCCAAGGGCCACGAGGTGCATCAGATTATCTCGCCCAACGCGATGGCTCTCAATGCTCGGGTGACGACCGAGGTCAGCGAGGTGCTTGATGAGATAGTCGTGGATTTCGGGCCCGGGGTCGGTATCGCTGATGATGAAGTGTCGCTCGTATAGGGCCGCCCACGAAATAACCGCCATCTTCGACAACTCGTCACCCAGGGGGACTGCCACATAAACGCGTTCCGTCCAAAGCTGTGCCACATCACAGCCCTCCGCGCTCGGTTCGCCAGTGAGAAACGCAACGTCAAGTTCAAGCCGCTGTATCGCGTTGATGTGCGTAGACGGTCCGCCCTCGACAAGGTCGGGTCGGATGGCCGGATGTGCCGCAATGAAGCTGCGCAGCAGATCAGCGAGGAATCCGGAAGCAAGAGAAGAGAATATGCCGATCCGGACAGCTCCAGCCTCTCCACGCCCGTGCGAGCCGGCATCCATCGCTGCATGACCAATATGCCGCAGGGCCTTGCGTGCCCGGACGAGAAACTGGTTGCCTGCATGGGTGAGTTGAACGCCCCCGTGATGGCGGACAAACAGTGCTGCGCCGATCTCATCCTCAAGGTCGCGCACGCGGCGGCTAATAGCGGACTCGTGGACTCCCATTGCTTTAGCGGCGCGCCGGAAGCTCCCCCGCTCGGCGGCTGCAACCATGTAGCGAAGATGCCGAAGCTCCATCCTTTCAACGCCTCCTGTCATCTCTCGAGGCGCAGGCTCAATCCTTGTCGACGGACTCGACGGCGCCGCTGTCGGGTTCCGCGTAATAGGAGCTCAGCGCTGATCGGCATCGTGCTGTCGACAGGTGTTTCAATATTTCGAGGTCGTTGAGGACATCAAAGGGGTTCCGATCAAGTGCGCTACGCAGCGCGTCCTTTAGCCACTTGCTCATACCAGGGTGCGACAGGACCCATTCGATCATCGAGTCGGTGTCTGCTGGGCCGTCGCGGGGCTTTCCGACTTCTGCCATGTGGACCTCCTCTCTCGACTGACCTCAGGGGTTGCAATCGCCGCATTGACCTGGGTCCGCCGTCGTCGCTGCGACGGGGCGCTCGATCCGATGACCACAGCCCTCGCACGAAAGCACGTCCGCCTTGATCGCCAGAGTTGGCCCGCCGCACCACGAACAGGGCAGACCGGAAAGCCGCTCGGTTACCGCGAATCCGGGCGCCGCGCACACGGGACACTTGCTGCGGAACCGGCGGACCAGATCGAGGGTGGCGGCTTTGATGGCGCGCATGCGGGTCGGGTTGCGATGGGCTCGCATGTCGGTCTCGACGAAGGCCGCGCCGCACATCGCGATCGTCTGAGTCACAGCGTTGTCGAGGTCCGCCGCGCTGGCGATGTCCTTGATGAGCGCGCGGCCAGGCGCCGGCTCACCGTCGATGCAGCCGATGACGATCACGCCATGACCGGGGAACTGGGCCCGCTCGCAAAATGCGCGCGCGCTGGGCAAGTCTGAAACAACCGCGTGACTGAAGTTGGTGGTCAGGCTCGCATGACGACCGATGAGCTCAATCCCGCGCGCGCGATCGGCCAGGACGACGATCTCGCGGGCGAGCGGCGCGAACGGGATGTAAGGATGAGGGCCGAAACTGCCTTCGCTGGCCAACGCGAACTGAGCGTCGGGCGCTTCCGCGAACGCCGCCGCGATCTTGGCCCGCGCGGCATCGAGCTGCGAGCCGGTCCGCTCGACGTCCCGGCTGAAGGTCCCAAACCGGTCAGTATCGATGCCGCTGCTTACCCTGACGCGCACGCCGAGCGATCGTTCCAGCAGCGGCGCGATCACCCGCTCCTTGGCGTGCATCGTCGCGAGCATCGCCAGTTCATCGTCGTAGGGGCGCGGAGCGGCCGGCATGACTAGAAATACCCCTCCCGCTTCTTCTGTTCGAGCGAGCCGCCGTCCTCGCCGTCACTGATCCGGCCCTGACGTTCCGATCCCGTGGCAGCCAACGTCTCCTGAACGACTGAGCGGAGGTCGGCCGCGTCGGATTCGACCGCCGCCGTCACCGGCCAGCAGCCGAGCGTCCGAAAACGCACGGTCTTGGTTTGGACGGTTTCGCCGGCCCGCAGTCGCATGCGGGGCTCATCATCGACGACGATCAGCCCGCCGCCCCTCTCGACAACCGGCCGGGGCGCGGCGAAATAGAGCGGCGCCAGCGCGATGTCGTGTGTCAGCGCGTAGGTCCAGACGTCGGTTTCGGTCCAGTTCGAGAGCGGGAACACCCGCGCCGACTGATCCTTGCCGAGCCGGGTGTTGTATAGGTTCCAGAGTTCGGGCCGCTGTTGGCGCGGATCCCAGACATGGCCGGCGCTCCGAACGGAAAACACCCGCTCTTTGGCCCGCGACTTCTCTTCGTCGCGGCGCGCCCCGCCGAAGACGAAGTCATAGCCGCCCTGGTCCAGCGCGGCCTTGAGCGGCTCGGTGCGCATCTCCAACGTATAGCGATCGCCATGATCGAACGGGTTGAGACCGGCGGCGCGCGCCGCCTCATTGGCGTGGACGATCAACTCGAAGCGATGCTCTCGCGCGAAGCCGTCGCGGAAGTCGAGCAGCGACTGGAACTCCCAGGTCGAGTCGATGTGGAGCAGCGGGAACGGAGGCCTTCCCGGGAAGAAGGCGCGCAAGGCGAGGTAAGCGAGCACGGTCGAGTCCTTGCCGGCCGAGAACAGCATCACCGGCTTGCGCGCTTCGGCGACGGCTTCGCGCAGGATGTGGATCGCCTCCGATTCCAGTCGCGCGAGGTGGGACAGCCGTGCGGTCATGCGGCGGCTTCCCATTGAAGCCCACCGACGTAGCGGCGGATCACCCGGCCTTCATCGGCCAGCCGGAAGAGGTGAACCCAGCCGTTGTCGACGAGATGACGAACGCCCGCGTGCTTCTCGATGACGCCATTCAGCGCGTCTTCGGGGGCTGCGATGAAGACGTTGAGCCGCAGCGGTTCATGCACGAAGCGCTCGCCGTCGTGGACCGACTGCCAGGGCAATCCCACCTTGAGGTCACCGGAGTTGCCCTCCAGCACCCCCAGCTGCCCGACGACGTTGTGCAGCACCTTGTTGCCGCTGCCGAAGGCGCGGTTGTTCACGGTCGAGCCGTAATATTGCAGGTTGATCCAGCTCGCGACGACCATCGGCGCGGTCATGATCAGTTCGAGCACGCCGAACCCGTCGTCCTTGCGCCAGTCATAGTCGTGCAGGAAGGCGCGGCCGCCGAGATCGAGCCCGCGCGTCCGTGACCGCGGCGCGGCGATGAAGGCGGCGTTGCCCGCGAGCCCCCATTCGGGACGGACCTGCGCCCAGTCGCGGCTACGCGCCTTCACCGCACGATCAACGTCCCTGGTCTTGTCGATTCCGAGCCCCAGCGCGCGTTCGGCGCGCGCCAGCGACGAAGCCTTCGCCAGCGCCCTGCGCAGAGCGGCGAGATCGGCGGCGTGGGACGCGGGGAGATCGTCCGCGTCGAAGATGTGGACCTCGTCGGTGGTCGTATCGTGCAGGCAGCCCAGGAACCAGGTGTCCTCGGGGATATCGATTCCCTTGCCGGCGAGACCTCTGCGCACGCCCGGATCGTTGAGGATGGCGGCGGCGACCCGTGCGTTCGCCTCGCCGGTGTGGCCGCCGCACGCGCCGCAATCGAGCCCCGAGGCATGGGGATTGTTGACGGTCGTGCTGCCGTGCCCGGTGAGCAGGACCAGGCGCGCGAAGTCTTGCGTCATCGACATCGCGCGCAGGACGGCCTCGGCCATGGCGACACGCTGCGCGTCGTCGAAGCCGGTGAGCCGGCCAGCCACCGCGCGGGGATCTAGACGCGGGCCCACCCGATCGATGACGCTCTCGTCGAGGCCATCGGTATTGGGGTCGCTGACCGTCCGGGTCAGGCGCGCGCTGTCGCCGACGAGCTTGCCGGCGAACAGCAACCCCGCCGTCTCGACATAGGTGAAGGAAGACACCGCCGAGAGCTTGAACGCCTTCCACGCCTTCGCCGCGCGGCGGCGCAGCAGGCGCCGGTTGAGGATCTCCGCCTCCTCGGGCTCGGAAGCACCGGCGACCGCCTCGCAGACGACGAAGGCGGGTTTGAGCAGCACCGGGCATTGCGCGCCGCCGGTGTCGCGGCCGATCGGCACATATTCGATTGGGAAGCCGAAGAAGCCGGCGAAGCCGATCGTCTCGGCGTCGGGGCAGACCGTCTCGAGCGCGCGCCGATAGACCTCGGAGCGCACGTCGATGCAGAACGCCGCCTGGAACGCCTTGCGCACAGCCTTTGAGGGCACGGGGGATGCGAGGTGCTGCCCGAGCCGCGCCAGTAACTGGCGCTGATACCCGGCCTCATAGGCTTCGTGCAGCATCAGATCGACGACCAGCTCCGGATCGTCGCCAAGGCGCTCGTCCTCCGGCAGCGCGGTGGCCTCTGCCATCGCCTTCGACCATGCCGCCCTAAAATCCGGGTCGGCGCGTTCGAGGAACAGCGCATAGCCCCACACCACCCGGATCGCCAACAGCTGCACCAGCGTGTCGTCATCGCGCCCGTAGAGCGAGTTGTCCCAGACGCGGTATCGCGCATAGGCGGCCCAGCCGCCGACATCGATCAGCGCGCGGTGCAGGTAATCCTCGACCGCGCGCTCGGGGATGCCGAGCGCGCCCACGACTGCGGCGATCGCTTCGCGCGGGTCGTCCGGCATGGCGGCGACGGCCTTGCGGAAGCCCTTGATTCCCATCGTCTCGGGGTTGCGGTCGAACTGCATAGCCGCGCGCCAGGCGGCGTAAGGCGGCAGCGCCCGCGACGGCAGCTTCCACGCGGCTTGACCCTCGTCGAAATAGGCCGCGCACCACTTCGAGATCTCGTCGATCATGAAGGCAGTGCGCGAGGCTTGGCGGTCGCCCGCCGACAGGCTGTCGAGAACCTCGGCGACGGTCGCAACCACTGCTTTTGGCCTCTTCGTCACCGGGTCTGTTGCGGCCGACCGGCGCAGCGCCGCGTCGTCGCTCGCCAGCGCTGCGTGACCGGACGTCGCGGCGACCGCCGCCTTCAGGTCGCGATCCTCGATCCGTCCCGCCGCCAGCGCTTCTCGGTAGAATGCACGCGGCATCAGCATGTCGACGCCGGCGACGCGGCGCAGCGTCGCGCACGTCGAGGAAAAGCTCTGGTCGCTGAAGCCGAGAAACGGATTGACCGCGACGAAGTGCTTGAGCGGCCAAAGCGGCGCGATCTTATTGCACGCCCGGTCGATGGCGGCGTCGATCGCCGGGCGTGGCGGGTTGGCCACTGGCTCCGCATCTTGCGCCCGCCTCGGCGGGTCGATCGCGGCGGCGACGGCATGGCTCATGAGGGAACTCCGCTGACAGGGGTCGAAGGAACGATCGCGGGCGGCGGCGGCGGGCTTGGCCAGAACCGCAGCACCAGCCGGTTGGCGAGCGTGTTGACGTAGAGGCCGTTGGCAAGGTGGACGTAGGCCGCCTGCCAGCGCGGGGCGTCCGCCTTGCCCGGCAAGACGCTCTGGAAGACGGTCACCGCCGCGAACGCCAGGACGACCAGGGCGACGATGACGAGGTCGAGTGGTCCGCGCAGCGCCTGCACCGGGGGCAAGGACCCGGCAAGCACATGCTCCACCGCCCATTGGAGTCCGAAATAGGCGAGCGACACCACCAGTGCGAGCGCGGCCGTCCGGCCGACGACATAGAGGCTTGGCCGCTCGTCGAAGGCCTGGGTTATGAGGTGCGCGAGACCCAGCATCACCACCGCGCCGAGGGCGAACACACCGGGTTGCGCGGTGATCGTCGCGCCGAACAGCGTCCCCACGACCAAAGCCGCGGCCAGGACCAGGCCGACGATCATCGCCATCCGGGCCGGGTGCGGCTGACCGCCGGGGCTCGGCGACCACGACGCCCGCGCCAGGTCGATGACGCTGCCAGACGAGAGGAAGGCGTGGGCCTTGTAGAGCGAGTGAGCGACGATGTGCAGCAACGCTGCGGCGAACGCGCCGAGCCCGCATTGCAGCATCATGAAGCCCATCTGGGCGATGGTCGAATAGGCCAGCGAAACCTTGACGCTGGTCTGGGTCAGCATGACGACCGATCCGAACAGCGCGGTAACGCCGCCAACGATGACCAGGATCTCCATCGATGGCGACGAGAGCGAAATGACGTCGGCGAAACGCAGCACGAGGAAGCCGCCGGCGTTGATCACGCCGGCGTGGAGGAGCGCCGACACGGGTGTCGGTGTCTCCATCACCTCGGTGAGCCAGCCATGCAGCGGGAACTGCGCCGACTTGAGCAGCGCGGCGATCACCAGCAGTACCGCGACCGCATGGATGGCAGCGGGAATGTCTCCGCCGACGCGCATCGCCTCCGCCCCCGCGAACAGGACCGCATAGTCGAGACTGCCGAAAGCCTGATGGAGCAGCACCATCGCCGCGATCAGGCAGAGATCGCCGAGCCGGCTGGCGAGGAATTTCTTGCGCGCGGCGAGCACGGCCGCCTGCCGCTCGGGATAGAACAGCAGCAGCTTGTTGAGCCCGAGGCTGGTCGCGATCCACGCCAGCGCGAACTGGAACAGATTGCCCGAGACGATCAGCAGCAGCACCGCCGCGAGGGTCAGACACAGCCACTTGGTGAAGCGGGCCTGCCCGCGGTCGCCGTCGAGATAGTTGCGGCTATACAGGACGACGATCAGGCCGACGAAGGCGACCAGCACGAACATGATCGCGGCCAGAGTATCGACGTAGAATCCCAGGCCGACACCTGCGAACCCCACCGTGCCTGTCACCAGGGGGCCGTTGACCGCGACGCAGAGGCCCGCGGCTGCGGCCATCGCCAGGGCGAAGCCGGCGATCCAAGCGGCGCCCCCTCCGACCTGTCGCTGACCCGACTTGGCGCTTCCGGTCGCCAATCCGGCGACTGCGAGCGCGAATGGTCCGAGAGCGAGGCACCAGGTCAGGTTCGGCGTCATGGTCGTCTCCAGCGAGAAGCGACCTATCAATTAACGCCACATGCGGGTTCTTAATAATACAAAGATTGCGGCACTTCGTTCGTTTCTGTAAAATCATGCAATGGCAACCCTCAACTATCACCACTTGCGCTATTTCTGGGCCATCGCGCATGAGGGCAGCCTTACCCGCGCCGCCGATCGGCTAAATCTCTCGCAATCGGCCCTCTCGGTGCAGCTCGGCAAGCTCGAGCTGCAGCTGGGCCATCCGCTGTTCGACCGATCCGGCAAGCGTCTCATCCTCACCGAGGCCGGTCGGATCGCCCTCGACTATGCCGACACCGTCTTTCAGGCCGGAGACGAGCTGGTGAGCACGATGAAAGGGCGGCCGGTGGATCGGCGGCAGGCGTTCCGGGTGGGCGCGTTGACGACGCTATCCCGAAACTTCCAGCTGGAGTTCCTGAGCCCACTCGTGGGCCGGGCCGACGTCGAGTTGATTATCCGCTCAGGCACCATGCGCGATCTCCTCGCCCAGCTTGAGGCGCATATGATCGATGTCGTGCTCGCCAACAGCGCTCCGCAGCACGACGCGCGCTCCGACCTTCGCAGCCATTTGCTCGCTCAGCAGCCGGTCGCACTGGTAAGGCGCCCGCGCGCCGAACCGACCGCGTTCCGCTTCCCGGACGACCTGCGGTCGCAGCCCATCTTGTTACCGAGTCTCGACAGTGAAATTCGCGTTGGGTTCGATCGGATCCTCGAACTCGCCGGCGTGCGCCCGATCATTTTTGCCGAAGTGGATGACATGGCCATGTTGCGGCTCCTCGCCCGTGACAGCGACGGTCTGGCTCTCGTACCGCCGATCGTCGTGCGCGACGAACTCGCCGCCGGCCTGCTCGTGGAGGTCTGTCCGGTCCCGAACCTCAGCGAAACATTCTACGCGATCACCCAGAAGCGCCGCTTTCCGAATCCCTTGCTCGGGGAGCTGCTCACGCGGGCGGTAAAGGATAAATGACTTTGTTGCTCACATGCGCATCATGAGGCCTGTCACATCGTCTCAAGGGCTGACGGTCGACCGAACACAAAGCGAACTTCAGCATTCACCGCATCGCGTATAGTCGCTGGATGCGTTCCAAGGATCCAGCATTTGCAGCCTTTTCCGACCTGATCATCAGATCAGTGGCACCCTTGACGCCGTCCGAGCTGACGCTGAACGATATCGCGGACGCCTGCGAACTCCGTGTGCTTGCCAAAGGCGACCATCTGCTCCGGGTCGGGGACATCGCTGAGCACATCTACTTCATGTCAGCCGGGCTTGTTCGCTACTATTTTCTCGACGGCGATAGCGGTGAAGAGCGCACCGGACAGTTTTTCGACAAGGACCAGGTCTTCACCGATGCATCGAGCTTCCTGTCCCAAGCGCCCGCATCTCAGTCGATGCAGGCGCTGGAACCGTCCGAGGTGATCTGTCTGTCTCGCCGGGCACTTTACGCCGCCTACGCCGCCGACCATGCGATGGAGCGATTCGGTCGGCTGATGGTGGAGGCGGCACTGGTTGGCTCACAGCGACGCTCTACCAGTCTCCTCACCCTTGCGCCTGACGAGCGCTACCGCACGTTTGTCAACGCCAGGCCGGAGGTGGCACGGCGTGTGCCACAATATCTCATTGCGAGCTATCTCGGAATCACGCCGGAAAGCCTGTCGCGCATCCGCGGGCGGCTCGTCAAAAAGCTACCCGTTAAGCGGTGATCGGAGCGTCAAGATGCGTTCTGCCAGCTTTCCAGCGTCGCCGTGAGCGCGTCGTCCCAGTCCGTGGCGCGGACGCCGAACGTTTCGGTGTAAGCCTTGTCGGAGATGATGAACGGCGCCTCATAGGAGTAGGCCATTTCAATAACCTCGCTCGCCGCAGGCGCGAAGAGGCCGATCGTTCGGAGAACGAACCTGGGAACCCGACAGATCTTGGGCGCTGGTGCGTTAGCGATCTCCGCCGCCCGCGTCAGGATCTCCCGTGGCGTTAGCGCCGGTGGAGACGGCACGTGCCATGCCCTGCCCCAGGCGCGCTCCTCCCGCCCGAGCCGGATCAGCGCTTGGGCGAAGTCCGGTACATATGTCACGCTGTGCAACATGTCGGCGTTGCCGAACCATCCAATCGCTTTGCCCTTTAACAGGTTCGGCCACACGCGCTCACCAAACGCCGATTGGCGCACGCCGGGGCCGAGGAAGTCGGCTGCACGCCCAGTCACTGTACGCACATCGCCGCGTTGGTGGGCCTCGATCAGTTGCCGGCTGAGATCTGCACGAACCTTGCCCTTCCGCGTTGTCGCGATGAGCGGAAGGTTCTCATCCAGAGTCCCGGCAACGCCGTATCCGTAGAGGTTCTCGGCGGCCACGAGGACCGCGCCGGCACGCGCAGACCCTTCCAGAACGCTCGCCTGCAGCTTCGGAAACATCATGGACCAGCTCTGATAGGGCGGCGCGGCGCATTGATAGACCACGGTGGCCCCTGCGCAGGCCGATATGGCGTCCTCACGCCGCGAGACGTCGCCGACGTGAACCTCGACGCCTGCATGGCGGGCAGAACGAGAGGAGCGGGTGACGGTCCGAACCCGCGCGCCCTGCAGCAACAGCGAGCTGACGACGGCCTTGCCGACCGGACCCTGGCCGATCACGACATGCAGATCATGGCTGTTCATCAAAGTAGCTCCCGGTCCGCGCGATGGGGGTTCACCTGTGCCGTGATCAGGCTCGGCTTGATCGGACGGCCGCTCTCGCGTCGGATGAGATCCCAATGTTTTCCACTGAGCGTGCGCGCAGGTGCCAAATCGCAAGCGCCGCCGTCCAGAGCTGCCAGAAGATCCCCGAAAGCGTCAGCAGGATCGATGATTCCACCCCGATCACCGAGGGTAGCGTGGAGAGCAGACCTGCCGCCGCAATAAAACCGGCACAGCCGATGATGCGGGCGCCGCCGCCTAGCCTCAGCAGGGCGATCGAAACCAGGATGGTCCAGACGCCGGCGAAAAGGCCGACACCTAAAAGTTCACCAACCCCGCCAGCGAAGGCGTTGAAGGAAACGTAAACAACCTCAATCGCGGCTTTGGTGGCGCCGCTCGCGCCCGGATCGACATAGGCAACGGCGAGACCCGGCATCAGGAACAGCCAGCGGACGATACCAAACGCTTTCGCGACCCCGGCCAGAATTCCGAGCGCAACCGCAAAGTTTCCGAGCGCCCGCCCCATCGCCAATGTGCGGCCGAGTAAGATCGCCAAGGGAATCAGAATCAGTGCGTGCAGGAGGTAGCTCAGATAGCCCGCAAAGACCGGACCGGCCTGTTGAAGGATCAACGGCAGGATGATCGATGGCGGCTCCCCGAGCGACGCGGGCCAGTTGATTGACGGCATCAATATGAAGAAGGCGGCCCACATCAAGATGAATTGGGCGAGCAGGAGCACAGCTGCCGGGAGGTAGGGTGGCGCTTGGGGTTGATCCGATACTCCCGCTGACAGATCACGAGTCATGGGATTTGAAACACTGGCCATCCGGGTTTCTCCTTCTCGCGCAGGGGAGCGCAGGGGGATTGGGGTCGTTACGCGACGACTTACCCCCCGTTTATGGAGACCTCAGGCTCGGCTGCCATTGATGTCGGGTAAGATCGACGGTGTCCGTCCCACTGAACCCGGTTGTGAATCCCTAGCCCGCTGGTCGGAGCTGGACCTTCGGCCTTGCGCAGCCAACCGCGAGCTCTCCCGCCGACCCCCTCGCAAAGGCCTCTTCCGGTCCCGAACCTCAGCGAGACCTTCTACGCGGGCACCGAGAAGCGTCGCGTTTCGAATTATTGGCTTGGAGTTGCCCATCCGGGCGGCGAACGGAAAGGATGCCGTGGCTTCCGCTCGAATGCACCCTGCGGCAACGTCAGCCTTTCATTTTGGCCAGGTTTCTAAGTCCAGCGCCAAGACCTCGCCAGCGAGATACAGCGAACCGCAAATGACCACATGCGGCGGCGGCCCATCGCCAGAAAGCGCCGCATCGAGAGCCGATGAGACATCCGGCCGAACCTCCGCGCCAAGCCCTGTACGCCGAGCCACGTCCAAAAGGACCGCGGGATCGGCCGCCCCGCTTGCATCAAAGTCCACGAGCAACAGCTTTAGGGGACGGATCGGACACAACGCCGCGAAGATGCCTTCAAGGTCCTTGTTGGCGAGGACGCCGAGGATGACTGCCAATGGCCGCCCGTCCCTCGCTCTGAGGTCGCGCAACGATCGCGCCAGCGATTCGAACGCGTGCGGATTGTGGGCGCCGTCGAGCCAGAGATCGGCGCCTCGCGCTGACGCTCGTGCGGCCAGCGGACCCGCCGTCAAGCGCTGCATCCGGGCAGGCCACGAGGCGCGTCTCAGTCCCTCGTTCACGGCTGCATCCGACAAGCCGAACTTGCGGGCCACGGCTACCGCGAGCCCCGCGTTGGCGACCTGATGCGCGCCCATCAAACGACCGTGGGGCAAGTCCATATTGCCGGCAGAGTCCTGGTAGCGGACGCGGTCCTGTTCCGTCCATGCATTAAAGTCGCGGCCAGCGAGCATCAGCGGCGCTCGTGCGCGCTCGGCCGCTTTCCTGATCACGACCAAGGCGCTTTCGACCTGGCGAGTGGAAACGCAGGGAACGCCGGGTTTTATGATGCCGGCCTTCTCCCCCGCGATCTCGGCGATCGTTTCGCCAAGAAACTCACAGTGGTCAAGGGCGACGGGCGCGATGGCCGTGATCGCCGGACGCTCTATGACGTTCGTTGCGTCATAACGCCCGCCCAGACCCACCTCGACAAGGCAGAGATCGGCGGGCGTCTCCGCGAACGCCAGCAACGCCGCCGCCGTCGTGATCTCGAAGAATGTGATCGGCTCACCCTCGTTCGCCGTTTCAATCCGCGCCACCACCTCGGCCAGATCGTCCTCGGAAATCAGTTCGCCCGCCAGCCGGATGCGCTCCGCAAAACGTACGAGGTGCGGTGAGGTATAGACATGCGTGCGTAAGCCGGCGGCCTCGGCGATGCCGCGCAGGAAGGCGATCGTCGACCCTTTGCCGTTGGTCCCCGCCACATGGATTACGGGCGGCAGCCGACGCTCAGGGCGCCCCAGTTTCGCGCAGAGACGCTTCATGCGAACGAGCGAGAAGTCGATCAGCTGCGGATGCAGCGCGCGCAGCCGCTCCAGCGCGGCGTCGTGAGCTCGCACACCGTGGATCACGAGGGGCGGTCCACCGGGAGCGGCGGTGCGATTGGCGATTCGGCGGGCCCCACCGAAGCCGGCGGGGTCCGCCCTTCGCGCCGCGCACGCCTCCGAGCAGCAGCACCCCGCGACGACGATCTCGAATCCGGGCGAGCGCCCCGCTTCCTCATGGATTGCACTCCGGGCAATATTGCGCCGGCGCACGGAGCAACCCATCAGACCGAGGCCGTTCCTCACGACACCCACACACCGAGCAACCATATTCCTCGGCGAGGACCATTTCGGTGGGCGCGCCGCAGTCCTCGCATTTCAGCCCGATCCGCGATCCCGTACGTCCGAAGCCGGGCGCGCCGCACGCAGGGCACGGTGTCGCGAGCCGTCGAGCGAGGCGATCCGCGAGCGCGGCGAGGCTTTTCATCCGCGTCGGATTGAGGTGCGCGCGCATGTCGGTCTCGAGACGCGCCCGGCCATCCGAGGATGCGGCAGCGGCGGCCGCGATCGCGAGCGCAAGGCCTTTCCGGTCGGTGAGGCCTTTAACGAGAGCCGCTGTCACCGAACCCTCATTCGCCCGCACGATCAGGGCGTGGCTCGGGAATCCCACCCGTTCGAGGAATGCCTCCAGCGCATCGCCTGGAGAAACGACGAGATGGCCGAAGTTGGTCGCGTCGGCGATCAGGCTTTCACTGACGACGATCCCCCTCTCGTCATCGACGAACACCAGGAGCTCCATGCCGGCCGCGAAGAACGGGATCGCTGGATGGGGCCCGAACGAGCCCTCGCTGGCGAGGCCGAGCGGTAATCCGGCGCCCTGCATGCCCAGCCTCGCCTTGCGCACCGCGACCTCGAGCATCGTCCCCTGCCGCGCGATTTCGCCCGAGAACGTCCCGAGCTGATCGGTATCGAGACCCGCCGCGGGTACGACGACAAGACCAAGGGTCGCGCTAAGGGCCGGCGCGATCGCTTCTTCCTTGCGATGCATGGTGGCGAGCACGGCGCTGCGACCTGCGTAAGGACGTGGTTCATAGATCGCGGTTCGCTCATGACGGCGCATCGATCGGTCCTCGATACGTCCAGGCCATGGACGCACCGGCCTGGAACGGAACGACTTGGTCGCCAGCAGCGGCGAAGACCGATGGCGCCCGCCATGGTGTCCGTTCAAGGACGATCGAGCCGGCGTTGAGCGGGAGGTCGTAGAAGCGCGCTCCATGCTCAGACGCGAAGGCTTCGAACCGGTCCAGCGCACCTTCCTCGTCAAACACCGTGGCGTAACTCTGCAGGGCGACCGGCGCGTTGAAGATGCCGGCGCAGCCGCAGGCGGACTCCTTGTCACGGACCGCGTGTGGCGCTGAATCGGTGCCGAGGAAGAACTTCGGATTTCCCGAGGTCGCCGCGCGTCGCAACGCCAGACGATGCCGCTCGCGTTTTGCGACCGGCAGGCAGTAGAGATGCGGTCTGATGCCGCCGGCGAACATCGCGTTGCGATTGATCATCAGATGGTGTGGCGTGATCGTGGCGCCGACGTTCGGCCCGGCGGCCTCGACGAAGGCCACGGCTTCGGCGGTGGTGATATGCTCGAAGACAATCTTGAGAGCGGGAAATCCTGCGACGACATTCGCAAGCACACGGTCGATGAAGACGGCTTCGCGGTCGAAAACATCGACGTCGTGGTCCGTGACTTCCCCGTGCAGCAGCAACGGCATCCCCAGGCGCTGCATGACGTCAAGGACGCCGAAGATGTGAGCCACGTCCGTCACGCCCTGCGCGGCGTTGGTGGTCGCATGCGCAGGATAGAGCTTGGCTGCGGTGAACACGCCGGACCTGAAGCCGCGCTCGATTTCCGCCGGGGCGATGTCGTCGGTCAGATAGGCCGTCATCAGCGGTGTGAAGGCAAGGCCAGGCGCGAGCGCCCCCTGGATCCGCGCACGATAGGCTTCCGCCGCGGCCACGGTGGTCACCGGCGGATCGAGGTTGGGCATGACGATCGCCCTGGCGAACTGACGGGCGGTCTCGTTGACGACGGCGGCGAGCATCCCGCCGTCACGGAGATGCACATGCCAATCATCGGGCTGGCGAAGGACTAAGCGGTGCGCGCTGGATGACTCCACTCTCTCGGCTGCGGCGCCTGGGTCAGATATCAGCATAGACGTGCTCTTCGGCGGCAGCGCCTGGATGGGTCACCGCGCCCTTGCCGGCGGAACCGACGGTCTGCGCGTAGCGCCACAGCGCTCCGGACTGGAAGGCATGCCGGCGCGGCTGCCACCGCTCGCGGCGCGCCGCCAACTCGGCGGGATCGATGCGGAGCGAGAGCGTCCCTCGCTCCGCATCGATCTCAATCACATCGCCGTCCTCGATCAATGCGATCGGGCCGCCGACCGCGGCTTCCGGTCCGACATGACCGACGCACAGGCCGCGCGTCGCGCCCGAGAAGCGGCCGTCGGTAATCAAGGCCACGTCCTCCCCCATGCCCTGGCCATAGATCGCCGAGGTGGTGGACAGCATCTCGCGCATGCCGGGTCCGCCACGCGGCCCCTCGTAGCGGATGACGAGCACCTCGCCCGCATGGTAGCGCCGCTGCATCACCGCTGCGAAGGCATCCTCCTCCCGGTCGAACACGCGCGCCGGACCGCTGAAGGCGAGCCTGCGCAGGCCCGCCACCTTCACGATTGCCCCTTCAGGCGCGAGATTTCCGGAAAGGCCGACGAGGCCGCCGGTCGGTGACAGCGGCCGCGTCGTCGGATGGACGACGTCCTGGTGGTCGGGCAAAAGCACGGATTCCAGATTCTCGGCCAGGGTGCGGCCCGTGACCGTCAGGCATTCGCCGTGCAGGAAGCCACCGTCGAGCAGCGCCTTCAGGACCACCGGCACGCCGCCGATCTCGTGCACGTCCTTGGCGAGATAGCGTCCACCGGGCTTCAGATCGGCGATCAACGGCGTGCGCCGAAACACCGCGGCGACATCGAAGATGTCGAAGGCGATGCCTGCCTCATGGGCCATCGCCGGCAGATGGAGCGCGGCGTTGGTCGATCCGCCTGTCGCGGCGACGACCGCGGCCGCATTCTCGAGCGCCTGGCGCGTGACGATGTCACGCGGGCGCAAGCCCCGTTTGAGCAGCGCCATCACCGCGCGACCCGACGCGTCGGCAAACCGGTCCCGGGACTCGTAAGGCGCCGGTGTGCTGGCCGAACCCGGCAGAGCGAGACCGATCGCCTCCGACACATAGGCCATGCTGTTGGCGGTATATTGGCCGCCGCATGACCCCGCCGATGGGCATGCCACCGTTTCGAGTTCGGCGAGGTCCGCATCGCTCATCGTTCCGGCGGCGTTGGCGCCGACCGCCTCGAACACGTCGAGCACCGTGACGTCTTTGCCGCGGAACCGTCCCGGCAGGATCGAGCCGCCGTAGAGGAATACCGAGGGCACGTTGAGGCGCAGCATCGCCATCATCAGCCCCGGCAGAGTCTTGTCGCACCCGGCCAGCCCCACCAGCGCGTCGTAGCAATGACCGCGCACGGAGAGTTCAACCGAGTCGGCGATCACCTCGCGGCTGACGAGCGAGGCCTTCATGCCGGCGTGCCCCATCGCAATGCCGTCGGTGACCGTAATGGTGGTGAACTCGCGCGGCGTGCCGCCGGCGGCCGCCACCCCCTTCTTCACCACCTGCGCCTGCCGAGACAGCGAGATGTTGCAGGGCGCCGCTTCATTCCAGGTCGTGACGACGCCGACGAAAGGTTGCGCGATCTCGCGGGCCGACAAGCCCATCGCGTACAGGAACGAGCGATGGGGTGCGCGCTCGGGGCCTACTGTCGTATGCCGGCTCGGCAGCCCCGACTTGCCCGGGTCCGATTGGACAGCCCGAGACTGCGTCGGCGCGGATTCGTCACGGTCATCCACGAAGCGCCTCCGCGACGTGCAACCCGATCTTCTGTCCTGCGATTTGCATGGGACCAGCCGCTCCGCTCTGCCGTTTCGAAACCGTCCTCCCTGTACGGTAGCGGTAGTGAGAGCTTTTAGTTACTTCAAATAACTCACGGTTTTGTTCTGTTTTATATAACAACCCGCCACCGAGCTTAAACGGCGCGACGCAAGCACGTCCGCACCGCCAAACCAACGCGCGCCCGGCGTTCCTCGCACTGCGACGGAAGCGATTCCTTCGTCGCAACAGCAACACCTTGCCGGGATCCGGATTCAGGGCAAACACTGACGGTCAACCCAGGCCGCTCACTTCCAAACGTCGGTGTGGATCCCGATCGAAGTCAGTTTGCGACCACCTCGTTTCAAGGCGCGTCGGCCAACCCAAAGTCCGCCGGTTCGAGCCCGAGAACTTCGCAGATCCGGCTAGGCTCTGGACCCATTGATTTGAGAGGCATGATCTGATTCAGGCTCCGCGAGGAGACTGAAGATGAGCGACCTGTACTGGCTGACGGACGAGCAGATGGCTCGGCTCCGGCCATATTTTCCCAAGAGCCACGGCAGGCCCCGGGTCGATGATCGGCGGGTGCTGAGCGGGATTATCTTCGTCAATCGCAACGGTTCGCGCTGGTGTGATGCGCCCAAGGAGTACGGTCCGCACAAGACGCTCTACAACCGATGGAAGCGTTGGGGCGAGATGGGCGTCTTCCTCCGCATGATGGAAGGGCTGGCCGCCGAGGGTGCCGATCCGAAGACGGTTATGATCGACGCGACCTACTTGAAGGCGCACCGCACGGCATCGAGCCTGCGGGTTAAAAAGGGGATCTCGGGCGGCTGATCGGCCGCACCAAAGGCGGGATGAACACCAAGCTTCATGCTGTCACCGACGCCAACGGCCGCCCGCTCAGTTTCTTCATGACCGCAGGCCAAATCAGCGATTACACCGGCGCTGCGGCGCTTCTCGACGACCTTCCCAAGGCGCAATGGCTGCTGGGTGACCGCGGCTACGACGCCGACTGGTTCAGGGATGCCCTTCAGCAGAAGGGGATCAAGCCCTGCATTCCTGGGCGGAAATCCCGTCTCGACCCCATCAAATACGACAAGCGTCGGTACAAACGCCGCAACCGCATCGAGATCATGTTCGGCCGCCTCAAGGACTGGCGCCGCGTCGCCACCCGCTACGATCGGTGCCCTACGGTCTTCTTCTCCGCTATCGCCCTCGCCGCCACCGTGATCTTCTGGCTCTGATCAATGAGTCCTGAGCCTAGCGGTCGCCCGTTCTTCGGAGTCGAACCCGCCATCGGCAGCGGCGATCGCGCAGCAGGCCTCGACGAGCAGTGCCGGATACCGCTGCGCGCCCTTGACGCGTGCGACCGCCTCGAACGCGGCCGCCTCGCCACCCTTCTGGTCCTTGGCGAACCGCTCGGTCAGAGTTTCGAACGTCGCGGTGACATCGTCTAGCCCGAACGCAGCGATCGGCTCAAATCCACGGATCAACCCGAGCATCCGGTCATGCTCCTCCGTCGTTACCCAGCCATCGGCGAAGGCGATCAGCGCACACCCCGCGACGATGCCTTCCATCAGATGTTCGTTCTGCGCCCGATGAACCTCGTCGCCGAAGTCTTCCCAGGAGCGTTTCGCAAAACCTCCAAGCGCGTGTCGATACGGCATGTAATCTCCTTTTCCTCGATGTTGCATGAAGCGCCGCCAACCGGCCGATCAGTCGAAGATGCGCGATCGCCGCTCGTTGCGCCGATAGTTGTCGTGACCATCGTCCCAAACGCGCCGACCTTCGAGACGAGCGGGCTCTCGGTTGGCGTGGCCGCTTCCGACGTCCGCTCCCGTTTGCGGGCCGGATCAGCGGCATCATCCTTCCGTGCGACCCCCAGCAGCTCTGCGAGCTGGCCGCGGTCGAGCCAGACGCCGCGGCACGGCATCAGAACTTGCCTTTCACGGCAGGGGCGGGATTGCGGGTCCGCCACAGCGAATAGACGATGCCGGCGGCGAGGATCGCGAAAGTGGCGCCGAGCGACCAGATGGCGGGAAATTTGTCGAGCCCGAGGAAATCGGCGACGAAGATCTTCGAGCCGATGAAGATCAGCAGCACGGCAAGCGCCTGCTTGAGGTAAGCGAAGCGGTGCAGAACGGCAGCAAGTGCAAAATAGAGCGCGCGAAGCCCCAGGATCGCGAAGATATTCGACGTGTACACAATGTAGGGATCGGTGGTGATCGCGAAGATCGCGGGCACTGAGTCCACCGCGAAAATCACGTCCGCGATCTCGATCAGGATCAGCGCGAGGAAGAGCGGCGTCATATAGCGCACCGGCCGCCCCGTCCTCGGGTCCGGCAGCTTCACCAGGAAGCGCTCACCGTGCAACTCCTCGGTCACGCGGAAGCGGCGGCGGATCAGCTTGAGGACCGGGTTCTTTGAGAGATCGGTCTCCTTGTCACCCAGCGCCAGCATCTTGATCCCGGTCAGGATAAGGAAGGCCGCAAAGACGTAGAGAACCCACGCAAACTCGGCGACCAGCGTGGCGCCGATGCCGATCATGATCGCGCGTAGAACGATGACGCCGAGAATGCCCCAGAACAGCACGCGATGCTGATACTGACGTGGTACCGCGAAGTAGCCGAAGATCAACGCGATCACAAAGACGTTGTCGAGCGCCAGGCTCTTTTCGACGACGAAGCCGGTGAGATACTGGATGCCCGCGGTTTCGCCCAGCTGCAACCAAACGAGGCCGGCGAAGGAGACTCCAAGCACGATGTAGCCTGCCGAGAGCACGAGGCTTTCGCGCACGCCAATCTCTTTCTGCTTGCGATGCAGGACACCGAGGTCCAGCGCGAGCAGCACACCGACGATCGACACAAAGCCCAGCCACATCCAAGCGGGGTTGCCGAGCCAATCGAGCAGTAGGAATTCCAAATGCCGCCTCCCTGTCATGGAGTGCGGCTCGATCGGGAGCGTAGGATCGGACCCGGGCATCGAGCGCACTCGATGCGGTCCGACATCACGACCATCATGGTCGCCAGAGGGGCCCGGCCCGCGACGGTCATATAGGAAGCGCCCAGACTAGCCACAAGGGAAGATGCTTCAAACGCAAAGATCAGATCGGCCTTACGGCCTGACCACGCTTGATCGGCAATCTCATCACTGGATCCGCGCGGTCATTCGGCTCATTTCTGCGCCGCGTTGCACGCTGTGCTGGAGTTGCTTGAAAAGCGGACCGTGGGCGACGATCGTCGACCACCCGACCGAACGAGCGCGGCCCGTCCGATTCTTATCCGTGGGTGTCCGCGGCCACTACCACCGCTTGTCCGCCCTTCCCGTCCGAAGGTGAAAGTCCCATTCGTAGCGGGCAACCGCATGCGCCAGCGTGCGGAAACCTGCCGGAACGTGTTCGCACCGCCTTGTGTGATCCTTGGCTAAAAGTGCGTCGGCGGGCGCCGCGAATGCGAGATGTGGAGCTAAGCATGGACCCTAGGAGATATCTCACTGCCGAAGAAGTCGCGGAGCGCTACCGTGGCAGCATCTCGATAGGCACTCTACGCAACTGGCGGGCTATGAGAATCGGGCCGACTTTCATCAAGATCGGCAAAGCCGTGCTGTATCCCGTTGACGAACTCGATGCCTGGGACGAGAAGAACCGCGTGACCTGCCGTGCATCAACGCGCCTCGGCATGAGGGGTCAGGATCAGGTGTGATGATCACCCAGGTGCACGATTTGCCGATCTCAGTTGCCGACCTCACCCAACTTACGCATCACCAATTTCTAGCGCAACTACAGCAGGTTAGTCGATCATAGCAGACTCCTGCACAACCACCCCTCCGGCGACCCGACACCGTCGCAGGCGGATATCAAGATGACCAAGGCGATCGTCACCATCGCCGAGCCGCTCGGCATCGCGGTGCACGATCACATCATCATCGGCAAGAATGGCCATGCCAGCCTGAAGAGCCTGCGGCTGATGTAATCCCGCCAGATCCGCGCGCAGCTCTTCGATATGCACGCGCGGAGATCGGCGACATCACCGTTAGGTCATGTCGATGCCGGCTGACAATCGTAGGCATCCCCCTTGCGGATCACCCGGCCGATACCCGGCCAGCCGAGATGCGCGCCGGCGATCCATGTCCCGGTCTCCGCTGCCTCATGAAAAACCGCGAGGCGGGTGGCGCGGGCGATCGGCTGATCGTCGTCATAGCCCCAGCTCAGCGCGGGATTGCCGAACTGCCGGGATGGCACATGGACGATGTCGCCGAAGAACAGGAAACGGTCTTCGCCCGTGTCAAACGTATAGCCGGTGTGACCGGGAGCATGCCCCGGCAGGGCGACGGCCCGCAATCGCCCGGCCACCTCATCGCCAGGCCTGACGGACTTCAGCAACGGCCGAAACCGCGTGAGCAGCGGCTCGGCGAGAAAACCCTCCATCGCCTCGTCGCTGATCATGATCGCCGTCAGGTTCGGAAGCAGCGCGCGGCCGCCGGGGGTCAACAGCCCCAGCACATGATCCTGATGGGTGTGGGTGAGCACCAGCACGGAGACCGCAGCCGGATCGATCCCGGCTTCCGTCATCGTCTGCTCGAGACGTCCCACCGTGGGGGCCCAACCACCGCCACCGCTGTCGATCAGAATGCAGTCACCATCCGGACCTGCCAGGGCGAAGCAATTGACCGACAGGCGCAGCGCCGCCGCCTGCGCGGCATGGGGCACCGGATTGTTGTGCGGATCGCGCAGGAGATCCACCGGCATCTCGATAAAGCCGTCCGACAGCGACCAGACACGCCACTGTCCCGACATGCCGCCGAAAACGCTGTCGCTGTGCAATGTCACGATCATGGGGCCACCTTCTCGCCTGTGCCTCGGTATTGACCGAGCCTAGGACAGCGGACTTTATGACGATAGACCTGCGACCCAGGATGACGTGATGAGGAAAATTCATAAATCATGCAGAGCGAACTGAACGATCTCGCCGCGTTTGCGATGGTCGCCCGTGAACGCAGCTATCCCACGCGTCGGCATCAGCCAGCCGCGCTGTCGGCGCTCGTGAACGCGCTGCGCCTGTCGCGACAACAGCGCGGTCGCGCGACAAGACGCGCGACCGGCGGCGAAGCCCGGCCGCCTCGCAGACGGGACGTCACGGCCGTTGATCCATCACCGCCGGGCGGCCGCCGGCCTCAGGCCGAGCCTGGCAAGAAAGGCATCGACCGCCGGGCCCCAGACCTCCGGATGGCTGACCACATCGTGGCCATGGCCGCCGTTCTCGATTTCCTGAAATTCGGCTTTGCCGCCGGCTTTGACAAAATCCGCGTACCACAGGCGCGGCAAGGCCGGTCCCCAGAACGCGTCATCGCTGGCATAGAGCCACAACATCGGCAGGCGCGCCGTGTGGCCATATTTGACCATCAGAGCGCGGAGATCCGGCTCATTACAGGGGTGACCGACTCCAAGGACGCCGCCGCCTGCACCGCCGGCGTAGTTCACTGCACCGAGCACGCCCTCGGGCATCGGCGTGCCCGCAGCGACCATCATGGCCAATCCACCGGTCGAGTTTCCGGCAAGAATGATGCGGTTGCGATCGACGAACGGAAGCGTCCGCGCGTAGGTCACCGCGGCCACCGCCTGCTCCACCGCGGCTCTGGCGCCTGGTTCATACTGCGCTTTGGCACAGCCGCCGTTTTCCTCGACATCGGGATCGAGGCCTGTGCCGCCATAACCGAGACGCGTCGCGATGAAGAAGCTGAAGCCGCGGCGCAGCCATGCCTCGGCAATCTCGGACTCGCGGCGACGCATTGGAAATTCGCGATTGTAGGGCCGCCTGCCATGGCTGTAGATCACCGCCGGGAACGGCCCGGCACCCTTGGGCCGATAGAAGGTGAGGATCATCGGCCCGCCATGGACCTGCCCACCGAGGCCGCGCGCAGTGACCGGAACGGTCACGTAGGTTTCGTTGAGGTCCACGCGTGGCGGCTCGGCAAAGACCGTCCAGTTTCCCGGGACCGATCGTGCGCCGGTGTAGCCGAACTTTCCATCGGGCGTGACGTCATAGCGGACATAGCGATCGCCCCGAAAGAAATAGATCGTGCCGTCGCCCCAGTTGACGGCCGCATCGATACCGCTCGACCAGTCGTGCGGGAAGCCTGGCCAGTTTCCCGCGATCGGCCGCGGAAAACCCTCGTCGACCTTCTCCGTTGTGACGTCGAAGCGCAGATATTCGCTACCTCTGAAGAAATAGACCTTGCCGGCGCTCCATTTGACGGCCGCATCGATGCCGGACGACCACGTCGCCGCGAAGCCGTTCCAGTTTCCCGCGATCGGACGTGGATAGCCGCCATCGGCCTTGTCCGCGGCGATATCAAAACGCAGATACTCGCGGCCACTGAAAAAATAGGCCTTGCCATTGCCCCAGTCGACGGCCGCGTTGATGCCGGCCGACCACGCGGCCGGAAAGCCGCTCCAGGAGCCGGCGATCGGACGCGGGTAATAGTCGTCCGCGTCCTCTCCGGTATATCTGACGTACTGGTTGCCCTTGAACAGGTAGTGGCGGCCACCGCTCCAGTTCACGCCGGCGTCAATGCATTTGGGCTGGCAGGACCAGCCGAACGTCTGGGCATGGCTGCCGCTGGATAGCAGCAGCGCAGCCATCGCACACCACAAAGCGCGAAACATTCGCATGCGTCGCCTCGCCCCCGGCGCCAGGTCGCGGGCACCGGAAGCGGTGCCGGCGGCCTGGAAGCGTCCTGATTAACAGGGCGACACAGGCCGCGGCAACAACGAACCCGATGCGAAGGCAGCCCTGGAAATATCGAGCAATGGAGCGCGGTTCGTGTCAACACCGGTGCCGGGCTGCCGCAAGCGACAGGACGATCAATCTCACCGCGCCCTGTCCGGCTCGACAAAGAACTGCACCCCGACGAGCCGCTCGATCAGCAAGATCATGACCATCGTGAACAGCACCAGCGTCGTCGAAATCGCCGCAACGACCGGCGTGCCGCTTTCCTGAATGAACGAGTAGATCTGCACCGGGAGCGTCGTGACGTCGGGACCGACAAGGAACATGGTCACGGTCACCTCGTCGAACGACAGTATGAAGCTGAACAGCAGGGCCGTGACCAGCCCCGGCCGCACCAGCGGCACCGTGACACGCCAGAACGTCGACCAGTGGCGGGCGCCGAGGCTGAGCGAAGCTTCCGCCATGGACGGATCCAGCTTGCGCAACGAGACGGCGATCGGCCGATAGGCGTAAGGCAGCGTGATGATGCAGTGTGCGAGGAGCAGCCCCGCGAAGGTGCCGTAGATCTTGAACATCGACATCAGCGCCAGCATCGCAATGCCGAGCGCGGCATGGGGAAACAGGATCGGCATCAGCACGGCGGTCTCGAACAGGCCGGTCCATCGCCTGTCTCCCCGGACCACGACCAGGGCCGCCGTGAACGCCGACAGCGTGCTGACGACGGCGCCGGCCGCCGCAAGGCCGAGGCTGACCATCAGGCCTTCCAGCCAGCGCGGGTCCGACAGAAATTCCGCATACCAGCGCAGCGACAGCGCACCGGGTGGAAACCGGATGTAGCCGGCATCGCTGAACGACGCCGCCGCCACGATCAGGATCGGCGCCGGCAGAAAGAGGATCAGCCCCCACAAGCCGATGCGTCCCCACACCACGCTCTTCATGACGCCGTCCTCCGGCTGCGAGACCATGCCGTCAGCCTGCGCTCGAGCCATTGCAATGGCAGCGCCACAGCCACCCCCGAGAGCAGCAGCAGGAAGGCCAGCATCGAGGCCTTCGGGAAATTGAACGTCTGGATCGCTTCCTGATAGATCTGCGTCCCGACCATGCGATCCTGCACGCCGCCGAGCAGGATCGGCGTGACGATCGCGCCGGTCGACATCAGGAACACCAGGATCGCGCCGGACACGATACCCGGCAGGGACAGGGGCAGCGTCACGCGGCAGAAGCCATACCACGGCCGCGCGCCGAGGCTCTTGCTGGCTTCATCGAGGCTCTTGTCCAGATGCAGCAGCACGGTCAGCACCGAAATGATCATGAACGGCATCAAGACGTGGACCAGCCCGATGATGACGCCGGTGGTATTGAACATCAGCCGGATCGGGCTCTCGATCACGCCCGCCCATTTGAGCCATTCGTTGACGAGCCCCCGTGGCCCGAGGATGACGATCCAGCCATAGGTGCGCACCACGATGCTCACCAGCCATGGCAGGATGACCAGGATCATTAGAATGTTGCGATTGCCGGGGTAACGCCAGATGCCGTATGCGATCGGATAGCCGGCGACGATGCTGAGCGCCGTCACGGCCAGCGACACGACGATCGTGCGGACATAGATCCCGAGATAGTCCGGCCGGGCGATGAACTCGCGATACAACGCCAGCGTCAGGCCATTGCTATCGACGACCGTCATCGCGATCATCCTGCCGATGCTGACGAAGAAGAACGCCAGCAGCAGCAGGGCGGGCAGCAGCATGACGCCGCGAACGAGACGCGTCCGCAGCCGTCGCCGCCGCTCCTCGGCCGGCACCGGGAGCGGCGCCTGCAGTCCAATCGATCGAGTCATCACCACCGCTCCCTGCCCAGCAGCATCAGATGCGGAGGAATTTCTTCGCGTTGCCGTACAACCACTTCCGCTTGACGGTGTCGTCGAGCGGCAGATCCTCGACCTCGCGCACCGTGCGCTCGATCGGCATCATCGGATAGGACGAGCCGAAGATGATGCGATCCTGGAGAATCGTGCGGCCGTATTGCAGCAGCGGCTCGTAGCCCGAGCCGGCGACGTTGAGATATTTCGGACGGACAGCCACCAGCCCGATATGGACATTGGCGTGCCGCCAAGCGACGCCGATCAGTTCATGCACCCAGGGAAAGCCGGGCGGCGCGGCGCAGACCCGCAGGTCCGGGAAATGCACCATGACCTCGTCGAGCAGGATCGGACGGCCATACTCCATCAGCGTCGCGGTCGAGAAGTTGATGCTGGTGTGGAGATTGACGGGAATGTCGAGCTCGACGCATTTCGCATACAGCGGATAGAGACGCTTGTCGTTGATCGCCAGCTTGTGCTCGAAGCATTGCAGATTGAGACCACGCAGGCCGAGGTCGCGCACGGCGGTTTCCAGCTCGCGAACCGCTGTCATTCCCTTGTGCGGATCGACACCGGCGAAGCCGATGAAGCGCGGGCCGTTGTCCTTGCAGAACTTCGCGACGTCCTCGTTCGAGATGCGCCAGCCGAACGTGGTTTCGAGATCGCGCGCCTTGACGACCACGTGCTCGGCGCCGACGCTGTCATACATCCCGATGAGGTCCGCCAGCGTGTGCGCATCGCGATCACCGACCGCCCGCTCGCTCGATGCGTAGATCGAGCGATAGCGCTTGAGATGCGTCGAGCCGGTTTGGGCGAACTCCGGCACTGGCGGCCGGCATCCATAGTCGATGATCATGTGCGTTCCGCTCCGATTGCGAGTGAAGGCCAGAGATGCCGCCACGGCTGCAAGTGGGACAAGGCCGCGGCCAGCGCGACAAGACGCTGTTCCTCGTGCCACGGCGCGACGATCTGCAGGCCGACGGGAATGCCGTTCGCGGCAAAGCCGCAAGGCACCGAAATCGCCGGATTGCCGCTGGGATTGAAGGGGATCGTGTAACTGTACCAGCCCTCGCGCAGCGAGCCGGCCGCGACGCCATCGACCATGAGGGGCTGGTCGGCGCGCTGCGAGACGGGCAGGGCCGGCACCGACACCGTCGGCGTGACGATCACGTCGGCGGTCTCGAACAGCGCCAGGACACGCCGCAGAAGCTCGGTGCGCGCGAACAGCGCACGGCGCAAGGCCTCCGCGGACAGCTTGCCGCCATCCTCGATCGACGCCACCGTCGTCGGATCCATCGTGTCGCGCCAGCGCCCGAGCAGGCCCTTGAAGCGCGTGCCCTGATAGGACCGCATCAGCACCAGGGCTTCGTCCAGCGCCCAGTCGAACTGCGCCGGCCCGTCGACAACGATAGCCCCTTCGCCAGCCATGCGGGCGACCGCCCGCGCGCAATGCGCTTCCACATCGGCGTCGAGATGCTTGTTCACCGTGCGCGGCAGCCACATCACCCGCAGGCCGCGCAGGATGGCGAGCGGATCGTCCGGCAGCCGCAGCGGGCTCTGTCGACCGCCATAGGACCAGGGATCGCCCGGATCGGGGCCCGCCATCACATTGTGGAGCAGGACCACGTCCTCGACGTCACGCGCCATGCTGCCGATGCAGGTCAACGAGCCGAACAGATCCGGCGAGGTCTCGTGCGGAACGGCGCCGATCGTCGGCTTGAGGCCCACGATGCCGCAGCACGACGCGGGAATACGGCTCGATCCAGCGCCATCAGTGCTGACGCCGAGCGGGCCGAAGCCCATGGCCACCGCGACGGCCGCACCGCCGCTGGATCCGCCGGGCGAATGCTCCGGCGACCAGGGGTTGCGCGTGATGCCGTGCACGGGGCTGTCCGTGAGCACCTTGTGTCCAAGCTCCGGCGTCGTCGTCTTGCCGATGACGATGCCGCCGGCCTCCCGCACCCGCGCGATCGCCCGGGCGTCGCGCTCGGGGACATTGTCCGCGAAGGCAGCGGAGCCGAACGCAGTGCGCATCCCTGCGGTCGGCAGCAGATCCTTGACGTGCACGGGCACGCCGTGCAGCGCCCCGCAGTTGACGCCGGCGCGGATCTCCGCATCGGCGGCATCCGCGCTACGCAGAGCCTGGTCGTCATCGACCAGGGCGAACGCGTTGACTGGTCCGTTCAGGCGTTTGATCCGGTCCAGCACGGCGCCGACCGTCTCACGCGACGACAGCCGCCGCTCCCGGATCAAACGCGCCAGTTGATGCGCCGGCTGTTGCCAAATCTCGTCCATGGGCCCTCCAGTTCCAGTTAGCGCCAGAGACCGTCGACCCGGTCATACGCGCCAACGCGCAGGTCGCTCTTGGCGCGGATCAGCTCGCTCTTGGCGATTTTCTCCGAAGGAGTCTTCGGCAGCGCATCGACAAACTCAAGATAGCGCGGCACCTTGAACGCTGCGAGGTTGCGCGAGCAGTGATCGAAGATCTGTTGCGTCGGCGGGACGCCGGCCGTGGCATGCGGCTGGAGCACCACATAGGCCTTCACTTCCTGCCCGCGCAGGTCGTCGGGAACGGCGATGACAGCGGCGTCGTGCACGTCCGGCAGGTTCTTCAAAACCGCCTCGACCTCGCGGGCCGCGATGTTCTCGCCGGCCCTGCGCACCATGTCCTTGAGGCGGCCGACGATGTAGAAGAAGCCGTTCTCGTCCTGGCGAAACAGGTCGCCGGTGCGGAACCAGTCGCCGAAATACGATGCCTCGTTGGCCTCGGGCTTCTTGTAGTAGCCGAGCATCATGCCCGGACCGCGCACGACCAGCTCGCCGATCTCGCCGCGCGGTACGTCCTGTCCGGCCTCGTCGACGACGCGGCATTCACGGAACGCAGTCGGCACGCCGCAGGAGCCGGACCCGATCATTTGCGTCGCCTCGAGCGGCACGAACAGCGTCGGGCCCGTTTCCGTCATGCCGAACGCTTCCATCGCGGGAACGCTGAAGCGCTGGCGCAGCTCGGGATGGATCTCCTTGCGCACGCCATAGATGTTGGCGCGCCGCAGATAGGAGGTGCCGTCGTCGGGGCACGCCGGCTGCTTGAACACCACTTCCGGAAACAGGCAGAAGTTGATGCGGTGCTCGCGCAGCCAGCCGGCGAAGCGGCTGGCGCTCTGGCGCTGCGCGACATACAGCGTGCCGCGATGATGGAAGGCGAGCAGCAGCAGCCATTGCGGATCGAGATAGAAGAACGGCGTCGAGGCCAGAACCCGCTCATAGCGCTTGCCGTCGCGCAGCCCGTTGACCTTGCTCGCGCTCAGCCAGTAGCGATGGGTCAGCATGCAGCCCTTGGGGAAGCCGGTCGTGCCTGACGTATACTGGATATTCATGAGGTCGCCATGGCCGATCGATGCGTCCGCGGCGAACGTCTCCGCGTGACCGCGCACCTCGTCTTCCCAGATCCGCCCGGCGAAGCCTTCGGCCCGTCCGCCGAACAGTGCAATCCGGTCGGCGGCGACCGACAGAGGCGCCGTGTCATCGGCCGTCGCCGCCAGCAGCGCGGCGAAGTCGCTGTGCAAGATCAGGAAACCAGCCTCGGAATCGTCCAGGATGTAACGCAGCTCGCGACGGGTGTAGCGCACGTTGACAGGAACCATCACCGCGCCGAGACGCGCCAGCGCGAGCCAGATCGTCGGCATCTGCGGGCAGTTGGGCAGCATCACCGCAACATGGGCGCCGCGCGTGACGCCCCAGGCGCGCAGTGCGTTCGCTGTGCGGTTCACCGCGCGAACCAGCTCGGCGTAAGTGATCGTCTCTCCGGTCTCGAAGAAATTCCAGGCCAGCGTATCGCCGGCGTCCGCCGCCGCCTGATCGAGCAGGTGCCCGATGTTGGCGGGCAAGGGAGCGGCCTCGATGGCCTGCCTGCGCTGGTCCGGCGTCATCGCCGCCAGAGTATCGATGAAGTTGTCTTGAGACATAGCTTGAGCGTTCATGGAACAGGGGTCCCGTGCGATCTGGGTCTGATGGTCGATAGGATCCGTCCCGCGGCTTCGCGGACGGTGCGATGACGGCCTGCCGGCCCTAGTTGGTGTCGGCGATCAGCTTCTCGATGATGTTGATGCGCTCTTCTTCATGCTCGGCGGTGTAGGCCCAGTCCGGCCGATAAAGCTTCGACATCAGCTCCTTCAGGGACATGCCCATCTGCTCCTCCGCCTCCGGCGGCAGCTTGGCGGTCCGGTTGAGGGGCAGGTAGCCGCCGAGCACCGCGCCGCGCGCCTGCGGCTCGGCCTGCGAGACATAGTTCAGGAAGCGCGTGGTCGCCTCCATGTCGCGCGCGCCCCTGGGCACCACGAGCAGATAGGGGATCATCAGCGCACCCTCGCGCGGCACCACCATGGTGACGTTGCGCGCACCCTGCTGCCGCAGATGCCACAGCCGCCCGGAATAATACGGTCCCGCCGCGATTTCGCCGCGGGTCAAAAGCCCGTTCATGTGTGCGATCGAGGTGTAGGTCGTCAGCGTGTTGCGCACGACCTGCTTGAGCAGCGACAGACCCGGCTCGATATTCCTGACATCACCGCCCGCGGCCTTCGCCAACATCGGCAGGTCATAGGACGAAAGGTAGATCGGCCGTGTGATCGCGATCTTCTCCTTCCACTTCGGATTCGCCAGCTCGCTCCAGGACGAGAAATCACCGGGCTTCGCGAGATCCGTGTTGACGGCGATGCCGTAGTACATGAAGTACGGACTGGCGCCGGCGAGCCGGCCCTGCGCATCGCGCATCAGGTCATCGGGACTGGTGTCGGCCGTTGCCGGAAGCGCTGCCGGATCGAACATCTCGATCAGGCCATCCCGCATCAGGTTGGCGCCCTGCGGATAGGTCACCATGACGGCGTTGTATTGCGGATGACCCGCCTGGGTTCGCAGCTGTGCGTCCGGCGTGGGGACAGGCACGATGCGGACCTTGATGCCGGTCTCCTTTTCAAACGGGTCGGCAAACGCGGTCTTCCACACCTTCTCGACGCCGCCGCCCCAGGTCGCGACGAGCAGCTCGGTGGCGCTCGCCGGACGATGCGCAAGCACGACGGCGAATCCGACGGCCAGCGCCGCGTTCAATCCAGCTTTCATCGACATGCGAATGCTTCCCTTGTCTGACATCACATCGGCCTATCGCGCGTGAGCGGCATGCTCGTCCGCCGGCACCAACGCCGCGCCATCGAGCGGCCAGCTGATCCGCACCGTGTCTCCCGGCCGCCAGCCGGCATGGCCACCTTGCGTGCTCGGCTGCAACGCGATGAACGCCTGATCCGCCGCCTCGATCGTGTAGCGGGTGTTGGCGCCGACATAGAACAGGTCCGACACCCGCCCCTCGAAGTAGGCGCCCTGCTCGCCACCGAGCGCCAGTTGCTCCGGCCGCACCGACAAGCCGACGCGCGATCCGACATCGAAGGACGTCGCCGATCGCACCGGCACGACCTGGCCGGTCGGATCGAGGCGAATGGTGAAGACATCGCCCTCCCGGCCCATGACGACGCCGATCATGAAATTGGATTCGCCGACGAACTGCGCGACGAAGGGCGTCGCCGGCTGGCCATAGACCTCGCGCGGCGTGCCGACCTGCTCGATCCGCCCGCGGCTGAACACTGCAATGCGATCGGACATGGTCAGGGCTTCTTCCTGATCATGGGTCACGAAGATGAAGGTGGTGCCGACCTGCTGCTGGATCTGCTTGAGCTCGCGCTGCAACTGGCGCCGCAGCTTCATGTCGAGCGCGCTCAGCGGCTCGTCGAGCAGCAGCACCTTGGGGCGAATGACCAGCGCCCGCGCCAGCGCGATCCGCTGCTTCTGCCCGCCGCTGAGTTCATGCACATAGCGCCGCTCGAAGCCGGCGAGGCCGAGCATTGCCAGCGCCTGCGTCACCTCGTGCTCGATCTGGCGCCGATCGACCCGGCGCGCCTTTAGCCCATAGGCGACGTTCTCGCCGACCGACAGGTGCGGAAACAGCGCGAGATTCTGGAACACCATCCCGATCGGGCGCGCATAGGGCGCCGCTTCGTTCATGCGCTTTCCGCCGATGGCGATCTCGCCCGACGTCGGCCACTCGAACCCGGCGATCATGCGCAGCAGCGTGGTCTTGCCGCAGCCGCTCGGCCCCAGCAGCGTCAGGAACTCGCCTTCGCGGACACTCAACGACACGTCATCGACGGCCAGGAACGCACCGAAGCGCTTCGTGACCGACGTGACCTCAAGAATATTTCCGGAAGTTATGTTATTCCCTTCCCGCATTTCATCCCCTGAACGACCGAATCTTGCGTTTTACCGGTAGCTCGCGCCCGTTGTCGGCAAACAACCATGCTCCGTGGCGGGGGTCAAATATCAAGAACTTTGAAAATCATAATCAGATGTTATGTTGACGCAGCGACAGAGGAGGCACCGTGGCGCTCACGCACCGGCAACTGGAGGCATTCCAGGTTTTCATGGAGATGGGCACGGTCACGGCCGCAGCCGACCGGCTGCGGGTGTCACAGCCTGCGATGAGCAAGATCCTGGCGGCGCTCGAATACGACCTGAAACTCAAGCTCTTCAAACGCGTCCGCAAGCGTCTGATGCCGACCAACGAGGCGCATCTGCTCTATGTCGAGGTTCGCCGCCTGATGACATCGATCAGCGACATCACGGAGTTCGCCCGGGATCTGGCTCATCTGCGCAGCGGCGAACTGCGCATCGCCGCGGCGGCCTCCATCGGTCATACGCTGCTCGCCGACGCCATTGCGGCCTTTGCCCGCGAGCACGACAAGACCCGCATCAACCTCAATGTCAGCACGTCCATCAGCCAGCTCGTCACCAGCCAGAAAGTCGATCTCGGCTTCACGCTGCTCCAGATCCAGCATCCGGCGCTGGTCACCGAACCGCTGTTTCATGCCCGCGCGGTATGCATCGTCCCCGCGGACCATCGGCTGGCCGGACGCGCGGCGATTTCGGTGGACGATCTCGAGGGCGAGCAGGTCATTTCCTTCATGCGCGAAAGCCGCATGCGCCACCTGATCGATGCCAAATTCGAGGAACGCGGCGTGTCGCGGCTGACCCAGTATGAGGTCTTCACGTCGGTCGAGGCCAGCGGGCTGGTGGCGCGCGGCCTCGGCGTCTCGATCGTCGAGCCGCTCGGCGTCCTCTACCGCAGCGACCCGTCGATCGCGATCTGCCGCTTCGAGCCCGCCATCGAATTCACATTCTTCGCGATGCGGCCAAGACACCTGGAGACCACGCGACTGGCGACCGCGTTCATGGAAGAGCTCGACCGGCATATCCAGGCCCTCTGCCGCAAGCGTGACGACTGGCTGAAGATCAGACTCCCGGGCAAATCGCGGCCGCATTCGCAGTGACCCCGTCCAACGACGGGGCGACGGCGCCACCGCTCCCGATAAAAATCCGCCTAACGACCTTGGCATGCGAATTGCTGTAGGACAGAATTGCCGCCGGAGGATCGGCGAGGGAGACGGCTGCGATGACAACCATCAGAGATGTCACGTCCGATGAATTACAACTGTTCGGCGCGATCGTCGGCCGGCTGGAACGGCTGACGCCGGAGGTCGACCTGCGCGCCGCCGTGCTCGGCGACGTCATCCGCCTGCTGCGCGCGGACTTCGGCGCCTCCTATATCTGGCGGTCGGAGCAGGTGCGCTTTCAGCACCGCGTCGGCCACAACATGGATCCGGACAACCTGAAAACCTATGACGAATGGTTTCAGTTTCATGATCCGATGACCGCGCAGCTGCGGCAGTGCCGCCGCGCCACCTTTGTCGAGCAGGTGCTGCCACGCCGCGAGATGGTGCGTACCGCGTTCTACAACGATTTTCTCGCCCGCGACGGCCTGCACCACGGCATCAACATGTACGTGTTCGACGGCGACGAGGATCTCGGCGATTTCCGCATCTGGCGCAGCGCCCGCCGCCCGGATTTCGAGCAGCGCGACCTCGATCTGCTGAACGCGCTGGAGCCGTTCCTGCGCCGCGCACTGCAACGCGGCAGCCATCGCTACGAGCAATTGACTGCGCGAGAGAGCGATGTCGCCGCCCTGGTGGCGCGCGGCTGTACCGACCGCGACATCGCCCGCCTGCTCAACATTGGCTTTGCCACGGTGCGCACCCATATCAACCGCGCGATGCAGAAGCGCTGCTGCGCCAATCGGGCCGAACTCGCCGCCCTCATCGCCCGCGAGAGCCTCAACGCCTGACGTTCCGATCCCGGCACGTCCGCGCGGACCGCCTGCGCTCATGGTGCAGCGCGATATGATCGGCCACGCCGAAACATCCACATTTCTGTCGATACCGCCGCGACGGACCGGTCGCTAGCATCCTCTCCCCGATACCGGCGGCGAGGTTTGCTCCATGAAGGCGTACCATGAACTCGATGTCGTCGCGGCCGCCCAGGCGATCCGCGCCGGCGACGTGACGGCGGAGGCGCTCGCAGAAGCGCTGCTCGCCCGCACGCTGGCCCACGCCGACCTCAATGCCTTCACCGCGCTCGACGCCGACCAGGTGCGTCAGGCGGCGCGTGCCGCCGACCGCGCCCGCCAGGCTGGCGCCGTGCTCGGCGCACTGCACGGCGTGCCCGTCGCACTCAAGGACAACATCAACACCACGGCGCTGCCGACCACCGCCGGCACGCCAGCGCTGCGCCAGCATCGGCCCAAGCGCAACGCGCCGGTCGCCCAGGCGCTGTTTGACGCCGGTGCGATCCTGTTTGGCAAGACCGGCATGCACGAGCTGGCGTTCGGCATCACTTCCAACAACGGCGCGTTCGGCGCCATCCGCAATCCCTACGATTCGTCCCGCATTCCCGGAGGCTCGAGCGGCGGCTCGGGCGCCGTGGTCGGCGCGCGTCTCGTGCCAGCGAGCCTCGGCAGCGACACCGGTGGCTCGGTGCGTGTGCCGGCCGCCTTCTGCGGCGCCTTCGGCTTCCGGCCCTCGCTCCTGCGCTGGTCGCAGGACGGCATCGTGCCGATCTCCACGACCCGTGACACCGCCGGGCCACTGGCGCGCCGCGCGGCGGATCTCGCGCTGATCGATAGCGTCGTGACCGGCGAGACGCCGGTGAGCGTGCCGGCTTCTCTCAAGGGGCTGCGGGTCGGCGTGCCACGCACCTACTTCTGGGAAGACATCGACAGCGAAACGTGGCGGCTGTGCGAGGCCGCGCTTGCCACCATGAAGGAGGCCGGCGCCGTGCTGATCGAGGCCGACCTGCCCGACGTGCAGGCGCTCGACGAAGCCGTGGGCTTCAGCGTCGCGCTCTATGAGGTGCACCGCGACCTCGACCGCTACCTCGAGAAGGAAGGACTGAACATTCGCTTCGCGGACATCGTCGCCGGCGCCGCCAGTCCCGACGTCAAGGGTATCCTCGGCTCCGTGCTCGATCCTGCGACCGCCGTGCCCGAGGCGATCTACCGCGAAGCCCGCGACACCCACCGGCCGCGACTGATCGAGGCTTACCGCAGCTACTTCGCCGCGGGCATCGACGTTATGGCGTTCCCGACCACGCCGCTGCCGGCGCCGCCGCTCGGCGAGGACGAAACCATCACGCTCAACGGCCGCGCGGTGCCGACCTTCATCACCGTGGTGCGCAACACCGGCCCGAGCAGCAACGCGGGCATTCCCGGTGTCAGCATCCCGGTCGGCCTGACCGCGGCGGGGCTGCCGGTCGGCCTCGAACTCGACGGCCCGGCGGGCCGCGACCGCGATCTGCTCGCCTGCGCGCTGGCACTCGACACGCTGCTGCCGCCGCTGCCGGCGCCATCACGCTAACCACAACAAGCACACACAGGGGGAACGACCATGCCGAAATCCTTGATGCTCAGCCGCCGCAACCTGTTGCGCACCGCCGCCGCAGGCGCGTTCGCCGCCAGCCTGCCTGCCGTGATCCGCTCCGCATCCGCCGCCGGTCCGCTGAAGATTGGCGTTTTCGTCTCGGACTCCGGCCCCGCCGCGCTGTTCGGTCCGGCACAGCGCGCCGCCGCCGAACTCGGCGCCGCCACCGTCAATGCCGCCGGTGGCGTCCTCGGGCGACAGGTGGAAATCGTCTACGCCGACGGCGGCGCCGCACCGGCGGAAGCCTCCAAGAGCGCGGTGCGCCTGCTGCTCAGCGACAAGGTCGAGCTGATCTTCGGCGCCCACGACAGCGCCGTGCGCCAGGGCGTCGAGAACGCCGTCAAGGGCAAGGTGCCTTACGTCTATACACCGGTGTTCGAAGGGCAGGACTGCTCGGAGAATGTCTACTTCCTCGGCGAGACACCGGAGCAGCAGCTGCAGAAGTCGCTGCCCAAGCTGGTCGAGCTGGCGAAGGGCAAGACCTTCTACCTGATCGGCGACGACTATGTCTGGGCCCGCACCACCAACGAGCAAGCCAAGAAGTTCATCGCCGCGCTCGGCGGCACCGTGGTGGCGGAAGACTACTATCCGTTCGGCGCGCCCAACAAGTTCGAGAGTTCAGTAACCAAGATTAAGAGCGCCAAGCCGGCAATCGTGCTGGAAACCCTGGTCGGCGGCGACAACGTCAACTTCAACCGCACCTTTGCCGACTTCAACCTTTCTGACGACATCCTGCGCATGTCGTGCCTGCTGGAGGAGAACACCCTCGCCGGCATCGGCAAGGACGCCAGCAAGAACCTTTACTCCAGCCTCGGCTATTTCGCTGACATCGATACCCCCGAGAACAAGGCGTTCATCGGCGCGCTGACCAAGAAGTATGGCGACAAGGCGCCGCAGCAGTGCACCATCTCCAAGGGCCTGTATGACGCCTTCGTGTTCTCGGCGGCCGCCGCCGCGAAAGCCAGGTCGCTGGACGCCAAGGCCTTCGCCGCCGCGGCCGAGGGCCTGTCATTCGACACGCCGAGCGGCACCATGACCGTGCGCCATCGCCATACCGACAAGAACGTCTTCCTCGCGCGTTGCGACGGCACCAAATTCACTGTCGTCGAGACGTTCAAGGCGGTCGCGACGCAACAGACCTGCAGCTGAAGGCGCACAGAAGGTCGCCGATGGATCCTGTCGTCGTCACCCAGGCGATCAATGTCGTCTATGAAATCCTGATCCTGGCGCAGGTCGTGCTCGGCCTCGCCGTGGTGATGGGCCTGCTCAATGTGCTGAACATCGCCCATGGCGAGTTCGTCATGGTCGGTTGCTACACCGCCTATGTCGTGCAGAAGGCGGGGCTGCCGTATCTCGCGGCGATCCCGGCCGCCGCGATCGTCTGCGGCGCCATCGGCCTCGTCGTTGAGCGCGTGCTGATCCGGCCGCTGCGCTACGATCCGTTCGAGACCCTGCTCGCCACCTGGGGGCTCGGGCTGCTGCTGCGCAAGCTGGTCGAACTGGCGTTCGGCCGCGGCTTTCGCAGCGTCGACATTCCCATCAGCGGCTCGGTGACGATCTTCGGCGAGGCCTATCCGACCTATCGCCTGCTGCTGATGGCGATCTCCATCGCGGTGCTGGCGCTGCTGTTCGTGTGGTACGCCCGCGCCCCGACCGGCGCACGCATCCGCGCCATGGTCGGCAACCCCGTGCTCGCGGAGGCCGTCGGCATCCGCACCCGCCAGCTCGCCCGCAACACCTTCGTCGCCGGCACCGCCTGGGCCGGCATCGCGGGCGTGATGATCGCGCCACTCACGCCGGTCGAGCCGTTCATGGGCCTTACGTTGATCGTCAACGCGTTCTTCGCGCTGGTGGTCGGCGGCATGGGCACCATCACCGGGCTCGTTGCCGGCTCCGGCATCATCGGCGGCCTGCAAAGCGGCCTCTCGGCGGCCGTCAGCCCGACCACCGCCTATCTCGCCATGCTTCTCCTTTCCATCCTGTTCCTGTGGCAGCGACCCCGTGGCCTCTTTCCTCGGCCGTAATGGCCTCGTCCTCGCGCTGCTGCTCGTGATCCCGACCTTCGTCGGCGATTTCTGGGCCTACCAGCTCGGTCTCTATCTGCTGTATGCGCTGGCGGCGATCGGCGTCGGTCTCGCTTGGGGACAGGCCGGCATCCTGCCGCTGGGGCAGGGCCTGTTCGTTGCCTTCGCGGCCTACCTCACCGCCTACGGCCTGTTCGGGTTGGGGGCATCGCCGCTGGCCTATGGCCTGCTGCCGCTCGCGGCGCTGGCCATGGCAGCCCTCGGCTTCGTCTTCGCCGCCGCCGTGTTTCGCGGCCGCACCGAGAGCGGCCCGTCGTTCTCGCTGATCACGCTGGCGTTGACCCTCGCCGCGTTCCAGGTCGCGACCACCTGGACGAGCGTCACCGGCGGCTTCAACGGCCTGCGCAATGTTCCGGGCCTGCCCGGCCTCGACGGCTTCCTCGACCTTTACTACCTCATCGCCGTGATGCTGGCTCTGGGCATCGCCGGCGTCGACTGGTTGCTGCGCGCGCCGATCGGCGCACTGTGGCGAGCGGTGGCCGAGAACGAGCGCCGCCTCGCCTTCCTCGGGTACGACACGCCACGCATCAAGGCCACGGCGTTCGCCGTGGCCTGCGGTCTCGCCGGCCTCGCCGGCGCGCTCTACGCCCCGCAACAGAATCTCGTGACCCCCGATCTCGCCGGCTTCGCCTTTTCCGGCGACCTTGTCGTGTTCGCCGCGGTCGGCGGCCGCGCCACGGTGCTCGGGCCCGTCGCCGGCGCCGTCGCGGTCGGCATCCTATCCGCCGAATTGCGCGACCGCTTTCCGTGGTGGGAGATCGTGGTGGCGCTGTTCTTCATCGCCGTCGTGCTGCGCCTGCCGGGCGGCCTGATGACGCTGGTCGGGCCGCTCAAGCGCTGGCTGCCGCTGCGTGTGGTCAAGGTCCCGCTCCAGGCCGCGCCCACCAAGCCGCGCAAGGCGGCGCCCCTGAGCGTCGGCTTCGACGACGTCCATGTCCGCATGGGCGACGTCACCATCCTCGACGGCCTGACCCTCACCACCGGCGCGGAGGCGATCCTCTGCGTCATCGGCCCCAACGGCGCCGGCAAGACCTCGACGCTGAACGTGCTGACCGGTGCGTTGCCGAAGCGCGCCGGCCGGCTCACCATCGATGGCCGTGACGTGCCGCACCCGCGCCCCGCCACGGTGGCGCGGACCGGTGTTGGCCGCAAATTCCAGACCCCGTCGGTGTTCCCACGCCTGACCATCGCCGAGAACCTTGCGATCGCGCTGTGGAGCGGCCGCTGCCGCTGGTTCGACCTGCTGCGGCCGAGCCTGTTCGGCTGGACCACGCCGGTGCTCGACGAAATGCGTCATCGCTTTCCGTTTTTGTCGGATGCCGACAAACCGGCCTCGGACCTCTCCCATGGCGAACGTCAGATCCTCGAACTGACAATGGCACTGATCACCGAACCGCGCCTGCTGCTGCTCGACGAACCCTGCGCAGGGCTGTCGCATGACGAGACCGGCGCCGTGATCGAAGCTGTACGCTGGGCACAGCAGCATCTCGACCTCAAGATCATCATCATCGAGCACGACATGGAACTGGTGCGCCGCCTCGCCGACCGTGTGGTGGTGCTGCACCAGGGCCGCTTCCTCGCCGACGGCAGCGTCGAGCAGGTGCAGGCCAATCCGGACGTCCGCGCCGTCTATGTCGGAGGCACGCGATGACCGACACCGCCATGCTCGCGCTCGACCGCCTGTCCGGCGGCTATGGTTCCGGCCTCGTGGTGCGCGCCGTCACCGCGTCGGTCCGCGCCGGCGAGGCGCTGTGCGTCCTCGGCCGCAACGGCGTCGGCAAGTCGACGCTGGCCAAGCTCGCCTGCGGCTTCCTGCGCCCGTCGGACGGCACCGTGACGATGGCCGGCCGCGACATCACCGCGCTGTCGCCGTCACACCGCGCGCGGCTCGGTCTGGCTTACTGCCCGCAGGAACGCGTCGTGTTCGACGATCTCACCGTCGCCGAAAATCTCACGCTGATGCGGCCGACACGGGATCTTGCCGCGTTCGAGCCGTATTTCGCCGTGTTCCCGCGGCTCGCCGAGCGGCGGCGGCAGCACGCCGGCACGCTGTCCGGCGGCGAGAAGAAGCTGCTGTCGTTCGTGCGCGGCCTTGCCGCCGACACGCCCCTCGTCGTGATCGACGAGCCGACCGAGGGCGTGCAATACGAAAACGTGATCCGCATGGCCGACCTGATCGCCGAACGAAAGCAGCGGGGCACCGCCTTCCTGGTGATCGAACAGAACCTCACCCTGGTCGAGCGCGTCGCCGACCATATCGCCGTCATGGATCATGGCGAGGTGGTGCGCGCCGGTGCCGCCGCCACGCTCGCCCGCGATGACATCCTGGCGCATCTGACGGTGTGAGCATCGGCGCCGGAGCGCCGGGTTGACCTCAACAGCGGTTGAGGTTCTATGAAGGATCGGCGGCATGGCGTCCGTGCCTGAACCGTTCCCTACCCGGAGCCGATCTCTTGTCTTCCTCGTCCGATTCCTCCACCGCCATCATCGATCCGACCCCCGTGACGGGCGGAAGGCCCGGCTGGGCCACACTGCTCGGCGGGCGCAACGCGCTGTCGTCGCTGATGCTCGCCGGCGGCGTGGCGCTGCACGCCACCAACGTGTTCCTGACCACAACCATGCTGCCGTCCATCGTGCGCGACATCGGTGGCCTCGGCTACTATGCCTGGAACACGACACTGTTCGTGATCGCCTCGATCATCGGCGCGACCTGCTCGGCGCGCCTGCTGCAGGCCCTGCGGCCGCGCGGCGCCTATGTCACCGCGGCGATCCTGTTCGCGCTGGGCGCGCTGGTGTGCGGCTTCGCGCCCGCGATGCCGGTGATGCTGGTCGGGCGCACCGTGCAGGGGCTCGGCGGCGGCCTGCTCATCTCGCTGTCCTACGCCATGATCCGCATCCTGTTCCCGCAAGCGTTGTGGCCCCGCGCCATGGCGCTGGTGTCCGGCATGTGGGGGATCGGCACGCTGGTCGGCCCGGCGATCGGCGGCGTGTTCGCCGAGCTCGATGCCTGGCGCAGCGCCTTCCATGTCCTGATCCCGCTGGCACTGACCTTCGCCGCCATCGCCGCGCTGGTGCTGCCGCGCGAGGTCGATGCGAGGCGCGCCTCGCCACTGCCCGTCGTACAGATGGCGCTGCTCAGCGCCGCCGTGCTCGCGGTGTCGGCCGGCAGCCTGTCGACCCGGCCGGCATGGAACATCGCCGGTCTCGTCGGCGGCGTCGCGCTGTCCGCCCTGGTCATCGTGAACGAGCGCCGCGGCCCGCGGCGTCTGCTGCCGGAGGGCACCTTCGGCCGGGGCGCGCCGCTGATGCTCGTCTATGGCGTGATGTCGCTGCTGGCCCTGACGGTAACAAGCGACGACGTGTTCGTGCCGCTGTTCCTCCAGGTGCTGCACGGCCAGTCGCCGCTGATCGCCGGTTACCTGTCGGCGCTGATGGCCGGTGGCTGGACCGTCGGCTCGGTCTCCAGCTCGAATTTCAGCGGCCGCACCGTGCAGCGCATCGTCGTGATCGCGCCATGCGTCTCGCTTGTCGGCAGCCTGATCCTGCTGGCGTTGATGCCGACGCCGGGCACTGGCGATACGATGCGTCTCACTGTGCTGGCCGTCGGCCTGTTCAGCCTCGGCCTCGGGGTCGGCATGGCGTGGCCGCATCTGCTGACCTGGGTGCTGACGCTGGCCGCGCCCGGCGAGCAGGACCGCGCCTCCGCCTCGATCACCACCGTGCAGCTCTATGCGACCGCCGTCGGCGCGGCGGTGGCGGGACTGGTGGCCAACACCGCCGGCCTGGTCGATCCCGGCGGACTGGCCGGCACGAGCCGCGCGGCGTTCGCGCTGTTCGTGGTGTTCTGCATCACCCCGGCGCTGTGCATTGCGCTGGCGGTTGGGCTGACGCGGCGGGTACGCCGACTGCTGTGACAACGCGGAGGGGGCGAGGCTGCAGGTCAGCTGACCTGACTTAACTGGCCCCGACCTGCCCCGCTGCCACCACCGAAAGACGGAGCCCATCCGTCGGACGAACTGCGAACCTCCCATGCGCGCGGCCGGACTCACGATCGTGTTTCCACCTCGCCATGGAGAACGCAATGCAGCCCCCGGATCCAACCAGGCTCGACGCTTTTCTCGGTCGCATGATCGGCGATCTCGGCAGCATCGCCACCGGCGCCCTCGTGGTGCTGGGCGATCGTCTCGGCTTCTACAAGGCCATGCAGGACGCAGGTCCCATGACCTCCAGGCAGCTCGCCGAACGCACCGGCACCTATGAGCGCAACGTCCGCGAATGGCTCGCGGCCCAGGCCGCCGCTGGCTATGTCGACTACGACCGCGACGCCGACACGTTCGCGCTGAATCCCGAGCAGGCGACCGTGTTCGCCGACGACGACAGCCCGGCCTTCATGGCCGGCGCCTTCGAGGTGCTGGCATCGCTGTGGCTCGACGAGTCCAAGGTCGCCGAAGCTTTCCGCAGCGGCCGCGGCCTGCCTTGGCACGATCACAGCGCCTGCCTGTTCCGCGGCACCGAGCGCTTCTTCCGGCCCGGATACAACGCCAATCTGGTGTCGTCCTGGCTGCCCGCGCTCGATGGCGTCGTCGACAGGCTGCAGCGGGGCGCGGAGGTCGCCGACGTCGGCTGCGGCCACGGCGCATCGACCATCGTGATGGCGCGGGCGTTCCCGAAATCCCGCTTCACCGGCTTCGACTATCATCCGCCATCGGTGGAGCGCGCGCGCCAGTCCGCCGCCGAGGCCGGCGTCGCCGGCAATACCCGTTTCGACATCGCCACCGCCAAGACGTTTCCCGGCCACTACGACCTCGTCGCGTTCTTCGATTGCCTCCATGACATGGGCGACCCGATCGGCGCGGCCCGCCATGTGCACGAGGCGCTGACGCCAGGGGGGCGCTGGATGATCGTGGAGCCGTTCGCCCATGATCATCTTGCCTCCAACCTCAATCCGGTCGGGCGTGTGTACTACGCCGCGTCCACCATGATCTGCACGCCGGCCTCGCTGGCCCAGGAAATCGGGATGGGTCTCGGCGCCCAGGCCGGCGAGGTGCGGCTGCGGCAGGTGGTCACCGCCGGAGGCTTCACGCATTTTCGGCGCGCCGCGGAAACACCGTTCAACATGGTGTTCGAGGCCCGCGCCTGAGGCGCGCTGCAACGGCGATCGCCGGCTCTACTGCCTGATCAGGACGAGCGGGTCGACGCTGTCCGGCACGCGGCGCCACTGTGCGTTGTCGTCGGCCTCGAAACGCCAGACCTCGCCCTTGGCCGAGATCAGCTGCAGCTCACCGCGCTCCAGCCGCCAGCTCACCGGCGCGAAGGCCGCGACGGCGGAATCGCAGCGCGGCTTGAGGAAAACAGCGAAATTGTCCGGCGTAATCTCGGTGTTGGTCAGGGTCAGGCTGCAGATCGCGCGGTCGTTGCCGCGCACCATCGACCAGTCGCCGATCAACTGGTCCGTGGACTTGGAGAGCGCCCGCGCCGCGGCGAGGTTCTGCAGGAGATAGACGCCCTCTCCGGTGCGCTGGCCCTCGAAGATGCCGCTCTCGACCTCGGTGACATCGATCACCGGCTGTCCCCTGGCATCCTGCAGGCGGACGATGTCAAGGCCCTTGATGCTCCAGGCGACGATCTCGCGGGTGAAGGGCAGCGCTTCGGCGCAGCCCTTCTCGAGGTCGAGCTTCATCGCGCCGCCGCTTGCCGCATCGGGCTTGAGGGTCACGACACAGGTCTTGCTGCGCTCCGCGGTCGCCAGTTCCCATTGGCCGACCATGTCGTGCGCAAGCCCCTGCGCATCCTCCGCACGCACCGGCGCAGCCGCGAGCGCAAGCAGCACCAGTGCACCAGCCAACGGCCGCTGCCACCGGATCGCCCGCGTCGCGGCCTGCGCCATGCTCAGCGGCCCTTGACCGGGGTTTCCGGAATCGGGGTCAGCGGCGGCTTGCCGTCGAACCAGAGCTTGAGATTGTCGACCACCAGCTTGTCCATGGCATTGCGGGTGACGATCGAGGCCGAGCCGACATGCGGCAGCAGCACGGTGTTCTGCAGCGCGCGCAGCTCGTCCGGCACATTCGGTTCGTTGGCAAACACGTCGAGGCCAGCGCCGAGAATCTTGCCCGCCTTCAGCGCCGCGATCAGCGCCGGCTCGTCGATCACCGAACCGCGCGCGACGTTGACAATGACGCCGTTGGGACCAAGGGCGTCGATCACCTCGGCGTTGACGATCTTGGCGGTGGACGCCCCGCCGGGGGTGATGACAACAAGCGTATCGACCGCCTTCGCCATCTCCACGAGATTGGGATAGTGCTTGTTGCTGACGCCCGGCGCCGGGTTGCGCGAGTGATACACCACCGGCACCAGCGACGCCTCGAGGCGGCGCGCGATCGCCTGGCCGATGCGGCCCATGCCGACCATGCCGACGGTGCGGCCGCGCAGCGAGCCGACGGTTAGCGGATAATTCTGCGTCGCCCACTGGCCGGCACGCACGAAGCGGTCGGCACGGATGAACTCGCGCAGGGTCGCGAGCAGCAGGCCCATGGCGACGTCGGCGACCTCCTCGGTCAGCACGTCCGGCGTGTTGGTGACCACGATGTTGTGATCGCGGGCATGGGCCCAGTCGACATGATCGTAGCCGACGCCGAAGCTGGAGATGATCTCGAGCTTGGGAAACTTGTCCATCATCGCCCGGTCGGCGCTGACGAGGCCGGTCACCGCGACGGCCTTGATACGCTCGGCGACCGCCGGAGAGATGCGGCCGAGATCGCCGTGGCTTTCCGCGGCATGCACCGTGAACGACTCGCTCAAGCCTTCCGTGACGAGTTTCTTGGGCTGCCCATATATCAGGACGTCGGTCTTCGCGGCGGTCATCAGCTATCCTTTCCTAGCGCGCTTTCGTGCCAGCGTCGTAGCACAAGATACGAGGCCAGCGAGAGCATCATATAGATCACAATGCCGGCGACCGAGAGCAGCAAAAGTGCGGCAAACATCCGCGGAATGTTGAGGCGATAGCTCGATTCTGCGATGCGGTAGGCAAGCCCCGAGCCGGCGCCCGCCGACCCTGCCGCGATTTCGGCCACCACCGCGCCGATCAGCGACAGCCCCCCGGCGATGCGCAGGCCGCCCAGCATGTAGGGCAGCGCCGACGGCAGCCGCAGCAGGCCGAGGGTCTGCAACGGCGAGGCGCCATAAAGCGCGAACAGCCCCGCCAGATTGCGATCCACCGACTTCAGGCCCAGCATGGTGTTGGACAGCACCGGAAAGAACGCCACGATCCAGGCGCAGGCGACCACCGCGACTGGCTGCGGCAGATAGATCAGCAGCAATGGCGCGATCGCGATCACCGGTGTGACCTGCAGCACCACCGCATAGGGCAGCAGCGCGTATTCCAGCCAGCTGGAGCGGCTGAACAGCAGCGCCAGCAGGATGCCGCCGACCGCCGCGGCGACGAAGCCCTCCAGCGTCGTCACCAGCGTCACCAGCAGTGAGCCGAACAGCAGGTTCCAGTCCTGGATCAGCGTCGTGACGACGTTGACGGGACTGGGCAGCACATAGGGCGGAATGGCGTTGATCCGCACCACCGCCTCCCACAGGCCGACCACGACGGCCAGCATCAGCACGGGCAGCAGCATGCGCAGCGCGCGGCCGGCATGCCCTGGCCCTGCCACCCCGGCGCCCGCCGCCGATGAACGATCGTGCGCGCTCATGCGCCGCCCTCATTGCTGGCGCGTGCCAGCGCGGCCGACACCTCGCGGCACTGCGCGGCATAGCTCGCCGATGTGCGGAACTCCTCGAGCCGCGGCTCCGGCGCCACGATGCGAAACTCGGCGCTGATCCGACCCGGACGCGATGTCATCACCACGACCCGCTGCGACAGGTACACCGACTCGAACACCGAGTGGGTGACGAACACCACGGTCTTGCGCAGGCTGCGCCACAGCGCCATCAGATCGTTGTTGAGGCGAAAGCGCGTGATCTCGTCGAGCGCGGCGAACGGCTCGTCCATCAGCAGGATGTCCGGATCGGTGACCAGCGCGCGCGCCAGCGACACCCGCATCTTCATGCCGCCCGACAGCTCGCGCGGATAGACATCGGCGAAATCAGCGAGCCCGACCCGCGCCAGCGCTTCGCGCGCCCGGGCTTCGGTGTCCGCGCGCGGCAGCCGCGCGAGGCGCAGCGGCAGACGGACATTGTCGGCGACGCTGGCCCAAGGCATCAGCGTCGGCTCCTGGAAGACAAAGCCGATGGCATGGCTCCCGGTATTCGCCCGGCGAGCCACCTGCACGATGCCGCCGCTCGGCCGGCTCAAGCCTGCGATCAGGCGCAGCGCGGTGGATTTGCCGCAGCCCGACGGCCCGAGCAGCGACACGAACTCGCCGCGGCGAATGTCGAGGTCGAGCGCCGACAGCGCCTGCACGCCGTTGTCGTAGACCTTGGCCGCCCCACGCAAGCGCACCGCGATCTCCGCCGGCAGGCCGCCTTCGCCTGCGGCGCCGCCGGCCGCCGGATCGGATGCCACGCCGGTCAGTTCCTGGGACGACGGTCGAGGCCGACGCCCTTGTTGACGAAGCGCAGCGTGTAGGACTTCTTGAAGTCGAGATCCGGCTTGACCACGCCGGCACGCACCATCTTGTCGAAGAAGCTCGCCATGCGCGCATCGCTCATCGCGCCGACGCCATCCTTCAGCGTGTCGCCGGAATCGACGATGCCGTATTCCTTCATCCTGGCGACGGAATAGGCCAGCAGTTCGTCGGTCATGTCGGGATTGAACTTCTTGATCAGCTCGTTGCCCGGGCGATTGTTGCCATAGAGATAGTTGTACCAGCCAACGATCGAGGCATCGACGAAGCGCTGCACCAGATCCTGCTTGTTCTCGGCGAGATCGCGCCGGGTCTCGATCAGCGTCGAGTAAGTATTGAAGCCGTAGTCGGCGAGCTCGATCACCGTCGGCTTGAAGCCGGCCTGCTTCTCGACCGCGAACGGCTCGGACGTGACATAGCCCTCCATCGCGCTCTTCCTGTCGGCGAGGAACGGCTGGGCGTTGAAAGTGTAGGGCTTCACGTTGCCCTCGCTGAAGCCGTATTCGGACTTCATCCACTGGAAGTAGGTCTGCATGCCTTCCTTGGAGACGAACAGCGTCAGCGGCTTGAGATCCTCGATCTTGCTGACCTTGGCGTCAGGATGCGCCAGGAACACCTGCGGATCCTTCTGGAACATCGCCGCCACCGCGATGACCGGCACGTTGTTGGCGACCGCGTCGAACGACTGCAGCGAATTGGCGCTCATGAAGAAGTCGAGTTTGCCGGACGCCAGCAGGATGCGGTTGTTGATGTTGGGACCGCCGGAGACGATGGTGACATCGAGGCCATAGCTGGCATAGGTGCCGTCGGCCACCGCCTGAAAGAACCCGCCATGCTCGGCCTCGGCCACCCAGTTGGTTCCGAACGACACCTTGTCGAGCTTGGCCGGCGTCTGCGCCAGCGCCGGCGAGGCCAGGACCGCAAGACCAACAGTCAGGGCACGAAACAGCGCAGCAAGTCTCATCAGTGGGCTCCGTGGGCGGGTCTTCGAGGAATGGCCATGGCGTGGCCGATGACGGCCCGCAAGCTACCCTGCAATGCGGTCCAAAGAAATAGCCGGCCCGGAGCGCCGCCGGCCCACGACGGTGTCCCCCTCGGGGCCACCTTCGTGTAGAAAGCACCAACGCCCAGACAACACCGGACCGCGACCGTGACCAGCCCCGCCCATCTGCCGCCCCATGACTGGACTGCCATCCGCTGGGGGGAGCTGCCGGCCGGCGCGACGGCCGACTGGATCGCGGTGCTGCCGCTCGCGGCCACCGAACAGCACGGCCCGCACCTGCCGATCGAGACCGACACGCTGATCGCCGAGGCGTTCCTCGCCCGTGTCCGTGCACTGCTGCCGGCGGAGATTCCCGCGACCTTCATCCCGGTACAGGCGGTCGGCCTGTCGACCGAACACATCGACTTTCCGCAGACCGTGTCGCTGTCGACCACCGCGGCGCTGCGCTCATGGATGGAGCTCGGCGCCGGCATCGCCGCTGCCGGCCTGCGCAAGCTGGTGATGGTGACAAGCCATGGCGGCAACAGCGCCGCGATGTCCGTAGTGGCGCAGGACCTGCGCGCGCAGCACGGCCTGCTCGCGGTCACCACCGGATGGCATCGCTTCGGTCAGCCCGCAGGGCTGTTCAGCGAGGCGGAGGTGCGCCATGGCGTGCATGGCGGCGCCATCGAGACCTCGATCATGCTCGCCGCCTACCCGGACCAGGTGCGCCGCGAGCGCATCGCCGACTTCCGCCCCGCCAGCCTCGACTTCGAGGCACGCTACCGCTGGCTGTCGACACACCGGCCCGCGCCGTTCGCCTGGCAGGCCCAGGATCTCAATCCCTGCGGCGCGGCGGGCGACGCCACGCAGGCGTCCGCCGACAAGGGCGCGCAGCTGATCGAGCATGGCGCGCGCGCGTTCTGCGAGCTGCTCGCCGACGTCGCCCGCTTCGACATGGCCGCGCTGCGCAACGTGCCCCAACCGCTGCTCTGAGCCTTCAGCGTCGTTCGAGGCCCAACTTCGGTTCGATCGATCGACAGCAATTTTCTTCATCCGCAAGGTCGAACCCGAAGCACCGGGTGTCCGACGAACGGGCATGCACCCCCACGGGGGCGCCCCCAACACCGGATGGAGATCATCATGTCGCTCAAGACCAAAATTGCCGCCCTCGCCCTCACCGCTCTCACCCTGACCGGCGGCATCGCCGCCACCTCGCGGCCTGCCGAAGCCCGCGGTCTCGGGCTCGGCCTCGGCATCGCCGCCGGCGTGATCGGTGCCGCAGCGGTCGGCGCGGCCGTCGCCAACGGCCCCTACTACGACGGTTATTACGGTTATCGCCGCTGCGGCTGGGTCCGCCAGTACGACGCTTACGGCAACTACATCGGCCGCGTCCGCACCTGCGGCTGACGGATTTTCGGTGGATCTGCGTCCGGCACGGGCGCCTCATCCACCCCGTGTCGTACCCGACCCGCCCGGTTGTCCCCCCGGGCGGGTCATCCTTTTTCGGGCGCCCGTCGCCGCCATCGCTGTTACATACCTGTCGCAAATCCATGGCATGTCGGGAGCGGCTCTCCTCCGGCCTTCCGGCCTGATGCCCGCGACGGCCAGGCGGCCGCCTCCACCGGTCCGGTGCTGTTGCGGGCATGGCTCACCCCACGAAATTCCGCTGTGACGCCTTCCGGCCTCGATGGCGTGAGGGGGTGGTCTGTGCCAGAGGAGAGCCTGACGACCCCGCGACCAAGCTGAACCGACGGCCCCGAGAGACGATGAAGACCCTGCTTGCCGGCATCGCGCTTTCGGCCCTGTCCCTCGAGGCCGCCACGGCCGCTGACCTCGGCTCCATGCCCGTGAAGTCGACCCCGGTGGCGCGTGTCTTCGACTGGACGGGCCTCTATGTCGGCGGCCAGGTCGGCTATGGCGGCGGCAGCCTTGGTGCTGGAACCAACGCCGTGCCGCTGCAGGCCGTGTTCTTTCCCCACAGCACCACCGGCATGACTGGCGGCTTCCAGGTCGGCGGCAACCTGCAGCTTCCCAACCGCATCGTGCTGGGCGCGGAAGCCGATATCTCGTTCGTGGCCCCGATCGACCACACCAAGCTCACACCGGCGCCGTTCAACACCACGCTCGATCATATCGGCACTGTTCGCGGCCGCGTCGGCTACGCCTACGGCACATGGCTGCCCTATCTGACCGCCGGCCTCGCCTGGGGGCGCACGGTCGTCTCGATCAACGACGCCAACGGCGATGGCGTCGACCGCAGGGCGCACCAGCAGTACGGCTGGACTGCCGGCGCCGGCATCGAAGTGGCGCTGTCCGGCAACTGGAGCGGCAAGGTCGAGTACAGCTACATCGATCTCGGCGCCAAGACCTACAGCTTCGATGGCATCCCCGCGACGCGGGTCGACCCGAAGCTGCAGATGGTCAAGGTCGGCCTGAACTACCGCCTGTGGGACGGACCGCTGTGGGCCCCGACCCGCACCGCCGGCGCGCTGCCCGACAACGACAACTGGACGATCCACGGCCAGACCACCGGCATCATGCAGGGCTATCCTGCGTTTCGCTCGCCCTACCAGGGCAGCAACAGCCTGCCCGGCGGCGGCCTTGGCCGCGACACCTGGACCGCCGACGCGTTCCTCGGCTGGCGGCTGTGGGACGGCGGCGAGCTCTATTTCAATCCGGAACTGGCACAGGGCTTCGGCATCGGCAGCACGCTCGGCATCGCCGGCTTCTCCAATGGCGAGGCGCAAAAGGGCGGCGCCGAATATCCCAAGTTCCGACCGCAGCGCTACTTTTTCCGTCAGACTTTCGGCCTCGGCGGCGAACAGGAGGACGTCTCCGACGGCCCGATGCAGCTCGCCGGCAAGCGCGATATCGACCGCATCACGGTGACCGTCGGCCGCTTCGCGGTCGGCGATTATTTCGACGGCAACTCCTACGCCAAGGACCCGCGCGCCGATTTCATGAACTGGGCGATGTGGGCCTCCGCCGCCTACGACTTCCCGGCCGACCTGCCCGGCTTCACCCGCGGCGCCGTGGTCGAGCTCAATCGCAAGGACTGGGCACTGCGCGCCGGTGTGTTCCAGGTCCCGGCCGCGCCCAACAGCGACAGCCTGACCTTCAACGGCGCCGGCACCGTCGCCGAATTCGAGGAGCGGCACACGATCTTCGGCCAGCCGGGCAAACTGCGGCTCGGCGTGTTCGCCAATCGCGGCACCACCGGCAACTACAACCAGGCGATGGCGATCACCGCGGCCGACCCGACGATTGCCATCAACGACGCAATGCTCAGCATTCGTCAGGAGCGCTGGAAGTACGGCTTCTACATCAATGGCGAGCAGCAGGTCGCGACCGACATCGGCGTGTTCGCCCGCCTGAGCTGGAACGATGGCCAGAACGAGATCCTGTCGTTCACCGACATCGACCAGAGCCTGTCCGGCGGTGTTTCGATCAAGGGCAGCTACTGGGGCCGCAGCGCCGATACCGTCGGCATCGGCGGCGCCATCAATGGCCTGTCGCGGGCCCACCGCGACTTCCTCGCCGCCGGCGGCAATGGCCTGCTGATCGGCGACGGCGCGCTCAACTACCGGCCCGAGCAGATCGTCGAGGCCTACTACGCCTACGCGCTCAACAAGAGCGTGACCCTGACGGCGGACTATCAGCTGGTGGTCAATCCCGCCTACAACGCCGATCGCGGCCCGGCCTCGATCTTTTCAGGGCGTGTGCACGCCGAGTTCTGACCGGCGCGCTTGAGCGCGGCAGCCTCGCATCCTAAACGGAAGCCATCCGGTTCTCTCGTGACAGGAAGCCTGCCATGCGCGTCAAACGCATCGTCGCCAATATCGGCACGCCCGACGTCGCCCGGGCGCGCGCGTTCTACCATGACGTGCTCGGCCTCGACCTGTTGATGGACCATGGCTGGATCGCGACCTACGGCTCGGCTCAGGCCATGACCGTGCAGGTCAGCGTCGCCAGCGAGGGCGGCTCCGGCACCGCGGTACCCGACCTGTCGATCGAGGTCGACGATCTCGACGCCGCCCTGGCGCGCGTCATGGCCGCAGGCCTGCCGCTGGAATACGGCCCGGCGGACGAGCCCTGGGGCGTCCGCCGGTTCTATGTCCGCGACCCGTTTGGCCGCCTCGTCAACATCCTTGCCCACGCCGGCTGACCGGCGAGCGCCCTCAATTCGCCGCCGCGAAGGTCTCCGCCCGCGCCATCGCCCAGGCGCGCTTGAAGCGGGCATCATCGGTGCCGTTGATCAGCTCGCCCGGCCGCAGCGACGGGTAGAGATGATCAAACGACATCACCTCGACGCCCGACACCCGGCGCGAGAAATGCATCGGCAGCATTTCCTGCGGATGGGCAAAGCCGCCGGCCGCGGTGAGCTCGGCAAGCGCATGCAGTGTGGCGTGGTGATAGTTGTAGACGCGCTCCAGCTTGTCCGGCACCACGAGCGCGCGGTTGCGCGTCGGGTCCTGCGAGGTCACGCCGGTCGGACAGCGATCGGTATGGCAGCTCAGCGACTGGATGCAGCCGATCGAGAACATGAAGGCCCGCGCGGCATTGCACCAGTCGGCACCGATGGCCATGGCACGGGCGATGTCGAAAGCGGTAGCGATCTTGCCGGCTGCCCCGATCTTGATGCGGTCGCGCGCGTTGATACCGATCAGCGCATTGTGCACGAAGTTGACGCCCTCGCGCATCGGCATGCCGAGGTTGTCCATGAACTCCAGCGGCGCGGCGCCGGTGCCGCCCTCGTTGCCGTCGACGACGATGAAGTCGGGATAGATTCCGGTCTCCAGCATCGCCTTGCAGATCGACAGAAACTCCCAGGGATGTCCGATGCACAGCTTGAAGCCGGCGGGCTTGCCGCCTGACAGGCGGCGCATCTCGGCGATGAACTGCATCAGGCCGATCGGCGTCGAAAACGCCTTGTGATAGGGCGGCGAAATGCAGTCCTGTCCCATGGGCACGCCGCGAATCTCGGAAATTTCCTGCGACACCTTGGCCGCCGGCAGAACACCGCCATGGCCGGGCTTGGCACCCTGGCTCATTTTCAGCTCGACCATCTTGATCTGGTCGATGGTCGCGAGCTTCTGGAACTTGTCCGGGTCGAAATTGCCGTCGGCGGTGCGGCAGCCGAAATAGCCGGAGCCGATCTCCCAGATGATATCGCCGCCCATCTCACGGTGATAGGGACTGAAACCGCCCTCACCGGTGTCCTGGGCGAAGCCGCCCTTCCTGGCGCCGCCATTCAGCGCCCGCACCGCATTGGGGCTGAGCGCGCCAAAACTCATCGCCGAGACGTTGAAGATCGAGGCCGAATAGGGCTGGGTGCAGTCGGGGCCGCCAATGGTGATGCGAAACTTCTCCGACGCCATCGGCTTCGGCGCCACAGAATGGTGCATCCACTCGTAGCCTTCCTGATAGACGTCATTCTGGGTACCGAATGGCCGCTTGTCGAGATCCATCTTGGCGCGCTGATAGACCACGGCGCGGATGTCGCGGCTGAACGGCTTGCCGTCCTTCTCGCTCTCGAAGAAGTACTGCCGCATCTCCGGCCGGATTTCCTCCAGCAGGAAGCGCATATGGGCCGAGATCGGATAGTTGCGCAGCACTGCATGCCGCTTCTGGATCAGGTCGCGGACGCCGAGCGCCGTCAGCGCGCCGAATACGACCAGCGGCAGCAGCACGACATCGAACGCTTTGTGATCGAACAGGCCGATGCCGAGCAGCAGCGCCGTCACGACCGAACAGATCGTGAGGATGATGAAGCGCGGCGTGAACGGCAGCATCAGTGTATCCATGACAACCTCGTCTCCTGGCTTGGCCGGAGGCCCGCCATTGCGGCGGATACCCTCAAGCCCCGGCCTTGCGGCCGCCCGCTCTCGAACCGGGATGAAACTTATACACCATGATGCGGCCCGGCAGGACGCCGGTCCGTGACGCACTGCATCAAACCTGCTTGCCGCCCGCCGCCGCTGAAATGCAGAAAGCCGCGCAGCGACTGCGCGGCTTTCCGGTGTTCACGCCGAAGCGCCGGTCAGAGCACGTGATACAGCACGTAGTAGAGGCTGCCCGACAGCAGCATCGCAGCCGGCAGCGTCAGCACCCAGGCCAGCGCGATGTTGCGGATCGTCGCCCACTGCAGGCCAGAGCCGTTGGCCGCCATGGTGCCGGCGATGCCGGACGACAGCACGTGGGTGGTCGAGACCGGCAGGCCGTAGCCGTCCGCAGCCGCGATCGTCGCCGCCGCCGTGATCTCGGCGCAGGCGCCCTGGGCGTAGGTCAGGTGGGTCTTGCCGATCTTTTCGCCGACAGTCACCACGATGCGCTTCCAGCCAACCATAGTCCCGAGGCCGAGCGCGATCGCCACGGCGATCTTCACCCAGGTCGGGATGAACTTGGTCGCGGCGTCGAGTTCGCCCTTGTAAGTGTTGAGCACGGCGACGTCGGCAGCGCTGAGTTCGCTCTCCTTGTCCTTCATCAGGAAGCGGACCGCTTCGGAGGCGAGGTACATGTCGTTGCGGGTGTTGCCCACCGCATCGGCCGGCACCTTCGCAAACGAGCCGTACTGGCTGACCTGCTGGCTGATGTCACGCACCAGCACCGCCAGCGAAGGATACGTGCCTTCGTTGATCTGGTGGGCGGCGACATAGTTGGTGACGGCAGGACGCGGGTTGCCGAGCACATTGTAGCCGGCAGCCTTGCCCTCGATCACCTTGCTCGCCGCGGCCGACGTCTGCACGAACTGCCCGGTCTGGCTCGCCGGCAGCGCACGGTTGAGGGCGTAGGCGGTCGGCACGGTGCCGATCAGGATCAGCATGATCAGGCCCATGCCCTTCTGACCGTCGTTGGAGCCGTGAAAGAACGACACCAGCGTGCAGGTCAGGACGAGGATGCCGCGAATCCAGATCGGCGGCGGCTCGTTGCCCTTCGGCTCGGCGAACAGAGCCGGGGTCGCGCGCAGCAGCACCGTGCGCAGGATCAGCAGCAGGACCGCCGCCAGCGCGAAGCCGAACAGCGGCGACATCAGCAGCGCCTTGCCGATGTTGGTGGCCTGCGACCAGTCCACGCCAGACGTGCCGCTGCGGCCATGCATCAGCGCGTTGGCAATGCCGACGCCGATGATCGAGCCAATCAGCGTGTGCGAGCTCGACGCCGGGAGGCCGAAATACCAGGTGCCGACGTTCCACGCGATCGCGGCGATCAGCAGCGCGAACACCATGGCGAAGCCCGCGCCGCTGCCGACCTGCAGGATCAGCTCGACGGGCAGCAGCGACACGATGCCGAACGCGACCGCGCCGGAGGACAGCAGCACGCCGAGCAGATTGAACATGCCCGACCACACCACGGCGACATGCGCCGGCATCGAGCGAGTGTAGATCACGGTCGCCACCGCGTTGGCGGTGTCGTGGAAGCCGTTGACGAACTCGAAGCCGAGCGCGATCAGCAGCGCGACGAACAGCATGATGTAGGGCAGCAGGCTCGAGACCTTCACGCCGGTCGCGTCGACGTCGGCATAGATGCTGTAGGCCACGAACAGGAGCGCGGCAGCGACCACTCCGAGATAGATGACGCCGGTCAGCGGGTGGAAGCCGCGATCGAGATCCGGCCCTTTCTGCAAGGCAGGCTCGATCGAGCCGGGTAACGCAACATCGCTCATGGTGAGGCCCCAGTTAATGGTACTGGGGGAAACTTGACCGGTGCTGTTGAAACCTCGATGACAGAAACGGAAAAAAGCCGCCGCGGCGCACGGATTCAAGCGGTTGCGCTGCACAGGACAATTTGATGTCTGAACGTTTCTGACGGCCGATGCAACGCCACACGTAGCCTCGCCAGGCGTCGTCCCCCCAAGCGATAGTCGTCCGTCAGCGCCGGCCGCTTCGGCTGAGCCGCCCTAGATGACGTCCATGTCAATCTGCTCGACAGCAGCGGATCCGGGCCCGGCCGCGGCCGGGCGTGACACGGCCGCGGCCGCCGGATCGATCATCACCGCCCAATGTGGCGGCGCCCGGTCCTTCACCCGCATCAGCCCCCGCGGCGAGAACCGCCCCTCGGTGCTGCAGGCATGGGTCGAGGCGACGATGAACTCCGCCGTGTTCCCGCTCCCCGCATAGGGCAACAACACCTGCTCGATGGTCACCGGGCAGCCATCGGCATCGGCAACGGCTACGATGGTGTAGACCGGCAACCTCGCGACGACGCAGGCATTCCAGATCGGCAGCGCGGCGCTCGCCATCGCCGGATCGAGACAATCCCGAAGCGGGCGGCCCGCCAGCACCGCATCATAGATGACGCCGACCCGTTCGCCGCCTTTCAGACAGTGGATATCGATCCTCTCGCCATCGGCGGTCACGCCGCACAGCAGAAGATCCAGCGCATCACCCGCGCGCTCGTTCGGCTCGAAGCTTGTGATGGCCGGCAGCGCTGCGCCTGCGCGTGCACGAAACCAGTCGCGCACCAGGCTGACCTGACGAATCGAACGAACGATGCTGATGTGCGATGTCTGGACTTGCATGCGGCTAATCGGCGCCCAGGATCTGAAATCGGAGGCAGGAAAGCTTGGCTTGTGCAGCAAATGTCAATGGCGCGCAACGCGCAGGCGACAGCTATAGATGATTCGCCTGCGTTGAGAAGCAAGTGATCATGCCGCCGCACCATGCGTGTCCGGCCGCGGCGAGCCACGGCCGGAGATGCGCAACCGATCCTACCCCTGCGAAGCGGCCGCCTGCAGTGCGGACCACACCTTCATTGGCGTCAGCGGCGCATGAAGATTCGCCACCCCCGCCGCGCTCAGCGCATCCATCACTGCATTGACGACGCACGGCGGACCACCGATCGCGCCGGACTCGCCGCACCCCTTCGATCCCAGCGGATTGGTGCGGCATGGCGCGGATTCGTCCAGCGTGACCTGAATGTTGGGTACGTCGTCGGCGCGGGGAATGCAGTAGTCCTGATAGGTCGCGGTCAGCAGCTGGCCATCGGAATCGTAGACCACGCCCTCGTACAGCGCCTGGCCGATGCCCTGGGCGACGCCACCATGGATCTGGCCGCCGACCAGCATCGGATTGACGGCAACGCCGACGTCGTCGACCGTGGTGTAGCGCGCGACGCGGGTGATGCCGGTCTGCGGATCGATCTCGACCTCGCAGATATGGCTGCCGTTCGGCCAGCTGGGACCGTCGACCTTGCCTTCGCTGTCGACACTGAGACGGCCGCCGCTCTCGCGCCTGGCGAGTTCGAACAGGCTGATGCGGCGATCGGTGCCCGCGACGGTCAGCCAGCCACCGCTGTATTCGATATCGCCGACGCCGGCCTCCAGCACGTTGGCCGCGTTCTCACGCGCCTTGGTGATCAGATCGGTCGCCGACACCACGGCCGCGGTGCCGCCGACGAACAGCGAGCGCGAGCCGACGCTGCCGAACCCCTGCGCGAGGTCGGTATCGCCCTGCACGACCCGGATCTTGTCCATGGGAATGCCGAGCGCGGCACTGACCATCTGCGAATAGGCGGTCTCCAGGCCCTGGCCCATCGCCTGGGTGCCAGAATGCAGCACCACATGGCCGTCGGCCGTGGCGTGCAGGCTGACCTTTTCGTTGTGCACGGTGCCGCCGGTCCATTCGATGTAGCTGGCAAGACCGCGGCCATAGAGCAGACCCCTGGCCTTGGCGGCGCGCTTGCGCGCGGCGAAGCCGTCCCAGTCGGCGAGATCGGAGGCGCGGTCGAGCATGTGGGCGAACGCGCCGCTGTCGTAGGTCTGGCCGGTCGCCGTGCGGTAGGGCATCTGGCCGGGCTTGACGAAGTTGATCTTGCGCAGCTTGCGCGGATCCATGCCGATCTGCCGCGCGGCGGCGTCCATCAGCCGCTCGACGATGTACACCGCCTCCGGACGCCCCGCGCCGCGATAGGCGCCGACCGGCGCGGTGTTGGTCATCACCGCCTTGACGTCGATGTGGATGAGCGGAAGGTCGTAGGTGCCGGTGGCGACGAACGGTCCGAGGATGAGCGGGATCAGCACCCCGGTGCCGCTGAGATAGGCGCCGGTGCCACCGATCGAGCGCACGCGGAACGCCTGCACACGGCCCTTGGCGTCGAGCGCGAATTCGGCGGTCGACGTCAGGTCGCGCCCATGGGTGCCGCCGAGGAATTCGTCGGTGCGGTCGCCGCGCCAGCGCACCTTGCGCTTGAGCTTGACGGCCGCATAGGCGACGACGCCGTCTTCCGGGTAGACGCCGGTTTTCTGGCCGAAGCCACCGCCGATGTCGCCGACGAGAACGTGCACGCTCTCCTTCGGGCGCTTCAGCACGGCGTCCGCCAGTGTGTCGCGCGTGGTGGTCGGCGTCTGCGTCTGCATGTGCAGCGTCAGGCGGCCGGTCTTGGCATCGACCTCCGCGATGGTCGAGCGTGGCTCCATCGCGGCCGGCGCCAGACGCTGGCTGACGACGTCGAGCGACACCACATGGGCCGCCGCCTTGAAGGCCGCCTCGACCGCCGCGGCATCGCCATAGCTGGTGGCGGCAACGATATTGTCCGGCGCCTGCGGCCACACGGCCGGCGCCCCCGGCGCGATCGCAGCCTGCGGGTCGGTGACGGCGGGCAGCACGTCATAGTCGACGGCGATCGCCTCCGCGGCGGACTGCGCCGCCGCGCGCGAGGTGGCGACGACAGCGGCGACGGCCTCACCGGTGAAACGCACCACCTCGTGGGCGAGCAGGCGGCGCTCGGGGAAGGTCATCGGCGAACCGTCGGGCCGTTTGAACACCGGCAGCGTCGGCAGCGCGCCAATGTCGTCGGCGACGAGATCTGCGCCGGTATAGATCGCCTCCACGCCCGGCATGGCGCGGGCGGCGGTGGTGTCGATCGCAACGATGCGGGCGTGGGCGTGCGGCGAGCGCAGCAGCACCAGCCACAGCGCGTCGGCATGCGCGATGTCGTCGACGTAGCGGCCATGCCCGGTGACGAGGCGCTGATCCTCGACCCGGCGAACCGGCTGGCCGGCCCCGAACCGCAACTCCTTCGGCAGAATATTCATCGCATCATTCCTCTCGCAAGCCGGGCCGCGCCCGCGGCCCGTCGGCCCGCCCGTTTTCACGATGCGGATCACGGCGGATGGCGCCGCATGCCATCTGGCGAAATTTGGCCACACAGCGACGGCGACGCCGGTCAGAACCGGGTCGCGTCGATGTATTGCGACGGCTGCGTGAACGCAACCGGCAAGTCTGCTCCGGGACGAGCGGGATCGAGGTCACCGCGCCGTAACCGGTGGAGACCGGGCGGGGATTCAGTGCCCTTCCACGACCTTGCGACAGGCGGGGCTGAGCTTGTCTCGGCTTTCGATCAGGCACTGATGGATGGCCATGTCGCCGTCGTTCATCACCTTGCGGCAGTGACGTGAGACGTCACGCGAGCAGGCGCGCTCCTGGGCCTTGCGGGTATCGTCCTGCGCGCCGGCCGGCGCAGCCGCGAACACGGCGGCAAAGGACAGTGTGACGGCGAGCAGAGCGGCGAGGCGAACGGACGACGGCGATGAATGCGTCATGAAGATCCTCAAAATCACAGGTGATGAAGACCGTCATCCTACCCGATGGCCCCACGGGTGGGTACCCGGAGCGGGCGGTCCGACGGTCGCCATCTCCCGACAGAACCGCCCGAAACTGGCCAAAGCATGGATTTTTTGCGCCGCACTTCGCCCGCAGGTTGTGCCCGGTTGTATCACCTGAACATCCCGCCGCCCGGCGACCTGTCCCGCACGCGCGCACCTGACAAAAAAAGGGCCCGGCATCGCCGGACCCTTTTGCCGAAAGACCGTCCGTGCGCGGCTAGTTCGCCCTGCGCCGGTCGACGCAGGACACCGCGATGAACGACACCACCGAGCACAGCATGATGTAGATCGCGATCGCCGCCCAGTTGCCGTTGAACGCGCCGAGCAGCCAGGTGGCGACCAGCGGCGCCGTGCCGCCGGCCACCGCCGCGCCGATCTGCGAGCCCAGCGTGATACCGGTGTAGCGCACCCGCGTTGAGAAGATCTCGGACATCAACGTGCCGAGGGTCGCGACGATCGGCGCCCAGATCAGCCCGACGGTGACGATGGTGGCGAGGGTGATGCTCCAGGGCTGGCGCATGTCGAGAAGATAGAAGTAGGGAAATGCGAACGCCGCCATCAGCACGGTGCCGGCGAGGAAGACTTTCTTGCGGCCGATACGATCCGACAGCCCGCCCATGATCGGGATCATGCACACCGTGACCAGTGACGCGACGGTGATCGCGTTGAGCACGGTGACCTTCTCGAACTTCAGCGTCCCGGTGGCGTAGCCGACGACAAAGGTCGTGAAGACGTAGAACGGCGCCGTCTCGACCACCTTCGCCCCGGTCGCGATCAGCACCTCGCGCCAGTGATAGCGCACGGTGTCGACCAGCGGAATCTTCGCCACGTTGCCGGTCTGCTTGGTCTTCTGGAAATCCGGCGTCTCGTCGATCCCGTTGCGGATCCACAGCCCCAGGAACACCAGCACGGCGCTCAGCAGGAACGGCACGCGCCAGCCCCAGGCGATGAACTCGGCGTCCGGCAGGATCGACATCAGCGTCATCGCCAGCGTCGCCAGCAGCATGCCGAGCGGCACGCCCATCTGCGGGATGCTGCCGGCGAAGCCGCGCCGGTTCTCGGGCGCATACTCGTAGGCGAGCAACAAAGCGCCGCCCCACTCGCCGGAGATGCCGAGCCCCTGAATCACCCGCAGCGTCACCAGCAGGATCGGCGCCCAGACGCCGATGCTGTCATACCCCGGCAGGAGACCGATCAAGAAGGTCGCAATCCCCATGCAGGACAGCGTCAGCACCAGGGTCTTCTTGCGGCCGATGCGATCGCCGATGTGAGCGAACACGAAGCCGCCGAACGGACGCACGAAGAACGGCAGCGAAAACGACAGATAGGCCAGCAGCAGCGCGACCACCGGATCATAGTTCGGAAAGAACAGCCGATTGAACACGAGACCGGCGACCGTGCCGTAGAGAAAGTAGTCGAACCATTCGATCGCGCTGCCGGTCAGGGTCGCGAACAGGACCTTCGCTTTCAGTCCGTCTCCGACGGAGGACGACACGACGGCCGCCTCCACATTGGTCGTGCTGCTCATGTTCATTCCCCCGATTGTCTGATCTTTTCCCGATCCTTGATGGCCGGAGGGGCGCGGTGCGTCCCTCCGCAACTGGCGTCGGATCGTTGGTCGCCACGCGCGGCGACGTCAGGCCGCGCGGCGCGCGTAGGCCTGCAGATCCGCGATGGTGCGGGTGATGACCGCCGAAACCTGCGTCCGCTCCTCGCCGACCAGCGGCAGGCGCGGCGCACGCGTCCATTCCGGCGCGCCATAGACGAGATGCTCGGCGAACTTGATGTACTGCACGAGCTTGACGTGGGTATCGAGGTGAAAGGCCGGCGTCATCAGACGGTAGAGCCCGAGTGCTTCGGCGAAGCGGCCCTGGGCGCAGAGATTGAAGATGGCGACGCATTCCCGCGGCCATGCATTGGTCATGCCGGAGACCCAGCCAGTGACGCCGAGCACCATGCTCTCGACGATCAGGTCGTCGACACCGCAGAAGATCTGGAAGCGGTTGCCGAGCTCGACATACATGTCGGTGACGCGGCGAATGTCGCCGGTCTCCTCCTTGATGCAGATGATCGAGGGCGTGTCGGCGAGCTCCTTGAGGATCGCCGGCGTGACGTCGACGCCGTAGGCGATGGGATTGTTGTAGATCATGATCGGCAGCGCCATCGACGCCGCGATCGCCTTGTACCAGGCCGCGGTCTCGCGCGGGTCGGTCTTGTAGCCGAGGCTCGGAAACACCATCAGCCCCTCGGCGCCGAACCGTTCATAGGCGCGGGCGGATGCGGTCGCCGCGTCCAGCGAGATCTCGGCAAGGCCGGACAGCAGCGGCACCCGGCCGGCGACGACTTCCGCCGCGGCACGGATGACGCTCTCGCGTTCCTCGGGGCGGAGCGAGGCGTTCTCGCCGAGCATCGGCAGCACGATCACGCCGGAGACGCCGCTGTCGATCAGCCTGCCGATGCTGGCTTGCGTCGCTTTCAGGTCGACGGTGCCGTCTTCCCGCATCTTGGTGGTGACGGCAGGGAAAACGCCCTTCCAGACAGTCATCGCGCAGCATCCTTTCCTCGTGCGGACCCACTTTGTGTCCGCTTTATGATTGGATCCAATCTACAATCGAACAAAATCCGATGTCCAGCTTCAATTGCGGGCGCCGCCGTGATAGAATTTGGTTTGAGAATATCGCTGCAATTCCAGGCCGTTACCCCGCCACGTCGGCGGCCCGACCGATCAGATGGACAGAAATGTCGCCCCGACTGCCCACCCCGAAAGCACACCGGATCAAACGCCAGAGCCTGCCGGACTCGCTCGCGGAATCCCTTCGCGAGCGCATTCTCAATGGCGAGTTCAGGGAGGGCGACCCGCTGGTGCAGGAGACGATCGCGGCCGAATACGACGTCAGCCGCATGCCGGTGCGCGAAGCGCTGCGCCAGCTCGAAGCCTCTGGCCTGGTCAAGCTGACGACCCACAAGGGCGCGGTGGTCACCTCGCTGCCGAGCGAGCAGATCAGCGAGCTGTTCGACCTGCGCGCCGCGCTGGAATGCGACCTGCTGGGGCGCGCGCTGCCGAACACCACTGCGGACGATCTGGCGCTGTCACGGTCGGTGCTCGCGCAGCTCGAGGAGGCCTATCACCGCGAGGATGTCGGTTCATGGGGCCGGCTGAACTGGGAGTTTCACCGCAGCCTGTATCTGCCGGCCAACCGGGTGCAGACGCTGGCGGTGGTGCAGGGCATCAACCTGCAGACCGATCGCTACATCCGCCTGCAGCTGCTGCTGACCGGCGCGGTGGCGGACGCCGAGGTCGAGCACCGCGAGATCCTGCGGCTGTGCGAGGAACGCGACGCGGAGCGTGCGGTACCCTACCTCCGGCGCCACATCCTGTCCGCCGGCCGCAACCTGCTGGCCGCGATTAAGGACCGTCACGCCGCCGACGCGGCCTAGCGAAGCGGCCGCCAGACGGCATCGCAGCCGGGGCCCCCAAGGGGCGGACAACGACTGGCGCGATCAGTCCTGAAAATGGAGAGATGGCGATCCCGGGAAGACTCGAACTTCCGACCTACGGTTTAGGAAACCGTCGCTCTATCCGGCTGAGCTACGGGACCGGCGCGCGACAGGCGACAGATGCCCGCCAAGCGCGCCCTTCTAGCAGAAGGCTCGCACCCCCACCAGCCCTTCGCGATCGGTGTAGATTGGAACGGCGATGACTGCCCTGAAGCTCGTTCCCGGGGCCACATTCAAAACGGTGCAACCGAGCCAAATGCACACCTGCGCGGCGTATTACCAGTACCAGAGCCAGCTCCCCCACCCAGCGGAAGAGTATTACCGCCTCGACAAGTAACCTGGCCGTACGGCGTGTCGATGGTTCTAACCTCCCCGTAGGGAAGAAGACCCGCAGCAATTCCATATGGTTTTCTATACGAGAGTTCGAGTGCAGATGGGCGCGCCTGGTGTTTCCTCGGCTTGGGCCTCGGCCCTCCCTTGTGGCCATAGTTCTCTGGCCCAGTCACGTGACTTCCAACTGGCGGCTCGATCGGTGTCGGGTCTACGATTTGAGCGTATACGGGAGCTCCAAACCAGCTGCCGAGCGTCACAACGACCATCAGAAAAACGGACCCGCGCATGCTTATTCCCCAAAAATCATGACAATCACGAAGCGCAACAATCTTTTTGAGAACGTGATCAATCGGCTCACAAACCGGAATACGACAAATTGCGTTCTATCGTCTCACGTCAATTCGGCGAAGCCAAGTGCAAGGACAAACGCACTGAGACAAGTGCTTTCGCCATATCTTACGACGTCCCACAATCATTAGACTGAATCTTATCGCAATGAAGACCACTGCTACAGGGGTAGACTGCGCCTCCGAAACTGCACTGTGAAGCACTCGGCCAGTCGCGCGTCGTGCTTGTGCGCAAGCTCGATCACCTTGCCCGCAAAACTCTTCAACGGAGCGTCATCGTCGTTCACGGGCGCCGCAACCTTCCATGCCTCGAACAGGATATTGTCTGCGACACCCGCGTCCTTGTAGCCGCGGCACTGCCAGAATGCCCGGCCCCACACCTCTCCTCTCTCGGATCTTCCAGATTGGGGGGACCGTTTCTTGGCGTCGCTTCTGTTGTCGTCGGTCAGCGTCCGGAGATACGGCGTCGAACGCTTGAACTCTCTCCCGGATACAGCCCCTCCAATACGAGGATCATTGAAAAAGCTCGCGGAAAAATAATCGGCCAGAGCCGATTCTACTTCAGAGCGATGCCCGCCATCCGGCAGCGTCGCCAGCAGTGCATGTTCCGTATATTCGCGCACCACGATCGGTTGGTCGGCCCTCAGGTTCTTATGAATATAAAGGGTGTGATCGCTGTAGAACGCATTCACTTCGCTGGACGGCCCTACAGTCTTGGGAAGCGGGTTATCTTCAGAGTAGTAAACTGGCCTGATATCCTGTTCGATGTTCTTAAAACCAATCCTGTCCAGATATCTGGCATAGCGTGGCAGGACGTCCGAAAAAGACATTTCCCGCAATTTCTTATCGAGCGTCTCTTGCTGCTCCTCGGCGATGGCCAAGCGATCTGAGATCGACTTGAACCTAGCTTCGAAGACGCCTATCTGTCCTTCAAAGGCATCCATCTTTGCCGCAAGATTATCGCGACGAGCTTCCATTTCTCCGAGACGAGTGTCCATTTCTCCGAGACGAGTCTCGATCTTTCCAAATTGACTGAGAGCCTGAGCTACATCTCTATTAAATGTTCCGGCCTTTTGGAGAGATGCATCCAGCTCTTTGCGTCCGTCGGCGATCGCTTGATGGAAACTTCCCCATCCAATCCCTAAAGCGCCGAAGGCGGCCAAGAAGACGGCAACAATCACCGCGAGAGAAATTTTAGATATTTTTTGAACGCGATCTACCCACCCCATCAGGCGTGCAGAAACATGCTCAGATACTTCGTTTTCTACAACATTTCGATCTTTCAGATGTTTCTTCAATTTCTTGTCGAGAAGCTGCTCGACAAAATCGTCAATTCGGGACGCCTCGGTCGGTATTGCAAGCCCACAGCTATCGCAGAAGCGAGCAACGGGACTTATTTTCGCATCACAATGCGGGCAGTCGACCTGCCGCGAAGCCTCAACAACAGCGCGCTGACTATCGGTCATCAGGGCCACTTTGATCGTGCCAGGATACTCAACCTATAAGGATAAATTGCAGAAATTTCCAGCTCAATGCGGGCTCCTCTTTGAGATTTGAGAGGAGACAAGCGCACGACCACCATCGTCTGATTACCACCAGGACACCAAAATCGCAGTTCTTACCTTCCGTCTTCTCGGCCTCCTCCCGATGCCCCGAAGAGAAACGGAGAAACGTCGTACGCAAAACAGGCATCGAGCAACCGTCGACGAACCGGAAGCCTAACGCTACCCGCGCGACGGCGCTGTCACGGACATGTCGTGACCTGGTTGCTGCAGATCCCCGTCACCCAGCCGCGGCGCGATGGCTCGTGCTCCATGTGCGCCGTCACGTCGGCATAAGCCCCGGAGCAGCCGTGGACGTGGTCGATGATGGCGGAGTCCGGGCCGCCCGTCCCGTCGCGCGACTGGAGCTTGCCGGATACCGCGGCCTCCACCTTCGGCGCCCCGCGCAGTTCGGGCCGGTTGATCGTGAAACGCACCTTGTCGCCGAATACCCAGCCCGGTCCGGCGAACACCGGTCGATCCCCGTTGCCGCTGCCATAGTCGACAACCCTGGCATCCTTGACCAGCAGCCAGCCGGCGCGACTGCCGATGATGCGAAACTCCGCCGCGTAGACGTCGTCGCCTTGCCGCTCCGGCGGCGGCAGGCGGCCGATGATCGCCGCATCCGCGCGCGGCGCCGCCCGCACATTGAGGCCGGCCGGATCGCTGTCGCTCGACCAGCCGGTAATGGCGCAAGCGGTCACGCCCGCGGTCTCGACCGTCGGCTCTGCGCGCGCCATCCCGGCGCCGCAGCCGACGGCGAACCCCACGGCCATCGCTTCGAACAGTCTCGCACGCATGGTGCCTCCTCTTGCCGTGCCTGCAACCGGGCGCCGCGCAAGAGACTGTCGTTCGAACGGAGGGATTCGTTCACATGGCATCTCGCCGGATGATGGCGCATCGATGAGCGATGCCGCGCGCAGCCGGCTTCGCTGCCGAAGCGCCCTGCCCCTGAACGGAACGAGAAGCGTCCAGCGATCCAGTCCGGCGAACCGGTGCGACCGCTAAGAACAGGACAATCTGAGCAGCAGGCTGCCGCCGGTGTGCGGCAATTCCGCGTGCCAGGGAATCTCGGCCCGGCCGACCTCGGTGAAGCCAAAGCGGCGATAGAGCGCGATCGCGCCGGCATTGTCGGCCCAGACATGCAGCGTCACCGATGGAAACGCCTGACGCCGCGCGTCGTCGACGACGGCCCGGAGCAGGGCCGCGCCGATGCCGTGTCGCCGGTGGCTGCGGGCGACCGCGATGTCGTTGAGAAAATAGCTGTCGGGATCATTGAGTGCGGTGCGCGGCCACAACAACATCTCGCGCTCGGTCAGGGTTTCCCGGTCAATGCCCTCGGCGATCACGCCCGCCGGAAATGCATTCGCCGCGCCGACGACCTGCCCGCGCGACACCGCCACCACGCAATTGCGATACGACATCATGCCGGTCGGCGCCGCGATCATGTCGCGATAGACGCGCAGCGGCTCGGCCACAGGATCGAGCTCGCGCAGCAGAAACAAAAACGTCTCGCCACCAGCAAGATATGTCAGCTTCGCGATCGTGCGAACATCGTCAGCCGTCGCTTGCCGGATCGCGCAAGGCTTCACATCGGGCGGTGCCGTGCGCGCTCTCGCGCGCGCACGTTCGGAGATCATCGTCGGCATGCTGTCCACGTTCACCCTGCCGAACGGCTGGGCGAATCGAAGCGTACGGAGCCGACGGTTCAGCGCCAAGCGAAGCGCGGAGCACAGCAATCAACGGACACTAAAAAGCGACAACAGGAAACGATTGGAAATAGAGTCAGGCTCCGCGCTGCGATCGAACGATCGCGTTCTAGCTGCCACACAGATGCCGCGTGTCGAGCAGACGGCGAACGGGACCATCATGGGCCTCATCGCACACCGGCCTCGCCAGCGTCAGCGCCTCGCCGCGGCGGGCCTCGTCGAGCGAGGCTGCCAGCATCGCCCTGAGCGGGACCGCGACCATCGGCAGATAGGGCCGCCAGACATCCTCTTCCGCCAGCCCGGCACGCGCCTCCCGCTCGGCGCCGGCACGATCGTTGAGATCGAACAGGCGCCCGGCCAGCATCAGATGCGCGCGCGGATCGCGCGGATACTGTTGCGCAAGGTCCTGCGCTCTCGCAGCGACTTCCGCGGCGTTCTTTGGATATCGCTCAACAGGAATGAACTGCGTCACCAGGGCAGCGCGCTGGTAGTTGCGCGCAACGCCGATCACTGGATAGGCCAACACCAGCACGCACGCGGAGGCGATCGCCGCGGCGATCCTGCGGCCGCCCGGCAGCGGCGAGGCCGACGACCAGACGGCCAGAATCAACAGCCCGACCGCCACGCCGCCGATGGCACCGCCGAAATGAGCGCCATAGTCGACCTTCTTGCCATTCAGCACGCCGGTGAGCGGCAGCAACGCCGGAATCAACACATAGATCGCAGTCATCTGCAGCGCCGTTCGCAGCGGCCCCGCCGGAAAATGCCGGCTGGTCACCAGCATGGCGGCGAACAGCCCGGTGATCGCGCCGGATGCGCCGACCGAGACGATCATGGCGTCATTGAACAGCAAAGATCCCACCGATCCACACACCGCTCCAGCGGCGTAGACCAGTCCGAACCAGAGCCGCCCGACCAGATGTTCGTATCGGCGCCCCGCCACGAACAGGGCGAGGCCATTGAGCAGGAGATGCGTGATATCGATGTGCAGGAATGGCGCGGAGAGCATCCGATACCAGTCGCCTGCGAAGACCAGCGATCGCGCCAATCCGCCCATCGCCACCAGGGTCGCGATCGATGGCTGCAGCGGTCCAGTCAGAGGGCCCAACCCGAACTTGATTTCGGCGGCGAAAATCGCGGCCAGCACGGCCAGAATCGCAACCGTCAGGACGGGAAACGCCTTCGGCGCCGTCTCCACCGTGCGCGGCACGAGGTCGGCATCCGCTTCGCGCGGCGACGACAGCAGACGCTCGATGAAGCCGGCGAGCCCGACCGACCTGATCAGCGGACGATGCGAGCACCAGACGCGCCCGGACGCCGGATCGACCGCTATCGCGGCGGGAATGACCTTCGCCCGCCACTTCCGCTTGAAGGCCCGCAGCCGCTGCTCCTGCCCCGGCGATGGCGGCCCGACCTCGACGATCGTGATCGACAGCGGCATCTTCGCGCCGTTGATGCGGCCGGTGTAGTGCAGGCAGCCGTTGCCGATCTCACGGACATCCTCGACAGACAGCGCGAACTCCCGGCCCGGATGCGCCTGCCGATCGATGAGACAGACGATGTTCAGCGTCAATCCATCCGACATGGTCAGCACGACGTCGCTGGCCAGCACCAGCCCGGTGGCCTCCGGCACATGCGCGATCTGGTAGCCCTTCTTCGCGACAAGCTGCCTGGCGAGATATGTGCAGAACGTGTCCGCCACCATCACCGGGCTTTCCACGTGAAGCTCCGGTCCATCACTGTCCGACATCAAAAACATCCCGATGAAAATGGCGACGCCCGCACGGGAGCATCGCAGTCAGCACAAAATTGAATATGCGGCAGATTACACCAAACGCGCGACGCGGAAAGCCTGATATCGCGCGGCTGCGCCGCTCAACCTGTCATGAATGCGCCATCGATCCATCATCCGCGCTGCAGAACGCGGTGTTCGATCGGCACCGGTCGCCGCATGGCGCAACGTCCACGCACGTCAGGCAGGAAATGGCGCCGAGCCGTGCAACACGCGCCGTCGTCCTGCCGCAAACGCCCACGCCAGCACGATCGCGAAGGTCACGATGGCCGCGACGCCGCTGATCGCCGTCGCGACACGCTGGCGCTGCGGCTGGACGAAGGCAAACGGCTGGTACCGCCGGAACGCATCGGCGGCGGCAGCCTGCTCCAGGGTAAAGTGATCACCGGGCCGGCAGTGGTTCTCGGCCGGGAAAAGATAGCAGGCGGGATTTTTCAGGTTCAGCACTGTGCCGATCCGCTCGTCGACACGGCCGAGCCGCAGCGGCGCGACCGGAAATTTCTCGCGCCGGTAGCCCATCAAAGGCTGGTAGCAATCCAGCTGTGAACCGCCGGCGATCATCGCATCGTTCGCCATCACCGTCATGCCGCCAGTATCCACGATCGCCTCGATCGGCGTCACGACGCCGCTCGCCCGCGCCCGCGCGTAGGCCTCCTCCACCGGCGCTGTCCGATAGGGCTGCCCGGCGTAGTAATCGCGATTGGTCAGGGCGTTCTGCGCAGCGATCACACCGAGGCAGAACACGGCCACGGACGTGCGCATCCGCGCCGCGCGATCCGCCGGCCACGGCAGGCGATCGAGCGCGAGACAGGCCAGCACGATGACGACCGGAATATAGGCGCACAGGAAGCGCAGCAGGCTGCTGACGCTGGAGAAATAGGGCAGCGACTTCAACACGCGATTCCAGCCGGGCTGATACCAGTTCAGCAGCAGCGGGCATACCAGCAGCGCCACGATCGCCACCAGGATCAGCAGTTGCGCCGGCGTCGCGGGCGGCCGATCGCGCCGGCGACTGATTGAGGTGACCACGGCCGCGGCCAGCAGCAGGGCGGGCACGATGGAGACGCCATACTCCCACTCGTTGCGCTCCTGCGGCCATTGCGCATTGGCCAGATGCGCAGTCGCATCGGCCGGCGCCGACACGAACAGCGCCTGCGCGACCAGCGACAGCAGTTGGCCAATCCCGGGAATGCCGGGAAGCGGGTAGAGGTCACGTGGAAAGTTCGCCAGCAGCGCCAGTTCCGCCACGAGCTTGCCCGCACACAGCAGCAGCGACACCGCGCCCACCGCGACCAGACGCAGCCACGGCTCCCAACGCCAGCCGAAGCAGAAGGCATGAACCAGCAGAATGATCGCCGTCGCCAGCAACAGTGGCGGGATGACATGGATCATGCCGACCTGAAACATGTACGACAGGCACAGCGCCGCGGCACCGACGCTGCCGAGACGGGACAGCGTCGAATCGCCACCGCGCGGCAGCAGCAGCAGGATCATCAGCGGCGCCAGCGCGAAGCCGTGAAACGGCAGATGTCCGATCAGGACACGGTAGACGTAGAAGCCGTTGAAGACGAACAGCGCGGCCGCCAGCACGGCCGCGGCACGCGAAGACTGGAAGCCGCGACGCATCAAGGCGTAGGCACCGCACAGGCCGAGCAGCGCGAACACGACGAACGTGACCTGAACCGCACGCATCGGCGACATCACGACGACCAGCGCCTGGGGCAGCGAAATGTAGGCGATGCTCGGATCGGCGAAGAATGGAAAACCGCCGCACTGCGCCGGCGAGAACCACGGCAACTGCGAGATGCCGTTCTGCAGGATCCAGTAGTAGCCGGCGAGCAACGCGGGAAAGTTGAAGCCGTAATCGTGTCCGAGCGTGCCGGCGGCCGTCGGCAGCAGCGGCATGAACATGATGAGGAAAACGACGAAGGTCGCGCCGCACAGCAGGCCGGCGGTGGAGCGGCTCATATCCTCTCGAACATCAGGCGGCACGGACGATCTCGCAGACGACGAAACGCGGCCGAACCTGCGCTGGCGCCGCCCCCGCACTGAAGCAGACAAACCTTAAGAAACGCGACGGCGCGGCGCGCCATCACCACACATGATCGGAGCCGGATACCGCTGCCGATCGCAGCGACACTTGCCGCAGCGACCAGAGTCTCCTGATATCACGCGAGGGCAGAGCCGCGCGGCGACCACTGACGCCCTGAGCCGCCGCGCGCCGTCTTTTACAGCGTCGGGACCGATTTGGGATCCTTGAGGATGATCGGCTTGGCCGAATAGCTGAAGCTGTCGCCGGCTCTGGCCTTGCCGGTGCGATCGACCTCGATGGACGTTCCCGAGATCTTGTCCTGATCGATGTTGAGCGTCATGAAGCCCCACGACGTCGCCGCGGCATACTTCAATACCGCTCCCGTATCCGGCGACCTGTCGCCCGGCGCCGAATGCACCGCATGCAGATTGTGATAGCCGCCATTGCCCGTGACGATGAACGGCGTCGGACCACCGGGGGCGATCTTCTGCTCGATCCGCTGATAGTCGTGAACATGGCCCGACAGCACGAGGTTCGGTACCCGCCCGGTGTCGCGAATCGCATTCTCGAGCACGTCCGCCATTTTCGAGCTGCCGCTGTGATAGACGTCGAACGAGTAGATCGGATGATGAAGCGCGAAGATCAGGGCGCGATCGATCGGCGCCGTCGCGAACTCGTTTGTCAGCCACTGCTGCTGCACCGAATCGATCGATCCGCCCTCCGGCACGTTGGTGTAGATACCGATGATGGTCGCCAGCGGCGTCACCAGCGTCCAGTACACATTGGGCAGATTGAGCTGCACCCGCGGCGCGTCCTTGGAGATCGGATCGACGTCCGGATGCGCCTGCATGAAGTATTGCACCCAGCCGTCGAGCGAGGTCTGCGCGGTGGGATCGTCGACCTCGCCGTCGTGATTGCCGGGAATGGCGAAGATCGGCACGTCGTAGTGGCTGTAGGGCTCATAGAACTGGGCGTAGTAGTCGTCCTTCATGCCGGTGAAGTAGACGACATCGCCGACATGATAGCAGAAGTGCGGCGACGGCCCCTTGCCGCTCGACAGATGCGCGAGCATCTGCTCCGCGACATTGCTCTGGAATTCACCGTCCTGCACGCCGCCGGTGTCGCCGACGACATGAAAGACCATCGCCTTGTCCTGCGCGATGGCCGCGGCGATGTCGGGGAAATTGTCGCCGAGATCGTAGTGATAGGGCGGCAAGCCGAGCGGACGCGGCAGCGGCTGGAAGCTGACATTGCGGTGGCTGACGGGATGCAGCGGACTGACGCCGGGATGGGCCTGCGAATGCTTCGGCAACGGGCGCGGGCGCACTTCGCCCGGGCGGATGGCGGGGCGCGCGGTCGCGCCGGGGCGCGTGCCGCTGCCGGTGCTTTGGCTTGCACTGCGGGTCGGGGTTCTGGGCTTTGCTGGATGGGCCATGGAGCAATCCTCCGGTCGACCAAATGACGTGATGGGAAATGCGAAGAGCAGAAAAATGCACCGGGCAGACGACAGCGTCGTGATCTGCGCCAGTGATCGACTTTGATTTAAATAAACAGAAACATATTCGCGACATGGCCGCCGCGGACACCCTAAACTAGCATCCGCGCGCCGCGATGCGCCATTCAAAAAGCCGGCAAGCAGGGAACGCCGATCAGCGCGGCGGGGCGGCCCGCGACTGGCCCGCCTGCACGATGGCGATGTAGCGCGCGCGCGCATCCTGCGCGACCGCGCCGCGGCCGGTGAGATGATGCAGACAGTTCATCGCCAGATCGAACGAGCCGTAGCAGTGGTGTGCGACCAGGGCGAGGTGCTTGAGCTGTTCCACGTCCATGGCTTCCGGCCGCATGAAATCGCGGACGTAGACCGCATCCGCCTCCACCAGCTGGTTGAGGGCCGCCGCGGGATTCGGCCCCTGCATCGGCGCGATCATCTTCTTGTTGATCGCCGCGAACATGTGCGGCACGAAGCCGAGGCTGCGCAGCTCGAGATCGATGTCGCCGAACACCGGCTGGCCCTTATAGAGCGGGATGAACGACACCTCCGTTTGCACCGCGACCGCCTGGCGAAGGCGCGTGCGGCCATTCTGGAACACCGACAGCTCCGAGCCCTGGATGTCGATCTTCAGCATGTCCATCGCGGTGATCTCGGCGATGTCATCCAGCCGTCTGGTCGCGACCTCGAGCCCGCGAACGATCGTGCCGAGTTCGGTGAAGCGCGGGAAATGGCGCAGAGCCACCTCGTCCGGCTGCAGCAGGCTGGCGAAGCCGATGCCGCGACAGAGCTTGAGGGTGTGGCGGCCGCCATCGCCGACCGCATAGGGAAGATAGGTCTCGAGCTCGCTCTTGGCGGCTTCGAGCGGCTTCAGCACGTCGGGAAATGGATCAAATCCGACCAGCCGGCACAGCCGCTGCTGCAGCATCGGCTTGTAGGGCGGATCGCCGTCGATTGGATTGGCGCCGACGTCGACGATGCTGGTCAACCGCGACGGCTTCAGCAGTTCGGTCAGTTCATCACGGCTGTCGTGCGCCATCGCCAAGCTCTTTCATCTGTCTGCGCCGCGCTGCAGCAGCACCGCGGCGGCCGTCCCGCCACTCTAGCGCGATCACAGGGCAGCGACTAACATGCCGCGATACGGCCAACAACGATACCTGACAACAAACATATGGGGAGGACCGTAGAAATGTCGCTTCGTCGCCATATCGCAGCTGCGCTCGGCGCGGCCGCGCTGCTGAGCATCGCCACAACCGTAACCGCAATGGCAGCGCCGTTCCTGGTCGTCGGCCTCGACGAGAAGGCGCTATGGGATGCCGACGGCAAGGTCGTGCTGTCGCCGGCTGGCAAGGACGCCGTGCTGGTCATCGATCTCGCCCGGCCCGAAAGTCCGAAGATCGTCGCAACGCTGCCGCTGAAGAACTCCGTGGTCGGCCCGCCCGTCAATATCGATATTGATCCGACCGGATCGATCGCCCTGGTTGCGGACTCCGTCGACGTCGTCAAGGACGGCGAGGCCCTCAAGCAGACGCTGGACAACAAGATTTATGTCATCGATCTCAAGGCCAGCCCGGCGAAGCTCGTCGGCACGGTGACCGGCGGCAAGCAGCCGTCCGGCCTCAGCTTCAGCCCGTCGGGCAAGATGGCGCTGGTCGCCAACCGCGGCGACAATTCGATCTCGGTGCTCGCGGTGAGCGGCACCGATGTCAAGGTGGTCGACACCGTCGCGATGGGTGACAGCGTCTCTCAGGTCGTGTTCACGCCCGACGGTAAGCGTGCGCTCGCCACCAAGTTTCCGGCGCACAAGCTGGCGGTGCTCGACATCGCCGGCGACAAGGTGACCTACAACAAGCTCGACCTGGCGACGGGGCTGTGGCCCTACAATGTCGTGGTCGACCCCAAGGGCAAGTTCGCGCTCACCGCCGACAATGGCGGCGCGGGCTCGTCCGACGGCAGCGTCGATACGGTGAGCGTGGTCGATCTCGAAGCCAATCCGCCGCGGATCATCGATCGCGTCGTGGTCGGCGATGGCCCGGAAGGCCTCGCCATCAGCCCGAAGGGGGATCTTGCCGCCGCGGCGATCCTGCGCGGCTCCAACATGAAGAACAGCTATTTCTACAACAGGAACGGCAGCATCTCGGTGCTGCGGATCAACGGCAAAAAGGTCACCAAGACCCAGGACGTCGAGGTCGGCGGCCTGCCCGAGGCCGCAGCCTTCACGCCGGACGGCAAATATCTGCTGGTCGGCAACTATCTCGACAGCGACATCTCGATTCTCAAGGTGTCCGGCGGCAAGGTCACTGACACCGGCAAGCGCTTCAAGCTGCCCGGGCATCCGGCGTCCGCCCGCATGAGCCGGCAATAGGATCTCCTCGCCCGCGGCTGCGAAAGACCGACGCCGCCGTCCCTGCCGGGCCGGCGGCGTTTTCGTCGACTGGAACTGTCATTGCCTCGCCGGCGCCTGGCGTCTGGCGCGCGCCGGCGGTTCAGTGCGTGGCGGTGTTGCTGCCGTCCTGCTGTTGCTGACGGGCATGCTTGTTGGCCTCATGACGCCCGACCGCGCAGCCGGCGATGGCGCCCATCACCCCATGGTGGCCAGCATAATGACCGGCAACGCCACCGACGATGGCGCCCTTGATGCAGCCCTTGGCGGACGCCGGCGCCGGAGCGGCGACCAGCGCGCCGAACAGGACCGTTGCCACGACAGAGGTCGAAATCACGATACGGGAAGTCATGCTGATGTCTCCGGGCGTTTCGTCCGGACAATGCCGACGTCGACGCTTTGTTCCGCGGCCGCCGTCGCCACGCCAGCGACGCTGGCAGCGATGGCGGCGGGGCGAGGCAGGTTCAGTGCGTCGCGCCGGACAGCGGCAGGGACGGATGCCGGGCGTCGCCGCGCCGGTTCTGCGGCCGGACATAGATGATCATCGCCTCGGGCCATTCCGCCTTGGCCTTGAGCGCCGCGATCAGCGCATCATCCGCCTCGACCGTGATTCGTTCCGCCTTGCCGTCGATCTTGAAGCCGATGGTGAAATGCATCGCGCGCCTCCTCCTGTGAGAAAGTCCGCCCCGCCTGTCGGCCACGGCCCGATCGGCGCCGCTACATCCCCGCGAGCCTCCGCCCGACCAAACCGAGTTCCGCCTTCTTTCCTGCGGCATCGAACTGCTTGAGATAGGCCAACAGATCCTCGATCTGCTTGGGATCCTTGACGCCGCCGAACGCCATCTTGGTGCCCGGCACCTTGGCGCGCGGATCCTTGATGTATTCACGGAACGTCGCCTCGTCCCAGGTGATGCCCGAATTCTTGTTGGCTGCGGAGTAGCTGAAGCCCTCGACACTGCCCGCCTTGCGGCCGATCACGCCATTCAGCATCGGGCCGACCGCATTCTTCGCGGTCTCGCCAATCTGGTGGCAGGCCTTGCATTGAACGAAGACCTTCTCGCCCGCAGCCGCATCCTGCGCGGCCGCCGGTACGGCCACCACCCATGCAGCACCCAGCACAACCATGAACAGACGCATGCGACAGTCTCCGGTGTTGATCGGTTCAGATTCGTCGTCCGCCCGGCATCGCCGCAGCCATGGCGACCGGACGCCGTCGCGTCGACCCGGTCTCAGTGACCGGCGCCGAAGAAGGTGAGCCGGCTGAGCAGCGTGTAATGGGCCTCGAACAGCATCAGCACGGTGAACACCAGCACGAACACCGGTGGCACCAGGATGGCGTAGGCCAGCGCGAGCCGTTCCCAGGCCATGTGCATGAAGACGGCGACGATGAGGCCGGCCTTCAGAACCATGAACAGCAGGATCAGGGTCCAGCGCACATAGCCATGCAGGCCGAAATAATCGACGAGATACGAGCAGGCGCTGAGAACGAACAGCCAGCCCCAGACCACGAGATAGAGCTTGATCGGATGCTGCTGCCCGTCGGCATGGCTCGCCGGACTCACGGCGTGGACATCGGGGGCGGCGTGCAGCGTGACTTCGGCCATGATCGTGCCTCACCACAGGTAAAAGAAGGCGAAAATGAACACCCACACCAGATCGACGAAATGCCAGTACAGCCCGGTGATTTCGACAATCTCGTAATTGCCGCGGCGGCTTGTGAAGAATCCGCGCTGTCCGGTGTCGAAATCGCCGCGCCACACCTTGCGCGCGATGATCAGCAGGAAGATCACGCCGATGGTCACATGGGTGCCGTGGAAGCCCGTGATCATGAAGAAGCAGGCTCCGAACTGCTCGGCGCCCCATGGATTGCCCCACGGACGCACGCCCTCCATGATCAGCTTGGTCCACTCGAACGCCTGCATGCCGACGAACGTCGCGCCGAACGCCGCTGTCGCCAGCATCAGGATCGCGGTCTTCCTGCGGTCGTGCCGGTAGCCGTAGTTCACCGCCATGGCCATGGTGCCGCTGCTGCTGATCAGAACGAAGGTCATGATGGCGATCAAGATCAGCGGGATTTCGGTGTCGCCGAACCGCAGTGCGAACACCGTGCTCGGGTTCGGCCACGGCACCGTCGTCGAGGATCGCGCCGTCATGTAGGACAGCAGGAAGCAGCCGAAGATGAAGGTGTCGCTGAGGAGGAAGATCCACATCATGGCCTTCCCCCATGACACCCCCTTGAACGCGCGCTGATCCGAGCGCCAGTCGGCGGCGAAGCTGCGCCAGCCGGACAGCGGGGCCCGGGACGCTGTGGAAGTCGTCATCGCGGTCTCGGCCATGGGCGCATCGCCTCTCCGTTCAGGACACCAGGTTGCGGCAGATGTCGAAGAAGGCCACCGTCCAGCCGCTCAGCAGCGCCAGCAGGATCAGCCACACCAGCAGCAGGAAATGCCAGTAGATCGTGCATAGTTCGACACTGAGCTGCAGGCGCCGTGGGTCCGCGCCACGCAGGACAGCGGCAACGGGCCGCGCCAGCGCCACGATGCCGCCGGCGAGATGCAGACCATGCAGCGCCGTGACAAGGAAGAAGAACGAGTTGGCCGGATTGCCAGCAACGCCATAGCCTGCCACGAGCAGTTGCCGCCACGCCAGCCATTGGCCGAGAAGGAACACGATCGACGCCACTGCGGCGACCAGCAGCCCGGTGGTGACGCCATCGCGATCGCCGCGCCGCGCCGCGCGCTGCGTCCATTGCAGCACCGCGCTGCTGAGCACGAGCACGGCCGTATTGAACCAGACAAGGCGCGGGATCGGCACCGGCCGCCAGTCCAGCAGCGCCATGCGCATCACATAGGCACTGACGATCAGTGCGAACAGCGATCCGACGACGGCCAGGAACACGCCGAGACCGACCTTCGCGGTCGGGGACGACAGGCGGCCGCCACCGGGAAAATCGCCGACCACGCCCTCTTCCAGCCAGGGCTTGGCCATCAGTCGCTGGTGCGACAACCACCAGGCGGCGACCGCCACGAGCCCGACCATGAAGAGGACGATGACGCTCACGCGGGGCCCTCCTGTGCGTCCCAGCGGATCGACGGCTGGTTCTGCGGCACATAGTCGTGGTTGGATCCGGGCACGCTGTAGTCATAGGCCCAGCGGTAGACCACCGGCAGCTCCTTGCCGAAATTGCCGTGGCCCGGGGGCGTTTCCGGCGTCTGCCACTCCAGCGTCGTGGCGCCCCATGGATTGCCGCCGGCTTCCTTGCCGTGCCGCAGGCTCCAGATCAGGTTGAACAGGAACACCATCTGCGCGAAGCCGACGATCAGGGCCATGACGCTGATGAACGCATTGAGATCATGGGCCGAGGCCGGCACGAACGCGGTCTCGCCGATGTCATGGTAGCGGCGCGGCATGCCGAGCAGGCCGAGATAGTGCATCGGGAAGAAGATGGCGTAAGCGCCGAGGAACGTCACCCAGAAATGAAACTTGCCGAGCCCGTCATGGTACATCCGGCCGGTGATCTTCGGGTACCAGTGATAGATCGCGCCCATCACCACCAGGATCGGCGCGACGCCCATCACCATGTGGAAATGCGCCACCACGAACATGGTGTCGGATAGCGGCACGTCCACCACCACATTGCCGAGAAACAGCCCGGTGAGGCCGCCATTGAGAAACGTGACGATGAAGGCGAGCGCGAACAGCATCGGCACGCGCAAATGGATATCGCCGCGCCACAGCGTCAGCACCCAGTTGTAGACCTTGATCGCGGTCGGCACCGCGATGATCAGCGTGGTCGTGGCGAAGAAGAATCCGAACGACGGATTCATGCCGCTGACATACATGTGATGCGCCCACACCACGAAGCTCAGCGCGCCGATACCGACAATCGCCCACACCATCATTCGATAGCCGAAGATGTTCTTGCGGGCATGGGTGCTGATCAGGTCCGAGACGATGCCGAACGCCGGCAGGGCGACGATATAGACTTCCGGGTGGCCGAAGAACCAGAAGAGGTGCTGGAACAGCAACGGGCTGCCGCCGCCATACTTGGTCTGCTGCCCCATCTCCACCAGCGCGGGCATGAAGAAGCTGGTGCCGAGCACGCGGTCGAGCAGCATCATCACGCAGGCGACGAACAGCGCGGGGAATGCCAGCAGCGCCATCACCGTCGCCGTGAAAATGCCCCACACCGTCAGCGGCAGGCGCATCAACGTCATGCCGCGGGTGCGCCCCTGCAGCACCGTCACGACATAGTTGAGGCCACCCATGGTGAAGCCAATGATGAACAGGATCAGCGACACCAGCATCAGGATGATGCCCGCTTCCTGGCCGGGGCTTCCCGATAGAATGGCTTGCGGCGGATAGAGCGTCCAGCCCGCGCCCGTCGGGCCGCCGGGCACGAAAAACGTCGATGCCAGCACCAGCACGGCGAGCAGATAGATCCAGTAGCTGAGCATGTTGACATACGGGAACACCATGTCCCGCGCGCCGACCATCAGCGGGATCAGGTAATTGCCGAAGCCGCCGAGAAACAGCGCGGTGAGCAGGTAGATCACCATGATCATGCCGTGCATGGTGATGAACTGCAGGTACTGGTTGGCATCGATGAACGAGAACGTGCCGGGAAAGCCGAGTTGCAGGCGCATCAGCCAGGACAGCACCAGCGCGACCAGGCCGATCGCCACCGCTGTGCAAGAATACTGGATCGCGATGACCTTGGCGTCCTGCGAGAAGACGTACCGCGTCCACCAGCTGTGCGGATGGTAGAGATCGGCTTCCGGCACTTCCGCCGGCGGAATGACGACAACTGAATCGGACGGGATATCGACCATCGCAGCGCCCTTCTCGTCTCTTGTCCTTCGCTCTGCATCGTCCGGACCGCGCACGGCACCGGATCGCGCGCTCGCATCTCACTTGCCGTCGGAACGGTAGGCCGCCTTCTTGAGCAGACCCTGCCCCGACATCTCGGCGAAGGTGCGCTGCTGCTCCAGCCAGGCGTGATATTCGCCCGCTTCCTGAACGATCACGGTCCCGCGCATCTGCGCGTGCGCCAGCCCGCAGAGCTCGGCACACAGGACCTCGAACGTGCCGGTGCGGGTCGGGGTCAGCCAGAAATACGTCACCGATCCCGGCACCATATCCATCTTGGCGCGGAACTCGGGCACGTAGAAATCGTGCAGCACATCGATCGAACGCAACAGCACCTTGACCGGCTTGCCGATCGGCAGATGCAGATCACCGCCATCGATGATGACGTCGTCCTTGCCGTTCGGATCGTCCGGGTTGAGGCCGAGCGGATTGTCGGCGCTGATGTTGCGGGCGCTGGTGGTGCCGAGCTTGCCGTCCTTGCCGGGAAGGCGATAGCTCCAGCGCCACTGCTGCCCCATGATCTCGACATCGGTCGCGTCGGCGGGAACAGAGACGAACTGGTGCCACACCACAAGCCCGGGCGCGAGCATCGCTGCGACGCCAACGGCGGTTCCGATGGTCAGCCAGGATTCGAGCTTGTTGTTCTCGGGCTCATAATGCGCCCGTTGCCCGTCGCGATGGCGGAAGCGAAACACACAATACGCCATGAAGCCGGTCACCGCGACGAACACGAAGCCGGTGATCCAGAAGGTGATGATGATGGTGTGGTCGATGTATTGCCAGTTCGAGGCGATCGGCGTCCACCACCACGGGCTCAGGAAGTGGAACACCACCGAGGCAATCGCGACCAGAAGCAGAACAAGTGCAACGGGCATTCCTCGTTCATCCTTGCCTGGGGCGGCTTGGACACGAACTCAGGCATGGCTTTGCTATCTGCATCGGTGGGGGCTACCGGCCCACCATCGGTGTGTCTCTTGCCACGCCCATTCCCATCGGCCGCGACGTCAATTCAAAAGAGAATTAAGAGGACACGTAACGACCGTCAGTCTCTCGAGCACACTCACTGAGCTTCAGGCCTGTGAGGCAGGATGTTCCCCGAAAGGCGCAGTTGTCAATAGATCGCCCGTGCACGCCCACGGCGATCCGGCGACCGCCGCAATGCGAATGAATGTTTGTGCGAATGCACACTCGGCGAATGGTCACGCGCGAGGAAGACGCGTAGATGCGGCCGCGCTGCTGATCACCTGCGCCCCCTGAGGCGCCGCTGGCATCGACCCGCAGCGGCGGCATCCATTGTCTCAGGCGGCGGACGCGAAACGTCGACAGCTTGCCGCCTCCATCGCGCCGTTACGGCCTCGCCGGTCAGCGCAACCACGGCCACATCGAGGCGCACCTAAATAGTGTCATCAGGACGATGCGAAAGGCCGCCAGCATGCCGGGAATGGGTGCCTTGCCGCCAAGAGCGAGCTGGCGACACCGCGCACGCGCGCGACGAGCTGCCACCCAAATTGCGCCTCTTTTCAAGGGAACTAGTTCCACCCGCCGTGGTTGTCAGCGGATTGTTTGAAGGATGAAAATCTTGATGATTCAGCGTCTTTTCTCCCGCCATGCGGCGGCCGCCATCGTCATGGGCTCGCTCGCCGCAGGCTCGGTCGCCATCGTGCCCGCCGCGAGCCAGGCGCAGTCCGCCCCGTTCGCAGGTCTCGCTGGCGTCTGGTCCGGCACCGGCTCGATCTCACTCGCCAGCGGCAGCCACGAGCGCATCAAATGCCGCGCGACCTACGCCGTCGGCGACAATGGCAACGGCCTGCAGCAAACCCTGCGTTGCGCCAGCGACAGCTACAAGTTCGAGCTGAGCAGCAACGTCCGCAATGCCAACGGACGAATCTCCGGCACCTGGAGCGAAGCGACGCGCGGCGTCAGCGGCGATCTCCAGGGCAACGCACGCGCCGGCGTATTCGAGGTCCTGGTGTCATCGCCGGCCTTCACCGCCAATCTCAATCTCAACACCCGCGGCAACAGCCAGACCGTGAAGATCACCTCCCAGGGCACCGAGTTCTCCGGGGTGACCATCACGCTCGCCCGCTCCTGATCCCGGCGCCGCGCCGGCGATCAGTCGGAAATGATCATCGCCCAGAACCTGCGATAGGGTGACGACGGCTTCGATACCGCGGCGACCCCGATCCGGCGTGCGCCGACCATCAGCAGGTTCTCGCGATGGCCGGCGCTGGCATCCCACTGGGCCAGGACTTCCGGAAACGTCAGGAACCCGGCAGCGATGTTTTCCGCGACAAGGCGGCGATGCAGACCGGCGACGCGAAGCCGAAAATCACCCCCGGCGCCATGGCTGACCGTCTCCTTCGCGGCCATCGCGGCCGCCTGCTGGCGGGCGAGCGCCACGAGCGCGCCGTCCATCCGGACGGCCGTCAGGCCGTGGGCGCGGCGATAGGCCGTGACCTGCGCAGCGATATCCGCCGCAGCGGCGGCGTGTGTCATGGCCGCCATGAGGACAGCCGCCAGCAGGCTCCTGATCACGTGTGGGCTCCCTTTCGGTCGCGTTCGGTTCTGATATCCCCGCTTTCGCATACGTCTGTTGCAGGCGCCACGCTACCGGCGCAATCCTCCCCGGACGGCGCTTGCGCCGCCGTCGGCCCATCCCTGCCAGCAGGGACAACAACAGGATCCGTCATGGACGACCATGGTCCGCTGCAGCGCTTTGTCGAGGCCCAGGATCCCGTTTGGAATGAAGTACTTGCCGAACTTCGGGCGGGCGCCAAGCGGACCCACTGGATGTGGTTCGTGTTCCCCCAGATCGCCGGCCTTGGCCATAGCCCGATGGCACGGCGCTATGCAATTTCCTCAGAGCTCGAAGCGACGTCCTATCTCCGCCATCCGATTCTCGGAACGCGACTGAGGACATGCACACAACTGGTCCTCGCCGTGGAGGGCCGCTCGGCGACCCAGATCTTCGGCACCCCGGACGACCTCAAATTGCACTCGTCGATGACCCTGTTCGCGCTTGCCGCCGGGGACGAGGCCGATGACCTGTTCCGCCGGGTCATCGACAAATACTTTGCCGGCGCGCTCGATGCCGCGACGCGCGAACGTCTGTGATGCCCGCTGGAACCCGACGACGATGAAACCATCGCCGCGGTGATGCGTTCAGCCGCGGGCTGGCAAGACATCGGACAGACATCGGAGATGGCAATGCGACGAATGATCATGACAGCAGCGGTAACAGCATCCTGCCTGCTGGGTGGCGTCTCCAGCATGTCGAACACGGCTCGCGCGGACGACTTCGGCGGATCGCTCATCTCGATGCAGCGCGCGGTGATGATCGCCAACGACATCGGGCTCGTCAGCGTCAACGAAATCCAGTTCGACGATGGCAAGTGGGATATCGAGGGGCGTGATCCCTATGGCCGCAGCCTCACCGTCGACATCGATGGCCGGACGGGACAGATCGTGCGGGTGGACCGCTGGTAGGATAACCGGCTGGCACGGACGAATGCAGGCGGCGCCGCAACGTGGACGGCGCGGTTACGTCGCCGAACCGTCCGCCTCGTCAAGATGATCGTCGAACAGGCTGCTGGTCATCACAGCGACTTCGGTGCGATTGCGCGCGTTCAGCTTCTTCATGATGTGGCGGATGTGAACCTTGACGGTGCTCTCGCGCATGTTGAGCTCGTAGGCGATCTGCTTGTTGGCCTTGCCGCGATGCAAGGCCTCGACCACCATGATCTGTCGCGCCGTGAACATGCTGTTGCCATTAGCCGCGGAATCCCGACGCGAAGCCAGCAGGCTCGAGACGGGGACGAACGTGCCGCCGGCCTCGACCAGGCGCACCGCCTCGATCGCCACGCTGAACGCCATGCTGGTTGGAATATAGCCGCGAACGCCCTTTTCCAGGGCCTGCATGATGCGATCGCCGTCCTCGACATCTGAAACAACGATCACCGGAACGGCCACCGAGATGCGGCCGAGCATATCGACCTCGTCGAAGGAATGATTGCCGTTGCGCCGGCGCCCCTGCATGAAGAGCAGGACGACCGACGGCAGCGGACCATCGCCGTGGCGATCCAGCCAGGTTGCGAGAGTGGGGAACGCCAGAACCGCATGATGCGCGTAGGCAAGCTGCAGTCCCTGCACCAGACAATCGCGCACCAGCACGCGTTCGCCGATCACCACGATCGTCGGCGGCAAACTCTCTTCATCCTGCCCGCGTCGGCGTGCGACCAGTTCATCGAGTCGGGCGGCCAGAAGTTCGGCGTCCGCCGCTTCCTGTGGACCTGGCGAGGGCGGACGAGTCGCACGCACATGCGCGAGCGCTCCCGGCAAACGCGCATTACCCTGTCCGTATGCGCCGGCGTCGACATGAGCGACGCCGGCGGCATGGATGCGCCGTCCGGCATCCTGATTGACCATGCTGCGTGGCGAGGGACCTGAACGGGCCGCGGCGGCGCCCTGTCGGAGATGCGGTGAAGCGAGCACAGACGCCTTCGGTCTGATTTCGTTGAGCTGCGGCAGCGTGCGCAGAGGTTCGGACGGCTCGATCCTTCCCGCGGCCGCGCAATCGAACGCGCGCGATTGAATGGCCTTGTTATCAGCGATACTCATGCGGCACCCCCTCACACACAGACACACATGAACACGGCTGCGCCTCGACACCCATCTTCGCCGTGCATCCGTCCCTCGATTCACCTCCCTGCTGCCGTGGTCCGATTCAGGCTTGTGACGGCTCGCGCTCTTATGTCTTCTCAGCCATCGCCTCGGCTCGGCAGACCACTTCTCCGAATAGCGCATTTTATTAGATTACATATGACAGACTATACCAAAGCGATCTCCGGCGAAACGCATTGGCGCGTTTCGAACGTCGCGTGCGCGCGAACAACGATTGCGATATCAGGGATACGGCTTTGCCAGCGGAAGTTGCGCTACATATGCGTCGAACGTATCGCTCCATATCGCAGTAACCGCAACGCGGCGATCGATCTGCCCGGCGACATCGTCGCCGGATACGACATCATCGACGCCGACCATACCGTGCCATTCCTCGCCATTTACTGCCGCACCGCCGAACAGATGCCGGTCAAGCACGAGCGCGTGCTGCTGCCCGAGTTCGAACTGCCTGTGTCGCGCCGTATCCAGCAGAAGCGTTTCTTCTCCGACGGGGACATGCGCCACTCCCGTGATCTCGTGCCAGGCCTGCGACTGGACGCTGCAAAGAGCCTCGTTCTGCAACCACACAACCTTGCGCCTGGCGGTGATCGTGATCAGCATCACCATGAAGCCGACGAGATAGGGATCGAGCCACGCGCTGTCGGGGATTCCGTTCAGGCGCGTGCGGCTGCCCTCGACCAGCGGCGCGAGCGCGGTCACCGCGGCCTTGCGAGCTGTGCGGATCGCCGCGGCGGAAAAGGCGCGACGCAACATGTGCTGCCTCCTTTCACTGGCGACTCACTGGCGTAATCGACAACGCCACTGACCTTGTGTTCCGGCTCCCGCTGCGCGAGCATACGGCCTGCCCCGCGGCATCACCGGCCGTGCCGGTCCGTGCCCGAACAGGCGAGGAGCATCTCGATGGCCGCGAGCCGGTTGCCACCCAAGCCCGACTTCGCGGCCCTCGAGGCGGCGGCACCGCGGACTGCCGACCGTCGAACCCTCGTGCTGTCGCTGATCGGCAACCTCGTCGCCAACTGGTCCAACAACGAAAGCCTCTTCATTTACGTGCTGATGCTGCTGCTTGGCACAGACCAGGCATCCGCGGCACTCGTATTCGCTACGCTCAACACGACCCGCGCGCGGCTCGATCTCATTCAGCGGCTATCCAGGATCAAAATCAAGGACAAGCTGCTGGCGAAGCAACTGGATCAGCTGATCGACCGCTTCAACGAGGGGACACAGATACGCAACGAACTCAACCACTGCATGTACGTCTTCGACGGTCTCGGAGAAATCGTCCAGACACAGTCGATGCGCATCATACAGACGCGACGCGATCTGAAATTCGGCGAGACAAAGGCCGTCGACGATGTTCGCATCAAGGAAATGACCAACGCTGCGCACGAGATGGAGCGCATCAACCGCGACATCTGGGACTTCCTGCCGCGTCTCGAGTCTCACCTGCGTTGACGCTCCCCCCTGTCGACGGAGTTAGAGGCCTACGCCTTCCGCAGTACTCTTCCATCAAAACCTCGCAATCGGAAGGATCGCCATTCCTCCGATTGCCACACGCCAACGTCCGCACGGGCAGCTATCGGCGCCACACCGTATGCGAGAGGCTTTCATCCGCGAGCCCGGCCATTCCGGACGGCGCCCGCAGCCGGGAATCCCGGCAGCAGCCGCATCGTTGTCCGCAGAAGCCCGCAGACGCAGAAGATCAGCGTGCTTGTGACGGCTGACGGTGCTCCAACCGACAGGAGCCCATCATGGGTAAGCCGAAGAACAAGTACGATCCGACCCAGAATCAGGATCAGGCGCAGGCCAATCTGCAGGGCCAGTTGCAGGGCCAGGGACAGGGCCAGCTCAATCTGCAGGGGCAAGGCCAGGGACAGGGCCAGGGTCAGTCCGAAGCCCAGACCGCCGCCCAGTCGCTGCAGTCCAGCAGCGATAACTGGAACGGCAACGCCAACGGGAACGGCAATCTCAACGGCAACGGCAACTTCAATGGCAACCTGAACGCCAACGACAACAAGAACAGCAACAGTGCCGACAACAAGCTCAGCAACGGCGTCGACAACAAGCTCGACAACGGCATTCACAACACCGTCGACAACAAGGTCGACAACACCGTCAATACCTGCGTCGACGTCAAGATCGATATCGGCATCAGCGCGAGCGGCCTGAGCGCCCCCGTCAACGACTTGCACGGCATGCACGACTTCAGCGACTCGCTGGTGATGCCGCAATCCGTGACGCAGACGCTCAACGGTGACGGCGGCATGTTCAACATCGACCAGATCAACAACCTGGTCAACAACGGCACCGTGACCGATCCGTCCGTCTCGTACACCGGCTCCGGTGATCCCTGTATTCCGAGCTCCGGCTTCCACATGGACGCCAAGATCACCGGCGGCGAAGCCAAGGTCGACAGCTCTCACACCGGCGACGTCGCGGGCGCCAACGCCTCCGGCATTACCGCTTCTGCGGCAGCGACGCTGACCCAGGAGGCCTTCGTGCAGACCATTACGCTCGGGGCGAACATCCAGTTCAACAGCCTCACCGTGAGCAACGCGGGCCACGACTTCACTGACAGCCACAACGCAAGCTGACCCCTCAACATCGGACCTGCGCGGCCTCCGCCGCGCAGGTCACCCCCTTTCTCGACGTGTTGCGCATGTCATCTCCGGACGTGCGCCGGGAATAACCTGAACGGGCGGCACGGCAGGTGCGTCCGACCCAGGAGGTTGCCATGGTGCCCGGCGGCATTACCGAAGCGATCTGGCACTTCTCCGGATACATCCATCTGTTCACGGACATCGCCCGCGAGAGGGCGCAGCTCGACGACGGCGCCCTGCGCAATGCCGCCGACGACTACACCATCAAGCTGTCCTATTTCGACGGCACGCCGGTCGAGGATGAGCTTTCGACGGCGCCGGTCCACCCTCCGCAAGGCCTGCCTGAGGACCCGGAGATCCATCATGGCGCCCCGATCAAGCACTTTCACGCCCCGGAGGATGCCGACCCCGAGACATCCCCGCTGCCGCACCTCTTTCCCTATCAGCCGCTGCTCTCCTCTGCGGCAGGCATAGCCGGTGGCTCGAGCTTCGTGATTTCCGTGACCCACCAGACAGGTGGCGATCAGGGACTCGCCGAAATTCACCAGGTCAACGTCATGGACAACGACGGCACCCTGTCCGTGTCCTCGTCGAACCCCGAACTCGTTGCAATGCTGTCGCACGAAATGGGCAACGCCTTGGACGCCATGATCGCCGGCGTCGACGAGGCGCTGCCCGCGGCCTGGAACGTGCCACAGGACACGACCGCCGCAGCCGCGTTCGCCGCCGCCCATGACCAGGCCTGGAGCCAGAGCGGCGGCCACGCTGACGCACATGCCGTCAAGGCGGGATACTATCTGAACGGCGTCGCGCAGGACCCGTCACTTCCTCCTCCCGACGAGGCGCCGCTGCCGACCCCGGCGTCACTGCCGACATTGCCTCATACGCTCGGACAATGGGCTTTCGACGGTGGCAACACCAGCATCAACGCCGCGAGCATCGTCGATCTCGCCACTTCAGCGCACACCATGATCGTGCTCGGCAACTATTACAGCACCGACGCGATCTTCCAGACCAATTCCTATATTAACAACGACCACATCACTCTCGCCGGCGGACTGTCGACGTCGATCACCACCGGCGGCAACATCGCAACGAATATCGCGGACTTTGTCCAGCACGACGGCGTCTACGCGTCACTGCCGAGCTATTATGCCGGCCCGCACTGGAACGTCACCGTCGTCAACGGCGACTTCTACAACGTCAATACGCTGGTTCAGACCAACTATCTCTCCAACAACAACATCACCATCCAGCAGAGCTCGGATACCCAGTACGAGGTCCGGGCGGGCGGCAATCAACAGGAGAACCTCGCCCAGATCACCAATGGCGGTTTCAACTATGACCTGATCATCGTCAATGGCGGTTACAACAGCATGAATGTGATCTTCCAGAACAACATTCTGCTGAACAACGACATCATCAAGATGGCAAGCGACGGCGCCAACTCGACCCAGACCGTCGATACCGGCGGCAACCATCTCACCAACAGCGCCACCATCGAAAATTACGGCGGCAACAATTTCGAGCCTTACGGCGCGTCGCTCCAGAGCATCGTCAATACCGTGCAGTCGGGCGCAAGCCAGCTCGACCCCTCGCTGGGCAGCCTCATCTCCGGCGATGGCGGCACGTTCCGCGTGCTGTACGTCACGGGCAACTACTACGACATCAACGCGCTGTGGCAGACCAATGTAATTTCGAACGCCAACGTGGCCCTGCAACTGCTGGATCCAGCGTCGTCGGGACCGCTATCGTTCTACAACACGGGAGCGGAAAACCAGTCCGTTTCGACCGGCAACGACGTGCTGGCCAACGACGCCGCGATCATCAATGTCGGCCCGACGAAGGCCAGCGTCGCCGGGCAGGTTTACGGCGACACAATCCTGATCCAGGCGAATCTCGTCTCCCTGAGCAGCGATCACGTGACGCAGGTCACCCCCCAGACACTGGTACCGGAGCTGATCGCCTTCATTGGCGAGACTGAAGCGACCACGCCCGCCACGACGGCGCAGCCGGTAACCACCATTCCGATTCATGAAGATCCGCTGGCAAGCATGACTCATTGACGATGCCTTCCACGGCATGGGGCGGATCGGGAGGGCAAGATCGAATGGCTGAGGAGATCTGCACATGAGCGCGCAGGGGAACGAGACGCCCCCGTCCGTGCCGCGCCACGGCGGCGGGCTGGACCCTTCCACCAACGTTCTACAGTTTGGATTGAGATCACCGCGGCCCGAGGCAATGACCTCGACAATCCCGGCCTCCGAACCGGCCGCGACGCCTTCCGTGTCGGATGTGCCACGGCGCCTCGATATCGGCTCTCCATCGCGGCAACCACCGTCATCCCCACAGCAGGCGGCGCCCGCGCAGGCCACGACCACCGCAGAGCGCAGCTCCGACGCGCCCCGCACGTCGGCTGCTCCGTCACCGACGGCAGACACCTCGCATGGCAGCGGCACCATCGGTGGCAACAGCGGGGGTGGCGGCGGCGGCAAGGGCAACGGCGGCGGCCCGCCGCAGTTGCACCGCCGTTCGAACGACAGCGAATTCCGCGACGTTCTCGGCAGCGGCCTGCAGGCCGCGCGCCGCAACCTGATCACCGTCGGCGTGTTCTCGGTTGCGGTCAATCTCCTGGTGCTGTCGATCCCGATCTATCTCTTCAATATGTCGGATCGCGTGCTCACCAGCCGCAGCGTCGACACGCTGATCGTGCTGACATCCATCGTCATCTTCGCAATCGCTGCACACGTTCTCATGGACATGATGCGGCGCTATATCCTGATGCGCATCGCCGTCGAAACCGAAGCCAAGCTCGGCGGCCCGGTGCTGAGCGCGGCCGCGAAGGCCGCGCAGAACGGCTCGAGCCGCGAATTCCAGACCCTCGCCGATCTTCAGCACCTGCGCTCGTTCATCACGGGACCGGTGCTGTTGACCATTTTCGACACGCCGGTGGCGCCAGCCTACCTCGCCGTGGTCTTCCTGATCCACCCGCAACTCGGTCTCATCGTGCTGGCATCCGGCATCCTGCTGTTCATCGTCGCGATGATCAACCAGCGCATCACTGCGCTGCCGTTTATCCGCGCCAATGCATTCGGAACCCGCGCCAACCTGCAGGCCGAAGCCATGGCGCGGAACGCGCAGGTCATCAATGCCATGGGCATGATTCCCGAAGGCGTCCAGGTCTGGGGGCAGGATACGGTCGAATCTCTCAAGGCGCAGGTCGTCGGACAGGATCTCAATATCCTGATGACCGGCATCTCCAAATTCCTGCGGCTTTGCACCCAGATCGCGATCCTCGGCTGGGGCGCGTGGCTTGCGCTCGACAACCAGCTGACCGGTGGCATGATCATCGCCGCCTCCATCGTCGCGAGCCGCGCGCTGGCGCCGCTCGAAGGCACCATCGAAGGCTGGCGCCATCTGGTCCAGGCCCGCTCGGCCTATGCCCGCATCCGCACCCTGTTGCAGAACTCGCCGCTCAATCTCGAGCGGCTGCGGCTGCCCCGTCCCGAGGGCCACCTTTGCGTCGAGCGCATTCTCTATGTCCCGCCGCCGACGAAAAAAGTGATTCTCAACGGCATCAGCTTCCAGCTCGAACCGGGCGAATCCCTTGCCATCGTCGGCCCATCGGGCACCGGCAAGACCATGCTCGCCCGCATGCTGGTCGGCTCGATCATGCCGACCGCGGGCAATGTCCGGCTCGACATGATGGACCTGCGCAACTGGGACCCGCGGCAATTCGGCGAGAGCGTCGGCTATCTGCCCCAGGACGTTCAGCTGTTCCCCGCCTCGATCAAGGCCAACATCGCCCGCATGCGCGAGGACGCCCGCGACGAAGACGTGTTCGACGCGGCGGAGACCGCGGACGTTCATCAGATGATCTCGGAATTCTCGCAAGGCTATGAGACCGTCGTCGGCATGGACGGCAGTCCGCTATCCGGCGGACAGCGCCAGCGCATCGGCCTCGCGCGCGCGTTTTACGGCAATCCGAAACTGCTGGTGCTCGACGAGCCCAACGCCAATCTCGATGCCAGCGGCGAGCAGGCGCTGGCCCGCGCGCTGATCCGCGCCAAACAGAAGCGGATGACGGTGGTGACCGTGACGCAGCGCCCGGCCCTGCTGCGCAGCGTCGACAAGATCATGATCCTGCAGAACGGCGCTGTGCAGGCTTTCGGCGATCGCGACGAGATGATCCCGCTGCTCGGCGGCCGCAAGCCAGCGGGCGGACCGTCCGATGGACCGCCGATCATCGACAGCTGACCGGACCGCAAGCGAGGTATTCCGCCATGAAGCTTCCGATCACCTTTCGCAGGACGCGCCCCCCCCAGCCGCCGGCGACCACCGATCTGCCGCCCTGGCACGCCTCGCTGCCGCGCTCCACCCGGCTGCCGACCATCGGCGGCATCGTCATCATGGCCGCGACCGTGATGGGCTTCGGCGTGTGGGGCAACACCGCACCGATCGCAGGCGCGGTCGTCGCGTCCGGCGTGTTCGTGGCCACCGGCCAGAACAAGACGATCCAGCATCTCGAAGGCGGCGTGATCAAGGAGATCATGGTGCATGAGGGCGACATCGTCGAGCCCGGCCAGACCCTGCTCGAGCTCGATCCGACGACGGCCCAGGCCGAACTGCGCCGCCTGTTCCTGCGCAGCACACGCCTGACCGCCATGGACGTCCGCCTGCAGGCCGAAGTCCGCGAGGACGAGGCGATCCGGTTTCCGATGGAGCTGACCATCGCCGCCGAGGATCCCGAGGTGAAGGCCATCATCGGCACCCAAGTCCTCACCTTCACCGCCCGACGCAACAACCTCAAGAGCGACATCGCCAGCATCGATGAGGGCATCAAGGCCCTGAACGAGCGCATCGCCGGCTCGCGAATCCAGCTCGACGGCGTGCAGCGCCAGATCAAGTTCGTCGAGGAGGAGGTCGGCGAGAAGGAATACCTGCTGAGAAGCGGCCTCGTCCGCAAGCCCGAGGTGCTGTTGCTGCAGCGGACCCAGGCCAATCTCGAAGGCGAGGTCGGCCGCATCATGGGCGACATCGGCGACGCCAAGGAACGCATCGCCAGATCGCAGGAACAGATCAACGGCGTCCGCAAGACGGCGATCAAAACCGCGGTCGAGCAACTGCACGAGGTGCGCGGCGAACTCGCCGACGTCAACGAACGCATGCTGACGGCACGCGGCGTCCTCGGGCGCACCACCATTACCGCGCCGGTCAAGGGCGTTGTGGTGAAGCTGCGCTACCACACCCAGGGTGGCGTGGTCGAGCCGGGGAAGCCGATCATGGAGTTGCTGCCGCTGCAGGAGGAACTGGTGATCGAGGCACGCGTGCGCCCCCAGGACATCGACAGCGTCAAGCATGGCCAGCACGCCATGGTGCGCCTGACGGCGCTCAGCCAGCGCGTCACGCCGATGATCTCCGGCGATGTCGTCTATCTCTCGGCCGACACGCTGGCCGACGAACGCAAATCCATGCAGGTGGGGCCGACCGATATCTATCTCGTGCGCGTCCGTCTGAACAAGACCGAGGCCTCGGCGATCTCCGGCTTCAGCCCGACCCCGGGGATGCCCGCAGAGGTCTACATCAAGACCGCCGAGCGCACGTTCTTCCAGTACATCACCAAGCCGATCCACGACAGCATCGCCCGCGCCTTCAGGGAGCGCTGACGCCACGAGGAGAAGATCCATTGCGTATCGACGTCATTGACACGGTAGACGCCTTCTTCCGGCTCAAGGAGGACTGGAATGCGGTGTACGACACCGATCCGGATGCCCAACTGTTCCTGTCGTGGGACTGGCTCGCCGGATGGCTGCCGCATCTTGCAAGTCCTTGGCTGGTGCTGGCTGCACGCGACGATCGCACCAGCACGGCCCCCTACGTGGCATTCTTCCCGTTGCGTATCGAGGTCAAGGCCGACAGGACAGGCCACTTGACCAACGAGCTGAAGATGGGTGGAAGCTATGCTGCGGACTACACAGGGCTGATCGCACGCCCGGACGTGGAGGCCCGCGCCATTGCCGCCTTCGCGCGCCATATCAAGCAGATGCGCTGGGCGACCTTCAACATCGACAACTTCCGCGGCTCGGCGCTGCGCGTCCGCCAGTTGATGGCGCATTTCTCGTCGGCGTCATTCGCCGCGACCGCGCTCGATCGCATCAACAAGCAGGATCAGATCGACAATACGATCTGCCCCTATGCGTCGCTGCCGCCGGACTGGGACATGTATCTCGACACGCTCAGCGCCAACACCCGCCAGAAAATCCGCCGCTTCCTCAAGCTCGCCGACGCCGGTGGCCCGTACCGCATCACCCATGCGACAACCGACACGATCCAGGCCGACCTGCGCATGCTGCTGAAATTCTGGGAGATCAAATGGCGCCCCCGCAAGGGCCATCTTGTCGACACCCTCGTCCAATCCAATTTTCTGATGCTCGCGCGCAGCTTCCAGCGCGGCCTCGTGCATCTGCCGGTGCTGTGGCACGGCGACCGTCCGCTGGCCGCGCTCGCCACCCTCGTCGACCCCCGCAAGAAGACGTTCCTCTTTTACATCACCGGCCGGGACGAGACGTTCGAGGGTCCCCCGCCCGGCCTCATCCTGCATGGCCACAGCATTCGCTACGCCATTGCCAACGGCTACCGCTGCTACGACTTCCTGCGCGGCAACGAGCGCTACAAATATTCGTTCGGCGTCCGGGAAGAGCGGCTCCACTGCCATGTCGTTTCGACCCGCGACCATCGCAATCTCGGCGGCAAGCTCGATCCGCGGGCGCTCGCGGATGCACTCAAGCTCGCGACCGAACGGCATCAGGCCGGCAGGCTCGCCGAAGCGGAGACCGGCTACCGCCAGATTCTCGACGTCGCGCCACGCGACGACAATGCGCTGCATCGCTACGGCCAGTTGCTCGCCGCCCGCGGCCATCATCCCGCCGCCAAACGCATCTTTGCACGCCTCGCCGAAGTGCGCCCGGACGTTTACAAGCCGTGGCTCGGGCTCGCCGAGGCCTGCGAAGCGCTCGAGCAGTTCGCTGAAGCGGCGGATGCCTATCGCGAGGTCGCGCGTCTGCAGCCAGCTGTCCCGGACATCGCCGGCCGGCTCGGTCGTGCGCTGTTCAGGGCCGGGCGCGTCGACGAAGCGCACCATGTGCTGGAAGCCGAGGCGCGAGCACCTGTCACGGACCACGGTATTCAATGGCCAGCCGATCTTCCCGCGCCACCGCGATCGCCGGGCAGCGCATCACCGACGCCTCTTCTTTCGGTCTGATCTGCGCCCCGTCATGTCCTCCTCATGCGCGCAGAGCGCGCATGGCCACGTCGATGCACTCCGACAGTTGCCGTTCTCAACAAAACGACGCGAGAACGTGATGTCACGACCGCTCGCCCGTTGCGCCGGACCGCCAAGCTGCCTTAAGACTTGAAGCGGATGGGTGCCCGAGATCATGAAGAACGGTCTCTATTCGCTACACGTCAAGACGCTTGACGGACATTTCGGCAAAGGCAGCGGTGTCCTTGTTTTGCGCGACGGCACGTTGCTCGGCGGCGATGCGTTCCTGTACTATACTGGCAGCTACACGTGCGACGGCACGGTGCTGAAGGGAGAGCTGCTGGTCGACCAGCACACCCAGCCGCACGACGTCGCGCCGCTGTTCGGCGGCCGTCCCGTGAGCATCGGCTTTTCCGGCAAGATCGGCGACACGGAATCGACCATCGGCGGCACCGCGCTGTTCGGCAAGCAGAGCATCCGCCTCACGGCGACGCTGCGCCGCGTCGCCGATCTCGACTGAGCGCGCGGCGTCAGACTTCGCCCTGACGGATCATCTCGGGCAACAGGGCGGGCGATCCCTCGTGGCGCGCTTCGGCCTCGCGGATCAGCGCCACGATCCGGCGCGACAGCGGCACCGGCAGATCGTGATGCTCCGCCAGGGCGATGATCTCGCCTTGCAGATAGTCGATCTCGGTCTTGCGGTCGCGCTGCAGATCCTCCCACATCGACGACCTCGCCTGCGGATCGATCCGGATCATGGCGCCGGCGATGGTGCGGAACAGGCGGTCTGGCAGCCGCAGTATCGGCGGCGTCCATGACGGCGGCAGCGGCGTGGTCGACACCGCCGTAATGCCCGCGGCCTTCAGGACCACCAGCGCCTCGGCGATCTGATCGGCCAGCAGCATGCGCCAGGGGCGCTGCGACAGCTGGTCCCGCAACGGCAGGTTGGACAGCGCATTGAGCGCGTTGTTGAGATTGACCAGCAGCTTGCCCCACTGCACGCCGACGATGTCTGCACGGGAGCGAAACGGCAGGCCCACCGTCGACAGCCGCGCCGCGGTGCCGGCCGCATCCGCCGCGATGACAATGTCGCCGGACGTCGAGCGGTGAAAATGCCCCCCGCCCATCGCCACCACGTTGAACGGCACCATGCCCGCGAGCACGGGCTGTTTGAGGCGCTGCGCCAGCACCGGCGTATTGGCGATGCCATTCTGGAGACTGACGACCACGGCATCCGGCCGCGCATGAGCGGCAACAGTGATCGCCATGCCGGCGGTGTCCGCACTCTTGACGCACACCAGAATGATGGCCGCCTCACGCAGGATCGCGGCATCGTCCGACACCTTGATCTCGCGCGCGGCGACCCGCCGGTCGCCGCCGTCGAAGCTCGTCAGCCAGAGCCCCTGCGCCGCGATCTCGTCGACAAGACGCGGCCGGGCGAGCAGTCCGACCCGGAGCCCAGACGCCGCCAGCATGCCACCGACATAGCAGCCGATGCTGCCCGCGCCGGCGATCACGATCCCGTCTGCAGCCGCCATCCTGCCCAACTCCCCTTGCCGCCCGGACCGCCAGCCGCGCCGGCCGCATTGATCGGCGGAGGCGCCACGGCTTCGGAACCAACCTGAACGCCAGCCAAACAACGGCCGATTCGCCGCAAAATATCCCCCCGCCGGCCCGTCTTGTCACCTTCACGCGAGCTTACTACTCTTTCGGTCCAAGGGCTGATGACCGACACAGGAGAGCATCATGGGCTTACTCGACATTCTGAACGGCATGCAGAATGGCCCTCGCGGCCCCAGCAGCCCCAGTGATCCCGGCAAGAGCAGCGGCGGCATGTCGCCGCTGACCATGGCGATTCTCGGCCTTCTGGCCTACAAGGCCGTGAAGTCGATCAGTGGCGGCCATTCGACAGCGGCACCTGCCGGCGCACCGCCCGCACCGACCCCGGCCTCCCTGCCCGGCGGTAACGCGGGCGGACTCGGTGGCGGACTCGGTGGCGGACTTGGCAGTGCGCTCGGCGGTGCACTTGGCGGCAGTGGCGGCGGTCTCGGCGACCTGTTGAAGGGTGGTCTCGGTGGCCTGCTGGCCGGCGGCGCGGCCGGCACAGTTCTCAGCGGCGGTCTCGGCGATCTGCTCAAGCAGTTCCAGGACAATGGCCACGGCGACACCGCAAATTCGTGGGTGAGCGCAGGCCCCAACAAGGCGATCTCGCCGGGCGACCTTGCCAACGCCCTCGGCGCCGACCAGATCAGCGAGCTCAGCTCGCAGACCGGCCTGTCTCGCGAAGACCTGCTTCAGGGTCTCAGCCAGCACCTGCCCGAAGTCATCAATCAGCTCACGCCGAACGGCCGGCTGCCGACGTCGGACGAGGCGTCGCACTGGTAACAACTTGCCGACCGGCGCAGGAACTGCGCCAGCGCCGGTCGGCTACCGTATTCCCCGAGACCATTTCGCACCCGACTTCCTCGACAGGAGAGGCATCACCATGGGCGGCATTATCTGGATCGTCATTGTCGGCTTCGTCGCCGGGATTATCGCGCGGCTGCTGTCGCCCGGCCCCAACAATCCGTCGGGCTTCATTCTCACCACCGTGCTCGGCATCGTCGGCGCGTTTCTCGCCACCGCCGTCGGCCAGTGGATCGGCCACTATGGCCCCGATCAGGGCGCCGGCTTCATCACCGCAACCATCGGCGCCATTGTCGTGCTGTTCATCTGGAACCGGCTGGTCGCCGCGGGCGTGATCCCCGACCGCACCGGTTCGCGCTGACCCGATCGAGCCCGACGCGCCCCTCAGGGCGCGTCGGCACGACTGGTGTCATGTGGCCAGATGCATGCCGGCGTCCATGCGCACCAGTTCGCCGGTCATATGCCCGGACTGAGGTCCCGCCAGGAAACACACCAGTTCGGCGATATCCTGCGGGCTGGACGCGACACGCAGCGGAACCTTCTGCTTGACCATGTCGCGCACGCGCTGGGCACCCTCCGCGCCGCGCCCCTTCTCGAACCACGGCGTATCGATATAGCCCGGACACACCGCGTTGACGCGGATCAGCGGCGCGAGTGCCCGCGCCAGCGACAGGGTCATGGCATTCAGCGCACCCTTGCTCGCGACATAGGCCAGCGACGAACCGATGCCGGTGAGCCCCGCGATCGACGACACGTTCACCACCGCCGACGCGCGCTGGCGTTCATGCGCTGCGGCTTCCAGCAGCCCCCGCGCGGCCCGCACCATCTGGAATGGCCCGATGGTGTTGACGCCGTAGATGCGCTGGAAGTCGTCCGCCGACAGCTGATCGAGCAGCGCATGTTCGACATGCTTGGTGGTGCCCGCATTGTTGATCAGCACATCGAGACCGCCCCACGGCGCCGCCGCCTGCGCGATCCGCACACAATCCTCGTCGCGCGACACGTCGCCCTGCACCACGACCACTTCGGCGCCCGCGGCGCGACACGCCTCCGCGGTCTGCTCCGCCTCGCTGCGGCTCGATGCATAGTTGATCACGAGACGCGCGCCGGTCTGCGCCAGCTTCAGCGCCGAGGCCGCACCGAGGCCCGATGCCGAGCCCGTCACGATCGCCCGCAATCCGTCTGTCGACATTCACCCAACTCCCGAAAATCCCGCGCTTCGCACGCGCCTTGTGATGATCACACCAGGCTAGCGTCCGGACAGCGGCAGGAACAGCCCCCTTGCCAAACCGCTCGGCGGAATATGCCCCGCACGCGGAATTCGCTCATGTCCGCAGTGCAGGTGGCGTTGCGATCCGCCGTGCTTGTCAGCTCCCGGGCTTTTCCGCATCATGCCGGCAACACAATGGAGACGACGTCCCGACGGGACGGATGAACGTCTCCTGTCGGAGGATTCGTGCCGGAGCCAGAGAACATCGTCGTCGATACGGCGACACGCATCTTCAACGATCTCGCTGATGCGCAGAGCATCATCCAGGCGCGCGATGCGCGCTGGACGCAGCCGCTGTGGCAGGCCCTGAGCGACGCCGGTCTCACCCTCGCGTGGGTGCCGGAGAACTGCGGCGGATCGGGTGCCGATCTCGCCGACGGATTTGGCGTGATCCAGGCCGCCGGCCGCGCCGCGCTCGCCGTGCCGCTTGCGGAAACGCTCATTGCCGGCTGGCTGCTCGCGCAGGCTGGGCTCGCATCGCCATCCGGTGCCATGACGGTCGCGCCGGCGACGCCAGGCGACCGGATCGCCATCGCACGCGACGGCACGCTCAGCGGCCGCGCCCGTCGGGTGCCGTTCGCACGAGATTCCGGGCATATCGCGGTGTTGGCCGACGGTCCGGCGATCGCGCTTGTCGCGACATCCGCCTGCCGCGTGACCGAAGGCGAAAATCTCGCCGGCGAGCCATCCAGCACGGTCGTCTTCGATGGAGCCGTCGCGGTCGCCCGCGCCGCCGCGCCGCAGGGCTGCGATACGGCGCGCCTGCTGCAGATGGGCGCGATCGTCCGCAGCCTGCAAATGGCCGGTGCTCTCGAAACCGCGCTCGAGATCACCGTGCGCTATGCCAATGAGCGCGTCGCATTCGAGCGCCCGATCTCCAAGTTCCAGGCCGTGCAGCACAACCTCGCCCGGCTCGCCGGCGAGGTCGCTGCGGCCGTGACCGCGGCAAGCTCGGCCGCGGATGCGTTCGCCCACGGTGCAAGCGGCGATGCGCTGCTGCTGGAGGCCGCGGCCGCCAAGATCCGCTGCGGCGAAGCCGCCGAAGCGGCGAGCGCCATCGCCCACCAGGTGCACGGCGCCATCGGCTTCACCAGCGAACACATCCTGCATCGCTTCACGCTGCGTGCGCTCGGCTGGCGCGATGACTTCGGCCACGAGAGCCATTGGGCCGTGACGCTCGGCCAGCGTGTCGCCGCGCTCGGCGCCGACGACCTCTGGCCGCTGGTGGCCGCGCGATGAGCCGGTCCCTCGCCCCACATCTTCCGATCTTTGCGTCCCGGGAGCGCGCGTCATGACCGCTGCACTGCGTTTCGATCCCATTCGCCTGCCGCCGGAGTGCGAGAAGCTGCGCCGGGATGTGCGCGCTTTCCTCGCCCAGGAGATCGCCGCCGGCGCCTTCGATCCGCACCGGCCCCAGACCGAAGACGTCGACGTTCCCGGTTTCAGCGAGCGGGTCGGCGCCCGTGGCTGGATCGGCATGACCTGGCCGAAGAAATATGGCGGCCATGAGCGCAGCTTTCTCGAACGCTATGTCGTGACCGAGGAGATGCGCGTCGCCAATGCGCCGACGCGCCGTTTCTTCGTCGCCGACCGCCAGAGCGGCCCGGTGCTGCTGAAATACGCCTCCGAACGCCTCAAGGCCGACATCCTGCCGCGGATCTGCCGCGGCGAGGTGTGCTTCGCGATCGGCATGAGCGAGCCGAACTCCGGCTCCGACCTGTTCGCGGCCAAAGCCAGGGCGACGCGCACCGACAGCGGCTGGCGCCTCAACGGCACCAAGATCTGGACGACGTCGGCCCATATCGCCGACTACATGCTCGGCATCTTCCGCACGTCGCCGCCGACCAAGGAAAACCGTCGCCACGGCCTCACTCAGTTCCTGATCGACATGAAGGCGCCCGGCATCACCGTCAACCCGATCGGGCAGATCACCGGCCGCCACGAGTTCAACGAGGTGGTGTTCGAGGATGTCGTGCTGCCCGAGGACCACGCCCTCGGCGAGATCGACGGCGCCTGGAAGCAGGCGACCAGCGAGCTCGCCTACGAGCGCAGCGGCCCGGAGCGCTTCCTTGAAACCCACTACGTGCTCACCGAACTGGTCCGGGCGCTGGGACCGACGCCCGACGTGCGCGGCACCGAGGGCATCGGACGGCTGGTGGCGCAGCTCCACACCATGCGGCGGATGTCGGTGTCGGTCGCCGGCATGCTGCAGGCCGGCAAGGAGCCGGTGGTCGAGGCCTCCATCGTCAAGGACATCGGCACCGTCTGGGAGCAGCAGCTGCCACAGCGCGTGCGGACGCTCGCCGCGTTCGTCGAGCCCGACGCCTCCAACCACGAGACCCTCAGCCGGCAGCTCGATTTCGCCATCAAGCTCGCCCCCAAGCTGACCATCCAGGGCGGCACCACCGAAGTGCTGCGCGGCATCATCGCGCGCGGGCTCGGCCTGCGCTGACACCACGACCATCGATCGGAGAACACGCATGAGCAGCACCACGGGCCTCGACATCGCCCTGGAACAGACCGGCTTCGTCACCACCATCGAGATCCGCCGGCCCCCGCTGAATTTCTTCGACATCCAGCTGATCCGGCAGATCGCCGACGCCCTCGACCGCATCGACGACGACCCGGCGACCCGTGCCGTGGTGCTGGCGGCGCAGGGCAAGGCCTTCTGCGCCGGCGCCAATTTCGGCGATCCGGCGCGCCAGGAGACGGCGCCGGCCGTGGACACCGGCCAGGGCCGCGACCCCGCCACCAATCTCGGCGAGATCAGCCATCTCTATCTCGAGGCGGTGCGGATCTTTCGGGCCAGGAAACCGATCATCGCCGCCGTGCACGGCGCCGCGATCGGCGGCGGCCTCGGCCTTGCGATGGCTGCGGACTTTCGCGTCACCTGCCCGGAGGCGCGCTTCTCCGCCAATTTCACCAAGCTCGGCTTCCATCCGGGCTTCGGCCTGACGGTCACGCTGCCGGAAGCGATCGGCCGCACCAACGCCGAGCTGATGTTCTACACCAGCCGTCGCGTCACCGGCGAGGAAGCGCTGAGGATGGGGCTGGCCAGCGTGCTGGTGCCGCAGGACCAGGTGCGCGCGGAAGCGATCAAGCTGGCCAGCGAGATCGCCGAATGCTCGCCGCTCGGCGTCGTCTCCACCCGCGCGACCGTGCGCCGCGGCCTCGCCGACCGCGTCAGAACGGCGACCGAGCACGAACTCGCCGAGCAGACCCGGCTGCGTGCCACCGAAGACTTCCGCGAGGGTGTGAAGGCCACGGAAGAACGTCGCGTGCCGAACTTCAGGGGGCGCTGATCCCGCGCCTGCCGGCTCAGGAGGCCGGCAGCGCCGCCACCATCAGGGCGTCGAGCACCGCAACGCCCTCGCCATCACGATGAACGACGACCGGATTGATCTCGATCTCCGCCACCACTTGCCGCAACGAGGCCGCGAGCTGCGACACCTGAGCGATCAGGTGCGCCAGCGCCCCGATATCTGCCGGCGCGGCGCCGCGAAAGCCGTGGAGAAGGCGCACCGACTTCAGCTCGCCGATCATGACCTCCGCCTCGCGCGGGCTGACCGGCGCGGGCCGATAGACAACATCGCGGAACAGCTCGGTGGCAATGCCGCCAAGGCCGACCATGATCATCGGCCCGAAGGTCGCATCGCGCACCGTGCCGACGATCATCTCGACTCCTGGCTGCGCCATCGGACCGACCAGCACGCCGAGCAGATGAGCATCCGGACAGTGGCGCCGGGCGCTCTCCAGCAGTTCATCGTAGGCCCGCTCCGCCGCAGCGACATCGCGGATATCGACCTTGACACCGCCAACCTCGCTCTTGTGGGCAATGCTGCGCGACTGGATCTTCATCACCAGCGGAAATCCGATTTGCGCCAGCGCATCCGGCAGCTCGCTGCGGTTTCGCACCAGCACCTCCCGCGGCATCGCGATGCCGCAGTCGCGCAACAGCTGCTTGCTCTCGTACTCCGACAGGCTGCCGGACAGGCCTTCCAGCAGGCTGGCCGCGGCGATCTCTCCCGCAGCCCGCACCGGCGGCGTCAGCACCGGCACGAAGGCCGCCCGCCGAACCATGGCGCCTGCAGCGCGGCCGAGCGCTGCAAGGCCGGAAAAGACCACGATGCCCGCCTCGCCAAGACCGTCGCGCGCGAACTGCGACGGCAGGGTGTAGCTGTGGATCAGGATCGGCTTGCGCGCCGCATCCACCACCGGCTTGATTTCGGACACCTTGAGCGGCATCCGCGTCTCGCTCGACAGCGACAGCACCACCACGATGAGGTCGATCTCGTCGCAGTGCGTCAGCCGCTCGACGATCCGCTGCAGCCCACCGCTATGCACGGCCTGCGCGGTGATATCGACGGGATTGCGCGGCGAGCCATAGGACGGAATCGACGCCTGGATTTCAGACTGGAGAAGCGGCGACAACTCCGGAATCGACAACCCCTCGCCGGCGAGGGTGTCGGCGACCCAGGCGCCCGCGCCCCCCGACACCGTCACGACGGCAACGCGGTCACCCCGCGGCCAGGGATTGGAGGCGAAGGCGGCGGCGATCGCCACGGCTTCATCGATGTCGTGTGCGGCGATCAGGCCGTACTTGGCGAACACCGCGTCGTAGGCGGCATTCCAGCCCGCCATGCTGGCGGTGTGCGAGGCCGCCGCGCGCTCGCCCGCGCTGGTCCGCCCGACCTTGGCGACGATCACCGGCTTGCCGACCTCCGCTGCCCGCCGCGCCGCGGCCTCGAACGCCGCTACGTCGCGAATCCCTTCGATGAACAGCAGGATGACGTCGGTCGCTGCATCCTGCACCAGATAGTCCATCACCTCGCCAGTGGCGAGGTCGGCCTCGTTGCCGGTGCTCATGACATAGCTGACAGCGACGCCCATGGCCTTGGCGCGGTTGTAGATCGCAAAGCCGATGCCGCCACTCTGCGCGACGATGCCGATCCGCCGCCGTGTCGCGACCAGGCGCGGCATGTCCGGCCGCACGTCGACGGTCGGGCTGAAGGTCGCCGCGACACGCCGGATCTCGTTGTAAAAGCCTTCGGCATTTGGACCGGAGACGCGCATGCCGGTCCGGCGGGCGAGATCGGCGATGTCGCGCTGGACACCGGCGCTGTCGCCACCTCCCTCGGCGAAACCGGACGAAATCACCACGGCATTGCGCACGCCCGCGGCGGCGCATTCCTCGAGCGCGGCAAGAACCTGTTGTGCCGGGATGACCACGATCGCGAGATCGACCCGATGGCCGATCGCAGCGATGGACGGAAAGCAGGGCAGACCGTCGATCTCGTCGTAGCGAGGATTGACCGGATAGATCCCGCCCGCATAACCGTTCCGCCGCAGGAACGCGAGCAGCATGCCCGGGATTTTGGTAGCATCGCGTGACGCGCCGATGATCGCGATGCTCCCTGGAGAGAAGAAGCTGTCGAGCGGATGCGCGGGCGTCGCGGAGGAATTCGGGCTCATCGGTCTCAGTCCTTGTTCTTGTCGTTGTCGTCGGGCGTCACCTGACGCTGCCCTCGCATGCCGCGATCATGAGGCTTCGCTTTCCGCGGCGGCACGCCAGCTGAGCGTGATGCCACCAATCTCCAGGCTGTGGCCGGCCACCGCATGGCCCCGCGCCAGCGCCGTGCGTGCGATCGCGGCGCTGTCCGCCACCTCGACCGTCAGCCCGCTCAGGCATTCGACCGGCCCGGTCTGGAAACACAGGCGGGCCGGAGCCACATCGATCATCGACGCGCCAGCCCCGGTTTCGCCGACCGGCAGATCGAGAATGGCGCCCCAGTGCCGGGCGAGATCCGCCGGCTGCGGGCTCGCGAAATCGACCTGCACGAGGCGGCGAGTCGTGGCGGTGTCGATGAAGGTGTGCCAGTACGGTCCGGCAGGCGGATAGGGACCGCGCGGATCTTCGCCGCCGTTGGTGTGGTTGAACTCGATGAAGGCCGCGCGGCAGTCACGGGGATGCAGTTGCACCCCGAGATAGGGCGGCCGGTCGATGACATGGGCAACCCGGACGCCGAGACGTTCAGCATGGGCACGGCGCGCCGCGGGATCGGCGCAGGAGAAGATCGCCATGTAGCCACCGCGACCGTGCGTTTTGTCCAGAAAGCGTCCCGCTGCCGTTCCCGCGGTGACCGGCGCCACCACTTCCAGCAGCACGGTGTCGATCGGCATCAGCGCGTTGGCGAGGCCATAATGGCCGACATGGGGATCGCGATAGCACACGGCGAGCCCGAGAATCGCCGCAAGATCCTCGACCACGGCCTCGAGCTGCGGCGCGACCAAACAGATCTGCCGCAGCCGGAGATCCGATGCCACGGCTCAATACCCCCTGAAGACCGCCGCGCGCTTCTCGACGAAGGCCTTCGCCGCCTCCTTGTGATCCGCCGTGTCGGAGCACCGCGAATGGTGCAGTGCCTCGCCATCGAAGCACGCCTCGAGCGACTGATGCTCGGCATTGTTGATGTTCTTCTTGATGTAGCCATAGGTCACGGTCGGCCCCCGCGCCAGCGACATCGCAAGATCACGGGCCGCGGCATCGATCTCGGCATCAGACACCACGCGATTGACCATGCCCAGCGCCAGCGCCTCGTGCGCGGTGAGCACCGGCGACAGCAGGTAGAGTTCGCGCGCCTTTGCGCTGCCAAGCAACTGGGTGAGGAAATAGGTGCCGCCATAGTCCCCGGAATAGCCGACCTTGGCGAAAGCCGTGGTGATCTTCGCCGAAGCCGACGCCACGCGCAGATCGCAGGCCAGCGCGATCGACAGGCCCGCGCCGGCCGCGGCCCCATCGATCTGGGCGACCACCGGCTTTGCCATGATATGCAGCAGGCGCGAGACCTCCATGCCACGGCGCAATTGCGTCACCTTGGCTTCGAGCGACGGCGTCTCTGTCGCGCTGGCCATCGCCTTGACATCGCCGCCGACACAGAACGTTCCGCCCGCGCCCTTGAGCAGCACGGCGCGCACGTCCGCATCCTCTGCGGCCCGGCGCGCGGCCTCGACAAGACCGCGGCTCATCTCGGCATTGAGCGCATTGCGCCGCTCGGGGCGGTTCATCGTGATGGTCAGAAGACCGTGCTCGAGCTGCTGCAGGACGATGTCGCTCATCAGGATGCTCCTTCCATGGATGCAAGAAACGGCGGATGCGGGAAACGGCGGCTCGGGCGACCACAACGGCCGCCCGAACGGCGTCGCGCTATTTCTTGACCAGCGGACAGCGCGAGTCCGACAGCGGCTGGAACGCCTGGTCGCCGGGCACGGTGGCGAGCAGCTTGTAATCGTCCCAGCGCCCCTTCGATTCGGACGGCGACTTGACCTCGAACAGGTACATGTCGTGGACCATACGGCCGTCCTCGCGGATGCGGCCGTTCTTGGCGAACATGTCATTGATCGGCGTCGCCTTCATGATCTTCATCACGGCGGCGGGATCGGTCGTTCCTGCTTCCTTCACGGCCTTGAGATAGTGCAGCACCGAGGAGTAGACACCGGCCTGCGCCGAGGTCGGCGGGCGCTTGACCCGCTCCATGAAGCGCTTGGAAAAGGCGCGGGTGTCGTCGTTGAGATCCCAGTAGAACGCCTCCGCCAGCAACAGGCCCTGGGCCGTGGGCAGACCGACGCTGTCGATGTCCGAGATGAACGCCAGCAGCGGCGACACCTTCTGCCCGCCCCTGGTGATGCCGAACTCCGCCGCCTGCTTGATGGCGTTGATGGTGTCGCCACCGGCGTTGGCAAGGCCGATCACCTTGGCCTTCGAGCTCTGCGCCTGCAGCAGGAACGAGGAGAAGTCGGAGGTGTTGAGCGGGTGCTTGACGCTGCCGAGCACCTTGCCGCCCGACTTGACCACGACGTTGGTCGTGTCTTTCTCGAGATCGGCGCCGAAAGCGTAGTCCGCACTCAGGAAGAACCAGGTGTCGAGCCCCTGCTTCACCGCGGCAAGACCGGTGACGTTGGCCTGCGCGAAGGTGTCGAACACATAGTGCACCGTGTACGGCCCGCACGCCTCGTTGCTGAGACGGATCGAGCCCGGGCCGCTGAACATGATGATCTTGTTGCGCGCCTTGGCAATCTCGGCCGCGGCGAGCGCGGTCGCTGACGCCGCGACATCGACGATTGCCTCGACGCCCTGGTTGTCGAGCATGTCGCGGGCGATGTTGGCGGACAGGTCCGCCTTGTTGAGATGGTCGGCTGCGATGATTTCGATCTTGCGCCCCAGTACCTGACCGCCGAAATCCTCCGCCGCCATCTTCGCGGCGGTCTCGCTGCCAACGCCGGTGATGTCCGCATAGAGGCCGGACATGTCGAGAATGGCGCCGAGCTTCAGCGGCGGCTTGTCCTGCGCGCCGGCCGGCACGGTAGAGAGCGTGACAACCGACGCCAACGCGATGGACGCGGCGACGGCGAAAGACGATCGCAACATGGTTTCCCCCTTGATCGACGCCGATCCTGAACAGCGTCGCTTTTTGTTGTCGGGATCATGCCGCAACGTCGGCGCAGCGGCAAGCCGAACACTTGTTTGAAAATGTAAATGCATCTTGCGACGCTCGCTTTGCGCGAACGTGTGGGGCGAACGCCGTGCCTTCACCGCCCAACGACAATTCCGCAAAGTGGAAATGTCGCGACGGCGGCGCGCGATCCGGTGAGCGCGAACGCATGGCGCGCGGCAGCGCCGCGCCGTGCGACGACATGACGGCCGAAAGACGCTGGACGCGTCGCCGCCTGCGCGCCACCATCGGCTGCCGCGGAAAGGGACTCTCGCATGCGCCTTGCGCCATGCCGCTCGCCGATCGCGATCGCCACGATGGCTGTCGCCATGGCCGTTATGGCCATGACCTTGATCGCCGTGTCTGCCGTCGCGAGCTTCGCCGCACCGGCGGCGAACGTCGCCTGCAGCTACGAGCCGCAAGGCGATGGCCGTGTCGACGCGGTTGTCGACGGGCGCACCCTTCGCCTCGACGATGGCCGCGAGATCCGCCTTGCTGGGATCGAAATCCCCCCGGGCCAGGACGGCTCCGCCCTGGCCGCACGGGTGATGGGGCGCAGCGTAAGCCTGCTGGGGCCGGACGACACGCCCGACCGCTACGGGCGACAATCGGCGATCGTGGAAGCCGACGGTGCCGCAACGTCCGTTCAGGCCGATCTTCTGCGCCAGGGGCTCGCACTGTTCTCCGGCCTTGTCGCGGACCGCCCCTGCGCCACGGAACTGGCCGCAGCAGAGGCGGAGGCGCGCAAGGCGCGGCGCGGCACCTGGAACAGCGATTCCGCCATAAAAAACGCTGAAAGGCCGGGCGATATTTCGACCTTGGTGGGGCAGTTTGTCGTGATCGAAGGCAAGGTTTTGTCAGTTCGACAGGCCGGGGCGACAATTTATGTCAATTTTGGCCGTCGGTGGACAGAAAGCTTTGCCGCCACTATTTCAAGGCGCATGATTGCGGCGCTCGAGGCCTCGGGCCTGGCGCCAAAATCACTGGAAAATCGGCGCGTTCGTGTCCGGGGCTGGGTCGAGTTGCGCGGGGGGCCGCGGATCGACGTGCTGCAGCCCGGACAGGTCGAGCTGGCCGGCGAATGAGTGGTGGTTGCGGGTACGCGATCGTTTGATTTGAGACTTTGGGGCGGATGGGACGGAAGTGACGGCGCTGGGAAGACGACCGGAACGTTTCCTGCGGGAAAGGTCCCGCCGCATGCTCGCGGCGCCCGTCGTGCTGGCCGCGGCCCTCTCCCTCGCCAGTTGTGGCGACACCACGCGTTTCCAGACCGCTGTCACGCCACCCGTTTCCGGCACCGCGAAGTTTCCCAAACCGGTGGCCCAGACGCCGGCGACCGAGCGCGAACACGAACGCATTCTCGCGTCCTATGGCGGCCCGTATGACGATCCGAAACTCGAAGCGCTGATCAACAAGACCGTCGAGCGGCTGGTCGCCGCGTCGGAACGGCCCGATCTGTCCTACAAGGTCACCATCCTGAATTCCGGCGCGGTCAACGCCTTCGCGCTGCCGACCGGTCAGCTGTATGTCACACGCGGCCTCGTCGCGCTGGCGAGCGACACCTCGGAATTGTCGTCGGTGCTGTCGCACGAGATGGCCCATGTGCTGGCCAAGCACGCGGCCATGCGCGAGGACCAGGCGCGGCAGGCCGCACTGGTGACGCGCGTGGTTCAGGACATGAGCGACGATCCCGGCCTCACCGCGCTGGCGCTGGCGCGCTCCAAGCTGACCATGGCGAACTTCTCGCGGGCGCAGGAGCTGGAGGCCGACGGCATCGGCGTCGGCATCTCCGCCCGCGCGCATTTCGACCCCTACGGCGCCGCCCGCTTCCTCGGTGCCATGGAGCGCAATGCGGCGCTCAAGGCCCAGCGCTCGGGCATCGATCCGCGCTCGCAGGATTTCCTGTCGTCGCATCCGGCGACGCCCGAGCGCATCCAGAACGCGCAATCCAACGCGCGCCAGTATGCCGGGCCGCAATCACCGCCGCGCGACCGCGACGAGTATCTCAACGCCATCGACAACATCGTCTATGGCGAGGATCCGAGCGAAGGCTTCGTGCGCGGCCGCCGCTTCCTGCATCCCAAGCTCGGCTTCACTTTCACGGCACCGGACGGCTTCTCGCTGGAGAACACCGCGCAGGCCGTGGTCGGCGTGCGCGAAGGTGGCAGCCAGGCGATGCGCTTCGATGTGGTGCGGGTGCCCGCCGAGCAATCGCTCGGCGAGTATCTCGTCTCCGGCTGGATGGAGAACGTCGACAAGGCATCGGTCGAGGATCTCACCCTCAATGGCTTTCCGGCCGCGACCGTGATCGCGCGCGGCGACCAGTGGCAGTTCCGCGTCTATGCCCTGCGCTTCGGCAGCGATGTCTACCGCTTCATCTTTGCCGCGCGTCAACGCACCAACGAGGGCGACCGCAGCTTCCGCGACACCGTCAACTCGTTCCGTCGCCTGACCAGCGCCGAGGTCCAGGAGGCGCGGCCGCTGCGGATCCGGGTGATCAACGTGCAGCCGGGCGACACCGTGGAATCGCTGGCCCATCGCATGGCCGGCGTCGACCACCAGGCCGAGCGCTTCCGCATCATCAATGGCCTCGGCGCGCAGGACACGATCAAGGCGCGCGACCGCGTCAAGATCATCGTCGATTGACCGCGGTGTTCCACCGCCTTGCCCACAGCTGACGCAACAAAAAAGCCCGGCGCAAGCGCCGGGCCTTGTTCTTTGAAGCCTTGTTCATTGAAGATGAGACGCCTTGATCAGGCCGCCTCGTCCTCGGCGACCGAATCCTCGCCGTCGGTATCGTCACCATCGGTCTCGCCGTCGGCGTCCGCCTCGGCCTTGGCCGCACCGCGGCGCGGGCTCTTGGCGAGCGACGCCTCGATCTCCTTCACGGCCTCGGTCTCGGTGATGTGCTGCACCACAGCGATCTCGCGGGACAGGCGATCGAGCGCTGCTTCATAGAGCTGGCGTTCGCTGTAGGACTGCTCCGGCTGCGATTCCGAACGATAGAGATCACGGACCACTTCGGCGATCGCAACGATATCGCCGGAGTTGATCTTCGCTTCGTACTCCTGGGCGCGGCGCGACCACATGGTGCGCTTGATGCGGGCGCGGCCCTTGAGGGTTTCCAGCGCCTTCTTGACCAGCGCCGGCTCGGACAGCTTGCGCATGCCAACCTGGGCGACCTTGGCGGTCGGCACGCGGAGCGTCATCTTGTCCTTGATGAAGTTGATGACGAACAGTTCGAGCTTGGCGCCCGCGATTTCCTGCTCCTCGATCGACAGGATCTGACCGACACCATGCGCCGGGTAGACCACGAACTCGTTGGTCTTGAAGCCCTGACGCTGGGTCAGCGGCTTCTTGGGCTCTTCCACACGCGGCTGCGCGGCCACGGGCTTCACAGCCGGCTTGGCGGCGGCTGCGGCAGGCGCAGCAGCAACCGGCTTGGCGACGGACGGCTTCGGAGCAGCGGCAGCAGCGACCTTCGCAGCGGGGGCCTTGGCAGTCTTGGCAGGAGCAGAAGAGGTTTTCGGCATTTCACTTCTTGTGTTCTTGGAGGACTTGGCAGGCGCTGGTTTCACGGGCGCCTTGTGAGCGGTCGTTTTCGAGGCTGCTCGGGTATCCTTCTTCGCGGGACCTTTGGCAGGGCTTTTTGACGTGCTGCGGGCGGCGACAGCCGTCTTCTTTGCCGTCTTCGACGAAGCCGATTTGGACGTACTCTGGTTACGCGTTTTGCTGGCCACAACCTGCGCGTGGAACCGCCACGCCCCTGTTAATGATTATGGGGAACCCGGCGGCCATAAGCAGGCAACACAGGGTCCGGCTTATTGAATGTGACCAGAATAACACATTTCCCGCAAAAATCAATGATTTATGCGGGTTCAGCAACGCGGCTGATGCGGCCACTGAAGCCGCATTCACTATTAGGGTTAAAAGTCGACTCGTTTTCCCGGAAAATACCGGAAAAAGCGGCGCCAGCGTGGCGCCGCGTGCGCTCATCAGTCGCCGCTGCCGGGATTCGGCGAAAAATATTTATCCAGCTTGCCTTCGACGCCGTCGAATTCCTTGGCGTCCGCCGGCTGGTCCTTCTTCTGGGTGATGTTCGGCCAGCTCTTGGCGTAGTTGGCGTTGAGCTCCAGCCACTTCTCAAGACTCGGCTCGGTGTCCGGCTTGATCGCGTCCGCCGGGCATTCCGGTTCACAGACACCGCAATCGATGCATTCGTCCGGATGGATCACGAGCATGTTCTCCCCCTCGTAGAAGCAATCGACGGGGCAAACCTCGACACAATCCGTGTACTTACATTTGATGCAGTTGTCGGTGACGACGTAAGTCATCCAAAGCTCCGGAACCGGTCTGATGTCTGGCGATGGCGTAGCGCAGGACGCCCTCTGCTGCAAGCGAACCGCTGCATAGCAGTAACCCGGCCGCCGCCCAAGTCCTCAGGTATGAGGAAGTGGCTCGGCGCCAGCGCGGCTACCCCTGCTGCGCCCCCCGCATATCCTCATAGAGCGTGCGGGCCGAGGGGGCATCGCCTCTGCGCTCGGCGAAACCCGTCACTTTCAGCAGACGAACCGAACGGTCCAGCGCGACCGTCAGCACGTCGCCGGGCTTCACCGCATGCCCCGGCGAGGTCTCGCGGGCGCCGTTGAGGCGGACATGACCGCCCGAGACCAGCGCCGCCGCGTCGGCCCGGGTACGGACCACCCGCGCATGCCACAGCCATTTGTCGATGCGCTGACGGTCCACGCGGGCGGTCGATCCCTTGAGGTTAGCCGTCCTTGCGGTTGGCGGTGAGCTGTTCCTTGAGGGCCGCGAGCTTGGCGAACGGCGAGTTCGGGTCGATCGGCCGATCGCGCTCGCGAGGCGGAGCGCTCTGGCCGTGACGCTGGCCGCCATGCGGCGGACGCCCCTCGTTGCGGCCCGGATTGCTGCCCCGGAATTTGCCCTTGAAGCCATCGGGCAATCGCCCGCGCTGCTTGTTGCGGTTGTGCCCTTGCGATTCGCGCGCCGCAGCGCCGTCGCCCGCTTCCGCGGTGGCGGCCTGATCCTGTCGCGGCCGGCGATCGTCGCGGCGGTCGCGCCGCCCACGGCCATCACCCGCCGCCGCATCCGCTCCCGCATGGGCCTGCCCCCGGCGCGGATGACGATCATGGCGCGGACGACGCTCTTCCGAACGGCCACCCGGACGCCAGACCTCGACCAGCACCGGCTCCGCAGGCGCCGCCGGCTCGGCGGCAACCTCAGCGCCGGCCTGAGCTTCGATCGCCTCGGTGACGGCCGGCTCGGCTGCAACCTCCGCGGCCGGCGCACCGGCATCGTCGCCGCTCGCCGCCACGACCTCGGCAGCCGGGGCTTCCACGGCGGCCGCGGTCCCGACTTCAACCTCGGTTTCGGCATGGGCGGCCGCTCCGACGGCGGGCTCGGAGGCCGCCTCGACCGGCACATCAGCGGCCGCATCCACGCTGTCGGCGGCATCCGCCGCCGGCGCGACATCGCCCGCATCGACCGGGACCTGATCCACAACCGCCTGATCGGACGTCACCTGATCGGAAGTCACCTGGTCGGACGCAAGCTGGTCGGACAACGTCTCGGCAGCAGGTGTTTCGGCGGCGGCCGCCTCGACCGGCTCCGCGACGAGCGCGGGCGGCAGCGGCGGACGCTTGTCCATGCGATAGCCCAGCGCGCGCAGCACCGAAGCGAAATCCTCGCCGGCCGATCCGGTCAGCGACGTCATCGCCTGGGTGACGGTGAAGCCGCGGCCATCGAACGCACCCGGAGGCTTCGGCCCAGGCGAATTCTCGCGCCAGGCAAGGGCCGGGCGAATGAGATCAGCGAGCCGCTCCAGAATGTCGACGCGTACGGCGCGCTCGCCGCACTGGCGATAGCCCAGCACGCGATAAGCGTCGCGGTTCAGCGCCTTGTCGACCGGGAACGAGGTCCGGCCGCTCGACGCCAGATGCTGGGCACTCGACAGCGCCGACACATCGACGTTGTCTTCCTTATGAGCCCAGAGCAGCGACGCGATGCCGCGGGCCGCCGGCTTCAGGAGTGACGGCACATAGATGTGATAGGCGCCGAAGCGCACACCGTACTTGCGCAGCGTCGCGCGCGACGGCTGGTCGAGATCCTTGATCTCGGCGGCGACCTTCTGGCGTTCGAGCACGCCCAGCGCCTCGACGAGCTGGAAGGCGATGCCACGGGCGATGCCGGTGACGTCCTCGGCCTTGGTCAGCTCGAACAGCGGCCCGAGCAGCTTCTCGATGTGGGTCTTGAGCCACAGGTCGAGCCGGGCCTGCACCGCATCGCGCGGCGCGCCGGTGAGGCGCTCGTCGGCGATGATGCGCACCCGTGGATGCAGCACGTCGTCGGCCGCAACCAGCTTGGCCACTGCGTCGCCGGTCCAGCGCAAGGTGCCGTCGGAGGCCAGCACGAACTGGTCGTCTGGCGCCTTCGACAGCTTCTCGGCGCGTGCATCGATTTCCCCGGCCAGCGCCTTGAGCGCTGCAGCATGCAGCGCCTTGGCCTCCGACCCCGCTTCCGCGGCATCCGGCGCAAACATGAACCCGTCGAGCCGGCCGATCACATGGCCCTCGACAACGACTTCGCCGGTCTTTCCAATTTCCGTATTCAGCATCGTGTTTTCTCGCAAGCGGCGCATCAATACACTGGTCCGGCGATCAACGAAACGCTCAGTTAGCCGTTCATGCAGCGCATCTGACAATTTATCTTCCACGGACCGGGAAATGCCCTGCCAATGTTCGGGGTCGACCAGCCAGTCGGGACGGTTGGCCACGAAGGTCCAGGTCCGGATCTGGGCGATCCGGCCCGACAACGTGTCGATATCACCGTCGGTTCGGTCGGTTTGGGCAATCTGCGCCCCAAACCAGTTGTCCGGAATGCGACCCTTTTGCATCAAGAACCCGAACAGGGTTGTGACAAGCTCGGCATGGGCCGCGGGGGCCACCTTGCGATAATCCGGGACCTGGCAGGCCTCCCACAACCGCTCGATCGCCGCGCTGCCCTGCGCCATGTCCCTGACCTCGGCGTCGCGGGAGACGTGGTCGAGCACACGGACATCCTCGGCGAGCGGGGCGCGGGTCAGGGCCTCGTGACGGGGCGACTCGGCCAGCGACACCTGCAGCGCGCCGAGCGACGAGAAGTCCAGCCTGGAATTGCGCCACTGCAGCAGCTTGACGCTATCGAAGGCATGGTTTTGCAGCGCATCGACGAGTTCGGGCTCGAACGGTTCGCAACGGCCGGTGGTGCCGAAGGTGCCGTCACGGGTGGCGCGGCCGGCCCGGCCGGCGATCTGGGCGAATTCCGACGGCGTCAGGCGGCGAAACTGGTAGCCATCGTATTTGCGGTCGGAGGCGAACGCCACATGATCGACATCGAGATTGAGGCCCATGCCGATGGCGTCGGTCGCCACGAGATAATCGACATCGCCCGACTGGAACAGGTCGACCTGGGCGTTGCGCGTGCGCGGCGACAGCGATCCCAGCACCACCGCAGCTCCGCCATGCTGGCGCCGGATCAGCTCGGCGATGGCGTAGACCTCGTCGGCGGAGAACGCCACGATCGCGGTTCGCCGCGGCTGCCGCGTGATCTTGCGGTCGCCGGCGAACAGCAGGTTCGATAGCCGCGGGCGCGTCACGATGCTGGCGCCCGGCAGCAGTTTTTCGATGATCGGCCGCATTGTCGCCGCGCCGAGCAGCAAGGTTTCGTCGCGCCCGCGCCGATTGAGAATGCGATCGGTGAAAACATGGCCGCGCTCGAGATCCGCGGCGATCTGGATTTCGTCGACAGCCAGGAAGGACACGTCGAGATCGCGCGGCATCGCCTCGACGGTCGACACCCAGTAGCGCGGCCGCGACGGCTTGATCTTCTCCTCGCCGGTGATCAATGCGACCTCGGCCGGCCCGATCCGCGCGACGATCTTGTTATAGACTTCGCGCGCCAGCAGGCGCAGCGGCAGGCCGATGATGCCCGACGAATGCGCCAGCAGGCGCTCGATGGCGAGATGGGTCTTGCCGGTATTGGTCGGACCGAGCACGGCGGTGACACCGGCCCCGGGGGCGCGGCCACTCGCATTCGACAAGGAAGACAAGGACATGAGCTGCGGCAATCCCGGCTAGATGTGTTTCACCTTGCGACGCGCGGCGCACGCCGATTTAAGCTCTGGAACGAGTCCGGAACGAACGAGGTCCGAATCGCTGACTCGCGCGACGTGCGACCGAAGCGCCCCCAGATGTCGTTGCTGACTCCGGATTTGCGGCACTACATCGAGATTCCATATCGTCAAATCCACGGACTCACGCGCGCAAAGGTTAACATGCGGGTCCGGCGACACTCCGGTCGGAGTCAACAGGATTCGTTGCACGATGCGGGCTCCCCTGGGCGATTTTTTCAACGGAGCCGAGCGCCCTGAACTACTGCGTTTTCGCCGTCGTCCGCACAGCCGCCGTGGAGACGAACTGGGTGGCCTCCAGAGTGGCCATCCCGATCGGCGTCGGCACGAGGACCTTGTAGGGAACGAGCACACGCGTGCCTGCGATCGGCGCCAGCCACACTTCCATGTTGCGCTGGGCGATCAGGTACTTGATGGCCGGACGGTCGGGCACATACCCCGAGATCGGCCGAAACGCGATGGCGCAGACCACCACTGGACCCTGATAGCCCTTGGCAGTGACCGTCTCCAGGCGCTTGTAATCGAGCCGCAGATCGTAGCGCATGCGCCCGTCGAAGATCGATGCCGTCGACTTGCAGGCTTCGGGCCCTACCGGATCCGCCGTTCCGCCGACGCGAACCAGCGAGCCGGTCATCGGATCGACGACGCCATGACGGTGCGCGTCCGTGACCGGAATCCGGTCAGGCGTCGGCTCGGGCTCCGGCTCGATCGAGGTGTCCTTGATATTGCCGCCGACGAGCTGGATGCGAATGGTTTCGGATTTCTTGTCGGACGTGATCGTGGCCGTGTAGCTCACCGGTGCGAACTGGCCGTTGACCATACGCCCCTGGGACGCGCTGGTGCCGGAGCCGCCGGCGACCGCTTTCAGCAGTCCGGTCGAACCACCGCTGGCGGACGCGGAATACTGATCCTCTGCGATATCGATGACCCAGGAGCCTTTTCCGACTTGGATACCGGCGACGCTGGCCTCGTAACGCGCATCGAGCTTGCCTTGGGCGTGAATGCTCGTTGATCCCAGCACCAGCATGCCGGCACAGCCGAGACCCAACCCAATCCGCCGCCACGGCGATCGGCCGCCCATCTGGAAAACCCGAGAAACCACCACCGATGGCGAGTCCTGTTCCACTTCTCAAGCCGCCATATAAGCGAACTTTGCGGCAAACACAGCGGCCGCCGCTAAAGCATTTTCGGATAAGGTGAAATTCGGCATCGCGGCGGCCTTGCAGCCCTCAGGGGATAGTGCGGCGGCGATTGCGTCGTTAATATGTTGGCGAGCGGGGCACGCAATTCGCCGAAAAGGCCGGTTAAATCGCCGGTTCCATTGGTTTCTTCGCCGCAGGCGGCGGCTTTATCTTGACGATGGCCGCTGCGCCCCCTATACGTCCGCGGTTCCTGAAATGGACGCGATTTTAAACCCCCGTGCGCCTGATGGCAGCCTCGGGGACGAAAGAGGATTTCGCCAATGTCCCGGCGCTGCGAACTGACCGCTAAGGCTCCCCAGGTGGGTCACAAGGTGAGCCACTCCAACATCAAGACCAAGCGCCGGTTCCTGCCGAACCTGTGCAACGTCACGCTGATCTCTGACGTGCTCGGCCGCTCGGTGCGCCTGCGCGTCTCGACCAACGCGCTCAAGAGCGTCGATCACCGTGGCGGCCTCGACGCGTTCCTGATCAAGGCCAAGGCGGACGAGCTGTCGCCGCGTGCCCTCGACCTCAAGCGCCAGATCGAGAAGAAGACGCTGGCCGCGGCGAGCTGATCGCCCGTCCTTTTGAACTGCGATCAAGCCGGGCCGCGCCCGGCTTTTTTGCGTTTGTGCCATTCGCTTCTGCCATCCGCACTTCCTGCCATTCGTTCGTGCAATGGCCCGCGCAGCGCGCACAATAATGCTGCTTACGGATCGACCAGCTTGAACTGCAGCAGCAGAGTTCGCTGCAGCAGGGAGAAATTGTCGTCGGACACCATGGTCAGGATGGTGTCGCCCGCCGCAGTCTCGTGCACGTCGAGTCCTTCCATGTTGTCGACCTCGTAGCCGAGATCCGCCTCGAAGATCGCAGGACCGTCGACCACCGCTCCCGGCACCACCCCGGCCAGGGGAATGCGGCGGATACGGATGCCCACGCCGGAGAAGATGGAGAACTTGCGCTCCAGCAGCAGCAGCGATCCCGACGGCAGCACCGCGACATCGCTGACATCGTAGTCATCGCGACGACGGACGCTGAACTCGCCCGGAGACGGCCCGCCGATCATGAAGGCCTGGATATTGCCGGCGGCATCCAGGCCGCGCTCGGAGATCGCCAGCAACGTGCCGCCGAGCGGCAGCGCACGCGGCACCACGACCAGCGCTTCCAGCCCCTTGTTGAACGGCAGCCGGCGCAGTGCCGGCGGAGCGCTGATCGGCTCACCATACGCCCGCACGCCGTCGCGGCCGAAGGCTGGAAATTTGAGGATGTGATTGACCCGCTCGATGCCGATATAGGCGGTGTCGCCGTCGATCGCGAGCGACTCCGTGTCGTACCAGCCGCGTCGCGCGATCGGCCCGCCATCGGGGCCGAGGACCGGCGCCGCCGTCACCTCGGCGAGACCGGCGAGCTGCCGCCCGCGATAGACGAAGCGGCCCGTAAACCAGGTCCCCTTGTCGCTGACAGCGACGAAACGCTCGCCGCGCGGATCGACCCGCAGCGCCGACAACCCGCCAAAGCCCCGGAACGACGAGGTCAGCACGAGGCCGCTGACGAATTCGAGCGAGCCGAACCGCACGCGCGACGGCTCGCCATGGGAGAAATAGCCGATCGGCCGGCTGTTGACCTCGATCGCCGCGGGCCTTGCCGCCGTGGCCGTCTGCGCGACCGCGACGGGCACCAGCGCCATCGTCGCCGCGAGCAACGCCAGCGCGGCGGCGGCAAGACGCGGCAGCACACGGCGGCGGCTCGTTCCCGCGATCATTCGCTCAGGAGTGCAGACGCCGCCGGGTCCGCGGCGCGGCCGGCGCCTCGGTTTCGCTGAACAGCTCGGCGAGCTTCTCGGTGATGGCGCCGCCGAGCTCCTCGGCATCGACGATGGTCACCGCGCGACGGTAGTAGCGCGTGACGTCGTGGCCGATGCCGATGGCGATCAGCTCCACCGGGGATCGGGTCTCGATCTCCTCGATGATGTGCCGCAGATGCCGCTCGAGGTAGTTGCCGGGATTGACCGACAGCGTGGAGTCGTCGACCGGAGCGCCGTCGGAGATCATCATCAGGATCTTGCGCTGCTCGGGACGGCCGAGCAGGCGCTTGTGCGCCCAGTCCAGCGCCTCGCCGTCGATGTTCTCTTTCAGAAGACCCTCGCGCATCATCAGGCCGAGGTTCTTGCGTGCGCGCCGCCACGGCGCGTCCGCCGACTTGTAGACGATGTGCCTGAGATCGTTGAGACGGCCCGGATTGGCCGGCTTGCCGGCCGCCAGCCACGCCTCGCGCGACTGGCCGCCCTTCCACGCCCGCGTCGTGAAGCCGAGAATCTCGACCTTGACGCCGCAACGCTCCAGCGTGCGCGCGAGGATGTCGGCGCAGGTCGCCGCGACCGTGATCGGACGGCCGCGCATCGAGCCGGAATTGTCGAGCAGCAGCGTCACCACGGTGTCGCGGAATGTCGCCTGCTTTTCGTGCATGAAAGACAGCGGGTGGAACGGATCCGTGACCACGCGCGACAGCCGCGCCGGATCGAGGATGCCCTCCTCGAGGTCGAACTCCCAGGCGCGGTTCTGCTGCGCCATCAGCTTGCGCTGCAGGCGGTTGGCGAGGCGCGCCACGATGCCCTGCAGATGCGCGAGCTGCTTGTCGAGATAGCTGCGCAGCCGCTCCAGCTCGTCGTGATCGCACAGGTCCTCGGCCGCGACCACCTCGTCGAACTTCGGCGCGAAGGCGTGATACTCCGGCCCGCGCGGCTCGTTGCCGCCGCGATGCGGCGGACGCGACGTCTCGCCGGGCGTATCGTCGTCGCCCATGTCGCCATCGTCGAACATGTCGCTCGACGACGCCTGGGCGCTCTCCATCGCGCTCTCGGACATCTCCTCGCTGGTCGCCTGCGCCTGCTCGGCACTCATTTCCTGGGCGGCGTCGGTGTCGGGCGAGCCGTCCGAGCCGGACTGATCCTTCTCGCCCTCGCGCTCGTCGTCCTGCTGATCGTCGTCGTCCTGATCGGCGCTGCGGTCCTCGCCGAGTTCGAGCGCATCGAGCAGATCATGGATCGCGTCGCCGAACCGCTCCTGGTTCTCGGTGAGCTTGTCGAGACGGTCGAGCCGTGCGCCGATCTTGTCTTCGAGAATCGGCCGCCAGAGATCGACCACCTTGCGCGCCGCAGCCGGCGGCGCCTGGCCGGTCAGCCGCTCACGCACCAACATCGCCAGCGCATCCGCCAGCGGCGCGTCGGCGCGGTCGGTGATCTCGTCGAACTTGCCGCGATGGAAGTGGTCGTCGAGCATCGCCGTCAGGTTCTTGGCGACGCCGGCCATGCGGCGTGCGCCGATCGCCTCGACCCGCGCCTGCTCGACCGCTTCGAACACCGAGCGCGCCTGAGGGTTGGCCGGCAGCAGCTTGCGATGCACCTTGGGATCGTGACAGGCGATGCGTAGCGCGATGGAATCGGCGTGGCCGCGGACCACCGCGGCGTCACGCTTGCTCATCTTCCGCGCCGGCTCCGGCAACCGCGCCTTGCCGGGCGACAGGCCCGGCCGCTCGGCCGCGAACGTGACATCGAGCTCCGGCTGCCTCGCGATGGCACGCAGGCACGAGCTGACCGCCCGCTTGAACGGCTCGGTCGGTGCTTCCTTGGAGCTGTTCCGGAACTTGATGTTGGAGGTCATTCCCTCACTCAGCTCAGTGCGACGTTCACCGCGGATTCAGGCAGCTCCGCATTGAAGCAGCGCTGATAGAACTCCGCCACCAGCGGGCGCTCCAGCTCGTCGCACTTGTTGAGGAAGGTGACGCGGAAGGCAAAGCCGATGTCGCCGAAGATATCGGAGTTCTCGGCCCAGGTGATCACCGTGCGCGGGCTCATCACCGTCGACAGGTCGCCGTTGGCGAACGCGTTGCGCGTCAGGTCGGCGAGGCGGACCATCTTGTTGACGATCTCGCGGCCTTCCGCCGTGCGGTAGTGGCGCGCCTTGGCAAGGACGATCTCGACTTCCTCGTCGTGCGGCAGGTAGTTCAGCGTGGTGACGATCGACCAGCGGTCCATCTGGCCCTGGTTGATCTGCTGCGTGCCGTGATAGAGGCCGGAGGTGTCGCCAAGGCCGATGGTATTCGCGGTCGAGAACAGGCGGAAAGCCGGGTGCGGCTTGATCACCTTGTTCTGGTCGAGCAGCGTCAGGCGTCCCGACACTTCGAGCACGCGCTGGATCACGAACATGACGTCCGGGCGACCGGCGTCGTATTCGTCGAACACCAGCGCGACATTGTTCTGCAGGGCCCACGGCAGGATGCCGTCGCGGAATTCAGTGACCTGCTTGCCATCGCGCACCACGATCGCGTCCTTGCCGACGAGATCGATGCGGCTGATGTGGCTGTCGAGGTTGACGCGGACGCACGGCCAGTTGAGGCGCGCGGCGACCTGCTCGATGTGGGTCGACTTGCCGGTGCCGTGGAAGCCGGTGACCATGACGCGGCGGTTCTTGGCGAAGCCGGCGAGGATGGCGAGCGTGGTCGCACGATCGAACCGATAGTCCGGATCGACGTCCGGCACATGCGGATCGACTTCGGAGTAGGCGGGGACTTCGAGGTCGCTGTCGATCCCGAACACCTGGCGCACCGACACCTTCATGTCGGGCAAGTTGGCGGGCTCGGTCGCGGTCGTCGTGGCGGCGGTCATCAATCCTCCGTGATTTCGGGCGCTCCCGAAGCCAGGCGCATTCAAGCTTGCTACGGTTTGGGCTGCGTCGGGAAACCTAGCAGAGAGACGCGGCGGGCAGAAGCCCACCTATCAATCAAAGTTTCGTTGCGATATCATCTAGATAGGCTGGTCCATCAGGTTTTGAAAGGCTGCCTTGCGAATTGGAATGACGATTTCCGTCCCGACAGCGCTTGTCCGACCGGTGTCGCTGCTCCGGTCCGGCTCCGGCGAACACCTGAGCACGCGAGGGCTCCTGTCTTGACATCCCCTCTCTACAGCCTGGTCGATCTCGTGTCGGCCTACCCGGCATGGGCCTATGCCACCGTATTCTGTGCTGCGCTGCTCGAGGCGGTGCCGGTGCTGGGATCGTTCGTCCCCGGCTCCACCGTGATTCTCGGGCTGAGCGCCGTCATCGCCACCGGGGGACTGAAGCTCGTGCCGATGCTCGCGAGCGCCTTTGCCGGGGCCGTCATCGGTGACGGCGCGGCCTATTGGGTCGGACACCGCAGCAAGCGGCAGATCCTGGAGGCCTGGCCGCTGAAAAACTACCCCACCGTGATTGCCCGCAGCGAGGAATTCTTCGCCGGCCGCGGCACGCTGGCGGTGTTTCTCGCCCGCTTCATCCCGCCGGTCCGCGCCTTCGTGCCGGTGACGGCGGGGGCTCTCGACATGCCGCCGCAGCGCTTTTTTCCGGTCAATATCGTGGCCATCGCCCTGTGGGCGCCGCTGCACGTCGTTCCCGGCCTGCTCGCCGGATCGGCCCTCAAGCAGTGGGGCACGTCGCTGCACCACCATCTTGCCGCGCTGGCGCTCGCGGCGGCCGCGGTCGCCGTCGTGGCGCTTGCGATTTGGCAGTATCGCCATCGAGCCGATAATTTGGGTGATCGAATCAAAATCATATGACCATCCATATTCGGAGTGTTTGATGATGCGCCTGCTGCCGCTGCTGTCGCCCGCCCTCGCGGTGATGTTCGCTGCGCCCCTGACGACGACCGCCTACGCCGACGAGCCGATGCAGGGCACATTCACCGCGAAGCAGGCCTGTCCGGCGCTCCAGTCGATCCGCAAGCAGACCAATCCCGGCAACGTCGCGCTCGAAGCCGGTCATGGCTACCGCCTCCTCGCCCGCAACAGGACCGACGCGACCCACTACCGGGTGGTGGTCGACGGCGCTGACCCGCAGCAGCGCTGGGTCGCGATCGACTGCGGCACGGTCAGCGGCGCTGATGCCGCCCCGACACCGGCCGTCACGCCACGCCGTGCGGGCGGCCCACCCGCCGACGGCAAGGCGTCATATGTCTTCGCCATCAGCTGGCAGGCCGCGTTCTGCGAGGGCCTGCCCGACAAGACCGAATGCCGGACGCAGACCGCAGACCGCTACGACGCCACCCACTTCACCCTGCACGGCCTGTGGCCGCAGCCGCGCGGCAATGCCTATTGCGGCGTGTCGGCGGCGGACATCGACGCCGACAAGTCGCACCGCTGGGATCAACTGCCGGCGACGGACCTGCAGCCGGCGACCCGCACCGCGCTCGAAAAGGCGATGCCGGGCGTCGCCTCCTACCTCGACCGCCATGAATGGACCGAGCACGGCAGCTGCTTCTTCGAAAAATCCGCCGACGCCTATTTCCGCCGCGAGATCGCGCTGATCGGCGAGATCAACACCTCGCCGGTGCAGAAGCTGTTCGCCGACAATATCGGGCGCGAGATCCAGACCAGCGACATCCGCGCGGCGTTCGACCAGGGCTTTGGCGCCGGTGCGGGCGATCGCGTGCGCGTCGCCTGCAAGCGCGACGGCAACCGCCGCATCATCGTCGAGATGACCATCGGCCTGCGCGGCGACGTCACCGATGGCGCCCGCCTGTCCGACCTGATCGCACAGGCGTCGCCGACCGATCAGGGCTGCACCTCCGGCATTGTCGACCCCGTCGGCCTGCAGTGATGCGCCCTGTTACGCCCTGAAGGTGCTGCCCTGGAAACCGCGCTCTACCTGCCCGTGAAGGCCTTTCTCGAAACGCTCGGCTTCACCGCCAAGGGCGAGATCGGCGGCTGCGACGTGCTGGCGGTGCGCGAGGGCGAACCACCGGTGGTGGTGATCTGCGAGCTGAAGCAGCGCTTCAATCTCGAACTCGTGCTGCAGGGCGTCGACCGTGCCGGCGCCTGCGATGAAGTGTGGCTGGCGGCGCGCGTCTCGGCGCGCGGCGCCGGCCGGGAGAGCGATGCGCGCTTTCGCAACCTCTGCCGCCGGCTCGGCTTCGGCCTGCTCGGCGTTGCGGACAATGACACGGTGGAGGTCATTGTCAGTCCCGAGGCGCCGCAACCGCGCCGCGAGCCGAAGCGCCGCTCGCGCCTGCTCGCCGAATACCGCAAGCGCCGCGGCGATCCAGCACTCGGCGGCAGCACCCGCGTGCCGCAGATGACCGCCTATCGCCAGCAGGCTTTGCTCTGCGCCGCGGCGCTGCAGGCCGGGCCGCAGCGGCGGCGCGACCTTGCCGCCGCGGTGCCGGAAGCGCCGAAGATCCTGCAGCATAACGTCTACGGCTGGTTCGACCGCCTCGAGCGCGGCATCTACACGCTGACGGATCAGGGCCGCGCCGCGCTGGAGCGCTGGCCGCAGCATGCAGCCGCGGCGGACTGCGGTCCGGCGAATTCCTAGCGCGGCACGACAATGGGGCGCCCGGGCGCCGGCCCGATATAGCGCGCGCGCGGCCGGATCAGCCCGCCATGGCGCAGTTGCTCGCTCGCATGGGCGATCCATCCCACCGTGCGCGCCATCGCGAACAGCGCGATCTCGCTGCCGAGCGGCAGGCGCAGCGTATGGGTCAACACCGCAAGCGCATAGTCGATGTTGGCGAATTCGCCGGTCGCCTCCAGCACCTGTGCCGGGATGTCCTGGGTGAAGCGCTTCGGCGCGCCGGATTTCGCCAGGGCGCGGAGCAGCATCCGCGCCCGCGGATCGCCCTGCTTGCTGTAGACGCCGTGGCCGAAGCCGGCGAAGCGTTCGCCGAGCGCGACGCGCTCGCGCACCACCGGCGCGACGTCGCCATCGATCAGCGAGCGCACGAATTGCGCCGCCAGCGCGCCCGCGCCGCCATGCCTGGGCCCCTTGAGTGCAGCGAGACCGGCGATCATCGCATCATAGAGATTGAGACCGGTCGACGCCGCGCAGCGCACCGTGAACGTCGAGGCATTGAGCTCATGATCGGCGAGCAGCACCAGCGCCCGCCGGATCAGGTCCGGCGCGGCGGCGTGCTCCGGCGCCCACGCGCGCGCGATCTGACGATGCAGCGGCTCCGGCGACGGCGCGACACCGAGCATGGTCGCGACCACGAGACGCAGGATGCGGCCTCCGGCCATGGCGCGGCCATCGGGCGCGCGGGTGAACGCCTGCGGATCGGCGCTGGCGGCGAGCGCCAGCACGGCAATGGTGCGGTCGATCGGCGCGGCATCACGCGCGGCGGCCGCGATCGTGCGCATCGCTTCCGAGACATGGGGCATGTTGCCGGGCACGAACGGATCGACGCTCGCCGCGTCCCACAGCAGCGTCGCCGCATGCTCCAGCGTGTCGGCTTCGGCGAGATGGATGCAGTTCACGCCGCGATAGATCGGGCCGTCCTCGGTGATGGTCGCAACCGCCGAATCCAGCACCGGCAGGTCGGCATCGAAGCTCTTGAGGCCGCGCGGCTCCGGCGACGGCGTCCGCCGCTCCTTGAGGGCGCGGACGTCCTCGGCGCGGTAGCGCCGGCTGCGCGCGCCGGCCGTCGGCTCCGAGCGGATCAGCCCGCGGCTGACATAGGCGTAGAGCGTCGCCGGCGAGATCGCCAGTTCCGCCGCGGCCTCCCGGGCCGAGAGATACAGCGAGTCCGTCTTCTTCATATTGATTTATATAATCAAGATTGATCAATCTGTCGAGCAAGCAGACTCTGGGCCTCCGAAGTGAAGGAGACCCCCGATGAACATCCAGCTCAGCAAGACCCCGATCGGCCTCGACGGCATTCCTGCCGCCGAGACCGTGCTCAGCCATGTCGACGGCGAGCGTGGCGAACTGATCATTGCCGGCGAACGGGTCGGCTCCCTTGCCGGCAAGGCGAGTTTCGAGGGCGTGACGGCGCGACTGTGGTCGAGCGGTACCGGCCAGCCGGTCGGCGAGGCGGCCGTGCGCGCCGCGCTCGGTGCTGCCCGCGAGCGCGCTTTCGTCCGCCTGCCGGAGTTTCTGGCGGCAAGCCGGGGACTGTCGATCGTCGACGGCTTCCGCGCGGCGGTCGCGGCGCTGCGCGCCGAGAGCGGCCTCAGCCACGAGGCGACGATCGTCGGCGCGCTGCCGGTGATTGCCGGCGCGCTGATCCAGCGCGCGCGGGGCGCCGACCCGGTCGCGCCGGACGCGACGCTCGGCCACGCCGCCGACACGCTGGCAATGATCCATCGCCGCAAACCCGACGCGCGCGAGGCGGCGGCGCTCGACGCCTATCTCGTCACGGTGTGCGATCACGGCATGAACGCCTCGACCTTCGCCACCCGCGTCGTCGCCTCCACGCAGGCCGACCTGTTCGCGTCGGTAACCGCCGGCTATTGCGCGTTGACCGGACCGCTGCATGGCGGCGCACCGGAGCCGGTGCTGGAAATGCTGGGTGCGATTGGCGACCGGACCCGGATCAAGCCGTGGATCGACGACGCGCTGGCGCGCGGCGAACGCCTGATGGGCTTCGGCCACCGCATCTATCGGGTGCGCGACCCACGCGCCGACGTGCTCAAGGGCGCAATCGAGCGTCTGGCGACCAACGGCACCGACCTGCCGTTCGCCGGCGAGGTCGAGGCCTATGCGCGCGAGGCGCTACGACGCGAGAAGCCGAACCGCCCGCTCGACACCAATGTCGAGTTCTTCACCGCGATCCTGCTGGATGCACTGGCGATCCCGCGCCAGGCGTTCACGCCGATCTTCGCCGTGGGCCGCGCTGCGGGCTGGACGGCGCACGCCCGCGAACAGCAGCGCGGCGGCCGGCTCATTCGTCCGAGCTCGGCCTATATCGGCCCGTTGCCGGCGTGATCACGGTGTGATCACAGCTGCGGTGACGCCAGACGCCACGAGGCCGCGCCACGCGCGGCCTCTGGCACAGGTGCACCATGACGCAGCGCTCAGCGCTGCAAGGTCTTGAGATAGTTGTACGCCTTGATGATCTCGATCAGGCGGTCCTCGGTGGAACGGTCGCCGCCGTTCGCATCCGGATGATGCTGCTTCACCAGCAGCTTGTACTTGGTCTTGATCTCGTCGGTGGTGGCGGAGACGGACAGCCCCATCACCTGCAGCGCCTTGCGCTCGGCATTGAAGACCTTGCGCGTCTCCTGCGGCTTGGCGCCGCCCGCCGGCCCCGGCCGCCACGAACCGCGGCCGTTCAATTCACTGAACATGCTGAAGGGATCGGCGGCGCCGTCGAAATCCTCCGGGCTGGCCTTGCCCTTGACCCCGCTGTTGGCGCCCATCTTCCAGGTCGGCCGGTGACCGGTCAGCGCGTCCTTCTGGTAGCGCGCGACGGCGTCGTCGCTCATGCCGGAGAAGTAATTGTAGGACGCATTATACTCGCGCACATGGTCGATGCAGAACGTCCAGTATTCGCGCTCGTGGCCACGGCCCTTCGGCGCGCGATGCGTGCCGGCCTTGTCGCAGCCCTGCCAGCCGCACAGCGTCACCTTCTCGCGCGCGACCTGCTGCTTCTGCTGCTGCGCGCGCGGCTTGATGCGAATGCTGTCGAAGAATTTTGAATCAGAATCCATGGTCGACTATGGCCTCGCAGCGCCGAAATCTACAAGTCTTGACACCAAAGTTAATGTACCTAGCTTAAAAGAAGGCGCTGTTGATCAGCACCGGCATCGTGACTGATTGCGACGGGATCATGTCGGCGACCGACACTTCGGCGATTTTGATCACCACCGTTGTGACCTTGCCGTTGTGACCTCGCCAATCGCCGCCAACTCCATCACACCGCACCCGACCGGACGCCGCGCCCCATGATGAAAGATACCATCACGAGGAAGTTGACCGAAGCTTTCGCTCCGGCCCACCTCGACATCCGCGATGAATCACATCTGCATGAGGGCCACGCCGGCCACCGGCCCGGCGGTGAGACACATTTCAGGGTTCATATCGTGTCGACGGCGTTCAGCGGCAAGAGCCGGATCGAGCGCCACCGCATGGTCAACACGCTGCTGGCGGACGAGCTCGCTGGCCAGGTCCATGCGCTCGCCATCAAGGCCGACACTCCCGCCTGAGATCGCGCTGGAACCACAAGCACGGCTGAAACGCGCGCCTTTCTCGGGACTTCCCGGTACCGGTCAGGTATCCAGGTCCGAGTTTCGTCTCACTTTGCGACAGACGACGACGGCGATCCTGCGCGCTCCCGCGCCATGCTTGGCGTGCTTCGGCTTGGCGCCAGCGAGAACGACGTCCAGCTAGAACGACGACCCGGCACGCCGCCGCCGCGGCGCCACCGGCATTTCGGCTTCGCCCGTCAGCGGCACGATGCGCAGCGCGGTGATGCGGTTGCGCTCCCGCCGCAGCACGCGGAAGCGGAAACCGTGGAACGTGAAGCTCTGGCCGCGCTCGGGAATCGAGCGCGCCTCGTGGATGACGAGGCCGGCGATCGTGGTCGCCTCTTCGTCCGGCAGGTTCCAGTCCATGGCGCGGTTGAGATCGCGGATCGGCACCGAACCATCGACCAGCACCGAACCGTCGGGCTGGGCGCGCACGCCGGCCACCACCACATCGTGCTCGTCGGAGATGTCGCCGACGATCTCCTCGAGGATGTCTTCGAGCGTCACCAGCCCCTCGACCTCGCCATACTCGTCGACGACGAGCGCGAAGTGGGTCTTGCGGCGGCGGAACGCCTTGAGCTGCTCCGGCAGCGGCCGCATCTCCGGCACGAACCATGGCGGCGCGGCGATGGCGTTGACATCGACCTTGGACAGATCGCCGTCGGCGGCCCGGATCGCGCGCAGCAGGTCCTTGGCATGCAGCACGCCGACGATGTTTTCCGGCTTCTCCCGCCACAGCGGAATGCGGGTGTATTCGGTCGCCAGCACCTCGCGCACCAAATCCTCGGACGGCAGGTCGGCGTTGATCAGCACCATCTCCGTGCGGTGGACCATGACGTCGGACACCTGCAGCTCGCGCAGGTCGAGCAGCCCGCCGAGCATGTCGCGGTCCTGCTTCTCGACGCCACCTTCATGATGGATGAGATCGACCGCACCGCGCAGCCGCTCGGTCGGCGACAGGATCGGCTGGTTGACGCCGATCGGAATGCCGAACAACCGCATCATGCCGCGCACCACCGCCTCGATCACGGTCAGCACCGGCCCGAGCAGCATCACCAGGAACTTCATCGGCCGCGCCACCAGCAGGGCGACGCGCTCGGGCGCATTGATCGCGACCGTCTTGGGCAGCACTTCCGCGAAGATCACCACCAGCACGGTCATGGCGCCGGTGGCGTAGAGCACGCCGACCTCGCCGAACCATGCGGTGAAGATGCCGGTGGCGAGCGCGGATGCGCCGATGTTGGCGATGTTGTTGCCGAGCAGCAGCGCGCCGATCATGTGCTCGCGGGCGTTGAGCAGCGAGCCGACGATGCCGGCCTCGCGGCTGCCCTGCTTCTGCAGCCGCATCATGCTGGCCCGCGACGCCCCCGTCAGCGCCGTCTCGCTTGCCGAGAAGAACGCCGAGACGACGAGGCAGCCGATCACGATCGCGAATGAGAGCCAGTACATCCCGTACCGCCGATCTGGTGTCAGTCGAGCTGGCGCGCGAGGAATTCGCGCACCACCGCGGGCTCGACATCGGAGCGGATCACGGCCTGACCGATCGCCTCCAGCAGAATGAACGTCAGGCGGCCACGCTTTACTTTCTTGTCCTGCGCCATCAGCGCCATCAGCGCGTCGGCGTCGGCAAGGCCCTCCTGCCGGAAGCCCGCGATGTCCTGCAGATGGGTCGGCAGGCCGACCGCAGCAAGATGGCGCTGGATGCGCGCGGCATCGTCGGGAGCGATCAGACCGAGTTCGGCGGAAAGTTCCGCCGCCAGCACCATGCCGACCGAAACGCCCTCGCCGTGGAACAGGCGATCGGAGAAGCCGGTCGCCGCCTCCAGCGCGTGGCCAAAGGTGTGGCCGAGGTTGAGCAGCGCGCGCTCGCCGGTCTCGCGCTCGTCGCGCGCCACGATCGCCGCCTTGGCGCGGCAGCTGGTGGCGATGGCATGTTCGCGCGCGGCGCCGCCGGAAAAGATCTCGGCATGGTTGGCCTCGAGCCAGGCGAAGAAGCCGGCGTCGCCGAGCAGGCCATATTTGGCGACCTCGGCATAGCCGGCGCGGAACTGGCGCTGCGACAGCGTGTCGAGCACCGCGGTGTCGGCCACGACCAGCACCGGCTGGTGGAAGGCGCCGATCAGGTTCTTGCCCTGCGGCGAATTGATGCCGGTCTTGCCCCCGACGGAAGAATCGACCTGGGCCAGCAACGAGGTCGGCACCTGCACGAAATCGACGCCGCGGCGAACCAGCGAGGCCGCAAAGCCGGCGAGATCGCCGACGACGCCACCGCCGAGCGCGATGACGAGATCGTTGCGCTCCACCTTCGCGCCGATCAGCCCTTCGCAGACCTCCTGCAGCACGCCATAGCTCTTCGACGCCTCGCCCTCGCCAACCACGATACGCGTCGTCGGAAGGCCGGCCTCGGCAAGCGCCGCCTCGGTCGGCGCGAGCCAGTGCTGCGCCACGGTGCGGTCGGTGACGATGGCGGTGCGCACGCCGGGACGCAGCGCCGCGATGCGCTGTCCGAGCGATCCCAGCACATCGCGGCCGATGATGATGTCGTAGGCCCGTTCACCGAGCTCGACCGCGACGGTGATCGGGGCGGATCGGTTCAGCGGCGCGGTCATCGGATCTCACTCAGTTGCGGGGCCTCGACTGCGTCGGGGCACAGATGGTGGTAGAGCGCGTCGACACATTCGCCGACGATCTTGTCGTGCGGCTCGTCGCGCGACAGCACGGTCAGGTCGGCCTGGGCATAGACCGGATAGCGAACGTCGATCAGGCGGCGGATGGTCGCTGCCGGATCCTCGGTCTGCAGCAGCGGCCGGTCGGCGCGGCGCTTGACCCGGCGCAGGATGACATCGGCGTCGGCCTGCAGCCACACCGACACCGCCTTGGCACGAATGCGCGCCCGGGTGTCCTCGCGCATGAAGGCGCCGCCACCGGTAGCAAGCACGCCCGGCGTGCCGTCGAGCAGGCGGGAGATCACCCGCGCCTCGCCGTCGCGGAAGTAAGGCTCGCCATGGTCGGCGAAAATCTCGGGAATGGTCATGCCGGCGTGGGCGATCTCGATTTCATGGTCGGCGTCGGTGAACGGCAGCCGCAGGCGGGCGGCGAGACGGCGGCCGATGGTCGACTTGCCCACGCCCATCATTCCAACCAGCACGATCGAACGCGCGCCGAGCGCCGCCGCGACGGCGGCCTCCCGGCCCGACGGAATGCTTTGCTGTGACGCCGCCTCAGTCATCAACCCAACCTTGTGCGCCGGCGGACCGGCGGCTGCGAGAGGGTTCCTATACTACCCCGATCAACCCGGTTGCCAGAGGCATCGCCCGTGTACGCTCCGATTCGGCGTCCCGCCCACGCCAAGGGCCTCGCCGCGTCGGCGCACCGCGCCGCGCAGCCCCCTCAACGAGCAAAACCGCACTGGAATCATGATATTGCCTGTGTCGGTTTGGTTCCAGGGCCCGTATAACCGGCGCGACGGGACTTTCAGATCGACAACCGGGGACACGCGTTCATGCCCAGCCTGCTGCGCTTTCTGGCCGTCGTCGGCGTGATCGGCGGGCTGATCTATGGCGGCATCTTCGCGCTGGCGAACTTCGTCAAGCCGAGCCCGCGGGAGATGACCGTTACGGTGCCGCCCGACAAGTTCCTCAAGCGCTGAACGCGGAACTCGTGCTCCGATAGGACACTGGCAACTTTCTGGTCCTAGTGTTCCGGGGTCCCCATGGACCGGCGTGAGGGGCGCGTTTTACGTGTGCGGTCGCGCCGTGCTTCCCCCCCGTGACGGGATCGACAACGCGGCCAGACCCGAAGTTCATTCATGCGATCCGACACGAACTCCTCCGATCCGCGGCTGACCCAGCTGTTCCTGGACATGCTCGCCGCCGAGCAGGGCGCGGGCGACAACACGCTGTCCGCCTATCGCAGCGACCTCGAGGATTTCTCGGCCTTCCTCAAACGCCGTAAGTCGGATTTCGCGGGCGCCGACACCGAGATGCTGCGCGGCTATCTCGACGATCTCGACGCCCGCGGCTTCAAGTCGTCGAGCGTCGCGCGGCGGCTGTCGGCGATACGCCACCTGTTCCGCTTCCTGCTCGCCGAGGGCATTCGCACCGACGATCCCGCGGCAATCCTGTCCGGCCCCAAGCGCGGCCGCGGCCTGCCCAAGGTGCTGACCATCGCCGATGTCGACCGCCTGCTCGCGCACGCCAGGACTCTCACTGAAACGCCGGGCCAGACCGACGGCCAGCGCCTGCGTGCGCTGCGTCTCGCCTGCCTGCTGGAGGTGCTGTACGCCACCGGCCTGCGCGTCTCGGAGCTGGTGTCGCTGCCGGTCTCTGCCGCACGCCGTGATGCACGCATGATCGTGGTGCGCGGCAAGGGCGACAAGGAACGCCTCGTGCCGCTCAACGACGCCGCGCGGCGTGCGATGGCAGACTATCTCGCCGCGGCCAGTGCAGCAGCGGCAGGCGGCACCGCCAGCGGCGACACGGCCGGCAAGCCGGCCAGGGGAGCAACAAACAAGGGAGTCACGAAGGGAACTGCGAAGGCGGCCACAAAGGGGACGCGACCAGCAACCGCAACGGCCACGCCGTCATCGAAATGGCTGTTTCCCTCGTTCGGCGACAGCGGCCATCTGACGCGGCAGCATTTCGCGCGCGAGCTCAAGGAACTCGCCGCCGCAGCAGGCCTTTCGCCGCGCCTCGTCAGTCCCCATGTGGTGCGGCATGCATTCGCCAGCCACCTGCTGCACAACGGCGCCGACCTGCGGATCGTCCAGACCCTTCTCGGCCACAGCGACATCTCGACGACGCAGATCTACACCCATGTCGTCGAGGAGCGCCTCAAGAGCCTGGTGCGCGACCTCCATCCGCTCGCCGACAAGGCCGCCGGAAGCTAGTCCGGTGTCGTGCCATCGCGACCTCGGCCCGGCCGGGACTCGCCATCGCAGCGCCGGCAAATCCATGATTCCAGAAAGCTTTATGGCGTTGCGGGCGGCAAATGGTCCGCGGCGACAATCACAGGAACGCCGCGCACGGCACGCCAGGGCGTTTTCGAGCGCGGCCGGCCGCGGCTCGCGTGACAAAACCGCGTCAAGACAACAGGCTGGGGCCCATTCACGATGTCATCAAGAGCGCCCCCGCGCTGGGAAGACGCAGAGCGCCCGTGTATTGACTTGCGCGGTGCGGGAGTCCAGTTTCCCGCGCCACTGCCGGCGCCCGATTGCGGCGCATTCAGCGAAACGGCCGTCCGGTCGCCTCGAAATAGCGCTAATCTCTTGAAGATACGCGACTTCTTGACGTGATCCGAATTCCATTTCATCTGATGACGCGGTAGCCCAATGGTCCTTTCATGCCGGATGTGATGCGCAGTTATCTCGATTTCGAAAAGCCCGTCGCCGAACTCGATTCCAAGATCGATGAGCTCCGGTCGCTCGCCGCGGGTGGCAGCGACATCAGCGACGAGATCTCGCGCCTCGAGGACAAGTCCCAGCAGGCGCTCGACGAGCTCTACGCCAATCTCAGTCCGTGGCAGAAGACACAGGTCGCGCGTCATCCGCAGCGGCCGCACTGCATGGACTACATCAACGCGCTGATCACCGAGTTCACACCGCTCGCCGGCGATCGCAAGTTCGGCGAGGACGAGGCGCTGGTCGGCGGTTTCGGCCGCTTCAGGGGCGAAAGCGTCTGTGTCATCGGCCAGGAGAAGGGCGCGACGACCGAGAGCCGTCTCAAACACAATTTCGGCATGGCGCGCCCCGAGGGCTATCGCAAGGCCGTGCGGCTGATGGAGATGGCCAACCGATTCTCCATTCCGGTGCTGTCGCTGGTCGATACCGCCGGCGCCTATCCCGGCATCGGCGCCGAGGAACGCGGCCAGGCCGAAGCCATCGCCCGCTCCACCGATGCCTGCCTGGAACTCACCGTGCCGAACGTCGCCGTGGTCATCGGCGAGGGCGGCTCGGGCGGCGCCATCGCCATCGCCACGGCCAACCAGGTGCTGATGCTCGAGCACGCCATCTACAGCGTGATCTCGCCGGAAGCGGCGTCCTCGATCCTGTGGCGCGATTCGACCAAGGCGCAGGAAGCGGCCACCAGCATGAAGATCACCGCGCAGGACCTGCTGCGGTTCGGCGTTATCGACAGCGTGCTGAAGGAGCCCGCCGGCGGCGCCCATCGCGATCCCGACGCCATGATCTCGACCACGGGCGCGGCCATCGCGCTGGCGCTCGACGACCTGCGCCATCTCGACGGCAAGACGCTGCGCGACCAGCGCCGGCAGAAATTCCTCAACATCGGCCGCAAGCTCGGCTGATCGGCGGCAGATCGCAGACCGAGCCGTCGGGAACCTGCCCGCGGCGCGCATTGTGGCTTTTTCTGGATATCGGAACCCGGCTGCTTTGCGTCTCCCGCACCGGCGCGCGCCCTTTACGGTTGATTCACCACCCGCTCCCGCGCCGGGCGGCTGCGAGTGAATCGTGTTGCGGCCAAACACCCTTAAGGATAAAAATTTAGGGATCGGGGTAGGGCACCGACTTTGATTGGGGTTTGGGGACTCTCCCACCGCTCGCGGAGCTTCACTTTGAAATCTCGCTCGCCCGTTCGCGCGCTTCTCGCATCGGCCGCCGTTGTGGCCTCGATCGCGCTTGCCGGCTGCGACGGCGACAGCCTGTCGACCAACGCCAAGGCCAATAAGCCGCTTCCCGAAAAGCTGGTCACCGAGATGGACCAGAAGAACATGGACAAGGCATCGCCGATGCTGGTCCGCCTGTTCAAGCAGGAAGCCGAGCTCGAAGTCTGGAAGCAGGATCGCAATGGCCGCTTCGCGCTGCTGAAGACCTATCCGATCTGCCGCTGGTCCGGCGATCTCGGACCGAAGATCAGGGAAGGCGACCGCCAGGCGCCGGAGGGCTTCTACACCATCACGCCGGCGCAGATGAATCCGCAGTCGGCCTATTATCTGTCGTTCAACATGGGCTACCCCAACGCTTTCGACAAAGCGCTGGGACGCACCGGCTCGCAGCTGATGGTGCACGGCGACTGCTCGTCGCGCGGCTGCTACGCCATGACCGACGAGCAGATCTCGGAGATCTATTCGCTGGGACGCGAATCATTCTTCGGCGGCCAGCGCGCCTTCCAGGTCCAAGCCTATCCGTTCCGCATGACGCCGGCGAATCTGGCCAAGCATCGCAACAACCCGAACATGCCGTTCTGGAAGATGCTCAAGGAAGGCAACGACCATTTCGAGGTCAGCCGGCAGGAGCCGAAGGTCGATGTCTGCGACCGCCGCTATGTGTTCGACGCGCAGGCCCCGGCCGGCTCGAACCGCCCGCTGAACTTCAACCCGACCGGCGCCTGCCCGGCCTACCAGATTCCCGACGAACTCGCCGAAGCGGTGCGCGACAAGCAGCGCGAGGACGAGGTCAAGGCTGCCGAACTCGCCTCTCGCGGCACGCCGGTGGCGCGCATGAACACCGGGATCGATGGCGGCATGAACGCGGTGTTCGCCGCCAAGCTGCCGAACGGCCAGACCGGCCTGTCCGACACCAACAGCAATTTCTCGGTCGCGTCCTATTCGGCGGCGCCCGGCACCATCCCGCAAACGGTCAATCCGCCGCGCGCGCCCGAGCCCGAGGTCAACGCGCCATTCGTCGGCGCACCGGTGCCTGAAGCCGCGCCGCCGCAGGCCGCTGCGGCCGCCGCGAACAACGATGGCGCCGTGTCCGGCAACTTCTTCCATTCGCTGGCCCGCAAGGTCGGCATTGGCAACGACACCACCGCGACGACGGCCGCGCCGGCTGCCCAGCAGCCTGCGAAACCCGCCGTCGCGACCAAGCCGCCGGCGGCCCGCCCGCCCGCCAGCGTCGTCGCGAGCAAGCCCGTTGTTCCCGGCCGCGACGTGCGCACCGCGGACGCCAAGCCCGCGACACCGCGGCCCGTCACCAGCGCCCAGGCGCAGCCGAGGCCGACGACCACCGCATCGAACGCGCCTGCGGATCAGCCGATGTCCGGCGCCCAGGCGATCGTGCCGACCAACTCGTTCGAGAACCGCTGGTCGAACGTCCGCTAGCACCGCGGTCCACGCCCGCGCCGTCCGCCTCCGGTCGCCTGCAACACGTGCGAGCCTTGGATGACCGCGCGTCACCCGGCTTCCGTCTTTCACCGCGACATACCTCGACCACTGCGGACCGCCAGTACTCGCCGGCTGCAGGCTGTGCTGCGCTCCCGACCGCGAACGGGCCTGACTGATGAAGACCATTGGCATCCTCGGCGGCATGTCCGCCGCCTCGACCCAGATCTACTATCGCGAACTATGCGACCGAACGCGCGAGCGCCTCGGCGGCCTTCATTCACCGGAGCTGCTGATCCGTTCGCTCGATTTCGCGAGGATCGAGGCGCTGCAGATGGCCGGGCAATGGGAGCAGGCCGGCGAAATCCTGAACCGCGAAGCCAGAGCGCTCGAACGCGGCGGCGCCGATTTCATCATTCTCGCCACCAACACCATGCACAAGCTGGCGGAGCAGATGATGACGGGGTTGGCCATCCCGCTGCTGCACATCGCCGACGCGACCGCCAACCGCATCCGCACCAGCGGCTTGCGCACCCCCGGGCTGATGGCGACCGCGTTCACCATGGAGCAGGCGTTCTACACCGAGCGTCTGTCGGCTACCGGCCTCACGCCGATCATTCCCGACGCATCGGATCGAGCGACCACCCATCGTGTCATCTATGACGAGCTCTGTCGTGATGTCGTCACCCGCGACAGCGAAGCGGCTTATGTCGCCATCGCGCAGCGTCTGGTGGATCGCGGCGCGGATTGCCTGATCCTCGGCTGCACCGAGGTCGGCATGCTCCTCAACCAGGGCAATGTGCCGGTGCCGGTCTTCGACACCACATTGATCCACTGCGACGAAGCGCTGAGCACGGCGCTGAACGGATAGAGCGCGTCGCGTCCACACGTGCGGCCCACCATTCGCACAGCACACCGAACCACCACAAAAAAGGCTGCGCGACGGCGCAGCCCTTTTGGTCTCAAACCCGTTCTGCCGGCCCTCGTGAGCCTGACCGCCGCTTATGCGTAGCGGCCGTGGCAGTGCTTGTACTTCTTGCCGGAGCCGCACGGGCAATCCTCGTTGCGGCCGACCTTGCCCCAGGAAGCGGGATTGCCGGGATCGCGCTGGTCGGCCGGAACCGGCGCCAGCGCGGCGCTGGCGAACGCCATGGTGTCCTCGCCAGTAACGGGATCGGCGTGATGGGCTTCCATCTGCGGCAGTTGCGGCTGCTCGTTTTCCGGCGGCACGATCTCGACCCGCATCAGCTGGGCCGTGACCGCTTCGCGCAGACGTCCGATCAGCGCCTCGAACAGATTGAAGGCCTCGGCCTTGTACTCCTGCAGCGGATCGCGCTGGCCATAGCCGCGCAGGCCGATGACCTGGCGCAGGTGGTCGAGCATCACGAGGTGTTCGCGCCACAGATGGTCGAGCGTCTGCAGCAGCAGTGACTTCTCGACGTAACGCATCACCTCCGGGCCCCACTGCGCCACCTTGGCGGCCATGTGCTCGTCGGCATGCTTGATGATGCGCGACAGCAGCTCCTCGTTGGCGATGCCTTCTTCCTTGGCCCACGCGTCGACCGGCAGCTCGAGCGCCAGCACGCGCAGCAGCTCCTCCTTGAGGCCGGCGACGTCCCACTGCTCGGCATAGGCATGCTCGGGCACGTGCTTGGCGACGAGATCCTCGATCACGACATGGCGCATGTCGGCGACGGTCTCGGCGACGTTGTCGTCCTTCATCAGGTCGATGCGCTGATCGAAGATGACCTTGCGCTGGTCGTTCTGGACGTTATCGAACTTGAGCAGGTTCTTGCGGATGTCGAAGTTGCGCGCCTCGACCTTCTGCTGCGCCTTCTCCAGCGCCTTGTTGATCCAGGGATGGATGATCGCCTCGCCGTCCTTGAGGCCAAGGCGGGTCAGCATGCTGTCGAGACGGTCCGACCCGAAGATGCGCATCAGGTCGTCGTCGAGCGACAGGAAGAACTTGGAGCGGCCGGGGTCGCCCTGGCGGCCGGAGCGGCCGCGCAGCTGGTTGTCGATGCGGCGAGACTCGTGCCGCTCGGAGCCCATGATGTAGAGCCCGCCCGGCTTGGTCACGGTCCGGGCCGGGCGATTGCCCTTGGCCGGCTCGATCTCGACGACCTCCTCTGCCTTCAGCACGATGTCGCGGAAGTGCTCGATATCGGCCTTGATCTGGGCGATGCGGGCCTGCTTCTCGGCCTCGTCGGTGATCCCCGCGGTTTCCTGGGCGACGCGCATCTCGAGCGAGCCGCCGAGCTTGATGTCGGTACCGCGGCCGGCCATGTTGGTGGCGATGGTGATGGCGCCGGGCACGCCGGCCTCGGCAACGATGTAGGCTTCCTGCTCATGGAAGCGCGCGTTCAGCACCGCGAACAGCTTCGCCGGCTTGCCGGCGCGGGCCGCTGCGTACAGCTTCTCCAGCGCCTTGGGGTTACCGAAGTCGATCTGCTTGTAGCCGTTCTCCTTGAGGAAATCGGCGAGCACCTCGGACTTCTCGATCGACGCGGTACCGACCAGCACCGGCTGCATGCGCGCATTGGCGCGCTCGATCTCGCTGAGGATCGCAGCGTGCTTCTCGTTGCCGGTGCGGTAGACCTCGTCGTCCTCGTCGAGACGCTTGACGGTGACGTTGGTCGGGATCTCGCGGACCTCGAGCTTGTAGATGTCGAAGAACTCGTCGGCTTCGGTCGCCGCGGTGCCGGTCATGCCGGCGAGCTTCTCGTACATCCGGAAGTAGTTCTGGAAGGTGATCGAGGCCAGCGTCTGGTTCTCGGGCTGAACCTGGACATGCTCCTTGGCTTCCAGCGCCTGGTGCAGGCCTTCCGAGTAGCGGCGGCCCGGCATCATGCGGCCGGTGAACTCATCGATGATCACCACCTCGCCGTCGCGGACGATGTAATCCTTGTCGCGGGTGAACAGCGAGTGGGCGCGCAGTGCCTGGTTGATGTGATGCACGACGGAGACGTTCTCGACGTCGTACAGTGACTCGCCTTTGAGCTGGCCGGCGTCGCGCAGCAGCGTCTCGATCTTCTCCATGCCCGCTTCGGTCAGCGTCACGGTGCGCTGCTTCTCGTCGACCTCGTAGTCGGACTTGTCGAGCCGCGGGAGGAACGTATCGATGGTGTTGTAGAAATCCGAGCGGTCGTCGAGCGGACCGGAGATGATCAGCGGGGTGCGGGCTTCGTCGATCAGGATGGAGTCGACTTCGTCGACGATGGCGAAGAAGTGCCCGCGCTGGACCATGTCCTCGAGGCGGTACTTCATGTTGTCGCGGAGATAGTCGAAGCCGTACTCGTTGTTGGTGCCGTAGGTGATGTCGCAGGCGTAGGACTGCTTGCGCTGCTCGTCGTCGAGGCCGTGAACGATGATGCCGGTGGTGAGGCCGAGGAAGCCGTAGACCTGGCCCATCCAGTCGGCATCGCGCTTGGCGAGGTAGTCGTTGACGGTGACGACATGGACGCCCTTGCCAGCGAGCGCATTGAGGTAGACCGCAAGGGTGGCGACCAGCGTCTTGCCTTCGCCGGTCTTCATTTCGGCGATATCGCCCTCGTGGAGCACCATGCCGCCGATGAGCTGAACGTCGAAGTGGCGCTGGCCGAGCGTGCGCTTGGCCGCCTCGCGCACGGTGGCGAAGGCCGGCACCAGGAGGTCGTCGAGCGTCTTGCCGTCGGCGAGTTGCTTGCGGAACTCGGCGGTGCGCGCCCGCAGCTGCTCGTCGGACAGCTTGATCAGTTCCGGCTCCAGCGCGTTGATGGCGGCCACCCGCGGCTGGTAGGCCCGGATCCGCCGCTCGTTGGCTGAACCGAAGAACTTGCGGGCAATCGCGCCGATCATAGCCATTCCTGTCGTTTGCAAGCCGGCCGTCGCAGCCGCGACATCAGGCCAGGCGAGAGAGGGCCAAGCGGCCCCGCGGGTGTGCTCTTGAGGGGTGTGCCGCTGCCGAAAATCTCGTGTCCAGGCAATCCCTTGCGCGTAAGTGCGGGAAAGACGGTCCGAGGTTCACCGGCGCTGGCGCGACCATATACGCACCACGATCCATAGACCATCTAAAGACCTTGGCGGGGCAGAGATATGAGGGGCCCGGAGCCTTGTCAACGGCGCAAGCATTTCAGGAATTTCATGATTTTGTCGGGTTTTTGATGTGGCTTTGGCGCCGATCCCCGTAACGTCGGCGGCGCCGAAGAGGAGATTCTGCGGCCCGACCATGACCGTGAACGCGTACTCGCGTCCGCATCCTGTGATGACTGACCATCGCTTGCCCGGGGGGACGGCCGGGCGAAGCGAAATCACCGGGCGGAACACGAGGAGGTTGCCAACGGCATGCGATTGGGCGAGTGTCCGCCGCCTTTCGGCGCTCCATCGCGCGACTTTGACAAATTAAGGATTTTCCATGATCGCTGCTCCGTCCCGAACGATGACCGCCCTGCGCCTGGGCCTGCTCGCGGTCACCGCGACAGGTTGTCTCTCCGTGGCGCTGCTGTCCGGCCTGCCGGCCCGCGCCCAGGACTCCAATCCGGTCATCGCCAAGGTGAACGGCAGCGAGATCCGCGAGAGCGACCTCGCGGTCGCCGAGGAGGAGCTGGCGCCGAGCCTCGCCCAGATGGACCCGGCCAGCAAGCGCGAGAACATCATCAAGTTCCTGATCGACATGAAGATCGCGGCCAAGGCCGCCGAAGAGAAGAAGATCCAGGACCGCGACGACTTCAAGAAGCGTCTGGCGTTCGCCAAGGACCGGCTGCTGATGGACAGCCTCCTGGCCGTGGAAGGCAAGGCCGCGACCACCGACGAGGCGATGCGCAAGGTCTATGACGACGCCGCCAAGCAGATCGCCTCCGAGCAGGAAGTGCGCGCGCGCCACATCCTGGTCGAGACCGAGGACGAGGCCAAGCAGGTGATCGAGGAACTCAAGAAGGGCGCCGACTTCGCCGAGCTGGCGAAGAAAAAGTCCAAGGATCCGGGCGCGTCCGACGGTGGCGACCTCGGTTTCTTCACCAAGGACCAGATGGTGCCGGAATTCTCTGCCGCGGCCTTCGCGCTCGAGCCGGGCAAGATCTCCGACCCGGTCAAGTCGCAGTTCGGCTGGCATGTCATCAAGGTCGAGGAGAAGCGCAACCGCAAGCCGCCGGAGTTCGATCAGGTCAAGGGCCAGATCGAAACCTACGTGACCCGCCGCGCCCAGGCCGAATACGTCACCAAGCTGCATGACGGCGCCAAGATCGAGCGTCTCGACCAGGCCGCGAACGACAAGCCGGACGCCGCCAAGCCGGACGCCAAGTCGGACACCAAGACCGATACCAAGGCGGCGGAGCCGGCAAAGAAGAAGTAACAGCCATTAAACGTCGATGGAGCGGACCGGCCGGGGCGCATTGCGCCCCGGCCGTTTCATTTCGGAAAGATGACAGCGAAAAGAATGAGCCCTCGCGCCGAAAAACCGCGGCAAAGCCCCGCGACAAACGGCAGCATCACGGCTAAATACCGCATCCTGCTTTGCCCTCTCCTCACCGCGGAAGCCGCCATGTCCACGTCCGTCTCCCCCCTCGCCCCGACCAACGTGCCCGAACTGCCCGAGCTCGCCGGCGTCCGCCTCGCGACCGCCGCGGCCGGCATCCGCTACAAGGGACGGACCGACGTGCTGCTGGCGCTGCTCGATCCCGGCACCACGGTGGCCGGCGTGTTCACGACATCGAAGTGCCCGTCCGCACCGGTCGAGTGGTGCCGCGACCGCCTCAAGGGCAAGACCGCGCGGGCGCTGGTGGTCAACTCCGGCAACGCCAACGCCTTCACCGGCAAGACCGGACGCCAATCCACCGCGCTGACCGCGACGATTGCCGCCAAGGCGATCGGCTGCAAGGCCGATGAGATCTTCCTGGCGTCCACCGGCGTCATCGGCGAGCCGCTCGACGCCACCAAGTTCAACGGTGTCATGGACACCCTGGTCGAAACCGCCGTGCCGACCGCATGGAACGACGCCGCCCGGGCAATCATGACCACCGACACCTTCCCCAAGGTCGCGACCGCCCGCGTCAAGCTCGGCAAGGCGACCGTGACCATCAACGGCGTCGCCAAGGGCGCCGGCATGATCGCGCCGGACATGGCGACCATGCTGTCGTTCGTGTTCACCGACGCGCCGATCTCCGCGCCGGCGCTGCAGGCGCTTCTCAAGGCCGGCGTCGCCGACACCTTCAACGCCGTGACCATCGACGGCGACACCTCGACCTCCGATACCCTGCTTGCGTTCGCCACCGGCGCCGCCGCCGAACACGGCGCACCGAAGATCAGCCGCGCCTCGGACCCGCGCCTCAAGGCCTTCACCAAGGCGCTGCACACCGTGCTCGCCGACCTTGCCGAGCAGGTGGCACGCGACGGCGAAGGCGCGCGCAAGCTGGTCGAGATCGTGGTCGAGGGCGCGGTGTCGCAGCCCTCCGCGCGCCGCATCGCGATGTCGATCGCCAACTCGCCGCTGGTGAAGACCGCAATCGCCGGCGAGGACGCCAACTGGGGCCGCGTGGTGATGGCGGTCGGCAAGGCCGGCGAGCCGGCCGACCGCGACAAGCTGTCGATCGCGTTCAACGGCATCCGCGTCGCCCACAAGGGCGCGCGCGATCCCTCCTACGACGAGGCGAAGGTGTCGGAAGCGATGACCAGGCCCGAGATCCAGATCAAGGTCGCCCTCGGCCTCGGCAAGGGCCGCGACCGCGTGCTGACGTGTGACCTCACCAAGGAATATGTCGCCATCAACGGCGACTACCGGTCGTGAAGCTCACCCTCGTCGTCGCCTGCGCGCTGGTCGACACCGACAACCGCGTGCTGATCGCCCAGCGCCCCGAAGGCAAGGCGCTGGCGGGGCTGTGGGAGTTTCCCGGCGGCAAGCTCGATCCCGGCGAGCGGCCGGAACAGGCGCTGATCCGCGAGTTGCACGAGGAGCTCGGCATCACCGTGCGCGAGGCCTGCCTCGCGCCGCTGACCTTCGCCAGCCATGGCTACGATGATTTCCATCTGCTGATGCCGCTGTACATCTGCCGGCGCTGGGAAGGCACGCCGGCGGCGCGCGAGGGCCAGAACCTCGCCTGGGTGCGTGCCAACAAGCTGCGCGACTACCCGATGCCGCCGGCCGATCTGCCGCTGATCCCGCATCTGATCGATCTGCTGTAACGTCGAACCGGCGGCTGTCCTCGGTCATTCCGGGCCGTCGCCAACGGGTCCGCGCAACGCGCGACCCGATGGCAGGCTCCACCACGAACCCGGAATCTCGAAGCCTTGAGAGTCCGGATAGCCGCTGCGCAGCTCGCGGAATGACCGAGCGAAGCCGTCGAACATCCCGCGCGACGGCAGCGTTCACTCCCGCCGCTTCACCGCTTCTGCCAGACTGTGTGTTGCCGATCCCGGCTTGAGCGGCTTCTGCTGGCTGTCGTGCGGCGTCCAGCCCGACAGCCACACCACATCGAACGTCGCGCGGATGCGGCCGTCGGCATCGGCGAAGCGCTCGCCATAGACCTGCGCCATACGCAGTAGCGTCGCCCGGCGCAGCGGCGTGCGGCGGCGCTCGCGCAGCACATTGGTCGCGCCCATCCGCCGCAGATCCTGCATCAGCGCGAAGGCATTGTCGTAGCGCACGACGATGCGGTCGACATCGGCGACCGGCAGGGCGAAACCTGCACGCTGCAGCAGCGCGCCGAGATCGCGCAGGTCGGCGAACGGCGCGACGCGCGGCGACAGCCCGCCCTCGACCTCGGTCTCCGCTGCGGCGAACGCCTGGCGCAGCTCGGTGAGCGTGTCGCCGCCAAGCAGCGCCGCCAGCAGCAGCCCGTCGGGCCTCAGTGCACGCCGCACCTGCGCCAGCACGCCCGGCAGATCGTTGGCGAAGTGCAACGCCAGCGCCGACACGGCAAGGTCGAGCGACTGCGGTGCCAGCGCAAGATCCTCGCGGACGCGGCCGAGCAGATCGACCCGCGTCACGTCATCGAAACGCGCACGCAGCGCATCCCCTACCGCCGCGCCCGGCGAGCCGATATCGGCGACCGCGGCAAAGCTGCGCACCACCGCCCCGAGCCGTTCCATCGCGTCCTCGCTGACGCGCTCCAGCAGGAACGTCGCCGCGCCCAGCCGCTCGGCACGGTGCTGACGCGCCTGCAGCAGCGCATGGTCGAACAGCTCCGGCGCGGCGGCGCTCGATCCGGTTGGGCTGCTCGCGGGAACGGGCCTGTCAGCCATGACTGGCAAAATCCTTGTCGATCAGTGGTTCGAGCCCCGCAGCAATGTCTTCACCGGATCATTGCCCCGGTTCCAACATTGGCCTGACTTTGCGGCCGGCTCGTTTCCGGACGTAACAACCACAGGCACAAGCGCTAACACAAGATTCTAGTGCCGCCCGGGATCTGGCATGCGCCGGTCGACATCCAGCAGCTCCGCCATGCGACGTTCCAGGAAGCGGCGGTCCGCGGATTGAACCGCCAGATCCAGCCCCTGTCGATACAAGGCGATCGCCGTCGCGATGCGCCCGCACTGATGGTGCAGCCCCGCAGCTGCCGCGAAAGCCAGATGGTAAGTATCGAGCCCGCCGCCAGCCATCGCCGCCTCGACCGCGGCCAGCCCTGTTTCCGCGCCATCCCGCTGGCCGATCGCAACGGCGCGGTTGAGCGCCACCACCGGTGACGGCGCCACCCGCATCAAGGTGTCGTAGAGACCGACGATCTGCGGCCAGTCGGTCTCGGCGAGGCCCGGGGCGCCGGCATGGAGTTCGGCGATCGCCGCCTGCAGGATATACGGCCCGACACGGCGATGCGTCAGCGCACGCGCGATCAGGCCTTGCGCCTCGGCGATCAGCGTGCGGTCCCAGCGGGATCGATCCTGCTCTTCCAGCGGCACGAAATCGCCGGCGGCGTCGATGCGCGTCGCACGGCGCGCATCGTGCAGCAGCATCAGGGCCAGCAGACCGAGCGCTTCGGCATCGTCGACGAGGTCGTTCAGCAAACGCCCGAGGCGGATAGCTTCGCCGCACAGGTCGGTGCGGATCAGTTGCGGACCGTCGGTGGTCGTGTGCCCTTCGTTGAAGACGAGGTAGATGACCTGCAGCACGCTGTCGAGACGCACCGGCCATTCCGCGCGGCCGGGCACCTCGTAGGGGATGGCCAGATCGCGGATCTTGGCCTTGGCGCGGACGATGCGCTGGGCGATGGTCGGCGCCGGCGTCAGGAAGGCGCGGGCGATTTCCTCGGTCGTCAGGCCACAGACTTCACGCAGCGTCAGCGCGGCGCGGCCATCGGGCGACAACGCCGGATGGCAGCAGATGAAAATCAGGCTGAGATCATCGTCGCGGATGGCATGGGGGTCGGGATCGTCGGTCCAGTCGGGCTCGGCCGGCATATCGGCGCAGGCGCCCTTCACCCTGGCGTCGCGCCGCCAGCGATCGACGACACGGTTGCGCCCGGCCGAGACCAGCCAGGCATAGGGATTCGCGGGCACGCCGGTTTGCGGCCATGCGGCCGCCGCCGCCAGGAAGGCTTCATGCACCCCCTCCTCCGCCGCCTGGAAACCGCCCAGCAGGCGGATCAGCGTGGCGTACACACGGCGAGCGTCGTTGCGGTAAGCCGCCTCGAGTTCGCCGTGTGCGGCTGGCGCCATTTAGAGGCACGGCCTGGGCTGGCTGAAATCGATCGCCGGACGGATCTCGATCGTGCCCAGCCGGGCGTACGGGCACTCGCCGGCGACGCGGATGGCTTCGTTGAGGTCGCGCGCCTCGATCACCATGAGGCCGCCCAGCATCTCCTTGGTCTCCATGAACGGGCCGTCGGTGGTCGAAACCTTGCCGTCCCGCTTTTGGAGGGTGACCGCCGTGGCGGGCAGATTCAGCGGAAGATCGGTGACGTGATGGCCCTCGGCTTTCAGCTTGGCCGAATAGGCCGGAATGTCGGCCAGGACCTGGTCGGCCTCGGGGGAACCGTTGAAGGCGACTTTTGGATCGAAAAAGATCAGGCAGTGGTAGTGCATGGGCGGCTCCTTGCGTGTTGTAGCACGCAGGTAATCGTCGGGGACGCCGCGGATTCGACATCGGCTGAAGAATTATTTTCGCTTGCCGACACCGATCGCGCCATGCCGTTCCACGCGCGTGCTCTCCTCCGGGCGACCACGGCCACGCTGCAGCAATGTCCGATCCACCACGCCGGCGCCGCGGCAGACCATGCCACGGTCGCGCCTTGAGATGCTGCCATGCAGACGATAGCCTTTCACGATCGGCCGGACGATCATGGACCGCACGATGCACGACATCACGCCCGGGCAACGCCTTGTGACCCTGCGGGGCCTGCTCGCAGCCTGCCGCGCCACGACGCAATCCGTGCTTGGCGGTGTCGCGCGGCTCGCCCTCGATGTGGCGCTGCCGACGCTGTGCGTCGCCTGCCGCGAGCCGGTCGCGGGTGACGGTGTCTGCGCCGCCTGCTGGGCGCAATTGTCGTTCATTGCGCCGCCCCACTGTCCCCGCCTCGGCATTCCCTTCGTCTACGATCCCGGTCCGGACCTGCTGTCCATGGAGGCGATCGCCGCACCGCCGGCCTATCATCGCGCCCGCGCCGCGGTGCGCTACGACGACACCGCCAAGACCCTGGTACACGGCCTCAAATACCAGGATCGCTGCGACCTCGCGCCGGTGATGGGGCGATGGATGGCCCGCGCCGGCCGCGAGCTGCTCGACGATGCCGACATGCTGGTTCCCGTGCCGCTGCACTGGCAACGTGCCTGGAGCCGTCGATTCAACCAGTCAGGGCTGCTGGCGCACGCGGTGGCGACACAGAGCGGCGTCCCCTTCGCGGGCGACGCGCTCCGCCGCGGCAAGGCGACCCGCCAGCAGGTCGGCCTGACCCGTTCGGAACGCGCTGACAATGTGCAGGGCGCCTTTCAGGTGCCTGCACACCGGCGCAGCGCGATCGAGGGCCGCCACATCGTTCTGGTGGACGATGTCCTGACGTCCGGCGCCACCGTCGATGCCTGCGCCCGGGCCCTCCTGCGGGCCAAGGCCCGCCAGGTCGACGTGCTGGTGTTCGCGCGGGTTGTGGACAGCTTCAAAACCCCCATATAATTGCAACAAATCATGATCGAGGCCCCGATGACGTCCGCTCCCGTGACCGCCGCCGTGGAGATCTACACCACGCCGACCTGCGGCTATTGCCGCGCCGCCAAGTCGCTGCTGGCGCGCAAGAACGTCTCCTACAAGGAAATCGATGTCGCGACCGACCGCGCGCTCCGCGAGGCGATGGTGAAGCGCGCCAACGGCCGCACCACCGTGCCGCAGATCTTCATCAACGACGCCCATGTCGGCGGCTGCGACGACCTCTACGCGCTCGACCAGGCCGGCAAGCTCGATCCGCTGCTGGCCGGCGAGGAGACGGTGTCGTGAGCGCCGCCGCGACCACGCCGCCGGAAACCGGCGCGCCGTTCACCGCGGCGATGATCCAGATGCGCACCTCGCTGTCGCCGGAGCAGAGCTTCGCGCAGGCCGCAGCGCTGATCCGCGAAGCCAAGGCCGGCGGCGCCGACTACGTGCAGACGCCCGAGATGAGCAACCTGATGCAGGAGAACCGGCAAGCCCTGTTCGCCCTGCTGCAGGACGAGGAGACCGACCGCACCCTCGCCGGCTTTCGCGAGCTGGCGCGCGAGTTGAAGATCTTCGTGCATGTCGGCTCGCTCGCGGTGCGGGCATCGGCCGAGCGCGCCGCCAACCGCTCGTTCCTGATCGATCCGGCGGGCGAGATCGTCGCGCGCTATGACAAGATCCACATGTTCGACGTCGACCTCGGCAACGGCGAGGCCTATCGCGAGTCCGCCAACTATCAGCCCGGCGAGACGGCAGCGATCGCCGATCTGCCGTGGGGCCGCCTCGGCCTGTCGATCTGCTACGACCTGCGCTTCCCCGCGCTGTACCGCGCCCTCGCGGAAGCCGGTTCATCGTTCATCAGCATCCCCTCGGCCTTCACCCGCAAGACCGGCGAGGCACACTGGCATGTGCTGATGCGCGCCCGTGCGATCGAGACCGGCAGCTTCGTGTTCGCTGCCGCCCAGGGCGGCAAGCACGAGAACGGCCGCGAGACCTTCGGCCATTCGCTGATCGTCGACCCGTGGGGCACCATTCTCGCGGAAGGCGGCACCGAGCCCGGCGTGATCCTCGCCCGGATCGATCCCGCCAAGGTCGAGAGCGTGCGCAAGAGCATCCCCTCGCTGCAACACGGCCGCCGCTTCAGTGTCGCCGATCTGCATGGCGGCCCCGGCCATCTGCAGCTCGTGCGGAGCAAGGCATGATCCGCTACACGCTCCGCTGCGACAAGGGGCACAACTTCGAAAGCTGGTTTCAGGATTCGGCGGCCTACGACAGCCAGCGCAAGCGCAAGCTCGTGGCGTGCCCGACCTGCGACTCGACGGCGATCGAGAAAGCGCTGATGGCGCCGCAGCTGACGCGCAAGAGCAATGCCAAGGCCGCCGCGCGGCGCACCGTCACGATGGACGCGACGCCGGTGCAGGAAGCGCCTCCCGAAGCGGTGCCATTGGTGTCGGCACAGGAGCTGGAGCTGCGCGCCAAGCTCAAGGAGCTGCGCGACCACATCGTCAGCCAGGCCGACAATGTCGGCGACGACTTTCCGACCGAGGCGCGCAAGATGCACTATGGCGACATCGAGCATCGTCCGATCTATGGCGAGGCGACCGTCGACGAAGCCCGCTCGCTGATCGAGGAAGGCATCGAGGTGGCGCCGCTGCCGGTGCTGCCGGACGACCGCAACTGACCCTCGCGCCCCTTTCCTGATCCCGCGACGCCGCGGACGACGCCAAGGACGAAACAATGGCTCCCGATAGCTGGTCGTCGTGGCAGGGATTCTCGCAAGGATCCTGGCAAATCTGGGCGCTGCTGTCGGCATCCTTCGCCGCGCTGACCGCGATCTTCGCCAAGGTCGGCGTCGAGAACATCAATCCCGATCTCGCCACCTTCATCCGCACCTGCATCGTGCTCCTGAGTTTTGCACTGCTGCTGACCTTTACCGGCCAGTTTCAGTCGCCGGGCGCGATTTCCGGCCGGACCTGGACGTTCCTTGTGCTGTCGGGCCTCGCCACCGGCGCATCGTGGCTGTGCTACTTCCGCGCGCTCAAGCTCGGTCCGGCGACGCTGGTCGCGCCGATCGACAAGCTCAGTGTCGTGCTGGTGGCGCTGTTCGCCTTCGTCTTCCTCGGCGAACGGCCGTCGGCGACCGGCTGGGCCGGCATCGCCTTGATCTCGGCCGGCGCCGTGCTGCTGGTGGTCAAACGCTAGATCGTTTTCGAGCGAAGTGGGCACCGGTTCGCGTGAAGAAAACGCGTCAAAACAAGATGCTGGAGCGCGTTCACGATTCCATCAAAAGCGAACGCGCTCTCAGCGCCACGTGCCACGCTCAGCCCGCCGTCTCCGCGACCACCATGTAGTTGACGTCCATATCCGACGACAGGCTCCACTTGTCCGCGAGCGGACTGTAGACCACGCCCGACTGTTCGGTGACCATCAGGCGATTGCGCTCGAGATGCTGGGTCAGTTCGTCCGGCGTGACGAACTTGCCCCACTCATGGGTGCCGCGCGGCAGCCAGCGCAGCACATATTCGGCACCGACGATCGCAAGCGCGAAGCTCTTCCAGTTGCGGTTCAGCGTCGACACCACCATCAGGCCGGACGGCTTCATCAGCGCCGCGCAACGGTCGAGGAACGCGCCCACGTCGGTGACATGCTCGATCACTTCCATCGCCAGCACCACATCGAAGCGCTCACGCGGGTCGATCTCCTCGACCGTCGTGCAGCGGTAATCGATCAGCAGGCTGGAGCGGGCGGCATGGAGCTTGGCGGCCGCGATGTTGGTCTCCGACGGGTCGATGCCGATGACCTGCGCGCCGAGCCGGGAAAACGGCTCGCACAGCAGCCCGGCGCCGCAGCCGATGTCGAGGATGCGCAGCCCCGACAGGCAGCTCAGGCTGCGCACATTGCGCTCGAACTTGCGGCAGGCCGCATCGCGAATGAACCCGAGCCGCAACGGATTGATCTTGTGCAGCGGCGCCATCTTGCCCTTGGGGTCCCACCACTCCTCCGACAGCCGCGAGAATTTCGCGACTTCCGCGGGATCGACGGTGGAGGACGGAGATGATGTGCTGGCGGCCATTTTCAATAACGGTTTGATGAAGCGTGGGCGTGCGGGCGAAGCAGCTAGCGCGCGGTGATATGATTGCGGAATTGCAGCGGCGAGGCAATCATCGCGATGGTCTTGCGACCCTCGCCGACGCCGAAGATGGTGACGTCGCCATAATCCAGAACTCGTCCTGGAATGCTCTGATTGACATCGACGCTCTCCACCTTGTCCAGATTCATCTCGAAGGTGGAGCGCTGGATGAAACCCTCCTTGTGGACAATTCGCAGCGAGGTGACGTCGGTCTCGGTGGTCCATCGCCGGAACCAGGCCCGCAGCGTCCAGAACAGGGCGGCCAGCGCCGCGGCGGCGGCCAGGATCAGCCAGATCAGGTTGCCGCCGTCGGTCTGCGCCCGCCGTTCCATGACGAAGCAGCCAACCGCCACCAGCCAGGCCAGGATCGCCGGCAGGTAGATCACGCCATGCAGCGTGGTCGAATACAGCACTTTTTCTCCCGGCTGCAGGATCTGGTCGATATAGCGGCCCATGCCGGTCCCCCTCGTTCCGTCGCGCACGGTCCGCCCCGGCCCCCGCCCGGACCAGCCCCGCGGCTATGGCCCGACGGCTTGCCCCAAATCGCGGCGTTATGTATACGCGCGTTTTGGCCGGCGCGCCTCCTCCCTTTTTGCGCGTCCGTTCGGGCCGTTACATAAACCCGCAACATGCGCCCCGGCGGCGTGTTGCACAGTCAAGGACTGCGCCACCCACATGGCCCGCCTCGTCATGAAATTCGGCGGCACTTCGGTCGCCAACATCGAACGCATCCGCAACGTGGCGCGGCATGTCAAACGCGAGGTTGACGCCGGGCACGAGGTCGCCGTGGTGGTCTCGGCGATGTCGGGCAAGACCAACGAACTCGTCGCCTGGGCGACCGAGGCCTCGGCGCTGCATGACGCGCGCGAGTACGACGCCGTCGTCGCGTCCGGCGAGCAGGTGACGTCGGGCCTGCTGGCGATCGCCCTTCAGGCGCTCGGCATCCAGGCGCGCTCGTGGCAAGGCTGGCAGATTCCGATCAAGACCAGCGACGCCCACGCCTCGGCCCGCATTCTCGGCATCGACGGCGGCGAGCTGATCAAGCGCTTCAAGGAGCGCAAGGAAGTCGCCGTCATCGCCGGCTTCCAGGGCATCCATGAGGAGACCGGCCGCATCACCACGCTTGGCCGCGGCGGCTCCGACACCTCGGCGGTGGCGATCGCCGCCGCGATCCATGCCGACCGCTGCGATATCTACACCGATGTCGACGGCGTCTACACCACCGATCCCCGCGTCGTGCCCAAGGCGCGCCGGCTCGACAAGGTGGCGTTCGAGGAAATGCTGGAACTCGCCTCGCAGGGCGCCAAGGTGCTGCAGGTGCGCTCCGTGGAGCTCGGCATGGTGCACAATGTGCGCGTGTTCGTGCGCTCCAGCTTCGACAAGCCAGAAGATATCGATCCCAATGCCAGCCAGCCGCCGGGTACTCTGATCTGCGGCGAGGAGGAAATCGTGGAAGCCCAAGTCGTCACAGGCATCGCCTTTTCCAAGGACGAAGCCCAAATCTCCGTGCGCCAGATCGAGGACAAGCCGGGCGTTGCCGCCGCCATCTTCGTGCCGCTGGCCGACGCCAACATCAACGTCGACATGATCGTGCAGAACGTGTCGGAAGACGGCAAGACCACCGACCTGACCTTCACGGTGCCGGCCTCCGACTATGTCCGCGCCAAGGAGACGATCTCCAGGTCCAAGGACACCATCGGCTACAAGTCGATGGACAGCGCCACCGACGTCGCCAAGGTCTCGGTGATCGGCATCGGCATGCGCAGCCACGCCGGCGTTGCCGCCCAGGCGTTCAAGGCGCTGTCGGAGCGCAATATCAACATCCGCGCGATCACCACCTCCGAGATCAAGTTCTCGCTGCTGATCGACGCCGCCTACACCGAACTGGCGGTGCGCACGCTGCACACCCTGTACGGCCTCGACCAGGCCTAGAACCGGGCCGACATGCCGCAGACGGGCCCCGACAGCTCGTTCGCGGCCCATCTTGCGCGCTGGGCCCTCGTTCCGGACGGCCCTGCGATCGTCACGCCCGGCGCCTGGCTCCTGCCGGTGCGCCGCGGCGGCGAAGCGGCGATGCTCAGGATCGTCACCCACCCCGAAGCCGGGGGCGCCGGCGACGTGCTCGCCTGGTGGAATGGCGAGGGCGCCGCGCGGGTGTTGGCCGCGGATAGCGACGCCCTGCTCATGGAACGGGCGCTCGGCCGCCTCTCGCAGCCGCGTTCGACGACCTGGCCCCGGTGGCCGCGATCCATGGCGGCCTGCTCGGACGCGCCGACATCATCGCCCGCCAGTTGCTTGCCGAGCCCCGCGACGTCGTCGTCCTGCACGGCGACCTTCACCACGACAACGTGCTGGACTTCGGCGAACGCGGCTGGCTCGCCATCGATCCCAGGTGCCTGCGCGGTGAGCGCGGCTTCGACTATGCCAATATTTTCACCAATCCGGACATGGCCGACCCGTCGCGCCCCGTCACCATCCGCCCCGAACACTTTGCCCGCCGCCTCGCGATGGTCACTGCGCGTTCTGCCGCGCCACCGCCTGCTGCAATGGATCCTGGCCTGGACCGGGCTGTCAGCGGCCTGGCTGATCGCCGACGGCGGCGACGCCGGGGTCGATCTTGTGATTGCCGCCCTCGCGGCGGCTGAACTCGACCGCTGACTGCCGCGGCGCGGTAACGGGTAACGCCCGCGGGACCGGGCGCGACGCCCTGTCGCGGAGCATGCCCGAGCCGTCCACATGGCAGTCAACTGGCAGGCGTTTTGCTTGGCAAAACAAACACAATTTCGCTATACGCCTGAGGAATAGGCAGCGACAAATTGTGTCACAGCTTGTGGGTCTCCGATTCGGCCAGGACCTGGCCGAAGCGGTTGGGGCAAAGCAAAAAGCTGTTATATTCCTGAAGGTTAAATCCCGTGCTCCTGCCTCAGGCCGGCGCCGGGTTTGCGAGACGCGGAGGTGTCGGCATATGCGGAGCGCGCTGGGAGGCCCCCGCGTCCTGTTGAGACGGCTCCGCGAAGTCATGGCCGAGCCGGTCAGTGCCCAGGAGCGGCTGGACAAGATCGTCGTGCTGATCGCGGCCAACATGGTGGCCGAGGTGTGCTCCACCTATGTGCTGCGCGTCGACAACACCCTCGAGCTCTACGCCACCGAAGGTCTGAACCGCGACGCGGTCCACCAGACCGTGCTGAACGCCCACGAAGGCCTTGTCGGCCTCGTCGCCAGCGAGGCGACCCCGCTCAACCTCTCCAACGCCCAGAACCACCCGGCCTTCTCCTACCGGCCGGAAACCGGCGAAGAGATCTACCATTCCTTCCTCGGCGTGCCGATCCTGCGCGCCGGCAACACCCTCGGCGTGCTGGTGGTGCAGAACCGCGCCCACCGCACCTATGTCGAGGAAGAGGTCGAGGCGCTGCAGACCACCGCGATGGTGCTCGCGGAGATGATCGCCTCGGGCGAACTGTCGGCGCTGGCCCAGCCCGGCGCCGAACCCGCCGCGCGGCACTCGCTGCACAAGGAAGGCTCGATCCTGTCCGACGGCATCGCGCTCGGCCATGTCGTGCTGCACGAGCCGCGCGTCGTCATCACCAATTACATTGCCGAGGACCTGCAGAAGGAGGTCAAGCGGCTGGACACCGCGCTCGCCAACCTGCGCGCAGACCTCGACCGCATGCTGGAGCGCGGCGACGTCGCCGAGAGCGGCGAGCACCGCGAGGTGCTGGAAGCCTACCGCATGTTCGCCAACGACCACGGCTGGTCGCACAAGCTGCATGAAGCGGTCGCCACCGGCCTGACCGCGGAAGCCGCCGTCGAGCGCGTGCAGTCCGACACCCGCGCCCGCATGCTGCGCTCGACCGATCCGTACCTGCGCGAGCGGCTGCACGACCTCGAGGATCTCGGCCACCGTCTGATGCGGCAGCTGGTAGGCCAGACCCACGCGCCGTCGCGCGAGCAGCTGCCCGACAATGCCATCCTGATCGCCCGTGCCATGGGCCCGGCGGCGCTGCTCGACTACGACCGCAAGCGCCTGCGCGGCCTCGTGCTCGAGGAAGGCACGTCGAACTCACATGTCGCGATCGTCGCCCGTGCGCTCGGCATTCCCGCGGTCGGTGAAGTGCCGAACGCCGCCGGCGTCGCCGACCCCGGCGATGCGGTGATTGTCGACGGCACGTCCGGTTCGATCTATTTCCGCCCGTCCGCCGAGATCGAGGCGGCCTATGCCGAGCGGGTGCGTTTCCGCGCCCGCCGCCAGGCGCAATACCTCGCGCTGCGCGACAAGCCGACCACGACCCGCGACGGTCAGCCCGTCGAGCTGATGATCAATGCGGGCCTTGTCATCGACCTGCCGCATATCGAGGACACGAACTGCTCGGGCATCGGCCTGTTTCGCACCGAGCTGCAGTTCATGGTGGGACAGAGCCTGCCGCGCGCCAGCGAGCAGCTGCAGCTCTACCGCACGGTGCTCGACGCCGCCGGCGACAAGCCGGTGACCTTCCGCACCCTCGACATCGGCGGCGACAAGGCGCTGCCGTACATGGAGACCATTACCGAGGAGAACCCCGCGCTCGGCTGGCGCGCGATCCGCCTCGGCCTCGATCGGCCCGGACTGCTGCGTGGCCAGATCCGCGCCCTGCTGCGCGCTGGCGGCGGACGTTCGCTCAAGATCATGTTCCCGATGATTTCCGAGGTCGCCGAGTTCGACCAGGCCAAGGTCATCGTCGAACGCGAGCTGACCTATCTGCGCCAGCACGGCCACGCATTGCCCGAGCGCATCGACATCGGCACCATGGTCGAGGTGCCGGCGCTGCTCTACCAGCTCGACGAGTTGCTCAAGCGCGTCGACTTCGTGTCGGTCGGCTCCAACGACCTGTTCCAGTTCCTGTACGCGGTCGACCGCGGCAACCCGAAAGTGTCCGACCGCTTCGACACCCTGGCGACGCCGGTGCTGCGCGCGCTGCGCGACATCGTGACCAAGGCGACCGCTGCCGGAAAGGTCGCGTCGCTGTGCGGCGAGATGGCGTCCCAGCCGCTCGGCGCGCTGGCGCTGCTCGCGCTCGGCTATCGCTCGCTGTCGCTGTCGGCCACCGCCCACGGCCCGGTCAAGGCGATGATCCTGGAGCTCGATGTCGGCAAGGCCGCCGCGATGATCAAGCCGCTGCTCGACGCTCCCGCCGGCAGCGTCCCGGTCCGCGAGCGGCTCAAGGAATTTGCCGAAAAGGAAGGACTGCCGCTGTAAGCCGCCCCCGCGGCGCAGCGCCCTGAAACGCCATGTTGCCCGAAGCCAAACTCGACGTCCTGCTGGCGCGCCATGCCGCGCTCGAAGCCGAACTTCTCGGCCAGGTCTCCTCGGAGACCTATGTCCGCGCGACACGCGAACTCAGCGAGCTCGCCCCGGTGGTCGAGGCGGTGAAGACCTACCGCGCCGCCGTGCGCGAACTCGCCGACATCGACGCCATGATCGCCGACACCGCAACCGATCCGGAAATGCGCGCGATGGCCGAGAGCGAGCGGCCGCAGCTCGAGGCGCGCCGTGACGAGCTGGTGCAGGCTATCCGCGTCGCGCTGCTGCCCAAGGACGCGATGGACGAGCGCAACGTCATGCTGGAAATCCGCGCCGGCACCGGCGGCGACGAGGCGTCGTTGTTCGCGGGCGACCTGTTCCGGATGTACGAGCGCTTCGCCGCGCTGCAGGGCTGGAAGGTCGAGGTCATCTCCGCCAGTGACGGCACCATGGGTGGCTTCAAGGAAATCATCGCCGAGGTACAGGGCCGCGGCGCCTTCGCCCGGCTGAAGTTCGAATCCGGCGTGCACCGCGTCCAGCGCGTGCCCGACACCGAAACGCAGGGCCGCATCCACACCTCTGCGGCGACCGTCGCGGTGCTGCCCGAGGTCGAGGACATCGACGTCGACATCAAGAACGACGACCTGCGCATCGAGACCATGCGCGCCGGCGGCGCCGGCGGCCAGCACGTCAACAAGACCGAGTCGGCGATCCGCATCACGCATATCCCGACCGGTATCGTGGTGATGATGCAGGACAGCCGCTCGCAGCACAAGAATCGCGCCAGCGCCATGAACATCCTCCGCGCCCGCATCTACGATGCGGAGCGCCAGCGCCTCGACGCGGCGCGCTCGGCGGACCGCCGCGAGAAGGTCGGCTCCGGCGACCGCTCCGAGCGCATCCGCACCTACAACTTCCCGCAGGGTCGCGTTACCGACCATCGCATCAACCTGACGCTCTACAAGTTGCCGCAGGTGATCGCCGGCGAAGCGCTCGGCGAGCTGATCGACGCGCTGACCACGGAGCACCAGGCGGCCCAGCTCGCCGCCGAAGGCGCGGCGGCGTGAGCGCCAGCCTCGCCGGGCTGACGATCGCGGCGGCGCGCCGCGAGATCGCGCGCCGGCTCAGGGAGAGTGGCATCGAGACGCCCGAACTCGATGCGCGCCTGCTGGTCGGCGCGGTGCTCGGCCTCGATCTTACCGGACTGACAGCCGCGTCATCGCGCACACTCGATACGGCCGAATCGAAGCGGCTCGCCGCTTTCGCCACGCGGCGCAGCGCCGGTGAGCCGGTGGCGCGCATTCTCGGCGTCAAGGAATTCTGGGGACTGACACTGGCGCTGAGCGCGGCGACGCTGGTGCCGCGCCCCGACACCGAAACGCTGGTGGACGCGGCCCTCGACATCGCGCGGGCGAGCACCAACGACGCGCCGCGCATCGCCGATCTCGGCACCGGCAGCGGCGCCATCCTGCTCGCGCTGCTGTCGGAGCTGCCTCAGGCCCGCGGCCTCGGCACGGACATCAGCGCCGACGCCCTGCAGACCGCCGCCGCCAACGCCGACCGGCTTGGGCTCGCCGATCGCGCCACGTTCGTCCAGTGCAGCTATGCGCAGGCACTGCGCGGGCCGTTCGACCTGATCGTCTCCAACCCGCCGTACATCCCGAGTGGCGACATCGCGGCTCTCGCCGTCGACGTGCGCGCGCACGATCCACAACGCGCGCTCGATGGCGGCGCCGACGGGCTCGACGCCTATCGCAGCCTCATCCCGCAGGCCGTACCACTGCTGCGCGAAGGAGGCGCACTGCTCGTCGAAGTCGGGCAGGATCAGCACGCCACGGTCGCCCGCCTGATGTCTGCGACGGGCCTCGCCCACGGCCCGATCCGGGCCGATCTGGCGGGAATCCCACGGGTCGTGATCGGGCGAAAATGGGGCCCCGGGGCCGATTTTTCCCAATAAAAACCTCTTGGAATATCGCTCGAGAGCGACTAGGTTCCGGGCACAGCATCGGTCCAGGCAGCCCACCCCGCAGACGCTGCGGAGGCTAAAGCTCTCCCCGTCGAGAGCCAGACCGAGTGAAAGGTTCCAAAAGTCCGGTTGTCTGGAGCGCGAAGGCCCATACGGTCGCGCAGCCCGCAACCGCCAAGCGAACGAAAGCCTGATATTTGCGGCTATACACTCATTTCGAGACGTCGGGCCTGTTGCGGCATGCCTGACCAGCGGATCGAGCCGGCGGCCTAGCGGCGCCGGCGTGTGGGGGACGCGTCCGTGGCAGGCACGACGGATGATTTGGGGCTCGCGTTTCGCACCCGAAACGCGCTGAACGTGATGATATCCGGGGGATCCGGTTCCAATGCCCCCGCCGCCGACAGTCATGCGTGTTGGCCGCATGCGAGAGCCTCGGCGCAGATGAACGGAACTTCTGAACCACGACGCTGGAACTAGACCAGGCGATGAGTCGGACGCCATGCGCGTCCCACGCATCCACGACGACATCGAGACTTCAGGGTGGCGAAAAGGCACGACATGAGAAACGGTCAGAACAACAACAAGCGGATGCGGAACCGGAATAACCACAACAATAATAACAACCGCCGCGGCCAGAACCCGATGACCCGGGTGTACGATTCCAACGGACCTGACGTCAAAATCCGTGGCACTGCCGCCCATATCGCCGAAAAATATCTGCAGCTCGCGCGCGACTCGCAGAGCGCTGGTGATCCGGTCGCGGCGGAAAACTACTACCAGCACGCCGAACACTATTTCCGCCTGATTGCCACCGCTCAGGAACAGTTCCGGCAGAACCAGCCGCAACCCCAGCAACAGCAGCAGCGCGCCGACGGCGATTTGCGTGATGGCGACGAGGACGAAGAGAGCTTTTCGAACTTCGGCGCCGAGCCCGGCTTCGGTGTTCGCGAACCCCAGCCGTCCTATCAGGCCCGCGAACCCCAGCCGTCGTACCAGCCGCGCGAGCACCGTGATCGCGACCCCGGCCTGCGCGAACAGCCGCGCGAGCAGAATCTGCGTGAAGGCCGCTCGCAGCCGGTGCATCAGGACAGCGACGCGGACAACGTCGATCGCCTGCCGTCGTTCATCACCGGCGCGCAGCCCCAGCCGACCAACGGCGCCAACGGCTATGAAGGCAACGGCCATCAGGGCGGTGACCGCTTTCCGCCGCGCCGCCGCCGCCGGCCGCATGGCCCGCGCGGCGAAGGCCGCACCCCGGCACAGCCGAGCCTGAGCGAAGACTTCTCTTCGGGCGAGTGAGTCCCGCGACGTTTCGGCGTCGCACCCGCGCATGCGCGCACACGATAACGGCGCGACCGGACGGCGACAGCTTCGCCTACGGCGCGCCGATTTCGTCTCTGCGGGGCGCCGGTGTCGGCACCAGCACGGGATCGAGCGCGGGAATGAGCCGCGTGCGCTGGCGACGCGCCGGAATCGCGCGATAGACCTGCTTGGTCGCCTCGACGATATGCACGCCCGCGAATGGCGACGAGATCGCCGCGCTGAGCCGCTCCCACGCCACCGCTGAACGCAGAAACCATCCGCCGTCGATCGGCGGCACGAACAGCGCCTCGCTCCACGCCGACGGCGTGAACCAGGTCTGGCGCAGCAGCTCGGTGATCTGGCTGCGCGAGTACGGCCGACCATGGCCGAACGGTGTCTTGTCGGTCCGCGTCCACACGCCGCGGCGGTTGGGAATGATCGCCATCATCCGCCCCGACGGCGCCAGAATGCGCCAGACCTCGCGCAACAGTCCCGCCGGATCGTCGGACATCTCCAGCGCATGCACCAGCAGGATGCGGTCAACAGCCGCATCCGGCAGCGGCAGCGAAAACTCGTCCACCAGCGTCGCGAGGCACGGCCGCGACGTCGGCCACTTCAACACGCCCTGCGCCGCCGGCATGAAGGCGATGCAGCGCTCGGAGTCCTCCCGGAACAGGCCGAGATAGGGCGTCGGATAGCCAATGCCGAGCACCCGCTGGCCCTTGGCATGGGGCCACTGGGCACGGATGCCGCGATTGATCAGCCGGCGCGCCACCACGCCGAGCGGCTGAGAGTAGAAATTGCGGAGATCGATCACATCCATGGTCATTGCAGCCAGCCTAGCATGTTCGCTCGCCGCCGTGCAGCACGCCGTCACCTCCGGACGCAGGACGGATTTCAACCCGCCGCATGGCTGTGCTAGCGTCCGCGCCAACAAGACGATGGAGTTGTCATGGCCGCCGATATTCGCCTGTTCCCCTGCCTTTCGGACAATTTTGGCTACCTGGTCCACGATCCCGTCAGCAAGGCGACGGCCTCGATTGATGCCCCGGAAGCCGGTCCGATCATCAAGGCCCTGCAACGCGAGGGCTGGACGCTGACCGACATCCTGGTGACGCATCACCACGCCGACCATGTCGGCGGCATCGCCGAGCTGAAGGCCAGGTACAACTGCCGCGTCGTCGCCCCCCATGACAAGGCGGTCGCGATCGCGCAGGTCGACGAGCGCGTCAAGGAAGGTGACACCGTCCATGTCGGCACGCTCGCAGCCAGGGTGCTCGAGACGCCCGGGCACACCCTCGACCATATCTCCTACGTGTTCGATTCCGAGCGTGCGGTGTTCTGCGCCGATACGCTGTTCTCGGTCGGCTGCGGCCGGGTGTTCGAGGGCACCTATCCAATGATGTGGGCTTCGCTGCTCAAGCTGCGTGCCCTCCCCGACGATACCCGCATCTATTGCGGCCACGAGTACACGCTGTCGAACATCAAGTTCGCGCAAGGCATCGAGACCGACAACGCCGCCCTCAAGGCCCGCGCCGAGCAGGCCGCCGGCCAGCGCGCCGCCAACCAGCCGACGATCCCGACCACTATCGGCGAGGAGAAGCATACCAACGTCTTCCTGCGCGCCGACGTCGCCTCGGTCGCCGCCGCCGTCGGCCTCGCCGGCAAGAGCGCCGCCGAAGTGTTCGGCGAGCTGCGCGAGCGCAAGAACCGCGGCTGATGCGCCCCGCACCACTCGACGCCGCGGCCGTGATCGCGCGGCTGCACCTCACGCCCCATCCGGAGGGCGGGCATTATCGCGAGGTGTTTCGCGATACGCGGCGCGACGCCCATGGCCGCGCCGCCTCCACCGCGATCTACTTCCTGCTCGCGCGCGGCGAACGATCGCACTGGCACCGCGTCGACGCGGTCGAGATCTGGCACTACTACGCCGGCAGCCCGCTCAACCTGGAGATCGCCGACGAGCACGGCCGCCGTACGCTGCACCTCGGCCCCGACCTGATGGCGGGTGAAGCGCCGCAGGTCGTCGTGCCGGCTGGCGCGTGGCAGGCCGCCGAGAGCCTCGGCGACTGGACGCTGGTCGGCTGCACCGTCGCGCCGGGCTTCGAGTTCGCCGGCTTCGAGCTGGCGCCGCCCGGCTGGACGCCGGAGGCTTAACGCCTGCCGCCCAGCAGGTCGCGCGCCGCAATCAGGCCGCCGCCGGCGATCAGCACCGCGGCGATCGCCAGCAATGGCGTCGGCTGCGCGAAGCCGGCGAGAATCAGGAAGCCGGTCGACAGCAGCGGCGTCGCGTAGGAGAGCGCGCCGACCAGACGGATGTCGCCCCGCTTCATGCCGATGTCCCAGACATAGAACGCCGCGCCCACCGGGCCAAGCCCCAGCGCAATCACGCAGCTCCATTGCAGCATCGTCTGCGGCCAGACCGTCGTCTCGAATGCGAGATGGCACAGCCACGCCAGCAGCGCCGTCACCGCGCAGAAGCCGGCCACTGCATCGGTCGGCACGGCCTTGAGCCGCCGCGACGTCACCGAATAGGCCGCCCAGATGAACGCGGCGCAGACCGCGGCAGCGAAGCCCGGCAGATAGGCCGTCGTCACCGCGGCGCCGCGGCCGACGACCAACAGCGCTGTGCCGGCGAGGCCGAGCAGCGCGCCGATGATGTGATGCGGCGCCAGCCGCTCGCCCGGCAACAGCGCGGAGAACAGCACGATCAGCAGCGGCCAGAGATAGTTGAGCAGCCCGGCCTCCGCCGGCGGCGCGAAACGCAGCGCCAGGAAATACAGCGCATGGTAGCCGAACAGGCCACCGACGCCGACGAGCCAGACCTTGAGCGGCTGTCGCAGCGCCCGCGCCGCACCGGGACGCCACAGCCAGGTCAGCGGCCCAACGCAGGCGCCGATCGCGAACGTCATCGCCGCGAGCTGGAAAGCGGGGATGCGGCCCGTCGCCACGGTGAGCGCGGCCAGCAGCGACCACATCAGGATCGCACTGAGGCCAATCAGGGTTGCAGAGCCGGAGGTCATGACGACGTTATGGCAGAGCGCGACGATTCGCGCTCTGCTCCCAACGTCCTACTGGCTGCGTCTCACAGGCGTCATTTACGGGTATCGCGAGACGCCGGACGAAGCTCAGGCGTGATACTGGCCGCCGTTGATGGTCAGCGTCGAGCCGGTGATATAGCCGGCGTCGTCGGACGCCAGGAAGACCACGGCACGCGCGATCTCCTCGGGCTCGCCGAGGCGATTGACCGGGATCATCGGCAGAATGCTCTTCTCGACGACTTCCTTCGGCACCGCCTGCACCATCTCGGTGTTGATGTAGCCGGGGCAGATGACGTTGACGGTAATTCCGCCACGGGCGTTTTCCAGCGCCAGCGCCTTGGTGAAGCCGATGTCGCCGGCCTTCGCCGCCGAGTAGTTGACCTGGCCGAACTGGCCTTTCTGGCCGTTGATCGACGAGATGTTGATGATGCGGCCGAACTTGCGGGCGCGCATGCCCTCGATCACCGGGCGCGTCATGTTGAACAGCGAGCCGAGATTGGTGTTGATCACCGCATTCCACTGCTCGATCGTCATCTTGTGGAAGGCGCCGTCGCGGGTGATGCCGGCATTGTTGACCAGCACATCGACCGGACCGAGCTCGTCCTCGACCTTCTTGATCCCCTCGGAGCAGGCGTCGAACGAGGCGACATCCCATTTGTAGACGGGGATGTGTGTCTCGGCCTTGAACTTGTTGGCGGCCTCGTCGTTGCCGGCATAGCTCGCGGCAACCTTGTAACCGGCCGCCTTCAACGCCTTGCTGATCGCCGCACCGATCCCTCGCGTCCCACCCGTCACCAACGCTACACGTGCCATGCTCAGGTCCTCCTTGACGTGATCAGCCGATTTTTATCGTTGTCAAAGTATTCCGAGCAATTGTGAGAACTGCAAGACCAAAACTTGACGAATGATCCGGCAAACGAAAATGCCCGGCACAAAGGCCGGGCATGTCGCGATGATGAATTGTGCGGCGCGCTGACGCGCGGCGTATCAGCGCTCGACGCAGAGCGCGATGCCCATGCCGCCGCCGATGCACAGCGTGGCAAGGCCCTTCTTGGCGTCACGCTTCTGCATCTCGTGCAGCAGTGTCACCAGCACGCGCGCGCCCGAGGCGCCGATCGGATGACCGATGGCGATCGCACCGCCGTTGACGTTGACCTTGGAGGTGTCCCAGCCGAGGTCCTTGTTGACGGCGCACGCCTGCGCGGCGAACGCCTCGTTGGCCTCGATGAGGTCGAGGTCGTCGGTCTTCCAGCCGGCCTTCTTGAGCGCGGCGCGCGACGCCGGGATCGGGCCGGTGCCCATGATCGAGGGATCGACGCCGGCCTGGCCCCACGACACGATGCGGGCGATCGGGGTGCGGCCTTCCCTGGCGGCCTGCTTGGCGCTCATCAGGACGAGCGCGGCAGCGCCGTCATTGATGCCCGACGCATTGCCGGCGGTCACGGTGCCATCCTTCTCGAACGCCGGGCGCAGCTTGCCCATGGCGTCGATGCTGGCGCCATGGCGCGGATACTCGTCGGTGTCGACAACGACGTCGCCCTTGCGGGTCTTGACGATGAACGGGACGATCTCGTCCTTGAAGCGGCCGGCCTTCTGCGCCGCCTCGGCCTTGTTCTGCGAGCCGACGGCGAACTCGTCCTGCTGCTGGCGGGTGATCTGGAACTGGCGCGCGACATTCTCGGCGGTGTTGCCCATGTGGTAGCCGTTGAAAGCGTCCCACAGGCCGTCCTTGATCATGGTGTCGACGAACTCGACGCCGCCCATCTTCACGCCGCTGCGCAGGTACTGGGCGTGGGGCGCCATGCTCATGGATTCCTGGCCGCCGGCGACCACGATCTCGGAATCGCCGTTGACGATGGCCTGGTAGCCGAGCGCCACCGAGCGCAGGCCGGAGCCGCACAGCTGGTTGACGCCCCAGGCCGGGCTCTCCACCGGAATGCCGGCGGCGATCGAGGCCTGGCGGGCCGGGTTCTGGCCCTGCGCCGCGGTCAGGATCTGCCCCATGATCACCTCGGACACGCGGCCCGGCTCGACGCCCGCTCGCTCCAGCGCCGCCTTGATCGCGGCAGCACCGAGGTCATGGGCGGGAATGTTGGCGAAAGCGCCATTGAAGGCACCGACAGCGGTGCGGGCAGCGCTGACGATGACGACATCGTCGGACATGGGATCTCTCCTTGGCTTGAGTATCGGGGGCACAGGCCCGTGCCGGGGCTGGCAGGGCGAGGTCTCGAACCTATCCTGTTAAGCTAAGACAGGCGTGTCAATTGGCCAGTGCCGCGAATTCGCGGCCGGCCCGCAGGTCCCGTCCAGCCGCCGGCCCGCACTGCAGCGGGCGCGGCTGAAACCGGCGGATTGCCCGGCCTCCACGCTTGCCCGCACCTGGCGCATTCCGGCCGTGCGCCGGCCGCGCGGCGCGCGATGGCTGCACGCCCGAGCGCGATATCCAGCGATGACCTCGACCGGAACGGCATCGAATCGCCCCCGACGCAACGGACCGGCGAGCCGCCCGCCATCACTGCGGCGCGTGCGTCACGCAAGCGCGACAGCGCCTAGGGCATTAACTGTGCTGCACAAAACGGTAGCCGAAGGGTTCCGGACATGCTTACCTTGCTGCGTTGCATTGACCTTCCCCTCGGCAGTGTCCGGTGAACTGCCAAATCTCTTTAGCGTGTGAGACCCATGGCGAAGTCAGAAACACCCATCACGATCAAAAAATACGCCAACCGTCGGCTCTACAACACAGGCACCAGCACGTACGTCACGCTCGAGGATCTGGCCGCGATGGTGAAGGAGGGCGAGGATTTTCTCGTCTACGACGCCAAGACCGGCGACGACATTACCCGCTCGGTGCTCGCGCAAATCATTTTCGAGCAGGAGAACAAGGCCGGCCAGAACCTGCTGCCGACCACCTTCCTGCGCCAGCTTATTCGTTTCTACGGCGACAGCATGCAAATGGTGGTGCCGAAGTATCTCGAGGCCTCGATCGATTCGCTCACCCGTGAGCAGGAAAAGTTCCGCAAGCAGATGACGACGGCGTTCGGCAGCGGCCCATTCGCGCCGCTCGAAGAACAGGTTCGCCGCAACATGGAACTGTTCGAGCGCACCTTCGCGATGTTCAAGCCGTTCGGGCTCGGCTCCCTGCGCAAGGAGCCCGAGCCGGAATCGGGACGCACGCCGACCGATGGCACGCCAGAACCCGACGACATCAACGAGCTGCGGCGGCAGATGAAGGAAATGCAGGACCGTCTCGAGCGGATGTCGAAAGAGCCCGACACCAAGGAGTAGTCGCGGGCGGCCTCGCCCTCGACCGGTGCGAACACGACCATGCGCTGCCGCGCGTCGGCGGCGCATTTTCTTTTGGCAGGACCGTATGCCGCAGTTGCGAAGCTTGTTGTCCCGCAAGAAGCCCGGCGCCACGCGCGAGGGCGGCGCAAGGCGCCTTCAGCCCGCCGCTGAACGCCCTGTCGGCGGCGGCGCGATCCATGGCCGCTCCGGCGAAGCGAGGCCGATCAGGCGCCCCTGGATATAATCGCAGCCCCAGCCGCTCAGCAGCGTGGCCGAATCCTCGTCCTGCACCCATTCGGCCACGGTCTTGATGCCGAGGCGATGCGCGAGGTCGATCAAGGTCTGCACGAAAGCACGATCGTCCGAGGAGTGCAGGATGTTCTGCACGAACGCGCCGTCGATTTTGACGAGATCGACGCCGAGCTTGCGCAGGTTGCGGAACGAGGTGTAGCCGGCGCCGAAATCGTCGATCGCGATCCGGCTGCCGAAATTCTTCAGCCGCATCACAAAGCCGCGGATGTCGTCGAGATCCTGGATCGCCACCGTCTCGGTGATCTCGACGATCAGCCGCTCGGCGATGCCGGGATGCGCGCGCAGCAGCACCTCGATATGCGACCACCAGTCGGGATCCATGGTGGTTTCGGGCGACAGGTTGAGGCTGAGGGTGATCTGCGGCGCGGCGGCGAGTTCGGCGACGACCAGTTCGAGGACGCGCTGGTCGACAAGATGGATCAACCCGAGCTTCTCGGCCACCGGCACGATGTCCGGCGCCAGCAGCAGCTCGCCATCGTCCTGGCGCATCCGCACCAGGCACTCGTGAAACGCCACCGCCCGCGAGCGCAGATCGACCACCGGCTCGAACGCCACCACGAGGCGGCGCTCATTCAAGGCACTGACGATCTCGTCGGTGACGCGGATATTGACACGGCGCTGCGCCTCCCGCTCGACGTTCGGACGCCAGGCCAGGAAGCTGCCGCGGCGACGCGCCTTGGCCCGCTCCAGCGCCTCCTGGGCGCGGACCATTGCCTCCTCGGCGGTGCGCCCGTGGCGCGGCACGCCGACCGCGCCGATCGACGCCGTCAGCGACACCGGCCCCGACTTCGTCGGCACGACGTCGTTGCGGATCGCGGCGAGGAACCGCTCGGACGCGACCGACATCTGCTCGGCCGTGCAGTTCTTCAGGATCAGTCCGAACTTGTTGCCGGAGAAACGACCGATGACGTCGCCGCTGCGCAGCCTGGCGCGAAGGCGCGCGGCGATCTCGACGATGACCTCATCGGCGACGTCGAAGCCGAAGGCCTCATTGATATGGGCGAGATGATCGATACCGATCAGCATGAAGCCGCACGGCGTGCGAAAGCGCGACGCTTCCTCGACGGCTTCGGCGAGCGCCGCCGCGAGCTGGGTGCGGTTGAGCTCGCCAGTGAGCGGATCGCATTGCGACAGCTTGAGCAGTTGCGCATCACGGGCGTGGCGTTCGTTGTTGAGCCGGACGATCCCCTGGACGCGGACGGGCTTGCCGTCGCGCCCGGCAAACCAGCAGCCGGTCTCCTCGACCCACTGGATGTCGCTGGAGGCGCGGGCCCGCACGCCATATTCGATCTGGTAGGGCACGCCATCGCCGGTATCGACACGGCCCGAGCGTAGCACCGCGTCGGCGCGCACGCCCTGCAAGGGCTCGATCACCTCGGCGAAGGCGCGGCCGGACGCCAGCGCCGTCGCCGACAGATCCGGAAACAGGCGCGCGGCCGCTTCGCTCCAGCCCATCGCGTCGCTGGCGAGATCCCATGCGAACGTCGCCTGGCCCAGCGCGCGGAGCACCGTGGCGGCGTCAGGACTGTCGAGCATCGGCACGCCTGCTCCGGAGACGGCCTCCGGAGACTCAGCCGCGCCCGTCAGGGGTGAAGCAGCCGCTTTCAAGATCGCCTCGTTTCGGGACATGGGCGGATGATTCGCCCCGCTCAGGATAATGTCTCTTAACCACCAGACTATGCCGAGTTCCTAAAGAACTTAAGAATTGTCGGACCCTGCCGGACCGGTAGCCACGTGCCGGCCAGGGTCCGGCACGCGCCTTGCGATGACGGTGTGGAAAGGGACCTCGTGTCCCGAAACGAGACACCGTCAGGGCGCCGCCATGTTCAACGATGAAGCAGACGATGCAGACATCGCCCCGGATCGGGCCACGCGCGGGACCGCGCTGGTGCCGCTTGTCTCGCCGGCCGAGAGCACGGCGCCACGGCCGCGCGTCCGCCCCAACTCCGGCTTTGTCGCCCAGCTGATCGCGACGGCGGCCCATGCGCCGCAGACCCGCAACCTGTGCCGGGCAAGCCCCGAGGATGCGCAGGCGAGCTACCGGGCAGTCGCCCGCCGCGCACAACCGCAGCAGGCCGCGCGCGCAACGGGCGCAGCCCGCGTCGCCTGAAGCCTGCGCGTCATCGCGAAGACAGGGATTGAGAAGGGGTCAGCGACCCGGCTGGTCGAGCGGCGGAGCGCCAGGCTGCAGGCCCGGCGACGGCGTCACGCCGGGCGCGGCCTGCGAAGGCCGTGCGGGCTCGATGGTCGCCATCGGCGGCGGCAGCTCGGCATCACGCCTGGGTTCCGACGCGGGCACGGGTGCAGGCACTGGCGCAGGTACGGGTGCAGGTGCGATAGCCGCCTTTGGCGGCTCGGGGGCCGGCGCAACAGGTGCGGGCTCCGCGGCGACGCTCGGCGCCGCCACGACCGCGCGGCGACGGTTCTCGCGCCGCAGGCGCAGCGACACGCCGGCGAGGAAATCCACCAGCGTCAGCACGGTCAGCAGGAAAAAGACGGAGGTCGCGAACTGCGGCAGCAGCAGGAATTCGGCCACGGCGCCGCCGAGCACCAGCAGCGCCAGGAAGTGGTCGGTGAAGTACTTGCCGCCGGGCCGCGCCGCCTTGATGACTTCGAACAGCAGCAACAGCATGCCGAGCGCGACCAGGATGTCGCCGAAGGTCACCTTCCAGGCGGCCTGCGACATCAACGTCACGGTAATCAGGGGATCGGTGAACGACACCCCCGGCATCAGGAAGACGATGATGTTGACGATGGCGAGCGGAATCAGCAGCAGCGGGAAACCGACCAGCATCGGCAAGGCCTTCCTCTACAGGGACGTCGGCGACCGGCGTGCCCCGCGCGCCTTCAATCTCGATTTCGAAGCCATTGCATCGGCTGCCCCCGGCCCATCGTGGACGACAGGAGGCCGCCGATCGAGCCGCGCCGCGGGAGCGGCGCAGCCGTCAGGTCCGCCGATCAGGCGTCCTTCTTCGGCTTCAGGACCTGGCGGCCCTTGTACATGCCGGTCTTCAGGTCGAGGTGGTGCGGACGGCGCAGCTCGCCCGAGTCCTTGTCCTCGACATAGGTCGGGGACTTGATGGCGTCGGCGGAGCGACGCATGCCACGCCGCGAGGGCGAAGTTTTTCTGCGGGGAACGGCCATTCGAGAGGTCCTTCAGGTGATCGTTCGAGCCATCGGCGCTCGCTCGCCCCTTTCGAGGCGGCTCGGCGGCGCCGCCGGCGCGAGCTCAAAATTCGGATTAAGGCCGGGCTTATAGAGGATGGGGGACGGCAAATCTAGGGGGCGAATGGCCTGATTTTCCTGAAAGACGCCCCTTCATGACGCCCGGCCGCGGACGAGGCAACCCTGCGGCCCCTCCGACTGAGCCCGTGCGACATAGCGCCCGGCCAGGCGACGCACCCCCGGACCCGGGTTCCGGGCGCTGCGGGCCACCGGATTGGGCAGGATGGCGGCCATCAGGGCCGCTTCCCGGGGGGACAGCGCCGACGGCGGCCGGCCAAAGGCATAGTCCGCCCCTGCCGCGATCCCGAACCGGCCGTCCGGTCCCCATTCGGCGATGTTGAGATAGATTTCCATGATCCGACGCTTGGGCAGCACCCAGTCGATCCACAGCGCCAGCGGCAGCTCCAGGCCCTTGCGGATGACGCTGCGGCCGGGCCACAGGAACAGATTCTTGGCGACCTGCTGGGTGATGGTGGAGCCGCCTCGCGTGGCCTCCCCCTCCTGGGCGTCTTCGATGACCTCATGGAGGGCGCCCCAGTCGATCCCGTGATGGCTGCAGAACTTGGCGTCCTCCGAGGCGATCACGGTGCGCGCCAGCACCGGCGCGATGTCCTCGATATCGACCCAGGTGCGCGTCACCGGCGCCCCCGTGAGATTGCGCCACATCATCAGGGTGGAAACCGGCTGGCCTGCACCGTAGGTCAGCACCAGCACGTAGGGCACCGCCACAACGATAACCACGATCAGGAGAAGGCTGCGGACAAGGCGCAAGGGCTGTGCTACCGGCTCACGGACATTGCGATACGCGATCGTGGCGGCCCAAGGGCCTGTTCAGGGAACCCGCTTCTTCGAGCCGGGTTCCAGCGAACGGTTCCGGCCAGCCTGTTGCGGCCCGCAAAAGCCCTCAAGCCCGGCCCTGCCCCTGCATATCCCGGATCGGCCTCGCGCTCCAGCAAGCGGCGCGGCAGGCGCTCCGGAATTGACGGAGCGGTGGCCATGACCGATTGTCGCATCGCATTTTTCTGGAGTTTTTCTGAATGACCCTCGCTTCCCCGCAGGATTTTGCCAGGCGGCTCGACAAAACAGCCGAAGATACCGAAACCCTGCTCGGCCAGATCCTGTCAGACGACGTGCTGGAGAACGAGATCGCCCGCCCGCAGCGCCTGATCGAGGCGATGCGCTATGGCAGCCTCAACGGCGGCAAGCGGCTGCGTCCGTTCCTGGTGGTGGAGAGCGCGGCGCTGTTCGACGTGCCGCGCGCCGGCGCGCTGCTCGCCGGCGCCGCTCTCGAGGCGATCCATTGCTACTCGCTGGTCCACGACGACCTGCCGGCGATGGACAACAGCGACCTGCGCCGCGGCCGCCCGACCACCCACAAGCTCTACGACGACGCCACGGCGATCCTCGCCGGTGACGCCCTGCTCACCATCGCCTTCGACATCAGCACACGGGACGAAGTCCATGCCGATCCCGCGGTCCGACTGAGGCTGACACGCGCGCTCGCCCGCGCCGCCGGCGTCGGCGGCATGGCCGGCGGCCAGATGCTCGACCTCGCCGGCGAAGGCCGCTTCGGCGACAAGGCCGAGCCCGACGTCGCCCGCCTGCAGCAGATGAAGACCGGCGCCCTGCTGCGCTTCGGCTGCCAGGCCGGGGCGATCCTCGGCCGCGCCTCCGACACCCAGTACAAGGCGCTCGACGATTACGGACGCGCGTTCGGCGAGGCCTTCCAGATCGCCGACGACCTGCTCGACGTCGAGGGCGACGCCGCCGCGCTCGGCAAGCCGGCCGGCCAGGATGCAGCCCTCGGCAAGGCGACCTTCGTCACCAAGCTGGGCCTCGACGGCGCCAAGGCACGGCTGCGCGATCTGCTCGCCGTCGCCGACAAGGCGCTGGCGCCGTTCGGCGAGCGGGCCGACGTGCTGCGCGCCGCGGCGCGCTTCGTGGCCGAACGCAAGAACTGACCCGCCGGCGGGGTGTGCGGATGGTGGCCCAGGACGACCACGACCGCCGCCTGAAGCGGCTTCTCGGCCTGCCGCGGCCGCTGCGCATCGTGCTGGCGCGGCCGCGCTTCTTCCTCTCCGTCGCGGTCGGCATCATCGCACTGGCGGTGATGCCGGCGATGCTGCGGCCGCCGACACGGCTGCTGCTCGCCTGGGACATCGCCAGCGCGCTGTATCTGCTGCTCGCCTTTACCACCGTGATGACGACGGGCGTCGCCCAGATCCGCCGCCGCGCGGCGCTGCAGGACGATGGCCGTTTCGCCGTGCTGGTGCTGACGTCGGTCGCCGCCTTCGCCACCCTCGGCGCGATCCTGTCCGAGCTCGCACCCGCCCATCGCTGGCCCTATGCGCCGGCCCTCGCAGCGGCCACCATCGTGCTGTCCTGGGCGGTGATCCACACCACCTTCGCCCTGCACTACGCCCACGAATTCTATCGTGGCGACCGCGTCGGCGGGCTCGCCTTTCCCGGCGACGAGAAAGAACCGGACTACTGGGACTTCGTCTATTTCTCGTTCGTGATCGGCATGACCGCCCAGGTCTCCGATGTCGGCATCACCGACCGCATCATCCGCCGCACCGCCACCGCGCATGGCGTCGTCTCCTTCATTTTCAACACCGCCCTGCTGGCGCTCACGGTCAATATCGCCGCGAGCGCGTTGTGACGGGAGCATCGCCATGACCGAAAACTTCCTGATCGTCCTGCTGCTGCTCACCGCCATGGCTGCCACCGCCGCGATGGCGCGCCGGTTCGAGCTGACGCCGGCGCTGGCGTTCCTGGCGATCGGCATCGCGCTCGCTTTCATTCCCGGCATGCCGCACATCGAGCTCGAGCCGAAGGTGGTGCTGCTGATCGTGCTGCCGCCGCTGATCTACTACGCCGGCGTGTCGATGAGCTGGCGCGAGTTCAAATCCAACCTGCGGCCGATCGCCCTGCTCGCGATCGGTTGCGTGATCTTCACCACCTGCGCGGTCACCGCCGGCGCGCACTTCGTGCTCGGCCTGCCGTGGAGCCTCGGCTTCGTGCTCGGCGCCATCGTGTCGCCGCCGGACGTCGTCGCGCCGCTGGCGATCGCGCGCCGCCTGCACTTGCCGCACCGCATCCTGGTGATCCTCGAAGGCGAAGGCCTCGCCAACGACGCCACCGCGCTGATCCTCTATCGCTTCGCGGTGCTGGCGGTCGGCACCGGCAGCTTCTCGCTCGGCAAGGCCACCGGCGCGTTCGTCGCCATCGTCGCCTGCGAAGTGTTCTTCGGCATCGCGGTCGGCTGGCTCAGCCTGCGGCTGCGGCAATGGGCCCATGACGAGCGCGTCGAGATCTCGCTGTCGCTGCTGACGCCGTATCTCGCCTACTGGGTGCCGGAGCATCTCGGCGGCTCCGGCGTCATCGCCACCGTCGCCGCCGGCCTCTATGTCAGCTGGAACGGACCGCTGCTGATTTCCGCGGCCACCCGCCTGCAGGGCATCTTCTTCTGGGATTTCGTCATCTGGCTCATCGAAGGCTTCCTGTTCCTGCTGATGGGCTTCCAGATGCGGCTGCTGATGGAAAACTCCAAGGTCGTGCCGCTGCACGACGTGGTGACGGCGATCGCCCTGACGTCCGCGATCGTGATCGCGGCACGCTTCATCTGGGTGTTTCCCGGCACCTATCTGACGCGGGCGATGAGCCGGCGGCTGCGCGAGCGCGATCCGCCGCCGCCATGGCGCTCGACCATCGTCATCAGCTTTACCGGCATCCGCGGCGTGGTGTCGCTCGCCGTCGCCCTGGCGTTGCCGCTGACCTTGCCGAACGGCGACGCCTTCCCCCACCGCGACCTGATCCTGTTCGCGAGCTTCGGCGTGATCTTCGTGACGCTGGTTGGCATCGGCCTGACCTTGCCGCTGCTGGTCAGGCTGCTCGGCCTGTCGAAGCATGGCGTGATGGAGGCCCGCCACGAGCGCGAGGCCGAGATCGCGGCGCGGCGCGAGATCCTGCAGTCGGCGCGGCAGTCGCTGGAGGACATCACCGCCAGCCGCGAGCTGTCGCCGAGCCTCGTCGGCTTCCTCGAGGCCCGCCACGACACCCGCACCCGCGCCATTCCCGAGCCGCCCGCCGAGGGCACCCAGTACACCCCCGCGACCCTCGGCGCGCCTATCGTGCGCGAGCTGATCACCGCCGAACGCAAGTTCCTGCACGGGCTGCTGCGCGAGGGCAAGATCACAGACGAGACGCGGCGGCGCATCGAACGCGATCTCGATCTCGAGGAAGCCGTGGTCAACAACCGCGAGCGCAACACGCCGTTGTGAGGGCCGCGGCGGGCGGCCGGCGCGACGGCAGTGCATTCGGCGCCGGCCACACCCACCGCGTCATTGCCGGGCGAAGACCCGGCAATCCAGCTTGCTCGTGACTTAACGTGGCTTCTTTAAAGCTGGATCGCCGGGTCTCGAGGCTTCGCGTCGGCCCGGTGATGACGCAGAAAAACATGGAAGCGCAGTGTGTCCCAGACAGCAGCTGAAATGAGGGCTGCATTTTCGGTCGGCCTCTTAGAGGCTGCAACTACCGACCGCAAGGTTCGTCGTCGCCGGGCAGCGCGATCCGTCTTTAACCGATCGCTAGGACTAAGGTCTCCCGGCGACCCCGGCAAGGAGGGCAGTGCGTCCCTAAGCGAGATGGCCGGGACAAGCCCGGCCATGACAGAGAAAGACGGAAAGCGCTGCCATGCGTCCGCACCGTGTCGACGGCGTCGACGCCGCAGCCGCTATTCGGCCGCGGTCTGGCCGGTGACGCCGTAGCGGCGCTCGATATAGTCCATCACCATGACCTTGAAGTCGGCCGCGATGGTCGGGCCGCGCAGGGTGGTGAACTTCTTGCCGTCGACGAACACCGGCGCCGCCGGGGTCTCGCCGGTGCCCGGCAGGGAGATGCCGATGTCGGCATGCTTGGATTCGCCGGGACCGTTGACGATGCAGCCCATCACCGCGACGTTGAGCGTCTCGACGCCGGGATAGCGCGTCTTCCAGTTCGGCATCTCGTCGCGGATGAAGTCCTGGATGTCGCGCGCCAGTTCCTGGAACACGGTGGAGGTGGTGCGGCCGCAGCCCGGGCAGGCCGCGACCAGCGGCACGAACGTACGGAAGCCCATGGTCTGCAGGATCTCCTGCGCGACCTGCACCTCGAGCGTGCGGTCGCCGCCCGGCTCCGGCGTCAGCGACACGCGGATGGTGTCGCCGATGCCCGACTGCAGCAGCACGCTGAGCGCCGCCGCGGATGCGACGATGCCCTTCGAGCCCATGCCGGCTTCGGTGAGGCCGAGATGGATGGCGTAGTCCGAACGGGAGGCGAGATCGCGGTAGACCGCGATCAGGTCCTGCACCGCCGACACCTTGGCCGACAGGATGATGCGGTTCTTGGCGAGGCCGATCTCCTCGGCGCGCTTCGCCGACAGCAGCGCCGACTGCACCATCGCCTCGCGGGTGACGGCGCGGGCCTCGCGCGGGTTCGACGACGCGGCGTTCTCTTCCATCAGCCGCGTCAGCAGCTCCTGGTCGAGCGAACCCCAGTTGGCGCCGATGCGCACGGCCTTGCCATGCTTGATCGCCATTTCGACGATGGCGCTGAACTGGGTATCGCGCTTGTCCTTGAAGCCGACATTGCCGGGATTGATGCGGTACTTGTCGAGCGCCTCGGCGCAGGCCGGATGATCGGCGAGCAGCTTGTGGCCGATGTAGTGGAAGTCGCCAACCAGCGGCACCTTGATGCCGCGCTTGTCCAGCGCCTCGCGGATATGGGGAACCGCCGCCGCCGCCTCGTCGCGGTCGACGGTGATGCGGACCAGCTCGGAGCCGGCGCGGGCGAGCGCCGCGACCTGGGCCACCGTGCCCGCCACGTCTGCCGTATCGGTGTTGGTCATCGACTGGACCACGATCGGCGCGCCGCCGCCGACGGTCACCCCGCCGACCTTGACTGCGGTGGTCTTGTGCCGCGGCGCAGGGCCGGCGACGTCGATTTCTGACGGGTTTTCGAGCTTGCTCATGGGCCTCAAATATCAGGTTTTTGTGACAGACAGCAACGGATCAACCACCGGCGGTGAGGGGCGGTTGACGAGAATAAGTCCGACCAGGACGAGCGCGGACGCGCCGGCGAAGGCGAGCGTCATCGGGTCGTGCATCACGAAATAGCCGGCCGCGACCCCGAACAGCGGGGTGATGAATGTGAAAGCCGACAATTTGCTGGCGGAATAGGTCCGCACCAGCATGAACCATAGCAGGAAGGTCAGGCCGACCACCCAAAACGTCTGATAACACAAGGAGATAAGCGCCGTCGCCCCCGGCAGCGCGGTCATCCGTTCCCCAAACGCCAGCGACGACAGGCCGAGGATCGGCACCGACACGGCCAGCTGATAGGCCAGGGTCTTCTCGGCCGGCACCCGCAGCAGCGGCGAGAGCTTCACCACGATGGTGGTGGCGGCCCACAGAATGCCGCCGATCACGATCAGGCCGTCGCCCAGCAGCACCTTCTGGTCGACCCCGACCTGCGGCACGCCGATGGCCAGCGCGACGCCGGCGAACGACAGCGCGAGGCCGCCCCACTGCGCCGGTCCGAGCCGCTCGCCGAGCAGCCGGAACGAGCCGAATGCCACGACGAACGGCGCGACATAGAGGAACACGACCGCGCGGGTGGCGCTGGTCCACACCAGGCCGCGATAGATCACCACGAATTCGAGACCGAACAGCAGGCCCGCCAGCAGGCCGGCCTTCAGCGTGCCATCGCGCACGAAGATGTTCACGCCACGCAGCCGCGCGATCACCAGCACGACGATCAGCCCGCCGATCGAGCGCATCGTCGCCATCATCAGCGGCGGAATGTCCGGCAGGGCGAGCTTCACCGCGATCTGGTTGAAGCCCCAGCTCAGGCACAGCATCAGCATCACGGCGACGGCGCCGAGGGTCAGCGGACGGCCCGCTGCGGATGACGTTTGCGCTGACATGGGAACCTGTTGTGCCGGGCGATCGACGCCGTTGTTATGTTGTTGTCTGGCAATGCACGCATGTGCCGGTGATTTCGACGACGGACAGCTTGGGCGAAAAGCCCGTGCCGCGCGCCGCCTCGTTGATCGCATGGGCGATCGGAGCGGCCGGGATTTCACCGACCGAACCGCAGCGGTCGCAGATCAGGAACGCGACCATCGCGATATCGTCGTGGTTGTGGGCGCAGGCGAGGAACGCGTTGCGGCTCTCGATGCGATGAACGAGGCCGTTCTCCATCAGGAAGTCGAGCGCGCGGTAGACCGTGATCGGCGCCGGCCGCGCGATGACCTTGGCGAGTTCGTCGATGATCTCGTAGGCGCCGAGCGGACGGTGGCTGGACAGCAGCGCCTGCAGCACATGGCGGCGGATCGGCGTGAACTTCTGGCCGCGCCCTTCGCAGACCTTCTCGGCGTGACGCAGCGCATCCGCCGCACAACGGCCATGGTCGTGATCGGGCGTCGGAAAGACCGGCGCGGTCGGCATCGGCTTGGTCGGCGTCATCATCGAACCATTTAATCGCTCCCGCGCGATTCCGCTCGGTTTTTCGGCATCAAGTTCCCGCAAACGGGCCATGCATCAATTTTTTGCAATGCAATATTTTTCATTGCAACGCAACAAAAAGCCCCCAAATCTGGGACAGACTGAACGCCGTCGCCTGCGGGGCCGACGCATCGCGAAACGTATCTTTCATCGACAGCGAGCCAGCTCCTTGGTCACCAATCTCAAATCCTATCTCGACGGTCTGACGAACTGGACCCGGCGCGCCAGCGAGCGCGCGCCGCGCCCGACGGCCAAGAAGATCAATCTCGCGCTGCAGGGCGGCGGTGCCCACGGGGCTTTTACATGGGGAGTGGTCGACCATTTGCTAGCCGACGGCCGGCTGGAGATCACCGGCATCTCCGGCGCCTCGGCGGGCGCGGTCAACGCGGTGCTGCTGGCTGACGGGCTCGCCCGCGGCGATGCCGACGAGGCCCGCAAGAAGCTCGCAGATTTCTGGCGCGCCGCCAGCGTCGGCGGCAGCCTGCCGCCGGTGCAGCGCGCGGTCACCGACCGCATGCTGTCGCTGATGCCGTTCGCGACCACGCCGATCCAGAACTGGTTCGAGGCGATGGCGCACTACTTCTCGCCCTACGACCTCAACCCGCTCAACATCAATCCGCTCGGCGACCTGATCGCGCGTTCGGTCGATTTCGACGCGGTGCGCAACAGCGATATCGAACTGTTCATCTCGGCGACCAACGTCCATACCGGGCGGCTGCGCATGTTCTCCCGTGACAAGATCACCGCCGACGTGGTGATGGCGTCCGCGGCGCTGCCCTTCATGTTCCGCGCCGTCGAGATCGACGGCATCCCCTACTGGGACGGCGGCTACATGGGCAATCCGGCGATCTTCCCGTTCCTGCAGGCGACGGAGGCCGAGGACGTGCTGGTGGTGCAGATCAATCCCGTGAGCCGGCCGACGACGCCGCGCACCTCCTCGGAGATCCTCAACCGCCTCAACGAGATCACCTTCAACTCGGCGCTGATCTCGGAGCTGCGCAGCATGGACTTCGTCAATCAGCTGATCGACGACGGCCACCTGCCGCGCGGCACCGGCAAGAACCAGTACCGCCGGCTCAACATCCACCGCATCGACCTCGGCGGGCTCGGCAGCCGCCTCGCGGGGTCGAGCAAGCTCAAGACCGATTACGACTTCCTGGAGCTGCTGCACCGCGCCGGCCAGCGCGCCGCCCGCCGGTTCCTCGACCAGCATTTCGACGCCATCGGCCAGACCAGCACCCTCGACCTCGCGGCCGAGGCCGGCGTCGAATGGGACTGAGCGCTCGAGCGCGTTCAGTTTTGATGGAATCGCGAACGCGCTCGAGCATTTTGTTTTGACGCGCTTTCTTCACGCGAGCCGGTGCCCACTTCGCTCGAAAACGCTCTAATAGACTGATCCCAAATTCATTTTTCGTTAGCCATGCGGCCTGCTCAGAGGCCCTCGGCGCAAAAGATGCTCGCCGAATTTATAAGCAAGCTTATTATATCCCAAGCTTAGGAGCTTGGCCCCGGCCCATGCCGAAGAACAATCTCGATTTCCTGTTCGCGCTGTTCGAAACCCAGCGGATGCTGCGGCTCTATGCCGACAAGCTCGCGACGCGGTACGGCATCACGCGCGCCCAGTGGGCAGTGCTCGCCAAGCTCGAACGGACCGAGGGCCTCAAGCAGTCCGAGCTCGCCGACCTCATGGAGATGCAGCCGATCACGCTGACGCGGCTGATCGACCGGCTCTGCGACAACGACCTGATCGAGCGGCGTGCCGACATGAGCGACCGCCGCGTCAACCGCCTCTATCTGCGCCCGGCCGCGCGCCCGCTGCTCGAAAAGCTCGCGGAGCTGCGCGCCGAAATCACCGAGACCGCGCTCGGCCGCATGACCACGGCCGAAGCCGAGGGGCTCGTGGCGCAGCTCGAACTCATCAAGGACAACGTGCGCGACGCCCTGCAGAACGTGGGCGACGCCAAGGCAAAGGCTCAACGCTATGGCTGACCCTGTTCTGAAATTCCCGCCCGACGAGACGCGGCCGGACAAGCCCGAAGCGGCGCGCAGGGGCTGGCGCCAGCGCATCGTCGACAATCGCCGCGTCCTGCTGCTGGTGGTGCTGCCCGTGATCGCCGTGGTCGCGGGCGTGCTGTTCTATCTGTCGGGCGGCCGCTACGCGACCACCGACGACGCCTATGTCGGCGCCCAGAAGGTGCTGATCACGCCGGACATCTCCGGCAAGATCGACAAGGTGGTGGTGCGCGAAGGCCAGCATGTGAAGGCCGGCGACGACCTGTTCGAGATCGACCCGGTGCCGTTTCGCCTCGCCCTGCAGCAGGCGCAGGCCGCGCTCGAGACCGCGAAAACCACCTACAACAACCTCAAATCGAACGTGCAGTCGTACACGCAGATGCTCGACCTCGCCAGGCAGGGCGTCGAGCTGAAGCAGCGCGACGTCGAGCGCAAGAACACGCTCGCCAGGAGCAACTTCGGCTCGCAGCTCGATCTCGACACCGCCACCACCAACCTCGTGGTGGCGCGGGCGCAGCTCGAACTGCTGCAACAGCAGCTGTCGACGTCGATGAACCAGTTGCTCAACAACCCCGACCTGCCGCTCGACCAGTTCCCGTCCTACCGCCAGGCCCAGGCCGCGCTCGGCGAAGCCCAGCGCAACCTCGATCACACCGTGCTGCGCGCGCCGATCGACGGCGTCGCCACCCAGGTCGACAGCATCCAGCTCGGCCGCTTCATTCCCGCCGGAACGCCGGTGTTCAGCGTCATCGACGATGCCCGCCCGTGGGTCGATGCCAATCTCAAGGAATCCGATTTCACTTATGTCGGCGTCGGCCAGCCGGTGACGCTGAGCGTCGACGCCTTCCCCGACCATAGCTTTCAGGGCACCGTCGGCTCGCTCAGCCCGGGCACCGGCGCGCAGTTCGCGATCCTGCCGCCGCAGAACGCCACCGGCAACTTCGTCAAGGTGGTGCAGCGCGTGCCGGTGCGCATCTACTTCGACTACAACGACAAGATGGTGCGCAAGCTCAAGGCGGGCATGAGCACCTATGTCTGGATCGATACCGGGCACCGCCGGTCGCTCGCCGGCCTGCTTGGTCTCTCCTCCGCGGCCGCGCAGGAGAACGACCGGTGACCGCCGCCGCCACCTCCTCGGCGGCGGTCCCCGGATTTCGCCGCAACATGGTGACGATCTGCGCCATGACGGCGACCATCATGCAGGCGCTCGACACCACCATCGCCAACGTCGCGCTGCCCTACATGCAGGGCACGCTGTCCGCCTCCCAGGACCAGATCAACTGGGTGCTGACGTCCTATATCGTCGCCGCCGCAATCATGACCGCGCCGGTCGGCTGGATCGCCAACCGTTTTGGCCGCAAGCGCATCTTCATCATTTGCGCCGCCGGCTTCACCTTCGCCTCGGTGCTGTGTGGCCTCGCCCAGGACATCACCCAGATGGTGCTGTTCCGCCTGCTGCAGGGCATGTTCGGCGCCGCGCTGGTGCCGCTGTCCCAGGCGGTGATGCTCGACTCCTACGCACTGCACGAGCGCGCCACGGCGATGTCGATCTGGGGCATGGGCGTGATGATGGGTCCGATCATGGGGCCCTCGCTCGGCGCCTGGCTGACCGAAACCTATTCCTGGCACTGGGTGTTCTTCGTCAACCTGCCGTTCGGCGCACTCACCGTGCTCGGCCTCGCGGCCTTCATGGAAGAGACCAAGCCGAATACCGCGCTGAAGTTCGACTGGTTCGGCTTCGCCGCGCTCGCGGTCGGCATCGGCGCGATGCAGATCGCGCTCGACCGCGGTGAGCAGCTCGCCTGGTTCGAATCGCCGGAGATCATCGCCGAGACGATCATCGCGATCGTCGGCTTCTACTACTTCTTCGCCCACTCGCTGACGACGTCGAAGCCGTTCATCCAGTTCGCGATCTTCAGGGATCGCAACTTCATCAGCGGCTGCGTGTTCATGACGGTGATGGGCCTCGTGCTGTTCTCGACCATGGCGCTGTCGTCGCCCTACCTGCAGAACGTCATCGGCTACCCCATCATCACCGCAGGCCTGCTGCTGGCGACGCGCGGCTGCGGTACCTTCGTGGCGATGATGCTGGTCGGCCGGCTGATGAAGTACATCGAGGCGCGCACGCTGATCATCACCGGCTTGTCGCTGATGACGTTTTCGCTGTTCATGATGACAGGCTTCACCGATCAGACCCAGGCGTCGACCATCATCATCTGGAGCATCGCCCAGGGTTTCGGCCTCGGCCTCGTGTTCGTGCCGCTCAGCACCGTATCGTTCCTGACGCTGCCGAGCCATTTGCGCACTGACGGCACCGCGATGCTGACGCTGCTGCGCAATGTCGCCAGTTCCGTCGGCATCTCGGTGGTGATCGCCGAGCTGACCCAGGGCGGCCGGCGCGCCTACGCCATCCTCAACGAGCACATCACGCCGTTCAACAGCGCCATGCAGATGCCGGACGTGGCGCGCATGATCAACATGAACACCGACGCCGGCCGCGCGCTGATGGATGCGGTGCTGCAGGTCCAGGCCCAGATCATCGCCTTCGCCCGCGACTACCAGCTGGTGATGGTGGTGACGCTGTGCTCGATCCCGCTGGCGCTGATGATCGGATCAACCAAGGCCGCGCTGCGCAAGCAGACGCAAGGCGCCTCCGACCACGCTGCGGTGATGGATTAGGTTTGCAGGATCGGATGTCGTCCGGAGCGAGACCGGCGGCTTCTTCAAACAACTCTCGCAAAAGAATAAGGGCGTCGCCACCAGCGACGCCCTATTTTTTGTCCTGGCATCATTGCTCTCGCCGGGCGTTGCCCGGCGGCGCTCTCAGAGGTCGAAGAACACCGTCTCGTTGTCCCCCTGCAGGTGCACGTCGAAACGATACACGCCGGGCTTGCCGGCGACGGGCTTCGCGATCAGGGTGTCGCGACGATCCGCCGGCACCAGGGCCAGGATCGGATCGCTGGCGTTGGCCGCTTCGCCTTCGAAGTAGATCCGGCTCTGCACCTGCCGCGTCATGCCCCGGGCATAGACCGCGAGCAGGATGTGCGGCGCCTGGGTGCTGCCGTTCGGGCCCGGCACCGGGCCCGGCTTCACCGTGTGGAAGGAGAACTCGCCCTCCTTGGTGGTGCCGCAGCGGCCGAAACCACGGAACGAACTGTTGGGCAGCGCGCGGCTGTCCTTGGGGTCGCTGAAGCGGCCCTGGGCATCGGCCTGCCAGATCTCCAGCATGGAATCGGGAATGATCTGGCCGTCGCCGTCGAACACGCGGCCTTCGATGCGCACGCGATCACCGGCGGTGTCGGCGGTGACGAGGTCGTTGGTGAAGGCGTCGTTCCAGGTGTACTCGCCGCCCGGCGTCAGGCCGTACTTGAAGAAGGGGCCGACGGTCTGCGAAGGGGTGAGGCCGGTCATCAGTGCGTCTCCTGCGGCGTGGCGTTGCGGCCGCGCAGCACCATGTTGAAGCGGTAGCACAACGCCCAGTCGGGCTTGGTGTTTTCGAGATCGAAGCTCGACACCATGCGCAGGCGCGCCTTCTCGTCGGTCACCGAGTTGAAGATCGGGTCGAACGGGAACAGCGGATCGTTCGGGAAGTACATCTGGGTGACGACGCGCGACAGGAACGAGTGGCCGAACACCGAGAAGTGGATGTGGGCCGGCCGCCACGCATTGTAGTGGTTGCCCCACGGATAGGCGCCGGGCTTGATGGTGACGAAGCGGTAATAGCCATTCGCATCCGTCAGCGCGCGGCCCGCGCCGGTGAAGTTCGGATCGAGCGGCGCCGGGTGCTGGTCGCGGGTGTGGATGTAGCGGCCGCAGGAATTGGCCTGCCACAGCTCGACCAGCGTGTTCGGCACGCCGCGATTATCCTCGTCGAGCACATGACCATGGACGATGATGCGTTCGCCGATCGGCTCGCCGCTGTGCTGGACGGTGAGGTCGCTGTCGTTCTCGCGCACCGTCTCGTGGCCATAGACCGGGCCCGTCAGCTCGGACAGGGTGTGCGGCATGATGATCAGCGGCTTCTGCGGCGCGCGCTTCACCGTGCTCTTGTAGTCCGGATAGAGGCGCGGCCCGAACGCTTCGGTGCTGCTGCGGGGGTAGACGAGCGTCATTTGAGATCCTCCGGGCGCGGCCCAAGCGGCCGCGCCGTGTCGTGTCGCCGGCGTGCCGCCAGCCTTCAGTTCAGCTTCTCGAGGGCGATCGACACGCCCTGGCCGACGCCGACGCACATGGTGGCGAGCGCGAGCTTGCCGCCGCGGGTCTCGAGGCCATGCACCGCAGTCAGCGCGAGGCGCGCGCCGCTCATGCCGAGCGGATGTCCCAGCGCGATCGCGCCACCATGCGGGTTGACGAAATCGGCGTCTTCCTTGACGCCGAGCTGGCGCAGCACGGCGATGCCCTGGGAGGCGAACGCCTCGTTGAGCTCGATGAGATCGAAGTCGCTGATCTTGAGCTTGAGCCGCTCCATCAACTTGCGGGTCGACGGCACGGGGCCGATGCCCATGATGCGCGGCGGCACGCCGGCCGAAGCAAGGCCGAGCAGGCGGGCGCGCGGGGTGAGGCCATGCTTCTTGACGGCGGCTTCCGACGCCAGGATCAGCGCGGCGGCGCCGTCATTGACGCCCGACGCGTTGCCCGCGGTCACCGTGCCGGGATTACGGAACGGGGTCTTGAGCTTGGCGAGGCCTTCCAGCGTCGTTTCGGGGCGCGGATGCTCGTCCTTGTCGACGGTGATCGGGCCGGCCTTGCCGCCGGGCACGGTGACCGGAACGATCTCCTGCGCGAAGTAGCCGGCGGCGATCGCCGCACCGGCGCGCTGCTGCGAGCGGATCGCGAACGCATCCTGGTCGGCGCGCGACACCTGGAACTCTTCGGCGACGTTCTCGCCGGTCTCCGGCATCGAGTCGACGCCGTACTGCTGCTTCATCAGCGGGTTGATGAAGCGCCAGCCGATGGTGGTGTCGAAGGTTTCGGCCGAGCGCTGGAACGCCTCGGTGGCCTTGCCCATCACGAACGGCGCGCGAGTCATCGACTCGACGCCGCCGGCGATCGCCAGCTCGATCTCGCCCGCGCGGATGGCGCGGCCCGCGGCGCCGACCGCATCGAGGCCCGAAGCACAGAGGCGGTTCAGCGTGACGCCCGGCACCGTGTCAGGCAGTCCGGCGAGCAGCAGCGCCATGCGCGCGACGTTGCGGTTGTCTTCACCGGCCTGGTTGGCGCAGCCGAAATACACCTCGTCGATCTGCGCCCAATCGAGGTTCGGATGCTTGGCCATCAGCGCCTTGATCGGGGTGGCGGCGAGATCGTCGGCCCGCACCTTGGCGAGCGAGCCGCCGAAGCGACCGATCGGCGTCCGCACGGCATCGCACACAAAAACGTCACGCATGTTGAGGCTCCCTCAAAATCCCCGAACTCGCTCCCGACCGCGTCGGCGACAGGGCGTTGGTTGGCCGAGTTTTAGGAAGTGGCGGGAAGGAAATCAAATGCTTGCTGCGCGCAGGGCCATGCCGCGCGGCCGCCGCCACGGTTTCACATCCTGAACCGAGAAGCGGGGAAAACCCCGGACAAATCCGGCAAAGGACAGGATCGGCCCGGCAAACTTTGCTAGTTTCCGCCGCCATGACGATCCAGCCTCCCAATCCCGCGCAACTCCCCGCCGATCAGGCTCCCGAACCGATCGGGAAGCTGACGCCGATGATGGAACAGTACCTTGAGATCAAGGCCGCCCATGCCGGCCTGATGCTGTTCTATCGCATGGGCGATTTCTACGAATTGTTCTTCGAGGACGCCGAAGCCGCCTCCAAGGCGCTGGGTATCGTCCTGACCAAGCGCGGCAAGCACCTCGGCCAGGACATCCCGATGTGCGGCGTGCCGGTGGAACGCGCCGATGATTACCTGCACCGCCTGATCGAGAAGGGCCACCGCGTCGCTGTTTGCGAGCAGATGGAGGACCCGGCGGCGGCGCGCAAGCGCGGCAACAAGAGCGTGGTGCGCCGCGACGTGGTGCGCGTCGTCACGCCGGGCACGCTGACCGAAGACAACCTGCTCGACGCCCGCACCAACAATTACCTGCTGGCGATTGCCCGCGCCCGCTCGTCGGCGCCGGGCGGCGACCGCATCGGCCTGTCGTGGATCGACATCTCCACCGCCGAGTTCATGGTCACCGAGTGCGCCGTCGCCGAGCTCGCCGCGACGCTGGCGCGCATCAATCCCAACGAAGTCATCGTGACCGACGCGCTGTACAGCGATGCCGAGATCGGGCCGCTGCTGCGCACGCTGTCGGCGGTGACGCCGCTGACCCGCGACGTGTTCGACAGCGCCACCGCCGAGCGGCGGCTGTGCGACTATTTCGCCGTCGCCACCATGGACGGCTTCGGCGCGATGTCGCGCATCGAGGCGACCGCCGCCGCCGCCACCCTGACCTATATCGACCGCACGCAGGTCGGCAAACGCCCGCCGCTGTCGCCGCCCGGCCGCGAGGTCGCCGGCACGACGCTGGCGATCGATTCCGCGACGCGCGCCAACCTCGAACTGATCCGCACCCTCGGCGGCGAGCGGCGCGGCTCGCTGCTCGACGCCATCGACATGACCGTCACCGCCGCCGGATCGCGCCTGCTGGCGCAGCGGCTGTCGGCGCCGTTGACCGACGTTCCCGGCATCACGCGCCGGCTCGATGCGGTCGACGCCTTCGTCGCTGACAGCGGCACGCGCGCCGACATCCGTGCCGCGCTGAAAACCGCGCCCGACATCTCGCGCGCGCTGACGCGGCTGTCGGTCGGCCGCGGCGGGCCGCGCGACCTCGCTGCGCTGCGCGACGGCATCCATGCCGCCGACCAGGCGCTGGCACTGCTCGGCCGCATGGCGGAGCCGGCGTCCGAGATCGCCGCGACGGTCGCGGCGCTGCGCCAGCCTTCGCGCGCGCTCGCCGGCGAACTCGCCCGCGCGCTCGACGAGCAACTGCCGCTGCTCAAGCGCGACGGCGGTTTCGTCCGCACCGGCTACGACGCCAATCTCGACGAGACGCGCGCACTGCGCGACGAGTCCCGTCAGGTCGTCGCCGCGATGCAGGCGCGCTATGCCGACGAGACCGGCATCAAGGCGCTGAAGATCCGCCACAACAACGTGCTCGGCTATTTCGTCGAGGTCACCGCGCAGCATGGCGACCGCCTGATGACGGCGCCGCTCAACGCCCGCTTCATCCACCGCCAGACGCTGGCCGGCCAGGTGCGCTTCACCACCACCGAATTGAGCGAGGTCGAGGCCAAGATCGCCAATGCCGGCGAGCGCGCGCTCGGCCTCGAACTGGAGATCTTCGACCGCCTCAGCGCCGAGGTCGCGACCGCCAGCGACGACCTGCGCGCCGCCGCCCATGCCTTCGCGATGCTCGATGTCGCGACCGCACTGGCGCAGCTTGCGGTCGATCATGACTACGCCCGGCCGGAAGTCGACACCTCGCTGGCGTTCGCCATCGAGGGCGGCCGCCATCCGGTGGTCGAGCAGGCGCTCAAGCGCGACGGCCAGCCGTTCATCGCCAATGCCAGCGACCTGTCGCCGGCGCCGGGCCAGAAGAACGGCCAGATCTGGCTGATCACCGGTCCCAACATGGCCGGTAAGTCGACCTTCCTGCGGCAGAACGCGCTGATCGCGCTCTTGGCGCAGATCGGCAGCTTCGTGCCGGCCAAGCGCGCCCGCATCGGCGTCGTCGATCGTCTGTTCTCCCGCGTCGGCGCCGCCGACGACCTCGCCCGCGGCCGCTCGACCTTCATGGTCGAGATGGTCGAGACCGCCGCCATCCTCAACCAGGCCGGCGAGCGCGCCCTTGTCATCCTCGACGAGATCGGCCGCGGCACCGCGACCTTCGACGGCCTGTCGATCGCCTGGGCGACCATCGAGCACCTGCACGAGACCAACCGCTGCCGCGCGCTGTTCGCGACCCACTATCATGAGCTGACCGCGCTCTCCGCGCGGCTGCCGCGGCTGTTCAACGCCACTGTGCGTGTGAAGGAGTGGCGCGGCGACGTCGTGTTCCTGCACGAGGTGCTGCCCGGCGCCGCCGACCGCTCCTACGGCATCCAGGTGGCCAAGCTCGCCGGCCTGCCGTCGCCGGTGATCGCGCGCGCCAAATCGGTGCTGGCGAAGCTGGAGGCGCAGGACCGCTCCTCGACCGCGCGGGCGCTCGCCGACGACCTGCCGCTGTTCGCCATCACCACCCGCGCGGAAGTGGAAGCGCCGCCGCCCGGTCCGGCGGATCGGGTTATGGACGCGGTCAAGGCGCTCAACCCCGACGACATGTCGCCGCGCGAGGCGCTGGAGGCGCTCTACGCCCTGAAGAAGCAGAGCGCAGAGGGGGCCTGAGGCCAGCCGCGGATTCCAACCCTCATGGTGAGGAGCGCGGCAGAGCCGCGCGTCTCGAACCATGAGGCCGATGAGATGCAACGCGCGGGCCACGGCCCCCCGATCGACTTTGGGTGCCTGCCATCCCCACCGCGTCATGCGCGGGCCTGCCCCGCGCATCCAGCTTGCTCCCGATATGACGAACTGTAATCAAAGCTGGATCACCGGGTCACGACGCTTCGCGTCGGCCCGGTGATGACGCTGAGAAATGCCGCAACGCTGCACGCCCCGGAAAGGCGCCGCATAGCAACGCCGTATTTGGGAGTCGTCATTCCGGGATCGCCCGAAGGGCCAGACCCGGAATCTCGATCGGCACAGATCGGCACCAGCGGTGCTGCAGCAGCTATCGCTGCCGATCGAAATGCCGGCATTGAGGCCACCCTCATTACAGCCGGCTCACGCCTTCGCATCGAGCAGCGTCGCGATCGCCTGCGCGGTGACATCATAGGCGCCCTCGCCGGCGTGCTTCCTCACGATATGGCCGCGCCGGTCGATCAGGTAGGTCGCCGGCCAGTATTCGTTGTCGAACGCCTTCCACGTCGCATACGCGTTGTCCTGCGCGACCGGATAGGCGATGCCATGACGGGCGATGGCGGCCTCGACATTGCGTGTCGACTTCTCGTAAGCAAATTCCGGCGTGTGCACGCCGATGATGACAAGGCCACGCGATGCGAAGGTGCGGTGCCAGCCGGTGACGTAGGGCAGCGTGCGCACGCAGTTGATGCAGGAGTAGGTCCAGAAGTCGACGAGCACCACCTGGCCGCGCAGCCCCGCCAGCGTCAGCGGCGGCGAATTGAGCCAGTGTTCGATGCCGGCGATTTCTGGCGCTGCACCATCATCGTGGAAGGCGAGAGCCTCGGGCTCCGCGCGCAGCATCCGCGCGCCGCCGGCGACCGCGGCCGCGCCGGCCATCAGCCCGAACAGGCCACGTCTTGAAACGGTCAACGTCATGATCACAGTCCTCCTGAGATGGCGGGATAGAAATTGGCGAGCCAGGCGGTGATGGTGGTGTCGACCTGGTAGAAGGTCGCCACCGCGACCAGCACGATGACGACGCCAAAGCCCTGCTGCAGTGTGCGGGTGTGGCGCACCAGCGCACGCACCTGCGTCGAGGCGAGCTGGCCGCCATAACCGATCAGCAGCATCGGCACCGCCGCGCCGAGCGAATACGCCGCGAGCAGCAGTGCCGCGCGGTCGAGCCGCTGGGACGAGGCGATCAGGGTCAGGATCGAGCCGAGCACGGGCCCGGCGCACGGTGCCCACACCGCTCCCAGGCTGGCGCCGAGCAGCACCGCGCCCGCCGGGCCGCCGGCCTGCGCGCCGGCGAGGCCGACCGTGCCGGCGAGCGGGCCAAGTCGCGCCGCCAGCCATTCGAACGGATGCGGCCAGATCATCAACGCGCCAAACACCAGCAGCATCGCGGTCGAGGCATCACGCAGCGTGTCCTGCGACAGCCCGAGCACGCTCGGAAACAGCCCGAACAGAAAGGCGACCAGTGCGAACGTGACTGCGAAGCCAAGAGTGACCAGCAACGGCCGCACCGGATCGCGCCGGCCGACCGACGCGCCGAGGATGATCGGCAGCATCGGCAGCACGCAGGGCGCGGCGATGGTGAGCAGGCCGGCGGCGAAGGCGAGCGGGAGATCGAACATGGCTCAGTTCCGCTCCGCCGGCGCCGCAACGCGCGCCCACACCAGCGTCTTGCCGAACATCGGCAGGCCGACATAGGGCCGCACCACCAGCTGGTCAGGGCCGTCGAGCGACAGGCGGCAGGAATAGGTTTTGGCGTTCTCGCGGTTGTAGATCTCGCCCTGCCATTCCCCGGCCGACGACGACACCAGATCCTTGAGGATGGTCATGCCGAGCGGCGAACGCGTGTCCGCCGCGACCATGGCGCCGTTGCCGCTCATCGAGCGGTTGGCCAGCACCTTGACGACGGTGCCGCAAAACGCCGCTCCACAGGGCACGATCTCGACCTCGAGATTGCCGTTGTCGGTGCGCCAGCGGCCGACCGGGCCGTCGCCGGCCTGCGCCGGCGCCGCGGACAGCCAGGCCACGGCAACGGCGGCGGCGATGACGGGAAACGTTCGCATCGATGGGTCCTCCGAAGAGCCGCCGGAGCGAGCCGGCACGTCCGCCATCCACCATCCCGGCGTATCCCGGATGTGTCCGCCACCGCGCGATCGTGTCTCGCCGTCTGTCCCAGCCACGCCCGGATACAGTGTGATACAAAGTCCCGCACCGCTCGCCCGGCGGAGCGGCTACAGTCGGACCCCGATGGACCGCAAAGACCATATCCTGATCGTCGACGACGACCGCGAACTGCGCGACCTCTTGGTGCAGTATCTCGAAGGCAGCGGCTTTGCCGTCACCGCGGTGAAGGGCGGCCGCGACATGCGCCGCGTGCTCGCCGACAAGACCGTCGACCTCATCGTGCTCGACCTGATGCTGCAGCAGGAAGACGGCCTGACGCTGTGCCGCGACCTGCGCGCCACCGATGCCAACGCTCCGCCGATCCTGATGCTGACCGCGCGCGGCGACGAGGCCGACCGCATCCTCGGCCTCGAAATGGGCGCCGACGACTATCTCGCCAAGCCGTTCGCCTCGCGCGAGCTGCTGGCACGGATCAAGGCGATCCTGCGCCGCGCCCGGGCGCTGCCGGCCAACCTGCGCATCACCGAGGCGGCGCGCGGGCTGGCGTTCGGCGGCTGGCGGCTCGACACCACCCAGCGCCATCTCGTCGACACCGACGGCACCATGGTGGCGCTGAGCGGCGCCGAATACCGCCTGCTGCGCGTGTTCCTCGACCATCCGCAGCGCGTGCTCAACCGCGATCAGTTGCTCAACCTGACCCAGGGACGCGACACCGAACCGTTCGACCGCTCGATCGACCTTCTCGTCAGCCGTCTGCGGCAGCGCCTCAAGGACGACGCGCGCGAGCCGCGCTTCATCAAGACGGTGCGCAACGAAGGCTATGTGTTCTCCACCGCGGTCGAGACATGGACGCCGCGGTGACCACGCGCACGGCGCCGCGCCGCTGGCGGCCGTGGCCGCGCTCGCTGTTCGGCCGCGTCGCGCTGATCCTGTTCTGCGGCCTGTCCGCCGCGCACCTGCTGTCGCTGGCGCTGCTGCTGCACGACCGCGCCCAGGCGGTCAGCGCCATGATGGTGGCGTATCTGGCCCGCGACGTTGCCAGCTCCGTCGCCATCCTCGAACGCGTGCCCGCGGCGGAGCGGCTGCAGTGGCTGCCGCGGCTCGACCGCAAGAACTACCGTTATCGCCTCGGCCTCGAGCCTTCCGTGCCCCGCCCGGCCTCGACCACCGCAAGCCAGGTAGCGACCGCCGTGGCGCGTGAGCTCGGCCCCGGGCGCACGGTGATCGCGACCGCGCCGGCTGACAGCCGCGATCCCCTGCGCTTCGACCTGCGGCTCGCGCTCGCCGACCGCACGCCGCTGACCCTCGAAATGCTGCCGCCGGAATCCGGCCTGTCGCCGTTCGTGATCGCGGCGCTGACGGCGCAGTTCGCCCTGCTCGGCCTGTTCTCGTGGATCGCGGTGCGCCTCGCGACCCGGCCGCTGGCGCGGCTCGCCCGCGCCGCCGATGCGCTCGGCCCCGATCTCAAGGGCGAGCCGCTCAAGGAGGACGGCCCGCGCGAGGTCGCCCATGCGGCGAAGGCGTTCAACGCCATGCAACAACGCATCGCCGCCGACGTCAGCGAGCGCGTGCGCATCCTCGCGGCGATCTCCCACGACCTTCAGAGCCCGATCACGCGGATGCGGCTGCGCACCGACCTGCTGGACGACACCGCGCTCAAGCACAAGCTGCAGGCCGATCTCGGCGCGATGCAGGCGCTGATCGAGGAGGGCCTCGACTTCGCCCGCAGCGCCGGCCGCGCCGCCGAGACGCCGGTGCGCACCGACCTCGCCGCGCTGCTGGAGAGCCTCGCTTACGACTATGCCGATTCCGGACAGCCGGTCGGACTGACCTGCACCATCGATACGCCGATCATGACCGCGCCGCAGACCCTGCGCCGCATCGTCACCAACCTCGTCGACAACGCCCTGAAGTTCGCCCGCGATGTCGACATCGACGCCCGGCGCGACGGCACAGGCCGGATCGTCATCGCGGTTCTCGACCGCGGCCCGGGCATCCCAGAGGACGAACTCGCCGCCGTGCTGCAGCCCTTCCACCGCGTCGAGGCCTCGCGCAACCGCGAGACCGGCGGCACCGGCCTCGGCCTCGCCATCGCGCAGCGGCTGGCGGCATCGCTGGGCGGGGAGTTGCGGCTGGCCAATCGGGATGGTGGAGGGTTGGCGGCGAGCGTGACGTTGCCAACGGGAGTGTGAAGGCGATCTGGCGATCCTCAAGGCACCAGATCGAAGCGGAGAGCGACGAGCCCCACGTACCATGCCATGCACATATCCATGCCTGGGTCCGAAACCACTACTCGATCACAAGAGTCACGCGTGCAGTATCCTGATCGCTGGCAACAGGAGGCCAGCTTCCATCATTCGTTTGACGCAGTAGACTATCGAGTGCATGGCCAGCCAACACCTGAAGACTCTGATCAAGGGCCAGCGCGGCGGGACCACCCAGATAAGCGTCTCCAGACGGCAGGAATTCGTAGCACTCCCGTCCTATTGCGGGCGATGAGGGCTCCACCGTATAGGTCTGAGCTGACGAAGCTAGTCCACTCACTGCGCTGCCCCGGCCCAGCACGACGTCTGTAATCTGCGTCTGCGTGGCAGGAAATATATGCCAGTCAGCTCGAGCATTCGACATCTCGAGATAGAGTGCGACCTTCCCGGAACGATTGACGATCACGTCGATGCGTCGCGGCTTGGTGCCCATGGCAGGCTGCTGGAATGCCTCATCGGAAACGGAGATTCCCGCGAAGTATGCATCACCCGAAACCACGAAAGCTCTACACTTGTCCTTGTCGACCTGGGCTGCTCGCTGCATCCGATTAAACGCCCATGCGCTCATTGTCATCGACTGTTCAAGACGCGAAAATACCAGAGAACCCAAACCGGCAGTACATTGCGGATCGCCGGAAGCATGCGGAGCAATCCGCGCGTCCCTGAGATCGGCGAAATGGAGGCACGCGAAGTACGAATTGCCATTCATGTCCGGGGAAGCAACGCCATCGCCAACCAGAAACTCAGTACGAGTTAATCCGGCAGGTAATTTCAGCGGCCGCGTCACAAGGAAGTCGACCTTGTAAGAGAACAAGAAGTTCGGATCGAGCTTGCTTCTGTAAGACCGGCTCAAGCGCTCGTTCCACCTGTCGTATGCGGCCCGGAATCGGGCATCATCAGAGCCAACGAGACTCCCGTCCGCCAGCAACTGCCGGATCCCGGCCGTTGCCGGGAGGACGGAGTAGTCGCGAACCGCTTCTTGCGAAACAACGCTCAGCGCGTCGATTTCGATCAGCCCTCGCTCGTAATTTTGACTTGTCTCGACATAGCCCCCGCCGCCAAACAGTTCGTGACGACCGACCGAACTTTGCCCGCCATACAGCCAGCCATCGCCTTTCAGTTTCGAGCCGCCGTTCTTACCTTCCTCGACCCAGCCGTCTTGAGGTATTCTGACGACATCCCCTCTGAGGCGCTCAACGAACTGGTCGACGCCATAACGGTCCGCTGGTGCCTCTCCAGCAAGATGCATTCTGTCAGCTTTGGGGATGTCGAAATATGCGGAAGCTTCGCAGGCGGTATAGAACGAATCGCACGAGGTCCGGGGCCTGCTTTTCAATTTCTCCATGTCGGTCTTGGCGAATAGAATCCGGTCGCGTGGAACACCAACAACTCCGCTCCGTGCAGCACCATTGAATTGCGAGCCTAGAACGACGACACGCGATATAGCATTAGTTCGTCCGGTGAACCGCCAGATGATCGGCTTTCCACTCGACAGGACAATGTAGTGAGGCTTGTCGGCGACGCCGATCTCGACATCGACGACCTCCGTGACGATTGCATCGCTGCCGGGCGTGACCGACGAAAGGCCGCTACCGCTGTTGACATAGACGATCGTCGTTCGCTCGTCCTTGCGAGGGGCGCTGATTTCGCAGGATGGAAACGTCCTTTGATGCGGCCCCAAGCAGGCCTGCGCATCCTTCAGGCACGCCATAGACAACAGGATGAACGCAAGAATGAGAGGCTTCATCATTCTCATGATCGCTTCCAGCCCCATTGATCCCCGCAATCGCAACTGTCCCGAATGGTGAAAGGCCGAACAGGTCCAAATTGAGGCGTCTCACCTGGCGAGTTGCCCGAATGCGCTATCAAAAACCAACGTCACGCTTGTGATGGACGTGCCTCCTACGTCGCGCCGCCCAATCCCAACAACCGTCCGTCCAATCCCGCCCGCACCGCCGGCCATTCATCCGCCAGGATCGAATACACCGCCGTGTCGCGGATACGGCCGGTCCAGGTGATCATGTCCTGGCGCAGGATGCCTTCGAATTGCGCGCCGAGCTTGCTGACTGCCGCGCGGGAGCGGGCATTGATCGCATCGATGCGGAAGACGACGCGGCGGGCGCCGGCGGTGAAGGCGTTGGCGATCATCAGGCGCTTGGCCGCCGGGTTGACCGGGCCGCCGCGCCAGTCGGGGCGGTAATAGGTGCCGCCGATCTCGACGACGCCATGGCGGCGGTCGATGTTGAGATAACAGGTCATCCCGCCGCAGCGGCCGCCGGCGATCACGGCATGGGCGATATAACGGCCGGCTGCGACCTCGCCCGCAAGCCAGTCCCAGCAGGGATCGAAATGCGCGCCGGCCCAGGAGATGGGATAGAGGCTGGTCCAGACATCGGTATCCGCATTACACGCCGCACGCAGATCGTCGCGGTGGGCCGACGTCAGGGGTTCGAGGTGCACGAACGCGTCCTCAGCGGTCACGGCGTGCAGGTTCACGACGGCTCCTCGCGGAAGTGGCTCACATGTCTGTAGCACACATCACGTGAGTGGGTAGAGACGCTATCAGCGACACAGCGCCGTGGCGTGAAGGCAGGTCATGAACATGACGGTCCGCGTGATGGACCGACGACGAGCGTGTGCGGCTCATGTTTGATGAGACGAAACGCCTCGACACCCACCACCGTCATGCGCGGGCTTGACCCGCGCATCCAGCTCCTCTCGTGTTCTCAGCATCCAGGATGGATCACCGGGTCACGGCGCTGACGCGCGGGCCCGGCGATGACGCAGAAGAACACACGACCGCTGCGAACCGCTGCAACGCGACTCCGCCGTGGCCTCATGGTTCGAGACGCGCGGCGTTGCCGCGCTCCTCACCATGAGGGGGATCAACCGCGATCGGCGGAATGAGCTGGACCTTAGTCCAGCAGCCGCTTCTTGTACGCATCGGGATCCATGTCCCTGATATCGATGCTGATGCTGTAGGTCGATGTCAGGAGGCCGCTCAGGATTTCGCGCAACGCGACGCTCAGCGCCAGCTTCTGCGCCGCGGTGCGGCCGGCCAGCATGTACAGGCTGACATGGAAGAACGAGCGCTGCTCGCCGGCGACGAGGTAGTCGCTGAACGGCAGCGCGCGGATCTTGAGGTCTTCGGCCTTCACGACACCGGTGGCGGCGGCGGCGTGGTGCAGCGCCAGCAGGAGGTCCCGCAGCGGCGGCATGTCCTGGGGAACGGAGTAGTGGCAGACGATATGGGGCAAGGGACCGGCTCCGTTTCGCGCCGGGATCGGCGAGCGTGCGCCTGTTTCAAGCCCGGACCGATCGAAGTCAAGCCGGCGAGCGGCGCGCCTTGCTTCGGCGGCCGAGCCACCACAGGCCGAGATTCCAGCAGACGCAGGTCGCGAGCGCAAGACCAAGTGCGGCGGCGGAGCCTAGCGGCAGCGCGGCGACATGGAGCACGGCGACGGCAATGCCGAAGCCGAGCAGCCCCCAGCCGCTGTTGGCGATCACCGCAGCCGTGGCGGGGCCGCCGAGGCGCGGATGCAGGATCAGCATCATGCTGGTGAACACCATCGGGAACAGCGCGATCACGCCGGTGACCTGCGGGCCGACCCACCCCGACGTGCCGACCACCAGCGCCACCAGTGTCGCCACCAGCGCCGCGCGCAGCGGGATGTCGTACCACCGCCGCGTCACCAGCGGCATCCGCGCATGACGATAGCCGCTGAGCAGCGGCAGGCAGATCGCGAACGCCACCGCGTTCACCGCGAGGCCGCCGGCCAGCGACCAGCTCGTCATCCGGATCAACGCCGAACACGTCAGCCACACCGCGACCGCGGCCGCGACGGCCACGATCATGCGATGGCGCTGCGCCAGCAGCACATAGGTCAGCCCCATCATGATCGTTGCGGCATTGACCGGCAGGCTCGCCAGCGCGCTCGCCGACACGAACGACGCATCGTGATCCATGGCCAGAAAGACGTAGGACGGCCCGGCGGAGATCGGCAGCGTCGCGATCAGCGCGCCGATCACGGGTCCAACGCGCTCGGTGATGACCGACGCGCTGACCACGAAGGCCGCGGCGACGGCCATGCGCAGCACGAGCAGCAGCGCGAAGGAGAGTTCGGGAGACATGGGCGAAAGAGACTTTCATGCCTGGCCGCGACGCGGACTGGGTGGCGCGGAGGGAAGTCGCGCTAGAGCATGATGAGAGTTCGACCGTGGTCATCCGTCACCCTGAGGTGGCCGCGCCCTCGCGCGGCCCTCGAAGGGCGACGGCCTGTGCAGTGGCTCAGGGGCCGTCCATCCTTCGAGGCTCGCTTCGCTCGCACCTCAGGATGACGGATTGTGGTCCACCCTAAACCCGCGCGAGCGAGACCGTCACCGGCGGGCCGTGCTTGATGGTCTGGTAGACCACGCAGTAGCGTTCGGTGAGCTTGAGCAATTGGTCGAGCTTGTCCTGCGGCGCGTCGGTGTCGACGTCGAACTTGAGGCGGATGGCTGCGAAGCCGACCGGCGCTTCCTTGTCGACGCCGAGGGTGCCGCGGAAGTCGAGGTCGCCCTCGGCGCTGACATGGCCTGATTTCAGCGGCACGTCGATCGCGGTGGCCACCGACTTCAATGTCACGCCGGCGCAGGCGACCAGCGCCTCCAGCAGCATGTCGCCGGAGCACAGTTCGAGGCCCGAGCCGCCGGTCGCCGGATGCAGGCCGGCGATCGCCGCCGCGGCGCGGCCGGTTTCGATCTTGCAGGCGATGCCTTCGCTCTCCAGCGATCCTTGGGCGCGCAGGGTGATGAAGGCGGCCTTGGGATCGGCGCGGTAGCGGTCCTTGATCGGCGCCTGCATGGCGCGCAGCTCGGTCGAATCCATGAGAATGGTCTCCAGCTCGGTTCGGAGGGGGCGTGTCGGGCGCGACTATATGCCCTCGCCCGCCGTCAACCAACCGTCCACCGGGCGGCGGCTGCGATCGAGCGAACGGTCGAGCGCGGTCATGACCTGGCGCTTGACCGCGTCGAACGCCTCGGACGCGCGGTCACGCGGCCGCGACAGCTCGACCTTGATCTCCTCGAACAGCCGGCCGGGCCGCGGCCGCATCACCATGATGCGGTCGGCCAGCACCACCGCCTCGTCGACATCATGGGTCACGAGCAACAGGGTCGGTCGGAAATCTTCCCACAGCGCCAGCAGGTGATCCTGCAGGTCGGCGCGGGTGAAGGCATCGAGCGCGGAGAACGGCTCGTCGAGCAGCAGCACCTCGGGCCGCGGCGCCAGCGCCCGCGCGATGGCGACACGCTGCGCCTGGCCGCCGGACAGTTCGCGCGGCCACGCGCCGGCCTTGTCAGTGAGCCCGACGCGGTCGAGCGCCCGCGCCACCTTGTCCTTGCGCACGGCAGCCGGATCGCCGGACAGGCCGAAGCCGATATTGTCGGCGACACTGAGCCACGGCAGCAGCCGCGGCTCCTGGAAGATGATGCCGATGTTCTCATGCGGCGCCGTCACCGCCGCGCCATCGAGGGCGATGCGGCCGGTCGAGGCCGGATCGAGCCCGCAGATCGCACGCAGCAGCGTCGACTTGCCGCAACCGGAGCCGCCGATGATGGCGACAATCTCGCCGAGCCTGATCTCGGCGGTAAACCCTTCGAGCGCCTGCACGCCGTTGGGGTAGACCTTGCCGACACGGTCGAGGGTCAGCATCGTCACCTCCCGCCCGCGCGGGCGCCGAACGAATCCTGCCAGCGCAGCAGCGGCGCGGTCGCAAGCTCGACCACCCAGTCGGTGAACTTGCCGAGCACGGCAAACACGATGATGGCGGCCATGATCTGCGCCGGCTTGCCGAGCTGCTGCCCATCGGTGAGCAGGAAGCCGAGGCCTTCCGACGCGCCCATGAACTCGGCGGCGACGACGAACATCCAGCCGAGCCCGAGGCCGGCGCGCAGCGACACCACATAGGCCGGCAGCACCGCGGGCAGCAGAATGCGGCGGATCATGGCGAAGCCCGACAGGCGGTAGATGCGCCCGACCTCGACGATCTTGCGGTCGACCGACAGGATGGCGGCGGTGACGCCGAGATAGATGGGGAAGAACACGCCGACCGCGATCAGCGCGATCTTCGACGGCTCGAAGATGCCGAGCCACAGGATGAACAGCGGCACCCAGGCGATCGACGGAATGGCGCGCAGCGCCTGCAAGGTCGGGTCGAGCAGCCGCCGCGCCAGCGACCAGTAGCCGGCGACGGCGCCGAGCAGCGTGCCGGCGACGACGCCGAGCGCAAAGCCCGCGGCGACCCGCCACAATGTCGCGACGACATGGCGCAGCAGCTCGCCGCTGCGGGCGAGTTCGACCAGCGTGACCAGCACCCGGCTCGGCGGCGGCACGAGGCGGCCGGTCGACCAGCCGGCGGCGACCACCAGCTCCCAGGCCAGCGCAACGCCGACCGGCACGATCAAGCCGAGCGCGGGGCCGGCAAGGCGACGCCAGCGCGAGGAACGCTCGGGCGCCCCCTCTGCGACAGAACCGGACGCGGGCAGGGTGGAAATCTCGCTCATCATCACCCTAGCCAAATCGCGTCCCGGCCCAGAAAGCAAGCGATCAAAATGCAAACGCGGCCCGCGAGGCGCGGGCCGCGCGTGCCACTCAGACAGAACTCAGTTCGTCGGCAGCGGCACCTGGTCGTCGATCAGGGCATCGACCGTGCCCTTGACGTCGACCTTGGCGTCGATGACGCCGGCCTGCTGCAGCGCGAGGCCCGCGGCCAGGATCGACTCGCGCTGGGGCGCACCGATACGGCTGTGGGTCAGCTCGGTACGCTCCTTGAGCTGCTTGTCGACGACCGCGTCCGACAGCTTGGTAACGCCGATGAACGAACGCTTGAGATCGTCGTAGTTGGCCAGCGCGTCCTTGCGCGCCTCTTCATAGGTCGCGAGCACGCGGCGGACGAGATCCGGATGGTCCTTGAGGAACTGCTCGCGGACATTGAGGATGCCCCAGGTGTTGGCCTCGGGCTTGCGGAAGAACAGCTTGGCGCCATCCTCGACCTCGGCCTGCGCCATCATCGGATCGAGGCCGGCCCAGGCGTCGACATCGCCGCGGATCAGCGCGGTCTTGCCGTCGGCATGCTGCAGCAGCACCGGGGTGATGTCCTTCTCGGTGAGGCCGGCGCCCTGCAGCGCCCGCACCAGGAAGATGTGCGGATCGGTGCCGCGGGTCACGGCGACGCGCTTGCCCTTGAGATCCTCGACCCTGGCGATCTTCGAGTCTTTAGTGGTGACCAGCGCGGTCCATTCGGGGCGCGAATAGACGTAGATCGACTTGATCGGATTGCCGTTGATGCGGGCGACCAGCGCCGCGGAGCCCGCGGTCGAGCCGAAGTCGATCGAACCGGCGTTGAGAAACTCGAGCGCCTTGTTGGAGCCGGCCGACTGCACCCACACGATCTTGATGCCGTCCTTGGCGAACTCCTTCTCGAGGAGCCCCTTCTCCTTGAGCACGATGGACACCGGGTTGTAGGTCGCCCAGTCGATCGCGATCTGCTTGGGCGCGTCGGCGGCGCACGCCACCGCGGGGATCGCGGTGAACAGGGCGAGGGCGGCGAACATGCGCCGGGAAAGGAAGGTCATCGTCGGCTCCCGGGGGACAGATCGGCTGAGAGATTCGCAAACGCGTCGACGAGGCCCCCGGCCCGCCTGTTGCGAAAATAGAATTCGACCTTTAATTTCAAACGGTTACATTGACGCGTCAACCAGAAAATCCGCATCCCGAGCCGCCGTGCGACAGCAGAAAGCTTCTCTTCGTGCCCCGTAAACGAGAACAGCTTTATCCTTGCCCGAGAATCGCTGGTGACACTTCGCGGCTTGTCCGTTATCCCGGTGGTCCATGGACAGCGACAGCGCCTTGATCGACACGCAAAAGCAGCCTCAGCTCCTGTTCGATACCGCGCGCATCGAAGCGCAGATCGCGGCCCTGGCCGACACCCATGCCGGCCGCGACGATGCCTTTCGCGCCGCCCTCGCCCAGTTGCTCAAGGCCGAAACCGCGACCGCGCGCGAGCTCGTCCAGGCCCAGTTGCTCAGAGATCGCCACGGCCGGCGCTGCGCCGAGCAGCTCTGCACCATCCAGGACGACGTCATCCGCCTGCTGTTCAACGCGGCGACGCGCTATCTCTACAAGGTCCCGACGCCGTCGGAGGCCGAGCGCATGTCGGTGGTCGCCACCGGCGGCTATGGCCGCGGCCTGCTGGCGCCACAGTCCGACATCGACCTGCTGTTCCTGCTGCCCTACAAGCAGACCGCCTGGGGCGAGCAGGTCGCCGAGGCCATCCTCTACTGCCTGTGGGACATGGGCCTGAAGGTCGGCCACGCCACGCGCTCGATCGACGAGACCATCCGCCAGTCGCGCGCCGACATGACCATCCGCACCGCGATCCTGGAGACGCGCTTCGTCACCGGCGACCACGCGCTCTATGACGAGCTTGTCACCCGCTTCGACAAGAACGTGGTGCAGGGCACCGCCGCCGAATTCGTCGCCGCCAAGCTCGCCGAGCGCGAGGAGCGCCACCGCCGCGGCGGCCAGTCGCGCTATCTGGTCGAGCCCAACGTCAAGGACGGCAAGGGCGGGCTGCGCGACCTGCACACGCTGTTCTGGATGGCCAAGTACGTCTACCGCGTGCGCGACACCGACGAGCTGGTCGAGCGCGGCGTGTTCGATGCCCAGGAATACCGCACGTTCCGGCGCTGCGAGGACTTCCTGTGGTCGGTCCGCTGCAACATCCACTTCTATACCGGGCGTCCCGAGGAGCGGCTGTCGTTCGACATGCAGCGCGAGATCGCCCAGCGCCTCGGCTACACCTCCCATCCGGGGATGCAGGACGTCGAGCGCTTCATGAAGCACTACTTCCTGGTCGCCAAGGAAGTCGGCAACCTCACCGCGATCCTCTGCGCCAAGCTCGAGGACCAGCAGGCCAAGCCGGCGCCGGTGCTGAGCCGGGTGATGGCGCGGCTGCGGCCGGGCGCACGGCGCCACCGGCTGCGCGAGAACCCGGACTTCCTGGTCGACAACAACCGCATCAACCTCGTCTCGCCCGACGTGTTCAAGCGCGATCCGGTCAACCTGATCCGGATCTTCCGCCTCGCCCAGAAGAACAACCTCGCCTTCCATCCGGACGCCATGCGCGCGGCGACGCGCTCGCTCAATCTCATCAACGAGAAGATGCGGGAGAATCCGGAAGCGAACCGGCTGTTCGTCGAGATCCTGACCTCGAACGACGCCGAGATCGTGCTGCGCCGGATGAACGAGACCGGCGTGCTCGGTCACTTCATTCGCGCGTTCGGCAAGATCGTGTCGATGATGCAGTTCAACATGTATCATCACTACACGGTCGACGAGCATCTGATCCGCTGCATCGGCATCCTCCAGGACATCGAGCGCGGCGGCAACGACGAGTTCGCGCTCACCAGCGACCTGATGCGCAAGATTCGGCCGGAGCACCGCGCCGCGCTCTATGTCGCGGTGTTCCTGCACGATATCGCCAAGGGCCGCCCGGAAGATCATTCGATCGCCGGCGCCAAGGTGGCGCGGCGGCTGTGCCCGCGGCTCGGCTTCAATCCCGCCGACACCGAGCTGATCGCCTGGCTGATCGAGGAGCACCTGACGATGTCGACGGTGGCGCAGTCGCGCGACCTGTCGGACCGCAAGACCATCGAGAACTTCGCCGCGGTGGTGCAGTCGCTCGAACACCTCAAGCTGCTGACCATCCTGACCACCGCCGACATTCGCGGCGTCGGCCCGGGCGTGTGGAACGGCTGGAAGGCGCAGCTGCTGCGCACGCTGTACTATGAGACCGAGCCGGTGCTGACCGGCGGCTTCTCCGAGGTCAATCGCGCCCAGCGCATCGCTGGTGCGCAAGCCGAATTCCGCGCCAACTTCACCGAATGGCCGGAAAACGAGGTCAACGCCTATATCGCCCGCCACTATTCGGCGTACTGGCTCAAGGTCGATCTGCAGCGCAAGATCCGCCACGCCCGTTTCGTCCGGTCGAGCGAGCAGAGCGGCCATAAGCTCGCGGTCAATGTCGGCTTCGACGAGGCGCGCGGCGTCACCGAGCTGACGATCCTGGCCCCCGACCATCCCTGGCTGCTGTCGGTGATCGCGGGGGCCTGCGCCTCCGCCGGCGCCAACATCGTCGACGCCCAGATCTACACCACCACCGACGGCCTCGCGCTCGACACCATCGCGATCTCGCGCGAGTACGACCGTGACGAGGACGAGGCGCGCCGCGCCACCCGCATCGGCGAGATGATCGAGCAGGTGCTCGAAGGCAAGCTGCGGCTGCCGGAAGTGATGGCGCGCCGCTCCGGCCGCGCCAAGGTGCGGCCGTTCACGGTCGAGCCTGAGGTCATCATCAACAACCAGTGGTCGGACCGCTACACCGTGATCGAGGTGTCCGGCCTCGACCGTCCGGGCCTGCTCTACCAGCTCACCACCGCGATGTCGAAACTCAACCTCAACATCGGCTCGGCGCATGTCGCGACCTTCGGCGAGCGCGCGCGCGACGTGTTCTATGTCACCGACCTGCTCGGCGCCCAGATCACCGCGCCGACGCGGCAGGCCGCGATCAAGCGCGCGGTCGTGCACCTGCTCGCCAATGGCGATGGTGCAGCCCAGCCGGCGGCGTAGAAAAGATGATTGAGATTCGACCAGCGTAATCCGTCGCCCTGAGGTGGCCATGCAGAGCATGGCCCTCGAAGAGCGACGGCCCGAGCATCAAGGCCTCGGCCGTTCATCCTTCGAGGCTCGCGTTGCTCGCACCTCAGGATGACGGATCACTACTCTGGCTAAAACCATCGTGCTCTAGGCGCCAGTAACGACAAGAGCCTCACGGTTGCCGCAGGGACTCCACGCTGCCGGCGATGTTCGCCGCGAGCGTCTTCACCAGCGGCACGTAGTGCTGCACCAGGCTGGCGCGGTCGAGCGCCGAGGTGAAGTAGGTCATTCCGACCGTCGCCAGCACCTTGCCGCCGCTGAGGATCGGCACCGCGATCGTTCCCGACGACCGCGGCTCGACCATCGGATCGCGCTCGGCAAAGCCCTGCTTGCGGACGGCGGCAAGCAGCGCCAGCGCGCGCTTGCGATCGCCGGCGAGACGATCTTCCGGCTCCGACGACCGCGCCAGCATGTCCAGCAGCATCGAGCGCTCGCCGACCGGGCAGAACGCGAGATAGGCGCGGCCGAGTGCGCGGCACAGCAGGCTGAGATGCATGTTGATGGTGCCGTGGAACGGCGAGATCGGGCTGTAGGGAATGGTGCTGAAGCGCACCATCACCGCCGTGCGGTCGAGCACCGCGATCGCCAGCGGCCACTGATACTGTTCGGTGAAGGCGAGCGCCCATGGCCGCGCCGCCTCGACCACCAGCGGATCGCCGTGAAAGCCGTTGCTGAGCGACTTGACCCGCGAGGCGACCGAATAGCCGCCCTGGCGCGGATCGTTGAGGGCGTAGCCCATCGCGCACAGCGATTTCATCAACCGCACCACCGTCGACTTCGGCAGGCCGGTGGCGCGGTGCAGGATGTCGATCGACGCCACGCGGTGGCGATTGAGTTCCTCGAGCAGCACCAGCGTGCGGGCGGCGGCTTCGACCGTGTCTGACTTCAGGGGCATGGATGCCATTCCACCTGGTGGAACGTAAGGGATTAGGTATGGCCCGGGCGGTCGGCCGTTGCAATGGTCCAGCCAACGATGCGGCGGCTGCCATCCACGGACCGCCGCCGGTCCACACGATCCCGGGAGGATCCCTTGTCCGACGCCGCCGTCAGGCCGCACTATTCGTCGTTTCGCCGCCGCCTGTCCGACGGACAGCCCGTCGTCGGCAGCTTCATCAAGACCCCGACCACCCATGCGACGGAGATCTTCGGCGCGCTCGGCTACGACTTTGTCGTGATCGACGAGGAGCACGCGCCGTTCGATCGCATGACCACCGACACGGTGCTGCTGGCCGCCCGCGCCAGCAATCTCGCGGGGATCGTCAGGGTATCGTCGGACGATCCGGCGAAAATCCTGTCCTGCCTCGACTGCGGTGCCGCCGGCGTGCTGGTGCCGCATGTCTCCGGCGTCGAGAAGGCACGCGCCGTCGCCGCGGCGGCGCGCTATCGCGGCGGACGGCGCGGCTATTCCGGCTCGCCGCGCGCTGGCGGCTACGGCGCGACGCCAATGTGGAGCCTGGTCGAGGAGCAGGATGGGTCGGTCTGCGCCATCGCCATGATCGAGGATCCGGAGGCCCTGGACCACATCGACGCCATCGCCGACGTCGACGGCATCCACGCGCTGTTCATCGGCCGCGGCGACCTCACCGTCGCCCTCGGCGCACCGTCGTCGTCGGATGCCCGGGTGCAGCAGGCCGTCGTTCACATCATCGCGGCCGCGAAGCGCGCCGGCAAACCGGTGTGCGTCATGGTCGCCAGCGCCGCGGAAGCCGGCGATTTCGCCGCGCTCGGCGCCAGCGCCTTCATCATCTCGTCCGACCAGGGCCAGATGCGCCGCGCGGCGGCGCAGACCCTCACCGACTTCAAGAAGCTCGCTCACGCCTGATCCGCCGAGGACATTCATCATGTATCACAGCACCGATCCCCGCGCCGCGCTGACCGCCACGCCGATTGGCTCCGCACCGGCCGCGACCCGTTTCGCCGGCGCCGAATACGCCAAATTCTACGACATGCCGCCGGCGGAGACCGCCGATGGAGCCCGCACCTGGTATGCCCGCGGCCAGAACTTCATCATCGCCTACAGCGAGGCTGAGCGAGGTACCGCGCTGGCCCGCGGCGACCAGCCCGACGAGTACGTCGTGCTGCTGCCCGATCCCGGCGCCGGCGCCGAGATCGTCTGGAACGGTGAGACAACCACCGTCGGCGGCCATTCGATCAGCTTCGTGCCGGCCGGCGCCAGCAGCGTGACCCTGCTCGGCCCCGCCAAGGTCGTGCGGATGATGACCGCCAAATCAGACGATCTCGCACGGCGCTGCGCCAACGCGGCGTCCTACGCGACGGCCCATCCCAACCTGCCGCCGTTCGCGGCGTGGCCCGATCCGGTCGGCGGCGCCAAGGTCCGCACCTACAGCCTCGAGGTCGCCCCGACGCCGGGCCGGTTCGGACGCATCTTCCGCGGCTCGACCTTCATGGTGAACTTCCTCGATCCCAAGAACGGACCGCGCGACACCACCAAGATGTCGCCGCATCACCACGACGATTTCGAGCAGTGCTCGCTGGCGCTCGCCGGCACGTTCATCCACCACCTGCGCTGGCCATGGACCACCGACATGGGCCAGTGGCGGGCCGACGATCACGAGCGCTGCGGCTCGCCGTCGGTAACCGTGATCCCACCGCCGGCGATCCACACCTCGCAGGCGATCGATCCCGGCCTCAACCTCCTGGTCGATATCTTCTGCCCGCCGCGCGTCGATTTTTCCGAGAAGCCGGGATGGGTGCTCAACGCCGACGACTATCCGATGCCGGCCGCCACCCCCACCCGCACCTGAAAGGCACCGCCATGGCCGAGACCCAGACGACCTATCCCGACACCGTGCCGCTGCCGCCGCTGTCGCGCCCCGCCGAGGTTGCCGAGCTTCTTGTCGGCGCGGTCGACCTGCATTGCCACAGCGGGCCCGCGGCGATGCCGCGAATTCTCGATCATCACGAGGAGCTGGTCGACGCCGCCGCCGCCGGCTTCCGCGCGGTGCTCTACAAGGATCACTTCTATCCCGGCATGGCGCACGCCATCCTGCTGGAGAAGCTGTTTCCCGAGACCCATGTGCGGCTGTTCTCCGGCGTCGCGCTCAACAACGCCGTCGGCGGCATCAATCCCCATGCGGTGGATCACGCCATCAAGCTCGGCGGCAAGATCGTCTGGATGCCGACCTTGTCGGCGGCCAACCACATCGCCGTGCAGAAGAGCGGCCAGGCCAAGACCTTCCCCAAGACGTCGCAGAAGATGCTCGACCCGATGCCGCTGTCGGCGCTCGACGCCAACGGGCGCCTGACCGACGACACCAGGAAGGTGATCGACCTGATCGCCGAGGCCGACATCATCCTCTCTGGCGGCCACCTGCATGCCAGCGAACTGCATCTCGTGTTCGACGAGGCAGTGAAGCGCGGCGTCCGGAAGATGATGGTCAATCACCCCACCTACATCGTCGGCTGCACCGACACCGACATCCGCCAGTTGGTCCGCCGCGGCGTGGTGATGGAGCACTCGATCTGCATGTTCATCGACGGCAAGTCGAAGAAGTACAGCGCCGACGACCTGGCGCATCTGATCGAGGTCGCCGGCGTCGACAAGACCATCCTGTCGTCGGACCTCGGCCTCACCGGCTCGCAGCGCCCGGTCGACGGTTTCCGCAGCATCACCCAGATGTTGCTCGACCTGCAGATGCCCCGCGCCGCCATCAAGAAGCTGATCGGCGACAATGCCGCCGCCTTCCTCGACCTGCCGGCCAGCCGGCCGGCCGCCCGAACCGCCGCCTGACGCAATCATCCGCCGAAGATCGATCGAACGATCTCGGCCCAACGGGAGGACGATCCGATGAGCTTCGTCGAGCGTGGCGACGGCGACGCCCTGGTGCGCCGGGTGATGTGGCGGATCATGCCGCTGCTGGTCGGCATGATGCTGCTGGCGGTGATCGACCGCTCGAATGTCGGCTACGCAAAGCTGCAGATGGTCCACAGCCTCGGGATTTCCGAGACCACCTACGGACTTGCCTCGTCGCTGTTCTTCATTGGCTATTCGCTGTTCGAGGTGCCGAGCGCGCTGGCTGCCCACAAGTTCGGCGCGCGGCTGTGGTTCGCCCGCATCCTGATCACCTGGGGCGTGCTGACCGTCGCGCTCGGCTTCACCTTCAGCGGCTCGCTGTTCGCGGCGGTGCGCTTTCTGGTCGGCGTCGCCGAGGCCGGCGCCTATCCCGGCATCATCTTCTACCTGACCCTGTGGTTTCCCAGGCGCTACCGCGTGCAGGCGGTGGCGCTGCTGACCATCGGCAGTCCACTCGGCAACATGTTCGGATCGCTGTTCGGCGGCACGCTGCTCGATCTCGACGGCTTTCTCGGGCTCGCCGGATGGCAATGGGTGTTCGTCGTCACCGGCGCGCCGGCTGTCATTCTCTTCGTGCTGATCCTGAAGTATCTGCCGGACGGCCCGCAGACCGCGAACTTTCTCTCCACCGACGAAAAGTCCTGGCTCACCCAGGAACTCGGCCGCGACGATGCCGCCGAACCCATGCACAGCCATCCGCTGCGCGTCCTGATCGATCCACGCGTGTGGTGGTTCGCGTTCGTCTACACCATGATCACGCTCGCGCTCTACGGCATCATCTACTGGCTGCCGACCGTGGTGAAGGGCTTTGGCGCCACCGGCACCCAGAACGGGCTGCTCACTGCGCTGCCGTGGGCCGTCGCCGCTGCCGTGCTGATGTGGCTGCCGCGCCACCTGCGCGAGCACCGCACGGTGCTGATCGGCATGGGGTTGATCGCGCTGTGCGGCATGGCGGCGTTCTTCACCTCGACACTGCTGGAGCAGAACTGGATGCGCTATGTCGCGCTCGCGGTCGGCACGCCCTGCATATCCCTGCTGTTCCCCTGCTTCTGGTACCTGCCGTCGCAGATCTTCAGGGGCGCGCACGCCGCCGCCGCCATCGCCGCCATCAGCACCATCGGCAGCCTCGGCGGCTTTGCCGCCCAGAATCTGATGCCGTGGGTGGCATACTGGTCGGGCAGCGCGCTAGCCGCCATGGCCGTGCCGGCGGCGAGCCTCGCGGTGCTGGCGCTGAGCGCGGCGCTGATGCTCGCGATCTGGCGCGTCGCCAGCCCGGCGGACTTCACTCTCACCGCCGCGCCGGACACCAGGCATTCACAGGTCAAGCGCTCGCAGGTTCTGTCGTGAATGCGACGGCGCCAACCAGCGATACGCTGGCGATCGATGCGGCCCATGCCGAGCGCTTCCTGACCGACCTGTTCGCACGCGGCGGCCTGTCGCCCGCAGCGGCACGGGAGATGGCCGAGGCGCTGATCGACGCCGACCGCTCGGGCCTGCCGTCTCACGGCCTGTCCCAGGCCGAAATGTATCTGCGCCGCCTCCAGCTCGGCAGCGTGTCGACGCTGGAGGAACCGGATGTCATCGACAGCCGCGCCGCCACCGCCGTGCTCGACGCGCGCGGCATGTTCGGCCATCTCGCCGGCCGGCGCGCCATGGCAATCGCGATCGAGCGCAGCAACACGTTCGGCGTCGGCGTGGTCGCGGTGCGCAACAGCTTCCACTTCGGCGCCGCCGGGCGTTACGCCCGGCAGGCCAGCGCGCACGATTGCATCGGCCTTGCGATGTGCAACACCAAGCCGATGATGCCCGCGCCCGGCGGGCTGACCAAGCTGGTCGGCAACAACCCGCTCGCCGTCGGCCTGCCTGCGGCAACGAATGGTCCCGATTTCCTGCTCGACATGGCGCTGAGCGAAGCGGCGCTGGGCAAGATTCGCGCCTACGAGAGAAGAGGCGAACCGCTTCCCGCCGGCTGGGCCGTCGATGCGGATGGCCAACCGACGACCGATCCGACCGCCGCAATCGCCGGCATGCTGCTGCCGGCGGGTGGCGCCAAGGGCTTTGGTCTCGCCCTCGCCATCGACCTGATGTGCAGTCTGCTGGCGGAAGGCCCTGGTGGCGACGCGGTGCCCCCGCTCTATGGCGATCTCGCAAAGCCCTTCGTGTGCTCGCTGCTGTTCATCGCCATCGACATCGCGCACTTTCGCGACCCCGGCGATTTCCGCGGCGACGCCGCGGCGGCGCTGTCGCGCATCCGCACGGCGAGGACGAACGACGATCCGCTGCGCACACCGGGCGAGCGCAGCTGGGCCGCGCGCAACGGCACCGATGCGCTGCGCATTCCCCGCGCGCTGGCGACGGCGCTCGACCGCTTCGCCGCCGAGATGGCCTCGGCGGAGCGGCTCCAGGCCTGAGCGCGCGATCATCGACGAACCATCGAGGCCATCACCCGTCCGCACGCCATTCAGCGATGCGAGTCGTGTCATTGCGCCGTCATGACGGTCATGTCGCTGCAACGGTTCCAGCGGAGATGGAACACGCCGCTCCTTCCTGTCGCCGCATTCGCGGTGCTCGTTCGCTGGCCGACACGCTCTGCCGGGGACGACATCATGAAGGCATCCATTCTCGCCGCAGCACTCATGCTGCCCTTCGCCGCATCGAGCGCGCTCGCTCAGGAACGCGCGGGGGACGCGGCGCTCGGCGCACTGTCCGGCGCCGTGGTGCTTGGCCCGATCGGTGCCGTCGCCGGCGCGGTCGTCGGCTACACCGCCGGTCCGTCGATCTCGCGCTCGTGGGGCATGCGCCACGACACGACGCGCAGGACAAAACGATCGGCCGCTTCGTCGGGCCGCGCAGTGCCACGCCAGGTCGCCCAGGGATCGCCGGTCGGCGTAAAGCGCGTCGCGCAGAATCCGGCGCCCGCGCCGCGCGCCGTTGCCCCGGCGGCAGCCGCCACCCCGGCGCCGGCATCTGCGCCTGCGGCGACATCGATGCCGCCGGTCCAGGGTTTCGACTGACGCTCGTTAACGTCTCGTTAACCAACTTCCTGTCCCGTGGGGACGCTGTGGGGCACCCTTTGTACGAGGAGTGAGTGCTGATGCGTCCACCCCCGCCCATCTCGAACGCGTCGCGCCGGCGTCTCGCGCGCTGGCTCGTCGGTTCGCCGATCCGCGACATCGAGCGCGATCTCGTGCTGGAAACGCTGGCGACCACCCGCGGCAACCGCACCGCCTCGGCGCGCCTGCTGGGCCTGTCGGTCCGCACGCTGCGCAACAAGATCAGCGCATATTCGGCCGACGGCGCCGACGTGCCGCCACCGGCCTGAGGCGCGGCGCGCCCCTTCGCTGCGAAAAGATGCCGCAGGCGGCGCGATCATCCCCAACAAGCGTGATGGCTCCGCGCGTGGAACCGCGTATGCTGGCGACGCCTGTGGGGGAGCAACATCCAATGTCCATCGTCGCCAACGTCCTTGTCGCGCTCGTCGCGCTGCTGCATGCCTATTTTCTGGTGCTGGAGATGTTTCTCTGGACCAGGCCGCTCGGCCTCAAGACGTTCGGCAATACTCTGCAGAAGGCGCAGGAGACGGCGGTGCTGGCCGCCAACCAGGGCCTTTACAACGGCTTCCTCGCCGCCGGCCTGATCTGGGGCCTCGTGCACCCGGTCGCGGCGATCGGCTTCCAGATCAAGGTATTCTTTCTGATGTGCGTGATCGTGGCCGGCCTCTATGGCGGCTATTCGGTGAAGCCAAAGATCATTGTCGTGCAGGCGCTGCCGGCGCTGATCGCGCTCGTCGCGGTGTGGCTGTCCTGACGGACCTTCGCGTCCCGCTCGTCCCGAAACAGGCTGCGCCGGGGAACCGGCGCGCTCCCTAATGCCCCGTTAACCTTTGCGTAACGCCCCCTTAAACCGCCGCCGATAGCGTGCGAGCGGACAGACGTGCGTGGGTAGAGTTGCGGGATGGGATCATCACGGCGAAACGGCGAGGGACGCCGCGAGCCCCGGTTCGGGCCGAGCTCGTCGCTGGTCGATCTGCGCCTCGGCGAGGACGATCGCGTCCGCGTCGCCGATCCCAAACCCGCCCCCAAGCGCCGCAAGGCCGCCCCTGCTCCACCCGACGACGAGCCGGACGAGGCTCCGCCGCCGCGCCGGGCCGCCCGGAGCAAGACGCGCGGCAAGGCAAAACGCGAGCGCGGCTCGTTCGGCATCGGCCGCCTGATCTACTGGGGCGCGGTGCTCGGCCTGTGGGGCGTGATCGCCGTCGTCGGCCTCGTCATCTATATCGGCGCGCATCTGCCGCCGATCCAGTCGCTGGAAATCCCCAAGCGTCCGCCGACCATCCAGATCGTCGGCAGCGAAGGCACCCTGCTCGCCACCCGCGGCGAGATGGCCGGCGCCAATGTCGCGCTGAAAGACCTGCCGCCCTATCTGCCGAAGGCGTTCATCGCCATCGAGGACCGGCGCTTCTATTCGCATTTCGGCATCGACCCGATGGGCATCGTGCGCGCCGCGGTCGCCAACGTCCTGCATCGCGGCGTATCGCAGGGCGGCTCGACGCTGACGCAGCAGCTCGCCAAGAACCTGTTCCTGACCCAGGAGCGCACCATGCAGCGCAAGCTGCAGGAGGCGGAGCTGGCGATCTGGCTGGAGCGCAAGCACTCCAAGAACGAGATTCTCGAGCTCTATCTCAACCGCGTCTATTTCGGCTCCGGCGCCTATGGCGTCGAGGCGGCGGCTCAACGCTATTTCGGCAAGTCGGCGCGCAACGTCACCATCGCCGAAGCCGCGATGCTGGCGGGCCTCGTCAAGTCGCCGTCGCGCCTCGCGCCCAACCGCAATCCCGAGGGCGCCGAACGCCGCGCCCAGACCGTGCTCACCGCGATGGCCGACGCCGGCTTCATCACCGATGCCCAGGCCAAGGCCAATCTCGGCCATCCGTCCTATGCGGTGAAGCCGGCCGGCGCCGGCACCGTCAACTATGTCGCCGACTGGGTCGCCGACGTGCTCGACGACCTGATCGGCCAGATCGACCAGAACATCACCGTCGACACCACCATCGATCCCAAGCTGCAGAGCGTCGCGGAAGCGGCGATCATCGACGAACTCGCCGCCAAGAGCGTCAAATTCAACGTCTCGCAGGGCGCGCTGGTGGCGATGACGCCGAACGGCGAGGTCCGCGCCATGGTCGGCGGCCGCAACTACGCCGACAGCCAGTTCAACCGCGCCGTCACCGCCAGGCGCCAGCCGGGCTCGGCGTTCAAGCCGTTCGTCTACCTCACCGCGATGGAGCAGGGCCTGACGCCGGACACCATCCGCCAGGACGGCCCGCTCGACATCAAGGGCTGGAAGCCGGAGAACTACACCCACGAATACTTCGGCTCGGTCACCCTGACCCAGGCGCTGGCGATGTCGCTCAACACCGTGGCCGTGCGCGTCGGCCTCGAGGTCGGGCCGAAGAACGTGGTGCGCACCGCGCATCGTCTTGGCATCGCCTCGAAACTCGACGCCAATCCCTCGATCGCACTTGGCACCTCGGAGGTCTCGGTGCTGGAGCTGGTCGGCGCCTACGCCCCGTTCGCCAATGGCGGCCATGGCGTATCGCCGCATGTCATCAGCCGCATCCGGACCACCGAGGGCAACAAGGTGCTGTATGCCCGCCCCGCCGATCCGCCGAACCAGGTGATCGAGCCGCGCTATGTCGCGATGATGGATTCGATGATGCAGGAGACGTTGCTGACCGGCACGGCGCGCAAGGCCGAACTGCCGGGGTGGCAGGCCGCCGGCAAGACCGGCACCAGCCAGGATTTCCGCGACGCCTGGTTTATCGGCTTCACCGCCAATCTCGTCACCGGCGTGTGGCTCGGCAACGACGACAACTCGCCGACCAGGAAGGCCACCGGCGGCGGCCTGCCGGTGGAAGTGTGGACGCGGTTCATGCGCACGGCGCATCAGAACGTGCCGGTGGCGACGCTGCCGAACTCCGAGCGCAGCCTGTTCTCCGGGCTCGGCAGCCTGTTCGGCGGCAGCGCGCAGACGCCGGCCCAGCCGCAACAGATGCAGCCGCAGCCGCTGCAACCCCAGCCGATGCAGCCTCCGCCTGCCGCGCCGCAAGCCTATCCCGGCTACCCGCCACCGCAGGCCAACGCCGCCGCACGGCCGCCGGTGACGCAGACCTCCGGCCGCCCGGAGGCCGCAGCCGGCCTCGACGGCGGCTGGCTGGTGGACCGCCTGTTCGGTGGCCGGCGCTGACGACACGCCGCCGATCGCTCAGTTGCTTGCGGTCGCCCTGGTGCGCTTGATCAGGTGCGCCTCGATCGCCTTGGCGATGCGGCTGACATTGTAGGGCTTGCGCAGCACCTCGAAGCCCTCGCGGCGCGCGGCATTGGCGCTGGCACTGTAGCCGGTGACGAGGATGACGGGGATGCCGGGAAACAGCGTGCGCATGCTGCGCGCGACATCGAGCCCGTCCATCTCGCCGGGCATCACGATATCCGACAGCACGATGTCGATGCCGCGCACATTGCTGAGTGCCGCCAGCGCGTCGACGCCATTGGTCACGCCGACGACGCTGTGGCCGAGGCGCTCGAGATACTCGCGCGAGACCTGGGCGACCTCCTCGCTGTCCTCGACCAGCAGCACCTTGGCCTTGAGCGAGTGCTGCGGCGTGGCGACGGGCTTGTCGTCCCCGCTCGGCAGCGTCGCTGCAGCAGCGATCTCGCTCACCCGCGGAATCACCAGCGTGATGGTGGTGCCGAGCGAGGGCGCGGTGTCGATGGCGATCGCGCCGCCGGACTGTTTGGCGAAACCATAGACCTGGCTGAGGCCGAGGCCCGTGCCCTGGCCCGGCGGCTTGGTGGTGAAGAACGGCTCGAACACCCGCGCCAGCACATCCGGCGGCATGCCCTCGCCGCTGTCGATGACGCGAAAGGCGACGAACTCGCCGCTGAGGCCATCGAACTTGGCATCGCCCGACAGCACCATCGGCGCAGCCGACAGCGTCAACCGGCCGCCGTTCGGCATGGCGTCGCGGGCATTGACGGCAAGATTGAGCAACGCGAGTTCGAGCTCACCGGCATCGACCCGCGCAAAGCACGGTTGCGGCGGCGGCAGCACGCTCAAGGCAATCTCGCCCTTGATCGAGCCGCGCAGCACATCCTCCATCTGATTGAGGAACCGCGTGACGTCGACCGTCGCCGGCGTGATCGCCTGGCGGCGCGCGAAGGTCAGCAGATGGCGGATCAGGTTCTCGCCGCGCTTGGCGGCGGCGGCAATCATGTCGACCGTCTTGATCTGTCTGGGATCGGTGAGATCGCGGCGCAGGCGATCGGCGCTGCCCATCACCACCATCAGCAGGTTGTTGAAGTCATGGGCGATGCCGCCGGTGAGCTGGCCGATGACCTCCAGGCGCTGCGCCTGGCGCAGCGCACCCTCGACCCGCTCGCGCGCGTACATCTCGGCGTACAGCGCCCGCGTCCGCCGCAGCGCCAGCCAGCTGATGGCAATCAGCAGCAGCGTCGCCGGCACGCCGAAAATCATGTGCGTGCCGAGAAACGCCAGCCAGTCCGCGCGCACCGCCGCTTCCGACACGCTGTTGAGCACATAGAGCGGATAGTTCGCCAGCCGCCGGTAGGCGACGCGCCGTTCCTGGCCGTCGAACGACGACACGCCGCTGTAGGTGCCTTTCTCCGGCGCCTGCGCGATCTGGCCGGTGAACGGCGCGCTCATCGGCAACTTGCCGGGCGCGCCGAGCGGCACCGGATAGCGCACCAGCACGGCGCCGTCGGCACGCAGCAACAGCATCGCCATGCCATGGGCGCTGACATCGACGATGCGGCCGTAGAACTCGTCGAAATAGTCCGGCGGCACGGCGACGACGATGACCCCGGCGAACGCGCCGTTTTCGGTTCGCCGGCGGCGCGCCACATAGAACAACGGCCGCTCGCCGCCCGGCAGCGTCTGCACCTGGCTGATATAGGTGCCGCCGTCGGAGGCGGCGAGCGCCTTGAAGTATTCGCGCTGGGACCAGTCGAGCTGCACCGCCGGCAGGCCTGCGGTCGTCACCCGCAGCCGGCCATCGGCACCGACGACAGAGATCGATTGCACCTGCGGCAGCGTCGCCGCGATCTTGCCGAGGCGGGCGTGCAGCTGTGGCTCGCGGGCGATCAGCTCCTGGTCGGACAAGCCGTCGATCACCTCGTCGACCTCGGCGATCGAACGCTCGATCGTCTCGAACACCTTGAGCGCATGCTCCTGCAGGATGTTGAGATTGGTCTCGAGACGCTCGTCAGCCTGGCGCGATGCGCTGGTCCATTCGAGCATTGCGACGTACAGGAACAGCAGCAGCGGGACCAGGAAGCTCGCGGCCACGGTCAGTTTCAGAAATCGAAGCGGAGCCCTGTCCCTGTTCGGCATCAGTCCGTACGCGCAACGCCCCTGTGATGACGGGTGTTCCGACATAGCGTACGGGAATTGCGCAGCGGCGCAAAGCGCTCCCTCCGTTGGATGATCGCAGCCGGCGCGGGCAGGCGGCCCGGCCGGTGGTGACATCATCCTTCTGCGGCCCGCGCAATTGCCAAACCGGGCGTCCTGTGACAGGGAATTGTCAGATTTGACAGGCACCAAGGGCGCCCGTCACGAGGATTCCAAGCCTACTCATCATAAAGCCTGTTCATCAAGCCTAGTCATCATGTCCCGTCCCGAGCTGAACAATTTCCGTCGCATCGTGGTCAAGGTCGGCTCGTCGCTGCTGGTCGACGCCGCCGAGGGCAAGGTGCGCGAGAGCTGGCTCGCCGCGCTCGCCGCCGACGTCGCGGCCCTGCATCGCGGCGGACGCGACGTCCTGATCGTGTCGTCGGGATCGATCGCGCTCGGGCGCAGCCGGCTGAAGCTGCCGCGCGGCCCGCTGAAGCTGGAGGAGAGCCAGGCGGCGGCGGCCGTCGGCCAGATCGCGCTGGCGCGGACATGGTCGGAGGTGCTGGGCGCCCATGACATCGGTACCGGGCAGATCCTGGTCACCCTGCAGGACACCGAGGAGCGCCGCCGCTACCTCAACGCCCGCTCGACCCTCGGCAAGCTGATGGAATGGCGCGCGGTCCCCGTCATCAACGAGAACGACACCGTCGCCACCAACGAAATCCGCTACGGCGACAACGACCGCCTCGCCGCGCGCGTCGCCACCATGGCGAGCGCCGACCTGCTGGTGCTGCTGTCCGACATCGACGGCCTCTACGACAAGCCCCCCGGCGCCAATCCGGACGCCCGCCTGATCCCTTTGGTCGAGAGCGTCACCGCCGAGATCGAGGCGATGGCCGGGGCGGCGGAATCCGAACTGTCGCGGGGCGGCATGGCGACCAAGATCGAGGCCGCCAAGATCGCCACCACCGCCGGCACCCACATGCTGATCGCTTCCGGCAAGGTCGACCACCCGCTGCAGCGGGTGGTCGACGGCGGCCCCTGCACCTGGTTCCTGACCCCGGCCAACCCCGTGACTGCCCGCAAGCGCTGGATCGCCGGGTCGCTGGAACCCAGGGGCACCCTGACCATCGACGCCGGCGCCGTGGCGGCGCTGCGCGCCGGTAAAAGCCTGCTGCCGGCCGGCGTCATCCGGGTGGATGGCCAGTTCGCCCGGGGCGACGCGGTCATTGTCCGCGACCCGGACAACCACGAGATCGGCCGCGGCCTCGTCGCCTACGACGCCGATAACGCCGAACGGATCAAGGGCCGCTCGTCGGCCGAGGTCATGACCATCCTGGGCATTTCCGGCCGCTCCGAGATGATCCACCGCGACGACCTGGTGATCGGCCCGAAGCACGCGGACTGAGCATCCCGGACGCCTCACGGTCGGCCATTGGCCGACCAGGGCCCCGGGGATCGCCCCACTGTTCCAGTCGCTGCATCACAGCATTGCGGCGCCCGACCCTCGCGATTCCTGAATTGGAGTGCTAGGACAGCACCTTATATCATGGGGTGCCCTGAGCGCCCTTCGCCCCTCGTGCTGGACCCGACCATGACCGCGCCCCTGAAAGCCGTCGCCTCCGCTCCCCAGGACCTCCAGGGGAACCCGGACCTGCCGGCCATGATGCGTGACCTTGCCCGCAAGGCGAAGGCCGCCGCGCGGGTGCTGGCGCTGGCGCCGGCCGCGCAGAAGGACCGTGCGCTGGAGGCCATGGAACGGGCGATCCGCGCCGCAGCGCCGGACATCCTTGCCGCCAATGCCGATGATGTCGCCGAGGCGCGCGCCAACGGCACCACTGCCGCCCTGATCGACCGCCTGACCCTCAACGACGCGCGCATCGCGGCGATGGCCGACGGCATTCGCGTGGTGCGCGAGATCGCCGATCCCGTCGGCAAGATCACCGAGCGCTGGCAGCGCCCCAACGGCATGGTGATCGAGCGCGTGCGCGTGCCGCTCGGCGTCATCGCCGTGATCTTCGAGAGCCGCCCCAACGTCACCGCCGATGCCGGCGTGCTGTGCCTGAAGTCCGGCAATGCCGTGATCCTGCGCGGCGGCTCGGACAGCTTTCGCTCCAGCCGCGCCATCCATGCCTGCCTCGTCGCGGGGCTGCGCGAGGCCGGCCTGCCGGAAGCGGCGATCAGCTTCGTGCCGACCCGTGACCGCGCCGCGGTCGGGCTGCTGCTCGGCGGCCTCGACGGCAATGTCGACCTGATCGTGCCGCGCGGCGGCAAGAGCCTCGTTGCCCGTGTCGAGACCGAGGCGCGCGTGCCGGTGTTCGCCCATCTCGACGGCGTCAACCACGTCTATGTCGATCACACCGCGCCGCTCGCGATGGCCGAGGAGGTCGTGCTCAACGCCAAGATGCGCCGCACCGGCGTCTGCGGCGCCGCCGAAACCCTGCTGATCGAGCGCGCCGCCGCATCCAGCCACCTCAAGCCGCTGGTGACGATGCTGCTCGATGCGAAGTGCGAGGTGCGCGGCGACGCCGAGGTGCAGCGCGCCGATGCGCGCGTGTCTGCGGTATCGGACGAGGACTGGGCGACCGAATATCTCGACGCCATCATCGCGGTGAAGCTGGTCGACGGGGTCGACGACGCGATCGCGCATATCGAGCGCTACGGGTCGCATCATACCGACGCGATCGTCACCGAGGACGCGGCGGCCGCTGCGAAATTCCTCGACGAGGTCGATTCGGCGATCGTGCTCCATAACGCCTCGACACAGTTCGCCGACGGCGGCGAGTTCGGCTTCGGCGCCGAGATCGGCATCGCCACCGGCAAATTTCATGCGCGCGGCCCGGTTGGCGCCGAACAGCTGACGAGCTTCAAGTACCGCATCCACGGCACCGGGCAGACGCGTCCGTGACCACCGAGATCGAGAGCGCTCTCGTCGAGCGCGCTGTGCCGCCGCATGCCGCCGGCATGCGCATCGGTCTGCTCGGCGGCTCGTTCAATCCGCCACACGCGGCCCATCGCGCCATCAGCCTGTTCACCATGAAGCGGCTGCGGCTCGACCGCGTGTGGTGGCTGGTGTCACCCGGCAATCCGCTCAAGGACACCAGCGCGCTGCACGAGTTGCACGAGCGCGCGGCCGCCGCCGAGGCGGTCGCCAACGACCCGCGCATCGACATCACCTGTCTCGAAGCCGTCATCGGCACCCGCTACACTGCCGATACCATCGCGTATCTGCGCCGTCGCTGCGCGGATGTTCGCTTCGTGTGGATCATGGGCGCAGACAACCTCGCGCAGTTCCATCGCTGGAGAAACTGGCAGCTGATCGCTGGCCAGGTTCCCATCGCGGTCATCGACCGTGCCCCGCAAAGTATTCGTGCGCTGGCCTCTCCCGCCGCGCAGGCCATGGCCCCATATCGCATCGGGGAGCAGAGCGCCGGACTGCTCGCCACCCGCCGCGCCCCGGCGTGGACGTTCCTGACCGGCCTGAAACTGAACCTGTCGTCGACGGCGCTGCGGAACCACGACGGCAGCTGGAAAAACAACACCGGCGAGAATGCCGCGGAACCGCGGCGACTGGACGATTGAAAGCGTTAACGCAAACTGCGTAGTATGTCCTCCGGGCACCGGATTCGGTGCTCGCGATACAGTGAAAGGAATGGTCCCTGACCACATCTGTATTGTCCCGGGCGAGAACAAGCTCTGTGCCCGTTGCCGTCTTGAAGGCGCGCCCTGACGCCGACGAGACGCTGAACCTGATCCTCTCCCGCCTCGACGACATGAAGGCGGAAGAAACGATCACGATCGACCTTCGCGGCAAATCCTCCATCACGGACTATGTGATCATCACCACGGGCCGGGCCAACCGGCACGTCGCTGCGATCGCGGAAAACGTGATGAAGGGGCTGAGCGAGGCCGGCATCAAGAACATCCACGTCGAAGGCCTGCAGAACGCCGACTGGGTGCTGATCGATTCCGGCGACGTGATCGTCCACGTGTTCAGGCCGGAAGTCCGTGAGTTCTACAATCTCGAGAAGATGTTGACCACGGGCGAGAAGCCGGCACGCAAGAGCTGAGGCGTTCGCGCCACGACTGTCCCGTTTTCGCACGCTCGCCGCCCGTCCGGCGAGCTGCATCGTGGTCGCGCCGACGACGGCTTAGCGGTTGCACCGGACACGGCGAGCGGCTTTAGGTGGCCGAAGCCCTCGCCCCTCGTGATTCGCGCATGCGCATCCTCGTCGTTTCCATTGGCCGTCTGAAGCAAGGTCCCGAACGGGAGCTGGCAGAGCGTTACCGCGACCGTTTCACCGACCTCAGCCGCAAGCTCGGCTTCCGCGGGCTTGATATCGTCGAGCTCAACGAGAGTCGCGCGCGCGACGCCGCGGCACGGATGGCCGAGGAGGCCGCCGCAATCACCGCCGCCATTCCCGAGCGCTCGGCGCTGGTGGTAATGGACGAGCGCGGCAAGAGCCTCGACAGCACGACCTTTGCCCGCCAGCTGGGCAACTGGCGCGACAGCCAGACCGCACAGACGGCCTTCGTGATCGGCGGCGCGGACGGACTTTCGCCCGAATTGCGGCGCAAGGCTGATTTGGCAATCGCTTTCGGAGCGGCGACCTGGCCCCATCAGATGGTCCGGGTGATGCTGCTGGAACAGATATATCGGGCCGCAACCATTTTGGCCGGCCACCCCTATCACCGCGCATGATGCGCTGGACCATGAACCGCACCGGATCCGCCCAAGTGCAACAGGAACGCTGGCTGCGCGCGACCTCCGCGCCCGCGCTGTGGCTGGCGCTGGTCGCTGCGGGCGCGGCGCCACAGGTCGTGCAGGCCCAGAGCAAGGCACCCCGCCCCGCTGCCGCACAGCCTGCGTCGACGGCCCCGGCGCCGCCGCCGGCCGCCACGGTCGCCGCGCCGACGACGGACAAGACCGCCGGCGCGCCGTCCGAGGATGCGATCAGGCAGCGCGCGCAGGAGCTCGACGCCGCGCGCATTCAGCAAAAGAATTCCGAAGAGCTGCAGCAGAAGCTCAAGGCCGAGATCGCCGCCTTCGGTCAGGACCGCGGCAAGCTCAACCAGCAGCTCATCGACATCGCCGCGCGCGTGCGCAGCGTCGAAAGCCGCATGGCGGATACCGAGGGCCGGCTGCGGCCGCTCGACGAACGCGAGCAGCGCGTCCGCGCCTCGCTGGATTCACGCCGTTCGGAGATCGTCGAGGTCCTGGCGGCCCTGCAGCGCGCCGGCCGCCGCGCGCCGCCCGCGCTGCTGGTGCGGCCGGAAGATGCACTGCAGTCGCTGCGCACGGCGATGCTGCTCGGCGCCGTGGTCCCGGAGATGCGCTCCCGCGCCGATGCGCTGGTGGCCGATCTGGGCGAGCTCGTGGGTTTGCGCAAGTCGATCCGCGACGAACGCGACCAGCTCGCCGCCGATCGCGACAAGCTCAACACCGACCGCACCCAGCTCGCCGCGCTGATCGACGAACGGCAGAAGCAGCAGAGCACGGCTGAGAAGGACATGGAGACCGAGCGCCAGCGGGCGCTGACGCTGTCCCGCCAGGTGGAGAACCTGCAGGACCTGATCGCCAGGATGGAGCAGGACCTCAAGACCGCCGCCAAGGCCGCCGCCGCGGCGAGCCAGCAAGGCACCCCGCCGGCGGTCAACGGCAAGCCCAATTTCGCGGCGCTCAAGGATCCCGGCCGGCTCAGCCCGGCGATCGCCTTCGCCTCGGCCAAGGGCATGCTGGCGTTCCCGGTCAACGGCAGCAAGATCCGCGATTTCGGCGGATCAGACGGCGCCGGCGGGCTGGAAAAAGGCATTTCTTTGGCAGCGAAACCCGGCGCGCAGGTCACAACCCCGTGTGACGGCTGGGTTGTCTATTCGGGCCCGTTCCGCAGCTATGGACAACTCTTGATCCTCAATGCCGGCGGCGGGTATCATGTCCTGATAGCCGGGATGGAGCGGATATCGGTCAATATCGGCCAGTTCGTACTGACGGGCGAGCCGGTGGCGACAATGGGGACCACGTCTCAGGTCGCGTCGATCCTGGCGGCAGCCTCCAGTCAGCCCGTACTGTATGTCGAGTTCCGAAAGGACGGGACTCCGATCGATCCAGGCCCATGGTGGGCCGCAAGTGAAGGCGAAAAGGTTCGCGGATGATGCGCAAGACTTCCCTGGTTCTTCTCAGTGCGGCGGCGGGCGCGGCAGCGACCCTTTTCATGACCCAGCCCCGCGCTGTGATGGTTGGATCGAGCGCGCGTGCCGCGTCTTCCGACACCTACCGTCAGCTCAACCTGTTCGGCGACGTCTTCGAGCGCGTGCGCAGCGACTATGTCGAGAAGCCCGATGACGGCAAGCTGGTCGAGTCGGCGATCAGCGGCATGCTGTCCGGCCTCGATCCGCATTCCAGCTACATGGATGCCAAGAGCTTCCGCGACATGCAGGTGCAGACCCGCGGTGAGTTCGGCGGCCTCGGCATCGAGGTCACCATGGAGGACGGCCTGATCAAGGTGGTGTCGCCGATCGACGACACCCCGGCCTCGAAAGCCGGCATCCTCGCCAATGACATCATCACCAACCTCGACGACGAAGCCGTGCAGGGCCTCACCCTGAACCAGGCCGTCGAGAAGATGCGCGGCCCGGTGAACACCAAGATCAAGCTCAAGATCGTCCGCAAGGGCGCCGACAAGCCGATCGAGGTGACGCTGACCCGCGATAACATCCGCGTCCGCTCGGTGCGCGCGCGCGTCGAGGACGGCGATATCGGCTACATCCGCATCACCACCTTCAACGAACAGACCACCGAAGGCCTCAAGCGCGAGATCACCAACCTCACCAGCCAGATCGGCGCCGACAAGGTGAAGGGCTTCGTCCTCGACCTGCGCAACAACCCGGGCGGCCTGCTGGAAGAAGCGGTGTCCGTGTCGGACGCGTTCCTCGAACGCGGCGAGATCGTCTCGACCCGCGGCCGCAACGCCGAGGAGACCCAGCGCCGCACCGCCAAGCCCAAGACCGCCGACCTGATCAAGGACAAGCCGCTGATCGTGCTGATCAACGGCGGTTCGGCCTCGGCCTCGGAAATCGTCGCCGGTGCCCTGCAGGACCACAAGCGCGCGACGCTGCTCGGCACCCGCTCGTTCGGCAAGGGCTCGGTGCAGACCATCATCCCGCTCGGCTCGGGCAACGGCGCGCTGCGCCTGACCACGGCGCGCTACTACACGCCGTCGGGCAAGTCGATCCAGGCCAAGGGCATCATCCCGGACATCGAGGTGCTGCAGGACGTGCCGGACGAGCTCAAGTCCCGCACCGACACCAAGGGCGAAGCCTCGCTGCGCGGCCATCTCAAGGCCGACGGCCAGGAAGAGACCGGTTCGCAGTCCTACGTGCCGCCGGAGGCCAAGGACGACAAGGCGCTGAAGTCGGCGGTCGACCTGCTGCACGGCATCAAGGTCAACGCGTCGAACACCGCGGCGCCCGCCCCGAACGCCCCGACCACCAAGGCCGCGAACTGACAGCGGCAGAGACCCGACAGATTTCGCAAGGGCGGCCGCGAGGCCGCCCTTTTTCGTTGCCGGCGGGAACCGGGCCTTCCCCGACGAGCGATTGCGGCGATCGTGGTAGGGTCGACAGACTGATTCGCGGGATTTGAACGGCCGTGACGACCGACGATCTGAGCGCACCTCTGGGGCAAGGCCCGGCGCGGAAACGGCGGTTCCGCCCCCGCCTGCCCGTGACGCCGCCCCAGGCGATCGCCATCGGGCTCGGCCTGTTCCTGGTCACCTTCGCCGGCTTCGCGCTGTTCAACGACAACCCGCTCGGCGGCGAGCCGCTGGTCCGCCTGACCTATGATCCGGCCGCCCTGCCTGGCGACAAGCCGGCCAGGGCGCCGGCGGCCGAACCGCCGAAGCGGGAGGCTGCGGCCAAAGGAACCGACAAGGGCACGGACAAGGGCGGCGAGAAGACCGCGGACAAGGCCGTGGAGCCGGGCGCCGGCCAGAAGACCATCACCATTATCGACGGCTCGAGCGGCACCCGGCGCGATGTCGTGGTGGCGACCACCGACGCGGGCGCCGGCGACGCCGATGGCGTCGTGACGACCGTCGCCGCCGGCATCAATCCGCGCCTCCTCGAAAAATCCCGCCACGGAATGATTCCGGTGATTGCCGACGGCCTCAAGCCGTTCCGTGCCTACGCCGGCGGCACCGACGCCGACCGCGCCAAGGCGGCGAAGATGCCGAGCATCGCCATCGTCGTTACCGGCCTCGGGGTCGGCGCGGCCAAGACCGCCGACGCCATCGTCAAGCTTCCTGCCGCGGTGACCCTTGCCTTCACACCCTACGGCGCCGATCCCGCAAAGCTCGCCGAGCGGGCGCGGACGCAGAAGCACGAGCTGCTGCTCCAGGTGCCGATGGAGCCGTTCGACTACCCCGACAACGATCCGGGCCCGCAAACGCTGCTGGCCTCGCTGCCCCAGGACCAGAACCTCGACCGCCTGTACTGGCATCTCAGCCGCATCCAGGGCTATGTCGGCCTCGCCAATTTCATGGGTGCGCGCTTCGTCGCCACCGACGCGGCGATGCAGCCACTGCTCAAGGAGGCCGCCAAGCGCGGCCTGTCCTACCTCGACGACGGCACTTCGCCCCGCAGCGTTGCCTCGCAGGCGGCGGAGACGGCATCGCTGCCCTACGCCCGCGCCGACGCCAGCATCGATGCGGTGCCCTCCGCCGCCGAGATCGATCGCGCGCTCGGCAAGCTGGAAACCATCGCCCGCGAGCGCGGCGTCGCCATCGGCATCGCCTCGGCGCTGCCGATCTCGGTCGAACGCATCAATGCCTGGGCCAGGACCCTGGAGGGACGCGGGATCTTGCTTGTGCCGTTGACAACCGCAATGCTGAAATCAAAATCAAGCTGATCCCGCTGTTCCACCGCGGGCGACCGCATGACGAGGTCTCGAAGAGTCGCCGGCGGCGGCTCCAATGACAAAAGGCTGAACCCGAATGGCGCACTACGACGACCTGCCCTATCGCACCTGTGTCGGCGTCATGCTGATCAACGACAAGGGGCTGGTGTTCATCGGTCGGCGCGCCGGCGGCATCGAACACGTCGATGAGAACCATGTCTGGCAGATGCCGCAGGGCGGCGTCGACCCCGGCGAGGACACCTGGGCCGCGGCGAAGCGCGAGCTCTACGAGGAGACCAACGCGCGCTCGGTCGAGAAGCTTGCCGAGGTCTCCGACTGGCTGACCTACGACATTCCGCGCACCGTCGCCGGCCGCGCCTGGAAGGGCCGCTATCGCGGCCAGAAGCAGAAATGGTACGCCATGCGCTTCACCGGCAGCGACACCGAGATCAACGTCGCGACACCCGGCGGCGGCCACAAGCCCGAGTTCGTCACCTGGCGCTGGGAGCCGATGCGCAACCTTCCCGAGCTGATCGTGCCGTTCAAGCGGCCGGTCTACGAGCGCGTCGTGCAGGAGTTCGAGCACTTCGCCGCGAAGGACTGAGCGGGATACGCCGGAACGGAGTCGTTATCCGTCATCCTGAGGTGCGCGCCCTTGCGCGCCTCCATCCACTGCAGTGACCGTAGCCTGATCGCCCATCACCTATGTGATCGGCGCGAGCGCCTCCTCCGGCAGATGCGCGACGACATAGTCCACGAACGCACGCAGCGCCGGATTGCGATGGCGGTTGGCCGGCCATGCCAGCCACAGGCTGCCGCGCGGCACCATGTAGTCCGTCAGCACCGCGCGCAGCTCGCCGCTCTCGATCAGCGGCCGCGCGACGAACACCGGCAGCAGCGCGACGCCGAGATCGCTGCGCACCGCGCCGGCGATGCCGTCCGAGTTGTTGAAGGTCAGCCCGGCCGGGATCGGCGTCTGCGCATACTCCTCGCAGAAGCACCAGAACTGGGTCATGCCGCTGGTCGGGAAGCGGAAGTGGATGCAGCGGTGGCGCACGAGATCGTGCGGCGTCACCGGCGGCGGATGGCGGGCGAAATATGCCGGCGAGCCGCAGATGACGAAGTGTTGTGGCCCGAGACGGCGGGCGATCAGCGACGAATCGGCGAGCTCGCCGGTGCGGATGACGACGTCGATGCCGTCGCCGACGATGTCCACGACCCGGTCTTCGAGCTGGATGTCGAGCTCGATCTCCGGATAGCGCTCGACGAAGGTCGCCAGCGACGGCAGCAGGATGAGCCGGCCGACATTGTGGGGCAGCGATACCCGCAGCCGGCCGCGCGGCGTCTCGCGCCGCTCCATCACGACCTGTTCGGCCTCGCAGAGGTCTTCCAGGATGCGGTTGGCACGCTCGTAAAACACCGCTCCCGCATCGGTGAGGGTGACGCTGCGGGTGGTGCGGGCCAGCAGCCGCACGCCGAGGCGGGCTTCCAGCCTCGCCACCGCCTTGCCGACGGCCGAGCCGGAAATGCCGAGCAGCCGCCCGGCCGCCACGAAGCTCGACTGCTCGGCGGCGCGCACGAAGGCCTCGACCCCGCCGAGCGCATCGAGATTGCGGACTTTTTGTCCGGTCTGACTGGTCATTGGGCCGCATTCTAATCCCAGGAGATAGAGAGTCTATTGCCGCTCCCTTGAGATTGAATGCGAACTGCCATGCAACAACCTGTTCCCGCCCGGGCTGCCGGCCCATCCCCAAGCCTCGCCCGCATCCTCGTCCTGCCCAGCCTCGTCATCATGCTCGGCCTCATGAGCCTTGGCGCCCCGATGGTGGTGCTGGCGGTCGAGGTCGACCGCGTGCTTGGCTTCGGGCCGGTGATCGCCGGTCTTGTGCTGGCGACGGAAGCGCTGGTGACCCTGATCACCCGGCCCGCCGTCGGCCGCATCGCCGACCGCCGCGGCACCCATCGCGCCGTGACCCTTGGCCTGGTCGCCGCCGCGGTTTCCGGCCTGTTCTACCTGCTCGCGGGCCTGCTGCCTCTTGGTCCCGCCGGCGCGCTGGCCCTGATCCTGGCCGGCCGGGTCGCGATGGGCGTCGGCCAGGGCTTCCTGTTCACCGGCGGCACCGCATGGTCGGTCGACCTTGTCAGCTTCGACCAGGCCGGCCGCGCGATCTCGTGGATCGGCATGGCGATGTTCGTCGGCATCGCCGCCGGCACCGCGCTCGGCGGCATGGCCGGCGCTGTCGCCGCCTGGCTCGAACCCGCCATCGCGCTCAACGGCTTCGCCATCGCAGCACTGCTGACCATGATCGCACCGCTCGCGGGACTGGTGTTCGCGATCTTCGCCCCGGCCGCGCCGATCCACAGCAGCGACGCGGCGCCCGCGTCGCTGGGCCAGATCGTGCGGGCGATCTGGCGACCGAGCCTCGGCTTCGGCCTCGCCGCAACCGGATACTCCGCGGTGACTTCGTTCGTGGTGCTCGCCTTCGTCACGCGCGGCTGGGCCACCGGCGACATCGCGGTGTCGGCTTTCGTCGCCGCCTTCGTGATCGCCCGCGTGCCGTTCGGCGACATCAGCGATCGCGCAACGGGCTCGACGCCGATCCTGCTGGCGCTGGCGGCGCTGGCCGGCGGCCTGCTGGTGCTGTGGATCGCGCCATCACCGTGGATCGCGATCGCCGCGGCCGCGCTCAGCGGCTTCGGCATGTCGCTGACCTACCCGCTGCTGGCCGTTCCGGCAATCCGCGCCGTGCCGCGCGCGCAGACGGCGTCCGCCATCGGCCTCTATGACGGCTCCTACGATCTCGCCGCGCTGATCACGCCACCGGTCTGCGGCATCATCGCCGCGACTGCCGGCTACCAGACGATCTTCCTCGTCGCCGGCATCGCCGTGCTGGCGGCGATGCTGCCGGCCCATGCGGCGTGGCGCATCGATCAGGCCAACCGTGGTGACGCGTCGTCGGCCCCGTAGTAGAGGTCGGTGACCAGCGCCGTCAGCGCCGGCTGGTCCGTGCCCTGCACGATCAGCCGGCAGCGCGTCTCCACCCGCACGAATTGCCGCGCCGGCGTCACCGCCACGATGTCGGCCCGCAACACCAGTTGCGTATCCGCCATCACCGGCCTGCGAAAGCGCAGTTCGCCGTAGCCTGCGGTGACACAGCGGGCGAACTGCGTCACCACATAGATCTGCTGCAGCCGGCGCGGCAGCAGCGCGACCAGCAGATTGCCCGGCACAATGGTGCGGCCGCCGGGCAGTTCCGCCGCGGCGCGCACCGGATCGACATGGATCCACTGGGCATCGCCACTGAGCGCGATGAAACGATCGATCTCGTCCTGCGAGACAGCGAATGCATCGCTCGCCGGCAGCACCGCGCCGACATGTTCAGCAAGATCTGCCGCCCCGGCCACCCGCAATGTCATGGCGCCTCCTCCGCACGCAGCAGTATCGCCGAACCGAGACCGCCAGCCGCGGCGATGGCACCGAGCGCGACTGCGCCTGATGGCGCCGCCTGCAGCTCATGCCACAGCCGCACCGCGACAATGGCGCCGGATGCGCCGATCGGGTGGCCGCGCGACAGCGCACCGCCGCCGGGATTGAGCCGCGCCGGATCGAGACCGAGCGCAGCTGCGCCGATCATCGCCTGCACCGCGAACGCCTCCATGATCTCGGCCACCGTAATGTCCGCGAGCGTAACGCCGCTCCGCTGCATGACTGCCCGTGCGGCGGCGACCGGCGCCAGGCCCGGCCGTTCGGGATCGCCGCCGCGCCGTGCGCCGCCGACCAGCCGAATCGTTCGCCCGGACGGACGCAGACGCTTCAAGGCGGCTTCCGACACCAGCATCACAGCGGCGGCGGCGTCGGCCTCGACCGCGACGGTCGCCGCGGTGACGCCGTGGCTGGCGCTGCCTGCGAGCACCGGCAGGCGCGCGCACAACGCCGGCGACAACCGCCGCGCGAAGGCATCCGACGCCAGGCCCGCGACCGGCACGATCTCGCCGGCGACAGCGCCGCGCGCCAGCGCCTTGCGATGGCTCTCCACCGCGAAGGCTTCCTGCGCCGCGCGAGGCATGTCCCATTCGTCCGCAAGCCGCGCCGCCGCGGGAATCATGTCGGGGTCGCGCGATGGCCACGGCGAGAACGGCGGCCGGTCATACGGCTCGGGCGATGCCTGGGCATCAAGAGGACGATGGGCGCGAAGCGGCGCACGGCTGAAGCTTTCGAGACCGCCCGCGACGATCGCATCGGCTTCGCCGGCGCGGATCCGCGCGGCGGCCATCAGGATGGCGTCGAGACCGGCGCAGCACTGGGTATCGATCGTCGACGCCGGCATCGCTTCGGGCAGGCCGGCCAGCAGCGCCGCGACGCGCGCCGGGTTGCCGCCGCCATACAGCGCGTTGCCGAGGACGACCTCGTCGATGTCCGCCGCCGCGATGCCGGCGTCCGCGCACACCGCGCGGATCACTGCATCGGCCAGCACGGCGGGCTCGACTGCCGCGAATGCGCCGTTGCGCGGCGCGACCGCGGTCCGTCTCGCGGCGACCACGAACACACCGCTCATGGCAGCCTCGTCGCCGCGCCGGCGCCCCAGGTCTCGCGCAACGCCTCGAAGTCGGTCTTGCCGGAGCGCGTCAGCGGCCACTCGGTGATGGCAGCATGGACGCGCGGCACCTTGTAGAGCGGCAATGCCGCGCGCGCGTGCGCAATCAGCTCCGCTGACGTCGTCGCCATGCCCGGACGAAGCTGCAGCAATGCCACCAGCCGCTCGCCGCGCCGTGCATCGTCGACGCCGAGCACCGCGGCCGACGCCACCGCCGGATGGCGCGCGAGCACGCGCTCGATCTCCTCGGGATAGACGTTCTTGCCCGACGTGACGATCTTGCGGCCGGCGCGACCGACGAGATGCAGGAAACCGCGATGGTCGAGGAAGCCGATGTCGCCGACAGAAACCGCTTCGCCATGATGCAGCAGGTCCGACGCCTCGCCGCAGGCGTATCCCATGAACAGGAAGGGACTGGCGACGAACACGTAGCCGGTGCGCCCGCTGGGCAGCGTCCGGCCGGCACGATCACGAATCGTGATCGCCGTGCCGGAGAAGGCCCGGCCGACCGAGCCTTCGGGCACGTTCTCGGCGGCGATCGCGACCGTCATGAAGCTGGTCTCCGATGCGCCGTAGAATTCGGCGAAGCGGGCCCCGGGAAACCTTGCCAGCAATTGGGCCGGCAGATACGGCGACGACTTGGCGCCCGACGACAGCAGCCAGCGCGGCGCGGCGAAAGTGCGTGCGCCGGCTGCTTCGGCGATGAGCTGGAACTGGGTGGGGACGCCGTAGAGCACGCTCGCCTGCTCCTCCGCAATCAGGCGCACGACGGCATCGGGCCGGAAACGACGACACAGCACGACGCGCGCGCCGGCATGCAGGCCGTGCATCAGTGCATAGAGAAACAGCGAGTGTGTCAGCGTGCCCGGCGCCAGCACGACATCGTCGACGCCAATGGCGAACTCGATGGCGTCATGACGAAAGCTCTCGGTCCAGGAGCGATGATGGCGGCGATAGCCCTTCGGCTCGCCGGTCGAACCGGACGTGAAGCCGACATAGAACGGCAGCAGGTCGCCCGGCTCGGCGACCGGCAGGACCGCAGCGGGCGCATCGAGCGCAGCGAGCAGCGCGTCGGCAGGCGCGAACGGATCGTCGAGGAGCGTGACGCCGACTCCGGCGAGCGTCACATCAGCAGTGATGGTGCGCGCCGGTGTGAGCGTTCCCAGGATCGCGCGCGCCATTGCAGGCGGCCAGTCAGGGTCAAGGATCTGAGCCTCGCGCCCGGCCCGCGCCGCGGCCAGCGCCAGCAACGCCAGCGCCGGGCCGGTCGGCAGGTGCAGCGCGACACCGGACGCCGGCGGCGTGGTCGCGGCGATGGCCATGGCAAGGCGATCGACCGCCTCGTTCAGTGCGCGCCACGATAGCCGCTGGTCCTCGAACACCAGCGCATCACGCTGCGGCGTGCGGGCGGCATGGCCCGCGAGCGCCGCAGTCACGCTCATGCGCGGCGCTCCAGCGCCGCCGGATAGCTGCGTGCCGCGGCCTGCGCCAGCGCTGCCGCGGCGATGCACTTGAGGATGTCGCCGGGAATGAACACGGCGGTCGCCAGCGCCGCCTGCAGCACGCCCATTCGCGCCATCACCATCAGGCCGACAATGCCGCAGGCATAGACGACGATGACGCCGCCGGTGAGCGCGGCGATCAGCGCGGCGGGAAATACCGACAGGCGCGGCAGCGCCCGCATCACCGCGCCGGTGACATACGCGCCCGGCATCCAGCCGATGAGAAAGCCGACCGACGGACCGAAGAACACGCCGAGGCCACCGCGGCCACCGGCAAGCAGCGGCGCGCCGAGCGCCACCACGAAGATCAGGAGGAGCACCGCGAGCGCGCCGTGGCGCGGGCCCAGCACGATGCCCGCGAGCATCACGCCGAGCGTCTGCGCCGTGATCGGCACGCCACCGGCGAGCGGCAGGTGAAAGGTCGGCAGCAGGCCAAGTACCGCGATCATCGCGGCGAGCAGGGCAATCCGGACGATGGCGCGGGACGGCATGCGGCTTTCCTCAGGTCGGGCGATGCGGCCGGCCGAAGCCGCGGGCATCGAGGGCTTCGGCGACGTGGTCGGCGAGACGCAGCGTCTCGGCGAGAAACAGAACGACCATGCGCAGCGGCGGGCGGCGCTGCGAGCGCGCGCGCCAGGCTTCCTCGCGGGCGCGCCAGTTGGCGAGCAGCACCGGAATGAAACGCAGCACCAGCGCGACCGCGAGCGCGATCTTGCGCGCGTCGACGCCGAGCGGACGCAGCAAACGGAACAGCGGCTCGACCGCCGCCATCAGCGCAGTCATCGTGGTGGTCATGGTGACGAGATCGGCGGCGAGAACCATCACCACAAGGCGCAGCACCACGACAGCGCCATCCTGCCACTGGTTGAACAGCCCCTGCAGGCCACCGACAATGACCAGCAGCGGGATCAGCGGGCGGAACAGGCCGAGCCGCCGCAACGCGTCGCGCCCGAGCATGGCATAGATCGCGATGACGGCCGCGAAAGACAGCGCCAGCAGCCGCCAGTCCTGCACCGGCAGCAGCGCGAGACTGATCGCGGCCAGCGCCGCGAGCTTCAGCCACGCCGGCAGCCGGTGCAGCCAGGTCGCGCGCGCGAGGTAGCCGCCCATCATGCCGCGCCGCTCTCCAGCAAAACCGCGCCGCGTACCGCGGCATGGGCGCGATAGAGCGGCAGCACCTCGGCGGGCGACGCATCGGCGCGCACCGCGCCCCGATCGAGCCAGACGACGCGGTCGAAATCGTGCAGCAGGTCGAGATCGTGGCTCGCCATCACCACCTGCTGCGGCAACTGCGCCAGCCGCGCCGACAGCGACAGCCGCGTCGGCAGGTCGAGGCTCGCGAACGGCTCGTCGAGCAGCAGCACCGACGGCTCGGTCGCCAGCACCGCAAGGATGCAAACGAGCTGCTTCTGCCCTTCGGACAGTTCGTGCACCGCGCGCCCGCTCCAGCCGGCGCAGCCGTGGCGCGCCAGCAGTTCCTCAGTCGCGCGCTGCGCCTCGGCGGCGGCAACCCCGCGCTCGGTCAGGCCGAACGCGATTTCCTCGCCAACGGTTGGAAAGATGATCTGGTGATCCGGGTTCTGAAACACGAAGCCGACGCCGGCGGCGAGCGCCGCGCCCTCGAGCCGCACGCCATTGACGACGACATCGCCGCGCCCGGCGCGCAGCAGGCCATTGGCGAGACGCAGCAGGGTGCTCTTGCCCGAGCCGTTGTCGCCAACAAGGCCGATGCGCCGCTGCGACAGATCGAGCGAGAGACCATCGAACACGGACTGCCCGTCGCGCGCGAAGCCGACATTGCGGAAACAAAGGCCGCGCGCCGTCGGAGCATCCGCCGCCGGGGCGGGAGCGGGCTGGACAGCGGCGGAGCGCTTTGGTCGTATGGCCTCGAACAGCTTCAACGGATCCTCGTGGCCGCATGTCCCCGCCGGGGCGGCCGGCGGCACAATTTAGGCGATCGCGCGCTGGACGTCATGCACCAACAGGTCATGGCCGCCGCGCGCGGGAACCCCATCATGGCAGATCACGGCACCAGCATGACGGATGCAAAACCCTATCGACTCAACGTCGGCGCGGCCCTGTTCAACAGTCGCGGCGAGGTGCTGATCGCGCGGCGCTTTCGCGACGATGGGCCGGAGGTGATCTACCCCGGCCTCGAATGGCAGATGCCCCAGGGCGGTATCGATCCCAATGAGGATCCACGCGAGGCGGTCCGGCGCGAGCTGTGGGAGGAGACTGGCGTTGTCGACGCCGCCATTCTCGGCGAGACCGACTGGATGACCTACGACTTCCCGGCCTATGACGGCCCGCCGCATCGCCTTTCCATCTTCCGCGGCCAACGCCAGAAATGGTTCGCGCTGCGCTTCACCGGCGATGAAGCCGCCATCGATCCGCTGTCGCCGCGCAACGGTCAGCCGCCGGAATTCGACACCTGGCGCTGGGAGCGCCTCGATCGCATCGCCGCGCTGGTGGTGCCGTTCCGCCGCGCCATCTACAGCGCGGTGGCGGCCGAATTCGCGACATTTGCGGCGCCGGCCTGACGCAACAAAAAACCCGGCCTCTGGCGAGACCGGGTTGTTTGCAACACGCTGGCGATCCGCCGTTCAGTGCATCGCAGTCGACGTGACCTGCTGCTGGATCGTCTTGTAGTGGTCGAGACGGGAGATGGCGCGGTCGAGCGCGTCGCCCGGCTCCTCGTCCTTGAGGCCTTCTTCCATCTCGGCGATCTGCTGCGCGAATGCAGCGCGGTCGAGCTCCTCGATGGAGGTCGCGGTGTCGGCGAGCACGGTCAGACCCTTCGCGTTCACTTCGGCGAGGCCGCCGAGCACGATGATCTTCTGATGCTTGCCGTTCACGGTGACAGTGAGGATGCCCGGGCGCACGCTCGCCACTAGGGGCGAGTGTCCGGCCAGCACCCCGAAGTCGCCCTCGAGCCCGGGGACGTCGACCTGGTCGACTTCACCCGAGAAGGCGATCTTTTCCGGAGAAACGAGATCGAAGTGGAACGTGGCCATGGCTGATTACGCCGCTTCCGCGAGCTTCTTGCCCTTCTCGACTGCCTCTTCGATGGTGCCAACCATGTAGAAAGCAGCTTCAGGCAAATGATCATACTTGCCTTCGCAAAGGCCCTTGAAGCCCTTGATGGTGTCGGCGAGCTCGACGAACTTGCCGGGCGAGCCGGTGAACACCTCGGCGACGTGGAACGGCTGCGACAGGAAGCGCTCGATCTTGCGGGCGCGGGCCACGGTCAGCTTGTCCTCTTCGGACAGTTCGTCCATGCCGAGAATGGCGATGATGTCCTGCAGCGACTTGTACTTCTGCAGGATCTGCTGGACCTGACGCGCGGTGTTGTAGTGCTCGTCGCCGACGATCATCGCCGACAGCATGCGCGAGGTCGAGTCGAGCGGGTCCACCGCCGGGTAGATGCCCTTTTCCGAGATCGCGCGGTTCAGCACGGTCGTCGCGTCCAAGTGGGCGAACGAGGTTGCCGGCGCCGGGTCGGTCAAGTCGTCGGCCGGAACGTAAATCGCCTGCACCGAGGTGATCGAACCCTTGGTGGTGGTGGTGATGCGCTCCTGCAACGCGCCCATGTCGGTCGCGAGCGTCGGCTGATAACCCACCGCCGACGGGATGCGTCCGAGCAGCGCCGACACTTCCGAGCCGGCCTGGGTGAAGCGGAAGATGTTGTCGACGAAGAACAGCACGTCCTGGCCCTGGTCGCGGAAGTGCTCGGCGACGGTCAGACCGGTCAGGCCGACGCGGGCACGCGCGCCCGGAGGCTCGTTCATCTGGCCGTACACCAGCGCGCACTTGGAGCCCTGGCCGCCGCCCTTCTTGTTGACGCCTGATTCGATGAACTCGTGATAGAGGTCGTTGCCTTCGCGGGTACGCTCACCGACGCCGGCGAACACCGAGTAACCACCGTGCGCCTTGGCGACGTTGTTGATCAGCTCCTGGATCAGCACGGTCTTGCCGACGCCGGCGCCGCCGAACAGGCCGATCTTGCCGCCCTTGGCGTACGGCGCGAGCAGGTCGACGACCTTGATGCCGGTCACGAGGATCTCGGCTTCGGTCGACTGCTCGGTGTAGGCCGGAGCCGGCTGGTGAATGGCGCGAACGCCGTCAGCCGCGATCGGACCGCCTTCGTCGACGGGGTCGCCGACGACGTTGATGATGCGGCCGAGGGTCGCTTCACCGACCGGCACCGAAATCGGCTGGCCGGTGTCGGTCACTTCCTGGCCACGCACCAGACCTTCGGTGGTGTCCATCGCGATCGCGCGGACCGTCGATTCGCCGAGATGCTGGGCGACCTCGAGCACCAGGCGCGAGCCGGCGTTCTTGGTTTCGAGCGCATTCAGAATGGCCGGCAGATGGCCTTCGAACTGCACGTCCACGACGGCGCCGATGACCTGGGTGATGCGTCCGACCTGATTGGCTGGCTGGGCCATGGGAACTTTCTCCTCGAAATCTTGAATTCAACGACCGTCAGCGTGACGGCTAATGTCCTGTACGATTACGTTAGACCGCCTCGGCGCCGGAGATGATCTCGATCAGCTCCTTGGTGATCATGGCCTGACGGGTCCGGTTGTAGACCAGCGTCTGCTTGCGGATCATCTCGCCGGCGTTGCGGGTCGCGTTGTCCATTGCGCTCATCTGCGCGCCGTAGAACGAAGCGTTGTTCTCGAGCAGCGCGCGGAAGATCTGTACCGCAAGATTTCGCGGCAGCAGGCTGGTGAGGATCTCGTCCTCGGCCGGCTCGTAGTCGTAGACCGCCGTCGCAGCACCATCCTTGGCCTTCTCGATGACCAGCGGAATGATCTGCTGGTCGGTCGGGATCTGCGCGATCACCGACTTGAAGCGGGCGTAGAACAGCGTGCAGACGTCGAACTCGCCGGCATCGAAACGGGCGATCACCCGCTTGGCGATGTCCTCGGCGTTCTTGAAGCCGAGCTGGCGCACCGAGCGCAGCTCGATGTTCTCGACGATCTGCTTGTCGAAGGTGCGGCGCAGCTGCTCGTAACCCTTGCGGCCGACGCAGAAGAACTTCACCGTCTTGCCCTGGGCGATCAGCGCATTGGCACGCTCGCGAGCCAGGCGCACGATCGAGGAGTTGAACGCGCCCGACAGGCCGCGTTCACCGGTGCACACCAGGAGCAGGTGCACGTTGTCCTTGCCGGTGCCGGCAAGGAGCGCCGGGCCGTTGCCAGCTCCCGAGGCGGCGCCCGCGATGTTGGTGATCACTGCGTCCATCCGCTCGGCGTAGGGCCGGGCGGCTTCGGCGGCGGTCTGCGCGCGGCGCAGCTTGGACGCCGCGACCATCTGCATCGCCTTGGTGATCTTCTGCGTCGCCTTGGTCGAGGCGATGCGGACGCGCATGTCTTTCAAGCTGGCCATTGCGGCTTAGTCCTCTCGGCGCCTTGCCTGCCTTACGCGAACGTCTTCGCGAAGCCCTCGACGACAGCCTTCAGCTTGCCGGCGACATCATCCGAGAGATCGCGGCTGGTGCGGATGGCATCGAGGATCTCGACATGCTTGCCGCGCAGCAGCGACAGCAGGCCGTCCTCGAACGCGCGGATCTTGGCGAGCGGCAGCGGATCGAGATAGCCGTTGGTGCCGGCCCAGATCACGCACACCTGCTCTTCCATCTTCAGCGGCGAGAACTGCGGCTGCTTGAGGAGTTCGGTGAGGCGCGAACCGCGGTTCAGCAGGCGCTGGGTCGCGGCGTCGAGATCGGAGCCGAACTGCGCGAACGCCGCCATTTCGCGGTACTGCGCCAGCTCGCCCTTGATCTTGCCGGCGACCTTCTTCATCGCCTTGGTCTGCGCCGACGAACCGACGCGCGACACCGACAGACCGACGTTCACCGCCGGACGGATGCCCTGATAGAACAGGTCGGTTTCGAGGAAGATCTGGCCGTCGGTGATCGAGATCACGTTGGTCGGAATGTAGGCCGACACGTCGTTGGCCTGGGTTTCGATGACCGGCAGAGCGGTCAGCGAGCCAGCGCCGAGATCGTCGTTCATCTTGGCGGCGCGCTCGAGCAGGCGCGAGTGCAGATAGAACACGTCGCCCGGATAGGCTTCGCGGCCCGGCGGGCGGCGCAGCAGCAGCGACATCTGGCGGTAGGCGACGGCCTGCTTGGACAAGTCGTCATAGATGATCACGGCATGCATGCCGTTGTCGCGGAAGTACTCGCCCATGGTGCAGCCGGTGAACGGCGCGAGGTACTGCATCGGGGCCGGGTCCGACGCGGTCGCGGCGACGACGACGGAGTACTCCAGCGCGCCCTGCTCTTCGAGCACCTTCACGAACTGCGCGACGGTCGAACGCTTCTGGCCGATCGCGACGTAGACGCAATACAGCTTGATCTTCTCGTCCGGCTGCGCGTTGAGCGGCTTCTGGTTGAGAATGGTGTCGAGCGCGATCGCGGTCTTGCCGGTCTGGCGGTCGCCGATGATCAGCTCGCGCTGGCCACGGCCGACCGGGATCAGCGCATCGATCGCCTTGAGGCCGGTGGCCATCGGCTCGTGCACCGACTTGCGCGGAATGATGCCGGGCGCCTTGACGTCGACGCGCTTGCGCTCGGCGCCCTGGATCGGGCCCTTGCCGTCGATCGGGTTGCCGAGGGCGTCAACGACGCGGCCGAGCAGGCCCTTGCCGACCGGAGTGTCGACGATGGCGCGGGTGCGCTTGACGGTCTGGCCTTCCTTGATCTCGCGGTCGGCGCCGAAGATCACGATGCCGACGTTGTCGGTTTCGAGGTTCAGCGCCATGCCGCGCGTACCGTTCTCGAACTCGACCATTTCACCGGCCTGGACGTTGTCCAGACCATAGACGCGGGCGATGCCGTCACCGACGGAGAGCACCTGACCGACTTCCGAGACCTCGGCTTCCTGGCCGAAATTCTTGATCTGGTCCTTGAGAATTGCGGAGATTTCCGCGGCGCGGATGTCCATCAGCCTGCCTCTTTCATCGCGTGCTTGATCGAATTGAGTTTGGTGCGAAGCGAACTGTCGACCATGCGGCTGCCGAGCTTGACGACAAGCCCGCCGATGATCGAGGGATCCACTTTCACGTTGAGAGCGACGTCCTTGCCGGTCACCGACTTGAGGGCCGTCTTGAGGGCGTCGAGGTTCTTGTCGCTGAGCGGTTCAGCGACGGTGACGTCGGCCGAGACCTCGCCCTTGTAGCGGGCGACCAGCTTGTTGAAGGCGCGGATCACGTCACCCACGGCGAACAGCCGGCGGTTGGCGGTGAGCACACCGAGGAACTTGGCGGAGAGACCACCGATGCCCGCCTTGGCGAGAACCGCCGAGAGCGCCTTGGCCTGCTCGTCCGCGGTAAAGACCGGACTGCGGATCAGCCGCGCCAGGTCGGCGCTTTCGGTGATCAGCGCGTTGAACTTGTCCAGATCGGCCTTGATGGCGTCGACGGACTTTTCATCGCGCGCGAGGTCGAACAGCGCCGTCGCATAGCGACCGGACACTCCAGAAACCGACGGATCTTCTGTTGCCACGAATAAGCTCTATCTGGCTGTCGAAAGGCCAAGCACAGGGATCGTCGTCTCACGGGGGTGACCGGCGATCAAAGCCCTTGGAATTCAAGCGGGACTTCTATTTCCGGGCGACAGGCAAGCGCCGCCGCCGCTAAAAATCGCGGTTTGCTAACATACGCGGCGCGCAGGTGCAACATGACGCGGCGCGCCTCGTGATGGTTTGTCGCAGGATCGCTGGCCGGGTGAAGCCCTTCGCGCGGCGCGTGAATTTCGCGGGCCGCAATGCACTGCACCGCGACATCCATCTTTCGGCTGAATCGGCCCAGGCCATGCTCGAGCCCGACCACCCCAGGTGGCGCGGTCGCCAGCGCCATGACCTCGGGACCTGACCACGACCGGCCCCCTCCGATCGCGCCGCCCCCCTCTGACGGGACCGCCGCCTTCCGGGTCAAGCCCGGGCCACGCGTTCCCGCGAGCACGAAAGTGCCCGCGCCGATCCCCGGCGCACGGCAAGAGCCGCATTCGAACCCACACAGCCCCGCGCCCAGATCATGATGCATTGCGGTAGGCGCATAACGCACCGTGATGCAACGACGCCTCACTGTTCTTGTGAAACTTTAATGAAGTCTTTCTTCTTCAGTATTCGTCTAAAATTGATGGTTAACGATTTCTTAATTTCAAGATTAGCCCAAGTTAAAAAGATTAGTTCCAGATTTGAACAAAAAACCTCATCGTTTAGGGAACAATTTCCAGCGCCGCGTTTACGCCCCATTGTCGGGTGAACCGTTCTTATGCCTATGGGGTCGCGGGTTATAGCCAGCCATCCTGACGTAATACGCTGCAATACGATCCAAGGGGTAACTTGATGATTCGAAATCTTAACTTCCCGCCGTGGCGGCTTCGCTCTGTGGTCACCGCCGCGATGGCGGCGTCCGTGCTTGCCGGAGGCGTGTCCGCCGCCGATGCCAAATCGCGCCGCAGCGACTGGCGGGATTCCCAGGCTTCGATCGGCTCGGGCCACTCGTTCTCGGGCATGGCCTCCTACTACGGCAACGAAGCCGGCAGCCGCACGGCGTCGGGCCAGCGCTTCAACCAGAACGCCCTGACCGCCGCCCACCGCACCCTGCCGTTCGGCACCCGTCTCAAGGTGACCCATGCCGGCCGCAGCGTCGTCGTCACCATCAATGACCGTGGTCCGTTCATTCGCGGCCGGGTCCTGGACCTGTCGACCGGCGCGGCACGCGCGGTTGGCCTGACGGGCCGCGGCGTCGGCCGCGTCGTCGCCGAAGTCCAGTAAGCGCACCAGCGCATCATTCCAGTTCTGTAGCGTAGCGTTCAGGGGTACGGGTCTTCCGCGAAGTCCCGAGCGCCTGCCATCGTGGGAGCGATGGCAGGCGTTTTCATATGCTGATCCTGGCATCCTCACCCATGAGGCCCACTGGACCACAGCTCCACTCTGCCGTGGATCGATCAGGCCGGCGCTTGACCGGCAGCGTCTCTGCGACGCGGCTCGAGCTCCCCAAACAGCTTGAGCGTGCTCCAGAACACCAGCGCGCCCGACACGCCAAGCAGGCCGCCAAAGACGTACTCATTGATGGGATCGCCCGTCGCCGGGCCGAAGAACCCTGACACTGCGAACGTCGCGATCACCCCCATCGGAAAGCCACCAAGAATCGCCACTCGCCAGTGCGTCCAGCGCATTGCCAGGCAGAGCAACGCGACTGGCACCCCAGCGATCACGGCAAAGGTCAGGGCAGCAGGAAATGCGACGGCTATACAAAAGCTCACGACGGTCAGCAGATCGTAGGGTGACAGCCTCAGCGCAGTGAGCGTGAGGATCAGGACTGACGTCAGCGCCGCGAGGAACAACGCAATCGCCCAGATCAGAATGGTGTCGAAGCCAATCTTCACGGGTTCTGTCCCGGTGCGAACACGATGTTGGAGCGGTCCGGCTCGAACTCACCCAACAGCTTGAGTGTACCCCAGAACACCAGTGCGCCAAGCACACCGAAGCCGACGATAGCCGCACTGAACATCGCGTAGCTGTGCCACGCTTCAAGTCCGAACATGCCCGCATAGAACCACACCGTTGGAAACGCCGCGACCGCGCCGATGAGAGCGCCGCCGATGACCGCGGCAATCCAGTGTGTCCACCGCTTCGCGAGGCAGAAGCGCGCAGCTGGCACCCCAAGAACGATGGCAGCCAACAGGGTGAAGGGAAGCACCACTCCCGAATAGAAGACGAACCTTATCAAGAAGGACGATACCGACATCTCGGGTAGCGCGACCATGAAGTCTAGCGTCGCGGACAAGACGAAGATCGGCGCCAGCGCGCCCAGAAACGTCGCGCCGGTCCAGATCAGGATGGATTTGGTTTTGATTTTCAAGAAACGCTCCCCATGGGTTCGCGCACAGACTCGATCGGTCGGCTTCGCTCAACCACGGGTTGATCAGATCACAGAAAGCTCTGCGGGTCGACATCGACCTCGAGCTTGAGGTTGCCTGTCGTCTTCGGCGCCGCGGCCAGCCAGCCGCGGAGATAACTGGAGAGGTCGTAGCCACGCGCCGACTTCACCAGCAGGCGAAAGCGGTAACGGCCCTTGATGACCGCGAGCGGCGCCTCGGCGGGTCCAAGCACCTGGACCTGGTCGTCGACCGGCGCCATCGCCGCGAGCCGCCGCGCGAAGCCCTCCGCAGTCGGCCGGTCGCCGGCGGAGATGATGAGGCTGGCGAGACGGCCGAACGGCGGATAGCCGGTGCGCTCGCGCGATTCGATCTCATTGTCGTAGAACGCCTCGCGGTCGCTGGCGATCAGCGCCTTGATCACCGGGTGCTCCGGCTGGTGAGTCTGCAGGTAGCCGATGCCGCGGCCCTGCTCGCGGCCGGCGCGGCCGATGACCTGGTTGAGCAACTGGAAGGTGCGCTCGGCGGCGCGCGGATCGCCATTGCCGAGACCGAGATCGGCATCGATGACGCCGACGAGGTTGAGCCGCGGGAAATGATGCCCCTTGGCGACGAGCTGGGTGCCGATGATGAGATCGACACGGCCCTCGGCGATCTCGGTGAGCTCGGCGCGCATGGTTTCGATCGAGGTGATGAGGTCGCTCGACAGCACCATGCTGCGCGCCTCAGGAAACAGCTGCGCCGCCTCCTCCTGCAACCGCTCGACACCGGGGCCGATGGCGGCGAGCGATTCCTCGGCATTGCAGCTCGGGCAGACATGGGGACGCGGCACCGAGAAGCCGCAGTGATGGCAGACGAGACGCTGGCGGAAGCGGTGATCGACCAGCCAGGCGTCGCAGATGTTGCAGGAGAAGCGGTGGCCGCAGGCGCGGCACAGCGTCAGCGGCGCATAGCCACGGCGATTGAGGAACAACAGCGCCTGCTCGCGCCGCTCGATGGCGTGGCGCACGGCCTCCGCCAGCGGCGGCGAGATGAAGCGGCCGCGCGGCGGCCCGGCGCGCCGCAGGTCGATGGCCTGGATATGCGGCATGTGCTGGCCGCCGAACCGCGACGGCAGCGCGACGCGCTGGTAGCGGCCCTTGCGGGCGTTGACCTCGCTCTCGACCGACGGCGTCGCCGACGCCAGCACCACCGGAATCTTCGCGATATGACCGCGCACCACCGCCATGTCGCGGGCATGGTAGTGCGCGCCGTCGTCCTGCTTGTAGGCCTGCTCGTGCTCCTCATCGATGATGATGAGGCCGAGATCAGCATAGGGCAGGAACAGCGCCGAGCGCGCGCCGATCACCACATGGGCCTCGCCCGACGCGATCGCCGCCCAGTTGCGGGCGCGGGTGCGCGGCGTCAGCTCCGAATGCCATTCCAGCGGCCGCACGCCGAACCGCGCCGCGAAGCGGTCGAGGAACTGGCCGGTGAGCGCGATCTCCGGCATCAGCAGCAGCGCCTGGCGGCCGCGCCGCACCGCCTCCGCCACCGCCTCGAAATACACCTCGGTCTTGCCCGAGCCGGTGACGCCGTCGAGCAGCGCTACCTGGAACGCGCCGTTCGCGACCATGGTCCGCAACGCCTCCGCGCCGGCCTGCTGCTCGGGCGAGAAATCCGGCTGGGCGAACGACGGATCGGGCGCCGGGGGCGGCGGCGGCTTCGGCATCACCTCGACCGCCAGCGTGCCCTCGTCGACAAGGCCATCGACCACGCCAACGCTGACACCGGCCTCCTTGGCGGCCTCGGACTTGGCGTGCAGCAGGCCGTCGTCGAGCACCGACAGCAGCCGCCGGCGCGCCGGGGTGAGGCGCTGCGGCGGGGTGCCGACGAGGCGAACGCCGAGCCGCACCCGCTCCGGACCGAGGTTCTCGCCCATCCGCAGCGCCATGCGCATCACCATGCCGCGCGCCGACAGGGTGTAGGTCGAGACCCAGTCGATGAAGGAGCGCAGTTCGCCGCGCAGCGGCGGCACATCGACCTTCTCCGCGACGTCCTTGAGGCGGTTGTGCAGGCGCGGCTCGGGATTGGCGTTGTCGGCCCACACCACGCCGAGGACCTCACGCGCGCCGAGCGGCACGCCGACGACGTCGCCGGCCGCCAGCGTCATGCCGACTGGAATGCGATAGGAATAGGTCTGGTTCAGCGCCACCGGCACCAGGACGTCGACAAAGCGGGTGGAACTGACGGGGGAGGCCATGAGGGGGGCGAATCGGCAGGCTGGGAGGGCACGAACGGTTCAATTTAGTCGCTCGCCTCGGGGGTTTCCACGACACGATGAGGCGATACCGGCTCGGGCCGGGATTCAGGGGGCACGCCTGCGGCGTGTCCGGGAATGAGGTCATTTTTGCGTCGTCATCCCGGGACAGCCTGGAGGCCAGCCCCGGGGGCGCGAGACCGGTGCCGCAGCCTCGCAGATCCTTCGGGCGGACCGCCGGTTAACCTCTGCTGAACCAACCGCTCCGATGATGTCCCCGACGTGACACGCCCGCCGCGGGGCCAGGAGACACGCCGCGTGACCAACGATACCGCTTCCGACACGGCCTCCACTGAGGCTCCGCTTCTGACCTGCGCGGCGCCGGACCTCCTCGACGAGATGATGCGCTGGATGGCGCATCTGCGCGCCGAGCGACGGCTGTCGCCCAAGACGCTGGAAGCCTATGCGCGCGATCTCCGCCAGTTCCTGGTGTTCCTCACCGGTCACTGGGGCGACGTGCTCACCCTGAAACGTTTCGCCCGCCTCGAGGCGACAGATGTGCGCGCCTTCATGGCGGCGCGCCGCGCCGACGATATCGCCGGGCGCTCGCTGATGCGGGCGCTGGCTGGCCTGCGCTCGTTCGCGCGCTTTCTGGAGCGTGAAGGCAAGGGCAAGGTTGGCGCGCTGTCGGCGATCCGTGCGCCGAAGGTCAGCAAGAGCCTGCCAAAGCCCCTGCAGATGTCGACCGCGCGCCGCATCGTCGACGTCGACCTGCGCGCAGGCGAAGACCGCGAACCCTGGATCCTGGCACGCGACGCCGCGGTGCTGGGCCTGTTGTACGGCTCGGGCCTGCGCATCTCCGAAGCGCTGGGACTGAAGCGGCGCGACGTGCCTGCGCCCGGCGCCGGCGATGTACTGGTGGTGACCGGCAAGGGCAACAAGACCCGCATGGTGCCGGTGCTGCAGAACGTGCTGACCATGATTGCCGACTATGTCGCCGTCTGTCCTTACACGCTGTCGCCGGCAGGACCGCTGTTCGTCGGCGCCAAGGGCGGCCCGCTCAGCCCGCGCATCATCCAGCTCGCCATGGCCAGCCTGCGCGGCGCGCTCGGCCTGCCGGACAGCGCCACGCCCCATGCGCTGCGCCACTCCTTCGCCACCCATCTTCTGAGCCGCGGCGGCGACCTCAGGGCCATCCAGGAGCTGCTGGGACACGCCTCGCTGTCGACCACCCAGGTCTATACCGGCATCGATGCCGAGCGGCTGATGGACGTCTACAAGACCGCGCATCCGCGCGCGTGACAGGTCGATGAACGGCGGCCGCGATCTCCGGCGTGCAGGCCATCCCACCGCCATGACTTTGCCTCTTGCGAAGGCCTTTGCGTTCGGTCAAACGTGAGGACGCGGGACAAGCCTTTGGCAGGAGGGGATTTCGATGAGTGCACATGAGAGCATGGAGCACGCGGAGCATGCCGAGCATGCCTCCGGCGAGAACAAGAAGATTGCACTGCTGATCGCGGTGATTGCGCTGTGCCTGGCGCTGTCGGAAACGCTCGGCAAGGGCGCCCAGACCGAATCGATCAGCAAGAACGTCGAGGCGGCGAATCTCTGGTCGTTCTTCCAGGCCAAGACCATCCGCCGCACGGCGGTCCAGACCGCCGCCGAAGGCCTCAAGGTCACGGCGCCGACGCTGACCGACGAGACGCAGAAGGCCGCCGCGCTCAAGCAGATCGACGACTGGCAGAAGACCGCGGCGCGCTATCGCTCCGAGCCTGAGACCAACGAGGGCTCCGAACAGCTCGCCGAGCGGGCCAAGCACGCCGAGCACGAGCGCGACACCTCGCTGGCCAAGTATCACCACTTCGAAGTCGCCTCGGCCGCCTTCCAGATCGCCATCGTGCTGGCATCGGCCACCATCATCACCGGCATGATCGCGCTGGCGTGGATCTCCGGCCTGCTCGCCCTCGGCGGCATTGTCTTCACCCTGATCGGCGCATTCGCGCCGCATGCGGTGCACCTGCTCTGACAGCGTCTGCCGTGGACCCGGCTTCACGCGAAGCCGGGCCGCATCAGTGATCCGTCACCCTGAGGCGGTCCCGCGCAGCGGGACCCTCGAAGGGCGATGGCCCGAGCGGCAACTCAGCGCCCACATCCATCCTACGAGGCGCGCAAGTGCGCGCACCTCAGAATGACGGAATAGCGCTCAGCCGAAAGCTCACCGCTCGCTGGCCGGACTTACTTGGAAACGGCCGCCTGGGCGCGGCGGCGCAACCGCTGCACGAAGCGGGCGAAGCGCGACCGCGCCGCCGGCCGGAGCTCCCGCCACCAGCTGCGGATATCCTGCAGATGCGGATCCGCCAGGCGATGGGCGGCGTCGCGCCAGCCGATGACCATGTCATAGCCGCGCTTAAACCAACCCATCTGCAGCAGCTTGTCGCGCGTCACGTCGAACGCGAAGGCGGTGATGGCTGCGCCGATCACCTTGGCGACGCCGAGCACGATCAGCGCCAGCAACCAGCGGCCATAGGCCAGCGGCCACAGTGCGATCAATTCGAGCCCGAAATAGATCGCCGCAGGAATCAGAAACACGACCAGCGTCGCCGGCGGCGACAGGTGGTCGATCGCGGCAGCCAGGCGCGCCTTGAGGGTGCGCCATGGAATCGAATCCACGATCCAGCGGATCAGCGGGACCAGATAATCCCACAGCCACGCTTCGATCAGGAACAGCAGGGCAAGCAAAAACCACAGCGGCTTCAACAGGCGTCGCATGACACAATCCCCGGCACGTCCGGCCCGGCGCGCCTGCTTGCCGCGATGCAGAGCATCGCGACACGGACGAACCGCGCCCGGACGAGCTGACCTCACTGCGACACTGCGGCGCAAACGAGGCAAATCGTCCCGCGGCGCGGGCCGTGACGTTTAGCCGCTACATATGGATGCTGCGCTTGGCAACACCGAGCGCGGCTTCCTTGATCGCTTCCGAGCGGGTCGGATGGGCGTGGCAGGTGCGGGCAAGATCCTCCGCTGCACCGCCGAACTCCATCAGCACCGCCGCCTCGTGGATCATCTCGCCGGCCTCGCGGCCAACGATGTGCACGCCGAGCACACGGTCGGTCTTGGCGTCGGCCAGGACCTTCACCAGGCCATCGGTGGTCTGGTTGACCTTGGAGCGGCCATTGGCCGTAAACGGGAACTTGCCGACGTTGTAGGCGACGCCGGCCTGCTTCAGCTCTTCCTCGGTCTTGCCGACCGAAGCGACTTCCGGCGTGGTGTAGACCACGCCCGGAATGACGTCGTAATTCACATGGCCGGACTGACCGGCGATGATTTCGGCAACGGCCACGCCCTCGTCCTCGGCCTTGTGCGCCAGCATCGGCCCGGCGATGACGTCACCGATGGCGTAGATGCCCGGCACATTGGTCGAAAGATGCGCATCGGTCTGCACCCGGCCGCGGTTGTCGAGCGCGATGCCCGCTTCCTTCAGGCCGAGGCCCTCGGTGTAGGGCACGCGGCCGACGGCGACGAGCACCACATCGGCTTCGATGGTCTCGGGGTTGCCTCCGGCGGCGGCCTCGACCTGCGCCTTCAGCGTCTTGCCGGACGCATCGACTCCGGTGACCTTGGCGCCGAGCTTGAAGGCAACGCCCTGCTTCTCGAGAATCCGCTGGAACTGCTTGGCGATTTCACCGTCCATGCCGGGCAGGATGCGATCGAGGAATTCGACCACCGTCACCTGCGCGCCAAGCCGGCGCCACACCGAGCCGAGCTCGAGGCCGATGACGCCGGCGCCGATCACCAAAAGCTTCTCCGGCACCTTGTCGAGCGACAGCGCGCCGGTCGACGACACGATGCGCTTCTCGTCGATCTCGATGCCCTTGAGCTGGGTGACCGCCGAGCCAGTGGCGATGACGATGTTCCTGGTGTCGTGGGTCTCGCTCTTGCCGTCGGCAGCCCGGACCTCGACCTTGCCGGCGCCGAGAATGCGGCCGGTGCCGCGCAGCACATCGATCTTGTTTTTCTTCATCAGGAAGTCGACACCCTTAACGTTGCCGTCGATGCCTTCCTGCTTGAACTTCATCATCGCCGGCAGGTCGAGCTTCGGCTTGCTGACGCCGATGCCCATCTTGGCGAAGGAATGCTCGGCCTCCTCGAGCAGTTCGGAGGCGTGCAGCAGCGCCTTGGACGGCATGCAGCCGACATTGAGACAGGTGCCGCCGAGCGTCGCGTTCTTTTCGACGACGGCCACCTTCAGACCGAGCTGCGCCGCCCGGATCGCGCAGACATATCCACCGGGGCCGGTGCCGATGACAATGAGGTCGTAGCTCGCCATGAGTTCTCCTGTAGCAAGTAATGACGTCGCGGACGGCTAGCGCCCGCCTGACACGTCGAGAATTGAACCGGTGACATAGGACGCCTCGTCGGACATCAGCCAGACGATGGCGTTGGCAATCTCGTCTGCGGTGCCGACCCGCCGCATCGGCACGTTGACGCTGAGCCGATGGGCGCGGTCAGGATCGCCGCCGCTGCCATGGATTTCGGTATCGATCAGTCCCGGGCGCACGCCCGTGACGCGGATGCCTTCGGCCGCGACCTCGTCGGCGAGGCCACGGGTGAAGGTGTCGATGGCGCCCTTCGACGCCGCATAGTCGACATAGGTGTTGGCGGAGCCGAGCCGTGCCGCGGCCGACGACAGGTTGACGATGACGCCGCCCTGCCCGCCATGCCGCGTCGACATCCGCCGCACCGCTTCGCGCGCGCACAGCAGGCTGCCGACGACATTGATGGTCATCATGCGCTGCAGGCGCGCTGCACTCATGTCCTCGAGGCGCGCCGTCGCATCGACGACGCCGGCGTTATTGACCAGCGCCCCGAGCGGACCGAAGCCATCGGCGGCCGCGAACAGCGCGAGAATATCCGTCTCGCTGGCGACATCGCAGCGCACCGCCATCGCGGCGCCGTTGCCGCCCTCGATCTCGGCGACCACCGCGTGCGCCGCGGCTTCGTTGCCGGCATAGCCGATACAGACCCGCCAGCCACGCGCCGCAGCGGCCAGCGCCGTGGCGCGGCCGATGCCGCGGCTGCCCCCGGTGATGACGGCGACACGATCCATCCGTCCCGCTCCTAGCTCGCGCGCTGCAGGGCGACGCGCACCCCGAGCGCGATCAGCACCAGCCCCGTGACGCGATCGATCCAGTGCCCCATCCGCTCGAACGCGGCGCGCATGCCGCGCGTCGTGAGGAAGACCGCGACGAAACTGAACCACAGCGCCAGAAACACGGCGAGCGCCGCGCCATAGGCGAACTGGACCGGCATCGGCGTCTGATGGGACACAATGGTAGCGAACAGCGACACGAAGAACAGCGTCGCCTTGGGATTGAGGAGGTTGGTGAGAAAGCCGACGCCATAGGACGTCGCTCCATGCCGTGGCCCGCACGCGCAAACCGCCTGCAACGCTGCACCGCTGGCCGGGCGGCGGCGCGCCGTCAGCGACCGCATCCCGATGGTGACGAGGTAGGCCGCGCCGCACCACTTGACGATAGTGAACAGCACGATCGACTGGGCAATGATCAGGCCCACGCCCGCCACGGTATAGGCGACGTGGACCATGATCGCCGAGCCGACACCCAGCGCCGAAAGGATCCCTGCCCGCCGTCCGTAGCTGACGCTTTCGCGCAGCACGCAGGCGAAGTCCGCGCCCGGCGCGATCGCGGCAAGCGCGAACACGCCGAACAGGGTCAGGAATTCCGGCGCCAGCAGCATCGGATCACAGATCCAGCACGAGCCGCGCCGGATCCTCCAGGCTCTCCTTGATGCGGACGAGGAAGGTCACGGCTTCCTTGCCGTCGATGACGCGGTGATCGTAGGACAGCGCCAGATACATCATCGGGCGGATCTCGATCTTGCCGCCGACCACGACCGGACGGTCCTGGATCTTGTGCATGCCGAGGATGCCCGACTGCGGCGCGTTGAGGATCGGCGTCGACATCAGCGAGCCGTAGACGCCGCCGTTCGAGATCGTGAACGTGCCGCCCTGCATCTCCTCGATCTTGAGCTGGCCATCGCGCGCGCGGCGGCCGAACTCGGAGATCGACTTCTCGATTTCGGCGAGCGACTTGTGATCGCAGTCGCGCACCACCGGCACCACGAGGCCCTTGTCGGTGCCGACGGCGACGCCGATGTGATAGTAGTTCTTGTAGATCAGGTCGGTGCCGTCGATCTCGGCGTTGACCGCGGGCACGTCCTTGAGGGCCTGCACCACGGCCCGGGTGAAGAAGCCCATGAAGCCGAGCTTGGTGCCGTGCTTCTTCTCGAACAAATCCTTGTACTGCGAGCGCAGCTTCATGAGCTCGCTCATGTCGACCTCGTTGAAGGTCGTCAGCATCGCAGCCGTGTTCTGCACGTCCTTGAGCCGGCGCGCGATGGTCTGGCGCAGACGGGTCATCTTGACGCGCTCTTCACGCGCGGCGTCGTCGGCCGGCGACGACGCACGCACCTGGACGGCGGCGGCCGGCTGGCTGACCGGGGTCGGCGCGGAAGCAGCGCGCTCGATCGCGGCGAGCATGTCGCCCTTGGTGACGCGGCCATCTTTGCCCGAACCCGGGACCGTCGAGGCATCGACGCCACTCTCGGCGGAAAGCTTGCGCACGGAGGGCGCCAGCGGCGCATCGGCCGGCGGCGCCTTCGGCGCGGCCGGGGCAGGCGCCGGAGCGGCGGCAGCCGGTGCCGGCGCGGCCTTGGCCGGCGCGGCAGCGGCCGGCTTCGCGCCAGCGGCGCCGTCTGTGATCTGGCCGAGCAGCGCGCCGACGGCGACGGTCTCGCCGTCCTTGGCCACGATCTCGCCGAGCGTACCGGCAGCCGGCGCCGGCACCTCGATGGTCACCTTGTCGGTTTCCAGTTCCACCAACGGCTCGTCGACGGCGACCGCGTCGCCCGGCTTCTTGAACCAACGGCCAATGGTCGCCTCGGTGACGGATTCGCCGAGCGTCGGAACACGGATTTCAGTCATGGTGCTTTCCCTTTTGCGCGGCGTCCGGGAGGACCGGGGCCGGCGTCTCAAATCTGAAGGCGGGCGAAACCCCGGCGAGCAGGGCTCCGAATTTCAAGGATCAACGTTGCAATGCTGTGAAGCGGCCCGCGCGACGGGACGAGGTCACGCCGCACGGGCCGTCACAAAACCCTCTTCGTCTCAGCTCAGCGCGTCGTCGAGGAACGCCTTGAGCTGTGCCAGATGCTTCGACATCAGACCGCTGGCGGTGGCGGCGGATGCCGCACGGCCGACGTAACGCGGCCGACGGTTCGGCGCGTTGATCTGGTTGAGCACCCACTCGAGATAGGATTCGATGAAATGCCAGCCGCCCATGTTGCGCGGCTCTTCCTGGCACCACACGACCTCCGCCTTCTTGAAGCGGCCGAGCTCCTGCACCAGCGTCTTGACCGGCACCGGATAGAGCTGCTCGACGCGCAGCAGGTAGACGTCGTTGACGCCGCGCTTCTCGCGCTCCTCGTAAAGGTCGTAGTAGACCTTGCCGGTGCACAGGATGACACGACGGATCTGATCGTCGCCGACCAGCTTGGTCTCGCCGCCGCCCTTCTCGGCGTCGTCACGCAGCACGCGGTGGAACGAGGTGCCGGCCGACAGCTCGGCGAGCGTCGACACCGCGCGCTTGTGGCGCAGCAGCGACTTCGGCGTCATCAGGATCAGCGGCTTGCGGATCTCGCGCTTCAGCTGGCGGCGCAGGATGTGGAAGTAGTTCGCCGGCGTGGTGCAGTTGGCGACCTGCATGTTGTCTTCGGCGCACATCTGCAGGAAGCGCTCGAGACGGGCGGAGGAGTGCTCCGGACCCTGGCCCTCGTAGCCGTGCGGCAGCAGGCAGACGAGGCCCGACATGCGCAGCCACTTGCGTTCGCCCGACGAGATGAACTGGTCGAACACCACCTGCGCGCCGTTGGCGAAGTCGCCGAACTGCGCTTCCCACATGGTCAGCGCGTTGGGCTCGGCCAGCGAGTAGCCGTACTCGAAGCCGAGCACCGCCTCTTCCGACAGCAGCGAGTTGATGACCTCGTAGTGGCCCTGCTTCTCGGACAGATGGTTGAACGGCGTGTAGCGGCTCTCGTCTTCCTGATCGAACAGCACCGAGTGGCGCTGCGAGAAGGTGCCGCGCTCGCTGTCCTGACCGGACAGACGGACGTGGTGGCCTTCTTCCATCAAGGTGCAGAACGCCAGCGCTTCGGCGGTCGCCCAGTCGATGCCCTGGCCGCTGTCGATCGCCTTGGCGCGGTTCTCGAGGAAGCGCTGCACGGTGCGGTGAACACGGAAGCCGTCGGGCACCTTGGTGATCTTGCGGCCGATGTCCCTGAGTTCATCGGCGTCGACGCCGGTCACGCCACGGCGTGGATCCTCGTCGAGATCGGCAACCTTGAAACCCGCCCACTTGCCATCCAGCCAGTCGGCCTTGTTCGGCTTGTAGCTGGAGCCGGCCTCGAGTTCGGCATCGAGACGCGCGCGCCAGTCCGCCCGCGCCTTCTCGACCTCGCCCTCGGTCATGACGCCGTCGGCAACGAGGCGCTTGGCGTAGATCTCAAGTGTCGTCGGATGGGCGCCGATCTTCTTGTACATCACCGGCTGGGTGAACGCCGGCTCGTCGCCTTCGTTGTGGCCGTGCCGGCGGTAGCAGAACATGTCGATGACGACCGGCTTGTGGAACTTCTGCCGGAATTCGATCGCGACCTTGGCGGCGAACACCACCGCTTCCGGATCGTCGCCGTTCACATGGAAGATCGGCGCGTCGATCATCTTCGCCACATCCGACGGATACGGCGAGGACCGCGAGTAGCGCGGATAGGTGGTGAAGCCGATCTGGTTGTTGACGATGAAGTGCAGCGAGCCGCCGGTGCGATAGCCCTTGAGATCCGACAGGCCGAAGCACTCGGCGACCACGCCCTGGCCGGCGAACGCGGCGTCGCCGTGCATCAGGAGCGGCAGCACCGAGGTGCGCTGATCCGGCGGATCGCCCTGCTGGTCCTGCTTGGCGCGGACCTTGCCGAGCACGACGGGATCGACGATCTCGAGATGCGACGGGTTGGCGGTCAGCGACAGGTGAACCTTGTTATTGTCGAACTCGCGGTCGGACGACGCACCGAGGTGATACTTGACGTCGCCGGAGCCTTCGACCTCGTCCGGATTGGCCGAGCCACCCTTGAATTCATGAAACAGGGCGCGGTGCGGCTTGCCCATGACCTGGGTCAGCACGTTGAGGCGGCCGCGATGCGGCATGCCGACCACGATCTCCTTCACGCCGAGATTGCCGCCACGCTTGATGATCTGTTCGAGCGCCGGAATCAGCGATTCGCCACCGTCGAGGCCGAAGCGCTTGGTGCCGGTGAACTTGAGGTCGCAGAACTTCTCGAAGCCTTCGGCCTCGATGAGCTTCATCAGGATGGCGCGACGGCCCTCGCGGGTGAAGCTGATCTCCTTGTCCGGCCCCTCGATCCGCTCCTGGATCCAGGCCTTCTGCTGCGGATTGGAGATGTGCATGAACTCGACGCCGAGCGTCTGGCAGTAGGTGCGCTCGCACAGCGCGACGATCTCGCGCAGCGTGCCGAACTCGAGGCCGAGGACGTGGTCGAGGAAGATCTTGCGGTCGTAGTCGGCGTCGGTGAAGCCGTAGGAGCGCGGATCGAGCTCCTCATGGTCCTTCGGAGCTTCGATGCCGAGCGGATCGAGATTGGCGTAGAAGTGGCCGCGCATGCGGTAGGCACGGATCAGCATCAGGGCGCGAATCGAATCGCGCGTCGCCTGCTGCACGTCGGCGGCGCTGAGCTCGCCACCCTTGGCCTGCGCCTTCGCCTGCAGCTTGCCGCCGATCGACTTCTCGGTCTGGACCCAGTTGCCGTCGAGCGCCGAAGTCAGGTCGTCAGCCGGGGTCACAGGCCAGTTGGACTTCTCCCAGGAAGGCCCCTGGGCATTCTTGGCGACGTCCGCCGGCTGATCCTTCAGGCTCTTGAAGAACTCTTGCCACTCGACATCGACGGACGCGGGGTCCTTCTCATAGCGGCCGTAGATTTCGTCGATGTAGGCGGCGTTACCGCCGTAGAGGAAGGAGGTAAGAGCGAAAGCGGCATTCGCGTCCTGGCGAGACATGATGCGTCCTGATTTTATTGTATCGCGCGGAAAAACAGTCGGATAAGCCCGGCGGACCGCGCAGGCTGATCGGCATCCTTTACCCTATTTGGGGCGAATGTACGCGCTTAAAAGAACAAAGAAATGAGCTAAAATTCATAGCTTTATTTCGCCACCACCTGACCTCAACCCTCTGACGAAATGCAGATTTTCAAGCCGCCCGGCGCCTGCCGGCTTGATGACATGCCCAACAAAAAGGCCCCGGACGGTTGCCGGGGCCTCATGTCTCGATGGCGCGCCTTTTGCCGCAGGGCGCAACTTGCGTTGCGCGCGGGCAGAGTTACTTGCGCAGCAGCTCCGCCAGGGTGTGGCCGAGGCGGGCCGGCGACGGCGACACCACGATCCCGGCCGCTTCCATGGCCGCGATCTTGGATTCCGCGTCGCCCTTGCCGCCGGAGACGATCGCGCCGGCGTGGCCCATGCGGCGGCCGGGAGGGGCGGTACGGCCGGCGATGAAGCCGACCATCGGCTTCTTGCGGCCGCGCTTGGCCTCGTCCTTGAGGAACTGGGCCGCGTCTTCCTCGGCCGCGCCGCCGATCTCGCCGATCATGACAATCGACGTGGTCTTCGGGTCGGCCAGGAACATCTCCAGCACGTCGATGAACTCGGTGCCCTTGACCGGGTCGCCGCCGATGCCGACCGCCGTGGTCTGGCCGAGGCCTTCCCGGGAGGTCTGGAACACCGCTTCATAGGTCAGCGTACCGGAGCGCGACACGATGCCGACGCTGCCGGGCTTGAAGATGTTGGCCGGCATGATGCCGATCTTGCACTCGCCGGCAGTGACGACGCCCGGGCAGTTCGGCCCGATCAGGCGCGACTTGGAGCCCGACAGCGAACGCTTGACGCGCACCATGTCAAGCACCGGGATACCTTCCGTGATGCAGACGATCAGCGGAACCTCGGCTTCGATCGCCTCGCAGATCGCGTCCGCCGCGCCCGGCGGCGGGACGTAGATCACGCTGGCATCGGCGCCGGTCTTTTCGCGGGCCTCGGCCACGGTGTCGAACACCGGCAGGCCGAGATGGACGGAGCCACCCTTGCCCGGCGAGGTGCCGCCGACCAGCTTGGTGCCGTAAGCCAGCGCGCCTTCGGAGTGGAAGGTGCCGTTCTTGCCGGTGAAGCCCTGGGTGATGACCTTGGTGTTCTTGTCGATCAGGACGGACATCGGCTCAGTTTCCCTTCACGGCGTTCACGATCTTCTGCGCGGCATCGTCGAGGTCGTCCGCCGGCAGCACGTTGAGGCCGGACTCGCGGATGATCTTCTTGCCTTCCTCGACGTTGGTGCCCTCGAGGCGCACCACCAGCGGCACGGTGAGGCCGACCGACTTCACCGCGGTCAGCACGCCGCGCGCGATGACGTCGCACTTCATGATGCCGCCGAAGATGTTGACCAGGATGCCCTTCACGTTGGGATCGGCCGTGATGATCTTGAACGCCGCGGTGACCTTCTCCTCCGAGGCGCCGCCGCCGACGTCGAGGAAGTTGGCCGGGCTCTCGCCATACAGCTTGATGATGTCGAGGGTGGCCATCGCCAGGCCCGCGCCGTTGACCATGCAACCGATGGTGCCTTCGAGCGCGATGTAGGCGAGGTCGTACTTCGACGCCTCGATTTCCTTGGCGTCTTCTTCGGTGGTGTCACGCAGCGCGACGACGTCGGCGTGACGGTAGAGCGCGTTGGAGTCGAACGACACCTTGGCGTCGAGGCAGCGCAGCTGACCCTGCTTGGTGATGATCAGCGGGTTGATCTCGAGCATCGCCATGTCCTTGGCGACGAACGCGGTGTAGAGCTGCGCGATCAGCTGCTCGGCCTGCTTGGCGAGTTCGCCCTTCAGCGCCAGCGCCTGCGCCGCGGTGCGGCCGTGATGCGGCATCACGCCGGTGGCCGGATCGACGGAGAAGGTGATGATCTTCTCGGGGGTCTTGTGCGCGACCTCCTCGATGTCCATGCCGCCTTCGGTCGAGACCACGAACGCGACGCGCGAGGTCTCGCGATCGACCACCGCCGAGAGATACAGCTCCTTCTCGATGTCGGAGCCTTCCTCGATGTAGAGGCGGTTGACCTGCTTGCCGTGCGGGCCGGTCTGGATCGTAACCAGCGTATTGCCCAGCATCTGCTGCGCGAACGCCTTGACCTCGTCGACCGACTTGGCGAGACGAACGCCGCCCTTGTCGCCGGCGCTCGCTTCCTTGAACTTGCCCTTGCCGCGGCCGCCAGCGTGGATCTGGCTCTTCACCACCCAGAGCGGACCGCCGAGCTCCTTGGCGGCAGCTTCCGCCTCGGACGCCTTGAAGATCGGCACGCCGCGCGACACCGGCACGCCGAATTCCTTCAGCAGCGCTTTGGCCTGATACTCATGAATATTCATCGATTGCCCCTGAAGACATCACATCGCATGGAGGAGAAGAACCGGCTCGGCTTACTTGCCGAGCAGGTCCGGGGCGATCTTCTTGCAGGCATCGACGAGGCCCTGCACGGCGCCGACCGACTTGTCGAACGCTTCGCGGTCCTTGCCGGAGAGCTCGATCTCGACGACGCGCTCGACACCCTTGGAGCCGATCACGACCGGCACGCCGACGTACATGTCCTTGACGCCGTACTCACCGTTGAGATGGGCGGCGCAGGGCAGCACGCGCTTCTTGTCGCGCAGGTAGCTCTCGGCCATCGCGATCGCCGACGACGCCGGGGCGTAGAACGCCGAGCCGGTCTTCAGCAGGTTGACGATCTCGGCGCCACCGTTGCGGGTGCGGTCGATGATTTCGTCGAGGCGGGCCTGCGAGGTCCAGCCCATCTTGACGAGGTCCGGCAGCGGGATGCCGGCGACGGTGGAGTAGCGCGCCAGCGGCACCATGGTATCGCCATGGCCGCCGAGCACGAAGGCGGTGACGTCCTCGACGGAGACGTTGAACTCGTCGGCGAGGAAGTAACGGAAGCGCGCCGAGTCGAGCACGCCGGCCATGCCGACGACCTTCTTCGACGGCAGGCCCGAAGCCTTCTGCAGCGCCCACACCATGGCGTCGAGCGGGTTGGTGATGCAGATCACGAACGCCTCGGGGGCATACTTCTTGATGCCGGCGCCGACCTGCTCCATCACCTTGAGGTTGATGCTGAGGAGGTCATCGCGGCTCATGCCGGGCTTGCGCGGCACGCCGGCGGTCACGATCACGACGTCGGCGCCGGCGATCGCTTCATAGGAGTTGGCACCGGTCAACGCGGAGTCGAAGCCGTCGACCGGCGAGGACTGCGCAATGTCGAGCGCCTTGCCCTGCGGCACGCCCTCCGCGATGTCGAACAGCACCACATCGCCCAGCTCCTTGAGGCCGACGAGGTGAGCAAGCGTTCCACCGATCTGACCGGAGCCGATCAAAGCAATCTTGTTGCGTGCCATGGGAGTCTGTCCTTTGAACCCAGTGGGAGGAGGAGGAAGGAAAATCCTGAAAGGCTGTTAGCCCTTTCGCCGCACCCGTTCAAGTCGGCGGGGGCCCAATAATCCGGCTCGGGCTCGGCGTGCCCGCAAATTGGACATCGGAAGCCGGCCCGGCGCCGCTGGCATATCAGGTTTCGACCAGGCCGGTGCTGGCGCCGCTGGCGGTCGAATCCGGCCGGCCGTGCGCCAGCGCCAGATAGGATTCCGAGCCCATTTCGATCAGCCGCGATGACGTCCGCTTGAATTCGTTGGCCTCGACGCCTTCGTCGGCGAGATAGAGCGACACCGGATCGGCGTCGGCCGACGCGACCAGTTTCACGGCGTTGTCATAGAGCGTGTCGATCAGGGTGATGAAACGCTTGGCTGCGTTGCGCTGCGCGAAGTCCATCACCGGCACGTGATCCAGCACCAGGGTGTGATAGTCGTGCGCGAGCCGCAGGTAGTCGGACGCGGCGAGCGGCTGCTCGCACAGCTGCGCGAACGAGAAGCGGGCGACGCCGTGCGCGGCGCGCGGCACGTGCAGCACGCGCCCCTTGATCATGATGTCCCTTGGCGCGCCCCTGGCGCCGCCGGTGAGTTTGAGAAACGCGGCGTCGAGCGCGGCGTCGGCGGCGGCATCGGCCGGCACCAGCCACATCTTCGCGCCGGCGAGTTTTTCGAGACGAAAGTCGGTGCGCGCATCGAGCCGCAGCACCGACATGTGCTGCTGGATCTGGGCGATGAACGGCAGGAACAGCGCGCGGTTGAGGCCGCCCTTGTAGAGGTCTTCCGGCGCGACGTTCGATGTCGCCACCACCACGGTGCCGAGCGCGAACAGGCGCTCGAACAGCCGGCCGAGGATCATCGCATCGGCGATGTCGGTGACATGGAATTCGTCGAAGCACAAAAGCCACGCCTCGTCGAAGATCGTCTGCGCGGTGAGGCGCACCGGGTCGGCGTCGGCGAGCTGGCCGCTCGCGATCTTCTGGCGAAAGCCATAGATGCGCTCATGCACGTCGGCCATGAACTCGTGGAAGTGCGCGCGGCGTTTGTGCGCCACCGGACTGGCATGGAAAAACAGATCCATGAGCATGGTCTTGCCGCGGCCGACCTCGCCGTGGACGTAGAGACCCTGCGGCGCCTCGCCGTTCTTCTTGTCGCCGAACAGCCGGCCGAGGAAGCCGTTCTTGTGGCCGGGCTTGTAGCCATCGAGACGGGCGTCGAGCGCGGCATAAGCCTCGACCGCCCGGGCTTGCGCCGGGTCCGGCTCGATCTCGCCCGCGGCGATCCGCGCCTGATACTGGTCGCGAAAGGAAAGTGAAGCAGCAGGGGCCATGGTTGCAGGGGCTAGGGGCAGACGGGCAGGGTCCGAAACGAGGCGAGAGCCTCCGAATGATCATGCCCAAACCCGAGAGCACGCGCGTCGCAGCCGGAGGAAGCGGTCTCTTACCGCCAAACAATTGAGGAAAATGCAAGAGGCTGCCGCCGACGACTGCGCCGCGGCTGGACCGACCGGCGCCAGCGAAATCAAAAAATCCATTCAGGATCAGGCAGATACCCTGCCTGAACGAAGGTGTGCAGGTGCCGTCGCCCGTTCTATGCGCTCAGCGCATAGGAATCCTCGACCACATACGGGCCGCCGCCGACCGACGCGCGCGACGAGAACAGCACGAAGCGCGAGGCGGTGAACACCCGGCTCGGGAAGTAGCCCCGGATCGAGAGGTAGTCGGCGACATCCTGGTTGGAGGCATCGCGCAGCCGCGCCAGCGTGACATGCGGCGTGAACTTGCGCCCCTCCGGGTCGAGACCGACCCGCTGCATCAGCCGCTCGAGTTCGGCCTGCAGCTCCATGAGCGGCCGGCATGGCACGACCGACGCGACGACCGCGCGCGGTTTCTTGCCGCCGAAGCTCGACAAGCCCTGCAACGTCACGTCGAAGGGCTTGCGGTTGACGCGAAACAGCGTCGAGGCGATCTCGTTGGCGGCGAGGCCATCGATATCGCCGATGAAGCGCAAGGTGACGTGATAGTTTTCGGGATCGATCCAGCGGGCACCAGGGAGACCGCCACGCAGATCCGAGAGCGATCTGCCAATGTCAGGGGGGATTTCCAGTCCGGCAAAAAGACGCGGCATCTCAGAAGTCCTCGATGCGGAGGCCGACAGCGAATCACTGACAACCAATTAGTAGCGCAGCCGGATGACAGTGCGAAGAGCACTGTTCGTGCGGGCCTTCCGCGCCGGTTGTGCTGCCTCTCGGACCAGCGGTTCGCGCTCATTTCGACGCCATTGCGCGCATGGCGAAGGCACGCGCGCATCGCATATCGAAGGCCTTTTCCGGTTCCCGATATGGCGCCGCGCCGGCCGCGCGTCAGCTCTTCGGCGCGACGACCTTGCCAAGGAACGCCTGCACCGAGGGCAGGACTCTTTCGACGATGACATCGACGCCTTCTGCGGTCGGATGCATGCCGTCCGGCTGCGTCAGTTTGGCGTTGCCGGCGACGCCATCGAGGAAGAACGGATAGAGCGGCACGTCATGCTGTTTGGCGAGTTCGGGATAGATCGGATCGAACCGGGCGACATAATCCGGGCCGAAATTGCGCGGCGCGTACATGCCGCACAGCATCACGGCGATGCCGCGCGCCTTGAGCCGCGTGATGATCTCGTCGAGCGCCGCGCGGGTCACGGCCGGATCGATGCCGCGCAGGGCATCGTTGGCGCCGAGTTCGACCATGACCGCCTGGGTGCCCTCGGGGATCGACCAGTCGAGCCGGTCGCGCCCACCCGACGAGGTATCGCCGGACACCCCAGCGTTCAGCACGTCGACATTTATCCCCTTGTCTTGCAAAGCTTTTTGCAACCGGGCGGGAAACGCCGCGGAGGCCGGCAGGCCGTAGCCGGCGGTCAGGGAATCGCCGAGCACGGCAAGCCTGATCGGCGGCGCCGCCCCTGCCGCCGCGGTCTCAGCGCGAACCGGCCCCGCCATCGCCATCAAAGCTCCCAATGCCGCTGTCATCACGGCTGCGAGAAACCTTCGCCGCGGGCCCTCGACCCCACCGCGAAAACGCCCATATGACGGACTCATGGACAGTCTCATCGCCTCCTCGTCGCCGTTTCCCGACACCATCGTCATCACCAACGTCAACCTCTCGCTCGGCGAAGGCGCGGCGCGGGTGCACATCCTCAAGGGCGTCAGCCTGCGCGTTCGCGCTGGCGAAGCCGTCGGCCTGATCGGCGCATCGGGCTCCGGCAAGTCCACCCTGCTCATGGTCATGGCCGGATTGGAGCGGCCCGATGATGGCGAAGTGGTGGTCAACGGCGTGTCTTTCAATGGCCTCGACGAGGACGACCTGGCGCGCTTCCGCGGCCGCCACATCGGCATCGTGTTCCAGTCGTTCCACCTGATCCCGACCATGACCGCGCTCGAGAACGTCGCGGTGCCGCTCGAACTCGCCGGCCGCAGCGACGCCACCGAGCGCGCCGCGCGCGAACTCACCGCCGTCGGCCTCGGCGAGCGGCTGCATCACTATCCGATGCAACTGTCCGGCGGCGAGCAGCAGCGTGTCGCGCTGGCACGCGCGCTGGCGCCCGATCCGGCGATCCTGGTCGCCGACGAGCCGACCGGCAACCTCGACGAGACCACCGGCACGCAGATCGTCGACATGCTGTTCGCCAAGCACCGCGAGCGCGGCATGACGCTGGTGCTGGTGACCCACGATTCCAGTCTCGCGCGCCGCTGCGACCGTGTGGTGCGGCTGCGCTCGGGCCACGCGGAAGACACGCCCGCCCGCCACGCTCCCGCGACGGCGCCCGCATCATGACCCTTGCCCTCGACCGCGCCGCAACCGCCACGCCCACCCGCCGCTGGATCGGCCCGCTGGCGCTGCGCTATGCGCTGCGCGAGCTGCGCGGCGGCCTCAGCGGCTTCTATGTCTTCGTCGCCTGCATCGCGCTCGGCGTCATGGCGATCGCCGGCGTCGGCTCGGTGGCGGCCAGCCTCGCCGACGGCCTGTCGCGCGAGGGCCGCACGCTGCTCGGCGGCGACGTTGCGTTCTCGCTGATCCAGCGCGAAGCCTCGCCGCAGGAGCGCGCCTTCCTCGATGCCCACGGTCGCGTGTCGGCGGCGGCGACGCTGCGCGGCATGGTGCGCGCGGCGAGTGGCGAGTTCGCCCTCGTCGAGCTCAAGGCGGTCGACGGCAACTATCCGATGCTCGGCCGCCCGACCCTGGCGCCGGACATGCCCGTCGCCGATGCGCTGGCGCCGCACGACGGCGTCTACGGCGCCGCCGCCGATCCGACGCTGCTGGCGCGGCTCGACCTCAAGGTCGGCGACCGCGTCAGCATCGCGGGCGCGACTTTCGCCATCACCACCGCGATCGACGCCGAGCCCGACAAGCTCGCCGGCGGCGTCGGCTTCGGACCGCGCTTCCTCATCAGCATCGACGGCCTGCGCGCCACCGGCCTGCTGCAGCCCGGCAGCCTCGTGCGCTGGACCTACCGCGTGAAGCTCGCCGACACCGGCAGCGACGACCGCGCCGCCGAGGCGCTGATCACCGATGCCCGCGCCGCGCTGCCGGAGGCGGGCTGGGACATCCGCTCGCGCGCCAACGCCTCACCGCAGCTCGAACGCTCGATCAGCCGCTTCACCCAGTTCCTCACCCTGGTCGGCCTCGCGGCACTGCTGGTCGGCGGCGTCGGCGTCGCCAATGCCGTGAAGAGCCATATCGACCGCCGGCGCGACGCGATCGCGACGCTGAAGTCGCTGGGCGCGCCCGGCCGCGATGTGTTCACGATCTACCTGATGCAGGTGGTGGTGCTCGCCGCGGTCGGCTCGCTGATCGGCCTTGCCGTCGGCGCCGCATTGCCGTTCATCATCGCGAAGGTGTTCGGCCATCTGCTGCCGCTGCCGATCGAGCCGTCGCTGCACGGCGGCGAACTGGCGCTGTCGCTGCTCTATGGCCTGCTCACCGCTCTCGCCTTCGGCCTGTGGCCTCTCGGTACGGTGCACGATGTGCCGGTCGCCCGCCTGTTCCGCGACGCCGGCGCCAGCGACTGGCGCTGGCCGCGCCGGCGCTATCTCGTGCTGATGGCCGTCGTCATCGCGCTGCTGGTCGCCATCGCCATCGGCCTCGCCTACGACAAGCGCGTCGCCGCGGTGTTCGTCGCCGCGTCCGTGGTGGTGTTCGCGCTGCTGCGCCTCGTCGCCGGCCTTGTCATGCTGATCGCGCGCCGCCTGCCGCGCCCGCAATCGACCATGCTGCGCCTCGCGCTCGGCAACATCCATCGTATCGGCGCGCTGACGCCCTCGGTGGTGCTGTCGCTCGGCCTCGGGCTCACCGTGCTGGTGACCATCGCCCAGATCGACGGCAACCTGCGCCGCCAGTTCCTCGCGGCGCTGCCGGAGCATGCCCCGTCGTTCTTCTTCATCGACATCCCCGCGCCGGAAGCCGGCCGCTTCGGCGACTTCCTGCAGACGCTCGCGCCCGGCGCCCATGTCGAGCGGGTACCGATGCTGCGCGGCCGCATCACCGCCGCCAATGGCGTCAAGGCGGAAAGCCTCAAGCCCACGACCCAGGCCGAATGGGTGCTGCAGAGCGATCGCGGCCTGACCTACACCAACGAGGTGCCGAAAGGCTCCAAGGTGGTGGAGGGCACGTGGTGGTCGCCGGACTACAGTGGCCCTCCGCTGGTCTCGATGGAAAAGAAGATCGCCGACGGCCTTGGCCTCAAGCTCGGCGACACCGTGACGGTCAACGTGCTGGGACGCGACATCACCGCGACCATCAGCAACCTGCGCGACGTCGACTGGCAGAGTCTTGGCATCAACTTCGTGCTGGTGTTCACGCCGAAGACCTTCGCCGGCGCGCCCCACACCCATCTCGCCACCCTGTCGGAACCGCATCCCAGCGCCGCGGGCGACGCCGCGATCATCAAGGCGGTGGCGGCGAAGTACCCGATGGTCACCAGCGTGCGGGTGCGCGACGCGCTTCGCACCGTCGGCGACGTCGTCGAGAACCTCGTCCTGGCGATTCGCGGCGCCAGCGCCCTCACCCTCGTCGCCGCGGTGCTGGTGCTCGGCGGCGCGCTCGCCGCCGGCCACCGTCACCGCGTCTATGACGCCGTGATCCTCAAGACGCTGGGCGCGACCCGCACCCGCCTGATCGGGGCCTATGCCCTCGAGTACCTGATGATCGGCCTCGCCACCGCAGTGTTCGGGGTGATCGCCGGCTCGATTGCCGCGTGGCTGATCGTCACCCGCCTGATGACCCTGAGCTTCACCTGGCAGGCTGGCAGCGCCGCCCTGGTGGTGATCGCGGCGCTCGTGGTCACGGTCGGCCTCGGGCTGCTGGGAACACTGGCCGCCCTCAACCAGAAGCCAGCGCAGGTGCTGCGCAACCTCTGAGCCGTCGTGGCACATGCCACGCGGCCGGATTTCAGTTGCAGCAGCAACAAATGGAAACAAAAGATGCGACCGGAGGTCGCAACACGATCGCATCGCATAGAGGCCGCGTCTCGCGTGACGTCGCCACCCGCATCGCTGCAGAGGATGGCGACCATCATACCGATCGCCCCGGTCCGCTCTGCGGACGACAATTTGAAGCAGCCGCCGGCGGCACCAGAGCGTGGTTTTCGTCGCTTCGCGACATTCAGCCGCGCATTAAAGGTTGCACCCGCTGTGTTATTTTCCCACATATCCAATGGGCCGGATGCTGCGCCGACGACCGCTTTGCTAACGCAAAATTAAGTCCTCGGAGCGCGGCATCTGGGATAGATTTCGCCCCGGCTGCACTGACCCAGTGAGTGCCGGACAACAACGAGGTTTCGACCATGTCGGACTTGGACCGTAACTATGCTTCGCCGTTCGGCCGGGCCGCCGGGCGGGCAGATGCCGTGGCCGTCGACGCCGGCCTGCGCGCATACATGCTGAAGATCTACAACTACATGACGATCGGCCTGGCCATCACCGGCTTCGCCGCGCTCGGCGTGTACATGGCGGCCGTGACCACGGACGCCGGCGCCGCCGCCGGCCGAGTCGGCAACGCGATGCTGACGTCGTTCGGTGTCGCGATGTTCGTCAGCCCGCTGAAGTGGCTGTTCATCCTTGCGCCGCTGGTGATGGTGTTCGTCATCTCCTTCGGCATCCAGAGGCTGAAGCCGGCCACCGCGCAGATGCTGTTCTGGGCGTTCTCGGCGCTGATGGGCCTGTCGCTGTCGTCGATCTTCCTGGTGTACACCCACACCTCGATCGTGCGCGTGTTCTTCATCACCGCCGCCTCGTTCGGTGCGCTGAGCCTGTACGGCTACACCACCAAGCGTGACATGTCGGGCATGGGCTCGTTCCTGATGATGGGCCTGTTCGGCATCATCATCGCCAGCCTGGTGAACCTGTTCGTCGCCTCGTCGGCGCTGCAGTTCATCGTCTCGGTGATCGGCGTGCTGGTGTTCGCGGGCCTCACCGCCTGGGATACCCAGCGCCTGAAGAACGAGTACATCTACGGCTACGCCAGCGCCGGTGGCGACGTGGCGGAGCGGGCGGCGATCACCGGAGCGCTGTCGCTGTACCTGAACTTCATCAACCTGTTCACGCTGCTGCTGCAGCTGCTCGGACAGCGCGACTGATCCGGCTCGTTCCCGAGCCATTCGGAGATCACCAGCCCCGGCCTCTCGGCCGGGGCTTTTCTTTTCGGCGATCACGATTCACAGTCGGCCCATGTCCGATATCCTGATCCGCCCGGCCGTGGAGGCCGACCTGCCCGCGATCACCGCGATCTACGAGGACGCGGTCCGCACCGGCACCGCGACGTTCGAGCTGACCGCGCCGACACTCGCGGAAATGACGGCCCGCCACGGCAACCTGACCGGCGCCGGCTTTCCCTATCTCGTCGCCATCGGCGACGACGACTTGCTGGGCTACGCCTATGCCGGCCCGTACCGGCCGCGCCCGGCCTATCGCTTCACGGTCGAGAATTCGGTGTACCTGCCGCCGCGGGCGCAGCGGCGCGGCATCGGCCTCAGGCTGCTCACGGCCCTGATCGACGCCTCCGCCGAGCGCGGCTACCGCCAGATGATCGCGGTGATCGGCGATTCGGCCAACGCCGCCTCGATCGGCGTTCACACGCGCGCCGGCTTCGAGCTGGTCGGCACCCACCGCAATGTCGGTTTCAAGTTCGGCCGCTGGCTCGACACCGTGATGATGCAACGCGAGCTCGGCCCCGGCGCCAGCACGACGCCGTAGGCCGCCGCGACGCCGGCTCAGACCACCGACAGCTTGCGGTCGATCACCAGCAGCACACGGTCGAGTTCATGACCCCGGCGCAGGATCTGGCCGCCCTGGGCGACCACGCTGTAGGCGCCCTGCCGGCGCGCCAGCTTGGGATCCTTGACGATCCGATAGAGCGGAACTTCCGACGCGCGGCGGAAGATCGAGAACACCGCATGGTCTTTCAGAAAATCGATTGCATAGTCCCGCCACTCGCCGGCCGCGACCATGCGCCCGTAGAGATTGAGAATGCGGCTGAGCTCCAGGCGATTGAAGGTCACGCGGCCTTGCGACGGGACGGGCGCGGCCATGCGCTCCGCCCCGCGGTTCTCGCCAGGCTCGGTGTCCCCCGAGATCAGGTCCATGCTGCGCCTCCTGTCATCCACGCGACATGATCGGCCCAGCCGCGACACTCCGCAAGTCCTTCGCCGCATGACGTCGCATCTGCCGCAGGCGACACCACGCGAAACACAGGCCTCGCCAACGGGTTAAGCGCGTCACCCGTCGGCCTCACGGCGATGTCAGCGAAATCATGAAAGCGCCCAATTTCGGCCAAGCCCACGCCGTTGTGGCTTGCGATAAGAAGATACTGCGTTGGCCCGGTTCTTTCGGCACCGGATTCCTCAGCCCCCAGCCCCCCGGGGTCGTTGGAGCCGGGCCTATACGCAGGACCTTGAAAGGTGAACTTCGGGCCAACGCGAGTTGGCCTTTTTTGTTGACTGGATCCCGCTTCGGATTCGCTGCCGGCGCCGTGCGCCGCTTGCCCGATCGGGCATTCCCCCATCACATCGCCGATTGTCATGCACAGGGCCATCGCGCGCGGCACCTGCGCCGCTCGCCGCGCCGCATGACGACGCGCACCACGCGACATGTGTCCTGAGGAAATTCGAATCAATCGCGTGAAGCGATGCCGGCCAGCGCCGCTCAGTGCAGCGCGGTGTAGGCCGCGCCGAGCATCAGGCCCGGCTTCTCGCGGTTGCCGTCCTGGACATAGACAACGGCAGCATCGACGCCTTCGCTCTTGATGTTCTCGAGCGGCACGGTCCAGGTGCCGGGCTTGCCGGTCCAGTCGCCGACCTTCAGCCAGTTGCGCACGACGTTGTAGTAGGTGACTTCACGGCCACGGTTCTCGCCGCGCCCGATGCGGATCGGCACCTCCCTGGAGATCGCGCACACCCACACCTCGCCATGCTCCGCGGCGCCATTGCCCGCGGACACCGTGACGTTGAGCTGCTTGTCGGCCTGCTTGATCGACACCGGCACCGACATCACGCCGCCTTCGGCACGGGTGCGCGTGGCCGCATCCTGAATGCTGGCGCGATCGCTGCCGAGCACATGCACGGCGCCGTTCACCACCACCTGCGGCGTGTAGACCTCGCGGTCACCGCGCATGTGCGAGTAAGCCTTCTGCTTGGCGGAGAAGCGCGAGTTGGCCAGCGTGTCCTTCCAGCCAAGATAATCCCAGTAGTCGATCGGCATGCTCATCGCGATGATCGACGGATCCCTGGAGAGTTCGCCGAGCACCTTGTCCGCCGCCGGGCACGACGAACAGCCCTGCGAGGTGAACAACTCGACCACGGCGCGGGGATCGGCCTCGGCCCGCGTGCCCAGCACGATGGCGAAGCAGACGCCGAGCAGCGCCGACCAGCGCAGCGACGACGGATCCTGAAACGGCAATTTGCGATCTTCGACGATGATGTTGTCCATCCAAACGTCGGACGCGGGGAGCGCCCTCTCCACCAATGTCCCAACGCCCTCATGAAGAAGGCGGCTTTTTGATAAGCCGCCTTCCAATCACCTGCCACTCACTTCACGGTGAGGGCTATTCAGTTCGATCAGGCCGCGAGCTGCCGGATCACGTACTGGAGGATGCCGCCGTTTCGGAAGTACTCCAGCTCGTCCAGGGTGTCGATGCGGCACAGCAGCGGAACGCGCTTGACGGCACCGCCGGCGGAGACGATCTCGGCGGCCAGCATCTGGCGCGGCTTGAGGTCGCCCTGCAGGCCACGGATGGTGACCTGCTCGTCGCCCTTCAGGCCGATCGACTGCCACGACGTGCCTTCCTCGAAGGTCAGCGGCAGAATGCCCATGCCGACGAGGTTCGAGCGGTGGATGCGCTCGAAGCTCTGGCAGACCACGGCGCGCACGCCGAGCAGGCGGGTACCCTTCGCCGCCCAGTCGCGTGACGAACCGTTGCCGTATTCGGCGCCGGCGAACACCACCAGCGGCACCTTCTCTTCCTGGTACTTCATCGCCGCGTCGTAGATGGTCATCTGCTCGCCGTCCGGCCAGTGCTTGGTCAGACCGCCTTCCGGGATATTGCCGTCGGCGCCCTTCAGCATCTGGTTCTTGATGCGGATGTTGGCGAAGGTGCCGCGCATCATCACCTCGTGATTGCCGCGACGGGTGCCGTACTGATTGAAGTCGGCAGGCCGCACCTGATGCTCGGAGAGATACTTTCCGGCTGGCGACGTCAGCTTGATCGAACCCGCCGGCGAGATGTGGTCGGTGGTGATCTTGTCGCCGAAGATCGCGAGGATGCGCGCATCGACGATGTCGGTGACGGGCTCCGGCTCCTGCTTCATGCCTTCGAAGTAGGGCGGGTTCTGCACATAGGTCGAGCTCATGTTCCAGCGATAGGTCTCGCTGGCCGTGGTCTTGATCTTGCGCCAGTTGGTGTCGCCCTTGAACACGTCGGCGTACTTCTTCTTGAAGATCTTCGACGTGACGAACTTCTTGATGAAGGCGTTGATCTCCTTCGTGGTCGGCCAGATGTCCTTGAGGTAGACGGGCTTGCCGTCCTTGCCGGTGCCGATCGGCTCCTTGGTGAGGTCCTTGGTCACCGTGCCGGCGAGGGCATAGGCGACGACCAGCGGCGGCGACGCCAGGTAGTTCGCCTGGACGTCCGGCGACACGCGGCCTTCGAAGTTGCGGTTGCCCGACAGCACCGCCGCGGCGACGATGCCGTTGTCGTTGATCGACTTCGAGATGTCTTCCGGCAGCGGACCGGAGTTGCCGATGCACGTGGTGCAGCCGAAGCCGACGAGGTTGAAGCCGACCTTGTCGAGATCCTTCTGCAGGCCCGAATTGGCGAGATACTCGGCGACCACCTGGCTGCCCGGGGCGAGCGAGGTCTTGACCCACGGCTTGGCCTTGAGACCCTTGGCGATGGCGTTGCGGGCGAGCAGGCCCGCGCCGATCAGCACGCTCGGGTTCGAGGTGTTGGTGCAGGAGGTGATCGCGGCGATCACGACGTCGCCGTGGCCGAGATCGTCCTTGCGGCCCTCGACGGCGTAGCGGTTCGCGGCGTCGTCGGCCTTCTTGTACTCGTTGACCATCGCGGTGGCGAAGCCTTCGGCGACATCCGGCAGCGCGACACGGCCTTCAGGACGCTTCGGACCGGCAAGCGACGGCACGACGTCGCCGAGGTCGAGCACCAGCGTTTCGGTGAACACCGGATCGGGCGTCTTGGCGGTGCGGAACAGGCCCTGCGCCTTGGTGTACTTGTCGACCAGCGCAACACGCGGCGCGGCGCGGCCGGAGATCTTGAGATAGTCGATCGCTTCCTTGTCGACCGGGAAGAAGCCGCAGGTCGCGCCGTATTCCGGCGCCATGTTGCCGATGGTGGCCTTGTCCGCGACCGAGAGATGGTCGAGGCCCGGGCCGAAGAACTCGACGAACTTGCCGACGACGCCCTTCTTGCGCAGCATCTGGGTGACGGTGAGCACGAGGTCGGTGGCGGTGACGCCTTCCTTCAGCTCACCCTTGAGCTTGAAGCCGATGACCTCCGGCAGCAGCATCGACAGCGGCTGGCCGAGCATCGCGGCTTCCGCCTCGATTCCGCCGACGCCCCAGCCGAGCACGGCGAGGCCGTTGACCATGGTGGTGTGCGAATCGGTGCCGACCAGCGTGTCCGGATAGGCGACCTCGAAGGTGCCGGTCTTGCGGCCGATAGTCATCTTCTGCTTCTTCGTCCAGACGGTCTGGGCGAGGTATTCGAGGTTGACCTGGTGGCAGATGCCGGTGCCCGGAGGCACGACCGAGAAGTTCGAGAACGCGCTCTGGCCCCACTTCAGGAATTCGTAGCGTTCCTGGTTCTGCTTGTACTCCTCGGCGACGTTCTTGCCGAACGCGGCGTTGTTGCCGAAGAAGTTGACGATCACCGAGTGGTCGATGACGAGGTCGACCGGCACCAGCGGGTTGATCTTCTCGGCGTCGCCGCCGAGCGACTGCATCGCATTGCGCATCGCGGCGAGATCGACCACCGCCGGCACGCCGGTGAAGTCCTGCATCAGCACGCGCGCCGGGCGGAAGGCGACTTCATGCTCGAGCTTGCGCTTCTTGAGCCACTTCGCCACCGCGAGGATGTCTTCCTTCTTGACCGAGCGGCCGTCCTCGTTCCGCAGCAGGTTCTCCAGCAGCACCTTCATGGAGAACGGCAGGCGCGAAATCCCCTTGAGTCCGTTTTTCTCGGCGGTCGGCAGGCTGTAGTACACGTACGTCTTGGCGCCGACCTTGAGGGTCTTCCGGCACTTGAAACTGTCGAGCGAACTCATGTGAGGCAATCCTGATTGGGACGTGGGAAGGACACCCGTGGGGTAGTCTCGGGGGCATTCTGAGGGTATTATAATACCTTGATATACAGGGGGACATGGGACGCAGAAAACCCCACACCTGCACCGTCAAGGCACCGTCGCTCCGGTTTATAATCTTTTTAAAGTGGTCGCCAAGACTAATACGAGTGCGTTTGCCATATGCATGAGATATGGCACGCACGCTGTCATCAGCCTGTCGCGGCTCGCAATGTCGAACTCCCCCCACATCGGCGCACCGCCACCTGCGACAGCCGCCGGCCCGCGGCGGGAAACCGGTACCCCTTCGCGGGGATCGTGCTTAGAAGGACAGCGATGACCACCATGCGGCTTTCCGGTGTCGGCCTGACCTGCGTTCGCGGCGGGCGACAGGTGTTTTCCGGACTGGATTTCGAGGTCGGCGCCGGCGAGGCACTGGCGATCACCGGCCACAACGGGGCCGGCAAATCGTCGCTGCTGCGGCTGATCGCCGGGCTTCTTCCGGCGGCGCAGGGGCAGATCGTGCTCGCGGGCGCGTCGTCTGGCGATCTCACGCCCGGTGAGCAGGCCCACTATCTCGGCCATCGCGATGCCTTGAAGCCGTCGCTGACCGTGCAGGAAAATCTCGCCTTCTGGCTGGATTTCCTGGGCGGCCCGCCCGGCGGTCTCGACGCCAGCCTCGCCGCGACCGGGCTCGCCCATACCCGCACGCTCCCCGCCGTCACGTTGTCGGCCGGACAGAAACGGCGTCTATCGATGGCGCGGCTGATCGCCGTCAAGCGCCCGATCTGGCTGCTGGACGAGCCGACGTCGGCGCTCGACACCGATGGCCAAAGCCTGATTGCGCGCCTGATGGCCGATCATCTCGCACAAGGCGGACTGGTCGTTGCGGCCACCCACGGCCCGCTCGGCATCGCCGCGCGCGAGCAACGGATCGGCCAGCTCTCATGATCGCGCTGATTCGCCGCGACCTGCGCATGGCCTTGCGTGCCGGTGGCGGCGCCCTGGTCGGCGTGCTGTTCTTCCTCGCCGTGGTGGTGCTGATCCCATTCGCGCTCGGTCCGGACCTCGCGCTGCTGCGCCGCCTCGGCCCGGCGATCCTCTGGCTCGGCGCGCTGCTGGCGAGCCTGCTGACGCTGGACCGCCTGTTCACCGCCGATCACGACGACGGCTCGCTCGACCTCATCCTGATGGGCCGCCTGCCGCTCGAGCTGGCGTGCCTCGCAAAGGCCATCGCGCACTGGCTCGCCGCCGGCGTGCCGCTGATCGTCGCCTCCCCGGTGCTCGGCCTGCTGCTCAACCTCGATGCGCCGGCCACGGCGGCGGTGGCGCTGACGCTGCTGGTGGGTACGCCAGCGCTGACGCTCACCGGAATGATCGGCGCCGCACTCGCGGTCAGCCTGCGCCGCGGCGGGCTGCTGCTTGCCGTGCTGGTGCTGCCGCTGTCGATCCCGGTGCTGATCTTCGGCGTCGCAGCGTCGACCGCGATCGCGACGGCCGACGGCCATGTCACCGCGCCGCTTTCGATCCTCGCCGCGCTGTCGCTCGTCGGCCTCGTCGTCGGCCCGGTCGCCGCCGCCGCCTGCCTGCGCCAGGGACTGGATTGACGGACTGCATTGACGGACCGGATTGATCGACCGGACTGACCGGCTGGACGCAAAGCCGCCGGACAGGGCCGAAACAGGCGCCGTTCATTGACGAGCTGCGGCCTTGTGCCGCAAAAACACCTGACTGTGCCTGCACCAGAGCCCACCAGATCCGTGCCCGGCCATTGCCTGGCGCCCGCAGAGACCACGACACGATGACCGATCCCGCTGCCCGCCCACCCGCAGCCACCCGCTGCGGCTGCCGTCTCGACCGCCGCCAGTTGCTGGCGGGCGGCGCAGCCTTCGCGTCAACCGCGGCGATGTCAGCCGGCCGGGCCCGCGCCGAGACGACGAGCGTGCCGTTCCGCATCGACGTCCACCATCATCTCGCGCCGCCGGACTACATCGCCGCTCTCAGCGGCAAGACCCAGCTCGCACCGGTCGCGGCGAACTGGTCGCTGTCCAGAAGCCTCGACGACATGGATACGGCGGGCGTACAGACCGCGGTGCTGTCGATCTCGACGCCCGGGCTGTGGTTCGGCGATGCCACCGCCGCCACCAGGCTGGCGCACGGCTGCAACGACTACATGGCGAAGCTGATCGCCGACAATCCCGGCCGGTTCGGCGCCTTCGCCGCCCTGCCGCTGCCCGCGATCGACGCCACGCTCGGCGAGATTGCCTACGCCCTCGACACCCTGAAGGCCGATGGCGTCTCGATGTTCACCAGCTATGGCGGCAAATGGCTGGGCGACGCACTGTTCGTGCCGGTGTTCGAGGAGCTTAACCGCCGCAAGGCCGTGGTCTCGGTGCATCCGACGACAGCGGCGTGCTGCGGCAACCTCATCCCCTACATCCCCGACAGCGTCGTCGAGTTCGGCACCGACACCACGCGCACCATCGCCAGCCTGATCTTTTCCGGCGCCGTGGAGCGCTGGCCGGACATCAAGTTCATCTTCTCCCACGCCGGCGGCACCATGCCGTTCCTGATCGAGCGCTTCGAGGTACTGGCAAACACGCCGCAGGCGACCAAGATGCTGCCCGGCGGCGTGCGGGCGCCGCTGCAGCGCTTCTTCTACGACACCGCCCAGGCGTCCAACCCGGCGGCGATGGGCGCCTTGCGCCAGCTCGTCGAGCCGACGCAGATCCTGTTCGGCACGGATTTCCCCTACCGCAACGCCCTCGAGCATGTCACCGGCCTCGCCGGTTGCAAGGTGCTGGCGCCGGACCTGCGCCGGATCGAGCGCGACAACGCCCTCGCCCTGCTGCCGCGGCTGCGTGGCTGACGCAGCCGATCGGGGACGCGTGCCGGCCGCGGCCGGTGCGCTGACGGCGTGTTCCGGCGGACGGGACGCGTCACCGCAACGTCATTGCGCCGCGCCTGACATTGCCGGCCGTTCTGCTATAAGGCCGGCCATGGCATTGATCGATCTCGCGAACCCCACTCGCTTCCTGGCCTTCGCCGGGCGCGTGCTGCCGTGGCTGACGGCGGCGACCGTGATCCTGCTGCTGGTCGGCCTGCAGCAGTCGTTCGTGGCACCTGACGACTACCAGCAGGGCGCGACGGTGAAGATCATGTTCATTCACGTGCCCAACGCCTGGCTGTCGATGTTCGTGTGGGGCGTGATGAGCGTCGCCTCGCTCGGCACGCTGGTGTGGCGCCACCCGCTCGCCGACGTCGCCGCCAAGGCCGCTGCGCCGCTCGGCGCCGCCTTCACCTTCCTCGCCCTCGTCACCGGCTCGCTGTGGGGCCGGCCGATGTGGGGCACCTACTGGGAGTGGGATGCGCGGCTGACCTCGGTGCTGATCCTGTTCCTGATGTATCTCGGCCTGATGGCGCTGTGGCATGCGGTCGAGGAGCCGTCGCGCGCCGGCCGCGCCGCCGCGGTGCTGACGCTGGTCGGCGCCATCAACCTGCCGATCATCAAGTTCTCCGTCGACTGGTGGAACACGCTGCACCAGGGCGCGTCGGTGCTGCGCATGGGCGGCTCGTCGCTCGATCCCGCCTTCCTGCGGCCGCTGCTGATCATGGCGGTGGCGTTCACCCTGCTGTTCGTCACGCTGCATCTCGCGGCGATGCGCAACGAGATCCTGCGCCGCCGGGTGCGCAGCCTGCAGATGCTGCAGGCCAGCCGGCAGCCGGCATGAGCGCCGCCATGTTCGGGCCCTACACCAGCTTCATCGTCGCCTCCTATGCGGTCGCCGCTATCGTGGTGGTCGCGCTCGTCGCGTGGGTGATTGCCGACCATCGCCGCCAGCAGCGCCTCCTGCGCGACCTCGAGGCCAGCGGCGTGACGCGCCGCTCGGGACGCGAGGCGGCATGACCACGACGTCCGCCCCACAGACGGCACCGCCGGCACGCCGGCGCTCCTGGCTCGTGGCCGCACCGCTGGTGGTGTTCGCCGCCCTCGCCGCGATCTTCTGGTTCCGCCTCGGCTCCGGCGATCCGGCGCGCCTGCCATCGGCGCTGATCGGCCGTCCCGCGCCGCAGACCGCGCTCGCCCCGCTCGAGGGCCTCGCAAGCGGCGGCGCGCCGATCCCCGGCCTCGATCCCGCCGCGTTCAAGGGCCGCGTCAGCCTTGTCAACGTCTGGGCGTCGTGGTGCGTGCCCTGCCACGACGAGGCGCCGCTGCTGCTCGCGCTCGGCAAGGACAAGACGCTGCAGGACAAGGGCCTGCAGGTGATCGGCATCAACTACAAGGACGCGCCCGACAACGCCCGGCGCTTTCTCGGCCGTTACGGCAACCCGTTCGACCGTGTCGGCGTCGACCCCAACGGCCGCGCCTCGATCGAATGGGGTGTCTATGGCGTGCCCGAGACCTTCGTCGTCGGCCGCGATGGCCGCATCGCCTACAAGCTGGTCGGCCCGATCACGCCTGACAATATCGACAGCGTGCTGAAGGCCGAGATCCTCAAGGCGATGGCCGCGAATTCCTGACGAATCCGCGTCGACGGCCCTGCCTGCGACAAGCGGCCGCGCACCGCGATCGGGAAATCGTCACGCGTTTATCTGCGGTTCATTTGGCGGCCATTGCGCCGCCCCAAACCGACCGTTGGCTGTGGGGGTCGGCGCCATCCTGGCGACGACACTTCGGGCGAAGCGCCGCGCAAGCCTTCGCCTTCTCACTTGTCCTCTGGAGGGACACACCATGCGTCGTTTTACGCTTGCAGCCTTCACCGCCCTCGGCCTCATCGCGGCTTCGCCGCTGATGGCCCAGACCGCCGCGCCGGCACCCGCCGCCGGCGCATCGAAGATGGCGCCGGTCGCCGCGCCAGCACCTGTCGCCCCTGCCAAGACGGTGGGCTCGACATCCGCCCACATCGACCTGATCGACATCAACACGGCGACGGCCGACCAACTCGACGCGCTGCCCGGTGTCGGCAAGGCCTACTCGGCTGCGATCATCAAGGGCCGTCCGTACAAGGGCAAGGACGAACTGGTGCAGAAGAACATCGTGCCGCAGAAGACCTATGACGGCATCAAGGACAAGATCGTCGCCAAGCAGAAGAGCTGACGTCAGCGCCGCTGCGCAAGACACAGCGCGTCGTCGATAATCAGCGCCCGGTGGTCGCCATGGCCGCCGGGCGCTGCATTTGATGCGTGCCGTCGGCGGATGCCGCACCACCCTGCGCCGTCGCCGGCATCAGCGTCGGCGCGGATGGCACCAGCTCCGGCGCATCCCTTTCGACAGGCGCCGCCTCGCCGGCCGGTGGCGCGACTGACGGCCGGAACGGATCGAGCAGCAGATCGACGATGCCGCGCCGGGCGAGATCACCGGTGCCGAACACCGCGGCGCGCGGCCGCTCCGGCACATACAGCGTGCCGAACAGCCAGTCCCACAGCACCAGCAGCGCGCTGAAATTGCGATCGTAGGCGTCGCGCTCGTTGGCGTGGTGCCAGTGATGGAAGCGCGGATCGACCACCACCCGCCGCAGCGGGCCGAAGCCCCAGGTGATGTTGGCGTGGCTCAGCATCGCCTGTACGCCATGCACCGTCCTGGCGACGGCGATCGCCTCCGTCGGCAGGCCGAGGACCAGCAGCGGCAGCGACGTGAAGATGCCGGTGATGGTCAGATCCACGGGATGGAAGCGATACGCCACCATCCAGTTCATCTCCTCGGCGCTGTGATGCACCTCGTGGAAGCGCCACAGCAGCGGCGTGTGCATCAGGCGATGGCTGACATAGACGCCGAGATCGGCCAGCACGACCGAGGCCACGACCTGCAGCCAGAACGGCCAGGCCGCGATCGGCGCGCCGAGGCCCGCCGGCAGCACCGCATCGACGGCGACATAGACCAGCCCGGCGGCCGCGCCGCCGAGCAGCGCGGTGACCGTCAGGTTGAAGACCAGCAGCAGGATGTTCTGGCGGCGCTCGTGGCTGAACAACACCAGCGGATAGACACAGAACAGATACTCGGCCGGCGTGAACACCAGGACCCAGAGCAAGGGCTGCAGGTAGGCGGAAAGCGACATCGGCCGGGCCTCCGGGGCGCGCAACCGACAGGGCGCGCGCCGGCGCACGCATCGCATGCGCCGCGGCAGATTGCCTCCGCGGCGATTAAGAAAGCATTATCCTTTCGCCTCGAAAGGCGTCAGGCCCACTCGCCGCCGCGCATCACCGCTTCCCGCGTGCCGTCGGCGGCGATGCCGTCAACGTCGATTTCGCCGGAACCGATCATCCAGTCGATATGAATAAGGCTGGCGTTGGCGCCCTTCTCCGCGAGCTCCGGCGGCGTCAGCTTGTCGCCGTCACGGATGCACTTGGTGTAGGCCTGCCCGAGCGCGATATGGCTCGCGGCATTCTCATCGAACAGCGTGTTGTAGAACAGAATGCCACTTTTCGAGATCGGCGACGAGTGCGGCACCAGCGCCACTTCGCCGAGCCGCCGCGCGCCCTCGTCGGTCGCCAGCACCTTGGCCAGCACGTCGGCGCCGGTGCGCGCCCGCGATTCGACGATCGCGCCGCCCTCGAAGCGCACCGCGATGTCCTGGATCAGCGTGCCCTGATAGGACAGCGGCTTGGTGCTGCGCACGACACCGTCGACCCGCAGCCGGTGCGGCGTGGTGAACACCTCCTCGGTCGGAATGTTGGCGTTGCAGACAATGCCGTTCTTGGCTGTCGACGCGCCGCCCTCCCACCAGTGATCGTCGGCGAGCCCGACCGTGAGGTCGGTGCCCGGGCCGCGGAAATGCAGCGCCGCATAGCGCTTGCCGTTGAGATAGGCGGTGCGCTTGTCGAGCGCCGCGTTGTGCTCGGCCCATTCCGCGACCGGATCGGCGCCATCGACACGCGAGGCGGCGAAGATTGCATCCCACAATCGCGCCAGCGCCACCTCCGGCGGATCGTCCGGGAACATGGCGTGCGCCCACGCCGGCGTCGCATAGGACACGATGCTCCAGTTGATCGCGAAGTTGACGATCAGCTCGAGCGCCGGCTTGTACGCCGTCGAACGCGCGCGGTTGGCGCGCGCCACCTTCTGGGCGTCCTGGCCCGACAGCAGCGAGGGATCCTCGCCGACCACCGCGAGCCGCGCGGCGCCGTCGCGGAACGCTGACGCCATGCCCTCGTAGAGCCAGTTGCTTGCCTTGTCGAAACTCTCGTCCGGCGCGAAGCGGAAGCGCGACAGCGTCGATTCGTCGTCCGAGAACAGCGTCGTGACCAGCGAGGCGCCGGCCTTGTAGGCCTGCGCGGTGATCCGCCGCACCAGCGGCAGCGCATCGACCGGCGCCGTGATCACCAGTTCCTGGCCGGCGCGCAGTTGCAGCCCGACCCGCACGGCGACTTCGGCGAGGCGATCGAGGCGTTCGTCGTGGGACAGCAGGGTGGTGCGGGCGGCGGCAATGGTCATGGGCGCTCTCTCGACCTTGGAATTGAACGTTTCAGAACGTGGCGATACCGGAGGTTAGTCGATCTTGCCGCGCTCGGCGTCGCTCGCCTCGGCGGTGGCCGGCTCGAGGTGATGGCGCTTGACCAGCGGCATCTGCAGCATGGCGAAGATCATGGTCAGCGGCACGACGCCGAACGCCTTGAAGCTGACCCAGAAATCGGTGCTCTGGGTGCGCCAGATCACTTCGTTGAGCACCGCCATGAACAGGAAGAACAGCGCCCAGCGCAGCGTCAGGCGCCGCCAGCCCTCCGGCGTCAGGTTGAACACCTGGTCGAACATGATGGCGATGAAGGAGCGACCGAACAGCAGGCCGCCGCCGAGGGTCGCCGCGAACAGGCCGTAGATGATGGTCGGCTTGACCTTGATGAAGGTCTCGTCGTGGAACACCAGCGTCAGCGTGCCGAACACCAGCACGATGATGCCGGACACGATGGTCATCAGCGGCACGTGCCGCGTGACGATGTAGGACGCCGCCATCGCCACCACGAAGGCGACCATGAAGGCGCCGGTGGCGATGAACAGATTGCCCTTGGCGTTGGCGATGAAGAACACCACCAGCGGGCCGAGTTCGGTGGCGAGCTTGAACAGCGGATGGGGCGCGTTCTTGTTCATCGATCGGTTCAGCCTGTCATGAAATGGAATGGATGATCGGTCGCGGCGTCACCGCGCCCGGTACGCTGTCAGTCCTGTCCGGCGACCGCGCGCGCGAAATCCGCGGCGGTGAACGGCGCGAGATCGTCGACGCCCTCGCCGACGCCAATGAAGTGCACCGGCAGCTTGTACCTCTCCGCAAGCGCCACGAGAATGCCGCCGCGCGCGGTGCCGTCGAGCTTGGTCATCACGAGACCGGTGACGCCCGCCGTCTTCTGGAAGGCATCGACCTGCGACAGCGCGTTCTGTCCAACGGTCGCATCGAGCACCAGCAGCACCGCATGCGGCGCGGTGACGTCGACCTTGCGCAGCACCCGCACCACCTTCTCGAGCTCGTTCATCAGCTCGGCCTTGTTCTGCAGCCGGCCGGCGGTGTCGATCAGCAGGATGTCGCAGCCATCGGCCTTCGCCGCGGTCAGCGCGTCGAACGCCAGCCCGGCGGCGTCCGCGCCGTGCTCCCGCGCCACCACCGGCGCGCCGGTGCGCTCGCCCCAGATCTTCAGCTGCTCGATGGCCGCTGCGCGGAAGGTGTCGCCCGCGGCCAGCATCACCTTGCGACCTTCGTGGGCGAATTTCTGCGCCAGCTTGCCGATGGTCGTGGTCTTGCCCGAACCATTGACGCCGACCACCAGAACGACGAACGGCTTCTGTGTGGTGTCGATCACCAGCGGCCTGGCGACCGGCGCCAGCACCTTCTCGACCTCGGCGGCCACCACTGCCTTGACCTCGTCGGCGGAGATCGCCTTGTCGTAGCGGCCATGACCGACCGCGGCGGCGATCCGGGCCGCGACCTCGGTGCCGAGGTCGGCGCGCAGCAGCACGTCCTCGATGTCCTCGACCATGGCGCGGTCGAGCTTGCGCTTGGTGACGAGATCGGCGACCGCGCTGCCGATCGAACTCGACGTCCGCTTCAGGCCGCTGGACAGCCGCCGCCACCAGCTCTGCTTGGGTTGCTCAGTGCTATCGCTCATGATCCCGCCGTGTTAGCCGTTTCCCGGACCAAACGAAAGTCACCATTCATTCATGGATACGCCGCAGCTCACCCCGGAACAGATCCAGGCCCGCGTGCTTCATCGTGACGGCCTGATGCTGGTGATCGACAAGCCGGCAGGCATTCCGGTGCACCGCGGCCCCAAGGGCGGCCCGAACCTCGAGGCGTCGTTCGATGCCCTGCGCTTCGGCCTGCCGCGGCCACCGGTGCTCGCCCACCGGCTCGATCGCGACACCTCCGGCTGCCTCGTGCTCGGCCGCCATCGCAAGGCGACGGCTTCACTCGGCTTGTTGTTCAAGCACAGCAAGGTGACCAAGACCTACTGGGCCGTGGTCGAGGGCGGCCCCGCCGAGGACACCGGCGAGATCGACATCGCGCTGGCGCCGCGCAGCGAGGAGCGCGGCTGGTGGCAGAAACCGGATCCTGCCGGCCTGCCGTCGCAGACGACCTGGCGGGTGCGCGGCCGCAGCGCCAGTCTGACATGGCTGGAGCTCGAACCGATCACCGGCCGCACCCATCAGTTGCGGGTGCATTGTGCGGCGATGGGCTGGCCGATCGTCGGCGACAATATTTATGGCAGCGGCCCGCGCTTCGGCGAGCCGTCGCTGCACCTGCATGCCCGCGCCATTGTTATCCCGCTGTCGAAGAACAAGCCGCCGGTCGAAGTCGTCGCGCCGGTGCCGGCCCATCTGCAGGAACGGCTCAAGGCGTGCGGCTGGACGGAGCCTTAGATGATTTGAAATTCGATGGACATGATCCGTCACCCGGAGGCGGCACAGCCCCGGCTTTAGCCGGGCGTTCTTAAAAGTCACAAGTCGGGCGGGCCCGACTGGTGATGAAGCGGAACCCTCGAAGGGCGACGGTCCGAACAGTGAGGCTGGGGCCGTCCATCCTTCGAGGCGCGCCAGAGCGCGCTCAGGATGACGGATTGAGGCTTCGGGGCACCAGCGCCCAGCGCGTGAGGGGCCTGACCGGCACGAACTCCGCAAGCTCGGCGGTTTCACAGCACCCCGCGAACGAGCCCCAGTACTGCTCGAACAACCGTTGTGCCAGCGCCAGCGAATGCGGCGACAACCCCGTCGCCAGCGTGACATGCGGCGTGAAGGCGTGCGGCTGATAGTCCGGCCGCACGGCGCCCGGCAGGACGGCCGCGACATCGGCCTGCAACTGCCGCAGTTCCGACGACTCGGCCAGCGCGGCATAGAGCACTCCGCTCGCAGCGCCGAATGTCTGCACGACGGTGAGCGCGATATCGAGCGCCGGCCGGCCGGCAAAGACGGCGTCGAGCGCAGCCTGCGCCGCCGCCACATCGATCTCGTCGCAAACCGCGAGCGTGACATGGGGCACATAGCCGAGCTCCGGCATGGAGCGCGACAGCTTGGTGGCGGCGAGCAAATCCCAATGCCAGCGCACGCGCGCCGCGGCCGCATCATCGAGCAACAGGCTGATCGCGTAGGCCATGACCGGATTCAGGCCGCGAGCAACCGCGCGCCGTCGTGACCGGCGATGGTCAGCGGCCGGATCGTGCCGGGCGCGGCGCCGGCAATCGCCACAGGCAGGAAGTGCTCGGTGCGACCCTGGCTCGCACTCTCGATCAGCACAGCGCGGGTGGCCCCAATATCGGCGGCGAGCCGAACGCTGAGCGCGCGCTCGCCCGCAACGCGCAGCCGCCGCGCACGATCGCGGATGGCACGGCTCTCGACCTGCGGCATCCGCGCCGCCGGCGTGCCCGGCCGCGGCGAATAGGGAAAGACATGCAGGAAGGTGAGATCGCAGGCGTCAACCAGGTCGAGCGAGCGCGTGAACATCGCCTCCGTCTCGGTGGGAAAACCGGCGATGATGTCGGCGCCGAACACCATGTCGGGCCGCAGACGCCGCACCTGCGCGCAGAACGCCACCGCATCCGCATGGGAGTGCCGCCGCTTCATGCGCTTGAGGATGAGATCATCGCCGGCCTGCAGCGACAGATGCAGGTGCGGCATCAGCCGCGCATCGTCGGCGATGGCGTCGAGCAGGTCGCGGTCGGCCTCAATGGAATCGATCGAGGAGATGCGCAGCCGCTGCAACTCCGGAACATGCCGCAGGATCTGCTTGGTCAATGTGCCAAGCTTCGGTGTGCCAGGCAGGTCCGTGCCATAGCTGGTGAGATCGACGCCGGTCAGCACGATCTCGGCGTGGCCCGCCGCGACCAGCGTGCGCACCTGATCGACCACCGCGCCCATGGGCACCGAGCGCGAATTGCCGCGGCCGAACGGAATGATGCAGAAGGTGCAGCGATGGTCACAGCCGTTCTGCACCTGCACGAAGGCGCGTGGTTGTCCCGCGCCGAAGCCGTCGACGAGATGCGGCGCCATCGCGCGCACCGCCATGATGTCGGACACCGCGATCTTCGGCGCGACATCGACGCCGAAGGGCGCATCGAACGCGGCGCGGGTGGCGCGCCAGGCTTCGGATTGCATCTTGTCGTCGTTGCCGAGCACGCGATCGACTTCGGCCATCGCGGCGAACATCGGCCCCTGCGTCTGCGCGGCGCAGCCGGTGACGACGATGCGGGCCTGCGGCCGGTCGCGTTTGAGCCGGCGGATCTGCTGGCGCGCCTGCGCCACCGCCTCGTTGGTCACCGCGCAGGTGTTGACGACGATGGTGTCGGCAAGGCCCGCGCCGGCGGCCTCGCGCCGGATCACTTCGGATTCGAACGCGTTGAGGCGGCAGCCGAAGGTGACGACGTCGATGGTCATCTCAGGTCAGGTTGGCGAACAGCGCCGGGTCGAACCGGCCCTCGAACTCGAAATCGGCGGCGCCGGTCATCAGCACGTGGTCGTCGCTGTCGCGCCACTCGATCACGAGGTCGCCGCCCGGCAGGGTGATCCTGACCTTGCGGTTGGCGCGGCGCAGCCGTGCCGCCGCGACCGCGGTGGCACAGGCCGCCGAACCGCACGCCCTGGTCAGTCCAGCCCCACGCTCCCAGGTGCGAATCACGATGTGCTCGCGATCGACGACATGGGCGAGGGTGATGTTGGCGCGCTCGGGGAAAATCGGGTGATTTTCCAGCAGCGGCCCGAAGCGGCCAAGGTCGTAGGCATTGATGTCATCGACCCAGAAGATCGCATGCGGATTGCCCATGCTGACCACCGAGGGCGTGTGCAGCACCGGCGCATCGATCGGTCCGATCTGCAGCTCGATGGCGCGGGTGTCGCGGAACTCCTCGGCGAGCGGAATGTCCTTCCAGCCAAGCCGTGGCGGCCCCATGTCGACGGTATAGGTGCCCGGTGTCGGGCCCTGCCAGCAATTCAGGAGACCGGCCCGGGTCTGGAACGTCAGCGCCGCCTTGCCGGTGGCCTCGAACACCCGTCGCGCCACGCAGCGCATGCCGTTGCCGCAGGCCGCCGCCTCCGAGCCGTCGTTGTTGTAGATGCGGATGAACGCTTCCGTGCCCTGCAACTGCGGGGGCATCAGCACCATCAGCTGGTCGTAAGGCACGCCGGCGGGCGCCGCGATCGCGCGCGCCTCCGCCGGACTGACCGCAGCCGCCGAATCGCGCAGGTCGAGAACGACGATCTCGTTGCCGATGCCGTTCATCTTGATGAAGCTGTGGTTGGCGAGCGCGCTCATGGCATCCTTCGGGGCAGCGTCCGCAGCCGGACGCAACGGTCTGTCCGGCCTATATGGCGAAGACGGCGACCGTTGGCCAGCCCTGGCGGCCGCCGCGCGGCGTGCCTGCTTTTTGCCGCCATGTTGTCATGACATATCTGTCATGGGACGAGAGCGAAGCCGGCATGATAGGGTCCGCCGCCATTCGGCACGTCATCTGGGGAGACATGGAATGAACCGCGCCCGCCTACGTCGTCTTGCACTCACCACGCTGGTGCCGGCCGCGGCGATAACCCTTAGCCTGACCACGGGGTGGGCCCAGTCGCCTCCGGCGGCGGCCCCTGCCACCCCGGCAGCGCCCGCGGCTCCCGCCACACCTCCCCCGACGTCTCCGGCCGCGACACCGGCCCCTGCCGCGCCCGCCGCGGACAGCAAGCCGGCCGCGCCAGCGGCAGGAACGGCTGCGACGCCCGCCGCACCGGCGGCTGCCGCGCCGGCCGCGTCAACACCCGCCGCAACGCCGACATCCCCTCCTGCCGCCCAGGCGCCAGCAACCCCGCCGGCCACGGCCCAGACCCCGCCCGCCACACCTGACCAGAAGGTGCAGACCGCCGATCCGTTCGGCGAGGAGACGACGCTGACGCCGAAGACGGTTGTCGTGATCAAGGGCAAGGCCAACTGGGATTCCGCGTTCGACGCCCTGATCGAGGCGCTGAAGATGCTGACCACCGCCCTCGACAAGCAGGGCATCAAGCAGTCCGGCCCGGCCCTGATCGTCTACACCTCGACCGACGACACCGGCTTCACGTTCCAGGCCGAGCTTCCGGTCGACCAGGAGCCGAAGGGCCTGCCGAAGGACATCACCGTCGGCAAGTCGCCGGACGGCAAGGTGCTGAAATTCGTCCATCGCGGGTCCTACGACAACATGGACAACACCTACGAGGCGATCACCAATCACCTCGACGAGAAGCGCCTCGAGGCCAAGGACACCTTCATCGAGGAATATGTCACCGATCCGCTGAAGACCGCGGAGGACAAGCTCGTCATCAATGTTTTCGTACCCCTGAAGTGAGTGACCGCACCATGAAACGTTCGACCGCCCTCCCGCTCGCCCTGATCTGCGCCACGGCCCTGTCCGGCGCGTCGGCGTTCGCCTCGGCCGCCCGCGCCGAAAGTGTGCCGCCGCCCTCGATCACGGTGAGCGGCGAAGCGACGTTGTCGGTGGTGCCCGACCGGGCCGAGATCGACGGCGGCGTGACCTCCGAGGCGAAGACCGCCCGCGAGGCCGCCGATGCCAACAACAAGGCGATGGCCAATGTGCTGGCGGCGCTCAAGGCGGCCGGCATTGCCGACAACGACATCCAGACCTCGCGGCTGTCGCTGCAGCCGCAGAGTTCGGCAAGCCGCAACGGCAACGGCCCGCTGCAGATCACCGGCTATCGCGCTTCCAACCGCGTGATGCTGACGCTGCGCGACGTCACCAAGGTTGCCGGCGCGATCGATTCGCTCGTCGGGGCCGGCGCCAACGAGATCAGCGGCATCAGCTTCTCGGTGTCGCAGGCGTCCAAGCTGATGGACGACGCCCGCGGCCGCGCCATCGCCGACGCCCGCCGCAAGGCCGAGATCTACGCCAAGGCGGCCAACGTTTCGCTCGGCGAGCCGCTGAGCATTTCCGAGGACGGCGCGCCGGGACCGGTGCCGATGTACGCGCGCAAGATGGCGGCGGATGTTGCCGCGACGCCGGTGGCGCCGGGCTCCGAGACGCTGCGCATCTCGGTCAGCGTCTCCTACGCGATCAAGCCGTAACAAGGCTTCGTCGAACGATCCCGACAATGGCGCGCCGGAGGCCCCGGCGCGTCACAACGCGAACACCTCGCCCGGCTTCAGCACGCGAAAGCGCTCGCGCGGCACGCCGGCGGAATCGAGCGCGTGGCCGAGATGCTCGGCCGGCTCGCCGATCGGCTCATCGGTCAGCTGGAAGGTGCCGTGATGGTGCGCAAGCGCCTGCTCTGCGCCACAGTCGGCCAGCGCCTTGACGGCGTCCTCAGGATTCATGTGCTGGTCGCGCATGAACCAGCGCGGTTCATAAGCACCGATCGGCAGCAGCGCCAGGCGCAACGCACCGTGGCGCTCGCGCACGCGGCGAAAGTGCACGCCGTCGCCATAGCCGGAATCGCCGACCGCATAAATCTTGCCCGCCGGCGTCTCCAGCACGAAGCTCGCCCACAGGGCCTGATTGCGGTCGAACAGGCCGCGCGCGGTCCAGTGCCGCGTCGCCACCAGATGCACCGCAACGCCGTCGCCGAGATGGACGCGGTCGCCCCAGTCATAGGCTTCGGCGCGAATGGCGCGGTCGTGGGCGCGCATGGTGAGATCGTTGCCGAGCGGCGTGACCACGCGCGGCGCATGCACGGCGTTCAGCCGCGACAGCGTCGCGAGGTCGAGATGATCATAGTGGCCGTGCGACACCAGCACGACGTCGATCGGCGGCAGCGCGGCGAACGCGATGCCAGGATCGTTGACGCGTTTCGGGCCGAGCGAGGCGAACGGCGATGCCCGCATCGACCACACCGGATCGACGAGGATATTGAGGCCGCCGGTCTGGATCAGCCACGAAGCGTGGCCGACGAACACGACGCGCGCCGCGGCGCCCTCGACGCGCGCCGGCGGCGTGTCGCTCAACGGCGAGGGATGCCATGCCGGCCATTGCGCCGGCTTGCGCGTGCGCTGCCACTGCCAGACGTCGCGCAGCCGCTTGGGTGGGCTGCCGTCGGGATCAAAGAAATGCTTGCCGTTGAAATGGTCGGTGACGGGGCCCTGGTAGCGCGGCATCGAGACATCCGGGTGGGAAGGAGTGGAGGAAGGAGTTGAGGAACGAATATCGAGCGAGATTCCGGGTTCACGATTGCGGCGTGCCCCGGAATGACAAACTTTTCCGGACTTCGTCATTCCCTGATGGCCCGAAGGGCCGGACCCGGAATCTCTGCCGAACCGGAAAGCGGGTGGATCAGTGAGCCCGGCCGCCTCTAGGATGACGGTTCCGATCCGACATGGTGCCGACGATGACGATTTACAACGCCTGGTTCGACCTCAATCCAGGGGTGAGCGACACGACCTTTAGCGACAACCTTGCCGCCTATCTCGGCCGGCTGAAGGCCGAGGGGCTGCTGGTGCGCTGGCGGCTGATGCGCCGCAAGCTCGGACTCAGCGGCGCCGATGTCGGCGAGTTTCACCTGATGATGGAGTTCGAAAGCCTGGACCAGCTCGACCGCGCCCTTGCGCTTGTCGGGTCCCGCCGGGAACCGGTCGAGAGCCTGCATTTTGGCGTCAACGCCCTGGTCCAGAACGTGAAATTTGCCCTCTACCGCGATTTTCCGGATCCGACGCGGCACCGCGGCGAGGAAAAATTCTAATTCGATCAATCTCTTAATTGGATGCCGGGTGACGGCGGCGGCACACCGGGCATTGACTTTCCACCCCATAGCCGCTTTAAGTCCGCCCACTTTCGGAAAGATCTTCTTTTCGACCCGCCGCCCGGTCCATGAGGCCGGAGGTCAACGCCCGACAGCGCTGTGCGCCCTCGGGCGCAAACGTGTTTTGTGCGCCGGACCGTCCGGCACGCGGGCGCGGCGGAGCGGAACGGGATCTTCAACATGCATCCGTCGGGGCCTTGTGTCCTGCGGGGCGAGGCAGCGGGAAGACAGACGTGTTCGACAATCTGTCGGAAAAGCTTGGCGGCATTCTAGACCGGCTGACGCGGCGCGGCGCGCTGACGGAAGCCGATGTCGATGCGGCCATGCGCGAGGTTCGCCGCGCGCTGCTCGAGGCCGACGTCGCCCTCGACGTCGTGCGCAGCTTCACGGACAAGGTCCGCGAGCAGGCGATCGGCGCCACCGTCGTCAAGTCGGTGACCCCCGGCCAGATGGTGGTCAAGATCGTCCACGACCAGCTGGTCGAGACGCTGGGCTCCGACAGCCAGACCATCGATCTCAACGCCCCCGCCCCGGTCGCCATCATGATGGTGGGTCTGCAGGGTTCGGGCAAGACCACCACCACCGCGAAACTTGCCCGCCGCCTCACCCAGCGCGACAAGCGCAAGGTGCTGATGGCCTCGCTCGACGTGCGCCGTCCGGCCGCGATGGAGCAGCTCGCCGTGCTCGGCCGTGACAACGGCATCGACACCCTGCCGATCGTCGCTGGCCAGCAGCCGCCGCAGATCGCGACCCGCGCGCTGCAGGCCGCCAAACTCGGCGGCTACGACGTCGTGCTGCTCGACACCGCCGGCCGCACCACCCTCGACGAAGAGATGATGGTCGAGGCCGCGCAGGTGAAGGCCGCCGGCCAGCCGCACGAGGTGCTGCTGGTCGCCGACTCCCTGACCGGCCAGGATGCCGTCAACGTCGCCCGCGCCTTCAACGAGCGCGTCGGCCTCACCGGCATCGTGCTGACCCGCGTCGACGGCGACGGCCGCGGCGGCGCCGCGCTGTCGATGCGCGCCGTCACCGGCCGGCCGATCAAGCTGCTCGGCGTCGGCGAAAAATCCGACGCGCTGGAAGACTTCCATCCCAGCCGTATCGCCGGCCGCATCCTCGGCATGGGCGACGTGGTGTCGCTGGTCGAGAAGGCCGCGGCCAATATCGACGCCGAAAAGGCCGCCCGCGCCGCCGAGAAGATGCGCAAGGGTCAGTTCGACCTCGGCGACCTGCGCGACCAGCTGCTGCAGATGCAGAACATGGGCGGCCTCGGCGGCCTGATGGGCCTGATGCCCGGCATCGCCAAGATGAAGAACCAGCTCGCCGCCGCCAATCTCGACGACAAGGTGGTGAAGCGCCAGGTCGCGATCATCGATTCGATGACCCGCGGGGAGCGCAAGAATCCCGACGTGCTCAAGGCCAGCCGCAAGAAGCGCATCGCCGCCGGCTCCGGAACCAAGGTCGAGGACGTCAACAAGCTGCTCAAGATGCACCGGAACATGGCCGACATGATGAAGGCCATGGGCGGCGCCAAGCGCGGCCCGCTCGCCGGCCTCGCGCAGGCGATGGGCTTTGGCGGCGGCATGCCGTCACCCGACCAGCTCAAGGCGATGGCGGAGAAGATGCCAGGCGGATTGCCGCCGGGCATGCCGTCGCTGCCGAAGGATTTTCCGGGCGGCTCGCCGACCGGACTGCCGGGCCTTCCGGGGCTTGGAAAACCGACATTGCCGGGCCTCGGAGGTTTTCCGGGCATTGGCAAGAAGAAGTAACTGCCTTTCACACCATTCATCGAACAGACACTTAAGGAGAAACCCATGTCCGTCGTGATCCGCCTCGCCCGTGCAGGCACCAAGAAGCGTCCCGTCTACCATGTCGTCGTCGCCGACTCGCGCTTCCCGCGCGATGGCCGCTTCATCGAGCGTCTCGGCCACTTCAACCCGCTGCTGCCGAAGGACAACGAGGCCCGCCTCAAGCTCGACCTCGAGAAGGTCAAGGCCTGGCTCGCCAAGGGCGCGCAGCCGTCGGACCGCGTGTCGCGCTTCCTCGACGCCGCCGGCATTGCCAAGCGCACCCCGCGCAACAACCCCGAGAAGGCCGTGCCGCGCAAGGAGCGCAAGGCCGCTGCGGCCTAAGCTGGTCTGAGCTTGCCGTAATGCCCGGCTGATGCGCCGGGTTATCCGGCTCAGAGGCACCCGCACTCTCTGCGTCATCACCGGGCCGCCGCGAAGCGGCGTGACCCGGTGATCCAGCTTCAAAATTCACGTTACGCTGCGAGTAAGCTGGATTGCCGGGTCAAGCCCGGCAATGACGCGGAATTTGTGGCACTGCCTACGTCTCCAGTGAGCCGCCGGACAATCGCGGCTCATGCCGGCGATGAAGCCTTTCACGGAATGACGCTATTGGCGCAGGACACCAAAATCTGCGTTGCCAAAATCGGCGCTGCGCATGGCGTGCGTGGCGAGGTGAAGCTGTGGCCGTTCACGGAAGACCCGCTCGCGGTGCTGCACTATGGCCCGCTGTCGACCCGGGACGGTGCGCGGCAGTTCGAAGTGGTGCGGGCGCGGGAGGCCAAGGGCCATCTCGTCGCGACGATCAAGGGCGTCGCCAGCCGCAACGATGCCGAACCGCTGAACGGCCTTGAACTCTACATCGCCCGTGACAAGCTGCCGCCCACAGCGGACGACGAATACTACCATGCTGACCTGATCGGCCTCGCTGCTGAAACCGCCGCGGGCGAACCGATCGGCCGGGTGCTGGCGCTTCACAATTTCGGCGCGGGCGACATCATCGAGATCGCGCCGCCCAAGGGCCCGACCCTGATGCTGCCCTTCACCAACGCGGTGGTGCCGACCGTCGACATCGCCGGCGGCCGGATCGTCGTCGAACTGCCGCAGGAAATCGACGGCGACAGCCCGGACGCGGCCTGAGCATTTTACTTTTGTTTTGACCCGTTTCTTCCCGCGAGCCGGGCCCCACGTCGCTCCAAAACGCTTTACCGCCGGATGAGAAGCGCAGACAGCGCGCTGCCGACGCACAGCACCGCGACGATCGGGAAGATGATCGACGTATCTCCTGTGTGGTCCATGAAGCGCCCGATCAGCGGCTCCCCGAGCCCCGCGCAGCCGTAGGACATGAAGTTCAGGAGACCGGTCGCGGTCCCCGACAGGCGCCGGCCGAAGAGATCCGGACACAGCGCCCAGAACGACGACGCCGGCCCGAACACGAAGAAGCCGCAGAGGAACAGCCCGGCGATGCCGAGCAGGCTGCCATGGGGCACGAATTCCATCGCGATGGCGATGAGCGCGGCCAGCACCATGGACGTGATGATGGCGAGGTATCGTCGCGACCGGAAGACGATGTCGGACATCCAGCTGTTGGTCGCGGCTCCCAGCGCCATGCCGACCGGCAACGCCACCGTGATCCACGCCGGATCGATCACCGCCGACGCCGACTTCCAGTTGGGGCCGAGAAAGTGCACGGGAATCCAGACCAGCAGGGCATAGCGCGCCGCGTTCTGGAATCCGATCGAGAGGCCGGCGGCATAGAGCCGCCAGTTCGACAGCACGGCGCGGTAGCGCGCAACGCTGGTCGTCGTATCGACGGCCGCCGCGCCGGCCTCATCCGGCGCCTTGTCGTCGCCGGGACCGGCGAGTCCGAGATCCTCCGGCCGCTCGCGCACCGTGACAAACATCACGATGGCGCCGAACAGCATCAGCAGCACCGACAGGCGAAACATCCAGCGCCAGTCGAGACCGAAACCGCCGAGGATGACGATGGGCAGCAGATACGCCAGGACCGACGAAAAGCCGGACATGCCGATATAGAACGAATAGACGAAGCCGCGGTTCTTGTGCCCCCACCAGTTCGACAGCAACCTGCTGCCCGGCGCAAACCCCATTGCCTGGAAATAGCCGTTCAGCCCCCATGCGAGCAGGAGACCGACGAAACCCGTGGCGAAGCTGGTCGCCCAGTTCGCCGCGAATGACAGCGTGGCGCCGGCGAGCATCATGACCCGCCCGCCCCACTTGTCGCCGAGATTGCCGTTGATCGACTGGCCGAGCGCATAGGCCCACAGCATCGACGCGCTGACCCAGCCCAGCATTTCCTTGGAGAGCCCTAGCTCCTTCTGGATGCTGGGGATCGCAAATCCGAAGGTCTGCCGGCCGGTGTAGTAGAACAGGTAACAGAACGACACGCCCAACAATGCCGCCCATTTGTAGCGCCTGTAGTCCGTATCGGCATCCGGCTCAGCGGCCAGCGGCCGTGCGATGGCCTGCCCTGTCTCGAGCATGACGTCCCTCCCTGGATGATATTTTTATGATTGGCCCGGTGCGGCGCGCCTAAAGCAGCGCGCCGTTCAACGCGAAGTCGAAGATGTCGAAGTTGCGAACACGCCTCGCGCTCGCGACCTCGCGGTAGGCCTGACTGACCGGATGCGAGAGAATGAACGGAACGATCTGCTCGCTCAGTCCGCCATGAGAGCGCAGGCGATGCCCCTTGAGGCCGGCAAGGTCATGCTCGGCCCGGCTCGAACCGATGACCGTGTGGGTGTCACCGATCGCGACGAAATCGCCCTCGCGGTCGAGTGGCATCTGATAGCGGCGGGCGGCGCTCTCGCCGTCGAGGACGAGGGCGATGCCGGGAAGAGCCGTCGCCGCGTCCATGACTTCGGCGAGGTCCAGCCTGGCGCGCAGGTAGACCCGCACGAACGAGCCGAGAGCGCCGTGATGCTTCACGAACGGATCGGTGATCGGGCAGATGACGCGCACCGCGCCCGGTCCGAACTGCCGGTTGAGCTCCTCCTCGAGGAAGACGACGCGCGGCGTTCCGTCCGCGTTGATCTTGTCGTTCATGCCATGATCGGCAATGAGGCCGACGACGGCGCCGAGTTCGGCGAGCCGGCCAACCTTCGCATCGACTGCACGGTGGAAGGCGTCCGCCTCGGGATCGCCCGGACCATGGCCATGCTGCACCAGGTCCGACAGCGACAGATAGAGAAGCTCCGCGCGACCCTGCTCCAGCAGCCTGATGCCCGCATCGAGCACGAACAGCGACAGATCGGGGCTGTACATGTCAGGCGTCGGCCGCCCGACCAATGCCTCGACGTTGTCGATGCCGTTGTCGGCGAGCGTCGCCTGTCCAGCCTTTTCCGACGAAAAGCAGATCCCGTTCGTCATGCGGTGGCCGAGCATCTTGCGCAGCTTGTCCTTGGCCGTAACCGCCACGACCCGCACGCCGGCACGCGACATCTCGGCGAGGATGGTCGTCGCCCGCATCGGGCTGGCGTCGACGATCATGATCTCCTCGCCGGTCGCCCGGTCGAGGTAGTAGTTGCCGGAAATGCCGTGAACCAGCGGTGGCGCGCCGGTCACGATCGACACGTTGTTCGGATTGGTGAAGGTCGGCATCGCCGCATCGGCGAGGGTCGAAAAGCCGTCGCGCATCATCCGCGAGATGTTGGGAAAGACCTTCTCGGCGCCGCCGAAGTTGAGATAGCGCGGGTCGCAACCGTCGAGACACACCACCACCGTTGGCCGCTTCGGTTTTGCGTAGGTTCGTCCGTTGACCTCGATCATGATGCCCTTCGTTTGGCTGGAAACTGTCAATCGATCGGGCCGGACCGTAGGGCGGCGGCCGGCGAATAAAAATTGACTTATTGGCGATGAATCGTAACTTTTATTCCCATGAAACTGCGCGACCTCCCGCTCGTCTCGCTGCGCACCTTCGCCGTCGTGGCCGATTGCGGCAGTGTCACAGCCGCCGCTGAAGCCCTCGGCGTCACCCACAGCGCCGTCAGCAAACAGGTCAAGCAGCTCGAGCGCTGGCTGGGGCAACCGCTCTACCTTCTCGAAGGGCGCAGGCTCGTGCTGACGCCGTTCGGCACCCTGCTGTCCAGCAAGCTCGGTGCTGCCCTCGACGACATCGCCGGCGCCTGCGCCTATGTGCAGCGCCAGCGGGGACGCCGGACCATCACGGTAGAGGCGCCGGCGACGTTCGCGATGTACTGGCTGTTGCCGCGCGTCAGCGCGTTCCGCGCACGCGAGCCGCAGACCGATGTCTGGGTGTCGACGCGCATGACCGGACAATCACCGAACTTGGCTGGCCATGATCTCGTGATCGTGCGTGGTGAGGCGGCCCCGACGTCCACCCGCCTGAGCGAGCGCGTATTCCTCCTGCGCGAGGACATGACGGTGCTGAGTTCGCCGAAACTGCTGGCGAGCAAGCCGCTGGCGAAGCCCGCCGACGTCACGCGCCATGCGCTGATCGAATCGATGACCCGGCCGCAGGACTGGCAGGCCTGGCTGCAGCAGGCCAATGTCGGCAACGCCATCGTGGCTGGCGGGCACCGGTTCGATCATTTGTTCGTGGCAATTCAGGCCGTCAAGGATGGCCTCGGATCGCTGGTGGCGCCGCGCAACCTGCTTCAGCTGGCGATCGCCAGCCAAGAGCTCGCGTGTCCGTTCCCTCACCTCAATTTTCCGGGCGAGGCGTATTTCGCCTATCTCGCCGGCGGCAGCATCGATCCGGCCATGACGAGGTTCAGGGACTGGCTGGTCCAGGAAGGGCAATCGCAGACCGCGCCGGGCGACGCACCGGTTGCGCCGAAGCGCGCCAGGCCGCGCCGCCGCGCCACGTGACACACGCGCGTTTCAGCGCGCCAGCGCCGTCATCTGCCGCACGAAAGCCGCGTCGAGCGGCTCGTCCATGAAGAGGCGGTACCACAGCGCACCATAGATCGCGAACACCAGGGCCTCGCGGCGGCGCGCCTCGACGCCGGCATGGGCGAGGCAACGGCGCAGCGCCTCGCGCCGCGGTTCGATCAGCCGCGCCCTGACCTTGTCGCGCAGCGCCGCATCGAACTGGGCCTGCGCCATCAGCGAGCGCAGCACCGGGCCGGCGCGGGTCGCGCCCTCACACACCTTGCTCAGAAATGCCGGCAGCGATTCCGTCTCCGTGATCGAGATGCGTCCCTCGGCCCAGTCCTCCAGCGCATCGAGCACGAGATCGGCCTTGCCCGCCCACCAGCGATAGATCGTCTGCTTGCCGGTGCCCGCATGCGCCGCGATCGCGTCCATGGTCACCTCGGCGTAGCCGCGGCTCACCACGAGATCGTAGGCCGCGTCGAGGATCGCCCGCCGCGCCGCGTCGCTGCGCGGCCGCCCGCGCACCTTGCCGTCGGTATCGTCCATCGCCTGCGGCCCTTCCCTTCCTGCTCGCCACACCCTTGCGAGACTTCAAGTCTCGGAATATATTCGAGACTGTAAGTTTCGAAATTGGAGGATATCGACCATGGCGATTTCCGACAAGGCTCCGTCTTCCGCGCCCTCGCACCACCGGGCCTGGCGGCTGCACGCGCCCGGCGACCTGCGCTACGACGAAGTGCCGACGCCCGCGCCGGCCGCCGACGGCGTTGTCGTCGCTGTCGAAGCTGCGATGGTGCTGTCCTACACCGACAAGGTGCTGTCGGGCGCCGTGCCCTATGGCTTGCCGCCGGTCCCGTTCGTGCCCGGCACCAATGCCATCGCGCGGGTGATCGCGACCGGACGCGACGTCGGCCATGTCGCGGTGGGCGACCGTGTGTTCCTGAGCCCGCATCTGCGCGCGGATACGCCGGACCGCGAACCGGCGCAGATCCTGATCGGCCTGACACGGATGGGGGATACGCCGGCGACGCACGCGCTGCAGCGGCGCTGGGGCGATGGCGTCTTCGCACAGATCGCGCACTGGCCCGCCGCCTGTGCGACGCCGCTGCGCGGCCTCGACGACCGCCCGGCCACCGAGCTGCTCGGCCTCGCCAAGCTGGTGGTGCCGTTCGGCGGCCTGCAGCGCATGCATCTCGGCGGCGGCCAGACTGTGATCGTCAACGGCGCCACCGGCTATTTCGGCTCGGGCGCGGTGATGCTGGCGGTGGCGATGGGCGCGGCGCGGGTCGTCGCCGTCGGCCGCAACGCCGCCGCGCTCGACACGCTGCGTGCGACCTTCGGCCCGCGCGTCGTGCCGGCGGTCGTGGGCGGCACGAACGCCGCCGCGGACCTCGACGTCATCCGCACCGCGGCCGGCGGCGCGGCGGATGCGGCGCTCGATCTGCTCGGCAGCGCCCGGAGCACCTCGACCACGCTGTCGACCTTGCGCGCGCTCAAGCGCGGCGGTCGCCTGGTGATCATGGGCAGCGCCGAGGTGCCGCTGGAGATCTCGTTCCGCGAACTGCTCGCCAACGACTGGGAGATCGTCGGCCAGTTCATGTATGCGCGCACCGCGCCCGCCGATCTCGCGGCACTCGCCGCAGCCGGGCTGCTCGATCTCGGCAGGATCGCGGTGCGGCGCTTTGCACTCGACCAGTTGCCTGCGGCGATCGCAGCGGCGGCGACCATGCAGGGTCTCGACCTCACCGCCATCGTGCCCTGACGACGGATGCGGCCGATCACACCATGTGCCGGCCCTGCTCGGCGAGCCAGTCGCAGAATACGGCGCTGTGCGGCGCGGTGCGCTGCGCCTGCGGGATGTAGGCAAAGTAGCTGCGCGCCGGCAGGCTGATGGTCGGAAACGGCGTCACCAGACGCCCGGCGGCGAGATCGTCGGCGACCAGCGCCGTCGGCCCCATCGCGACGCCGAGACCATCGAGCGCCGCCTGCAGCGTCAGATAGAAGTGATCGAACGTCAGCGACGCGGCCGGCTCCAGCGCGGCATGCCCCGCCTCGGCCAGCCACTCGCGCCACAGCCGCGGCATCGACGTGACATGCAGCAGCGTATGCCCGGCGAGATCGGCGACCTCGGCGAGCGGCAGCTTCGCCAGCAGCGACGGACTGCAGACTGGCAGGCGATGCTCCGACAGCACGAACCGCGCCGCGAAGCCGTGAAACGCATCCGGACCGCCCCGGATCACGACGTCGAACGGCTCCGCCAGCGCGTCGAGCGGATCGTTGGATGTCGACAGCCGCACCTCGATGTCGGGATGCTCGGCGCGAAACAGCGGCATGCGCGGCAACAGCCAGCGCAGGCTGAAGGTCGCGAGCGCATTGACCCTGAGCACCACTGCGGAAGGCGCATCGCGCCGCGCCCGGTGCTCCTGCACGGCGGCCGCGATGCGATCGAGCGCCGGGCCAAACTCGGCGAGCAGCGCCGCCCCGGCGGGGGTCAGCACCACCCGGCGCGTCGAACGGCGGAACAGCGCCGGCGCGCCGAGCCATTCCTCCAGCAGATGCACCTGCTGGCTGACCGCGCCATGGGTGACGCCGAGCTCGGTCGCCGCCTCCTTGAAGCTGCCATGACGGGCCGCGGCCTCGAAGGCACGGACGGCGTTGAGGGGCGGCAGGCGGCGGATGCGGAACGGCGTGACCATAAGTTAGATTTTCTATCCTTTGTCAGATCATTACTGGTTTGTGACAGTCATGCGAAACACCGCATAGTGTGTCGGCAGCCGCGCCAAACGCAGCGCTTACACACCGACGGACGCCGAACCGTGGACATTGTCTTAACAGGTTTTCTGCAGATCGCGCCCCTCCAACGGACTGTTACCGGAGCGCGGCATGGGTGACATCGCGACCGACCGTGCCACCGCGGAGCCCACCGACGGCGCCCAGGCCACGCGCACGCTAGCGACGACCGGCCTCAACCATGCGCTGCATGACGGCTACACCGACCTCATCTATGTGCTGCTGCCGGTGTGGCAGGCCGAGTTCGCCCTGAGCTACGGCGTGCTGGCGCTGCTGCGCGGCCTCTATGCCGGCACCATGGCCGGGCTGCAGATCCCCGCCGGCCGGCTGGCGGAGCGGATCGACGGCAAGATCGTGCTGATCGTCGGCACGGCGCTGTCGGCGCTCGGCTATGTGCTCGCCGGCGTGTCCGGCGGCATTGTCGGTCTCGCCTGTGCCCTGGCGCTGTCCGGTGCCGGCTCCAGCACCCAACACCCGATCGCCTCCGCCGCGGTATCGCGCGCCTATGGCGCGGCAGCACGCGGGCCGCTCGGCGTCTACAATTTCAGCGGCGACCTCGGCAAGGCGGCGATCCCGGCCGCGACCGCCATGCTGCTGGTGGTGATGCCCTGGCGGCACGCGCTGGTGCTGGTCGCCGCGCTCGGCCTCATCGTCGCGCTCGCGATGGCACTGCTGATGCCCGCGGTCGGCAAGGCCCGCACCGCCAAGGCGAAGGCCGCGCCCCATGGCGGCGGCCGCGGCGGCTTCAACCTGCTGCTCGCCATCGGCGTGCTCGACACCGCCGTGCGCATGGGCTTCCTCACGTTCCTGCCGTTCCTGCTGCAGGCCAAGGGCGCATCGCTTCCGACCAGCGGCATCGCGCTGGCGCTGGTGTTCATCGGTGGTGCGGCCGGCAAGTTCACCTGCGGATGGCTCGGCGCGCGCGTCGGTACGCTGCGCACCGTGCTGATCACCGAAGGCGGCACCGCGGCCTGCATTCTCGCCGTGCTGGCGCTGCCGCTGGTGCCGACGATGGCGCTGCTGCCGCTGCTCGGCGTGATGCTCAACGGCACCTCGTCGGTGCTCTACGGCACCGTGCCCGAGCTCGCGCCGGCAGACCGCGCCGAGCGCGCGTTCGCGCTGTTCTACACCGGTACCATCGGCTCGGGCGCGATCGCGCCGGTGTTCTATGGCGTGCTCGGCGATGCGCTGGGACCGGTGATGGCGACGGTGGCGACCGCCGCGACAGCGCTGATCATCTGCCCGCTGGTGTTGAGCCTTGCACCGCGCCTCGCCGAGGCCGACGCCCGCAGCAACGGCGTCTGAACGTCATCGCTCGTTCCGCCGTGCAGCGGTTTGACGCCGCGCGCGCGGCGGGCCAGTTTGCCGGCCATGACGCTTCCGACTTCCGCCGCGCCAGCTCCTTGGCAGGCCACCGTGCTCACCCTCTATCCCGAGATGTTTCCCGGCCCGCTCGGGATCAGCCTCGCCGGCCGCGCCCTGGCGGGCGGCACATGGGCGCTGGACGCCCGCAACATCCGCGACGCCGCCACCGACCGCCACCGCACCGTCGACGACACGCCTGCCGGCGGCGGTCCCGGCATGGTGCTGCGCGCCGACGTGCTGGCGCGGGCGATCGACGCCGCCGACGCCGCCCCGGACCGGCCCCGCCTGCTGATGAGCCCGCGGGGCGCCCCCTTGACGCAGGCGCGGGTGCGCGCCCTCGCCGCAGGGCCGGGCCCCCTGATCGTCTGCGGCCGTTTCGAGGGCATCGACCAGCGGGTGATCGAGGCGCGGAACCTGGAGGAGGTTTCCATCGGCGACTATGTTCTGTCCGGCGGGGAACTCGGCGCCATGGTCCTGATCGACGCCTGCGTGCGCCTGCTGCCGGGCGTCATGGGCTGCGTAAGCTCCGGAGATGACGAGAGTTTTTCCGCTGGGCTACTTGAATACCCGCAATACACCCGCCCCCAGGAGTTCGAGGGCCGCACCATCCCCGACATCCTGCTGTCCGGCGACCACGCCAAGGTCGCGCGCTGGCGGCATGCGCAGGCCGAAACCCTGACACAGGCGCGCCGCCCGGATCTGTGGGCCGCCCGGCCCGCTCCGCCCCCGGCCAAAAAGCGACCAAAAAACACGACGGACGGGTGACAACGGCTCGTCTTTGCCGTATAGGAGCGCCCAATCCGCGCAGAATGACTTTGGACGGACGTTAGCGCCCCGCCGATCGGGAGCGCCGCCGATGGAGATTTCACCATGAACCTCATTCAAGAGCTCGAGAAAGAGCAGCTCGACAAGCTCGCCGCCGCCCGTGCGATTCCGGACTTCGGACCGGGCGATACGGTCGTCGTCAACGTGAAGGTCAAGGAAGGCGACCGCACCCGCGTGCAGGCCTACGAAGGCGTCTGCATCGGCCGTCAGGGCGGTGGCATCCACGAGAGCTTCACCGTTCGCAAGATTTCCTATGGTGAGGGTGTCGAGCGCGTCTTCCCGCTCTACTCGCCGATGATCGACGCCATCAAGGTGGTCCGCCGCGGCAAGGTGCGTCGCGCGAAGCTGTATTACCTGCGTGGCCTGCGCGGCAAGTCTGCCCGCATCGTCGAGCGTCAGGATCGCCAGGTGGCCGCGTCGGGCGAGTAATCGCCCCCACCCTCGCGAGTTGCGACAAGCGCGGCCGAACGGCCGCGCTTTTTGTTTGTCCCGCATCCATGGGACCTCAGCCACGCGCGACGTTCGATTGTCGCGCCCGCGCACGGTGTGATACACAGCTAGAATGGTTCCAGAGATCGACATCGCCGGCCTGCCGACGCAGCGGATCGTCCTCGACGATCACCGCCGCCTGCCCTGGCGATTCTATGGACGGTTCACCGCCTCGATCGCCGCCGGCCTTTGACGCGCTTGCGCGCACGCCGCCGTTTGCCCGGCCTTCCGGCCGACACCATGCCACCTGTTTTCATGCCACCTGTTTATCGCTGAGGGACGAAGACCGATGTCCGCCACCAAACCGACCACGCTGTACGACAAGATCTGGAACGACCATTTGGTCGACGAGCAGCCCGACGGCACCTGCCTGCTCTACATCGATCGCCATCTGGTCCATGAAGTGACCTCGCCGCAGGCTTTCGAAGGCCTGCGCAACGCTGGCCGCAAGGTCCACGCGCCGGAGAAGACGCTGGCCGTCGTCGACCACAACGTGCCGACCTCCGACCGCAGCAAGCCCAATCCGGATCCGGAGAGCGCCGAGCAGATCAGGACGCTGGCCGAGAACGCCCGCGATTTCGGCGTCGAATACTATGACGAGTTCGACAAGCGTCAGGGCGTCGTCCACATCATCGGGCCGGAGCAGGGCTTCACCCTGCCGGGCACCACGATCGTGTGCGGCGACAGCCACACCTCGACCCATGGCGCATTCGGCGCGCTGGCGCACGGCATTGGCACCTCCGAGGTCGAGCATGTGCTCGCGACCCAGACGCTGATCCAGAAGAAGGCCAAGAACATGCGCGCCGTCGTCGACGGCAAGCTGCCCGACGGCGTCACCGCCAAGGACATCATCCTCGCCATCATCGGCGAGATCGGCACTGCGGGCGGCACCGGCCATGTGCTGGAGTACACCGGCGAGGCGATCCGCGCGCTGTCGATGGAAGGCCGCATGACGGTCTGCAACATGTCGATCGAGGGTGGCGCCCGCGCCGGCCTCGTCGCGCCGGACCAGAAGGCCTACGACTTCCTCAAGGGCCGGCCGAAGTCGCCGAAGGGCGCCGACTGGGACGCCGCGATGCGTTACTGGGAAACCCTGCGCACGGATGAAGGCGCACACTTCGACGCCGAGATTCGTCTCGACGCCGCCAAGCTGCCGCCGATCGTGACCTGGGGCACCTCGCCCGAGGACGTCATCTCGATCACCGGCGTGGTGCCTAATCCCGATGATATCGCCGAGGAGACCAAGCGTGCGTCCAAGCATCGCGCGCTGCAGTACATGGGGCTCACCGCCGGCACCAGGATCACCGACATCAAGCTCGACCGCGTCTTCATCGGCTCGTGTACCAACGGCCGCATCGAGGACCTGCGCGCGGCGGCGAAGATCATCGGCGACCGCACCGTCAACGCCAATGTCAGCGCGATGATCGTACCGGGCTCGGGCCTCGTGAAAGAACAGGCCGAGGCTGAAGGTCTCGACAAAATCTTCAAGAAGGCCGGCTTCGACTGGCGCGAGCCGGGCTGTTCGATGTGCCTTGCCATGAACCCGGACAAGCTGGCGCCGGGCGAGCGCTGCGCCTCGACCTCGAACCGCAACTTCGAAGGCCGTCAGGGCTTCAAGGGCCGCACCCACCTGGTGTCGCCGGCAATGGCGGCGGCGGCGGCGATCGCCGGCCACTTCGTCGACATCCGCGACTGGCACTGAGCGCGCGGCGGCCCGTCCGCCATACGCCTTCCGTCAAAGCAAAGCGGCCGCATCGATGATGCGGCCGCTTTTTTTATTTCGCGAGATGCAGGCGGTCTTACCAGCCGAAGCCGAACGCGAAGCCGCTGAAGGGACCAAAGCCCGACGAATAGTACGGACGATAGTAGTAGGGACGGCCGTAGTAGTAGTCATAGTAGCCGCCCGGGCCGCGATAATAGGCCGGCGGATGATAGACGTACTCCGGCTCAGGATCCTCGACATAGGTGCGGGTCAGCCGGCGGTGCTGCACGCGCGGCTTGGCATGCGCCTGGCGCTTCACCTTTTTGGCGGGACGCGCCTCTTTCGGCGCAGCGGCCGCAGCCGCTGACGGCTTGGCCGCGGATGGGGATGCCGACGACGCGGCCGCCGGTGCGGGCGCCTCCGCGGGCTTGCTGGCCGCCGTCCCACCAGACGCGGGCGCGGCAGGCGCAGCGGCGGCAGGCGGCGCCGCAGGTGCGGGCGTCGGCGCGGATGTCGTGGCCGACGATGACCCGGCCGCCGGCGCTGCCGTCGAGGACGTCTCGGCCGCCCACGCGACCGACGCAGCCGAGATCAATCCGACTGCGGCGATCGCACCGATCAGCGATTTCATCACGAACTCCTTATGCTTCCGGTTGGCTCCGGCACCACGGCCGGACGCGCCATCCGCCTCGACAGGCGGACGACGCATGATCCCAGCCTATCTGCGAACGCAACATGGCGCGAGCAAGGCCCGCGCCTGCGACAGGACGCGCGCCTCGCCACGCTGGACCGGATGCTGTCGGGAGGGGATTACCAGCGGCGGTGATGATGCCGCCAGTGACGGTGCCGCCAGTGGCGATGGTGGTGCCAGCGATGCCCGCGCCAGTGGCGGTGATGCCAGCGCACCTCGGTGGTCATGCCGAGATGTTCGGATGCCGTCTTCGTCGCCGCTGCCGCGGCCGGATTCGCAAGCGAGAGCGCCTGCGCCGACCCGACGGGAGCCGCAACGGCAAGCAATCCCGCAACAGCGAACATGCCGAGAATTTTCTTCATGTGCCAATCCTCCTGACGATGAGCGCATGATCAACGCCTGAGCCGGAAATTGTTCCCGGCGATATCGCCTCAAAACGCTAGGGACGCCCGCGTGAACGCCGCCTGAATGCGCCCGTCAGCTACATGAACGTGCGGAAAGGCGGGACACACACTGAAACGACAGGCGGTGCGCAACGTATTTGCGAGGGTATCTCTCTCAATCCGGAGGCCTCATCCATGGACCGCCGCGTTGGTCATGCCACCATCATCCGCTCGATGTTGATCATCGCGCTGATGGCCGTCAGCATCTGCGGGGCGCGGCCTGCGACCGCGGCGCAGGGGCCAGGCCTGTCGCCGGGCACGGCAAGTCCGCTCACACAGCAGGCGATGGCGATTGTCGTCTACGGGAGCGCGGCCGCGCTCGTTGCCGCTGGCCTGATCGGCGCCGCGCGCCGGCGCTGATCAGGTTCAGCCCGGCTCCCACCAGCACTGCATGCGCGGCACGATCACCGTGCCGGCGACGCGGTGCTCCTGCTCGTAATGGGCGACGCACTGGCGCTTCGCGTTGGGGCCGAGAGAGGAGCGATAGACCCGCAGCCGGGTCTGCGGACGGCGCCGGACGACCGGCGGCGCGAGGTCCTCTCCGGTCGCGGACGTGACGCCATCGCGCGAGGCGGACTGCGCGCTGGCCGGGCCGAGCGCCAGGACTCCCATCAGCAGCACGGCGCCGCCGGTGATCCCCAAAGCCACTGTCCTCATCCGCATTGTCGTCGCCCTTAGCCGCCCGTTGAAGCCGGCGCCACGCTCTCCGATTAGCGTCGCCGCGTCAACCGTGCGGCTTGGCGGGGAACAGCCATTGTCCTATGGATCTGGCCATGACCGATCCCGTCTGGACCTCCGCCAGGGCACCGTCGCTGGGCGAGCTCGAAACCATGGCCCACCACGTGTTCGAGCGGCTGCCTCAGGGCTTCCGCGCGATGTGCGAGGGCCTGATCATCCATGTCGACGATTTCCCGACCGACGAGGTGCTGGACGCCCTCGGCGCCGAGAGCGAATTCGACCTGCTGGGCCTGTTCCAGGGGGTCGGCCTGCCCTTCCGTAGCGTCGACGAGGTCGCTCCGCTGCCCAACATGATCTGGCTCTATCGCCGCCCCATCCTCGACTACTGGGCCGAGCACGAGGAAACGCTGGGCCATATCGTCCGCCATGTGCTGGTCCATGAGATCGGCCACCATTTCGGGCTGTCGGACGACGACATGGAGGCGATCGAGGCCCAGGCTTGAGACCGGCGCCCGGCGGCTTCGCCGACGCTCGCCCGGCCGGCTCCTGTCCGGGGCCCCCACAAGGGCGCGCCGGTGCCACCGAAAAGCGGGCGCTGCCATGCGATTTCGGCCTTTAACCCCTTGCCCAATCGCGATAATAAGGTCGCCTCACTCAGGTATTGTCCGGGATCACAACGATGGAAAAATTCACCGTGCTGGAAGGTGTCGCGGCGCCGCTGCGGATCATCAATGTCGACACCGACATGATCATTCCCAAGCAGTACCTCAAGACGATCAAGCGCACCGGCCTCGGCAAGGGGCTGTTCTCCGAGCAGCGCTACAAGGACGACGGCAGCGAGAACCCGGACTTCGTGCTCAACAAGCCGTCGTACCGCAATGCCAAGGTCCTGGTCGCCGGCGATAACTTCGGCTGCGGCTCGAGCCGTGAGCATGCCCCGTGGGCGCTCGCCGACTTCGGCATCCGCTGCATCATCTCGACCTCGTTCGGCGACATCTTCTACAACAACTGCTTCAAGAACGGCCTGCTGCCGATCCGGGTGTCGCAGGAAGACCTCGACAAGCTGTTCGACGACGCCGAGCGCGGCTCCAACGCCACGCTGACGGTGGATCTCGTCAACCAGGAAATCCGCGGACCCGACGGCGGCACGGTCAAGTTCGAGATCGACGCCTTCCGCAAGCACTGCCTGCTCAACGGCCTCGACGACATCGGCTTGACGATGGAGAAGAGCCCAGCGATCGCCAGCTTCGAGACCAAGGCGCAGGCGGCCCGTCCCTGGCTGTAGGACGCCACGCGCAGACGCGCGATGGCCTTGAAATATCGCGAGCGCGCCTCGTCTAGTCGCGAGGCGACGCTGCGAGCTTTCTGTGCAGGACCTTCAGGAAATCCGGATTTGCAGCGGCAACAGGGATGACCTGATACTGCGCCTTTTGCCGATAGAGCAGGATGACGCGATCATCCTCCCAATAGTCGATGTAGTCGCTCCAGGGCACATGGACGTCCCGCCCTGCGGTGAACGCACGCAACCCGGCCTCGCTCAGCTCGACCTGCCATTCCTGCTGCAGGACTCTTTTGTCCCGAAGCAGTTCGCGGACGCGAAACGGCACCATCATCTGGCCGAGCGCATAGAACAACGGCAGCACGCTATGCCAGCGATAGGGCACTGAAAACAGCCTGTTCAGATGCGCGCGTTGAGCGGCGACGACGTCAGCCTCGGCGAGGCGATACCCGATGCTGGCCAAAACGGTGCGATCCGACGAGGGGGTCATGTCATTCCCACCGGTATGATGCCGGCCTGCCCTTTCCCAAATTCCGCGACAGCGCGATCAGGTCATCGCCGCAATCGCATCGGCGATCGCGATGGTACGGCTTGCGATCTCCGCATGCAGCCGCTCGACCATGCGGCCGTCGAGCTGGATCGCGCCGCGTCCGGCGTTCTCGGGCTGCTCGAACGCCGCGAGAATCTTGCGCGCCTGCGCCACCTCGTCGGCCGGCGGCGTGAACGCGGCGTTGCAGGCCTCGATCTGGCTGGGATGGATCAGCGTCTTGCCGTCGAAGCCCATGTCGCGGCTCTGGGCACACTCGGCAGCGAAGCCAGCGGCATTGCTGAAATCACTGTAGGGCCCGTCGAGAATCTCGAGCCCATGCGCATGGGCCGCGAGGATGCAGGACAGATAGAACGGCAGCATGGTGGCGCGGCCCTCGACCATGCGGATGCGCGTCTCGCGCGCAATGTCGTTGGGCCCCATCACATAGCCGGCGAGCCGCATCTCCGGACGGTGCGCTTGTGCCGACAGCTCCTCGACCCGCAGGATCGCGAACGCCGTCTCGATCATCGCCCAGACCTTGAGCGAGGACGGTGCGGCGTGCTTGGCGAGGCGATCGGCCACGGATGCGAGATCGCCGACGCTGGAGACCTTGGGCACCAGGACGCCATCGGGCGCCGCCTTCGCCGCCATCGCGAGATCGTCCTCCCACCATGGCGTATCCAGCCCGTTGATCCGGATCAGCACCTCGCGCTTGCCGAAGCCGCCGGCGGCGAGCGCCGCCGCGATCTGGTCGCGCGCCACGCCCTTGGCATCGGGCGCCACTGCATCCTCGAGATCGAGGATGATGCCGTCGGCGGGCAGCGTCCGGGCCTTTTCCAGCGCGCGCAGGTTGGATCCCGGCATGAACAGCAGACTGCGGCGCGGACGGACCATCTTCGGATCTCCCCGGGAGCAAGTGGAACCTGCGCGATAGCATTTCAGGAGGCCGACCGGAAGACTTGTTACATTCAGCTGCTTATGATTAGCCAACGGCCAGTTTCCTCCTGAGGACCGAGATCAGCCATGACATCATTCCCGCAGCAGCTCGTTTCCGGCTATCGGACGTTCGCGACCCAGCGCCTGCCAACCGAACAGAGCCGCTACCGCGAGTTGTCGGAGCGCGGCCAGTCGCCCGAGGTCATGGTGATCGGCTGCTGCGACTCCCGCGTGTCGCCGGAGGTGATCTTCGACGCCGGCCCGGGCGAATTGTTCATCGTGCGCAACGTCGCGAACCTCGTGCCGCCCTATGCGCCGGACGGCGAGGCGCATGGCGTCTCGGCCGCGCTCGAGTTCGCGGTGCAGGTGCTGCGTGTCAAGCACATCGTCGTGCTCGGGCATGCCCAGTGCGGCGGCATCAAGGCGCTGGCGCAGGATTCCGCGCCGCTGTCACCGGGCGACTTCATCGGCAAGTGGATGTCGCTGCTCGAACCCACGCTGGCCGCGAATGCCCGCCGTACGAATGAGGATCTGGAAGACTTCGTCACCCGCCTCGAGAAGAAGGCGGTGTCGACCAGCCTGCGTAACCTCATGACCTTCCCCTGCATCCAGGTGCTGGTCGAACGCGGCAAGCTGGAGCTGCACGGCGCCTATTTCGGCGTCGCCCACGGCTCGCTTTCGGTGCTCGACGAAGCGACCGGCGAATTCAAGCCGGTCGCCGCGGCCTGAACCATCCTGCCTGCCGGACGTCACCCACGCGACATGGCGCGCTTGCGCAATCGTGAGCGGCAACCGGACCGAGCTGCCGCTATGATGCGCATCTGATCGCATCACTGCGGGGCGTCATTTCCATGTCTGCTTTCGTGAAGGCTGCTTTCGTCATGTCTGCTGTCGTCAGGTCTGCTGCCATCATGCGGGCGATCGTGCTCGCCCTGATCATCGCCGGCATCGGCGTGTCGCCGGCCATGGCCGCGCGCACCGCGCCGCCGCGACCGAGCGGGCCGCCGCCCTTCTGCATTTCCCGCGGCGGCGGCGACGGCGCATCGGGCGTCTATACCGACTGCCGCTACTACGACTACCAGAGCTGCATTCAGGCCGCGGTCGAACGCGGCAACTGCGTGCGCAACATCAACGCGCGCTGATCCACCGCAAAACAAAACGCGGCCGCCGAAGGCGACCGCGCTTGTTTTGAAACGCTGTCCTGCGGCGATCAGGCCGCCTTCTTCTTGGCGGTGATCAGCTTGCGGTTGATCAGCACTTCCGCGATCTGCACGGCATTCAGCGCGGCGCCCTTGCGCAGGTTGTCCGACACGCACCAGAACGACAGGCCGTTCTCGACGGTCGCGTCGGCGCGGATGCGGCTGATGTAGGTGGCGTCTTCGCCCGCCGCTTCATACGGCGTGACGTAGCCACCCGGCTCGTGCTTGTCGATGACGAGGCAGCCCGGCGCGTTGCGCAGGATGTCGCGCGCTTCGTCCGGCGAGATCGGGTTCTCGAACTCGACGGTCACGGCCTCGGAGTGACCGACGAACACCGGCACACGCACGCAGGTGGCGGTGAGCTTGATCTTGGGGTCGAGGATCTTCTTGGTCTCGACCATCATCTTCCACTCTTCCTTCGTGTAGCCGTCTTCCATGAAGACGTCGATCTCGGGAATGACGTTGAAGGCGATGCGCTTGGGGAACTTCTTGGTGACGAGATCCTCGGTCGTGTAGACGGCCTTGGTCTGCGAGAACAGCTCGTCCATCGCATCCTTGCCGGCGCCCGACACCGACTGGTAGGTCGCGACCACGACGCGCGTGATGGTGGCCTTCTCGTGCAGCGGCTTCAGCGCGACGACGAGCTGCGCGGTCGAGCAGTTCGGGTTGGCGATGATGTTCTTCTTGGTGAAGCCGGCGACCGCGGCGGCATTGACCTCCGGCACGATCAGCGGCACGTCCGGATCCATGCGGAAGGCCGAGGAGTTATCGATCACGACCGCGCCGGCGGCGCCGATCTTCGGCGACCATTCCTTGGACACGGTGCCGCCCGCCGACATCAGGCAGATGTCGACGTCGCTGAAATCGAAATTCTCGAGCGCCTTGACCTTGAGGGTCTTGTCACCGAACGACACCTCGGTGCCCTGGCTGCGCCGGGACGCCAGCGCCACCACCTCGTCGGCCGGGAAGCTGCGTTCGGACAGGATGTCGAGCATCTCGCGGCCCACATTGCCGGTCGCGCCCACCACTGCAACCTTGTAACCCATCGTTCACTCTCCGCTCAAAAATGCTTGCGCCCGCGCGCGGCGGATCACGGAAGCGTTGGCGCTTCTATGCGAGAAACACCCTAAAGACAACGCTGGCCCGGTCTGGCCGCCATGCCGCCGGAGCCCGGCCGATCCGCCCCGCCCTGCTGATCCGATCATCTAGGGCGCCAAACGCCACCACAAGACCTGCAGCTATGCGCATCGCCCGCTCAGATCAAGCCGAACACCGCCCGACCTCATGGCGGGCCGCCTTGCGCAGTACTGTCCGCGGCGGCGCTGCGGCGGCCATCGGGGTCGCCACTTATCTGTGCGGCCTCGCCGCCCTCGTGCTGGTCGGCGCCCTGGTGCTCACCGCAAGCCCGCCCGACCTCTCCAGCGTGGCCGATTTCATCAATAAAACAGGCTCTTACGCCGAAGGCGAAGCCGCCAGGGCATCGACCGCGGCGCACCGCGGCAGCGACCCCGACACGACCGGGACGGTCGCGGCACCGGATACCGCCCGGCGCGCCACGACCGCCAACGGCGCCTGCGCCCATGCGCCCGATGATTCGGCCTGCGCCGTCGCCGCCCGCGCCGGCGCCCCCGCGGCTGCAGGCGGCCAGCCGCGCCTGCGCGGCAGCCTCCAGGCCGACCTTTAGGCAACCTGCGCTAACAGCTTGCCCTGCTTGGCACATTGCAGGGGCCGGCGCGTTATTATTGTCGCCGGGTGTGGCCCAATTCACCTTGTGGCGGCAACCCGCGGGCGGCTAAAATGCCGCCACATTCGGAATCCCGATGAGGACATGATGACTTTGAAATTCCTGAGCCGCTCCGCTTTGGGCATCGGCCTCGCCGCAGCCGTTGCCGCCACGGCGCTCGCGCCCATTCAGGCAGACGCGGCCACCAAGAAGCACCGCCAGACGGTGGTGAAGCGCTCATCGACCAGCTACTCCTACCAGGCCGGGCCGCGCACCCGTATCTATGTGAGCAAGCGCTCCTGGCTCGATGCCGGCACGGAAGTGCTGCCGGGCGAGCGCAAGTACAATGACTATGCCACCGGCGGTCCGAACAGCTTCGAGAACCTCGACCGGCTGAACTCGCACATGGACTTCCGCCGCTCGCCGCTCAGCACGCCGGCCGACGTCGGCGGCTATCCGACCGGCATCCCGCTGTACTGAGGGCCGGCAACGGCCCCGTCATCGGTCGAATGGATCCGAACGTAAAAATGCCCGGTGTGAGCCGGGCATTTTCTTTTGATAATCAACCGCTTGTTGATAATCACGCGTGCAGGGCCGCGAGCTCCTTGATGATCGCCTCGCCCATCTCGCTGGTCGAAACCAGGGTCGTACCCTCGGACTTGATGTCGCCGGTGCGCAGCCCCTTGGCCAGCACCGCGGCGATCGCCTGATCGAGCTTGTCGGCGAGATCGCCGAGGTCGAGCGAGTAGCGCAGCGCCATGCCGAACGAGGCCAGCATGGCGATCGGGTTGGCCGCGCCCTTGCCGGCGATGTCCGGCGCCGAACCGTGCACCGGCTCATACAGCGCCTTGCGCTTGCCGGTCTTGGCATCGACCTCGCCGAGCGAGGCCGACGGCAGCATGCCGAGCGAGCCCGTCAGCATCGCCGCGATATCCGACAGAAGATCGCCGAACAGGTTATCGGTGACGATGACGTCGAACTGCTTGGGATTGCGCACGAGCTGCATGGCGCCGGAATCGGCGAGCTGGTGCTCGAGCTGCACATCCTTGTACTCGCGCTGGTGCACCTGGGTGACGACTTCGTTCCAGAGCACGCCCGACTTCATGACGTTGCGCTTTTCCATCGAGGTCAGCTTGTTGCGGCGCTTGCGCGCGAGATCGAACGCGGCGCGGGCGATGCGCTCGATTTCGTAGGTGTCGTAGACCTGGGTGTCGATCGCGCGCTTCTGCCCGTTGCCGAGATCGGTGATGGTCTTCGGCTCGCCGAAATACACGCCGCCGGTCAGCTCGCGCACAATCATGATGTCGAGCCCCTCGACCACCTCGCGGCGCAGGCTCGAAGCCTCGGCCAGCGCCGGATAGCAGATCGCCGGACGCAGGTTGGCGAACAGGCCGAGATCCTTGCGCAGCCGCAGCAGGCCGGCCTCGGGCCGCACGTCGTAAGGCACGCTGTCCCACTTCGGACCGCCGACGGCGCCGAAGATCACCGCGTCGGAGGCCTGCGCCAGCGCCATGGTGGCGTCGGTGATCGACACCTTGTCGGCGTCATAGCTCGAACCGCCGACCAGCCCGGTTTCGGTGGTGAACGAGGCGATGCCCTGCGCGTTCAGCCAGTCGATCAGGCGTTTCACCTCCGCCATGACCTCCGGACCGATGCCGTCGCCGGGGAGAAGGAGCAGCTTGTGGGTCGCCATGGAATGCCTCGACTGATACCGGGTGGAACGGGAAAATCGCGGCCTTGCTAGAGCCCCGTTGCCCGATTTGCAAGACACCATTGTCGCAGGCCCGCTTGCGGAACCGGCCCGGCTCGCCTCCAATACGAGCGGGAGTTGACGCCGTGCTGGAAAAATCGCCGCTGACCGCGCTGCCGCATCCGGTGCGCGCCATCCTCGTGCTTGCGCTCGCGCCGGCCATCGGCCTCGGCATCGGCCGCTTCGCCTATTCGCTGGTGCTGCCGGACATGCGCGACAGCCTCGGCTGGAGCTATTCCGCCGCCGGCTTCATGAACACCATGAACGCCGCCGGCTATCTCGCCGGCGCGCTCGGAGCCGCCCGCTTCGCACGACGCACGGGGCTGTTCGGCGCAGCCTGGATCGGCACGGTCGCCTGCGTCATATCGCTGGCGCTGTGCGCGGTCAGCGCCAACTTTGCCGTGCTCAGCCTTGCGCGGCTGCTCGCCGGCGCGGGAGCTGCGATCTCCTTCGTCGGCGGCGGAGCGCTCGGCGCGGTGATCGCACAATCGCAGCCTTCGCGCGGCGCGCTGCTGCTGGGGTTGTTCTACACTGGCCCGGCGTTGGGCATCATGCTGTCGGGCCTCGTCGCACCGTTCCTGTTGCAGGGCTTCGGACCCGGCTCATGGTGGATCGTGTGGGCCGTGCTCGCTGCGATCTCGGCCGTGCTCGCCCTGGTGCTGCGGCTCAACCCGATCGATTCACCGCCACCGGCGGCGGGCGCGCATGTCATCCCCGTGGCGATCGCGCCGATCGTGATCTACCTCGCGGGGTATTTCTGCTTCGGCGCCGGCTACATCGCCTACATGACCTTCATGATCGCTTATGTCCGCGACCTCGGCGGCGGCGCGCTGGCGCAGAGCGCTTTCTGGTGTCTGATCGGCGGCGCCGCCTTCGCTTCGCCCTGGGTGTGGCGCGGCCTGCTGGCACGCGGCGCCAGCGGCATCAGCACTGCGATCCTGATCGGCATGACCATGATCGGCGCGGCGCTGCCGCTGATCTGGCATTCGCCGGTGATGCTGGCCGTGTCGGCACTGGTGTTCGGCAACGCGTTCTTCGCGGTGGTCTCCTCGACCACCGCATTCGTGCGCTTCAACTATCCACCCGATGCCTGGCCGAAGGCGATCGGCGTCGTCACCATCGCCTTCAGCCTCGGCCAGACGCTCGGGCCGATCGTCACCGGTGCGATCAGCGACATGGTCGGCAGCCTCGGCTCGGCTCTCACGGTGTCCGCCGCAACGCTCGCGGTCGGCGCGGTGGCGAGCGCTTTCCAGCGCCGGCTGACGCCGGCACCGTAACGCAGGCCGCGCTTACGCGCGGGCGCCGCGCAGGAAGCGCCACCAGCCGCGGCGCGGCTTCTCGGGCGCCATGTCGGCGCCGGGGCGGCCGAAGAACGACTGCACGGCGACGAAGAACACCGGCACCATCAGCAGCGCCAGGATCACCACCGCGATCATGCCGCCCATCACGCCGGTGCCGAGCGCCTGCTGGCTCTTGGCGCCGGCGCCGCTGGCGATGACCATCGGCAGCACGCCGCAGACGAAGGCGAGACCGGTCATCAGGATCGGCCGGAAACGCAGACGGCAGGCCTCGAGCGTCGCCTCGCGCAGCGGCCGGCCCTGCGCCCGCAGATCCTTGGCGAACTCGATGATCAGGATCGCGTCCTTGGCAGCGAGGCCGATGATGGTGACGAGGCCCACCGTGAAGTAGACGTCGTTGGGCAGGCCGCGCGACATCGCTGCGACCACCGCGCCGCAGATGCCGAGCGGAACGGTCATCAGCACCGCGAGCGGAATGGTCCAGCTCTCGTACAGCGCGGCGAGACACAGGAACACGACCAGCGCCGACAGCGCCAGCAGGAACGGCGCCTGGGCGCCCGACAGCTTCTCCTGCAGCGACTGCCCGGTCCACTCGTAGCCGAAGCCGCGCGGCAGCTTGGCGGCGAGCTTTTCCATCTCGGCGATGGCATCGCCCGACGTGAAGCCAGGCCGCGCCGAGCCGCTGATGCGCACCGACGGATAGTAGTTGAAGCCGATGATCTGCGTCGGGCCGACCGCCCACTTCACGGTCGCGAACGACGACAACGGCACCAGCTCGCCCCGCGTGTTGCGCACATGATAGGCGAGGATGTCATCCGGGTTCATGCGGCCGGCACTGTCCGACTGCACGATCACGCGCTGCATGCGGCCGCGGTTCGGAAAGTCATTGACGTAATTCGAGCCGAGGTTGGTCGAGATCGTCGCATTGATCTCGGCGAACGTGACGCCGAGCGCAGCGGCCTGCTCGCGGTCGATCGTCAACTGCACCAGCGGCGCCTCGGGCAGGCCTTCGGCGTAGACGTCCTGCAGAACCGGACTGCGTTTCGCCGCCGCCAGAAGGCTGTCCTTCGCCTGCATCAGTGCCGCATAGCCCTTCTGGCCGCGGTCCTGCAGACGGAAGCTGAAGCCCGACGAGTTGCCGAGGTTGTCGATCGGCGGCGGCTGCAACGCCGAGATCTTGGCGTCGCGGATCGAGGACAGCGACTTGTTGACGTCCTCGACGATCGCCGCGGCGGAATCCTTCGGCCCGCGCTCCGACCAGTCCTTGAGGCTGACGAAGGCCTGCGCGGTGTTCTGGCCCTGGCCGAGGAAACTGAAGCCGGTCAGGAAGGTGACGTTGTCGATGCCGGAGCGGGTCTTGAGATACTCCTCGACCTTCTGCACGGCGCTGGCGGTGCGGTTGAACGAGGATTCCGGCGGCGTCTGCACGTCGACGGTGAAAAAGCCCTGGTCGTCGATCGGCAGAAAGCCGCCGGGCAGGCGGACGAACGCCAGCGTCAGTCCCGCCAGCAGCGCGACATAGACCAGCATCAGCCGGCCGGTGCGCAGGATCGACCAGCCGACGATACGGCCATAGCCGTCCTTCACCGCATCGAGCTTGCGGTTGAACCAGCCGAACACCCCGCTGCGGGCGTGGCCGTGACCGGCCTCGACCGGCTTGAGCAGCGTGGCGCACAACGCCGGCGTCAGCGACAGCGCCATCAGCGCCGAGAAGCTGATCGCCGCGACAATGGTGACCGAGAACTGGCGGTAGATGATGCCGACGGAGCCGGGGAAGAACGCCATCGGCACGAACACCGCGACCAGCACCAGGGTGATGCCGATGATCGCGCTGGTGATCTGAGTCATCGCCTTGCGCGTTGCCTCGCGCGGCGACAGTCCCTCCTCGGCCATGATGCGTTCGACGTTCTCGACGACGACGATGGCGTCGTCGACCAGGATGCCGATCGCCAGCACCATGCCGAACATGGTCAGCATGTTGATGGAATAGCCGAACAGCAGCAGCGTCGTGCAGGTGCCGAGCAGCGCCACCGGCACCACGATGGTCGGAATGAGGGTGTAGCGGAAGTTCTGCAGGAACAGGAACATCACCACGAACACCAGCACCACCGCCTCGATCAGGGTCTGCACGACCTTGCTGATCGACGCTTTCACCACCGGCGTGATGTTGTAGGGAATGTCGTAGGTGATGTTGGCCGGGAAGAACTTCGACAGCTCATCCATCTTGGCCTGGACCGCGGTGGCGGTCGCCAGCGCGTTGCCGGTCGGCGCCAGCAGCACCGACAGGCCGGCGCTCGGCTTGCCGTCCTGGCGGGTGGTGAACTGGTAACCCATGCCGCCGACCTCGACGCGGGCGACGTCGCGCAGCCGCACCGTCGAGCCGTCGGGATTGGCGCGCAGCACGATGCCGCCGAACTCGTCGGGCGACGACAGCTGGCCCTTGACCAGCACCAGCGCGGAGATCTGCTGATCCCGGCGGCTCGGCTCGGCGCCGACGCTGCCGGATGCGACCTGGGCGTTCTGTGCGGTGATCGCCTTGGTGACGTCGTCCGAGGTCAGGTTGTAGCCGACGAGCTTGCCAGGATCGATCCAGATGCGCAGCGAGCGCTCGGTCGAATACAGCGTGGCGCGGCCGACGCCGGGAATGCGGCGGATTTCGCCGAGCACGTTTCGGATCATGAAGTCGCCGAGGCCGACTTCGTCGAGGCTGCCGTCAGTCGACTGCAGGGTGATGATCTGCAGCACCGCGCTGGAGGCCTCCTCCACCAGGATGCCCTGCTGGATGACGGCACGCGGCAGGCGCGCCTCGACACGCTTGATGCGATTCTGCACCTCGACCGAGGCGAGACTCGAATCGGTACCCGGCACGAAGTTGGCGGTGATTTCGACCTGTCCCAGCGAGTCGCTGGTCGATTCGAAGTTCATGATGCCGGACGCGCCGTTGAGTTCCTCCTCGATCAGCCGCGTCACGCTGTTGTAGAGCTCTTCCGGCGAGGCGCCGGGATAGCTGGTGGAGACGGATATCGAGGGCGGCGCGATGATCGGATACTGCGCGACCGCCAGGAACGGAATCGAAATGGCGCCGATCAGACAGATGAACAGCGCGACCACCCAGGCGAAGATCGGGCGGTCGATGAAAAACGCGGGCATGGACAGGTCCCTCGGAACCGGAAAAACAATGTTGACGTCGGATCATTTTGGCCGCGGACACGCCACGGCGCGCCGGACGCAACCTGCGCCCGGCGGACACATCAGCTTCAGTTCTCAGTCCAGCTTGGCCCGCGCCGGCGCCGGCGGTTGCGGATGCTCGGCCGACGCGGCCCGATGCGGCCCATCGGCGGACGCGCCGGCATCCTTCCACGCGGACGGATTGACGACGTCGCCGGCCGCGAACTTCTGGAACCCTTCGACCACGACCCGCTGACCGGGTTCGAGCCCCTCGGTGATCAGCAGCTGACCTTCGACCAGATTGCCTGTGCGCACCGGTTGGGCGATCACGCGGTTGTCGTCCTTGACGACATAGACCTCGCTGCCGCCGGCGCTGTTGCGCTGGATTGCCTGCGGCGGCACCGAAATCGCGTCGGGATCGCGCCCCTGTTCGATCTGCACACGGACATACATGCCCGGCAGCAGTTCCTGCTTGGGATTGCTGAACTCGCCGCGCAGCGTCACCTGGCCGGTGTTGGCGTCGACCTTGGCATCGGAGAACAGAAGCTTGCCGTCGAGGGGATAAGCCGAGCCGTCGTCGAGTATCAGGCGGACCTTGGCGGCGCCCGGCGCGATACGGTCGAGATCGCCGCGCTCGAAATCACGGCGCAGGCGGTTCATCTCGCTGACCGACTGGGTGAAGTCGGCATAGACCGAATCGAGCTGCTGGATGGTGGCGAGGCTCGCGGCCTCGTTCTGCACCACCAGCGCGCCTTCGCTGAGCAGCGCGGCGCCGATGATGCCGCTGATCGGCGCGCGAATGGTGGCGTAGCCGAGATTGAGGCGCGCACGGGCCACATCGGCGTTGCGCGCCGCGATGTCCGCTTCGGCCTGGCGCAGGGACGCGATCGCCGTCTCGTTGGTCGCCTGCGAAGCGGCCTGCGTCGTCGCCAGGATGGCGATGCGGTGCGCGTGCTGGGCCGCCTGTTCCTTGACCGCGTCCGCCTTGGCGAGCGCGGCCTCGGCGGCCTGCAGCTCGACCTCGAACGGCTTGGGATCGATCTGGTACAGCGCGTCGCCGGCGGTGACGCGGCTGCCCTGCTGGAACGTGCGCTCGACGATGATGCCGGACACGCGCGGGCGCACCTCGGCGACACGCAGCGGCGCGATGCGGCCCGGCAGCTCGCGGATGATGGCGCGCGGCGACGCCTTGATGGTGACGACGCTGACGTCCGGCGGTGCGGGCGGCGGCGCCGACGCCACGCTGGCGTCGTTGCACCCCGCAAGCAGCACGGCAGCGCCAAGCAGCAACAGGGACGGAACAACGGGCGAGCGTCGGAGCATTCCTCGAGACCTTGTGATCGGAAGCGGCGGAGCGGCCGCGGGCGCATCAACCGCAGTTGATTCTGAACAATCGTTCATCGCCCTACAGTGACGTGTGGCCTTTTGCGTCGCAACATCACGAGCCGGCGACGTGATGTCGCGCGCGCTTAACCGGCTCTGTCGCAAGGTTTTTCCCGCATGTTCCAGCGCTCACGATTCCGTTAGCGCAGTGGAACCCGACGCGTCGTGCAAACAACTGCGTTGTCGTGTCGCAGACGACTGCGGCAGCCGGACGCACTGGCCGACTGCCACACGATGCGTGTCCGCGAAGCGCCCGCGTCTATTCGACGACGGCGCAAGCGATGCGTCCGCCGGCATTGCCGGTCGGATCGGTCTTGTAGTCGTCGGCGGCGGCATGGATGACGAATGCCGTGCCGTCGGGCTTGTAGAGCGAGTTCGGCTTGCCCTTGTCGAGTGTCACCGCAGTGTTGACGACTTCGACCGCGACATCGCCGGATGCCGGCACGATCAGGTTCGGCATGTCGCCGGCATGATGACCTTCGGCCGACATCATGCCGTGCTTCCTGTTGTCGGGATTGAAATGCCCGCCCGCGGTGGTGAAAGGCGGCTCGCACTTGCCGACCGCATGAACATGGAATGCATGCTCGCCCGGCGGCAGGCCCCTGGCGGTGAGTTTGACCAGCACGCCGTCGGACACCTGGGCGAGATCGAGCGAGCCGATGGCTGCCCCCTCGGCGTTCTTCAACGTGGCCTTGGCCGACTGGGCGGCGGCACCGCCGATGGACAGGATCGCCACCACGGCGGTGGCGAGGAAGGCACGAACGATCATGAGGACCTCGTGGAATGATGGGCGAGGCGCAAACGCTAGCACGGCCACGCCGGCCATGCTGCGCAAATCGGCAAGGGCGCGCGTGAGCCTGTTGCGCCTCAGCTGCCGCTGAACGCGTTGTAGCCCTGGTCTTCCCAGTAGCCGCCCTTATAGTCGTTGGTGACTTCCATGCCGACGACGTATTTCGGATTCTTGAAGCCGAGCTTGGTCGGCACCCGGATCTTCATCGGATAGCCGTACGCGCGCGGCAGGATATCGTCGCCATAGCGGAAGGTCATCTGGGTTTGCGGATGCAGCGCCGTCGGCATGTCGAGCGTGCTGGTATACCCCTCGGCACAGCGGAACCAGCAGTACTTCGCGCGGGTGTCTGCGCCGACCAGCTTGAGAAAGTCGCGCAGCGGCGTTCCGGTCCAGCTGCCGATCGCGCTCCAGCCTTCGACGCAGATGTGACGCGTGACCTGCTTGACCTGCGGCAGCGCGTGGAGCTCATCGAGCGTCCACGCCTTCTTGTTGTCGACGAGGCCCGTGACCTCGAAGCGATAGTCCTTGCCGTCGACATCGGGCGCGTCGTCGAGCGAATAGTAGGCGTTGAACGGAAACGGCTTGGTGATCGCGCTGTCGGGATAGGTCGGCGCCAGCGTCGCGGGATTGAACAGCGCGGCCTGCACCGCATCGTTGAACTTCGACACCTGCGCTAGCAGCGCCTCGGCGGAATCGCTGTCGACGACATTGCAGCCGGTGAGCAGCGTCAGCGCGCCGAAGCTGGCGCCGCCGGCAATGAAGCGCCGCCGCGACAGCTCCGGCATCAGCTTTGTCGCGTCGCGCACCAGCAGCGATGTGTCGACGCCGGGAATGATCAGTTCGCGGAGCTTCTTCATGGCGCCCTCCTCAGCGGCCGATGATCATGGCGCGCAGGCTCTTCGGCACGAGCAACGCCAGCGCCACATGCACGACGAGGAAAGCGACGATCGCTGCCATGCAGAAGAAGTGGACATATCGTGCGGTGTCGTAGCCGCCGAACAGCGCGGTCAACCATTGCAGTTGCACCGGCTTCCAGATCGACAGGCCCGATAGTACGATGACAATACCGACGAGGATGATGCCGCCATAGAGCAGCTTCTGGACCTGATTGTAGGTCGAGAGATCGGCGTGCGACAGACGGCCGGTCAATGCAGCGCGGGTATCCGCAAGCACGCCACCGGGGCTCAGCGGCAACAACTTGCGACGGAAGCGACCGGTGACAAGACCCGTGACCAGATAGATCAGGCCGTTGATCATCAGCAGCCACATCGCCGCGAAATGCCAAAGCAGCGCGCCGCCGAGCCAGCCGCCGAGCGTGATGGTGCGAGAGAAGGTGAAATCGAACAGCGGCGAGGCATTGTAGACCTGCCAGCCGGACATGATCATCAGGATCACGGCAAGGGCATTGATCCAGTGCATGATCCGCACCCAGCCGGGCTGGATCACCTTCACCGGCGCCGAGGCAGCATGACCATGATCGGCGTCGCTGCGTTCGGTCGCAAGGCTCGACGTGACGCTGGACGACGTAACGCTGGGCATGGACAAATCTCCTGAAGACCTTCGGTCGCTCGCTTCCGTCTGTGCCCATTACGGCGCGTGGCCGGCATTGTTACGCGGCGCCGGCACAAAAGTGGAGCCCGACCGCAGCAATGGCGGTCATAGCCGCGGCGCGTGCGATCAGATTCTCGTGAGCGGTGATCCCGAAAGCCGGCGAGCCGGGGCGGACCGGCTCGCCGCTGCGCCGGACGGACGGTGGAAGCACCGTCCGGCACAGAACCATGACGTCAGCCCGGCAGCAGCACGGTGTCGACGACATGGATGACGCCGTTCGACTGCAGCACATCCGGGATGGTGACCATCGCGGTGCCGCCCTTGGCGTCGGTAACCGACAGCTTGCCGGCCTCCGGCTGCTTGACGGTGAGCTCGTCGCCCTCGACCGTCTTGAACTTCGCCGTGCCACCGCCGTCCTTCACCGCCTTCATCAGCGCGGCCGCGGTGAGCCGTCCCGGCACCACATGATAGGTCAGCACTGCGGTCAGCTTCGGCTTGTTCTCCGGCTTCAGCAGGGTATCGACGGTGCCGGCCGGCAGCTTGGTGAACGCCGCATTGGTCGGAGCGAACACCGTGAACGGCCCGGCGCCCTCGAGCGTCGGCACCAGCCCAGCCGCCTTCACCGCGGCCACCAGCGTGGTGTGATCCTTCGAGTTGACGGCGTTCTGAACGATGTTCTTGGACGGATACATCGGCGCGCCGCCGACATTCACGGTTTTCTCGCCGGACATCTTGTCCTGCGCCACCACCGGCGCGGAGGCCAGCAGCGCTCCGACGGCGACAGCCGACAACATGACGGCGAGGCTGGAAGTGAACTTGGACATATTGAAACTCCCGATGGACGAGGGGCGGACGATCCGCCCGTGATGGACGTTCGGCGACGAGGCGCTCGGTCGAGCCGTTGCCTGCGCCGATAACGGATCTACGAGCCGTGCCCGGGCCGGTTTCGGGAATATTTTTGTGCGACGGCTGAAACTTTTCGCGGCCGACGCCGTCCGCCCGCGCGCTTGATCTTGCTGGACAAATGCGCGATGAAACCTGTCTCGCCTGCCATGTCAGGATCCGCCCGAATGCGAGATGCTTGAACCATGACCGCCAACCTGTTTTCGCGCCTGTTCGACGATGTGAAGAACGATGCAAAGGCCTCGGACCGGCTGGCGATCGAGACACCCGACGGCGGACGCATCAGCTATGGCGACCTGATCGAGCGGTCGGGCCGCGCTGCCAATTACCTGGTGTCGCGCGGCGTCAAGGTTGGGGACCGCGTCGCGGTGCAGGTCGACAAGTCGGTCGAAGCGCTCGTGCTCTATCTGGCCACGGTGCGTGCCGGCGCTGTGTTCCTGCCGCTCAACACGGCCTACACCCTCAACGAAATCGAGTACTTCGTCGGCGACGCCGAGCCATCGCTGATCGTCTGTGATCCGGCCAGGGCCGATGGCATCGGCGAACTGGCGAAGCGCGTCGGCGCCGGGGTCGACACGCTGGATGCGGCCGGCCATGGCAGCCTCGCCGATGGCGCCGCCCGCCAGGATGCGGCGTTCGCCACCGTCGCGCGCGGCGGTGATGATCTGGCCGCCATTCTCTATACGTCCGGCACCACCGGCCGTTCCAAGGGCGCGATGCTCAGCCACGACAACCTGGCGTCGAACTCGCAGACCCTCGTCGACACCTGGCGCTTCACCGACCGCGACGTGCTGATTCACGCCCTGCCGATCTATCACACTCACGGCCTGTTCGTGGCCAGCAATGTGACGCTGTTCGCGCGCGCATCGATGATCTTCCTGAGCAAGTTCGACCCCAACCAGGTGATCGACCTGATGGCGCGCGCCACCGTGCTGATGGGCGTGCCGACCTTCTATACCCGCCTGCTGCAGAACCCGCGGTTGTCGCGCGACACCACCAGCCACATGCGGCTGTTCATTTCCGGCTCGGCGCCGCTGCTCGCCGACACCCACCGCGAGTGGTCGGCGCGCACCGGCCATGCCGTGCTCGAGCGCTATGGCATGACCGAAACCAACATGAACACTTCGAACCCCTACGATGGCGACCGCGTGCCTGGCGCCGTCGGCCTGCCGCTGCCCGGCGTGTCCGCGCGCGTCACCGATCCGGACAGCGGCAAGGAGCTGGCACGCGACGAGATCGGCATGATCGAGGTCAAGGGCCCGAACGTGTTCAAGGGCTACTGGCGCATGCCGGAGAAGACCAGGTCCGAGTTCCGGCCCGACGGATTTTTCATCACCGGCGACCTCGGCAAGATCGACGCCAGGGGCTACGTCCATATTCTCGGTCGCGGCAAGGATCTCGTGATTTCCGGCGGCTTCAACGTCTACCCGAAGGAAGTCGAAAGCGAGATCGACGCCATTCCGGGCGTGGTCGAGAGCGCGGTGATCGGCGTGCCCCATGCCGATTTCGGCGAAGGTGTCACCGCCGTTGTCGTGTCCGACAAGGCTGCGTCCCTCAGCGAGGACGCCGTCCTGCACGCGCTCGACGGCCGCCTCGCCAAGTTCAAGATGCCCAAGCGGGTGATCTTCGTCGACGACCTTCCCCGCAACACCATGGGCAAGGTCCAGAAAAACGTGCTCCGCGACACCTACGCCGCGCTCTACGCCAAGGCAAAGTAAGGGCCAGAGCAAAGGCACCGCCGGCATCTGCCGGACGGCTTCGGCCTTGTCCCGCCCCTTGTGGTTCGCTGCGGGCGCCGGGAGCCTTCGGACCAGCCGAAGGCCGCCAGCGGATACTCCGGATTGCGGGATGGCAGCCCGCCGCGCATGGTGGCGCGGCGTGTCCCTGCCGCCTGCGGGGCGCGCGCCGTCGCATGACTGATGCGCAGGTGAATCATGCTTCAGAGCTCGCGCTCCATCGACATCGCCGGCCAGCAAAAACCGCTGGTATACCAGAGCCGCGCAAGCTCTGAATGCGCATTCGAGCCATGGTCACTTCTGCATTGCGCTCAATGTTGTGACTCCGTAAATAGAATTGCTCTATCCAGCCGCCCGCAGCGCCGCCGATTTATGGCCGTGACCTGCAACCCGTAAAAGACATCGATGACCGTCCAAACAAATCGTCCGCTTTCGCCGTTCCTCACGTATCGCTGGACGCTGACGATGGCCTTGTCCATCGTGCATCGCATCACCGGCGTCGCGCTGTATGTCGGCACGCTGCTGATGGCGTGGTGGCTGATCGCCACCGCCTCCGGTCCGACCTCCTACGCCTACATCCAGGGCTTCACGACGAGCTGGATCGGCCGTCTGATCCTGTTCGGCTACACCTGGGCGCTCCTGCACCACATGCTCGGCGGCATCCGTCACTTCGTCTGGGATCTCGGCTACGGCTTCGGCCCGACCGAACGCGAGTGGCTGGCCCGCGCCACGCTGATCGGCTCGATCACGCTGACGCTGGCGATCTGGATCATCGCCTATGCCGTCGGAGGTGCACGATGAGCGATAACAAGACGTTCGCCCGGTCGATTCGCACGCCGTTGGCCCGCGTCCGCGGCCTCGGCGCCGCCCACAGCGGCACCAGCGACTTCTTTCGCCAGCGGCTGACCGCCCTCGCCCTGCTGCTGCTGTTCATCCCGGTCGTCCTGATCATCCTGACCCTGCTCGGCCGCAACCATGCCGCGGCGGCGCAGATCCTGGGCTCGCCGCTGATCGCGATCATCATGATCCTCTTCATCATCGCCAGCACCTGGCACATGAAGATCGGCATGCAGGTCGTCATCGAGGACTACGTGCAGGACGAGAGGCTCAAGCTCGTCGCTGTCATCGCCAACACCTTCTTCGCGGCCGCGGTCGGGCTCGCCTCGATCTACGCCATCGTCAAACTGTCATCTGGAGTGTAGCGCAATGGCCGCCAACGGCATCGGCGCTCCGGCCACCAACGGCCACGCCTACCCCATCGAAGATCACACCTACGACGTCGTCGTCGTTGGCGCCGGCGGCGCCGGCCTGCGCGCCGTGGTCGGCTGCAGCGAGGCTGGCCTGCGTACGGCCTGCATCACCAAGGTGTTCCCGACGCGCTCGCACACCGTCGCGGCCCAGGGCGGCATTTCCGCCTCGCTCGGCAACATGCACAAGGACGACTGGCGCTGGCACATGTACGACACCGTCAAGGGGTCGGACTGGCTCGGCGACCAGGACTCGATCGAATACCTCGTGCGCAATGCGCCGGACGCGGTCTACGAACTCGAGCACTGGGGCGTGCCGTTCTCGCGCACCGAAGACGGCAAGATCTACCAGCGCCCGTTCGGCGGCATGACCATCGACTACGGCAAGAGCCAGGCGCAGCGCACCTGCGCCGCCGCCGACCGCACCGGCCACGCCATGCTGCACACGATGTACGGCCAGGCCCTGCGCCACTCGGCCGAGTTCTACATCGAGTTCTTCGCGATCGACCTGATCATGGACGACCAGGGCGTCTGCCGCGGCGTCATCGCGCTCAAGCTCGACGACGGCACGCTGCATCGCTTCCGCGCCCAGACCACCATCCTGGCGACCGGCGGCTACGGCCGCGCCTACGCGTCTTGCACCTCGGCGCACACCTGCACCGGCGACGGCAACGCCATGGCGCTGCGCGTCGGCCTGCCGCTGCAGGACATGGAGTTCGTCCAGTTCCACCCGACCGGCATCTACGGTTCGGGCTGCCTCGTCACCGAGGGCGCCCGCGGTGAGGGCGGTTATCTCGTCAATTCCGAAGGCGAGCGCTTCATGGAGCGCTATGCGCCGTCCGCCAAGGACCTCGCCTCGCGCGACGTCGTCTCCCGCGCGATGACCATCGAGATCCGCGAGGGCCGCGGCGTCGGCAAGAACAAGGACCACATCTTCCTGCACCTCGATCATCTCGATCCGAAGGTGCTGCACGAGCGCCTGCCGGGCATCTCGGAGTCGGCGAAGATCTTCGCCAACGTCGACGTCACCCGCCAGCCGATCCCGATCGTGCCGACCGTGCATTACAACATGGGCGGCATCCCCACGAACTTCCACGCCGAAGTCGTCACCAAGAAGGACGGCGACGACAACGCGGTGGTGCCCGGCCTGATGGCGGTGGGCGAAGCGGCCTGCGTGTCGGTCCACGGCGCCAACCGTCTCGGCTCCAACTCGCTGATCGACCTCGTGGTGTTCGGCCGCGCCGCGGCGCTGCGCTGCGCCGAGAAGCTGACGCCGAACGCCAAGCAGCCCGACCTGCCGGCGAACTCGGCCGATCTCGCGCTCGGCCGCCTCGACCGCTTCCGCAATGCCTCCGGCGACACGCCGACCGCGCACCTGCGCGCCAACATGCAGAAGGTGATGCAGACCAACTGCGCCGTGTTCCGCACCGGCGAGGTGCTGCACGAAGGCCAGGATCTGATTCACAAGGTGCACGGCGGCGTCGGCGACATCGGCGTCAGCGATCGCTCGCTGGTGTGGAATTCGGACCTCGTCGAGACGCTGGAGTTCGACAACCTGATCTCGCAGGCCGTCGTCACCATGGACTCCGCCGCCAACCGCACCGAAAGCCGCGGCGCCCATGCCCGCGAGGACTTCTCGGAGCGCGACGACAAGACCTGGATGAAGCATACGCTGGCGTGGATCGACGATCGCGGCAACACCACGATCAACTACCGTCCGGTCCACGACTACACCATGACCAACGACGTGCAGTACATCCCGCCGAAGGCCCGCGTCTACTGAGACGCGGACTGCACGGCGCCATCGACATCAGACCACCACCACGGACGGCTCGCAAAAGGCTCGAGATCAATGGTTGAATTCACCCTTCCCAAAAACTCGAAGATCACAGGCGGCAAGACCTGGCCGAAGCCGACCACCACCGGCGAGCTGCGCGAGTTCAAGATCTATCGCTGGAATCCGGACGACGGAAAGAACCCGAGCATCGACACCTATTATGTCGATACGTCCGACTGCGGCCCGATGGTTCTGGACGGCCTGATCTGGATCAAGAACAACATCGATCCGACGCTGACCTTCCGTCGCTCCTGCCGCGAGGGCGTGTGCGGCTCGTGCGCCATGAACATCGACGGCCAGAACACGCTGGCCTGCACCAAGTCGATGCACGACGTGGACACCGGCGCCGTCGATGTCAAGCCGCTGCCGCACCAGCCGGTGGTCAAGGACCTCGTCCCCGACCTTACCAACTTCTACGCCCAGTACGCCTCGATCGAGCCGTGGTTGCACACCGTCAGCCCGACGCCGCAGAAGGAGTGGAAGCAGTCCCAGGAAGACCGCCAGAAGCTTGACGGCCTCTACGAGTGCATCCTCTGCGCCTGCTGCTCGACGTCGTGCCCGAGCTACTGGTGGAACAGCGACCGCTTCCTCGGCCCGGCCGCGCTGCTGCAGGCCAGCCGCTGGGTCAACGACAGCCGCGACGAGGCCACCGGCGAGCGTCTCGACAATCTCGAGGACCCGTTCCGCCTCTATCGCTGCCACACCATCCTGAACTGCGCCAAGGCGTGCCCGAAGGGTCTCAACCCGTCCGAGGCCATCGCCGACCTCAAGCTCAAGATGGTCGAGCGCCAGATCTGATCCTGGCCGTCCAGCCGACGGACCCGAACAAGCGGCGAGGCCCATGGCCCCGCCGCTTTTTCATTGCGGCCAGAGACGCGGGGCGGGCTTGCCGCCCGCGCCGGTTTGGCTACGTTCGCGCTGTCCGCTCACACTCTCCGCGAGGTCGTGATGATCGATCATATCGGGTTTCCGGTTTCCGACTATTCACGCGCGAAGGCGTTCTACACCGCGGCGCTGGCGCCGCTCGGCTACACGCTCGTGATGGAGGTGCAGCAGCACGACAACGACGCGCCCGCCGCCGGCTTCGGCCGGGACGGCAAGCCCGACCTCTGGATCGGCGGCGAAGGCGGCATGAACAAGCCGCTGCATGTCGCGATCGCCGCGGCGAATCGCGCCAGCGTCGACGCGTTCCACCGCGCCGCTCTTGCTGCCGGCGGCCGCGACAATGGCGCGCCCGGGCTGCGGCCGCATTACCACGCCAACTACTACGGCGCCTTCGTGCGCGATCCGGACGGCCACAACATCGAGGCGGTGTGCCACGCGCCGGCGTGACCGCCGCTACGATCGGTCAGCGGAACGCCGGCAGCACGAAAATCGCGATATTGACCAGCAGCGCCAGGGCGAACACCGACGATCGCGCCGCTGGCCGGTCGGCGATGTACAGCAGCGCGTGCGCAGCACGCAACACGACGTAGAGCGCGGCGAGGGCGTTTACGGCAGTGAGCGATGCGCCCTGGGTCACCGCGATGATGACGGCCGCGGCGAAGATCGGAAAGTTCTCGAAGGCGTTGAGGTGAGCCGCATAGGCGCGCCGCCGCTGCGGCGACAGCCGCTCGACGCTGTCGCGCGGATCGTGGTTGTCGTCGCCGGTGCCGGCCTTCGCGGCCACGACGATCACGAACGGCATCACGGCCGCGACCAGCACGCACCAGTAGGCGAACGGCATCAGACGAATCTCCCGGGCTCTCCGCGCCGACTATGCGCGCTTCCTGAGGAACATCCAGCGCTGGCTGCCGTTGCCCCCGCAATCGGCGGCAGTTTCCGGGAGTGCAATCATGGCGACGACCAGCCCTGCGAGAGACATGACGCGGCCATCACGGCTGCGAAAGCCCCTCCGCGCCACCGCGATCATGCCACTCACGTTGACGCCGCCTTCGCAGCGCGAGATTTCCGCGCACGCCATCGGCGTGCAGAGCGCGTGGTGGCATGGCGCCCAACGCGTCCAGCAAAGAGACCTCCGCCGTCGGGAGCGGGAGGGCCGGGCAACGGCACCCGATCCAGCGCCGCCTCCGTCACCGAAGGTCGATCCGCCCGAGGTGCCGCCGGCGACACCGGGCACGCCGGCAGAACCACCATCACCACCGGAGCAGCCGCCGGGCAACCCGCGTCCGGAGATTCCACCGGTGATCGACGATCCTGCTGAACCTGATCAACCGAAGGAGTTTCCGCCGCCGCGTCCCGATGTCACATCTCCGACGCCACAACAGCCCCCAACCCTGTTCGTGTGAACACATGCTGAATGGTTTCACGCCATGGCGAAACATCGGAAAAATAAACTGGCGCCGCCTTTCGGCGGTCGCCACAATCCGGCCTAATGATTAGTCGTTGATTGTTGCAGCCGAACCACATCGGCAAACCGAATCGTTTTTGTCAGACCTGTTTCCGGGACAAAACCCCACATGAAAACACTTCGTCTTGCGCTGCTCGCCACTACGGCGATGTCGATCGTGCCCATCGCCACGACGCTGGTGCACGCACAGACCGCGCCGATGATCGTTGCGCAACAGCAAGCCCCCGAGGGCGAGAAGAAGCCAGGCCCCGGCGAGCCGCCGAAGGCGCCGCCCAAGGCCGCGCCGCCTGCAGCACACCCTGCGCCGCCGCCACCGCCCCCACCCGCCGCGCATCCGCCGGCGCCGCCAGCCGCAGCGCCTCATCCCGCGCCTCCGCCGCCAGCGGCCGCGCCGCACCCCGCGCC
>NZ_JAFCMM010000003.1:260000-916863 GCF_018131225.1 Bradyrhizobium sp. U87765 SZCCT0048 | reverse complement strand
CGCGACCTTCGAGGGCGAGTTCTCGAACGTCACGCGCTCCTACGGTGGCCGCGGCGTCGTGCGCTACAGCTGGTAAGGCGCCGGCACGCGCCGCCTTCTGTCCCGATGTCATTTCGGAACATCAGCCAACGGGCCCGCGCGACGCGCGGCCCGATGGCGGACGTCGCGACGGATCCGGAGTCGCGTCCGTTGCATTCGTTGTCCGCCGCATCGACGCGGCGCCACGCTTCCTGCAGCGCCGGTCGGTGACACTGAATGGGACGCAGCGCGCGCCGTCTTTACATCCATTTACATCGCGCGGCGACGTCGCACGGAGAATTTTACGCACGGGACGCTAATCCTGATCGCTGGACTGCGCGCATTGCGAGTCGGTTTTTGGGGAATGAGCGGTCGCGCATGCGCGCCGCCAGCGCTGCCGGGGTGGATATGAACGTTGTGGGAATGCGGCCGACACGGCCGGTGGTTGGTCAAACCTATCGTCTTGCCGGCCTTGCGGCGGCTCTGCTGGTCAGCACGGCGCTCACCGCGCCCGCCTTCGCCGACGGCGGCAACTCCGGTTTCTGGAACAACCCTGGCGTCGGCCCTGTGTACGGCGGCAGCGGCGGCAGCGATCGCGCGACCCGCCGCGGCGACGCCGGCGAGGATGCTCCGGGCTGCTGCGGCGGCGGAGGCGGCGGCGCCGGCACGATTGGCGGCAATGGCGGCGCCAGTGGCGTCGCGGGCGGCGCGGGAGGACTGACGCCCGGCGCCAATGGCGGCAACGGCGCGACGGACACGAATGGCGCCGGAAGCGGCGGCGGTGGTGGCGCGCATGGCTTTGTCGGCAGCGTCCTGCCGACGGTGACCGTCACGGGCGGCAATGGCGGCAACGGCGGAGATTCGTTCGAAGGCCCGCCCTCGGCGCTACCGGCGGCCGGCGGCGGCGGCGCGGGCGGCTACGGCGCCGTCGTGTTCGGCGACGGCACGGTTCTGTCCGGCACGCTGACGGTCAATGCGACGGGCGGCAACGGTGGCGCCGGCGGTGCTGGCTACAGCGCTCAGGGCGCGAGCGGCGGCACCGGTGGCAGCGGCGGTGTCGGCCTGGTCTTCACCCCGAACAATGACGCCCGCAATGCGGACTTCACGATCAATGGCGCGGTGACCGGCGGTAACGGCGGCGCCGCACGCGCGATTGGTCTTGGTGGCGACGGCGGCACCGGAATGTCCCTCTCCGCCAGCGGGATGGGCCAGACCATGTTCACGCTCAACGGGGCGGTGACGGGCGGCACGGGCGGTACTGCGGGCGCCCGTGATTACGGCGGGAGCGGTGGCACTGGACTGTCCGCGCTGGGCGACGGCCGGGGCATGTTCCAGCTCACGGTCAACAGCGCGATCTCCGGCGGCAATGCCGGCGCGGTGGCACCGACCGGCCACACCGGCAATGGCGGCGCTGGCCTTGTGGGGGCGAACGTTCTGATCATCATGGGCGCCGGTGGCAGCATCAGCGGAGGAACCGACGGGAACGGAGTGCGGGCCAACGCTCTCGAGTTTATCGGCGGCAGTGTCAACTACCTGGCCTTCAATGGCCCGACCTCGCAACTGACCGGTGGCATCAGCCTCAACAACTCCTCGACGTCCGCAGCTCTGATGATGTTCACGGACGGCGCCACGGTGGTCGACAACGTCATCTCCGGCTACGGCGCCATCGGCAAAGGCGGCACGGGGACTCTCACGCTGACCGGCGTCAACACCTATTCCCAGGGCACCACTGTCATGGACGGCACGCTGAAACTGTCCGGGGCCGGTACCCTGGGCGATGTCGGCAACCAGACTTTCGTTGGACCGACGGGCACACTCGATCTCGGCGGCACCACGCAGACGCAGAGCTCCGTCCAGCTCAACGGCGGCACGATCATCAACGGCAACCTGAATGCGCCGGTCAGCTCCACCGGGGGCACGATCCGGAATCTCGGCGGCACGGCGAGCCTGACCACGACGGACGGCGTCACGACGCTGCTCGGCACGGTCCGCTATAGCGGCGCCACCGTCGTTAATGGCGGCACGCTGAATCTGGCGGGCTTCATCACCGGCACGCCATCGGTCACCGTCAATTCCGGCGGCACGCTGACGGGCGGCGGCCTTATCCAGCAGTCCTCCGTCACCATCAACAGCGGCGCCACCTTCGCGCCGGGCGAGGGGACGCCCGCCAGCGTGATCAGCATCGTCGGCAATCTCGCCGTCCAGTCCGGCGCGACGTACCTCGTGCAGGTCAATCCGTCGACGGCGTCGCTGGCCAGCGTCACGGGAGCGGCGACGCTCGGCGGCGCGACCGTCAACGCCGTGTTCGCGAACGGCAGCTACATCAGCAAGGCCTACACCATCCTGGCCACCACCGGCGGCGTGTCCGGCACGTTCGCCTCGAACGTCGTCACCACCAACCTGCCGGCGAACTTCCACACCGGCCTGCGCTACGATGCCAACAATGCCTATCTCGATCTGGCGCTGAACTACACGCCGCCGCCGACACCGACCGCGCCCGGCTTTGGCGGCGGCCTGCCGCGCAACCAGCAGGCGGTGGCCAATGCGCTGATCAATTCGTTCAACGCCAATGGCGGCATCCCGTTCGTCTATGGCGCGCTGACGCAAGGCGGCCTGACCCAGGCATCCGGCGAACTCGGCGCCTCGTCGCAGCAGACGACGTTCCAGGCGATGGGCCAGTTCATGGGCATGCTCACCGGCCCCGCGGGCGGATGCGCGTCCCAGGCACAGGGCGGCGACGCATGTTTCAGCGGCGCATCGGGCTCCGGCGTGCTCGGCTATGCGGATGAGCGTGCCGGCGCGTCGACGGTCAGCAAGCGCGCGGGCGATGCCTTCGCGATGTTCACCAAGGCGCCGCCGGCCGGCATCTCCGATCCGCGCTGGAGCACCTGGGTGATGGGCTTCGGCGGTTCGCAGACCACCGACGGCAATGCCATGACTGGCTCCAACACGTCGACCAGCAGCATCTACGGCACCGCGCTCGGCGCCGACTATCGCCTCGCGCCAAACACCATTCTCGGCTTCGCGCTCTCCGGCGGCGGCACCAACTTCAGTGTCGGCAACGGCGGCAGCGGCCGGTCCGATCTGTTCCAGGCCGGCGCCTATGTTCGTCACAACATCGGAGCGGCCTACCTCTCCGCCGCGCTCGGCTATGGCTGGCAGGATGTCACCACCGATCGCACGGTGGCGGCGGATCGCCTGCGCGCCAGCTTCAACGCCAATGCGTGGAGCGGACGCGCCGAGACCGGCTATCGCCTCGTGGCGCCGTGGGTCGGCGGCATCGGCGTCACGCCGTATGCGGCGGTGCAGGTGACAGCGTTCGATCTGCCGGCCTATGCCGAGCGCGCCGTCGCCGGCACCTCGGCCTTCGCGCTGAACTATGCCGGCAAGAGCATCACCGACACCCGCACCGAACTCGGCCTGCGCACCGACAAGTCGTTCGCGGTGCAGGACGGCATCCTGACGCTGCGCAGCCGCTTCGCCTGGGCGCACGACTACAACGCCGATCGTTCGGTCGCGGCAACCTTCCAGGCGCTGCCGGGCGCGAGCTTCGTCGTCAACGGCGCGGCGCAGGCGCGCGATGCCGCGCTGACCACCGCGTCCGCCGAAATGAAGTGGCGCAATGGCTGGTCGGCGGCCGCGACCTTCGAGGGCGAGTTCTCGAACGTCACGCGCTCCTACGGTGGCCGCGGCGTCGTGCGCTACAGCTGGTAAGCGGCTCGATCCGCGACGGCTGCGACGAACGGGCGGGTCCTCGCTGCCGCGATCGCGTCGCGGTCGGTTTGATGGCCAATGCCGTGATCGCTCCCGGCCCTGGTAGCAGGCAGCGATCACGGCGTGCATCGTGGTGCGGCAACGCTCGTCGGGCGAATGCCCGGCCCGCCTGGCGCAGCCCGGTCGCGCCGGCGATCCGGGCCAGGACCAGGAGATGCCTCGACCGGCGCGCGGTGCGTGGGCTCTCCGGCGCGCCGTCTTTACATTCATTTACAACGTGCGACTGGCCGTCGCGACAAACTTCACCCGCGGGACGGTAAGCAGCTTCCCGGGACTGCGCGCATTGCGAGTCGAAGTTGGGATGTGAGCGGTCGCGCCAGCGCGCCGCCGGGGCCGTCGGGGTGGATATGAGCGTTTCTGGAATGCAGCCGGTCGTCGCGTCGGCCGCGCGTCGAGCTTGTCGCGTCAGCAGCCTGGCTGCGGCGCTGCTGGTCAGCACCGCGCTCACCGCGCCGGTCTTCGCAGACGGCGGTCAATCGGGCATCTTCGACGAGGGGGGCGGCGTTCGGACCAGCAATGCCGGCGGCCGCGATCAAGCCGAATCCGCCGGAGGGTACGGCGATAGCGCCGCGGGCTATCATGTCGCCGGCGGTGGTGGTGGCGGCGCCGGCACGACCGGTGGCGATGGCGGTGCGAGTTCGCGCGGACCGTTCGCCGGCGTGGCCGGAGGGGCAGGCGGCGCCACTCCCGGTGCGAGCGGCGGCAATGGCGGAACCGACGCCGATGGTTCCGGAAGCGGCGGCGGCGGCGGTGCGCATGGCTCTGTCGGCAGCATCTTTCCGATATCGGCCGCGACGGGTGGCAATGGCGGCAATGGTGGCGCTGCCGTTGATACCCATGGCATGTCGCAGCCGGCAGCGGGTGGCGGCGGCGCCGGCGGCTATGGCGCCGTGGTCACCGGCTCGTCTCTGGTCGATACCCTGTCGGTCAATGTCACAGGCGGCAATGGTGGTGCGGGTGGCGATGGTTACGCCAGCCAGGCTGCGAGCGGCGGTGCCGGCGGCAGCGGCGGCATCGGACTGCTGTTCAACCCGAACAACGGCGGCAGCAACGCCACATTCATCTTCAACGGGGCGATCGCGGGCGGCCACGGTGGTGGCGCGGGTGCGTATGGCCTCGGCGGCGGCGGAGGCATCGGACTGTCGATCGCAACCTCCGCGAGCGGCTCGACGCAGTTCACGATCAATGGCGCCGTTACGGGCGGCACCGGCGGCACCGCGGGTGCCAATGACTATGGCGGCAGTGGTGGGACCGGGCTGTCGGTCCTGAACACGGCGGCCAAGGAGCAGCTCACGGTCAATATCAACGGCGCGGTCACCGGCGGCGATGCCGGCCCCGTGGCGGTGAACGGGCATCTCGCCGGCGGCGGTGTCGGTCTGGTCGGCAAGAACGTCACTGTCGTGATGGGAGCCGGCGGCAGCATCAGCGGCGGGTTCGGCGCGTCAGGGCAGGCGAACGCGATCGAATTCATCTCCGGCAGTTTCAACGCTCTGCTCTTCACGGGGGCGACGTCGCAGCTGCATGGCGGCATCAGTGTCAACAATGTCAGCACGCCATCGACTTTGACTCTCGTCACCGACGTCAACACGGTGGTGGACAACGTCATCAGCGGCAATGGCTCCATCGGTAAAATGGGGGCGGGGACCATCACGCTGACCGAAGCCAATAGCTATACGTCCGGCACGTTTATCGGCCTGGGCACCGTGCAGCTGTCGGGCGCCGGAACACTGGGTGACGTCGGAAACCTGACGGTTGTCTTCACCGGAGCGACACTCGATCTCGGAAGGACGACCCAGACGCAGAGAGCCGCGTATCTCTCCGGCGGCACGATCATGAACGGCGACCTGAATGCGCCGATCAGCTCCACCGGGGGCACGATCCGGAATCTCGGCGGTACGGCGAGCCTGACCACGACGGACGGCGTCACGACGCTGCTCGGCACGGTCCGCTATAGCGGCGCCACCGTCGTCAATGGCGGCACGCTGAATGTGGCGGGCATGCTCGCCGGCACGCCGTCGGTCACCGTCAATTCCGGCGGCACGCTGACGGGCGGCGGCCTCATCCAGCAGTCCTCCGTCACCATCAATAGCGGCGCCACCTTCGCGCCGGGCGAGGGGACGCCCGGCAGCGTGATCAGCATCGTCGGCAATCTCGCCGTCCAGTCCGGCGCGACGTACCTCGTGCAGGTCAATCCGTCGGCGGCGTCGCTGGCCAGCGTCACGGGAGCGGCGACGCTCGACGGCGCGACCGTCAACGCCGTGTTCGCGAACGGCAGCTACATCAGCAAGGCCTACACCATCCTAGCCACCACCGGCGGCGTGTCCGGCACGTTCGCCTCGAACGTCGTCACCACCAACCTGCCGGCGAACTTCCACACCGGCCTGCGCTACGATGCCAACAATGCCTATCTCGATCTGGCGCTGAACTACACGCCGCCGCCGACACCGACCGCGCCCGGCTTTGGCGGCGGCCTGCCGCACAACCAGCAGGCGGTGGCCAATGCGCTGATCAATTCGTTCAACGCCAATGGCGGCATTCCGTTCGTCTATGGCGCGCTGACGCAAGGCGGCCTGACCCAGGCATCCGGCGAACTCGGCGCGGCGTCGCAGCAGACGACCTTCCAGGCGATGGGCCAGTTCATGGGCATGCTCACCGGCCCCGCGGGCGGCTGTGGCTTCCAGGCGCAGGGCGGCGACGATTGCTTCAACGGTGCGTCCGGCGCGGGCGTGCTCGGTTATGCGGATGAGCGTTCCGCGCGCAAGCGCGCGGGCGATGCCTTCGCGATGTTCACCAAGGCGCCGCCGGCCGGCATCTCCGATCCGCGCTGGAGCACCTGGGTGATGGGCTTCGGCGGTTCGCAGACCACCGATGGCAGCGCCACGGTCGGCTCGAATACCGCGACCAGCAGCATCTACGGCACCGCGCTCGGCGCCGACTATCGCCTCGCGCCAAACACCATTCTCGGCTTCGCGCTCTCCGGCGGCGGCACCAACTTCAGTGTCGGCAACGGCGGCAGCGGACGGTCGGATCTGTTCCAGGCCGGCGCCTACGTTCGCCACAACATCGGTGCGGCTTATGTCTCCGCCGCGCTCGGCTATGGCTGGCAGGACATCACGACCGATCGGACGGTGGCGGTTGCGGGCGCCGACCGTCTGCGCGCCAGCTTCAACGCCAATGCGTGGAGCGGACGCGCCGAGAGCGGCTATCGTCTCGTGGCGCCGTGGATCGGCGGCACCGGCGGCTTCGGCGTTACGCCCTATGCCGCCGTGCAGGTCACGGCGTTCGATCTGCCGGCCTATGCCGAGCAGGCCGTCGCCGGCACCTCCGCCTTCGCGCTCAACTATGCATCGCGCAGCATCACCGACACCCGCACCGAACTCGGCTTGCGCACCGACAAGTCGTTCGCGGTGCAGGATGGCATCCTGACGCTGCGCAGCCGCTTCGCCTGGGCGCATGACTACGATCCCGATCGTTCGGTCGCCGCGACCTTCCAGGCGCTGCCGGGGGCGAGCTTCGTGGTCAACGGCGCGGCGCAGGCGCGCGATGCGGCGCTCACCACCGCGTCTGCCGAAATGAAGTGGCGCAACGGCTGGTCGGCGGCGGCGACCTTCGAAGGCGAGTTCTCGAACGTCTCGCGCTCCTATGGCGGCCGCGGCGTCGTGCGCTACAGCTGGTAAGGGCGCCATCCATCGCAGGGCCGGCGCGTGTCACGCCCGCCGGTTCTGCGCAGGCTCGCGAGGGATTTGCCAGTCCGGCAGGCCGGGGAGGCGTCGCGATGGCCTGCGGGCCGCTCGTCATCGGCGGGGCGGAATGATCGGCGCATGGACCCTCGACGCAATCACGCGCTCTAGAACGCGCCCTGGATTCTCGTTATGACGCGTTGTCTTCACGCGCAGCGTTGCCATCCCCCGATCAAGTCCGGGGGCATGTTTCGCCCGGCAGGGCGCTAGAACTCTGCGGCAGCAGGCTCGATCGGACGCAGATAGGGCAGCGCGTCAGGCGATACCATGAACGGTACCTCATCGGCCTCGGGATGGGCGATCAGGTCGCGAACGTCCTTCGGCGACATGCCGAAGAATGCCTTGAAGGCCCGTGTGAATGCCGGAGCGTGGCTGAACCCGAATTCGAAGGCGAGCTGCGAGATGCGCAGCCGCGGCTGTGCGGGATCGGTGATCCGGCGGAGCGCATAGCGCAGCCTCCGCTCGGTGATATAGGCGCTGACGCCGCCGAGCGGCTCGAAGGCGCGATAGAGCGTCGAGCGCGTGATGGCGAACTCGTCGATCAGTGTTTGAGGTCCAAGCGAAGGATCGCTGAGACGACGTTCGATCGTGCTTTTCATGGCGGCGAGCGAGGCGGTGCCGGTGCCCGCGTTTGCCGGCGCCTGTTCGCGCGAGACGTTCTCCAGGCAGGCGACCACGAGCCCGACGATGGCGTCGGCGATGGGGCGCGCCTCTGCAAGCGTCATCGCCGGGCCGATCGCCATGCTTTGCTCCATCATGCCGATCAGCACGCGCGTGAGCGCTCCCGATTCCAGCACCATGCCGTGGGCAAGGTCGAGCAGCGGAAACAGCGCCTCGAGCCTGCGCCGTGAAATGGCGAGACTGATGTTGGCGACGGACGGCGCTTCGATCACGATCTCCTGCGACAGATCGAAGAAGGCGAGTTCGCCCTTGTCGACGCGCCGCTCGGCGCCGCCGGTCTTGAAGGTGAAATGGCCGCTGGTGTAGCAGACGACGAGGATCTGGTCGGTCGCCGATTGCGCGATTGTCCTGATCGTCCGTGTCAGGCGGACGGCCGAGCTCCTGGTTCGCGACACCGTGACCTCGGGCAGACAGTAGACCTCGGCCTCCGAGGCGAACGGCGCCTCTCTGGCAAACTCCGGCAATTCGAACTCGAACAGCGGCAGCATCATCCTGCGGTAGGCCTCGCTGCTCGCGCGATCCGTCTCCGGAAACAACATTCCGAAACATTCGATATGCGGGACTGCGTCGGCCAAGCGCGGGTCTCCTGAGGCAATGAAAACGAAAGCAATGACCAAGGGTCTTAGCCGAGCCGATGCCGGGCCGGCAATGCGGCTGGGCCTCTTCCGACGAAGACGCGGGGAATGTCCTTAACGTCCCAATTTCTTACCCCAACGTGCCAACCGCGTTTGCGAATATTGATTTTGGGTAAAGGACCAGCATGACCTTTCATTCCTTGGTCGCGGAGGGGCGCGGCCGGGTGGTGTTGCGGGTTGAGGGTGAGGGGCTGGACAATGGAGTTCGAGGCATTGGCTCCGCGCTGCGACGACAGCGCGCGCAAGGTCGTGCCCGGTGATATCCGGCATCGGGATCAAGCGGCCTCACGCAGCCTGACAGCGATCGCCGCCGTCGTCGCCGCATTGATCGCGCCGATTGGCAGCGGGGCTGCCGTGGCCGCCGATGGCGACGGCGGCGCCGGCACGGGCGGCTACCGCGCAGGCGGCGCCGGCGGGGGAGCCGGCGGGGCCGGCGCGGCCGGCGTCGACGGAAACGAAAATCCCGCTGCCGCCGCCGCCAGCGGCGGCGGCGGGGGAGGCGGAATTTCGGGGATCGTGGCCGGCAGCAGCGGCGGCGTCGGCGGGAATGGATATGTGCAAGGGGATGCCCTGATCGCTGGCGGCGCCGCGGGGGCCGGAGGTGTGGGCGACGGCGCGGCCGGCGGCGTGGGAGGCAACGGAAGCTCGGGGGGCTATTCCGGCAGCGGCGGCGGCGGCGGCGGCAGCGGGACCGCGGGCAACGGCAATAGCGGCACCATCTCGTCGACTGTCGCGGGCGGCGCCGGAGGGGCAGGCGGCAACGGCGGAAGCGGACCCAGCGAGGCCGGCACGGGCGGTGGCGGCGGTGGCGGTGGCGGCGGCGGTTACGGCGCGGTCATCACCAACGACGTCCAGACCTTATTCGTGGTCAAGGGCGGAAACGGTGGCGCGGGTGGCACGGGCGGCGGTGCCGGCGGCGGCGGCTCGGGCGGCTTCGGCGGCAATGGCGGGAGCGGCGGCGGCGGCATCCTGGGCTTCGGCATAGGCCTGAATGTGTTCTATGCCGGGATAGCCACGGCCGGCAATGGCGGAGCCGGCGGAGCCGGCGGTTCGTCGTCGATCGCCGGTCTCGGCGGCAATGGCGGCACGGGCGGTACGGGTATCATCAACCTGAACGGTGGTGTGATGACCAATATCGGCTCCGTCATCGGCGGCAATGGCGGTGCCGGCGGTGCGGGCGGCCTCGCCCTCAACGCGTTCTCCAATCAGGGCGGAAACGGCGGGAACGGCGGCGCCGGCGGCGCTGGCATGGCGCTTGGCTCGGCGGCAACGCTGGTCAATTCCGGCTTCATCTCGGGCGGGAACGGGGGCGCAGGCGGCGGCGGCGGCGCCGCGCCATCGTACACCGGTCAGGGCGGGAACGGCAGCAATGGCGGCAATGGCGGCGCTGGCGTGACGCTCAACACGGCGACGCTGGTCAACTCCGGCTTGATCTCGGGTGGCAACGGAGGCGCGGGCGGCGCAGGTGGCACCTCGCTCCAGACAAACGGCACGGCCGGTGCGGGAGGGGCGGGGGGCGCCGGTGTCACCGGCTTCGACGTCACGCTGATCAACAGCGCCACCATCTCCGGCGGCCTCGCCAGCGATGGCGTCACGCGCGCCAACGCTGTCACCTTCACCGGCGGCACGAACGTGCTGGAGTTGCAGGCTGGCTACAGCTTCCTCGGCAATGTGGTGGATCAGACCGGCAATGGCCGGCTGCAGCTCGGGGGAAGCGGCACTGCCAGTCTGGATGTTTCGCAGCTGTCGCCGTCAGGTCAGTTCCAGGGCTTCTCGGGTTTCGTCAAGACCGGCTCCAGCACCTGGACGCTGAACAACACAACGAGCGCCGTGACGCCCTGGAGCATCAACCAGGGCACGCTCGTCGTGTCGCAGAGCGGCGGGCTCGGCGCCTCCTCGGGGAGCATCACCTTGAACGGCGGTGCGCTGCAGGCAGGAGCCTCCAGTGTCACGGTCTCCAACCAGATCGTGGTCACGGCAGCCGGCGGCTCGCTCAGCGGCAACAACGGTCTGCTCATTCTGAACGGCGGCATCACCGACGGCGGAGGCTCTCCCGGCACCCTCAGCATCACAGGGAACAGCGTGATATTCGGCGGCAGCAACAGCTACTCGGCCGCGACCGTGGTCACGGCGAACGGCGCCCTGCTGAGCGGGACCAGCACGGCCTTCTCGGCGAACTCCGACTTCACCGTCGATGGAAAACTGGAGCTTGGATTCAATAACGCCATCCGATCGCTGTCCGGCAGCGGCCGGGTGTTCGGCATCTATGGCAACGACGTCACGCTGACGGTCGGACTTGCGAGCGGGTTCGCCAATTTTTCAGGCGTGATCGCGGACAATGGTGGGCTCCCCGGCAAGCTGTCGTTCGTCAAGAACGGCGGCGGTGCGCAGGTCCTGACCGGCGCCAACACCTATACCGGGGGCACTGCGCTCAATGCGGGCATCCTCTCGCTCCAGCATGCAACGGCCGGTGCGATCGACGCGGCCGGCACCGGCGCCATCGCCATCAACGGCGGCCTGCTCGAGTTCGGAGCGACGGGCAGCCTCGCCAATGCGCTGAGCCTGGCGACGACGCGGGGCACGATCGCAGCGGTTACCGGCACGAGCGCGACGTTGACCGGCGCTTTCTCGGTCAGTGTCGCCAACGCCAGGCCGGTCTTCGGCTCGGCACTCGACACCGGCACCATCGTCTTCGCGGCGTCGTCGGTCAGCGGTCAGCCCCTCGATACGCTCGAGGTCGCCGGCGGCGTCTTGCGGGCCGGCACGGGCAATAGCTCGCTCGGCACGCTGACGGCGGCGGCTGGCGCCACGAAGATCGATGCCGGCGGCACGCTCGACTTCAACGGCGGCAACGCCACCATTGCCAATCTTCAGGGCACTGGCGGAACGCTGACCAACGCGGCGGGCGCAACGACGACGATAGGCCAGGGCAGCTTCGGAGGCGTCATCGCCGGCGGCGGCGCCCTGACCGTCTCGACGGGTACGCTCACGCTGTCCGGCGCCAACACCTACACAGGCACGACGACGGTCAGCGGTGGCACGCTGGTGCTCGCCGCGGCCGGCAGCATCACCTCCAATGTGACCAACGGCGCGATCTTCACGACCTCGGGCACGGTCACCGGCACGGTGACCAACACCGGCACGGTCAATGCCAATGGCGGCACGGTAACCGGCGCGATCGCCAACACTGCCGGCATCTTCACTGTCGGCGGTGTGTTCGCCGGCAACGCGACCTTCACCAACGCTGCGGGCGCGAACCTGGCGATCGCATCGGCCGGCAGCTTCAATCTCGGCGGTCTCCTGACCAACGCCGGCGCGGTCACGGTGGCAAACGGCGGCACTCTGATTGCAACCGCCGGCGGCATCACCAACAGCAGCGGCGGCGCCATCACGGTGGCGGCGGGCGGCACGGTGCGCGACGATCTCAGCAATGCCGGTACGGTGACCAACAACGGCAGCTATGTCGCTGCCGTCGCCGGCAATACCGGCAGCATCACCAACAACGGCAGCTGGACCGGCAATGTCGCCGGGAGCAGCGGCCGCATCGCCAACAACGGAACCTGGACCGGGGCGATCACGACCTCAGGCACGTTCGCCAACGGCGCGGGTGCGACGGTGTCGGGCCTGGTGAGCAACAGCGGCGCCGGGCTCAACGCCGGCACGCTCAATGGCGGCCTCACCAGCACCGCCGGCACGTTCAACAACGCCGGCACGATCAGTGGCAATACAGTGATCTCCGGCGGCGCGTTCTTTGGCACGGGATCGGTCGGCACCCTGTCGATCGGCAGCGGCGCGGCCTTTGCGCCGGGCAACGGCACGCCGGGCACGTCGATGGCCGTCACCGGCAGCCTCGCGTTCTCCCCGGGCGCGTTCTACCAGGTGGCGATCAATCCGCAGACGGCGTCGTTCGTCACCGTCACCGGCGCGGCGACGCTCGGCGGCGCCTCGGTGCAGGCGTTCTTCAGCGCGGGCAGCTACGTCAGCAAGCAATACACCATCGTCAACGCGGCGGGTGGCATCAGCGGCACGTTCAATGCCCTCGCCAACACCAACCTGCCATCGGGCTTCACCTCGAGCCTGAGCTATGACGGCACGCACGCCTATCTCGATCTCGCACTCAACTTCACTCCGCCGGCGGCGCCCGCCAACAACGGGTTGACGGTCAACCAGCGCAACGTCGGCAACGCGCTGGTGAACTCGTTCAACACGGCCGGGGCGATCCCGATCGTGTTCGGTGCGCTGACGCCTTCGGGTCTGACCCAGGTCTCGGGCGAGTTGGCGACCGGCACGCAGCAGGCGACGTTCAGGGCCATGGATCTGTTCCTGGGGGTGTTGACCGATCCATCCACGGGGCGGGGAGATGGCGTCGATGGCGCAACGTCACCTGCAGGCTATGCGGACGAGGCGACCGTCGCCGGTCGCACGGGCGATGCCTTCGCGATGTTCACCAAGGCGGCGCCGGCTATCTTCGCGCCGCGCTGGCGCGTGTGGGCGGCGGGCTATGGCGGAGCGCAGAGCACGAGCGGCAATGCGGTGCTCGGCTCGAACGACACGACCAGCAGCGTCGCGGGCACGGCGGTCGGCGCGGACTACCTGATCTCGCCGGATACGCTGGCCGGCTTCGCGCTCGCTGGCGGCGGCACCAGCTTCAATGTCAACACTCTCGGCAGCGGTCGCTCCGACCTGTTCCAGGCCGGCGCCTTCGTCCGTCACACCATGGGCGCGGCCTACATCACCGGCGCGCTGGCCTATGGCTGGCAGGACATCACCACCAACCGCACGGTGACGCTCGCCGGCGTCGACCAGCTGCGCGCCAGGTTCACCGCCAATGCCTATGCGGGGCGCATCGAGAGCGGCTATCGCGTCGTCGCTCCTGTCGTCGGCGGCATCGGCGTCACGCCTTATGCTGCCGTGCAGGTGACGGCGTTCGATCTGCCGGAATATGCCGAGCAGGCGATCTCCGGCGCCTCGACCTTCGCGCTGAGCAATGCGTCGAAGAGCGTCACCGACACGCGGACTGAACTCGGCCTGCGCACCGACAAGTCGTTCGCCATGCAGGACGGCATCCTGACGCTGCGCAGCCGCGTTGCCTGGGCGCACGACTTCAATCCGGATCGCGCGATCGCAGCCGCCTTCCAGGCGCTGCCGGGCGCGAGCTTCGTGGTCAACGGCGCGGCACAGGCGGCCGACGCCGCGCTGACCACGGCGTCCGCCGAGATGAAGTGGAGCAACGGCTGGTCGGCCGCGGCGACCTTCGAGGGCGAGTTCTCCAGCGTCACCCGCTCTTACGCGGGCAAGGGAATGGTGCGCTATAGCTGGTGAGCGTGATCGATCTATCGCGTGGCCTGCGGGAATGTCCGGAGCTGGAGAGGTTCGCGGCCGGGTTGATCGGGAGCCCCGGCGTTCCCGAGGGGTGGCCGGGCCTGTCGTTGCCGGTCCGGATGACTGCCCGACGCCAGAGCGTTTTCGAGCGAAGCGGGTAACGGTTGGCGTGAAGAAAACGCGTCGGAACAAGAATCTGGAGCGCGTTTGCAATTCGATCAAAAGAGAACGCGCTCTAGCTTTGGGTGGTTCTGCTCTTGCCGGAGCGCCGCAAGCCGCCGGTCGCCTTTGCGCCGGGTGTCGTGGTGCCAGGGGGCGGCGTTGTCTTTCCCGCCAGCCACGACTTTTGCTCTTCACGCAGCAGGTCGATGAAGGCGCGAAGGCCGGCGGTCATGTGCCGGTGCGGCGGATAGTAGAGGCGCAGTCCGGGGAACGGTGGCGTCCAGTCGTCGAGCACCGCTTTCAGCGTGCCCGCCGCGAGATGGCGGGTCACCCAGAAGTCGCTGAGGAAAGCGAGGCCGAGACCTTCAAGCGCGGCGTCGACCATCAGAAGGTCGTTGTCCAGCGTCAGCCGGCCCGGCACATCCAGCGACATCTCTTCACCGCGTTTCTCGAATTCCCAGCGGTACAGTTTGCCGCCGGGCAGCCGCCGGCGGATGCAGGTATGGGCGAGCAGGTCCGCGGGCGATCGCAACGCGGGCGCGCCGTCGAGATAGGCCGGCGCGCCAACCACGATGAAGCGCGTGTCCGGGCCGCAGGGCACGGCGACCATGTCCTGCGGGACGGCCTCCGCCAGGCGAACGCCGGCGTCGAAACCTTCCGCGACGATGTCGATCGGGCGGCCCTCGATCACCAGCTCGACATTCATGTCGGGATAGCGCCTGAGATAGGTCGCGACCACCGGGCGCAGGATCTGATGCGCGGCGCGCTCCTTCAGATTGATGCGGAGCGTGCCTGTCGGCGTGTCGCGAAACGCGTTGACGTCCTCCATCGCGCCGGCGATCTCCTGCAGCGCCGGCCGGACCCGCGCCAGGAAACGCTCTCCGGCCTCCGACAAGGCGACACTGCGGGTGGTGCGGTTGATCAGGCGGACGCCGAGCCGCGCCTCCAGTCCCGCGATCGCATGGCTGAGCGCCGAAGGTGAAATGCCGAGCTCGGCCGCGGCGGCGCGAAAGCTGCGATGGGCGGAGATCGCCCCCACGGCGTTCAGTTCGAACAGGCCGGTTTCCAGCATTGTGCGATTTCCTTCATCAGGTCATTTCATTTTATCCCGATTGTTGCATCAATCAATCGCCCTATCTTGAGCCGGCAATCGATCAGGAAAGGGACCTGCCATGACAAGACCATCGGCCAAGACATTTCTCATCACCGGCGTATCGTCCGGGTTCGGCCGCGCCCTGGCGGAGGCGGCACTGCGCGATGGCCATGTCGTCGCCGGAACCGTGCGCACGGCCCGCGACAAGGAGACGTTCGAAGCGCTCAGTGAGCGCGCCCATGCGGTGATCCTCGATGTCACCGACACGGCGCGGGTCGCGCCCGTGGTGGCCGGGATCGAAGAGCGCGTCGGAGCGATCGACGTGCTCGTCAACAATGCCGGCTACGGCCATGAGGGCATTCTGGAGGAATCGTCGATCGACGATCTGCGGCGCCAGTTCGAGGTCAATGTGTTCGGCGCCGTGGCGATGATCCAGGCCGTGTTGCCCGCCATGCGCCAGCGTCGTGCCGGGCACATCATCAACATCACGTCGATGGGCGGCATCATCACGTTTCCTGGCCTCAGTTTCTACCACGGCAGCAAGTTCGCGCTGGAGGGCATCTCCGGGGCGCTCGGCAAGGAGGTCCGCGACTTCGGCATCAAGGTCACCGCGATCGAGCCGGGCGGCTTTCGCACCGACTGGGCGGGACGTTCGATGGTGCGGGCGGAGCGGTCGATCGCCGACTACGACGCCATCTTCGAGCCGGTGCGCAAGCGCCGCATGGACATGAGCGGCCGGCAGGTCGGCGATCCGGCGAAGGCGGCGCAGGCGATGCTCAAGGTCGTCATGTCGGACCATCCGCCGGCCAATCTGCTGCTCGGCAGCGACGCCGTCCGGCTGGTCGAGGAGCAGATGACAGCACGGCAGGCGGATTTCGAGGCCTGGAAGACCGTCTCGCTGGCCACCGACGTCACCTGACTTCGCTTCGAAGCGCAGCGCGGGCATCGGCTCCGGCGCGCCCCCAATGAGGCGCATCTCCGCGGGCCGGTATCGGTTGCTCCGGGCTGGCGCGCTTTGGCGGTGGGCCGCCCAGTCCCGCGTTGACCTCGCGCCTTCCATCTGGTCAAACCCTGGTGTCGAAAATGGCTGGCTTGGTCTGGGTAGGCCCAAGCCCTTCTTCGTTCCGCGAGGAAGCTCTGTTCGCGTGCGCAGCACGCGAACCCCCGACAGTCCCGCGCCTTGTGCGCATCCTTGGGTCTGTCCGGTCGCCATGCCGATCCCGCTGCTCCGGCGGACCCTGACTAAAGGAGCAGTGCCGATGTCCAATCCCTTGTCTGGTCTTGTGTCCGGTTTCGAGCCGTCGAAGCCTGTTCTCGTCACCCTCGCCAATGGCGTGCAGGGCGGCGCTGTCGTGCGCGCGGCGCTCGCACGCGGCCTCAGGGTGCGCGCGCTGGTGCGCGATCGCGCCGGGGCGCAGCCGCTCGCCGCACAGGGCGCGGAGATCGCGGTCGGTGATCTCGATGACGCTGCCACGCTGATCGCCGCTTGCGATGGCGCCGGCGCGCTCGTGCTGCAGGTGCCGATCGGCCCGCTGGATATCATGCGGGTGCGGGCGCGGCACGCGCTGGTGGCGGCGCGCGCCGGCGGCGTCGCCGCGCTGGTGCTGAAGCTCGCCAGCGCCAGCCGGCCGGCGCCTTGCGAGGAGCCGAGCTTCGTAGCCAACGCGGCGATGACGGATGATGTGCGCTGTGCGGGCCTGCCGTTCGCGGTGGTGCGGCCGACGATGTATCTCGACAACCTGCTGAAACCCTCTGCGCTCGCCGAGATCGCGACACAGGGCGTGTTCGCCCCGCCGATCGCGGCAGGGCAGCGCATCGCCTGGACCAGCGCGGCCGATTGCGCCGAGGCGGCGGTGATGCTGCTGGTGCGTGGCATGTTCGGCGGCGATCATCGCATCGCGGGGCCGGAGAGTGTCAGCGGCGATGAGCTTGCCCGGCGTATCTCCGATGGCCTCGGCCGCCGCATCGTCTATCGCGCGCAACCGCTCGATGAATTCGAGCGCGAGGTCGACGCGGCCATGGGATTCGGCATGGGCCGCCGTGTTGCATCCAAATTCCGCTTCTTCGCGCAGCACCGTGCGGAAGCCGATGCCATCCTCGCGGGCGCCTTCACGCCGCAGCCGGGGCTCGATGGCTTTGTGCCGCAGCCGATCGCCAGCTGGGTGCGCGCGCATCTGCTCCCGGTGGTGGAACGTGAACGCGGCGGCGTGCACGCGCCGAAGCCTCCGCAACGCAGCCGGTAACACGCGGGCCTTTCGCTGAAGTGCGGATCTCACGCGCCTCCCGCGCCATGGCAGGGAGGCGCGCGAAATGCCTCGATGTTCGGAGAAAGCCCCGATCATGACGAATTGAATCAAATACACCGAATTTTTTGAACCTTTTTTTAGTGAAACTTTCGCGCGATAGGATGAACGCGAGATTGAGCAGGTGCGTGCGCCGCGCGCGGCTGACAATGTAGGCGCGCACACTTCAACGATGTGCGCGTCAGCAGGCGGCAGGGACTGCCGATTACGGTCGACGCCGCGAACATGGGTCTTCAGAGGCAATTTCATGACGGCGAAAAAGAAGCGCGGACAGCGAGCAGCAGCGGATCAGGGCGTGACGGGCAGGCAGACGCCGGCCAACACTTTGTCGTTGCCGGCGCAGCCCGCAGCGCTCGATCAATGGGCGAATATCTTCCACATCCAGAGCAACCGGCTCGGCGTGCGCCTGTGGTTCGGCACCACGCGCGGCGATGCCAGCGACGCGGGCGACATCCGCACCGCCGTGTTCCTGCCCGGCGACATCGGTCGCCTGTTCCTGGCCCATGCCCGCGAGGTGGCTGAAGCGCAGAAGCTCCAGCTCGACGCGACGCCCGGCAAGAGCAGCATCAACTGAGGCAGCCTCAAGCAGGATTGATCATGCCGCGGCATGGCGTCGTCGTGGCGTCGCCCGCATCGCGGCCGGCACGGCGAGGTGTGAGCCCGCCGATCGCGCGGTCGCCTCAGCCGAAACGGCACCACGCCGGCAGCGCTTCCGGCGGCAGCGCGCTCGCGAAGCCGAGCGCGAGGATGGCGCAGCCCATCAGCGTCTGCAGCCGCGGCGAGCGCGCACGGCCGCGCAGCCAGGGCAGGCCGAGGCCGGCGCCCATCACGGGCGCCAGCGTGCCGAGCCCGAATCCGAGCATCACCAGCGCGCCGGACAGCGCGCCACCAGCCAGCATGGCGTAGAACAGCGCCGCATAGACCATGGCGCAGGGAAAGAAGCCCCAGACGCAGCCGGCGGTGAACAGCCCGAGGCGCCGTGCCGGCAGGTTCGCGGCAAGGCGGCCGATGGTGCGGCTGATCACGCCGCCCAGCCGCAGCAGCGGATCGGGCAGCGGCAGCGCGCCGAGCAGCGACAGGCCGATCAGCCCCAGCGACACCGCGGCCGCCCAGCGCAGCACGAGATGGGCGAGCGTGCGGTCGAGTGCGCCGAACATCTGGGTGCCGAGGCCGCCGACCAGCGCGCCGGCGATGACATAGCCGCTGATGCGCCCGGCGTTGATCAGCAGCAGCGGCGCGACAAGGCTGCGCCACGATGGTCCGCCCGGCACGGCGAGGCCCAGGCCTGCCGCGATGCCGCCGCACATGCCGAGGCAATGCAGGCTCGACGCCAGCCCAAGCAGCAGGCCGGCGACAAGTGCGGGTTGGGTGACATCGAACGGCACGGATGCCTCCGGAGGAATTGCGCGACACTGGCCCAAAGACGCCAGGTGGACCTTGCGCTGGGTCAAGGGCGGCCGGCCGATGTACCGTAGCCACGGACCGCCAGAGGCCGCGGCGGTTGCATCGCCCCCGCGCGGTGCGGCAAATTCCGATACGCACGGATGGGGGAGCGGATGCCGGTGTTGTCGCGGGCGGGGATGCGATCGCGGTTTCGCGGCTGCCTGCTCGGCGGCGCCTGTGGCGACGCGCTCGGCGCGCCCGTCGAGTTCCTGTCGCGCAGCGAGATCCTGCAGGCGTTTGGGCCCGGCGGCATTGCCGCATTCGCGCCGGCATTCGACCGCCGCGGCGGTATCACCGACGACACCCAGATGACGCTGTTCACCGCCGAGGGTCTGCTGCGGGGCGCAGCGTCAGGCGCCAGTCCCGCTGCACTGACTCGTGGCGTCGCACAGGCGTATCTGCGCTGGTTGCGCACCCAGGGCGAGATGAACCTCGAAGGGCTCGACGAGGAGCCGGCCGACGGCCTCGCGGCGCTGCCGGAATTGAACATGCGTCGCGGCCCCGGGCGGACGTGCCTAGCGGCGCTCCATGCCATGCGCGACCTCGGCGCTTCTGCCCGCAACGACAGCAAGGGCTGCGGCGGAGTGATGCGCATGGCGCCGGCCGGGCTGTTTGCCGCCGGACGCGCCGCGACGATGACGCCGATGATGACGTTTCGCCTTGGCTGCGATCTCGCCGCGCTGACCCATGGTCATCCCACCGGGGCGTTGCCGGCCGGCGTGCTCGCCGTGCTGGTGCTCGGTCTCGTGCGTGGCGAGGCGATCGAGGTCGCCTTGCGGACGGCGAAGGATTGTCTGCGCCGCGCGCCGCGGCACGACGAGACGCTCGCGGCGATCCTGCGTGCGGAGGAGTTCGCGGCGTCGGGCGAACCGCCGCCAAGCGCCATCGCCATGCTCGGCGGCGGCTGGATCGCCGAGGAAGCGCTGGCGATCGCCCTCTATTGCGCGCTGACCGCCGGCGACTTCGCCGAAGGCGTGCAGATCGCGGTCAACCACGACGGCGATTCCGATTCCACCGGCGCCATCACCGGCAACATCCTCGGCGCGCGATGGGGCGAGGCCGCGATTCCGCCGGACTGGCTGGCCGACCTGGAGGCGCGCGAGATCATCGCGGCGATGGCGGAGGCGTTGCTCGCGGTGGAATGAGACTTCACCGGCGTCTGTTGCCGGGGCCTGCTCGGTCTGTTGCAGGGATGAGCGCGGCGATATCCGGGGTGTTCGGCGCGACCGCTCCGTCATGTCGCGCTTCGCGCATGGGGCTCGATCCCTGGTCATCGTGGGAGCTGGCGGCGAGTTGACCACAGGTGGGCCGGAAGATTTGCCGCGTGACGGCCGATCGGCGATGCTCGGCAGCATCAAGCTGCGGGTGCGCGAACATCGTTCCGTCCACTCCGCCGACGGCTGTGGAGATCGTGGAATGAGGGAGATGCGCCGCAGCCCCGTCTACTCCCGCGCGCTCGCGACACGCATCTGCCGCCTGCTTCGCGCCGGGCAGTCGCTGCGTGCGATCTGCGCTGCGCCGGACATGCCGGGCGAACGCACGGTACGCGACTGGGCTGCGCAGGATCGGGATGGCTTTGCCGCACGCTACCGCGGTGCCGTCAGGCGCAGGGGGCCGGAGAGCCGCTACAGCGCCGCGCTGGCCGCGCGCATCTGTGTGGCGCTCGCCGCCGGCCGGCCGCTGCGCGACATCTGCAGGTCGCCGGGCATGCCGCGCCACACCACGGTGCTGCGCTGGGTGCAGGCCGATGCGCATGGCTTTGCTGCCCGCTATGAGGCGGCCCGAGCGCTCGGCTACCAGCGGCTGTTCGACGAGATCCTGGAAATTGCGGACGACAGCCGTGAAGACTGGCGGCGCGGGTCAGGGGAGAGTGTGGTGCTCGATCCAAACGCTCTCGTCCGCGCTGAACTCAAGATCGCCCGCCGCCGCCATCGTCTCGCTGCGGCGCTGCCGAAAGGTGAAGGCGGGGAGGCGTGCTCACCCGCGATGCCGCCGCGCGACCCGTTGGACGCGGTGATGGACGAGATGGGGCAGCGCTCTGCCGGCCTCGGCGGTGACTGACGGCCGATGGCGCTGGCGTGGGCGCGCTGCCCGAAATCTCTGGCGAGCGCGATGGTCCTATCGCGCCACGCCGCCCGGCAGCTGCTTCACCATTTCGCATTGAGCGTCGCGCCCGGTCTGCTTTTCACGGCTGTCGAACAGCTCCATGCCCTGACGCATCAGGTCTTTGACACGGTCCTCGCCGAGGACCGGCGTGCATTTCCGGACGTCCTCGATCCAGCTCGTGGTGTCATGGCGGAAGTTGCACTGAAACTGCGCCCGGCCGATGACGCCGAAAACCGTGACGATCTGCTCGCAGGTATCGACGCGGCTGTCGGCCCGTGCGACGCCCATGAAGGTTTCGGTCTGCTCGCGGGCTTTCAGCGTGGCTGAAAGCTTGCGGCCATCGCGCAGGATCGCGCGGCAGCTCAGCTCGATATTGCCGCGCGGCTTGCGCTCGAACGCGCACTGGCCGTCGGCCTCGACGCGCTGCTGGTTGATATAGGCGCCGTCGATCCACAGCACACTCGTGCTCTGCCCGGTGGTTTCGAGCTTCTGCCCGGCGAACCCGACGCTGGCGATGTCCTTGGCCACGAAGTTGACGAGGTGGCGGCCATTGCCGAGACGACTGTAGATGGCTCCCTTGGGGCAGCCGATATCGGCCTCGTTGAGAAGGACCTTGCATGGTCCCGGCTGCATGGCGATGGCGGCGTCGCCAACTTGCGTTTGCGCGACCGCTGGCGTGGCGAGACCGCAGGCAAGGATGAGCGTGATCCAGATGCGTGACATGGAAATCATGAAGTGCCCCGAAAGTATCTTGATCAATACATCGCTCTGTAGGGGAACGCGTGCGACAAATCGAGAGCTTCTTGTTACAGGCGACAGGATGACTGAAGAGAAGGGCATTTGAAGGTATCGGAGGGCAGTCTGTCCTGCGGCGCCCGGCCCATCGAACCGATGCCCCGGGATGGGCCACAAAGATCGGGGCGCCGTGATCTCGCGGCGCGGCAGGGGGAGGGAAGAATGCAGGCGGTGACCCGGCGATGGCGCTTCTGGCCGCGATTGTTCGTCTTCATCGTTGCCGGCTTCTTGATCTCCTCCGTCATCACCGCGGTGTTCGCACCCTGGGCGTTCTTTCTCGGCGGCCGCTTTCATTGGCTGCCGATCTGGCAGGGCGTCGGCGTTCTGGAGGCGCCCGGGCATGGCCGTTTCGGTTTGCGTGTGCGGCTCTATCCCAGTCCGCGCGGCACGAAATTCGGCGGCACGTATGTGCGCGGCACCGCCGAGCTGTGTACGCTCGCGGGCGTGACGTTCGCGCTCAACCTGCAGGGCAGCACGGCGGATGCGGTCGGCGCGGACATGAACGGGCACACGCTGTCGCTCGATCTCGCCAACCGGCCGGCCTGGTGGTGGGTCGACGGCCGCTATGAAACATGGCGCCCGCGTCTCGCCCTGCATGGGCGCTGGGTCAATCCGCAGCTGGTGCTCGACGATGGTGGCACATTCGTGCGCGAGTTCGCGGCGGACGGCATGCTGCGTGCGCAGCCCGGCGCGGCGGGCGTGTCGGCGCATGGCGCGCTGCACGAGGGCGGCAGCGCCGACTTCGCGGCCCTGTGCCGGCAGCTGTGAAAGGGACCAGCGCAGCGTAAAGATTCATCGTCAACACAGGTGCCACACACCTACCACCCTTAACCATGCGCCGCGCGCTAAGCCTTCGCCATGTGGAGATGGCGCGCGATGTGGCTGCTGGTTGCGATCGTCCTGGTGGTGGGCGCGCTGTTCGTGCTGAGCGTGCGGGCATGGATCTCGATCCTTGCCCAGGAAACCGATCGCCGTGCCTGCCCCACCTGCAAGGCGCGCATGGTGGTGACGTCGACGCCGGAGACCGAGAGCGGCCTCAGTTGCCAGTGCACGCGCTGCGGCCGCGTCCTGCCGTTCGAGCGTCCGCGCCGCGAGATGTTGAACCGGCCGGGATGATGCCGCCATCGCCCGGTCTCCGACCCATGTTGCGGGTCGTTGCGCTGCAGCGGGAATCTGTTTCCGCGTCAGACGCATAGGAGACGTGCATCGCGTCCCTGCGTGGTTTGACAGCCGTCGGTGAAGCACCGAAAATCGCGGCCTCGTGTCTTCGGCCTGGCCGCGTGCGCGGAACCTGCGGACAGCGCGACGTTCGCGTTCCGCTGCCGTGCCTGCCGCGGCCAGCCCAACAGAACAACCGGCATCAGGACCGCCCCATGAACATGCCCCTCAAGCTGCCGCCCGCCAAAGGCGTCTTCATCAACAACAAGTGGCAGCCGTCGCAGGCCGGCAAGACCGTGCCGCTGCTGGCGCCGGCCACCGGCCAGGTGATCACGACGCTCGCGGCCGGCGATGCCGCCGACATCGATCACGCGGTGGCGGCTGCGCGCCATGCCCTGGAAGAAGGCGCGTGGGGCCGCCTCACCGCCATCGAGCGCGGCCGGCTCCTGATGCGGCTCGCGCGGCTGATCGAGGATCACGCCGACGAACTGACCTTGCTGGAGGCTACCGACACCGGCAAGCCGATGAAGCAGGCCCGCGCCGACGCGGTCGCGCTCGCGCGCTATTTCGAATATTATGGCGCCGCCGCCGACAAGGTGCATGGCGACACCATTCCCTTCCTCGATGGCTATCTCGTCTCGACGCTGTATGAGCCGCTCGGCGTCGTCGGCCACATCATTCCCTGGAATTATCCCGGCCAGATTTTTGGTCGCACCGTCGGTGCATCGCTCGCCATGGGTAACGCCTCGGTGGTGAAGCCGGCGGAAGAAGCCTGTCTCGTGGTGCTGCGCGTCGCCGAACTCGCCGCCGAAGCCGGCTTCCCGGAGGGCGCGCTCAATGTCGTGCCGGGTCTTGGCGAGGAAGCGGGCGCGGCGCTGTCGGCCCATCGCGGCATCGACTTCATCTCGTTCACAGGCAGTCCCGAGGTCGGCACCCTGGTGCAGACCGCGGCGGCGAGGAACCACATCGGCTGCACGCTCGAGCTCGGCGGCAAGTCGCCGCAGATCGTGTTCGCCGATGCCGATCTCGACGCGGCGATGGCGTCGGTGACCCTCGCCATCATCCAGAATGCCGGGCAGACCTGCTCGGCCGGCTCGCGCGTGCTGGTCGAGCGCTCGATCTGGGATCGCGTGCTCGGCGATCTCAAGACACGGTTCGAGAAGCTCCGCGCCGGCACACCGGAAATGGATCTCGACCTTGGCCCGGTGGTCAGCGCCGGCCAGAAGACGCGCATCGCGGCGATGCTGGCGCGCGCCGAAGCCGCCGGCGCCACGGTAGTGGCGCGCGGCGCCATCGCCGATGGTGCGCCGGCCGAGGGCTTCTATGTGCCGCCGGCGCTCTATGCCCATGTCGATCCGAAGTCGGAGCTGGGCCAGCTCGAGGTGTTCGGCCCGGTGCTCGCGGCGATGCCGTTCGACGACGAGGCCGATGCCATCCGCCTTGCCAACGGCACCGACTACGGCCTTGTCGCCGGCGTATGGTCGAAGGACGGCTCGCGCGCGCTGCGTGTCGCGCGCAAGGTCCGCGTCGGCCAGATGTTCGTCAACGGCTACGGCGCCGGCGGCGGCATCGAGCTGCCGTTCGGCGGCATGAAGAAATCCGGCCACGGCCGCGAGAAGGGGTTTGAGGCGCTCTACGAATTCGCGGCGATGAAGACCCTGGTGGTCAAGCACGGCTGAGGCGGCGCCGTTCGTACCTCAGCCTGTGTTCCGTCATCCTGAGGTGCGAGCGTAGCGAGCCTCGAAGGATGGACGGCCAGGAGGCCTTGGGCCGTCGCCCTTCGAGGGCCGCGTTGCGCGCGGCCACATCAGGGTGACGGATCAGTTCATTTGAATTCTGGAAAGATTGACAACAAGGACCAGCAACATGCGACTGCAAGGCAAATCCGCCATCGTCACCGGTGGTGCATCGGGCTTCGGCGAGGAAATCGTCCACGCCTTTGTGCGCGAGGGCGCGGGCGTCGTGATCCTCGATCTCAATGGTGATGGCGCGGCGAAGGTGGCGGCGGCTGCCGGCAAGGACGCGGTCGCGGTCGCCGGCGACGTCACCAAGAAGGCGGATATCGAGCGTGCCGTGCAGCAGGCGGTGTCGTCGTTCGGCAAGCTCGACATTGTCATCAACAATGCCGGCTGGACGTTCCGCAACAAGCCGTTGCTCGAGGTCACCGAGGACGAGTTCGACAAGGTGTTCGCGATCAACGTCAAGTCGATCTACCTGATGACCAATGCCGCGGTGCCGGTGATGAAGCAGCAGAAGTCCGGCCGCATCATCAACATCGGCTCGACCGCCGGCGTGCGGCCGCGGCCGGGGCTGACCTGGTACAACGCCACCAAGGGTGCCGTGAACCTGCTGTCGAAGTCGATGGCGCTCGACCTCGCCCCCGATGGCATCCGCGTCAACTGCATCGCGCCGGTGATCGGCGCCACCGCGCTGCTGGAATCGTTCATGGGTGTGCCGGACACGCCGGAGAACCGGGCGAAGTTCGTCTCCACCATTCCACTGGGCCGGATGTCGAAGCCGTCGGACATCGCCAGCGCCTGCGTGTATCTGGCGAGCGACGAGGCCGAGTTCCTCACCGGCGTGGTGCTGCCGGTCGACGGCGGCCGCACGATTTGATTCTGGCGCGATGGCGGGTGCGGCCTGCCTGCCGTCCGTCCGGGCAGGGATCACCGGCCGACTGATGCCTTTGTGCATCAGGACCGACCACGCGTGTCCGGGATCGGGTCGGTGCCCCGATCCGGTTAGATCACTGTCACAATTCCGATATAAAAGCGGAGCCCGTGGCCCGTCGATCCGATCCCGCGCAGCGAGACAGGAGCGGCGATGGTCATTTCGTGCAACCGGCTGATCGGTCGCAGCTCTTCGCGGGCGCGCCGGCTGAACCAGGGCCATGACCGCATTCGCTTCCTCCGCCGGCACGGCTGCGCCGGGCGTCCGCACTATTATAAAGAGTATGCGACGGCGGCCGGGCCTCGCCATGATCCTGGCTGCGCTCGTGGCCGTGGGCCTGTGTGCCGCCGGGGCGGAGGAGCGGCTTGCGGTCAGCGAGGCGCCGATCGATTTCCATATTCCGGCCCAGCCGCTGGCCAGCGCGCTGCAGGCCTATAGCGAGCGCACCGGGGTCCAGGTGCTCTATGAGAGCACATCGGCGACAGGGCGACGTTCGATCGCCGTCGACGGCGCCTTCACGCCGGCTGATGCGCTCAATCTGCTGCTCACCGGCAGCGACCTGAAAGTGCGTTACATCCGCCCGGACGCCATCACGCTGGCGCCACCGGTGGTCGACAGCAACGAGCCGCCGGCGAGCCCGCTCGCCCCGGCGACGATCGACCTGTCACTGGGGCGGCTGCGGATTCGGACAGGCGATGCCGGCGATGACACCACGCGCTTCCACGATTACAACGAGAGCATCCAGACCGACATCCAGAGGGCGCTGCAGAAGAACAGCCGCACGCGCATCGGCAGCTACCGGGCGGTCCTCGACCTGTGGATCGATCCGTCGCGGACCATCCAGCGCACTGAACTGTTCAAGTCGAGCGGGGATCCCGAGCGCGATGCGGCGGTCGCGTCGGCCTTGCGTGGTCTCGTGATCAGCCGTCCGGCGCCATCGAACACGCCGCAGCCGATTCGCGTCGTCATCGTTGTGAGATCGGCGCAATGAGCGATCCGCGCGACCCGTCCGCCGGGCGAAACCCGCTGAGCGCGACATTCCAGCCGGATGATCCCAGCGCCTGGTCCTCGGGCGAAGTGGCGCGGCTGGTGCTGGCGCCGACGGTCGCGGTGGTGCTGTTCGTCGGCGGGCTGTACTGGGTGCGGTTGCAGGCGCCGGCGGGGACCAGCGGCCGCGATCAGGCCGCAGTGGTGCAGGTGCAGATCATGCCGCGCCCGGACCCTGTGCCGATCCCCGTACCGCTGGCGTCGCAGCCGACGCCGGCGTCGCTGTCCACGCCATCCGAGACGCCGTCAGAGCGCGCCGATCCCGTGGTGACGGACGATCCGGCGTTGGCGCCGCCACCACGGGCGACACCGCCGCTGGATGCGCGCGCACCGAGCCTTCGCCCGGCTCCGGCGGCGGCCGAGGCATCGGCGAATCGCGCTGCGCTGATGTTCCAGCAGGCGTTGTTGCGGCATGTTGCGCGCTTCAAGCGGCGTTATCCCGGATTGCCGCGCGGGTCGGTCGAGGCCGCGTTCACGATGCGGCGCGACGGCACCCTGCTCGGTGTCTGGGTGCGCACCAGCTCCGGGCTGTCAGCGGTCGACAAGGAAGCTATTGAGACAATTCGCCGCGCGCAGCCGCTGCCACCGATTCCATCCGAGCTGCCAGATCGTCTGAATGTCCAGATCGGGCTCGATTTCGACCCGTCGTGACACGGCGGCCAGTCGCGACACTTTAATATAAACCGACGATTGCCTCGCGGCATTTGGGCTTGCGGCGGCGCGCTCGACGATGATGCGATGCATCGGGGAGCGTGTCGCCCGCTCGCCCGCATGGGTGGTACGCAGAGCTGGCATCGGCTCGTCATAAATATGTAGTCCGCTGCGGCTACCACCGTCGCGCTCCCGATTGTATGAGTGCGGGAGTTGCGTGTGGGGGCCCGCGGGACGTGGCTGATATCAACCGAGCGAAGCTGCGCGGCCAGCTCATCGAGAATTATGACGGCCTGGTCCGCAAGCTGACCCGCCGACTCGGTTCGTCCGATTTTGCCTATGAGGCCTTGCACGAGACGTTCGTTCGCCTCGATCGCGTGACCGATCAGGTCGCGGTGCGCAGCCCGGCCGACTACATCTTCCGTACGGCCATCAACATTGCAAAGGATCGGCAGAAGGCACAGAACTATCGCGTCAGTGCCTCCGAGATCGATGCGCTGCTCGATGTCAGCGACGATTGCCCGGATCCGGCCCGCGTGGTCGAGGCGCGTTCGGAGATCGATGGCTTCAAGCGCGCGCTGGAGGCGCTTCCGTCGCGCCCGCGCGAAGTCCTGCGCAGCATCGCTGTCGAAGGGGCGTCGCCTCAGGCGGTGGCCACGCGGTTGCAGGTCAGTCTGCGCACCGTTGAAAACGATTTGAAAACGGCTTTGCAGCATTGTGCGGATTGTCTCGACCATCCATTGACCCGGCGTCTCGGCGGTCCGCGTCCCCGGTCCTGACGGGATATATTGCGTAACATTCGCGGCGGGCATTTTGGCCCGTCTGTCATGAAACGAGCTCTCGGGCGTCGATCGGCCTCCGCGGAAGAGGCTGGCGACGAATCGATGTCGAAATTTTAACTTCCCCCCGATTTTTCTTCGGGATAGGGGGACTTCAGTCGTCTATCAAAGAGAGGTCCGCGCGATGGAACATCGTGCGGCCGGGATTCAAGCGGGGGTTTCGGGGGGAATGACCAGACGAGGCGACGCGACGCGTCAGCAGGGTCTGCCGGTGCAGGAGCGGTGCGCATTGCGCCACCGATTCGCGCCGCGGCCGTGGCGTCGTTCGGCTTCGGTCTCCCGCGGTCGCATGAGTGGTCGATCGTGACAGAGCCGCTGCGCCCCTCCGACCGCGATCCCCTGCTGGACGAAGCGCTCGCTTGGATCGTCCGTCTGAAGACGGGCGAGCCGACGCGCGCCGACGTGACCGCCCTGCAGCGCTGGCGCGAGCAGGATCCGGCCCACGAGGCGGCGTTCAAGGCCGCGGCGCGGCTCTATCGCAATGCCGGCCTTGCAGCGCAGGAGTTGTCGAGCGAAGCCGCATCGCGTGCTGGTGTCGTGTCCCTGGCAGCGCGTCCGCGCCGGGTCATGACGCGTCGGGCCATCCTTGGTGGCGCTTCTGCCGCCGCTGCGGCGAGTTACATGGTCGTACATCCGCCGCTCGGCCTGTGGCCATCGCTCGAGGAGCTGTCGGCCGACTATCGCACCGGCAAGGGCGAGCAGCGGCGGGTCGCCGTCTCGCCGGACGTCTCGCTGGAATTGAATACGCAGACCAGCATCGCCCTGCGCACGGCGCCGGACGAGACGCGAATTTCGCTGATTTCGGGCGAGGCATCGGTGGCAGCCAAGCTTGCGCCGTCGAAATCGCTGGTGATGCTCGCCGGCGATGGCCGGATCGCGGCGTCGCAGGCCGATTTCAACGCGCGCTGTCTCGACGGCGTCGTCACGGTGGCGTGCCTCGGGGGCGCCCTCACGGTCAGTCAGGGTGGCAAGTCGGTCGAGCTCCGCAAGGCGGAGCAGGTGACCTATTCCAGTGCCGGTCTCGAGGCGGCCGCGCCGGCCGATGCGGCGCAGGTAGCGGCCTGGCAGGCCGGCCTCCTGGTCGTGCGGGATCGTCCGCTCGCCAGTGTGGTCGACGAAGTCAATCGCTATCGCAGCGGCAAGATCATCATCACCAGCCGCGATCTCCGCCAGCGGATGGTCAACGGCACGTTCCAGCTTGATCGGCTGGACCACTTCGTCGCGCAGGTCGAGCAGCTGTTCGGCGCGCGCGTGACCTCTCTGCCCGGCGGCGTGGTGCTGCTCAGCTGAGCCCGCGCGCCGGTTTGCCGCCGTTCGCGCACTGATTTGCCAACAAGTTCCTAAAAATCGTCTCACCCGCGACAAAAGTTTTGCGGGTTAGCTTTCGCCCGGTCGTCTGTTCATTGAGGGCGCGTGGTCGCGGCGGTTTGGCCGCGTAGGCGCGCGCCCGCAAGAAGCGAGCGGACGTCGGTGCGAAGTCAGTTGAACGATCGAAATGGCGGGTCTCGGGTGCGGGGCGGCGCGGTGCTGCGGCAGGGTGCCGCGGCAGTGACCCTTGTTGGTGCCCTGGCCGGCTCGCTGCCGGCCGAGGCCGCGAAACAGCCGGCGGCCGAACAGGTTGCGGCCAAGGATGCCGCGGCGGCGCCGGGTGCGCCCGGTGCGGCTGCCCCGCAGAAGCCGGCCGGTCCGCTGGCGCGCTTCGACATCGACGATTTCGCGGTCCAGGGCGCCGATACGCTGCCGCAGATCGAAATCGAGGAGGCGATCTATCCGTTCCTCGGCCCGGGCAAGACGGCGGAGGATGTCGAGAAGGCGCGCGCCGCGCTTGAAAAGGCCTATCACGACAAGGGCTTCCAGACCGTCAGCGTGGCTGTTCCGCAGCAGAACGTCACCGGCGGCGTGGTCACGCTGAAGGTCAGCGAGCTGAAGATCGGCCGGCTGCGGGTGAAGAACTCGCGCTATTTCGATGTCGGCCGCATCAAGGGCAGTGCGCCGTCGCTGGCGGAGGGGACTGTTCCGAACTTCGGCGCGGTGACCAAGGACATCGTGTCGCTCAACCAGTGGCCGGACCGTCGCATCACCCCGGCATTGCGTGCCGGTGTCACGCCCGGCACCGTCGACGTCGACCTCAACGTCGAGGACAAGGCGCCGATCCACGGTTCGCTGGAATACAACAACCGGCAGTCGCCGAGCACGACGCCGACGCGCCTCAGCGCGACCGTGCACTACGATAACCTCTGGCAGCTCGGCCACTCGCTGAGCTTCACCTACCAGGTGGCGCCGGAGCGTCCCAATGACGCGCAAGTGTTCTCCGGGTCGTATCTGGCGCGCGTGCCCGACCTCGACTGGCTGAGCCTGCTGTTCTACGCCGTGAAGTCGAACAGCAATGTCGCCACCATCGGCGGCGCCAACGTCATTGGCCCCGGCCAGATCTTCGGTGGCCGTGCGGTCATGACGCTGCCGACGCGCGACAGTTTGTTCCACACGCTGTCGGTCGGCATCGACTACAAGCACTTCGACCAGACCATGCGGCTTGGTCAGGACGGCTACAACTCGCCGGTGACGTACTTCCCGCTGGTCGCGAGCTACGGCGCGACGTTCCAGACCGAGAAGTTCACGACCCAGTTCAACGCTTCGGTGACGCACAACCTGCGTAAGCCGAGCAGCAGCTGGGATGAGTTCGACAACAAGCGCTACTACGCGTCGGCGAACTTCACCCACGTCAATCTCGACGTCTCGCATACCCACGAGTTGCCGGAAGGTTTCCAGATCTACGGCAAGGTGCAGGGCCAGATCTCCGACGGTCCGATGGTGTCGAGCGAGCAGTTCAGCCTCGGTGGCCTCGACACCGTGCGCGGCTATCTCGAATCCGAAATCCTGGGTGACGATGGCGTCGCCGGAAACCTCGAGCTGCGCAGCCCGAACATCGGCGACATGCTGCAGTCGCGCATGAAGAGCGCGGCCGGCGACAAGCCGCTGCCTTTCAACACCTTCAACGAGTGGCGGTTCTTCGTGTTCGCCGATGGCGGTCACGCCTCGATCCAGCGGCCGCTCGATTCGCAGCAATCCAAATTCGACGTCTGGAGCTACGGCGTCGGCACGCGGTTCAAGGTGTTCGACACCTTCAACGGTGTCGTCGCCTACTCGGTGCCGATGGTGACGCAAACCTACACGCGGTCGGGCGATCCGCGGGTGAATTTCCGAATCTGGGGTGAATTCTGATGACAATGGGGTTGAACGAGATGCCGCGCGTGCGCCGCAACGGCCGGCGGCTTCTGTCCGGGCTGCTGCTCGGCGCGATGGCCACGCTGATGCTGTCGGCGACACCGGCGAAAGCCTGGTGGAACGACGAATGGCAGATGCGCAAGAAGATCACCGTCGACGCCAGCGCCTCCGGGGCCAACATCACGGATCAGATCGGCACGACGCCGGTGCTGGTGCGCCTCCATGTCGGCAATTTCCGCTTCGCTTCCGCCAAGGAAGATGGCAGCGATCTGCGCTTCGTCGCCGGTGATGACAAGACCCCGCTGAAGCATCACATCGAGAAGTACGACTCGCTGCTCGGCGAGGCGCTGGTGTGGGTCGCCGTGCCGAACGTGCAGTCCGGCGCCAAGACCGACATCTGGGCTTATTACGGAAACAAGAAGGCCGTCGCTACCGCCGACGCCAAGGGCACCTACGATCCCGACCAGCAGCTGGTCTATCATTTCAGTGAGCGTGGCACCCCGGCGCTCGACTCCTCGGTCTGGGCCAACAACGCCCAGAGCGTCGGTCAGCCCGCGGATGGCTCGCTGATCGGCAATGGCCTGCGGCTCGATGGCCGCACCGGCCTGACGCTGCCGGCGTCGTCCTCGCTGGCGCAGGCGGCCGGTGGTGCGTTCACCTGGTCGGCCTGGATCAAGCCGGCTGCGCTGCAGCCGAATGCGGCGATCTACAGCCGCCGCGACGGTGCCAATGCCGTCGTGATCGGTCTCGACAACGGCGCGCCGTTCGCCGAGGTGACCAATGCCGGCACGGTTCAGCGCAGCGGCGCCGGTGCGCCGGTCGCGCCCGGCAGCTGGCATCATCTCGCAGTGATCGCCAACAGCGCCCAGGTGACGATCTATCTCGATGGCGCGGCCTATGCCTCGCTCTCGGCGGCGCTGCCCGCCCTCACCACCATCGCTCTCATCGGCGCGGACAGTGCCGGTGCTCCAGTCGCGGCCGCGACGACGCCGTCCGCAGCCACGCAGACCGAGGCCCCCGCTGCGTCGGCTGCGGACGGTGGCGCTGCCGCTCCCGCTCCGGCGGAAGCCGCGGCTCCGGTTGCTGCCATGGCCGGCTTTGTCGGCGACATCGACGAGCTGCAGATCAGCAAGATCGCGCGCCCGGCCGGCTTCATCAAGTTTGCTGCGGTTGGCCAGGGACCGGATCAGGCCAAGCTGATCTCGTTCAGCGTCGACGAAGAGACTGCGAGCTGGCTGTCCGGCTACTTCGCGGTGATCCTCAAGTCAGTCACCCTCGACGGCTGGGTCGTCATCGGCATCCTGCTGATCATGGCCGTCATCAGCTGGGTCGTGATGGTGGACCGCGCCTCGTATCTCAACAAGCAGGCCAGGGCCAACAACCAGTTCATGAAGGGTTTCCGCGAGATCGCGGCCGACCTGACCATGATGGATCGCGGCGATGCTGATGAAGTGTCGAGCCTCGGTGGCCGTCTCAGCGATGCCGATGCCAAGATGATGAAGGCGTCCTCGCTCTACCGCATCTACCACATCGGCGCAGCGGAGATCCGTCACCGCTTCGCCCAGTACGGCACGCCCAATCCGGTGCTGTCGGCGACCTCGATCGCCGCGATCCGCGCCGCCCTCGACAGCGGCGTCGTCAAGGAGATGCAGCGCCTCAACCGCATGATGGTGGTGCTCACCATCGCGATCTCCGGCGGTCCGTTCCTCGGCCTGCTTGGCACGGTGGTCGGCGTCATGATCACCTTCGCAGCGATCGCGGCGAGCGGCGACGTCAACGTCAACGCTATCGCGCCGGGTATCGCGGCGGCTCTCGTCGCCACCGTCGCCGGCCTCGGCGTCGCGATCCCCGCGCTGTTCGGCTATAACTACCTGATCTCGCGCATCAAGGATCTCTCCAGCGACATCCAGGTCTTCGTCGACGAGTTCGTGACCAAGATGGCGGAATTCTACTCCGCCGACCGGCCCGACCCGCAGCACCGTATCGCCGCGGAGTAAAGACGATGCAGCTTCAGGCCGACTCCAAGCCATATGACGACATCAACATCACGCCGATGTTGGACCTCGCCTATGTGCTGCTGGTGATCTTCATCATCATGACGACGGCGACGGTGCAGGGCCAGAAGGTCAACCTGCCGAAGGCCTCCGCTGCGCCGAGCCTCGCCACGCAGACCACCAAGGCGATTACCGTCGCCAACGACGGCAAGATCTTCCTGGACACCATTCCGGTGACCTTGCCGGAGCTGGAGCAGCGTCTGGTGCAGCAGAAGGCACTGACGCCCGAGTTTCCGGTGGTGCTGCGCGGCGACGCGCAGGCCCAGTACCAGAGCGTGATGGACGTGCTCGACCTGCTCGGCCGCATCGGCCTCAACCAGGTCGGTCTCGCCACCAAGCCGCTGGTGAAGTGAGCGAGCCGACGGGCGCTGTCATGATCATGCAACTGCCGCACGCAACCTCGCCGCGCCGGACCCTGTGGTCCTGGCTGTGCGACACGGTGCTGCTGCTCGACCGCCATAGCGGGCCGTCTTCGGTGACGACGCGCGCAGTACAGAGCCACGCCGCCGCGCCGCGCACGGCGGCGGCGAACGGTGCGGCGATCCTGCCGTTCCCGATTCTCGGCGAGGCACTGCTGGTCAGGCTCGCCGCGGCGCTGCGCGAGCGTGTTGGCGAATGCGATGCCAACCCGCTGGCGTTGACGATCTCCCGCGCGCCGCGGGCGCGGCTGACGATCGACCCGGCGGCCTATGTGGAATTCCACGGCGAGCGCGGCATCTACCACGCGGTGATCGAAGCCGCGGCCGATACCACGGTCCGGCTCGACACCACCGATTTCGACACGCTGGTCCGTTTCGTCATGCAGTACGTGACTGATCGTCCGGCGGATACGGCAACCCTCGAGGCTGCGTCATGAGCATGTTGGCCAAAGACCAGGACGCCCTGATGGCGCGCCGTTCCGTGGCGGCGTCAGGCAGCCGCGCCCCGGCAGCCAGCGACAAGTCGACGCCCGCTTCGCCGTCGCCCGCCGGTGCGCCGCAGCCGCCGGACAATCCCGAACGTCGTGCCTTGATTCGTTATGTCGGCGGGCTGGCGCTGATTTTCGTGGTTCTCGGCGGCGCGCTCTACATGTTCCTTGGCCATGACGACATGCCGCCGCCGCGCCAGGTGCGCGAACTGACCATCGTCAATGTCGTTCCGCCGCCTCCGCCCCCGCCCCCTCCGCCGCAGCAGCAGCCCGAACAGAAGATGATCGAGCAGCCGAAGATGGCGGAACCGGAGTTCAAGGAAGAGAAGCCGGTCGACAAGCCGAAGGACGAGCCGGCCAAGGATGCCAAGAACGACGAGCCGCCGGGCCCGCTGTCGCTCGATGCCAAGGCCACCGGTCCGGGCGATCTGTTCAATCTCGGCGGTAAGCCGGGCGGCAGTCCGTATGGCGGCGGCGGAGGCGGCGGCAGTCGCTGGGGCTGGTACGCGTCCATCGTGCAGTCGCAGATCGAGACCGCGCTGCGCTCCAATCCGAAAACCCGCAACGCGATCATGCAAGTGCAGATCCGCCTCTGGGCCGACAGCACCGGTCGCGTCAGCAAGATCCAACTGGTGTCGTCCACGGGCGACGCCGAACTCGATGCCGTCATCCGCAACGACCTGTTCAGCGGCATGACGTTGCGTGAACCGCCACCGAAGGACATGCCGATGCCTGTGGTCACCCGCGTTACCGCGCGGCGGCCGAGCTGAGCTGTCCTGATTTCAACTTCAGACGTGACGAGTGAGAACTGGGGGACTGATGTTTAAGAGCAAAGCAGACGCAGGTTGGCAGGCGATCCCGCTCGCGGTGTCGCTGTGCGCGCTCGCCTGTGCGACGCCGGCCATGAGCCAGACCGCGGACACGGCGCCTGCCAAGAAGGAGAAGCGTCCGGCCGTTTCCCAGGCCAAGCCGACCTCCCCCAATGCGACGATCAACCTCGTCAACATGCTGGTCAGCCAGGGCGTGATCAAGGAAGAGCAGGCCCAGCTGCTGATCAAGCAGGCCGAAGATGAAGCTTATGTGTCGCGCCAGGCGGCCAAGGACGCCACCGCCAAGGCCGACGATGCCGCCAAGGCCGCGAGCGCCGCGGCGGCCGCCGCCCAGCCTCCGGGCACCCGCCACGTCACCTATGTGCCGGAAGTCGTCAAACGGCAGTTACGTGACGAGATTAAGAAGGAGGTGATGGCCAAGGCACAGAAGGAAAACTGGGCGTCTCCCGGCGCTTATCCCGAGTGGGCGCAGCGCATCCGCTTCTATGGCGATGCGCGTGTTCGGTATCAGGGCAGCTATTTTCCGAGCGGTAACGACCAGGTCGATGCCTGGAACTTCAACAGCATCAACACCGGCTCGCCGTACGACTATACCAACTCGAACAAGACGCTGCCGTCGACCTACAACACTACCCAGGACCGCAACCAGTTCCGCCTGCGTGCACGCCTCGGCATGGAAGCCGATCTCTACAACGGATTTACGGCTGGCCTGCGCATCGCCACGGGTGAGAGCAACTCCCCGGTGTCCACCAACCAGACGATGGGCAACAGCGGTGGCAACTTCTCGAAGTATTCACTGTGGCTTGATCGTGGCTACCTGAAATACCAGACCTTCGGCGACGATCTGACGCTGTCCGCCGGTCGCTTTGACAACCCGTTCTGGTCGCCGACGGATCTCGTGTGGTATCGCGAGCTCGGTTTCGACGGCTTCGCCGTTCAGGCCAAGCGTGAAGTCTGGGAGGGCATCACGCCGTTTGCGGTCGCCGGTGCATTTCCCACCTACAATACCGACTTTAACGCGGGTATTACTCCGTCAGGCGGGGGAACTACGAAGTTCGCCAGCCACGACAAGTGGCTGTTCGGCGCACAGGTCGGCGTGGCTGCGAAGATCAGCCCTGAATATTCCTTCCGCCTCGGCGTGGCGTACTATGACTTTACCAATGTGCAGGGACGGGTTTCGAGCCCATGCGATGTCAAAAGCGCGTCTGATACCTGCGATACCGATTTGACGCGCCCGTCGTTCGCGCAAAAGGGCAACAGTTATACGGTTCTGCGGAGCATCTATCAGACGTTCGATAATAATTTCGGACAGTCTTTGCAGTACCAGTACTTCGGTCTGGCCAGCCAGTTCCGTCCGCTGGTGGCGAGCGCTCAGCTCGACCTCGGCCACTTCCACCCCTATCACATCGTGATCGACGGAGAGTACGTGGTGAATACGGCGTTTGATCGCAACTATATGAACTTGAACGCCATCAATAACCGCGTCGGCACCAATAGCGGCGTGGTCGGTCCTTACAACGGCGGCAACACCGGCTGGATGGGGCGCCTAACCGTCGGCAATAAGGAGATCAAGCATCTCGGCGACTGGAACGTGCATGTCGGTTACAAGTATCTGGAGTCTGACGCCGTCATCGACGCGTTCGCTGACTCGGACTTCGGTCTCGGCGGCACCAATCTCAAAGGCTACTTCCTGGGCGGCAACCTCGGCCTCAGCGAGAACGTCTGGGCGTCGCTGCGCTGGATGAGCGCCAACAACATCGCCGGCTTCCCGTACAACGTCGACGTTCTGCAGGTCGACCTCAACGCCAGGTTCTGATCATGCGCCGCGCCCTCCCGCTAGCCATGCTGGTGACCGCTACGCTGATGTCCAGCGCGGCGTTCGCCGAGAACGAGACCGATCGTCTGCGCGAGGCGTTGCGCAGCGCCACCATGCAGACCCGTGCGCTGGAAGACCAGCGCACGGCCCTCCAGGCCAAGATCGCTGACGCCGACCGCGAGAAGGCGGCGATGAAGGCCGAGATCGACGCCGCCAAGGCGCAGGTCAAGAAGGTCGAGAAGGAACATCGCGAGGCGGTGGACGAGTTCAACCACCGCCTCGAGGAACGAGATCAGACCCTCGAGAAGTGGAAAACCGCTTACGAGGAAGCTGCGACCGTCGCGCGGACCAAGGATGCCGAGCGCGCCAAGTTCGAGAGCGAGGCGGCGACCTACAAGGCCAGCACCAAGAGCTGCGTCGCCAAGAACACCCTGCTGGTCAAGGCCGGCAAGGAACTGGTGCAGCGGTACAAGGAAGTCACCATCGGTGACACCATCGTCGCGCGCGAGCCCGTGCTCGAGCTGCGCCGCGTCGAGCTGCAGAACCAGCTGCAGGACACCTACGACAAGTTTCTCGACCAGAAGGTAACCCAATGAGTCACAGGCCCTCGATGTTCAGGATTGCGCAGACCGCCACCGTCGCGACCGTCGTCGCGCTGGCGGGCATGCCCGTGATGGCGCTGGCTCAGACGATGGCGCCGGCTCCGGCGCAGCGCGCCGCCCCGGCTCCGGCTCCCGTCCCCGCGCGGCCGAAGCCGGCTGCGCAGCCGGTTGCCGCCGCGCCGCAGGCCCCGGTGACCCAGGGCCTCGCCTCCGGCAAGAGCGCGACCGGCGACGATGTCGTTGCCAAGGTCGGCAACACCAATATCTCGTCCGACGACCTGCGCAGCTATATTGCGACGCTCGGCCCGCGCGAGCAGGCGGCTCTCTCCAAGGATCCGGCGTTGCTGAGTCAGGCAGTGCGCCTGCTGCTCGCCAACCGCCTGGTGCTGCAGGAACTGCAGGCCAAGAAGTGGGAGCAGCAGCCGAGCGTGAATGCGCAGCTCGAGCGGGTGCGCGAGAGTGCGCTGGTCGAACTCTATCTGCAGTCGGTGTCGACGCCGCCCGCGAACTTTCCGAGCGAGGACGAGCTGCAGAAGGTCTATGACGCCAACCGCGCCGCCCTGCTGGTGCCGCGCCAGTTCCAGCTGGCGCAGATCTTCATCGCGGCGCCGAAGGATGCCGACAAGGCGACCGAAGACAAGGCCAAGCAGGAGCTCGACGAAGCGCTGCGCAAGCTCAAGGCGCCGGGCGCCGACTTCATGGCGATCGCCCGTACCGAGACCGATACCGGCGACCTCGGCTGGCTCGTGGAAACGCAGATCCGGCCCGAAATCCGCTCGCAGGTGATGGGCCTTGCCAAGAACGCGGTGTCCGAGCCGATCCGGCTCGACGATGGCTGGCACATCCTCAAGCTCGTCGACACCAAGGCGTCGTACACCCGGACGCTGCCCGAAGTGCGCGACCAGCTGGTGCAGCAGATCCGCTCCGAGCGCGCCAACATGATGCGCCGGGCCTATCTCGCGGAGCTGCTGAAGCAGCATCCGCCGGTGCTCAATGAGCTGGCGCTGTCGAATCTGCTCGAAACATCGCGTAAGTAAGCTTTCCGCATCGCGTTAGATCCACGCGTAAACCTCTTGGAGTTTCCATGTCCGATATCGTCACCACGCTGACCCTCGACGCCCTGCGCGAGACCCTGCAGGCTTCCGGCTATCGCGTCGAGCAGTTGACCGATCCGGTCGCCAACGTGCCGTACCTGCGGTCGGCGACGGCGGGCCTTGCCTTCGATGTGCGTCCGGGCAACCGCTTCGTCGGCGAGGACCAGGGCTTTGCCGACGTCGCGTTCGTCGCCGCGCTTCAGGTGCAGGGCGAACTGCCGCTCGACATCGTCAACCGCTGGAACGTGACCCGTCGCTTCGGCCGTCTGCAGCTCAGCCAGCCCTTCCTTGTGTTCTGCCTCGACGTTTCGGTCGCCGGTGGCGTCGCGCCGAACTACCTGCGCGGCCAGGTCGAGATCTGGGATCGCCTCGTGCAGGAGCTGATCGCCTATCTGCGTGATGAACTGCAGAAACTTGGCGCTGCCCAGTCCCAGACCGTCCAGAACCCTACCGCGACGACCGATGCGCCGGTGCGCGATGCCTCGGCGGAAGCCAACGCAGCGACCATCCAGTGACATGATCCGGTGGCGCAGGGATCGTCCCTGCGCCGCTCCCAAATTTTCGAGTGTTCGATGAGTGTCGATTCCGCTGGTAACGGTGACAGCCTTGCACGACGCGTCGTGCGCTGGCTCGGTGCGGCCACCGGGCTGATCACGGTCGGGCTTGGCAGTACGGCTGCGCCGGCCGTCGCCCAGCGCGCCGATTTCCAGTCAGCGACAGCGGCGCCAGCTGCCTGGCAGGCGTTCGCCAGGCAATTGCAAAGTCAGTTCCAGCAGCAGCTCGCCGCCGATGACACGGTGGCACGGCAGGTGCGGGACGGCATTGCGGGACAGGCCGTGGTCGAGAGCGGTCGGCCTTCCAGTGTGGTGGTGCGGACCTGGATCCTGCCGAGTGGCCGTGTCGAGCGTGTCGACTTCGATGGTCTAGAGCCCGATGTCGCAGCGCCGCTGCGTGCGCTGCTGGCGCGCGACAATGTCGGGGCGCCGCCGGCAGACATGCTGCAGCCACTGCATTTGCGGCTGTCGCTTCAGCCCAGGGAATCGCAGGAGCACTAGCATGCGGCCGTGGGCCGGCAGGTTGCGAATGGTGGCCGCGCTGGGGAGCGTCCTGGCGGCGGCGCCGTTGCATGCCGAGACGCCGCAGCCGCCGTTTGCGCCGCGCTTCGCCGCGGTCGAGCTGCCGGAACAGCAGCAGGCTCAGGCTCCCGCCGAGCCAGCAGCCGAGCCGCCCAAGAACGTCATGGCCAAGCCCGATGTGCCGGCCCAGCGCCCGGCCGATGCGCGCGCCTACTACCGCACGCTGATCGAGAAGGAAACCGCGCGTACGGGCCTCGCTCCGGAGATCGCTGAGGCCGTCATGGCCGTGGAGAGCGGCTACAACCCGGCTGTGATCGGCGGCGTCGGCGAGATCGGGCTGATGCAGCTGCTGCCGTCGACCGCGCGCATGCTCGGCTTCTCCGGAACGCTCGCTGATCTCGCGGTGCCGGAAACCAATATCCACTATGGCGTGAAGTATCTGTCGCGAGCCTGGCAGCTTGCCGGCGGCGATCTCTGCACGGCGACGATGAAGTATCGCGCCGGTCACGGCGAGACGCGTTTCTCGCATCTGTCGGTCGCCTATTGCGTGGCGGTGCGCGGCAAGCTGATGGCGCGCGGCTTCGCCGTCGCGGGGACGGTGCCCGTCGCCACGTTCGGCGATCCCGTGCGCGGGCGCTTCGGTGGCGCTGGCGGCGGCGCCTGCGGGCGCAAGTGCCTCGCCGGTGCGCAGATCGGGCGCGTGGATCTCGCGGCTCTCAACACCCGTCTGAATGCGATCGTGATCCAGGTGCATGGTGGACAGGCCGTCCGGCGCGGGCCATGAGCGCGCCTATCGCGGGGGAGTGACAGATGAGGGCGTCGATCGTCGCGATGTTTTCGCTGCTGGCTGCAACTGCAGCGATGGCGCAGGAGCGCACGCCGCTGCCGGGGATTGTCGTCGGCGCACCGCCGCCCGGCCCGCCCGCGTCGGTGCTGGAGCCGCCGGCGCCTCCAGCGCCCACGCCCTTCACGATCGGTGGGCCGTCCCAGGAAGCCGATGCCAGCCGCCGCTCCGGCCCTGGCCGGTCGCACGAGCGCTGCGTCGATGTGACCATCGGTAACGATCGCTCTTTCGGCTGTCTCAACGACAAGCTCAAGAAAGAAGTCGACAAGGTCAATCCGACGGCAAACATTCCGCCGCTCGATGCCAAGTCGGCCGATCCCAAGATCGGTGTGGTCAACATTCCCGGCGTCCAGCAGCAGTATGGCCGAAATTTCGGCGTATCGGTCTATCCCTATCGTCCCTCAGCGCCTGTCTACGCGCCACCCGTCGGCCGATGATCGCAGCCCGGGAAGCGCGATCGCCGCGCCGGACTACCGCGACGGCAGCGCCGTGCAGATCGCCGGCTACGGCCGCCTCAGTGAGGCGCAGCAGCAGATACTGACGCCCGAGGAGCGCCGCCGTCTCAACAGCGACTGACGGCGAAGCGGCCCCCGACTATCGGATAGCAACAAGGCGCGATCGGCAGAGCCGGCCGCGCCTCTATCGTCATGCGGCGGAGCGCGAAGGACGTCAGACGTAACGCGCCGTCACCATGCACACCACGGTGATCGCGAGCAGGACGGCGGCGATGCGCTGCGCCACCGCCGGCTTTTTCTTCAACGCGCCCTGCACGCCGGCGGCCGCGATGGCGGCGAGCGCGCCGGTCACCAGCACCTTCTCCATGGCGCCGAAGCCGGCGGAATGCAGCAGATGCCACAGGCCCGCGCCGGTCAGCACGGCAACGACGGCGGCGCCCATCTGCGGGCGGAACAGGGCCTCGCTGCCGGCACCGCCCTGGCGCGCCAGCGCAAAGGTCGAGCCGACCCAGAACGTGCCGGACAGGGCGTGCAATGCGATCAGGATGATGATGGCTGTGGTCATGGAAAAGCCTTTCAGGAGGTGATGGCGGGATGCCGCCGGGCTGATATAATCATAGATGTCTAACTGTTAGATGTCTATCAATTGAGGCGATGATGCGGGAAGGCAAGCCGATCGGACTGCTGCTGGTGCAGACCGCCAAGGCGGTCAGCCGCGCCTTCGAGGACGAACTGGCAGCCAGAGGCGGCTCGCGGCCGGTGTGGCTGATCCTGCTGGCGCTGATGGATGGCGCCCATCGCACCCAGGCCGACCTTGCCGCGGCGATCGGCGTGCGCGGCCCGACACTGACCCATCATCTCGGTGGCATGGAGCGCGATGGTCTGCTGACGCGCAAACGCCTGCCGGAGAACCGGCGGGTGCAGGTGGTGGCGCTCACCGCGAAGGGGCGGGCGACATTTCACAAGCTGCGGCAGGGGGCGATGAGTTTCGATCGTGACCTCGATCGCCGCTTCACGCGTGCGGAGATGGTGACGTTGCGTGATCTGCTCGGCCGCTTCGGCGCCAGTGCCACGGTGGGATTCGGTCCCGATTCATAAGCCGTGTCATTCGCCGGCAAGCGTCACCGGGCATTGTCGGCGAGTGGCCGGCAGGTGATCGTCCAGCGATATGCTGCGGGCTTTCGCATTGTGCGTCGCCGCTGTCGCGTCGCACCGCTCCGGGGGATGTGAGTTCCAGGCCGTGCAGCGATCGACCCACAACGTGGGAAGAAAAATAGTCAAATAATATGACTCGTCAGGTCGGGCCTTCCATGCCAGTCTGCCGCGCACTGACACGCTCACAGAAGCGGTGCAGCCAAAAAAATCGGGAGAAACGCGATGCCACGTTCGTTCCTGAAGTCCCTGCTCGCTGCCGCGGTCATGACCGCCCCGGCGTTCGTCCCCAACGCTCACGCTGCCGAACTGACCATCGGATTTTCGCAGATCGGCTCCGAATCCGGCTGGCGCGCGGCCGAGACATCGGTCGCCAAGACCGAAGCCAAGAAGCGCAACATCAACTTCAAGATCGCCGACGCCCAGCAGAAGCAGGAGAACCAGATCAAGGCGATCCGCTCCTTCATTGCGCAGGGCGTCGACGCCATCTTCCTCGCGCCGGTGGTGGCGACGGGATGGGATGCGGTGCTCAAGGAAGCGAAGGAAGCGAAAATTCCAGTCGTGCTGCTCGACCGCGACATCGATCCGTCGGGCAAGGACCTCTATCTTACGGCCGTGACCTCCGACAGCGTGCACGAAGGCGAGGTCGCCGGCGACTGGCTCGCCAAGAGCGTCGGCGACAAGGCCTGCAACGTGGTCGAACTGCAGGGCACCGTGGGCGCCAGCGTCGCGGTCAACCGCAAGAAGGGGTTCGACACCGCGGTCGCCAAGCATCCCAACATCAAGGTCGTGCGCAGCCAGACCGGTGACTTCACCCGCGCCAAGGGCAAGGAAGTGATGGAGAGCTTCATCAAGGCCGAAGGCGGCGGCAAGAGCATCTGCGCAGTCTATGCCCATAACGACGACATGATGGTGGGCGCCATCCAGGCGATGAAGGAAGCCGGCCTCAAGCCCGGCAAGGACATCCTTACCGTGTCGATCGACTCGGTGCCTGATATCTTCAAGGCGATGGTGGCTGGCGAGGCCAATGCCACGGTCGAATTGACGCCGAACATGTCCGGGCCGGCGTTCGACGCGATCATCGCCTACAAGACCAAGGGCACCGTGCCGCCGAAGTGGATCCAGACGGAGTCCAGGCTCTACACCGCGGCGGACAATCCGCAGAAGATTTACGACAGCAAGAAGGACCAGGGCTATTGAGGTCAGGCAGGGACGGCGGGAGCGCCGGACCCATGCCTGAGGTTGTCGACCGCGACATCCCGCTGCTCGACGTGCGCGGCCTCAGCAAGAGTTTTGCCGGGGTCCGCGCCCTCGACGCGGTCGACTTCAGCCTGCGGGCCGGCGAGATCCATGCCTTGCTCGGCGAGAACGGCGCCGGCAAGTCGACGCTGATCAAGACGATCACCGGCGCGCTGTCTCGCGACGCTGGGACCGTGAATCTCGCCGGCGTCGAGATCGCGCCGCGCTCGGCCGAGGCGGCGCTCAAGGTCGGCATCGCCACGGTCTACCAGGAGGTCAATCTGCTGCCGAATCTCTCGGTGGCGCAGAACCTGTTTCTCGGGCGACAGCCCACCCGCTTCGGCCTGGTGCGCGAGCGCGAGATGCGGCGTCGTGCGTCGGCTCTGCTGGACGGCTTCGGGCTGCACATCGACGTCGCCGCGCCGCTCGGCGATTATGCGGTTGCCGTGCAGCATATCACTGCCATCGCCCGCGCCGTCGACATGTCCGCGCGGGTGCTGATCCTCGACGAGCCGACCGCCAGCCTCGACAAGCACGAGGTCGAGATCCTGTTCTCGGTCATGCGCCAGCTTGCCGCGCGCGGCATCGGCATCCTGTTCGTGACTCACTTCCTTGAACAGGTCTATGCGGTCTGCGATCGGATCACCGTGCTGCGCAACGGCCGCCTGGTCGGCGAGCGCAGGACTGCGGAGCTGCCGCGGATCGAGCTCATTCACATGATGCTGGGGCGCGAGCTCGGCGACGCCACGACGGCGCGCGCGCGGTCGTCGGCCGCGCCGGTGCGACCGGCCTACGCGACGTTTTCCGCGTTCGGCAAGTCCGGCTATCTCGCGCCGTTCGATCTCGCGCTGCGCAGCGGCGAGGTGGTCGGCCTCGCCGGCCTGCTCGGCTCGGGACGGACGGAAACGGCACGTCTGGTGTTCGGGGCCGAGCGTGCCGATGGCGGCACGGTCGAGGTCGAAGGGAAGGCCGCGCGGTTGCGCTCGCCGCGCGACGCGGTGCGCCATGGCTTCGGCTATTGCCCCGAGGAGCGCAAGACGGAGGGCATCGTCGCCGAGCTGACGGTGCGTGAGAACATCGTGCTGGCGCTGCAGGCGCGCCGCGGCCTGCTTCGCCCGTTGTCGCGGCGCGAGCAGGACGATATCGCGCGACGTTTCATCACGCTGCTGGACATCCGCCCGGCCGATCCGGAGCGTCCGATCGGCCTGCTGTCCGGCGGCAACCAGCAGAAGGCGCTGCTGGCGCGCTGGCTGGCGACGCAGCCAAGGCTGCTGATCCTCGACGAGCCGACCCGCGGCATCGATGTCGGCGCCCATGCGGAGATCATCCGGCTCATCCGCCAGCTGTGCGCCGACGGGCTGGCGCTGCTCGTGGTGTCGTCGGAACTGGAGGAGATTGTCGCCTATGCTGACGAGGTGATCGTGCTGCGCGACCGCGCCCATGTCGAGACGCTGCAGGGCGAGGCCATCAACGTCAGCGCGATCGTCGCGGCGATTGCCGCCGATGGGGTGCGTCCCGGACCGGAGGCGTGACGATGGCGATCCGTCTGCCGCGTGCCGGGCTGCCCCAGGTGCTCGCCTTTCTGACCATCCTGGCGATCAACTGGACGGTGTCGCCGCAGTTCTTCGACCTGCGGCTGCAGGACGGCCGGCTGTTCGGCAGCCTGATCGACGTCTTCAACCGCGGCGCACCGGTGGCGCTGCTGTCGCTGGGCATGGTGCTGGTGATCGCCACGCGCGGCATCGATCTGTCGGTTGGTGCTGTCATGGCGATCTCCGGCGCGATCGCGGCGAGCCTTGCCGATACACACCCGCTTCCGCTTGTGCTCGCCGCTGCGCTCGGTGCCGGCCTGTTGTGCGGGCTGTGGAACGGCTTTCTGGTGGCGGTGCTCGGCATCCAGCCCATCGTCGCGACACTGATCCTGATGGTGGCCGGCCGCGGCATCGCCCAGCTCATCACCGAAGGGCGCATTGTCACCTTCACGTCGCCCGCGCTGGCCTGGCTCGGCGGCGGTTCGGTGGGCGGAATTCCGGCCGCGGTCGCGATCGCCGCCGCCATGCTGCTGCTGACCATCACGCTGGTGCGCGGCACGGCGCTTGGCCTGATGATCGAGGCGACCGGCGGCAATGCCCGGGCCAGCGCGCTCGCCGGCGTCGGCACTCGCGCCATGATCATGGCGGTCTATGTCTGGTGCAGCCTGTGTGCCGCACTGGCGGGGCTGATCGCGGCGGCCGACATTCTCGGCGCCGACGCCAACAATGCAGGCCTATGGCTCGAACTCGATGCCATTCTGGCCGTGGTGGTAGGCGGCACCTCGCTGTTGGGCGGACGCTTCAGCCTGGTGCTGGCTGTGCTCGGTGCGCTGATCATCCAGGCGATGAACACCGGCATCCTGCTGTCCGGCTTTCCGCCGGAGTTCAACCTCGTGGTCAAGGCGGTGGTCGTGCTGGTGGTGCTGTTGTTGCAGTCACCGCGCCTCGATGTGCGCGTGCTGCTGTCGAAGGTGCGCAAATGAGGCGGCTGCTTCCGGTGCTGGTGACTACGACGGTGTTCATTGTCGGCTTCGCGGGCTGTGCAATCCAGTTTCCGAACCTCGCTTCGTCACGGGTGGTCGCCAATCTTCTGACGGACAATGCGTTTCTCGGCATCGTCGCGACCGGCATGACCTTTGTCATCATTTCCGGGGGCATCGATCTGTCGGTCGGCTCGGTGATCGGATTCACCACGGTGTTCCTGGCGCTGGCGATCGAGCGGCATGGCATGCCGCCGTTCGCCGCCTTTGCCCTGGTCCTGATCATCTGCGCGCTGTTCGGCGCGGCGATGGGAGCGATGATCCAGTATTTCGACATGCCACCGTTCATCGTCACCCTGGCGGGGATGTTTCTGGCGCGGGGCGCAAGTTTCCTGATGTCGACGGAGTCGATCCCGATCAACGCGCCGCTCTACGCTGGCCTCGCTGACCACGCTATCGTGCTGCCGGGCGGCGGGCGGCTGTCGGTGATCGCCATGATCATGCTTGGGGTGTTCGCCGGAGGCATCGTGTTGCTGCACTTCACCCGCTTCGGCGCCAACGTCTATGCGCTCGGCGGCAGCCGCACCTCCACCGCGCTGATGGGCGTGCGGGTCGCGCCGACAACCATCGGCATCTACCTGCTGTCGAGCGTGCTCGCGGGGCTGTCGGGCATCGTGTTCTCGTTCTACACATCCGCAGGGTATTCGCTGTCGGCGGTTGGCGTCGAACTTGACACGATCGCCGCCGTGGTGATCGGCGGCACGTTGCTGACCGGCGGCTATGGCTACCTGTTCGGCACCTTTGTCGGCGTGCTGATCCAGGGGCTGATCCAGACCTACATCAGCTTCGACGGCACGCTGTCGAGCTGGTGGACCAAGATCGTGACGGGTATCCTGCTGTTTGCGTTCATCGTCCTGCAGCAGGCCCTGGTCGGTCTCGCCAAGCGGTCCCGCCGCCGGACCACGGAGGTCGCGTTGCCATGACGTCCCATCTCGTCGTCATTCCCACCCGCCGCGCGCATTCCAACCATGCCGAGGTCGCCCGTACCATCGGCATCGACATCATCTCCGGCCGCTATGCGGAGGGCGCCAAGCTGCCGGGCGATCCCGAGCTGACGGTGATCTTCGGCGTGTCGCGCCCGGTGCTGCGCGAGAGTGTCAAGACGCTGGTGGCGAAGGGACTGCTCAGCACCAAGGTGCGGATCGGCACGGTGGTGCGCGAGCGCGCCGCCTGGAACATGTTCGATACGGATGTTCTGGCCTGGCATCTCGACGTCGGCATCGACATGCGTTTCGTGCGCGATCTCGCCGAGATCCGGCTCGCGGTGGAGCCGCGCGCGGCGGCGCTGGCTGCGATTGGCCGCTCGGAGGCCGATCTCGCGGAGCTGCAGCGCAGTATGGCGTGGATGCGGCGCGAGGCCTACGATTCCGTCGGCTTTGCCGACGCCGATCTTGCCCTGCATCTTGCCGTCGCCAATGCCTCCGGCAATCCGTTCATGCGCTCAATCGGCGGCGTCATCGAGGCAGCGCTGCGCGCCTCGTTCCTGCTCAGCGCGCCGGCGGAAGAGCGGGAGCGCGACGACACCGTCCTGTTCCATCAGCAAATCGTTGACGCCATCGCGCAGCAGCAGCCGGATGTCGCCGAGGAGGCGATGAAAAGAGTCATTCTCGACGGCCTGCGCCACACCGGCGAACGCACCGGCCCGACGGGGGAGCCGGCCGGGCCGCCCGTGCGTGGCAAGGACAACAGGGACATCACAACATGACTGGGCTTCGCCTCGCCGTGATTGGTCTTGGCAAGATCGCGCGGGATCAACACCTGCCGACGATCGCTGCCCTGCCGGCCGTCAAGCTCGCCGCCGTCGCCGATCCCCACGTCACGCTGGCCGGCGTTCCCGCCTTCGCCTCGCTCGAGGAGTTGCTGCGGAACGGGCCGCCGGTCGATGCGGTCGCGCTGTGCACGCCGCCACAGATGCGCGGCACGCAGGCGGCCATCGCGCTCGCCGCCGGCAAACATGTGCTGTTGGAAAAGCCGCCGGCCGCGACCATCAGCGCGATCGGGCCGCTGGTCGGGGTCGCCGGAGCCGCGGGCCTGACACTGTTCGCGACATGGCATGCGCGCTTCGCACCCGCGGTCGAGCCGGCGCGCACATGGCTGGCATCGCGCGAGATCCGGGCGGTGCGGGTGATCTGGAAGGAGGACGTCCGTGTCTGGCATCCGGGCCAGGCGTGGATCTGGGAGGCAGGCGGCTTCGGCGTGTTCGATCCCGGCATCAATGCGCTCTCGATCCTGACCCGCGTCCTGCCGCGACCGTTCTTCCTGACTGACGCAGAGCTGTCGTTTCCGGACAATCGTGCTGCGCCGATCGCGGCGCGCCTTGCTTTCTCGGATGCCGGCGGGCTGGCGATCGAGGCCGATTTCGATTTCCGCCAGACCGGCGAGCAGACCTGGGCGATCGAGGTGGATACCGACCACGGCCGCTTGACGCTGTCGGCGGGCGGCGCCCGGCTCAGTCATGACGGACAGCTGCTGATAGACGAGAAGAAGGTGGCCTATCCGCTGATCTACCGGCGGTTCGTCGACCTCATCGCGCGCAGCGAATCCGATGTCGACCTCGCGCCGCTCGCGCATGTTGCCGACGCATTCATGCTCGGCCGGCGCGTCGTCGTCGAGCCGTTCGAGGATTGATCATGGCCAAGGCCTCGCGCGAGATGTTCGGAACTCTGGCGGATGGCGCCCCGGTCGAGCGGGTAAGATTGCGCGGCGACGGCGGCTTCGAGACATCGATCATCACCTTTGGCGCCACGCTGCAGGCGCTGCTCGTCCCGGATCGCCATGGCGTCATCGGCGACGTCGTGCTGGGGCATGACGATCTCGACGGCTATGCCGGGGCGCGCAAGTTCTTCGGCGCCACCGTCGGGCGCTTCGCCAACCGCATTGCCGGCGCGCGGTTCGACCTCGACGGTGCGGTCGTTCGGCTCGCGGCCAACAACGGTCCCCATGCGCTGCATGGCGGTCTTGCAGGCTTCGACTGCCGGCTGTGGCAGATCACGGCGCTGGACGAGGGCGCCAGTCCCGCGGTGACGCTCGCCTATCACAGTGCGGATGGTGAGGAAGGCTACCCCGGCGCGCTCGATGTTCGTCTGACCTGCCGGATCTCGGGGCCCGGCGAATTGTCGCTTGCCTTCGAGGCGACCACCGACCGACCGACGGTGATCAATCTCACAAACCACAGCTTCTTCAATCTCGAAGGCGTTGGTGCCGACGAGACGATCCTGCGCCATCGTCTGCACATTCCGGCGGATCACTTCCTGGCCACCGATGCCACGGCGATCCCGCTGCCCGGGCCGCCGCGCCGTGTTGCCGGCACGCCGTTCGATTTCCGCGAGGCGCACGAAATCGGCAGCCGGATCCGGACCGCCGAGGAGCAGCTGCAGCGCGGGCGGGGCTACGACCACACCTTCTGTCTCGCGCCCGGCGCGGGCCCGCAGCTGGCCGCGCGGCTCGCGGCGCCTCGCTCGGGCCGGGTGATGGAGCTGCACACCGACCAGCCCGGCGTGCAGCTCTATTCCGGCAACTATCTCGATGGTTCGGTCGCCGGCAAATCCGGACGGCTGTATCGCCAGTCTGACGCCGTCTGCCTCGAGCCGCAGGCTTGGCCCGACGCGCCCAACCGACCCGATTTTCCCTCGGCGCGCCTCGAACCCGGCCAGACCTATCGCCATCGCACGCTGTATCGCTTTTTTGCCGAGTAGGGGAACTTCGCCGCGCGCAATCGCGTACTGGAGAGCACCATCGTGACCGGTCCTGACGACAACCGCGAGGACGTGCCGACCATGATCCTCAGTGGTGCGCGCTGTCATCTCGGCGAAGGGCCGACCTATGATGCTGCCAGCGACACGGCCTGGTGGTTCGACATTCTCGAGCGCCGGCTGTTCGAGGCGCGCGTCGCATCGGGCGAGGTCGTCTTTCATCGCCTGCCGGTGATGGCGAGCGCCCTGGCGATGATCGACGACGCTCACCAGTTGTTGGTCGCCGACGACGGTCTTTATGTCCGCAGCGTCAGTGACGGCCGGCTGAGCCGTTATCTGCCGCTCGAAGCCGACGATCCGGCGACCCGCTCGAACGATGCCCGCGTTCATCCCTGCGGCACGTTCTGGATCGGCACCATGGGGCGCAACGCCGAGCGTGGCGCCGGGGCAATTTATGCGCTGCACAATGGCGAGCTGATCCGGCTATTCGCTGACATCAGCATTCCCAATGCGATCTGTTTCGCGCCGGACGGCGCTACCGGATACTTTGCGGACAGCCGCACCAACGTACTTTGCCGTGTCGCGCTCGATCCGGCGACGGGCCTGCCGGTCGCGGCACCGTCCGAGCTGCTCGTGCATCGCGGTGCGGGAAGCCTCGACGGCGCGGTGGTCGATGCCGACGGCGTGATCTGGAACGCGCGCTGGGGCGGCGGATGCGTCGATGCCTATTCGGCTGACGGCGTCCGGCTGCGCACCGTGCGGGTGCCGGCGAAGCAGGCGAGCTGTCCGGCCTTCGTCGGCAGAGATTTCAGCCGTCTGCTGGTGACGTCGGCCCATGAGGGGATGGATGCCGCGGGGCGGGCGGTCGATCCGGATCACGGCCGGACGTTCGTGCTCGATGTGCAGGCACGGGGGCGGCCGGAGCCGCGTGTCAGGCTGGGGCCGTCATGAGCGGCGCATCATCATTTCGTGCGGTTGTCCGCGGCCCCTTGCGCAGCTGCAGGGCGTGGCCGATCATCGCGGCCGGCCATGGATGCGACCGATGGAATCGGCATCCCGCGCCAGGAGCGCCGGCGCCAGGAACTGCAAGACCGCGACCAACGCGGCGATCAACGTTCAACGCTGTGGGAGTGAAACATGACGTCGTTCAAATCGATGCTTTCCATTGTCGCTCTGGGCTCGCTGCTTTTCGCCGGCGGGGCCCAGGCACAGACCAAGCCCACCGTGGGCATCGCGATGCCGACAAAGGCCTCGGCGCGCTGGATCGATGACGGCAACAACATCGTCAAGGTATTGCAGGAGCGCGGCTACAACACCGACCTGCAATACGCCGAGGACGATATTCCAAATCAGCTGTCGCAGATCGAGAACATGGTCACCAAGGGTGCCAAGGTGCTGGTGATTGCGTCGATCGACGGCACGACGCTGTCGGATGTGCTCAAGCAGGCGAAGGACAAGGGCATCACCATCATCGCCTACGACCGCCTGATCCGCGACACGCCCAATGTCGATTACTACGCCACGTTCGATAACTTTCAGGTCGGTGTGTTGCAGGCCCAGTCGATCGAGCAGGGGCTGAAGTTGAAGGAGAGCAAGGGGCCGTTCAACATCGAATTGTTCGGCGGCTCGCCCGACGACAACAACGCCTACTTCTTCTACAACGGCGCGATGTCGGTGCTGCAGCCCGATATCGACAGCGGCAAGCTCGTCGTGGCCAGCAAGCAGATGGGCATGGACAAGGTCTCGACGCTGCGCTGGGACGGTGCCACGGCGCAGGCCCGCATGGATAACCTGCTCAGCGCGTTCTACACCACCAAGCGGGTCGATGCCGTGCTGTCGCCCTATGACGGGCTGTCCATCGGCATCCTGTCGTCCCTCAAGGGGGTCGGCTACGGCAGCGGCAACATGCCGATGCCGATCGTTAGCGGTCAGGATGCCGAGGTGCCCTCGATCAAGTCGATGCTGCGCGGCGAGCAGTATTCCACGATCTTCAAGGACACCCGCGATCTCGCCCGTGTCACCGCTGATATGGTCGACGCGGCGCTGAGCGGCAAGACGGTGACGGTCAACGACACCAAGACCTACAACAACGGCGTCAAGGTGGTGCCGTCCTATCTGCTCAAGCCCGTGGTGGTCGACAAGAGCAACTGGGAGCAGGTGCTGATCGGCAGCGGCTACTACAAGAAAGAGCAGTTCAACTGAAGGCGGAGCGCCGTCCTGGCCGGGGACGCCCGGCCAGGGTGGCTCAAAGCGCTCGCTCCAAGCCCTGAACAGGGGAGCCGTCATGACCAACCTGCTGGAGATGCGCGGGATCGGCAAGGCCTTCGCCGGCGTGAAGGCGCTGAGCGACGTCAGTTTCACGGTGAGACCTGGCGAGATCCATGCGCTGGTCGGCGAAAACGGCGCTGGCAAGTCGACGCTGATGAAGGTGCTGAGCGGCGTCTATCCGCACGGCAGCTACGATGGCAGCATCGTTTATGACGGCGAGGAGCGGCGGTTTCGCGACATCAACGATTCCGAGGCGCTCGGCATCATCATCATTCATCAGGAACTGGCGCTGATCCCGCTGCTGTCGATCGCGGAAAACATCTTCATCGCCAATCCACCGTCGCGCTTCGGGGTGATCGACCGCGACGAGGTCGATGCACGTGCGCGGCGGCTGCTGGCCAAGGTCGGCCTCAACGAGGCCCCGGACACCCTCGTCACCGACATTGGCGTCGGCAAGCAGCAACTGGTCGAGATCGCCAAGGCGCTGTCCAAGGAGGTTCGCCTGCTGATCCTCGACGAGCCGACGGCGAGCCTCAACGAGAGCGACAGCGCGGCGCTGCTGGACCTGCTGGTGGAGTTTCGCGACCAGGGCATGTCGGCGGTGCTGATTTCCCACAAGCTCAACGAGGTATCGCGCGTCGCCGACCGCATCACGGTGCTGCGCGATGGCCGCACAGTCGACACCCTGGATTGTCGCGCCGGCGAGATCGAGGAAGACCGCATCATTCGCAAGATGGTCGACCGCGACCTCGAGCATCGCTATCCGAAGCGGCAGCCGAACATCGGCGAGCCGGTGTTCAGGGTCGAGAACTGGTCGGTCTATCATCCCCAGCATGCCGAGCGGCAGGTCATCCGCAACGTCGATTTCCAGGTGCGCCGCGGCGAGATTGTCGGCATCGCCGGCCTGATGGGCGCCGGCCGCACCGAGTTCGCGATGAGCCTGTTCGGCCGGTCGTGGGGGCGCGGGATCACCGGGCGCGCCCTGTTGCACGGTCGCGAGGTCGATCTGTCGACCGTCAGCCGGGCGATCGATGCCGGCCTTGCCTATGTCACCGAAGATCGCAAGCAGCTGGGGTTGCTGCTCGCTGACGATGTCCGCAAGAACATCACGCTCGCCAATCTCGACGGCGTCGCGACCGGTCGTATCATCGACGATCTCAAGGAATTGCAGGTCGCCAATGAGCACCGCAATCGCCTGCGCATCCGCTGCGCCGATGTTTATCAGGCGTCGGGCCATCTCTCCGGCGGCAACCAGCAGAAGGTCGTGCTGTCGAAGTGGCTGTTCACGAATCCGGACATCCTGATCCTCGACGAGCCGACCCGCGGCATCGATATCGGCGCCAAGTACGAGATTTACTGCATCATCAACGACCTTGCCGATGCCGGCAAGGCGGTGATCATGATCTCGTCGGAGATGCCGGAGCTGCTCGGCATCTGCGATCGCATCTGCGTCATGAACGAGGGAAGCTTTGTCGGCGAGTTCGATCGCGCCGACGCGACGCAGGAACGGATCATGCGCGCCATCGTGCGCCGGAGCGAGCGTCTGGTCGATCCGGGTGTGAGGGAGCGGGCGCAGGACGGCGGCGACGAATTCCCGGTGGAGGTCCATTCATGAGCGACAAGACCGTGGCGCTTCCCGAAGCGCGCAAGCACACCGGCTTCATCAAGGCGAACCTGCGCGAGTATGGCATGCTGTTGTCGCTGTTTGCGATCATGGCATTCTTCGAGGTGGTCACCGACGGCACGCTGCTGCGGCCACTCAACCTCACCAACCTCGTGCTGCAGAACAGCTACATCGTGATCATGGCGCTGGGCATGCTGCTGGTGATCGTCACCGGGCATATCGATCTGTCGGTGGGCTCGGTGTCCGGCTTCGTCGGCGCGATCGCGGCCGTGCTGATGGTGCGCTATGGCATGCACTTCATCCCGGCGACGATCATCTGCCTGGTGCTCGGCGCGCTGATCGGCGCGGCGCAGGGCTACTGGGTGGCCTATTTCAAGATTCCGTCCTTCATCGTCACCCTGGCCGGCATGCTGGTGTTCAAGGGGCTGGCGCTCGCGGTGCTGCAGGGGCAATCCGTCGGGCCGTTCTCGCCGACATTCCAGAAGCTGTCTTCCGGCTTCATTCCGGAGCTGTTCCCTGCCGCTGGCGCATTGTATCCGACGTCCCTGCTGATCGGCGCGGTGCTGGCGCTGGGCCTCGTCTATGTCAGCGTCAAGACTCGCGCCCGTCGCGCCAGCCACGGCGTCGACGTCGAGCCCGCCGGGTTCTTCGTGCTCAAAAACGCCATTCTGTTCGGCGTGGTCCTCTATTTTACCTATCTGATCGCCTCCCATCGCGGCCTGCCGAACGTGCTGGTGATCATGATCGCGCTGATCGCGCTCTATGGCTTCGTCACCGCGCGTACCACCATTGGCCGGCAGATCTATGCCGTCGGCGGCAACGAGAAGGCGGCCAAGCTGTCCGGCATCAAGACCGAGCGTCTGACCTTCCTGACCTTCGTCAACATGGGCGTGCTCGCCGCGCTCGCCGGGCTGGTATTCGCGGCCCGCCTCAACACGGCGACGCCCAAGGCGGGTCTCGGCTTCGAGCTTGACGTCATCGCCGCCTGCTTCATCGGCGGGGCGTCCGCCTATGGCGGTGTCGGCCGGGTCGCCGGGGCGGTGATCGGCGCGCTGATCATGGGGGTGATGAACAACGGCATGTCGATCCTCGGGATCGGCATCGACTACCAGCAGGTCATCAAGGGGCTGGTGCTGCTCGGCGCCGTCTGCCTGGACGTCTACAACCAGCGGCGGTAACGGCCCGCGAGCGGTCGCTGCCCCTGATGACAGGGGTGGGCGAACCGTGGAATATAGCGGGACGCATGGCCTCTCATCCGCTCGCCCGCATCGTCAGCCAGTTCAAGCGCGAACCCTCGCGCACCGGCTCGCTCATCATCACCTTCCATGGCGACGCGATCCTGCCGCGCGGCGGGTCGGTGTGGCTGGGAACGCTGCTGCAGTTTCTGGAGCTCCTGGAGATCGACGGCGGCGTGGTGCGGACCGCGGTGTCGCGCCTCGCGGCCGATGGCTGGTTCGATCGCGACAAGGTCGGCCGCAAGAGCTTCTATCGCCTGGCGCCGACCGGGCGTGAGCGGTTCGAGGCGGCGATCGAGCATCTCTACAATCCTCATGTTTCCGACGCGGCCGGCCGTTTCGAGCTGCTGCTGATCGAGAACGGTTCCGATCGCGATAGCGCCCGCGCGGCACTGACCGAAGCCGGCTTCGGCAATCCGCTGCCGGGGGTGTGGGTGGCGCCGAACGGCGTCGCGGTGCCGTCCGCCGCGGCGAGCGCGATCCGCCTCGATGTCGCAGCCGCCGGCGACATGGGGCGGCGTCTGATCAGCGCGAGCTGGGCGCTGGACCGCATGGCTGAGTCCTATCGCGCGTTCACGGCGACGTTCGCGCCGCTCGACGCCTGGATCGCGGCGCAGGACGCGTTGGCGCCGTCGGACGCAATGCTGGCGCGGGTGCTGCTGATCCACCAGTACCGGCGAGTGATCCTGCACGATCCGCTACTGCCGGGGGAACTGCTGCCGGCCGCGTGGCCCGCGGCCGAGGCGCGCGCACTGTGCGCCCGGCTCTACCGCGCGCTGCTCGGGCCGTCGGAAAAATGGCTGGATTCCCATGGCGAAAGCCCCGCCGGTCCGCTGCCACCGCCAGGCGCGGAGTTGCGGCGGCGGTTCGCCGATATGTTACAGAAATAGATTGCATGTAGAAATTTTTGTCATATATTAAGACTGCCTCCAGGGAGAAGACGGCCATGTACACGCAAGCGCTGAATGCGCCGCAGAGCGATGACCGCCACGTTGAAGACGCCGCCAAGTCGGCCGCGTTCCAGGCCCGCATCGATGCCGAAGAGCGCATCGAACCCAATGACTGGATGCCCGCGGCCTATCGCAAGACGTTGACGCGGCAGATTTCCCAGCACGCCCATTCCGAGATCGTCGGCATGCTGCCGGAGGGCAACTGGATCACCCGCGCGCCGACGCTGCGCCGCAAGGCCGCGCTGCTGGCCAAGGTGCAGGACGAGTGCGGCCATGGCCTCTATCTCTACGCCGCGGCCGAGACGCTCGGCACCTCGCGCGAAGAGCTGGTCGACCAGATGCTCAGCGGCAAGGCCAAGTATTCCTCGATCTTCAATTATCCGACCCTGACCTGGGCCGATATCGGCGCGATCGGCTGGCTCGTCGATGGCGCGGCGATCATGAACCAGATCCCGCTGTGCCGCTGCTCCTACGGCCCCTATGCGCGCGCGATGATCCGCGTCTGCAAGGAAGAGTCGTTCCATCAGCGCCAGGGCTACGAGATCATGCTGACGTTGTCGCGCGGCACCGCGGACCAGAAGGCGATGGCGCAGAACGCACTCGATCGCTGGTGGTGGCCGTGTCTGATGATGTTCGGCCCGCCGGACCAGCACAGCCAGCACGGCGATCAGTCGACGCGCTGGAAGATCAAGCGCTTCTCCAACGACGAGTTGCGCCAGAAGTTCGTCGACGCCACCGTGCCGCAGGCGCAGTACCTCGGTCTGACCATGCCGGACCCGGATCTGAAGTGGAACGAGGCGACGGGCCATTGGGATTACGGCACCATCGACTGGGATGAATTCCGGGAGGTGCTGTCGGGCAACGGTCCGTGCAACCGCGATCGCATGGCGGCGCGGCGCAAGGCCCACGACGAGGGGGCCTGGGTGCGCGAGGCCGCGCTCGCCTATGCCGAGAAGCAGCGCGCCCGCAAAGCCGCCGCAGCCGTGGCCGCGTGAGGGAGGAAACACCGATGACCGTGCAGAATATCCAGCTCTGGGAAGTGTTCATCCGCAGCCGCAACGGCCTTGCCCACAAGCATGTCGGTTCGCTGCACGCGACCGATGCGACGCTGGCGTTGCAGGCGGCGCGCGACATCTACACCCGCCGCGGCGAAGGTCTGTCGATCTGGGTGGTGCCGTCGAACGCCATCATCGCGTCCGATCCCGCCGAGAAGGACATGATGTTCGAGCCGGCGATGTCCAAGATCTATCGCCACCCGACCTTCTACGACGTGCCAGACGAAGTCGGGCACATGTGATCTTGCGAACGAGACCCTCATGGTGAGGAGGCGCGCAAGCGCCGTCTCGAACCATGAGGCCCGGTATCGCTTTACAGCCATCCTTCGAGACGCCCGCTTCGCGGGCTCCTCAGGATGAGGCAGAGTTGAGCATCGAGCTGCGCTCATCCGAGCTACGGTGATCATACAACGCACAGGGATCTTCCATGGCTGCCGCCTCCATTTTCGTCACAGAAAGCCCGCTGGTGCTCTACGCGTTGCGCCGCGCCGATGATGCGCTGATCCTCGGCCATCGCCTGTCGGAGTGGTGCGGTCATGCGCCGATGCTGGAAGAGGACATGGCGCTCGCCAATATGGGCCTCGACCTGATCGGCCAGGCGCGCGAGCTCTACACCTATGCCGCCGAGGTCGAGAACGCCGGCAACGACGAGGACAAGCTCGCTTACCTGCGCGACGTCAGGCAGTATCGCAACCTGCTGCTGGTCGAGCAGCCGAACGGCGATTTCGCCCGTACCATCGTGCGCCAGCTGTTCTACTCCGCCTTCGCCGATCCCTACTGGCGCGCCATGATGGCCTCGAAGGACGCGACGCTGGCGGCGATCGCCGCCAAGTCCGAGAAGGAAAGCGCCTATCACCTGCGCCACGCTTCGGAATGGGTGATCCGTCTCGGCGACGGCACCGAGGAAAGCCATCGCCGTGCGCAGACCGCGGTCGATGATCTCTGGGCGTTCACGGGCGAACTGTTCCACGCCGACGATAGCGACGCTGGACTGATCGCCAGCGGCATCGCGATTGATCCCGAGACCCTGCGCACGCGCTGGGAGCAGACGGTCGCCGGGGTGATCGGCACCGCCACGCTGAAGCTGCCGACCGGAAGCTGGATGCAGAAAGGCGGCCGCTCCGGCAGCCACAGCGAGCATCTGGGACATCTCCTCAGCGAACTGCAGTCGATGCAGCGCACGTTTCCGAACGCCACATGGTGAACGCGGCCGACCATGCTGCCAGCCTGCGCCAGATCGCCTGGGACGCGGCGGCGCGCGTGGTCGATCCGGAGATTCCAGTGCTGACGATCGCCGATCTCGGTGTGCTGCGCGACGTGATTGTTCACGACGATGCCGTCGAGGTGTCGATCACGCCGACCTATTCCGGCTGTCCGGCCATGAACATGATCGCGCTGGAGATCGAGGTCGCGCTGGCAAAGGCCGGCATTCGCAACGCCAAGATCAACACGGTGTTGTCGCCGGCCTGGACCACCGACTGGATGAGCGAGGAGGGCCGCGCCAAGCTCAAGGCCTACGGCATCGCACCGCCGCAGGCCGGTGGCGGCCGCCGCGCGCTGTTCGGCGAGCAGCAGGTAGCCTGCCCGCAGTGCGGCTCGACCGACACCGAGGTTCTGTCCGAATTCGGCTCGACGTCGTGCAAGGCGCTGTGGCGCTGCAAGAGCTGCCGCGAGCCGTTCGATTACTTCAAGTGCCATTAATTCGTCATGCCCGCGCTTGTCGCGGGCATCCACGTCTTCACGTTGCTTCAACAGGAAAGACGTGGATGGCCGGGAGACCTTAGTCCTAGCGATCCGTCGAAGACGGATCGCGCTGCCCGGCCATGACGAAAGAAACGACAGTCGATACGAGGTAGGTAGCCGATGTCCCATGCACCGAAATTCCACCGTCTCGCCGTCCGTGACCTGCGCCGCGAAACCGCTGACGCGGTCTCGATGACCTTTGCCATTCCGGATGAGCTCTCCGCCGACTACGCGTTCGCGCCGGGTCAGTACCTCACGTTGCGCACCACAATGGACGGCGATGAAGTCCGGCGCTCCTACTCGATCTGCTCGGGGCCCGATGATCATGAGCTGCGCATCGCAGTGAAGCGCGTCGACGGCGGCGCGTTCTCGTCCTATGCCATCGAGGAACTCAAGAGCGGCGATGAGCTCGACGTGATGACGCCGACCGGCCGCTTCGGCGTCGCTCATGCGCCGGGCGAGGCCCGTGTCCATGTCGGCTTCGCCGCCGGCTCCGGCATCACGCCGATCCTCTCCATCGTGCGCGGCATCCTGGCGCGCGAGCCAAACAGCCGCTTCTTCCTGTTCTACGGCAACCGCGCCACCAACGGCATTCTGTTCCGCGAGGCGCTGGAAGAGTTGAAGGACCGTTTCATGGGCCGCCTCTCTGTGTTCCATGTGCTGTCGCAGGAGGAGCAGGACCTGCCGATCCTGCATGGCCGGCTCGACCGCGCCAAGGTCGAGGTGCTGCTGCGTGCCATGGTGCCGGCGGCAAGTGTCGATCATGTCTTCATCTGCGGTCCGGTCGCCATGAGCGAGGAGATCGAGGCGGCCTGCCACGGCCTCGGCATCGCGCGGGAGCGGGTGCATGTCGAGCGCTTCGTCTCCGAGTTCGGCGGCAAGCCGCGGCCCAAGCCCGTGATCGCGCCGGAAGCGCCGCCGAAGGCGGTGGCTGCGCTGATCGTCGACGGCAAGCGCAAGGATGTGCCGGTGGCGGACGGCGAAGCCATCCTCGACGCCGCGCTGCGCGCCGGCATGGACCTGCCCTACGCCTGCAAGGGCGGCATGTGCAGCACCTGCCGCGCCAAGATCGTCGAGGGCGAGGTGCAGATGGACGTCAACTACTCGCTGGAGCCGTGGGAGCTGAAGGCCGGCTTCGTGCTGACCTGCCAGGCTCATCCGGTGTCGGAGCGCGTGGTGGTGGATTACGACCAGATGTGAGGGGCGCGCCGGTGCGCCGCAATGGACGCTGCGCTTCGACATCCACCATCGTCATGCGCGGGCTTGACCCGCGCATCCAGCTTGCGGCGCCTCGTTCTTGTTGAAGTCTTCAAGATGGATCACCGGGTCACGGCGCTTCGCGCCGGCCCGGTGATGACGCCGAAAAATGAGCGTTGCAGGCTAAGGCCGAGGCTCGGCTTGCAATGTGGCCGTCCATCCTTCGAGGCTCGCTGCGCTCGCACCTCAGGATGACGGATTAATTCACGGCGTCCTGTCTCGACGCAGCCCTTTCACTTCCCATCCCGCATCAGTGCGTAAGCCGTCTGCGCCATCGCGACCGGGCGGGCATCGCCGTCGGTATGGAGAGTGATGCTGCCATAGGCCATGGTGCGGCCGAGCCGCACCACCTTCGCTTCCGCCAGCACATCGGCGCGCATGGCCGGGCGCATGAAATGGATGGTCTGGTCGACGGTCGTCATCGGCAGGTAGCCGCCCGCGGCGGCCGACACAGCGAATACCATGGAGGTGTCGGCGAGGCTCATCAGCGCCTGGCCGCAGACGACGCCATTGTCGCGGCAGAGCTTGTCCAAGAACCGCATCCGCAAGGTCGCGCCTTCGGGCGAAAGGGTCTCGATCGACAGGTCGAGATCCCTGACCCAGGAGGCAAACACGGTCTGGAGCAGGGTGGTGGCGGCGGCCTTGTCGAAGGTGGGCATCGGGCGTTTCCTGGTTGCGGGTGGTGGCCAATACGGGTGGTCGTGCATTCCCGTGGAAGCGATGATGGGCCGCTTCTGACGAAGTGCGTCTCACGACGTATCGCCGCATCTTGCGTCATGCGCAGGCGTGACCCGCGCATCCAGCTTGGTCTTGCCTGTGAGGGCCAGGTTCACCCCAGCCGCACCGGCAGCGTGGTGAAGCCGCGGAAGCGGGCACGGCGGGCGCGGTGGGCTGGGCCGTTGGCGGAGAAGGTCGGGAAACGGGCGAGGAATCGACCGATCGCGATCCGTCCTTCGAGCCGCGCCAGGGCGAGGCCGGCACAGGCGTGGGCGCCGGTGGCGAAGGCGAGATGGCGGTTGGGCGAGCGGCCGACATCGAGGCGATCGGGGTCGGAGAACTGTTCGGGATCGCGGTTGGCGGCGCCGATGCACAGCGTGACGAGCGTGCCTTCCGGCAGGGTGACGCCATCGATCTCGGCGGGCTGCACCACGCGGCGGTTGCCGATCTGGTTGGAGCTCTCGAAGCGCAGGAATTCCTCGACCGCGGTCCTGATCAACGAGGGATCGTCGCGCAGGCGCTGCTGCTCGTCCGGGAATCGCATCAGCAGTTCGAGGCCGTTGGCGATGAGATTGGTAGTGGTCTCGTGGCCGGCGTTGAGGATGAAGATGCAGTTCTGCAGCAACTCGATCTCGCTGAGCCGCTCACCGCTGGCCTCGCCCTGGATCAGGCGGGTGAGCACGTCATGTTCGGGATTGCCAGGATTCTGCCGGCGGTCGGCGACGAGATCGCGGAGATAGGCGAGGAAGTCGGCAACGGCCTGCTCGCCGGTCTGCTGCATCTGCGGCGACAGCACCGGCTCCAGCGCGCCGAGGATCGCGAGCGACCAGCCACGCAGCGGATCGCGGTCGGCATGCGGCACCGCCAGAAGATTGCCGATCACCTCGACGGGGATCGCGGAAGCAAAGTCCTCGACGAGGTCGGCCTCGCCCTTCGCCTGCATGCGGTCGAGCAGCTTGTCGACCAGCGCGACCAGCGCCGGCTCCATCTCGGCGATGGCGCGCGGGTTGAGCGCTCCCGCGATCAGCCGACGGACGCGGGTGTGCAGCGGCGGATCATTGAACACGAGGCTGGTGGTGTGGTGCTGGAACAGCAGGGACGACGTGCCGTACTTCGGCGCGAACTCCACCTTCTTGTCGGAGCTGTAGCGCGTGGTGTCCTTGTAGATCGCCTCGAGATCGCGGTGGCGGGTCAGGAACAGCGAGCCGTCCGGCATGCGGTGGACCGGATCGAGGTCCTGCAGCGCGCGATAGGTCGGGTAGGGATCGTCGTAGAATGAATCGGGCAGGCGCTGCAGCGAGAAGTCGCGGACGAGGGCGGCTGCGTTGGTACCGACCACGGTGGATGGGGTCTGAAGAGAGGGAGATTCCAAGGCGGTCATCCTGCCAGCTCCTTCCAAATGATGTTCAGGCGATTTTGCCGAACGCCACGTCGGGGTTCGTCGTGACGCCGGAGTCGTTCCACATCTTCGGCGTCATCACCGGGCCGGCGCGGAGCGCCGTGACCCGGTGATCCAGCTTCAAACACTCCGCGCCACTGTGAGCAAGCTGGATTGCCGGATCAAGTCCGGCAATGACGCAGAGGGTGTGAGGCGCTTCGAGGCCAAGTGAAGCTTGGCAAGTGAAATCAGGCCTCGGCCTCATCCTTCGAGACGCGGCGCAGAGTGCCGCTCCTCAGGATGAGGAGGAATCGCAGCGGCGCTATTCCACCACGTTGTTGATCTGCACCACGGCCTGGGTGTTCGTGAACTTCGGGATGTCGGCGAAGATCTCGCGGCCATGGGCCTTGCCGGCGGCCTTGAAGTCGTCGAGCGAGCCGAAGGTCAGCAGCGCCATCATCTGGTAGTCGGCGGCGCTGCCGTCGGGCTTGCCGGCGCCGCGCAGCACCTGTGCACTCTTGAGGCCGTAGGGCGTCCAGCGCTCCCGCACCAGCGGAATGTGTTTCTGCAGATAGTAGTCGTGGTCGAACGTCGCGTCGCTGCCGGCGGGATACATCACGGTGACAGTAATCATCTGCTTCCTCCATTGTTCTTGTTGTCGTGGGGTCGGGCCGTGGATGGGGGCCGCGGCCGGCCCATAGGCCGGCAGCGGTGTGAGGGTTACGCCTGCGGGCGCACCGCGTTCATGGTCAGCAGCTCGTAGGTCGCCGCCGTCTCGCCCTTGTCGGTCGTGATCTCGACGTCCCAGCGCACCTCGCCATACTGCTTGTTGCGCGGCGACTTGTCCTTGGCGGTGAGCCGCACACGGATAGCTTCGCCTGGCTGGATCGGCTTGAGGAAGCGCAGCGAGTCGAGGCCGTAATTGGCGAGCACCGGGCCCGGATCGGGATCGACGAACAGGCCGGCGGCGAACGACAGCAGGAGATAGCCATGGGCGACGCGTCCGGGGAAGAACGGATGGCCCCTGGTCGCCTCCTCGTCCATGTGGGCATAGAAGGTGTCGCCAGTGAAGTGGGCGAAATGCTCGATGTCGTCGAGGGTGACGGTGCGGTCCTTCGAGATGAAGGTCTGGCCGATAGCAAGATCCTCGAAATGGTAGCGGAACGGATGTCGCTCCTGCGTAACCTGCGGCGCGCCCTTGATCCAGCTGCCGGTGACGCCGGTCAGCATCCGCGGCGAACCCTGCAGCGCGGTGCGCTGCATGTAGTGGCTGAGGCTGCGCACACCGCCGAGCTCTTCGCCGCCGCCGGCGCGGCCGGGGCCGCCATGCACCATGTGCGGCATTGGCGAGCCGTGGCCGGTCTGCTCCTTGGCGCAGTCGCGATCGATCAGCACCAGGCGGCCGTGGAATGCGCCGATGCCGAACACGAGGTCGGAGGCGACGCGCGGATCGTGGGTGTAGACGGAGGCGACAAGGCTGCCGCCGCCGCGATTGGCAAGGGTGATCGCCTGGTCGAGGCCGTCATAGCCCATCACGGTCGCGACCGGGCCGAACGCCTCGACGGAATGCACGGCCTGCGCGCGCACCGGGTCGGCGCAATGCAGCAGCAGCGGCGGGATGAAGGCGCCGCGCACCTTGTCCGCCCCCTCGACCGCGAAGTTGTCGGGATCGCCGGCGACCAGCTCCGCCTCCTGGCGCAGCTTCGCCACATGGGCGAGCACGTCGCGGCGCTGCGACTGGCCGACCACCGGGCCCATCCGCACCGTCTCCAGCTCGGGGTTGCCGATCTGGATCTTGGCGAGGCGCTCGCGCAGGGCGTCGATCACAGCGGAAACATGGCCAGCCGGCGCCAGCGCGCGGCGGATCGCCGTGCACTTCTGGCCGGCCTTGACCGTCATCTCCTTCGCAACCTCCTTGATGAAGAGGTCGAACTCGGGCGTGCCGGGGGCCGCATCCGGCGCGAGGATGGCGGCGTTGAGTGAGTCTCGTTCGGCGACGAAGCGTACCGCCTCGCGCGCGATCACCGGATGGCGCTGCAGCATCTCGGAGGTTGCCGCCGAGCCCGTGAACGACACCGCGTCCTGGCAGGTCAGGTGGTCGAACAGGTCGCCGGTCGGGCCGACGACGAACTGCAGCGCGCCGCCGGGGAGGATGCCGGAGGCCTGGATCATGCGGACCAGCGCATGCGCCACATACGCGGTCACCGTCGCCGGCTTGGTGACCACCGGCACGCCGGCGAGCAGCGCGGGGGCGAATTTCTCCAGCAGGCCCCAGCACGGGAAGTTGAAGGCGTTGATGTGGACGGCGACGCCCTGCAGCGAGGTCACGATGTGCTGGCCGGCGAAAGCACCGGTCTTGCCCAATGGCTCGACGGCGCCGTCGAGCAGGAAGGTGCTGTTGGGGAGTTCGCGGCGGCCCTTGCTGGCATAGACGAACAGCGTGCCGATGCCACCGTCGATGTCGATCATGTTGTCGGTGCGCGTCGCGCCGGTCTGGAACGACAGCTTGTAGAGTTCGTCCTTGCGCTCGGTGAGGTATTGGGCGAGGCGCTTGAGGAGGTCGGCGCGCTGGTGGAAGGTGAGCCGCCGCAGCGCCGGCCCGCCGACGCTGCGCGCGTAGTTCAGGATCTCGGCCATGTCGAGGCCGCCGACATTGGCGTCCGCCACCACGTCGCCGGTCACGGCGCTGCGAATATCGATGAGGTCGCGGCCGGGAGCCGCCCAGTGTCCGCGGACGAAGCTTTCGAGTTTCATGGCAGCACTCTGTGGTTGGAGGTGAACATCATCATTCCGCCGCAGCGGTGCGCCGGCTGGCGGAGGTCGCCGGCGCGCGCAGCTCGCGCGTGCCGTCAGCAATCAGACGGGTGACGAGGTCGGCATAGTCGGCGCGGGTGACCTCGCCACCGCTCTTGAACCAGAGGTAGTGCCAGTTGAGCATGCCGAACAGCGACATGGTCACGGGCTTCAGCATCTTCGTGCCCTTGAGCTGCGGCGCGACGCCGGCGACCGCGTCGGAGAAGATGCGCACGAGCTCACGCTCCATGCCCTTGAGTTCGGTCTGGCGGTCGTCCGGGAGGAAACGCATGCTGTTGATCTGCACATTGTGCTGCGCGTCGGCGTCGCGATAGGCCTCGAGCAGCGCGCCCGCGAGGCCGCGCAGGCGTGCTTCCGGTGCATCGCCGGGCCGGTCCGCAGCCTCCACCGTCTCGAGCAGTTCCTCGAGGTGAAAGCGGATGACGTCGAACAGCAGTTCTTCCTTGTCCTTGTAGTAGTGATAGAGATTCGCCTTCGACACGCCGCACGCGTCGGCGATCCTGTTCATCGAGGCACGGTCGTAGCCGTGCTCGGAGAACAGTTCCGCCGAACGGTTGAGGATTGCCCGTCGCTTGTCGTCGTAGTCACTGGCGCGGCTGCGTGCCATTTAGATGGTGTTCCGTTTCGTCAGAGTCGTTCAGTGTATCTCGTCGTCCTGAGGTGGCCGTGCATTGCGCGGACCTCGAAGGACGGCAGCCCGGGCCATGCGCGACACGGGCCGTTCATCCTTCGAGACCCGCTTTGCAAACACCTCAGGATGACGGAGCAGGTGATGTGCCCGCGACCTATCATTCCTTCGGTCGCCGGTCGATGATGCGCCGAGCCTTGCCCAGCGAGCGCTCGATGGTCTCGGGATCGCGCACGTTGACACGGGCGGTGATGCCGATGGTGTCCTTGATCGACTGCTCCAGCCGGTTGGCTGCTGCCTCGCGCACGTCGGCGGTACGGGCTTCGGGGCGCGCCTCGACCTGGATCTCCATCTGGTCCATGCGGCCGTCGCGGGTCAGGATGATCTGGTAGTGCGCCGACAGCGCCGGAATGGTCAGCAGCTTTTCCTCGATCTGGGTCGGGAATACGTTGACGCCGCGCACGATCATCATGTCGTCGGAGCGGCCGGTGATCTTCTCCATCCGCCGCATGGCCCGGGCGGTGCCCGGCAGCAGCCGCGTCAGGTCACGGGTGCGATAGCGGATCACCGGCATCGCCTCCTTGGACAGCGAGGTGAACACCAGTTCGCCCTTCTCGCCGTCGGGCAGCACCTGGCCGGTCACCGGGTCGACGATCTCCGGATAGAAGTGGTCCTCCCAGATGTGGAGGCCATCCTTGGTCTCGACGCACTCGTTGGCGACGCCGGGGCCCATCACCTCGGACAGGCCGTAGATATCGACCGCATGGAGATCGAATGCCTCCTCGATCTCCTCGCGCATGGCGTTGGTCCAGGGCTCGGCACCGAAGATGCCGACCCGCAGCGACGACTTGCGGGGATCGAGCCCCTGCTTCCTGAACTCGTCGAGAATCGCCAGCATGTAGGACGGCGTCACCATGATGACTTCCGGCTGGAAGTCGGTGATCAACTGCACCTGCCGCTCGGTCATGCCGCCGGACATCGGAATCACGGTACAGCCGAGACGTTCGGCGCCGTAATGCGCGCCGAGGCCGCCGGTGAACAGGCCGTAGCCATAGGCGACATGCACCTTCATGCCGGGGCGGCCGCCCGAGGCGCGGATGGAGCGCGCCATGCAGTCGCTCCATACCTCGATGTCGCGTTTGGTGTAGCCGACGACGGTGGGCTTGCCGGTGGTGCCGGACGAGGCGTGGATGCGCGCGACCTGTGACTGCGGCACCGCGAACATGCCGAACGGATAGTTGGCGCGCAGGTCCGCCTTGGCCGTGAACGGGAATTTCGCGAGATCCTCGAGGCTTTTGAAGTCATCGGGGCGGACGCCAGCTGTGTCGAACGCCTTGCGGTAGTGCGGCACGTTGTCATAGGCGTGGCGCAGCGACCAGGCGAGGCGGTCGCGCTGATGGGCGCGCAGCTCGTCGCGCGAGGCGCGCTCGAAGTGGTCGAGGGCCGTCGGCGCGGGGCTCAGCTCGGTGAGCTTGCGAAGTGGGATCTGCAGCAATTCGTCCTCCCGGAGGTGGTTTCTTGATCAGGCGCGCGCCGTGTCGTCGGGCGACCGGCGGGCGATGGTGCGTGAATGTCCGCGGAATTCCGCGACCACCTTGCCGGTGTGGTCGCGCACGGTGACGTCATAGATGCCGCCGCGGCCGACCCGCGAGCGTTCGATCGCATGGGCGGTCAGCACGTCGCCCTGACGGACCGCATGGATGAATGTCACGGCGCACTGCTGCGCCACGGTCGGCTGGCCATGAGTGTTGCAGGCGAAGGCGAAAGTCGAATCGGCGAGCGTGAAGATGAATCCGCCATGGCAGATGCCGTGGCCATTCACCATGTCGGGCCGCACCGTCATGCTCAGCTCGGCCTCGCCGGGCGCCACGCGCTTCAGCTCCATGCCGAGCCCGCGGCTGGCGCGGTCCTGCGCCCACATCGCATCGGCCTCGGCCCGTGCGGTGGCAGCGGCGTTTGCGTCATGCTGATCCATTACTGCCGTCCCCTGAATTTTGCCGGCCGCTTCTCGAAGAAAGCGGTGACGCCCTCGCTGTAGTCCGGCGTGCGCCCGGCATCGCCTTGCAACTGGCATTCGAGATCGAGCTGGGCGTCGAAGTCGTTGGTCTCGGCGGCATCGAGCGCCTGCTTCATCAGCGAGAGGCCGATGGTCGGCTGGGCCGCGAAGTGGGTGCCGAGGCGGTGGGCCTCAGTCATCAGCGCGGCGTCGTCGAGCACCTTCCAGATCAGGCCCCAGGCTTCCGCCTGCTCGGCGCTGATAGGCTCCCCCAGCAGAGCGAGGCCGCGCGCGCGGGCGCGGCCGGCGAGGCGCGGCAGCAGCCACGATCCGCCGGAATCCGGCACCAGGCCGAGCCTGGCGAACGACTGGATGAACTTGGCGGAACGCGCCGCGAGCACGATGTCGCAGCCCAGCGCGATGTTGGCGCCGGCGCCGGCGGCGACACCGTTGACGGCGCAGATCACCGGCATCGGCAGGTCGCGCAGCTTGCGCATCAGCGGATTGTAATGGCGCGCGATGGTGATGGAGAGATCGGGCGTCTCGCCGGGCGTGAACACGCCGTCGGACAGGTCCTGCCCGGCGCAGAAGCCGCGGCCCGCGCCGGTGAGGATCAGGGCGCGACAGCTCTTGTCGGCATCGGCCGCTTCCAGCGCCGCCATCAACGCTCCGTGCAGCGCGGCGCTGAACGCGTTGAGGCGGTCGGGGCGGTTGAGGGTGAGTACGCGATAACCGTCGCGCATATCGGTCAGAACCAGATCGTCGGTCACCTTGTCCTCCCGTCGGGCGCATCCTTCCATGGGCGCCATTGCGACCAATCGTACTATTGACCAACCGTTCGGTCAATTATATTGACGAGAGAAAGCGGATCGCGTCTGATGTGGCCATCGGGGCCGGGCGACCGCGCCGGGCAAGCTCATCAAAAAGAGTATCCCCGAAACCAGGAGGAAACGATGACGCCACTTTCGGTGAAGAGTCTTGTCGCGGCCGGCGTGCTCAGTCTCGCTCTCGGTCAGGGCGCATCCGCGCAGCAGACCATCAAGATCGGCTCGATCCTGTCATCCACGGGCCCCGCCTCGTTCCTTGGCGAGCCCGAGGACAAGACGCTGCGGATGTATGTCGACAGGATCAACGGCGCGGGCGGTGTCGACGGCAAGAAGCTCGAGCTGGTCGTCTATGATGATGGCGGCGACGCCAACAAGGCGCGCACCTTCGCCACCCGCCTGATCGAGGACGACAAGGTCGTTGCCATGGTCGGCGGCTCCACCACCGGCACGTCGATGGCGATGATCCCGGTGTTCGAGGAAGCGCAGGTGCCGTTCATTTCGCTCGGCGGCGCCATCGAGATCATCGATCCGGTGCGCAAGTACACGTTCAAGACGCCGCACACCGACAAGATGGCCTGTGAGAAGATCTTCGAGAATCTCAAGCAGCGCAGCCTCACCAAGATCGCGCTGATCTCCGGCACCGACGGCTTCGGTGCCTCGATGCGGGCGCAATGCGTCAAGGTGGCGCCGAACTACGGCCTGCAGGTCGTCACCGAGGAGAGCTACGGTCCGCGCGACAGCGACATGACGGCGCAGCTCACCAAGATCAAGAACACCGCGGGCGTGCAGGCGGTGGTCAATCCGGGTTTCGGCCAGGGCCCGGCGATCGTCACCCGCAATTATGCCCAGCTCGGCATGAGCAGTACGCCGCTGTACCAGAGCCACGGCGTCGCCTCCAAGAGCTTCATCGAGCTCGCCGGGCCGGCAGCGGAAGGTGTGCGGTTGCCGGCCGCGGCGCTGCTGGTCGGTGACAAGCTGCCGGACTCTGACCCGCAGAAGAAGATCGTGGTCGACTACAAAAAGACCTACGAGGACGCGACCAAGCAGCCGGTCTCGACCTTCGGCGGTCATGCCTATGACGGCCTGTTCATCCTGGTCGATGCCATCAAGCGGGCGCAGTCCACCGATCCGAAGAAGATTCGCGACGCCATCGAGGCGACCAAGGGCTTCGTCGGCACCGGCGGCGTGGTCAACATGTCGCCGACGGACCACCTCGGGCTCGATCTCACTGCGTTCCGCATGCTCGAGATCAGGAACGGCGACTGGGTGCTGCTCGCACCGGGCACGTGAGGATCGCGTTTCGCAGCAGGGGGGCCTCATGGTTCGAGACGCGCGGCGTTGCCGCGCTCCTCACCATGAGGAGGACTGCCTCCCGCGGGGAGCGGTAGCCGTCACGCGGAGGATGGTCCTCGCGAGGCTGGGAGCCTTTCCCTCATCCTGAGGAGGCGCGCAGCGCCGTCTCGAAGGATGAGGCCAAGGCGCATGACGCGGGTTCACCGACCGTCGCATATGTGCGGCGACATTACTCTCGCAGACCCGATAACAGAGGCATTCCGACGACAGCATGGCCGAGCTTGTCCAATTCCTGATGTCCGGACTGACGGTGGGCGCGGTTTATGCGCTGGTCGCGCTCGGCTTCACGCTGATCTACAACGCATCCGACGTCGTCAACTTCGCCCAGGGCGAGTTCGTGATGCTTGGCGGCATGGTCACGGTGTTCGTGTCCGCCGCCGGCGTGCCGCTGCCGCTCGCCGCGCTGGTCGCTGTCGCGGCGACCATCGGCGTCGGCCTGCTGCTCTACGCGCTTGCCATCGCGCCGGCGCGTGGCGCGTCGCCGGTGACGCTGATCATCATCACCATTGGCGCGTCGATTCTGCTGCGCGGCGCGGCGCAGGTGCTGTTCGACAAGCAGTTCCACAAGCTGCCGTCGTTCTCCGGCGATACGCCGGTCAACGTGCTCGGCGCCGCGGTGCAGCCGCAGAGCTTCTGGGTGCTGGGCGGCGCGGCAGTGATCGTGCTGCTGCTCTATGCCTTCCTGGAGCGCACCGTGCTCGGCAAGGCGGTGCTCGCCACCGCCGCCAACCGCCTCGCGGCGCGCCTTGTCGGCATCAACACCACGACCGTGATGGCGCTGGCATTCGGCGGCTCGGCGGCGATCGGCGCCATCGCCGGCATCCTGATCACGCCGATCACCCTGACAAGCTATGATGCAGGCACCCTGCTGGCGCTCAAGGGCTTTGCCGCCGCCATGCTCGGCGGCATGGGCAATCCGCTCGGCGCCGTCGCCGGCGGCCTCCTGCTCGGCCTTCTGGAAGCGCTCGCCGCCGGCTATATCTCCTCGACCTACAAGGATGCCTTCGCCTTCATCGTCATCCTGGTGGTGCTGTTTGCGATGCCGCAGGGCCTGTTCGGCCGTCGCGCGGTGGAAAGGGTCTGATCATGCTGCGATCCGATCCACGCGTCGCGACGCTGCTGGTGCTCGCCCTTGTCGTCGGCGTGCTGCCGTTCGTGCTGCCGTCGACCTACTACATCCGCGTCGCCTCGCTGGTGTGGGTGTCGGGCTTTGCCGCCATCGGCCTCAACATCCTGATGGGCCAGGCCGGGCAGGTCAGCCTCGGCCATGCCGGATTCTTTGGCATCGGCGCCTATGCGGTGGCGATCGGGCCGGCGCATCTCGGCCTGCCGTCATGGCTGGCGCTGCTGCTTGGTGCCGTGGTGTCGGCGCTGCTCGCCTATCTCGTGGGCCGACCCATCCTGCGGCTGAAGGGGCACTACCTCGCCATCGCGACCCTCGGCCTCGGCGTGCTCGTCGCCATGGTGCTCACCACGGAGAGTCGCTGGACGGGTGGCCCCGACGGCATGCCGGTGGCGAAACTGGCGCTGTTTGGCTGGCGCGCCAGCGGCTCGACGACCTGGTACTGGATCAGCGGCGGCATGCTGCTGGCCGGCGCCTGGATCGCGCTCAACCTCGGCAACACGCCGACCGGACGTGCCTTCCGCGCGCTGCATGACAGCGAGGTCGCTGCCCGTGTCGCCGGCGTCAATGTCGCGCGCTTCAAGCTGCGCGCCTTCGTCATCGCCGCGGTCTATGCCGCGCTCGCCGGCTCGATGCTGGCGCTGATGAACGGCTTCACCAATCCCGACCAGGCCGGCTTCCTGCATTCGGTCGAACTCGTCACCATGGTGGTGCTGGGCGGGCTCGGCTCGGTCGCGGGCGCGGTCATCGGCGCGGCGGTGCTGATCACCCTGCCGCAGGTGCTGACCGTGTTCCAGGACTACGAGCACCTGCTGCTCGGCGCGATCATCATCGTCTCGATGATCTTCATGCGCGACGGCATCGTGCCGACCGCGGCCCATTGGCTGGCGCGGAGGGCGCGCGCATGACCATCCTCGCGGCCCATGACATCGGCATCTCGTTCGGCGGCGTCAAGGCGATCGACGGCGTCAGCTTCGCGGTCGCGCCCGGCCAGATCCTGTCTATCATCGGCCCCAACGGCGCCGGCAAGACCACGCTGTTCAACATCGTGTCCGGCGTCTATGCGGCCGATCAGGGCCGCGTCGAGCTCGGAGGCGTCGACGTCACCGGTGCGGCACCCGAGCGGCTCGCGGCACGCGGGCTGTCGCGCACCTTCCAGAACCTGCAGATCTTCCAGCGCATGACTGCGGCGGAGAACGTCATGGTCGGCCGGCACTTGCGCGAGACCTGCAATCTGTTCGCTGACCTGTTTCGGCTGCCGTCGGTGACGCGGCAGAATCGCGCCACGCGCGAGGCGTCGCTGGCGCTGCTCGACGAGGTCGGCCTGCGCGGCAGCGCCGACGTTCAGGCCGGATCGCTGCCCTACGGCGCCTGCAAGCGGCTGGAGATCGCCCGTGCGCTCGCCGCCGAGCCGAAGGTATTGCTGCTCGACGAGCCGGCCGCCGGCTGCAACGCGGTCGAAACCGAGGAGATCGATCGCCTGATCAAGCGCGTCGCCGACAAGGGCATCGCGGTGGTGCTGGTCGAACACGACATGAAGCTGGTGATGAAGATCTCCGATCGCATTCTGGTGCTGGAACGTGGCCGGCCGCTGACCGAGGGCACGCCGCGCGAGGTGCGTGACAATCCGGCGGTGCTCGATGCCTATCTCGGCAAGCACGGGGCGCGGGAGGCGGCGCGTGCTTGAGGTCAGAGATTTGCACAGCGCCTATGGGCGCATCGTCGTGCTCAAGGGCGTCAGCCTCAGGGTCGACCCCGGTGAGGTCGTCGCGCTGATCGGCTCCAACGGCGCCGGCAAGACCACGCTGTTGCGCGCGCTGTCCGGCGTGCAGCCGATCTGCGGCGGAGAGATCAGTTTTCGTGGCGAGCGCATTGACCGCCTGCCGCCGCACCGCCGCGTCGAGCGCGGCATGACCCAGTCCCCCGAGGGCCGCCAGGTGTTCGGCCCGCTCACCGTCGACGACAATCTGCGGCTCGGCGCCTACATGCGCCGCGACGATGGTATCGAGGCCGATCGCGAGCGCGTGTTCGGCATGTTTCCGATCCTGCGTGAGAAACGTCATCTCGCTGCCGGCGGCCTCTCCGGTGGCCAGCAGCAGATGCTGGCGATCGGCCGCGCGCTGATGGGGCGGCCCAAGCTGCTGCTGCTCGACGAGCCATCGCTGGGGCTCTCTCCGCTGCTGGTCGACCAGATCCTCGCCGCCATCGTTGCCCTCAAGGCGGAGGGCATCACGGTGCTTCTGGTCGAGCAGAACGCCACCGCTGCGCTCGAGATCGCCGATCGCGGCTACGTGCTTGAGACCGGCTCCATCGCGTCGAGCGGCACGGGCGCAGCGCTGCTGTCGGACCCGAAGGTGAAGGCGGCCTATCTCGGGGCGGATTAGAGCATGACGATTTGGCCTGAGGTCGACGTACTCCGTCATGCTGAGGTGCGAGCGAAGCGAGCCTCGAAGGATGAACGGCCCCTGAGTCACTGCTGGGGCCGTCGCCCTTCGAGGGCCATGCTTCGCACCACCAGTCGGGCTCGCCCGACTGGTGGCTTTTAAAGAACGCCCCGGCTAAAGCCGGGGCTATGCAGGGTGACGGATTTCGCGGCTTCAATCGGGATTCATTGCCTTCAAAAGGCGTGTGCTGCCGCTGCCGTTTGCGCCGGCTCCTCTGGCGCGATACCAAGGCGTCATGATTCCCTGGACCCTGATCGACACCGGCAACATTCCCGGAACCGAGGACACGCTGAAACTGATGCAGCGTGGCACCGAGTTCTCGATCATGCTCGGCGGCAATCAACTGATGAACAGTCGCCTCAGCGGTTCTGAAGTGGCGCTGGCCACGCTCGCCTGCGCGCGCACCGAAGGGCGCACGACGCGCCGGATTCTGATCGGCGGGCTCGGCATGGGCTTCACGTTGCGCGCGGCGCTCAAGGTCGCCGGCGACAAGGCGACGATCGTCGTCGCCGAACTGGTGCCGGCGGTGATCGCCTGGGCGAAGGGGCCGCTGTCCGGCCTGTTCGGGGATGCGCTGAGCGATCAGCGCGTCGATCTCCAGCAGGCCGACGTGACCGACGTCATTCGTGCGAAGAAGTCGTTCTATGATGCGATCCTGCTCGACGTCGACAACGGTCCGGAAGGGTTGACCCGTTCGGCGAACGATCGGCTGTATCACGCGGCCGGTCTTGCGGAAGCCTATACCGCCCTGCGTCCCGGCGGGGTGCTGGCGGTGTGGTCGGGCGGTGCGGACGATGACTTCACCCGGCGGCTGAGCCGCGCGGGTTTCGTGGCCGAAGACATCATGGTGCGGGCGACCGGTGCCCGTAAGGGCGCGCGCCACCACATCTGGCTGGCGACGCGGCCGGCGTCTCCTTCGCGATAACCGCCGGTCGACATCGCGAGGGCGATGGCGCCGCGCCGATCTGCTGGCTTTTATATGCCTTGACAGGTATATTCCTTTATTGGCATATAAAAGCATGATCGAAACCTTCGCAGCCCTCGCCGAGCCCACGCGCTTTCGCATCGTCGAGCTGCTGCGCGCCGGTCCTTGTCCGGTGAACGACATCGGCGAACGGCTGCGGCTCAGCCAGCCGCAGGTATCGAAGCATCTGCGCGTGCTCAAGGACGCCGGGCTCGTCGATGCACAGCCGCGCGCCCAGCAGCGGCTTTATGAATTGCGGCCGCAGCAGTTGCGCAAGCTGCACGACTGGCTCGAACGCTATCGCCAGCTCTGGGACGCACGCTTCGACGGGCTGGATTCACTGATCGAGGAACTCAAGGCTCAGGAGAAACCCGGTGGACGCAAAAGCAAAACATGAAGCCAGCGCCATGAATCTCACCACAATGAACCTCAAATCCGATCGCGAGATCATCATCGCACGGACCTTCGATGCTCCCGCGCGCATCGTGTTCGAGGCCTGGACCAGACCCGAACTGGTCAAGCGCTGGTGGGCGCCAAAATCCCATGGCCTGTCGATCGTCGTCTGTGAAGCTGACGTGCGGGTTGGTGGCCGCTATCGCTACGTTCTGCGCACGACGAAAGACGAGGAAATCGGCTTCTCGGGGCAGTACACGGAAGTGACGCCGCATAGCCGTCTCGTCTATACCCAGGTGTTCGAGCCGATGGCGGACGCAGGCGCCGTGACAGTGGCGGTGACGTTCGAGGAGCGGGCCGGCAAGACGCATCTGGTGTCGCACGAAATCTATCCCTCGCCGGAAGCGCGTGAAGCAGCGCTGGCGTCGGGAATGGAGCACGGCATGCGCGAGGCGATGGACCAGCTTGACGCGCTGGCCGGTGCGCTGGCGGGAGGGGCGACCTAGGATCGGATTCCCGCCGCGGTTCGCGGAACAAGCCGCGATACCGGCGACAGGTGCGAAGGCTGACCCGATCGAGGGGTCTGTCGGTGTCAATCCCGACATCGTGCCGCGTGCTTGCGCTGCAGCGATTTGCTAGTGTTGCACTGCGGCAGGTCGCGATTCGCGCCTGCACACCGGGAAGGTCTCGCCATGGTCCGTCACAAGGAAATGGCTCGCCTCAAGGAAGGCGATCTGGTGGTGCTCAGGTCCGGCGGCCCGGTGATGACGGTGGACGCCGTCAACACCAGTGTGTTCGACGACAGCAAAGTCACCGGCGTGAGTTGTGTCTGGTTCGTCGGCGATGCCTTTCATCGCGTTCGCTTTGATCCGAATGCCGTCGAGCGGGTGAAAGCGAAGCACACGGCAGTCCGGCGCGTGAAGGATGCTTCCGGCGCGGCTCCGCAGTACACCAGTACGCTCGATACCGTGATCGGCGCGATGAACGATATCACCGAGGCGACAAAGCCCGTCGCATCGTCCTCCGCCAATGGCATGAGCGCGCCGGCAACACCAAAAAGGCCGTCGTCGCGGACGACAGCCAAGATGGCAGCGCCAAAGATCGTGACGTCATAGCGTCGACAGATCCGCTATGTTGGCAGCGGAGGCGCCGTAGCTCAATTGACGTGAGATAGCGCGATCAGTAGCAGACCCGCGTACAGGTGCGCCCGCTCGACGGGCTGCTGCTGCAGTTGGTGGTGCAGGTGCGCTGGGCGAAGGCTTCGGCAGTGGTGACGGCGACGCAGGCGAGGGCGGCGGCAAGGATCAGAAATTGACGCATTGAAAATGACTCCGGCAAAGACAACTTCGCCTCGGAAAAATGTGAGGCGCTGAACGCTAACAGGCGTTGCGATGTGTTGCCAGACGTTTCAATTGTGGCTTGTATCGTCGCTGCGGCGCGAAATGGCGGTCAGTTGCCCGCCTGCGCACGGCGACGGCGCAGCACGACGAAATTATAAAGCGCGCCGAGCGCCATCAGCACGCAGGTGCCGAGGAACACCGCGCGCATGCCGATATGGCCGCCGACAAAGCCACCGAGCAGCGGCCCCACCACCTGGCCGGCGTATTGCGACGAGGTGGAATAGCCGAGCGCCGCGCCGCTGACATTGTCGGGCACGTTGTGGCGGATGACCGCCGCGATACATGGCAAGAGGCCGCCGAGCGCGATGCCCATCAGGAAACGCAACGCGATCAGTTGCCAGCTGTCGGTGACGAAGGCCTGCGGAATCAGCAGCAGCGCCGCCGTCGCCAGTGCGCCGACGATCACGTACCAGTGGCCGATGCGGTCGGCGAGCTTGCCGAGGCGCGACGCGGACAGGATACTGCCGAGCGCGGCGGCCGACATCACGACGCCCGCAACGATGGTGATGCGGCTGGCGTCGCTCACGAGTTCGGCGACATACACCGTGATGATCGGCTCGATCGACATGTTGGCGACCATCAGCAGCAGGCCGGTGGTCAGCATCGCCAGCACCGGGCCTTTGTCGGGGATGCTGCGCCAGCCGCCGCTCGCGGCAGCGGCCCTCGCGCCCTTCGGCCGGGCGTCCTCGCGAATGAAGACGCAGGTGGCGAGAAACGTCACGAAGATGACCGCGCCGCACAGCCAGAAAGTGTTGCGGATGCCGATCAGCGGCGGCAGCGCGCCGCCGATCAGCGGCCCGACCAGGTTGCCGGCCATGATGCCTGACGACAGCACGCCGAGCGCCCAGCCGGAGCGATCTTTTGGCGTCTGCGTCGCCACCAGGATCATCGACCCGGAGGCGTAACCGCCGGCAAGGCCGACGAACAGCCGCAGCGCCACCAGTTGCCAGACATTGCCCGCCATGCCGATCAACGGCATGGCAATCGCCATGCCAAGGCTGGCACGGATCAGCATCAGCTTGCGGCCGTAGCGGTCGGCGAGATGGCCCCACACCGGTGCTACCAGCGCGGCGGCGAAGAAGGTCGCGCCATAGGCGGCGCCCGACCACTGCGCGATCGCAGCGCGGTCGGTGACACCGAGCTGCTCGACATAGAGCGGCAGGAACGGCAGCAGCAGCGTCATCGCGACAATGGTGGTGAAGGAGCCCAGCAGCACCACCACGAGGTTCTGCCGCCAGTAGCGGGCGCCGGACGCCGCCGCGTCAGGAGGAGAGGCTGGTTCGGACACCGCCGCAGTCATTTTCGCTGTTCTTTCAGTCGCTTGAAGTCTGGTTCGGTTTGGGATACCAGATTGGGATACATTCATCACCAAGCCATCGGCTTGTCAACGCGCAGAGCACCGGGGCGGACGCATGTCTCAGATGCAGCAGGTGGAGCAGCAGCTCCGCGACATGATCCTCGGCCTCGAGATCGCCCCCGGCGAGCGCCTGACCGAGCGCTGGATCGAGGCGCGGTTCGATGCCTCGCGCACGCCGATCCGCGCCGCGCTGCTGCGGCTGGAGACCGAGGGGCTGGTCGGGCGTGACGGTCGCGGCTGGACGGTGGCGCCGATCAATCTCGTCGAGCTCGAGCAGGTGTCGGTCTATCGCGAGGCCGTCGAGGTGGCCGCGGTGCGACTGACCTGCGCGCTGCCCGATCGCGGCGGCTTCGAGGGCGGCCTGGAGGCGATCGAGGGACTGCTGGAGTCCTGCGACGCCGAAACCACGCGCGAGGAGTGGCACCGTGTCGGCAATGACTTCCACATCGAACTGGCGCGCATCTGCGGCAACGAGTTCCTGGCGCGGGCGGTGCGCGACGCCATGCTGCGGCTGTCGCGCGCGCGCTGGCTGGAGGTGCGCGAGGCGCCGGCGCGGGACCGCGCCTGGGCCGAGCATCGCGACATTCTCGCCGCCGTGAAGGCGGGGGAAGCCGATCGCGCAGCGGCGCTCCTGAGCGCCCATATCGGCGGCAGCCGCGATCGCCTGATCGCATCTCTGCACGACGACCGTCGCGGCCTGCGGGCGCGGGGCTTTGCGGTGGTGGCGGGTTGAGGTGCGCAGTCGTGCGTGATGAATTGAGGTCGAGTTAAAATCCGTCATCCTGAGGTGCGAGCAAAGCGAGCCTCGAAGGATGAACGGCCCCTGAGCCACTGCCCGGGCCGTCGCCCTTCGAGGGCCATGCTTTGCATGGCCACCTCAGGGTGACGGATAATCGAGCTTGGAATTATGCTCTACGCGGCGCGCCGCGGCGTGTCGTTGGTCGCGAGGGCTGCGAGCAGTCGCTCGACCCGCACGCGCACGTCTTGCACGGCCTGGTCCTTGACCGGGCCATAGCCACGGATGTCCATCGCTGCGGTCGCCAGTGGCAGCAGCGCCGCCGCGCCATGCCGCGGCAGCTCGCGCAGCATCAGTGCGATCAGGTCGTCGTACCAGGCGATGAGCGCACGCTCCATCTTCCTCTCGGCAGTATAGCCGAACGGATCGAGCGCGGTGCCGCGCAGACCCTTCAAGCCTGCGAGCAGGCGGAATGGCCCACGCAGCCAGCCGCCAATCCGGATCTTGCGCGGGCGGCCGCGGGCGTCCTTGCCGAGCGGCAGCAGCGGCGGTGCGAGATGGTAATTGAGGCGGACGTCGCCCTCGAATTCGCGCTTCAGCATATCAGCGAAACTGTCGGCGAGATGCAGCCGCGCGACCTCGTACTCGTCCTTGTAGGACATCAGCTTGAACAGCGATCGCGCCACGGTCTCGGTCAGCGTCTGCGTGCCCAGCGGCTGCTCGGCGGCGCGGACGCGATTGACCGTCGTGCGATAGCGCTGGGCCCAGGCGGCATTCTGGTAGTCGGTGAGGAAAGCCACCCGGCGTGCGATGAGATCGTCGAGGCTCTCCGGCGCGGGCGTGTCGTCGGCCGGCGCAAGCGCCTGCGGATCGATCGCCGCGACGCGGCCGATCGCGAACGCCGCCTTGTTGCGGTCGATCTCGACCTTGTTGAGCGTGATCGCCTGCGTCAGCGCCGCCAGCGACACCGGGACGAGGCCGAGCTGCCAGGCCGCGCCGAGCATGATCATGTTGGCGTAAACGCTGTCGCCGCACAGCCGCTCGGCGAGGGCGTTGGCGTCGAGGGTCGAGAGGCTGGGCTCGCCGATGGTCCGGCGCAGCGCAGCGAGGCGGTCGCTGACGGCAAGATCGGCTTCGCGCTGGCGCACGATATCCCCGGTCGGCATCTCGGCGGTGTTGACGACGGCGTGCATACCCATGCGGTAGGTGGTCGACGCCTTGGGCGAGGACGACACCACGACGTCGCAGCCGATCAGCGCGTCGGCGGCGCCTTCGTCGATGCGCATCTGATGGATGTCCTGTGGGTGGGCGGCGATCCGCAAGTAGCAGAGCACCGGGCCGAATTTCTGGGCGAAGCCGGTGAAGTCGAGCACGCTCGCGCCCTTGCCTTCGAGATGCGCCGCCATGGCGATCAGCGCGCCGACGGTGATGACGCCGGTGCCGCCGACGCCGGTGACCAGCAGATCGTAGGGCTTGTCGAGCGGCGCATCGGCCAGGGCGGGTGACGCCAGCGCATCGGCGCGGGCGACGACGCCGGAGACATCGACGGTGCGGCGGCGCCGCGTTGCTCCTTCCACGGTGACGAAGCTCGGGCAGAAACCGTCGACGCAGGAGAAGTCCTTGTTGCAGGTGGAGAGGTTGATGCGGCGCTTGCGGCCGAATTCCGTTTCCCTGTGCTCGACGCTGAGACAGTTCGAGGCGGTCGAACAATCGCCACAGCCCTCGCATACGAGGTCGTTGATGACCGCGAAGCGCTGGGCATCCTGCATGGTGCCGCGCTTGCGGCGGCGGCGCTTCTCGGTGGCGCAGGTCTGCTCGTAGATCAGCACGGTGACGCCGGGGATGGCGCGCAGCTCGCGCTGCACGGCATCGAGGTCGCGGCGGTGATGCAACGTCACGCCGGGCGGAAAATCGCGAAGCCTGAACTTGTCGGGATCGTCGGAGACAAGAGCGATGCGCGCCACGCCTTCGGCGCGCACGGCGTGGGCGATCGCCTGCACGCTGATCGGGCCATCGACCGGCTGGCCGCCGGTCATGGCGACCGCGTCGTTGTAGAGGATCTTGTACGTGATGTTGGTTCTTGCCGCGATCGCCTGGCGGATCGCCATCGAGCCGGAGTGGTAGTAGGTGCCCTCGCCAAGGTTCTGGAACACGTGGCCCTTGCCGGTGAACAGTGACGACGCGGTCCAGTTGACGCCTTCGCCACCCATCTGGATCAGCGAGGAGGTGTCGCGGTCCATCCAGCTTGCCATGAAGTGGCAGCCGATGCCGGCGAGCGCCTTGGAGCCCTCCGGCACCCTGGTCGAGGTGTTGTGCGGACAGCCGGAGCAGAAGTACGGCGTGCGGGTCGTGCCCGGCAGCTGGATGACGCGGTCGTCGGCAGCCTTCAGCGCTTGCGCGCGTGCCGGCAGGTCGAGTTCGGGAAAGAACGGGTGCAGCCGCGCGGCGACGATCGGCGCCAGCAGACGCGGCGACAGCTCGCCGGTCCAGGGGATCAGGTCGTCGCCGTTCTCGTCGGTCTTGCCGACCATGCGCTCGGGCTTGGAGCCCGGGAAGTCGTAGAAATATTCCTTGAGCTGGCTCTCGATGATGCCGCGCTTCTCCTCGATCACCAGCACTTCCTGCTTGCCCTGGATGAAGGCGAGGGTGTCGCGCACGGCGAGTGGCCAGACCATGCCGATCTTGTAGATGTCGATGCCGAGCTCGCGGCACACGGCTTCGTCGAGGCCGAGCAGCCGCAGCGCCTCCATCAGGTCGAGATGGCCCTTGCCGGTGGTGACGATGCCGTAGCTGGCATGGTCGAGTTCATAGATATGGCGGTCGATCGGGTTGGCGTCGGCGAAGGCCTGCACGGCTTTCTTCTTGGCGACGAGGCGTTGCTCGATCTGCGGCCCCGGCAGGTCGGGCCAGCGGTAATGCAGGCCGCCGGGCGGCGGCGTGAAGTCGGGAGTGTTGAAGATCCGGTCCGGTTGCAGCTCCACCGAGGCGCCGGACTCGACGGTCTCGGAGATCGCCTTGAAGCCGACCCACATGCCGGAGTAGCGCGACAGCGCGTAGCCGTATTCGCCGAAGGCGAGATACTCCGATACGGAGGCCGGGTTCAGCGTCGGCATGAAGAAGGTCATGAACGCGACGTCGGACTGGTGCGGCATCGACGACGACACGCAGCCATGGTCGTCGCCGGCGACCACCAGCACGCCGCCATGGGGCGAGGAACCATAGGCGTTGCCGTGCTTGAGGGCGTCGCCGGCGCGGTCGACGCCGGGGCCCTTGCCGTACCACAGACCGAACACGCCTTCGACCTCGCGGCCGGCCTGGGTCTCGACTTGCTGCGATCCGAGCACGGCGGTCGCCGCGAGATCTTCGTTCACCGCCGGCACAAAGGCGATGTTGTTGACCTCAGCGAGATCCCTGGCGCGCCAGAATTCGAGATCGACGCCGCCGAGCGGGGAGCCGCGATAACCGGAGACGAAGCCCGCGGTGTTGCGGCCGGCGGCGCGGTCGCGCCGCGCCTGGTCAAGGGCGATGCGGACGATGGCCTGGGTGCCGGTGAGAAAGACGCGGCCATTCTCCCGGGTGTAGCGGTCCTCCAGGCGGTAGTCGCCGTTTCCGAGGAATTGCGAAGCTGTGTGCTTCATGGCGTTGTCTCCCCTGACTTTGGGATGAGTCTAGCGCCATGGCGTGGTGGAGTTTGCCAAAGTGGGCGGCGGCCGTTTGCGTTCCGCAACAAGCTTTCATTCCCGGCGGCCTAGCGAAAGGATTTGCCAGCGGCGATTGCGCGCCGCAGCACGGCGGGATCGATGCCGCGTCACACCGGTTCTTCCGTCCCCTGCCGCAGCGAGGGGCATGCCGTCGTGGGACCGCGAGGGCGGTATACCGCGGCCGTTCAGACCGTCATCCCCGACGTCATGCCGCAGACGACCTGATTGACGAGCGGTGCATCTGCTCTTAACTGGTGCTGTCGTGGTTCTCCGGGCACTCTCGCGCCGGAGCTAAGAGGGAAGCCGGTGCGGCGCAAGCCAATGCCGGAGCTGCCCCCGCAACTGTAAGCGGCGAGCCGCTGTCCATTGATGTCACTGAAACCGCAAGGTTTCGGGAAGGCGGACAGCAGCGATGACCCGCGAGCCAGGAGACCTGCCTCGACAACATAAACGTCCTCGGGCGGGGTGTCCCGGTGGTGCGGTGCGGATTCGCCCGGCCATCGGTCGCGCGCGTTCGACACGTGTCACCTTGGCCTTTGCCCCCAATCTTTTGGGGTTAAGCCATGACTAAGTCTGCAACTTCCACAAATCCACATTCCACACATCCATCATTGGCGGTCGCGACGCTCGGCACGCCGCGGATCGGTCCGCGGCGCGAGCTGAAGACCGCGCTGGAGAGCTTCTGGGCCGGCAAGTCCGACGAGAAGACGCTTCTGGAGGCGGCCAGCGGCCTGCGTGCGGCCAACTGGGCACGCCAGGCGGCGCGCGGCGTCAACGTGATTCCGTCGAACGACTTCTCGCTCTACGACCAGGTGCTCGACACCAGCGTGATGGTCGGCGCCATTCCGGCGCGCTACGGCTGGACGGGCGGCGACGTGCCGCTGGCGACCTACTTCGCCATGGCACGCGGCTCGCGGCCCGAGGCGCAGGAGCAGGCCTGTACCCATGGCCATCATGGTCATGATCATGGCGTGCCGGCGCAGGAGATGACCAAGTGGTTCGACACCAACTATCACTACATGGTGCCGGAGTTCCGCCGCGGCCAGACGTTTGCGCTGTCGTCGCACAAGCCGATCGACGAGTATCGTGAGGCCCGCGCGCTCGGCTACCAGACCCGCCCGGTGCTGCTGGGCCCGGTGACTTACCTGCGTCTCGGCAAGAGCGAGGATGAAAAGGTCGACGTGCTGTCGCTGCTCCCGGCGTTGCTGCCGGTGTATGTCGACGTGCTGCGCCGCCTTGCGGCGGAAGGCGCCGAGTGGGTGCAGCTCGACGAGCCCTGCCTCGTTCTCGATTTCGACGATGCCGCCAGGGCCGTGCTGAGCGACGCTTACGCGGCGTTCGCCCGCGAGGTGCCGCAGATCAAGATCATGCTGACGACCTATTTCGGCGGTCTCGGTGACAACGCCGCCACAGTGCTGTCGCTGCCCGTCGCCGGACTGCATCTCGATCTCGTCCGCGCGCCGCGGCAGCTCGACACGGTCCTCGCCAGGGCGCCGTCGCAGATCGTATTGTCGCTCGGCGTCATCGACGGTCGCAACATCTGGCGCAGCAACCTGCCGGCGCTGCTCGATCGGCTCGCGCCTGTCGTCGCAGCCCGGGGCGCTGCCGGCGTGCAGATCGCGCCGTCGTGCTCGCTGCTGCATGTGCCGATCGACCTGTCGCTCGAGACCAGTTTCGATACCGACCTCAAGAGCTGGCTCGCCTTCGCCGTGCAGAAGATGGACGAGCTCTCCGTGCTCGGCCGGGCGCTTGCGGGTGATCGCGCTGGCGTCAGCGAGGCGATCGCGGCGTCGGGGGCTGCCGCCGCCGCGCGCCGTGCGTCGCCGAAGGTGCACAGCCAGGCGGTCGCCGACCGCGTCGCTGCGGCCACGGCGGCGATGGGCGGCCGCACCAGCGCCTTCGCGGCGCGCGCTGCGGTTCAGCGGGCGCGATTCCAGCTGCCGGCGTTCCCCACCACCACTATCGGTTCGTTCCCGCAGACCGCAGAGGTGCGCAAGGCGCGCGCGGCCCACGACAAGGGCCAGCTCGACGATGCGTCCTACCACAAGTTCCTGCAGGACGAGACGGCGCGCACCATCCGCTGGCAGGAGGACATCGGCCTCGACGTGCTGGTGCATGGCGAGTTCGAGCGCAACGACATGGTGCAGTACTTCGGCGAGCAGCTCGCCGGTTTCGCTTTCACCCGTTACGGCTGGGTGCAGAGCTACGGCTCGCGTTGCGTGCGGCCGCCGATCCTGTTCGGCGACGTCTCGCGTCCCGCGCCGATGACCGTCGCGTGGTGGACGTTCGCCCAGTCGCTGACCACGCGTCCGGTCAAGGGCATGCTCACCGGCCCGGTGACCATCCTCAACTGGTCGTTCGTGCGTGACGACGTGCCGCGCAGCGCGGCGTGCCGTCAGATCGCGCTGGCGATCCGCGACGAGGTCGTCGATCTCGAGAAGGCGGGCGCCGCCATGATCCAGATCGACGAGGCGGCGCTGCGCGAGGGTCTGCCGTTGCGCCGGGACGAGTGGGCCGCCTATCTCGACTGGGCGGTCGAATGCTTCCGCATCGCCGCATCGGGCGTGCGCGACGACACCCAGATCCACACCCACATGTGCTACTCCGAGTTCAACGACATCATCGGCGCCATCGGCGCGATGGATGCCGACGTGATCTCGATCGAGACCTCGCGGTCGCGCATGGAGCTGCTGGAGGCGTTCCGCACCTATCGTTACCCGAACGAGATCGGCCCGGGCGTCTACGATATCCACTCGCCGCGGGTGCCGGATGTCAGCGAGATGACCGAACTGCTGACACTGGCGCGCCAGCGGCTCGCCGACGACCAGCTCTGGATCAACCCTGACTGCGGCCTCAAGACCCGCCGCTGGGAAGAGGTCGAGCCGGCGCTGGTCAACATGGTTGCGGCGGCCCGGGAGGTTCGTGCCCTTCCGCGCTGAAGACGACGGAAGGGTGACGCCGTCGGCGTCACCCTTTTCCGAATTGCGCCCGTTGGGCCGCTGCGGCATGCTGTCGGACCAGCGGGCATGCGAGGTGCCCGACGTTGTATGCTGCCAACCCTGTGAGGCTGCCATGAGCCAGCTTGTGATCCGTGCCGGAGACTTCGTGTTCGATGCCCGTTTCGAGGATCAATTGGCCCCCAAGACCTGCGAGGCGTTCCGCAAGGCGATGCCGTTCGAGAGCCACATGATCCATGTGCGCTGGAGCGGCGAAGGGGTGTGGCTGCCGCTCGGCGACCTCAGCTTCGGCGTCGGCTACGAGAACCACACCAGCTATCCGGCGCCCGGCCAGATCATCCTCTATCCCGGCGGCATCAGCGAGACCGAGATTCTGCTCGCCTATGGCGGGGTGCAGTTCGCCAGCAAGGTCGGTCAACTCGCCGGCAACCACTTCATCACCCTGACCTCCGGCCTCGAACGCCTGCCCGAGCTCGGCAAGACCGTGCTGTGGAAGGGCGCGCAGAAGGTCCGCTTCGAGCTGGTGTGATTGCCGCGCGCGAGCAGCGACGCTCTGTCATCGTGAGAATTGGCTGAAAATGCAACCGCCGACCTCAGTGTTTGTCGTCGCCGGGCAGCGCGATCCGTCTTTGACGGATCGCCAGGACGAAGGTCTCCCGGCGACCCCGAGAAGGAAGGCACTGCGTCCCTGAGCGGGGTGGCCGGGACAAGCCCGGCCACGACAGAGGGAAGCCGAAAGCGAGGTCATTTCACCACAGCCTGACGGCTCACCTTGCTTTGTGGCGTGGCGGCCCTCCCCCTTCAAACGGGGCGAAAGCTGGCGACGAGTTGCTCTTGCGCCATGATGGACGCCGCGCCATCCTCAGGCTGATTTGGAGCCGTCCCGGCGGCCGCGATGGGATCGCGGACATCCGGACGACGACAGCCGAGCGTCATATGGACGCGAGGTAACGGGAGGACACCGTGATCGATCGACGCCGCCTCATTGTGCGGTCCGGAGCCATGTTCGCTGCGCTCGGGACCGCGTCTGCCTTTGGTTCACGCTTCGCATTCGCCGACACCGTGACGCTGCCGTTCGACAATGGCGAGCGGCCGCTGGTCAGGTATCCGCAGAAGCGGGCGATGATCGGCCTGACCAGCCGCCCGCCGCAACTCGAAACACCGTTCTCGGTGTTCAACGAAGGCGTCATCACGCCGAACGACGCGTTCTTCGTGCGCTATCACCTTGCCGACGTGCCGCTCGACATCGATCCCTACACGTTCAGCGTCGAGATCAAGGGCAAGGTCGACAAGCCGCTGAAGCTCTCCATGGCCGAGATCCGCAAGATGCCGGCGGTCGAGATCGTGGCGGTCAACCAGTGCTCGGGCAACAGCCGCGGCTTCTCCGATCCGCGCGTCGCCGGCGGCCAGCTCGGCAACGGCGCCATGGGCAATGCGCGCTGGCGTGGCGTGCCGCTGAAGGCTGTGCTCGACAAGGCCGGCGCTCAGGCGGGCGCCAGGCAGGTCACGTTCAACGGCATGGACGGGCCGGTCAGCGACAAGACGCCGGATTTCGTCAAGGCGCTCGACATCGATCACGCCCGCGACGGCGAGGTGATGCTGGCCTATGCCATGAACGGCCATGACCTGCCGGTGCTGAACGGCTTTCCGCTGCGCCTCGTGGTGCCCGGCTATTACGGCACCTACTGGATCAAGCACCTCAACGAAATCACGGTGATCGACGGCACGTTCGATGGCTTCTGGATGAAGAGCGCCTATCGTATTCCGGATACCGATTGCGCCTGTGTCGAGCCGGGCACGGCGCCGAAGGCGACGGTGCCGATCAATCGCTTCAATGTCCGCTCCTTTGTCACCAGCCTCGTCAACGGTGCCAAGGTCCGGGCGGGCAAGCCGACGGTGGTGAAGGGCATCGCCTTCGACGGCGGCAAGGGCATCAAGGAGGTCAGCGTCTCGACCGACGGCGGCAAGACCTGGACTGCCGCGAAGCTCGGCAAGGATCTTGGCAAGTACTCGTTCCGGGAATGGCAGCTGCCGGTGACGTTCGCCGCCGGCGCGCAGCAGATCAAGGTGCGGGCCACCAACAATGCCGGGCAGGTGCAGCCGGCGACCGCCACCTGGAATCCGCCGGGCTACATGCGCAATGTCATCGAAACCACGTCCGTGACCGCGGTCTGAGGGAGAGCATCATCATGGCTCCGACGATTCGTTCCGCTGTACTGGTCGCGGTGATGGCGGTTGTGCTCGGTCTCCTACCCGCCAGCGCGAAGCCGGTATCCTACAAGCTGCCCGACGAAACCGCGACGCTGAAGCCGGGCCCCAATGTCGAGGTGGTGCAGAACAACTGCACCGCCTGCCATTCGGTCGACTATATCAAGACACAGCCGCGTGGTCCGAAGTTCAAGAAGGACTTCTGGCAGGCGGAGGTCACCAAGATGATCAAAGTGTTCGGCGCGCCGATCGACGATGCCGACGCCGGCAAGATCGTCGACTACCTGTCGCAGACCTACTGATCTGGAGGGATCGTGACGGCCGCCGCGCGCGGTGCCGTCACGCCGGCCGTGTCGCCACCAGGCGCAGGAAGCTCATCACCGATCCGACCGCGGCGAAGCCGGCACCGAGCGCCAGCGCAACGGTTGGCCCGTGGGCGGCGAACAGGCCGAAGCACAGCGCGGCGAGCGCCGCGCCGGTGGTCTGCCCCGTCAGCCGCGCCGTCGCGACGATGCCGCTGGCGCCGCCGCTGCGTCCGGACGGTGCGCTCGACATCAAGGCCTGCATGTTCGGCGACTGGAAGAAGCCGAAGCCCATACCGCACACCACCATGCGCCAGACGATGTCGATGACGCGGGGGGCCTCGGGAAGGGTGGCGAGCAGCGCCATGCCGATCGCCAGCACCACGAGCCCGATGCCGCCGAGCACGCCGGCAGGATAATGGTTGGACAGCCGCCCCGCGATCGGCGCCATGATGCCGACCGTCAGGGACCATGGGGTGATCAGAAAGCCGGTGGCGACGGCCGTCAGACCGAGATTGTGCTCGAAATAGAACGGCAGCGACACGAAGGCGAGGCCCTGACACGCGAACGAGCACATCGCGGTGACGGCCGACAGTGCGAACATCGGGCGGCGGAACAGGTCGATCGGCAGCATCGGCGCAGGGTGGCCGGCCTGCCGGCGCATCAGTAACAGGCCGAGCAGGATGGCACCGGCGAGCAGCAGCGCGACATAGCGCAGGTCGGCGTCATGGGCGCCGCTGCCGATCGCCGTGATGAACAGGCCGAGGCAGGCGGTGGTCAGCAGCGCACCGGGAAGATCGAAAGCGTGGTCCAGGCGTGGCGTCTGCGGCAGCGTGCGCATCCCGACCAGCACCGCGGCGATGCCAAACGGCACGTTGACGCCGAACAGCCACGTCCACGGGCCGACCGACAGCAGGCTGGAGGCGACCGTCGGTCCGATCGTGAACGCGGTGGCGACCACCAGCGCGTTCATGCCGAAGCCGTGGCCGTGCAGGCGCCGGGGATAGACGAAGCGGACCAGCGCGGTGTTGACGCTCATGATGCCGCTGGCGCCGAGGCCTTGCAGCAGCCGCGCCACCAGCAGCGTGGGCAGCGACCACGCGAATGCGCACAGCAGCGATGCCAGGGTGAACAGCACGAGTCCGCCGAGATAGACGCGCTGGTGGCCGACGATCTCGCCGAGAGCGGCGAGCGGCAGCAGCGTCGCGACCATCGCGATCTGGTAGATGTTGACCACCCAGACGACGTCGGCGGGGGTGACATGCAGGTCGCTGGCGATCGCCGGCAGCGCGACATTGGCGATCGCGGTGTCGAGCGATGCCATCGCCAGCGCGGTGAAGATGGCGAGAATGGCGAGGCGCCGCCGCTCCGGGGGCAGCCCATCGGGCGCCGGCGCGGCCGCGGATGTCACGCGTGGCCGTGGAGACCGGGCGTCGTGCGGGGACTGGCTTTCCTGCGGAGACTTCTTTTCCTGCGGAGACTTGGCGTCCACGTGGCGTCCATCGGCGGCTTGCGAGGGGTGTCGGATGCGGTCACGGCGACCGGACTTGTCTTGCGACAAATAGTCCAATCCGGCCGCGTGCGGCAGGGATGTCGTCGCATGCGCCATCCCGAGCCATGCATGGCAGGACACCGCTGCGCGCACGAAGATGGATTTGCTGTCATGCCGCCGATCCGCAGCGCGAATGTACTGCTGTGGCGCGCCATCCGGAACGGCGCTGCTGCACGGGGAATGGCCGCGGCTGCTCGCCGCCTTGTGATCGCGTCATCCGCCGCGCGCCCGGCGCAGCTGTTCGGACGCGACCGTCGTTATGAGCTTGCCGAGCTCGATGAAGTGACGCTTGCGCGGCGAGCTGCGCCGCCAGGCGAGGCCGATCACCCGCCGCGGCTCGGGTTCGCCGAAACGGATCAGGCGGATCGCGCCCTGCCGCGTCTCGACGTTCAGGCTGAGCTCCGGCAGCAGCGTGATGCCGAGGCCGTTGGCGACCATCTGCACGATGGTGGACAGGCTGGACGCGCCCGATGTGTCGATGTTGCCGGCGCGCTGCAGGTTGCAGAAGGTCAGCGCCTGGTCGCGCAGGCAATGTCCCTCCTCGAGCAGCAGCAGGCGATCCTGCTTCAGCAGCTCGGCCGTGGCGCGCACATTCTTGCCGATCGGCTGGGCCTGCGAGGTGGCCAGCAGAAATCGGTCGTCGAACAGGCGGATGGTCTCGATGTTGGGGTCGTCGACCGGCAGGCCGAGCAGAAGGAGATCGAGCTGGCCGTCCAGCAGTTCCTCGACGAGGTGCTGGGTCTGGGTCTCGCGCAGATGCAGGTCGATCTGCGGATAGGCATCACGCAGCTTGGGCAGCAGCGGCGGCAGAATATAGGGCGCGACGGTCGGAATGACGCCGAGATGCAAGGAGCCCGCGAGCACGGTGCCATGACGGCGGGCGAGCTCGACCATGTCGCGGATGTCGGTCAGCACCTGGGCGGCGCGGACGGCGAGTTCGCGGCCGGTGTCGGTCAGGATCACGCCTTTGCGGCCGCGCTCCAGCAATTGCGCGCCGAGCAGCTTCTCGAGATCCTGGATCTGCATCGACAGCGCCGGCTGGGTCACCTCGCATTGCTCCGCGGCCCGGCCAAAATGCCCGGTCTTTACCACCGCGTCGAAATACCTGAGCTGCTTCAGCGAGATCATGACATCAGATTTTCTGATCCGAGGGGCAGCTTATTGCGGTCGCGGCTGATGGTCCAGCCCGGGATCGATACTGGTGCCATGCACAGGCCACCCCCAATGCGTTGCCCGCGGGCTTGTCCTGCATCCAGCCGAGGCGGCCCGGTTTAAATTTCAGCGCTGGCCACACTCGCAGTGTCATTGCGGACTTGACCCCGCAATCCAGCTTGATCACCACAAACGGCAAGTCTGGAAAGCTGGATCACCGGGCGTCGGCGCTGCGCGCCGGCCCGGTGATGACGCTGCAAATGCCGATGTGCTCGTGCCAGATGATGTGCAGAACAACGAACCGTAGGACTGGCGCGTCCCGGCCCTACGGCTTGTGGAACAGCGAGGCGAACAGGGCCTGGGACTGCGGGAACTCGCCGTCGTCGATGCGGGTCGGCCACGCGCCGTTGACGTCGAAGTAGCAGGCGTAGGCGATCTGCGAGGCGTTGACGACGAACCAGTCGTGCATCTTCTGGATGAAGTAGGGATTGTCGCCGGCCTGCCCGACCCCCCATTCCGGATAGCTCATCAGCTTGCCGTGGGCGGACGCGAATGCCTGCTGCCAGTTCAGGCCGAATGGCGCGTTGAGGGTGTTGTCCATCCAGCGCTGCTGCACGCTGGTGCCGCCGGTGTAGTCGTAGACATCGAGGCCGATGTAGTCGACGACGTCGTCGCCGGGATAGGCCACGTCGGCGGGGCCGTCCTGCGCGCCCCACGCCGGGCACCAATCGAAGGTGAACGCCGCCGACTGGGCGCGGAAGATGCCGACGACGCGGCGATAGGCGCCGATGTAGTCCTCGGTCTGGCCGATGGCGCTCGACGGCGTGCCGGCGATGTTCATCTCCCAGCCGATGCGGATGATCGCGTCCGGCTGTGCGGCGGCGATCTTGATGGCGATGTCCTCGAAGGCGCTATCGTGCAGACCGGTCGCGACATCGGCGAGCGGCGTGCCCGGCACATTGAGGCCGATGCTCCACACCAGCTTGCGCTGCGGATTGGCGTTGTGCCAGAAGCCCGGAAGCCAGTCGTTGGCGGTGTAGTCCGACCAGGTCGACCAGCCGTAGAAGTCCATCGCTCGCACCGACGATGGTGTCTGGTGGAGCCAGCTCTCCCAGATCGCCATGTTGCTCTCGCGGCCATTGGTGCCCCAGTTGACGAACGCGCCGGCTTTGGCCGGAAACAGCGACGGCGTACTGCTCTGCACGGCGATGGCCAGGGCATTCGGCAACTGGAACAGCGGCGTCCAGCTGTTGTCGGCGGTGTTGACGGTCAGCGCCACCCGCGTCGGGCCCGTCGGCGCATTGGCGGGAATGGTGAAGGTGTGGGACAGCGGCACGACGGCGCCGACGCCGAGCTGGCTGGCGTCGATCGCCTTGGTGAAGATGCCGATCTGCTCGCTGCTCGCGACATTGAACAGCTGGATGTTGAACGCGGAGCTGCCGAGCGCCTGGGTGATCGTGAACGACGTCGTAAGGGTCACGGTGCTGCCGGGCGCGACGGTGAGCGCGCTCGATGTCGTGACGCCGGCGGTCATCGGCGCGGGCGCGACGGCGAAGTCGAAGGCATCGGGGTCGTCGAACAGCAGCGTCCAGTTGCTGTCGGCGGTGTTGGCCGTGAGCACCACCTTGGTCGCGCCGAGCGGCGCGGTCGAGGCGATCGGGAAGCTGTGATAGACCATCACGCTCGCCCCGGGGGTGAGCTGCGCGGCGTTGAAGGCCTCGGTCCAGCCGCCGATCTGCTGGTTGCTGGCGACGTTATAGAGCTGGACGTTGAACGCCGTGATGCCGAGCGCCAGATGGATGGTGAACCATGCGGTCACGGTGATGATGCCGCCGGGGGCGACGAGCGTGCGGTCGGCGATGGTGAGGTCGGCGGTGATCGGACTGGTCGGCATGGGCTGAGCCTCCGCGAAAACGCCGCGCTCATCGGCGCGGCGTCTTCCCACCTATCAGGGCGGCCGGTGCGGGGCTGCAACGGGCGACAGTGGGTTTGGTGGATTGCGGGGCTTGGCGGACGCTGGGCGATTCGGGGCAGGCCGGACAGCAGGCCCAGACGGCAGGCCCATGCTCGCCACGGCTGGGGTGGCGGGGACAGCGGCCGTCGCGGGGCATCAGGGTCGTGTCGGGGCCGTCTGCCCGGATCGGAAACCATGAGTTTCCAAGGTTTCTATATTTTAAAGTCACGCTGGCAGGGTATGTTGCATTGCAGGCCGCGGGTGATCGAGGGATGCCCGGCGGGCTGTGGCAAGCGGTTTTCCTGACAGAGGTTTTCGGACAATGACGATCAACGTGGTCACCATCAGTGGCAGCCTGCGCAAAGGCTCGTTCAACTCCGCCTTACAGCGCGCGCTCCCGGCGCTGGCGCCGGCCGGCATGACGCTGACCGAAGCCCCCGCCTATGACAGCTTCCCGCTGTACAACGCCGATATCCAGAACGGCTCCGGCTTCCCCGAGGCGGTCAAGACCTTCGCCGACGCGCTGCGCGCCGCCGATGGCATCATCATCATCTCCCCGGAGTACAACTACTCGGTGCCCGGCGCGCTCAAGAACGCGATCGACTGGGTGTCGCGTCTCGAGCACCAGCCGTTCAAGGACAAGCCGGTGGCGATCCAGTCGGCGACAGGCGGTCCGCTCGGCGGCGCCCGCATGCAGTATCACCTGCGCTCGATCCTGGTGTTCCTCAATGCCTTCACGTTCAACACGCCGGAGATCTTCGTCGGCTCGGCGCACACCAAGTTCAACGACAAGCTCGAGCTGACCGACGAGCCGACCCGCAAGATCGTCGCCCAGCAGCTCGAGGCGTTCGGCAAGTTCATCGCGCGCGTGCGCGCCTGAGCTTGAGCTCGGCCTTCTTTTCCTGACAGGTCACCCAGGACGGCTTCGACAGCCGCCTGGCGAGAAATTCGGCCAGCGCGTCGATGCGCGCTGGCCGCGGCCCCGCCGACGGCGTGACGAAATGCAGCGCCGCCTGCGGGATCTGCCAGTCCTCCAGGATGATCTCCAGCCGCCGCTCGGCGAGCGCGTCGGCGGCGATGAACTCAGGCAGCTCCGCGACGCCAAGGCCCGCGAGCAGCGCCGGCATCAGCGCGTCGCTGTTGTTGACCCGCAGGGGACCATTCGGTCGCACGCTGGCATGCTCGCCCGCGCTGTTGGTGAAGTGCCAGGTGTCGGCGGTCGACAGATACGCATAGCCGAGACATTGATGCGTCGCGAGGTCGAGTGGATGCCGCGGCCGGCCATGGCGTTCGAGATAGGACGGCGCCGCCAGCACATAGCGCGCGATCGCGCACAGACGCCGCGCCACCAGCGATGAATCCGGCATCACCGCGATGCGCAGCGCTGCGTCGAAGCCTTCGCCGACGAGGTCGACCGGTGCGTCGCTGAGATGCAGGTCGACCGACACCTCCGGATACATCGCCAGGAAGTCCGGCAGCAGCGCGCCGACATGGCGCACGCCGAACGACATCGGCACCGCAAGGCGGATGCGGCCGCGCGGCGTCGCTGACTGCGCCAGCGCATCGTTCTCGATCGCCTCGCCGTCGGCCAGGAGCTGCGCTGCGCGCTCCGCCAGCATCTTGCCGGCGTCCGTCAGCGCGAAGCGGCGCGACGTGCGGTTGAACAGCCGCGTGCCGAGCCGCGCCTCGACCCGGCTGATCGCCTTGGACACCGTGGCCTTGGACAGCCCAAGCTCGCTGGCGGCGCCGACGAAGGAGCGCATCTCCACCACCTTGGCGAAAATCGCGAGGCCTTCGAGATCGGGCAGTTTTGACATGGGTGATCCGAAACGATGAGATTCAATGGTTTCTATTTTTGCCTCGAAGCGGGTCCCGGTGCAAGGTGCTCAGCGGCCGAGCGGCCCGAGCTCGTACGCAAACCTCGCCACCAGCTCCAGTCCGAACGCGGTCGGCCGTAGCGCCGGGCCGCGGTCGTGGACGGCGAGGCCGGCGCGGGCGGCGAACAGGCGCTTGCCATAGCAGATCAGGCTCTCGACCGACTGCATCACGAACACGATGGCCGGCAGGATGCTCTGGTAGATGCGCTCGGCCTCGGCCTCATTGCCGACGCGGAAGGCGTCGTAGGCGCGCACCGCATGGTCGATGACATCGGGCGCGAGAATGAGCCCGGCGCAGCCGGCGCGCAGGTTATCGATCAGCTCGAGGCCGCCGCGGCCGTTGAACACCGGCACACGGCCTTTCGTGCGCTCGATGACGCCGCGGATGTCGGTGGCGGGCCCCTCGCCCTTGAGCAGGCGGATGTTGGGATAGCGCGTCACGAGTTCGGCGATCTCGTCGGCGGTGAGGCCGCGGCCCATATAGGCCGGCGCGTTCTGGATGCCGACCGGCAGCCGCGTCGCCTCTGCGACCCGGCCGAAGAACGCGATGTATTCGCCGGCGGCGAAGCTGCCGACCATCGGCGGCTGCAGGATCACCCAGTCGGCGCGGTTCTGTTCGGCCGCGCGCACCTGCGCGATCTGCTCGGCGACCGAGCCGCCGAAGATGGTGAAGCCCAGCGGCACGCGGCCGGCGACATCTTCCGCCGTCCATTCCATCACTGCGACACGCTCGTCGAAGGACAACTTTAACACCTCGGTGGCGAGGCCGAGCGCGGCCATGCCATGAACGCCGGAGGCGAGGCAGCACTGTACCTGCCGCCGCATCGCGGCGCGGTTGAGCTTCTCGTCGGCGTCGAACAGCGCGTAGACGATGCCGTGAATGCCGTGGAAGGCGCTAGCGTCCATCATGGAATGTCCCGTTTCTTATCAAGCACGCCGAGATCTGATGAGTTCGGGCGAAAGGTTATCCGTCATCCTGAGGTGCGAGCGGAGCGAGCCTCGAAGGATGGACGGCCGCTGAGCTACTGCTCGGGCCGTCGCCCTTCGAGGGCCATGCTTTGCATGGCCACCTCAGGGTGACGGATTACGTTGACGCGCGAAGCTACTGGATCAGCTCCAAAATAAGCTCCAAGCCATCGCCCGCTACCCACCCTTCACCGCGCCCGCGGTGAGGCCGGCGACGATCTGGCGCTGGGCGACTAGGGTCAGCAGCAACACCGGCAGCGTGACCACCAGTGCGGCGGCGGCGAGTGGGCCCCAGCTCAGCTGGTCGAACGAGATCATGTTGTAGACCGCGACCGGCAGCGTGCGGGTCTCGCGGCCGGCGAGTACGATGCCGAAGGCGAAATTGTTCCAGGAGAAGATCACGGCGAGGATGAACGACACCGCGATGCCTGGTTTGGCGATCGGCAGCGCGACATGGCGAAACACCTGCCAGCGGCTGGCGCCGTCGATGATCGCGGCCTCCTCCAGCTCCATCGGCGTAGTGTCGAAGTAGTTGATCATGATGTAGATCACGATCGGCACGGTGATGACGAGATGGATCAGGATCTGCGGCAGCAGCGTGCCCATCAGGCCCAGCCACTGGAACAGCAGGAATAGTGGGATCAGGTAGGACAGGCCCGGCGTCATGCGCGCGATCAGCACCACGAACGCCGACTTCATCGCCTTCATGCGAGCGATGCCGTAACCCGCGGGGACGCCGACGATGAGACCGAGCAGCGTCGCCGATCCCGTGACGATCAGGCTGTTGAAGAAATACTGCACGAAGCGGTTGGACTGCATCACCTGGACATAATTGTCGAAGGTGACGGTGGTCGGGATCAGGATCGGCGGATAGGCGGAGTTGTCGACCTCGTATTTCAGCGACAGCGACAACATCCAGATGAAGAACAGGATCGCCGGCGACACCAGCACGATGGCGGCGAAGACGAGCCCGATACGCTGCAGGACGATCCGGATCATGCCGATGTCCCCACGTCCATCCACTGGGTGCGGCGGCGCAGATACAGCAGCAGCACCGACAGCGCCACCACCAGCAGGAAGAATACCAGCGCGATCGCCGAGCCGTAGCCGACGTCGTAGTACACGAACGCGACCGAGTAGAGATAAAGGTTGATGGTCTCGGACGCCGTGCCGGGGCCGCCCTGGGTCATGGCGAAGATGATGTCAAAGCTCTTCACCGCGTCGATGGTGCGGATGATTGCGGCAACCAGCATGAACGGGGCGAGCAGCGGCAGGGTGATGTAGCGGAACATCTGCCACTGGCTGGCGCCGTCCATCAGCGCGCTCTCGTAGGGCTCGGTCGGAATGGCGGCGAGGCCGCCGAGCAGGATCAGCATCACCAGCGGCGTCCACTGCCAGGTCTCGACCAGCACCAGCGACGGGATGACGGTGGCGGGATGGAAGATCCACAGCTGCGCCGGAATGCCGACCAGCGACAGCAGGTAGTTCATGACGCCGAGCTGCGGGTGGAACATCATGGTCCACACCAGTGCGATGGCGACGGGCGTCGCCATCATCGGCATCACGAACAGGCCGCGCAGCAGGCCGCGCGCAGGGAATTTGGCATGGAAGATCAGCGCGGCGACGACGCCGAGCACCAGCGGCAGGACGACCGCCAGCACGGTGTAGACGAGGGTGTGGATGGTGGCATCGATAAAGCGGGCGTCGGTGAGCAGACGGACGTAGTTGGCAAGGCCGACAAAGCGCGGCGCCTCGCCGACCTTCCAGCCCTGCAGGCTCATCCAGACGGTGAACACCCAGGGGAAGATGATGACGCCGCCGACCACGAGGACGGCGGGCACGACGAACGGCCAGTAGCTCGGCGGCCGCCATGGCGCGGCGGTCGCCACAGCGCCGCGCTCCGCGGCGGAGCCGACAGTCATGAGCGGGGTGGATTTGACGTTCGCGTCGACCATGTACAGCAAGACCTCATGTGGCGAACATCAAAAAATCGAGTTCGGTGTGACGGGGGTTGTTTGCCCGCTGTCGCCATGCGTTCGCTCCTGATGGTGAGGAGCGGCCAACGGCCGCGTCTCGAACCATGAGGCCCGTCACGCTCGGCCTCATCCTTCGAGACGCAGGCTGCGCCTGCTCCTCAGGATGAGGGATTGGCGCCTGTGCCGGTATCGGCACCAAGGGACGCGACAAGGGACGCGATCCTCGGTGGATCGCGCACCTCACCCCTTCTCGCTGCGCTCGAGGATCGGCTTGAACTGCTCGGTCGCCTTCTTCATTTCGGTGGCCGGGTCGGCGCCGGACAGCGTCGCGGTCAGTGCGGCGCCGATGACGTCGCGGAATTCCGCCACGGGCACGATCACCGGCAGGCCGAGCTTGCTGATCTTGGCCGAGCCGATGACGCAGTCGAGCCACTCGCTCGGCATCTTGACGCCCTTGCGGGTGTCCGGATCGTCGATCACCGAATTACGGAAGGGAACGCCGCCGCCGACCTGCAGCAGCCGCGCGCCCATCAGCTTGGACACCGCCCACTGGCTGTAGAGATAGCCGGCCTCCTTGTTCTTGCTGGCTTCGGCGACGCCGATGCCGTCGCCATAAGTAGCGGACGCCCGGATCTTGGGGCCCTTGGGCATGACGCCGTAGCCAACCTTGCCGACGACGCGCGAGCGTGTCGGGTCTTCCAGCGGCGGCGCCCAGCCGATGCCGTCGAGCCACATCGCTGCGCGGCCCTGGATGAAGGCGGCCTGGGATTCCATCCAGTTGAATCCGGCAATGCCGGGAGGGCCGGCCTTGGTGAGGAGATACTGGTACTGCTTGGTCGCCTCGATCGCCTCGGGGCTGTCGGTGAGCAGGTTGCCCTTGTCGTCGATGAAGTCGAGGCCGTAGCCGAGATAGATGCTGGCCCACATCGGCAGGTTGGCGTTGCGCAGGCCGCGGCCGACGAAGCCGGAAATGCCTTCCTTGGGATCGTTGAGAAGCTCTGCCGCCCGGATCATGTCGTCGATCGTCTCGGGATACGGGACGTTCTTCTTCGCGAAGATCTCCTTGTTGTAGTACAGCATGAAGTAGTCGACCGACCACGGCAGCGAGCGCAACTGGCCCTTGTCGGTGGTGGCGTAGGTCAGCCCGGCCGCCGAGAAGTCGCTCGGCGTGAGGTCCGGCGTCGTCAGGTTGGGATCCTTGATGAAGCCGGAGAAGTCGGCGAGCCAGCCCGCCTTGTCGAACTGCCGCTTCTGCACGTGATAGCTGAGGTGCACGACGTCGAAGTTCGGCTTGCCGGAGGTCAGCTCGATTACGGCCTTCTGGCGCTGCTGTTGTTCCGGGATCAATTCCGACGATACCTTGATGCCGGTCAGCTCGGTGAACTCCTTCTCGTGGCGCTGCAGCAGTTCGCCGCGCGGGCCCTTGATCAGGTTGGCCTCGAGCATCGTGCCGGCGTACTTCTTCCATTGCGGATCGGCCAGCGCGGGCAGGCCGGCGAGGCCAAGCGCGCCGGCGGCGAGGCCGCCCTGCAGGACGCCGCGGCGGGTGGGGCCGAAGCTCGATCTACGGCCGGTGGTCAGACGTGTCATCCGATCATCCTCCCTCAAGTCCGCCTTGTTGCGGCGGTGATTGATTTGTTGGGTCCTGCCGGCAACGCGGCGGAGCAACAAAAATTAATATATCAGCGGCGGACCGACAAGGCGGCACGTGCGTCTGAAAATGACCCGCTATGTGGGGCGTCGCCCTGTTCGGCTGCGCCCGGTCGCCGAATCCGGATGACTGCCATCGGCAGCGGGACGGTTTCCAATGGCGTGCGCGCATCGCATAGTGCGCGCGCCGCGCGGTTCGTTCGCGCGGCGCACCGACCTGCCCCCCGAAAAGGATCGACGAGATGGCCAGCACCGGCAGCAACCGCAAGTACAGGATCGCAGTGATCGCCGGCGACGGCATCGGCAAGGAAACCGTGCCGGAGGGATTGCGCGCGCTCGAGGCGGCGGCGTCGAAGTACAAGTTCGAACTCGAGCTCGATACCTTCGACTTCTCGTCCTACGACTATTACGCCAGGCACGGCCAGATGATGCCGGACGACTGGAAGGCCCAGATCGGCGGCCATGACGCCATCTTCTTCGGCGCGGTCGGCTGGCCGGAGAAGATTCCCGACCACATCTCGCTGTGGGGCTCGCTGATCCTGTTCCGGCGCGAGTTCGACCAGTATGTCAACCTGCGGCCGGTACGGCTGATGCCGGGGGTGCGCTCGCCGCTCGCCGGCCGCAAGCCCGGCGACATCGATTTCTTCGTGGTCCGCGAGAACACCGAGGGCGAATATTCGTCGATCGGCGGCCGCGCTTTTCCAGGCACCGAGCGCGAGTTCGTGGTCCAGGAGACGATCATGACCCGTACCGGCGTCGACCGCATCCTCAAGTTCGCCTTCGACCTCGCCCAGAAGCGCGACAAGAAGCACCTGACCTCGGCGACCAAGTCCAACGGCATCTCGATCTCGATGCCGTACTGGGACGAGCGGGTCGAGGCGATGGCCAAGGCCTACCCCGACATTCGCTGGGACAAGTACCATATCGATATCCTGACCGCGCACTTCGTGATGAACCCGGACCGTTTCGACGTGGTGGTCGCCTCCAACCTGTTCGGTGACATCCTCTCGGACCTCGGGCCGGCCTGCACCGGCACGATCGGCATCGCGCCCTCCGGCAACATCAATCCGGAGCGCAGGTTTCCCTCGCTGTTCGAGCCGGTGCATGGCTCGGCGCCGGACATCGCAGGTCAAGGGATCGCCAACCCGGTCGGCCAGATCTGGTCGGCGGCGATGATGCTCGACCATCTCGGCGAGCCGGAGGCCGGCAAGGCGGTGGTCGCGGCCATCGAGACGGTGCTCAAGGAAGAGAAGCTGCGCACCCGCGACCTTGGCGGCGCGGCCGATACGACGACCTGCGGCAAGGCCGTCGCCGACGCGCTGTCCTGAGCCTCGGTCAATCCGCCGCTGGCCGGTCGGGCCGGTCACATCGTCGCGACCCGGCCCGGGCGGGCCGGGTGCTGCCCAAAAACGCCGTTTTCGCTGTCAAGCTGGGCGTGGCCGTCCCCACCGTGAGGGGCATGGCCGCGCCGCCCCGGCGCATGCGAGGCCGCGTTACAACAGGGTGCGTCTCAATGACCGGAGGGTCATCATGGTTGTCCCTATTTTCATCAAAATTTGCTAAACCCGCTTATCGGTTATTCGTCGGTACGGACACGGATCTCGCATGCTTGACCCGAAACAGATCAACGTCGGTGCGGAGGAAAATGCCGCCCGTCGCTCTCTCAGTATTGCTTTCGGAATCGAGCGAATCGGCCTGCTGCCGATGCGTGCGCCGATCCTGTCGTGCCTGATCCTGGTGGCGCTGTGCATCGGCGCCTTCTTCGGCCTGCAGCGCATCAAGATCGATGATTCGCTGAGCCAGCTGTTTCGCTCCGAGACCCGCGAGTACAAGCAGTACGAGGCCGTGACCAAGCGCTTCCCGTCGACCGAGTTCGACGTGCTGGTGGTGGTCGAGGGCAAGACCCTGCTGGCGCGGGACAATCTCGAGAAGCTGCGTGAATTTGTCACCGATCTCCAGCTCGTCGACGGCACCCGCGGCATTATCTCGCTGTTCTCGGCCCGCCAGGCGCCGGCGCCCGGCCAGTTCCCCGCGGCCCTGTTCCCGGAGAAGCTGCCCGAGGGGGCCGACTACGACAAGTTCATCGGGACGGTGAAGTCGAACGAGATCATCCGTGGCAAGCTGCTGTCCGAGGACGGCACGCTGGCGCTGGTCGTGCTGTCGCTCGAGCCCGCGGTCGTCTCCAGCAAGGGCCTGAACGGAACCATCGGCGACATCCGCAAGCTGATGAAGGACGATCTCGGCGACACCGGGCTGTCGGTGCAGCTCTCCGGCGTGCCGGTGATGCAGCTCGAGATCCGCAATGCGGTGGAACGTGACGGCCTGATCTACAACGCCGCCGGCATCATCGCCGGCTGCCTGATTGCCATCGCGTTCTTCCGCAAGATCTCCTTCATGGTGATCGCGGCGTTCCCGCCGCTGCTCGCCATCCTGCTGGCGCTGGGCGGCCTCGGCTGGGCCGGCTTCAGCCTCAACATGTTCCTGAACGTGATGACGCCGCTGATCATGGTGATCAGCTTCTCGGACTCCATGCAGTTGACCTTCGCCGCGCGCGACCGCCTGATCGCCGGCGAGGACCGGCGCACGGCGTTCGCCAATGCGGTGCGGGTGGTCGGGCCGGCCTGCGTGCTGACCCACGCCACCGCGGGCATCTCGTTCCTGGCGCTGCAGTTCTCCAATTCGGACCTGATCCGGGCGTTTGGCGAAGCAGGCCTTGCCGCCACCATCATTGCCCTCCTGGCGGTGCTGTCGTTCGTGCCGGTGTTCGGCGTGCTGCTGGTGCGTGGCGAGCAGAAGTTCGCGGCCAAGTTCAAGAGCGCGGACGCCGGCGTCACCGCGCTGCGCAACTTCTGCGCCTGGATCGCGGTGCGCATGGTCAGCCGCCCGGGCCTGTTCAGCCTGATCGCCGTGGTCGTGGTCGGCGGCCTTGCGCTGATCTATTCCCACCTCGAGCCGCGCTACCGCCTCGCCGACCAGGTGCCGGACAAGCAGCAGGCGGTCGCCGCCTCCAGCCGGCTCGATGCCAAGCTGACCGGCGCCAATCCGATCGATGTGCTGATCGAGTTCCCCAAGGGCGCCTCGCTGTACGCGCCGGACACGCTGCAGACCATCGCCGATGTCCATGCGCTGGTCGAGAAGCAGGCCGGCGTCGGCAATGTCTGGTCGCTGGAGACGCTGCGGCGCTGGCTGGCGGAGAAGGCCGGCTCCCATGATGTCGCGACGCTCAAGGAATATGTCGACGTCATCCCCGACCATCTCAAGCGCCGCTTCGTGTCGGCCGAGCAGGACGCGGTGGTAGTGTCGGCGCGGGTGCCCGACAAGGACTCCAGCCAGATCCTGCCGGTGGTCGAGAACCTCGACAAGGCGATGGACGCGGTGCGGGCCAGGCACCCCGGCTACGAGATCGCGGTCACCGGCCTGTCGGCGATCGCGGCGCGCAACAGCGCCAGCATGATCGAGAAGCTCAATTCGGGCCTGACCATCGAATTCGCGTTCGTCGCGGTGTTCATCGGCCTCGCCTTCCGCTCGGTGGTGGTGATGTTCTCCAGCATCCTGCCGGGCATCTTCCCGGTGGTGCTGTCGGGCACCGTGCTGTGGGCGCTGGGCGAAGGGTTGCAGTTCGCGAGCGTGGTGGCGCTGACGGTGTCGTTCGGCCTCGGCCTGTCCGCCACCATCCACTTCCTCAATCGTCTGCGGCTGGAGACGGAGCCGGGCGCCGACCCGGCGGTCGCCGTCGAGCGCGCCACCGTGCTGGTCGGTCCGGCGCTGATCCTGACCACCGTGGTGCTGGCCTGCGGTCTCGTCGTGATGGTGTTCTCGGACCTGCCGTCGCTGCGGCTGTTCGGCTGGCTCAGCGCCTTCTCGATGGTGGCGGCGCTGATCGCCGACCTGTTCATCCTGCGGCCGACGGCGATGTTCCTGATCAGCCTGGGACAGAGGGTGCGCGCCGCCGTGCTGGGGCCGGCCAAGACCTGACGCCATCTGCGCCTGACAACCCAGAAAACGAAACGGCGGCCGGGAGGCCGCCGTTTTGTCGTCGGAGGTGGGCGAGGGGGAGGGGCCGCGTCAGCGCGCCAGCGTGATCTGCACACCCCTGAACTGGGTGTTCTGGGAATTGATGGCGATGGTCTGCCTGTTGCCGCGGGCGGTGACCCGCAGCTCGGCGGCGAAGCCATTGGCGGTGACCAGCGCGTTGAACTGGCCGTCGCTGGCACGGCCCTCGACACCGCCGTTGATGCCGCGGCTGGCCTCGCTCCAGGTGCCGGTCAGGGCGCCGCTGCGGTTGGTGACATCGCTCGACAGGTCGAAACGGTAGCTGTCGCTGGCGCAGCGCAGCACCTGCTGCAGGTTGTTGCCATCGGAGCCGACCGTGTAGGTCGCACGGCACCGGATGCGTTCGCTGCCGCCGTCGGCGATCTGCACCGTGCCGTTGCCGGACCAGTTGCCGCTCAGGCCGGTGAACGGGCCGGACTGGGCAAAGCTCGGCGACGCCGCGAACAGGCCGGCCGCGACGCAGGCTGCCTTGATCAATTGCCAGAACACTTTCGAACCGAACGCTGTCATATCTGGTCCCTGCTATTGTCCATCGATGTCGGGTTCGTGCCCGACTGTCAGTCATCAGCTTAGTCGCGGCGTGTTACCAAGGGTTCAACCGCGACGCCCGCTTTATACGGCCGGCCTGTGGCGGTGACGGCCCCCGGGCGCTGCCTGTTCGGCAGATCACATCGGACCGTCGCACCACAATGCAGGATGACGGTAATCCGTGGAACATTCCAGCGCCGCCGCGCCGCCGCGATGCACCGATGCGAAATTGTGCACTTGAAATATCAAGCAACGCCGTGCCAATCCTGACGACGAGGCGAACGTGACGGTGCGACGACAGACGGAGGTGGGGGTGGCGGTCGAACCTGCCTGGATTGCTGTCGACTGGGGGACCTCGAACCTGCGGCTCTGGGGGCTCGATCCGACAGGCGCCGTGCTGTTCGCCGGCGAATCCGACCAGGGCATGGCGCGCCTCTCCCGCGAGAGTTATCCAGCGGTGCTGGCCGGCCTGGTCGCAGAGCATGTCGCGGCCGACGGCCCGATGATCGATGTCATGATCTGTGGCATGGCCGGCGCGCGACAGGGCTGGACCGAAGCGCCTTACCTGCCGGTCCCGGCCGATCTCGACCATCTTGCGTCACATGCCGTGCATCCGCCGCTGGCCGGTTCGCGGCTGCGGCCGCGCATCCTGCCCGGCCTGTGCCAGACCGGTGCCGGCGATGAGGACGTGATGCGCGGCGAGGAGACCCAGTTGCTGGGCCTCGCCGCCCGCCATCCCGGCTTTTCCGGTCTCGTCTGCATGCCGGGGACGCACTGCAAGTGGGCGCAGCTCGACGGCCGGCGCGTCGTGCGCTTCACCTCGGCGATGACAGGCGAGGTGTTCGAGGTGCTGCGACAGCACTCGGTGCTGCGCCATTCGCTGAACGGTGACGACGATCCCGCCCTGCGGGCCCAGGGGCTCGACGAGGGGCTGGCGCTCGGGCTGACGTCGCCGGACAAGCTGCTCGGCAGGCTGTTCAAGGTGCGCGCAGCCTCGCTGGTGTCGGAGCGGCCGGCGGCATGGTGCGCGGGTTTCCTGTCCGGCCTGCTGGTGGGCAGCGAGGTCGGAAGCCAGCGGGCCGATCTCGGCCATGACGAGATTCCCCTGATCGGCGGCGCGCAACTGTCCCACATCTATGCCAGGGCGCTCGCCATGGTTGGCGCCCGCTCGCGCCGTGTAGATGCGGCCGATGCCGTGCTGGCGGGCCTTGCCGCAGCGCGGCAATCGCGGAGCTGATCTCAGACCTATTGTTGACAGGAACCTGCTCTGCAAGGGTATCCGGTGACTCGCTTCCCCGGGTCAAAAACAGTATGTGGGCCTTTCGACGCCACGAGGAGACATGACTGATGACCGCATCCACGACGCCTGCCATCGGAGACAGCGCCGACCGCCGCCGACGTATCTTTGCGATCTTCGGCAGTTCCTCTGGCAACCTGGTCGAATGGTACGACTTCTACGCCTACGCGTTCACCGCGCTGTACTTCGCACCTTCGTTCTTCCCCAAGGGTAACCAGACCACCCAGTTGCTGCAGACCGCGGCCGTGTTCGCCATCGGCTTCCTGATGCGGCCGATCGGCGGCTACCTGTTCGGCTTCATCGCCGACAAGTTCGGCCGCAAGACCTCGATGATGATTTCGGTGCTGATGATGTGCGCCGGCTCGCTCGCCATCGCCGTGATGCCGACCTACAACAGCATCGGGGCGCTGGCGCCGGCGCTGCTGCTGCTGGCGCGCATGATGCAGGGCCTCTCGGTCGGAGGTGAATACGGCACCAGCGCCACCTACATGAGCGAGGTGGCATTGCCCGGCCGGCGCGGCTTCTTCGCCTCGTTCCAGTATGTCACCCTGATCGGCGGCCAGCTGCTGGCCTCGCTGGTGATCCTGATCATTCAGCAGTCGATGACCGACGGCGAACTGCGCGGGTGGGGCTGGCGCATTCCGTTCTTCATCGGCGCCGCGTGTGCCGTGGTGGCGTTCCTGCTGCGCCGCTCGCTCCACGAGACCTCCTCGGCCGAGACCCGCGCGCGCAAGGAAGCAGGCTCGCTCAGCGAGCTGTTCGGCAAGCACAGCCGCGCCTTCCTGATCGTTCTCGGCTACACCGCCGGCGGATCGCTGATCTTCTACACTTTCACGACCTACATGCAGAAATACCTCGTCAACACCGCACACATGAACGACCGCACCGCCAACGTCGTCATGACCGCAGTGCTGTTCACCTACATGATCCTGCAGCCGCCGTTCGGCGCGTTCGCCGACAGGTTCGGCCGCAAGACTGCGATGCTGCTGTTCGGCGCGCTGGCGACAGTGTTCACCGTGCCACTGATGTACGCGATCGGCGGCGTCACCAGCCCGTACATGGCCTATGTGCTGATCGTCGCGGCGCTGGCGATCGTGTCGTTCTACACCTCGATCAGCGGCCTCGTGAAAGCCGAGATGTTCCCGACCGAAGTGCGTGCCCTCGGCGTCGGCCTTGCCTACGCCATCGCCAACGCCATCTTCGGCGGCTCGGCGGAATACGTCGCGCTGTGGTTCAAGGAGGCCGGAGTCGAGACCTATTTCTACTGGTACGTCACGATCATGTGCGCCATCGCCTTCCTGTCGGCGGTCGCGATGGCCGACTCGCGCACCCACGGCTATCTGCGCGGCGAGGAACACTGAGCGCGACGTCCTTCGTCCGTCCGTGAACAAACGAGGCCGTCGCCCGCCGGGCGGCGGCCTTTTTGATTCGGGGGTCGGATGCTCAGGCGTTGCAGGTAGCCGGCTGGGGGCGCGGGCGGAAAGTGAGGTAGCTTGCCGCCGCCAGCACCCAGACGCCGAGCCCGCCATAGAGCAGGACCGTGCCAAAGCCGCTGACGAGCGCGGTGTGCACGAGGTCGGCAGACGCGCCGGGAATATCCGTGACATGACCGGCGGCGATGCGTCCGGCGAGATCGCGCAGTGGCAGGCCGGCGGTCCCGGTGGGCAGGGCGTCGCGCAGCACCGTCAGGATGCCGTGCTCCAGCAGGAAACCCATCACGGCGATGTTGATGGCCAGCGAGATCAGTCGCGCGCTGATGTCGAGGCCCGACGCCATCCCGGCGCGGTCCGGCGACACAGAGCCGGTGGTGGTGTTGGTCACCGGTGTGTTGGTGATGCCGAGGCCGATGCCGGCGAGCAGTGCGCCCGGCAGCATGGTCAGCCAGCTCGCCTGCGTCGCGGCGCTGCCGAACCGCATCAGCAGGAAGCCGGCGCCGATGGTGAACAGGCCGGCGGGGATGACGACGCCGGGCCGGTAGCGCAGCGCCAGCCGTTCGCCGAGCGGTGGGAAGACCAGCGTCGGCAACGTATAGGCCAGCAGCGACAGGCCGGTGGTCAGCGGATCGTAGCCGAGGCCGCTCTGGAAGTAGATCGGCAGATAGATCATGAACGGCCAAAAGCTGAAGTTCATGCCCATGGAGCCGAACAGCGCGCCGGAGAAGTTGCGGATGCGGAACACCGAGGCGTCGAACATCGGATGGCGGCTGGAGCGTTCGATGAGGACGAAGGCGACGAGGCTGACGGTGGCGGCTGCGATGATCGCAAGGCCGGTCGGGCTGTCGAAGCCAAGGTCGGGCCCCTGGGTGATGTAGAAGGTCAGTCCGAACACGCCGAGCGAGAGCGTGACGATGCCGGGCAGGTCGACGCGGCCCGCATTGGGATCACGGGATTCGGCGACGCTCACGGCGACGAGCACCAGCGTCACCGCGGCGATAACGACATGCACCAGGAACACCCATGGCCAGCCGGACAGCGCGACGATCGCGCCGCCGATGATCGGGCCGAAGCCAAGGCCAAGGCCGAACACGATGCCCCACACGCCGAACGCGCGGCCGCGCGCCGCCGGCTCGCGGAATTGATGCGACAGGATCGCGATCTGGCAGATCAGCATGGCGCCGCCACTGAGCCCCTGCAGAAAACGACCGACAATCAGCACCGGTGTGCTCGGCGCAAGGCCGCACAGCAGCGAGGTGATGCCGAACGCGACGACGGTGACGACGAACAGCCGCTTGCGGCCGAAGCGGTCGGCCAGCGTGCCGGTCGGCATCAGCACCGTGGTGCAGGCGATGGTGTAGGCATTCATGATCCATTGCATGTCGCGGAAGCTGCCATGCAGCACCTGTTCGAGCGTCGGCAGGATGGTCGGCACGCTGGAGATTTCCAGGCCGAACATCAGCGCGGCGAGGCAGATCGCGGTGAGCGCGAGGTTATTCGTGGTGGTGGGCGACAGTGACATGGCAGGCATTCCCGTTGATGGGCGTGACGGTAGGCAGGCGCGCGCGACGGCGCTGGCCGGAAACGGACGCGATCATGAGGCGTTGCGTTGGTGTGCCGCCGTGCGTTCGGCGGCAGGCGCGTTTCCGGGCGAGACGGCGCCGGCCCCGGGTGACGAAACGCGCCGAAAAGCTAGAGGCCGAGCAGGCGCGCGGTATGCAGCATGGCGCCGGTCAGGCCAAGTATCAGCGACGCGCCGGCGACGAGACCCATGATGCAGGCGGTGAGATCGGCGCCGGCGTCGTATTCGCGAGGGGACGGGAGCGACATCGCAGCCTCCTCTATCGCAGCTGTGCGCAGGCGCCGGCAAGACGGGCGCCCGCCGCGGCGAGGACGGGCAGAGTATAGCCGAAGCTCATGCGGATGTACGGCGACAGGCCATTGTCGCTGCCGGGATGGACTGCGACGCCGGCGGCGTCGAGCAGCCAGGCGGCAACATCGCGATCGCTGGCAAGGCGCCGGCCGTCCGGCGTGGTGCGGCCGATGAGGCCGGCGCAGGATGCAAAGAGATAGAACGCACCATCCGGAGCCGTGCAGGCGAGGCCTTCGCACCGGTTGATCAGGTCGACGAAGGTGTCGCGACGGGCCTGTAGCTCGGCGGCACGCGCCCTCAGCAGGTCCTGTGGCCCGGTCAGGGCGGCGATCGCCGCCGCCTGGCCGATCGATGATGCGCATGATGTCGTCAGCGACTGGATCTTGGCGATCTCGGCGATCACCGCCGCGTCGCCGGCGACATAGCCGATGCGCCATCCGGTCATGGCGTAGGCCTTGGCGACGCCACCCACGGTGAGAATGCGCGCGCGCAACTGCGGCGCAGCGGCGGCGAATGTCGGCGCATGGCCACCGTCGTAGACGATTTGCTCGTAGAGCCCGTCGGCGATCACGCCGACGCGGGGATGATCCCGCAGCACGGCGGCGAGCGCGGCGATGTCGGCCTCGGAATAGACGGCGCCGGTCGGGTTGACCGGGTTGTTGAGGATCAGCCAGCGGGTACGCGGCGTGATCGCGGCGGCGAGATCCTCGGGCCGCAGCCGGAAGCCGTTGTTCTGCGGACACACGACCGTCACCGGCACACCGTCGGCGAGACGCACCTGGTCGAGGTAGGGCGCCCAGTACGGCGTCGGCACGATGACTTCGTCGCCGGGCGCGAGGGTGGCGAGCAGCGCGTTGTACAGTGCCTGGATCGAGCCATTGCAGATGGCGATCTCCTCGCGGTCGAACGACAGGCCATGGTCGCGTGCGAGCGCGGTACGCACCGCATCCTTCATCTCGGGCGAGCCGTCGGTGCTGGTGTAGTGGGTCTCGCCGCGCAGTGCGGCGGCATGGGCGGCGGCGATGACATGATCGGGCGTGGCGAAGTCGAGTTCGCCCGACGACATGTCGATGATGTCACGGCCTTCGGCGCGGAGCGCGGTGATCCGCCGGCGCAGCACCGCGACGGGCGCCGGGGCGATGCGGCTGCTGCGCGGAGACAGCAGCGGCTGATGCAGGGCGATGGTCATGGCGGTCAGTCCCTGACGTACTGCGCGAGGCCGTGCCCGAACGACCAGTTCTCGGGCAGCACCTCCACGAGGTTGATGAAGATGTCCTCGGGGCGCACCCCGGGATTGTCGGCCAGCCGTTCGGCGATGCGGCGGTACAGCGCCTTCTTCTGGGTCACGGTGCGGGTGTTGCTGACGGTGATCTGCACGATCACGAGGTCGTCGCTGCGGCGGATGCCGAGATATGTCGCGCCATAGGCGAAATCCGGCTCATCATGCTCGGTCAGCACCATGAAGCGGTCGTCCTCCGGCACGTCGAAGGTGTCGCGCATGGTGCGGTAGAGGCTGTCGAGCAGGGCGGCGCGATAGGCGGCAGGCTTGCCCCGGCGCAGGGAGACGCGGGTGAGCGGCATGGCAGGTTCCTTGTTGCTGGCCCTGCTGAAGGTAGCCTTCCACCCGGCATTTAAAAACGATATGATTGGATATTTCAGTCATTGAGAAATGTAATGGTTGGCAGGGCACTCGATCTCGAAGCGGTTCAGGCGTTCGTGCTGGTGGCGGAGCTGAAGAGCTTCACCCGCGCGGCAGAGGCGATGGGGTCGACGCAGTCCGCGGTCAGCCTCAAGATCAAGCGGCTGGAGAGCGGCATCGGCCGCCATCTGGTCGAGCGCACGCCGCGGCTGGTGCGCCTGTCGTCGGACGGCGAGACCTTTCTGTGTGCCGCGCGCCAGCTCGTCGCCGCCCATGAATCCGCGCTTACCGCCTTCACCACCGAGCGGCGGCGGCTCACCGTCGGCATCAGCCATCACATCGTCGGCTCCGAGCTGCCGCACCTGCTGAAGCGGCTGAACAGCTCCGACCCGACGCTGGTGGTGGAACTGCGCGTCGCCGCCTCGCGCGAGGTGCTGGCGGAGTTCGACGACGGCCGGCTCGATGCGGCGATCGTGCTCCGCCACGACCGCACCGGCCGCCAGGGCGAGGTGCTGTTCACCGAGGGCTTCGGCTGGATCTCGGCGCCGGACTTCAGCTACGCGGCGGGCGAGCAGCTGCGTCTTGCCACCCAGGCGGAGCCGTGCAGCGTGCGCGCCATGGCGATCAAGGCGCTCGACGACGCGGGCATTCCCTGGACCGAAGTCTTCGTCGGCGGCGGCATCGCCACCATCGGTGCGGCGGTGTCCGCCGGGCTCGCGGTGGCGGCGCTGGCGCGGCGGGTGGCGCCGCCCGGCACCGGCGATGTCGGGCCCAAGCTCGGCCTGCCGCGCCTGCCGTCACGCGAGGTCATGCTGTATGCCACGGCGGCGGATGCGCCGGCACGTGCAGCGATGCGGCTGCTATCGGCGAGCTTTCGTGCGATGGCGGCGTAACGCCGCGTGACATCGGCCGCAATGTGAAGTGATTGGCAGGGCCCATGGCGTCTCGCCATGATCGGCCGATGATCCCGTCCGACGACAGGCCGAGCGACGCCGAGATCGCGACGATCAATGCCCGGCATCTCGCGGTCACGCCGCTGAAGCCGGCCGACCTGCTGTTCGTGTTCGGCTCGCGCGAGGGCGTGGCGCTGCGCGTGGCCTCCGCCGCGCGGCTGTGGCGCGCGGGATTCTTCCGCCGGGCGATTGTCAGCGGCGGTGTCACGGCCGGTGGCGCGCTGTCGGAATGCGCGGTGATCAAGGCGGCGATGGTGGACGCAGGCGTGCCGGGCAAACTGATCCTCGAGGAGCATGCGGCGACCAACACCGGCGAGAACGTCATTTTGTCGCTGCCGGTGCTCGACGCCGGGGTCGGGCTCGACCGGATCCACAGCGTCATCTGCCTCGGCAATGCCTGGACCGCGCGGCGCTACCCGATGACGCTTCACCGCCACTGGCCGGCCGTCGAGAAAATGCTTTTGACCGTCAACAGCTTCGGAGTTCCAATGGCGTCCTGGCCCGACCATTCGGTGCTGCGCGCGCTGGTGCTCGCGGAATGGGCGAAGATCGAGCCTTACAAGCGCAGCGGTTTCATCGCCGACTGGCCGCCGGCCGGTGTTTGAGGCCTGAAAGATTCGCCGCTTGACCGGGCGATGACAGCCCCGCTAGTCTAAGCATGTCTATACAACTTGGGAGGACTCAGTGCGCAGTCCGGTTCATATCGTCAGTGCGGTTATCGTCGCGGCGTCGCTTGGTACGGCGGCTCACGCGCAGGATGCGGTCAAAATCGGTTTCCATGCTCCGCTCACCGGCTTCGCCGCGGCGGACGGCAAGTCGGCCAAGCAGGGCGCCGAACTCGCCGTGCAGCAGGCCAACGCGGCCGGCGGCATCGGCGGCAAGAAGATCGAGCTCGTCAGCTATGACGACGAGGGCAAGCCGGAAAACGCCATTCCTGTCGCCAACAAGTTGCTCGGCCAGGATAAGGTGGTGATCGCGGTGTCCGGCAGCTACTCGGGCCCGACCCGCGCCGCCGCCGCCGTATTCCAGCGCGCCGGCATGCCTTATCTCTCGGCCTACGCGATCCATCCGGACATCACCCGCGCCGGCGACTTCATCTTCCGCACCGGCACCATGGGCGAGGTCCAGGGCCGCGCCGGCGCCAAGCTGGTCGGCGAGACGCTGAAGAAAAAGAAGGTCGAGATCGTTGCCGTGAACAACGACTTCGGTCAGGCGCTGACCGCCGGCTTCAAGGAAGCCGCGCCGAAGTTTGGCCTGGAGATTGTCGGCGAGCGCACCTTCGGCATGCCCGACCGCCAGTTCGGTCCGCTGGTCACCCAGATCAAGGCCGACAATCCCGAGGTGATCTACGCGCCGGGTTACTTCTTCAACGCCGGCCCTCTCGTCGCCCAGTTGCGCGCCGCGGGCGTCACCGCCGACATCATCGGCCAGGAAGGCTATGACAGCCAGCGCTTCATCGAGATCGCCGGCAAGGCCTCCGAGGGCGTGATCGTCACCACCTCGCTCGACCGAGACTCGCAGTCGCCCGCAACCCGCGCCTTCATCGACAACTACGAGAAGGAGTTCAAGGATCGCGTCGACATGGTCGCCGCCTCCGGCTACTCGGCGATGACGGTGGCGATCGAGGGCCTGAAGAAGGCCGGCTCGACCGACGGCAAGGCGGTGCGTGACGCCATCCGCGGCAACAGCTTCGAAACCGCGATTGGCAAGCTGTCGTTCAACAGCCTCGGCGAAGTGAAGAAGGCCGTGCAGGTGCAGGTGGTCAAGGACGCCAACTTCCATCGTTACGGCGTGATCGACGACCTCCAGTTCCTCACCCCGCCCGAAAAGTAAGTCGGCCAGGCCGGCGACCAGCGAAGACAACGCGCATGCTACACATCGAACTGGTGCTCCAGGGCCTCGTCAACGGCAGCATGTATGCTGTCGTTGCCGTCGGTCTCACCCTGATCTACGGGTTGCTACGCGTCCTGCACGTCGCCCACGCCGGCCTGTTCACGCTCGGCGCCTACATCACCGTCCTCCTCACCAACGCCACCGGCAGCCTCGTGATCGGCACGCTGATCTCGATGCTGGTGGTCGGTGTGGTCGGCATGGTGGTGTATCGCCTGCTCTACGAGCCGCTGCTCAAGCAGCCGCCCTACGTCGCGCTGATCGCCTCGATCGGGCTGTTCATCGCGATGGAGGAGGGCTACCGCATCCTGTTCGGGCCGTATGGCAATTCCTTCACCACCACCTGGCTGACCGAGCGCGTGTCGATCGGCCCGATCAGCCTTGCGGCCGCCGATCTCGCCATGCTGCTCGGTGCGATCGTGCTGCTGGTGTTCCTCGCCCTGCTGATGAGCCGCACCCGCCTCGGGATGTCGTGGCGCGCGACCGTCACCGATCCGGCGATGGCGCGCTCGTTCGGCGTCGACACCATCAAGGTGCGCTACGGCATCTTCTTTCTCGCCTCGGTGTTTGCCGCGGTCGCCGGCTCGCTGGTGTCGGTGCTCAACAATCTCGTCGAGCCGACCATGGGCAGCGTGCCCAGCTACAAGTCGCTGGCCATCATCGTGCTCGGCGGCCTCGGCAATGTCGGCGGCACGCTGATCGCCGCGCTGCTGCTCGGCGTCATCGAAGCCTATGGCACGATCTACTCCGGAGCCTATCTCGACCGTGACGCCATCGCCTTCGTGTTCCTGATCGCGGTGCTGATGGTCCGCCCGCAGGGCCTGTTCGGAGCCAGAGCATGACCCTGGGCGCCTATGAAGTTTCGCTGATCGTCATCGTGGCGATCAATGTCATGCTCGCGCTGAGCCTGAACATCATTACCGGCCTGTGCGGCCAGGTGTCGCTGGGCCACGCCGCGTTCTTCGGCGTCGGGGCCTATGCCGCCGCGGTGCTGGCGCGCAACGGCGTGCCCTTCGCCGCCGTGCTGCCGCTCGCCGGGCTTGTCGGCTGCGCCGTCGGGCTGCTGGTCGGCCTCGCCTCGCTGCGGGTGCGCGCCGACTTTCTCGCCATTACCACCATGGGCGTCGGCTTCGTGTTCGTCGGCTTCGTACGCAAGCAGAACTGGCTCGGCGCCGAGATGGGCCTGTCGGACATTCCCGATCATGGCCTCGGCGATGTCGGCTTCGTGCTGGTCAGCCTCGGCCTCGTCGTCGCCATCATACTGCTGACCGCCTACATCAAGCGCAGCTGGCTTGGCTTCGGCTTTGCCGCCGTCGCCGACGACGAGGACACGAGCCGTACGCTCGGCGTCGATTCCGCCGCCTACAAGCTCACCGCCTTCGTGGTCGGCACCTTCCTTGCCGGCGTCGCGGGCGCGACCTACGCCTACTTCACCCGCTTCCTCATTCCCGGCGCGTTCGGCTTCACCATCTCGATCAGCATCCTCGCGATGGTGATCGTCGGCGGTGTCGGCTCGATCTGGGGCGTCATTGTCTCGGCGGCGGTGCTGACGTTGCTGCCGGAGTTCGTGCGGGTGGCCAACGACTACAAGATCTTCGTCTACGGCGTGCTGCTGGTGCTGACCATGCGCTTCGCGCCCGGCGGTCTCGCCGGGGTCGTCAGCAGGCTCTGGCGCAGGCCGGGAGGTGCCGCATGACCGCGACGTCCCCCGTTCTCCGCCTCGAGGCGATCTCCGTCCGGTTCGGCGGCATTGCCGCGCTGAGCGGCGTCGATTTCGCTCTCCATCAGGGCGAACTGCTCGGCCTGATCGGCCCTAACGGCGCCGGCAAGACCACGCTGCTGCGCACCGTGATCGGCGTCGTCAGGCCCACCGAAGGCCGCGTCATCCTCGAAGGCCGCGACGTCACGCCGCTCGGCGTCGACCGTCGTGCGCGCCAGGGCATCGCGCTGACCCATCAGATCGTCAAGCCGTTCCGCGGCATGTCCGTACTGGACAACGTCGTGTTCGCCGCCGGCCATGCCAAGACCGGCAGTGTGCTGCGAGCGCTCGGCAGCCAGTCGCGCAGCGCCGAGATCGCGCGCGCCCATGAGCTGCTGGCGCTGGTCGGCATCGACAACTACGCCGACGCCTCACCGAACGCCCTGCCGCTCGGTGCGCTCAAGCGACTCGAGGTCGCGCGGGCGCTCGCCACCGATCCGAAGATCCTGCTGCTCGACGAGCCGCTCGCCGGCCTCAACCATATCGAGGCCGAACGCCTTGCCGATACCTTCCAGCGTCTCAACGCCGGTGGCGTCACCATGGTGCTGATCGAGCACAATCTCGGTCAGGTTGCGCGCATCTGTCCGCGCGCGGTGGTGCTCGACAATGGCCGCAAGATCGGCGAGGGCGTCACGCGCGAGCTGCTGGCGGATCCAGCCGTGATCGCCGCCTATGTCGGCAAGGAGGTGGTCGGTGCTTGAGGTCAAGGATCTGGTGTGCGGCTACGGCCATCTCGTCGCCGTCCATGGCGTCAGCTTCTCCGTCGCGAGGGGCGAGGCGCTGGCGATCCTCGGCGCCAACGGCGCCGGCAAGACGTCGACGCTGATGGCGCTCGCCGGCCATGTCGAGGTCAAGGGCGGCAGCATCACCTTTGCGGACGAAGATGTCACCCGCGCGAGCCCGATGCAGCGCTGCGGCCGCGGCATCGCCATCACGCCGGAAGGTCGTCGTCTGTTCAGCGACATGAGCGTGCGCGAGAACCTGATCGTCGGCGGCTACTCGCGGCCGGCGGCGCGCACCAGGGACAATCTGGAGCGTGTGCTCGAGCTGTTTCCGCGGCTCAGGGAGCGCCTGCACAACCGCGCTGGCGGCCTGTCCGGCGGCGAGCAGCAGATGGTGTCGATCGGTCGCGCCATGATGGCCGAACCGAAGATGCTGCTGATCGACGAGGTTTCGCTGGGCCTGATGCCGAAGAACGTCGACATCTGCTACGAGGCTCTCGACAAGCTGCGCAGCACCGGCCTGACGCTGGTCCTGGTCGAGCAGAGCCTGTCGCGGGTGCTGTCGATCGCCGACCGGGTCTGCGTGCTCGACTCCGGCACGCTTGCCTGGAGCGGCAGCGCGGCGGATGCGCGCGGCAATCCGGAGATCCTCGACGCCTACATGGGCGGAGCCCATTGATGGCGAGCGTGCCGAAGCCTGCGCGTGCGTTCCATCAGGGGCCGCCCTACGCGCAGGTGAAGGATTATGTGCTCAAGCAGATCCAGAGTGGCGCCTGGCTCGAAGGCGAGATGATCCCGTCCGAGCATCAGCTCGCCGAACAGTTCGGCCTGTCACGCATGACCGTCAACCGCGCGCTGCGCGAATTGACGGCGGATCAGATCCTGCATCGCGTGCAGGGCACCGGTACGTTTGTTGCGCTGCGCAAGTACGAATCGACCGTGGTCGAGATCCGCAGCCTCGCGCAGGATATCGCCGATCGTGGCCACGCCCACCGCGCGTCGGTGGTGGTGCATCACCGTGTGCGCCCGGCGGACACGGTCCATGGCCTGTTCGAACGTAAGCACGCCACGTTGTTCCACTCCATCCTGGTGCACTACGAGAACGGCACGCCGATCCAGCTCGAGGACCGCTTCGTCAATCCGGAGCTGTTTCCCCAGTACCTCGACCAGGACTTCACCCAGCTCACCCCGAACGAATATCTCACCCGCGTCGCGCCGATCGAGCGGGTCGAATTCCGCATCGAGGCGATGATGCCCGACGGCGAGACCGCGGCGCGGCTCGCGATGGTCGTCGGTGAGCCCTGCCTCGTGCTCAACCGCCGCACCTGGTCGTTCGGGCAGGTCGCGTCCGCCACCGCGCTGTGGCATCCGGGTTCGCGCTACCGCTTCTCCGGCAGCTTCTGACATCGCCGTCGTCCGACCGCCGCTTGCCAGCAGGGCTGATCCCGGCCTAATCTAATTGTATAGACAATTAGATTAGGGAGAACGTCATGTCAGTTTTCATCGTGTCGCGCGTCGATATCCGTGATCCGGAGCAAATGGCTGCCTACATGCAGGCGGCGCCGGCGACGGTCGCCGCATTTGGCGGCACCTACATCGTGCGCAGCGGCAATATCGAGGTCGTCGAGGGCGACCAGCGCTGCGACCGTGTCGTGGTGCTGGAATTTCCGACGCGCGAGCAGGCGCTCGCCTGGTATCATTCGCAGGAGTATCGCCCGCTGCGCGACCTGCGCCAGGCGTCAGCGAGCGCCAGCATCATGCTGGTGGGCTGACGCGCGGTGCTTCCTCGCACCACCGCATAAAAAAACGCCCCGCGAGGAGGTCGCGGGGCGTTGCGGATGTCGGCCGCGGCGGTGTGGAAGCCGGCGCGACGTGTAGCCCGCGAGTGGTCCCGTCACGCCCGGCCTTGCACCAGGCATCCCTGTCGCCGAGGCATGGGAGCACGGCGGCAGGGACGACCGGGGAAGGCCCGGCCGTGACGTAGGAGGAGCGTCGTGATCACGACGCCTTTGCGGTGTGCAGGCTCGGCATGTCGAGCCCGTTGCGCACCGCGCAGTCGATGGCGATCTGGTAACCGGCATCGGCGTGGCGCATGACGCCGGTGGCCGGGTCGTTCCAGAAAATGCGCTCGATCTTTTCGCCCGCTTCCGGCGTGCCGTCGGCGATCACGGCGATGCCGGAGTGCTGCGAATAGCCCATGCCGACGCCGCCGCCGTGGTGGAACGAGACCCAGGTCGCGCCGCAGGCGGAGTTGAGCAGCGCGTTGAGAATCGGCCAGTCGGACACCGCGTCCGAGCCGTCGAGCATGCCTTCGGTCTCGCGCATCGGCGAGGCGACCGAGCCGGAATCCATGTGGTCGCGGCCGATCACGATCGGCGCCTTGAGTTCGCCGCGCGCGACCATTTCGTTGAAGGCGACGCCGACGCGATGGCGGTCGCCGAGGCCGAGCCAGCAGATGCGCGCCGGCAGGCCCTGGAACTTGATGTGCGCGCGCGCCTTGTCGAGCCACTGGTTGAGGAAGGCGTCGTGCGGCATCAGCTCGCGCACCTTGGCGTCGGTCTTGTAGATGTCCTCGGGATCGCCTGACAGCGCCACCCAGCGGAACGGGCCCTTGCCCTCGCAGAACAGTGGCCGGACATAGGCCTCGACGAAGCCGGGATAGTCGAAGGCGTTGGCGACGCCCTTTTCCTTGGCCATGGCGCGGATATTGTTGCCGTAGTCGATGGCGATCGCGCCCTTGGCCTTGAATTCGAGGATGCAGCGCACCTGCTGCGCCATCGATTGCTTGGCGGCGTCGGCCGTGCCTTCGGGATCGCGCTCCTGGCGCTCGAGCCACTGCTCCAGCGTCCAGCCGATCGGGATGTAGCCGTGCGCGGGATCATGCGCCGAGGTCTGGTCGGTGACGACGTCGGGCACGAGGCCACGCTGCAGCACGTCCTGGAACACTTCGGCGGCGTTGCCGACCAGGCCGACGGAGACCGGCTTGCCGGTCTTCTTGGCTTCATCGATCATCGCCAGCGCCTCGTCGAGGGTGGTGGCGGAACGGTCGAGATAGCCGGTGCGCTGGCGGAATTCGATGCGGCTCGGCTGGCACTCGACGACGATGATCGAAGCGCCTGCCATCGTCGCGGCGAGCGGCTGTGCGCCGCCCATGCCGCCGAGGCCGGCGGTGAGGAACCAGCGGCCGGCGAGGCTGCCGCCGAAATGGCGGCGGCCGATCTCCGAGAAGGTCTCGAAAGTGCCCTGCACGATGCCCTGCGAGCCGATGTAGATCCACGAGCCGGCCGTCATCTGGCCGTACATGGTCAGGCCCTTGCGATCGAGCTCGTTGAAGTGTTCCCAGGTCGACCACTTCGGCACGAGGTTGCCGTTGGCGATGATCACCCGCGGCGCGCCGGGATGGGTCGGGAACACGCCGACCGGCTTGCCCGACTGCACCAGCAAGGTCTGGTTGTCGTCGAGGCGCTTGAGCACGTCGACGATCTGGTCGAACGCCTCCCAGTTGCGCGCCGCGCGGCCGATGCCGCCATAGACCACAAGCTCCTCGGGGCGCTCGGCGACATCGGGGTCGAGGTTGTTCATCAGGAGGCGCAGCGGCCCCTCGGTGTGCCAGCTCTTCGTCGTGAGCCCGGCTCCGCGCGGGGCACGGATGATGCGATCGTTCTTGCGCAGCATGGTCTTTCCTTTAGACAGTCTTTGCGGCCCGCAGGGCGGCAATTCTGGCGTCGTCGAGGCCGAGCTCGTCGCGCAGGACGGCTTCGGTATCCTCGCCGAGGGTCGGGGCGCGCATCGTCGCGGGCGCCGGCGTTCCCGCGAACCGGACAGGTTGCGGTGCGAACCGGATGTCGCCGAGCTTGGCGTTGTGCCCGGGCACGAGGAGCTGGCGCGCGGCGACCTGCTCGCTGGCGAGGACGTCGTCGAGTGTCCACACCGGTGCGGCCGGCACGTCCGCGGCGCGCAGCCGCGCCAGCGCTTCGTCCTGCGTCAGCTCGCCCGCCCATGCGGCGAGGATGGCGCGCAGCTCGGCTTCGTGGGCGTTGCGCTCGCGGTTGTTCTTGAAGCGCGGATCGGCGGACAGCTCGGGCTGGCCGATGGCCTCGAAGATGCGCTTGACGATGGCTTCGGAGAATCCGACCAGCACGATGTCGCCAGTCTTGGTGGCGAAGCTGTCGACCGGGTAGGTCTCGGGGTGGCGGTTGCCGACGCGGCGCGTCGGCTGGTCTGTGAACAGCCGTCGCGACAGGTTGGTCAGCAGCATCGAGAATACCGAGTCCAGCATCGCGACCTCGAGCCGCCGGCCGGTTCCGGTGCGCTCGCGGTCGTACAGCGCCGCGGCGATGCCCCACGCGGCGAACATGCCGGTGGTAATGTCGGCGACGCTCTCGCCGACCGCGGTGGCGCGGCCGCCGGCCTCGCCGGTCACGCTCATCAGGCCGCTCATCGCCTGGATCACGAGATCGAACGCCGGCAGGTCGGCGAGCGGGCCCTGCTGGCCGAAGCCGGAGATCGAGGCGTAAATCAGGCGGGGATTGTCGGCCTGCAGCACGTCGTAGCCGAGGCCGAGCCGCTCCATCACGCCGGGGCGAAAGTTCTCGACCAGCACGTCGGCCTTCTTCGCCAGATCGCGGATCAGGTCGATGCCTTCCGGCGACTTCATGTTGATGGTGATGCTGCGCTTGCCGCGGTTGAGCATCGCGAAATAGGTGCTCTCGCCGTTGACGTGGGGCGCGAAGTAGCGGCTGTCGTCGCCTGAGCCCGGCAGCTCCACCTTGATGATCTCGGCGCCGAGGTCGGCGAGCATCGCGGTGCAGAACGGACCCGACATCACGCGCGTGAGGTCGAGCACGCGCAGGCCAGCGAACAGATGGGCGGGAAGCGGCTGGTTCATCGCGCGGCCTCTTGCGTCAGGCTGATGGTGACTTTGCCGGTGGTCTTGCGGTCGCCGAGGGCGCGCAGCGCGTCCGGCAGCTTGTCGAAGGCGAAGGTCGCGCCGATATGCGGGCGGATCGCGCCGGCTTCCATGAAAGCGGTCAGCCGTTTCGACACGCGCGTCAGCATCTCGGCGTCGCGATCGTGGTTCCAGTAGACGCCGATCGCCGACGCGCGCTTCAGCAGCAGGCGATTGGCGGGGATCTGGGGAATTTCGCCGGACGTAAAGCCGACCACCAGATAGCGTCCCTCCCAGGCCAGCACCCGCAGCGCTTCCTTTGCCGCCGCACCGCCGACCGGATCGACGATGACGTCGGCGCCGTGGCTGCCGGTGAGTTTCTTGAGCTGCTCGCCCCAGCCTTCGCTGCGATAGTCGAGGGTGTCGTGGGCGCCGTGCTCCTTCGCCAGCGCGCACTTGTCGTCGCCGCCGGCCGCGGCAATCACCCGCGCGCCGAGATGGCGCGCGATCTCGACCGCGGCGAGGCCGACGCCGCCGGCTGCCGCCAGCACCAGCACGGTCTCGCCGGCCTTCACGGTGGTGCTCTCGGTGAGCGCGACCATCGATGTGGTATAGACCACAGGCAGCGCGCTCGCCGCCGCAGCGGACATGCCGTCGGGAATGCGGATCGCCATGTCGCCGCGCACCGGAACGTAGTCGGCGAAGCCGCCCCACAGCACCTTGCTGGCGACGCGATCGCCGACCGCAAGGCCGCTGCGCTCGCCGGCAGCGACCACGGTGCCGGCGACTTCCTGGCCCGGAATGAACGGGCGTGGCGGCCGCACCTGGTAGCGATCGTCGATCATCAGCAGATCGGAGAAATTCAGCGCGGCGGTCTCGACCTGGACCAGCACCTCATCGGCGGTGTGAGCCGGCAGGGCGGCTTCGGTGCGCTCGAGATCGTCGATGCCGGGAAGGGCGGATCGCCAGGCGCGCATCGTGGAGGCTCGCGTCATGTCTTACTCACCATTCGTGGTGCCGGTGATGCGGGCCGCGACGCGGCGGCCGGCGTCGACCAGCAGTCTGGCGTAGGCCTCGATCTCCCCTTGCTTCATGCGCTGGGTCGGCGCGGCGATGGCGATCGAGCCGAGCGGCTGGCGGCGCGGTGTCAGCACCGGCACCGCGATGCCGACGACGCCGGGATAGGTCTCCTCATGGGTGACGACGAAGCCGTCGGTGCGCACGCCCTCGAGCTGGGTGCGCAGCGCATCGGCTGGAATGGTCGAGCTCGGATTGACCCCGGTGAGGTCGCCGGCGAGCACCGTGTCGATCTGTCGCTGCGGCAGAAATGCCAGCACCGCCTTCGAGGTTGCGCCCGAATGCAGCGGATAGGCGGTGCCGATCTGCTCGAACACCCGCAGGCCGCCCTGGCGGCTCGGGATCTGGGCGAGGCAGACGACGCTGGCATGAATGTCGTCGTAGCCGGTGAGAATGACTGTCTCGGCGGTGGCCTGCGACAGCTCCTCGAGAATGCTCTGGCACAGCCCGACGAGGTCGAACTGCAACTGGGCGCGGCGGCCGAGGTCGATGGCGGCGAAGCCGAGCGTGTAGCGGCCGCGCTGCTCCATCAGGTAGCCGGTCGCGCACAGGAAGCGGACCAGGCGGCTCAGGGTCGAGCGCGCCAGTTGGGTGTCCCGCGCCAGTTCCGACTGCGTCCAGCTCGGACGCTCGTCAGTGAAAAGGTCGAGGATTTGAAAGGCCTTCTTCAGAAGGCCGACGCCCGCGGTGTTGGCGGTGGCGGTTGGCGCTTCCTCGGAGCCGATGTTGACAGATGTCTCATTCATTGCTCATATTGTGGAACACAATGCCACATATTGGCAAGAGATAAGTTGGTTGCCGGGCCGACGGACAGCGTTTCGAGCTTCAACCGAGACTGGGAGAGAGAGTGATGAGGGGAGTTTTCTTGCAGGCGCAGGCTGTTCTGTTGGCGTGCGCGGCGTCGGCGTTGATCAGCGGTCATGCCGCGGCAGCGCCGAAGAAGGTGATGATCTCGACGATCGTCGAAGTGCCGCAACTGGTTGAAACCAAGGACGGCGTGCTCAAGGGGCTCGCCGAAAGCGGCTTCGAGGATGGCCGCAACATCAAGGTCGAATACCAGACTGCGAACGGCAACGCCTCGACCCAGCAGCAGATCGCCAAGAAGTTCGTCGGTGACGGCGCCGACCTGATCATCGCGATCACCACGCCGACCGCGCAGGCTATGGCCAGCGTCACCAGCTCCGTGCCGATCGTGTTCGCGACCGTCACCGATCCGATCAAGGCGAAGCTCATTCCGCAGTTCAAGGCGCCCGGCGGCAACATCACCGGCGTGTCCGACGCACCGCCGCTGACCGCGCAGCTCAACTTGTTCCGCGAAATCTCGCCGAACCTCAAGAAGCTCGGCTTCATCTACAATCCTGGCCTCGACAGCTCCAACGCGACACTGGAAAAGCTGCGTGAAGAAGGCGCAAAGCTCGGCATCACCGTGGTGGAAGCGGCCGCGCCGACCACCAACGAGGTGATCCCCGCCACCAAGAAGCTCGTCGGCAATGTCGATGCGATCTACGTGCCGAACGACACCACCGTGGTCGCGGCGCTCGAGACCGTGGTGAAAGTCGGTCAGGAGACCAAAATTCCGGTGTTCACCGGCGAGACCCGCGGCGTCGACCGTGGCGCGATCGCTTCCGTCGGCCTCGACTACATCGAGGTCGGCCGCATGGCGGGTCACATGGCCGGCGTGATCCTGGAAGGCGCCAAGGCCGGCGATGTCGACGCCGTGATCGCCTACCAGAAGATGCCGAACTTCGTGGTGGTCGTGAACAAGAGCGCTGCCGCGGCGATGGGCGTCACCCTGCCGGAAGCGGTGCTGAAGCGGGCCACCCGGACCGTGAACTGATCGTGACGCGCGGCGGCCGGCCGATGCCGGTCGCCGCTGCCGTCGCGCCGATCATCGTTGTCGGCGGATATCGCCAGAAAGATCGCATCATATGTCGCTCTACGAACTTCTCGGGACTGTCGAGGTCGGCCTGATCTTCGGCCTCGTCGCCCTCGGAGCATTCATCACCTTCCGCATTCTCGACTTCCCGGATCTCACCGTCGAAGGCAGCTTTCCTCTCGGCGCCGCGGTGGCGGCGATCCTGATCGCGAACTTCGGCTGGAATCCCTGGCCGGCGACGCTGGTCGCGGCGGTCGCCGGTTTCGGTGCGGGCTTCGTGACTGCGTTCCTCAATGTGCGGTTCAATATCCTGCACATTCTTTCCGGCATCCTGGTCTCGATCTCGCTGTACTCCATCAACCTGCGCATCATGGGTGGCCCGAACAAGCCGCTGCTCGGCGCGCACACCATCTTCTCGGCGGTGCAGGGCTGGGGCATTCCCGCCTACATCCTGAGCCCGATCCTGCTCGCGGTCATCATTCTGGTGATCAAGGTGCTGCTCGACCTGTTCCTGCACACCGGTCTCGGCATGAATATGCGCGCCGCCGGCGCCAACCCTGCCATGGCCGCCGCCAACGGCGTCAACGTCGGCCGCATGAAGCTGCTCGGTCTCGGCATGGCGAACGCGCTGACCGCGCTCGCGGGCGCGATGTTCGCCCAGAGCTTCGGCGCCGCAGACGCCTACATGGGCATCGGCGTCATCATCATCGGGCTCGCCGCGGTGATTGTCGGCATGTCGATCCTGCCGGTGCGCACCATTGCGCAGGCGACGCTGGCGTGCCTGTTCGGCGCGATGCTGTACCGTTTCGCCGTCGCATTCTCGCTCAATGCCGATTTCCTCGGCCTCAAGGCGTCCGACGTCCAGCTCGTGACCGCGGTCCTCGTGGTCGTCACCCTGGTCGGCCAGTCGTCCCGCTCGGGCATGGGCAAGCTCCTGAAGAGGAAGTCGTCATGATCGATATCAGCGACGTCCGCGTCACCTTCAACAAGGGCACGCCGCTCGAAGCTCCGGCGATCCGCCAGCTCGACCTTGTCGTGCCGCAGAGCCAGTTCCTCACCATCATCGGCACCAACGGCGCCGGCAAGTCGACCGCGCTCAACGTCATCGCCGGCCTCGTCAAGCCCGACTGCGGCAAGGTGATGGTCGATGGCCAGAATGTCACTAACTGGCCGATCCATCAGCGCTCGCGGCTGATCTCGCGCGTGTTCCAGGATCCCAAGATGGGCACCTGCGAGGATCTCACGATCCTCGAGAACTTCGCGCTGGCCCACGGCCGCACCCAGCCGCGCGGCTTCCGCTTTGCCATCGACAAGGGCATTCGCGAGCACGCAGCCGAACGCCTCAAGCTGCTCAAGCTCGGCCTCGAGAACCGCCTCAACGACAAGGTCGGCCTGCTCTCGGGCGGCCAGCGCCAGGCCGTCAGCCTGCTGATGGCAACGACCGGCGAAACGCGGGTGCTGCTGCTCGACGAGCACACCGCCGCGCTCGACCCCAAGACGGCCGAGTTCGTGATGGAGCTGACGCGCGACATCGTCGCCCAGCTCAAGCTGACCTCGGTGATGGTCACCCACTCGATGGCGCAGGCGCTGCATTATGGCGACCGCACCGTCATGTTCCACCGCGGCCGCATCATCTTCGATGCGGAAGGCGACAAGCGAGCCGCCATGCAGGTCTCCGATCTGCTGGCATTGTTCAAGCGCGACCAGGGCGAGGAGCTCTCGGACGACGCGCTGTTGTTGGGCTGATCGGAAAAACACAATGACCAAGCAGACGAACGTCGCCAATGACGTGACCATCGAGCCGGGGCAGGTTTCGCTTTCCACCTGGCGGCGCATCCTGCGCGAGGCGCCGACCGTGCATCTCGCCGACGGCGCTCGCGCCGTGGTGGACGCCTGTCACGCAACGATCCTCGAGCTCATCGGCACCGGGCGGCCGATCTATGCCGTCAACACCGGCTTCGGCAAGCTCGCCGCGGTGCGCATCGAGAACGACCAGCTCGAGAAGCTGCAGCAGAACCTGATCTTCTCTCACAGCGCCGGTACCGGCGAGCTGCTGAGCGACGATCTGGTGCGCCTCATCCTGGTCATGAAGGCCACCGCGCTGGCGCAGGGCCATTCCGGCGTGCGCTGGCAGGTGATAGAAGCGCTGCTGGCGCTCGCCAATGCCGGCGTCTATCCCTGCATTCCCGCCAAGGGCTCGGTCGGGGCGTCCGGCGATCTCGCGCCGCTGTCGCACATGGCCTCTGCCCTGATGGGCATGGGCGATGTGCGCGTCCAGGGCAAGGTGATGCCGGCCGCCGAAGGCCTGCGCCATGCCGGCCTGTCGCCGATGACCTTCGGGCCGAAGGAAGGCGTTGCGCTGATCAACGGCACGCAGGTGTCGACCGCGCTGGCGCTGTCCGGCCTGTTTGCTGCGGAGGACGCGTTGCGTGCCGGCCTCGTCACCGGTTCGCTCGCGCTGGAGGCCTGCCGTGGCAACGACACGCCGTTCGATGCCCGCATCCAGGCGGTGCGCCGCCATCGCGGCCAGCAGGACGTCGCGGCGATCTATCGCCGCCTGATCGATGCCAGCCCGATCCGCGAGGCGCATCGCGCCACGCTCAAGGTGCAGGACCCCTACTGCATGCGCTGCCAGCCGCAAGTGATGGGCGCCTGCCTCGACAACCTGCGCTATGCCGCGAGTGTGCTGGCGATCGAGGCCAACGCGGTCAGCGACAATCCGCTGGTGTTCCCGGCGGAGCGCGACGTGCTGTCCGGCGGCAACTTCCACGCCGAGCCGGTGGCCTTCGCCGCCGATATCATCGCGCTGGCGATCTGCGAGATCGGCTCGCTGTCCGAGCGCCGCCAGGCGATGCTGGTCGATTCCTCGCTGTCGGGCCTGCCGGCGTTCCTGATCGAGAACTCGGGCCTCAACTCCGGCTTCATGATCGCGCAGGTCACCGCCGCGGCGCTGACCAGCGAGAACAAGATGCTGGCGCATCCGGCCTCGGTCGATTCGATCCCGACTTCGGCCAACCAGGAAGACCACGTCTCGATGGCCTGCCATGGCGCCTATCGCCTCGCCCAGATGAACGACAATCTCGTCGCGATTCTGGCGCTGGAATGGCTCGCCGCCTCCCAGGGCGTCGAATTCCACCGGCCGTTGACGCCGGCGGCGCCGCTCGCGGAGGCCGTCAAGCGCCTGCGCGTCGAGGTCGCCCGGCTCGACCAGGACCGCTACCTCGCTCCGGACATTGCCGCCGCCAAGCGCATGCTCGGCGATGGCGCGCTCGGTGACATTGCCGGCGCCACGATGTTCGACGACGTCGCCTGAGGTAAGCACAAGGACACGGCACCCGATGTGGATCTCGCACATTCCCTACCCCGAGTCCGAGGGGCGTCTGCGGACGCTGTATGACCGGATCAAGGGGCCCGACGACAACGTCGACAACATCATGCTGGCGCACAGCCTGCGCCCGCACAGCATGGAGGGCCACATGGCCCTCTACAAATACGTGCTGCACCATGCCTCCAATGCCATTCCGAAGTGGTTCCTGGAAACGCTTGGCGTCTATGTCAGCTCGCTCAATGCCTGCGCCTACTGCGTCGACCATCACTTCGCCGGCCTGCGGCGGTTGCTGAACGACGACGACCGCGCCGCGGCGATCCGCCGCGCGCTGCAGAGCGGCGTCTTCACCGACGTGCTCACGCCGGTCGAAGGTGCTGCGCTGCGCTATGCCGAAGCGCTGACGCTGAAGCCGCAGGCACACGACGAGCTGCGCGCGCGGCTCGAGGCGATGCGGGCGGCGGGCTTCGACGATGGCCGCATCCTCGAGGTCAATCAGGTGGTGGCTTACTTCAACTATGCCAACCGCACGGTGCTCGGCCTCGGCGTCACCACCGATGGCGATATCCTCGGCCTGTCGCCGGGCAACTCCAACAATCCGGACGACTGGTCCCATGGCTGACGCGGCAAAGATCGAAACCGTCGTCACGCCGCGCATCCAGCGGCTGGAAACCGTGCCGCCCCAGGTGACGCCGCCGGATCTCGGCGAGGCGTTGCCGGTCCGCAGCCTGCACCTTAACGAATCGCCATTTCCGCCAGCGCCGGCCGTTGTCGAGGCGATGCAGCGCGCCGCCGCCGGGCTCAACCGCTACCCCGACCATGACGGCAGCGAACTGATCGCGGAGCTGGCGCGCCGCACGGGCGCCGCGCCGGACCACATCGTCATCGGCTCGGGCACCAACGAGCTGCTTTATGCCAGCGCCGACATCTCGCTCGACCAGGGCGACGAAGCGGTGGCGCCGGTGCCGGGCTTTCCGACCTACGCCAAGACCATCACCATGCGCGGCGCCACCCATGTGGGCGTCGCGGTGCGCAAGGACGGCGTCGTCGATATCGAGGCGACGCTGAAGGCGGTGACGCCGCAGACGCGGCTGGTGTTCGTCGCCACGCCGCACAACCCGACCGGCGGCCTGCTCGGCATGGCGGATATCGAGCTGCTCGTGCGCGAGCTGCCGGAGCATCTGCTGCTGCATTTCGACGAGGCCTACTACGAGTTCGGCCGCCACGCCGGCGGTCCCGAGAGCCTGCCGCTGCTGGCGCGCCGGCGCGGCCCGTGGATCGCGACACGCAGCTTCTCCAAGGCCTATGGCCTTGCGGGCGCCCGCGTCGGCTACGGCATCACCAGCTCACGCGAGCTGGCGGATGCCTATCGCAAGATCCGCATCAACTTCAGCGTCAACGCGGTGGCGCTCGCCGCCGCCCGCGCGGCGCTTGATGAAGGTGGCCATCTCGCGGAGCTGCTCGATCACACCGCCGCGGAGCGCGGCCGTCTCGCGCAGGGGCTGTCGGCGCTTGGCTTCCAGCCACTGCCGAGCGCGGCCAATTTCGTCACCGTGGTGACGCCGCGGCCGGCGGCAGAGATCGCGCAGGGCCTGCGCGCGAAGAACATCTTCGTGCTGCCGTTCCCCTGGCCGCAGACGCCGGGTGCGCTGCGCATCACCGTCGGCACGCGTCAGGACACCGACGCGTTCCTCGCGGCTATCCGCAGCGTGATGGGCGCGTGATGACGGCGTTGCCGGCCACGCTGCGGGCGCTGGTCGGAGACGACGGCGTGCTCGATCAGGCCGGCGATCTCGCCGGCTATCGCGGCGACTTCGCCCTGCATACCGACGGACCGCTCATCGCCGTGGTGCGGCCGCGCACGACGGCGGAAGTCGCCGCCCTGGTGCGGGCCTGCATGGATGCCGGCGTCGCGCTGACGCCGCGCGGCGGCGGCACCGGCCTTGCCGGCGGCGCCGCGCCTGCGGCCGACCGCCCCGCGGTGGTGATCTCGTTCGAGCGCATGCGCGCGATCCGCACACTCGACACCACCGGCGATATCATGGTGGTGGAAGCCGGCTGCACCCTGCATGAGGCGCGCGAGGCGGCGGTGAGCGCCGGCCGGCTGCTCGGCCTCGATCATGGCGGCCTGTCCAGCCAGATCGGCGGCAATCTTGCGACCAATGCCGGCGGCAACAATGTGCTGCGCTATGGCATGGCGCGTGAGCAGGTGCTCGGGCTCGAGGTCGTGCTGGCGAATGGCGATGTGCTCAGCCAGCTGTCGCCGCTGCGCAAGAACAACGCCGGCTACGACCTGCGCCAGATCTTTCTCGGCAGCGAGGGCACGCTCGGCCTGATCACCGCAGCGGCGCTCAAGCTGCGGCCGGCACCGGCGGTGCGCGCCACCGCCTGTCTCGGCCTGCAGACGCTCGATGCGGTGCTCGATCTGTTCGTGCGGGCGCGGACCGCGCTTGGCGAAGCGATCAGTGCCTTCGAGGTGCTGCCGCGTGCCGGGCTCGACCTGCATTTCGGCCATGTCGGCCGTGCGCGCGAGCCGTTCCCGACCATCACGCCGTGGGCGGTGCTGCTGGAAGCGGATAGCGCCAGCCCCTATTTCGACCTGCCGCGCGCGGTCGAGGAGCTGTTCACGAGCGCGATCGAGGATGGCGTCGTGATCGACGGCACGGTCGCGGCATCAGAAGCCCAGCGCCAGGCGCTGTGGACCCTGCGCGAGGGCATCGCCCACGCCATGATCGAAACGCCGGGCAGCCTGAAGAGCGATTCGGCGGTGCCGGTGTCCGCGATCGGTGCGTTCGTCACGGCGGCGATGCAGGCGGTGGAGGCCGTCGTCCCGGGCTGTCGTCCCGTGCCGTTCGGCCATGTCGGCGACGGCAATATCCATTTCAACGTGCTGCCCCCGGTGGACATGGCCGGCGAGGCCTTCAAGGCGCGCTGGGGCGAGGTGACGGAAGCGATCGAGGCCGTCGCGCTCGACCTTGGCGGCACCGTCAGCGCCGAGCATGGCATCGGCGCCATCAAGCGCACGGCGCTGCGCCGTATGCGTTCGGCGTCGGAGATCGACGCGATGCAGCGGCTGAAGGATGCGTTCGACCCGCAGGGATTGCTGAATCCCGGGAAGATTTTGTAAGGCGGGCTCATCGAAAAGCGCGCTTACTGTCTTTAACTCCGTCGTGGCCGGGCTTGTCCCGGCCACCCCGATAAGGAGGGAACTACGTCCCTAAGCGAGGTTGCCGGATCCAGTCCGGCAACGACGCATTGGGTGTGGCCAGTGCCGGAAATCAACCCGCCAGCCGATCACCCGAACGCGATTTCGACCACGAACAGGTCGGCCGTGCCCTGCGGCGTGGCCGTGAGGGCGGTGGCGTCGTCGGCTTCCAGCACCAGTGCGTCCTTGGGACCGAGCATGATGAGATCGGAGCCGGCCACGATCTCGACGCCGCCGCCGATCGCGACGAGCACGCCGATCTCGCCGCTCAGCGCAAGCCGCGTCGACGAGGTGAGGCCATGCCGTGCCACGCGATGGCGGCAGCGGCTGCGGCGGGTCATGACGTTGAGGTCGTCGATCGCCCCGTCGACCAGCGTGCTGTCGACGGCGACGTCACCGGGAAACGCGAACGGCGCCGAGCAGCGGTTGAGGGTGGTCGGCGTCCGCTCGGGCAGCTTGAGCGTCAGGCCGTGGCCGGCGATCACGCTCAAGGTGCGGTCGATGTCAGGGAACAGCGAGAACGGGCCGGGCGCGCCGACATGGGCCATGCTGAGGCGCCAGTCGAAGTTGTCGAACGACGCCCCGGCGGGCGAGACCACCATCTCGATGGTCTCGCCGCCGCCGTTCTTCCAGGGCATCCGCCGATAGGAGGCGGCGCGCAGAATGCGCATCAGCCAACGCTCGGGAGCTTGAGGCCGTGCTCCTTGGCGCACTCGATCGCGATGTCGTAGCCGGCGTCGGCATGACGCATCACGCCCGAAGCCGGGTCGTTCCACAGCACGCGCTCGAGGCGCTTGCCGGCTTCCGGCGTGCCGTCGGCGACGATCACCATGCCGGCATGCTGCGAGTAGCCGATGCCGACGCCGCCGCCGTGATGCAGCGACACCCAGGTGGCGCCGCTGGCGCAGTTGATCAGCGCGTTGAGCAGCGGCCAGTCGGACACCGCGTCCGAGCCGTCCTTCATCGCTTCGGTCTCGCGGTTGGGGCTCGCCACCGAACCGGAGTCGAGGTGGTCGCGGCCGATCACGATCGGCGCCTTGAGCTCGCCGCGGGCGACCATCTCGTTGAACGCCATGCCGATGCGGTGGCGGTCACCGAGGCCGACCCAGCAGATGCGCGCCGGCAGGCCCTGGAACTTGATGCGCTCGCGCGCCATGTCGAGCCAGTTGTGCAGGTGCTTGTTGTCGGGCAGCAGCTCCTTCACCTTGGCGTCGGTCTTGTAGATGTCCTCCGGATCACCCGACAGGGCGGCCCAGCGGAACGGACCGATGCCGCGGCAGAACAGCGGGCGGATATAGGCCGGCACGAAGCCCGGGAAGTCGAAGGCGTTCTCGAGGCCTTCTTCCTTGGCCATCTGGCGGATGTTGTTGCCATAGTCGAGGGTCGGCACGCCCATCTTGTGGAAGTCGAGCATCGCCTGGACGTGCTCGACCATCGAGCGCCGCGACGCTGCGTTCACCGCCTTCGGATCGCTCTCGCGCTTGGCTTCCCACTCGGCGAGCGTCCAGCCCTTCGGCAGGTAGCCGTTGATCGGATCGTGCGCCGAGGTCTGGTCGGTGACGACATCAGGCTTGATGCCGAGACGCACCAGCTCCGGGAAGATCTCCGCGGCGTTGCCGAGCAGGCCGACCGACACCGGCTTGTTGTCCTTGCAGGCCTTCTCGATGATCGCGAGGGCGTCCTTGAGGTCCTTGGCCTGGACGTCGAGATAGCCGGTGCGCAGGCGCATCTCGATGCGGCTCGGCTGGCACTCGACGGCGAGACAGGACGCGCCCGCCATGGTTGCGGCCAGCGGCTGCGCGCCGCCCATGCCGCCGAGGCCGGCGGTCAGGATCCACTTGCCGGCGAGGCTGCCGCCATAATGCTGGCGGCCGACCTCGACGAAGGTCTCGTAGGTGCCCTGCACGATGCCCTGCGAGCCGATGTAGATCCACGAGCCGGCCGTCATCTGGCCGTACATCATCAGGCCCTTGCGATCGAGCTCATGGAAGTGGTCCCAGTTGCCCCAGTGCGGCACCAGGTTGGAGTTGGCGATCAGCACGCGCGGCGCGTCGCGGTGCGTGCGGAACACCGCCACCGGCTTGCCCGACTGCACGATCAGCGTCTCGTCGTCCTCGAGGTCGCGCAGCGAGGCGACGATGCGGTCGAAGCTCTCCCAGGTGCGCGCGGCGCGGCCGATGCCGCCATACACCACGAGCTCGCCCGGCTTCTCGGCGACGTCGGGGTCGAGGTTGTTCATCAGCATGCGCAGCGGCGCTTCGGTCAGCCAGCTCTTGGCCGTCCGCTCGGTGCCGTGCGCCGCGCGGATGACGCGGGTGTTGTCGATACGGGTCATAGGGGTCTCCTCAGTGAAAACGATCAGGTCGCCTGCTGCGCGAAGCGCAGGCAGGAATTCAGGATGGCGGTGAGCGCGTCGCGCATCGGCCGCGCGTAGGCCGGATCATAGGCGGTGGGCCATTCGCCCTCGCCGACCGGGCCGAGCGTCTCCGGCATGTAGCCGCGGCAGGCGAGCTCCATCTGGACAGTGTGCACGCCGTTCTTCGGATCGCTGTGGCCGCGGGTAATCCAGCCGCCGGTGAAGCGGCCGTTGGTGACGCGGCTGAAGCTGGTCGCCGCGCAGTCGGCCTCGATCGCGGCGGTCAGCGCCGGATCGCAGCTCGCGCCGGAATTGGTGCCGATGTTGAAGTTCGGCAGTTCGCCGTCGAACAGCCGCGGGATGAGCGAGCGGATCGAATGGCAGTCGTAGAGCACCACGGTCGGATGAATCTGGCGCAGCCGTGTGATCTCGTCCTGCAGCGCGGCATGATAGGGATCGAAGTAGCGCGCGCGGCGCTCCGGCACTTCCGCCGGATCGAGCTCGGCGCCGGCCTTGTACAGCGGCTCGCCGTCGAAGGTCGTGGTCGGGCACAGCTCGGTCGTCGCCTGTCCCGGATACAGCGAGACGCCGGTCGGGTTGCGGTTGACGTCGATCACGGTGCGCGAGATCGCGGTGTGCACCGTGGTGGCGCCGAGGCCGGCTGCGAAGTCATAGAGCCGCTCGATCCACCAGTCGGCGTCCTTGCGCGCCAGCCAGGGCGAGACCAGGCGGCTGTCGTATTCGGCCGGAATCTCGGTGCCGGTATGCGGAAACGAAACGATCAGCGGCGCGTCGCCGCGGTGCACCGTCAGCCAGGACGTCATGCTCCCCTCCAGATGCGCTGATGCAGCGGGTTGAAACCAATGCGGTAGACGAGCTCGGCCGGGCGCTCGATGTCCCAGATCGCGAGGTCGCACCATTTGCCGGTCTCGAGCGTGCCGATGTCGGACAGCCGGCCGAGTGCGCGGGCGGCTTCGCGCGTGACGCCGGCAACGAGCTCGTCGATGGTCAGGCGGAACAGCGTCGCGCCCATGTTCATGGTCAGCAGCAGCGAGGTGATCGGTGAGGTGCCGGGATTGCTGTCGGTGGCGATGGCGATTTTGACGCCATGCTTACGGAAGGCCTCGACCGGCGGCAGTTGCTTCTCGCGCAGCACGTAGAACGCGCCGGGCAGCAGCACCGCCACGGTGCCGGCTTTCGCCATCGCCGCCGCGCCGTCCTCGTCGGTGTATTCGAGATGATCCGCCGACAGCGCGCCATGTTCGGCGGCGAGCCGCGCGCCGTGCAGGTTGGAGAGCTGGTCGGCATGCAGCTTGACCGGCAGGCCGGCGGCCTTGGCGGCGTCGAACACCCGCGCCGTCTGCTCCGGCGAGAACGCGATGCCCTCGCAGAACGCGTCGACGGCGTCGGCGAGCTTGTCGCGGGCGATTGCCGGGATCATGGTGCAGATCCCGGCGATGAAGGCGTCCTTGTCCGTCGCTTCCGGCGGCATCGCATGGGCGCCGAGGAAGGTGGTGACGAGGTCGACCTTGCGCTCGCGGCCGAGGCGGCGCGCAGCGCGCAGCAGGTTGATTTCGCTGGCCTGGTCGAGGCCATAGCCCGACTTGACTTCGATGGTCGTGACGCCTTCGGCGAGCAGGTGGTCGAGGCGCGGCAGCGCCGTCCTGACGAGATCGTCCTCGCTTGCGGCGCGCGTCGCCTTGACGGTGGAGACGATGCCGCCGCCGGCGCGGGCGATTTCTTCATAGCTCGCACCCGCGAGGCGCAGCTCGAACTCGTGGGCGCGGTTGCCGCCATAAACGAGGTGGGTGTGGCAGTCGACGAGGCCCGGGGTGACCCAGCGGCCGTCGAGTTTCACCGTCTCGGCCGCGCTCCAGCCGGACGGCAGGTCGGCCTCGGGGCCGACATAGGCGATGCGGCCGTCCTTGGCGGCGATGGCGCCGCGCTCGATGATGCCGAGCCCGGCCAGCGCCGGGTTGACGGTGACCAGCCGCGCATCCAGCCAAATCTTGTCGTAGCGCATGTCTCCCTCGCAGGATTGGTTCGTCGCATGGCTCCCGCCAGGGACGTTTAATTGTCTATACATAATTGCCGACCGCGACCCAATTGTCTATACATAAGATGCCAATGAGCATGGAGGCCGACCGGATGACACGATCTCAGACCCCCGCCGCGACGAACGCAAAGGATTCCGGGGCGGCGCGCAGCCTGGTGTTCGACCATGCCTTCCTGCCCGGCGGCTGGGCGCGCGACGTGCGCATCACGGTCGCCGATGGCGTGATCTCGGAGGTTGTGGCGGGCGCTGCCGGCACGGCCGGCGAGCGCGTCAAGGGCATCGCGGTTCCCGGCCTGCCTAACCTGCATTGCCACACCTTCCAGCGTGGCATGGCCGGCCTTGCCGAGCGGCGCGGCCCCGGCGACGACAGCTTCTGGACCTGGCGCGACGTGATGTACCGCTTTCTCGGCAAGCTGACGCCCGAGGATGTCGAGGCGATCGCCGCCTATGCCTATGCCGAGATGCTGGAGCGCGGCTTCACCGCGGTCGGCGAATTCCACTACATCCACCATGGCGCGGACGGCACGCCCTACACTGACCTCGCGGAAATGGCCGCGCGCATCGTCGCTGCGGCCGGCGCCACCGGTATCGGCCTCACCATGCTGCCGGCGTTCTATGCCTATGGCGGCTTCGGCGCCGCGCCCGCCGTGCCCGGCCAGCGTCGTTTCCTCAACGATCCCTATCGCTTCCTGAAGCTGGTCGAGGCCACCCGCAGTGCCGCGGCGCGGCTGCCTTCGACCGCGGTCGGCATCGCGCCGCACTCGCTGCGCGCGGTGACGCCGGAAACCCTCGCCGAGGTGGTGAAGGCAACACCGCAGGGGCCGATCCACATTCATATCGCCGAGCAGGTGAAGGAGGTCGACGACTGCCTCGCCTGGTCGGGTGCGCGGCCGGTGGCCTGGCTCTACGACAACATGCCGGTTGACGCGCGCTGGTGCCTGATCCATGCCACCCACATGACGGCGGATGAGACCCAGCGGATGGCGGCGTCGGGAGCGGTGGCGGGCCTGTGCCCGATCACCGAGGCATCGCTCGGCGATGGCATCTTCAACGGCCCCGAATTCCTCGCGGCCGGCGGCCGGCTTGGCGTCGGCTCGGATTCCAATATCGAGATCGATGCGGCCGGCGAACTGCGGCTGCTGGAATACAGCCAGCGCCTCGGCCGCCGCGGCCGCAATGTCATGACCACCGAACCCGGCGAATCCACTGGCCACCGCCTGTTCACGGCGGCGCTTGCCGGCGGCGCCCAGGCGCTGGGTCGGCCGATCGGCTCACTCGCCACGGGCCAGCGCGCCGACATCGTGGTGCTGGATGCCGAGCACACCAGCTTCTCGACGGTCGCCCGCGAGCACTGGCTGGATTCCTGGATCTTCGTGCCGGGCCGCCCGGCGGTGGACAGCGTGTTCGCCGGTGGCGTCAAGGTGGTGGACGGCGGGCGTCACCTGCAGCGCGACGCCATCGCAGCGCGCTACCGCACGACCCTGGGGAGGCTGATCGATGCCTGACGTCCGCACGCCACGGCCGCGACAGGCCGGCGTGGCGCGCTATGCCGAGATTCAGCGCGCGCTCGAGACGGCGATCGTCTCCGGCGATTGGCCGCCGGGCGCGCGCGTGCCTTCCGAGCAGGAGCTGCTCAAGCGCTATCACTGCTCGCGCATGACCGTGAACAAGGCGCTGAGCGCGCTGGCCGCCTCCGGGCTGATCGTGCGCCGCCGCCGCTCCGGCAGCTTTGTCGCGCAGCCCAGTGCCGAAAAGAACGTGCTGCAGATCCATGATACCGAGGCGGAGATCCAGCGCGAGGGCAAGGCCTATCGCATCGCCCTGGTCGGCCGCAGCGAGCGCAAGGCGACCAAGCGCGACGCCGCGCGTCTCGATGTCGAGGCCGGTGCGCGCATCCTGGCGCTGACCAGCATCCACTTCGCCGACGACAAGCCGGTGGTGGTGGAGGATCGCCTGATCAATCTCGAAGCGGTGCCATCCGCGGCCGGCGTCGACTTCACCGAGACATCGCCGGGCAACTGGCTACTCAAGAAAGTGCCGTGGAGCGAAGCGGAGCACCACATCCGCGCCGTCAACGCCACCGAGGAGGTGGCGCGGCATCTTGACATCGCCAAGGGCGACGCCTGTCTCGTCGTCGAACGCCGCACCCGTTACAGCGGCCACATCATCACCCATGTGACGCTGTCCTATCCCGGCAGCAGCTATCAGCTCGTCGCGCGGTTCAGCCCGGCGCCGGTGTAGGGACGAAGTCACGGATGTCAGTCGACCGCCGACCGATGGGGGCCGTGTCGACGAGCGGCGCCGTTTCCGGCCGATGTTCGGACCTCGGATTTACCCCTCATGGTGAGGAGCGCAGCGCAGCTGCGCGTCTCGAACCATGAGGCCAAGGTGCCGCTGATGCCCGGCCTCATCCTTCGAGACGCCCGCTGCGCGGGCTCCTCAGGATGAGGGGGAAGGGTGCCCTCCGAGAACAGTATGTCTCTATTCACTCCGTCATGCCCGCGCTTGTCGCGGGCATCTAGGTCTTCCTTGCGGGCGTGCCTTCAAGACGTGGATGCCCGGGACGAGCCCGGGCATGACGACGAATGGAAGCCGCGGTCGTGATCGCTGGCAGCCCCCGTCGCGGCGGCGATGGGGCGGTCGGCGCCCTCAATACGTCGCGCGGCCGCCGGAGATGTCGAACACCGCGCCGGTGGTGAAGGCGCATTCCTCCGACGCCATCCACGCCACCATCGCTGCGAGTTCCTCGACCAGCACGAAGCGGCCGCGCGGGATCTTGGACAGCATGAAGTCGATGTGCTGCTGGGTCATCTGGTCGAAGATCGCGGTGCGCGCCGCCGCCGGGGTCACCGCGTTGACGGCGATCTTCGTGCTCGCGAGCTCCTTGCCGAGCGACTTGGTCAGCGCGATCACGCCGGCCTTCGAAGCGGAGTAGTGCGCGGCGTTTGGGTTGCCTTCCTTGCCGGCGATCGAGGCGATGTTGATGATGCGGCCGTAGTCCTGCTTGATCATGCCGGGCACGATCGCCTTGCAGCAGACGAACGGGCCGTCGAGATTGATGCGCATCACCTTGCGCCATTCCTCGACATCGGTCTCCCACACAGTGCGGTTGATGCCAGCAATACCGGCATTGTTGACGAGGATGTCGATGCCGCCGAGCGCGGCGACGGTCTGGTCGCGCGCGGCCTCGACCGCCGCGAGATCGGCGATATCCACCCTGAGGGCCGTCACCTGCGGTCCGATCTCCTTCGCGGTCTTGTCCATCAGCGCCTGGTCGATGTCCCAGATCGCCACGCTGGCGCCTGATGCGACGAAGCGCTCGGTGATGGCGCGGCCAAAACCCTGCGCGCCGCCCGTGACCACGGCGCGGCGTCCCCTGAGGTCGATGTTGTTCATGTCTTTTTCAATCCTCTGTCGGGACGCCGGCGGGGGCCGGGCGTCCCATGATACGGGTCAGAGCGTCCAGCCGCCGTCGATGATGTGGGCGACGCCGGTGGTGAATGCGCTCTCGTCGCTGGCGAGATAGAGTGCGAGCGCGGCGATCTCCTCCGCGGTGCCGAGCCGGCCCATCGGCTGGCGGCTGACGAACATCTCGCGCCCGCCGGGGCCGGCGGCCTCGGCGCGGCCGAGCATCGACGGCGTCTCGATGGTGCCGGGGCAGATGCAGTTGCAGCGGACGCCCTTGCCGATGAAGTCGACGGCGACGGCGCGGGTCAGCGCCGCGACTGCGGACTTGGTCGCGCTGTAGACGTAGCGGTTGGGTGCGGCCTTGAACACGCCGGCAGCCGAGGCGATGTTGACAATGCTGCCGCCGCCACCCGCCAGCATCGCCGGCAGGAACGCCTTGATGGTGCGGTGCATCGACTTGACGTTGAGGTCGAAGGAGAAGTCCCAGTCGTCCTCGCTGCAGTCGAGGATGGTGCCGTTGTGGACGAAGCCGGCGGCGTTGAGCAGCACGTCGACCTTGCCGACGCGCTGCGCCAGCGCATTGACGTCGGCGGTGTTGCGCGCGTCGAGCCGCGCCACCTCGGCGATGCCGTCCTGCTTGAGCGATGCGAGCCCCTTCTCGTCGATGTCGGTGGCGATCACGGTGGCGCCTTCACGGGCGAAGGCGATGGCGCTGGCGCGGCCGATGCCTGCTGCGGCGGCGGTGACGAGGGCGCGTTTTCCCTTCAGTCGGTCAGTCATAGGTCCTCTCTGGGTCTTCAGTCGATGATGGCTGCAATCAAGTCCTGCGATTGCTCCTCATGGTCAGGAGGCGCGGTGCGTCGTCTCGAACCATGAGGGGCCTCATCCTTCGAGACGCCCGCTGCACGGGCTCTTCTGGATGAGGGAATAAGTCGTCGGATGTAGCCCGGATGAGCGCGAGAGCGCGATATCCGGGGACTTGGCTGTCCCGGGCGTTGCTTCGCTCACCCGGGCTGCTCGTTCGCTGGCTGCGTCGAACGCTCAATGATTGTCGCGGGCGACGCCGACGCGGCCGGCGATGTTCTGGTAGCGCGTGGCGAATTCCATGCAGGCGCCGGTGGCATGCTGGCCGACGGTGTTGCGATAGATTTCCTGCCACGGCGTCTGGTTTTCCGAATGCCCGAAGCCGCCGCGGGCCTTGAGCGCGGCACGGCGCTCGGCGAGCTCGGCGTCGGAGATCAGGATGTTGGCCTCGCCCTTGTTGAGGTCGATGCGCACCCGGTCGCCGGTCTTGAGCAGCGCGAGACCGCCGTCGGCGGCGGCCTCCGGCGAGGCGTTGAGGATCGAGGGGGAGCCCGAGGTGCCGGACTGGCGGCCATCGCCGATGCATGGCAGCGCGTGGATGCCGCGTTTGATCAGCGCCGCCGGTGGCTGCATGTTCACGACCTCGGCGCCGCCGGGATAGCCGATCGGCCCGACGCCGCGCACGAACAGCATGCAGTGCTCGTCGATGGCGAGGTCGGCATCGTCGATGCGGTGGTGATAGTCCTCCGGCCCTTCGAACACGATGGCGCGGCCCTCGAACGCGTTCGGGCTCTTCGGGTCCGAGAGATAGCGCTCGCGAAATTCCTTCGAGATCACGCTGGTCTTCATGATCGCGGAATCGAACAGATTGCCGTGCAGGACGAGGAAGCCGGCGTCCTTCACCAGCGGCTTGTCGTAGCTCCAGATCACGTCATTGTCGGCCTTGGGCGCATCCTTGCAGTTCTCGCCCATGGTGCGGCCGTTGGCGGTGATCGCATCCTCATGGATGCGCTTGTGCTGCATCAGTTCGCGCACCACCGCCGGCACGCCGCCGGCGCGGTGATACTCCTCGCCGAGATAGAAGCCCGCCGGCTGCAGGTTGACCAGCAGCGGCACGTCATGGCCGACGGTCTGCCAATCCTGAATGTTGAGTTCGACGCCGATGTGGCGCGCCAGCGCGTTGAGATGGATCGGCGCGTTGGTCGAGCCGCCGATCGCCGAGTTGACGACGATGGCGTTCTCGAACGCTTTGCGGGTGAGAATGTCCGACGGCTTGAGGTCTTCCCATACCATGTCGACAATGCGCTTGCCGGTCTCGTAGGCGATCTGGCCGCGCTCGCGGTAGGGCGCAGGGATGGCGGCGCAGCCCGGCAGCGACATGCCCAGCGCTTCGGCGAGTGAATTCATGGTCGAGGCGGTGCCCATGGTGTTGCAGTGGCCGACCGACGGCGCCGACGACGCCACGATCTCCATGAACTCCTCGTAGTCGATCTCGCCGGCGGCAAGGCGCTCGCGCGACTTCCACACCACGGTGCCGGAGCCGGTGCGCTCGCCGTTGAACCAGCCGTTGAGCATCGGGCCGCCCGACAGCACGATCGCCGGCATGTTGACGGTCGCCGCGGCCATCAGGCAGGCGGGCGTCGTCTTGTCGCAACCGGTGGTCAGCACCACGCCGTCGAGCGGATAGCCGAACAGGATCTCGACGAGACCGAGATAGGCGAGGTTGCGATCGAGCGCCGCCGTCGGGCGCTTGCCGGTTTCCTGGATCGGATGGGTCGGGAATTCCATCGCGATGCCGCCGGCTTCGCGAATGCCTTCACGGACGCGATGCGCGAGTTCGAGGTGATGACGGTTGCACGGGGAGAGGTCGTTGCCCGTCTGCGCGATGCCGATGATCGGCTTGCCGGACTGCAGCTCTTCGCGGGTCAACCCATAATTTAGGTAGCGCTCGAGATACAGCGCGGTCATTCCCGGATTGCTCGGATCGTTGAACCAGCGCATCGAGCGGAGATTGCGTTTTTTTGAGGCAGGTTCCGGCTTTTTCATTGTTTCTCCCGCAGTGCACATTCGTGTGATCGGCTTGTTTTACGGGCCGAACGTTGCGGCGACTCTCGCATTTCGATCCTGTCTTCGCAACGCCGACGATGCTGCATCGTGACGCTTGCCAATGCGCGTCTCTTAGACTTTTATCGAGCAGCGCAAACACAAACTTCGGCTATGATGGTTGTCGGATCGGGGCTGCGCCAGCGTCCGGTCCGCGCCACGGCGGTCCAGAGAGAACAACAAGAAAAGCGAAGACGGCCTTCCGTCATATGTCGCTCGCAAATCCAAGGAGGGGAAAGCATGGCGTCGGTGCAGATTCATGACGTTCGAAAGTCGTTCGCCGGGTTCGAGGTGCTGCACGGGGTGACCATCCCCATCGAGGATGGCGAGTTCGTCGTGCTGGTCGGCCCGTCCGGTTGTGGCAAGTCGACGCTGCTGCGCATGCTGGCGGGCCTCGAAAGCATCACGGCCGGCACGATCTCGATCGGCGAGCGCGTGGTGAACAACGTGCATCCCAAGGAGCGGGACATCGCCATGGTGTTCCAGAACTACGCGCTCTATCCGCACATGACGGTGGCGGACAACATGGCGTTCTCCATGAAGTTGCGCGGCGCCCCGAAATCCGAGATCGAGACGCGGGTCAGCAAGGCGGCCGATATCCTCGGCCTCAAGCCGCTGCTGGAGCGCTATCCGCGCCAGCTGTCCGGCGGCCAGCGCCAGCGCGTCGCCATGGGCCGTGCCATCGTGCGCGATCCGCAGGTCTTCCTGTTCGACGAGCCGCTGTCGAACCTCGACGCCAAGCTGCGCGTCGCCATGCGCACCGAGATCAAGGAGCTGCACCAGCGCCTCAAGACCACGACGGTCTATGTCACCCACGACCAGATCGAGGCCATGACCATGGCCGACAAGATCGTGGTCATGCACGACGGTATCATCGAGCAGATGGGCGCGCCGCTCGACCTCTACGACCGTCCGGCCAACCAGTTCGTCGCCGGCTTCATCGGCTCGCCGGCGATGAATTTCATTGACGGCAAGCTCGTGGCGGGCGCCGCCCCATATGTTGAGACGGTGAGCGGCGCGAAGTTGCCGCTGGCATCGGCGCCGGCCGGTTCAGATGGCAAGCCGGTGGTCTACGGCGTGCGCCCCGAGCATCTCGAGCTCGCCGATGACGGCGTGCTGGCCGAAGTGGTGGTGGTCGAGCCGACCGGCTCGGAAACCCAGATCGTGGCGCGCGTCGGCTCGCAGGACATCATCGCCGTGTTCCGCGACCGCCAGACGGTGCGGCCCGGCGAGAATATCCGCCTGCGGCCGCGCACCAGCGCCGTGCACTTGTTCGACAAGGATACCGGAAAGCGACTTTGATCTGATTTCTTCGGCCTGACTTTTTCAGTGCAAGCAGCCGGGATCCCAACAAGCCGGCGCAACACAAGGAGGAGACGAGAATGACGGAGTTCAATCCGAGCAGACGGTCGTTGCTGCTGGGCAGCGCGGCTGCGGCCGCCGGCCTGTCGGCGATGTCGGCCGACCAGCTGTTCGGCTTCGCCAAGGCATGGGCGCAGGCGTCGCAGTGGAAGCCCGAGGCCGGCGCCAAGATCAACCTGCTGCGCTGGAAGCGCTTCGTCGAAGCCGAGGATCAGGCCTTCATGGCCATGATCCAGGCCTTCACCAAGGCGACCGGCGTCGAGGTCAACGTCTCCAACGAATCCTATGACGACATCCAGCCCAAGGCCTCGGTCGCGGCCAACACCGGGCAGGGCCTCGACATGGTGTGGGGTCTCTACTCCCTGCCGCACCTGTTCCCGGACAAGTGTCTCGACATGGCTGACGTCGCGGCCTACCTCGGCGGCAAGTATGGCGGCTGGACGCCGTCTGCGGAGGCCTATGCCAAGACCGGCAACAAATGGGTCGGCATTCCTGTCGCAACCACCGGCGCGCTGCTGAACTACCGCATCTCGGCGTGCGAGAAGGCAGGCTTCAAGGAGTTCCCCAAGGACACCGCGGGCTTCCTCGAGCTGTGCCGCGGCCTGAAGAAGAACAACACGCCGGCGGGCTTCGCGCTCGGCCATGCCTCGGGTGACGCCAACGGCTGGCTGCACTGGGCGCTGTGGTCCCATGGCGGCTACCTCGTCGACAAGGACGACAAGGTCATCATCAACTCTCCGGAGACCGCGAAGGCGCTGGAGTACGTCAAGCAGCTCTACGAGACCTTCATTCCCGGCACGGCGTCGTGGAACGACAGCTCCAACAACAAGGCGTTCCTTGCCGGCGAGCTGTACCTGACCAACAACGGCATCTCGATCTATGTCACCGCGAAGAAGGAGAACAAGGCGATCGCGGACGACATGAACCACTCGTACATGCCGGTCGGTCCGGTCGGCAAGCCGACCGAGCTGCACCTCTCGTTCCCGATCCTGACCTTCCAGTTCACCAAGTACCCGCAGGCCTGCAAGGCGCTAGCTGCCTTCATGCAGGAGGCCGACCAGTTCAATCCCTGGATCTCGGCGGCGCAGGGCTATCTGTCGCCGTTCCTGCTGGCCTACGACGCCAACCCGATCTGGACGTCGGACCCGAAGGTCACGCCGTATCGCGACGTCGCCAAGCGGACGCTGACGCCGGCGGGCATCGGCAAGCTCGGCGAGAAGGCGGCGGCGGCGATCGCCGACTTCGTGGTGGTCGACATGTTCGCCAACTACTGCACGGGACGCGAAGACCTCAAGGGGGCCATCGCATCCGCCGAGCGGCAGGCGAAGCGCATCTACCGGTAAGGCGATCGTCGGCCGGCGCCTGACGCGCCGGCCGACCTCCGCATCGTGGCGATCCATATTCGGAGCATCGGCAGCATGGCGGTCCTGGAAGCGTCTCCGGCCTCACGTTCGCAGCCTTCGGCCCTCTCGGAAGCGTGGCGGCGGCTGCGGGCCAACCGCAACTGGCTGTCGTTCTGGTTCATGATGCCCGCCGCGGCGTTTCTGCTGCTGTTTCTGGCCTATCCGCTCGGGCTCGGGCTGTGGATGAGCCTGACCGACGCCCGCATCGGCCGCGGCGGCGCGTTCGTCGGCTTCGAGAATTACGAGTGGTTGTGGGACGACGGCGTGTTCTGGCTGTCGGTGTTCAACACGCTGCTCTACACCATTGTCGCCAGCATCATCAAATTCGCGGTCGGGCTCTATCTCGCGCTGCTGCTCAACCGCCACATGCCATTCAAGGCGCTGGTCCGCGCCGCCGTGCTGATCCCGTTCATCGTGCCGACCGTGCTGTCGGCGATCGCGTTCTGGTGGATCTATGACGCGCAGTTCTCGATCATCTCGTGGTCGCTGCGCAAGATGCATCTCATCACCGAGAACATCAATTTTCTCGGCGACGGCAACTGGGCGCGCGGCAGCGTGATCTTCGCCAATATCTGGCGCGGCGTGCCGTTCGTCGCCATCACCCTGCTGGCCGGCCTGCAGACGGTGTCGCCTTCTCTTTATGAAGCGGCGACGCTCGATGGCGCGACGCCATGGCAGCGCTTCCGCTACATCACCTATCCACTGCTGACGCCGATCATCGCGGTGGTGATGACGTTCTCGGTGCTGTTCACCTTCACCGACTTCCAGCTGATCTGGGCGATGACCCGCGGCGGCCCGGTGAACGCCACGCACCTGATGGCGACGCTGAGCTACCAGCGCGCGATCCTCAGCGGTCGCCTCGGCGAGGGCGCGGCGATCGCCACCGCGATGATTCCGTTCCTGCTGGCCGCGATCACGCTGTCGTGGTTTGGCCTGCAGCAGCGCAAATGGCAGCAGGGTGGAAACAACAATGACTGACGCCGCCGCCGGCCGTGTTGCCGTGACCGAGGCCCGCGCGGACAACAGCGAGGGCATGAGCTATCTGGAGACGCTGCCGCGGCGCCTCGTGACGCTCTATCTTCCGCTCGGCATCATCCTCGTGATCCTGCTGTTCCCGTTCTACTGGATGGCGCTGACGTCCATCAAGCCGGACGCCCAGCTCATCGACATGGAGACCTACAACCCGTTCTGGGTCGTCCATCCGACGTTCAAGCACATCCAGAAGCTGCTGTTCGAGACCGAGTATCCGCGCTGGCTGTGGAACACGATGTATGTCGCCGCCGGCGCCACCATCCTGTCGATCGCCGCCAGCGTGCTCGCCGCCTATTCCATCGTTCGACTGCAGTTCAAGGGCGCTCAGGTGGTCGGTGCGCTGATCTTCTTCGCCTATCTGGTGCCGCCGTCGATCCTGTTCATCCCGATGGCCAGCGTGATCCATGCCTATGGCCTGTTCGATTCGCCGGTGGCGCTGATCCTGGTGTATCCGACGCTGCTGATCCCGTTCTCGACCTGGCTGCTGATGGGCTATTTCAAGACCATTCCGTTCGAGCTCGAGGAGTGCGCGCTGATCGACGGCGCCAGTCGCTGGCAGATCCTGATCAAGATCATTCTGCCGCTTGCGGTGCCCGGACTGATCTCGGCCTTCATCTTCTCGTTCACGCTGTGCTGGAACGAGTTCATCTACGCGCTGACGCTGCTGTCCTCGACCCCGAACAAGACCGTGCCGGTGGCGATCGTCAACGAGTTCGTCGATGGCGATATCTACCGCTGGGGCGCGCTGATGGCCGGTGCGCTGGTCGGCTCGCTGCCGCTCGTCATCCTCTACGCGTTCTTCGTCGAGCACTATGTGTCGGCGATGACCGGCGCCGTGAAGGAGTAGCACGGCAGGGGCGCGTGAATTGCGATTGGCGCGGCGCACGGAAACAGGCATGATCGCGCCTGTCGCAGGCTGCGATCAGATGGCCGGACGCGCGGGATGATCGCATCCGGCGCGGTCATCGGCCGGTAGCGTTCCCACATGATGAGTTCTGCCACGAAAGGGTGACGTCCTTGCATATTCTGATTCTCGGGGCCGCCGGCATGGTCGGCCGCAAATTCACCGAACGGCTGCTGCGCGACGGGCGCCTCGGCGAGGCCGCGATCACCAGGCTCACATTGCAGGACGTGGTCGCGCCGGAGAAACCCGCGGATGCGCGCATTGCCATCGACACCGTGACCTGCGACTTCGCTGTGCCCGGCGCGGTGACGCCGCTGGTGGCGAGCCGCCCGGATGTCATCTTCCATCTCGCCGCCATCGTGTCCGGCGAAGCCGAGGCTGATTTCGACAAGGGCTATCGCATCAACCTCGACGGCACGCGCTATCTGCTGGAGGCGATCCGCGCCGTCGGCGACGGCTACAAGCCGCGCGTGGTGTTCACCTCGTCGATCGCGGTGTTCGGCGCGCCGTTCCACGACAAGATCGACGACGAGTTCGTCCTGACGCCGCAGACCAGCTACGGTACGCAGAAGGCGATCGGCGAGCTGCTGCTCGCGGATTACTCGCGCCGCGGCTTCCTCGATGGCATCGGCATCCGCCTGCCGACGGTGTGCGTGCGGCCGGGCCGGCCCAACAAGGCGGCGTCGGGCTTCTTTTCCAATATCATTCGCGAGCCGCTCAACGGCGAGGACGTGGTGCTGCCGGTGTCCGAGGACGTGCGCCACTGGCATGCGTCGCCACGCTCGACGGTCGGCTTCCTGCTGCATGCCGGCACCATGGATCTCAAGATTCTGGGCTGGCGGCGCAGCCTCAGCATGCCCGGCCTCTCGGCAACCGTCGGCGAGCAGATTGCGGCGCTCGCGCGTGTTGCCGGCCCCGGCGTCGCTGCTCGCATCCGTCGCGTGCCCGATCCGGTGATCATCGGCATGGTGGCGAGCTGGCCGCGCGACTTCTCGACGGAGCGTGCGCGCCAGGTCGGCTTCACGACGCACGAGCAGACATTCGACGACATCATCCGCATCCACATCGAGGATGAGCTCGGCGGCAAGTTCGTCGCCTGACGCGGCCGGCGCACGCCGGCCCACCGAGGCCCCCTGATGAAGATCGCCTGCATCGGCGAATGCATGATCGAGCTGACCGAGGCCGCGGACGGGCATTTCGCCCGCGGTTATGGCGGCGATACGCTGAACACCGCGACCTATCTGGCGCGGCTCGGTGTCGCCGTCGACTATGTCACGGCGCTCGGCGACGATCCCTGGAGCGACGAGATGGTCGCGGGCTGGCGCACTGAGGGCATCGGCACCAGCCATGTGGCGCGCCTCGCCGGCAAGTTGCCGGGGCTCTATGTCATCGAGACCAATGCCGCCGGCGAGCGGCGTTTCCATTACTGGCGCGACAGCTCCGCAGCGCGGTCGCTGCTCGATCTGCCGCAGACCGGTGCGATCCTGGAAGCTCTCACCGGATACGACGTCGTCTATCTGTCGGGCGTGACGCTGTCGCTGTACGACGCGGCGGGCCGCGCACGGCTGATGAGTGCGCTCGAGGACGTGCGCTGTGCCGGGCGACGCATCGCGTTCGACACTAACTTCCGGCCGCGCGGCTGGCCCGACCGGGCGCTGGCACAGCGCACCTATCACGACATGTTCGCCGGCGCCGACATCGTGCTGGCCTCGGTCGAGGATCTCGATCTGCTGTTCGGCCCGGGGCGGGGCGCGGGCGAGGCCGATCGGCTGCATGTGCCGGAACTCGTGCTCAAGCTGGCCGAGCCGGCGAGCCGGGTGCGTGCCGGCGGCCTCGATGAGGTGGTGCACGCGGCGCCGGTGGCGCGCGTGGTCGACACCACGGCGGCGGGAGACAGCTATTCGGCGGCCTATCTCGCCGCGCGGCTGCAGGGCGATGATCCGGTGGCCGCAGCGCGCGCCGGCCATGATCTCGCCGGCATCGTGGTCGGATATTCCGGTGCGCTCATCCCGCGCGCCGCGATGCCGGCGCCATCATCCATGTTCCAACGGCGGATCACCACGGCATGACCTCCCAAGCTTCCGCATCCCGCGACGATATCCTGCTGGCGCTGCTGAAGGCCGCGCGGGTCGTTCCCGTCATCACCATCGAGCGTACCGAAGACGCCGTGCCGCTGGCGCGCGCGCTGGTTGCCGGCGGCGTGCGCACGCTGGAGATCACGCTGCGCACCGCGGCGGCGGTCGGCGCTGCAGAGGCGATCATCGCGCAGGTGCCGGAGGCCGTTGTCGGGATCGGCACCGTGTTGACGCCGCTGGATCTTGCGCGCGCAAAGGCGCTCGGCGCAAGGTTCGCTCTCAGTCCGGGCGCGACGCCGGAGCTGCTGAATGCGGCGGCGGAGACAGATCTGCCGTTCGTGCCGGGCATTGCCACCGCGTCGGAGCTGATGGCGGCGCTGGTGCGCGGCTTCGGCGTCTACAAGTTTTTTCCGGCGCAGCAGGCCGGCGGTATCCCGGCGCTGCGCGCGCTCGGCGGTCCGTTCCCGCAGGCGCGCTTCTGCCCGACCGGCGGCGTGGGTGAAGCCAATGCAGCGGAATGGCTGGCGGAGCCCAATGTGGTGGCGGTCGGCGGTTCGTGGCTGTGTCCTGCCGCGGACATCCGTGCCGGCAACTGGGACAAGATCACGACGCTCGCCCGCCGCGCGATGCAGTAGCGCAGTGGGTGTTCGCCGAACGACGACGAGATGGTGGCTGACGACGCCGCGAGCCTGTCGTCTCGCGGCGTCGTCGTCGTGGATGCTGAAGCGTCAGAAGCGATAGGTGACGCCGCCGCCGATCAGCCAGGGATCGATGGTGGCGCGGCCGCTGACCGTGATCGCGTTGTTGACGACGGCATTGTAGTCGGCGCGCAGGAACAGCTTCTTGACGTCGAAGTTGATGCCCCAGTGGCGGTCGATCATGTAGTCGAAGCCGGCCTGCAGCGCGAGGCCGGGCGCGTTCTTGACACTGAGGCTGGTAGTGGCGAGCCCGGCGGGCGAGACGACATTGGCCGCCGACTGGCTGAAGAACACGGTGTAGTTGACGCCGACGCCGACATAAGGCTGGAAGGCGCCGAAATTGGTGAAGTGATATTGCAGCGTCAAGGTCGGCGGCAGCAGCCAGGCCTTGCCGATATCGAGGCCGCCCAGCGTGCCGGTGCCGGTGATGTTGTGGCGGGTGACGCCAAGGATCAGCTCGGCGGCAATGTTGGGCGTGAAGAAGTAGGTGATGTCGAGCTCGGGAATGGCCTGATTGTTGATGCCGAGCCCCGACTGGGGCGACGACAGGCCCGGTACACCGGTGACATTGACGCTGCTGCCGCCGCTCTGAGGAATGACTGCCAGCGCGCGGACACGGATCTGCCAGGGGCTCCACGGCTCCGCGGCCGGCATGTCGGGCGGAGCTTTCGTGATCAGATCCGCAGCAATGGCGTTGCCGCCGACGGTTGCGGTGATCAGGGCGGCGGCGAATGCGAGCCGCGCCATGGTGGACATCTGCATATGGAAATCTCCCGAGGTCAGTCAATGATGCGGCCATCGCGTGTCGCGCTGGCGCCGCGCATCAGGCGCACTCACGGGCCCCGGAGAAATTGATCCATGTCAGTCGCGGGACGCCTTGCTGGCCAGTGTTGCTGCTGCGCAACAAGCGTGGGACTCTGTTGGTCGGATGTGATCGTGTGTGTCGGGTGATGGGTGACGAGGCGCGCCAGTGTGCCAGGAGAGGCATCGCACGATGTCGTCGCTCGAGCATGCCGATCTCACGCCTGCTCGATGTGATCCGGTGAAGTGTACCCGCGACAGCCGGGTAGCCGCTTCGGAGCCGTTCATCCTTCGAGGCTCGCTTCGCTCGCACCTCAGGATGACGGTGGACGGCTCAAGCCAAGCTTATCGCACTTCAATCCGCTGGCGGCGTCCAGTCGCGAAAGTAGGTCGCCTGCACCGAGGTCACGAGCAGCCGGCCGTCGCGCGACCACAGCTCGGCGGTCTGGTCGCCGAAGCCGGCGCGGTAGATGCTGGCGCCGGCATTGCCGAGTACCCAGCCATCATCCGTCGGCAGGTCGTCCGCCGCGCAATGAAAATACGTGGTGAGCGTCACGGTGCCGAACGGCACCAGCACGCCGAGGATATGGAAGACGCGCCCGAAGAATGCATCGGACATCGACGCCAGCGACAGGAAGTCGAGCGGCCGCGGCGCCGCGTCGCGAAGCCACAACAGCGTCTGTGCCGGCTGTGGCTCGGCATGGGGGGTCTTGCGAAAAAGCGGCTGCTCGCCGACGAAGCGCATGTCGTACTGGTCGACCCATGGTGTCGGCAGGTTGACGCGATAGGGGGCGAGATCCTCGGGCTGCGGTACCGCCGGCATCCGCGCGATCGGATGGCTCCAGCCGGGACGACGTTTGGCGAACACGGCAGTAGCGGTGGCGAGGATGTCCCCTTCCGTCTGGAACAGCTCCATGGTCCAGTGCTGTGTCGAACGGTTGGTCTTCGCTGGCCGCACGGCGACCTGCAGCGGCCCTTCGGCGATCGGCGCGCAGTAGTTCACGGTCAGCGCGAGCGGATCGCCGATCCGCTGGGGATGGTCGAGCGCGGCGCGCAGCAGGGTTGCAGCCGTGGCGCCGCCGAACGGGCCGATGAAGGCCCAGTAATCCTTGCTGGTGTGGCCGAGCAGGTGATCGCCATGCGGCGTCAGGCGCGTCGCGGCTTCCAGCGGATGAAGCCGGGATGCGGAGGAAGACGGTGGCGTGCTGTTCATGCTGATGCTCGGTCTGCGATGCGGATGCAGCAATCTATCCCGGCATGTTCAGGGAATAGAAGTGCCGTGCCGCGCATGGCGGTTTGAATCGACGATACGCGGCCGCGAGCCGATGGCCCGCGGCCGCGCCGATCGACCAGGCCTGATCAGCTGGGGACCTGGTCGAGAAAGCCGGTGACGCTGCGGATGCGGCCGCCTTCGGTCACCACGAAATCGGTGCCCTTGATCGGGTTGTCGCCGCCGCGCGGGCCGAGACCCCACTGGAAGCGTACGAATTGGCCATGGCTGTCCGGCGTGCCGAGCAGGGCGAACTCGAAATCGGGAAAGCGCTGCTGCACGCCGGCGATCATGGCGTCGATGGCGGCGGGGCCTTCGCTCGCCGCCAACGGGTCGACATAGCGCGCGTCGCCGGTCCAGTTGGACGCCAGCAGGTCGCGGCGGCGGGCGTCGTTGCGCTCGTTCCACAGCGTGATGTAGCCCTCGGCGATCTTCAGTGCGTTCAAGGCGTCGGTCATGATGGTCTCCTCTGGGGTTGTCGCAATCCCTTGCGGGTGTGACCATCATGACGATGCACGGAAGCGGATCGATTACCTTGCAGGTAACGGTCAGTGTCAGAACGACGCACGCACGCGGCCTGAGATGATCGACACTGGCCCACGGTCGGCGTTGTAGGCGGGATTGACGATGTGCTGGTAGTCGAGCGTTGCGACGAGGCCATCCCTCACCGATACCGCATAGTACGCCTCGACGATCCGTTCCGGACGATAGTTCAGCGCGCCGTCGCCGATCAGGATGCCGAGGCCGCCAAGTGCGAGATAGTCGCGATGATCGCGCGACAGCATGTTGACCGCGCCGGCGATGCCGATGGTGTCGGCGGGCCGGCCCCACGACGCGCCCTTGATCGACAGGCCGCCCGACAGCGAGGCATCGATGTCGGTGAAGGCGGAGATCTCGCTGGTGCCGCTGTTCCAGCTCCAGCGCCCGAACAGGCCGACGCTCTCGCTCAGCGCCTGCTCGAAGCCGACGACATAGCCGTATTTGATGCGGCCCTCGCGGGTCAGGCCGATGGCGTCGTTGATGGCGAGGCCGGGGATGGACGCGCTGAGATCGATCGCGCCACGGTAGCTGCCGGAATTGGCGTTGTTGAGCCACGCGGTGGCGCGAAGTTTGCCGGGTAGCCCGCCGAACGTCGTCCGCGCCTCGGCTTCCGCGACATAGGCGCCGCGGCGGAGGACTGCGGTGTCGAAGGTGTTGGAATTCGGCTCGCTCCCGGTCAGGAAGTAGCCGGCGCGCAGCGCCCAGCGCTTCTCGTTCCACTCGGCGACCGCGCCATAGGTCAGGCCGACCTTGTCGGCGGGATAATCGAAGGCGCCCGCCGCCCAGATCGACCAGTTGAGGAAGTCGACACGCGGATCCTGCGCATAGGCGTTGGTGTCGAACACGTCGTGGACCGCGAACTTGCCCACCTGCACCGTCAGGCGCGAGATGTCGCGCCTGGCCGACATCTGGCCGTAGTCGCCCTCGACGCTCTCCTGCTCGCCGCCGAAGCCGAAGGTCTGGCGCACGAACAGCCGCGAGGTGTTGTAGTGCGGGTAGAGGAAGTCCGACTTCTGCGCCTCGCCGTTGGAGAAGCCGGCAAGGCCCGCCGTGTTGTTGAAGCCGAAGCCCTGCAGCAGCTCGGGATTGAAGTGCAGCTCGGCGCCGTCCCACAGGCCGAACGTCATGTAGAGGCTGGTGCTCCAGGTCTGCTTGTTTTGCGCCGCGCCGTTCAGGCTGTTGGCGCCGGCATAGGGCGAGCGGAACGATGGATAGGCCTGATGAATGTAGGTGGTCTGGCCGTGGATCTCCCAGTTGCTGCCCTCAGGGGCGGCGATCGCCGGCGCTTTGAATGCGGCTGCGTCGGACCACGACATCTGGCGATTGAGGCCGATGCGCAGTGCCGAAAAATCCATCGACGCGGTGTAGGTGCTGTCGGGCGCGAAGGCGAGGCTGCGGCTGCCGAGGCGAGCGTAGAGATATTCGGCGCGCACGCTCCAGTCCTGCGACAGGCGGTATTCGACACCCGCGCCCGCGGCCCAGCCGGCGCGCAGCATGGCTTTGGTGATGTCGTCGTCGCCGGCGAGCGAGGTGCGCGTTACCTGGCTCGACGACAGCGCAAGGCCGGCGGTGGCGTAGACCAGCCAATGACCACGCACGTAGCCGAGGCGGCCGCGCACGGTGGCGATGGTGTCGAGCTGCTCGGCGAAGGCGTGGTCGGCGGCGGTGTTTGTCCAGACCGTGCCATTCGACGGATAGGCGTTCGGCAACATGGCGTCGACCTCGACACCGAGCAGCAGGCCCGACGGCAGCACGCGGTTGGCGCCGATCTGCACGCCGCCGATCATGCCGCCGAATCCGTGGGATCCTGCCACCGCATCGCCATCGAGGACGCTGGCGCGGCCGTGGCCATAGCCGAAGCCGGCATGGGCGCCGAAATAGATCCCGTTCCAGTCGGGCAGCGGCGCAGTGGCAGCAGAAGGGGCGAGCGGCAGGTCGGCGGACCGGGCGCGGTCTGCGCCGGCCAGGGAAACCAGAGCAAGGCTGCCCAGCAGCGCCGGCCATCGCATTGAAACGTCCACGGGATATCCTCTGTCATGATGCAACTAAGAACTAATCGCAACTAAAACAGCATATCGGCCCGGGCTTGGCAAGTCAGTTGCGAGTAAGTCGCAAAAGCAAAAAGCCGGACGCGCCATTGGCGCGCCCGGCGGGGCATTCGGACTGTGAAGAGGTGGGACGAGGGCTGCGGCGCCGGTCAGGTCACGAAGTACCAGATCGTCAGGGCGAAGCCGCTGACGATGACAAAGCTGCGCACCAGCGTCTCCGGGATGCGCCGGGCGACGGCGACGCCGCTCCAGCCGCCGAGGATGCTGGCCACGGCGAGCAGCAGGCTGAGCTTGAGATCGACGAGGCCGGAGACGAGGAAGACGATGGCGGCGACCGCCTGCAGCACGATCGACAGCAGGTTCTTGGCCGCGTTCACCGCGTGATAGTCGTTGTCACGGGACAGCGACAGCGACGCCAGCATCATCACGCCCATGCCGGCGCCAAAGTAGCCGCCATAGATCGAGACGAGGCCCTGGGCGGGCAGCGCGAGGTCGGGTCCTTCGCCGTTCGGCCGCAAGGCGGCGCGTGCCTGCACCAGCTTCTGCAGTGGACGCGCGAGAGCGAACAGCACAGTGGCAAACAGCAGTAGCCAGGGCACCAGCGCGCGGAAGGCATGGTCGCCGGACCACAGCAGCAGCGCGCCGCCGAGGCCGCCGCCGATCATGGAGATAACGCACAGCGGCAGCAGCCGTCGGAATGCGGCGGCGAGTTCGCGGCGGTAGGCGATGGCGGACGCGGTCGATCCCATCACCATCGCGGTCGCGCTGGTGGCGTTCGCGGCGACCGGGGGCACGCCGATCGCGAGCAGCGCCGAGAACGTGAAAATTGTGCCGCCGCCGGCCACCGCGTTGAGCACGCCCGCGCCGAAGCCCGCGGTCGCAAGCAGCGCCATTTCCGAAATCGTCATGTCGGTCTCCTGCCGGCCTTGGATCACGGCGGGCAGCAGGCGCGCTAGAACGAAAGTGACGGCTCAGCGGGCGGTGTGGGCAGCGCGGAACTGGCCCGGCGTGGCGCCGAAATAACGCAGGAAAAGCCGGCCGAAATGGCTCTGGTCGCTGAAGCCCGCGGCATAGGCGGTGTCGGAGATGTTCTCGCGCTGGCGCAGCAGTTCGCGGCCGCGGTTGAGCCGCTCGTTGATGCGATAGGCATGGGGCGTCATGCCGGCGTGGCGCGAGAATGCACGGATGAACCCCTCGCGGCTGCACGACAGCGCGCGTGCCGCCTCGGCGACGCTGGTGTAGCGCGTCGCCGCCTCCAGCAGCTCGGCATCGACGCCGGCGCGGGCACGGGGGCCGCGCCATGGCGGCGGCGTCGCGCCGTCGCGCACCCACGAAACCAGCAGATCACCGACGTCGCCGGGCTGGGCCGCCAGCAGCGCCGGCGCGTCGGCGACGAGATAGTCGCTCTCGGCGAGCTGCTGGCGCATGCCGGTGGGCAGGCTGTCGGGTGTGACGAAGAATTCGGTCGAGCGCAGCGCGCGTTGCAGCGAGGGCAGCGCACGGTGGGCGCGGCGGTGCGGCACCAGCAGCATCTGGCCGGGGGCGAGCCGCAGCGCCTGGCGGCCGATGCGGAAGTCACGATGGCCGTTCCATACCACCGAGACCTGCACCTCGTCGTGATAGTGCAGCTCGAGGCCGTCCGGCCGGCAGCCGATCCAGTCGGCGCCTTCGCGCAGCCAACGGTGGCCGACATAGTCGTATCGAAGGTTGTTCGGCATGCTCGATTGAGGGGCGCAAATGGGTCGCGGAGGGGCAGGTTCCCGCAGCGCGAACAGGGCCTTATCGCATGTCGCGGGGCATTTGAAATGGCTGGAACCTCGTCCTTGAGGTTATGCCAGCGCTGCCTATCTTGCATGCCGAGTCTGGAACCGGCGAAGGGGAATGCCATGCCGTCGCGTGCACGGGTCGATGAGTTTATTGCGGCGGTCGAAAGCGGCGATCACGCCGGCGCCATCGAGCGCTTCTATACCGAAGACGCCACCATGCAGGAGAACGTGGCACCGCCGCGGGTCGGCCGCGAAGGCCTGGTGGCGCACGAGCGCGCGGCGCTCGCCCGCATGCGCCAGATCGAATCGAAGGCGATGGCGTCGGTGGTCGAAGGCGACCGGGTCGCCATTCACTGGATTTTCGACATCATCAACCTCGACGGCAGCGAGCGCCGGGTGGACGAGGTCGCCCTCCAGGAATGGCGTGGCGACCGGATCTTCCGCGAGCGCTTTTTCTACAATCCCCAGCCGCCGAAGGCGTGACAGGGGCGGAACCGGCGTCCCGGCACTTTGGGCCGGGCCGGTGGCTCTGACAGAGCCCTCATGCGCGGCGGACTGTCCCCGCTATCCCGCATCCTTAAAAAAACATATCTGCGCCCATTGACCCGAATCGCGCCTTCCTACCAGATGTAGTGGTCACGGTTCTTTCGGATCACTACCTTCGGAAGCTAAGAGGGAAGCCGGTACGCTACCGATCAGGTTCTGATCGGCGGCAAGGCCGGCGCTGCCCCCGCAACTGTATCGGCGAGTCTCGGTCCCACCAGCCACTGGAGGCCTTCCGCAAGGAAGCTCCGGGAAGGCGGACCGAAGCGATGACCCGGAGCCAGGAGACCTGCCGCGACACACGATTCACGTCCACGGGCGGGGTGTCCCGGTGGCCGCTCGCTGACGGCTGGCCGCACGGTCCGCCGCCCTGACGCAGCGTCCCCTCGGCCCAAGCCCCAAGATTGAAACAAGATCGAGCAAGGGGTTGCCGAATGTCTCTCTCCGCTGAAACCATCACCAACGGCCATGCGCCCGTCCACCTGACCCAGCGCCTGTCCGACGGCGCGTCGGTGTCGTCCGCGCCGGCGTTCCATGTCATCCGCCGCAACGGCAGCGTCAGCCCGTTCGAGGCCGGCAAGATCGCCGTGGCCATGACCAAGGCCTTCCTCGCGGTCGAGGGCCACGCCGCGGCGGCGTCGCGCCGCGTCCATGAGATCGTCGAAGAACTCACCGTGCAGGTTGTCTCCGCGCTGACGCGGCGGGTCGATTCCCAGCGCGCGCTGCACATCGAGGACATCCAGGACCAGGTCGAACTGTCGCTGATGCGCGGCGGCCACCACAAGGCGGCGCGCGCCTATGTGCTGTACCGCGAGGAGCGCGCCAAGGCGCGCCGCGACGCGGTGGTGCCGGAGACGTCGTCAGTGGCGCCGGCGCTTCGCGTCAAGGGCCAGGACGGCACGCTGCGCGCGCTCGACGAGGCGCGGCTGCAGCGCGTGCTGGCGGAAGCCTGCGACGGACTCGACGGCGTCAGCGCCGCGCCGGTGCTCGCCGAGGCGCGCCGCAATCTCTATGACGGCATGACGGCCGACGAATTGGCGCAGGCGCTGGTGATGGCGGCGCGGACCCTGATCGAACAGGAGCCGAACTACGCCTATGTCAGCGCGCGGCTGCTGCTCGACGCGCTGCGCCGCGAGGCGCTGACCTTCGTGTTCAAGCGCGACCAGCAGGCGAGCCAGGCCGACATGGCCGGGCTCTACGCCGATTACTTCAAGGCCTATATCGACACCGGCATCAGCCATGAGCTGCTCGACCCCGAGCTGCGCCGCTTCGACCTTGGCCGTCTCGCCGCGGCGCTGAAGCCGGAGCGTGACCAGCAGTTTCAGTTCCTGGGCCTGCAGACCTTGTATGACCGTTATTTCCTGCATGCCGACGGCACCCGCTTCGAGCTGCCGCAGGCGTTCTTCATGCGCGTCGCCATGGGTGTTGCAGTGCGCGAGATCGATCGCGAGGCGCGCGCCATCGAGTTCTACGACCTGTTGTCGTCGTTCGACTTCATGGCCTCGACCCCGACGCTGTTCAACGCCGGCACGTTGCGACCGCAGCTGTCGTCGTGCTTCCTCACTACGGTGTCCGACGACCTCGACGGCATTTTCAAGTCGATCAAGGACAACGCGCTGCTGGCGAAATATTCCGGCGGTCTCGGCAATGACTGGACGCGGGTGCGTGGCCTCGGCGCGCACATCAAGGGCACCAATGGCGAAAGCCAGGGGGTGGTGCCATTCCTGAAGGTCGCCAACGACACCGCGATCGCGGTCAACCAGGGTGGCAAGCGCAAGGGCGCGGTGTGCGCCTATCTCGAGACCTGGCATGTCGACATCGAGGAGTTCCTCGATCTCCGCAAGAACACCGGCGACGACCGCCGCCGCACCCATGACATGAACACCGCCAACTGGGTGCCGGATCTGTTCATGCAGCGTGTCGCGAGCGATGGACCGTGGACACTTTTCTCGCCCGACGAGACGCCCGACCTGCACGATCTCTATGGCCCGGCGTTCGCCGCGGCATATGAAGGCTACGAGACCAAAGCCGCGCGCGGCGAGATGCGTGTGTCCAAGACCCTGCGCGCGGTCGACCTGTGGCGCCGCATGCTGACCATGCTGTTCGAGACCGGCCACCCCTGGATCACCTTCAAGGATCCCTGCAACATCCGCTCGCCGCAGAACCACATCGGCGTCGTGCACTCCTCGAACCTGTGCACCGAGATCACCCTCAACACCTCGGACACTGAGGTCGCGGTGTGCAACCTCGGTTCGGTCAACCTTGCCGCCCATGTGACGCCGCAGGGGCTCGATCACGACAAGCTGGCGCGCACAGTGAAGACCGCGGTGCGCATGCTGGACAACGTCATCGACGTCAATTTCTACACCATCCCGGAAGCGCGCCGTTCCAACCTGCAGCATCGCCCGGTCGGCCTCGGCCTGATGGGCTTTCACGATGCGCTGCAGACCCTGCGGCTGCCTTACGCCTCCGACGAAGCTGTGACGTTCGCCGACACCAGCATGGAGGCGCTGAGCTTCCACGCCATCTCGGCGTCGGTCGACCTTGCCGCCGAGCGCGGCCGCTACGCCTCGTTCGAGGGCTCGCTGTGGAGCCGCGGCATCCTGCCGGTCGATTCGATCGCACATCTGTCGGCGGCCCGCGGCGGCGTCGCGTTCAACCAGACGACGACACTCGACTGGGAGCCGCTGCGCGCCCGCGTGCAGAAGGTCGGCATGCGCAACTCCAACGTGATGGCGATCGCGCCGACGGCGACGATTTCCAACATCTGCGGCGTCGCGCAGTCGATCGAGCCCGCCTACCAAAACCTCTATGTCAAGTCGAACATGTCCGGCGACTTCACGGTGGTGAACGCCGCGCTGGTGCACGACCTCAAGGCGCGCGGGCTGTGGGACGAGGTGATGATCTCCGACCTCAAATACTTCGACGGCAGCGTCGGCCAGATCGACCGTGTGCCCGACGATCTCAAGGCGCTCTATGCCACGGCGTTCGAGATCGATACGTCCTGGCTGATCGAGGCCGCCGCGCGGCGCCAGAAGTGGATCGATCAGGCCCAGTCGCTCAATCTCTACATCGCCAATCCGTCGGGCCGGAAACTCGACCAGCTCTATCGCCTGGCCTGGGAGCGTGGCCTCAAGACCACCTATTACCTGCGTTCGCGCAGCGCCACCCATGTCGAGAAGTCGACGCTGAAGGGCACGGACGGCAAGCTCAACGCCGTCACCGCCCAGGTGGTCGAGGCGGCGGAGCCGATCCTGCTGCCGCAGCCGCTGGCGTGCTCGATCAACGATCCCGACTGCGAGGCGTGCCAGTAGGCCTTGCCCCACCTTCGTCATGGCCGGGCTTGACCCGGCCATCCAGCTCATCATTCGGCGGCGGCTCTCAAGATGGATGCGCGGGTCAAGCCCGCGCATGACGCTGAGATGATCGCCGCGCCTCTGCACTCGAATTCTCAGGAATCTGTACCCATGCTCGACTGGTCCGACCCCGTATCGCCGCCGCCCGCTGCGCCTCTCCATCCCGCCTTCGCCGGGCGCACTGCGCCGGTGGAGGCCGCTGCCGCGCCGTCCGATCGCATCATCGATCGCTCCGGCGGACGCGTTCGCGTCGACGACAAGGCGATGATCAACTCGCGTGCCGACGTCAACCAGCTGCTGCCGCTGAAATACAAGTGGGCGTGGGAGAAGTATCTCGCCGGCTGCAACAACCACTGGATGCCGACCGAAGTGTCGATGCAGGCCGATATCGCGCTGTGGAAGTCGCGCGACGGCCTGAGCGAGGACGAGCGGCGCATGATCAAGCGCAATCTCGGCTTCTTCGCCGCGTCGGAATCGCTGGTCGCCAACAACATCGTGCTGGCGATCTATCGCCATCTCACCAATCCGGAATGCCGCCAGTACCTGCTGCGCCAGGCGTTCGAGGAAGCTGTGCATACCCACACCTTCCAGTACATCGTCGAAAGCCTCGGCCTCGACGAGGGCGAGCTGTTCAACATGTACCGGGAAGTGCCGTCGATCACCGACAAGGCGGCGTGGGCGCTCAAGCACACCCAGAATATCGACAATCCGGAGTTCACCACGGGCACGCTGGAGAAGGACCAGGCATTCCTGCGCGACCTCATCGCCTTCTATGTCGTGTTCGAGGGCATGTGGTTCTACACGGGGTTCGCCCAGATTCTGTCGCTGGGACGGCGCAACAAGATGGTCGGCATCGCCGAGCAGTACCAGTACATCCTGCGCGACGAGTCGATTCACCTGAACTTCGGTATCGACGTCATCAATCAGATCAAGATCGAGAACCCGCAGCTGTGGACCAGGGCGTTCCAGGAGGAGACGCGCCAGATGCTGCACGATGCCGCCCAGCTCGAGGCCGCCTACGGCCGGGACACCATGCCGCGCGGCTTCCTCGGTCTCAACGCGGCGCTGTGCGAGCAGTATATGCATTTCATCGCCAACCGCCGCTGCGCCCAGCTCGGGCTCGCGCCGGTGTTCGCTCAGGTCGAGAATCCGTTCCCGTGGATGTCCGAGGCGATGGACCTCAAGAAGGAGAAGAACTTCTTCGAGACGCGGGTCATCGAGTACCAGAACGGCGGGGCGCTGAGCTGGGACTGAGTGCGGCACCCGCCATGGTATGTCACTGCTCGTGCAGGCTTTTCGTACGGACGCAGGTCGGACGAACTCGAAGAAGGCCAGCTTCTCGTCAGGGATGACGAGAAGCGCCTTTCGGTTGTTGTTGCGCTGGCCCATTTGCAGGGTCGCGCGCGAGGGCAGGCTGCGGCATTTGCGCGATCACGCGATCGATGCCTGCCTGATACAGTTGCTGTCGCGATGACGGGCGGCCAAACCTGATACGTTCTTCTGCGCTCGGCGGATCAAGGCCTGACGGGCTCGAGTATTTTCAGATCGGCTGGCTGAACCAGGAGTGCGCCAAGCCGGTCTGCAACCGCCTTGAAGTAGGGCTTCTCAAAATGAGCGTTCAGGTCTGCGCGGGAGCGCCAGACCTCATAGAAGACAAACACGCTCGGGTCGTCCGCGGGCTGGTTGATTTCGTAGCGTACACAGCCGTCTTCCTGGCGCGATTCCTGTGCGACGGATAGAAGCGCCTTCTTTGTATCGTCTTCCAGGCCTGGCTTGGCTTTCAAAACAGCGACGACCCGAACGCCGGTGTCATTGATGGGGGCCTGATAGGCTGCCACCGCCTTTTGTATTCCCATGAGATTGATCGACATCAGAACAGCGATCACGGCACAGCGCCGAAGGGGTCTCTTCGTAGTCATCCGTTCATCTCCGTAATTGGGATCAAGATCTTCAGGCATCGTGCCTGCCCGAATATGAAGTCCAGATTGGCAAGTGACTATTGCGACTGCGAACATCTGTCTCATGATCGAGAAGCAACAATCATGTCGCGCGGGGATGCGGGCTTGTTGCCAGTCTCCCGCAACCAGACCCAGGCGATTCATGAACCCGCGTCACCGATGTCATGTCGCGACACCGAGTTATCGATCTGACGACCTCATTTAACCTCGTCGCGTTGAAACCACATGATGTGAATGATGAAAGCTATCCAGTTTCGTGTCTTTGGCGGCCCCGAACAGTTGTCTCTCGTCGATGTCGATGAGCCCCGGCCTCAACCGGGACATATCGCCATCGACGTGCGCGCCGCTGGCGTCAATTTCGCCGAAATCATGCATCGCAGGGGCATGCTTGGCGGGGATCCCATTGCTGTTCCGGGACTTGAAGTGGCAGGTGTCGTCGCCGAACTCGGAGCGAATGTGGCGAAGTTTGCGCTGGGGGAGGCCGTCGCGGCCTTCGCCTGGTCTCCGGGCCGGCCGTTGAACGGCTATGCGGAACGCGTCGTGGTCGATGCAAGGCTCGCCATCTCACTGCGGCGCCCGGAGCGGGTCCTCTCGTTCGAAGAGGGCGCCGGCTTTCCCTGCGCGGCCGTGACCGCCTACCAGCTTCTTGCAGATGTCGCGCGAATCCGACGAGGCGACACCGTCCTTATTCAGGCCGCAGCCGGCGGCGTCGGAACGCTTGCCGCGCAATATGCGAAGGCCCTGGGTGCTGCCAGGGTTATCGGGGTGGTCGGATCTGCCGCCAAACGTGAGGCCGCGTTGAATGCAGGGTGTGACGTTGTTTTGCTCCATGACGAGTTCGACAAGGTCATTCGCGACCATACTGACCGGGCGGGCGTCGACATCGTGCTTGAAAGCCTCGGCGGGGAAACGCTCATTCGCTCCCTGAGCGTTCTCAAGCCCATGGGACGCGTGGCCTACTTCGGCAACGCATCTGCTTCTGAGGCCGCCAAAATCTCGGCGTTCGATCTATGGTTCGGCGCAAAGGGCGTTCTCGGCTACACAATCAGTGGCCTCGCCGCCAAGCATCCCGATCGCTGGTATCAGGCGGCTGAGGCTGCGATCCGTCTCGTTGAGAGTGGCGCGGTTCATCTGCAACCGTCCAGTATTCTGCCGCTCTCCGAAGCGCGACAGGCTCATGAGCTCATCGAAGCTCGCAAAGCGACGGGCAAAATCGTCTTGTCCGTATCGCGTTAGAACCGGCCTGTGGGAGCTGGCTCGATCGCGTTAGCCAGTCTCCCGCTTCGATGCGTTGGTCGCGGACAACTGGCATCCACGTCGTGGTGGGGAGAGACAGGCTGACCTGCAGAAAATGGTCATCGCATTCTGATGCGAATTTCAGGGGAGCAGGCGATCCCATGGCGGGGGATCGTTGAAGGTCGACGCGAGCAGATCAATCACCGCCCGCACTTTCCGGGACAGTTGCCGATTGGATGCATACACCGCAAAGATCGCGGTCGGCTCGAACTCGAACTCCGGGAGCACACGGACAAGAGATCCAGACTTCAGCGCTTCGTGAGCGGAGAAGGTCGCTCCCAGGGCAATTCCATGCCCGTCCTTGGCGGCCTCGAGCAGCGCCTCGACATTGTTGGATGTCATGGTGCCCTGAACCGCAACGCTCACAGAGCCGTCTGCCCCTGACAATCGCCAGTCATGGGGGCGCGAGATTCCCGTATAGACCAGGCAATCATGGCCCGTCAGATCGGAAAGCTGTCGCGGCATGCCTTTGCGAGCGAGGTAAGCCGGGCTTGCAACAATCCAGCGCCTGTTTGTGCAAAGTCTTCGGGCGATCAGGCGTGAGTCCGCGAGTCCACCGATCCTGATGGCGAGATCGACGCCCGAATCAACAACGTCGACAAATTGATCGGTGAGCGTGAGTTCAACCGCGATGTCTGGAAAGCGCCGTCGCAGCTCACCCAGGAATGGCACGACATGAAGCCGACCAAAAACGACCGGCGCATTGAGCCGCAACAATCCGCGCGGCTGCTGGGTCATGCTGGACATCTCCGATTCGATTTCGGACATGTCCGCGAGCAGGCGCAGAGCCCGGCGATGAAACAGCAATCCGGCTTCCGTCAGCGACAGCCGGCGCGTGGTGCGCTGTAGTAGCCGTGTCCCCAGGCGATCTTCCAGACGTGACACGATCCGGCTGACAGCGGACGGGGTCAACTCAAACTCCTCCGCGGCGCGCGCGAAGCTGGAGTGTTTGGTCACACTGACAAATATGGCGAACTCTAGCGTCTCGATCGCCATGAAAATTGTCCAAGCCCCGGGAAAACCATCGAAGTCTGACGTCTAATGTCCAATATATAGCGGCGCAACCTGCCCAAATTGTTCGAAGCAACACGGATCAGGGAGCATGAAAGGCGGCTTCATAAGACAGAGGCCGCGCGTTGTTAAAACATGTCATTCGCGAATGTTCTTGTAAACGGCGTTACGCACGTCCGTTGGGAGCTTGCCCGCCATTCCTTCAAAAGCGGTGTTGGTCATGACAACCACAGTCAGTTTTCTTGCGGGATCGACAAACCAGCTATGGCCGTACACGCCGCCCCATGCCCATGTGCCCGGAGACTGCGGAGTCTTTGCCAACGCCGGATCACGCAGCACCGCGCCCCCGAAACCAAAACCCCACCCCGGCCCATACAAGTTGATCGGAAGGTCCGCCGTCTGATTGACCATCATCGCGCGTGCGGTCGCCGGCCGCAGCACGGGCTGTCCGCCTTGCCTCACATGATCGAGAAAGCGCATCACATCATCCGCTGTACCAACCATGCCGGCGCCGCCTGAGGGGAAAAAGTCCTTTCCAAGGGGGCGGCTGGGCGAGAAGCGAATACCGGCGAACTCCGCGAAAGGAACAATTTGGGGATCGTTCATCACACCAGGCGCGGGCTTGCCATCGACATACGGTGTCGCCAGGCGGTCCTTGGATCTGACGCCGAAAGCCGTATCCTTCATCCGTAGCGGCTTTGTCACCAGGTCGTGGACCACATCCGGGAGAGGCTGGTGCGCCGCTGAAGACACAACGTTGCCCAGCACGTCGATCGCGACCGAGTAGCCCCAGCCTTTTCCTGGCTCATAGCTCAGGCCAGCGGCGGAGATGCGGCGCGTCTCCTCCTCAAGGCTGACAGGTGATTCATCCATCCCGTCGGAGACGCCAAACCGGTGGTAGGGGCCATTCGGATCTTCGAGAAATCCATAGCTGAGCCCGGCCGTGTGATTCAGGAGTTCGCGGATAGTTATGACCGGAGTCTCGCCAGTGGGCAAAGCGGGACGGAAGTCAGGCAGCCAGTCCGTCACCGGTTGATCGAGCCTCAACCTGCCCTGGTCCACGAGCGCCATGGCTGCGGCAACGACGATCGGCTTGGAGACAGAAGACAGCCGGAATATCGTGTCTTCCTGCATCCTTGTCTTCGATTCCCGATCGGCATAGCCTGCCGCGCGACGATAAACAAACTTGCCGTCACGCATCACCAATACAACAGCGCCCACCACGCGCTGATCGACGATCGCCCGATCGATGACGTCGTCCAGATCGCCGCGAAGCGTTGAAGGGGCCGGCTCGGCGACCGCGGTCGCCACGCAGACAAGACCCGCAAACAATCCATTGATATACTTCAGCATGCCATGAACCCTGATCGGTTTCCTCCGCTCAGACTACCGGTATTCGTTGTGGTCGATTAATCGGCTTCTGGTCACATCACTCGTGACCATGCGTCAACAATGCTGGCGATACACGCGACATGGCGGTGCATCCAGCCGTGCCGGGCACTGCGCAATGCGCTGGCGCGTCCACCGGCGCCGATCAGGGCGTCCCAAGAGCCCCTTCAAAACGGCAGGGAAGGGATGCTACGCTCGCCATCCCTTTCTCTTGTCCCGCATGCCTGGAGGCGCTGCCCATGGATGCCTCCACTGTGCCATCGCCGCTCAATGAACGCTCGCTCCGCTTCGCGGGCTGGCGGGTCGTCGGGGTGTGCTTTTTGGCCGCGACCTTCGCCTGGGCGCTAGGCTTCTACGGCCAGAGCGTCTATCTCGCGGAGCTGCGGCGTGCCCATGGCTGGTCGGCGGCGACCATCTCCGCGGCGACGACGTTCTTCTATCTGTTCAGTGCGCTGCTGGTGGTGTTCGTCAGCGACGCCATCCGTGTCCTCGGCGTCAGGACCTGCCTCGTCGGCGCGGTGCTGTGCATGGCGCTGGCGACGGTGCTGTTCGGCTTCGTCGACGCGCCCTGGCAGCTTTACGGCGTCTACACCCTGATGGCGGTCGGCTGGGCCGGCCTGACCATGGCGGCGATCTCGAACACGCTTGGCCTCTGGTTCCATGCGCAGCGTGGTCTTGCCATCAGCCTGGCGCTCAACGGCGCCAGTCTCGGCGGCATCATCGGCGTGCCGGTGCTGGTGGCGGCGATCGCCGCGCTCGGCTTCACGCCGGCGGTGGTGGCGATGGCGGCGGTCATGGTGGTGGTGCTGCTGCCGGTGATCCTGCTCGGCGTCGGCACGCCGCCGCTGCATGCCCCCGACGGGGCGTCCGCGCGCGCGGCGCTGCCGTCATCGCGGATCCGCGCCGGCGCGCTGCGCAGCCTGTCGTTCTGGAGCATCGCGCTGCCGTTCGCCCTGGTACTGCTGGCGCAGATCGGCTTCATCGTCCACCAGTTCTCGTTCATGGAGCCAGTGATCGGCCGCGAGCAGGCAAGTCTCGCCATGGCGATGATGACCGCCATGGCGGTGGTTGGCCGCGTCGTGTTCGGCTTCCTGATGGGGCGCCTCAACCAGCGTGCGGCATCGGCGGTGCTGTTCGTGAGCCAGGCCTTGGCGCTGCTGGCGATGGTCAACATTTCCGGCGCCACGGCGCTGTTCGCCGGCTGCGTGGTGTTCGGCTTCACCGTCGGCAATGCCATTACGTTGCCGTCGATGATCGTGCACCGCGAGTTCGACGCCCATGCCTTCGGCGTCGTCGTCAGCCTCAGCACGGCGATCAGCAGTGCGATCTCGGCGTGCGGCCCGGCGCTGGTCGGCATTCTCCGCGACTGGTCGGGCAGCTATGCGCTGCCGCTCTATGTCTGCATGGCGCTGGAACTGGTGGCCGCTGCCGGCGTCTTGCTGCGCGGCCGGAATGATCCATTGTCGGCCTGAGGCGGGGCCGCCCTCACACTGGATCGCGGGCGCGCAGCAGGTCGTCGAGGTCGAGCCGACGGGTGAACATCGCGAGCGAGCCATCCGCATTGCGCGGCCACTGGTCCTGCGCGCGGTCCCAGTACAGCTCGACGCCGTTCTCGTCGGGATCGCGCAGGTAGAGCGCCTCGCTGACGCCGTGGTCGCTGGCGCCGTCGAGCGGGATGCCGGCCTCGACCACGCGCACCAGCGCATCCGCCAGCGCTGCGCGGGTCGGGTAGAGGATCGCGGTGTGGTAGAGGCCGGTGCTGCCGGGCGGCGGCGGATGGCCGCCCTTGCTCTCCCAGGTGTTGAGGCCGATGTGGTGGTGATAGCCGCCGGCGGAGATGAACGCGGCCTGGGCGCCATAGCGCTGTGTCAGCTCGAAGCCCAGCACGCCGCAGTAGAACGCCAGCGCGCGATCGAGGTCGGCGACCTTGAGATGGACATGGCCGATGCGCGTGCCGGCGATGATCGGACGTGATGTGCTCTGCGGTTCGGTGGTCATGGCGGCTCTCGTCGAGGTCGATGCCGTAATGTGGGAGGCGGGCGCCCATGGCGCAAGATCGTGTGCCGGCTCGCCGTCGGCGGTCGCCATCCGGATCGAACATCTGATCGATGGCGCGGGGCCGGCGGATCTGCTCCGCTGGCCGGGATCGCAACAAAAAATCCAGAGGGTGGGATGAAGCTCGAGGAATACGCAAGCTATGACGGATTGGGCCTTGCCGCGCTGGTGCGGCGCGGCGAGGTGAGCGCTGGCGAGGTCGCCGAGACGGCCCAGAGGGCCATCGATGCCGTCAATCCGACTCTCAATGCGGTCATCGGCCGGATCGAGCCGCAGCCGCCGGCGGCAGACCGCAGCGCGCCGTTCTGCGGCGTGCCCTTCCTGATCAAGGATCTGGTCCTGCACAGCGAGGGCGTTGCCTGCGACATGGGGAGCCGGCTGGTCGCGGGCGCCTTCGTCTCGCCTCATGACACCGACCTGATGCAGCGCTTCAAGGCCGCGGGCGTCGTGAGCCTCGGTCGCACCAGCACGCCGGAGTTCGGGTTCTGCAGCACCACCGAGCCGGTGCTGTACGGCCCGACGCGTAATCCCTGGGACACCGGCCGGTCCCCCGGCGGCTCGAGCGGCGGTTCGGCCGCGGCTGTTGCGGCCGGCATCGTGCCGGTCGCGCATGCCAACGATGGCGGCGGTTCGATCCGCATTCCGGCCGCGTGCTGCGGGCTGGTGGGGCTCAAGCCGACGCGTGGACGCACGCCGGTCGGCCCCGAGTCCGGTTATGCGCTGCATGGCCTCGGGATCGAGCACGTGGTCTCGCGCACGGTCCGCGACAGCGCGGCCATGCTCGATGCGGTGCAGGGCCCCGGTGTCGGCGATCCCTTCGAGATCGCGCCGCCGCAGCGGCGCTATGCAGAGGAGGTCGGCGCGCCGACCGGGCGTCTGCGCGTGGCGGTGTCGCTGTCGGGGATGATAAATGCGACGATCGATGAGGACATTCGCGATGAAGTGATGCGCGTGGCTCGCCATCTCGAATCCCTTGGCCACCATGTCACCGAGGCGTCGCCGGCTTTTGACGAGGCCAGTTTCCACGCCGCGAACATGACCTATTGGTGCGGCTTTCTCGCCGCCGGCGTGCTTGGGGCCGCACAATTGACCGGCCGTAAGCCGTCCCGCGAGACGCTCGAAGCCACGACGCTCGCCTGCTATGAATATGGCGCGTCGTTGAAGATGACCGATCTCGAAACGGCTGATGTGCTTGCCAACGCCGTCTGCCGTTCCGTCGCACCGTTCTTCAGGGAGTTCGATGTGCTGCTGACGCCGACGACCACCGGCGCCGCGTTGCCGCTCGGCTTCATCAATGCTGACGATCCAGCGCTCGGTGCGAAGGGCTGGTACGATCGCCTGTTCAGGTATGCTCCCTTCACGGCGCTCTACAACATGACCGGGCAGCCCGCGATCAGCCTGCCGCTCGCCGTTGATGCCAAGGGGCTGCCGGTCGGCATGCAGTTCGTCGCACGGTCCGGCGCCGAGGACGTTCTCCTGCGTCTCGCCGGCCAGCTCGAACAATCGTTGCCGTGGGCCGGTCGTCGCCCCCGCGTTCACGTGGCGGCGTAAACACGGCTGCTGGCGGCGCGTGGGATGCGCCACGCGGCCGCCGCGGCCTTCTCGGCAGGGTTGTCTCGCCGCAGCAGATCGTGGTTCCGCATTGAAAAGACCTTCGGGCCTGCATTACTCTTCAGCCAGTTTCCACAAGGAGACGTGAGGGAGGTTGGAGGCAGTGCATGGCGAACATCGCGTCGGCGCCCGTGTCCATGAGGTCTCGCCGGCAGGCACGGCCGCGCAGCGGCGCGGCCGGCGCGATGGCGTCGGGGGCGCACGAGCGTGGCCTTGCCCGGCGCGCGAGCGCGTTTCTGCTCGACCTCTATGCGTTGTCGCGTCAGCACGCGCCTGATCGTTTCCAGAAGGCGGCATTGTCGCGGCTGCGCGCCGAGTTGCCGTTCCGTTCGGCCTATTGGGGCATGCTGCGCGCGCCAGCGGATGGCTCCCTGACGTTGCACAGCACCTTTGTCGATGCACTGCCCGGCGAGTTCGTGCGCGAATGGGAAGCGCTCAAGGACAAGGACGAACTGGCGACGCGCGTAATCGCGCGGCCGGGCGTGGCCTCCAGCGTCCGCACCGTGGATATGAAGCACCGCGAATTTCTGTCCATGGGCGAGCGGTTTGGCATTGGCAGTGCGACGTCCGTGGCCGTGGCGGCGTCCACGCCCAGCCTGCTCACATTCCTGTCGCTCTACCGGCCGTTCGACGAGACGCCGTTCGATGACGACGATCGATGTCTGCACGAAATCATCATGCCCCATGTCGTCGCGGCGTGGCATGCGAATTTGCGGTACCATTGCGAGGGCGCACATGCCGGCGCGGACGGGCCGCGCAAGGGTTTCGCCGTCGCCGACCGGCATGGCCTGCTGCATGTCAGCGACCCTGCGTTCTCCGTGCTGATGGACAGCGAATGGCCAGCCTGGAGCGGGCATCAACTGCCAGGGGCGCTGTGCGCGTCCATTGCACGGGGCGATGATTTCGATGGCGATCGCCTGAGCGTCGCGCTCCATCGCCAGGGCGACCTGACCTTGTTGTATGCGCGCCCGCGCAGCGCGCTCGATCGCCTGTCGCCGCGCGAGGCGGAGATCGTCACCTGGTATCGCGAAGGCCTGTCCTACAAGGAGATTGCCCAGCGGCTGGGATGTTCGCCCTATACCGTGCGCCACCACCTCCGCGAGATCTATGTGAAGCTCGGCGTCGGCAACAAGGTAGCCCTCGCCCGTCTCGCAGGGGATATGCGTCCGGTCCGGACCAGGCAATAGGCTGCGAGCGGCACGCGCGCGATCCAGCGTGACAAAGGCCGTTCGGCGCGCCCGGAGTTTACAGAAGGCGCGCCAGTCCGTTGCCTGCTTCTCATTTCGCCAGACGGAAACTCAGGGATGCGCTCGTTTGAAAGCGTTGTTGTTTCGCAGCGCGAAACTGGCGCGCGGCAGCCATGCCGGGACCGATCGTCGCCGCCATGTTGTATTCCGCAAGGCGACGGGTAAAGTTCGCGGCCAATTCGTCCGCGCGTCAGCGCGACGACAATGGCAACAGCACATAGTCAACAGCACATAGTCAACAGCAAAGCGACAGCAGGAAACGCCGATGGCTGATCTCGATCATTTCCGACAAGAGACCCGCGCCTGGCTCGCGGCCAATTGTCCGCCGGAGATGCGCAAGCCGATGACCAAGGAGGAGGATACCTTCTGGGGCGGTCGCAATGCCACCTTCTCGTCGGAGCCGCAGCGCGTGTGGTTCGAGCGCATGCGCGACAAGGGCTGGACCGTGCCGCACTGGCCCACAGAATACGGCGGTGGCGGCCTTGACGGCGAGGAGACCAAGATCCTGCGTCAGGAGATGGCGGCGATCTCGGCGCGGCTGCCGCTGGTGTCGTTCGGCATCTCGATGCTTGGGCCGGCGCTGCTCAAATACGGCACCGACGCCCAGAAGCGCGAGCACCTGCCGAAGATCACCGCTGGCCTGATCCGCTGGTGCCAGGGCTATTCGGAGCCCAATGCCGGCTCTGATCTCGCTTCGCTGCAGACCCGCGCCGAGGCCGACGGCAGCGACTTCATCATCAACGGCCAGAAGATCTGGACGTCCTACGCCAATTACGCCGACTGGATCTTCTGCCTGGTGCGCACCGATTCCGCGGCAAAGAAGCATGACGGCATCAGCTTCATCCTGTTCGACATGCGCTCGCCCGGCGTATCGACCAAGCCGATCCTGCTGATCTCCGGCAAGTCGCCGTTCTGCGAAACCTTCTTCGACAATGTCCGGGTGCCGCAGGCCAACGTGCTCGGCACCGTCAATCGCGGCTGGGATGTTGCCAAGTATCTGCTGCAGCACGAGCGCGCGATGATCAGCGGAATGGGCGAACGCGGCGGCCGGCCGCTCGGCCAGGTCGCGGCAGATTCGCTTGGTACCGACGAGCAGGGCCGCATCGATGACGCGGTTCTGCGCGGCCAGATCGCGACCTTCGAGATCGACGAAGCGGCGCTGGCCTGCGCCGCGGAACGTGCGGTCGATCTCGCCAAGGCCGGCCAGGCGCATCCTGCGTTCTCGTCGGCGATGAAGTATTACGGCACGGAGCTCAACAAGCGCCGTCACGAGTTGCTGATGGCCGCAGGCGGCATCGATGCGCTGGAGTGGGAGAGCGAACGCTCAGAGGACGGCGCCAGGGCGCGGTCGTGGCTGCGCACCAAGGCCAACTCCATCGAGGGCGGCACCAGCGAGGTCATGCTCGGCATCATCGCCAAGCGCATCCTCGACCTGCCGGGGGCGTGATCCGGCTTTCCTGCCGGTCGCGTCGTCGCTCTCCCATCACGATTTTTTCAAAGCGGAATTCCTGTCATGGCTCTCGTCCTCAATGAAGAACAAACCATGCTGCGCGACAGTGCGCGCGGTCTGATCGGCGAAAAGGCGCCGGTCGCGCACCTGCGCCAGTTGCGCGACAGCCGCGATGCGATCGGCTTCTCGCGCGAGTTGTGGCGCGCGTTCGCCGACATGGGTTTTGCCGGCCTGCTTGTGCCGGAAGAGTTCGGCGGCAGTGGGCTCGGATGCGTCGAGGCCGGCGTCATCATGGAGGAAATCGGCCGCAACCTGATGCCGTCGCCATTCCTGTCGACGGCGGTGCTCGCGGCGTCGGCGCTGCGCCAGGCCGGCACGGCGGCACAGAAATCCGAACATCTCGGTCGGATCGCCAGGGGCGAGCTCGTGGCTTCGCTCGCGGTCGACGAGGGCGTCAAGCACCGGCCGCTGCAGACGGCGCTGCAGGCGACGCGGTCGGGCAACGGCTTTCGCCTCAACGGCGCCAAGGGGTTTGTCGTCGACGGCCATGTCGCCGATCTGCTGATCGTGGCGGCCCGCACGGCGGGCGCGCCGGGCGAGGCCGGCGGCCTGACGCTGTTCCTGGTCGATCCCAGGAGCAAGGGCATCGCGATCGAGCGTACGGTCATGGTGGACGCGCACAACGCCGCGCGGATCACATTCGACAATGTCGACGTCACCGCGGACAGCGTGCTTGGCGAGGTCGATCAGGGGAGCACGCTGCTGGACGGCGTCCTCAATGTCGGCCGTGGTGCCGTCGCAGCCGAAATGCTCGGCGCGGCCGAGGAGGCGTTCACGCGCACGGTGGACTATCTCAAGGAGCGCAGGCAGTTCGGCCGGCTGATCGGCGAGTTCCAGGCGCTGCAGCACCGCGCCGCGCATCTCTATTGCGAGATCGAATTGACCCGCGCGACCGTCCTCAAGGCGCTGCAACTGATGGATGCCGACCCAGCGGCGGCCGGGGCAGCCGTGGCGGTCGCCAAGGCCAAGGCGGGCACCACGGGGACGCTGGCGGTGCAGGAGGCGGTGCAGATGCACGGCGGCATGGGCATGACTGACCAGTTCGACATCGGATTTTTTATGAAGCGAATGCGGGTTTGTCAGGAACTTTTTGGCGATTCAAACTTTCATGCTGATCAACTCGCGCGGCTGAAGCGGTACTGAAGCGCGCCGCGCAGGCGGGGAATTCGGTAACGTGTTGAAAAATAGAGGATTTTGTCTGGAGCGCGGCATTCTGCCGTGCCCGCCGATGCCCGTGGTCGCGGGGTCTCGCGCACCGATCGGCAGGCGCTCCCCTCCGAAAGTCGCAAACGCCGCCGTGGACCCGACCGGGGTTCCGGTGTCCCTCTCATCATGACGGGCATCATGAATCCTGCAGAGCAGGCGCTGAGGTTCAGCGAGAATCTCTTCCCGGTCGGCGGTGGCCGCATGGGCACGGCGATCCGGGGATTTTCCTGGTCGAAAACGCCCCTCGGCCCGATCGCACGCTGGCCGCAGAGCCTGCGGAGCGTGATCGACATCGTGGTCCATTCGCCCGTGCCGATGTGCCTGCTGTGGGGCAGGACGGGCGTGATGGTTTACAACGACGCTTATATTCCGGTCGCGGGCAGCCGCCATCCCGGACTTCTCGGCCGATCCGTGTTCGAGATGTGGCCGGAGGTCGCCGACTTCAACCGGCGGGTGATGGATGCGGGCTTCGAGGGGCGTGCAATCTCGTTCCGCGACCAGCATCTGGTGCTTCATCGCAATGGCCGGCCGGAGGACGTCTGGCTCAACCTCGACTACAACCCGGTGCGCGACGAGGACGGCCAGCCGTTCGGCGTGCTCGCCGTCGTCGGCGAGACCACGCGCCAGGTCCATGCGACGCGCGACCTGCGCGCGCGCGAGGAGGAACTGGCGCGGACAAACTCGTCGCTCGAGCGCAAGGTCGAGGCTCGGACGCGCGAGCGCGACCATCTATGGAACGTGTCGCAGGACCTGATGCTGATCGCCGACGAGGCGGGCGTCTGGCTCAGCGTCAATCCGGCGTGGACGGCGACGCTGGGCTGGCTCGAGGCCGAGCTGGTCGGCCAGTCGTCCGAATGGCTCGAGCATCCCGACGACGGTGTGCGCACCCGGGCCGAGCTGGCGCGTCTGGTCGAGATCGGCGCGACGCCGCGGTTCGAGAACCGCCTTCGCCACAAGGACGGCTCCTACCGCTGGATCTCCTGGACCGCGGTGCGCGACAGCGGACTGATTTATGCCGTGGGCCGAGATGTCAGCGCCGAGAAGCAGGCGCAGGAGGCGCTGCAGGCCGCCGAGGACCAGTTGCGCCAGTCGCAAAAGATGGAGGCGGTCGGCCAGCTTACCGGCGGCATTGCCCATGATTTCAACAATCTGCTGACCGGCATCATCGGCGGACTGGACATCGTCAAGCGTCGGCTCGCAGCCGGGAGGAACGGAGACGTCGACCGTTTCATCGATGCGGCGGTGGCTTCGGCGAATCGCGCCGCGGGGCTTACCAACCGCCTGCTGGCGTTCTCGCGCCGCCAGACCCTCGATCTCAAGCCGCTCGACCTGCGGCGGCTGATCGGTTCGCTGGAGGATCTGCTCAAGCGCACGCTGGGCGAGCGTATCGCGGTTCGCCTCGATGTCGCCGACAATCTGTGGATCGCGGAAGGCGATGCCAACCAGATCGAGACGGCACTGCTCAATCTGGCGATCAACGCCCGCGACGCCATGCCGGAAGGCGGGGTGTTGACCATCGAGGCGGTCAACGTCAGCGCCGATGCGCGCTCGCTGCATCGGCAGGGCGGTCTCGCCCCCGGCGACTATGTGGTGATGCAGGTGAAGGATACCGGCGTCGGCATGCCGCCTGACGTCATGAAGCGGGCGTTCGATCCGTTCTTCACCACCAAGCCGATCGGGCAAGGCACCGGCCTCGGGCTGTCGATGATCTACGGTTATGCCAAACAGGCGCGCGGCCATGTCCAGCTCGACAGTACGGAAGGCGAGGGCACCACGGTTGCCCTTTACGTACCACGTTACCGCGGCGCCGCGCCGATTGTCGTGCCGAGTGTCGCCGAGGCCGCGCCGTCCGCACAGGAGACCGTGCTGGTGGTCGAGGACGATCCGGCGGTGCGGCTGATGGTGATCGAGGCGCTGCGAGAGCTCGGCTACAGCACCATCGAGGCGGCGGACGACAAGGCGGCGATGCCGGTGCTGGAATCGGCAAGGCAGATCGATCTGCTGGTCACGGATGTCGGGCTACCGGGCCTCAACGGTCGCCAGATCGCCGACTTTGCCCGGCTGCAACGCAAGAACCTGCGCGTGCTGTTCATCACCGGCTACGCCGAGGATGCGGCAATGCGCGACGGCTTTCTCGAACCGGGAATGGAAATCCTGGCCAAGCCTTTCTCGATCGACGCGCTCACCAGCCGCCTGAAGCGGATGGTGGCATCGATCTCCGGTCCATCACCGACACGTCATTAGAGCGTTTTCGAGCGAAGTGGGCACCGGTTCGCGTGAAGAAGACGCGTCAAAACAAAATGCTCGAGCGCGTTCACGATTCCATCAAAAGCGAACGCGCTCCAGCCGATCAGCCCGCACCCTGCCGACGCGGATGTGCCGCGCTCAGCGGATCGGTGGCGCGTACTGGATGCCGCCCGCGTTCCAGAGCTGGTTGAGGCCGCGTGGAATAGCCAGCTTCGAACCGACGCCGAGATTGCGGTCGTAGACTTCGCCGTAGTTGCCGACAAGGCGGATAATGCGTGCCGCCCAGTCATTGGTCAGGCCAATCTGCTCGCCATAGTTGCCGTCGGTGCCGACCAGCCGCTTGACGTCGGGCTTCGCTGACTGCAACGCCTGGTCGATGTTCTTGGAAGTCACGCCGAGCTCCTCGGCGTTGAGCATGGCGAAGTGCGTCCACTTGACGATCTGGAGCCAGCCGTCGTCGCCCTGGCGCACCACCGGACCGAGCGGCTCCTTGGAAATCACGTCGGGCAGAATGACGTGATCGCCGGGCTTGGAGAAGTTGGCGCGCTCGGAGTGCAGCTGCGACACGTCGCTGGTGAAGACATCGCACTGGCCGCTGTCATAGGCCTTCACGAGGTCGGCGAGCACGGTGAACTTGACCTCTTCGTATTTGAGGTTGTTGGTGCGGAAGTAGTCGGCGAGGTTGGCCTGGGTGGTGGTGCCGGCCTGGACGCAGATCTTGGCGCCGCCGAGGTCCAGCGCCGAATCGACGCTGCGGGTCGACTTGTGCAGCATGAAGCCCTGGCCATCATAGTAGGTGATGCCGGTGAAGCTGAGGCTGAACTCGGTTTCGCGTCCCATCGTCCAGCTCGAGTTGCGCGACAGCACATCGATCTTGCCGGACTTCAGCTCGTTGAAGCGCTCGCTGGCGTTGAGCGGCACGAACTTTACCTTGCCGGTGTCATTGAAAATCGCCGCGGCCAGCGCGCGGCAGAAGTCGACATCGTACCCGCTCCAGTTGCCCTTGTCGTCGGCGAGCGAGAAGCCGGTCAGGCCGGTGCTGACGCCACACACCAGCTGGCCGCGATCCTTGATCGCGTTCAGGGTCTGCGCCTGTGCGCCAGGGGGTGATGCGAGCGCGATCGACGCCGCGAGCAGGCCGGACGCCAGCGGTGCGGGCAGGGACATTCGGAAAAGGGCCATGGAACTCTCTTGTCGAATCGAACGGGATGAAATCGAAGGCGGAGGCGATCAGAGCGTGGGGCGCTGGCGGACGACCACCTTGGTCCCGACAGGCACACGCCCGAACAGATCGACGATGTCGTTGTTGACGAGACGGAAGCAGCCGGACGACACGGCACTGCCGATGGTCTGTGGCTGGTTGGTGCCGTGAATGCGATACACTGTCTCGCCGAGATAAAGTGCCCGCGCGCCCATCGGATTGCCGGGGCCGCCGGCCATGAAGCGCGGCAGGTAGGGCTGGCGCTGGATCATTTCGGCGGGCGGCGTCCAGTCCGGCCATTCCGACTTGCGCGAAATGCGCAGCAGTCCCTGCCACTGGAAGCCTTCGCGGCCGACGCCGATGCCATAGCGCAGCGCGCGGCCGTTGGGCTGCACCAGATAGAGATAGCGCTCGGAGGTCTGGATAATGATCGTGCCCGGCGGCTCGCTTGTGCGGTAGAATACCAGCTGGCGCTGGTATTCCGGCGGCAGGGCCTCGTCCGACGGCACGTAACCCGGCTGATCGTCGATGTTCATTTCCACGGTCTGCGCGACACCATGCGACGAAGGGATCAGCAGCGCGAGGCCCGCGAGCTGCAAGCAGAGGAAAATACGGGTCAGTGCGGTCGTCGTCTTGGTCATTCAGGCCTCTCGGAATGAATGGAGCGGAGCGGGCAGGACACCATCAAAGCCCAGCCGCCGCAGGCTGGCAAGCGCCTGCGACCGCCGGAGCCGATCGGCAGACGGGGTGATCGCACGTCCTTCATAAATGATTCATGAAAACGACGCTGGCCCGTATGGCCGTCACACGCCATGCGCGGCAGCAGGTGTCCGGTTCCGCCAGGAGGTGTGTGGCCGCGGCGGCATCGCACCTGAGCCGCGATTCCGGCGGGCGGGATGACCGGCGGCTCACGGCCGGCCGGCGCGGCGAATGTCACCGGATGAGGCGCGCTGCTTTGCGGCGCGCGACGTCAACGAATGGGCTGCGAACGAGTGGCCTGCGATGTTGATCAGGCCGCGATGCTCTCGATGCCCTCACGCTTCAGCAACTCGGCGAGCGCCTTGCGCGCGTAGAACATGCGGGTCTTCACCGTCGCCTGTGGAATGCCGATGATCGCGCCGGCTTCTTCCACCGACTTCTCATGGTAGTACACGAGATCGATCACCTCGCGGTGAGCGGCCGACAGCTTGTTCATGCAGGCGCGCAGCACGGCACTGGTCCGGGCGCGGTCGAACGCGGCTTCAGGATTGTCGCCGTCGTCGGCGATCTGCAGCACCTCGTCCTGGTCGATGTCCTCGAAGCGGCGCTGACGCAGTGCAGTGAGGGACTTGAAGCGGGCGATCGACAGGATCCAGGTCGACACCTGCGAGCGCTGCTCGAACTGGCCGGCGGTGCGCCAGACATCGAGGAACACCTGGCTCACGAGGTCCTCGGCGATTGCGGCATCGCGCACGATGCGCAGGATGAAGCGGTAGGTCCGCAGGTGATGGCGGGCGTAGAGAATGTGCATCGCGCTCTTGCTGCCGCCGGCGATGCTTTCGATCAGCATGTCATCCGAGGTGGCCTGGGCGGCGAGGATTCCCCTGCCGGCTGCGCTGGTGATGGCGATTGCGTTTTGCATGATCGGCTCCCTCTCGCGCTTCGGTGCGCGTCGTTGGGAGCATTGATAGGGGGGCGGCGTTTCACGGTGTTTCCTTGCCAGGGCGAAAATGGTTTCGTGCCCCCGCCTTTTTGTTTCGTCGCGCCTGTCGCGACGAAACAATTCAGGAAAAACACCAATAATTTCAATGGCCGTCGATCAGGCCCTGTCGTCTCCTGGCGAGAACACATAGCCGCCGCCCCGGATGGTCCGGATGACGCTCGGGCGGGCGGGGTCGGGTTCGATCTTGCGGCGGATCCGCATGATCCGCAGGTCCACGGCGCGGTCGAACGCCTCGCTGTCGCGGGCGTTGGCGAGTTCCAGCAACCGCTCGCGGGACAACACCCGCTTCGGGTTGGCGGCGAACACCTTGAGCAGCCCGAACTCGGAGGCGGTCAGCGGGTGCTCGTTGCCGTCGTCGTCGCGCAGGGCCTGGGCGTCGAGGTCGAGCCACTTGGTGCCGAAGCGGACGAGCGCTTCCTTGTCCCGGGCGGCTTCCGCCGGCGCCGCGGCGCTCTTCGCGGGGGTGCTTCGCCGCAGCACCGAACGGATGCGCGCCATCAGCTCGCGCAGTTCGCAGGGCTTGGCGAGATAGTCGTCGGCGCCGAGCTCGAGGCCGACGACGCGGTCGATCGGGCTGGCGGTCGCCGTCAGCATGATGACCGGGACGTCGCTGCGGCTCTTGAGGTCGCGGATGATCGACAGTCCGTCCTCCTCCGGCATGTTGAGGTCGAGCACCACGAGGTCGGGCATGCCGCAGGCAATGGCGCCGCGCAGGCTCTTGCCGCCATCGCACAGCGTGACGCCGAAGCCGTGCATGCGCAGGTAGTCGCCGACCATTTCGCGCGCCGGCGCTTCGTCGTCGACAATGATGATGTGGGGAGGCTGGCTCATGTCAGTTCGACTTTGCAGCAGGCAGATGAATGGAGAACGTCGATCCCTGGCCGGGGCCTCCGCTGTGCGCGGCCACCGTGCCGCCGTGCATGTCGACGATGCGCTTGACGATGGAGAGGCCGAGGCCCGTCGAGCTCTCGCCTGCGGTGGGCTTGGCGGACAGGCGCTGGAAGCGGCCGAACAGCCGAGCGATGTCCTCCGGCGACAACCCCGCGCCTTCGTCGTTGACACGGATGCACAGAGCGTCGCCGTCCGGTTCGACAGCGAGCACGATGCGGCCGCCGATCGGCGAATACTTGATCGCATTGCTGACGAGATTGTCGATCGCCTCGCGCATGCGGTCGGAATCGCACATCGCCGTCTGGTTGGCCGGGGCCGACACATCGAGGCGCTGTTGCTTGTTGAGGGCCAGGGGCCGGTTGGCTTCCGCGACTTCGGCGACGAGCTGGGCGATGTCGACGGACTCGCGGCGGATGGTGATGTCGAAGGCATCGGCCATGGCATCGGCGATCAGGTGATCGACCATCACGGTCAGTCGCTTGGTGGCATCGCGGATGTGGTCGACCTGGGTGGCGATGTGTTCCTTGGCAGAATCGACGCCAAGCAGCTCGCTCAGCATTTCGGTACGGCCGAGGATGACGCCGAGCGGGTTCTTGAGGTCGTGGGCGACGGTGCCGAGCACTTCGTTCTTGAAGGCGTTGGCGCGTTGCAGCCGCAGCCATTGCGATGACAGCCGGCGGTTGGCGGTCATCAGCGCGCGCGTTCGTTCACTGACGCGGTCTTCGAGCTGCGAATTGGCGTCCTGCAGTTGCTGATAGAGGATGACGTTGTCGAAAGCGATCGACAGCCGGCTGCCGAAGATCTCGACCAGCGAGCGGTCGGTGTCGGAGAGCTCACGCGCCGATTCCAGCAGCACCACCACCTCGCGGCCGCTGCCGGTGCGGACATACAGCACTGTTCGATGGTCGGCGAAGTCGTGCTTGCGCCGCTGGAATGCGGCTTCCACCATCTGGCGCAGGTCGGCGTCGAGGGACTGGGGCTCGCGGTGATCGGTAAAGCGCCTGTAGCAGCCGGAGCCGGCCAGCACCGAGAACGATTGTCCGATGTCGCCGCCGTCACGCAGCACCAGGATGCCGGCGCAATCGACGTTGAGCAATGAAGCGATCTGGGTCAGCACGCCTTCGGCGAGGCGCTGCATCGAGCGGAAGTCGTAGAGCGTCGACGCCGCATCGATGATGATCTCGAGGCCACGGCGCGTCTGCACCATGCGTTCGAGCTGCTGGTAGCTGCGCAGCGCGGCGGTCAGCGAGGTGAACAGCTTGTCAGCGGTAAGCTCGGTCTTGGCCTTGTAGTCATTGATGTCATAGTCGACGATGACGCGGCGTTCCGGCGCCTGGCCAGGCTGCCCGGTGCGCAGGATGATGCGCACCGTCTCGTTCTGCAGGTCGTTGCGGATGAACTCGACGAGATCAAGGCCGGCGGAGTCGGTTTCCATGATGACGTCGAGCAGCACCGCGGCGATGTCGCGGTGCGCCTTCATCAGTTCGCGCCCCTCGGCCGCCGAATAGGCCGACAGGATTTCGAGCCCCTGGCCGTTGAGGTTGTAGTCGCTGAGCGCGAACCGCGTGCCCTCATGCACGGCGTGATCGTCGTCGATCACCGCGACCTTCCACCTGCGGCGGGTGTCGATCTCCGGCGTGTGCCCGGAATCGTCGATCAGATGGAGGACATCGTCCTGGTCGGCCATTGCGTGGTCCCGCGTTGGGTTGCGTTGGGGGTGAGGTCCGAGCCGCGCATGGCGTTTCTCGGGAGGATGATACGAAAAGTGGTGCCGGTGCCGGCTTTGGATTCCAGCCGGATGCGGCCGCCGAGCTGCTGGATCACGAGATTGTAGACGATATGCAGACCGAGCCCGGTGCCGCCTTCGCTGCGCCGCGTGGTGAAGAACGGGTCGAACGCCTGGCGCTGCACCTCCGTGGTCATGCCGATGCCATCGTCGGAGAACACCAGTTCGATATCGTCGGCGCCGCGCGGCGTGGCACCGACGCGGATGGTGCCGGGACGTCCATCGGGGAAGGCATGGGTGGCGGCGTTGAGGAACAGGTTGGTCAGCACCTGGCCATAGGAGCCGGGATAACTGTTGAGGACGAGGCTCTCGGGCATGTCCACCACCACGGTGACCGGCGCCTTCTTGAGCACCGGTCGAAGGCTGGCGATGATCTGGTCCGTCGCTTCGCGCAGGTCGAATTCGCGCTGCTCGGCGTGGGAGCGGTCGACTGCGACCTGCTTGAACGACTGGATCAGTTCGCCGGCACGCTGCAGGTTGCCGACGAGCTGCTGGGCGGCGTCCTGGGACTGGCGGACGAATTCCTCGAGCTGCGAGCGCCGCAGCGGCACATTGGCGCTGAGATCGCCGGCGAAGGCCTCGCTGCGCCGCGCGAAGCTCGAGGCGACAGTGAGGCTGATGCCGATCGGGTTGTTGACCTCGTGGGCGACGCCGGCGACGAGCCCGCCGAGCGCGGCGAGGCGTTCTGCGTCGATCAGGTTCTGCTGGGTCGCGCTGAGTTCGGCGAGCGCGTTTTCAGCGCGCTCCTTGGCGGCGCGAAGTTCTTCCTCGGCGGTGCGCTTGGCGATGGCGTTCTCGCGGAACACTTCGACCGAGCGCGCCATGGCGCCGATTTCGTCGGTGGCGCGCGTGCCCTGTACCTTGCGGTCGAGGTCGCCGGAGGTGATCGCCTGCATCGACGCCATGATCTGCTGGAGCGGCAGGCGGATGCTGAGCGCGATGACGATGCCGGCAACGATGATCAGGGCGAGGAACAACAGCGAAATCGACAGCACCTTGCGGGAGATGTCGGCCAGCGTCTGGTCGAATTTCTCCTGTGCCAGCTGTTCGCGTTGCCGCATCTTTACCGAAAGGCCGTCGATCGCGGCGATGGTTTCAGCCTGGCTGGCGTCGATCGAGTTGCGCAGCAACGCCGTGCGGGCGGCGAACTGGTCGCTGAGCCTGGACAGGCCTTCGCGCAGCGCCTCGGTGCGCTGCCTGAGCCGCTGCAGGGCGATGCGTTGCAGGTCGTTCTCGGCGAGGTCGGTCATCACCGGGATGGTGCGTTCGATGGTCTCGACGTTGCGCCGCGCTTCCTCGACCGATTCGGAGGCCAGCGACAGGTAGTAGGAGTTGGCCGCGACCAGCATCGCGGTGAATGCCTCGCGCGATTTGCCGAGCGATGGCCAGATCAGCGCTTCGCGCCGGCCGGTCGCCCCCTCGATGATGGAGTAGAGCCCGGCCATGTCGCGAGCCGGCGTCAGCACCTGCTCCTCGTAGGTCTTGGCGATGGTGGCCTGCACCGAGCGCAGCTCGCCGAAGCCGTCGAGAAAGGATTCGGTGACGCGCTCGAGTTCGGCGACCGAGCCCGACAGCATCGGATCGGTCGAGGCGCGGCTCTTGAGCGTGCCGAGCACCGCCTCGCGCAGCAGCAGGATCTCGGCGAACAGGTCCGGGCTCGGCTGATTGATGTAGCGGTGGATCAGGTTCTGCAGCCGGCCGGTCTCGCTCTCCAGCAGCGCCAGCACCTTGTCGGACTTGCGCACCTGGCGAACGTCGTCCCAGGCCGAATCCAGCACCTTGGCGCCGCTCCAGATCAGCCCGGCCAGCACCAGCACCACGGCGGAGTTCAGCGCGGCGATCGACAGGATGCGCCAGCGGATTGGAACCGCGCGGACGAGGTTGACGATGCCGAAGCGGCTGCGCGCGACCAGGGTGTCGCTGTCGCCCGCCGGCTGCGGCGCCGCTTTGCTGATCGAGGAGGCGGTCGGCAACGTCGGTTCCCCTCGCTACTGCACCTGGCGAATGCGTTGGATGAGACTGGCCATCGCGGGATCCTTCAGCGCCTGCTGGTGTATGTCGGCCATGGCGGCTTCGAACGGCGCGCGGTCGAATTCGGTGGTGATGAAAACCCCCGCAGCCTCGGCCTGCTGGCGCGAGTGATCCTCGAGCTCTTTCCATTTCCGCCGCATGAACGCGCTGGCCTCCTGGGCGGCCTGGCGGAACATGGACTGGTCCTCGGGCGGCAGGCTGTCCCATGCCTTTTTCGACATCACCAACACCTCCGGGCTCATGGTGTGCTCGGTCAGCGTGTAGTAGCCGGCATATTTGTAGTGGTCGGTGGTGACATAGGACGGCCAGTTGTTCTCCGCGCCATCGATCAGGCGGGTGGCGAGGCCCGTTCGCACCTGGCCATAGGGCAGCTCCACCGGCTCGGCGCCGAGCGCGCGGATCATGTTGACCATCAGCGGCGACTGCTGGACGCGGATGCGCAGCCCCTTGAGGTCGGCGAGCGTGCGGACCGGCCGCACGCTGTTGTAGATCGAGCGCGCGCCGGAGTCGAAAAAGGCGAGCCCGATGAAGCCGTAGGGTTCGAAGCTCGCCAGCAGTTCGCGTCCGATCGGACCGTCGAGGACCTTGTTGAGATGGTCGACCGAGCGGAACAGGAACGGCAGCGCCAGCACATTGACCGAAGGCACGAAGCTGCCGATGGGCGCGACATTGGTGCGGTTGAGGTCGATGGCGCCGACCCGGGTCTGCTCGATGGTCTCCTTCTCCTCGCCGAGCTGATTGGAGTGGAAGACGCGGATCATGTACGCGCCGTGACTGCGCTGGGCGACGAGCTGGCCCAGGTAGCGCAGCGCCTGGACGGTGGGATAGTCCTCGGCCTGGGTGTCGGCGGCGCGAAACTCCCGTGCTCCGGCCGATCCGGTCATCACCGCGGCGCCTGCGGTCAACAGCAGCACAGCCAGGGGGCGGCGGAGGGATCGGAGCAGCGACAACGCATCACCTCGTGGCAATATGAATTTCGAAAAAGACTGGTATGTAACCTTAGCAGAAAGCGTTCGGAACTGGCTATCTGGCGCCCCCCGGGGCGGAAATCGCCAGCCTGACGGGCATAAATGGCCACCCGAGGGGTCAATGTCCTTGCGGGTGGGACTTGCAGGCGGGATTTGCAGGCGGCGTCCTGCGGGAGGTTTCGTGGGCGGCAAGGGGCGGAGGGATCCTTGAGGAAGAGGTCGTGGCGCGACAGGCTGCCGGGGCGACTGGCCGCGATCGTCCTGTGGGTGGCGCTGCCATTCGCGTCCGCCCGGGCCGCCACGGACATCATCTGGTGGCACGCCATGCAGGGCGAACTCGGCCGCCAGGTCGACCGGCTTGCCGACGATTTTAATCGATCTCAATCGGAGTACCGGGTCGTTCCGGTGTTCAAGGGCAGCTACACCGAGACCGTGACCGCGGCGATCTTTGCGTTCCGCTCGCGGAGCCAGCCGGCCATTGTGCAGGTCAACGAGATCGCCACGGCGACCATGATGGCGGCCAAGGGGGCGACGTATCCCGTCTACGAGCTGATGCGGGACGAGGCCGAGCCGTTCTTTCCCAGCGCCTACCTGCCGGCGGTCGCCAGCTATTACACCGATCTCGACGGCAACATGCTGTCGTTCCCGTTCAACGCCTCGACGCCGATTCTCTATTACAACATGGACCTGTTTCGCGCGGCGGGGCTCGACCCCAACGTGCCGCCGCGGACATGGCCGGAGCTCGGCGCCGCGGCGCAGCGCCTGCGCGCCGCGGGCGTGGCCTGCGGCTTCACCACGCACTGGCCGTCCTGGGTCAATGTCGAGAACTTCTCGGCCCTGCACAACATCCCGATCGCGACACGTGCCAACGGCATCGGCGGCCTCGACGCTGTGCTCACCATCAACAACCCGCTGATGGTGCGTCATGTCGCGCAGCTCGCGGAATGGCAGAAGACCAGGGCCTTCGACTACAGCGGTCGCGGTACGGCCGCCGAGCCGCGCTTCCAGCGCGGTGAGTGCGGCATCTTCCTGGGATCGTCGGCGACGCGCGCCGATATCCTCGCCAACGCCAGGTTCGCTGTCGGCTACGGCATGCTTCCGTACTGGCCGGACGTCGCCGCCGCGCCGCAGAACTCGATCATCGGCGGCGCCACGCTGTGGGTGCTCAAGGATCGCCCGCGCGCTGAATACAAGGGCGTGGCACGCTTCTTCGCCTATCTGTCGCGCTCCGAAGTGCAGGCGACGTGGCATCAGAATACGGGTTACCTGCCGATCACCCGGGCCGCCTACGACCTGACGCGCAACCAGGGTTTTTACGAACGCCATCCGGGGACGGCGATCTCGATCGAGCAGATCACGCTCAAACCGCCGACAGAGAACTCCAAGGGATTGCGGCTGGGGTCGTTCGTGCTGATCCGCGATGTGATCGAGGAGGAGCTCGAGCAGGCGTTCGCCGGCAAGAAGAGCGCGCAGGGCGCGCTCGACAGCGCGGTCGAGCGCGGCAACCGGCTGTTGCGCCAGTTCGAGCGCGCCAATCCCTGAGCCGCGCCTAGCGCAGCGCGTAGGCGATCGGCACGCTGAAGCTCATTGAGGCTTCGCGGATTTCCGGCGGGAAGGCCGGCAGCGGTTGCGCCCTGCGGATCAGCGCCATGGTCTCCGCATCCAGCGCGGGATGGCCGGATGAACGGCCGATCCGGCTGCTCAGCACATGGCCACCGCGATTGACCGTGAAGCTCAGCGTCACCACGCCGGTCTCGCCGATCGAGCGCGACCCGGCCGGGTACTGCTTGAAGCGCTGCAGGTGCGCGGCGAGCATCGAGCGGTAGGACGCCGCAGCAGCGGCTGCGGCGGCGCCGGTGGCGGCTGTGTTCTGTGTCGGCGCGACGCGCTCGGCGCGCGGCTGCGCGGTCGTCCGTGGCGCCGGCGGACGCTCGCTGGGCTTCTTGACCTCGCGCACCGGCCTGGCCTTCGGCTTTACAGGCTCGGGCGTCGGCTTCGCCTTCTGCTCCGGCGGCGCGGCGACCACGGGCTGGGGCTGTGGCGGCGTCGGCGCGATCATCTCCGCGGCCGTTTCAGGCGCGGCGTCCGGCGTCGGCGCCTCGGCTTCCTGCATGGTCGGTCCCGGCGCGAGGTCCTGCTCCTGCGGCTGCGGCGCCGCCGACACCGGCGCCATGTCGATCAGCACCGCCGGGATGGTCGCGCCGGGCGAGGGCTGACTTGCCTGCCATCCGACGATGGCGGCGAATGCACCGGCATGAATGGCGCAGACCAGCAGCGCGGCAGGTGCCCAGCGGCGCAGGTCGCGCGGCGGCGCGGGCCTATAGAGCGCGAACGCGGTCATTTCGCGCCGTCCCGGCCGTCGAGGCCGACCAGCGCGATCTTGAGGTAGCCGGAATCGCGCAGCAGGTTCATCACGTCCATCAGGTCGCCATAGCTGACCGCCTTGTCGGCGCGCACGAAGATGCGTTCGTCCTTCTTGCCGGCGGTCGCGGCATCGAGCGCGTTCGCCAGACCGTCGCGCGCCGTCGCGGCTTCGCCGACCGCCAGGGTGTGGTCGGGCTTGACCGTGACGAACACCGGCTTGTCGGGCCGCGGCTGCTGTTCGGCGGTCGAGGCCGGCAGATCGACGCCGACGTCGACGGTGGCGAGTGGCGCCGCCACCATGAAGATGATCAGCAGCACCAGAATGACGTCAATGAAGGGCGTGACGTTGATGTCGTGGGTCTCGACCAGTTCGTCATCGCCGGCGCGCCGGCCTCCGAGCTTCACGCCCATGGTCTACTCCGCGGCGCGGGCAATGTGGGGCAGGCGGCGGCTCTGGCTGCGGCTGAGCAGCAGCAGCACCTGCGCGGACGCGTCGCCGAGCAGCGCGCGATAGCCGGCGGTGACGCGGGCGAGATGGTTGTAGATCACGACCGCCGGGATCGCCGCGATCAGGCCCATGGCGGTGGCGAGCAGCGCCTCTGCGATGCCGGGCGCGACCACCGCGAGGTTGGTGGTGTTGGCTTCCGAGATGCCGATGAACGAATTCATGATGCCCCACACCGTGCCGAACAGGCCGACGAACGGCGCGGTGGCGCCGATGGTGGCGAGCACGCCGGTGCCGCGGTTGATCTGGCGCACCATCGCGCTCTCGACGCGCTCGAGCCGCAGTGCGACGCGCTCCTTGAGCCCGTCGTCGAAGATGTCGCCGGACAGCGCGGTCTCGCGGGCTGCCGACTGGATGATCTGGGCGACTGCATCGCTGTCGTCGCCGCAGGCGCGCGCCGCCTCCGTCAGCGTGGTGTCGGTGTCGAGCGCGGTGAGGCGCTGCCTGGCGCGCCGGGCCGCGCGCATCAACTCCAGCGTCTTCACCAGCCACACCGTCCAGGTCACCAGCGAGGCGAATGCGAGGCCGATCATGACCGCCTTCACCACGATGTCGGCCCCGAGGAACATGCCCCACGGCGACAGGTCGCGCGGCAGCACACCGGTGGCCGTAGCGGCGAGTGCCGGCGCTGCTGCCAGCACGAGAAACGCGCCGGCCAGGGCTGCCGGAACGGCGCGGTGGGAGCGGGATGCCGCATTCGCGCGGCCGGGCTGGAACTGATGCATCATGACGGAGATTTCGGTCCGGGCCTCGTGATCGTCTCAAGGCAGTGGGCAGGCGGGTTGCGCGCAGGGCATGGATCAAGCGCCGCCGGATGGATCGCGATGACCGGATGGCCGTCGCAAGCGTGTCTTCTTGTAGTCGCTGCGGCGCTGCCGCCGCAATTCAGGGAGCGCGATTGAGGGGCGCGATTTGACCAATTCTAAGACCTTCCGGGGCGCCAGCCAGTGGTCCCGGCGGCCGCAGCGGCCCCGTTTCGATGATTTTGCGTGCGGTCCATATGGGCTGCTGTTTATTTGAGCATTTGCCGCGCGATGTATGCAATGAAGCTTTGGCGCAGGTGAGCGCCCGCGACGTGCTTCATGTCGGATAACTCAATTATTTCAGATGTTTGCTGGCGAGGATGGCGCGCCATTCGCTGTGGCATGCTCCTTGCGAAGTCGTCTCCGTCAGTGATCGGAGAATTCCATGAAGCGTCGCGATTTCCTGAAAACTGCCTCGGGCCTGGCGGCCGGGGCGCTGGTGTCCGGACCTGCGGTATGGTCGAGCGCGAAGGCGCAGAGCCGGCAGGAGACGCTGCTCGTGGTGTCCGAGAGCGGGCCGAACAATCTCGACATCCACGGCGTCGGTACCAATGTGCCCGGCTACGAGGTGTCTTGGAATTGCTACGACCGCTTGATCAGCCACGAGATGAAGAGCGGTCCGGGCGGCGTGCCCTATTACGACCGCGACAAGTTCAAGCCCGAGCTCGCCGAGGACATGAACGTCGGCGACATGTCGGTCACCTTCAAGCTGAAGAAGAACGCCACATTCCATGACGGCACGCCGGTGACGGCGAAGGACGTCAAATGGTCACTCGACCGCGCGGTCAGCGTCGGTGGCTTCCCGACCTTCCAGATGAGCGCGGGCTCGCTGACCAAGCCCGAGCAGTTCGTGGTCGTCGACGATCACACTGTGCGGGTCGACTTTCTCACCAAGGACAAGCTCACCATTCCGGACCTCGCGGTCATCGTGCCCTGCGTGGTGCATTCGGAACTGGTGAAGAAGAACGCCACCGAGAAGGATCCCTGGGGCCTCGAATTCACCAAGCAGCAGACCGCGGGCTCCGGCGCCTACAAGGTGACGAAGTGGACGGCCGGTACCGAAGTGGTGATGGAGCGCAACGACAACTGGGTCGGCGGCCCGCTGCCCAGGATCAAGCGCGTGATCTGGCGCATGGTGCCGCAGGCCGGCAACCGCCGCGCGCTGCTGGAGCGCGGCGACGCCGACATCTCCTATGAACTGCCCTATCGCGATTTCGCCGAGCTCAAGCAGTCCGGCAAGCTCGACATCGTGTCGCTGCCGTTCAGCAACGGCATCCAGTACATCGGCATGAACGTCACCAGGCCGCCGTTCGACAATCCCAAGGTGCGCCAGGCGTTGGCCTACGCCATGCCCTACCAGCGCATCGTCGACGCCGTGCTGTTCGGCCTCGCCAACCCGATGTTCGGCGCGCCCGCCGACAAGCCGACCGAGGTCGCCTGGCCGCAGCCGACCAAGTACGTCACCGACATGGCCAAGGCGAAGGCCCTGCTCGCGGAAGCGGGTTATCCCAACGGCTTCGAGACCACGCTGTCGTTCGATCTCGGCTTCGCCGTGGTCAACGAGCCGCTGTGCGTGCTGGTGCAGGAAAGCCTGGCGCAGATCGGCATCAAAACCACGATCAACAAGATCCCCGGTGCCAACTGGCGCACCGAGCTGAACAAGAAGGAGATGCCGCTCTACACCAACGTGTTCTCGGGCTGGCTCGATTACCCCGAATACTTCTTCTATTGGTGCTATCACGGCAACAATTCCGTCTTCAACACCATGAGCTACAAGTCGCCGCCGATGGACAAGCTCATCGACGGCGCCCGCGCGGCCGCGGCTATCGGCGATACCGCGACCTACGATGCCGACGTCAAGGGCTTCGTCGACCTCGCCTTCACCGACGTGCCGCGCATCCCGCTGTATCAGCCGTTCGTCAACGTCGCGATGCAGAAGAACATCTCCGGCTACCAGTACTGGTTCCACCGCCGGCTCGACTACCGCACACTCGTGAAGGCATGAGGGAGGGCGAGACGGCATCATGCTCGGCCTGATCGGCAAGCGGTTGATGTTCGCGATCCCGAGCCTGATCGGGGTCGTGATCGTGACCTTCCTGTTGACGCGCGCGCTGCCGGGCGATCCGGCTGCGTATTTCGCCGGCCCCGCGGCCACCAAGGAAGCGGTCGAGCAGATCCGCAAAAAGCTCGGCCTGGACAAGCCGCTCATCCAGCAGTTCATCGGCTACACCGCCGATCTCGCCCATGGTGACCTCGGCACGTCGCTGACCACCGGGCAGCCGGTGGCCGCCGAGATTCGCAACCGACTGCCGGCCTCGGCCGAGCTGACGCTGCTCGGCCTCGTGCTGTCGGTGGCGATCGCGATTCCGCTGGGCATCGCCGCGGCGGCGCGGCCGGGCTCGCTGGTCGATCACATCTGCCGCGTCACCACAACGGCCGGCGTGTCGCTGCCGGTGTTCTTCACCGGGCTCGTCCTCGTCTATGTCTTCTACTTCCGACTGGGGTGGGCGCCGGCGCCGCTCGGCCGGCTCGACGTTTACGCTACTGCGCCCCCGACCGTGACCGGCTTCTATCTCATCGACAGTCTGGTCGCGCGCGACTTTGAAGCGTTCCGCTCGGCGCTGGGCCAGATCATCCTGCCGGCGGCGACGCTGGCGATCTTCTCGCTGGCGCCGATCGCGCGCATCACCCGCGCGGCGATGCTGGCCGTGCTGGCGTCCGACTTCGTGCGCACCGCGCGGGCGAGCGGGCTGTCGCCGGGCACGGTCACCGTCACCTATGCGTTTCGCAACGCGATGCTGCCGGTGATCACGACTCTCAGCATGGTGTTCTCCTTCCTGCTAGGCGCCAACGTGCTGGTGGAGAAGGTGTTCGCCTGGCCGGGCATCGGCTCCTATGCCGTCGAGGCCCTGATCGCGTCGGATTTCGCCCCGGTGCAGGGCTTCGTGCTCACCATGGCGGTGATGTACGTGCTGCTCAATCTCCTGATCGACATTCTCTATGGCGTCATCGACCCGCGCGTGAGGCTCGAGGGATGAGTATTGCAGCCCCCGCATCCGACGCTTCCGCGTCGGCCCGTCCGTCGCGTCTCGCGGCGACAGCGCAGCACGCGCGCTATGTACTGTCCGAAAATCCGGTCACGGCGTTTGCTTTCGTCCTGTTGCTGATCATCGTGCTGGCGGCGCTGGTCGGGCCGTGGCTCGTGCCCTACGATCCGCTCGCCAGCGATACCGCTGTCGCGCTCAAGCCGCCGACGGCAGCTCACTGGTTCGGCACCGACCAGCTCGGCCGCGATATCTTCAGCCGTGTCGTGGTGGCCACGCGGCTCGACCTGTTCATCGCTGTCGCCTCGGTGGTGCTGGTGTTCCTGCTCGGCGGTCTCGCGGGCGTCGCCGCCGGGTATTTCGGCGGCTGGACAGATCGCATCGTCGGCCGCATCGCCGACACCATCATGGCGTTTCCGCTGTTCGTGCTGGCGATGGGCATCGTCGCGGCGCTCGGCAATACCGTACAGAACATCGTCATAGCCACCGCGATCGTGAACTTCCCGCTCTATGCGCGGGTCGCGCGCGCCGAGGCCAATGTCCGTCGCGAGGCCGGCTTCGTGCAGGCGGCGCGGCTGTCCGGCAACAGCGAGTTGCGCATCCTGCTCGGCCACATCCTGCCTAACATCATGCCGATCATGATCGTGCAGATGTCGCTGACCATGGGGTATGCGATCCTCAACGCCGCGGGCCTGTCGTTCATCGGCCTCGGCGTGCGGCCCCCGACCGCGGAATGGGGCATCATGGTCGCCGACGGTGCCGCATTCATGGTGTCCGGAGAATGGTGGATTGCGCTGTTTCCCGGCCTTGCGCTGATGGTCGCGGTGTTCTGCTTCAACCTGCTCGGTGATGGCCTGCGCGACATCGTCGATCCGCAGCGAAGGACCTGAGCCATGGTTGCGATTCCCCTGCTCGACGTCCGCGACCTCACGGTCGAATTCGCTACCCGCCGTGGCCCGGTGCAGGCGGTGCGCAGCGTCGACATCTCCGTGGCCAAGGGCGAGACGCTCGCGATCGTCGGTGAGTCCGGCTCCGGCAAGTCGGTGACGTCCTATGCCGTGATGCGCATCCTCGACCGCGCCGGCCGCATTGCCGATGGCGCGATCCGCTTCTCCGGCATCGACATCGGTGCGGCGTCGGAGGCGCAGATGCGCGACCTGCGCGGCCGCGAGATTTCGATGATCTTCCAGAACCCGCGTGCCGCCCTCAATCCCATCCGAAAGGTCGGTGAGCAGATCGAGGATGTGCTGCGCCAGCATGCGCAGGCCTCGAGTGCCGAGCGCGCCGAGAAGGCGATCGCGGCGCTGGAACAGGTCCGCATCGCGCGGCCGCGCGAGCGCTACCATGCCTATCCCTTCGAATTGTCCGGCGGTATGTGCCAGCGCGTTGTCATTGCGCTCGCGCTCGCCTGCAATCCGCAGCTCCTGATCGCGGACGAGCCGACCACGGGCCTCGACGTCACCACCCAGAAAGCGGTGATGGACCTGATCGTCGACCTGACGCGCCAGCGCGGTCTTTCCACCATCCTGATCACCCATGACCTCGGCCTCGCCGCCGCCTATTGCGATCGCGTGGTGGTGATGGAGAAGGGGCGGGTGGTCGAGACGGCGGTGGCCGCCGACGTGTTCGCCCGGCCGGCCCATCCCTACACCCGCAGGCTGATGCGTGCGACGCCGCGGCTCGGCGTCGGCCTGCGCGATCTGCTGCCTGATGACGACACCGCGCCGGCTGCCTTCACGATGGCGACGGTCGCCGCGAACGGGCCGGCGGTGGTGACGCCACCTCTGCTGCTGGTCGACAAGCTGGTGAAGGAGTATCCGCGCCAGGGCGCGTCGGCCTCGCTCGGCCGTCTGTTCGGCAAGCGGCCGCCGGTCGAGCCCGATCGCTTCCGCGCTGTCGACGGCATCAGCTTCACGGTCGGACGCGGCGAGAGCGTCGGTCTCGTCGGGGAATCCGGCTGCGGCAAGTCGACGACCTCGATGATGGTGATGCGGCTGCTCGACCAGACCTCCGGGCGCATCGCCTTCGACGGCGAGGAGATCGGCAACCTGCTGCCGAAGGCGTTCGCGCGCTCGGCGCTGCGCCGCCGCATCCAGATGGTGTTCCAGGATCCGACCGACAGCCTCAACCCGCGCTTTACCGCCGCCCGCGCCATCGCCGATCCGATCCTGCGGATGGGCGAGCCGATGGGCGCTGCGGCACTGCGCCAGCGCTGCGAGGATCTGGCGGCGCAGGTTGGCCTCCCGGTGGCGCTGCTCGACCGTTTTCCGCACCAGCTCTCCGGCGGTCAGAAGGCGCGCGTCGGCATCGCCCGGGCGATCGCGCTGCGGCCCGATCTCGTGATCCTCGATGAGCCCACCGCCGCCCTCGATGTTTCCGTCCAGGCGGTGGTGCTCAACCTGCTGCAGGACCTCAAGCAGTCACTTGGCATGAGCTACCTGTTCGTGTCCCATGATCTGAACGTGGTGCGTCTGCTGTGCGATCGTGTCATAGTCATGCGTGCGGGCCGGATCGTGGAGCAGGGGCCCGCCGAGGCGGTGCTGGCCGCGCCGCAGGCCGACTATACCCGCGAGTTGCTGGCGGCGATTCCGCATCCGCCGGCGCAGGATCGTTCCATGATCGTAAGTCCATGACTTCAAATCCATGACTTCAAATCCATGACTGTAAACCCACGACCGCGAATGAATGACAGTGGCAAGTTGACATGACCCCCGACCAGCTCGATGCCCATATCGCGGCCGCGTCCGCCGCGCTCGACCTTCCCGTCGCGCAGGAGTGGAAGGATGCGGTGCGCGCCAACCTCGCGGTGACGCTGCGCTTCGCTCATCTCGTCGACGCCTTTCCGCTGCCGGACGAGGCCGAGCCGGCCGATCTGTTCAGGGCCTGATGCCGTGACCGACAGCAATCTCAGGAATGGCTGGGCGTCCGCCGGCGAGATCGCCGCGGCCGTCGCGGCGGGACGCCTTTCGGCGCGTGGCGCGGTGGAAACCGCGCTCGCGCGCATTACGGCCCACAACGGCGTGCTCAATGCGTTCACCGATGTAGTGGCGGAGCGCGCGCTTGCGCGGGCCGATGCGATCGATGCCGCGCTCGCCCGTGGCACGGCCGCGGGGCCCCTCGCGGGCGTACCGTTCGCGGTCAAGAACCTGTTCGACGTGCGGGGCCTGCCGACGCGGGCCGGCTCGAAGATCAACCGCGACCGGGCGCCGTCGCCGCGCGACGCCACACTGATCGAGCGGCTGGAAGCGGCCGGCGCCGTGCTCGTCGGCGCACTCAACATGGGCGAATACGCCTACGACTTTACGGGCGAGAACGTGCACGACGGCCCCTCGCGCAATCCCCACGACCCGACACGCATGACCGGCGGCTCGTCGGGCGGTTCGGGCGGTGCGGTGGCCGGTGGCCTCGTGCCGTTGTCGCTGGGCTCCGACACCAACGGCTCGATCCGCGTGCCCTCGTCGTTCTGCGGCCTGTTCGGCCTCAAGCCGACCTATGGCCGGCTGTCGCGGGCGCGCTCGTTCCCGTTCGTGTCGAGCTTTGACCATCTCGGGCCGCTGGCGCGCAGCACGCGCGATCTCGCGCTGGCCTATGACGCCATGCAGGGGCCGGACGCCGACGATCCGGCCTGTGCCGCGACGATCGTCGAGCCGGTCGCGGCGGAACTCGCGCGCGGCCTCGATGGCCTGCGCATCGCCGTCGCCGGCGGGCATTTCCGCACCGCACTGTTTCCCGAGGCGGTCGAGGCCGTGGCGCGGGTGACGCGGGCACTCGGTGTCAGCCGAGAGGTCGAACTGCCGGAAGCGGCGCGGGCGCGCGCGGCCGCCTATCTGATCACCGCGGTGGAAGGCGCGGCGCTGCATCTCGACCGTCTGCGCCAACGGCCGACGGATTTCGATCCGGCGGTGCGTGACCGCCTGATCGCCGGCGCCATGGTGCCGGCGCCCTATATCGAACGGGCGCAGAAGTTCCGCCGCTGGTACCGCGCGCAGGTGCTGGCGCTGTTCCGGGATGTCGACGTCATCATCGCACCGGCGACGCCGTGTGTGGCGCCAGAGCTCGGCCAGGTCAATTTCGTGCTCGACGGCGTCGCGTTGCCGGTGCGGGCCAACATCGGCATCCACACCCAGCCGATCTCGTTCATCGGCCTGCCGGTGGTGGCGGTGCCGTTGCCGCTGTCGCCACTGCCGATCGGCGTGCAGATCATCGCTGCGCCATGGCGTGAGGATGTCGCGCTGCGGGTGGCGTTCGCGCTCGAGCAGCAGGGCGTCGCGGTCGCGCCGCGGCCGGCGCAATTCTAGGATTTCAGGAAAGGAATTCGTCCATGGACATCGATCTGCCGGAGGTGGTTGCCGAGGTGACGGCAGCGTTCGCCCGCTACGAGGCGGCGCTGGTGTCGAACGACGTTGCCACGCTCGACGCGCTGTTCCGGGACGATCCGCGCACGCTACGCTATGGCGGCGGAGAGAATCTTTATGGCTATGCCGCGATCAAGGCGTTTCGTGCCGGCCGCTCGCCGGCGGGGCTTGCCCGCGAGCTCAGCCGCACGGTGATCACCACCTATGGCCGCGACACTGCGGTCGCTTCCACGCTCTTTCACCGCGCATCCGCGCCCGATAAGGTTGGACGTCAGATGCAGACATGGGTGCGATTCGCCGACGGCTGGCACATCGTCGCGGCCCATGTCAGCGTGATCGACCGGCCCCGGGAGGGGGAGAGTTGAGGACCTGAGCGCGGCATGACGTTCGACGATATCATGGTAGGGACACGCGGCGGCGCTGCCGGTCGCATCGATGCCGGGCGCAGCGAGCGCGTGGTGGTCGGCGCGGCCAAGGTGACACTGGCGGAGGAACTGCGGCTGCAGCTCGCCGACGACATCGTGCGCGGAGCGCTGCTGCCGGGTGCGCCGCTCGACGAGAGCGACCTCGCGCGGCGCTTCAAGGTATCGCGCACGCCGGTGCGCGAGGCGCTGCGGCAACTCGTCGCCAGCGGTCTCGTCGATTCGCGGGCCCACCGCGGTGCAGTCGTGGCGCGGCCGAGCCTCGAGCGGCTCAACGGCATGTTCGAGGCGATGGCGGAACTCGAGGCGCTGTGCGCCGGGCTCGCCGCGGAACGGATGTCGCCGGCTGAGCGCCATGGCCTCGAGGCGCTGCACGAGCAGTTGCGGGTGCTGAGCCATGCCGGCGATCCGCAGCGCTTCCATCACGTCAACGAGCAATTTCACAACGCGATCTATGCCGGATCGCGCAACACCTACATCGCCGAAATGACGCTGGCGACGCGGGTGCGGGTGCAGCCGTTCCGCCGCGCCCAGTTCCGCAACCTTGGCCGTCTGGCGAAGTCCCAGGCCGAGCACGATCGCGTCGTCGTCGCCATCATGCGCGGCGACCGCACCGGCGCCTCCGCCGCGATGCGCGACCACATCGACCTCGTGCGCGATGAGTACGAGATCTATGCGGAGTCAGTGTGAGGGTGTCGGCTCGCTGCGGAGCGCTTCTGCATTTCCTGCGTCATCGCCGGGCCGACGCGAAGCGTCGCGACCCGGTGATCCAGCTTCAAGCCGCTCACCATACGCTGCGATGAAGCTGGATTGCCGGATCAAGTCCGGCAATGACGCAGTGGGTGGCGCGGGCGCGATACCAGAGCAATGGCTGCCGTGCTCGCATCGTTTGAAGGCCTGTCTTCGCCGAAGAGCGTTTCTCACCCCTGCGCCGCCATGAACGCACGCCAGCCGCCGAATGCCGAGATGTCGCGGGCGCCGCCGAGGGCGGCGGGTTCGACCAGGAAGCCCTTCACCAGGCGGCCGTCGGCCAGGCGGATCGAGCCGATGCCGAGCGGCGGCGGAATGGCGGCGACGAACCTGCCGAAGGCGGCGGCCGACAGGCTGTAGATCTCCAGCGCGATCGCCGCGCCCGCATTGGCCTCGACGCGGAGCAGTCCCGGCTTCGGCGGTGTGGTGCCGGCGAGTGCATAGAGCTTGTAGTCCGGGGCGGTGACGGCGGTTTCGACAAGCGTGGCGTCGAGGGCCGAAAGCTCGTGGTTGAGCGGCATGCCGGAGAGATGCGCGCCGACAACCGCAAGAGCGATACCGTCCGTACTCGCCGCGAGCGGCCGCAGCGGGGGCTGCGGCAGGGCTGTCGCGCCGACCGGCAGCTGCGTGTCGGCATGGAAGACGCGGGCGATCGCCGCGAGCGCGGCGTCGCGGCCGGCGGGGGCCAGCAGCGTCACGCCGAACGGGATGCCGTCGTCGCGCATGGCCGCGGGCACCGCGATGCCGCAGAGATCGAGCAGGTTGACGAAGTTGGTGTAGGTGCCGAGGCGACTGTTGAGCGTGATCGGATCGGCCAGCACCTGCGCGGTGGTGTAGGCGGTCGGTGCAGTCGGCAGCAGCAGGGCGTCGATGCCGGCAAAGGTCCTGCGGGCGACGGCGCGCAGCGCTTCGAGACGATAGAACGCGGCGAAGGCGTCGGCGGCGCTGGGACGCGCGCCGGCGAGGGTGATCTCGCGCGTCACCGGGTGGATGGCGTCCGGCGCCGAGGCAAGGAGGTCGCGGATGACGAGATAGCGCTCGGCGATCCACGGGCCTTCGTAGAGCAGGCGCGCGGTTTCATAGAATGGTTCGAGGTCGATCTCGACCGTCGTGGCGCCGAGCCGGGTGAGGCGCGCGAGCGCCGCCGCGAAGCCGGCTTCCGAGGCACGGTCGCCGAAGAACACCAGTTGGCCCTGGCGTGGCACGCCGATGCGCAGGCTCTTCGGCAGGTCGCCGACGGTGCCGAGCGGCCGGTCGCGGGAGAATGGATCGCTCGCATCGAGGCCGGTCATCACCGATAGCGCGGTCACCGCGTCGTCGGTGGTGAGCGCGAAGATCGAGACGCAATCGAGGGTGCGGCACGCCGGCACGACGCCGGCGGTGGAGATCATGCCGACGCTGGGTTTGAGGCCGACGATGTTGTTGAGCATCGCCGGCACGCGGCCGGAGCCGGCGGTGTCGGTGCCGAGCGCGAGCGGCACGAGGCCGGCGGCGACTGCGACCGCCGAGCCGGAACTCGAGCCGCCGGGTACGAGGTCGCCGTGCACCGGATTCTTCGGGATGCCGTAAGGCGAGCGCACACCGACGAGGCCGGTCGCGAACTGGTCGAGATTGGTCTTGCCGATGACGATGGCGCCGGCGGCGCGCAGCTTTGCTACCGCAGTGGCATCGCGTGTCGGCGTCGAGGCAAATGCCGGGCAGGCCGCGGTGGTCGGCAGGCCGGCAACGTCGATGTTGTCCTTGACCGCGACGGGTACGCCGTAGAGCGGCAGCGATGTCGGATCCTTGTCCGCAAGCGCACGCGCCTCGGCGATGGCGTCGGCCTCGGCGCGCAAGCTGATGAAGATCGCGGGGTCGCCGTGGGCGCGGATGCGCGCGAAGGTTCGCGCCACGGTGTCGGCGGGCGTTGTCGTTCCGGAGCGGTGGGCGGCGACGATCTGGTCGATGGTTTCGATCACGCGGGAGTCCATTTCTGTTCAGGAAGAAGCATCAGGCGCCGGTTGGCCGAGCCGGCGCCAGTGCGGCGAGGGCGGCGAAAGAGCTGCTGACCCAGCCGAAGATGCCGCCCTGCGCCTTGATCATCTGCAGGCCGGCGTCGTGAAATTGCGGGAAGTAGGAGGCGCAGCAGTCGGCGAGCACGATGCAGCGGAAGCCGCGGTCGTTGGCCTCGCGCACCGTGGTGTTGACGCATACTTCGGTGGTGACGCCGCCGACCAGCAGGGTGTCGATGCCGCGTTGCGCCAGCACCGTGCCGAGCGGCGTGGCGTAGAACGCGCCCTTGCCTGGCTTGTCGATCACGATTTCGCCGGCCGCGGGGTAAAGCTCCGGCACGATGTCGTGGCCGGCCTCGCCGCGGATCAGGATGCGGCCCATCGGCCCGGGATCGCCGATGCGCAGTTGCGGCGCGCCACGCGCGACCTTGGCCGGCGGCGCGTCGGAGAGATCAGGCAGGTGACCTTCACGGGTATGAATGATGGTCAGGCCGACGGCGCGCGCGGCCGCAAGCATGGCGGCGCACGGCGCGACTGCGGTCTGCAGGCGCGACACATCGTTGCCGAGCGTCTCGCCGAAGCCGCCGGGTTCGAGAAAGTCGCGCTGCATGTCGATCAGCAGCAGCGCAGTGGCTAACCAGCGCACGTCGATCGCATCAGGCTCGGCCTCGATCCGGCCGGTCGGCGGCAGCGTTGGCGGCACGGGCTCCTCCTGCGGCAAAGGGGAAGCAGAGCGCCTCGCGGCCTCCACGTCGGTCCATGCGAAGCAAGCGCCATGCCATTGTGTACAATGGTATTCGAGGCCGTTATCTCACAATTAAAGTAAATAGAAACAGTATGTTATGCCGATGCGGGCGAGGCGGCTCCGATGCCCTTCGCGAAGCTGGTTGCCTGTTTTGTAGGCATGAGTGGCAGTGCTTATTCTGAAAAATCGTTCATCCTAACAATGCATTATATTGCACATGCGCCGTCACATCGCGTAAGCAGAGGACCGAACGCGCCGCTGGGCCAACGCCCGCCACGTCAATGCCGGCGCGCCTGAGGGCTGGAGGGGAGGGAAAGCATGGCTTTCGCTGAGACAGTCGTGCGTGCGCAGGCCGCGGATTTGTTCGCGCCGCCGCGAACGCAGATCACGCACCGCGCTGATGGCAGCGTGCTCCTGACCTCGCCGGTGCCGCTGGCACCGGCTGCGCGCTGTGTCGGCGACTGGCTCGAGGACTGGGCCCGCCGCCGCCCCGATCGCATCTTTCTCGCGGAGCGCGTCGATCCGGCCCAGCCCTGGCGCACGGTCAGCTACAGCGCGGCGTTGCGACAGGTCCACGCCATCGCAACGTGGATCCTGGCGCAGCGGCTGTCTGCCGAGCGTCCGCTCGCCATCCTGTCCGACAACAGCATCGCGCACGCACTGCTGACGCTGGCGGCGATGCATGTCGGCGTGCCGGCGGCAGCGATTTCGCCGGCCTACTCGCTGGTGTCGAAGGATTTCGACAAGCTCAAGGGCATGATCCGCCTGCTCGATCCTGGCGCCATCTATGTCGCCGACGCCGCGGCCTTCGCCCCTGCGCTGACGGCGATCGCGCCGCTGCACACCGCGACAGTGGTCGCGAGCGAAACGCGCGGCGCCGATGGCCTGACCGCGTTTGCCGATGTCGCCGCGACGCTGCCCGGTGGCGACGTGGCACGGGCGTTCGCGAGCCTCGGCCCGGACACCATCGCCAAGTTCCTGTTCACGTCGGGCTCGACCGGCGCCCCCAAGGCGGTGATCAACACCCAGCGCATGCTCACCACCAGCCAGGCGGCCAAGGCGCAGGTCTGGCCGTTCCTCGGCGACGCCGACCTCGTGATGCTCGACTGGCTGCCGTGGAGCCACACCTTCGGCGCCAACCACAACTTCAACATGGCGCTGCGCAACGGCGGCACGTTGTACATCGACGGCGGCAAGCCGGTGCCGCAGCTGTTCGCGACCTCGCTCGCCAACCTGCGCAGCGTGATGCCGACGGTGTACTTCAACGTGCCGCGTGGTTTCGACATGCTGATCGCCGCGCTGCGCGACGACGAGGCGCTGCGCCGTCGCTTTTTCAGCGAGGTCAGGGCGGTGTTCTACGCCGGTGCGGCGCTGCCGCAGAACCTGTGGGAGGCGCTGGAAGCGCTGTCGATCGCGACCGTCGGCCATGCCGTGCCGATGGTGTCCGCATGGGGCTCGACCGAGACGTCGCCGCTCGCCACCGACTGTCACTTCCAGGCCGCGCGCTCCGGCAATATCGGCGTGCCGATCCCGGGCACGCAGATCAAGCTGGTGCCGTCGGGCGACAAGCTCGAGGTGCGCGTGCGCGGCCCCAACGTCACGCCGGGCTACTGGAAGGCGCCCGATGTCACGGCGCAGGCGTTCGACGAGGAGAATTTCTACAAGATCGGCGATGCGGTGCGGTTCGCCGATCCGGATCATCCCGAGCGCGGCCTGTTCTTCGATGGCCGCGTCAGCGAGGACTTCAAGCTGACGTCAGGCACCTGGGTCAATGTCGGCACGCTGCGCGTTGCCGGCATCGCGGCCCTGGCGCCGCTCGCCCAGGATATCGTGGTGTGCGGCCACGGCCGTGACGATGTCCGCTTTCTCGTCTTTCCGAACATTGCGGCGTGTCGCGCCCATGCCGGCCTCGGCGATGACAGCGCCGTCGCTGACGTGCTGGCCCATGACGCGGTGCGTGCGGCGGTGCAACAGGGCTTGTCGTCGCTGAAGACGCAGGGCGGCGGCTCGTCGACCTTCGCCACCCATGCGCTGCTGCTGCACGAGCCGCCCTCGGTCGACGGCGGCGAGATCACCGACAAGGGCTACATCAATCAGCGCGCGGTGCTCACGCGCCGGTCCGGCCTCGTGGAGAGTCTCGTGGCCGGCGAGGGCGGCGATTGCATCGCGTTGTAGCGTGCCGGACCGGTTCGCGCCGGGGCCGCTTCAGGCCCTGCAATTGGCGCTCTGTAAGGTTCGCGTCAGGAATGTCGCCGTCCCGCCGCCGCGGCATGCAGATATCATTGCAGCCGCCGCATATTTTTGTTTCCAATCTTGTCAAGGCCGCCGCCCTTGTGATGAATAGCGCCATTCGACTCCGGGGCAATAGGGGCGAGCGTGCAGGAATTTATCGAGATGGTCGAATGGCTCGGCCGTCAGAACCTATCTCATGACGAATTCGTCGAGTCGCTGCCGGGGCCGGCCTTCCGTGCCGAAGGCAGGCATCTCGTGTCGTTCAGCACCAACAACTATCTGGCGATTGCATCGAGCACGCGGATGATCGCAGCCGCGAGGCGCGGTCTGGAGCAGTATGGCGTCGGCAATTGCGAGTCGCGTCTGCTCGGCGGCAACCTCGCTGTCTACGGCGAACTCGAACGCAAGCTCGCAGCTTGCAAGGGTAAGGATGAGGCGGTGCTGTTCGCCACCGGCTATCTCGCTAATCTCGGCGTGCTCTCGACATTGCCGCAAACGTCCAAATATGCCCGGATCTACGGTTTCGCGGGGACGCGCGAGTACACCTACGCCTACTTCTGCGATGAGCTCAATCACGTCAGCATCCGCGAGGGTGTGCGGATGTCGGGCGCGGCGCGGGCGACCTACCGCCATCTCGATCTCAACCACCTCGAGACGCTGCTCAAGAAATCGTCCGCCACCACCAAGATCATTGTCACCGATGGCGTGTTCAGCCAGGACGGCGACATCGCGCCGTTGCCGGATCTGCTGCAACTCGCGGAATTGTACGATGCCACGCTGTATGTCGACGATGCCCATGGCACGGGAGTGCTGGGGGAACATGGCGGCGGCATTGCCGAACATTTCGGGGTGGCGAGCGAGCGCCTGATCTACATGGGCACGCTGAGCAAGGCGTATGGCGGAATCGGCGGGTTCATCGCCGCCGAAACCTATGTCACGAAGGCGCTTCGTCTCGCCTGTTCGGCCTATGGCTTCACGTCGACGCTACCGCCGGACCAGGCTGTTGCGCTGTGCGAAGCGGTCGACATGGTGATCGACGAGCCCGAGCGTCGCGCACGGCTGTGGGACAATCAGCGCTATTTCGTCGCCCGCATGTCGGAGTTGTCCTATCCGCTGGTATCGACGGAATCCCCGATCGTTCCCATTCTCGTCGGCGACGAAGATGCGGCCGACGCGCTGGCGCAGTCTCTGGCGGCGTTGAACATCTACGTCGATGCAGTGCGCTTTCCGGCCGTGCCGCTGCGTAAGGCGCGGCTGCGCGTGCAGCTCAATGCCGGCCACACCCATGCGGACATCGATCGGCTGATCGATGCGTTGCGAGAGCATGAGCATCATCTCGAGGCCATGCTGGCGGCGCCGGCGCGGCCGACCGAAGACATCGTCAATCCCTGACGACCGGCGGCTCGCCCGCCGCAGCCTGATGCAGAGTGGCCGGACCATGTCCGGACAGGTCGTCGCGCGTTGTCGTACCAGGACCGACGTGCGGCAACAGGTCCAGCGTTCCTGAATTATATTTCTTGATTTTTGTCGCGCCTGCGAATTATGGTGCATCCCTGCAATCACAAGAAGACGCGGCGTCCTTAATGGAGCCGGCGCGCGGGCACGCCCGCGAACCGCCAGCTCGTCGGCGCAAGCGGAACCAAAAAACCGAGGGAGAAGCGCTGATGTTCGATCACAAGACGCTGCTGCGTGTGACCCGTCGTGGCCTGTTGTCCGGTGCCGCGGGGGCGGCGACGCTTGCGGTAGCGCCGCGGCTGATGACCCCCGCCATCGCCCAGGCCGCCCCGTTCAAGGTCGGCCTGATGCTGCCCTACACCGGCACCTTCGCCAAGCTCGGCCAGTTCATCGACGACGGCTTTCGCCTCTATGTCGAACAGAAGGGCGGCAAGCTCGGCGGTCGCGACATCACCTTCGTGCAGGTCGATGACGAGTCCAAGCCCGAGGCGGCGACCGACAACGTCAATCGGCTGATCGGCCGCGACAAGGTCGACCTGGTGGTCGGCACCGTGCATTCCGGCGTCGCGATGGCGATGGTCAAGGTCGCGCGCGACACCAATACGTTGCTGATCATTCCGAACGCGGGCGCCAACGATGCCACCGGGCCGGCCTGCGCGCCCAACATCTTCCGCTCGTCATTCTCCAACTGGCAGACCACGTTCCCCGCCGGCAAGGTGATGGTCGACGCCGGCCTCAAGAACGTCGTTACCATCACCTGGCGCTATACCGCGGGCCAGGAGATGATCGGCGCGTTCGCCGAGAATTTTACCAGGAGCGGCGGCAAGGTCGTCGAGGAGCTGACGCTGCCGTTCCCCGAAGTCGAATTCCAGGCGCTGATCACCCGCATCGCGGCGCTCAAGCCCGACGCCGTGTTCAGTTTCTTCGCCGGCGGCGGCGCGGTGAAGTTCGTCAAGGACTATGCAGCGGCGGGGCTCAACAAGACCATTCCGCTGTATGGCGCCGGCTTCCTCACCGACGGCACGCTGGAGGCGCAGGGCGAGGCCGCGAACGGCATCCGCACCACGCTGCATTACGCCGACAATCTCGATCATCCGGCCAACGTCGCTTTCCTCAAGGCGTTCAAGGGCAAGACCGGCAAGGACGGCGACATCTACGCCGTGCAGGGCTACGACGCCGCCGCGATGCTCGATGTCGGCCTCACGGCCGTGAAGGGGGATGCCGGTGCGCGCGATACCCTGGTCAAGGCGATCGCCGCGGCGAAGATCGACTCGCCGCGCGGCCCGCTCAGCTTCAACAAGGCGCACAACCCCGTGCAGAACATCTACCTGCGCGAGGTCCGCAACGGTCGTAACGAACTGGTGTCGATCGCCCAGGCCAATGTCGACGACCCGGCGCGCGGCTGCAAGCTGACGTGAGGCCTCGATCATTCAACACGGTGCGAAGGCGCGAGGGAGACCGGGCGCCTCGACACCCATCGCCGTCGTGCCCGGGCTTGACCCGGGCATCCAGCTTGCGAGGTCTTCGCGGTAAGCTGGCTTGCCCGATAAAGTCCGGCAATGACGCTCTGTGTGGAGATGCGCTCCCGCGTTTGCTCGCGCCTGCAGGATCGTCCTGATGGATCTCGTCACTTTCGGCGTGCAACTGCTCAACGCCGTGCAGTACGGCATGGTACTGTTCCTGGTCGCGAGCGGATTGACGCTGGTGTTCGGCATTCTCGGTGTGATCAACCTCGCCCATGGCGCGTTCTATATGCTCGGCGCCTACCTCGCGTACTGGATCGCGGCCTATAGCGGCAGCTTCTTGCTGGCGCTGGTCGGCGGTGTCGCCATCGCCTTCGTGCTCGGCCTCGCGCTCGAGGTCGTGTTCGTGCGCCGTCTCTACGGCCGCGATCATCTCGCCCAGGTGCTGCTGAGCTTCGGCCTGATCCTGATGCTGGACGAAGTGCGGTTGATTCTGTTCGGCAAGGATGTTCATGCGGTGGCGCCGCCAGCCATGCTCGCCGGCGCGATCCAGCTCACCGACAACATGTCCTATCCGGTCTATCGCCTGGCGATCTGCGGCTTCTGCCTGCTGGTCGCCGCGGCGATCTTCCTTGTCATCCGCTACACGAAGATCGGCATGGTGGTGCGCGCCGGCGCGGAGAACCGCGAGATGGCGCGGGTGCTCGGCATCCCCTTCGATACCGTCAATCGCTACGTCTTCGCCGTCGGCATTGCACTTGCCGCGCTCGGCGGCATCGTGGTGTCGCCGATCTCGACCGTCTTTCCCGGCATGGGTGACGGCATGCTGATCCTGTCCTTCGTCGTGGTGGTGCTGGGCGGCATCGGCTCGGTGGCGGGGGCGGCGATCGGCGCGCTGCTGATCGGTCTCACCGATACTTTCGGCAAGGTGTTCTTTCCCAGCATCTCCAGCATCCTGATCTACCTGCTGATGGCCGTCGTGCTGCTATGGCGGCCGAACGGCATTCTCGGCCGGCGGGAGGTTTGACGATGTCCGATCGTCCCGTGCGCCTTGCCGTCATCGCGGTTCTGCTGCTCGCCGCGGTCGCGCTGCCGTTCGTGGTGCCGACCTACTACGTGCAGTTCGCCAGCAAGGTCATGATCATGGGCCTGCTGGCGCTGGCGCTCAATCTCGCCGTCGGCCATGGCGGCATGGTCAGCCTCTGCCATGCCGCGTTGTTCGGCATTGCCGGCTACGTGCTGGCGCTGTCTACGCCGAAATACGATCCGGCGTCGCTGTGGCTGACACTGCCGCTCGCAGTTGGTGCATCGGCGCTGGTCGCTCTGGCGATCGGTGCGCTGGCGCTGCGCACCCGCGGCGTCTACTTCATCATGGTGACGCTCGCCTTCGGCGAGATGCTGTTCTATCTATTCCACGACACCGGCTTCGCCGGCGGCTCCGATGGCGCCTATGTCAACACCAAGCCGGAGATCGCCATCGTCGGGCATGCGCTGCTCGATCTCGAAAAGCCTGTGACGTTCTATCTCGTCGTGCTCGGCGCGCTGCTCGCGTCGCTGATGCTCACCGGCATGCTGGTGCGCTCGCCGTTCGGCCATGCGCTGGCGGCCGCGCGCGACAACGAGCGCCGGGCGCGCTCCCTCGGCTTCCCGATCTTTCGCGTGCGCCTGACGGCATTCGCGATCTCCGGCGCACTCGCCGGCGTCGCCGGTTATTTTGCTGCCGCGCAGTTCGGTTTCGTGGCGCCGCAGATGCTGGGGTGGCACCAGTCGGCCACCGCACTGGTCATGGTGCTGCTCGGCGGCCTGCGCTCGGTCGCAGGCCCGGTACTCGGCGCGCTGGTGCTGATGGGGCTGGAGGAGGTGCTCAAGGCCCTTACTGTGCACTGGAAGCTGATCGAAGGCCTGATCGTGGTGATGATCGTCCTCGCGCTCCCGAACGGGGCGCGCCAGTTGCTGACGCTGGCGTTCGGCGCGCCAGCGGAGGCTGCGCCGCCTGCGCGCGCGGAGGGATCAGCGAAGGTCGAGGCGCCTGCGGCAGAGACCGGCCATGGCTGAGCGGAGCGAGGCGGCTGCGCTCAGCGCGCGCGGGGTGTGGAAGCGGTTCGGCGGGCTCAGCGCGGTCGCCGACGTGTCCCTGGAGGTGCATGCCGGCGAGATCCACGCGGTGATCGGCCCGAACGGCGCCGGCAAGTCGACACTGATCAATCTGCTGTCCGGCGACCTGTCGCTCAGCGCCGGCACCATCGTGCTCGACGGCACCGAGGTCGGCGCGCTGCCGCCGGACCGGCGCGCGCGGGCCGGGCTCGGCCGCTCCTATCAGAAGACGACGATCTTTGCGGACTTCACGGTGCACGAGAACGTGCGCCTCGCGGCCCAGGCCCATGCGCCGCGGCCGCTGCGGATGCATGGCGGCGTGGCATCGGATGCGGTGGTCAACGGCCGCGTCGCCGATGCGCTCGCCCGCACCGAGCTTGCGGCGCGCGCGGATGTGGTGGCGCGGCTGCTCAGCCATGGCGAGCAGCGCCAGCTCGAGATCGCCATGGTGCTGGCGACCGATCCGCGGGTCATCCTGCTCGACGAACCACTTGCCGGCATGGGCCAGTCGGAGGCGCGGCGGGTCGTCGACCTGATCGCCTCGCTGAAGGCGGAGCGCGCAGTGTTGATTGTCGAGCACGACATGGACGCGGTGTTCGAGCTCGCCGACCGTCTCACGGTCATGGCCGACGGACGCGTGATCGCCAGCGGCCGGCCGGCGGACGTGCGCAAGGATGCCGCGGTGCGCGCCGCCTATCTCGGCGAGGAGGATGACGCATGACGGCGCTCCTGACCATCGAGCGGCTGGAGGCATTTTACGGCGCGAGCCAGATCCTGCACGGCATCGATCTGTCGGTCGCGCGCGGCGAGCAGGTGGCGTTGATCGGCCGCAATGGCATGGGCAAGACCACACTGCTGCGCACGCTGATGGGCCTCGTCGCCGATTGCCGCGGACGCATCGCGGTCGCCAGCCGCGACATTCGCGGCCTCGCCCCGGAGCGGATCGCGCGCGCCGGCGTGGCGCTGGTGCCGGAGGGGCGCGGCGTGTTCGGCTCGCTGTCGGTGGTCGAGAACCTGGTGATGGCGGCACGGCCCGCGGTCGACGGCCGGCGCCACTGGACGCTGGAGCGGATCTTTTCACTGTTTCCCCGCCTTGCCGAGCGGCGTGACCATGGCGGCCACCAGCTCTCCGGCGGCGAGCAGCAGATGCTGACCATCGGCCGCGCGCTGATGACCAATCCCGACCTCGTGCTGATCGACGAGGCAACCGAGGGTCTCGCGCCGCTGGTGGCGCGCGAGATCTGGCGCACGCTTGGCGTGATCCGCGACGAGGGTGTCGCGACGGTGGTGGTCGACAAGGATTTCCGCAGCCTGGCGCCGATCGTCGACCGCGCGGTGCTGCTGTCGAAGGGCCGCGTGGTGTTCGACGGCGCGCCGGCGGAGCTTGCCGCGCAGCGCGGCTTGCTGGAGCATCATCTCGGCGTGTGAGCGCGCGCTATTGGGGTGGCGAGCGATCGGTGGTCGCGATAGCCGTCATCTGTTCAATTCATGCCCCGGCCATCCGCCGGGGGTGTATCGTGGACCACGCGCCGGCGACCGGTGCGTGCCAGCAGATAGGCGACAGTCATGACCGCTCTCCATCACGCCCGTGCCCGGGCTGAAGCCTTCGCCCATTCCCTCGGTCTGCGTGTGCCGATCCTGCTCGGGCCGATGGCCGGCGCCTGCCCGCCGTCGCTGTCGATCGCGGTCGGCAATGCCGGAGGTCTCGGCAGTGCCGGCGTGTTGCTGATGACGCCTGAGGCGATCAAGGCCTGGGCGGCGGAGGTGCGCAGCGGCACCAACGGTGCCTTCAATCTCAACCTCTGGATTCCCGATCCGGCGCCGCGCCGCGATGCTGCGGCCGAAGCAGCCGTGCGCGAGTTCCTGAAGGGCTTTGGCCCGGAGGTGAAGCCGGAGGCTGCGGATGCGACGCCGCCGGATTTCGCCGCGCAGTGCGAGGCGATGCTGGAGGCGGCACCCGCCTTCATCTCCTCGGTGATGGGGCTCTATCCGCCGGAGTTCGTCGCGCGAATGAAGGCCAAGGGCATCAAGTGGATCGCCAACATCTCCTCGGTGACCGAAGCGAAGGCGGCGGAAGCGGCCGGCGCCGATATCATCGCGGCGCAGGGCATGGAGGCCGGCGGCCATCGCGGCGCGTTCGATGCGGCCACCGCCGAGGCCAACATGATCGGCCTGTTCTCGCTGCTGCCGGCGGTGGTCGATGCGGTCAAGCTGCCGGTGGTCGCGACCGGCGGCATTGGCGATGCCCGGGGTGTCGCGGCCGCGCTGCTGCTCGGAGCGTCCGCCGTGCAGATCGGCTCCGGCTTTCTGCGGTGCCCGGAGGCGAAGATTGCGCCCGCGTGGGCCGATGCGCTCGGCCGCACCCTGCCGGAGCAGACCAGGATCTCGCGGGTGTTCTCCGGCCGGCCCGGCCGCTCCATCGCCACCGCCTATGTCCAGGCCGCCACCGCGCCGGGGGCACCCAACCCTGCGCCCTATCCGGTGCAGCGCGGGTTGACCCAGGCGATGCGCGATGCCGCGGTGAAGGCTGACAATATCGACGGCATCCAGGCCTGGGCCGGGCAGTCGAGTGCGATGGCCCGGGCCGTGCCAGCCGCCGAAGTGGTCCGTGACCTCTGGGAGGGCGCCAGCGCCCTGCTGGGCTGAACGTCCTCAAATCCGCCACAGCACGGGCGCACGGCAGGCATCAGCCTCTGTCCTTCATGGAACGATCCGCCATGCGCCTGTTGCTGGGAACTGTCATCTGTGTCGCGCTTGCGGCAAGCGCCGGTGCGACGGAACAGGGCGGCAGCAGCGCTGCGCCGGCGAAGCGCAAGGCGCCTGCCGCGCCGGCCTCGCTGTCGGAAGCCTATTCACAGACCCAGGCGGCCGGTGTGCCGAATGCCCACATCCGCACGGCGCCCGCGCCATCGTCCGGCTCGGACCGGCCCTGGAGCGGCATGCATGTCGGGGTCGGCGTCGGGGGCACGAAGTAGCGATCGGGCTCCGTTGAATCTGGCTTGATCAAGTGATCCGTCACCCTGAGATGGTGATAGCCCCGGCTTAGCCGGGGCGTCTGTCTAAAGTCATAAGTCGGGCAGGCCCGACGTGTGATGCAGCTGGACCCTCGAAGGGCGACGGTCCATGTAGCAGATCGGGGGCCGTTCATCCTTCGAGGCGCGCAAGAGCGCGCACCTCAGGATGACGGAATAAGCTCAGCCCTTCCGGATGCCGCAGCTCAAGTCCCGCTCGATTCGTCCACGATGCGAATCCTGACATCATCCGCATCGCGAATATCCTGCGCCAGCGGCGCCGGCCATTGCACGATCAGGCGGCCGACGAGGTCCTCCAGGCCGCTCTCCTCGCGCACGTCGTAGAACACCGGCGCGCTGGCGTGGGCGATGAAGTTGTGCAGCAGATGCGCCGCGTCATGGTCGTAGACGATGTCGCTGGGCGCGATGCCAGGGCGGCGCATGGCGAAGCGGCGATGCGCGGTGAGGCGCGCCTTGCCGTCGGGCAGGGCCATGAACGACAGCACGCAGCGGTCGTGGGCGATGCGCGGGCCATCCTGCATGCGGTCATAGATGTGCAGCACGCCGGCGGTGTCGAGATCCGCGATCGAGCGGAAATCGTCGCACACGTGTTCGGGATGCAGATCGTTGCGGATCGCGGTCACGGCGGCCGCATCGACGCCGCGCGCGCGCAGCAGGTCGGCGAGAGTGCAACTGGCGTCCTGGTCCGGCATTTGCTCCACCATGCGCCGCACGCCCTTCGGTGGCGATCAGCCCGCGATCAACCCTATGACGCCGCGCGGGCGAAGTCGTGGGCCTCTTGCGCCAGCACCGGCGTCACCGCCTCGACGAGGCGTGTGGCGGCGTCCTTGACGCTGAGGCCCGCTGTGTCGACGCAGGCGGCGGCGCGGGCGTACAGCGGCTCGCGGCTGAGCAGGATGGTGCGCAGCTCCTGCATCGCCGAACGGTCGTCGGCCATCGGCCTGAGGTCGCCCTGGCGCCGCACCCGCGCCATGTGCTCCTCGGGCTCGGCCTTGAGCCAGATGGTGTAGTACGACGACAGGATCAGATCGAAGGTCAGCGGCTCGGACACGATGCCGCCGCCGGTGGCGAGCACGACCGGCTCCTTGCGTGCGAGCAACTGGCCGAGCGCGGCCTGCTCCATGCGGCGAAAACCTTCCTGGCCATACAGCGCGATGATCTCGGCAACGGACAGGCCGTTCTGCCGCTCGATCTCCTTGTTGAGCTCGACAAAGCTCCAGCCGATCCGTTCCGCCAGCAACTTGCCGAGCGTCGACTTGCCGGCGCCGCGAAGGCCGATCAGGGCGATGCCGGCGAACGCCACCTTGCGCTGCGCCAGCGGCGTCACGGTCTGGCCGGACAGCACATCCTTGGCGTGGGCCACCTGCTGCGGCGTGGCCTTGCGGACGAGGTCGCGGATCACCGGCCAGTCCGGCGATGTCTCGCCGGAAGGAATGAGATCCTCGAGCGGCGCGGCCATCGCCTGGGCGACGCGGCGCAGCAGCACGATCGAGACATTGCCTTTGCCGCCTTCGAGCTGGGCGATGTAGCGTTCGGAAATGCCTGACACCCGTGCGAGCACCTTGCGGGACATGCCGCGCAGCCCGCGCATGGTGCGAACCCGCTGGCCCAGCTCCTGGAGAAAGCTGTCTTCCTGGCTGTCCTGCCGGGTGTCGGGGTGCTCGGTCATAATGTTCGGAACTCGGGCTCCTGCGCCGGATTCGAGGGCTGCGAACCTGAAACATAGTGCCGCGCGAGATTGACAGCAAGCGTGGGAAGTGCCTTTATATGAATTATAATTCTAAAAACAACGGGAGGGTACGCTGTGGTCAGCAACAGCGGGATCGTTCGGAGACTTGCGCGAACTATAATTCATAGCGCGCCGAGATATGCACAGGTTGTGCTGATCGCGGCTGCGGAGCTCCGTCGATGAGCGAGAGCTACAATGCGGTGACCTACCTGCTCGACCGCAATGTCGCGGAAGGGCGGGGTGCCAAGGTGGTGTTCACGGACCCCACTGCCGAGATCAGCTATGCCGGCCTGCAGACTCAGACCCGGCGGCTCGCCAACGCCCTGAAGCGTCTCGGCGTGCGCCGCGAGGAGCGGGTGGCGATGATCATGCTGGACACGATCGACTTTCCGATCGTGTTCCTGGGGGCCATGCGCGCCGGCATCGTGCCGGTGCCACTCAACACGCTGCTCACGGCTGCGCAGTATGCCTACGTGCTCGCCGATTGCCGCGCCAGGGTGCTGTTCGTGTCCGGGGCGCTGCTGGCTGTGGTCGCCGACATCCTGCCGCAACTGCCGAACCTCGAGCATGTCGTGGTGTCCGGCGGCGAGGCTCATGGCCATCAGCAGCTCGCCGACCTGCTGGCACAGGAAGACGACCAGTTCGAGACGGTCGCGACCCACCGCGACGAGCCGGCGTTCTGGCTGTACTCGTCCGGCTCGACCGGCATGCCCAAGGGCGTGCGGCATGTGCATGGCAACCTCGAGGCCACGGCGGAAACCTATGCCCGCCAGGTGCTCGGCATTCGCGAGAGTGATGTCGGGTTGTCGGCGGCGAAGCTGTTCTTCGCCTACGGCCTCGGCAATGCGCTGACCTTCCCGATGTCGGTCGGCGCCTCGACGATTCTCAATCCGGAGCGGCCGACGCCGGCGGTGATGTTCGACCTGATCCGCCGGCACGATCCCAGCATCTTCTTCGGCGTGCCGACGCTGTTCGCCGCCATGCTGAACGACGACGCCAACAAGGGCGCGCCGCGCACCGCGCGGCTGCGCATCTGCACCTCCGCCGGCGAGGCGCTGCCCGAGCAGGTCGGGCGGACCTGGACCGACCGGTTCGGCGTCGAGATCCTCGACGGCGTCGGCTCGACCGAGCTGCTGCACATCTTCCTCTCCAACGCGCCGGGCGATGTGAAGTACGGCACGTCGGGGCGGCCAGTGCCGGGCTATGCGGTGCGCCTCGTCAATGACGCCGGGCAGGACGTCGCTGACGACGAGGTCGGCGAGCTCATCGTCAACGCGCCGTCGGCCGGCGAAGGCTACTGGAACCAGCGCAGCAAGAGCCGCCAGACCTTTGAGGGCAACTGGACGCGCACCGGCGACAAGTATGTCCGCGACGCCGAGGGCCGCTACACCTACTGCGGCCGCGCTGACGACATGTTCAAGGTGTCCGGCATCTGGGTATCGCCGTTCGAGGTCGAGAGCGCGCTGATCACTCATCCCTCGGTGCTGGAGGCGGCCGTGGTGCCCGCGTCCGATGGCGAGGGATTGCTCAAGCCCCGGGCGTTCGTGGTGCTGAAGGCGGGCGCGCCGACCGAGGGTCTGCACGAGGCGCTCAAGGATCACGTCAAGCAGAAGATCGGCCCCTGGAAGTATCCGCGCTGGATTGAAGTGGTGGAGAGCCTGCCGAAAACCGCGACCGGCAAGATCCAGCGCTTCAAGCTGCGCGAGGAGACGTAAGTTTCCATCCTCATGGTGAGGAACGCGGCGCAGCCGCGCGTCTCGAACCATCAGGCCCCGGCATCAGCGCATTGGCCTCATCCTTCGAGACGGCCGCTGCGCAGCCTACTCAGAGGGCTGGTCGGGGAAAGCCTTTGGCCTCAATGCTTGTCGTCGCCGGGCTTGTCCCGGCGACCTCGATAAGCAAGGCGCTGCGTCCCTAAGCGAGGTGCATAGCAACTCGGCTATGCCGAGTTGCGTTCTAAAGGAGCGCAAGTCGGATATATCCGACTTGCGGGACAAGCCCGGCCACGACGAGCGAAGTGATGGACGTTGAGAAGGAGACTGCCATGAGCGTGCTGCAGCCATCGGGGCGCCTGACCATCGGCGCGAACGAACTGGAATACCGCATGATCGGTCCGGCGCCCGACGCCGCGCCGACGCTGGTGCTGCTGCATGAAGGGCTCGGCTCCGCCGGCCTGTGGGGGGATTTCCCCGATCGCCTCGCCGCGGCGACCGGCGTCGGCGTGTTCGCCTATTCGCGTGCGGGTTACGGTGCGTCGAGCGCGGTGCCGTTGCCGCGCGCGCTCGACTACATGCATCGCGAGGCGATCGATGTGCTACCGAAGGTGCTGGACGCCATCGGCTTTCGCCGCGGCCTGCTGATCGGCCATTCCGACGGCGCCTCGATCGCGACCATCTATGCGGGCAGCGTGCAGGACCATCGCGTGCGCGGCGTCGGCCTGATCGCGCCGCACTTCGTCGTCGAGGACATCTCGGTGGCCTCGATCGCGAAGATCAAGACTGATTATGAGCAGACCGACCTGCGCGCCAGGCTGGCGCGCTGGCACAGCGATGTCGACAACGCGTTCTATGGCTGGAACACCGCCTGGCTCGATCCCGCGTTCCGCGCCTGGGACATCTCCGACACGCTCGCCTATGTCCGGGTGCCGATCATGATCGTGCAGGGCGCCGACGATCACTATGGCACGCTGCGCCAGATCGAGATCGCGCAGGAGGAATGCTACTGCCCGGTCGACGTCGAGATCATCCGCGGCGCCGCGCACAGTCCGCATCGCGAGGCCCCCGATGTCACGCTCGCGGCGCTGTCCGGCTTCGTCAACCGCATCCTGCACGTGCATGGCGAGGGCGCGATCGGGCGCGCGGCGTAAGGCGCCGCTGACGCGGTCTCGTCACCGCGCCATGACCAGACCGGGAGATTGATCATCACGACGATCGACCAGGCTTCGGACGTGTTCGCATTGCCGCGCTGGGCGCATGTGCCGGGCGCGGACGGCAGCGCCGATCGCGACGCGCTCGATCCGGTGAAGGCGGGCGTGCCGCGGGCTTTCGTCGGTCACGTGCCGGCCGCGTATCCGGCGCTGCGCTATGGCCTGCGGCTCAACGATGCCGGCTTTTTCTGGGAGGCCCACGAGATCCTCGAGGCGGTATGGCATGCGGCGCCGAAGGGCGGGCGCGATCGGGTGGCGCTGCGTGGCTGCATCCAGGTCGCCAATGCCAATCTCAAGGTCAGGATGGGGCGGCTTGCCGCCGCCCGCCGGCTGTTCGCCGACGCCGGCGCCGAATTCGCGGAACTGGGCGTGCGGCGGAGCGATGGTCGGGATGCGGGCAGTTTCGCAGCCATCTGCCCCGCGGCTGCCCTGGTCAGTGAACTGCGCATCGCCGCCCTCGCGGGCACACCCGACGTCGTTCGGCTCGCGCGGGCGATGCATGCATAAAAATGCATATTCTGAGTTTTTGGCGCTGGACGAGCATTCGAACATGCATTATTATGCATATTAATCCCCAAGGGGTCGACGCAACACCACACGACAACAGGGTTCAGGTGGCTCATGGCAGGTGAGGGCAGCAAACTCGCCCACGGCGCGACGTTCATCGATTTTCAGACCGATCCGTCCCGCTACCGGCACTGGAAGATCGACGTCGCCGGCGATGTCGCCACACTGACCATGGATGTCGACGAGAACGGCGGCCTGTTCGAAGGCTACCTGCTCAAGCTCAATTCCTACGATCTCGGCGTCGACATCGAGCTCGCCGACGCGGTGCAGCGGCTGCGCTTCGAGCACCCCGAGGTCAAGGCGGTGGTGCTGCGCTCGGGCAAGAACCGGGTGTTCTGCGCCGGCGCCAACATCCGCATGCTCGCCGGATCGACCCACGCCCACAAGGTCAATTTCTGCAAGTTCACCAACGAGACGCGCAACGGCATCGAGGATTCCAGCGCCAACTCCGGCCAGCGCTTCATCTGCGTGGTCAATGGCACCGCCGCAGGTGGCGGTTATGAGCTGGCGCTCGCCGCCGATCATATCGTGCTCGCCGACGACGGCTCGGCCGCCGTGGCCCTGCCCGAGGTGCCGCTGCTGGCGGTGCTGCCGGGCACCGGCGGCCTCACGCGCGTGGTCGACAAGCGCAAGGTGCGCCGCGACCATGCCGACTATTTCTGCACCATCGAGGAAGGCGTCAAGGGTCGCCGTGCGGTGCAGTGGCGTCTCGTCGACGAGCTCGCGCCCAATTCCCGACTCGAAGCCAAGGTCGCCGAGCGCGCCCGTGCCTTTGCCGAGGCTTCGCCGCGCAATGGCGCCGGCCAGCAGGGCATCGCGCTGACGCCTCTCTCGCGCGCCATCGACAGCAATGGCCTGCATTACGGCTTCGTCGAAGTCGAGATCAACCGCGCGGCGCGTATCGCCACCATCACCGTCAAGGCGCCGGACGACGCGCCGCCGGCTGATGTCGCCGGCATGGTGGCGCAGGGCGCTTCGTTCTGGCCGTTGCAGGCCGCGCGCGAACTCGACGACGCCATCCTGCACCTGCGCATCAACGAGCTTGGCCTTGCGATGCTGGTGTTCAAGTCGCATGGCGACAGCGCCAGGGTGCTGGCCTATGACGCATTTCTTGACGCGCACAAGGACCACTGGCTGGTCAACGAGATCCGCCACAACTGGAAGCGCGTGCTCAAGCGGGTCGACGTCACCTCGCGCACGCTGGTGGCGATGGTCGAGCCGGGATCGTGCTTCGCCGGCACGCTCGCCGAACTCGTGTTCGCCGCCGACCGCTCCTACATGCTGATCGGCGAGAAGCAGGGCGACAACCGTCCGCCGGCGACTCTCGTGCTGTCACCTGCCAATTTCGGTCCCTACCCCATGAGCCATGGCCTGACGCGGCTCGAGGCGCGGCTGCAGGCCGATCCGGCGGATCTGGAAGCTGCGAAGGCGCGCATCGGCGAGACGCTCGATGCGGAGACCGCCGAGGAGCTCGGCCTCGTCACCTTCGCGCTCGACGATATCGACTGGGACGACGAGGTTCGTGTGTTCCTCGAGGAGCGCGCCAGCTTCTCGCCCGACAGCCTCACCGGCATGGAGGCGAACCTGCGCTTCGTCGGGCCGGAGACGATGGAATCCAAGATCTTCGCCCGCCTCACCGCCTGGCAGAACTGGATCTTCCAGCGGCCGAACGCCGTTGGTCCGGATGGCGCGCTGCGTCGCTACGGCACCGGCGAGCGTGCGCAGTTCGACATGACACGGGTCTGAGACAGGGCAGCGGACGCGCAGTGGCGCGCGCCCACAGGAACAACGCATAGCGGGAGTTGGCCATGAACGTGATGAACGTCGACTACACCACCAAGATTCCGAACAACGTCAATCTCGCCGAAGACCGCCAGGTGCTGAAGGCGCTGGAAGGCTGGCATCCCGGCTATCTCGACTGGTGGAACGACATGGGTCCGGAGGGTTTCCAGGAAGCGCTGGTCTACCTGCGCACGGCGGTCAGCGTCGATCCCAAGGGCTGGGCCAAGTTCGACTACGTGCGCATGCCGGATTATCGCTGGGGCGTGCTGCTGGCGCCGCAGGACGAGGCGCGCCTCGTCAACTTCGGCCAGCACAAAGGCGAGAAGGCGTGGCAGGAAGTGCCCGGCGAATACCGCGCCATGCTGCGCCGCCTGGTCGTGATCCAGGGCGACACCGAGCCGGCCTCCGTCGAACAGCAGCGCCATCTCGGCAAGACTGCCCCCTCGCTCTACGACATGCGCAACCTGTTCCAGGTGAACGTCGAGGAGGGCCGCCATCTCTGGGCGATGGTCTACCTGCTGCAGAAGTATTTCGGTCGTGACGGCCGCGAGGAGGCGGACGACCTGCTGCGCCGCCGCTCGGGCGATGCCGATGCGCCGCGCATGCTCGGCGCCTTCAACGAGGCGACGCCGGACTGGCTGTCGTTCTTCATGTTCACCTTCTTCACCGATCGCGACGGCAAGATGCAGCTCGAGAGCCTGGCGCAGTCCGGCTTCGATCCGCTGTCGCGCACCTGCCGCTTCATGCTGACCGAGGAAGCGCATCACATGTTCGTCGGCGAGACCGGCGTCGGCCGCGTCCTGCAGCGCACCTGCGAGGCGATGAAGGCGGCGGGCATCGAGGACCCCAACGCCATCGACAAGGTGCGCGCGCTCGGCGTCATCGACCTGCCGACCATGCAGAAGAAGATGAACCTGCACTATTCGCTGTCGCTCGACCTGTTCGGCTCCGAGGTCTCGACCAATGCGGCGAACTTCTATAACGCCGGCCTCAAGGGGCGTTTCCAGGAAACCAAGATCGAGGACGATCACCGCCTCACCAGCGATATCTATCCGGTGCTCAAGCTGGTCAACGGCGAGATCAAGCTGGTCGACGAGCCGGCGCTGACCGCGCTCAACATGCGCCTGCGCGACGATTACACCGCCGATTGCGCCAAGGGCGTCGAGCGCTGGAACAAGATCATCGAGAAGGCCGGTGTCGACTTCCGCCTGGAACTGCCGCACACCGCATTCCACCGCCAGATCGGCGAATTCGCCAATGTCCAGGCGACGCCGAAGGGCGTTATCGTCAGCGATGCGGAGTGGGCGCGCCTGCGCAACGACTACCTGCCGTCGAGCGCGGACGGCGATTTCATCGCCTCGCTGATGACCCCGGTGGCCGAGCCCGGCCAGTTCGCCAACTGGATCGCGCCGCCCAAGGTCGGCATCGATAACAAGCCCGGTGACTTCGAGTACGTCAAGATCGCCGCATAACGCCTCCCGAGGTGGAGGCCTCATCCTTCGAGACGCGGCCTTGCAGGCCGCTCCTCAGGATGAGTAGATAACGATGGGATGAAGAGGACATGCACGTCGAAGGGCTTCTCAAGCAGCATGTGATCGATCCGGAGATCTGCATCCGGTGCAACACCTGCGAGGAGACGTGTCCGATCGACGCGGTCACCCATGACGACAACAACTATGTCGTCAACGCCGAGATCTGCAATTACTGCATGGACTGCATTTCGCCGTGTCCGACCGGCGCCATCGACAACTGGCGCGTGGTGACGAAAGCCTACTCACTCGAGGACCAGTTCTCGTGGGGCGAGCTGCCGCCGCAGGAGGACCTTGGCACCGCCGACGCCGGCGGCGCGATCGAGGCGCTGGAGGACGAGGTCGGTGCGCTGCTCGAAGAGGCGCGCAAGGGCCTCGGCGGCAAGCCGATTGCGCCGGCGTCAGCGAGCAAGCCGACCGTCAACCTCTACAACCGCGGCAAGCCGGCGAAGGCGACGGTCACCGGTAACTTCCGTCTCACCGATGCGGACGCAGAGTCCGACGTCCGTCATCTCATTCTCGACTTCGGCGACCAGCCGTTTCCAGTGCTGGAGGGCCAAAGCATCGGCGTCATCCCGCCGGGCACCGATGCCGACGGCAAGCCGCATGCGGCGCGGCTCTATTCCATCGCCAGCTCCCGCGACGGCGAGAAACCGAACGCCAATAATCTGGCGCTCACCGTCAAGCGCGAACCGGGCGGCGTCTGCTCCAACTTCCTCTGCGACCTGCCGCGCGGCGCCAAGGTCGAGGTCACCGGTCCGTTCGGCGCGACCTTCCTGATCCCGAACGATCCAGCGTCGAACATCGTGATGATCTGCACCGGGACCGGTTCGGCGCCGTTCCGCGCCTTCACCGAACGGCGCCGCCGCGCCATGCCGCAGGCGCCGGGACATCTGCTGCTGTTCTTCGGCGCGCGGCGTCCGGAGGAACTGCCGTATTTCGGCCCGCTGCAGAAGGTGCCGGAAAAGCTGCTGACGCGGCACTTCTGCTATTCCCGGGTGCCGGGCGAGCCGCGCACCTATGTGCAGGACCGCATCCGCAGCGAGGGCGGCCGCGTCGCCACGCTGCTCGGCGACGCCAACACCCATGTCTATATCTGCGGCCTCAAGGGCATGGAGAGCGGCGTCGATGAAGCCTTCGCCGACATCTGCCGCCACGCCGGCGTCGACTGGGCCGGCCTCAAGGTCGCCATGCGCGAGAGCGGGCGCTATCACGTCGAGACGTATTGAGGCGTTCGTCGTCGCTCTGAAGATGCAAGCCCCTCATGGTGGGGAGGCGCGCTCGCACCGTCTCGAACCATGAGGCCGAGGCGCGCTACGCGGCCTCATCCTTCGAGACGCGGCCAAGACGCCGCTCCTCAGGATGAGGGGAAACGCCGAGGCGAAGTGAAGCGGTTTCCTCGCCTCAACGTCTGCCGTCCTCAATCCCAGCCCGAGCCCTTGATCCCAGGGTTGGCGTAGACGATGCCGCCGTCGACGGCGATGGTGGTGCCGACCACGTAGTCGCCGGCACGCGAGGCCAGGTAGATCGCGGTGCCCGCCATGTCCTCGTCGGTGCCGATGCGGCCCGCGGGCACGCGCTCGGCGACGACGTCGGCGTTGTCGCGCGCGGCCTTGTTCATGTCGGAGCTGAACGGCCCCGGCGCGATCGCCGACACCACGACATGGTCCTTGATCAGCTTCGCCGCCATGCGGCGGGTGAGGTGGATGAGGCCGGACTTGCTGGCGGCGTAGGAATAGGTCTCCAGCGGATTGACGAAGATGCCGTCGATCGAGGCGATATTGATCACCTTGGCCGGTCGCGCGGCGCTCGCGGCGGCGCGCAGCGGCGCGGCCAGCGCCTTGGTCAGGAAGAACGGCGTCTTGACGTTGAGGTTCATCACCTTGTCCCAGCCGCTCTCGGGAAACTCGTCGAAGTCTGCGCCCCACGCCGCGCCGGCGTTATTGACAAGGATATCGAGCTTCGGCTCGCGCTTCTTGATCTCGGCGGCGAGCATGTCGACACCCGCGGTGGTCGAGATGTCGATCGGCAGCGCGATGCACTCGCCGCCATAAGCCGCCGTCAGTTCCTTCGCGGTCTCCTCGCACGGCCCGGCCTTGCGCGCGGTGATGTAGACGCGTGCCGCCCCCTGGGCAAGAAAGCCTGCGGCAATCATCTTGCCGATGCCGCGCGATCCGCCGGTGACAAGGGCGACGCGGCCCTCGAGTGAGAACAGGTTTGCGAACATGGCTTCCTCCCGACGCTCTGTGGCGCTGTGCGAACTGTGCGTCAGGTTTGCGCCCCGGCCGCAGGCTGAGTCAAGGATCGCGACGATGGACGCGCCGATCAGGCCGCGTCGACGCGGCGGAAGCCGTTCCACATCGCGGTCGCGGCGCCCGACGTCAGGACGGCGAGGAAGCGGCGGTCCTGGTAATTGCCGTTGAGCGAAATACGCGGCAGCGCCGTCAGGTGGTTGGCGTTGTCGGCGAACAGCACGCCGGGCCGTGTGGTCACCGCGGTATCGAAGCCGAGCGTGCGTGCAAGCGCGAACTCGCGCGTGGTCGCCGCGCCGCGGTCGCCGTAGGGATAGGCGAAGTGGCGCACCGGCCGCTGCAGCGCTTCGGCGATGCGCGTGCGACTGTCCGCCATCTCGCGCGTTGCGCCGGTCTCGGTCTCGCGTGCCAGGTTGCAGTGGGACAACGTGTGGGCGCCGATGGTCACCAGCGGCTCGGCGGCGAAGGCGCGCAACTCGTCCCACGACAGGCAGAGGTCGGCGCCGCGGGCCTTGGTCGCGATGCCGTGTTGCCGGCAGAGCCGGTCGACCGCGTCGCGCACCGCGGTGTCGTCGGGCAGGCCGCGCAGCCAGCCGTGCAACTGCGCGAAGGCGTCGGTCTTGGCCTGCGGAGTGCCGCAGTCGAGCCGGATGCCGTCGCCGATCGGCGCCTCGATGGTGTCGGCCTGCGCCACCAGCTGCTCGAGCGCCAGCCACCACAGCGGGCCGCTGCCGTCGGCGAAGTCTGCTGCGGCATAGACCGTAAAAGGTGCGTCATAGTCGCGCATCACGGGCAGGGCGTGGTCGCGGTTGTCGCGGTAGCCGTCGTCGAAGGTGAAGCAGGCAAAGCGGCGCTCGAAGTCGCCGGCCGCAAGGCGGCGGTGCATCTCGTCGAGGCCGATGATCTCGAAACCCTGAGCGCGGACGTGGGCAAGGGTGGCGCGCAGGAAGTCCGGCGTGACTTCGAGATGGCGGTTGGGCTGGAAGGCGTCGTCGCGCGCCGGTCGCACATGGTGCAGCATCAGGATCAGGCCGACGCCGCCGAGCAGCGGTCGCAGCAGGTGATGGGCGCCGGAGAAATAAAGGGCGTCGAAGCCGGCGCGGATGATGCTGTTGCGGATGTTCGGCATGGCGGGCAGCCCGGACGTCGGCCTCTCAAACGGGGCGAAGCGGAAGCACTGCCAGAAATCGCTTAAGAAAGCGGTTATGCGCGGGAGCGGCAAAGAGGGGGCTGGCGCGGGGCACGGCGAAGCGGTTACGGTTTGCCGTCAGGCATGTCGCCTGCCATGGCCATGGAGCCTGCGCCCCGACGACGGGTCTGCGCCGTCCTGTGGCGCGGCGCGGCACATTCTGGTCATTTCTAAATTGACACTCCAGCAAGTGTTTGTTTTCACTGCGTCGACATCGACGAAGGTAGCCGAATGCGTGGTTTTTTCAGGTGGAGCAACAAATGGTGGCCGGGGCTGCTCCCTCTGGTCATTCTTTGGATCATCGCCGCCTGGAACACGACCGTTCCGCTGGAGCAGGACCTGACCGCGGAGGCCAGCGCCGCGCTCAAGGACAGCGTTCTCGACAAGACCCGGATCGCCGCCGCCGGACGCGATCTCACCTTCTCGGCTGAAGCGTTTTCCGAGCAGGGCCGGCGCACCGCGCTGGCGCAGGTCGAGAGCGTGCCGGGCGTGCGGCTTGTCAACGACGAGACCCGCCTGGTGCCGGAAGCGAAGCCGTTTGTCTGGAGCGCCGAGCGTGACGTGGTGCGGGTGACGCTGAGCGGCAGCGCACCGCTGCCGGCGGTGCGGACGCGCCTCGCGGAGGCGGCGCGCGCCGCCACCGGCGGCGGCGAGGTCGCCGATCGCATGGTGCTGTCGCGTGGTGCACCGCAGCGTTTTGACGCCGCTGCCCAGCTGCTGCTCGACCAGATCGGCAAGCTCAAGGACGGCAAGGTGACGCTGTCCGACTCCGACGTCAGCCTCAGCGGCATGGCCCGCGATCTCGGTGGCCGCGAGGCCATCGCTGCGGCGTTGAAGAACCTGCCGGAAGGGTTCAAGGTCGCCGAGAACGCCGTCAAGGCGCCACCCTACATCTTCCAGGTAAACAAGGATCCGGTCGCCGGCACCGTCACCTTCACCGGCTATGTCCCCGACAATGCGGTTCACGCCGCACTGGTGGCGGCGGCGACCCGCAAGTTCTTCGATACCAAGGTGGTCGACAACCTCAAGGCCAGCGTCGGCGCGCCGTCCGGCTTTGCCAATGCCGCGACCTTCGCGCTGGGGGCGCTGTCGCGGCTGTCGACCGGCTCGCTGGTGATCGCCGACCGTGAAGTCAAGCTGTCCGGCGACGCCCTCTACGGCATCGCCGCGGACCAGATCCGCGCCGGACTTGCCACCGAGCTGCCCAAGGACTGGAAGGCGGCGACCGAGGTCACGGTCCGTCCGGCGGCCAGCATGGTCGATCCCTCGATCTGCCAGCAGCTGTTCAGCGACCTTTTCAAGAAGGGCAAGATCCGCTTCGAGACCGGCAGCGCCACCATCGATCCGGATTCGGGGAGTCTGCTCGACCGCCTGGTCGAGGCGGCCCTGCGTTGCCCGGCGGCCAGCATCGAGATCGGCGGCCACACGGACTCCGCCGGCGACGATGCCGCCAATCAGACGCTGTCCGAGAAGCGGGCGCAGGCGGTTCTTGAATACCTAGTGAAGGCCGGTCTGCCGGGGGATCGCCTGACCGCGGTGGGCCACGGCAGCACCCAGCCGATTGCCGCCAACGACACCGACGAGGGCAAGGCGGAGAACCGCCGCATCGAATTCATGGTGAAGGAATAGCCGAGGAACAATTGATGGCCTATCTCGCGGTCTTTCACTGGGGCTGGCTGGCGGGCGCGCTGGTGCTGGGCTTCTGCATGGGCTGGATTGCCGTGGTCCATCGCGGCCAGCCGTTGTCCGGCGTGATGATGCGGCGCATCGCGATCATCGTCGCCACGTTTGTGGCCGTGGTGCTGGCGCGGGCCATTCCGGGGCGCCCTGGCTACTGGTTCGATCTTGGTCTTGTCATGTTCGCATTCTATCTGGTGGGGTGTGCCGTCGGATCCTGGCTGCGCGACCGGGTGGTTGCGCGCCATGCCGCGGCGAAATGACGCCAGCAGCCTGCGCGATCTGCAGAGGCCGACGAATGACCGTGCCGTGTTTCCACTCGCGCAGCCCTGCGGCAGTGGTTAAGCCGTGGTTTGCGTCCCCGGGACGCCGCACGTGAGCGCCGGATGGAGCCGCGGAGCAGGGGTGGCCGCGCCCTGGCGTGATGTGCTCTCGCGACGGGGCGGCGCTTCTGCTAGGACAGCAGGGCCGGGGGAGTTTCGACGCGGCGGCGCGGGGGCAAAAGCCCGGGCCGCGGCGCCGTGGAGGATGGCATTCGAGGTCTAGATGCTGGGATCAATACGCAGAACGATCGCCGTTCTGCGCGAGCGGCAAATCCTGCAAAAAATCGGCATTGTGATCAGCATCACGATCATCGCGACCGCATGCTACATTCTCTACCATTCCCTGCAGGATCTCGACTTCGATGACCTGATGGAGGCGCTGCGGGAAACCGACCGCCGCGCCATCCTCCTCGCCGGGCTGTGCGTCGCGGCGGCCTACTTCACGCTGACCTTCTACGACCTGTTCGCGTTGCGGACCATCGGCCGCAGCGATGTGCCCTATCGCATCGCGGCGCTCGCCGGCTTCACCAGTTATTCGATCGGGCACAATGTCGGCGCCAGCGTCTTCACCGGCGGCGCGGTGCGCTATCGCATCTACTCCGCATGGGGGCTGACGGCGATCGACGTCGCCAAGGTCTGTTTCGTCGCGGGCCTGACGTTCTGGCTCGGCAATGCCGCCGTGCTCGGCATCGGCGTGCTCTATCACCCGGAGGCGGCGGCATCCGTCGACCAGCTGCCGCCGCTGCTCAACCGTGTGATCGCGCTGGCGATTCTCGCGGCGCTGGTGGGGTACGTGGCCTGGGTCTGGGTCAAGCCGCGCCGGGTCGGCCGCGGCACCTGGACCGTGGTGTTGCCCGGCGGGCCGCTGACGCTGCTGCAGATCGCCATCGGCATCATTGATCTCGGGTTCTGCGCGCTGGCGATGTTCATCCTGCTGCCGGACGAGCCCCATGTCGGTTTCATCGTGGTCGCGGTCATTTTCGTGTCCGCGACGCTGCTCGGCTTCGCATCGCACTCGCCGGGTGGCCTCGGGGTGTTCGATGCCGCGATGCTGATCGGGCTGTGGCAGTTCGACAAGGAAGAGCTGCTGGCCGGCATGCTGTTGTTCCGTGTCCTCTATTACCTGGTGCCGTTCGTGCTGGCTGTCACGCTCCTGACGCTTCGGGAGGTCATCGTAGGGGCGCGCAACAAGAAGGTGCAGGACGCCTTCGCGACCCTCGACGAAACAGCCAAGCAGAGGCCACAGATTTTGCGGGACCAGGGTGATGGCGGCATCTGACCAGACCGAGCGGGACCGCGACCTGGGCCTGTCTGGCCGGACCACCCCTTCTCCCCTGATGTCGCAATGGTCGGAACGGCTGCGCCGGGCCGCCATTATCCTGGTGGCCGGGGCGCTGGCGCTCGGGGCGCTTGTGGTGTTCGGCGACGTTTCCTTTCCGCGGGCGCTTGCGGTGTTCGTCTGCCTGGTCGCCGGCGCGCTGATCCCCTGGCGGCTGCACGATGCCGAGCAGGCACGCGGCGAGGGCGTCGGCGCGGTTCCGGTCGAGACGCCAGTGGTGCGTGCCGTTGTCGAGGGCATGCCCGACCCGGCGGTGCTGCTCGACCGGGCCGGACGGGTGCTGCATTTCAACACGGCGGCAGGCCAGCTCGCGCCGGCGCTGCGCAAGGGCGAACTGGCGCAGTTCGCGCTGCGCTCGCCGGAGATCATCACGGCGCTGCGCCAGGCGATTGCCACCGCCGAACCCAAGCGCACCACCTATCTCGATCATGTTCCCGTCGATCGCTGGATGGAGCTGATCGTCACCCCGATCGCCGTGCCGACCGCGTTCGGCGGCTCCGACTACTGCATGCTGATGACTTTCCACGACCAGACGCCGCTGCGCCGGGTCGAGGAGATGCGTGCCGACTTCGTCGCCAACGCCAGCCATGAGCTGCGCACGCCATTGGCGGCGCTGTCCGGCTTCATCGACACCCTGCAGGGGCCGGCGCGTGAAGATCCAAAGGCGCGCGAGCGTTTCCTCGCCATCATGCATGCCCAGGCGACGCGCATGGCCCGCCTGATCGACGACCTCTTGTCGCTGTCGCGGGTCGAGCTCAGCGCCCATGTCCGCCCGGACACTTCGGTGGATATCGTCACCATCATCCGCCAGGTGGTGGATGGCCTGGAGTCTCTGGCCAAGGAGCGCCAGGTGGCCATCGAGGTCGACCTGCCGACCCTGCCGATCGCCATTGCCGGCGACCGCGAGGAGCTGCTGCGGCTGTTCGAGAACCTGATCGAGAACGCCCTGAAATACGGCGCCTCCGGTGGCCGTGTCATCGTGTCGCTGGTAATGGCGAATTCGACCGATGGCGCCCCCGAGGTGCGGGTTCTGGTGCGGGATTTCGGTCCCGGCATCGCCCCCGAACACCTGCCGCGGCTGACCGAGCGCTTCTACCGGGTGGATGTCGGCGACAGCCGCAACCAGGGTGGCACCGGGCTCGGATTATCCTTGGTAAAACACATTCTTAACCGTCATCGCGGCCGTCTGCTGATCGAGAGCGTGCCCGCCAAGGGCGCGACTTTTACCGCCTGTTTTCCCCAGACGAAAACCGCGCAGAATACGTAAACACCCGCCTTTTCAAGGGGTTGAGGGTGTCACATGAGTGTCATTAAACCCTCATAAAACTCTCAACGCCGGCTCCTAAGAAGCCGCCGAGGGTGATGATCGAACGCGATTGCGCCCCGCTCAAACGATGGAGAGATCCCGTGAATTTCATCAAAGCGATCGTCGCTGCCGGCGTTGTTGCCGTCTCGACGCTGCCGGCCCTTGCCGTGGACATTTCCGGCGCGGGCGCGACCTTCCCGTATCCGATCTACGCCAAGTGGGCGGATGCCTATAAGAAGGAAACCGGCAACGGGCTGAACTATCAGTCCATCGGCTCGGGCGGCGGCATCAAGCAGATCCAGGCCAAGACCGTCACCTTCGGCGCCACCGACATGCCGCTCAAGGGCGAAGAGCTCGAGAAGCATGGCCTCGTCCAGTTCCCGACCGTCATGGGCGGCGTGGTTCCGGTCGTGAACCTCGACGGCGTCGCCGCCGGTGAGCTGGTGCTCGACGGCGTGACCCTCGCCAAGATCTTCCAGGGCGAAGTGAAGACCTGGGATGACGCGGCGATCAAGAAGCTGAACCCGTCGGCCAAGCTGCCGTCGCAGGCGATCGTCGTCGTGCATCGTTCGGACGGCTCGGGCACCACCTTCGTGTTCACCGACTATCTCTCCAAGGTGAGCCCGGACTGGAAGAGCAAGGTCGGCGCCAACACCGCCGTCGAGTGGCCGACCGGCCTCGGCGCCAAGGGCAACGAGGGCGTTGCCAACAACGTCGCGCAGACCAAGGGTTCGATCGGTTACGTCGAGTACGCCTACGCCAAGCAGAACAAGCTGACCTTCACCAAGCTGATCAACACCGCCGGCAAGACCGTTGCGCCGACCGTTGAAGCATTCACCGCCGCGGCGGCGAATGCCAACTGGGAAGGCACCCCGGGCTTCGGCGTGATCCTGACCAACGAGCCGGGCGACGCCTCCTGGCCGATCTCGAGCGCCACCTTCATCCTGATCCACAAGCAGCCGCAGGACGCCGCGGCCGCGACCGAAGCGCTGAAGTTCTTCGCCTGGGCCTATGCCAAGGGCGGCGCTGCGGCTCAGGAACTCGACTACGTGCCGATGCCGGCCAACGTCATCAAGTCGATCCAGAAGGTCTGGGCCAACGACATCAAGGACGGCTCCGGCAAGGCGCTGTTCTCGGCCTCGAACTGAGGTTTCAGCGGTGGGGAGGTTCGCGCTTCCCCACCGTTTTTCTTTCCGGACTGATGTGTTGAAATTCCTGTTCCCGTCGGCAGGCGATGGGAACATCGGCACTCCTCACGCGGCCGATGCCGCCGGAGGGTTGTCATGACATTCGCCAGGAGGCGGCCCGTGGTTGACATGGCGTTGGGTGGTCAGAGCGTGAGCGCACGACAGGACGTCAAGGAGCGCGCCCGCGCGCTGGACAGGTTGCGGCTCAGCGACGACATCTTCCGCATCCTGACGCGCAGCGCGGCGATGCTGGTGCTCGCGCTGCTCGGCGGCGTGATCATCGCGCTGGTCGCCGGCTCGCTGCCGGCGCTGCGCGAGTTCGGCTTCGATTTCGTGGTGTCTGAGAGCTGGAATCCGGTCACCGAGAAGTTCGGTGCGCTGGCTCCGATCTACGGCACGCTCGTCACCTCGTTCGTGGCGATGCTGATCGCAGTGCCGTTCGGCCTGCTGATCGCGATGTTCCTCACCGAGCTGTGCCCGAAGTGGTTGCGCCGCCCGATCGGCATCGCCATCGAGCTGCTCGCCGGCATCCCGAGCATCATCTACGGCATCTGGGGCCTGTTCGTGCTGGCACCCTTCCTGCAGCAGCACATCCAGCCGGGCCTGATCTCGACCTTCGCCAATGTCCCCGGCCTGTCGTCGCTGTTCGCCGGCCCGCCCTACGGCATCGGCGTGTTCACCGCGAGCCTGATCCTTGCGATCATGGTGCTGCCGTTCATCACCTCGATCTCCCGTGACGTGTTCGAGGCCGTGCCGCCCGTGCTCAAGGAGGCCGCCTATGGCCTCGGCTGCAGCACCTGGGAAGTGATGCGCTATGTCGTGCTGCCCTATACCCGGGTCGGCGTCATCGGCGGCGTCATGCTGGGCCTCGGCCGCGCGCTCGGCGAGACCATGGCGGTGACCTTCGTGATCGGCAACGCCCACAAGATCGCCGCCTCGCTGCTGGCGCCGGGCACCACCATCTCGGCGACCATCGCCAACGAGTTCACCGAGGCGGTGGGCGATCTTTACACGTCGTCGCTGATCGCCCTCGGCCTCATCCTGTTCGTGATCACTTTCATCGTGCTCGCCATTGCGCGCTACATGCTGCTGCGCATCGAGCGGAGGATCGGCTGATGGACGCCTCGCTCTATGCTTCCCGCCGCCGCCGCAACGGCATGGCGGTCACTGCCTCGGTCATCGCCACCTCGATCGGCCTGGCGTGGCTTGCGCTGATCCTCGGGGCATTGTTCTGGAAGGGCTTCAGCGGGCTGTCGCTGAACGTTTTCACCCAGATGACGCCGCCGCCGGGCTCCGATGGCGGTCTGCTGAACGCCATCATCGGCAGCCTGATCGTGACTGTCCTCGCGGTCGTGATCGGAACTCCGATCGGCATCCTCGCCGGCACCTACATGGCCGAGTACGGTCGCCACGACAAGCTGACCAGCATCGTGCGCTTCATCAACGACATCCTGCTGAGCGCGCCGTCGATCGTGGTCGGCCTGTTCATCTACGAGGTGATGGTGCGCCCGATGGGCCACTTCTCAGGGATCGCCGGCGCCATCGCGCTCGCCGTGATCGTCATTCCGGTGGTGGTGCGCACAACTGAAGACATGCTGCTGCTGGTGCCCAACACCATGCGCGAGGCGGCGGCGTCGATCGGCCTGCCGCGCTCGCTGATGATCCAGCGCATCGCCTACCGTGCGGCACGTTCCGGCATCGTCACCGGCATCCTGCTCGCGGTTGCCCGCGTCAGCGGCGAAACCGCGCCGCTGCTGTTCACCGCGCTCAACCACCAGTTCCTCAGCACGGTGCCCGTGCCGTTCTTCAATCAGCTCTCCGTCATCAACCTCAACGCGCCGACGCCGAGCCTTCCGGTCGTCATCTTCCAGTTCGCGCTCAGCCCCTATGCCGACTGGCAGAAGCTGGCCTGGACCGGGGCTCTCATCATCACCCTTTCAGTGCTCGCGCTCAGCATTACCGCCCGTGCGCTCGCCGGATCGAGGAAGACCTAATGACCCTGGCAACCGTGACCCCGCCGTCGGCGAATCCCGCGGCGCTCGACACCTCCACGCTCAAGGACAAGATCGCGATCCGCGACCTCGACTTCTTCTATGGCGAGGCGCGTGCGCTCAAGAACATTTCGATGAGCTTGTATGAAAACAAGGTCACCGCGTTCATCGGTCCGTCGGGCTGCGGCAAGTCGACGCTGCTGCGCATCCTCAACCGCATGTACGACCTCTATCCGAACCAGCGGGCCGGCGGTCAGGTCAATTTCGACGGCGCCAACATTCTGGCGCCGGGGCTCGACATCAACCTGCTGCGCGCGCGTATCGGCATGGTGTTCCAGAAGCCGACGCCGTTTCCGATGTCGATCTACGAGAACATCGCGTTCGGCATTCGCCTGTACGAAAAGCTGTCCAAGAGCGAACTCGACAACCGCGTCGAGCAGTCGCTGCGCCGCGCTGCGCTGTGGGACGAGGTCAAGAACAAGCTGAACGCCAACGGCCTCAGCCTGTCGGGCGGTCAGCAGCAGCGCCTGTGCATCGCCCGCACCGTCGCGGTGCGGCCCGAAGTGATCCTGTTCGACGAGCCGTGCTCGGCGCTCGATCCGATCTCGACTGCCAAGATCGAGGAGCTGATCGACGAGCTGAAGGACGACTACACGATCGTGATCGTCACCCACAACATGCAGCAGGCCGCCCGTGTCTCGGATTTCACGGCCTTCATGTATCTGGGCGAACTGATCGAGTTCGGCCCGACGACGAAGATCTTCACTACGCCGTCGGACCGTCGCACGCAGGATTACATCACCGGCCGGTTCGGCTGAGGCGCTTCGCGCGCGGGAGATTATGATGGCCTTTGAACATACAGCCAAAGCCTTCGACCAGGACCTGCAGGAGCTGACCCGCCTGGTCGCTGAGATGGGCGGCCTCGCCGAACGTCAGATCGTCGAATCCGTCGATGCGCTGATCCGTCGCGACATCGCGCTGGGACAGCGGGTGGTCAACGCCGACACCGAGCTCGACAAGCTGCAGCGCAATATCGAGGAGCGTGCGGTGCTGACCATCGCGCGCCGCCAGCCGATGGCCGTCGACCTTCGCGAAATCGTCGGCGCCATGCGCGTCGCCACCGACCTCGAGCGCATCGGCGATCTCGCCAAGAACATCGGTAAGCGCGTCAGTGCGCTCGACAACGATTTTCATCCGCTCAAGCTGATCCGTGGCCTCGAGCACATGGCGAGCCTCGTGCAGTCGCAGATCAAGTCGGTGCTCGACGCCTACGCCGCGCACGACCTGCCGGCGGCGATGGCGGTGTGGAAGGGCGACGAGGAAGTCGACGCGATCTGTACCTCGCTGTTCCGCGAGCTGCTGACCTACATGATGGAAGACCCCCGCAACATCAGCTTCTGCATCCATCTGATGTTCTGCGCCAAGAACATCGAGCGCATGGGTGACCATGCGACCAACATTGCGGAGACCGTGTTCTACATGGTCGAGGGGCAGCAGATGCAGGATCCGCGCCCGAAGGGCGACATGACCGCGTTCGTCACCGCGACCTCCGGCAACTGAACGACTTTAAGGAACCGATATGGGTGCACGCATTCTGGTTGTTGAAGATGAAGAAGCGCTGACGACGCTGCTGCGCTACAATCTCGACGCTGAAGGCTATGATGTGGAAACCGTGGCGCGCGGCGACGAAGCCGACACGCGGCTCAAGGAGCGCATTCCGGATCTCATCGTCCTGGACTGGATGCTGCCCGGCCTGTCTGGCATCGAGCTGTGCCGGCGTCTGCGCGCCCGTCCCGAGACCAAGCAGTTGCCGATCATCATGCTCACCGCGCGCGGCGAGGAGAGCGAGCGCGTGCGCGGCCTTGCGACCGGCGCGGACGATTATATCGTCAAGCCGTTCTCGGTGCCGGAGTTGCTCGCGCGCGTGAAGGGTCTGCTGCGCCGGGCAAGCCCCGAGCGCCTCGCCACGGTCCTGACCTACGGCGATATCGAGCTCGACCGGGACAAGCGTCGCGTCGCTCGCTCGGGCCAGCCGATCGACCTCGGCCCGACCGAGTACCGCCTGCTCGAATTCTTCCTCGAGCATCCGGGCCGGGTGTTCAGCCGCGAGCAACTGCTCGACGGCGTCTGGGGGCGCGACATCTACATCGATGAGCGTACGGTCGACGTGCATATCGGCCGTCTGCGCAAGCTCCTGAATTTCGGCCGTGATCAGGATCCGATCCGCACGGTGCGCGGTGCCGGCTACGCGCTCGACGATCGCTTCGCCAAGGTCGAGTGATCCGTTTCCGCTGCAGCGCGTTCGCTTTTGGTGAAATCGTGAACGCGCTCCAGCTTTTTTGCTGATGCGCTTCCTGCACGGGAGGCGGTGTCCGCTTCGCTCGAAAAGGCGTTAGGCGGGCGCGCCAAGCGGCGGTCGGCCTTCGGAAATGCGGGTGCCGATCGCCTGGGCCGCCTGCTGCAGGCGAGAGAGATGGCGTCGTGCGAACGATGCTTCGCTCATTGCCGATGATCGCCACACGATGTTGATGCAGCCGAGCAACTGCCCGGCACTGAGGATTGGCACCGCGATGCCGATGTCGCCCTGGCCGGCTGACGTGGTTACGCCTGCCGGCGCCCGGCAGCCATATCCCTTCCGCCGGGTCCGTTCGAGGACGGCTTCGAGGCTCTGCTGGCGACGATCGCCGAAGCGCGCAGTGTTGCGGTCGGTCGCCTGACGGGCCTGGGCGACGGCCCGAAGACGCTCCGAGTCCTCGCAATGTGCGAGCCAGGCGCGGCCGAGCCCCGACCCGAGCAGCGACACCCGCAGTCCCACCGGTACCGGCGCGATCGCCAGCGGCGTCAGCGCGCGGGTGGTCTCGATGATTTCCATGGCGCCATCGCGATAGACACCGACGTCCGACGGCCAGGCCACATCCCGGCACAGATGACGCAGCACCGCGGCGCTGTGATCGAGCAGTCGCTCGCGTCCATCCGCGGCGCCCGAGCGGCCGCGGACCGTTCGCCGCCAGTGGCGATCGGCGAGACGCTGGGTGACGTAACCACGCTGTTCGAGGGTCGCGAGCAAGCGGAGCAGCGTCGGCTTCGGCAGGTCGGTCAGCCGATGCAGTTCGCGCAACGGAAGGCCATCGCATGTCTCGAGCGCATCGAGAACATCGAGGCCCCGCGACAGGGCTCTGACGGCGTCATGCTCCATATGTGCGTCCCTCTGCCATGGCCGGCAGGCGTTTCCACCGAGGACACGTTCCACCCTCCGGAACGCCGGTGCAAGAGGGATTGATGTGCGCCGGCGCGCCCTCCTAGCTTTGCCGCCGTGCGACTATGGGAGGTCTCGATGCCTAAAATGACCCGCCGCAGGTTGATCAACTCTGCGGCCGCTACGTCCGTCACGCTCGCGCTCGGCCAGCAGGGCGCGTTTGCGCGGACGCCGCGAAAGCCACCGAATATCATCTTCATCCTTGCCGACGATCTCGGCTATGCCGACCTGTCCTGCTACGGGCCGTCCGAAATGCAGACGCCGAATATCGACCGCATCGCGTCAGGCGGCCTGCGTTTCCTGCAAGCCTACGCCAATTCGGCGGTGTGTTCGGCGACGCGCACCGCGCTGATCACCGGGCGCTATCAGTATCGCCTGCGGCTCGGGCTCGAGGAACCGCTCGCGGGCGCCGGCAAGACCGTCGGGCTGCCCCCGGAGACACCGACCATTCCCTCGCTGCTCAAGAAGCTCGGCTACGGCACGACGCTGGTCGGCAAGTGGCATATGGGCGAACTGCCGGCGTTCGGGCCGCTCAAGAGCGGCTATGATCATTTCTACGGCTTTCGTGGCGGCGCGATCGACTATTATTCGCACAAGGGCACGGACCATCATGACGATCTCTGGGACGATGATCTCGCGATCCATCAGGTCGGCTACGCAACCGAGATGTTCGGCGACCGCGCCGTCCGCGTGATCGAGGATTACGCCAGGGCGAAGCAGCCGTTCTTCCTCAGCCTGCATTTCAATGCGCCGCACTGGCCGTGGGAGGCGCCTGGCGACGAAGCGGAGTCGCAGCGCCTTGCCGGGAAATCGCTGTTCGATTTCGACGGCGGCACGCTGCAGACCTATCGCCGCATGGTGCAGGCGATGGATACCCAGGTCGGCCGGGTCCTGCGCACCCTCGACGCCAAGGGGATCGCCGACGACACCATCGTGGTCTTCACCAGCGACAATGGCGGCGAACGCTTCTCCAACACCTGGCCGTTCACCGGCCGCAAGACCGAGTTGCTGGAGGGCGGCCTGCGGATCCCCGCGGTAGTCCGCTGGCCGGCGCAGATCAAGCCCGGCCGCACCCATGGCCAGGTGATGGCGAGCATGGACTGGCTGCCGACGCTGCTGGCCGCGGCAGGCGGTGCGCCGGATCCGGCGTCTCCGTCCGACGGCATCAGCCTGCTGCCGGTGCTGACCGGCAACCCGGCGCCGGTGCCGCGCAAGCTGTTCTGGCGCTACAAGGCCAATGCGCAGCGCGCCGCGCGCGATGGCGACTGGAAGATCCTCAAGATCCTCGACAAGACCTTCCTGTTCAACGTCGTCGCCGATCCGCTCGAACGCGCCAATCTCAGGGAGCGTCACCGTGACGTCTACGACCGGATGGTCGCGGAATGGACCGAGTGGAACAAGGGCATGTTGCCCGAGGTGCGCGAGAGTTTCACCGACAGCTTCGACAGCGGTCAGCTCGCCGATCACTTCGGTGCGCGCAAGGCTGACGGCCAGCCGGACAACGACGCCGCCTTCCCGCACGACTAGAGCTTTTCGAGTGAAGCAGTTGCCGGTCGGCGTGAAGCAACCGCGCCAAAACAGACACCGGAGCGCGTTCACGCTTTCAGCAACGCGCTCCTGGTGGTGGAGACGGTGGCATGAGCCGCTGCGTCCGGACATACAAAAGCCGCCTCGTCGCCGGGACGAGGCGGCTCTTCAGGCCGCGGGTCGATGAAGAAAGCCTATTTGCCTGCGGGCCGGCGGTCCCGGCGGCGGTCGCTGGCCGGCTGATAGGCGATGCGCGAGTGATGGGCGCAGTAGGGCAGGCCGGTCAGGGCCTTGCCGCCGCAGAAGAAGAAGTCGTTGCTGCCGGGATCGCCGACCGGCCAGTGGCAGGTGGCTTCGGTCAGCTCGAGCAGGGACAGCCGCTGGCTCATCGGCACGACGTTGTCGTAGGCGACGGGCTCGGCTTCGGCTTCCACCTCGAAGGCGTGGGCGAGGGCGGTGTTGCCGCGGGCCATCGGTCGCGAGATCCGCATCATGTGCTGGGCCGGGCGCGCCTTACGCTGGCGCGGCGCCGCCGAGGACGGGCTCTTGGCACGGCCCGACAGGCCGAGCCTGTGGACCTTACCGATGACAGCGTTGCGGGTAATATTGCCGAGTTCCGCCGCGATCTGGCTGGCGGAGAGGCCGGCTTCCCAGAGTTTTTTCAACTGCTCGACGCGATCGTCGGTCCAACCCATTACCGTCATCGCAGTGTATCCCTTCGTGTCGCGCCACCCCGGACGAGCCGGTTGGCGACGGCCTGTGTCTCAAAAATTCGTGCTGGCAGAATCCCTTAGCCCTCGCCGGATGCATGGGTCGCAACCGAGCGTGTACGCCGCTACAAAGGACCGATAAGGAGTCAGATCAACCGCACGAGATGTCGTATCCGACGGCCGAAACGCTACAATATGCCGTGACTCACGCGCAAGAGTCGGGCAGGCCGCGTCCACATGTTCTACGTTAAAAACCTCAAAAACCGCTTTTTCTGCGGCTTTTGGGGATCACTGCCGAGTTGACAGCAGGGGGCCCGCCAATAGAATGCCGGTGCGTGCTGCCCGCGAGGCGGCACGTTTTGTTTCTGGAACCAGCAAACCAGGCAGGGGCATCGTCAATCTCGCCGCTCGCGCAGCGCGATCCGTCGGTATTTCCGGCCTCAAGGCATTCTCTCAGGTTGTCATGAGCACCAACGCCGCTTCCCATCTCATGCCGGTATTCGCACGGGCCGACGTCGCCTTCGTGCGTGGCGAAGGCGTCTGGCTGCATGGCACCGACGGCGAGCGCTATCTCGATTTCACCAGTGGCGTCGCCGTCAACGCGCTCGGCCACGCCCATCCGCATCTCGTTGCCGCCCTGCAGGAGCAGGCGACGAAGCTGTGGCACATGTCGAACCTGTTCAAGAGCCCGGATGGCGAGAAGGTGGCGGCGCGGCTGTGCGCGGCGAGCTTTGCCGACGTGGTGTTCTTCTGCAATTCCGGCGCGGAGGCGATGGAGGCCGTCATCAAGCTGGTGCGCAAGCATCACGCGGCCAAGGGGCATCCGGAGCGCTACCGCATCATCACTTTCGAGGGGGCGTTCCATGGCCGCACGCTGGCGACGCTCGCCGCCGGTGGCCAGGAGAAGTATCTTGAGGGCTTCGGCCCGCGTGTCGAAGGCTTCGACCAGGTGCCGCATGGCGATATCGAAGCCGTCCGCAAGGCGATCGGGCCGCACACCGCCGGCATCCTGATCGAGCCGGTGCAGGGCGAGGGCGGCGTGCGCAGCGCGCCACTGGCGTTCTTCAAGGCTTTGCGACAGCTGTGCGACGAACACGGCCTGTTGCTGGCGTTCGACGAGGTGCAGACCGGCATGGGGCGCACCGGCGAATTGTTCGCCTATCAGTGGACCGGCGTCACGCCGGACGTGATGGCGCTCGCCAAGGCGCTCGGCGGTGGTTTTCCGATCGGTGCCTGCCTTGCGACTGCGGATGCCGCAGCCGGCATGACGGCGGGCACGCACGGTTCGACGTTCGGCGGCAATCCGCTGGCGATCGCAGCCGCGGGCGCGGTGCTCGACGTCATGCAGGCCCCGGGCTTCTTCGATCATGTCAAACGCATGTCGCTGCTGCTCAAGCAGAAGCTTGCCTCGGTGGTCGATCGCTATCCGGCCATTCTCAGCGATGTGCGCGGCGAGGGGCTCCTCGTTGGCGTCAAGGCGGTCATTCCGAGCGGCGATCTCGTCGCGGCGCTGCGCGGCGAGAAGCTGCTGACGGTCGGCGCGGGTGATAACGTCGTGCGCTTCCTGCCGCCGCTGATCGCGACTGAAGCTGATATCACCGAAGGCGTCACCCGCCTGGAGCGCGCCTGCGCGACACTTGCGGATGCCTCGCACAAGAAGGCCGTGTGATGAGCAAGCGGCCCCGTCATTTCCTCGACCTCACCGAGCTCCCGACCGCGGACCTGCGTGCCATGCTCGACGCTGGCGTCGCCATCAAGGCGAGCCTGAAAGCGGCCAAGGCCAGCAATCAGGCGTGGGACCAGCCGCTCAAGGGCAAGACCCTGGCGATGATCTTCGAGAAGCCATCGACCCGCACGCGGGTGTCGTTCGACGTCGGCATGCGCCAGCTCGGCGGCGAACCGATCATGCTCACCGGCCAGGAGATGCAGCTCGGCCGCGGCGAGACCATCGCCGACACCGCGCGCGTGCTGTCGCGCTTCGTCGACGCCATCATGATCCGCATCCTCAGCCATGACGCGCTGCTGGAGCTTGCGGCCCACGCCACGGTGCCGGTCATCAACGGCCTCACCCGGCGTTCGCATCCGTGCCAGGTCATGGCCGACCTGATGACCTTCGAGGAGCATCGCGGGCCGATCACCGGCCGCACCGTGGCCTGGACCGGCGACGACAACAACGTGCTGCTATCCTGGGCGCACGCTGCCGAGCGCTTCAAGTTCAACCTGCACATCGCGACACCGCCGGAACTGTCGCCGAACAAGAACTTCCGCGACTGGATCAAGGCGACCAATGCGCCGATCGTGCTGAGCAGCAATCCCGAAGAAATGGTCAAGGGCGTCGACTGCGTCGTCACCGATACCTGGGTCTCCATGGGCGACAAGGACGGCGAGCACCGCCACAACCTGCTGCGCCCCTATCAGGTCAACGCCAAGCTGATGTCGCTGGCCAAGCCCGACGCGCTGTTCATGCACTGCCTGCCGGCCCATCGCGGCGACGAGGTCACCGACGAGGTGATCGATGGTCCGCAGTCGGTCGTGTTCGACGAGGCCGAGAACCGTCTGCACGCGCAGAAGGGAATCCTGGCCTGGTGCTTCGACGCCGTGGCCTGAGAGCCTACGCGGGCTCGAGGTTCCAGCGCGGCGGTTGGCGAAGCGCAGCGACATCCCTATATGGGGCCTGTCCGTCCGGGGCAGGCCTGGTGGACGCGTGCCGCCCGGGCGCAGGACAGTCTGCGAGACCGGCGGCGGCGAGCATTTCCAGCAGACAAGATTTGGCTAACGGGACATGGCAGACCAAGGCAACGTTCGTGCGCCATCAGCGACCCCGGTCGATGATACGGTGCTTCCTTTCGAAGTGGCGGCGCTGGACCTGCGCGGCCGCCTCACCAAGCTCGGGCCGGCGCTCGACGAGATCATCACCAAGCATGCCTATCCGGCTCCGGTCGGCAAGCTGCTCGGCGAAGCCATCGTGCTGACCACGCTGCTGGGCTCGTCGCTGAAATTCGACGGGCGTTTCCTGCTGCAGACCCAGACCGATGGCCCGGTGTCGATGATCATCGTCGACTTCGTGCTGCCGAACCGGCTGCGCGCCTATGCACGCTTCGACAAGGACCGTCTCGGCGAGGGCAGCGATGCCGGTACGCTGCTCGGCCGCGGCCATCTCGCGCTGACCATCGACCAAGGCTCGGATATGAAGCGGTACCAGGGCCTCGTGGCGCTGGAGGGCGGCACGCTGGAAGATGCGGCCCATGAATATTTCCTGCGCTCGGAGCAGATCCCGACCCGCGTCAAGCTCGCGGTCGGCGAGGAGCTGCGTGGCGGCGACGGCCCGCGCCATCGCTGGCGTGGCGGCGGCATGTTGCTTCAGTTCCTGCCCAAGGCGCCGGAACGTACGCGCCAGGCCGACCTGCACCCGGGCGATGCACCGGAAGGCACCGAGCCCCACACGGTGGCGGAAGACGACGCCTGGCTCGAGGGGCAGTCGCTGATCGGCACGGTCGAGGACGTCGAACTGATCGATCCCGACCTGTCGGCCGAGCGGCTCGCCTACCGCCTGTTCCACGAGAGGGGCGTGCGGGTGTTTCCGGTCCAGGAGGTGCGAGCGCAATGCTCGTGCTCGCGCGACGCGGTCTCGGCGATGCTGAACCGCTTCGACCAGAAGGACCGCGCCGACATGGTGCAGAACGGCAAGGTGGTGGTCACCTGCGAGTTCTGCAGTTCGGTCTACGACTTCACACCCGAGGAGGCCGGCGTCGAGCCCGGCTAGTGTGGTGCCGTCGCGGCAATGTCGCGGCGGACAGGGCCGCAACAGGGGCGCCGTGGTTAAGCCGAGCGCTAGTTGATCGTGCGTCTGTCGTTCGGGCTGTCGAGCGAGAACAGCGGGATGTCGATCTCGAAGCGGTCGCCGCTGTCGCTGACCATCTGGTAGCGCCCGGTCATGAAGCCGGACGGCGTCGGCAGCGGGACGCCGCTGGTGTATTCGAAGCGCTCGCCCGGTCCGAGCACGGGCTGTTCCCCGACGACGCCTTCACCGCGGACCTCCTGCTGGCGTCCGGTGCCGTCGGTGATGATCCAGTGGCGCGTCTTCAGCTGCACCGTCTCCGGGCCGGAATTGACGATCACGATGGTGTAGGACCAGAAGTACTGGTTCTTCTCGGTCGACGAACGTTCCGGCATGAAGTTCGGCTGAACGGTGACGACAATCTGGCGGGTGACGGCGCGGTACATGGCTCCTGGTCCGGTCTTGAGCGCGACAATGGCGCGCGCGTGAAGCGTGCTCCTTTTTTGCCGCACTGTCAGCCTATCATTTTCGTGCTCATTTGGGACGTTTGCACGGGGTGATTCCACCTTTTACACTCTGCGGTGACGCTGCACGCTCGGCCCGGACGGCGCGGCGGTCCCGGTTCGACACGGATACGAATGACGCCAGCTGCCGCCCAGACCACCGGTCCCGCCAAGGACGCTGCCCCCGATCTGGCGCCGGCGGTCCGGCGCGAGCCGGTCATCGATATTGCGACCGGGCCGCCCGGCGGCTTTCCGTCAGAGCCGCGCGAGGCGCCGCCGCCAAAGGTGAAACATGTCCCCGGCGGCAGCGAGCGGGAGCTGCGCCTCGATCTGTTTCGCGGCATCGCGCTGTGGCTGATCTTCATCGATCACCTGCCGCCGAACATCCTCACCTGGTTCACCATCCGCAACTACGGGTTCAGCGACGCCACCGAGATCTTCATCTTCATCTCCGGCTATACGGCCGCGTTCGTGTACGGCCGCGCGATGCAGGAGCGCGGCTTCGTCGTCGCCAGCGCCCGCATCCTCAAGCGGGTGTGGCAGATCTACGTCGCGCACGTCTTCCTGTTCACGATCTATCTCGCCGAAATTTCCTATGTCGCGAACAGCTTCGAAAACCCGCTGTACGCCGAGGAAATGGGCATTCTCGATTTCCTGAAGCAGCCGGATGTGACGATCATCCAGGCGCTGCTGCTCAAGTTCCGGCCCGTCAACATGGACGTGCTGCCGCTCTATATCGTGCTGATGGTGTTCCTGCCGCCGATCCTGTGGTTGTTGCAGCGCAAGGCCGACCTCGCACTCGGGCTGTCGGTTATGCTGTATGCGATCACCTGGGAGTATGATCTTGCCCTGCCGGCCTATCCCAATGGGGTCTGGTTGTTCAATCCGTTCGCCTGGCAGTTGTTGTTCGTGTTTGGCGCGTGGTGTGCGCTTGGCGGCGCCAGGCGCATGGCCCGTATCCTGTCGTCGCGCATCACACTTGGCATTTCGATCGCTTATCTTATCTTTGCGTTCTGCGTGACGCTGACCTGGTACATGCCGCAGCTCAGCCGCTTCATGCCGCGCCTGCTCGAACAGTGGATGTATCCGATCAACAAGACCGATCTGGACGTGTTGCGGTTCGCCCACTTTCTGGCCCTCGCCGCGATCACGGTCCGCTTCCTGCATAAGGACTGGCCCGGCCTCAAGTCGAAGTGGCTGCGCCCGCTGGTGCTGTGCGGCCAGCACTCGCTCGAGATCTTCTGTCTCGGTGTGTTCCTGGCGTTCGCCGGTCACTTCGTGCTGGCCGAGGTCGCTGGCGGTGCCTGGATGCATTTCGCCGTCAGCGTGACCGGTATCGTCGTGATGTCGACCGCGGCATGGGTGTTCTCGTGGTACAAGCGGGTTGCCGACAAGAGCGGGTCACGTGCGAAGATCGCGGACCAGAACGCCGACATGGCCGGAGGGGAATTGTGACGATCAGGGTGAAGATCGTTGCGGTGATACTGGTGGCTGGCTGCATGGCTGGCGGCCTCGCGCTGTCTCAAGCGGCGGCGCAAGGGGCCTCGCCGTCTGCGACGGTTCCCGCCGCGGCGCCAGCCGAAGGCACGCCGTCCGGCAAGGCGTCCGAGGGCGGCCGGCCCGATGCAGGAGGGGCTCCCGCGCAGCCGCAATCCCAGGGCGCGCCGCCGGTTCCGGCCGCGCCCGACCAGGAGGCTGCCAAGGCAGCGGGTTTGTGTGAGGTGCCTGAATACCTCAGAACAACGGAGAGTTCCCTCGGCAAGGTCGCGGAAGTGATCAAGGCCCACCAAAAGCTGGAGATCCTTGTGGTCGGAAGCCGCTCGTCCATGTTATCGGGACCCGACGGCGCCGGCATGTCCTATCCGGCGCAGCTGGAATCCGCGCTGCGGGACAAGCTCCCCGGCGTAACGGTGAGTGTGGCGACCGACCTGCAGGTCAAGCGGACCGCAGCGGAGGTGGCCGAAGGGCTGGAAAAGCTCGCGAAGGACCGCAAGCCAACCCTGGTGATCTGGCAGACCGGAACCGTGGATGCGGTGCGTTCGGTCGATCCGGATGATTTTCGCGCCGCAATCGACGACGGCGTGACAGGGCTGCTCAACGCTGGAACCGATGTTTTGTTGATGAACTTGCAATACAGTCCGCGCATGGAAACGATGATTACTGTCGCACCCTACCTCGACAACATGCGGGTGGGCGCGCAGGAGCACAACGTACCTCTGTTCGATCGCTTTGCCCTGATGCGCTACTGGAACGAGAATGGCCTGTTCGATCTGTTCAATCCGCACCACGGCTTCGGATTGGCCAAGCGCGTGCACGAGTGTCTCGGGCAGGCGCTAGCCGCCTTCGTGATCGAGGCGGCTCACGCCACGCCTGCCGACAAGGTCCAACGCTGATGAGGCTCTCCTGTGTGACCCGCAGCGCCTGTTGCGCCGTCGCCGGGGCGATGCTGCTCGCCGGCCTCACGGGGGCAGCTTCGGCGTCGGACGCCGCTGCGAGCAACGAAGTTGCTGCCGTGCATCCGGACACCGTGCCGCCGGGGCAGAAAGGCGTCGCCGGCAAGGCCATTGATGCGGTGAAGTCGGTCGCCAAGAGCGCCAGCGACATTTTCAACCGCGTGCCGTGTTCGACCCCGCGGGATGTGAAGCTCGATGCGGCAGCGCTGCCCCACGTCGCGCGCAAGATCGCATCCGGCGAGCATGTCACGATCATCGCGTTCGGTTCGTCCTCGACCGCAAGCTACGGCGCGAGCACGCCTGCCTTCCAGTATCCCAACCGTCTCGCCGAGCAGTTGCGCCGGCGCTATCCCAAGGCCGATATCACGGTGATGAACCAGGGCATCGGCGGCGAGGATACGCCGGAGATGATGGCGCGGCTGAAGACCAGCGTGATCGAGCAGAAGCCGGATCTCGTGATCTGGCAGCTCGGCACCAATACCGTGGTGAAGGGCGGCGACATCGATGCCACGCTCGGCCTGCTCGAGGACGGCATCCGCCAGCTTCAGGCGATCGGCACCGACATTGTGCTGGTCGATCCGCAATACGTTCCGGCGACGACCGCCAAGGAGGCCGACGCCGACAAGATGGTCGGCATCATCGGCCGCGCCGCGCGGGTGATGAAGGTCGGCCTGTTTCCGCGTTTCGCGGTGATGAGGGAATGGCACAACGACCAGAAGCTGCCGTTCAACGACTTCGTCATCAACGATGGTCTGCATATGAACGACTGGGGCTATGCCTGCTTCGCCCAGTTGCTCGGGGACACCATCATCAAGTCGGTGGACCAGGTGCAGGCCGGCGCCGAAGTGCCGTCCAACGTGCTGACGTTCCGGCCAATGTAGCTGCATGCCGCATGGCGGCGCGAGACTGTTGGAATTTCGAATGCCCGGCCCTGGCCGGGCATTCGCGTTCTGGGCGGCCTGAGGTTTCGCAAGACGGCGATGGCCGGGACGCGCCCGGCCATCGCGCAGTCAGGGAAAATGGCGTGCGGCGGGTTACGCCTGCTCCAGCGCGGCGAACAGGTCCTCGATCAGGTCGTCGCGATGCTCGAGGCCGGCCGAGAAGCGGATGAAGCCCTCGGAGATGCCGAGTTCGGCGCGCGCTTCCGGGGTCAGGCGCTGGTGCGTCGTGGTCGCCGGATGGGTGACGATGCTCTTGGAGTCGCCGAGGTTGTTGCTGATGCGGGCGAGCTTGAGCGCGTTGAGCGTGCGGAACGCCGCCGCCTTGCCGCCCTTGATCTCGAAACCGACCAGCGTCGAGCCGCCGCGCATCTGCTTCTTCACGACCGCGGCCTGCGGGTGGTCGTCGCGTCCCGGGTAGATCAGGCGCGAGATCTTCGGATGCTTCGCGAGCGCGTCGGCGATGGCCGCGGCGCTGTCGGTCTGCTGCCGCACGCGGATCGCCAGGGTCTCGAGGCCCTTGAGCAGCACCCAGGCGTTGAACGGCGACATCGACGGGCCGGTCTGGCGCAGGAAGGTGTGGATGTGCTCCTGGATGAACTGCTCGGACGACAGGATGACGCCGCCGAGACAGCGGCCCTGGCCGTCGATGTGCTTGGTCGCGGAGTAGACGACGACGTCGGCGCCGAGCTGCAGCGGGCTCTGCCAGATCGGGGTCGCGAACACATTGTCGACGACGAGGCGCGCGCCGCCCTTGTGGGCGATCTCGGCGACAGCCGCGATATCGACGACATCCAGCGTGGGATTGGTCGGGCTCTCCAGGAAGCAGGTGCGGGTGTTCGGCCGCATCGCCTTCTGCCACTGGTCGAGGTCCATGCCGTCGACCAGCGTCGACTCGATGCCGTAGCGCGGCAGCAGGTCTTCCACCACATAGCGGCAGGAGCCGAACAGCGCCTTGGCGGCCACCACATGGTCGCCGGCGCGCAGCGGCGCGAGGATCGCGGTGGTCACCGCCGCCATGCCGGTCGCGGTCGAGCGCGCGGCTTCCGCGCCCTCGAGCTCGATCATGCGCTGCTCGAACATCGCTACCGTCGGGTTGGAGAAGCGCGAATACAGGAAGCCGGGGTCCTCGCCGGTGAAGCGCGCTTCGCACTGCTCGGCGGTGTCGTAGATGAAGCCCTGGGTCAGGAACAGCGCTTCGGAGGTCTCGCCATACTGCGAGCGCAGGCTGCCGCCGTGGACAAGGCGGGTTTCCGGGCGGTAGCGGGCGGTCGCGGACGGGGGCTTGGGGGCGGTCTTGCTGGGACCCTTGCCAAGATCGTTGGGAGCGTCGGACATCGTGACTCCAGACTGGCCGACCGAAATCGACCATAAAAAAACCGGCCTGAACATCGAGTTCGGCCGGGATCACACGTGTCCCCGGCCTGTTTAGCGATTTATTTAACGTGGCTGCAAGCCGGCCGGCTCAAATGACCACGGGATAGGCTCGCGTCTTAATCCCGGCGGACCCTTCCGTCAAGTCACCGTCCCCGCGCCTCATAAAAGCCCCTGACTTGTCGGCCCGGGACTGATATCCGGTGGGTTTCCCGTGCGAGAGGGCGGTCCGTGGTCCGTCTCGCCGGAAGATGCTCCAGGGGACGTCGACCGTGACCTATTCGCTGCCGCCCGATGCCAGGGGAATTCTGCCGGATCGCCTGATTGCGGCGATGGCGGACGAGGGCGTGATCCTGCCCGAATACCCGTTCGTGGAGAGCCAGATCCAGCCGGCGAGCCTCGACCTGCGGCTCGGCGGCACGGCCTTCCGTGTGCGCGCCAGCTTCCTGCCGGGCCCCGGCGCCACGGTGGCCGAGCGCATCGACGAGCTCAAGCTGCACGAGATCGACCTGACCGACGACGCGGTGCTGGAGACCAATTGCGTCTACATCGTGCCGCTGCTGGAGAGCCTCGCGCTGCCGCCGTCGATCTCCGCGGCGGCCAATCCCAAGAGCTCGACCGGCCGCCTCGACGTCTTCACCCGGGTGATCGCCGATAACGCCCGCCGTTTCGACACCATCGACGCCGGCTATCACGGCCCGCTCTATGCCGAGATCAGCCCCAAGACCTTTCCGGTGCTGCTGCGCGAAGGCTCGCGGCTGTCGCAGATCCGCTTCCGTGTCGGCGATGCGCTGCTCGATACCGCGGAGCTGCAGGCGTTGCATGCGCGTGAGCGGCTGGTCGATCAGGACGAGGCCGACCTCAGCAATGGCCTCGCACTCAGCATCGATCTGTCCGGCGAAGGCTCGGGCGGTTTCGTCGGCTACCGTGCCAAGCGCCACACCGGCGTCGTCGACGTCGACCGTCGCGGCGGCTATGCGGTTGACGATTTCTGGGAGCCGATCCGCGCCCGCGACGATCGCAGCCTGATCCTCGATCCCGGCGAGTTCTACATCCTGGCCTCGAAGGAGGCGGTGCAGGTGCCGCCGGACTTCGCCGCGGAGATGGTGCCGTTCGATCCGCTGGTCGGCGAATTCCGCGTGCACTACGCGGGCTTCTTCGATCCCGGCTTCGGCTATGCTGGCGCAGGTGGGCAGGGCTCGCGCGCGGTGCTGGAAGTGCGTTCGCGCGAGGTGCCGTTCATCCTCGAGCACGGCCAGGCCGTCGGCCGGCTGGTCTACGAGAAGATGATGTCGCGGCCGGACGCGCTCTACGGCCAGCGCATCAGTTCGAACTACCAGGGTCAGGGCCTCAAGCTCTCCAAGCACTTCCGCAGCGCGTGACGGATGCTGCTGCGCTGCGGCGTGGCGGATCACACGGCGACGATCACCGGGCCTGCCGCGGTTTCGCCGGGGTGTTTTGTGCCGTGCCGTGCGCCGCGTCGTAGACCGCGCGGATGAGGTCGAGGATCTCGCGCACCTCAGGCGACGTATCGCTGGTGCGCACGCTCATGATCAGCGGCGAGGTGATGGCATCCTCCGCGAGCGGACGATAGACCACATCGTCCCGGCGCAGATGGTGGACCGCGTGCGGGACGAGGGTGATGCCGACGCCGGCGGCGACGAGGCCGAGGGCCGTCTGCAACTCCCGCACCTCCTGGACCACCCGCGCCTCCACGTTGCGGTCGCGGAAGAACGACAGGATCTGGTCGGCGTAGCTCGGCCGGGGCGATCTCGGATAGAGCACCAGCGGCTCGGCGGCGATATCAGCGAAATGCAGCGTGTCGCGTGCGCGCAGGCGATGGTCGGGCGATAGCGCCACCAGCAGGCTCTCCTCGACGATCACCTCGCGGCGGATGGCCGGATCGTCGATGCGCAGGCGGCCGAAGCCGACATCGATGCGCCCCTCCTTGAGCGCGGCGATCTGCTCCACCGTATTCATCTCGACAAGCGCGACCTCGAGCTGGTCATGGGCGGAGCGAAAGCCGCGCACCACGTCGGGCAGGCCGCCATAGAGCGCGGAGCCAACGAAGCCGATGACGAGCTGGCGCCGCCCGGTTTCGCCGAAGCGGCGGGTGGTGATGCGCAGCTCGTCGGCCCGCTCCAGGATCTGCAGGGCGTGTTCATGGAAGAAGCGTCCCGCCGGGGTCAGCCGTAGCGGCCGGCTGCCGCGCTCGAACAGGGCGACGCCGAGTTCCTCCTCCAGGTCGCGCATCTGCCGGCTGAGCGGCGGCTGCGCGATGCGCAGCTTCTCGGCGGCCCGGGTAAAGCTCCGCTCGCCGGCGATGGCGGTGAAATAGCGCAGGTGTCGCAGTTCCAATTGATACCTTCTGGGTATGGAAGGGGACCGAAACGGTCTTTGACCCGCTGGCCTTGGCATGAGAACACCACGGACCGCAGGAGAAATCCCCTTCATGAGCACCAGCGTGGCAGTTCGCGTCGATCAGGTCGAGACCTTTTTGGTTGATGTGCCCACCATCCGCCCGCATCGGCTGTCGATGCACACGATGAACAGCCAGACCCTCGTGCTGGTGCAGATCCGCTGCTCCGACGGCACGGTGGGGATTGGCGAGGGCACGACCATCGGCGGCCTCAGCTATGGCGAGGAGAGCCCCGAGGGCATCAAGCTGACCATCGACAGCTACATCGCTCCGGCGATCATCGGTCAGGATGCCTCCCGCGTCGCGACGCTGATGGCTGGCGTCAAGCGACGGGTGAAGGGCAACCGCTTCGCCAAGTGCGCGGTCGAGACGGCGCTGCTCGACGCCCATGGCAAGCGTCTCGGCGTACCGGTGTCTGAACTGCTCGGCGGCCGCCAGCACGACGCCCTGCCGGTGGCCTGGACGCTGGCGAGTGGCGATACCGCCCGTGACATCGCCGAAGCCGAGCAGATGCTCGCCAGCCGTCGCCACAACATCTTCAAGCTGAAAATCGGCCTGCGTCCGTGGGACGTCGACGTGGCGCATGTGGCTGCCATCGCCAAGGCGGTGGCGGGCCGCGCCAGCGTTCGCGTGGATGTCAATCAGGCCTGGTCCGAGCCGGTCGCCCGGCGTGCCATTCCTGCCCTCGAGGACGCTGGCGTGGACCTGGTCGAGCAGCCGCTGTCACGCGACCATCGCGGCGCCCAGGCGCGTCTCGCTGGCCGTTTCACGGTTCCCATCATGGCCGACGAGGCCCTGCATGGCCTGACGGAGGCTTTCGATATCGCGGCCGCAGGCACCGCTGATGTCTTCGCTCTCAAGATCGCCCAGGCGGGCGGCCTGTTCGAGGCCGCCAGGATGGCGGCGGTCGCGGAAGCCGCGGGCATCGGCCTCTATGGCGGCACGATGCTCGAGGGCGGCGTCGGCACCGCCGCCTCGGCGCAGGTGTTTTCGACATTGCCGCATTTCGTGTGGGGAACCGAGCTGTTCGGCCCGCTGCTGCTGACCGAGGAAATCCTGGCGACGCCGCTGCGCTATGGTGACTTCGTGCTGCAGGTGCCGACGGCGCCCGGCATCGGCGTCGACCTCGACATGGATCGCGTCGCCTTCTTCCGCCGTGACGGCGGTGCAGCGCGCGTCCATCCCGTCCACGTCAGCGCAGGAGCCTGAGCCATGCTGTTCCAGGTGGAAATGAACGTCGAGATCCCGCAGGGAATCGCGCCCGAGGTGGTCGCGCAGCTGAAGGACACCGAGCGCCTGCGCGCGCAGGAGCTGCAGCGCAGCGGCCAGTGGCGTCATCTGTGGCGGATCGCGGGGCGCTACGCCAACATCAGCATCTTCGACGTCGAGAGCAACGAGGCGCTGCACGACATCCTGTCGACGCTGCCGCTGTTCCCGTTCATGCGCGTGACCGTGACGCCGCTGTGCCGGCACCCGTCGTCGGTCCACGCCGACGACCGGTGACCGCGCGGCACGCCATGCAGCCGACGCGCAAGGGACATGGGGGCACAGGCGCCCCGCATCCCGATCAACAACAAGCAATGACAAGGGCCCCGGGCGGAAACCACATCATGAGCGATCACACCATTTCCGAACCATTCAAGACGCTGCAGATGTCCGCGTCGAAAAATGGACATCAGGCCAACGCCGACGCCGCGATCGAAAGGACGGCGATGCGCAAGATCATCTGGCGCATCGTGCCGATCCTCACCCTGTCGTATTTCCTCGCCTATCTGGACCGGATCAACATCGGGTTCGCGGCGCTCGACATGAACAAGAGCCTCGGCCTGTCCAGCACGGTCTATGGTTGGGCCGCGGGCGTCTTCTTCATCGCCTACATCATCTTCGAGATTCCGAGCAATCTGATCATGGAGCGTGTTGGTGCGCGGCTGTGGATCGCCCGCATCATGATCACCTGGGGACTCATCGCCGCGGGCACCGCCTTCGTCGTCGGGCCGTCATCGCTCATCGGCATGCGGTTTCTGCTTGGCGTCGCCGAGGCTGGTTTCTTTCCCGGCGCGCTTCTCTACCTGACCTACTGGTGTCCTGCGGCCTATCGCGCCAAGGTCATCGCGGCCTTCTCGGTGTCGATCCCGCTCGCGGGCTTCGTCGGCTCGCCGCTGTCGGGCGCGCTTCTTGGCATGAACGGCCATCTCGGCCTGCATGGCTGGCAGTGGTTGTTGATCATCGAAGGATTGCCGGCGGTGATCCTCGGTCTGGTCGTTCTCGCCTTCCTGCCGAGCAAGCCGGATTCGGCGCGCTGGCTGACTGCCGAGGAGAAGCGCTGGCTGCAGCAGACGCTGGCGAACGAGGCGCGGAGCCTCGGCGGCGGCGGCCATGGCAGCGTGTGGCGCACGCTGGCGAATCCGCGGGTGCTCGCGCTGGGCCTTGCGTCCGCCGGCAGCCTTGCCACCGGTTATGGCCTCGCCTTCTGGCAGCCGCAGATGGTGAAGTCTTTCGGACTGACGAATTTCCAGACCGGTCTCGTCAATTCGATTCCCTTCGCGGTCGCCGCGGTTGGCATGTTCGTCTGGGCGCGCCGCTCCGACAGCCGGCGCGAACGCGTATGGCACACGGTCATTCCGTTGCTGGTGTCTGCAATTGCGCTGGCTTCGTGCATCTATCTCAACGAGCTCAGCCTTGTGGTCGTTGCGCTGTGCTTCGCGCTGCTCGGGGGCTACGGCGTCAAGGGGCCGTTCTGGGCGCTGGTCTCGGAGTGGACTTCGCCGGCTGAAAAGGCGGCGGCCATCGCCATGATCAACTCCCTAGCCAACGTCTCCGGCTTCGTCGCGCCATTTCTGCTCGGCTTCATCAAGGACCAGACTGGCAGCTTCGTGCTCGGGCTGATCCCGATGGTGGTGCTGGCGCTCATCGGCGCGGCGACCATCCTGATCCTCAAGGGCCAGGTCGCCGCGCGCGCCGGCCGGCCTGCGTAGCCAGTCGCATCGTCGCGCATGCGGCTATCCCCGTCCGTGCGACGGAGGGTGGCCGAAGCGGAGCTTGTAGGCGCGGGAGAATTCCGACAGCGATTTGAACCCGACGGCATAGGCGATCTCGGAAATCGTGGTGCCGGTTGCGCCATTCCTGAGGCGGGCGTCGGCTTCGTCGAGCCTGATCGCGCGGACATGTTCCATGACGCTCTGGCTCGTCCCGCGATAGGACTTGTGCAGATAGCTCACGGATATGCCGCAGGCCGCCGCGATGGCCTGCGGCGACAGGTGTTCGTTGGCGTAGTGCTTCGCGATCCATCGCGAAATGCGATGGCGGTGTGCGTTCAATAACGTACTGTCTTCCGAATAGACGCCGGTCGGTGCGGCAAAGCAGAATGCCGTGAGATCGCACAGCTGGCGTTCGAGGAAGCTGGCCGACTGCGACTCGAGTGCTGGTCCGTCCTGGTAAAGCGCGTTGGCGAATTGCTGCAGGATGGATGCGCCGATGGAGTCGCGCGGCAGGTAGAACTGCGGGGGGCTTCGCCCGCTGCCGAGCCGGTCGGCGATCATCGCCGCAGGCAGCTGAATACTGAATTTCTCGTGGCGGTCGTCAACCTGCGATCTCGTCCGGTTTCCGGTGCGGAAGATCGTCGGCCGGGTGCTGTCGATCAGCAGGATGCGGTTCGGCTGCAGTTCGATCTCGCGGCCGTCGTTGACGATGAGCGAGCGTCCGCGGATGGAATAGGCGACAGAGTAGAACGGGGCTTCGGTCTGCCGTGGTCTTTCAAGGGTCATGCCGCCGAGGCTGGCCCAGGTGAGTTGTGACGAGCCGACCGTGACGGAACGGAGCGCGCCGTAAAAATCCTCCGAGCCGCGGTGGATCAGGTCAATCGCGCCCCAGACCTTGCGGCAGGCGTCGACCCAGTAGTCCGCGCGAACGCTTTTGCCGACATCATGGGTGCATGCCTGATAGAGAGCGCTTGGCCGGGGCTTCGGCACATTTCGCATTTCCGAACCTCCCCGCTCCGCAGCGATGTGATCGCCAGAGTAGTGTGAGCCGAATGAGGCTCACAAGCAGGCATTCGCGACTGCCTGCACGGAGGTGTTGACAGATGGCAGTCGGATGGTTGCCCGCAATGGGGCTGGCAACCGCAGCGCGTCCCGACGCCGCGTGAGTTCCCTTTCAGCGGGATGTCTGGAGAGCCAGCAGACGCTGTGCATAGTCCAGCACGGCCTGCCGATCCTCCGCTGATTTCAATGCCGTGAATGTCTGAACCAGCCTGAGACTGAGCAGCGCCAGTTCGGGATTGCCCGGGTGGAGTTCGATCGCTTCGCGCCAGCGTCGTGGATGCGATGTGCACGGCTTGTCCGTCATGAAGCCCTCCCGGCGTCTGGTTGGGGGAAGGTCACGAATCCCCCTGGGCATGTCATTCTGACCGCTTCGCGCCGGGCAGGTTTGATGAAGCGTCTACTGTCGTTTGCTGCGTGGATCACCGGTGTGGCATACGGCATTCCACGCTCGCCATGTTGTTCCGCGGCTATTCTATCCGCAGGGTCGTCTCAGCCGGCGCGCCGGGCGATGCCGGCGGCGGCGAGCAGCGTCACCACACCGATCATCAGCAGGGCGATCGCATACCAGATGCCGGTGTTGAAGCTTGCCGACAGATCGCGCAGCAGCCCGACCACGGTCGGGCTGACAGCGGAGCCGAGAATGCCGGCCGAGCTGATCAGGCCGATGCTGCCGGCGCGATTGCGCACCGACAGCAGCGGCGTGGCGAACGCCCAGAAGATCGCCATGCCGCTGAACGCACCGATCGACACCAGCACAAGGCCGGCGAGACGCCAGGATGCGTCGGCGAACGTCACGACGGCGAGCCAGCCGAGCGCGGTGAGCGCGAACAGCGCCACGGTGTGCCAGAGGCGTTCCTGCAGCCGGTCCGAGCTGAAGCTGATCAGCGGCATCGCCATCAGCGTGAACAGCGACGGGATCGCACCGAGCAGGCCGATGGTGGTGAAGCTGTGCGAACCAGCGAGGAACTCGCGAATGATCTGCGGCGTCCAGGTGGCATAGGTGTTCAGCGAGGTGACGAGGCAGAAGTAGCCGAGCGACAGCAGCAGCACGCGGGCACCGAGCAGTTCCTGCCACATGCTGCCGCTGCGCGCGGCCGGCACGGTGCGACCTTCGCTGTCGAGTGCATGCTGGATCACCTGGCGCTCTTCCGCCGTGAGCCACCTGGCGTCGCTGGGCCGATCGGTGAGATAGAAGTAAGTGACGATGCCGAGGATGATCGACGGCAGTCCCTCGAGCAGGAACAGCCAGCGCCAGCCAGCGATGCCGAACGCGCCGTGCAGCTGCAGGATCAGCCCCGACACCGGCGAGCCCAGCATGAAGGTGGCGGGCATCGCCATCATCAGCAGCGCCATGGCGCGCGCCCGCTGCGCCGCCGGGAACCAGTAGCTGAGATAGAGGATCACGCCCGGCACGAATCCGGCTTCGGCGAGGCCGACCAGCGCACGCACGAAGTAGAGGCTGTAGGGGCCGGTGGCGAACATCGTCGCGGTGGAGGCGAGGCCCCATGTCACCATGATCCGCGCCAGCCAGATGCGGGCGCCGAAGCGCTCCAGTAGCAGGTTGCTGGGCACCTCGAACAGCATGTAGGTCAGGTAGAACAGCGTGTTGGCGAAACCGAACATGGTCGCCGTCAGCGCGAGGTCCTTGTTCATGGACAGCGCGGCGAAGCCGATGTTGATGCGGTCGAGATAGGAAAAGAAGTAGGCGACGAAGAGAAAGCCGATCAGCCGACGAAACACCTTCGTCATCACGCGGCTGTGCGCGACATCCTCCGTGATGAAGTCGCCGGCGGCTTGAAGCCGTACATCGGTCATGTCCCGTCCCTCCCGAGGCGCCGGATCCCTGCGGTCCGGCCGTTGCTTTTTGTCGTGGTCCGGCCGGGGCGTGGCGTCCCGGCCGCAGGCGTCAATGATGGTCAGGCCGCGCCGCGCCGTGCGCCCCGCAGCAGGTCGATCAGCGTGCGGCAGTCGGCGGGCAGTGTGTCGCCGCGCCAGGCGATGTGCTGGTCCGGCCGCGCCAGCAGCAAGGCGTGGCGATAGACGTCCGGCGCCTGCGCCCGCGGCACGTCGAGCACAGTCAGCGGCATGCCGGCCGCGTCGGCCGCCGCGGTCATGCCATCGACGTTCGCCGCCGGATCGAAGCGCAGCAGCGTGTAGCCCTTGCCCATCGCGTCATAGAGCGAACGCTCCGGCGCGAGCCACAGATGCGGCACGCGCGCGCCGGGCACCGTGGACGGCGTGAAGTCGCCCATGCTGTAGGCCGGCGCGCGCTCCTCGTCATAGGCGATGATCGGCGATCCCTCGTAGAAGTAGCCGAAGTTCAGTCCGGCGCAGCAATATTGCTGGACGTTGAGTTCGTAGGCAGCCTGGCCGATGGCGGCGCGCACGCGCTCGCCCTCCGGACCGTCGGCCTCGATCGCCGCCGGGATCTCGCGCCGTGCCTTGCTCATGGCGATGGCGTGCTTCATCGCGAAGTGGGACACCTGCTCGGTAATCGGCAGCCGCTCGGCCTCATAGGCGTCGAGGATGCCGGCGTCGGCCCATCCTGCGAGATGGCCGGCGAGCAGCCACGACAGGTTGGTGGCGTCGGCGATGCCGGCATTCATGCCGTAGCCCGCGAACGGCACCCACAGATGACAGGCGTCGCCGCAGATGAAGACGCGGCGGTCACGGACCTTGTCGACCACGAGACGTCGGCCGATCCAGTCCTCCTTGCTGATCAGCTCGTAGGTGAAGTCGGGGCCGACGCCGAGCAGGTCGCGAATGCCGGCGTCCCGGTCGACGGCCTCGAACTCGGTCTCGTGCTCGTGCATGTAGGCATGGACCAGCCAGGTCTCGCGGCCATCGATGGCGTAGACGTTGCCGGTGCGCCGCGGATTGATGGCGAACGACCCCCAGGCGCGGACGCCGCCCTTCGCCTGCAGCATCGGCAGCAGGTCGGGCGCGCGGATGTAGCTCGACTGCACCCGCTGCAGCATCGGATCGCCGCTGAGTTTTGCACCGATGGCCTTGCGCACCATCGAGCCGCCGCCGTCGCAGCCGACCATGAACTTGCAGGCGATCTCGATGGTCGTGCCGCTGTCGAGGCTGGTCGCCTCGGCGACGACGCCGTCCGCCGTCTGGCTGAACGACTGCAGGGAGGTGCGGTCGAGGATGCGCACGCACGGCTGCTCCGCGAGATGGTCGAACAGTACTGGCTCGAGATAGATCTGGTTGATGCGGTGCGGCGGCTCGGGCGTCGGCCACCACGTGTCCGGGCCACCGGTCGCGGTGTAGCGGTCGGCGCGGCAGGGGATCGGGATGCGCGTCAGCTCGGTGCCAAGGAACGAGGTGCGGTACGCCACGTCGTTGGGGTGGTCGGCGGGCAGGCCGGCATCGCGCACCTTGGTGGCGACCCCGAGCCGGCGGAAGATCTCCATCGAGCGGGCGGCGACATGGTTGGATTTGACGCTCGGGCGCTCGGAGCGGTGCCGCGTCTCGACGACGGCGACATCGACGCCGCGCCAGGCCAGGTCCAGCACCAGCGTCAGCCCGACCGGGCCGGCGCCGATGACCAGGACGTCGGTGGACAGCCTCGTTGTCGCGCCTTGATTCGCCATGTTCCCTCCCAGGTCGTGCTGACGTCGATGCCGTTTTCGGGGTGTCCGATAGGCGCCAGCGATTGGCGAGACCCTACTGAATTCCCATCCATCCGAAAAAGATGGATAATAATTGTGGGTTCAGAAGGAATGCTCATGAATGCCACTCTGCGTCAGCTCGAAGCCTTCGCCCTGGCCTATCGGCTGGGAAGCCTGACCCGCGCCGCGGCGGAGATGCACCTGACCCAGTCGGCGGTCAGTCTGCTGGTGCGACAACTGGAGGAGCAGTGGCAGGCGCGCCTGTTCGATCGAACAACCCGTGCCCTGAATCCGACGCCAGCCGCCGACGAGGCGATCGTCTGGGTCGAGCGGATCCTGGGTGAACTGCGCGGGCTCGCCAACCATATGCGGGGTCTGGGAGACAAGAGCATCGGCCGTGTTGCGTTCGCGGTGACCGCGGGGGTGGCGTCCGCGCTGATGCCGCGGGTCCTGAAAAGATTTCGTAACGCGCATCCGGCGATCAGGATTCAGATGCTGGACGTCGGTGCGGATCAGCTGATCCCCAAGATCCTGTCCGGCGAAGCCGAATTCAGCATCGGCACGGTCGAGAACGACAACCCGGACATCGCGCTGGAGACGCTGATCAGCGATCGTCTCAGCGCCATCGCGCCGCGCGACGGCACCTTCGAGACACGCGCGGAAATGAGCTGGGACGATCTTCGCCGTTATGCCACCATCTCGGTACCGCAGGGCACCAGCATCCGCCATCTCATCGATACGGCGCTCGCCGCCGATGGCCGCGTCTTCACGCCGGCGCTGGAAACATCGCTGCTCAACACCGCGCTGTCGATGACGGCCCATGGCCTCGGCGTCTCGGTGCTGCCGGCCTATCTCGTGCCGATGCTCCAGTTCCCCGATCTCGTTGCGGTGCCGCTGGTCGATCCCGTCGTGCGCCGCAACCTGTCGCTGATCACGCGGTCGGGGCGCTCGCTGTCGGCGGCCTCGCGGAGCTTCGTGGAGGTAGCGAAGGCCGTGATCGTGGGAGCCTGAGCAGCGGAGCCGGATTGGCTCTCAGGCGCTCGCCACCGCCAGGGGCCGTCCCAGCGTGGCGCGCGCGAACTTGCGCGGTGCGGCCGGGCGTCCGAACAGGAAGCCCTGTGCGAGGTCGAAGCCCATCTCGTGCACCGCCATCAGGTCTGCGCGGGTCTCGACGCCTGCGGCCACCGTGCGCGCGCCGTAGCCGTTGGCGAGCTCGACAATGCGTCGGCACACCGAACGCTTGAGGCGGTCGTCGGCGCAGCCGGTGATCAGGCTGCGGTCGACCTTGAGTTCGGTGAAGGGGAAGCGATCGATGCCCATCAGGTCGGGCCAGTCGGCGCCGATGTCGTCGATCGACAGCGCGATGTTGTGGAAGCGCACGCGGCGCGCGACCTCGAGCAGCATGTCGAGATTGCGCACCGTGTCTGAGCCGCTGATCTCGATCATCAGGCCGCTGAAGGCGGGGTGGCGCGGCATCTGCAGGCAAAGCTGCTCGACGGCGGTGGCATCGGTGAGGAAAGCTGCGGGCAGGTTGATGGAGAGGTCGACCGGGCCGCTCTGGCTGAGAAAGTACTGCCAGTCGTCGAGCGCGCGGCCGATCACGAATTCCGACAGGCTGCGAAAATGCGGATCACCCTCGGCGGGAATGAAATAGGCCGGCGGCACCACGCCCCACGACGGATGGCGCATCCGCACCAGCGCCTCGGCGCCGCGCGACACCAGCGTGCGGGCATCGACCTTGTGCTGGTACCACAGTTCGAGCCAGCCCGACTTCAGCGCCTCGGCGACGTCGACGGGCGCGCTCGGCGGCCCTTCGGCCGGCATCATCGCGGCGACGCTGGCGCGCAGGCGGTCGGTGCCGAACGGCGTCGTCAGTGTCGGCAGCATGACGAGGCCGAGTTCCGCGCCGAGCTGCTGGATCGCCTCCACCGCCGGTGAGCCGGCGGGGCCGATCGGCAGCACCTGGCCGTCGAACGCCTTCTCGGCGAGGACCGCCAGCACGTCGCCCGCAGCAACACCGCCGGCGGACAGGCCGAGCAGTACCGCGTCGACATGCTGCTGGTCGAGGCGCGTGCCGAGCTCATCGGCGTCGCGCGCGCCGCAGGTCAACAGCCCCAGCTCTTCGAGGGTGTCGGCGAGGAAGGTGCGGATGTGCTGCTTGCCGTCGACGATACAGACGCTGGACGCGATCTTGCGTCGCCCGAAAGCGACGAACCTGGATGGTCGTTCCGAGTGCTGGTTCTGCATTCCCCACCGCGCGAATCGCTTGTTTGCTGGCGAATCCTTCGTAGCGGGTGGTCGGTGCGCGATTGGGGAATTGTCCACGCCGTTCACCGTTATGCTTCGCTAAGGTTACTGTCTCCAATGCAATTCAAATGTCTGTCAAATTGTCGGCGGGTGCTGCGGCGCACGGGCGCAGGCGCGCAGAAGCCGGGCCGCGGCGCGACAACCCATCGACTTTTCGATTCATTTTATTGGGTTTTGGGCCAATCTTGATCTTGCCGGAGGTCAGATCGGGCGGGTATGGTCCGCCTCACGCGGGCGTAGTTCAGTGGTAGAACGACAGCTTCCCAAGCTGTATGTCGTGAGTTCGATTCTCATCGCCCGCTCCATTTCCCCTCGACATCGCTGTGTTTATGACGCCGCCGCATCCCGCTGTGCGCGAACGCGCGTTGTGGCCGCTGGCCGGGCGCCGCCGGATCCTGATCAGGTGGTCTCGCCGGGATCGAGATGCACGGGCAGCACCACGTCGGTCTCGCGAAAGCTGTCGCCCGCGAAGCGTTCGAGCAAGGCCTCGGCAGCGCGCTCGCCGATGGCGTAGGCCGGCGACATCACCGTGGTGATCAGGGGGCGGGCGTAGCGGCGGGATTCGAAGCCGTTGAAGCCGGCGATCCGCACCCGGCCGGGAATGGCGATGTCTTTCGCCTGCAGCAGCAGCATGGCGCCGATCGCCAGACGGTCGTTGGCGCCGAAGATGGCGTCGGGCAGCGCGTGGCTGTCGAGATAAGCCGCGACGCTGCGCTGGACGCTGTCGAAGTCCTCGGTGGCGGTGCGGACGATATCGATCGACGCTTCGGGAACGAGGCGGCGAATGGCCTCGCAGAAGCCGTCGACGCGGGCCTCGATGGCCGGCCATTCCGTTTCCGGCTTGATGACGAGGTAGCGGGCGAGCCGGCGCGCGGCGAAATGGTCGGCCAGCACGCGGCCGCCGCCGGCGTCGTCCTGCCGGACGATGCAGATGTCAGGCGCGCGCGGTGCTGTGGTTTCCTGGATCAGGACCACGGGCTGGTCGAGGCGGACGAGGGTGTCCACGATCTCGGCGCGCCGCGCCGGTGGTCCCGACATGATGACGCAGAAGCCGTCCACCGCGAAATTCTGGATCACCAGCGACTTGCTGAACTGCTGCGGCGGAATGCCCTGCACCAGCAGCGTGTGGTTGTGGCGGCTGAGCACGTTGCTGAGGCCGGCCACCACATGGGCGTTGAAGTGATCCGAGAGAAAGGTCTGGGTCTCGTCGACGATCGCGATGCCGACGGACCGGCGATACGATGTGCGCAGGCCGCGCGCGCTCTCCTGGACACGGTAGTTGAGGCGCGCGATCTCCTTCTCGACCGCCTTGCGCGTCGCTTCGCCGACGAACTGATGCCGTCCGTTGATGACGTTGGACACCGTCATCGGCGAAACGTTGGCGGCGGCGGCGACGTCCTTGATCGTGACGCGACGTCGTTTGGGAGCCGGGCCGGGGGCGGTCATGGGCGCTTCGCTGTCTCGCTCGTGTTCGGCACGGTCCCTCTTCGCCCTCGTCTGGGCCGGTCGCTTCGGCTCTGGCACCGCGCAGGGTCTGTGCAGATGTGCGCGACTCGGGGCGGGTTGACAATCCGCCCGCACAGGTCCGGAGCGGATTTTGATTTAACGTTATACAATAGGCCTGTTTGCGAGGCAGCGCCGCTCGTTCTGAAAATCAGCTGGGTTCTTAGTTGCAATGCGATGGTGCAGTTTCGCCGCAGGATCGCCTCTTGACAGTTGCGGGTCGCTTTAGTGTAACGTTAAATGTAAATGAAATCTGCTGCGAACGGCGGTGGGCGGACCATGGGAGCGGAGCGTGATCGTCGATTGCCATGTCAACGTGTTCGAGGCTGAGCAGGCGCTGCCGCTGTTTCACGAGCTCAACGCCATCTCCCGTCCCGGCATGGGGCTCGCCGCCGACCCCGATACGGTCGCGAAGGCCATGGCCGATGTCGACAAGGCCATCATCTTCTCGCTGCGCTACAAGGACGCCATCGGCATCGACGGCGACGACGAGGTCACCGCGCGGGCGGTGGCCAAGTACCCGGACAAATTCGTCGGCTTCGCCGCGGTCGATCCGCGGCGCCCCGACACCATGGATCTGCTGGTTCACGCGATCGAGGACCTCAAGCTCAAGGGCGTGAAGTTCGGGCCGATCTACAACGGCGTGTCGCTGCTCGATCCGCGCTTGGTGCCGATCTACGAGTACCTGCAGAAGAACAACCTGCCGCTGACCATGCACATGGGCACGACGTTCGGCGCCAATGCGCCGGTGGAGCTCGGCCGCCCGATCGACGTCGATACCATCGCCGCGCGTTATCCCGACCTGAAGATGATCATGGCCCATATGGGGCACCCCTGGTACGAGGAGTGCATCGTCGTCGCGCGCAAGCAGCCGAACGTCTATTGCGAAGTGTCGGCGCTGTTCTACCGGCCCTGGCAGTTCTACAACATCCTGGTCTGCGCCCAGGAATATCACATCACCGAGCGCAACAAGATCTTCTGGGGCACCGACTTCCCCTGGAGTTCGGTCGGCGAGGCGATCGAAGGGCTTCGCAACATCAACGACCAGGTCGAGGGCACGCGGCTGCCCCGCGTCGCGGCGACCACGATCGACCGCATCCTGCATTCCAATCCATTCGAGCACTGGTGGCACGGCGGCTATCGCGGCTGACCGTTTCCGTCGCGCCGAGCTTCGCACCTCACCTGGCGACCGCCGCCCGGTGAGTTCCTCCCACACGTCCGCAGCTGACGACAGGACTTGCCATGCATCTCGTTCAATTCCTCACCCCCGATGGCCAGCGTCGCGTCGGCATCGTCGAAGCCGGCGGCGCGACCATCGCGCCGCTGGTCGGCTACGCGACCACCTACGATCTGGCGATGGCGGCGATCGGCAAGGGCGTCAGCCTGTCGGCGCTGTGCGCCACGCTGCCGCGCGACGCGGCGGTTGACTATGACGCGGTTCTGTCGTCGGGCCGCATCCTGCCGCCGCTCGATCACCCGGAGCCGGCGCGTTTCCTGGTGACGGGCACCGGGCTGACCCATCTCGGCAGCGCCGACGCCCGCGACAAGATGCATGCGCTCGAGCACGGCGAGGAGAAGGAGATGTCCGACTCCATGAAGATCTTCCGGATGGGCATCGAGGCCGGCAAGCCCGCGTACGGTGCCATCGGCGTACAGCCCGAGTGGTTCTTCAAGGGCGTCGGCACTTGCATCGTGCCGCCGGAAGCGCCCCTTGAGCTGCCGGCCTATGCGCTCGCCGGCGGCGAGGAGGCGGAGATCGTCGGGCTCTACCTGATCGGCCCGGACGGCACGCCGTGGCGGATCGGCTTCGCCATGGGCAACGAGTTCTCCGACCAGGTCACCGAGGCGCTGAACTATCTCTATACCGCGCACTCCAAGCTGCGGCAGTGCTCGATCGGTCCCGAGCTGCTGGTCGGGGACCTGCCCGATCATGTCGAGGGTGCCGTCCGCATCCGTCGCGGCGAGGAGACGCTGTGGGAGGGCAAGTTCCTCAGCGGCGAAAGCAACATGTCGCACTCGATCGCCAATCTCGAGCATTACCACTTCCGTTACGACGTTCACCGCCGGCCGGGCGACCTGCACGCCTATTTCATGGGGGCGGCGCTGCTGAGCTGCGCGCACGGCATCACCGCACAGGTCGGCGACTGCTTCGAGATCGACGTGCCGGCGTTCGGTCGGCCGCTGCGCAATACCATGGTCGCGGTGCCGGCGCCGCGTTTCGACGTGAAACAGCTCTGACATTCGGGCCGGCCGCGCGCGCCACGGTGCAGCGGCCGGCCTCACGACCCTTCGCCCGCCACGGCGGGCGAAGCAATCACGATTCCAGGCAGTAACGCATTGGGGGGACACATGCAGCCATCGGCTTCCGAACTCGAGCAATCGACGATCCGCAAACTGGATCGCCGCATCATCTTCATTCCGTTCATTCTCGCGGTGGTGTCGTTCATCGACCGGGTGAACATCAGCTACGCCGCGCTGCAGATGAACAGCGAGCTCGGGCTGTCGACCACGGCGTTTGCGTTCGGCGCCGGCGTGCTGTTCTTCGGCTATTGCATCTTCGAGGTGCCGAGCAATCTCATCATGGAGAAGGTCGGTGCGCGGCGCTGGCTCGCCCGCATCGCCATCACGTGGGGCATCATCACCATGGCGATGGCGTTCGTCAGCGGACCCTGGTCGTTCTACGCCCTGCGCTTCCTGCTCGGTGCGGCGGAGGCCGGCCTGTTTCCCGGCGTCTACCTCTATCTCACCTACTGGTATCCGGACGCGCATCGCGGCAAGGCCAACGCGCTATTCCTGGCGTGCATTCCGATCGCCGTCATCGCCAGCGCACCGCTGTCGGCGTGGCTCGTCAGCTTCGACAAGACGCTGATGAACCTGTCCGGCTGGCAGCTGCTGTTCCTGGTGGAAGGCCTTCCCGCCATCCTGCTCGGCTTCGTCGTGCTGGCCTGCCTGCCGGACCGTCCCGAGAAGGTGTCGTGGCTGACGGTCGCGGAGAAGACCTGGCTGCGCGACACGCTCGACCGCGAGGTGCGCGCCGCCGGGAACGGCAGCCATAGCTTCTCCTATGCGTTCAAGAGCCCCATCGTGTGGGGCTACATTCTCGCCTACTTCTGCTACGCCTGCGGCTCCTACGGCCTGACGCTGTTCCTGCCGCAGATCCTGGCGCAGCTGAAGTTCTCGACGGTGCAGACCGGTTTCGTCGGCGCGCTGCCGTACATCGCCGGCCTGATCGCGATGTTGATCAACGGCAAGCATTCGGACGCGACCGGCGAGCGCCGCTGGCACTTCGCCGTGCCCATGATCATCGCCGGGATCGCGCTGTGGCTGGCAGGCATGACGATCGCCCAGCCCTATACGGCGTTGGCCTTCCTGACGATCGCCGGTGGCGGCATCTATGCTTCGCTTGCCGCGTTCTGGGCCCGTCCGATGGCCTTCCTCATCGGCACGGCGGCCGCGGGCGGCATCGCGCTGATCAATTCGCTCGGCAATATTGGTGGCTTCGTCGGGCCGTACATGATCGGCTACCTGAAGGTGACGACCGGCGATTACACGGCCGGTCTGACCATGCTGGCGGGCCTGCTGGTGCTCGGCGCGGTGGTGTGGGTGCTGCTGCGCGACCGGCCGGCGGGGCAAGCGGGGCGCTGAGTTTGCCGTATCGGAACGCACGATGGCCGGGGCGTGCCCCGGCCATCGTCGTTTCGGTCAGGCAATGTCGCGTCAGACCGCTGGTGCGGTCGCCGTCGCGGCCTATTCGGCCGGGTGAGGCGCTGCCTTGTTGTCGGTGCGGGTCAGGGCCGCGGGGGTATAGGACACCGGAATGAGGTCGCCCGGCAGCAGGCGGCGGAGCAGGCCCCAGAGGCCGCGCGGCTCGACCAGGATGACGCCGATCGACAGCGTGCCGAGCAGGATGAAGTGCCAGACGCCGATCTCCGCGAGGTACTCGCGCAGCAGGAAGAACACGATCGTGCCGATGATCGGTCCCTCGAAGCTGCCGACGCCGCCGATCACCACGATGAAGATGATGTACACCGTCCACTCGGTGATGCTGAACGAGGCGGGCGGCGCGACGCGCAGCTTCTGCAGGGTGATCAGCGCGCCGGCGAGGCCGAGGAACGGGGCGGCCCACAGGAAGCACAGCACCCGCGACCAGGTCAGGTTGACGCCGACCGAGCCGGCGCCTTCCTCGTTGTCGCGCATCGCGGTGAGGCCGAGGCCGATCGACGAACGCATCAGGAGATAGCTGGAGACGAATGCCAGCGCCACGAGGCCGAGTGCCAGCCAGTAGATGTTGGTGTAGCGGGTGACGATGGTGCTGCCGAACTGCCTCACGGCAGCGACCGGCAGGCTGACGCCCGAACCGCCGCCGAACGCGGACAGCTTGCCGGCGGCCAGCATCAGCGTTTCCGCCACCACCCAGCTGCCGACCGCGAGATAGGCGGCGCGCAGGCGGAAGATCACCACCATGATCGGCACGGCGAAGGCGAGCGCCACAAGGCCGGCCATCAGCACCGACAGATAGGGATTGAAGCTGCCGAACACCAGGAAGCCGAAGAACGCATAGGCGCCGATACCGACGAAGGCATGCTGGCCGACGGAGACGATGTCGGCATAGCCGGCGAGCAGGTTCCACATCATCGCCAGCACCAGCAGCAGCATGAACTCGGTGGCGAGCTGCATCTGGCGCGGGTCGAGGATGAACGGGCCGACGGCGAGAAACACGGCACCGAGCAGCAGCAGCGCGCGGCCGGCGAGGATGGAATGGGATGTGGCGAAAAAGCGCGTCACGCTGCCGACCTCAATATTTCGGGAACAGGCCCTGCGGCCGGGCCAGGAAGATGACCAGGAAGACGATGTGGCCGGCGAGCACCTGCCAGGCGGCGTCGAACTGCGCGCCGACGGCCTGGGCAATGCCGATCACGATGCCGCCGACCAGGGTGCCCCACAGGCTGCCGAGGCCGCCGAGCACCACCGCCTCGAACGCGATCAACAGGCGGCTCGGGCCGGAGGTCGGATCGAAATTGGTCCACACCGCCATGAAGCCCGCCGAGATCGCCATGGTGACGCCGACGACGCCCATGGCGATGGCGTAGATCCGCGCCGATGGCAGGCCGACGAGGTTCGCGGTGGCGACGCTGTCGGACACCGCGCGGATGCGGGCGCCGATGCGGCTGCGGTACAGCAGCAGGTCGAGGCCCCAGATCATCGCGATCGCCGACAGGAAGATGATCAGCGGCAGCACGCCGATGTTGATGTTGTTGCCGAGATGCAGCGTCGCGGTCTCGATGGCGCCGCCGGAGACCTTGCGGATGTCGGCGCCGTAGACGCCCTGCAGTCCGTTCTGGACGATGATCGACAAGCCGAACGTGACCAGGATGATCGACAGCACGTCCTTGCCGAGCACGCGCTGCAGCAGCAGGCGCTGCAGCAGGTAGCCGCCGGCGAAGGTGAGCGGCAGGATGATCGCGATCGCAACCAGCGTCGGCAGCCCCAGCGCCTGCGTCAGCGACCACAGAATGAAGGAGATGAGGACGATGAGATCGCCGTGCGCGATGTTGACAAACCGCATGACGCCGACCGACAGCGACAGTCCCATGGCGAACAGCGCATACAGCCCGCCAACCAGGATGCCCTGCACGATCTGATTGAGCCAGATTCCGAGCATGGTCTCTACAGTCCGAAATAGTGTTTGACGACGGTGTCGTGGGACGTCTCGGCCGGCCGGCCGCTGAGGTTCACCTTGCCTTCGAGCAGGCAGTAGAACCGGTCGGCGACGGCGAGGGAGCGGGTGATGTCCTGCTCGACCACGAGGATGCCGATGCCGCGCGCCTTGATCGCCGGAATGATCTCGTAGAGGTCCTTGATCACGGTGGGCGCGAGGCCGAGGCTGATCTCGTCGCACAGCAGCAGTTTGGGATTGGCGAGCAGCGCGCGGCCGACCGCGACCATCTGCTGCTGGCCGCCGGACAGTTCGCCCGCGAGCTGCCGCCGCTTGTCCTTGAGGATCGGGAAGAAGCGGTAGATGTCGTCGAAGCCGATCTCGCCGCGGCGCCCGACCTCCCAGCCGATGTGGAGGTTCTCCTCGACCGTGAGCGAGGGAAACAACCGGCGCCCTTCCGGCACCAGTGCGACGCCCCCAGCCACGATGTCCGCGGTTGAGCGGCCGGCGAGATCGGTGCCCTCGAAGCGGATCGCGCCCTCGGTGCGGTCGGCCTGGCCGACGATCGCCTTGAGCAGCGACGATTTACCTGCGCCGTTGGCGCCGATGATCGACACGATCTCGCCGGCGCCGACCGTGACGGTGGCGCCCACGAGGGCGCGAAACTGACCGTAATAGACCGACAGATTTTCCACTGCCAGCAAGGGGTGCCGTGACATTCCCTGATCCTCAAACGCCAAGATAGACTTCCTTGACGCGTCCGTCGGCGAGCACCTGGTCGGGTGGCCCGCTGCTGATGATGTTGCCGCCGTGCAGGACGGTCAGCCGTGTTGCGATGCGGCGCAGCGCGTGCAGCACGTGCTCGATCCAGATGATGGTGGCGCCCTGGCCATGGGCCGTGCGGATGATGTCGAGCAGGGAGTCGCATTCGGCGTCGGTCAGGCCGCCGGCGATCTCGTCGAGCAGCAGCAGGCGCGGGTTCTGTGCCAGCGCCTTCGCGAGCTCCAGCCGCTTGAGGTCGAGCAACGACAGCTGGCCTGCGGGCGTGCGCAGGCGGTGCGCGAGACCGGTGAAATCCAGTACCTCCTGGGCCTTGTCCTTGGCGGCGCGGATGCCGAGGCCGCCGCCATGCACCGCCGCCACCATGACGTTCTCGAACGTGCTCATGTGGGTGAAGGGTTTCGGCACCTGGTAGGTGCGGCCGATGCCGAGCCTGCAGCGGTCCCAGACCTTGATGCGGGTGATGTCGCGGTCGTTGAAATGCACGCTGCCGCCGCTCGGCGCCTGCACGCCGGCAATGATGTTGAACAGCGTGGTCTTGCCCGCGCCGTTGGGGCCGATCACGCCCAGCACCTCGCCCGCCTTCACGTCCATGTCGAGATTGTCGATCACGGACAGGGCGCCGAAACGCTTCGAGAGGCCGGCAAGTTTCAGCATGGTGGTTCTTCTGCGTCCTTGGTCCGCGATCGGACCGTCTGCGATGGGGGATGGCGCCGCGATGGATGGCGCAGCCGCAAGCTACGCGTGCGGCGTCCGGTCGGTCAATGATGTGGGAATTTCCACCTTGCGCGAGTGCGGTCCGCGCCGGTCCTCGGGGACCGGCGCGGCGATCGCTCAGCCGTACTTGATCACGCGCGCCTCGCCGCCGACAGGCACGTCCTTGGCGGTCGAGTTGTCGACGATGACCATTTCGTAGGGGTACTTCTTGCCCTTCTCCCACTGGCCGATGACCAGCGGCGTCTGGGCGCAGTTCGGGAACGGGCCCTTGTTGAAGTTGATAGGGCCGACGATCGACTTGTAATCGGTGGTCTTGATCGCGTCGCGGATCGATTCCGGCTTGTCGAGGCTCTGGGTGCGCTTGAGCACGTCGAAGATCACCTCGAACAGCGCGTGGCGGAAGCCGAGCGGCAGCGACCACTGGCGGTTGCTGACCTTCTCGTACTCGTCGGCGAGCTGGAGCGAGCTCTGGCCGTTGAGTCCGGAGACGTAGGGGTGGAATTTCGACCACCACACCTCGGTGGTCAGCCCCAGCGCGCGGTCGCCGAGCGGGGTGATCGCCGGCGGGAATTCCAGCGCCTTGCCCATGTAGACGATCTTGGGCTGGAAGCCCTGCTGCGCCGCGCCGTTCCAGAAGGTGGTGAACTCCGGCGGCGGCACGACGCCGGTGACGATCTCGACGCCCGCCGACTTGAACGCGGCGATCTGCGAATTGTAGTTGCTCGCCGGCATGTCGAAGCGGCCGGGATCGATCACGGTGAAACCGTTCTTGATCAGGAACGGCGGGTTGCCGTGCTCCTTGTCGGACTGGGCGATACCGTCACCATCGTTCGGCCACAGCGCGCCGACCTTCTTGTTGGTGTCGAGACGCTTGAAGTACGGCACCAGCGACTCGATCAGCTGCTGGCCGGCGAAGAAGAAGTGGTAGGTCCACTCGAAGCCCTTCTTCGGGTCGCCCTTGCGGCCGAAGAAGTAGGGTTCCAGCGGCGCGTCATTGGTGATGCAGGGAATGCCGTTGGCTTCACACTGATCCGAGACCGGGTTGACCGTCTCGGGTGTCGCGAACGCCGCGACCAGGTCGACCTTGTCCTTGAGGATCAGTTCCTGAGTGACTTCGGCCGCGCGGTTCGGGCTCGACTGGCTGTCCTTGATGACGATCTCGTAGGAATGCTCGGTGCCGTTGACCTTGATCTTGCCGCCGAGTGTCTTCTTGATCTGGTCGAGCGTGAACGGCACGTGCTCGGTGAAAAACGCCAGCGGGCCGGTTGCCGGCATGACGAGGCCGATCTTGATGGTTTTCGGCGCGGCAAAAGCCACGCGCGGCAGGCCGCCGACCGCAGCGAACGCAGCGCTCGCCCCGGCGGCCTTGAGGACCGAACGTCGGTTCAGGTGCTTGATATCCTTTGGCATCGCTATGTGCTCCCCTCGTTGCAATTCCGCGACGTCCGGTCGCTCGTCGTTGTTGTGATTGTTGACGGAGCTTCCGATACGCCTGTGGGCCGCAACGGTGGTTGCGACCCGCAGCAGTCTTCTAGCTTGCATCCTCGCCGAGGAAAGGGCTGAATTCGCCGGGCGAGCGGCGCGACAATTCGCCGGCTGACAACGCTGAAACGCAGGAAACTGCGTTATTTCAGGGCTTCCCGCGTTGTGGGTCGCATCGCCCTGTGCGACGAAGTCGCGGCGCAGGCGTCGCCCAGTGCGCTGGTAATCAATCCAAAGTTCATCCTGGGAAGGGGGCTGCCGCGGGCCGAATGTCGCACGTCCAAGGCGTCATCGCGCCGTATCGTGCGGGGCAGATCATGGCGGGTTCAGCGGGACGAACCGAGCCGATGCCCGGGTGTTGCGCTGCAATGCAGCACGCGGCGGTGCGCGGGTGACGGCGCGATGACGCCGGGGTGACGGCACTCACCAAAAAAAGCAACGAAAACAACCGGCTAAATGCGTGTTTGGAGAACGAAAGCGCTTGCTGCAGTCGCCATAGAGATTATATCTGCCGCCACCCCCCTCGTGAGCAGCCCCGCCCGATGCAGCCGATCATCTCCGTCGCGAACCTGTCGAAAGTCTATGGATCGGGCTTCCAGGCGTTGAACAGCATCAATCTCGAGATCCGGCGCGGTGAGATCTTCGCGCTGCTCGGCCCCAATGGCGCCGGCAAGACCACGCTGATCAGCATCATTTGCGGCATCGTCAACCCGTCGTCGGGCACGGTGCGGGTCGACGGCCATGACATCATCCGCGACTACCGCGCGGCGCGCGCGCAGATCGGCCTCGTGCCGCAGGAACTCACGACCGACGCGTTCGAGACAGTATGGGCGACCGTCAGCTTCAGCCGCGGTCTGTTCGGCAAGCCGCCGAACCCCGCCCATATCGAGCGGGTGCTGAAGGCGCTGGCGCTGTGGGACAAGAAGGACAACATGATCATGACGCTGTCCGGCGGCATGAAGCGGCGCGTGCTGATCGCCAAGGCGCTGTCGCACGAGCCGTCGGTGCTGTTCCTCGACGAGCCGACCGCAGGTGTCGACGTCGAGCTGCGCAAGGGCATGTGGGATGTCGTGCGCGAGCTGCGGAGCAACGGCGTCACCATCATCCTGACGACGCACTACATCGAGGAAGCCGAGCAGATGGCCGACCGCATCGGCGTCATCCGCAAGGGCGAACTCATCCTGGTGGAGGAAAAGGCCGAGCTGATGCGCGAGCTCGGCCAGAAGCAGTTGACGCTGCATCTGCAGTCGCCGATCGATGCCATCCCGGCCGCGCTCGCGCCCTACGGGCTGACGATCGGTGCCGATGGCCACGAGGTGGTCTACACCTACGACACCCAGGGCGAGCGCACTGGGATCACCTCGCTGCTCGGCGACCTGCGCCAGGCAGGCCTTGTCTTCAAGGATCTGCAGACAAGCGAGAGTTCGCTGGAAGACATTTTCGTCGGGCTGGTTTCGCGCTCCAACACCCGCGCCGGCTAGTGTGGCGGATCCGACATTCGCAAAATGCATGCAGCAAGGTGATGCGAATGTCACAACCGGGACACCAGCAGCCTCCGCTGCCCATCCACGTTTGCAAGAGGACAAGCCGATGAACCTCCACGGCGTTCTGGCCATCTATCGGTTCGAGATGGCGCGCACCAAGCGCACAGTGTTCCAGAGCATCGTCTCGCCGGTGCTGTCGACGTCGCTGTATTTCATCGTGTTCGGGGCCGCGATCGGCTCGCGCATCAGCGAGATCGATGGCGTCAACTACGGCGAATTCATCGTGCCCGGCCTCATCATGCTGATGCTGCTGACGCAAAGCGTCTCCAATGCCTCGTTCGGCATCTATTTCCCGAAGTTCACGGGGACGATCTACGAATTGCTGTCGGCGCCGATCTCCTACTTCGAGGTGGTCGTCGGCTACGTCGGCGCGGCGGCCACCAAATCGATCATTCTCGGCCTGATCGTGCTGGTCACGGCAGCGCTGTTCGTCGATCTGCGCATCGATCATCCACTATGGATGTTGACTTTTCTGGTGTTGACGGCGGTGTCGTTCAGCCTGCTCGGCTTCATCATCGGCATCTGGGCGCAAGGCTTCGAGCAATTGCAGGTCATTCCGCTGCTGGTGGTGACGCCGCTGACCTTTCTCGGCGGGACCTTCTACTCCGTCAACGTGCTGCCACCGGTCTGGCAGAAAATCACCCTGTTCAATCCGCTGGTGTACCTGATCAGCGGCTTCCGCTGGAGCTTCTACAGCATCTCGGACGTGCATGTCGCCATCAGCGCCGCCGTCGCGCTGGGTTTCCTGGTGTTGTGCCTCGTCGCGATCTGGTGGATCTTCAAGACCGGCTATCGCCTCAAGAGCTGACGTTGCCGACGCAGGGCAGGCTGCGCGCAATCGCCGCTTGCGCCCCGACGCGATCCTGACATGCTGATGTGGTGAATTTGACCTTCATTGGTATCGCTGCGACGCGGCGATGCCAACCTGCCCGCACTCCAGTTGCCCGAGACCGTCCCCATGTCCCAGCCCCGCCTGTTCACGCCGATCACCCTGCGCGGCGTCACCGCCCGAAACCGCCTGATCATCTCGCCGATGTGCCAGTACTCGGCGGACAGTGGCATGGCGAACGACTGGCATCTCGTACATCTCGGCAAGTTCGCCCAGGGCGGCGCCGGGATCGTGATGACGGAAGCCACCGCCGTGGTGGCCGAGGGGCGGATCACCCATGGCGATCTCGGCATCTGGAGCGATGCCCAGGTCGCACCGCTGGCGCGGATCGCCACCTTCCTTCGCAACAATGGCGCGGTGCCGGCGATCCAGCTTGCCCATGCCGGCCGCAAGGCCAGTATGCAGCGGCCGTGGTACGGCAATGCCGCGCTGACCGCCGAAGACCATGCCCGCGGCGATGTCGCGTGGCCCATCGTTGCGCCGAGCGCGATCGCCATGGACGAGGGCTGGCTGACACCGCATGAACTCGGTGTCGCCGAACTGGGCGGACTGCGCGACCGCTGGCGGGCCGCCACGCTGCGGGCGGCGGCCGCCGGCTTCGAGGTGCTCGAGATCCATTGCGCCCACGGCTATCTGCTGCACGAATTCCTGTCGCCGCTGTCGAACAAGCGCACCGACGCCTATGGCGGCGATCTCGCCGGGCGGATGCGCTTTCCGCTGGAGATCATCGCCGCGGTACGCGAGGTCTGGCCCGACAACCGTCCGCTGTTCGTTCGCATTTCGTCGGTCGATGGCATCGACGGCGGCTGGACGCTGGGGGACTCCGTCGCCTTCGCGCGCGAGGCCAAGGTGCGCGGCGTCGACGTCATCGACTGCTCGTCGGGCGGCCTGATGGGTTCGGCGACCGCGGCGCGGCTGCCGCGCGGCTATGGCTTCCAGGTGCCGTTCGCGGCCGAGATCCGCAAGCAGGCGGGGATCGCCACCATGGCGGTCGGCCTGATCCTGCATCCGCAGCAGGCTGAGGACATTCTCGCAGCTGATCACGCCGACATCGTCGCTGTCGGCCGCGAAGCGCTGTTCGATCCGAACTGGCCCTTGCATGCCGAACTCGAGCTGTCCGGTCGCGCCGAAGGCGCGTTCGATGCGTGGCCAAAGCAGTATGGCTGGTGGCTGGAGCGCCGCGAGCCGGGACTGCGCCGCCTCGACGGCCCGGCGCTGCCGTTCCGTGGTGGAGCGGCGCGGCAGGCCTGAGACCGTGGCAGTTTTTATGCTCGCGTCGCGATGACCGACGGCGCGGGCGGCGGGTTTGCAAGCGGCCGCGGGCCGGCCGCTCGCCAGGTGTCGTCAGGCGGCCGCGGCGGCGACGACGCGGTTGGACTCGCCACGGCGATAGACCATCAGCGTCGCGACCAGGCCGCAGGCGGCGGCGAAGATCAGCCACAGCGCCGGCGAGGCGTTGTTGCCGGTGCGCTGGATCAGCGTCGTCGCGACCGCCGGCGTGAAACCGCCGAACAGCGCTGTGGCAAGGCTGTAGGCCAGCGAAAAACCAGCGGTGCGCACGCTGGCCGGAACGATCTCGGTCAGCGCCACCACCATGGCGCCGTTGTAGCTGCCGTATAGGAACGACAGCCACAGCTCGACGGCCAGCATGCGCTCGAACGATGGCGCCGCAGTCAGCCACGCCATCGCCGGATAGGCGGTGACGATGGTCAGGACGGTGAAGGTCAGCAGGATCGGCTTGCGTCCGATGCGATCGGACAGCGCGCCCATCACGGGCAGCCAGAACAGGTTGGATACGCCGACGCAGAACGTCACGATCAGCGAATTGATCTCCGTCAGCTTGAGCACCTTGCCGAAGCCGGGCGTGTAGACTGTGATGAAATAGAACGACACCGTGGTCATCACCACCATCAGCATGCCCGCGATCACGATCTGCCAGTTCTCGGCGATGGAGCGGAAGATCTCGCCGGTGGTCGGGCGATGCTTGCGCGCCATGAACGCTTCGGTTTCCTGCAGCGAGCGGCGGATGATGAAGATCAGCGGCACGATCAGCGAGCCGATGAAGAACGGGATGCGCCAGCCCCAGTCGGAGATCTCGGCGGGCGACAGCGACTTGTTGAGCACGTAGCCGATGATCGCCGCGAACACGATCGCGACCTGCTGGCTGCCCGACTGCCAGCTGACGTAGAAGCCCTTCTGGTTCGGCGGAGCCATCTCCGAGAGATAGACCGACACGCCGCCCAGCTCGACGCCGGCGGAAAAGCCCTGCAGCAGGCGGCCGATCAGCACCAGGATCGGCGCAATCATGCCGATGGTGGCGTAGGATGGCACGAACGCGATCAGGATGGTGCCCATCGCCATGATCGCCAGCGTTACGATCAGTCCCTTGCGGCGGCCGACCTGGTCGACATAGGCGCCGAGCACGATCGCGCCGAGCGGACGCATCAGGAAGCCGACGCCGAACGTCACATATGTCAGCAGCAGCGAGGCGATTTCGTTCTCTGCCGGGAAGAATGCCTTCGCGATGTGCGTGGCATAGAATCCAAACAGGAAGAAGTCGAACATCTCAAGAAAGTTGCCGCTGGTTACCCGCAGGACCGTGGCAAGCTTGGAAGACGTGGGTGCGGTCGCCATGGGCCGATCTCTCCCGGAGGTTGCTTTTCTCGCAGCACTCTGGGCGGTTTTGCCGCACCCTGCAAGAGGATGCGGAAATCAGCTGTGATCCTGTCGTCGGTGACAGGTTTTGCGGCGATGCAAACGCGTTACGCCACGGCCTGTGCCGCGGCGCGTCCGGCGGCGCGCCCCGAGAACAGGCAGCCGCCGAGGAAGGTGCCTTCGAGCGCGCGATAGCCATGCATCCCGCCTCCGCCGAAGCCCGCGGCTTCACCCACGGCGTAGAGGCCGGGAATGATCTGGCGGCCGGCGCCGAACACACGGGCGTCGAGATCGGTCTCGAAGCCGCCGAGCGTCTTGCGGGTCAGGATGTTGAGCCGCACCGCGATCAGCGGGCCGTGCGCGGGATCGAGGATGCGGTGCGGCTTCGCCGTGCGGATCAGCTTGTCGCCGAGGTAGCGGCGGGCATTGTGGATGCCCATCACCTGGGTGTCCTTGACGTAGGGGTTGTCGAGCTCGCGGTCGCGCGCCTCGATCTGGTTGCGGATGTCGGCGGCGGACAGCAGGTCGTTGCCGGCGAGCGTGTTCATGCCGGCGACGAGGTCCTCGAGCGAGTTGCGCACGATGAAGTCGGCGCCGCGCGCCTTGAACGCCTCGACAGGGCCGGGCGCGCCCTTGTTGGTGGCGCGCTTGAGCGTCATGCGCCAGCTCTTGGAGGTGAGGTCGGGGTTCTGCTCGGAACCCGACAGCGCGAATTCCTTCTTGATGATGCTCTGGGTCAGGATGAACCAGGAATAGTCGTAGCCGCTCGCCATGATGTAGGCGAGCTGGCCGAGCGTGTCGTAGCCGGGATAGAGCGGCGAGGGCAGGCGCTGGCCTCGGGCGTCGAACCACATCGACGACGGGCCGGGCAGGATGCGGATGCCGTGGTTCGGCCAGATCGGATCCCAGTTGTGCAGGCCCTCGACATAGTGCCACATCCGGTCGCGGTTGATCAGCCGGCCGCCGGCGGCCTCCGTGATGCCGATCATGCGGCCGTCGACATGGGCGGGCACGCCGGCCACCATGCGCTGCGGCGGGGCGCCGAGGCGCGACGGCCAGTTCTGCCGCACGAGGTCGTGATTGCCGCCGATGCCGCCGCTTGCCACGATCACTGCCTGCGCCGTCAGCGCGAACTCGCCGACCACGGTGCGCGACGAACTCTCGCCGCGCTTGACCTTGGTCGGCTCCAGCACGGCGCCGCTGACGCCGGTGGCAGCGCCGTTGGTCATGGTCAGCGCGTCGACCCGATGACGGAAGCGGAAGGTAATGCGGCCGGCGCGTTCCGCCTCGCGGGCGCGGCGCTCGAACGGCTCGACGACGCCCGGCCCGGTGCCCCAGCTGATGTGGAAGCGCGGCACCGAGTTGCCATGGCCCATGGCGTCGTAGCCGCCGCGCTCGGCCCAGCCGACCACAGGGAAGATGCGGTGACCCATGGCGCGCAGCCAGTCGCGTTTCTCGGTGGCGGCGAACTGGACATAGGCCTGCGCCCAGCGCCGCGGCCAGTCGTCCTCGTCGCGGTCGAAGCCCGCGGTGCCCTGCCAGTCCTGCCAGGCGAGTTCGTAACTGTCCCTGATCTTGAGGCGGCGCTGCTCGGGGGTATCGACCAGGAAGAGGCCGCCGAGGGACCAGAACGCCTGGCCGCCGAGGTTCTGCGGGCCCTCCTGATCGACCACGATGACGCGCTTGCCGGCGTCGGCGAGCTCCGTCGCCGCCACGAGCCCCGCAAGGCCTGCGCCCACGACAATGACATCCGCCGTGTCAGCCATTGGTTTCCCACCCCTTCAACATTGCTTGCACGCCGTCGTCGCGCAGACCGGCTTTCCAGCCACGATGCCGGTTTTCCGTCCGTCCGCGCAAGGGCACATTCGCCTCATGCCCTGCGCGGCACCTCGTAGACCAGCGCCGGCGCCATGGTGTCGATGTCCTCGACGGGCTGGGGCGGGCGCCACAGGAACATGGTGAAGGTCATCTTGTCCGGGGTGACGTCGATGATGGTGAAGCCGTTCTTCTCGGTGGGCTTCAGTGCCTGCTCCATGCCGATGAGCTGGGAGGGCATCGATTCGATGCCGCGGTACGCCGAGGGAAAGCCGAGATCACCCGTTCCCAGAGTGCCTGCCATGACCGCATGGACCGGATGGGCCAGCGACAGGTCTCCCGAGCGGGTCATCTGTCCTGCGGCGCTGGCGTGGAAGTCGCCCTGCACGATCACGCCCGCGCGCCGTGTCTGGGCGGCGAGGGCGGCGATGAGCCGCTGATGCTGCGCGAACCAGCCGCGTTGCCATCCCGCCTTCTCCTCATAGAGGACGAGACGGCCGGAAGCGTCGAGCACGTCCGGATACCAGTCGCCGAGCTTGCCGGAGGAGTAGGCGAACGGCAGTGACGGCACATGCATGAAATGCGTGGTGTCCTCGGCGCGGGTGCGTGCCACCAGCCAGTCCTCGGTCCATTGCGGAAGGATCTTCGCGTGCGACCCCTTGTAGTCCACATACCTCCGGCAGTCGTACAGCACGGCCTCGAGCAGCTTGCCGTAGCGCAACGTGCCGAACGTGATGTTGGTGCCGGCCGGCGCCTGCGCCTTGTCGCCCCCGGGCAACCAGGCTGGACGGTTCGCGTCGGGCAGGAACTCGGGATAGTACAGCTGCTGGGTCTGCTCGGCGCCCAGGGTGCCGTAGGTATCCGGCGGCAGGGTCGCGACCTTGGTGTCGAACTCGTCGTTCTCGAAGGTGTCGTGGTCGTCGGTCAGGAAGAATGCCGGTGTCGATCGCAGTGTGGTGCCGTAGAGCCCCGGGATCTGATAGTCGCACACGCCGAGGAAGATCGCCGCGTTGCGCGGATGCAGCATCGGCACGGAGATGTCGAGGGCGCCGCCGAACCTCGTCCAGAGATCCTCGCGGACGAGCCGGGCGAACGGCTTGTTGAGTGCGGTCTCGATGTCCCAGTAGATGTGGTCGCCATTGGCGATGACGGCGTCCGGCCGGTATGACATGGCACGGGCGAGCAGGCGTTGGCGCGCCGTCATGTCAAGAAATCCGGTCTTGTCCTTCCAGCGCGCGCCGTCATAGCCGCCGGCACAGGTGTAGGCGACGAGACGCATGCGCGTGGGCGTGGCATCCGGGGCGGGAAAAGTCGCGAGTGGCCACGCGTCGCACAGCGGCGCGCCGCCGGCATCGACGATGCGCAGCTCATAGCGCGTTGCCGGCCGCAGCGACGTCGCATCGAAGCGCCAGAAGCGTCCCTGGCTGTCGGTCCGCTCGCCGTCGATGTGCCGGCCGTCGACGGTGAGTTGCGGCGTGCCGGCCAGTGGCGCCTTGAAGGAGACCTTGATCAGGAAGCGATCATGGCTGGCGGTCGGGATGAGGTGGGCGAGCTGCCCCTGGTTCCAGCCATCCGTCGGCGGAGCGGGGGCGATGGGGGCCGCGCCGGCCTGAGGCCCAAGCACGCCGAGCGCCGAAACGCCGGCGCTCAATGCCAGGAATTCACGGCGCCCGATCCCGGATGCGCGGCGTCGATGCTTGTCCATGTCGTCCTCCCGGTCGCGGCGGCGCTACCAAGGCCCTGCCAAGAAACAGCCTTGTCAGGAAACGGCCCCGTCAAGGAGGCCACCACCTGCCGCTCTCTTTAGGCCGCCGCGGCGGCGAGGACTGTCAGCGATTTATCAATTGGCGGATGGTGGCGCGCGCGGATGGCTCAGGGCCTTGCCGGGCGTGGCTTCCGCTGCCGTGCGGCCTCGTGGAGTTCGATCTCGCCGTAGCGCAGTGAGATCAGGCCGCGCCTGGCGAGCGCCTGCAGCTCCTTGTTGAGCGTCGGGCGGCTGATGCCCAGCATCATCGCCAGTGTGTCCTGCGATGCGCTGACCGTGCTGCGGCCGTCGGCCGACAGCGTCATGTCGCCGTGGGCGAGCGCCCGCAGCCGCCGCATGATGCGCTCCTGCGTGCTCAGCAGCGCGCTGTCGCCCATCGTGCCGTAGGCCATTCGCAGGCGTTGGGCCACCTGGCGGGCGATGGCACGGGCGAAGCCGTTGCTGTGCATGAGCTCGTCGAACCGCGCCGCACTGACGGCACGCAGCTCCACGTCGCTCAGGGCGGTCGCGGTGTGGGCCCGCGGCCGGTGGTCGAGCACCGGGCCCGCGCCGAACCAGTTGCCGGGCTCGACCACGGCCAGGATCACCTCCTTGCCCGCGGGATGCAGGATCGACAGCTTGATTCGTCCGGAGACGGCGCCGAAGAATGCGCCGAACGGCGCGTCGAACGGATCGTCCTGGCAGAACAGCAGCGCGCCCTGTGCCAGCGTGACCGGGGTCGAGGCCGCCAGCAGCGCCTCCGCATCCGCGGGAGCGAGACTCCTGAACCAGGGATTGTCGGCGAATGCCTGCATCACGGCGCGCGAACCTTGTGGCCGGGCACCATAGCCCCGTCGGCGGGAACCGGCAGCAACGAAAAATACAGGATTATGTGCGCCGCTACGCATCGCTGTCTCACTTCGGGATCGCGGCGTGTGCACTGCATCTTCCGCGCAACACCCCGGCCCGAAAATCGGCGCGCGTGGATTGCGCCACTGGACAAAGCGTCGCGATCGAAAGACGTTTACGACAGATTGATTTCGATTGTTCCGGTCGGACGGGGCGGGGGAATGAAGGTCGTCACGGGGTTGCTCGCAGCTGTGCTGCTGATCGCGGGTATCGGAGCCAGCCATGCAGTGGTCCGTATTTCCGATGATCGCGGCGGTCGCATCGGAACCTATGTCGATCGCTATCAGGGCCTGCGCAGTTCCGGCGAGATGGTCATGATCGATGGCCTGTGCGCTTCGGCCTGCACCATCGTGCTCGGCGCGGTGCCGCACGACCGCATCTGTGTCACCTCGCGGGCCAATCTCGGCTTTCATGCGGCGTGGGACTACGGCAATGACGGCCGGACCGTCACCAATCCCGAAGCCACGCAGATGCTCTATTCGATGTATCCGGCGCGGATCAAACGCTGGATCAGCCATCGGGGCGGCCTGACGCCGCGGATGATCTTCCTGCGCGGGCGCGAACTCACCAGCATGTACCGTCCCTGCTACATGGACGCCCAGGCCTCGGCTCACGAGCCGGCGCCGGCGGGCCACTGACCGTCAGGTTCTGCCGCCGCACCCTCCGCAGGACGTGATCGGGGCTCCGGCGTTAATGCTTGCCTGCTGGCGGCGTCCGACCTATCTGGAACCTGATGCCACGACATCCGGCCATGACGCATGCGACGGCCGCGGCCGACGATGATCGGACCGCGGCGCGGTTGCGCACGGTGGTGCTGGCCTGCGTGCTCGGCGTGATTGGTCTTGCGCTGGCTGTCGCGGTCGGGCTGTGGATGCATTACGGAACGACGGTGTTCTTCCAGGTGCTGGCGGCTGGCATCGCCGCCTGTTTCTGATGAAAGACGGGAATTGACATGACGGATCGGACGGCGCGCCCGCTTGTTGTGGTGGCGGCATTCGCGGCGAGCCTCGCCATCGGCCTTCTTGCCACGCTGTGGCTGCTCGGCGGCTTCAGCGGCGCCACGGCGCCCGCGGCGATCGGGGGTCCGTTCCAGCTCAGCGACCAGGCCGGCCAGCCCGTCACGGAGAAGAGCCTCCAGGGCAAGCCGACCTTGATCTTCTTCGGCTTCACCCATTGCCCCGACGTCTGTCCGACCTCGCTGTTCGAGATTTCCGAGGTGCTGCGGGCGATGGGCAGCGACGCCGACAAGGTGAACGCCTATTTCGTGTCGGTCGACCCGGAGCGCGACACGCCGGCGGCGATGAAGGACTACCTGTCGAGCTTCGATCCGCACCTCAAGGGATTGACCGGTAATTCCGATGCCGTCGCCAAGGTCATCTCGGCCTACCGCGTCTATGCCAAGAAGGTGCCGCTCAAGGATGGCGACTACACCATGGACCATACGGCCCTGATCTACTTGATGGACCGGAACGGCCGGTTCGTGGCGCCGTTCAACCTCAAGCGCAAACCGGAAGAGGCGGCCGCGGACCTCAAGCGGTATATTTGATCGGATCGAGCCTCTGAAGGCCCGATCGCTCTCGCGAACGACGCCGGATCGTCTATAACGCCCGCATGCAGATGGTTCCCGTCAGGCGCTTTCCGTCCGGATCGGCTGAGCCCGCGCGCTTTGCGCGCCGGGCGGGAGCCATGTTGGCGGCGTTGTGCGGCCTCGGCCTGCTGAGCGTCGCCGCTGGCGCCGAGACCGTGGCCCAGGGCGCCCCGCCGCCGACTGCGGTTCCGGCACCTGCGGGGGCACCGGCCAGCAAGCCGGCAACGATTGCGCCGGGTGCTCAGGTCGCCCCCCAGGCGGTTCCCGGCTTCTGGGACCCGCGTCGCCGCCCGGATCGGCCCGACCTCAGTCGTCTGACAGTGATCAGGTTTCTGACGGAAACCGACTATCCGCCGTTCAACTTCGCCGGGCCCGACGGCAACCCGGCCGGTTTCAATGTCGACCTCGCCCGCCTGATCTGCGAAGAGATCAAGGTCACCTGCACCATCCAGATGCGGCGCTTCGAGACGCTGGTGGACTCGCTGACCAGCAACCGCGGTGATGCCATCGTCGCCTCGCTCGCGGCGACGCCGCAGCTGCGCGCCAAGGTCGACTTCAGCGACCCTTATTACCGTGCGCCCGCGCGCTTCGTGTCGCGGCGTGACGCGGTGATGGCGGAGATTCGCCCCGAATACCTCGAGGGCAAGAAAGTCGGCGCCATCGCCGGCTCCGCGCACGAAGCCTTCCTGAAATCACAGTTCACCGATGCGCAGATCGTCGGCTACGCCGATGACGAGGCGCTGCGCACCGCCCTGCGCAAGGGCGACGTCGACCTGATTTTCGGCGACGCCATCTCGCTGGCGTTCTGGATCAATGGCACCGATTCCGCCGAGTGCTGCGCCTTCAGCGGCGGCCCGTTCGTCGAGAGCCGCTATTTCGGCGAGGGGGTCGGCATCGCCGTTCGCAAGGGCAACGACGTGCTGCGCCAGGCCCTGAACTGGGCGATGTTCCGGATCTGGGAAAAAGGCCGCTACACCGACCTGTGGCTGCGCTACTTCTCGGTCAGCCCGTTCTGAACCACTCCATGCGGGAGCTGATCTCCCGAACAACGGTCCCGCAGCGGCTTCACGCCGCGCCTCTGGCCGGATATGACAGTTCCTTGCGCACCGGCGCGAACGAAAGAGGATGTAATGTCGAACGAAATCCCCGGCACCGCGAGCGAGTTGCGGGCGCTGGCCGAACAGTCCAACGCATGGCCCTTCGAGCAGGCGAAGCTGATCGTCGCCCGTCTGAAGAAAAAGCCGAAGGACGAAGTGCTGTTCGAGACCGGCTATGGGCCGTCGGGGCTGCCGCACATCGGCACGTTCGGCGAGGTCGCGCGCACCAGCATGGTGCGCCATGCGTTCCGCGTGCTGACCGAGGACAAGATCAGGACGCGCCTCTTGGCGTTCTCCGACGACATGGACGGCCTGCGCAAGGTGCCTGACAATATCCCGAACAAGGATCTGCTCGTTCCGCATCTCGGCAAGCCGCTGACGCGCGTGCCCGATCCGTTCGGCACCCATCCGAGCTTCGGCGAGCACAACAACGCGCGGCTGCGCGCCTTCCTCGATGCGTTCGGCTTCGATTACGCGTTCGCGAGCTCGACGGACTACTACACGTCCGGCCGGTTCGACGCGACCTTGCTCAAGGTGCTGGAGCGCTTCGACAAGGTGATGGCGATCATGCTGCCGTCGCTGCGCGAGGAGCGCGCGGCGAGCTACTCGCCGTTCCTGCCGATCTGCCCGCGCACCGGCGTGGTGCTGCAGGTGCCGATCGTGGCACAGGACGTCGAGGCCGGCACGATTTCCTATGACGATCCCGAAACCAACGAGCGGGTGACGGTGCCGGTCACCGGCGGCCACTGCAAGCTGCAGTGGAAGCCGGACTGGGCGATGCGCTGGACCGCGCTCGGCGTCGATTACGAAATGGCCGGCAAGGACCTGATCGATTCCGTCAAGCTTTCGGGCAAGATCTGCAGCGCGCTCGACGGCACGCCGCCGGAGGGCTTCAACTACGAGCTGTTCCTCGACGACAAGGGCCAGAAGATCTCGAAGTCCAAGGGCAACGGCCTCACCATCGAGGAGTGGCTGCGCTACGCTTCGCCGGAATCGCTGTCGCTGTTCATGTACCGCGAGCCCAAGGCGGCGAAGCGGCTGTACTTCGACGTCATCCCGCGCAACGTCGACGACTACCAGCAGTTCCTCGATGGCTATGGCCGACAGGACGGCAAGCAGCGCCTCGCCAATCCGGTGTGGCACATCCACGGCGGCAACCCGCCGCCGGCGGACATGCCCGTCACCTTCCAGTTGCTGCTGACGCTGGTGTCGTCGTCGAACGCGGAGAACGCCGAGACGCTGTGGGGCTTCATCGGCCGCTACCGCCCGGGGGTGACGCCGCAGACCCATCCCAGGCTCGATGCCCTCGTCGGCTACGCCATCAACTACTACCGCGACTTCGTCGCGCCGACGAAGCAGTTCCGCGAACCGACAGCGGAAGAACGCGTCGCGCTGTCCGACCTGCGCGATGCGCTGTCGCAGTTGCCGGCCGAGGCGACCGCCGAGGACATCCAGAACGTCGTCTACGAGATCGGCCGCCGCGATCCGTTCCTCGACCATGCCAAGAAGGGCAAGGACGGCCGTCCCGGCGTGTCGCTCGACTGGTTCAACATGCTCTACCAGGTGCTGCTGGGACAGGAGAAGGGCCCGCGCTTCGGCTCCTTCGTCGCGGTCTACGGCCTCAGCAATGCGGTGGCGATGATCGACGGCGCACTGGCGCGCTCGGCCTGAATTGTGGATGTTTGCGCTGTTCGGCGCTTCACTGCGCCGAACAGCGATCCTTATTGCCTACTGCCGCACCCAGATGATCCGTGCGATCCAGGCGACGTCGGCGGCGGCGAGGCCGAATTCCCTTGGTTCGGTCTCCAGCGACTGCAGTTCGATGGTGCGCGCGGTGCGGCGTCGCAGGACGCACAACGACAAGGTGCTGTCGCGCATGCGCACCACGACCCGGTCGCCGAGGCGGACCGGAGCGTCCGGCGACGCCACGACGACATCGCCGTCGCAGTAGGCTGGCGCCAGTGCATCGCCCGTGATCTCGAGCGCGAACAGGTGCCGCTCGACGATGGCGGATGGCAGAGCCAGCTTGTCCCAGCCCGGTCCGACTGGATAGCCGGCGACGTCGAAATGTTCCGGCGTGGCTGCCCGTGCAAGGCTCGTGACCGGAATGGTCGGTGTGTCCGGCTCAGCCGTGCCCATCAGCCGCACGAAGGTGTCGAGGCTGGTTTCCGTTGCGGCCAGCGCCTTGGCGAGCGATTCGGTGGAGGGCCAGCGCGCGCGGCCGTCGCCGGTCACGCGCTTGGATTTGTTGAACGTGGTCGGATCGAGGCCGGCGCGGCGCGCGAGCCCGGATGGCGACAGCCCGGCGCGGGTCGCCAGCCGGTCGATGGCGGTCCAGATCTGCTCATGCGTCAGCATGGCGGCTCAACGGTTGCGGCCCGATCCCGCGGGATGGGCCTGTGCTCGGGGCACCCGGTGCGGCCGATTTGACGACGGGCCGCTGCGGTCCTTGAAAAGGGCCATCTGAACCGGACCACGCAAAAATCGTGTGGCCTTCAGCGTCAGTGCCGCAGAAAAGGCGCGGCCGAAGTCTGGTCAAAATCAACGTTGTGAGACTAGGAATGATTACCTCGAATGGCGCGCGCGCGCAATGTCGCAGGCCCCCTTGCCGGCGGCGCTTGAACGTGCACAGTGCCGTCGCTACGGTTTTCACTGATCTTCAAAATCCTGAATTAGTTCAACAATTCGCAAGAACCAGACCGCGTGCCGACGATCTATAAAATTTGTTCCGCCTCCGCCTGGCGCGAAGCCGAGCGACGCGGGAGCTATACGGGCAGCGCCGACGACCTGCGCGACGGCTTCATCCATTTCTCGACCGCCGCCCAGGTGGCGGAAACGGCGCGCAAGCACTTCTTCGGCCAGACCGGGTTGTTTCTGGTGGCCGTGGATGCGGCCGTGCTGGGGGATGACCTGCGCTGGGAGCCGTCTCGTGGCGGGGCACTGTTTCCGCATCTCTATGGGGAGCTCGATCTCGGTGCAGTCATTGCGGTGCATGACCTGCGCGCCCGTTCCGATGGAGGCCACGACGTGCCGGAGTTGACATCGTGATCCGCGCGCTCGAAGCCTTCTCGCTGCCGCTGCTGCGCTGGCTCGAAGCGGAGGACGCGCACCGTCTCGCCATTCAGGGGCTGCGGTTGCTGCCGCCGCCGCGGCCGCGGATCGAAAATCCAATGCTGTCGGTGCGCGCGTTCGGCCTCAATTTTCCGAACCCGATCGGCATGGCGGCCGGCTTCGACAAGAATGCCGAAGTGCCGGATGAACTGCTGCGGCTCGGCTTCGGCTTTGTCGAGATCGGTTCGGTGACGCCGCGGCCGCAGAGCGGCAATCCGCGGCCGCGCCTGTTCCGCCTCGCGGCCGATGACGGCGTCATCAACCGCATGGGCTTCAACAACGATGGCGGCGAGGCCGTGTTGCGGCGTCTTGCGGCGCGCGCCAACCGCGGTGGCATCGTCGGCGTCAATGTCGGCGCCAACAAGGACTCGGCCGATCGAGCCGCCGACTATGTCGCGCTGATCGAAAAGTTCGCGCCGGTGGCCAGCTATTTCACGGTCAACGTCTCCTCGCCCAACACGCCAGGCCTGCGTAACCTGCAGCAGGCTTCGCAGCTCGACGATCTGCTGGCGCGGGTGATCGATGCGCGTGACCGCGTGCGCACCAGTGCCGGCGAAACGCCGGTGCTGCTCAAGATCGCGCCGGACCTGTCGCTCGCCGAGCTCGACGACGTCGTCCATGTCGCGCGCTCGCGCCGTGTCGACGGCATGATCGTGTCCAACACCACGCTGGCGCGGCCGCCGTCGCTGCGCAGCTCGCAGGCGGCGGAACAGGGTGGTCTGTCGGGACGGCCGGTGTTCCGACTGTCGACCCGCATGGTCGCGGAGACCTACGTCCGCGTCGAGGGCGCGTTTCCGCTGATCGGCGTCGGCGGCATCGATTCCGGCGGCGCCGCGCTGATGAAGATTCGGGCCGGCGCCAGCCTGATCCAGCTGTACTCGTCGCTGGTCTACAAGGGCCTCGGCCTTGTCGAGGAGATCAAGACTGATCTCGTTTCGGTGCTGCGGCGGACGGGGCGTGAATCGATCGGCGAGATCGTCGGCGCGGACGCGGCGACCATCACCGCCGAAGACTGGCCGGTGTGATAGCGGTCGCCGTCACGTCCTGAAATACATCATCGGCGCGTTCGGACGGCCCACGAAGCATTGATGGGTGAATCCGAAGCGCTTGATGATCGTTTCCGCATGCAGTGCGTTGGCCTTGCCGGCGCCGAAGTCGAGCATCCGCGACGATCCGTCGGTGACGATCCAGTCGCTGCCCGATTGCTGCGCGACGACCCCGGCAAGGTCGAAGGCAACCGCGTCTTCGCCGGCCATTGCGCCCGCCGGCGCCTTGCCTCCAGCCGTGAAATACATCATCGGCGCATGCGGGCGGCCGACGAAGCACATCCGGTCGAAACCATAGTGAGTGACGACGTCGCGGGCGCGCTGTGCGTTGGCCTGACTGGCGCCGAAGTCGAGCAGCGACTGGCTGCCGTCGATTACCGTCCAGCGCCCGGCGATCTCGGCGACCTGGAGGCTGCCGGGGTGAATGACGATGCAGTCGTCGGGCGCCGGAACCGCTGCCGCGCCCAGTTGCTGTGCAAGGTCGACGAGACTCGTGGCGTTGAAATCGAAGGCGGGATCTGGGTGGTTGCCAGGCGATCCAGCCGGGCCATTCTCGCTCGGGCGGGCGATGTAGGCGGTGCGGAAGCCCTGAGCTCTGGCGGCGTTGAGGTCGTAATTGTGGGCGGCGACCATCAGGATCTCGGCCGGCTTCACGTTCAACGTCGCCGCGGCCATCTGGTAGACCGCCGGCGTCGGCTTGTACGCCTTGATGCTCGCGGCGGACAGCAACTGGTCGAATGTCAGGCCGGCGCGGGTGCGCAGCGCGGTCTGGGTCGCGACGCTCATATTGGAGAGCACCGCGAGCGTATAGTGGCTGTGCAGCGCCTGAAGTCCTGCCGCGACGTCCGGCCATGGCGGCAGGGTGTGCCATAGCGCGGTGTAGTCCACGATCGCTTGTGATGCCTTGTTGCCGAGCTGCCGCAGCGGCAGCGGCGTCGCCGTGGCGTTCTGCAGGATGGTGTCCGGTGGCACCCAGCCGCCTCCGGCCAGCACCTGTCCGACGCCGGCCGAATAGCCGGCCAGCGCGGCGGCCGCAAAGCCGCCGCCCTGCAGGCTGAGGCCATATCGGGTGTTCAGCGGGCCGACGCCCTGCGCCAGGCCGTCATAGGCATCGAACACGGTGCCGATGATGTCGAAGGTCAGGGCCTTCAGCTCCATGACACGCTCCACGGAGGATGGATGTGATGGACGGGATTGCCGCGCCGGCGTAACCGCTACGGCACGACGGTGACGGCGATGTCGTGCGCCTCGCGGGGCGGCTGGCCTGGCACCCGGACGAGGCGCAGCTCGACGAGGCAATGGCCCGGCATGCGCCCGGTGACGGCGAGCGCCTGCGGCAGGCTCCCGCCCGACGGCGCGTCGGGCGGGCGTGGCCCGGCGGGGCCGATGCTGGCCGTGATGGCGTTGGCGTCGCCGCGGATCGCAAGCTGCCAGACATAGCCGACCGAGCCCGCACTGGTGAGAGGGACGCTTGCCCTCTCACCGACGTGCAGAGTGAGGTCAGTGGGTGTTGCCAATGACGACTCCTGCGTGCCAGCCGGCGCCGTCGCGCCAGTAGTGCTGCAGCATGCCATCAGTGCGCAGAACGACAACCTCGAGATTGAAGCCGAAGCTGCCTTCGACCAGCGCCAGCACCCGCGCGACGCCGGAGCCGAACGTTGCCGACTTGCTCCACACCCAGTTGGCGTTCTGGTTGTTGCGCCACCAGTGCTCGACCGCACCGGCCTTGTTGGCGACGACCAGTTCGAAGTTGCCGTGGCCATGCTCGTCCGCCATGCCGTACTGGCCCTGGATCATCACCGGCGCCGACGCGACGTTGGCCCCGAACAGCTGATCGCCCTGCCAGGTCGATCCGTTGCGCCAGAAGTGCTGCATCTGGCCCGAGGTCAACACCGCGACCAGTTCCAGGTTGCCCCAGGTGCTCTGGATCAGGCTCGGACCCATCGTGGCGATGTTGCTGCCGAAAGTCACGCTCGGCTGCCAGGTGCTGCCGCCACGCCACCAGTGCTGCAACTGGTTGCCGCCGACCCCGACCACCACCTCGAAGTTGCCGGGACCCCAGCTGCTCTCGATGAAGCCGACACCGCCGGTGGCATTGTTCGGGCCGAACACCGGTCCGTCCTTCCAGCTCGCCGAGGCCTGGTCGAAGTAGCGGTGGTGCAGCCGGCCCGCGGTGGTGCGGTACACCATCTCGAAGTTGCGGTTGTAGCTGGTCGCCGTGAAGGTCGGCGGATCGGCGACGTCGTTGCCGATGGTCTCCGCCTTGGCCCAGGGCATCGCGCCGCTGGAATTGTCACGCCACCAGTGCGTCCAGGAGTTGCCGGGACCCGGCGCGATCAGCTCGAAATTGCGGTGCAGCGCGCCGTCACCGCTCTCGATCATGCCGCCGCCATGGGTGCGGCGCTTGGTCCACGGATCGGGATTGGTCAGACGGACGCCGAGCTTGGCGCTGTCGTCGATGCCGCACTGGCCATACTTGATCAGCCAGTAGCCCTGGTTGCCGAGCGATGGCCCCCACGAGTTCTTCACGATCCAGCAGCCGAGATTGTCGTCGAAGCCGACGGCGAGCATGATGTGGCCGCCGAGATCGGTCGCACTCGACACCTTCTGGTACGGCGTGTTGCCGTGCCAGCCCTGGAAGTCGCTCCAGACCTCGAAATACACCACCAGCGGGCCGACGTTCTGGATCCAGTTCTTCTGGTCCTGAATGTTGTCGATCGAGGTGTAGGCCGGGATCTTCACGGTGCGGCCGTTGCGGCTGCCCACCGGCGCCCATGCGGGCGGCGGCTTCATCGATCCGCCGCCGCAGCCGTTCGGCGATGGATTCCAGTAGGGTCCGCTGCGGTCGCCGGGGTCGCTGTCGACCCAGGGCACGCAGTCGAGATCGGTGACGCCGTTCGATGCGAACCAGTTGAGCACCGGAACGGGATCGCCGCACTGGCCGCACGGGATCTTGTTGGCCTCGATGTAGTCGCCTTCGGAGCGTGGGCTCCACACGCAGTGTTCGATGCGCACCATGCACTCGACGAGTGCGGTCGGCGCGTAGATCCAGCAATGCTCGCAGGGATCCTGGTCGCGGATCGCGGTGACCCACGGCCAGCCGAAGCGGTTGCGCCAGTCGACGACCAGCGGCGCGGCCGGCCCACCGGCGGGAGCGGCGTTCGGGCTCGCGCCGGCCTGTCCGAGGAACGGCGGCGGCGAGCGCAGCACGCCGCGCGTCAGCAGATCGCGCGCGAGCAGGATGTTCGTCGGCGGATTGTCCCGGACCACCGCCTCGACATCGACCCGGCGGCTCGGCACCGCGGGCGGCGGCTTGCTCACCGCGCCGAGGGGCGGGCGGCGGATCGGTTCACTGTCGGCGAATTGCGGATTGACGGTCCAGGGTAGGTTTTCGCGCGCGAGCTCCTGGCGAAGCTCGCCATAGGTCTGAAAAGCCATGACGCAGTCTCCAGAGATGATGATGACAAATGCTTCAAATTTTCTTTGAGTGCAGAAATGTCAGCCGGCCATCCCCGGCGTTGGCCTTTCGGCCAACAAGCAGAATGCTCTGCGATCGGAAGTGTGCACGCCAAACGCTACGGTGGATGTGATGTGGATCACACTTGCGACGGAACCGGTATCCACGCACGTCACGTGTTGGTGTTGCGGCGCCGGCGCACAGTGCAGCAGTTGTCCGCGCTCAGGCGAAGGTCGCGCGCAGCAGGCCGCGATAGCGCATCATCTGCAACAGGCCGCGCGCCAGCAGGAACACCAGCAGCGCGCCCCACAGGCCCGCATTGCCGAGCGGCTTCAGCAGCCACCATCCGGCGAAGTAGCAGCCGAGCGACACGATCATCAGATTGCGCATGTCGCGCGACCATGTGGCGCCGATGTAGACGCCGTCGAACGCATAGGCCATCACCCCGCACAGCGGCGCGAGTGCCGCGAGCCACATGTAGTCGCGCGCGGTCTGGCGCACGTCGGGGCTCGTGGTGATGAAATCGATCAGAGGGCCGCCGGCGGTGACGAACACGATGGTCACCGCCGCGGCGAAAGCGAAGCCCCAGATCACGATGAGGCGCACTGCCTGCGAAAAGCCCGTGCGGTCGCGCGCGCCGATGCTGCGGCCGCACAGCTGCTCGGCGGCATTGGCAAGGCCGTCGAGAAAGAACGAGCCGATCAGCATGAAGTTGTTGAGCACGGCGTTGGCGGCCAGCACGTTGTCACCGGCGCGTGCGCCCTCGGCGGTGAAGAACAGGAAGACGGCAATCAGCGCCGCGGTGCGGATCATGATGTCGCGGTTGACCGCGAGCATGCGGCCGAGCTTGGCGCGGTCGAACAGCGTGCGCGAAGTGACGCCGAAGCGGCCGCCGAGCAGGCGCCACGCGACGATCGCACCGGCGATGCAGCCTGCGCCTTCGGCGATGATCGCGGCGATTGCGGCGCCGGCGATGCCCTTGCCAGCACCGAGTACCAGCCACACCGTCGCGGCCATGTTGACGACGTTGATGATGATCTGCAGCATCAGGGCGCTGCCGGGCCGCGCCTGGCCGACCAGCCAGCCGAGCAGCACGTAATTGGCGAGCACGAACGGCGCCGACCACAGGCGGATGGCGAAGTAGGTCTTCGCCGCGGCGGTCACCGCATCGCTGCCGCCGAGCAGGCCGAAGACCGCGCTGGAGAGCGGCAGCTGCAGCGCGAGCAGGGCGAGGCCGACCACGCTGCTCAGCAGCACCGCACGCACCAGCACGGCGCGGATCTCCGGTGCATCGCTGGCGCCCTGTGCCTGCGCGGTGAGCGCCACGGTGCCCATCCGCAGGAAGCCGAACAGCCAGAACATGCAGTCGAACACCACCGAGGCCATCGCGACGCCGCCCAGCAGATGGGATTCGCCGAGGCGGCCGATCGCGGCGGTCGCCACCACGCCGAGGAATGGCGTCGTCAGGTTCGCCAGCATCGCGGGGCCGGCGAGGGCGAACACCCGCCGTGTGGTCACGGCAGGCTGGAGCGTCGCGGCGGAGGGCGGCGAGGCGTGGTCTTGCATCAATTGTCTTGCATCAGGGGTGATCCATCGCCCGGCTGAGGCCGCGGCAGGCGGCGCGGGCCGTGATGCCCGCGCCCGGCGTGGCGGGACAGTCTCAGCGCGGCTTGTGCGAGCCGAAGATGCGCATCAGCAGCCAGACCGGGATGACGATCACCGCGCCGAGCAGGAAGTAGCGCCACAGCCAGTTCACCGTCTCGAAGCCGCGCTCCCAGATGCTCTGGAACAGCAGGCGGATGCTGACAACGATATTCCAGGGATCGAAGCCGATGGCCGCCAGCACCACGCCGACCAAGATCGACAGCAGGATCAGACGGAACAGGACCGTCAGCGGTGAGCCGCCGAGAAAGCGCGACAACCCGTCGCCCGCTGGCTGGCGGTACTCTGGCGCCTTGGTTTCGATCGGCTTGTCGTCCATCGACATCTCTGGTCTCCCGGCTGCGCCGTCATCCGGCGCGAAGGCCCACATAGTGAGGCAAGTGGGTCCCGACGCAAGTGGGGGAAGTGGGAACCTGCGTCAAGTCACCACCGCCCCGATGGTGCATGAATTTACTGTCATGCGCAGGCGAGGTCTACCTGAGGCGACGCGGGCATCCACGATGCGGTGAGTCATCGTCCGGCCTCGACTCGCCTTGGGCGACGCGCCCGGTCTAGACTGGTGGCCAGAACATACCGCCGCCTCCCCGGCGCGGGCCAGACAGACGACAACAAACGATAACAAGCGAAGGTCAGATGGAAACGTCACACCCCCACCACCGCGCGGCCGTGATCGGTCTCGGCTCGATGGGCTATGGCATGGCGCTGTCATTGCGGCGCAAGGGGCTGCAGGTTGCGGGATACGATGTCCGGCCCGAGGTCAGCCAGCGCTTCGCGCATGACAGCGGTGGCATCGCTGCGGCGACGGCGCAGGAGGCGGCGAAATACGCCGACATCGTGGTGGTCGTGGTCGTCAATGCCGATCAGACCGATGCGGTGCTGTTCGGCGCGCAGGGTATCGCCACCGTGATGCAAAAGGGCGCGGTGATTCTGTCCTGTGCCACCATGGCGCCAGAGCGGGCGCGGGCGTTCGCGGCCGCGGCGACTGACGCTGGGCTGCTCTATGTCGACAGCCCGATCAGTGGCGGCGCGCAGCGCGCCGCGGAGGGCGCGCTCACCGTGCTGGCGTCCGGTGCACCGGAGGCGATGACGAAAGCCGAGCCGGCGCTCGACGCCATGGCGGCGAAGGTCTATCGCCTCGGCGACGAGCCGGGCACCGGCGCGGCCTTCAAGATGGTCAATCAACTGCTCGCCGGCGTGCACATCGCGGCGGCGTCGGAGGCGATGGTATTCGCCAAACGCCTCGGCCTCGACATCGCCAAGGTGTACGAGGTGATCACGGCGTCCGCCGGCAACTCCTGGATGTTCGAGAACCGCATGCCCCATGTGCTGGATGGCGACTACACGCCGCGCAGCGCGGTCGACATCTTCACCAAGGATCTCGGCATCATCAACGACATGTCGCGCTCGGCGAAATTTCCCACCCCGGTTGCATCCGCTGCGCTGCAGATGTTCCTGATGACCGCGGCCGCCGGCATGGGCCGTGACGACGACGCCTCCGTGGCACGGCTCTATGCCCGGGTCGCCGGCCTCGAGCTGCCGCTGACCAAGACGGCCCAGAGCTGAGCTTCAACGTTACGAGAACGAGACCCGCCGATGCCGCGCTTCGCCGCCAACCTCACGATGATGTTCAACGAGTGGTCGTTCCTCGACCGCTTTGCCGCAGCGGCCGACGTCGGCTTCGACGCGGTCGAGTTTCTGTTTCCCTACGATTTCACGCCCGACGAGGTCGCCGAGCGGCTGCAGCGCAACAAGCTGACGCCGGCGCTGTTCAACGGGCCGCCGGGGGACTGGGACAAGGGCGAGCGTGGCTTTGCGGCGCGGCCGGACCAGCGCGCGGCGTTCGAGGCGTCGATCGACACGGCGCTGGTGTATGTCAGGGCGACGGGCGTCAAGCGTCTGCATGTCATGGCCGGCCTCGCGCCGGCGCAGGATCCGGCGGCGATGGCCGCTTATGAGCGCGCTTTGCTGTTCGCCTCGGACCGCGCGGACGAAGCTGGCATCGACATCGTGATCGAGCCGATCAATCCGCGCGACGTGCCCGGCTACTTCCTCAACAATTTCGACGTCGCCGCCGACATCGTGCGGCGGCTGGCGCGGCCGAACCTCAAGCTGCAGTTCGACATCTATCACCGCCAGATCATCCATGGCGACGTCACCCGCGGCCTCGAGGCGATGATGCCAATTATCGGACATATCCAGGTTGCCTCGGTGCCGGAGCGCCACGAGCCGTGCAGCGGCGAACTCGATGACGCGCGGGTGTTCGGCGTGCTCGACCGCCTCGGCTACGCCGGCTTCGTCGGCTGCGAATACCGGCCTGCGGGCAAGACGCTCGATGGTCTCGGCTGGCTTTCGGGCGTGCGGAGGTAAGCCATGATTCTCGGATGCGTGGCCGACGACCTGACCGGTGCGACCGATCTCGCACTGATGCTGACGCGCGAGGGTCTGCGCACGGTGCAGTCCACCGGGTTGCCGCCGGACGATCTCGACGTGTCGCAGGTCGATGCGGTGGTGGTGGCGCTGAAATCGCGGACGATTGCGGCCGCCGATGCCGTCGCGCAGTCGCTGGCGGCGGCCCGCGCGCTGCGGCGGCTCGGCGCACAGCGGCTGTTCTTCAAATATTGCTCGACCTTCGATTCGACCGACGACGGCAACATCGGTCCGGTGGGCGACGCGCTGCTCGATTTCACGGGGGGCGGCGTCACCATCGCCTGTCCCGCATTTCCCAGGGCGGGCCGCACGATCTATGCCGGCTATCTCTTCGTCAACGGCGTCCCGCTGAACGAAAGCCCGATGAAGGACCATCCGTTGACGCCGATGCACGACGCCAACCTGGTGCGCGTGCTGCAGCGGCAGACCGGGCGGCCGGTCGGGCTGATCGGTTCCGACACGGTCGAGCGCGGCGTGGCCGCGGTGCGCGAGGCGCTGGCGGGAAGGGCGACCTATTTCATTGTCGACGCCATCGCGGACGCGCATCTTCGGGTGATCGGCGCGGCGACGGCGCATCTGCCGCTGATCACCGGCGGTTCGGGTGTGGCGATGGGCCTGCCGGCGGCCTATCGCGACGCCGGTTTGCTGCCCGCGCTAACGCCGCCGCCGGAGCGACTGGCCGCGCCGAAAGGGCGCGCAGCGATCCTCGCCGGATCGTGTTCGGCAGCGACGCGCGGCCAGGTCAAGGCGGCGATCGACGCCGGCCTGCCGCACCTGCGCATCGATCCGCTGGACGTTGCGAGCGGCACGCAGACCGCGCAGCATGTGTTGCAATGGATCGCGCGTCAGCCGCAGGACAAGCCTTTCCTCGTCTATTCCAGCGACGATCCCGAGGCGGTGCGCGAGGTGCAGCAGCGGCTCGGCCGTTCCCAGGCCGGCACCATTGTCGAGGACCTGCTCGGGCGCGTCGCGGCGGCGCTGCCGGCGCAAGGCTTTACCCGCCTGATCGTCGCGGGCGGCGAAACGTCGGGCGCGGTGATGCAGGCGCTCGACGCCGGCGTGCTGAGCATCGGCCCGGAAATCGATCCAGGCGTGCCATGGACGCTGGCGCGACCGCGCGTGCAGGCGGGAGTGGAGATGGCGCTCGCCTTGAAGTCCGGCAATTTCGGCGCGCCCGACTTCTTCCTCAAGGCCTGGGACCGGCTGACGTGAGCGGCGGTACGGAAAGGATCCATCGATGAGCGAGAGCGCGCTGCGCGACAAGATCTGCCGGGTGGGCGAATCGCTGTTCCGGCGTGGCCTCACCTTCGGCTCCACCGGCAACATCTCGGTGCGGTTGCCGGATGGCGGCTTCCTGATGACGCCGACCAATGCCTCGCTCGGCGAGCTTGATCCCGCCCGACTGTCGCGGCTCGATGCCAACGGCCATCTCCTCGGTGGCGACAAGCCGACCAAGGAAGCGTTCCTGCATCGCGCGATGTATGGCCAGCGGGCCGGCGATCATGCGGTGGTGCACCTGCATTCCACTCATTCGGTCGCGGTGTCGTGCATCCACGGCATCGACCATCACGACTGCCTGCCGCCGCTCACGGCCTACTACGTGATGCGGGTCGGCCGCCTGCCGCTGGTGCCGTACTATCCGCCGGGCGACGAGAGCCTTGCGCTGGCGGTCGAACAGCTGGCCGGCGACCATCATGCGGTGCTGCTGTCGAACCATGGCCCGGTGGTGTCCGGTACCAGCCTCGACAACGCGACCTATGCCACCGAGGAACTGGAGGAGACGGCGAAGCTGTTCCTGTTGCTGCGTGGCGAGACAACACGTCCGCTGACGCCAGAGCAGGTCGACGACCTGCGGCGGCGACTTCAGCTGCGGTGAGCCGCGGCGCGCTATAGGTCCGGTCAGTTGCAGGGGTGGGGACGGCCATCCTGGCCGCGATAGGCCGAAGCGCTCTGCTTGCACCACGCATTGAGCGGCCCATCATAGGTGGCGGCAGTACCGGGTTCGGGTCCTCGCCCATAGTTGTGGAGGTAATTCATCCCGATCCGGTCGTAGGCATGGCGGACATGCGCATGATGACCGTGATGGTGGTGATGGTGCATGGGATGCGTCCGGTGGCGCGCCAGCGCCGGCGCGGACAGCATGGTCAGAATCGCAATCGCTCCGATGAGACGTTTCATTCCTGGGCTCCGTCGCTCCCCAATCAACCAGCGCCGCGCCATTCGGGTTCCAGTCTGCCTGGAAAATCGCGTTTTGTCGTACGGACGCGAGACTTTGTCTCGCCACGGGCCACAAGGTTCGATAGCGCACGAAGGACGAGGCCCGCGTCGCTTGAAGCCACTCTAGCATTTTGTTTTGACGCGCTTTCTTCAGCGAACCGGTGGCCACTTCGCTCCAAAACGCTCTAGGAGCCGCAATGCGGCGACAGGTTGAGCGCCCGCATCAGGCCGCTCATGGCGTCCTGGCGGCAGGGCAGGGCGTTGACCGTGGCCTTGGACGGATCGTTCGCTGCCTCGGTGCGGGGGTGCGCGTGCCTTGCGTGCCGGCGGGGCGGCGGCGTCTCGGCCAGCCTGGCGTTGGCGTCCTGCCAGCGCTGGTGGTGGCGTGTACGCGAGGCCGTTGTGCGGCGAGGCGTCTCGTCGCCATTCGCGGTGGTGGCTGCCGGCATCGCCGGAGTGCTCTCGGCCTTGTCGAGCAGGTCCGGTGCGACGATTGGCGGGTCGGCGGCGGGCTGGGCCGCGACCTGGGCTGTGGCAGGATCCTGCGCCTTCACGAGGGGAAGTCGGTCCGTCTTGGCCGAGCGGTCGAGGACGAACCCGTCGCCGGCCTCGGCGTGCTGTTCGGCGGGCGCCGGCACCGGCACCGGTGTCATGGTTGCCGCGATGGCGACGACGGCGCCGAGGCCAGAAAGGCCGATCAGGGCGAACCACACGGTTCTGGTCATGGAGAGGTCCCAACGTTCTGGTGGGCGCGCGATGCGCCCATCGTCGCGCCCGGGGGCAAGGGAGCCCAGTTTCAAGACCGAAATCAGGCCCTGCGCGGGCAGGGGGCGGCGGGTTTGCGGCGGCGGGAGGGCCGTGGATGGCGTCTTCCGGGCGGCCGGATTCGGAGCGGCAAGGAGCGCGGGAATCGGCGATAATCGCCGCCGAGGGACAGGGAGCAATGACGTCATGAGGGTCTGGGTCGTCACCAGGGCGCCGGCCGAGCGGTTGTGGGCCTATGAATTCGTCGGTGTCTTCCGGTCCCTGCCGGAGGCCGAGGCATCGGTTCATTTCAGCGCCGGCACCTATACGATCGCCGAGATGGAGGTCGGGCAGCGTTATTCGGGAGGCGTGCGCAATACCGTCGTCATCGAGAAGGTGCTGAAGTAGCCGAAGCTGTCGGTCAGTCTTTCGCGGACATCCCGATGGAGACGAGGGCGTTGTCGCTGTCAGTCCCGTCGGTGCTGTCGCTCCCCGTCTTCAGCATCCGCTCCAGCGTTTCCAGCCGGTCGGCCTCGCGCGGCGGCTTGTCCCAGCGCAGGCGGCTGATGCGGGGGAAGCGCATGGCGATGCCCGACTTGTGGCGCGTCGAGCGCTGCAGGCCTTCGAACGCGACTTCGAAGACCAGCCCCTCGTCGCCCTTGTGCACGACCTCGCGCACCGGGCCGAAACGGTCGGTGGTGTTGCGGCGGACATAGCGGTCGATCTGGATCAGCTCCTCGTCGGTAAACCCGAAATAGGCCTTGCCGACCGGCACCAGTTCGTCGCCGCCATCACCGGCGGTCCACACCCCGAAGGTGTAGTCGGAATAGTACGACGAGCGCTTGCCATGGCCGCGCTGTGCATACATCAGCACCGCATCGATGATGTGCGGATCGCGCTTCCACTTCCACCACGGGCCCTTGGGCCGTCCCGGCAGATAGGGTGCGTCGCGCCGCTTGAGCATCACGCCCTCGACGGCGTCCGCATCGTCGCCGGCGCCGGCCGCGGCCGGATCGGCGCGGGCGGCCGCGAGTTCATCCCACGTCCGGAATGGCACCTGCGGCGACAGGTCGACGCGCGGCGTGTTGAGGCGGGCGACGAAATCGACGAGCCGCGTGCGCCTGTCGTCGAACGGCAGCTCGCGCAGGTCGTCGTCGCCATCGCCGAGCAAGTCGTAGACGCGAAGGTGGATCGGAAACTCGCGCATCAGCTTCGGTGTCACCGTCTTGCGGTTGAGCCGCTGCTGCAGCACGTTGAAGCTCTGCACCCGTCCCTCGCGCACCACCAGCAGTTCGCCGTCGAGCGCGCCGGGGCGATGCAGCGCTGGCAGCAAGTCGGGGAAGGCGGGCGTGATGTCCTCGCCGGTGCGGGAGTAGAGCCGCGTCAGCGGCGCGCCATCCTCCGTGCGGCCGGTCACCGCCTGCACGCGGATGCCGTCCCATTTCCACTCGGCGGTGAAGTCGGCTGCGTCGAGCTTGTCGAAATCCGCATCCTCGATGGCGTGCGCCAGCATCACCGGGCGGAACGGCGCGGGATCGCGGCTCACCGGCTTGTCGCCATGGCCGTCGAGCCAGGCGAACAGGTCGAGGTAGGGTGGTGCGAGGCCCGGCCAGATCAGCTCGATCTCGTGCGGATCCTTGTCGCCGAGGGCGGCGGCGGCGGTCTTGGCGAGGCGTGCCGAGATGCCGATGCGCATCGCGCCGGTGAGGAGCTTGAGGAGCGCCCAGCGGCCAGTCTCGTCGAGGTTGTCGAGCCAGCGCGCGAGCTGCGCCGGCAGCTCCTTCTTCGGCAGCGTGTCGAGGGTGGTGACGACTTCCGACAGGCTCGGCGGCGGCGGCATGTTAGTGGCGCGCGCGTCGACCGGCCACATCAGCGCGACAGTCTCCGAAAGATCGCCGACATAGTCGTAGGACAGCGCGAACAGCACGGGATCGACGCGAGCGGCGATCAGCTCCCGGATCATCGCCGGCTTGGCATGCTTGAACGACAGCGCGCCGGTCAGCGCCGCCAGCGCATAGCCGCGATCGGGATCGGGCACCTCGCGAAAATAGCCGGTGATCAGCCGCAGCTTGTTGTTGCGGCCGGGCTCGTAGGCGAGGCGGTCGAGCAGGTGGGCGAAGCGGTTCATGCGTCGGCCTCGCCGGCCGCGGTCTCAGGCGTGGCATTCTCCGCATCCTCGTCGCCATAGCCGACCAGCGCCAGCGGCCGGGCGACAAGGCCCTTCGTCGTGCACCAGTGCACCAGCGCATCTTCCTGGCCGTGGGTGACCCAGATCTCGCCGGCACCGGTCGCGCCGATGGTCGCGCACAGGCCGTTCCAGTCGGCATGGTCCGAGATCACCAGCGGCAGCTCGACGCCGTTCTGCCGGCCGCGCGCCCGCACCCGCATCCAGCCGGAGGCGAACGCGGTCACCGGATCGGGAAAGCGGCGTGTCCATACGTCGGTGGTGGCCGAGGGCGGCGCCAGTGTGATCGTGCCGGCGAGATCGGCTTTCGCGACGCCCTTGGCCAGGCGCACGTCGCCGAGATCGATCCCGCGGCTCTGGTAGTAGCGGGTGATGGCCTCCATGGCGCCGTGCATGTAGATCGGCGCGTCGTAGCCGGCCTGCCGCAACAGCGCGATCACACGCTGCGCTTTTCCGAGCGAGTACGCTCCGACGAGATGGGCGCGTTCCGGAAACAGTGCGACCGATGCCAGCAGCCTGGCGATCTCGGCATGGGCCGCGCCGTGGCGGAACACCGGCAGGCCGAATGTCGCCTCGGTGATGAAGACATCGCACGGCACGACCTCGAAGGTCGCGCAGGTGGGGTCGGGCACCTCCTTGTAGTCGCCGGAGGCGACGATGCGCGTGCCGCCATGGGTCACCGCGATCTGCGCCGATCCCAGCACATGCCCGGCGGGGTGAAACGTCACCGTGACGTCGCCAAGCGCGATCTCCTCGCCATAGCCGATCGCCTGCGTTGTCCGTGCGAACCCCTCGCCATAGCGCAGGCGCATCATGTCGAGGGTTTCCCGCGTCGCCAGAACGGCGCCATGGCCGGGGCGGGCATGGTCGGAATGGCCGTGGGTGATCAGCGCCCGCTCAACAGGACGCACCGGGTCGATGTGAAAGCCGCCGGGCTTGCAGAACAGGCCGGCGGGCTGCGGCGTCAGGATATCTTGCGGGCGCATTTTCGTTATATAGAAACGCTCTAGCCCCGTTCGAGCCCTTGCAGCGTCCAGTTCGATGTCCGCCCGCCTGTTCCTGTCGTCCGGCGACCTGATCGCCGACCGCCGTTTCGATTTCGCCCGCGACCTGCAGCTGCGCGGCGATCTGGTCGCTGCCGCCGACCTGATGGAGCAGGCTGTGGAGCTGGCGCCGAATTTCGCCTCGGCGTGGTTCGCCCTCGGCGAGCTGCGCCAGGAACTCAATCTGCACGATGCGGCGATCGCGGCCTACCGCCGCGCCTGCGCCGCCGATCCGGACGATCGTCACGGTGCGCGGCTGCGGCTGATCCGGCTCGGCGCCGAGCCCTTGGCAGAGATGTCACCGGAGTACGTGCGAGCGCTGTTCGACCAGTACGCGCCGAAGTTCGATACGGCATTGCGCGGCGATCTGAACTATCGCGGACCGGAAATCCTGCAGCGCGCGGTGCTTGCGGCGCGCCATGCGGCGGGCAAGCCGGCCTCGTTCCGTCATGCGCTGGATCTCGGTTGCGGCACGGGTCTGGCGGGCCGGATCTTCGCCGGAACGGTCGAGACGATCGATGGCTTCGACCTGTCACCGGGCATGCTGGCGCAGGCGCGCGCCACGGGAATCTACACCCGGCTTGGCGAGGCCGACATGGTTGCGGCGCTGCGTGATGAACCGGTCGCGAGCGCGGACCTCGTGCTCGCTGCGGATGCCATGGTCTATCTCGGCGATCTCGCGCCGCTGTGCGGTGAGGTCGCCCGTGTGCTGACGCCTGGCGGGGTGTTCGCATTCACGGTGGAAGCCCACGCAGGCGATGGATTCAGCCTTGGCGCAGGTCTGCGCTACACCCATAGCGAGCCGTATCTGCGCGACGTGGTCCGCGCTGCCGGCCTTGTCCTGAGCGAGCTGTCGGAGGTGTCGACACGTACTGACGGTGGTGTTCCGGTGCCGGGGTACGTCGCGGTTGCGGACAAGCCGTGACAGGTCGGGTTCCACGGTGGCTGCGGCAATTGGCATTTTGCCGAAACGGCCTATAGTGGTGTTTCCGTCAACAACCGAAAGGAGGTGATCCAGTGTCTCATTCGAAACGCTGTCACCTCGCTGGGGACGCCCGCTAAGCTCCTTTGAGAGCAGCCGGTGGGCGCCCTCGGCGCCTGGACCAGCGAGATAGAAGGGAAGGGCGCGTCGCGGCCATCGCGGCGCGCCCTTTTCCGTTGGGCGCAGCTCTATCGGATGCATCGGACAAAACCCCGGCATGAGGCCGGGGACGCTGCTGCCGTTCTGCGGCGATCAGTACTTTGCGATCACCGGCGTGTTGAAATGATAGTTCAGGCCGGTGCGGAAGATGTGTTCCCGCGTCGCATTCGCATAGGTGTGGCCGATGGGCGCATTCGGAAAACCGGTGCGCGTGGTGTTGTAACTGTCGGAGTTCGATCCGAGATCGACATAGAGATACTCGGTCTTGGCAGTCCAGTTCCTGCCGAACCAGCCGAGGAACTCGAGCGGCGATTCGATGCCGCCGCCCGCCGTCCAGCCGGTCCTGGTGTGGCTCAGCGACGTCACGTTGGTCGTGCCGACGAAGGTTTCGGTAATGGTCGTTTTCGTCTGGCCGTAAGCAAGGCCGCCCGTCACGTAAAACAACGTCTGACCGATGTCGTAGCCAATCCGGCCGCGGACGGTGCCGAACCATGGCAGCTTTTCAGTGTCCTGCAGCGTGAACGGTTGGAGACAATTGACGAGGCAGATCCGGTCATCCTTCTGCGTCGATCCCTGGAAGTCGGCTTCGAGGCCGAACACCCAGCTCGTGGCTTGCCAGTTGTAACCGGCCTGCACGCCGCCGAGGAAGCCACGCGCCTGTGTGGTGAAGCTTTCATTGATTCCTCCGGCAGGAATCGTCTGCGTGAAGCGATCGCGGGAGATGCCGGAGCCGGCATTGGCACCGAGATAGAAGCCGCGCCAGTCGGCGGGAGCCGACGCGAAGACTGTCGTGGCGTTGCCGCCGAAGCGATAGTTCAGACCGGCGCGGAAGACGTGTTCACGGATGTCCGAACTGAGTACCCGGGTGGCGCCGCCGAGCACGAAGGTGTCGGACGTGCGGCCGAGGTCGACATAGAGATATTCGATCTTGCCGGTCCAGTTGCCGCCGAGCGCGGCCTCGACGCCGCTGCCCAGCGTCCAGCCGGTTCGGGTCTGCTCATTCTGGAATGTGCCGGGAACGCCGCCGATGACCAGCAGCTCACTGGTCTTGACATCACCATAGGCGAAGCCGCCGGTGACGTAGCTCAGCACCGGGCCCGTCGCATACCCCACACGTCCGCGGACCGTGCCGAACCACGACAGCAATTGTCCATTCCCACGGCAGTTGGTCGCGCAAATCGCCGGAGTGCTCGATTGTTCGACGGTGATGCCCTGGATATCCGCTTCGGCGCCGACGACCCAATGTCCGAACTGATAGTTGTAGCCGAGCTGGCCGCCGCCGGCGGCGCCCATCGGCGAGAGATTGAAAAACGAAGCGTTGTTCGTGGCGGGCGTGGCGTTCGTCGCCTTGTTCTGGCCAACGCCGACGCCGACGTTCACGCCAGCATAAAAGCCCGTCCAGTCGTAGACCTGTGCGAGTGGCGCTTTGTAATAGGGGGCCCTGGTGGAAAGGTCGGCTGCATGGGTTGCGGTTGCACTGACGGCCAGCATGGCCATCGTCAAATACGGTTTCATGAAAGAATTCCCATTTCCAAATATGTTGGAACCGTAATCAGTGCGGCTGATTGTGTCTGTTGTATCTGGGCCACAATGCAACCTTTTGTTGTTTCTGTATATTTCAACAGCTGCTGCGCGTAGGCGGGGGTGCGGCAGGAAATCGCTCGACCCTGGCTCGGTCAGCGCCTACCTGTCATCATGTGAGCCTCGCCGCCAATTCATTGATCGATCTTTCCACACTGCCCGATGCGTTCGCGCGCTGGTTCGCCGGGCGCGGCTGGACGCCGCGGGCGCATCAGCTCGCGCTGCTGCGCAAGGCGCATGAAGGCCGCTCGTCGCTGCTGATCGCGCCGACGGGGGCCGGCAAGACGCTCGCCGGCTTTCTGCCGACCCTGGTCGATCTCGTCGGCGACGGGCAGACCCGCGGGCGCGTCGTATCGACCGGGCGGGGCATCACCCGCAGCGACGGGCTGCACACCCTCTACATCTCGCCGCTCAAGGCGCTCGCCGTCGACATCGCGCGCAACCTCGAGGCGCCGATCGCCGAGATGGCGCTGCCGGTGCGTGTCGAGACCCGCACCGGTGACACGCCGGTGTCGCGTCGCCAGCGCCAGCGCAAGTATCCGCCGGATATTTTGCTCACGACCCCCGAGCAGCTCGCGCTGCTGCTGGCCTCGGACGATGCACCCTACCTGTTCTCGTCGCTGCGCCGGGTGGTGCTCGACGAGCTGCATGCACTGGTGACGTCGAAGCGCGGCGACCTGTTGTCGCTCGGCCTCGCGCGGCTGTTCCGCCTCGCGCCGCAGCTTGCCACCACCGGCCTGTCGGCCACCGTGGCGGACCCGGATTCGCTGCGCCGCTATCTCGTGCCGCAGGTCGCTGGCGAGACGCGGATGGCCGATCTCGTGATCGCCGACGGCGGCGCCGCTCCGGTGGTGGAGATGCTCGACACCCGCGAGCGGCTGCCATGGGCCGGGCATTCGGCGCGTCATGCGCTCGCCGAGATCTACGATCTCGTCAAGCGCAACAAGACCTCGCTGATGTTCGTCAACACGCGCAGCCAGGCGGAGATGCTGTTCCAGGAGCTGTGGCGTATCAACGACGACGCGCTTCCGATTGCGCTGCATCACGGCTCGCTCGACGTCGCCCAGCGCCGCAAGGTCGAGGACGCCATGGCCGCGGGGCGGCTGCGCGGCGTGGTCTGCACCTCCTCGCTCGACCTCGGCATCGACTGGGGCGACATCGATCTTGTGATCAATGTCGGGGCGCCGAAGGGCGCGTCGCGGCTGATCCAGCGCATCGGCCGTGCCAATCACCGCCTCGACGAACCGTCGCGCGCGGTACTGGTGCCGGCCAATCGTTTCGAGGTGCTGGAATGCCGCGTCGCCATCGACGCCATCGCCGAGAATGCGCAGGATACGCCGCCGTCGCGCACCGGTGGGCTCGACGTGCTGGCGCAGCATGTCCTCGGCTGCGCCTGCGCGGCGCCGTTCCTCGCCGACGAGCTGTACGACGAGGTGCGCGCGGCGGCGCCCTATGCGGAGCTGTCGCGGCGTGATTTCGACGATGTCGTCGAATTCGTCGCCACCGGCGGCTATGCGCTGAAGACCTATGAGCGCTTCGCCCGCATCAAGCTCGACAAGGAGGGCCGCTGGCGTGTCGCCAATCCGGCGGTGCGGCAGAGCTACCGCCTGAATGTCGGCACCATCGTCGAAGAGCAGATGCTGAAAGTCCGGCTGGTGCGTTCGCGCCATCGCGGCAGCGGCGCCACCGGTGCCATCGCCCGCGGCGGCCGGCTGCTCGGCGAGATCGAGGAGTATTTCATCGAGGGGCTCGTGCCCGGCGATACCTTCGTGTTCGGCGGCGAGATCGTCCGCTACGAGGCGATGATGGAGGACGAAGTCTACGTCTCCCGCGCCAACGATGCCGACGCCAAGGTGCCATCCTATGCGGGCGGCAAGTTTCCGCTGTCGACCTACCTCGCGGAACGGGTGCGGCTGCTGCTCGCCGATCAGCGCGCGTGGCGCGGCCTGCCGGATCAGGTGCGCGAATGGCTGCAGCTGCAGCTCAAGCTGTCGCGCGTGCCCGGGCCGCGCGAACTGGTGGTCGAGACGTTCCCGCGCGGCCGGCACTACTTCGTGTGCTATCCGTTCGAGGGCCGCCTTGCGCACCAGACACTCGGCATGCTGCTGACGCGGCGGATGGAGCGCGCGCGCATTCATCCGCTCGGCTTCGTCGCCAACGAATACGCGCTGGCGATCTGGGCGGTCGGCGACATGTCAGCGGCAATCGCGCGTGGCCAGCTCGATCTCAACGCACTGTTCGATCCGGACATGCTCGGTGACGATCTCGAGGCCTGGCTCGCCGAGTCGGCGTTGATGAAGCGCACCTTCCGCAGCTGCGCCGTCATCTCGGGGCTGATCCCGCGCCGTTTCACCGGCGAGGACAAGAGCCGTCGCCAGGTGCTGTTTTCGACCGATCTCGTCTACGATGTGCTGCGCAAGCACCAGGCCGATCATGTGCTGCTGCGCGCGGCGCGGGCGGACGCCGCCACGGGGCTTCTCGATCTGCGCCGACTCAGTGATATGCTGTTGCGGATCCAGCGCCATATCACCCATCGCGCCCTCGACAAGGTGTCGCCGCTCGCGGTTCCGGTGATGCTGGAAATCGGCCGCGAGGCCGTCTATGGCGAAGCCTCGGACGAGCTTCTGGCGGAAGCGGCCGAGGACCTGGTCAAGGAAGCGATGTCGTGAGGCCCAGGCGGCGAACGGAGTGCGATCGGGCGAGGGGAATGGTGGCGGCGTTCGGCCGTGCGCCGGCGCGTGCCTGCGCCGCGAGACGGCAGCCATGAGCGCAGGAACAGCGCTCGCCCATCGCCCGCCGGCATCGATCCGGGTCGCCGGCATCGATCTCGTCGCCGACGTTTCCGGCGTGTTCGTCTGGGAGGCGGAGCGGCTGCTGGTCGTGTCCGACATGCATCTGGAGAAGGGCTCGAGCTTCGCCGCGCGCGGCGTGCTGCTGCCGCCCTACGATACCCCCGCGACCCTGGCGCGCCTCGCCGCCGCGGTGGCGCGTTACAATCCGAAGACGGTGATCGCGCTGGGCGACAGCTTTCATGATCGCGATGCACATGAGCGTCTCGCCGCGCCGGACCGTGCCGTGGTCGACGCGCTGCAGGTTGGCCGCGACTGGATCTGGATCGCCGGCAATCACGATCCGGCGCTGCCGCCGGACATCGGCGGCACGGTGGCCCATGAGGTTTCCATCGGGCCGCTGGTGTTCCGGCACGAGCCGACCGGCGCGGTCGGGGAGATCGCCGGCCATCTGCATCCCAAGGCGCGGGTACCGACACGCGGCCGCGCCATCGACCGGCGCTGTTTTGCCTGCGACGGCGAACGCGCGGTCATGCCGGCGTTCGGCGCCTATGCCGGCGGCCTCAGCATCCGCGACCGCGCCTTCGCGGCGATCTTCCGCTCGCTCGCTTTCACCGCCCATGTGCTGGGCGACACCAAGCTGCACGCGATCGCGGCGTCGCGGTGTTATTGAGCTTCCACTGTCGGCGCTGAGCCGCCCCGTAATAACGCGGAGAGGCGCGTTGCGCCGCTTCCGTACAGATTCTCGCCGACGTCGGACATTTTGAACGTCACGCCGCCTCCCGCTGCACCTCATCGCAATATTCAGCGAGCCGTTCCGCGAGCCGCAGCGTCGCCGGGCTGGCGTTGGGGGCGGCGACCAGCGCGACTTCGGTCTTGTCGATCGGAGCGAAGCCGTCCCTGGTGGTCAGCACGCGGTGTTCCGGCTGGATTGCGATGGCGGGCAGGATGCTGAGACCGAGGCCAGCGGCGACCGCAGCCTGGATGCCGGCCAGCGACGAACTGGTGTACGCCATATGCCAGCCGCGGCCGGCGCTCTCGATCGCGTGGATGGCGCGGGTGCGATAGAGGCATCCGGACGGGAAGAAGATCAGCGGCACGGACTTCGCCTGGGGATCAACCGGGCTCGCCTTGCTGGTCACCCAGTGCACCCGTTCCGGCCACACCGCGATGCCGCCCTTGTCGCCGGCGTCGCGCTTGAGCAGCGCAAGGTCGATCTCGCCGCGTTCGAGGTCGCGGCGCAGGAACGTGCTCTGGTCGGCGCGGACATCAAGCCGCAGACCGGGCCGCGAACGTGCAAAGCCGGCGAGCAACTGTGTCAGGCGGTAGGCCGCGAAATCCTCGGGAATGCCGAGCCGCACCGCGCCCTCGGTCTCCGGGCGGCTCAGCACGTCGCGCGCTTCCTCGGCGAGGGCGAGGAGGCGCCGGGCATAGGACAGCAGCCGCTCGCCATCCTCGGTCGGCGTCACGCGCTTGCCGACGCGGTTGAGAAGGATGCAGCCGAGTTCATCCTCCAGCCGCTTGATGTGCTGGCTGACGGTCGACTGGGTGCGATGAACCCGCTCGCCCGCGCGGGTGAAGCCGCCGGCGTCGATCACCGAGACAAAGCTGCGCAGCAGGTCGAGATCGAGCATGGACCGATCCATTCATTTTTCCACTGATCAATATTTTATCATTTAATTTCCAAATAGAAAGGGGCGCCTCTAGATCTGACGGCGAAGGAGAATCGCCATGTCTGCCGCCGCTTCGCTTGCCGCCTCCGCTCCCCGCCCGCGGGACAACCTGCTGCCGCTCTCCATCACGGTGTTCTGCCTGCTGTGGAGCGGCGCCTTCGTCGCCGGCAAGATCGGGGTGACCGACTGCCCGCCGCTGATCTTCCTCACGGTCCGCTTTCTCGCCGCCGGCCTCATGGTATTCGCCATCGCCGCCCTGCGCGGCGAGACGTGGGACCTGTCGCGTCGCGACGTGTTCGCGTTTGCCGTGATCGGCATCGCCAACAACGCGCTTTATCTCGGGCTCGGCTACATCGGCCTGCGCACCATTTCCGCCGGGCTGAACGCGCTGATCGTCAGCGCCAATCCGGTGTTCGTCGCGGTGCTGGCCTCGCTCGTGCTCGGCGAGCGCATGACCTGGCGCAAGGCCATCGGCCTCGTGCTCGGCGTCGCGGGCGTCGCGGTGATCGTCGCCCACCGCATCTCCGTCGGCTCCGACAGTCCCGTCGGGATCGCCTTTTCGGTCGGAGCGCTCATCGCCATTGTCGCCGGCACCATGCTGTTCAAGCTGCTGGCGCCGAAGGGCAACCTGTGGCTCGGCAACGGCGTGCAGAATCTCGCCGGCGGTCTTGCGGTGCTGCCGTTCGCCGCGATGACGTCGAGCGTCAGCGATATCGTGCCGAGCGGCCGTCTGCTCGCCGCGTTCGCCTTTCTCGTGCTGCTGGTTTCGATCGTGGCATATATGCTCTGGTTTCACCTGCTCACGGTGTCCGGCGCCACCGCCGCCAGCGCCTACCACTTCGTGATGCCGCCACTCGGCATGCTGTTTGGCTGGATGATTCTCGGCGAGCATGTCGCGGCGCGCGACCTGCTGGGCATCGTGCCGGTGGCGCTCGGCATCTATCTCGTCACCCGTTCGGCCAGCCCGGCGCGTCCTATGTCGGCGACCACCTCACAAGAAGGCGTTTCCGCATGACCACGGTTCGCATCACGCTCATCGGCGGCCCGACCGCCGTCATCGAGGTCGGCGGCTTCCGCCTGCTGACCGACCCCACTTTCGATGCGCCCGGCGACTACGCCCTGCCGCATGTGACGCTGACCAAGACCGCAAGCCCCGCGCTCGGCGCCGACCAGGTCGGCGCGGTCGACGCGGTGCTGCTGAGCCACGACCAGCACAGCGACAATCTCGATCACGGCGGCCGCGCGTTCCTCGACACCGTCCAGGCCGCCGGCGGCCGGGTGCTGACGACGCTCGCCGGCGCCGCGCGTCTCGGCGGCCGCGTCGAGGGCTTCGCACCGTGGGGGAGTACCGAGCTGGTCGGATCCGACGGCCGCCGTCTGCGTGTCACCGCCGCGCCGGCGCGCCATGGCCCGGCCGGCATCGAGCCGCTGTCAGGCGACGTCATTGGCTTCGTGCTGTCGTTCGACGATGGCGCGAGCCGGCCGATCTACATCACCGGCGACACGGTCTGGTACGACGGCGTCGCCGAGGTCGCGCGGCGCTTGCCGGCCGGCATCGTGCTGCCATTCGCCGGCGCAGCACAAACCCGCGGCCCCTTCCATCTCACCATGGACACCAACGACGTCATCGAGACGGCGCGGGCCTTTCCCGACGCAGTGATCGTGCCGGTGCATCACGACGGTTGGGCCCATTTCCGCCAGAGCGGCGCGGATCTCATGGCCGCCTTCAAGGCCTTGGGGTCTGCCGACCGACTGCGGTTGCTCGGTCCGGGAGAGACCGTCGAGGTCGTTTCCTGAGACATAAACCCATATTCCGGGTCATGAGCTTATATATTGACTTGTGATCACAGCCTCATATCCTCCCTCAAAACCTGAGGGAGGAGCATCGACGTGACGACGGCAATCGAGAGTACGGCGGGGACGCAGACGCTGTTCCGGGGTCTCGCGGTGGTCGAAGCGGTGGCACGCGGCGTGCCCAACCTGCCGGCTTTGAGCCGCGCCCTGGGGCTCAGCCGCAGCACGACCCAGCGCCTGGCGGCGGCCCTTGTGAAGGCCGGTTACCTGCGCAGTGAGGACGACACCTACACTCTCGGTGCCAAGCTGATCGAACTCGGCTTCACCGCACGCGAGCAGGTGCCGCTCGCCAAGCTGGCGCGGCCTCACCTCGAGGCGCTGTCCGCCCGCACCCACGACACCGTGCATCTATGCGTGCCCGAGGGGGCCGAGGTGCTCTATCTCGACAAGATTGCCGGCCAGCGCGGTCTCGAGATGAGTTCGCGCATCGGCCATCGCATGCCGATGGCGCTGACCGGCGTCGGCAAGGCGCTGATGTTCGACATGACCGAGGCGCAGTGGGAAGCGCTGTACACCACTGGCCTCAGCCACACCGGCAGCCGTGGCACGCCGCGCCCGTGGGACGCCTATCGCTGCGATATGCAGAAATACGTTGCGCAGTCGGCGGCGCTCGACCTCGCCGAGAATGAACTCGGCATTCACTGCGTCGCCGCGCCGATCCGCGACGCCGGTCGCCATATCATCGCGGCGATCAGCGTCACTTCCGCCTCGCAATACATGCCGGAGGATCGCATGCTGGCGCTCGCGCCCGAGGTGATCGCGGTCGCGGAAGCGATTTCGGGTAGCCTCGGCTGGCGCAATGGCCCCTCGCGGCTGATCTGATGATCGGCCTCCCTGGCCCCATGCCGCGCGGCGAGGGCGTCGCATGATCTCGCTCGACGCCGCGCTCACACGCTTGCCTCTGGTTGCGATCCTGCGCGGCATCACGCCCGATGACGCGGTGGCGGTCGGCGAGGCGCTGGTGCGGGCCGGATTCACGCTGATCGAGGTGCCGCTCAATTCGCCGCAGCCCTGCGACAGTATTCGCCGTCTCGCGGCGGCGCTCGGCGGCCGCGCCGTGGTCGGTGCCGGAACCGTGCTGTCGTCACAGCAGGTCGTGGAGGTCGCCGAAGCCGGCGGCCGTCTCGTGGTGATGCCCCATGCCGACGTCGCCGTCATCAGCGCCGCGAAGGCCGCAGGGCTGTGGTGCGTGCCGGGCATCGCCACGCCGACCGAGGCGTTCGCTGCGCTCGCGGCCGGCGCCGATGCGCTCAAGCTTTTTCCCGCCGAGCTCCTGACGCCGCCGGTGCTGAAAGCTATGCGTGCGGTGCTGCCGCGCGAAACGCGTGTGCTGCCGGTCGGCGGTATCACGCCCGCGCGGATGACGGACTTCGTGGCCGCCGGCGCCACGGGTTTCGGTCTTGGCTCGGCCCTCTACATGCCAGGCATGGATGCCGCGGCGGTCGGCGACCGGGCGCGAGCCTTTGTCGAGGCCTGGCGCGCGCTCGGCTGAGGTAATGTTTGATAAGTTAGGCTGAGCTAATAGTCCGTCATCCTGAGGCGCGAGCCAACGGGTCCGCGCGAAGCACGGACCGATGACAAGCTCCGCGAGCCTCGAAGGATGAACGGCCTACTCCCTTGCCGAGCGGATCGCGATGAATACTGGAGACATAACCTGGCGCCTCGCGCAGCTGTCTTCGCTGCCGTTCCAGGAACGTTATGGAATCGCTGGAACTCCCAACGAGTACGTGGTGGATGTCGAGCTCCTAGAGAACGTGGATAGTCTGAAGTACATTGTCCGCCGCCCCGAAAACGAGGCCGTATTGACTGATGCTCAGCGTGGTGCGCTGGAAGATCTGTTCGCATATATCGAAGTGTATTCTGGAGATGCGCTGTCGGCGCAATCGCGTGACGAGGCGATCGTGCTGATTCGAGAAAGCGTGATTTGGAAAGCCCTTCGGTCCAAAGCTGCGACGGCGCTCCAGCTTTTCGGCCTCTCTGCAGAAATGTCCATTGAGGAAATTGATCGTCTCAGTGAATAAACGCCGACTTTGGAGGTCGCCGCTGCTGATCGGAAGCCGCAATAGATTCAATCCCAGACAATCTAGTCGCGCCGGAAGATCTCGGACGCCAGCCAGCCGGTGAGGAGTGCCATCATCACCGTGATCAGGCCATAGAGCAGCGGCTGTTGCCGCGCCGATGTGGCGACGAACTGCTCGAAGCCGACCTTGACGATCTCGAACGCGGTCTCCGTTCTGGTCACCAGCGCGCCGTCGGACAGCAGCTTGATGTCGACGTCATAGCTGCCGATCGGAACCTCGGCCGGCAGCGGAATGGTGGTGCGAAACAGCGTCGGCGTCAGGAAAGTGACGGCGTTGGTCTCCTCGCGGTACAGCCCGTGCTCGCCGCGCAGCCGCACGAACGCACTGCGGAACGGATCGCTCGCGACCACGTCGGCGTAGTCCGTTCCGACCCGCTGGGTCAGCAGCACATGGTTCAACCCGAGCTGCAGGCGGCGCTGCACGTCGGGCGCGGCCACTGCCTCGAACGGCCGATTGGCAAACACCGCGAGATAGGACGGCACCTGCAGGAACTGGCGGGAGTCGGTGTTGACCCAGATGCCGAATTTGCGCTCCTTGCGCCGTGTCACGAGATCGATGCGCGGGCCGCTCACCGTGACCACGAGGTCGTAGCCGCCGCGCGCCGGCGGTGTGCCGGCGTCGCGCTCGATGGCGCCGAACAGCACCAACTCCTCGCCGGTGTAGTTCGAGGTCACCGTGACGCGGTGGTTGGACACCGACACGATCAACCGTTCTGCACAGGCCGCGCTGCCGGCGCAGGCCGCGATCAGGAGCGTGGCAAGACGTGTGCCGATCCGGCTCGCCCGCTTCACTGGCCGCCCCCGATCTCGCGGATGGTGAACAGGTCCTGCGGACGGATCACCAGTTCGATGGCGAAGCGGACGCCGACCGCGAGGATCAGCAGACCGAGCAGCATGCGCAGGTGTTCGCCGCGAATGCGCTGGCCGGCGCGGGCGCCGAACTGGGCGCCGGTGACGCCGCCGACCATCAGGATCAGGGCGAGCACGGCGTCGACGAGATGGTTGGTCAACGCATGCAGGAGGGTGGCGATCGCCATGGTGGCGAGGGTGAGCACCTGTGCGGTGCCGATCACGGTGCTGGTCGGCACCCGCAGCAGGTAGATCATGATCGGGATCAGCAGGAACGCGCCGCCGATGCCCATCACTGCGCCGACGAAACCGATCAGCAGGCCGACTGCGGCGATCGGGATCACCGACAGGTAGATCTTGGAGCGCTTGAAGCGCACCTTCAGCGGCAGGCCATGGATCCAGCCATGGCCGCCCGAGCGGCGCAGCGTCACCTTCTCGCCGCGGCGGGCCCGCCGCATCGTGGCGAGGCCTTCCCACAGCATCAGTCCGCCGACGCCCGATAGCAGCACCACATAGGACAGCGCGATCATCAGGTCGAGCTGGCCGAGCGAGCGCAGGGCGGTGAACAGCCAGACGCCGAGCGCGGTGCCGATGAGGCCGCCGCTCAGCAGCACCAGCGCCAGCGCCGGATCGATGGCGCGGCGGCGCCAGTAGGAAAGCGCGCCGGAGAACGACGATGCGGCGATGTGGCTGGACACCGAGGCGACCGCGACCGCGGGGGAAATGCCGACGAAGATCAGCAGCGGTGTCATCAGGAAGCCGCCGCCGATGCCGAACATGCCGGAGACGAAACCCACTGCCATGCCCATGGCCAGCAGCAGGAACATATTGACCGGCAGGTCGGCGATCGGAAGGTAGATCTGCACGCGCGGGGCCCTTGTCGGCGGGCCGGGCATCTGCGCCGGCCCGCTCAGCGACCGATAGCAGGTCGGGCTAAATATTCCATGGATGGGATGCGCAGGCGGCGCGCGCCAGTGCGAAACGCCGCACTAGCGCGCGGCCGTGGTCAGCTTGGCGGCCGGCTTGCCCGGATAGCGCTTGGCGGCGGTCGGCGCGGGCGCCGGTGTCGCGGCGGCGTCCCAGCCGCCGACCGGGGCCGGCACGCTGATGGCGTCGCTGGGCTGGACCTCCGGGTTGAAGGTCTGCAGCGCCAGCTTGGCGGCGGCCAGCGATTGCGGATCGAGGCGACGAGCGACATCGTCGCGCTTGCGGCTCGAGTCGGCGTCGCCCTGTGAGGCCGCGAGGCTGAACCACTTGTAGGACTCGGCAAGGTTCTGCTCCACCCCGATGCCCCGGGCGTAGAGGATGCCGAGATTGTACTGGCTGTCGGCGACGCCGTAGTCGGCGGCCTTGCGGAACCACTGCGCCGCGCTCTTGTAGTTCGGGCCCTTGCTGCCGCCGTCGGCGTCGAGCACCGCGAGGTTGTGCATCGCCTTGGCGTTGCTGCGCTCGGCGGCGCGGATGTAGTAGCGGCGCGCGGCGTCGACGTCCTTGGGCAGGCCAAGGCCCTTTTCGTAGAGCGTGCCGAGGCGGAACATCGCGGGTACGATGCCTGCGTCGGCGGCGCGGTCGTACCACTTCACCGCTTCCTCGTAGTTCACGGCCACGCCCTTGCCTTCGGCGTAGCGCACCGCGACTTCATAGGCAGCGGCCGGATCACCCTTAAGCGCCGCGCTGCGCAGCACGGCACCGCCGATCGCATCGGGGAGAGCATCCGTTACCGGATTGAGCGTGATCGGCTTGTACGGCGTTGCCGGCACCGGCGCTGCAGGCGGCACGGTGATGCTGCCGGTGACGTCCGGCGAGGCGGCCTTGTCGTCGCCCGGCGCGGTCGCGGCGTTGCTGCCGGCTGGAGCGGCCGCGGGCGCGGTCGGCACACTGCGGGCCTGGCGATCGATCGGCGTCGGCGAGGTCATGGACGGCAGCGTCAGTTCGCCCTGCTGCTGCGCGCGGCCGGGATCGAACAGAACCGGCGGCGCGGCCTCGCTCGACTTCTCCATCGGCTTGTCGGCAGGCTTGTCGACCGCGGCCGCGGGCGGCGTGTCGTGGCCGCCACCGTCGAACATGTTCATCGCCATGCGGAAGCCGCTGAGCACGATCACGACCACGCTGGCGCCGACCAGCAGCGAGCGGATGCGCGACGACGCTCGGGTCTCGCCCTTGGTCTCGTTCCTGACGGCCGTTCGCGCCTCAGCCTTGGCCTTGTCGGCCTTGGCGCCGCGCGCGGCATTGGCCAGAGCGGCGACACGACCCGGCTTGTCCTTGCCCTTGTCCTTCGGTTTGTCCTTGGCGGTGTTGGCCGCTGCCTGGGCGGCGCGGCGCGCGGCCGCAATGAAGCTCGACGTGCTGGCGGCTTCTTTTGCGGCGTTCGGGATCTCGCTCAGCACGCTCTCGGACGCGGCGATGCGCTGCGACGGCGTCACTGGCGGAGCGGTGCGCTCCTGCGGTCGCGTTCCCGGCTCGAGCGGGTAATCCGGCGGCAGGTCGGGATCGATCGGGCGCGCGGCTTGAGCGGCAAAATTCTGGGCGGCAAAATTCTGGGCAGTAAGGTTCTGCGCCGCAGGCTGAGGGGCGGGTGGGGCCGGCGCCCGCTCGGGATGAGCCGCTGCGGTGAGAATCTCCTGAATGGCCTGCGGCGCCGGACCGGGCGGCGGCGGGGGCGGACGATGCGCGGAGGTCTGGGCTGCGACGGGGTTGGGCAGATCCGGGCGCGGCGGCGGAGTAACGGCCAGGCGCGAGGGAGCGGGCATCGGCGCGGAGATCGCGGTCGATGAGATGATCGGCGCGAGTGGCGGCGCGCTCTCGCGCGCCAGCGGGGCCGGTTCGGCGAACATCGGTGGCGATGGCCGCTCCGGCGCGCGGTCGCGCGGCCGCTCGCCGGCACGGTCGTGCACGTCCTGGCCGGCCGGTCGGGCGGTACGGCTCTCGCGCAGATCGGTTTCGATCATCGCCAGGCGGTCGACGACATGGCCGAGGGTGTTGTGCACGCTCTCGAGTGCGTCCTGGGTGTTGCGATCGGTTTCCGACTGGCTGTGGCGAAGATCGGCGATCTCCCGCCGGATCGTGCCGAAGGCCTCGTTGTCCATCGCCGACGGGCCGGCGCGGGTCTCGCTGAGCGCGGCGAAGGAGAGGCGCTGGTCCTCGAGATGACGCAGGATGTCGGCGAGGCCGCTCTCGACGCGGCCGAAATTGGCCGTGCGCGAGTCCACCGTCTCCAGCCGCTCGAGCAACTGCTGGATGCGCTGTTCGACATGGGTGAAGGCCGAAGACGTGTCGTGGCCGACCTGCAGATGATCGATGCGGTCCGACAGCAGCCGCACCGCGGCCTCGAGCTGGCTGCAGTCGTCGGCCGGCCGTTCGCGCTTCTCGAGCGTCGTGGTCAGCACGGCGATGCGCTGTTCCAGCGCCGCCAGCGAGCCGGCGAAGCCGGCGTGGGCGGCCTGCTCGTGGGAAACCTGATCCATCCTGGAAGCGAGGCCGCGCACGTCGTCGCTGAGCCGGGCCAGCGCGTCGTTCGAGGCGACGTTGGACACGATCGCGCGCAACGCGCCGATCGCGCCTTCGAGCTGCTGCACCGATCCGCTGTCCGGATTGGTGCGCACCAGGATATCCATCTTGTCGCCGAGGTTGCGGATCGCCTCGTCGAAGCCGGCGAGCTGCTCGGCGGGCGTCAACTTCTGCAGCGTGGTATGGATGTCGCGCAGGCCCTGCTCGATGCTCTGCAGCGCTTTGGCGTCGATGCCGTTCTGGTGGCCCTCGTCGATGCGTCGCGCCACCGCGCGGATCTCGTTTTCCAGCGCTTCCAGCGCCCGGCGCGGCAGCGCGTCGGTGATGACGGCGCGCATCTCCGCGAGTTCGTTGCGGAAGGCCGCGATCGACTGCTCGACGCCGTCAGGCCGGCGCAGGCTCTCGATCTGGCTGGTGAGGTGCTGCAGCTGCTTTTCGAACGCCGACATGTCGGGCGCGGCGGCGGCAGGCGCCGCAGGCTGGGCGGGCGGCGGAGAGGGCGGCGCCATCGTCGCTGCGGCGGACGCGGACAGGCGCGACGGCGGCGCCTCGCTGTTCAGCTCGGCCTGGCGTGCGCGAATCTCGGCAATGTCGAAATCGAGCAGTTCGGGAATGGTGGTCGCCTGGCGGCGCGGCGCCGGAGCGGCCTCGGCCTGCGGTGCGGCCGCGGGACGGTGCGGCGGCTCGGGCTGTTGCGCGGCCTGCAGCGGCGGTGCCGGCTGCACCGGTGGCGGGGCGGGCGGCGTGTTGATCTGGGCGATGCGTGCGTCGAGGCGGGCAATGGCGTCGTTGAGCTCGCGCGCGACGCCGGGGCCTTCGGTCTGCGGAGCGGTGCTGGCGACCTGCGAGATACGCTCGATCTGACGGGTGATCGAATCGAGGCGATGATGAATTTCGGCGACATCCGCGGCGGCGCTGCGCGCAGCCGGCGGCTGAGTGCCGCCGGTGGTCGCGAGCCAGTCGTTGAGCGACATGCCGGCGCGCCGCGCCGCAGCCTCGGCGCGGTCCTGGGTCGCCGGATCGGTCGCTTCAACGCTTCTCGGTACGCGAGATGTCATGCCAGGGTCCGGTGTTGACCGGCGCTTTTCAGCGCCCTCAGGCTCGCCGCGCTCTCCTTGAGAATAAAAGCGAATTTCGCGGCAGCGTGCCCATTTCCAGCCGTGACTTTTTCTCGTTACGGTAAACAACGGGTTAAGGAGCGGGCCGCGGCGGCCGAAAAGTTCGGGAACCGGGGCAGATATTTGCGGCCCCGGACCCTTGTGCCGGGCGTGATTACCTCCAGCTTGAGACTGGCTGCGTACAGGGCTGGCGGGCGGTCACCGTGTCGCGGATGCTGGGGGCGCCGATCCCATCCTTTCGTCTGATTTGAGGTGTTAGTTCCAAAAAGGCATTGCTGCGATGCAAAATTTTTCTTAATGAGGCAGTTAAGATTTCGATCAAGGGGAGAGAGACAGACATGCCGAGCTATCGGGCGCCCGTCGAGGACGTGACTTTCCTGCTCAACGACGTTTTCCAGATCGACCGCTACAACAACCTGCCGGGTTTCAGCGACGCGTCCGCGGACGTGCGTGAGGCGATCCTGTCGGAAGCCGCCAAGTTCAGCGAAGAGGTGCTGCAGCCGCTCAACCGCGTCGGCGACCTCGAAGGCTGCACCCGTCATGACGACGGCCGGGTCTCCACGCCAAAGGGCTTCAAGGAAGCTTTCCGCCAGCTCGGCGATGGCGGCTGGATCGGCCTTGCCGGCCCCGTGAGCCATGGCGGCCAGGGGCTGCCGGCGACGCTGGCACAGAGCGTCAATGAATTCATGATCTCGGCCAACATGGCGTTCTCCATGTATCACGGCCTCACCCTCGGCGCGGTTGCCGCGCTGATGGTCCATGGCACCGAAGAGCAGAAGAACACCTTCGTGCCGAACATGCTGGCCGGCAAATGGGCCGGCACCATGAACCTCACCGAGCCGCATTGCGGCACGGATCTCGGGCTGCTGCGCACGAAAGCGGTCAAGCAGGCCGACGGCAGCTACAAGATCTCGGGCACCAAGATCTTCATCTCCGGCGGCGACCAGGACATCACCGAGAATATCGTCCACCTGGTGATCGCCCGCATCGAGGGCGCGCCGGCGGGCGTCAAGGGCATCTCGCTGTTCGTGGTGCCCAAGCGTCTCGTCAATGCCGACGGCACGCTCGGCGCCGGCAATGGCGTGTCGTGCGGCTCGATCGAGCACAAGATGGGCATCCACGGCAATTCCACCTGTGTGATGAACTACGACAACGCCACGGGCTGGCTGGTCGGCGAGGAGAACAAGGGCCTCAACGCCATGTTCGTGATGATGAACGAGGCGCGGCTCGGCGTCGCCGTTCAGGGCCTCGCGCAGTCGGAAGTCGCCTATCAGAACGCGGTCGCCTATGCGCGCGAGCGCCTGCAGGGCCGTTCGCTGTCCGGCGCCAAGGCGCCGGACAAGCCGGCCGATCCGATCATCGTGCATCCGGACGTGCGCCGCACGCTGCTGACCATTCGTGCCTTCAACGAAGCGGCGCGTGCGCTCGTGGTGTGGACCTCGCTCAAGAGCGACGTCGCCCACCGCTCCGACAATGCCGCCGATCGCCAGGAGGCCGACGACCATATGGGCCTGCTGACGCCGGTGCTCAAGGGCGTGCTCACCGATGTCGGCTTCGCCAATTCGGTCGCCGCCCAGCAGATGTTCGGCGGCCATGGCTATATCGCCGAGTGGGGCATGGAGCAGTTCGTGCGCGATGCCCGCATCGCCATGATCTATGAAGGCGCCAACGGCATCCAGGCGCTGGATCTCGTCGGCCGCAAGCTGCCGCGCGACGGCGGCCGTGCCGCCATGGCGTTCTTCAACGAGGTTGGCAGCTTCGCCAAGGAGAACGCCGCCGACGAGGCGATGAAACCCTATGTCGCGCCGCTGAGCACCGCGCTCGGCCACCTGCAGCAGGCGACGATGTGGCTGATGCAGAACGCGATGGGCAAGCCCGAGAATGCCGGCGCCGGCTCCACCGACTACATGCATCTCTTCGGCCTCGTGGTGATGGGGTACATGTGGGCGCGGATGGTCAAGGTGGCCCAGGGCAAGATCGCGGCGGGCGACACCTCGAGCTATCTCTCGACCAAGCTGGTGACCGGCAAGTTCTTCATGGAACGGATGCTGCCGGAGACAGCGACGCATCTCGCCCGCATCCAGACCGGCGCGGCGACCGTGATGGAACTGCCCGCCGAGGCGTTCTGACGACATCTGCAAGGCCGTGCCGGATGGCGCGGCCTTTTTTTCTGAATCAAGATGGATCGAAGGGAGGGCATCATGCCTGAAGCGTTTATCTACGATCACGTCCGCACGCCGCGCGGCAAGGGCAAGTCCGATGGTTCGCTGCACGAGGTCACGGCGCTGGCGCTCGCGACCGTGCCGCTGAAGGCGCTCAAGGAGCGCAACAATCTCGGCAAGGACAGCATCGACGACGTGGTGCTCGGCGTGGTCGATCCGGTCGGCGAGGCCGGCGGTGACATCGCGCGCTTCGCCGCGATGAACGCCGGTTTCGGTACCTCGGTGCCGGGCGTCCAGGTCAACCGCTTCTGCGCCTCGGGTCTCGACGCGGTGAACTTCGCCGCCGCCCAGGTGATGTCCGGCCAGCATGAACTGACGATCGGCGGCGGCGCCGAATCGATGAGCCGCGTCGGCATCATGTCGTCGGGCGCTGCGTGGCCGATGGATCCGTCGATGGCGCTGCCGACCTACTTCATGCCGCAGGGCGTCGCGGCCGACCTGATCGCGACCAAGTACGGCTTCTCGCGCGACGACGTCGACGCCTATGCGGTGCAAAGCCAGCAGCGCGCGGCCAAGTCGTGGGAAGAAGGCCGCTTCAACAACTCGGTGGTCGCGGTCAAGGACATCAATGGCCTGACCATTCTCGACAAGGACGAGCACATGCGTCCGTCGACGACCATGCAGTCGCTGGCGCAGCTGCAGCCATCGTTCGCGGTGATGGGCGCGATGGGCGGCTTCGACGCCGTCGCGGTGCAGTCGCATCCGGAGATCGAGGGCGTCAACTACGTCCACCATGCCGGCAATTCGTCGGGCATCGTCGACGGTGCCGGTGCGGTGCTGCTCGGCAGCAAGGAAGCCGGCGTCAAGCACGGCCTCAAGCCGCGCGCCAGGATTCGCGCCTTCGCCAACATCGGCTCCGAGCCGGCGATGATGCTGACCGGCCCTGTCGACGTCACGAAGAAGGTGCTGGAGCGCTCCGGCATGAAGCTGTCGGACATCGACCTGTTCGAACTCAACGAGGCGTTCGCCTCGGTGGTGCTGCGCTACATCCAGGCGTTCGACATCGACAACGACAAGATCAATGTCAACGGCGGCGCCATTGCGCTGGGACATCCGCTCGGTGCGACCGGCGCGATGATCCTCGGAACCGTCCTCGACGAGCTGGAGCGGCGGCAGCTGTCCACCGCGCTGGTGACGCTGTGCATTGGCGGCGGCATGGGCACCGCCACCATCATCGAGCGGGTCTGATTTTCAACCTGGACGCCGGCCGCCTGAGCGCGGCCGCCGCCGGAGCGCGCCGCGGCTGCTTGCCGCCGCGCCCGGCGCTTGAACCAAGGGATTGAAGGAGCTTTCAAATGGCATTCAAGAATTTCAAGGTCGAGACCGACGCCGACGGCATCGCCCTGGTGACGTGGGACATTCCCGGCCGCTCGATGAACGTGCTCGACCAGACGTCGGTCGAGGAACTCGCGGCGATCGTGCAGCAGACCTCTGCCGATGCGGCGGTGAAGGGCGTGGTCATCACCTCCGGTAAGGAGGCGCTGTCGGCCGGCGCCGACCTCACCATGCTCGAGGGCATGAACCGCACCTATCTGGAGACGCTCAAGCAGAAGGGCGAAGTCGCCGCCAATCAGCTGCTGTTCGACGAGAGCCGCAAGCTGTCGCTGACGCTGCGCGGCATCGAAACATCCGGCAAGCCGTGGGTCGCCGCGATCAACGGTCTCGCGCTCGGTGGCGCGTTCGAGCTGACGCTCGCCTGCCACTATCGCGTCGCGGCGGAGAACCCGAAGACCCGCCTCGGCCTCCCCGAGGTCAAGGTCGGCCTGTTCCCCGGTGCCGGCGGCACCCAGCGCCTGCCGCGCATCATGCCGACGCAGGATGCGCTGCAGTTCCTGCTGAAGGGCGATCCAATCGATCTGACCAAGGCCAAGGCGATGAAGCTCGTCGATGCCGTGGTGCCCGCGGCCGACCTGATCAAGACCGCAAAGGACTGGATCAAGGGCGGCGGCAAGGCCGCGGCGCCGTGGGACGAGAAGGGCTTCAAGCTGCCGAACGGTCCGGTCTACTCCAAGGCCGGCACCATGACCTTCCCGCCGGCCAACGCCATCCTGCGCCGCGAGACCTACAACAACTATCCGGCGGCGCGCGCCATCCTGCAGTGCGTCTACGAGGGCCTGCAGCTGCCGATCGATGCGGCGCTGCGCGTCGAGTCGCGTTATTTCGCCAACATCCTGCGCAGCAAGGAAGCGGCGGCGATGATCCGCAGCCTGTTTGTGTCGATGCAGGAGCTCAACAAGGGGGCCCGCCGGCCGGAGAACGTGCCGCCGACCAAGGTCAAGAAGCTCGCCGTGATCGGCGCCGGCTTCATGGGCGCGAGCGTCGGCTATGTCTCGGCCAAGGCCGGCATCGAGGTGGTGCTGATCGACCGCGACCAGGACAGCGCCGACAAGGGCAAGGCCCACGCGAAGTCGGTCATCGACGGCCTCGTCGCCAAGGGCCGCGCCAAGGAGGCCGAGCGTGACGCGCTGCTGGCGCGCATCACCGCGACCGCCGACTACAGCGTCATCAAGGACTGCGACCTCGTGATCGAGGCGGTGTTCGAAGACCGCAAGGTCAAGGCCGAGACCTATGCCAAGGCGCAGGAATTCCTGCGGCCGGACGCGATCTTCGCCTCCAACACCTCGACGCTGCCGATCAACTCGCTGGCCGAGGAGTTCAAGGACCAGGCCCGCTTCATCGGCATCCACTTCTTCTCGCCGGTCGAGAAGATGATGCTGGTCGAGATCATCGTCGGCAAGAACACCGGCGATGTCGCGCTCGCGACCGCGCTCGACTACGTCCGCCAGATCAGCAAGACGCCGATCGTGGTCAACGACTCCCGCGGCTTCTTTGCCAACCGCTGCGTGCTGCGCTTCACCGCGGAAGGACTCGAGATGCTGATGGAAGGCGTGCCGCCGGCGATGATCGAGAACACCGCCAGGATGGCCGGCATGCCGGTCGGCCCGTTGTCGCTCAGCGACGAGGTGGCGCTCGACCTCGTGCTCAAGATCATGAAGGCGACGGAAGCCGATCTCGGCCCCAATGCCATCGACCAGACGCAGAAGAAGCTGATGGTCGAGATGGTCGAGAAGGAGGGGCGCTTCGGCCGCAAGAACGGCAAGGGCTTCTACGACTATCCCGAGAAGGGCAAGGGCCAGAAGCGGCTGTGGAGCGGCATCGGCCCGCTGCAGCCGAAGTCGCTCGATCCCGACACGCTGGACGTCGAGGAGCTGAAGCAGCGCTTCCTGGTGGTGCAGGCGGTGGAGGCCGCGCGCACGGTCGAGGACCACGTCATCACCGATCCGCGCGAGGCGGACGTCGGCTCGATCCTCGGCTTCGGCTTCGCGCCATTCACCGGCGGAGCGCTGTCCTATATCGACTTCATGGGCACGAAGAACTTCGTCGCGCTGTGCCACAAGTTCGAGGCCAAGTACGGCTCGCGCTTCACTCCGCCCAAGCTGCTGGTCGAGATGGCGGAGAAGGGCGAGACCTTCTACGGCCGCTTTCCGCCGAAGAAAGCCGCGGCCGCCTGAGGGGCAGCCGCCGCGCCCTGCACGCACATCACGTCAAGAAACGGGCCGGATCGATGATCCGGCCCGTTGTCGTGTGGCGAAGGCGCGGTGGGCTCAGGCTTCGGCCTGCACCGCGGCCTGGACCTGCGGGCGCGCCGCGACGCGCTCCTTGTAGGCCGTGAGGTGGGGGAAGCCGGAGAGATCGACCTTCATGCGATCGGCCCAGCGCAGCATGGTGTAGAGATAGCCGTCGGCGACGGTGAACTGCTGGCCCATCAGGTAGTCCTGGCCGGCGAGCTTGCTGTCGAGATACTTGAACTTGCCGGCGAGGCGATCGCGGAACACCTGCTTGGCCTCGTCCGTGAGCGTCGGGTTGAACAGCGGGCTGAAGGTCTTGTGGACCTCGGCGCTGATGAAGGTCAGCCATTCCTGCAGGCGATAGCGCTCGGTGGTGCCGTTGGCGGGGGCGAGGTTCTTGCCGGCGGCCTTGTCAGCGATCACCTGGACGATCACCGGGCCTTCAGTGAGCAGTTCGCCGTTGTCCAGCGCGAGCGCCGGGACCTGGCCCTTCGGGTTGATCTTGCTGTAATCCTCGCCGCTCGCGAGCGTCTTGGTCTTGAGGTCGACCTTGACGAGCTCATGCGGGATTCCGGCTTCCTTCAGCGCGATATGGGGCGAGAGCGAGCAGGCGCCCGGCGTATAGTAGAGTTTCATGTCGTCCTCCTTGGTCGTCCCTTGACGTTCCCGGGCCGCCTGGCTTTCTGGCGGCCGGCAAGCAGCCAACCCAGTCATAGCATGGCGCGGTCCGGCGGCCGGATTACATGCGGCTGCATGAAATTGTCAATGTTGATGCAGATGCATTCAGTGACGTATAATCCGAGCCGAGGGACTATCGCGCATGAAACGTAAGCCGTCGACCGAGGCCACAGCCGCCTGGATCCGCCTGATGCGGGTCCAGAGCAGGGTGCTGGACGCTGTCGAGCAGGATCTCAAGAAAGCCGGCTTCCCGCCGCTGGCATGGTACGACGCGCTGCTTGAGCTGTCGCGCGCGCCGCGCGGCGAACTGCGGCCGGTCGAGCTCGAACGGCAGATGCTGCTTCCGCAGTACTCGACGTCGCGTCTGATCGACCGTCTGGTCGACGAAGGGCTCGCGCTCCGGAGGGAGTGCGAGATGGACCGGCGTGGCCAGTTCGTCGAGATCACGGAAGCCGGTCGCGAGCTGCAAAAAAAAATGTGGGGAGCCTATTCCGCCGCGATCGAGCGGCATGTCGGCTCCAAGCTGTCCGACGTCGATGCATTGAAGCTGTGCGGCCTGCTCGACCGCCTCGGCTGCTCCTGCGCCGACTTGCAACAGCAGGCGAACGGCGGCAAGGAAGCCGCGCCGGCGCGATGACCCTCACTTCACCTCTTGCCGCTACCGCAGGCGGCAGCCCTTGTTCCCGTCCGCGCGCGTGCAGTGTCGCCGCGGCTTTGACCCGGACTTCGCATGGCTCGTGACCAGATTGATATGACGCCGCTGCATTCGCGCGACGAACTCGTCGCGTGGCTGGAAGCAGGCGTGAAGCCGAAGGATGCATTCCGAATCGGCACCGAGCACGAGAAGACGCCTTTCACCCTGGAGGGGCACCAGCCGGTGCCCTATGGCGGCCCGCGCGGCATCGAGGCCCTGCTGCAGGGCATGCGCCACCTGCTCGGCTGGGAGCCGATCATGGAGCAGGGCAACATCATCGGCCTGTACGACGTCACCGGTGGCGGTGCGATTTCGCTCGAGCCGGGTGGTCAGTTCGAGCTGTCCGGCGCGCCGGTCGAGACCGTGCACCAGACCACGGCCGAAGTGATGGCCCATCTCGCCCAGGTGCGCGAGGTGGCGACCCCGCTCGGCATCGGCTTCCTTGGCCTTGGCATGACGCCGTCTTGGTCGCGCGAGCAGATTCCGGTGATGCCCAAGGGGCGCTACCAGATCATGACCAACTACATGCCGAAGGTCGGTCGCTACGGCCTCGACATGATGTACCGGACCTGCACGGTGCAGACCAATCTCGACTTCTGCTCCGAAGCCGACATGGTGCTGAAGCTGCGCACCTCGGTGGCGCTGCAGCCGGTGGCGACGGCGCTGTTCGCCAACTCGCCGTTCACCGAAGGCAAGGCGAACGGTTTTCTGTCGTTCCGTTCGGAGATCTGGCGCGACACCGACAATGCGCGCTCCGGCATGCTGCCGTGGGCGTTCGAGGACGGCATGAGCTTCGAGCGCTGGGTCGACTATGCGCTCGACGTGCCGATGTATTTCATCAAGCGCGGCGATCGCTACATCGATGTCGCCGGCTCCTCGTTTCGCGATTTCTTCGACGGCCGCAACGAGCGCGTGCCGGGCGAGCGCCCGACACTGTCGGACTGGGCCAACCATCTGTCGACCATCTTCCCGGAGGTCCGCCTCAAGCGCTATCTGGAGATGCGCGGCGCCGACGGCGCGCCGTGGGACCGCTTGCCGGCGCTGTCGGCGTTCTGGGTCGGCCTGCTCTATGACGACGACAGCCTCACCGCCGCCTGGGACATCGCCAGGAACTGGACCGCGGAAGAGCGCCAGCAACTGCGCGACGACGTGCCGCGGCTCGGCTTCAAGGCCAGGATCGGCAATCGCTATCTGTTCGAAATCGCCCGGGAGTGCCTCGTGCTCGCCCATGCCGGCCTGCGGCGGCGCGCGCGCATCGATCATCTCGGCCGCGACGAATCGCGCTACCTCGAGCCGCTCGATCGCATCCTCGAGGCCGGGCGTACGCCGGCCGAGGATATGTTGCTGAAATTTAATGGGGCGTGGGGCGGCACGGTCGAGCCGGCCTACGATCAATATGTGTTCTGAATCAGCGGTTTGATGTCGCAGCAGGACATCCGCTCACTGTTCATCTGCCGTACAGAAATCTGATACTTTAATGGGCAGCGCGGCGGCGCACGCGATGGCTCGCTTGGAGCGAGCCATCGGCGATGTGATCGCGTGCCGATCGCAGAACTCGTGCGTGATCGTCGGCGGCCTTCCCCTGCCGCAGCGGTCTGGATTGAAAGTTGTCCGGCATGGTCCGAGCCCGTCGCTTCAGAGCCTGCCTCGCGGCCATCGCCGTTGTTGTCGGCGTGATCGTCGCAGTCCCGCAGCCGGTGCTCGCACAGGCCAACTTCGATCGGCCGGGCGGAGACTACCTGCGCTCTCCGGTGACGTCGGGCGATCCGGCGGACTGCGCCCTGCAGTGCGAGCGCGACCGCCGCTGCCGCGCCTGGAGCTTCAACTATCCGACCTATGCCGCGACCGAGGCGGTGTGCTGGCTGAAGAGCAGCGTGCCGGCGCGCGTCGCCAACAACTGCTGCGTCTCGGGCGTGCGCGGCGCCGGGGTTGTCGAGCAGCGCACCGGTGCGGTCGAGATGTCGACCGATCGTTTCGGCGGCGACTATCGCAATTTTGAACTCAAGGGCAGCGAGCACGACGACGCCTGCAAGGAGGCCTGCGAGGCCGACAACAAGTGCCGTGCGTGGACCTATGCGCGCCCCGGCTATATCGGAAAGGAAGCGCGCTGCTTCCTCAAGAACCAGATCAAGCCGCCCCATCGCAAGCCGGGTTTCGTGTCCGGCGTCGTGCGTTAGCCAGGCTGCGTCGACTCCGCTAGATCCCGCGCTCGAACGCCTTGACCGCCGCCTTCGAAGCCAGTTCCTTCCAGCGCCGCCGCAGCAACGGCTCGAGCACGCCGCGCGGGCAGGCGGACAGGCGCACCAGCACATTCGGCCAGTCGCGATAGTGCTCGGTGATGTAAAACACCCGCGGCCGGGCTTCCATCATGACGGCGCGCTCGTCGGGTTCGATGCCCGTCAGCACGACGCTGTCATCGTCCTCTTTCAGTCGCACCAGCAGCTTGGTCCGAACCTTGAGCGCAGGCGTGCCATAGGACGTGCTGTCCGTGACCTCCGGCCAGGTCAGGGCAAAGGCGCGGACGTCGTCGAAGGTCACAGCGGGGCCGGCGTCAGTTGACGCCGGTCATGAAGCGCGAGGGCCGCAGGCCGGACAGCCAGGTGGTGACCGGCTGCTGGCTCTGGGCCAGATCCCACGAGCCCAGCACGGCCTCGACACGGCCGACGAGGTTGGCGGTCGGCAGCATGCCGACGCCGCCGTCGGCGACCGGCACGCGGCTGTCGGCGGAGTTGTCGCGATTGTCGCCCATCACGAAGAGATGATCGGACGGCACGGTCACCTCTGCCGTGTTGTCGTAGAAGCCATGGGCCCGCAGTTTGAAGATCGGATGGCTGCGGTTGCCCGGCAGGGTCTCGACATAGCGTGGCGCCGGCACCTCGGCGCCATTTTCGGTCTCTGCCTTGCCGACGCCGTCCGCCTGCAACGCCGCCGCGATCCCGTTGATGAACAGCTGGCCGTTGCGCATCTGGATGCGATCGCCCGGCAGGCCGACCACGCGCTTGACCCAGACCTGGGCGCGGTCGCCCGGCCAGCGAAACACGACGACGTCACCACGTTCCGGCAGAGCGCCGAGCACGCGCGACGTCGACGGCAGGGAAATGTTCAGCGGCACGGAAGCGGCGCTGTAGCCATAGGGGTATTTGGTGGCGAGCAGGGCGTCGCCGATCATCAGCGTCGGCTCCATCGAGCCGGACGGCACGTAGAACGGCTCGGCGAGCGCGCCCTTGGCGGCCATCACCACGGCGAACACCGCCGCCATCTGCGCGAGCGCGCCGGCCCAGCTGACCACGGTCTTTCTGAACGAGGTCGTCGTGTTCAGGGTGGGGGTCTGCTCGCTCATGCGCCGGTGCCTCCGACAGTGATGCGGTCCATGCGCAGGGTCGGCTGGCCGACGCCGACGGGGACGCCCTGGCCGTTCTTGCCGCAGGTGCCGATGCCGGCGTCGAGCTGCAGGTCGTTGCCGACCATGGTGACGCGGTGCAGGTCGGTCGGGCCGTTGCCGATCAGCATGGCGCCCTTGACCGGTGCGCCGAGCTTGCCGTTCTCGATGCGGTAGGCCTCGGTGCACTGGAAGACGTATTTGCCCGAGGTGATGTCGACCTGGCCGCCGCCGAAATTGGCGGCGAAGATGCCGTTCTTTACCGAAGCGAGAATTTCCGCCGGATCATGGCCGCCAGCCAGCATGTAGGTGTTGGTCATGCGCGGCATCGGCACGTGGGCATAGCTCTCGCGCCGGCCGTTGCCGGTCGGCTTCATGTTCATCAGGCGGGCGTTCTGGCGATCCTGCATGTAGCCGACCAGGATGCCGTCCTCGATCAGGACCGTGCGATTGGTTGGCGTGCCCTCGTCGTCGATCGACAGCGAGCCGCGCCGCGCGGCGATGGTGCCGTCGTCGACCACGGTGACGCCGCGCGCGGCAACCTGCTGGCCCAGCAGGCCGGCGAACGCCGAGGTCTGCTTGCGGTTGAAGTCGCCCTCGAGGCCGTGGCCGACGGCTTCATGCAGCATTACGCCGGGCCAGCCCGGGCCGAGCACCACGTCCATTTCGCCAGCCGGCGCGGGCACCGATTCGAGGTTGATCAGGGCCTGGCGCAGCGCGCCGTCGGCGGCCTCGCGCCAGGCCTTGGTTTCGATGAAGCGGGCATAGCCCTCGCGGCCGCCATAGCCCTGGCTGCCGGTCTCCTGGCGGTCGCCGGCGCCGGCGACCACGGAGATGTTGACCCGCACCAGCGGGCGAATGTCGCGGTAGCTCTCGCCGTCGGGGCGCAGGATCTCGACCACCTGCCAGGTGGCGCCGAGGCTCACAGAGACCTGTCGCACGCGCGGGTCCTTGTCGCGGACATAGGCGTCGATTTCGGCGAGCAGCTTGACCTTGCTCTCGAAAGCCTGGCCGTCGAGCGGGTTGTCGTCGCCATAGAGCCTGATGTTGGTGTGGGTGGGCGCTGCGGCAAAGTTGCCGGAATAGCCGCCGCGCACGGCATGAACCGCGTCCGCGGCGCGCGCCAGCGCGGCCATCGAGACATCGGAGGAGTGGGCATAGCCGACCGCGTCGCTCTTGACCGCGCGCAGTCCGAATCCCTGGGCGGTGTCGTAAGTCGCCTGCTTGAGCCGGCCATTGTCGAACATCAGTCCCTCGGACTGGCGGTATTCCAGGAACAGTTCGCCGTCGTCGGCGCCATCGAGCCCGCGGGCGACTTCGGCCCGGACCGTGTCGCGATCGAGGCCGGCGCGGTCGAGCAGGGAAGATGTTGCGAGGGTCATGAAAAGGTCCATTGTGGATGTCGCCCGGGCGTCACTTTGCACACGGCGGGTGGAATAAAGATAGGGGGCCGCACCTTGTTTCGCGAGAGGGTCCTGCCGGCGCGGGGAACCGTGCGCCGCTGGCGGCAGGCCGCCCGAACGATGATATAAGACTGTCGAGATGCCGATCGAGATCAAGCAGATCGAACCGCACCATATCGAAGGCTTTCATGCCGTCCTCGACGCGGTGGTGCGCGAGCGCCAGTACCTCGCCTTTCTGGAGGCGCCGCCGCTGGAGGCGGCGCGGGCGTTCGTCGAGGCCAACCTCGCCCGCGGCACGCCGCACCTGATCGCGCTGTCCGAGGGGCGGGTGATCGGCTGGTGTGATATCACCCCGCTGCACCGGGTGATCTATTCCCATTGCGGGGTGCTCGGCATCGGCCTGCTGCCGAACTTCCGCAACCAGCGTATCGGCACGCGGCTGATCCGCGCCGCGCTCGACGAGGCGCGGCGGATCGGGCTGCATCGCGTCGAGTTGACGGTACGCGAGAGCAGCGCCCAGGCCATTGCCCTCTACAAGGCGATGGAGTTCCGCATCGAGGGCGTCAAGCGCGATGGCGTGCGCCTCGATGACCGCTACGAGAACCTGCTGATGATGGCCGTGCTGTTTTGAGGCGTCGCGCGTCGGCGCCCGGGCGGGGCCGCCGAGGTCCGCGCCTCACGGCAGCTTGTCGTAGCCCTCGCCGATGCCCTTGAGGCTGAGCGGGAAACCGATGCCTTCCTCGGGCGTCTCGAAGATGATGAAGGTCGCGGTCTGGGCGGTCTTGAGCTGGTTCAGCAGGTTGTCGTCCATCACGACCTCTGCGACGCAGCCATTTGGGAGGCAGCGCACGAAGCCGGCGCGTCCGACGTCCTTGTTGTCGAGCTTGAGGCCGAGACCCGACGGCAACAGCACCCCGAGCGGCGCGACCACGCGCATCAGCTTGCTCTTCTGGTCCGCGGTCTTGAGGATGATCACGGTCAGGCCGGCATTGGAGCGGTCGTCGGCCACCACGCTCTGGATCAGGGCGCACTGCTCGGCCTGGGCGCCGGGCGGGGTGTCGCAGCGGATCTGCCAGTCGCCATGGACCGACTTGACCGCGCCCTGGGCGCTGGCGCCCCCGGTGCCGGTGAGGAGGGTCACAATCACGGTCAGGCAGGCCGCCAGCAGGGTGGCGATACCGGCCCGGAGGGCGTTGGCGGTCCGTTTCGGGGGTCGTGAAGCGCCCATCAGGGTCGATCCTTGATCATGTATCCTTGTCGTCCGCCATAATCGCTCCCGGGAGCATGCGGGAAGGCTGACACGGCAATGACGGCGCCTTGAAGGCGATCCGGGGCCGCGATGGCGCGTCCCCGGGCTGGCTGGTTCTGGCGTGCCCACTCCCTCTCCGCCACGTCGACGGCGGCGGGGCAGGGGCCCGTCTCCGGGCGCGAATCGCGGCCCCGTCATGCGCCCGGACCGTGCGTACATTGCGTAATCCGCCTGTCAAGCACTGTCGATGCGGGAGGCCGGCGCGGCGGCGGATTTTTCGCGTGACGAACCAGCGGTACCCGCCCGCCGGGGACGCAGCCGAAAACTGCGTAATCCTGCATTGCGATAGCTCTGGAAGTATGGTTTGAGAGGCGGGAATCTCGACGCGTTCTAACCTGCCGGACGGCGGCCGCAGAGCGGGTACGGGGCCGCCGGTCACGTCGTTTCGGCCTGCCGGCTTTGACGTTCAGGACAAGGAGCGGGAGCGGCATGAAAATGTCGAGGGGACAAATGGTCCGCCGGGCGCTGGGGTTGTTAGTGGCCGGAAGTGTGGTGGCGTTCGCCGGGGCAGCTTTCGCCGGGTTGGGTCAGCCGACCCCATGGGAATACACGCTGCAGCATTCCGCATCGCCGGTGATGGATAACATCATCTGGTTCCACAATTTCCTGCTCTGGATCATCACGGCCATCACGCTGTTCGTGCTGCTGCTGCTGATTACCGTGGCGGTCAAGTTCAACGCGCGCTCCAATCCGGTGCCGTCGAAGACCACCCACAACACCCTGATCGAGGTTGCCTGGACGCTGATCCCGGTGTTGATCCTGGTGTGCATCGCGGTGCCGTCCTTCCGCCTCCTCTTCCAGGAGCTCGAGGTGCCCAAGGCCGACGTCACCATCAAGGCGACCGGCAAGCAGTGGTACTGGAGCTACGCCTATCCCGATAACGGCAAGTTCGAGTTCGACTCGCTGATGGTCGCGGACAAGCAGCCGCGCCTGCTCGGCGTCGACAACGAGATGGTGGTGCCGGTCAACAAGGTGATCCGCGTCCAGACCACCGGCGCGGACGTCATCCACTCCTTTGCCGTGCCGTCCTTCGGCATCAAGATCGACGCCATCCCGGGCCGCCTCAACGAGACCTGGTTCAAGGCGACGAAGGAAGGGATGTACTACGGCCAGTGCTCCGAGCTGTGCGGCAAGGATCACGCCTTCATGCCGATCGCGGTGCGCGTCGTCAGCGAGCAGGAATTCGCCGCCTGGATCGAGCAGGCGAAGAAGAAGTTCGCGGACACCAGCGCCAAGACCTACGCGTCGGTCGAGGCGGCCGCGCGCTGAGCGCGGCCGCATTCGCTTCGAGATTTAAGAGACGACGAACCACCTCGGTTCAAGGGATCTGAAAATGGCCACTGCTGCACCCACCGCTCACGCTGATCACGACGATCACGCTCACGACCACCCGACTGGCTGGCGGCGCTACCTCTACTCCACGAACCACAAGGATATCGGTACGATGTACCTGATCTTTGCGGTCATCGCGGGCATCATCGGCGGCGCCATGTCGGTGGCGATCCGGATCGAGCTGATGTATCCGGGCGTGCAGATCTTCCACGAGAGCCATACCTACAACGTGTTCGTGACCTCGCACGGCCTGATCATGATCTTCTTCATGGTCATGCCGGCGATGATCGGCGGCTTCGGCAATTGGATGGTGCCGCTGATGATCGGCGCGCCGGACATGGCCTTCCCGCGCATGAACAACATCTCGTTCTGGCTGCTGCCGGCTTCGTTCGCGCTGCTGCTGATCTCGACCTTCGTCGAGGGTGAGCCGGGCGGCAACGGTGTCGGCGCCGGCTGGACGATGTACGCGCCGCTGTCGACCTCGGGTCACCCCGGTCCGGCGGTCGACTTCGCCATCCTGTCGCTGCACATCGCCGGTGCGTCGTCGATCCTCGGCGCCATCAACTTCATCACCACCATCTTCAACATGCGCGCGCCGGGCATGACCCTGCACAAGATGCCGCTGTTCGTGTGGTCGATCCTCGTGACCGTGTTCCTGCTGCTGCTGTCGCTGCCGGTTCTGGCAGGCGCCATCACCATGCTGCTGACCGACCGCAACTTCGGCACCTCGTTCTTCGCCGCCGACGGCGGTGGCGATCCGCTGCTGTTCCAGCACCTGTTCTGGTTCTTCGGTCACCCCGAAGTGTACATCCTGATCCTGCCGGGCTTCGGCATGATCAGCCACATCGTCTCGACCTTCTCGCGTAAGCCCGTGTTCGGCTACCTCGGCATGGCCTACGCCATGGTCGCGATCGGTGGTATCGGCTTCGTGGTGTGGGCGCACCACATGTACACGGTCGGCATGTCGGCCGCGACGCAGGCCTACTTCGTCGCCGCCACCATGGTGATCGCGGTGCCGACCGGCGTGAAGATCTTCTCGTGGATCGCCACCATGTGGGGCGGTTCGATCGAATTCCGCGCCCCGATGCTGTGGGCCGTGGGCTTCATCTTCCTGTTCACCCTCGGCGGCGTGACCGGCGTGGTGCTGTCGAACGCTGGCGTCGATCGCGTACTGCAGGACACCTACTACGTCGTCGCGCACTTCCATTACGTGCTGTCGCTCGGCGCCGTGTTCGCCATCTTCGCGGGCTGGTACTACTGGTTCCCGAAGATGTTCGGCTACATGTACAACGAGGGCATCGCCAAGCTGCACTTCTGGGTCACCTTCATCGGCGTGAACCTGGTGTTCTTCCCGCAGCATTTCCTCGGTCTGTCCGGCATGCCGCGCCGTTATGTCGACTATCCGGACGCGTTCGCCGGCTGGAACCTGGTGTCGTCGATCGGTTCCTACATCTCGGCTTTCGGTGTCCTGGTGTTCATTTACGGCGTGATCGAAGCCTTCGCCCGCAAGCGCCAGGCCGCGAACAATCCGTGGGGTCCGGGTGCGACCACCCTGGAGTGGACGCTGACCTCGCCGCCGCCGTTCCACCAGTTCGAGGTCCTGCCGCGCATCCAGTAAGCGCGGCGGCTTCGGCCCTGATGACGCGGTGCGGTGTTGCACCGCGTGAAGACGAAAACGATCGCCGGCGATATCATCGCCGGCGATTGCCGAACCGGAAGAGCCTGCCGGATAGATCCGGAAGAAAGCGAACGCCGTCGTGTCGACGATCGACCATCATCCGCTGGACCTGCCGCACATCTCCGAGGCGGGCGTCGGCGACTACATCACCCTGCTGAAGCCGCGGGTGATGTCGCTCGTCGTTTTCACCGCGCTGGTCGGCTACGTGATGGCGCCGGGGCATATTCATCCGGTGATGGCGTTTACCTCGATCCTGTGCATCGCAGTCGGCGCCGGGGCCTCTGGCGCGCTCAACATGTGGTACGACCGCGACATCGACGCCCTGATGTCGCGCACGGTCAACCGCCCGATCCCGCGCGGCCGCGTGACCCCGCCCGAGGCGCTGACCTTCGGCATGACGCTGTCGTTCTTCTCGGTGGTGACGCTGGGAATCCTGGTCAACTGGATCGCCGGCGCGCTACTTGCCTTCACCATCTTCTTCTACGTGGTGGTCTATACCATGTGGCTGAAGCGCTCGACGGTGCAGAACATCGTCATCGGCGGCGCCGCCGGCGCGTTGCCGCCGGTGGTGGCCTGGGCGGCCGCAACCGGCACCCTCGCGGTCGAGCCGCTGCTGCTGTTCCTGATCATCTTCCTCTGGACCCCGCCGCACTTCTGGGCGCTGGCGTTGTTCCGCAGCGACGATTACGCGCGGGCCAATGTGCCGATGCTGCCGGTGGTGGCGGGTGCGGATGCGACGCGGCTGCAAATCCTGCTCTACACGGTGGTGCTGGTCGCTGTGGCGACGGCGCCTTGGCCGCTCGGCTACTTCGGGCCCGGTTATGGTGTCGTCTCGATCGTGCTCGGCGCCTGGATGCTGTGGCTTTCGATCCAGGTTTTCCGTCACCGCGACGATACGGAAGCCAAGCGTGCGCCGCGGCGCCTGTTCGCCTTTTCGATTGTCTACCTCTTCGGGCTGTTCGCGACCCTGCTGGTCGAGGCCATGCTGCCCGCGGTGACGCGGCTCGTCTGGTAAGGGATGCGTGCTGACTTGAACGACCAGAGCAAAGAGCCCGAGGGGATCGTCCTCACCGAAGAGCAGAAGCGCCGCCGCCGTGAGCGCTCACTGGCGATCGCCTGGGCGCTCGGCATCCTGGTCGTGCTGTTCTTTGCCGTGACCATGGTCAAGGGTCCGGCCGTGCTGCACCGGCCGCTGTGACGGGAAAGTAAGCCATGACCGCCATTTCGCCGCCCCCCGCCGACCAGCCGAAGCGCAAGCCGCGCGGGTTCGGACGCGACACCATGGTGGCGTCGATCTGCGGTTTCGTGGTGGCGCTGATGGTCGGCGCGTCCTATGCGGCGGTGCCGTTCTACAACTGGTTCTGCCGCGCGACAGGCTTCAACGGCACGACCCAGGTCGCGACCTCGGCGCCTGCCGGCAGCCTCGAACACCAGATCGCGGTTCGCTTCGATTCCAATGTCAGCGGTGGCCTGCCCTGGAAGTTCGAGCCGGAGAAGACCGAGATCAACGTCAAGATCGGCGAGGTGGTGACCGCCTATTACAAGGTGACCAACCAGGCCGCGCGCCGCACCGCCGGTATCGCCGCCTATAACGTCGCGCCGCTGACCGTCGGGGCCTATTTCCAGAAGATCAACTGCTTCTGTTTCAACGAGCAGATCCTCGGCCCGGGCGAGACCCGTGAGATGGCCGTGGTGTTCTATGTCGATCCGGCGCTGATGGCTGACGACGACAACAAGGGCACCAACACCATCACGTTATCCTATACGTTCTATCCGGCGAAGGATGCCGACCCCAAGCCGCTCGCGGCCGGGGAAGGCGACACCCGGAAGGGGAATTTGTGAGTTTCGCGGCTTCTCGGAGCCGCGGGGATGATTGAGAGACGAACACGGGCCGGTTAACATCGGTCCTGCGAACGGAGAAACGGTAATGGCTACGGGGCAAGTGAAACAGCACGACTACCATCTCGTCGATCCCAGCCCGTGGCCGGTGGTCGGCTCGCTCTCGGCCTTCATCATGGCTGTGGGCGCAGTGGCGTGGATGCACCACATGTTCGCCGGCGCGCCGATCGTGTTCGGCGTCGGCCTGATCGGCGTGCTCTACACCATGGCGAGTTGGTGGGGCGACGTGATTCGCGAAGCCCAGCACGGTGACCACACCCGCGTCGTGCAGCTCCATCACCGCTACGGCATGATCCTGTTCATCGCCTCCGAGGTGATGTTCTTCGTTGCCTGGTTCTGGGCCTACTTCAACGCCGCACTGTTCCCCGCCGATCCTGTGCACGCCACCCGCGAAGCGCTGTTCGGCGGCGTGTGGCCGCCGAAGGGCATCGAGACCTTCGACCCCTGGCACTTGCCGCTGCTCAACACCCTGATCCTGCTGACCTCGGGTACTACCGTGACCTGGGCGCACCATGCCCTGCTCGAGGGGGACCGTCAGGGCGTCAAGCAGGGCCTGATCCTGACCGTGCTGCTCGGCGCCGCGTTCTCCTGTGTCCAGGCGTTCGAGTACAGCCATGCGACCTTCAGCTTCGCTGGCAACGTCTACGGCGCGACCTTCTTCATGGCGACCGGCTTCCACGGGTTCCATGTGCTGGTCGGCACCATCTTCCTGCTGGTGTGCCTGCTGCGCGTCTATGCCGGCCATTTCACGCCCAAGCAGCATCTCGGCTTCGAATTCGCGGCCTGGTACTGGCACTTCGTCGACGTGGTGTGGCTGTTCCTGTTCATCTGCATTTACGTCTGGGGGCACGGCGCCGAGACCATGGCGCACGCGGCCCACTGAGGCAGATCGATCTCGATCCGGGGGCGGCCTCACGGCCGCCCCTTTGCGTTTTGAACGGGCGCACCGCTCGCAGAAGGGAGCGCAGATGACCAACGACAATCATGCCGTCTCCCCATTCGCGGCCGGTCTCGGCTGCAAGTGCCCGCGCTGCGGCCAGGGCAAGCTGTTCTCGGGCTTTTTGCGGCTTGCGCCGCGCTGCGAGGTCTGCGGGCTCGACTACACTTTCATTGATGCGGGCGATGGTCCGTCGATCTTCATCATCATGATCGCCGGCTTCATCGTGGTCGGCGCGGCGCTGGTGGTCGAGATCAAGTACCAGCCGCCATTCTGGGTGCATGCGGCGCTATGGTTGCCGCTGATCCTGGCGACGACGCTGCTGCCGTTGCGCGTGATGAAGTCGTTGTTGATTGCTCTGCAGTATCATCATCGGGCGTCCGAGGGCCGCCTGATCGATCGTGAGCCCAAGTGATGTCCACCTCCACCCGCGGCCGTTTCGGCATGGCCATCATCACTGTTGCCATGCTGGTGGTTCTGGTCGGTCTCGGCATCTGGCAACTTCAGCGCAAGCAAGAGAAGCAGCAACTCATCGCGGCCCTCAACGAGCGCCTCGCCGCGGCGCCGGTGGCGCTGCCGCCTCCGTCGGAGTGGGGCGGGCTCACCGCGTCCCGCGACGAGTTTCGCCGGGTGAAGGTATTGGCGCAGTTCGACGTCGCGCGTGACGCACGGGTCTATACCTCCGGTTCGGCGCTGCGCCCCGACGTCAGCGGTCTCGGCACCTGGGTGTTCATGCCAGCGCGCATCGCCAGTGGCGGGACGATGGTCGTTAATCGCGGCTTCCTGCCCGAAGGGGCGGCCTTGCTGACGGGCGTAGTGGCCAATCCGCCGGTCGAACTCGTCGGCTACCTGCGCTTTCCCGAAAGCCCCGGCTGGTTCACGCCGAAGCCTGACGTGGCGAAGCATCTGTGGTTCGCGCGCGATTCGCTGGACATGGCGCAGATGCTCGGTTGGGGGCAGGTGGCGCCGTTCTACCTCGATCTCGAAGGGCCAGTGCCGCCCTCGGGGCTGCCGAAGGCAGGTCCGCTCGACGTCCAGCTGCGCGACCAGCACCTGCAATACGCGATGACCTGGTTCGGCCTCGCCATCGTGGTGGCCATCGCGGCAATGTTCTGGTTTCGCAGCCAGCGCCGTGCGTGACCGGCGGTGTATGCATCCTGCTCACGCGCTCTTGAGGCGACGGCCCTGCGGAAATCCGGTTTCCACTTTGCGGGCTGATGCCGTAAGGTGCCCGGACGTTTTCTCAGGAAAACTGAATAATTCAAATTTATCAGAGGTTTGGAGAAGGCTCCGCCTTTGGAGGATGTGTTGACGCGCTATATCTCGACCCGTGGCGAGGCACCTGCATTGGGCTTCTGCGACGTGATGCTGACCGGGCTTGCCCGCGATGGTGGACTTTATGTGCCCGAAACCTGGCCGTCATTGTCGGCGCAGCAGATCGCCGGCCTGTTCGGCCGGCCCTACTGGGAAGTCGCCGTCGAGGTGATCCGGCCGTTCGTCGGCGGCGAGATCTCCGACGCCGAACTCGGGCGCATGGCGAACGAGGCCTACGCCACGTTCCGCCATCCGGCCGTGGTGCCGCTCGACCAGGCGAGCCCGAACCAGTTCATCCTCGAGCTGTTCCACGGTCCGACGCTGGCATTCAAGGACGTCGCAATGCAGCTGCTGGCGCGGCTGATGGACCACGTACTCGCCAAGCGTGCTCAGCGTACCACCATCGTGGTGGCAACCTCCGGTGACACCGGCGGCGCCGCGGTCGATGCCTTCGCAGGCCGCGACAACGTCGATCTCGTCGTGCTGTTTCCGCAGGGCCGCATCTCCGAGGTGCAGCGGCGGATGATGACGACCACGGGCGCGGCCAATGTGCATGCGCTCGCGGTCGAAGGCACCTTCGATGATTGCCAGGCGCTTGTGAAGGGCCTCTTCAATCATCATCGTTTCCGCGACGCGGTGGCCCTGTCCGGCGTCAACTCCATCAACTGGGGCCGGATCGTCGCGCAGGTGGTCTACTATTTCACCGCGGCGGTCGCACTCGGTGCGCCGGCGCGCACTGTCGACTTTACGGTGCCGACCGGAAATTTCGGCGACATCTTCGCCGGCTATGTCGCCAAGCGCATGGGCCTGCCGATTCGCCGTCTCAGGATCGCCTCCAACGTCAACGACATTCTGGTGCGCACACTCGCCACCGGCACCTATGAGGTGCGCGGGGTGAACGCGACCTCGTCGCCGTCGATGGATATTCAGGTGTCGTCGAATTTCGAACGTCTGGTTTTCGAGGCAACCGGCCGCGACAGCGCTGTGGTGCGCGCTCTGATGGCGTCGCTGACGCAGTCGGGACGCTTCACGCTGCCCGATACCGCGCTCGCCATCGTCCGGCGTGATTTCGACGCCGGCCGCGCCGACGAGAACGAAACCAGCGCCGCGATCCGCACGGCCTTCCGCGAAACCGGCGACCTGATCGATCCGCATACCGCGGTGGCGATGGCCGTGGCCGAGCAGGAGGGCGCCGACACGTCGGTGCCGACCATCGTGTTGTCGACCGCCCATCCGGCGAAGTTTCCCGACGCGGTCGAAGCCGCGTGCGGCGTGCGCCCGCACTTGCCGGCGTGGCTTGGCGATCTGATGAGCCGGCAGGAGCAGGTCCGTGTCGTCCCCAATGATCAACCGGAGCTGGAGCGGTTCGTGCTGTCGGTCAGCCGCGCCGCCAAGCAGGGAGCGGTCCGATGAGCGTCGAGGTCACCCGTCTGCCGTCAGGCCTCACCGTCGTCACCGACAAGATGCCGCATCTGGAAACCGCCGCGCTCGGTGTCTGGAGCGGCGTCGGCGGCCGTGACGAGAAGCTCAACGAGCACGGCATTTCGCATCTGCTCGAGCACATGGCGTTCAAGGGCACGACGAATCGTTCGGCACGGCAGATCGCCGAGGAGATCGAGGCCGTTGGCGGCGATCTCAACGCCGCCACCAGCACCGAGAACACGGCGTACTATGCGCGGGTGCTGAAGGCCGACGTGCCGCTGGCGCTCGACGTGCTGTCCGACATTCTCTCCAACCCGACCTTCGACGCCGAGGAGCTCGAGCGCGAGAAGAGCGTGATCGAACAGGAGATTGGCGCGGCGCAGGACACGCCCGACGACGTCGTGTTCGAACACCTCAGCGAGCTCGCCTATCCCGACCAGCCGATGGGACGCTCGCTGCTCGGGACCGCGGAAACGCTGCGCGGCTTCAACCGCGACATGCTGCGCAGCTATCTGCTGACCCACTATCGCGCGCCCGACATGGTGATCTCGGCCGCCGGCGCGGTCGATCATCGCGAGGTGGTGGCCGAGGTCGAGAAACGTTTCGGCAGCTTCCAGGGACCGGCGGCGCCGAAGCCGCAGCCGGCGACCTTCGGGAAGGGCGGCGTGCGCGTGGTGCGCCGTGATCTCGAGCAGGCCCATCTCACCATGGCGCTCGAAGGCCTGCCGCAGACCGATCCGGCGCTGTTCAGCCTCAATGTCTTCGTCAACGTCCTTGGTGGCGGCATGTCTTCCCGCCTGTTCCAGGAGGTCCGCGAGAAGCGCGGGCTGTGCTACACCATCTCGACCTTCCACATGCCGTATTCCGACACGGGCTTCTTCGGGCTGTACACCGGCACTGATCCGGCCGACGCGCCGGAGATGATGGAAGTCATCGTCGACGAGATCAACAATGCGGTCGAGACGCTGACCGAGGCGGAAATCGCGCGCGCCAAGGCGCAGATGAAAGCCGGCCTGTTGATGGCGCTCGAAAGCTGCAGCGCTCGCGCCGAGCAGCTCGCGCGGCATATCATGGCCTATGGCCGCCCGCTCACGGTCGAGGAACTGATCGGCCGGATCGAGGCGGTCAGTGTCGAGACGACCCGCGAGGCAGGGTATGGACTGCTGCATCGCAGCCGCCCGGCCGTGGTGGCCCTCGGCACCGGACGCGGGCTGGAGACGGCGGTCAACCGGGCCGAGGGCCTGAGCCGCCCGGTGGCGCGGGCGCGCTACCACTAGCGTCCAGCCCAATCGACATAAGGGGCGCGCTTTGGCGCGCGCCGCTTCAGGTCCGGCAGGCCCGGGCGGACATTCCGGGGCGGGCTGGCGGGCGCGAAGTCGTTGCCGATTCGCGCGCCGGTGGCATGAGGCTCGACCGAAAACAGGGTTCACAGCCTTCCGGCCGATGCTCTAGAATGCCGATCTGATCGCAAGGAAAGGCGTCATGGCCCTGTTTCGGTTGCCGTCGAGCGCGCCTCCGCCGCTGGCGCCGCGTGGAAACGGACTTTTGCTGCGGGCGCCGCAGATGTCCGACTTTCCGCAATGGGCCCAGCTGCGCGAGGCCAGCAGGGCGTTCCTGACGCCGTGGGAGCCGATCTGGCCGTCCGACGACCTGACCCGCTCCGGCTTCCGCCGCCGCATCCGGCGCTATGAAGAGGATATGGCCGGTGACAAGGCCTATCCGTTCCTGATCTTCCGCGAGAACGACGGCGTGCTGATCGGCGGGGTGACGCTGGCGAACGTCCGGCGCGGCATCGTGCAAGCCGGGACCATCGGCTACTGGATCGGCGAGCCGTTCGCCGGCATGGGCTACATGACCGGCGCCCTGCGAGCCCTGCTGCCGTCGCTGTTCGGGGAGCTCAACCTGCATCGGGTCGACGCGGCCTGCATTCCGACCAACACCGCCTCGGTACGGGTGCTGGAAAAGTGTGGTTTTGCCCGGGAAGGCCGCGCGCGCCGCTATCTGTGCATCAATGGTGTGTGGCAGGACCACTATCTGTTCGGCCTGCTCAACGAGGATCTCCGGAGCTGATTCGTCCCGCGCCGGGCGCGGCCGATTGTGCCTTTGGTTTGCCGCCTTTGCGCTGCTATAAACCCGCTCGAAATCGGGGGATTTCGGGATCACGGGGACGATGACCAGACAACGATCGATGTTTTTGCAGGCCGGCGCTTCGCGCGGCTTCACTCGCGCTGCGCTCTTCACGCTGACGGCGCTTTCGCTGGCAGGATGCGGCGGCGGCAGCATGCTGGGCGGCTCGTCCGGCAGCGAATCGTCGATCGGATCGCGTTTCAGCCAGTTGTTCGGCTCCAAGTCCCAAGCTGTTGGGGAGCCGGCGCCGACGGCGGCTGAACAGGCCGCCGACGCGCAACTGACCTGTCCGGCTGTGGCGATTCGCGCAGGTGCCTCGACCCTGGCGGTCGGTGCGCCAGGCAAGCCGGCGAGTGGCGAAGACCTGCGCTACCAGGTGACGATCACCCGTACCGCGCGCGACTGCAATCTCAATGGCGGCCAGATCACGGCCCGCATCGGCATCGAAGGGCGTGTCATCGTCGGCCCGGCGGGAGCGCCGCCGACCGTCGATATCCCTGTTCGCGTCGCCGTGGTTCAGGAGGGCGTTGGCGACAAGGTGATCTTCACCAAGGCTTACAGGACCAGTGTCGCCATGGGCGCCAACGGCGAGAGCACGGTTTACAGCTTCGTTGCCGAGGACGTCATCTACCCGGCGCCGAAGGGCGATGCCGGCGACCAGTACGTGTTTTATATCGGCTTCGATCCCAACGGCTTGAAGCCCGAGGCCGCGCCGCGGCGCCATCGCAGCAAGGCGCGCGCCGGATAGATCCACCGCCCCGGGTGGGCGGGCCGGGACGACAGCAGCACAAAAAAAAGCCGGTGCGAGCAATCGCACCGGCTTTTTGGTTGGCTTCGTGATCCGGGCGATCAGTTCAGCTTTTGCCGAAGGTCCTGGATGCCCTGGGCGATCAGGTTCTCGTTGAGCGAGCCCTTGACCGTCTGGGACATGATCGAGCCGGCAGCAGCGACGGCAGCTTCCGCCGCAGCGGAGCGGACGTCGGCCAGTGCCTGGGCCTCGGCCATGGCGATCTTGTTCTCGGCGCTCTTGGTGCGACGGGCGACAAAATCTTCCATCTTGGCCTTGGTCTCGGCCGCGATGCGCTCGGCTTCGGCCTTGGCGTTGGCCACGATCTCCTGAGCCTCGCGCTCGGCGCTTTCGCGACGGGAGCGATACTCGGCGACGAGCTTGCTGGCCTCTTCCTTGAGGCGGCGGGCGTCGTCGATTTCCTTCTTGATGCGGTCGCTGCGGTTATCGAGCGCCTTCAACAGCGTCCGATGGACGCCGAAATAGGCGAAGATGCCCATCAGGATGACGAATGCGACCGCGACCCAGTCTTCTGCTTCGAACATCGCCGCTTATCCCTTCAACGATGCGTCGACGGCGTTCGCGACGGCGGTGCCGTCGGGAAGCGTTCCGGTCAGACGCTGCACGATCGCAGCAGCCGCATCGGTCGCAATCGAACGGACGTTGCCCATCGCTGCGGTGCGGGTCGACGCGATCGAAGCCTCGGCCTCGTCGAGCTTCTTGGCGAGACGCTCTTCGAGCGCCTTGCGTTCGGCATCGGACTGGGCGTTGAGCTTGTCCCGGGTTTCGTTGCCGATGGCCTGCGCCCGCGAACGCGCCGAGGCGAGCTCGCTTTCATAGGCCTTCAGCGCCGCATCGGATTCGTCCTTGAGCTTCTGCGCCTCGGCGAGGTCGTTTTCGACCAGGCCCTGGCGCGCCGCGAGCACCCCGCCGACGCGCGGAAGCGCGATCTTCGAGACGATCACATAAAGCAGGATGAACGCGATGGCGAACGACACCAGCTGCGAGGCGAAGGTCTCAGCCTGGAAGGGCGGGAAACCGCCCTTGCCGTGGCTGTCCGCCTCGGTGTGGGCGCCGGTCGCAGCCTTGGCGCCGTGCGCCTTGGCCATGCCGGCTTTTTCCGTGCCATGACTTTCAGCCACGGACATCTCCTCTGTCGTCAGTCGCGGGCATCAGCGCGCCCGCGAGTGCCGTTTCGGGGTGGGTACGCTTAGACGGCGAACAGGAGCAGCAGCGCGATCAGCAGCGAGAAGATGCCGAGCGCTTCGGTCACGGCGAAGCCGAAAATCAGGTTCGCGAACTGGCCCTGGGCGGCCGACGGATTGCGCAGTGCGCCATTGAGGAACTGGCTGAAGATGGTGCCGACGCCGATGCCCGCGCCACCCATGCCGAGGCAAGCGATGCCGGCGCCGATGTACTTTGCTGCGACTGGATCCATAACGAAACTCCTTCTGTGAAGACTGGTTTGAGGGTTGGTGAAATTCGTCCGGGTCTCAATGTCCCGGATGAAGCGCGTCGTTCAGGTAGATGCAGGTGAGGATGGTGAAGACGTAGGCCTGCAGGAAGGCCACCAGCAGCTCGAGGCCGGTCAGGGCGGTGGTCATCAGCAGCGGCAGGATCGAGCCGGCGATACCAAGCGCCCCGAGCGCCGACAGCGAGGTGACGAAGCCGGCGAACACCTTCAGGGTGATGTGACCCGCCAGCATGTTGGCGAACAGACGCACCGAGTGCGAAACCGGCCGCGACAGGAAGGAGATGACCTCGATCACCATGATCAGCGGCAGGATGTAGATCGGAATACCGTGCGGGACGAACAGCTTGAAGAATTTGAAGCCGTTCTTGTAGATGCCGTAGAGCAGCACGGTGAGGAACACCATCAGCGCCAGCGCGAGCGTCACGATGAGGTGGCTGGTCACGGTGAAGGTATAGGGAATGATGCCGATCAGGTTCGCCGTCAGGATGAACATGAACAGCGAGAACACGAACGGGAAGAACTTCATGCCTTCGTCGCCGACGCTGCTGCGCAGCGTGTTGCCGACAAATTCGTAGGATAGCTCCGCGAGCGACTGGAAGCGGCTCGGAACCAGACGGCGGCCGGCGCTGCCGCCGATCATCAGCAGGGTGACGACCGCCACCGCGATGAACATGTAGAGCGACGAGTTGGTGAAGGCGATTTCCTGGTTGCCGATATGGCCCAGCGTGAAGATCTTGTGGATCTCGAATTGATGAATCGGATCGGCCATCCGGTTTCGTCTCTCATCGTTTGCCGGCGCATGCCGGACTGAAAACCAATATGTCTCGTCTCGCGCGGCCGGGAGCGACGGTCAGGATCGATCGGTGTGGTCGCTGGGAGCGACACCTGCTGCCCGCATCAAGTTGAGGACACCGGCTGCGAAGCCGAGCAGGAAGAACACGATCAGTCCCCAGGGAGATGTCGACAGCAGACGGTCGATACCCCACCCGATGACCGCTCCGACGACCACGCCAGCAACCAGTTCAGAGGAAAGGCGGAAGCCGCGTGCCATCGCCGAAGCTTTGGCCGAGCCTGTCTCCGCCTCCCCGCCTTGCTGGGCGCTCCGGCTGTCGCGGTCCTTCCTGACATGGGAAAGCCGCTCCTCCAGATGCGTTAGCCTTGCGGAAAGCGCAGCCTCGTCGGCTGGCGGTCGTCCGTTGTTTCCGTCGCCCTGCTGATTGCTGCGCGTGCCGTCCGCCATCGTCGTCGACACCCTAAGCACACGTGCGCGATTGAAATAAACGCCCCGCCACCCACGAAACCGCGCGGACCATACTGACCACCCTCTGGCAAGTCAAGAAGTCGTAATCACCTATTATCGCATTGATATAGTTGATCTAAATTTGCCTCGCGACGATCGGCAGCAGGACGATGCCGCAACGCGAGAACAGCCCCCTGCAACATCCGCCTTGCGGGCTGCGGGAGGCTCTGTTGGGATGATCGTCATTGCATCATCGCGGATTGCGGACACCGATATGCCACGTCAGATCGACTACTATTTTTCGGTCCAGTCGCCCTGGGCCTATATTGGCCACAAGGCCTTTCGACGCGTCGTAAGTGATTATGATTGCAAGGTAAATCATAAGCCCGTGATGCTGGTCGACCTGTTCTCGGAGACCGGCGGGCTGCCGCTCGCCAAGCGCCATCCGGTACGTCAGCGCTACCGCCTGCTGGAGCTGCAGCGCTGGCGTGACAAGCGCGGTTTGTCGTTCGACATCCGTCCCCCGTACTGGCCTTTCAACGCGACGCTGGCCGATCAGCTGGTCATTGCCATCCTGGATGCCGGCCATGATCCCGATCCGTTCCTGCAGCGCGCCTTCCCCGCGATCTGGGAGGAGCAGCGCAATCTCGGTGATCCACAGGTTTTGGAAGCGCTCGCGGATGCGGCGGGTCTGCCAGGCCGGGACCTGCTCGTGCGTGCGGGCGATGGCGACATCGCCGCGCGGTACGCCCGTAATCGCGACGAGGCAGTGGCGGCCGACGTCTTCGGCTCGCCGGTCTATGTGCTGGACGGCGAGGTGTTCTGGGGGCAAGACCGGATCGAACTGCTGGCCGATGCGTTGAAATCGCAGCGCCAGCCCTATCGCCCCGACGTCTGAGGAGTACCGTCGTGCTTCGCCGCCTGCATGGCCGCCGTGCCATGCGTTCTCTTCCTGCCGCCACGGCGGCATGTGTCCTGATGTCGGGAGTGGCTGTCGCGCTCGAGCCTTGCGCGGTGTTCGCACCGGGAGCTGATGGCGTGCTGCGCCTCGACGGCGCCCAAAGTGGTTCGTGTTCGGCGCCGTCTCGCAGCGGTCGCGCGGCGGCGGAGGCGTTCGAGAGCCGGCCGGCGCGGCCGAAGGCCGGGCCCGTGCAGCCGCAGGCAGCAGCCGAGCCGGCATTGCCGAAGCCGCCGCGGGCGCAGCCGGATTCGGTCGCTGCCGATCCGGCGATCGAGCCACTGCCGCAGGTGGCTCAGCCTGCTCAAAACGCGCAATCCCCAGTTATGCCGCATGTCGAGGATCGCGCGGCCGATGCCGGTCGCGCCGATATCATGCGTCTCCAGGCGGAGACCGCGCAGCTCAAGGACGAGATGGCGCGGCTGCGGGATGAGGCCGCACGCCTGCGCGTCGAGACCGCGCGCCTGTCGAAAGAGTTGGCCGCGCGCGATCAGGCGCCGGCGGTGACCGGATCAATCGCGCCGGCACCGGCCGGATCGCAGGCGCCCGGCAAGACCGGCGACAGCGCCGCATCCAGCAAGATCGTCGGCAAGGCCGACATGAGCAAGGTCGACACGGCGACGCCTGCGGCCGTCGCGCCGAAGGGCGATCTGCTCGTCACCGAGCCGCAGAGCAGCGAGGCGGTGAAGGCGCCCGCGGGCAACAAGAACGCGGACAAGCCGGCCGATGCGCAGGCGACGGATCCGCAGGCCTTCGAGCGGCAGAAGGGCGTGGTGGAGCGGGCCTGGAAGCAGTTGCGTGACCTAGCCGCGCGCATGAAAGCCGACGCTGCGCGCAAGTCCGAGTGAAGCCGATCAGAAGAGTTCGGCCGGTGTCGGATCGGAGTATGCCATGAATGCACCTCGCCTGTCGGCAATCCGTACGGCACGGGTCAATGCCGTCGCCACCGCGACCCTCTCGGTTGCGACCCGCAGAGCCGGCTTCAGCGACCTGACCGCTGACACGGCGCGTTTCGTCGCCGATTGTGGCGCGCAGGATGGCCTGCTGACGCTGTTTGTGCGTCATACCTCGGCATCGCTGACGATCCAGGAGAATGTCGATCCGTCGGTGCGTGACGACCTGATGATGGCGCTCGACCGCCTCGCGCCCGAGGGGGCTGGATGGAGCCATGACACCGAAGGTCCCGACGACATGCCCGCCCATGTGAAGACCATGCTGACGGCGACGTCGCTGCAGGTGCCAGTGGCGGCGGGCCGCCTCGCGCTGGGCACCTGGCAGGCGATCTATCTGATCGAGCACCGCGCCGATCCACACCGTCGCGAGGTCGTGCTGCAATTCATCGGTGCCTGCGCAGGCTGAGCGCGGCGGCCGCGCCTTCCGTCTACAAAAGAAAACGGCCGCGCGGTGAGCGCGGCCGGGGAGAATGCAGCGGGGCGGACGGACCGCCCCGCATGCGGACATCAGTCGTGTTCGGTGATGTCGACGTCCTTGGTTTCCGGCACGAACAGCACGCCGATCACGAAGGTGATCGCGGCGAAGATCACCGGGTACCAGAGGCCGGAGTAGATATCTCCGGTCGAGGCGACGATCGCGAACGCGGTCGCCGGCAGCAGGCCACCGAACCAGCCGTTGCCGATGTGGTAGGGCAGCGACATCGACGTGTAGCGGATGCGGGTCGGGAACAGTTCGACCAGCATGGCGGCGATCGGTCCGTAGACCATGGTGACGTAGAGCACCAGGATGAACAGCAGGCCGATGGTGGCCGCAACCTGCGGGCGGAAGATGTCGAACGGATGCGCCATCTTCACGATGCCCGCGTCGCCCGGCTTCGGATAGCCGGCGGCCAGCACCGCGGCGGTGATCGCCGGGTTCGAGGTCTTGGCGTCCGAGTAGGGCACTTCCTTGTCGTTGACCATGATCTTCACGGGCGCGCCGGCCGGTGCGTCGACGGTCGAGTACTTCACCGACGATGACGCCAGGAACGAGCGGGCCGTATCGCACGGTGCGCTGAACACGCGGGTGCCGACCGGGTTGAACAGGTCGCCGCACTTGGCGGGATCGGCCACCACCTGGACCTTGACGGTCTCGTAGGCCTTCTCCAGCGCCGGATTGGCGTTGCTCGAGATCATCTTGAAGATCGGGAACAGCGTCAGGGCACCGATGATGCAGCCGGCCATGATGATCGGCTTGCGGCCGATGCGGTCCGACAGCGCTCCGAAGAACAGGAAGAAGCCGGTGCCGAGCAACAGCGACCAGGCGATCAGCAGGTTCGCGGTGTAGCCGTCAACCTTCAGGATCGATTGCAGGAAGAACAGGGCATAGAACTGGCCCGTGTACCAGATCACGGCCTGGCCCATGGTGAGACCGATCAGGGCCAGGATCACGATCTTGGCGTTGCTCCAGGTGCCGAACGCCTCAGTGAGCGGCGCCTTGGAGGTCTTGCCTTCTTCCTTCATGCGCTGGAACACCGGCGACTCGTTGAGGCGCATACGGATCCAGACCGAGACGCCGAGCAGCAGCACCGACACCAGGAACGGAATGCGCCAGCCCCACGCAGCGAAATCGGTTTCGCCGGTGAACGTGCGGGTGAACAGGATCACCAGCAGCGACAGGAACAGGCCCAGCGTCGCGGTGGTCTGGATGAACGAGGTGTAGAACCCGCGCTTGCCGTGGGGCGAGTGTTCGGCGACGTAGGTCGCCGCGCCGCCGTACTCACCGCCGAGCGCGAGGCCCTGCAGCAGGCGCAGCGCGATCAGGATGATCGGGGCCGCGATGCCGATGGTCGCGGCGTTGGGCAGCAGGCCGACGATGAAGGTCGACAGACCCATGATGAGAATGGTGACGAGGAAGGTGTACTTGCGGCCGACGATGTCGCCGACACGGCCGAACACGATGGCGCCGAACGGGCGGACCAGGAAGCCCGCGGCGAAGGCCAGCAGAGCGAAGATGTTGCGCGTGCCTTCCGGATAGGCGCTGAAGAATTGCGCCCCGATGATGCCGGCGAGCGAGCCGTAGAGATAGAAATCGTACCACTCGAAGACGGTGCCGAGCGAGGACGCGAAGATGACGAAGCGTTCGTCCTTCGTCATTCCCTCGGATCTGGCAGGCGCGATGGTCGTTGTCGTCATAATGTGTTTCCCCCGATCTGGCTGATTGCAGCGTCTCTCCGCGCTCCGGACATTGGCTGTCTCATGGGCGCGACAAATCGAGGGGAAGTTAGCACTGGCACGAAATCGGGCCCAATACGACTTTCGGCCCCTGTGGGCGCTGCTGTGCATGTCGCTTTTGCGACGCACAAAACCTGTCGGTCGCCGCGCCTGAATTAACTGCGCGCAGCGTCCGGCGCGCCGGCGGTCTTGCAACGGCAGGCCTGCCGGTGAACAATCGCAAGTGCGTTAAACATTTGCTTTTGCTTTTGATCTGCGACAGATCAGGAACGTGTTCTTCTTTCGCTGATGGCTTCGATGACCGCATCCAGCACCACCCGCATCGTGATCGCCGACGATCATCCCCTGTTTCGCGGCGCGTTGCGCGAAGCGGTCGCCAGCGTTCTGCCGGATGCGACGATCGACGAAGCCGGCACCTTCCAGGAACTGACCGGACGGCTCGAGCAGGATGCCGACGTCGACCTCATCCTGCTCGATCTCAGCATGCCCGGCATCAGCGGTTTCTCCGGGTTGATCTACCTGCGCGCGCAGTATCCGGCGGTTCCGGTGGTGATCGTGTCCGCCAGCGACGACGCCGGCACGATCCGGCGCTCGATGGATTTCGGCGCGTCGGGTTTCATTCCCAAGCGCTTTGGCGTCGATACCTTGCGCGCGGCGATCGCCAAGGTGATGGCAGGCGATGTCTGGATTCCGGCCGATGTCGATCTCGGCGGCGCCGGCGATCCGGATATGACCAGGCTGCGCGACCGTCTCGTGACGCTGACGCCGCAGCAGGTCCGGGTGCTGATGATGCTGTCGGAGGGACTGCTCAACAAGCAGATCGCCTACGAGCTCGGCGTGTCGGAGGCGACCATCAAGGCCCATGTGTCCGCGATTCTGCAGAAGCTCGGGGTCGAGAGCAGGACCCAGGCGGTGATTGCCGCGGCCAGGATTTCCGGCGCCCAGTGGCGCGGCGGCGACGCGCCCGCGTCCTGAACGCCGTTCGGCGCGGCGGCTATTCGGCGGCGATCATCTGCTGCGCGCGCCACTGGCCGAGCAGCGCCCGCAGCGCCGCCGGCTTCAGCGGCTTGTTCAGCACCACGATACCTTCGCCGGCTGCGGCGGCCCGAACGCCAGGACTGCGGTCGGCGGTGATCAGGATAGCGGGGATCCGCCTGCCGAAGCGGCTGCGGATGTCGCGGATCGCGGCGACGCCGTTGCCACGGTCGAGATGGTAGTCGACCAGCAGGCCGGTGATCGGCCCGTCCGCGGCCGCGATGGCATCGATGGCGCCGGACAGGTCGAGGGCGGCGATGACCTGGGCGTCCCAGCCGGTCAGCAGCGTCTTCATGCCGTCGAGGATCGCCGGATCGTTCTCGATGCAGACGATACGGGTGCCGCTCATCGGCGCGCGCGACAATGGCGTCGCGCTGGTCACCGCGGCGGTATAGGTAATTGCGGAGGCGATCGGCAGCGTCACGGAGAAGCGTGAGCCGCCGCTGCGGTTGGCGTCGATCGCGATGGTGTGACTGAGCACGCGCGCGATGCGCTCCACGATCGACAGTCCGAGGCCAAGGCCGCGCGCGATTCGGGCGCCCTGATCGAGGCGATGAAACTCCTTGAAGATCTCGCGGCGCTTCTGCACGGGAATGCCGACACCGGTGTCGTAGATGTCGATCTGCAGCGAGCGGCCGCGTCGCCGGCAGCCGACCAGCACGCGGCCGTGCGGGGTGTACTTGATGGCGTTGGAGATCAGGTTCTGCAGCAGGCGGCGCAGCAGCACCCGGTCGGATTCGACCGGCAGCGCGCAGGGCATGAACGTCAACGTCAGGTCCTTGGCACGGGCGACGGGCGCGAACTCGATTTCCAGCGAGCGCATCAGGTCGCCGATCCTGAAACTGGAGATCGATGGCGTCATGGCGCCGGCGTCGAGGCGGGAGATGTCGAGCAGCGCGCCGAGAATATCCTCGATCGCTTCCAGCGATTCGTCGATGTTCTCGACGAGGCGCGCATTGTCCCCGCCGCGCTCGCGTTCGCGTTCGACGAGGCTGGTCACGTAGAGGCGGGCCGCATTCAGCGGCTGCAGCACGTCATGGCTGGCGGCGGCGAGGAAGCGCGTCTTGGAGGCGTTGGCGTCTTCGGCGGTGCTCTTCGCCTGCGCCAGTTCTGAATTCAGCCGCGTCAGTTCCTCGGTGCGCTCGCGCACGCGGTTCTCCAGCGAGGCGTTGGCGCGCTCGAGCGCTTCGGCGGCCTCCACGCTTGGCGTGATGTCGGAGAAGGTGATCACCAGCGCGCCGCCGGGCATGCGGTTGGCGCGCACCTCGATCACCAGGTTGCGCTCGGCGAGGCGCTCCAGATACGGCTCGCCCTCGGCGGTGTAGGCGGCGAGGCGCTTCTCGATCAGGCTGTGGCCGGGGGCGCTTGGCGCCGGCTTGCTGTCCAGCACCTCGAGGATGTCGCGCAGCGGCACGCCGTTTTGCAAGATGTAGGGCGGCAGGTCGAGCAGTTCGCCGAACTGGCGGTTGGAGACGATGAGCTGCAGATCGGCATCGAAAACGGCGATGCCCTGGCGCACATGGTTGAGCGCGGTCTGCAACATTTCCTGATTGAAGTGCAACGCGGCGTGGGCGTCGTCGAGCAGCTTGAGCGCCGCCTTGGCCGACACCGTGCGCTTGCGCAGCAGCAGCGACATCACCACGCGTGAGGACGCCGCGCCGATCGACGATGCGATCAGGTGCTCGGCGTGGCGCAGCAGGCGGAAGTCGGCGGGGGCGCTGCGATCGAGGCTGATGCGCTGCAGGCCTGCGAACGATTCGAACTCCAGCCGTGTGCGTTCGGGGCCGAGATATTGGGCGACGGTGCCGAGCAGGTCCTGCACCGTGACCGTGGTGCGCCAGCGCCGGAAACTCGGGGTCATCGGCGCGAGCTGGTTGGGTACGAAAAGATCGGCCTGCACGCGCTCGATCGCCGACGGCTGGCGCATCAGCGACAGCAGCACGTAGGTCAGGCAGTTCAGCGACAGGCTCCACAGCACGCCATGCATCAGCGGCGGCAGCTCCGATCCAAGCAGCGCCTGCGGCCGCAGCAGTTCGATGCCGAGCGGGCCGTGCTGCAGCCACATCATGCTGTTCGGGCCGAGATCCGAGAGGCTGGGCAGGAACAGCGTATACGCCCATACGATGAAGCCGACCACCATGCCGCCGATGGCGCCACGCGCGGTGGCGCGCCGCCACACCATACCGAACAGAAACGATGGCGCGAGCTGGGCAATGGCGGCGAACGACAGCAAGCCGATCGCCGCGAGCTGGGCATTGCCGAGCGCACGGTAGTAGCAATATGCCATCAGCATGATGGCGAAGATCGCAAGGCGCCGGGTGTTGAGCAGGAAGCCGGCGAAGTTCTGGCCGCCGTCACGCCAGGCCGGACTGCGGCGCAGCATCAGCGGCACCACGAGGTCGTTGGAGACCATGATGGCGAGCGCGACGCATTCGACGATGACCATCGCGGTCGATGCCGACAGGCCGCCGACGAACACCGCGATGCTGACGAGGTTCGAGCCGTCTGCGATCGGCAGCGCCAGAAGATACATGTCGCTGTCGATGGCGCCGAACGGGAAGGTGACGAGGCCGGCGAGCGCGACCGGGATCACGAACAGGTTGATGGCGACGAGGTAAAGCGGAAACATCCAGCGCGCGCGCCGCACTTCGGCGTCGCGCGTATTCTCGACCACGCTGACGTGGAACTGGCGCGGCAGCAGCATGACAGCAAAGAACGACAGCACCGTCATGGTCACGAAGTTGCCGATCGAAGGTGCGTAGTTGATGGCGCGCGCCGCCTCCGGCGTCTTCATGGCGCGGTCGATGAGCTCGTGGGGGCTGAACATCAGGAAGGTGATGAACGCGCCGGCGACCAGGAACACCACCAGCTTGACGATCGACTCCGCCGCGACCGCCAGCACGAGGCCGTGCTGGTGCTCGGTGGCGTCGGTCTGGCGGGTGCCGAACAGCACGGCGAACAGCGCCATGGCGATGGTGACGACGAGGGCGATGTCGCCAACCAGCGGAATATGCGAGATCGCGAGATCGATCGACTGATCCTCGCCAAGGATCGTCTCCAGCGACGATGCCACCGCCTTGAGCTGCAGCGCAATGTAAGGCACCGATCCGATGATCGCGATCACCGCGGCGGTGGCAGCCACCGCCTGGCTCTTGCCATAGCGGGCGCCGACGAAATCGGCCACCGAGGTGATATTGTGCGCCTTGGCGAGATGGATGATGCGCAGCAGCAGCGGCGTGCAGAAGCCGATCAGCAGCACGGGCCCGACATAGATCGCGAGGAACTCGATGCTGGTGCGGCTGGCGAAGCCGATTGAGCCGAAGAAGGTCCACGACGTGCAGTAGATCGCCAGCGAAAGCGGGTAGATCAGGAGGCCGGCACGGGCGCGCTGGGCCTGAGACAGGCGGTCGCCATAGCTCGCGATCACGAACAGCAGGCCGATGTAGCCGAAGGCGACTGCGATCACGCCCCAGTTCTGCATGTGGCCTTTGTCCCGGATCCGACAGCCGCCCCGGCATGGGCGCGACCTCTACGAGACCCTAGCGCTGGCTGCGGCTGCGAGCGACTGCGATTTTCACCGGCCTTCCCAAGAGGTTACCGGGCCAATGTGGGGAGTTGCGAGTGCAACTAAAAATTGCGCTTACGGCTGCAATCCGGTGGTCGCGTCCGGCCATGATTCCTCGAAATATCGCAGAATAATGCGTGGTTCCGTTGCGGATTTGTAAACCTCTGCGAATCAGCATATACACGTAATAGTTGCAATGAGGCGTTCAGGGGCAGGACGAGCGCACATGGGCCAGAAGCATCCATTTGCCGTTGATCTTCCGGTTTTCATTGTGGACGACGATTCCTCAGTCAGGGACGCGCTCTCACTGTTGCTGAAGATCGAGGGTTTCGTTCCGAGAGGGTTCGGCGACGGCCTCTCGTTCCTGGAAGCCGTCCAGGAAAGTGTCCCGGCCTGCGTGGTCATGGACATCAACCTTCCGGGGCGGAACGGCCTGGAACTGCTGGACGATCTCGCCAAGCTGCGGTTCCCGCCGCCGGTGATCGTGATCACCGGGCAGGCCGATATCGCGATGGCGGTGGCGGCGATGAAGAGCGGCGCCAGCGACGTCCTGGAAAAGCCGTTCGCGGCCAATGTTCTGATCGACCGCATCCGTGACGTGGTGGCGGCCCATCATCGGCTCACCAACGGCTATATCGAGGGGCTGGCCAACTTTCCGGGGCGCGAGCTGCTCACCAGCCGGGAGCGCGACGTGCTGTCCCAGGTGGCACGCGGGGCTTCGAACAAGGAAGCGGGACGGCGTCTCGGCATCAGCCCGCGGACCATCGAGGTCCATCGGGCCCGTATCATGGACAAGCTCGGCGCCAAGAATGCCGCGGACCTCATGAGGATCGTGCTGTCGGACCAGCCTGTCCGGTCGCGGCATTCCCACGGCTGACGCGGCCGGGCATCGTGCGGCTGGACCGCCGGTCCCCGATGCCGCGGGGCGGTGCTATTCCGCGGCCAGCGCCTTTTCGCCGAGCGGCAGGCTGAGCTTGTCCCACACCTGAACCATGGCTTCTGCGAGCTGATCCATCAGGGCGTCGTCGTGGTAGGGCGACGGCGTGATGCGCAGTCGCTCGGTACCCTTGGCGACGGTGGGATAATTGATCGGCTGGATGTAGACGCCGTGGTCCTCGAGCAGCAGGTCGGATGCCTTCTTGCAGCGCTCCGGGTCGCCGACGAACACCGGCACGATGTGGGTGTCGCTCGACATCACCGGCAGCCCCGCAGCGGTCAGGATCGCCTTCAGCCGTGCGGCGCGGTCCTGGTGGCGGTCGCGTTCCCACTGCGAAGTCTTGAGATGGCGGATCGCGGCGGTGGCCGCGGCGCAGATCGCCGGCGGCAGCGCGGTGGTGAAGATGAAGCCCGGCGCATAGGACCGTACGGCGTCGATGACGTCGGCCTTGCCGGCGATGTAGCCGCCGAGGCAGCCGAACGCCTTGGCAAGCGTGCCCTCGAGAATATCGATGCGGTGCATCACGCCGTCGCGCTCGGCGATGCCGCCGCCGCGCGGGCCGTACATGCCGACGGCATGGACTTCGTCGACATAGGTCATGGCACCGTAGCGCTCGGCGAGGTCGCAGATCTTCGCGAGCGGCGCGACGTCGCCGTCCATCGAGTAGAGACTCTCGCAAACGATCAGCTTGGGCCGCTCCGGGTCGGCGGCGCGCAGCAGTTCCTCGAGATGGGCGACGTCGTTGTGACGGAACACGACGCGCTCGCAGCCGGACTGGCGTACGCCCTCGATCATCGAGTTGTGGTTCAGCGCGTCCGACAGGATGAGACAGTTGGGCAGCAGCTTGGCGAGGGTCGAGATGCCGGTCTGGTTGGAGACGTAGCCGGAGGTGAACACCAGCGACGCTTCCTTGCCATGCAGATCGGCGAGCTCCTGCTCGAGCTGAATCAGCGAGTGATTGGTGCCGGCGATGTTGCGGGTGCCGCCTGCGCCGGTGCCGGCGCGCGTCGCGGTCTCGACCATGGCGCCGACCACCTTGGGGTGCTGGCCCATGCCGAGATAGTCGTTCGAGCACCAGATCACGACATTGCGCTGGCCGCGCGGCGAGTGCCACAGCGCGTGCGGGAAGCGCCCGGCGAGGCGTTCGAGGTCGGCGAATACGCGATAGCGCCGCTCGTCGTGCAAACGTTCGAGGGCCTGGCTGAAGAAGCGAGTGTAATCCATCACAAATCCCGGATCGCGGCTGGCGCGGCGTCGGCGCTCCAGCCTTTTTAGAGCGTTTCCAGTCTAGCTGTCGAGGCGCATTTCTGCAGCCCCAATATCCCTGGAAACTCCTTGGACAAATTGACCAAGATCAACGGGCCGGGAAACGGGCTCAGGCGGTGGCGAAGCGCAGCACGCCATCGGTTGTGGGCGCAACGGTGAGGCGGCCCTCCGCCAGCATGTGGTTGACATGGGCGATCAGCTCGCCGGCGGCGAAGCCGGTCTGGTGGGCGTCGAGCTTGTGCTTGTTGAACACCACGGGCACCAGTTGGGCCGACGTCTTGGGTGCAGCGCGGCAAGCATCCGCGATCATGCGGCAGCGCTCCTCATGGTGGTCGGCGAGCTGCTTGATGCGGATCTTGACCCCGAAGAACGGGATGCCATGGCCCGGCAGCACCAGCACGTCGTCCGGCAGCACCCGGTCGAGTTCGGCGAGCGAGGTCAGGTAATCGCCGAGCGAGTTGGCGTCGGGTTCGACCGCCCACACACTGACGTTCGGCGAGATCTTGCTCAGCACCTGGTCGGCCGACAGGAACAGCTTGTCGTCGGCGCAATACAGCATCACCTGGTCGAGGGCGTGGCCGCCGCCGGTGATGACCTTGAAGCGTCGCGTGCCGATGGTGATCTCGTCGTCCTTGGACAGGCGGCGATAGGACGCCGGCAGCGTCGAGACGCGCTGGAGATACTCCTGGCCGCGACCGAGCAACTGGTCGGTGAGATCCTCGTCCATGCCATGGCGGCGGAAGAACAACCGCTGCGCCAGCTTGCGCTCGTCCGAGCCGCGATGCTGGTGATAGGCGCTCTGCAGGTATTCGACCTGCGACATCAGCAGCGGGCAGCCGAAGCGCTCGACGATCCAGCCGGCGAGACCGACATGGTCGGGGTGGGCATGGGTGACGATCAGGCGTGTGATGGTGACGCCCTTGAGCGGGCCTTCGAACAGCTTGGTCCAGGCGGCGATGGTTTCCTCGTTGCCGAAGCCGGCATCGACCATCGCCCAGCCATCGCCGTCCCTGAGCAGGTAGATATTGACGTGGTTGAGGCGGAACGGCAGCGCGAGCCGCACCCACAACACGCCAGGCCGAATTTCGATCACTTCGTCCGGCTGCGGCGCGGTCTCGAAAGGATAGCTCAGGGGATCGGCGGGCTTGGTCGTCGGGGCGTTGGCATGCATCGTTTCGGAACCTCTCCGGTCCGGCTTAGCTGTCCCGGCGGCGTTGCGCCAGCCGAAAGTGCCCGGCTACGGTCAAACGCATGTTTGAAAATTCCCTGATGCGGCAAGTTCCCGGCTTGGGTGGCCTGGTTCGACGACGATGCATGGCTGATCCGCGCCTGCGCGTCGTTGTGCGCTCAGGCCGCGCGGATGTCGGCGAGGAAGGCGTGGATGCCGTCGCGCAGGTCGTCGGCGTCGCGGCGCAGCGCGCCTGATGCGGCGAGCACCTGTTCGGCGGCAGAGCCTGCATCCGCAGAGGCTTCGCTGACACCGACAATGTTGCTGGAGACCTCGGTGGTGCCGGCCGATGCATGCTGGATGTTGCGCGCGATCTCGCGCGTTGCCGCGCCCTGCTGCTCCACCGCCGCGGTGATGGTGGCGGTGTACTCGCTCATCGTTCCGATGGTCTCGCTGATGCCGCGGATGGCGCCGACGGCGGCCGCGGTCACCTGCTGCACCTGGGCGATCTGCGAGCGGATTTCCTCGGTGGCGCTCGCGGTCTGGTTGGCGAGGCTCTTGACCTCGGACGCGACCACGGCGAAGCCCTTGCCCGCCTCGCCGGCACGCGCCGCCTCGATGGTGGCGTTGAGTGCCAGAAGATTGGTCTGCGAGGCAATGGTCTGGATCAGGTCGACCACGACGCTGATGCGGTTGGCGCTGTCGGCGAGGCCCTGCATGGTGGCGTCGGTGCGGCCCGCTTCCTCGACCGCCTGGCTCGCGACCTCGGACGATCCCTTCACCTGGCGGCTGATCTCGGCGATCGAGGACGACAGTTCCTCGGTGCCGGCTGACACTGTCTGGACGTTGATCGCGGTCTCCTCGGCGGCGGATGCGACCGCGTTGGCGAGTTCGCTGGAGCGGCCGGCCGTCGCAGCCATGCCCTGCGCGGTCGATTGCATCGAATCGGCCGAGGTCATCAAGCCGTCGAGCGCGCTGCGGACGCTGGCTTCGAAATGGGCGATGCGCTGCTCCATGCGGGCAGTGCGCGCCGCCTTGACCTCGCGGTCCTGGTCCTGTTCGCGGCTCATGTCACGGGCGCGCAGCAGGCCTCCGCGGAACACCTCCAGTGAGCGGGCCATGCTGGCGACCTCGTCCTGCTGGCGGCTCGGCGTCACTTCGGCGGCGAGATCGCCGTCGGCGAGGCGCTGCATCACGCTCTGCAGATTGCCGATGCGGCGCAGGATATTGCGCCCGACATAGAGCCACACGAACAGGGCCGAGCCGACCAGCGTCAGCGCGCCGAGCGCGAGCATCACGGCGGTCGCGATCGAGATCGTGCGCTTGACGCCCGTGGTGGCGGCGTTGGTGTTGGTTTGGACGTCGGCGACGAGCTGGCGCACGCTGATTTCGAGGCCGCGGTTGAGCTTGCGCGTCTCCTCCAGGATCAACTGGCCGTAGTCGAGGGCGTCGATCTCCTTCTGGCGCAGCTTGAACACGCTGGACTTGCCTTCACCGAAGGCGATCAGCTTCATCGCCGCGGCGTACAGCGGGGCTGCGCTCTTGATCCCGGCGAGCGACTTCAGCAGCGGATCGATATGCTTGCGCGTGGCGGTGAAGCTCTCCTGCAGCGTATCGATATCGCCGCTGTTGGTGGCGGACATCGCGCCCATCATGTCCGCGGCCAGGCTGTTGCTGTCGGAGACGATGGTGCTGAGGCGCTCGACGCTGTAGGCGACGTCCTTGACGAGGTCGGCGTCGATCTCCGCGGCCGTCAGTAACGCGTTCAGCCGGGTCTGCGCGTCGGCCATTTCCGGCGCGGCGGATTCCTGGAAGTGGCCCTGCGCAAGGCGCAGCGTATCGTACTGCTTCTCACGCGCGGCGACGATGTCGAGCCGTTCCTTGGCGGCGTTGCCGAGGCTGTTGATGGTGTCGTCGATGCTTTTCACCGTCTCTTCCAGTGCACTCACCACTGTCTTGTCGGCGCCAAGGCTGGCGATCTCGCGCAGCTTGTCGATCGCCGACGCCTGCGTCGCCTTGAGATCCTTGGTCAGCTCGACGCGTGAGGCGTCGTCGCGGGCCGACAGCAGCGCCGGGCCCTTCGAGGACAGGCTTTCGCTCAGCGCGGAGAGCTGCATGCTGGCGGCGAGGCGGGGAATGTCGCGACCGGAGAGGTCCGCCATGGTGCCGCCGAGGCGGTCGAGCAGGATGCTGGCGGAACCGCTGATGATCAGCGCCATCGCTGCGATCAGCGAGAAGGCGAGAAAGAGATTGCCCTTGAGACCGAGCTGCGGTCGTCGGCCGCCACGCGACATCAGTCGTGTCGTGAACGAGAAGCCCATGTTTCCCCCTTCGCACGGCAGTATCTGCTCTTTGCGCGGGCGGAGTATGGCCATACCGAGTTAACAAAATTTGGAAGACTTGCGCGTTTTCAGCGGGTTTTTGCCTGCAAACGACCCGGATGTCGGGTTGGTGGCGGTGTCGCGCCGGGTGTTGAAATGTCGGCGGTATTCCGCTGCGCGGCATCGAGGATCCAGCGCCGGAAGGCGTCGATCTTCGCTGACGGGCCGCGGTCGTGCGGATAGACCAGATAGTACGCGAACGCCTCGAGGGTGACGGTATCGGCCAGCCGCACCAGACGGCCCTCGGCGACGTCACCGGCGGTCAGCGCTGCCGGCAGCAGCCCGACACCCTGCCCGGCGCGCACCGCGGTCAGCAGCAGCGCGGAGTCGTCAAATGAAACGCCGCGCGGCGGTGGAATCTCGGCAATGCCCTGCGCCTGAAACCACAGCTGCCAGCCTTTGCGCTCGGCATCGTGCACGAGCGGCCAGTGTGCCAGCGCTGCCGGGGTCGCCGGTCGTCCGCGCTGCTCGACCAGCGATGGCGCGGCCACCGGCACGATCTCGACCGCCAGCACCCGTTCGCTGTGCAGGCCGGGATAGCGGCCGAGGCCGTGACGGATCGCAACGTCGACGCCGCCACGATCGAAGTCCGCGAGCGCGTTGCTGGCGACCACCTGGAGGTCGATGTCCGGGTGAGCGTCCTGAAAGCTCTTGAGGCGCGGCACCAGCCAGGCGGACGCGAAGAACGGTGTCACGCTGACCGTCAGCAGCCCGGCGTCCGCGCGGCTGGCCACACGGCGCGACGCGTCGGCGATCTGGCGGAAGGCATTTCGCACCGGCGGCAGATAGGCCTGGCCGGCCTCGGTGAGCAGCATGCCGCGCCGGCCGCGCGTGAACAGGCGGACGCCGAGATGGCTCTCGATCACCTTGATGAGCTGGCTCACCGCACCCGCCGTGACGCACAACTCGGCGGCCGCCGCCTTCACCGACAGATGTCGCGCCGTGGCCTCGAAAGCCCGCAGCGCGTTTAGCGGAGGGAGGGCGCGGTTCGGCCGGTCGTCGCGGTTTTCCATTTAGTTTTTCTAATGTATCGAACCCAGAAAATCTGGTTTGTTCGTTGCCGTCGCGCGCTTCATATTGCGGTTTAGCCGTTCTCGATACGTTGAATGCGGCGTGGCTGACACGATCCTGACGTTAGTTCAGCTAAGTTCAAAGAGGAAAATATGAGCAAGGGCCTGTTCTACGGCTGGTTCGTCGTCGCCGCGGCCTTCGCCGTCACCTGCATGGGGTTCGGCAGCGCCTATTCGTTCAGTGCCTTCATCGGTGCCCTGCAGAGCGATTTCGGCGCGTCGCGCGGCTCGGTCGCGCTGGTGTTCTCTCTGGCAGGGTTTCTCTATTTCAGCCTCGGCATCATCAGCGGGCCGTTGGCCGACCGGATCGGCTCGCGTCCGCTGGCCATCGCCGGCATGGTGCTGACCGGTCTCGGTCTCGGCGCTGCGGGATGTGCGCGCACGCTGACCGAAGTCTATGTCGCCTATGGACTGGGTGTCGGCGGCGGCGTCGGCTGCGCCTATGTGCCCGCGGTCGGGGCCGTGCAGCGCTGGTTCGTGCGCCGCCGTGGTTTCGCGTCGGGGCTCGCCACCGCCGGCATCGGCGTCGGCACGCTGGTGATGCCGCCGCTCGCGGCGGTGATCATTGCCGCGCTGGGCTGGCGTCAGGCCTACATCATTCTCGGCGTGCTCACGGTCGTGATCGGCGCCGGCATGGCGCTGTTGATCGAGAACGACCCGCAGCGCCGCGGTCTCGCTCCTGATGGCGATGCGCTGCAGGCCGGCGCCAGGGTGACGCAGGCGGCCGGACTGTCCGTTGGCGAGGCGGTGCGCTCGGGGCGCTTCATCGGCCTTTATGCGGCATGTCTGGTGTGCTCGTTCGGCGTGTTCGTGCCGTTCGTCCATCTCGTGCCGTTCGCGCTCGACCATGGCATTGCGGCAGGCACCGCCGCGCTGCTGATGGGCGCCATCGGCATCGGCAGCACCGCCGGGCGGTTCTTCCTTGGCGGCGTCGGCGACCGGCTGGGACGGCAACAGTCGTTGCTGATGATGTTTGTCGGCATGGCGCTCGCCTTGATGATCTGGGTTGTGGCGACCCAGGCCTGGTCGCTGGCGCTGTTCGCGCTGGTGTTCGGGGTGTTCTACGGCGGCTGGGTGGCGGTGCTGCCGGCGGTCGTGATGGATTTCTTCGGCGGCCGTAACGTCAGCGGCCTGATCGGCATCCTCTACACCAGCGTCGCCTTCGGCACGCTGATAGGTCCGAGTGCGGCGGGCTTCATTTTCGATCTCAGTCACAGCTATACCGTGCCAATCCTGGCGAGCGTCGCGGCCAACGGCCTCGCCGCGGCCATCATGGTCGGGATGCTGCGGCTGTTCACGGCGAAGGAGAAGGTGGGATGACGGATGCAGTGGCGACGGTGACGGCCCGGCAGGAGGGCAAGCTTCCGGGCGTGCTTGGTTTCGAATGGAGCGAGGTACGCTCCGGTTCCGTGAAGGGCCGGTTCGACGTGCGCAGCCAGCATCTGTCGCCGAACGGCTATCTGCATGCGGGGAGCGTCGTGGCGTTCGCGGACACCGCGTGCGGCTATGGCTGTCTGCACTCGCTGCCAAAGGGCGCGACCAACTTCACCACGGTGGAGCTGAAGTCGAATTTTCTCGGCACTGCGCTCGAGGGCGGCGTTGCCTGTGAGGCGCGGCTCGTCCATGGCGGTCGCACCACCCAGGTGTGGGACGCCGAGGTCAGGAGCGAGGCGACCGGCAAGACCATCGCCCTGTTCCGCTGCACCCAGATGGTGCTGTACCCGCGGGCCTGACCCCGTATCCCGTCATCCTGAGGGGCGCTCGCGCGCCTCGAAGGGTGACGGTTAACTGGACTTTGCTCGACGGCTTGAAACTAGTCGCGCTCGTCCGGCGGCATGTAGAACGGCGTGCCCTGGAGCTCCGGCTCGTCGAACGCCTCGACGCGCCGGCGAATCGCTTCGGCGTCTTCGCAGAACAACGACGCGCTGATCGCGCCGGAGACGCGTTCGGCGGCGATGTTGACGCCGGGAATGTCGCTGGCGATCGCGGTGTGGCTCAGCGTCGCGCCATGATTGACGAGATGGATATGCGCGAGTGCCGGGTTGCAGCCGGCGACGCGCTCGGTCAGCTCGAAGCCGGCACCGAGATAGGGAAAGCGGGCGAGGTCGTCGCGCGCGAGCTCCGCCGGCGGCGCGTAACGATCACCCCAGGTGGCGATGTCTCCGGCGAAGGCCGCGAGCTCGGGGATCGCCCGCGTATCGACGTTGAAGCCGGTCGCGACGATGGCGAAGTCGTGCCGCCGCGGCGCGGCCTCGCCGGCGAGCGTCACCGCGACGCCATCGCCGTCGCGCGCGACCGCACGCACGGGACAGCCGAGATGGATGTGGAAGTCCGGCTGCGCCAGCGTGCGATGCACGGTCTCATGCGGCACCGGCGACTGCACGTCGTTGAAGTAGGCCATGTAGCGCCAGCGCTCGGCGTCGGGCAGCGCCGACCAGCCCTGCAGGAAGCCCGGGAAAGCCGTGCCGCGGCCCTTGTTGACCTGGGGCAGCACCTTGCGGCGGACATACATGTCGACGCGGGCCGCGCCTTGTTCGAGCGCGGTGGCGGCATTGTCCCAGCCCGACGCGCCGCCGCCGATGATGGCGATGGATTTGCCGCGCAGCCGCTCGAAATCGATGGGGTCATTGGTGTGGGCGGCGAATTGAGGCGCCAGGTCGCGGTCGACGAACGCCGGCCAGGCGTCACCGCCGGTGCCGCCGCGGCCGGTCGCGAGGATCACACGCCGCGCGATCAGTTCCTGCGCCTCACCTGCGGCGTCGAGCCGGGCGCGCAGATGGCGTCCCGCTGGCGTCAGCGCCACAAGAGATGTGCGATGGCGGACCGGCAGCGACAGCACGCGCTGCAGCCAGGTGAGATAGGCGGCCCACAGCTCGTTCGGGATCTTGTAGAGACGCTCCCAGTCGGCGGTGCCGAAGCGCGCCTCGTGCCAGGCGCGGTAGGTCAGCGACGGGATGCCGAGCGCAGGTCCCGGCAGCGTCTTGGGCGAGCGCAGCGTGCCCATGCGGGCGTAGGTCAGCCACGGGCCTTCGCGGCCGGGATCGGCGCGGTCGATCACCGCGATGTTGCGCACGCCGCGAAACAGCAGGCTGCCGGCGGCGGCGATGCCGTTCATGCCGGCGCCGACGATCAGCACGTCCAGTACCGGCGTGCCGTCCGGTCCCGTCGCGGCCGCAGGCCAGTTGTCTGGCGGCAGGCCGAGACAGGCGAGATCGCGGGCGACCGCGGCATCATGATGGTGCGCTGAAGTCTGATCCATAGGCGCGATCTAACATTCCGCGGTACACACCTCAATGAGGGCGATCAGCGACGACATAGAAGAAAATGCCAGTGGCGCGGCAACTGATAGAACGGTTAACTTATCGGCCGGGCATATCTTGTTTTGCGGAGTAAAAATATCCAAGGTTGGGGAACCGCGCGCCGCCCCCGGCGCTTCGGAGGCGGGCCCATCTCCACCGGACGCGCGACAGGATTTTGGAAGGACGACGCATGCCGCTCAAACACCTCATCGGGCTCGACCACGTGGTCGTGGCCGTTCGCGACCTCGATGCCGCCGGTGCGGCGTGGAAGAAGCTCGGCTTCACGGTGTCGCCGCGCGGCACGCATTCGGCTCATCTTGGTTCGGGCAACTACACCATCGTGTTCGGTGACGACTATCTCGAGCTGCTCGGCATTCTCAACGAGACGCCGCACAACCAGGCCACGCTGCAGTTTCTGAAAGCGGGCGAAGGCATCGAACGGACTGCCTTCACCACCGACGATGCGGCGGCCGGCGTCGCCGAAGTTCAGGCCCGCGGCATCGCCGCCGACGGCCCGGTGCATTTCGGCCGGCCGGTGGATCTGCCGAACGGCGGCAAGAGCGAGGCCAGGTTCAACATCTTCCGCTGGCCGGCCGATACGGCGCCCGGCGGCGTGCGCATCTTCGCCTGCCAGCATCTCACCCCCGAGGCGGTGTGGATTCCGGAATTGAAGACTCATGCCAACGGCGCCAGGGGGCTGGTGCGGGTGGAGGTGCTGACCGGCAAGCCGCAGGACGCCGCCGCGCAGCTCGGTCGCTTGATCGACCAGAGTGCGACCGAAACCGCCGACGGCGTGCGTGTCGCCTCCGGCGGCAGTCGGGCCGATTTCCTGTTCTATGACGCCACGGCATTCGCGCAGCGCTATCCCGATGGCGTGCGCCAGGGCGCGCCGGCCGGCGGCGCCGTCGCTATCGTCATCGCGACCGATGATCTCGCCAAGGCCCGCGCCATCCCCGGTGCGGTCGTCCATGGTGACGGCGTCAGCGTGCCGGCGTCCGCCGCGAATGGCGCCATTCTTCATTTCGTCAAGGCGTAAGCGGCGCGTCGCGCCCGACGTCCCGTCAGCAGAGGACAACAATGAGTTCCGACCGTTTTGAACTGACCCGCCGCGCCGCGCTGATGACGTCGGCCGCGATCGCCGCCAATGTCGCGTTTCCGTGGCGCGCGTTCGCGCAGGAGACGCCACGCAAGGGCGGCGTGTTCACCGTGCACTACAATGCTGAGCAGCGGCAGCTGAACCCCAGCCTGCAGGCCTCCACCGGCGTCTACATCATCGGCGGCAAGATCCAGGAATCGCTGGTCGATCTCGACGCCAATGGTCACACTGTCGGTGTGCTGGCGGAGAGCTGGGAATCGTCGAAGGACGGCAAGACCATCACCTTCAAGCTGCGCAAGGGCGTTACCTGGCACGACGGCAAGCCGTTCACGTCCGCCGACGTCGCCTTCACCGCGCTGGAGATGTGGAAGAAGATCCTCAACTATGGCTCGACACTTCAGCTGTTCCTGACCGCCGTCGACACGCCCGATCCGCACACCGCGATCTTCCGCTACGAGCGGCCGATGCCGCTCAACCTGCTGCTGCGGGCGCTGCCGGACCTCGGCTACATCTCGGCGAAGCACCTCTACGAGAGCGGCGACATCCGCGCCAACCCGGTGAACCTCGCCCCGGTCGGCACTGGCCCCTTCAAGTTCGTGCAGTACGAGCGCGGCCAGCACATCATCGCCGAACGCAATCCCAACTACTGGCGCGGCGAGGGGCCCTATCTCGATCGTATCATCTGGCGCGTGATCACCGACCGCTCGGCCGCCGCGGCCCAGCTCGAGGCCGGCCAGCTGCACTACAGCCCGTTCTCCAGCCTGACGATCTCGGATCTCAGCCGTCTCGGCAAGGACAAGCGCTTCATCGTCTCGACCAAGGGCAACGAGGGCAACCCGCGCACCAACACCATCGAGTTCAATTTCCGCCGCAAGGAGCTCGCCGACCTGCGCGTGCGCCAGGCCATCGCCCACGCCATCAACATCCCGTTCTTCATCGAGAACTTCCTTGGCGACTTCGCCAAGCTCGGCGTCGGCCCGATCCCGTCGGTGTCGAAGGACTTCTTCCCCGCAGACAACGGCCCGCAGTATCCCTACGACAAGGCGCGCGCGATCAAGCTGCTGGACGAGGCCGGCTTCAAGGCCGGCGCCGGCGGCGAACGCTTCTCGCTGCGGCTCCTGCCTGCGCCGTGGGGCGAGGACATCTCGCTGTTCGCCACCTTCATCCAGCAGTCGCTGTCGGAGGTCGGCATCAAGGTCGAGATCGTGCGCAACGACGGCGGTGGCTTCCTCAAGCAGGTCTATGACGATCACGCTTTCGATCTGGCGTCCGGCTGGCATCAGTACCGCAACGATCCGGCGGTCTCGACCACGGTGTGGTACCGCTCCGGCCAGCCCAAGGGCGCGCCGTGGACCAACCAGTGGGGCTGGACCGATCCGGTGATCGACAAGATCATCGACGATGCCGCGACCGAGGTCGATGTCGACAAGCGCAAGGCGCTGTATGGCGACTTCGTCCGCCGCGCCAATGCCGAGCTGCCGATCTGGACGCCGATCGAGCAGTTGTTCCTCAGCGTGATCTCGACCAAGGCGCGCAATCACTCCAACACGCCGCGCTGGGGCTCCTCGACCTGGCACGATCTGTGGCTCGCGGAGTGACGGCCGATCCGTTAACCTGACGCCATGCGCATCCTGACCCTCGCGGGGCGGCGGCTCGCCGCCTCGATCCCGACCGTGTTCCTGATCCTGATCGGGATCTTCCTGCTGCTGCAGTTCGCGCCCGGCGACACCGTCGACGCGATGATGGCCCAGATGGGCGGCGGCGACGCTGCCACCGCGCGCGAGCTCCGCCATTTCTATGGTCTCGATCTGTCGATCCCGGCGCGCCTGCTCGACTATCTGTGGCGGCTGGTGCGGTTCGATCTCGGCTTCTCCTCGATCTACGGCAAGCCGGTGTCGACGGTGATCGTCGAGCGGCTGCCGGTCACGCTGCTCCTCATGGGGGCGTCGCTGTCGCTGGCGTTCTTCGCCGGCCTCGTGCTCGGCGTCGTTGCCGCCCGCTCGGTCAACAAGTGGCCGGATACCCTGATCTCGACGCTCGGGCTGATCTTCTACGCCACGCCGTCATTCTGGCTGGGGCTGATGATTATCGTGGTGTTCTCGATCTATCTGCAGTGGCTGCCGCCAGGCGGGTTCGAGGACATCACCATGGTGCGGACCGGCCTCTGGCGCACGCTCGACATCGCCCGCCACCTGCTGTTGCCGACGCTGACGCTCGGCTTCATCTTCCTCGCCATCTACCTCCGCATCATGCGCGCCTCGATGCTGGAGGTGCTGAACCTCGATTTCGTGCGCACCGCCCGCGCCAAGGGGCTGGACGAGACGCGGGTGATCTCGCGCCATGTGCTGCGCAACGCGCTGCTGCCGATGGTGACGCTGATCGGCCTGCAGGCCGGCACCATGCTCGGCGGCTCGGTGGTCGTGGAAAGCGTGTTCTCGCTGCCCGGGCTCGGCCGGCTCGCCTACGAATCGGTGATCCAGCGCGATCTCAACACCCTGCTCGGCATCGTCTTCATCTCGGCTCTGCTGGTGATCGCGGTGAACTTCCTGGTCGACCTGCTCTATGCGCGGCTCGATCCGCGCATCACCTCGGGGGTGTGACCATGCAGGCACTGCGTCATTATTTCCGCAGCCCGCCGGCGGTGATCGGCCTGTTGCTGCTGCTCGTCGTCGTCGTCATGGCGCTGAGCGCGGGCATCCTGTTCCCGCGTGATCCGCTGTCGCTGGCCGGCCGGCCGCTGGTGTGGCCGTTCGAGAATCCGCGGTTCTGGCTCGGCACCGATAACTCCGGCCGCGACATCGCTGCGCAGATCTTCTATGGCGCGCGCATCTCGCTGCTCATCGGCCTGGTCGCGACCCTGGTCGCGGTCGCCATCGGTGTCGTGATCGGTGCCATCGCCGGGTTTTATGGCGGCCGGGTCGACACCGTGCTGATGCGCATCACCGAGGCCTTCCAGACGCTGCCCAACTTCATCTTCCTGCTGGTGCTGGTGGCGGTGTTCGGCTCCAAACTCACCACGGTCACCATCGCCATCGGCATGGTGTCGTGGCCGGCCCCGGCGCGGCTGACGCGCGCCGAGTTCCTGTCATTGCGCAACCGCGAATTCGTCCAGGCGGCGAAGACGCTCGGCGTGCGCGACGTCGGGCTGATCTTCCGCGAGATCCTGCCCAATGCGCTGCCGCCGATCGTCGTCTATGCCAGCGTCGTGATGGCGGTCTCGATCCTGCTGGAGAGCGCGCTGGCGTTCCTCAAGCTGTCCGATCCCAATGTGGCGTCGTGGGGCAACCTGATCGGCCTCGGTCGCGACGTGCTGCGCGTGCAGTGGTATGTCGCCGCGATTCCCGGCGTCGCCATCCTGGTGACGGTGCTGGCGGTGTCGCTGGTCGGCCAGGGCCTCAACGACGCCTTCAATCCACGACTCAAAGGCCGGGGCTGACGGACCGATGACTGCGATCCTGACCCTCGATCATCTCAGCGTCAGCCTGCCGCGCGGCGCCGATCGTCCGTTCGCCATCGACGACGTGTCGTTCGCCGTCAACGCTGGCGAGATCGTCTGTGTCGTCGGCGAATCCGCCTCGGGCAAGTCGATGACGGCGAATGCGGTGATGCGCCTCCTGCCCGGCGGTGTTGCGATCACCGGCGGCAAGGTGCTGTTCGAAGGGCGCGATCTCGCCGCGCTCGACGAGGCGGCGATGCGCAAGGTGCGCGGCGCCGGCATCGCCATGATCTTCCAGGAGCCAATGACCGCGCTCAATCCGCTGCGCAGCATCGGCGACCAGATCGGCGAGATGTTCTCCATCCACACCGGCCTGTCGCGGGCGGCGATTCGCGCCCGGGTGCTGGAGTTGCTGGAAGAGGTCCGCATCCCGGACCCGGCGCGGGCCGCCAAAGCCTATCCGCACGAGCTGTCCGGCGGCCAGCGCCAGCGCGCCATGATCGCCATGGCGCTGGCGCTCGATCCCCGGCTGCTGATCGCCGATGAGCCGACCACCGCGCTCGACGTCACCACGCAAGCGCAGATCCTGGAGCTGATCCGGGATCTGCAGCGGCGCAAGGGCACGGCGGTGCTGTTCATCACCCACGATTTCGGGGTTGTCGCCGAGATCGCCGACCGCGTCGTGGTGATGCAGCAGGGGCGCATCGCCGAGCAGGGCGCGGCCGATGAGGTGCTCGAGAGGCCGCAGCATCCCTATACGCGCCAGTTGATCGCCGCGGTGCCGCGCCTCACCGCGCCGCCGCCGCGCAAGCTGGCGGAGGACGCGATCCTTGCCATCGATCATGTGTCGAAGACCTATCGCACCGGCGGCTTTTTCGGCCGCGGCGCCCGTGTCACCCATGCGGTAAAGGACGTGTCGCTGGCGCTGCCCCGTGGTGCCACCCTCGGCATCGTCGGCGAGTCCGGTTCGGGCAAGTCGACGCTGGCGCGCTGCCTGCTGCGGCTGATCGATCCTGACGGCGGCGCCATCGTGCTCGACGGCAAGGATCTCGCCTGTCTCGACCGCGCGGCGATGCGTGGGGAGAGCCGCAACATCCAGATGGTGTTCCAGGACCCGTTCGCCTCGCTCAACCCGCGGCGCACCGCCGGCGAGCTGGTGGCGCAGGGACCGATCGTGCATGGCATGCCGCGCGCGGAGGCGTTCGCCCTGGCGCGCGAGCTGTTCGGCCTGATCGGGCTTGATCCCGCCGCCGTCGATCGTCATCCGCACGAATTCTCCGGCGGCCAGCGCCAGCGCATCGGCCTTGCGCGCGCGCTCGCGCTCCGGCCCAAGGTGCTGGTGGCGGATGAGCCGGTGTCTGCGCTCGACGTCTCGGTACAGGCGCAGGTGCTGACGCTGCTCGCGGACCTGCGGGCACGGCTCGGCCTCTCGATGGTGTTCATCACCCACGACCTGCGCGTCGCGGCGCAGATCTGCGATCTCGTCGCGGTGATGAAGGACGGCGAGGTGGTGGAGAGCGGGCCGGTGGCGCGGGTGTTCGGCCACCCGCACCATGCTTATACAAGGGCGCTGCTCGCCTCGATCCCAGGGCGGGAATTCAGCCTGGGGCGCGCCGCGGTGCCGGCTTGAGGTTTACGCCGACGTCGCGCAGGCCGGCGCCTCCGGGGCGGTCGGCGGTGCGGTGACGATCGCGGCGGCTGGACGCTCGGTCACGGCGCAGGCCTGCGGCATCGGCGCTGCGGGATCGGCGGCGAGTTCAAAGCGCAGGCCGTGCAGGGTGATCGTCAGCGGTACGCCGCGAAAGTCGTCCCGGAAGGCGCGAACGCGCAGCGCCAGCTCCTCGGCGGAGATATCGGCCGGGATGGCGCAGGCTGCACGGTAGCTGTCCTTGGTGCTCTTGGACGCGCTCCAGGCGATCGGCAGCGGCGGCAGCAGCGCCGGATGGGTGGCGAGCTCCTTCGACATCCGCCAGAACAGATAGGCGAGACGAACGAACGCGGTCTTCTCAAGTTCGGCGACGGCGATGCCGTCGGGAATGGCGAACGTCTCCACGCCGATGATGGCGCCGCAGTCGACCCGCGCTTCCATGACATGGGCGGTGGCGCCGAAGGTCGTGGCGCGATCGGCGAGCGCGAAGTGCGCCGGCGCCCAGCCGGGATAGGCCGGTGAGCCCGGATGGAAGTTGTAGGCGCCATATCCAATCGCGTTCAGCACCTGCGGCGGCACGATGACCCCGGTGGTGAAGGCGACCAGGCGGGCACGGCGCAGCGTCGCCGGGGCGATCGCCAGGAGGTCGTCGAGGCTCACGGCGCCGTGGATGTCGACATGCGGGTTGTGCTCGCGCAGCAGCGCCGCGAGCGCCACCTGCTGCTGGGGCAGGCCGGTGAGCAGGATGATGGTGTCGAACATGGCGCGATCGCTCTTGGAACGGTGAAAGGGATTATGCGGGGGAACGCGGACGCCGCAGCGGCACGATGTTCTGGCGCAGCGACGATCCGGATGTCGCGGCCAGCGTGCGAAACAGGTCGCCGTCGATCGGGTCAGTCGGTGCGAGCTCCAGGATGCGGTGCCGGGCGGAGGTCGCGACGGCGGTCGCCGTCTTGACGTCGTCCTGCCAGGGGCACAGCGACAGCTCGAGATGGCTGAAGCCCGCGGGATCACCGGCGAAGGCATCTGCCACAGCCTCGACGCTCGCGGCCACCGTGCGGGCGCCGGCGGACTGGGTGTCGCGCAGGATCACGGTCACCGGCTGGATGGTCGCTTCCGGCGCGGTGATGACGATCAGCGATTCCGGCGGGCCGGTGCGGCAGGCGCGGCGCGCGGTGCGCAGCGCCTTGGGGTAGCCGCCGTCGGGGCCAAGGCTTGCCGTGGTGGTCTCGCGTTTGTGCAGGATCACCGGGCGCGTGCCCTGGTCACCCTGCATCGTATGATAGCTGCGCGGCAGCCACACGGTGTCGAGCGCACGCTGCGACGATACCACGCTCCAGGCCTGGTCGAGGGCGTGGCCGTCCCAGACGCCGGGGTAGGCGTGGCTGAAATCGCGCCAGGTGCGCAGCAGCGCCTCGGCGGCGGCGGATCGGCCGAAATAGAGGACCCGCGTCGACATCTCCCACCGGTTCCACTTGTGGACGGCGAAGTCGCCGTCGATGGCCGCCGGCAGGTGCGGCGGCTCCAGCAGCATGGCATCGGCGTCGACCCACAGGATCGGCTGATCGTGCGTCTCCCACATCTGCAGAATGAAGTCGGCCTTGTCGCGGCCGTGGAGGGGGCCGGCGGGGGCGTCGTCGCGCGGGGTGATGTCGAAGTCGAGTTCGAGCGCCGTGAGCGAGCGCGCCAGATGGGTGATGTGGTCGGCGCCGAGCGCGCGCGCATAGCAGGATTCCACCCGCGGCAGCGGCGCGCGCACGTCATGATGGGCGATCGCGCCCCAGTTCATGCCGCCCCACCACAGTTCGTGCGGACCTTCGCTGCCGGCGGCGCCGATGGTGCCGAAGTCGATCAGCTTGGACTTGAGAAAGTCGAACGCTGGATTCTCGCCGAACGGAATGACCACGACGCTGCGATCGTCGAGGGTACGAAAGAACAGCTCCGCGCGCGGGCCCGTCGGGGGCTCCAGCACCACGACAAGGCCGCTGCCAGCGATGTGGCTCTCGGGTCCTTCCCATATCACGGGAGCGCCGAGCCGCGTCGCCAGCCAGTGCAGGCGGCCGCGCTGGCGTTCACCGAGCTTGACGTGATGGGAGTGGAGCAGCGTGTCCAAGCGATCGAGCGAAAAATCCGAAACCTGCGTCATGTCCGTCCGCGTCGTGCATCTGCTGCCGTTGCAGCATTCAACGGACGGGCGCGCGCAATCAGGCGGCAGGAAATGCCGCGCGGCAGAGATTTTCGATTTGACGCCGCGCTAGTGCTGCGCCACCCGCGCGCGGACGTGATTCGCAGCCGCGCCAGGAGGCGTGGCCTTCACTGGCGGCTGCAGCAGGGCGGCGAGCTCCTCGTCGCCCGTATCGGCCTCGTGCAGGGCGAGCACGCGGTCGTTGTCGAGCGCGCCAATGGCGACGCTGTAGATCGAGATTGGCGCCTGAGCCGGGTCGAGGGTGATCAGCAGGCAGCCGTCGGCGTCGCTCGCCTGATAGTGGCGGCCGGTCCGCTCGAGGCCGGTCACGGCGAGCCTGCTCTCAGGTACGCTGACGACGTCGGGATTCAGCGTTGCGTCCTTGATCGTCGCGCCGGCTTGCGCCGTGACGCCGTACAGCAGGCCGCTCGCCGCGATGCGACCGAGCGGCACCGCGATCATCGCCACCTTCATCTTGCGCGAGACAGGAATGCGCAGGCGAATGTCGCCAAGGCCGGTGCGGTAGCACGAGATGGTCTGCATGGTGGCCTCGCCATCGGCGCCGAACAGGCCGATCTGCAGGGAGCCGCACCTGGCTTCGCCGAAGACGTTGGGCGGCAGGAGATTGGCGCCGAACAGCATGTAGAGGTAGCCATGGGAGGGCGACAGCGTGGCGAAGCTGCCGGCCGGCCACATCGGCGGGGCGGGTGCGACGCAGGCGACCTGCAGTCCGCGGGCGATGATCAGGTTGCGGATCATGTCGCTGTCGACCATCGGCGCCAGCGCCCGGGTGCCGAGATTGACGTCGTGCTGCAGCGGACCGAGCAGCACGAGTTCGTCGTCGTTGGGCAGCAGCAGAAGGCGAGCGAGCGTCGCCGCGCTCCAGCGCGCCGCCGTGTCGGTGACGCCGAACGGGGCGAGATCGTACTGCGGACCGAGTTCGATGGCGCGGGCCACGAAGGTGAGGGCGCCGTCCTGCGCTTCGGCGGCGAGCGCCAGCTGGCTGTGCGGACGCGGGTTGATCTCCCGCAGCACCTCGCCGTCGCGATAGTCGCGCACCGAGCCGCCGGCGGCGGAGCACAGCTGTTCGAGCAGCGCGACATTGCGCACGATCATGCGCTTGACGTGGGGCGTCACCACGAGGTCGGATATCAGCCCCGTGGCAGTGTCGTCGTCGGCGATATCGTCGAACGCGTCGTCGAGGGGCAGCAGGTAGACGCCGTGGATCCGGACCGGGATGCCCTCGAGATCGAAGATCTGCCGCAGCGATTTCTGGACGCTGCCGGAGTAGCCGAGATCGGCGAGCACGAGGTCGGTGCAGGCATCGAAGTCGGGGATGGTCCGGCGCAGGTAGACCAGCAGTGCCTTGCGCAAGGCGGCGGCGACGTCGGCGATCTGATCGGGTGAGATCAGGCGCGGCAGCGCTTCGGCGAGCGCGGCGCCGCTGGCGATGCCGTCCGGAAACTGGGCGAAGAACGCGACCGCCGCGGGCGGCAGCACCTTGATGATGTCGCCGAAGGTCGTGGCGTCGATGCGGGTGATTTTGCGGATCAGGTCGATCAGCGGAGCCGGCGTGGCGGCCGATCCGACCAGGCTGACGCGGCGGTTGATCTCGACATAGGCGGCGGTGTCGCCATGGATGGCCTGCCAGATGCGATGCGACAGGAAACCGTCGCGGCCGAGGAACGCCACGGCCGCATTCGCGCCGCCGGCGCGCAGCCGCTCGGCGCGGTCGGCGACGAACGCGTCGAAGGCGGTCATCACCGGGCCGAGGCTGCTGACACCGAGCGTAAAGGCCGCCGAACGTTCCGGGGTCTGTGTCGCCACCACGCGGCGCAACGTCCGCGCACCATCGTCGAGGCGGGAGGCGGGCGTGCTGCACAGCAGCTCGTAAACAGCGCTTTCGCGCTGCAACTGGGCGGCGAACACGGCGCTGGCCTGCGGATAGTAGCGTGCCCTGATGCCGTGGTCGCGGGCACCCTTGATGTCGGCCCTGTCGTTGTCGCCGATATGCAGGGCACTCGCGGGATCGATGCGCTCGCCGGCAAGGTAGCGCGCGAACAGCTTGTCGCTCTTGCCGGCGCCGTGGGCGCTGGATGCGTAGAGGAAGTCCCAGCGCAGATCCGGGCAGCAGGCCGTCAGCAGGTGGCCGAGCTGGGTGGCGCTCCAGTAGGTGTCGGAGATGAAGCCGACACGCTGGCCCTTGCGCTGGGCGTCGCGGTAGAGCCGCAGGATGTCATGATTGACCCGGCACAGATCGATCTCCGCAGCGAACTCGGCCGCGACCAGTTCTTCGCGCGCCGACTTGTCGAGGCCGAACAGGCGGAATGGAAAACAGGCGTAGATCTCGTCGATGTGCACCTCGACTGTGCCGCGCTCCTGCATGGCGGTCTTGCGTGCGCGCCCCTCGGCCTGGATGCGGTGCTGGACGTAGCTGGCCATCGCATGGGGATGGCTGCGGCTGGCCGGCGACAGTTCGTAGGCGCGCTCGAACACTCCGTTGGGATCGGTGCAGCGCCGCAGTAGGAAGGTGTCGAACACGTCGAATGAGCAGACGGCAATCGCCGCGCGCCCGGGTGCGCGCGTAACGCCGTGATCGAAGTCGGTCATGAAGTGCCCCGCAAGGTTCTGAAACATGAACGATGCAGGCGAAGAAATCAGGCGCACTCCGCGCGTGTGATTTTGCGGCGGTCCGGGACATCAAATGAAACATGCCGCAACAACTTAAACATATCTTAACTGCGGCGTCTTGCCGCAGAATCGTGAGGCTAAGTGCATGATTCGAAAGCTTAACAGTCGTTTACCAATTGGCTGCCGCGATGGGGTCGATGGCAATGAACCGGACCTGGAGTGTTCGCGAAGAGGGCGGCCTGCGCAGGCCAACCTCTTGGCGCGCCACGCTTCCTGCGTCCGCCGGGATCCTTCTCGCCATCGCCGGCTTGCTGCGGGGGCCGCGCGGCGGTCGCCGTGCGGTACGGCATTTTTTGCCCGTCGGTGGGCAGTATTTTCCCACTAAGTATCTGAAAAATAATAAAAAAACTGCGCCTGGTTTGTTCGTTGTCCCCGTTCAAGCAGTGAGGGACCGTGTGGCGCGTGTGCTGCCACCACGGCCGGGCGGGAGATTGTGATGGCTGTTGCGCTCGATATCTGGTCCGCGATCGAAGTGGACACCGTACCTGCCATGGAGACGCGCGTTCGCGAGGCCGCCAACGTTCCAAGCATCGCGTCGGCGGCACCCCAGGTTCGTGACGAGGATGAGGAACTGCTCGATCGTCTCGCCGCCAACGACGAGACCGCGTTCCGCATGCTGGTCGAGCGCCACATCGATCGCGCCTTCAGCATCGCGCTGCGCATCGTCGGCAGCCGCGCCGATGCGGAGGATGTGGTCCAGGACACCATGCTGAAGGTCTGGACCCATCGCGGCCGCTGGCTGCAGGGCCGGGCCAAGTTCTCGACCTGGCTCTATCGCGTCATCACCAACCGCTGCATCGACCTGCGCCGCCAGCCGCGCACCGACGATGTCGACGCGGTGCCGGAGCCCGCCGACACGCGGCCGGACGCCGCGAGCACCATGCAGCGCGAGGAAGTCACCGATCTCCTCGAGCAGGCAATGCAGCAGCTGCCGGAGCATCAGCGCATCGCGGTGATTTTCTCGTACCACGAGGACATGAGCAACGGCGAGATCGCCGAAGTCATGCAGACCACTGTGGCGGCGGTCGAGTCGCTGCTCAAGCGCGGGCGGCAGCAGCTCAAGGCGATCCTGCGCCGGCACGAGCGCGACATCCGTCACGTGTTTACCGAATCCTAACCATAAATCGAGCGTCCGGCGGATAGTCCGCCCGGTGACTCCATCGGCCCCGTTTTACGGCGTGGGCGAGGGATGACCCGCGCCGGAGATTTCGTTTCAACGATTCGGCAGCGGCTGCCGTTCGATAGCAAGGAGCACATCAATGCCCGTCATTTCGACGAATACGGCAGCAAATTCCGCCGTCATGTACCTCAACCTGAATTCGTCCCAGGAAAGCAGCGCGCTCTCCAAGCTGTCGAGTGGTTCGCGCATCACCCAGGCGTCCGACGACGCGGCGGGTCTTGCGATCTCGACCAGCATTTCGTCCGACGTGACGGCGCTGCAGCAGGCCGCCACCAACGCGTCGCAGGCCACCTCGATCCTGCAGACCGCCGATGGCGGCGCCTCCAACATCTCCAACATTCTCGCCCGCATGAAGTCGCTGGCCTCGGAATCGTCGTCGGGCACCGTCACCGACTCGAGCCGTTCCTACATCAACTCGGAATTCTCGCAGCTCTCGAGCGAAATCAATTCGATCGCGAGCGGCACCAGCTACAGCGGCCAGAGCCTCCTCGACGGCACCAGCTCATTCGCTTCGGGCATCGCCGTGCTCGTCGGCGCCACCGCCTCCGACACCATCACGATCACCCTGTCGAGCCTGACTGCCTCGACGCTCGGCGTGTCGTCGCTTGATGTCAGCACCCAGTCGGGTGCGACATCGGCGCTGACCGCGCTGACCACTGCGATCGGCACCGTGTCGGCCGCCCGCGCCAACATCGGTGCGCTGGAATCGCGGTTCAACTTCAGCGCCAACGACATCTCGACCCAGACCCAGAACCTGCAGGCCGCCAACTCGGCCATCACCGACGTCGACGTCGCTTCGGAGGAAGCCACGCTGTCCTCGGCCGAAGTGAAGACCCAGGCTGCGGTGTCGGCTGAAACCGCGGCCAACCAGATGCCGCAGTACCTGCTGAAGCTGCTCGGCTAACTCCTGATCTCCCGGTGGGCCGGCTGCTTGCAGCCGGCCCGTCATCTGTTGTCTGAGGATCTCGCCGATGACCGTCAGCGGTGCCACCTCGACCACGACGACGCCGACCACGTCGTCGACGTCTTCGACGACGACGAGCACCACCAGCTCCGCTTCGACCAACCCTTCGGGTGTCGACTGGAACGCGCTGATCCAGTCCGAAGTCAACGCCATGCTGGCGCCGGCGACGAGGATCCAGACCAGCGTCACGGCGAACCAGGCGAGAATTTCGGCCTACCAGCAGTTGCAGTCACTGCTCGCCAGCCTGTCGACGGCCGCGCAATCGCTGCCCAGCTCGAACACCACCTCGCTGTCGTCGAGCATCTTCAGCGCGCGCACCGCGACCATCGGCTCGACCGGGACGGCGAACGCGAGTTCGAACCTCAACATGTCGCTGAACAACGGGGCGCCGACCGGCAGCTACGCGTTGACCATCAGCCAGCTCGCCCAGGCGCAGCAGGTCGCCGGCGCGGCACAGTCGAGCGCGACCACAGGGCTTGGCTACAATGGCGTATTTTCGGTCGGCCTGTCGGGCGGCGCCAGCGCTGCGATCACCGTCACCTCGGGCATGTCCTTGCAGGACGTCGCTTCGGCGATCAATGCCCAGACGTCGACCACCAACGTCCAGGCGTCGATCGTCCAGGTCTCCGGCAGCCAGTATGAGCTGGTGCTGAGTGGCACAAAGGACGGCGTCAATATCGCCACCAGCAGCGTGTCCGGCGACAACATCCTCAACAAGCTCGGGGTGACCGACACCAGCGGCAATTTCACCGATCAACTCGAGAAGGCGCAGTCGGCGATCTTCACCCTCGATGGCATCACGCTGACGCGCAACACCAACGACGTGACCGACGTGCTGAACGGCGTGACCTTCAATCTGTTGGCGCCGACCACGGCCGGCACGACGCTGAATGTCAACATCGGCGTCGATGACAGCCAGATCTCCACCGCCCTGCAGTCGCTGGTGACCGCCTACAACAACTTCCAGAGCTATGTGGCCAGCCAGCAGGCGACCAACGCGGATGGCACCGCGTCGTCGAGTTCGGTGCTGTTCGGTGACAGCACGATGAACGACATCATGAATCAGTTGCAGGATGCCATCAACACTACGGTCGGCGGACTGTCGCTCAGCGATCTCGGGCTGTCGTTCACCAACACCAACCAGCTCAGCCTCAATACCAGCACGTTGACGAGCACACTCAGCAGCAACCTGCAGGGCGTCGAGCAACTGCTCGCGGCGCAGGCGACCTCCTCGTCGAGCCAGCTCACCACCATCGCCAGCAGCTCGACGGCGCCGGGTTCGTTCAGGCTCGATCTCGCCGTCGACAGCTCGGGCAACCTGCAATCGGTGTCGGTCAATGGCGACAGCACGATGTTCTCGGTGAGCGGCAACACCATCCTCGGCAATCCGGGCACGCCCTATGCCGGCATGGCGTTCGCCTATTCCGGCACGACGTCGCAGTCGATCAGCGTCACCACCACGCCGGGCATTGCCGGCCTGCTCGACAGCATATCGAGCACCAATTCCGATCCGCTGTCCGGGTCTCTGCAGGATCTCGTGACCAATTTGCAGAGCCAGGATGGCACGATGCAGCAGCAGATCACCGACATTCAGGCGCAGGCCTCGATCTACCAGACCCAGCTGCAAAGCCAGTATGCGCAGTACCAGGCTGCGATCGCGCAATCGACGACCACGCTGAACTACCTGCAAGCCCTCATGAACGCCCAGTCCCAGAGTTCTTAATGACCCAGAATCTCAATGCTTATCGCGCCAATCAGGCTTATCGCGGCGCCGCCGTCACGGTCGCGCCGCTGACCGCGGTCGTGATGCTGTTTGACGGCGTCATCATGTTTCTCAAGCGCGCGGTCGAGGCCTCCGAGGCCGGCCGTTTCGAGGAAGGCCATGCCCATCTGATGAAGGCGACCGCGATCCTGCGCGGGCTGAGCCATCATCTCAACATGCAGAAGGGTGGCGCGCTCGCCGAGCGGCTGTTCAAGACCTACAACTCGATCATCGTGGCGAGCCACCGTGCCTACGGCCGGCCGGATGCCGGGCGGCTCTACCAGAAGCTGATCAAGGCGCTCACCGAACTGCGCGACGCCTGGAAATCCGTCGCCGCGCAGACGGCGGGATCGTCGCCGCGCTCGAACCGGGCGTGACAGCCGCAGGGCTGAACCCGCCGGAGACCCCAGGCAGTCCCCGGGGAGGCGCGCCGCCGCCGTCATGGATTGGCCCGCACTGTCGATTTTCGGCTTGAAACTTCGGCACATTGCTTGCTTATTCCGGCAGTGGCCGGACCGCGGGGGGCGCGGTTCCGGTCGGGGACCTGTCGGCGATGAATCTTGACGAGTTCGAGGACTGGCTGGACCGCCTCGGAGAGGACGTATCGCGCTGGCCTGATCCCCAGCGCAGCGCAGCGGAGGCGTTGCTGGCCGACTCCGCCGCAGCCCGTGATTTGCTCGAAGAGGCCAAAGCGTTGCGCGAGGCGCTCGCCGCTCCGAAGCTGCGTGCCCCGGCCGGTCTCGCAGGGCGCATTCTGGCCGAGGCAGGCCGGATGGCGACCGAATCGCCGGCCCCCACCGCCGCCCCGGCGCCGCCCGCCGACAGGAAAGTGGCTGTTGAAAACACCGAAAGACCGGTTCCGCGGTCTCGCTGGCGACTGCCGCTGCCGATAACATACCGGTCACGGGCGGCCGTGCTGCTGCCGCTCTGCTTTGTCGTCGGGTTGATGTTCGGCCTGCTGACCCATCCTGAGGAAGCCGAAACCGACCAGGTGGATCTGACCGGTTATGTCGCTCACCTCATCGACCTGGCGCACGCATTCGACTGATTGACATGACTTGCGGTCTGACCTGATGGCGCTGGAGCCGGAGATACCCGCTGGCCGCTGGCAACGATCGAGCTGGCTGCCGATCGTGCTGCTGGTGTCGCTCGGCGCCAATCTGTTTCTGGCTGGCTGGCTGCTCGGGGGCCGTTCGCTGCGGCCGCCGCCGCCACCGCCCGATCATTTCAACGATCAGATTCACGAGCGGCTCAGTTCCGACGGCGCCAAGGTCATGCAGACCGCATTCGACGCCATCCGCCGTCGTTTCGAGACGCACGCCAGGGAGGGACGCGCCCTGCGCGATCGTCAGATGTCCCTGCTGCAGGCCGAGCCGTTCGACGCCGACGCCTATGTGCGCGCGCTGCAGGACTCCCGTGTGGCACGCGAGCGCGACCGCGTGCTCGCGGACCAGGAAATCGCGCGCGCCATTGCGCTGCTGTCGCCTGATGATCGCCATCAGCTGGCGGCGATCCGCCAGCACGGGCACGGCGCGTTCTTCGACCGTCCCGATCGTCCCCGCTGAGGTTGTCGACGCACGTTCCGCGGTCGGTTCGCGCGCGCGCGCGAGCGGCTGCGCGGCGGCAAATCTTGCCGCTCCGATAGGCCATTTTTTCCTACCCCGTGTGTTCAAGAAATGCCCGTTTGGCGCGGGTTTTTTGCATTTTTCGAGTCGCGCCGGATGGCGCAAAAACACAGCCTGATTTTCCGGCCTCGTCCGTTTCATCCCTGAACGGATTTCAGTCCCTCGCGCCTTTGCCATGGCGGCGCCGTCTGCGGGACCATACGGCCGGAGTTTCCCATGAGCGTCTCGTCCACCGCCGCGACGGTGCCGACCACCTCGTCCACTGCCACAGCCGCCAGCGTCGCGAACGCATCCAGCGGCATGACCACCAGCAGCTTCCTGTCGCTGCTGGTCGGCGAGCTGCAGAACCAGGATCCGCTTGATCCGACGAGCACCACCGACTTCATCAACCAGATGAGCCAGTACGCGACCTTCGACGCGACACAGCAGCTCGACAGCCAGCTCGGCTCGATGCTGACATCGCTGAACAGCCTGCTGACGATGAACTCGGTCAACTATATCGGCCACGACGTCATCGCCAAGGGTGACACCACGTCACTGCAGGATGGCACTGCGACGTACGGCTACTCGCTGACATCGGCGGCGAAAAGCGTGTCGCTCACCGTGCAGGACTCGTCGGGCAACGTGGTGTGGTCCGGCTCGGGGCCGACCGCATCCGGCATGAACTCGTTCACCTGGAACGGCCAGGACAGCTCCGGCAAGCAGCTCACCAGCGGCAGCTACAAGCTGACCGTTACCGCGACCGACAACAACGGCAACTCGGTCTACGGCTACACCACCGTCACCGGCAAGGTGTCCAGCGTCGACAGTTCCTCAGGCACCACGATGCTCAACATCGGCGGCTCGACCGTGAGCGTGAACAACATCGTCGGCGTTACGTCCTGAGTGCAAGAGTGGAGTAACGCAGATGAGTCTTACCGGTGCAATGACGTCGGCGATCTCGGGCCTGAATTCCCAGAGCCAAGCGCTGGCGATGGTGTCCGACAACCTCGCCAATGCTTCGACCACGGGCTACAAGACGACCAACGGCATGTTCGAGGACATGGTCACCAACTCCTCGAGCGCGAAGGAGTATTCGTCCGGCGGCGTCTCCGTATACGGCTTCGCCAACATTGCCCAGCAGGGCCTGCTCGCCACCACCACCACGGCGACCAACGTCGCGATCCAGGGCCAGGGCTTCTTCGTCGTCAACAGCAGCCCGTCGGGCAGCGGCACCACATCCTATACCCGCAACGGCGCCTTCACTGTCGACAATGCCGGCTATCTCGAAAACAACGGCAGCTACCTGATGGGCTGGCCGACGGACTCGTCGGGCAATGTCTCGGCCGGCGGCACGCTGCAGCCGATCAACACGGAGATTGCCGCGGTCAGCGGCGCGGCGACCACCGAGACGACCATGGCGCTCAACCTGCCGGCGGACGCGACCGCGGGCGGCAGCTTCACCAGCTCGATGTCGGTGTATGATTCCCTCGGCAACTCCTCCACCATCCAGGTGACCTGGACCAAGAGCGCGACCGCCACAGATACCTGGACCGCGTCGTTCGGCAATCCGACCGCGACCAACAATCCGTCGCAGCAGACCGGCACCATCAGCAGCGGCTCGCCGCTTACCGTGGTATTCAACAGCGACGGCTCGCTGAAGACCATCAACGGCAGCGCGCCGAGCACGACGAGCCCGGTGACGCTCGGCATCGGCAGCTGGACCACCGGTGCGGCGAACAGCTCCATCGCGCTCAACCTCGGCACCGCCGGCGGCACCAATGGCCTGACCCAGTATGCTTCGGGGCAGACCACGCCGGCGATCAGCATCACCGGCGTCAATTCCAACGGTCTCGCCTTCGGCAAACTCAGCAGCGTATCGATCGGCTCCAACGGCGTGGTCAACGCGACCTACTCCAACGGCCAGACCGTGCCGATCTACAAGATCCCGGTCGCGACGTTCATGGCGCCGGACCAGCTCGCCGCGCAGAGCAACGGCCTCTACGAGTCGACGGTGGGCTCCGGCAACGCGACGCTGCAGGCCTCCGGCACCAACGGCGCGGGCACGGTCTATGGCAGCGAGCTGGAGTCGAGCACCACGGACACCAACGGCCAGTTCAGCGTGATGATGTCGGCCCAGCAGGCCTACTCGGCCTCGGCGCAGGTCATCACCGCGGTCAACAAGATGTTCGACACCCTGATCTCGAGCCTGAGGTAAGCCGTGGCCCGCCCGGCGTCGCGACACGACGACCAGTTGTTTCGGCGAGTGCGCCGGAGCGTCGCGCGGGCCCGGCGTTTCGCTCCCGACAGGGAAGACCGCCGGCTGGCGCTGGTGCTCATCGCCGAGCTGCGCGCCGAGATCGAGGCGCTGCAGGCTGGCCTGCAGGCGGTCGAGAACGAAATGAAGGCATCGACCCGCCGGGTCACCGCCGCCACCGCGTACAACAGGTGCGCTGCGCTCATCCGGCGCTAGACAAACGTTGAGGAGGCCACAGCATGAACCGCGCGCTCAGTCTGCCGTCGATGATCGGCAAGGACGCCAACGTCCGCATCGAATACCTGATCACGCTGATCGACGAGTTGATCGCGGTGGTGGGTGAGGAGAATGCCTGGCTCGCGCAGGGCCAGCCGGCGTCGCGGTCGAAGCAGATCGCGCGCAAGACCGAACTCGCCGAGTCGTTCGAGGTCTGGGTCGCGGAGATCTCCGCCAAGAAGATCAGCGTGCAGACCGGCGACGAACGATTGCGCGCTCGCTTCGCCGAACGACTCGCCTGCCTCAAGGACGCGATGGACGAAAATATCGTGCAGCTGCGCGGCGCGATCGAGGCCAGCCGCCGCCGCATCGAGACGGTGATGTCGGCGATCCGCGAGCAGGTGTCGGATGCCAATCCCTACACCGCGTCGGGGCGTCTCGGCAGCCGCGCGGCGTCGATCGGAACCAACATTCGCGCCTGAGGGCCGCGATCGGCTTGTAAGTCGGGAGTCGAGCGATGTCGATCAACAGCGCCAGTTACATCGCCTACAGCTCGCTGATGGCGACCCAGGTGCAGATGACGGTGGCGTCGTCGAACATCGCCAACGCCGATACCACGGGCTATACCGAGGAGACCGCCAACCAGGCGCCGACCGTGACCGGCGGCGTCGGCGCCGGCGTGACCATTACCGGCATCACCGGCACCGTGGACAAGCTGCTGATGAAGTCGCTGGTCGGCGCGGCGTCCACAGTCGGCGGCGCCAATACCCTCAATACCTATCTCAACCAGTTGCAGCAGCTTTACGGCAGCACCGGCAGCGCCAACAGCTCGGGCACCTCGCTCGGTAATTCGCTGGCGTCGCTGGAAACGGCGCTGTCGTCGCTTGCCAACGATCCCGGCAGCGCGGCCCAGCAGGCTGCCGTGGTGGCGGCGCTGCAGACGGTGACCTCGCAGCTCAACCAGACGTCGAACGGCATCCAGACCCTGCGCGGCAATGCCGATCAGGACATCGGCACCGCCGTGAAGGACGTCAACCAGCAACTGCAGACCATCGCCAATCTGAACACCCAGATCGTCCAGCTCCAGGCGACGGGACAGTCGACCGCCAATCTCGTCGACCAGCGCAACGCCGCGCTGCAGGACGTCGCGTCCAAGATGGACGTCAGCTACTTCACCGCGTCCAACGGCAGCCTCCAGGTCTACACGGCGTCGGGGCAAGCGCTGGTGGACACAGCCGCGCACACGCTGAGCTATACGCCGGCCGCCTCGGTCACGGCGGGCACGACCTACAGCACGACGCCGCCGAGCGGCTTCGGCGGCATCATGCTGAACGGCCAGGACATCACCTCGCAGATCAAGTCCGGCTCGATCGGCGCGTTGATCAACCTGCGCGACAACGTGCTGCCGGGCGCACAGGCGCAGCTCGACCAGCTCGCGACCTCGCTGCAGAGTTCGGTCAACGCCGTCCATAACGCCGGCACGTCCGTGCCGCCGCCGGCAACGCTGACCGGCACCGCTACCGTCAGCGCCTCGACGCCGCTGTCGCCGCTCACCGGCACGGTGCGTCTCGCGGTCGCGACCAGCGCCGGCAATCTCGTCTCCTCCTACGACCTCAATCTCGCGACGGTCTCCGGATCGCCGCCGACCGTCGGCGATCTCGTCAGCGCCATCAACGGCACGACATCGACATCGGGTGTCTCGGCATCGATCAGCAATGGCCATCTCTTGCTCAGCACGGCGGCCAGCGGCGACGGCGTCGCCATCAACGAAATGACGAGCTCGATCGGCGCCGGCGAGGGCCTTTCGGACTACTTCGGTCTCAACGACCTGCTGACCGGAACCGGCGCGTCCAATCTCGCGGTGCGCAGCGACATCGCCGCCAATCCCGGGCTGCTCGCCACGGCGACGCTGAGTTCGTCGGCGTCGCCGAGCGTCGGCAGCCAGGTGCTGTCGTCCGGGTCGGCCACGGTCGCCAACAATCTCTCCAGCGCGCTGACCGGTTCGACGTCGTTCTCGTCGGTGGCCGGCCTTGGCGCCACCACCACCTCGTTTGCGAGCTATGCCGCCGACATCGTCGCCAGCGTCGCAAGCCAGGCGTCGCAGGCGTCGTCCAATTATACCAGCCAGCAGAGCATGCAGTCGGCGTTCAAGTCGTCGATGTCGTCGGAGTCGGGCGTCAATCTCGATCAGGAAACGGCGCGGTTGAGCACCCTGCAGAACCAGTATACGGCGTCCGCCGAGCTGTTGCAGGTGATCAATCAGATGTTCTCGGCGCTGATGAGTTCGGTGCAGGCGGCGGCGGCGTGAGGGTAGCGTGACATGACGATGCGCGTGGCGACATTCCCGCTGAGCGAGCAGATGATCAACTCCGCGCTGCGCACGCAGAGCGTGATGGCGACCGATCAGCTCGAGGAGGCCTCGGGCGTCAGCGCGCAGGACTACGGCGATCTCGGCGCCACGTCCAAGCAGGTCATCAACCTGCAGATCTCGGTTTCGCGCTCGGAAGCCTATTCCACCGCGGCCGCGGCCGCCGACAGCCGGACGCAGGTGATGTATTCGGCGGTGACCTCGATCTCCAACCTGCTGACCCAGTTCCGCTCGACTCTGACGGCGGCCTCGAACACCGCCAACACCAATTCGACCACCGTGACCCAGACCGCCCAGCAGTTGATGTCGGAAATGGGGTCGCTGCTGAACACCCAGTATGGCGGCGAATATCTGTTCGGCGGCTCCAACACCACGACGCCGCCGGTCAATGTGTCGAGCTCGGCCTATCCGCCGGTATCGGCATCGACCCCGAGCACCAGCTATTATCAGGGCAATGACGAGGCGGCGTCCGTCCGCGTCTCGGAGACGCAGACCGTGACCTATGGCGTGACTGCCGACAACACCGCCTTCGAGCAGGGGCTGCGCGCGCTCAATCTCGTCGCCAACAACTCGCCGCTGTCGACGGCGAACCTGACCGCGGCGCTGAATCTGACCGTGAGCGCAGTGAGCGCGACGTCGGCGGTGCAGGCGCAGCTCGGCCTGTCGTCGTCGTCGATGCAGACCGCGAGCGCGACCCAGTCGGATTACCAGACCTACGCCAGGTCGCTCAGCGACAACCTGACCGGCGTCGACGTCGCCGCGGTCACCGCGCAGCTCTCGAGCTACCAGGCCCAGCTCGAGGCCTCCTATTCGGCGATCGCCAAGATCCAGGGCCTCAGCCTGTCGAGCTATCTGCACTGAGGACAGTGGAACCGGTCGGGCTTGACCGGCCAGACCCCCTGCGCCAAATTGGCGCAGGAGGAGAATACGATGAGGCATCCCGTCGATGTGGCCGCGATGTTCGGCAGCCTGTGGCTGCTGGCGGCCATGGTGATCGACGCCGCGACACCGGCGGAGCTGACAATGGTCATGATCGGCGCGGCCACCGCGCCGGCGACGGTCATTGCCGCGATTCTGTACTGGTGGCGGATCCCGCGCATCGACTTCGCCGTGTCGTTTGCAACCCTGTGGCTGATGACCGCGATGGCCATCGAGCTGATCACGCCCAAGCCGTTGTCGCCGCTGGCGATGGTCATTGCGATCGCGCCGTCCCTCATTGTCGGCGTGGTCATCAACGTCGTGCTGTTCCGCGAGCGTGCCCGGCGCGTCGGCGCCAGCCAGGCATAGGACGAGCATAGGGCAAGCCCTGTCGCCATTGCCGATCGGATCGCTCTACGCGCTGACCATGGACACGTCGCGCCTGCAGCCGCTCCTGCCTGCAACTTTGTCTCGCATCCGGCTGCGGCCTGGGACATAGTCGGGCAGCTACCCGTGGTGGCAGTGCAAGGCGCGGATCGGCCGATGGATCGAAGCCCCGTCCTCATCGACCTGGCGCTCCAGGGCGGCGGCTCCCATGGCGCCTTCACCTGGGGCGTGCTCGACCGGCTGCTCGACGAGCCCTGGTTCCAGATCGCCGGCATCTCCGGCACATCCGCCGGAGCGATGAACGCCGCAGTGCTGGTCGACGGTTGGGCCGCGGGCGGGGCCGACGGCGCCCGCGCGGCACTGGACAAATACTGGCGCAGCGTATCGCGCGCCGCCGCGTTCAGCCCGCTGCAGCGCTCGCCACTCGACCGCATTCTCGGCCGCTGGTCGCTCGACACCTCGCCGGCCTACCTGTTCACCGACCTGATGTCGCGGGTGCTGTCGCCCTATGATCTCAATCCGCTCGGCTTCAATCCGCTGCGCGACATCCTCGCCGACAGCATCGATTTCGGACGCCTCGCGCGGGCGCCGATCAGGCTGTTCGTCACCGCGACACGGGTGCGCACCGGCCGCGGCCGCATCTTCCGCAACGCCGAGATCACCGCGGACGTGCTGCTGGCGTCCGCCTGCCTGCCGACGATGTTTCCGGCGATCGAGATCGACGGCGAGCCGTATTGGGATGGCGGCTATGTCGGCAACCCCACCATCACGCCGCTGGTGCGCGAGACCGATGCGCAGGACACCGTGTTCGTGCAGATCAATCCCACCGAGCGCGCCGAGCTGCCGCGCAGCGCCGCGGAGATCCTCAACCGCCTCAACGAGATCTCGTTCAACTCCGCGCTCGCCAAGGAACTGCGGATGATCGCGCTGCTGCGCCAGGTGGCCGACCCCGGCACGGGCGAGGGCGCGCGCTGGGCCCAGATGAAGACGCACCGTATCAAGAGCGATCTGCTGGCGGCGTTCGGCGCCTCGTCGAAGCTCAACGCCGAGTGGGCGTTCGTCGCCAAGCTACGTGACGAAGGGCGGCGCGCGGCCGGCGCCTTCATCGACGCCCACGGCGCCGACCTCGGCGCGCGTTCGACGGCCGATCTCGACATCCTGCTGGCGGAGTGCTGAGGCATGGGGCTGCTCGGCATCCTGGTCGGGCTCGGCCTTTTGATCTGGCTCGCGTTCCGCGGCTGGAGCGTGCTGCTGCTGGCGCCGTTGTGCGCGCTGGTCGCGGCCGCGTTCGGCGGCGCGCCGCTGCTGGCCAGCTGGACGCAGATCTTCATGGTCAGCGCGGCCGGCTTCCTCGCGCAGTTCTTCCCGATCTTCCTGCTCGGCGCGGTGTTCGGCAAACTGATGGACGACAGCGGCGCGGTCGCCGCCGTCGCCGGCTTCATCAGCGAGCGCCTCGGCGAGAAGCGGGTGATGCTCGCCGTCGTGCTCGCGGGCGCGCTGGTGACTTATGGCGGCGTCAGCCTGTTCGTCGCGTTCTTCGTCATCGTGCCGATGGCGCAGTCGCTGTTTCGCGCGGCGGACATCCCGCGCCGGCTGGTGCCGGCCGCGGTCATTCTCGGCACCTCGACCTTTACCATGTCGGCGCTGCCTGGCACGCCGTCGATCCAGAACGCCATTCCCATGCCGTTCTTCGGCACCACGCCGTTCGCCGCGCCCGGTCTCGGCATCATCGCCGCCATCATCATGCTCGGCGTCGGGCTGTGGTGGCTGGGGCGCGCCGAGAACGCAGCGCGCCGTGCCGGCGCGGGCTATGGCGACGCGCCGGCGGAGGCCGCCGCCAGTGCCGTGGATGACGAACTGGTGCGCGAGCGGGCCTCCACGGCGCGCGAGTTCGATCCCGCTGAGATGCGCCACGGCCATCACAGCGAGGCGGCGGTGCCCGTGCTCAACGCGCTGCTTCCGTTGATCGTGGTCGTCGTCGTCAACCTCGCGATGTCGCTGGCCGTGCTGCCGCGGCTCGACGTGGCGTATCTCGCCGAAGACAAGTGGGGCGGCACGTCGCTGGCCGCCGTCGCCGGCGTGTGGTCGGTGGTGGTGGCGCTGGCGGCCGCCATCGTCACGGTCATCGCCTGCAACCGGGCGCGGTTGCCGCAATTGCGGCGGACGATGGATGCGGGCGCCAATGCCTCGGTGCTGCCGGCGCTGAGTGTCGCGAGCCTCGTCGGCTTCGGCGCCGTCGTCGCCGCGCTGCCAGCCTTCGCGGTGGTGCGCGACGCTGTGCTCGGCATTGGCGGCGGCCCGCTGGTGTCGCTGGCGGTGGCGACCAACCTGCTGGCCGCGCTGACGGGCTCGGCGTCGGGCGGCCTCACCATTGCGCTCGATGCGCTCGGACAGACCTACATGGACATCGCCGCGCACAGCGGCATCGATCCCGGCCTGATGCACCGCGTCGCGGTGATCGGCTCCGGCACGCTCGATATTCTTCCCCACAACGGCGCCGTCGTCAGCCTGCTCGCGATCTGCGGGCTGACCCATCGCGACAGTTACAGGGATATCGTCATGGTCGGCATCGTCAGCTCGATCGCCGCGCTGGTCGCGGTGATCGTGATCGGTGGGGCGGTCGGGTCGTTCTGACGCAAGGTTTCGTATGCCGCGGGAGGAATGTAGCGCGGGCGGGCCGGCGATATCGGCAAAAGGAGTGTTCCGGCAGGATTTAGCGAGAGGTATCTTTGTTGCTGAATGATCAGCTTTGGTGCTGTCTCAGCACCGTATGTCTCGGCGATCGGCGTAATGTCCCCTTTCCGGTGTTGGTTCCAGATTTTTTGCTTTGTCTAAAGGACAACGATAGAAAATCGTATCGCATTTTCTGTTGTGAAGCCGAATAGCTGGAGCAGACATAAATGACTGATGTTTCTGACCCGACGGGCTTTACGTCGGAAAATGCTGGCGACGTTTCAGCGGCTAACTGCGATTTGTCGGTAGCACAGGCCGCTAGCACTTTGGGCGCTCCGGTATTGGCGCGGGCGCTCGATATAGTGACCAACCCATCAATCAAATTGGCAATGGCGGTCAAACAAGCCGTGCGTGCGTACAATAGCCCCGCTATGGCAGGTGCATTGAAGTTAGCCCGCGATTCGTCGATCAAGAGGGCGTTAAATGAATACAATGGCTATGTTGGTGCGGTGAAGTTGGCGAGTGATCCGTCGATCAAGCGCGCGATGGATGCGTTCAATAGCCCTGCTATGGCCGGAGTGCTGAAGTTGGCGAGCAATCCATCGCTCAAGCGTGCGATGGATGCGTACAACAGCCCTGCTGTGGCCGGTGCACTAAAGTTGGCGAGCGACCCGTCGATCAAGCGCGCGATGGATACGTTCAATAGCCCTGCTATGGCCGGAGTGCTGAAGTTGGCGAGCAATCCATCGCTCAAGCGTGCGATGGATGTGTACAACAGTCCTGCTGCGGCCGGTGCACTAAAGTTGGCGAGCGACCCGTCGATTAAGCGCGCGATGGATGTGCTAAAGACGCCAGCTTGGATCAGTGCAGTGAAGCTGGCGAACGACCCTTCAGTCAAGCTGGCGATGGAGGCATTGAAGACCCCAGTATGGGCGCGTGGATTTAGTGCGACGAATAATCCTTCTGTCAGACTCGCGGTTGAGGCGCTGAAGGCGCCAGGGTGGCCCGAGGCGCTGGACGCTTTTGGTAATCAGGGCCTGATTTCTGAGGACGCGTCGGATGATCCAATGTCTGCGCTCTCGGCGGCCTCCGCCGAGTTCAAGTCAGAAATGTCTGAGGCCGAGTTCGTGGCCGCTAGTTTGTCGTATTTGGAGCAGGTTGCTCAGATCATTAGGAATTGTCTTCCTACGCTGCAGTCACTACCCGCGCTGTTGGGCTTCAGCGAGCACATCATTCTTTTGGTGGCTACGGTACTTGCGGCCTATTACGCTTCGCAGTCCGCAACAAGCTCTGATATTGAGCGCCTTAAGGCGTCGACTGACTATCAGACTCAGGTAATTGAGAGTGCTGGCTTAAGAATAGAAACTAAATTCCAGGAAGTCCTTAGCCTTGCCGACCAACTGATCAAACAAAGGTTGTCTGAAATAGCTCCGCGCCACCTATATATTGCTAGAAGATCAATCAACGCGAAAGCAGCAAAGTCGATGAAGGCTCCAATTACAGGGACTATTATGGCGGGCAGCACCGCGGCCGTCCTCCGCTTTGATCGAAAATGGATCGAGGTTGAGTTCCTAGATCTTCTGTCGGGAAAGCCATCTCGTGGTTGGATCACAAAAAAGAATTTTCGACGGCAGATATAATTTTGGGAGGTTCCGCGATCTGCTGCCCATCAAACGAGCCGGTCAGCTTTGCAATAAGCACGGACTTCTTGCTTCTCCTCGATTAGTCTTCCAAATAAGGTTTTGCGAGCTGTCGCCATTCTTTCTCAGACGAGCAGCGCATTTCATTCACTACGCAGAAGACATAGGTGGGAGATGCGTCGGAATCGTAGTAATTGCCGTATTCTTTATTCTCATTCAGATCGAAAAGTCGCAGTTGTTTCGACCATTTTCCTTTCTCGATGAAAACACCGACCTCTAGAAAGAAGCATTTGTTGAGCTTCTGGCTGTAGTGATTTTCGTAGTTGAAGGTCCGGTGTTGTCCGTCCTTCGTCGTTTCGTTAGCTACATAATCTTTGGCGAAGGCTGCCGCGGCTTGTTTACCGCAACGTTCCTGCAGCAGGTATCGCTCGGTGGCAGTCGCGTTTTGGCCGTTCGCGAGAGTTGGGACCCCACAAAGCAATCCGATCAAGAGAGCCACATTCGCTCGCATGACAGTTCCTTTTCAGCCGCACCAGCATATTGGCGCCCTCCGTTAAGAAGGAGCTGATTCGTCAAATATGGACGGCATAGGAAAGGGGGAGAATGGTGCTGCCAGACAGGATTGAACTGTCGACCTCTTCATTACCAATGAAGTGCTCTACCACTGAGCTACGGCAGCACGTCCGGCGCGGGAATCTGCCATGGCAGGCCCGCTCGGCGGGGCGACCTTTGCCACATGACATGCGGCGGCGCAAGCGTCTGGGTGCATGGAAACGGTCATCCACACCCCGCTTTTTGTCAGCGGGCCGTTTCGGCGGTGGAAATCGGCGGGTTTCCCGCCGATCGGGCGCCGGAACCGGCCAGGTCGTGCGTCAGGCCGGCGCGCCGGCCTGCTTGAGGCGGGCGAGTTCCGGGCCGATCCGGCCGGTCATCGCGGCGTTGAGGGCCTCCAGCGCCTTGAACGGGCGCACCAGCACCTCGAACTCGACCATGCGGCCGTCGGCGTCGAACCGGATCAGGTCGAGGCCCTTGAGATCGAAGCGGTCGACCTTGGCGCTGAACTCCAGGGCGACGTCGTGGGCGCCCGCCACGAAGGTGCGATGATATTGAAAATCCTGGAAAATCTGCACCACGGCGCCGAGCACCAGCAGGGTGGCGGGCTTGCCCGGGATCGGGGTATGGACCACCGGCGAGCGGAACACGATTCGCTCCGACAGCAGCGGCGCGAGGTCGGCCTGATCGCGGCTGGCGACGAAACGGTGCCAGCCGTCGAGGGTGCGTTGCGCCTGGTCGGCGAGGGCATTGGCGGTCATTGGACGTAGCCTCCTGACGATCCCCTGCGGGACGGATTATCTCTCGGGTTCGGAAGATCTCCGGGCCGCCACTCTGCCATTGCTCCGCGTGCCGGATGAAGAGGTTCTGAATGTCCGACGATCCCAAACGGCGCGACCGCCTCAGTGCCGCGCTCCGCGAAAACCTCAGGCGACGCAAGGCCCAGGCGCGCGGCCGCGCGGAGGCGGCGCGCGAGGGGGCGGCGGATGCGCCCGCGGACGGCCGGGCGTCCGACGACAGCGGCGCCGGGGCGGGCGGTGCGGCGGCTGCCGGCCGCGAGGAGTGACACCGCCCGGCGGTCATCCGGCCCGGTTGTCGGGGGTGGGGACGTCAATACAGGGCTCCGGCCGCCCCAGCCGATCCGACTTTCGCCGTAATGGCCTGAGATCACTGTTTTTTCGGGGGCGGGCAGAATTCTCTGGAAAGCTTTTGCAAAGCGGCCCCCATGCGCTTAAGTCAGCGCGTGCAGCAACATGGCAGGGGGCGGCATGGATCGCATTCGCATCGTCGGCGGGAATAAGCTCAATGGCACTATCCCGATTTCCGGGGCCAAGAACGCCGCCCTGCCGCTGATGACCGCGGCGCTGCTGACCGACGAGACGCTGATCCTCGACAACGTGCCGCGCCTCGCCGACGTCGCGCTGCTGCAGCGGATCCTGAGCAACCACGGCGTCGACATCATGAGCGCGGGCAAGCGTTCGGGTGACCGCGCGTACCAGGGCCAGACCCTGCACATCTCCGCGGCCAACATCATCGACACCACCGCGCCCTATGAACTGGTGTCGCGCATGCGCGCCAGCTTCTGGGTGATCGCGCCGCTGATCGCCCGCATGGGCGAGGCGAAGGTGTCGCTGCCCGGCGGCTGCGCCATCGGCACCCGCCCGGTCGACCTGCTGATCATGGCGCTGGAAAAGCTCGGCGCCGACATCCAGATCGACGGCGGCTATGTCATCGCCAGGGCGCCGAAGGGCCTCATCGGCGCCGAGATCGAATTCCCCAAGGTCACCGTCAGCGGCACCCATGTCGCGCTGATGGCGGCGACGCTTGCCAAGGGCACGACCGTCATCACCAACGCGGCCTGCGAGCCCGAGATCGTCGACGTCGCCGACTGCCTCAACAAGATGGGCGCCCGCGTCAGCGGCGCGGGCACCCCGCGCATCGTCATCGAGGGCGTCGCCAAGCTGCATGGCGCGCGCCATGAGGTGCTGCCGGATCGCATCGAGACCGGCACCTATGCCATGGCGGTGGCCATGACCGGCGGCGACGTGCTGCTCGCCGGCGCGCGGCCCGAGCTGCTGCAGTCGGCGCTCGACGTGCTGACCGAGGCCGGCGCCGTCGTTACCCCGACCAATGAAGGCATCCGCATCGCCCGCAACGGCGCCGGCATCAACCCGGTGACGGTGTCGACCGCGCCGTTCCCCGGATTCCCAACCGACCTGCAGGCGCAGCTGATGGCGCTGATGTCCCGCGCCAAGGGCCGCTCGCAGCTGACCGAGACCATTTTCGAAAATCGCTTCATGCATGTGCAGGAGCTGGCCCGGTTCGGCGCCCGCATCCAGCTCGACGGCGAGACCGCCACCATTGACGGCATCGACAAGCTGCGCGGCGCGCCGGTGATGGCGACCGACCTGCGCGCCTCGGTGTCGCTGGTGATCGCGGCACTGGCAGCGGAAGGCGAGACAATGGTCAACCGCGTCTACCACCTCGACCGCGGCTTCGAGCGGCTCGAGGACAAGCTGTCGGCGTGCGGCGCGACCATCGAACGGATCAGCGGCTGAGACAACGGCGGAGAGACCATGGCGCAGGCGGCGGCACGGCGAAAACTGGCGGCACTCGACGCTGACGATCTCTGCGTCATCTCGGCCCATGTCCAGGATGCCCGCGTTGCTGTCCGCGACATCGTGTGGCGGCCGCGCGAGAAGCGTCTCGTGCTCGGTATGCGCCGGCTCGACTGGGACGAGGCGCTTGACGGCATGCCGCAGGCAAGCCGGCTGGTGTCGGCGTTGCGGTTCGACCGGGTGCTGGGCTGCCAGGCGCGCAAGATCGACCTCGACGCGCCGCAGACCGTGCTGGAGCTGATCGGCATCGAGTTCAATCCCGGCCAGTCGCCGTCCGGCACCGCCCTGCTGCTGTTCTCCGGCGGCGGCGCGCTGCGGCTGGAGCTGGAATGCCTGGAGTGCGAGCTCGCCGACCTCGGCATCGACGCGGACGCCATGAGCGAGACCTTGGGCGAAGCCGCGCCGCCGCTCGGCCCGACCGGTTCCCCCGAGCCGCCGGCCAAGGGGTAGCCGAGACGGTCATCGAGGCGCGATCCGTGGCCCGACCGGGCCGCGGCCGCGCCCGGCGCGAGGGTTGACGCCGCCGGACCGGCGCGCCATTGAGCAAGGGCCCCCGGGGCATTTCCTGCGCCCGTGACGGGCGTGACGTTTTTTCGGAACACCTCCATGCCGATCCGCATCGACAGCCGAAGCGCCGATTTCGCCGAGCGCTTCAAAGCCTTCCTCGCCGTCAAGCGCGAGGTCGCCGCCGACATCGAGGCCGCGGTGCGCGCGATCGTCGGCGACGTCGTCGCCCGCGGCGACGCCGCGCTGCTGGAAGCGACCGCGAAGTTCGACCGCCTCACACTCGACGCCGGCGGCCTGCGCATCACTGCGGCCGAGATCGAGACCGCCGTGAAGGCGTGCGATCCGGAGACCGTCGCGGCGCTGACGCTGGCGCGCGACCGCATCGAGGCCTTCCACCGCCGCCAGATGCCGAAGGACGACCGCTTTACCGACGCGCTGGGCGTCGAGCTCGGCCATCGCTGGACCGCGATCGAGGCCGTCGGCCTCTATGTGCCCGGCGGCACCGCCGCCTATCCGTCCTCGGTGCTGATGAATGCGGTGCCGGCGAAGGTTGCCGGCGTTGACCGCGTGGTCATAGTGGTGCCGGCGCCGGACGGCAAGCTCAACCCGCTGGTGCTCGCGGCCGCCCATCTCGGCGGCGTGTCCGAGATCTACCGCGTCGGCGGCGCCCAGGCGGTGGCTGCGCTGGCCTATGGCACCGCGACCATCCGTCCTGTCGCCAAGATCGTCGGCCCGGGCAACGCCTATGTCGCTGCCGCCAAGCGGCTGGTGTTCGGCAAGGTCGGCATCGACATGATCGCCGGGCCGTCCGAGGTGCTGGTGATCGCCGATCGCACCGCCAATGCCGACTGGATTGCCGCCGACCTGCTGGCGCAGGCGGAGCACGATACCGCGGCCCAGTCCATCCTGATCACCGATGACAGGGATCTCGCCGACCGCGTGATCGCCGCGGTCGAGGGCCAGCTCAAGACGCTGCCGCGCGCAGACATCGCGCGCGCCTCCTGGGCCGACTATGGCGCGGTGATCGAGGTCGCCTCGCTGGACGATGCCGTACCGCTGGCCAACGCCATCGCCGCCGAGCATCTCGAGATCATGACCGCGGATCCCGAGGCGTTCGCCGCGCGCATCCGCAACGCCGGGGCGATCTTCCTCGGCGGCCATACCCCGGAGGCGATCGGCGACTATGTCGGCGGCTCCAACCACGTGCTGCCCACCGCGCGCTCGGCGCGGTTCTCCTCGGGCCTCGGCGTGCTTGACTTCATGAAGCGGACGTCGATCCTGCGGTGTGGTCCGGATCAATTGCGCGCGCTGGGTCCGGCCGCGATGACCCTCGGCAAGGCCGAGGGGCTCGACGCCCATGCGCGCTCGGTCGGACTGCGCCTCAACCAGCAATGACGAACCCGCCCGCCCCGGACGACAGCCAGAAGCGCATCGTCGCGGTCACGCTCGACGAGGAGTCGATCGGCCGCTCCGGGCCGGATATCGAGCACGAGCGGGCGATCGCCATCTACGACCTGGTCGAGAAGAACCTGTTCGCGCCCGAGGGCGCGGACGGCGGGCCGTTCACGCTGCATCTCGGCATCACCGGCAATCGCCTGATGTTCGACATCCGCCGCGAGGATGCCAGCCCGGTGGTGGTGCACCTGTTGTCGCTCACCCCGTTCCGCCGCATCGTGAAGGACTACTTCATGATCTGCGACAGCTACTATCACGCCATCCGCACCGCGACGCCCGACAAGATCGAGGCCATCGACATGGGCCGACGCGGCATCCACGACGAGGGTTCGCATACGCTGATGGAGCGGCTGGAGGGCAAGGTGCGGATCGATTTCGAGACCGCGCGCCGCCTGTTCACGCTGATCTCCGTCCTGCACTGGAAGGGGTGAGGCGTTGACGGGCGCGCCGCCACGCGGACGCAACCCGCAGGCCGTGCTGTTTTCATGCGGGCTGAACAGCGTGCGCTCGCCGATGGCCGAGGGGCTGCTGCAGGGCATGTTCCCCAACACCCTCTATGTCCGCTCCGCCGGCGTGAAGAAGGGCGAGCTCGATCCGTTCGCCGTCGCGGTGATGCAGGAGATGGGCCGCGACATCTCCCGCCACAAGCCGCAGACCTTCGCCGAGCTGGAGGACTGGGAGGGGCTGAACTTCGACCTCATCATCACGCTGTCGCCGGAGGCGCACCACAAGGCGCTGGAACTGACCCACACCATCGCCGCCGACGTCGAATACTGGCCGACCCCCGATCCCACCGACACCGAGGGCAGTCGCGAGCAGCGCCTGCAGGCCTATCGCGACGTCTGCGACGGCCTCCTGCTGCGCATCCGCCGCCGCTTCGGCTCCGCCGGCCGCGGGCAGGCGTAGGGAGCGTGTGGGCGGGAAGGGCAGGGCGTCGCGCGGGGCGGGCAGAGCGGCGCAGGCGTGAGATCCGTCACCCTGAGGCGGGCCCGCGCAGCGGGACCCTCGCAGGGCGACGGCCCGAGCCTCGCCGCCATCCTTCGAGGCTCGCTTCGCTCGCACCTCAGGACGACGGCGCTAACGGCGTTCCGCAGGCTACTCCGGCCTCTGTCCCGGTTGTGGAACGTCCCCCGTTCCGATAATTTCCGCCGCGCCATCAAGTCCGTGGGCGATCACCTCGCGGCAGTCCCCTCGTTCGGAACAGATCCCGCCGCATGTTAGGCCGTCCCAAGCTCGTTCTCGCGTCCGGTTCGCCCCGCCGTCTCGGCCTGCTCAACCAGGCCGGCATCGAGCCCGACGCCCTGCGTCCGGCCGATGTCGACGAGACCCCGACCAAGGGCGAACTGCCGCGCTCCTGCGCCACGCGCCTCGCGCGCGCCAAGGCGGAAGCGGCGCTGAAGTCGATCAACCTTGACGACGAGCTGCGCGGCGCCTTCATCATCGCCGCCGACACCGTGGTGGCGGTCGGCCGGCGCATCCTGCCCAAGGCGGAGCTGGTGGACGAGGCCTCGCAGTGCCTGCGCCTGCTGTCCGGCCGCAACCATCGCGTCTACACCGCGATCTGCATCGTCACGCCCAAGCAGGCGTTCCGCCAGCGCCTGATCGAGACGCGGGTGCGCTTCAAGCGCCTCACCGAAGACGACATCCAGACCTACATCGGTTCGGGCGAGTGGCGCGGCAAGGCCGGCGGCTATGCGGTGCAGGGCATCGCCGGCTCGTTCGTGGTCAAGCTGGTCGGCTCCTACACCAATGTGGTCGGCCTGCCGCTCTACGAGACCGCCACGCTGCTTGGCGGCGAGGGCTATCCGATCCGGCATGGTTGGTTGAATGCCTCCTGACGACACTGCGCGATCGCTGAAAAAGAAAGGCTGTCCGATCTGCGGCAAGCCGGTGGTGCCGGAGGCCGCGCCGTTCTGCTCGGAGCGCTGCCGCAAGATCGATCTCGGCCGCTGGCTGTCCGGCTCCTATGTCATCCCCGGTGACGACAGCGACGACGAGGCCGACAGCATCCCGCAGGCGTGAGGCGGGGCCGGCGCGGCGGGCACCGGCGCTGCCGGCTCCGTGCCCGGAGGGGCAGGGTTACTCAGTTGCCCTGGCGCACCACCACGCCCACCGCGTCATGCGCGGGCAGCGCGATCCGTCTTCGACGGATCACCAGGATCAGGGTCACCCGCGCATCCAGCTTGCTTTCAACACGACGGGTGTCGGCCGGATCATGGCGCGGAGCTCGTCATCGGGCCGCCCCCTATGTGGAGGCGTGGGTGTGAGGAGAGCGACAACACGGACGGGTCGCGCTCTGCAGGGGGGGGGCTCCCGTGGCCGCAGGTTCCGCGTCAGGTCCCCAAATCCCGGGCGTTCGGCGGCCTCCACAGCTCCATCCGCGGCCGCCCGACGGGGCTTTTCTCCCTGCGCCGAGGCCGGTGGAAAGAAACCGTTCCCGGCCAAGGCCTTGCGCCGGACCTGCGGCTGGGGACCATGACCATTTTTTGTCAGTCCGTGACTGGACAGGGCCGGCCCGGCTCTCTATAAACCGCCCCGCTTCCCGGCTTTCGTCCGGGCAAGTCGCCCAGGTAGCTCAGTTGGTAGAGCATGCGACTGAAAATCGCAGTGTCGGTGGTTCGATTCCGCCCCTGGGCACCATACCGGTGTTCGCCTTTGTTCGCTCAGGTCCGCCTACGTCTCTTTTCGGAAACGATTTCAATAGCTTAAATCCGTAGTAGTTGGCACTCATTCGGGCGCGTCGGTTGGTGACTGCTGGCACCGCTGGTACATTTGCTGGCGCCGGATTCCGTTTTGTTCTGCTGTGCCAGCACGAGACCCCCATGCTCAACCACACCAAGATCCGCAACGCCAAGCCGGGCGAGCGGGATTACAAGGTCACTGACTTCGATGGACTGTACCTGCTGGTGCGCCACAGCGGCAGCAAGCTGTGGCGCTTCGCCTACCGCTTCGATGGCAAGCAGAAGCAGGTTGCGCTCGGCGCCTATCCGCAGGCCACGCTCGCGGGAGCCCGAGAACGGCGCGACGTCGCCCGGAAACTGCTAGCCAACGGCAAGGACCCGAGCCTCGAGCGGCGGTTGGCGAAGATCGTGAGGGCTGCTGGCGGCAACTCCTTTCGCTAGGTTGCCGACGAGTTTTTGGACAAGCAGCGACGTGAGGGGCGAGCGAAGACTACCCTTCGCAAGAACACCTGGTTGTTTGAGCCAGCGAACGAGGCCTTCGGCGATCGCCCGATCGGGGAAATCACCGTACCCGAACTTTTGCATGCGCTCCGAAAATTTGAACTGCGCGAGCGGTACGAGAGCGCGCGCCGGCTGCGCGCCGTTGTCAGCATGGTCTTCCGGTATGCGATCGCGACCGGGCGCGCCACCCGCGATATCTCGGTCGATCTGCGCGGTGCATTGATAACCCCGAAGGTGAACCATCGCGCCGCCATCACCGATCCTGCTCAGCTTGGTGCGCTCCTGCGAGCCATCGAGAACTACAGTGGGCAGCCGACCACCCATCTCGCGCTGCAGCTCTCCGCGCTATTGTTCGTCCGGCCCGGCGAGCTGCGGCTAGCGCGGTGGATAGAGATTGATTTCGGCAAGGCAATCTGGATTGTGCCAGCCCGCGACGATGAAGATGAAACGGCCGCATCGCGTGCCACTGCCACGCCAAGCGCTCGTCATCCTGCGTGAGCTGCACGGGATGACCGGGCGGGGTGAGTTTATCTTTCCGGCTGTCGACTCGGTTCGACGCTGCATGAGTAACAACACACTGAACGCCGCGCTGCGCCGAACGGGCTACTCAAAACAAGAAGTCAGTGTATCCGGGTTCCGGGCAACGGCCTCAACCTTGCTCAACGAGATGAGCCGGTGGAATCCAGATGCGATCGAGCGACAGCTGGCGCACATGGAAGAGAACGATGTCCGTCGCGCCTACATGCATGCGGCGGAGTTCTGGAACGAGCGAGTCGAGATGATGCACGTGTGGGCAGACTACCTTGATCAGCTTTGGCACGGATCATCGGTGGACAAAGTGCGACCGTTCGCGTCCTCTCAAGGCTGAAATAGGGGTTCGATTCCCTAGGGGGCGCCAGCCATTTCAATAACTTGCTGAACGCCTTCTAAACTCGTCAAATATCCGTCGAATAAGCATCTGCGTATCCGAAGGCGGGCGAGATCGACAAAGAATGACGTTCGCCATTACGTGGGGGCGACAATCCACCACGCGTCCATGACGTGCAGGGCGTACTTCGCCGGCCTGATGGCGGCGCGCCTGAGAACCGCTCCGCCATCAGGAGTGCGTTAGAAGCCCGACCTTCGTGGGCTGCGACTTCGGACACAGACCCTTCGTCATCCGCCGCCAGACTCCGCGAGACCGATCCCAAACTCCACGATGATTCCTGGCGGCGGGTTGTCGATCGAAAAGCTCGAGGCGCCGTCCTCGTGATTACTTTGGCGAAATGCGCGACATAGTTGCAGTCACCATTGACAGCATCCTTAGATTACAATTGACTTCGTTTGAGGCTTTCTCGGGGGGGGGGGAGTTGGCATGTCGTTCGAGAAGCGAGTTGCAGCCGATCTGGATGATATCGACGGCGGCGGAGTGGAGCGCCGTCCCCCTCTCGGTGATTAGCCATCATGGCCCGCTCGCTCTACGCGCGGCTCGACCAGCGTTTCGGTACGAGGACGCCGGCGATCCAAAGACAACGGGACCTGCGGAACCGCATCGCCAACTTCTCGCAGAAGTTCGATGCGGACATCATGTTTGCGCCGGCGCGGGCCAACAAGAAGACGCGCGTCGCCGTCGTCGGTGCCGGCTTCGCTGGCCTGATGGCCGGTCATAACCTATCGCGGACATGCGCAGTCAACGTTTTCGAGGCGCGGGATCGCGTGGGCGGCCGCGTTTGGACCCAATTCCACGCGTCGTCACATCGCGCGATCGAAGCCGGCGCGGAACTGATCGGGTATATCCATCCCACCTGGCTGATGCTGGCGAAGGAGTTCGATCTGGGATTGACCGTGCTGACGACCGAGGATGCGTTCTCGTCCCTAGACCTGGAAATGCCGTTGTCGTTGGATGGGCGGCTGTTGTCGACCAAGGAAACGAAGCAAGTATACGACGAGATGGAGCCCGCGATCGCGAACATGTGTGCGGAAGCAAGGAAGCTGTCGGATCCGTACAAATGCTGGGATGCTCCCGATGCGGAAAGTCTCGACAACACGAGCCTGGCGACTTGGATAAAACTGCAGGACTGCAGTGATCTCGTGAGACGGGCGCTGGAGACTCAGTTCGCCAATACGAACGGCGCGCCAACCGATCGGCAGAGTTTGTTGGCTAACCTCGCCGCGGTTCGTGGAGGTGGACTTCATGGAAAGCCAGACGACTACTTCACTCAGTCGGAGACGGTTAAGTGCGAACAGGGCAACCAAACATTAGCGACGAAGTTGGCGGAGAGCATCACCGCAGCCGGCGGCGAGATATTGACGGGAACGCCGATTACATCGGTCGACATCCGCGCTGATAAAGTCGTCCTCACATCCGCGGCCGGAAAAGAAACGGAGTTCGACTATGTCGTGTTCGCCGTTCCGCCGAGCCTGTGGGCGACCACGTCGTCTCCCGGCGAGATCAGGATCAATCCGCCCATTGCGCCCGAGTTTCGCGTCTCGATGGGCGTCGCCGTCAAGTACTTGAGCGAACTCAAAAGTCGCTTCTGGTTCGGCGCCGGTCAATCTCCGAATGGTACCTCCGAGACGATCGGATTGACGTGGGACGGCACGGACAATCAGATTCAGTTATCGGACCAGACGGTGGAGCTTAGTCTGTTTGCAGGAGGGCATGCCGCGGAAGCCGCGATTGACCTTCTTGCCAAGTCGGACGAACGTCAACTGAATGCCTACTACGCTTCCGAGCTAGACAAACTCTTCGCAGGCTATTCAGCTAATCTGGCCGCTGAGCCGAAGTTCGTATCGTGGCCCGGCGAACGGTGGACGAAAGCCGGTTATTCCTGTCCGGCGCCTGGTGAGGTCAGGCGCATCGGGCCGTTTCTCAATCGGCCATTTCACGACCGACTGGTGTTCGCGGGCGAACACTGTTGTCTCCCTTTCTTCGGTTACATGGAAGGCGCGCTCCAGTCGGGATTGACGGCTTCATCGGCCATCGTTCGCAACGAGGGTCTCATTTGATGGGCGCGTCGCGGCTTCGGGGCGCCAGCGTATGACGGAAAGCTCTTCCGGAACGATTCTCGTGCTGACGCACCTGAAAAGGTTCGGGATGTGGTTGGCGATCGTTCTTCCCGTCCTTCTGTGTGCGGAAGCACTCCGATGGGCCGTAGTCTGGGGGCAACGCGGCGATCCCGTCCTGCATTATTGTATCGCCGCCATCGCTGCCCTCGCGATCGCATTCCTATTCTACGTATTCGAATTGATCGTCGCCTGGTTTCCCGATGTCGCATGGCTCGCAAGGCTTCACGTCCCGCGGTGGACGGCCTTGGAGCCGTTCTTCAAAAGCTCCAAGATACCGCTGACGATCGTCTTTCTTTCCTACCTACTCTTCTACGTCACTCAGGGGGTCGACGAAGAGACGCGTTGGGCAATCTGGGTCAATAGGCACGTTTTCAACTTCGATCTGTTCTGCAGACATTTCTCCGCAATCGACACGATCCGCATCGAAATTGTGGGGTATGTGCTCTACTTGGCGCTCCACGGCATCTACAACTTCTTCTGTCCTCCCATACTGGCTCATACCATCCGCAAGAGCGGCGGGCTCGCTCGCGAGGACGCCGCTCTTGTCCTGGTACGGACGATCGAACGGCATGGCCAGGCCATTCCCCAGTCGGATCTGGCGAAGACAATTTACGGCTTTGCAGACGAGAACCGCGGACTGCTCGATGAAGAGAGTAGGAAGGTTCTGGACGAGCGGCTGAAGTTGCTCGTCCAGTTTGCAAACCCACAGCCCGACGAGCCTCCGCCAGGCGAACCGGAGGCGAAAGTCGGCGTTTCGTCTTCCGCGGTCGCAATGGCCGCCGCGGGCGATGCGGCGGCCGTCGCGCGGCTATTTCCATCCGAACGAGCTACCGAGACTTATTATCTCGGGGTCGACCTTTTCGATATCCTCTATCTGCCCGTCCGCGTGCTGCTCTGCGTAGGACTGGTTGCTGCCATTCTGGCCACCAGTCTGCCGGTAGCCGCGAAGTTGTTGTGGGTCGCATTTCCGCGACTGGGAGAAGCATGCATGACCGATCTGAACCAAGTGCCTGTCGATTTTCGCGATTCGGAGTGGGTCGAATTCGAAGGAGTCATCCAAACGGCTGGCCCGGACACATCTGTGCTCGTTCCTGCAGACGATGCGAACGAGCGCTGGACGCTCGAGAACAAGAACGTCACGGTGGCCAAGGGTGAAAAGGAGCAGCGGATCTTCCTCCGCATCGGCTCGGTCGTAGAGATCGACACGATAGGGATGGGGGCGAGCACTGCTCCACCGTATTCGCCGGCTCCGAATGCCCGAATGAGCAAGCAGTGCAGCCCGGCGGGAAGCCGATGCTCCAATCACGTCGAAATCTGCTGCGGCAGCAACGTGATCAAAGGAAAGTGTTACGGCCGATGGCCGTGTCCGAAGCAGCCCTGAGGCTGCGGATCGGGGCCTCTCCAGAATCTCGGCGAGCCTCTGCAGGCGCGAGAATTGCGATCGCGCTGGCGACCATGGACTCGCCGACGTCGGCGACGATTTCCTTGCCTGTCCACCACCCACGCCGTGAAAGCTAATGTTCGGAGCGTTTGCAGGCTTCACAACCGCTGCGTTTAGTGGCCTACTGTTTCCCGATAGTTGTTACCTGCATGGCGCGAAACTCGTGTGGGCCTGTTTGTGACGCCATTTGAAAGCCAATTGAATCTGCGAGCCGTTTTCGAACTTGGGAGGAATTTATGATGCTACTTCGCACACCGGCCGATATCGGTACCACTGATTTCAAGGATGCTAAGAACACGGCGCCACAGGATCTCGCGCAGAACTGGAACGACTACCTAGTCCAAAATCTCCAAGGTTATGACGAAGACGGCAAACACGTGCCGGGCGCATTCGACAAGAGTCCAAACTATTTCGACACTCGTAAGGATCACGGCGACGCGACGGCACCGATTCCCTGGAACGGATTTCCTCGAGCCCTTGATCGTTGGCATAAGGTACTAGCAGATCCGACGCCGGCGAAGCAGGCGCTTGCCGAGGCGACCGCGGATACTGTCGTTGAGTATTTGATGTTCTGGTATCCAGACGAAGACGGGAAGCCGGAGCTCCACAGAATTCCCGCGCACCTCGTCAGCCTTCTGCCTGTGGATCAACAGAAACTTGCGCGCCGGGCGCGGCTGGGTTCAGGTACGGGCGCCGAGATCACGATGTGTTACCGGCAACAAGACGAATACTGCGAGTGGCACGCCGACCGAGACACTCGAGGAAAACTTGTCCGCCTGTCATTTACCGCCGAGCCGCCGGAATATTGGACCTATCTCGCTGACAAGGAGCCAGATCTCGTGTTCGGCCTCTACAAGATGTTGGTTGGCAATGACGTTCAGAGGGACGACATCTTCTATCCCAGTGATGTGGTGGTTTACGGAGAGAATGCCAACGGCGTGGCGAGGTGGCTGAAGTTTGCCCGCAAGGGAGGCTACAACAAATTCAACAAGTGGAACTCAACCCACGGCGCAGTCCATCTCACGCACCCGGCGAACACCCTTGGTGCGGAGATCGATCTCGCAGCCCGCGCTTCGAACGTTTGGCAGTCGGACATCGATGGACCGCGCCCGGATTTGGACGATGATCCCGCACTGACGCGCATCGCGTGCGCAGGATATGGCGGCATCAATCGAAGTAGCGATCCAAACATTGGCGAACAGGTTGGCCTCCAGGTCGTTGCGGGAAACCGCGTGTCGTTGACCGACCCAATAGGACTTTACATTGCGTCGATCGATCTTTCGAAGCTTGAGCGTCAAACGCCGACAGGTCGTGTTCCTGTGGCTGAGGCAGATGTGCTTACAATCTTGCGAGGTGACGCGACGGATGCGGCGCATCCACGCAAGCTTCATCTCAAGCTTGAGGCTCCGGCGGGCGCTGATTGGACGCTCGGAGACTGCTATATCGACAATCGGTTGCTTGAGCGTGCAGGTCAAGTGGCGCGCAAGATAACCATGTCGCTGTATGCCGATGTCAAGAACGGCGGTGCCGACAAGGCTTCCCAAGGATGCAAGCCGAATCTCGTCTGCCGCAACCCGACTAGTCCAGGCTTCTTCGGCACGTTCGATCCCAAGGAGGTGCCGTCCTGCGCGAAGGCGAAAGCGGATGACTGGCTGCAGGAAGTCCCTCTTGCAGCGCCAGCCGCTCAACTCGCGGGGCACATCAGCACTTTCGAAGTGAAACTTGACTTGGATCCGACGTTCGTAGCGAAGGCGACCGAAGACAAGGCGTCGACTGCGCCCGTGGGGAACGAAGTCATATCAGCGCCGCCAATCTCGCCGAGCCGCGCCAAATTCCAATGAGTATCCAGGAACCACGCCTCGACGCCGATGACATCCAAGGCCACATCCTGACCGGCTTTGGCAGAGCCTATGAGCTTTTGCTCGGAATAAAAGTGACGCCGGAAGGGCTTGATGCAGCGAAGACGGCGTTGCGGACGATAGCCCTCGACGTCACGCCAGTGCGTTCGTCTTCCAGTGCCAAAACGCAGCGGCGCATCGCCGCGTTGGCCGGGAAAGTGCCGGTCGCGACGACGGCGTCGAATGTCGCCATGGCCTTGTCCGGGAGCGGGCTTTCGAAATTGGGAGCCGATCCTGGCAAGGTCCTTGATCCGATCTTCCACATGGGCGCCGGCGGCAGCGCGAGCGCGTTGGGAGACGAAGTCGACGATAAGGGTAAGCCGCAGGGCTGGCATTTCGGCGATACACCAGACCGAGAACCGGACGTTCTGGTCCTCATCGCCTCGGCGGACGAGCATCAGGTTCTCGCGACGGCTGCTCGTTATCTCGCTCTGCTCGGGAATGCAGTGACCGTCTTGGTCAACGATTGCGGCCGCCGTATAGCCCGCGACGCGGAGCATTTCGGCTTCGTTGACGGCATTTCCCAACCTGGCGTCCGCGGCATGATAGATGACGAGACTTACCTGACGCCGCGGGCGTACAGTGACGCGGATCCTCAGAGTCTGCTTTGGTCCCGCCCGGGGCAGCGACTCACCTGGCCGGGGCAGTTCGTCTTCGGCTATCCCGGCCTCAACCCCGACGACATGCAGCATGCTGGCGACATCGTCGGTGGCGACCCATTCCTGCGCAATGGCTCGCTTCTTGTAGTCCGACGCTTGAGCCAAGACGTAGGGTTGTTCTGGAAAACGATGGCGGATCTTGCCCGGCAATTCTCGACGGCTACGGGCGTCACGTGGTCGACGGAGAAGGCTGCAGCCAGATGCGTCGGGCGATGGAAGGACGGGACGCCCGTCTCGCTTTCTCCAGATCGAGAAGACCCAACTATCTCATCCGACTTCTATAAGCGGAACGGCTTCAAATTCGTCTCGCCCATCGCGCCGACGACGTTGGCCGACGCTGATGGCAACCACGCGTTTCCGGGGGCTACTCCCGATCCTCTGGGTAAGTCATGCCCTTTCTTCGGACACATCAGAAAGGTGAACCCGCGAGATCAGAGTCACGATTTCGGCGGCGTAGGCAGCACGCTCAGTAGCCAGATGCTTCGTCGCGGTGTGCCGTTCGGACCTGACTGGACGGGCGTGGAGGACGGTGCTGATCGCGGGCTGATGTTTATGAGCTACCAGACCTCGATTCAACACGGCTTCTACCGACTGATGACTGAATGGGTGAAGGACCCGCTTCGTCCCATCCCGGGCGGGATCGACCCAGTCATTGGGCCATCGCCGCCTGGCGGTCGAAACCTAGCTGCGCTCATTGGCGCAGAGCTGAAGAGCCTTAACCTTGTCGGACAGTTCGTTCGCGCTACGGGAGCGGGGTATTTTTTCGCACCTGGCATTAAGACGCTAAATTCTCTGTTCGCGCCGTCACCCGCAATCGCCTGATGGCGGTCGTGAAGTGGCGCGTCGACATCGATGTGACCGGCAACGCGGGGTTGTCTCCGGGGTGCGCGTTCTGCCAAGCAACGAATTGAGCGTTTTCCGCATCGCTGTCGAACACGATGATCTCGGCTTCCTTTTGGACTTCGCCCCGATCCTCGGCGCCTCGACGGTTGACGCGCATCGCTTTTATGAAAGCGGTCTCACGCGTCGCATTGCGCGCTTTATGCCGGCCGCGACGCATGCGGCTCATTGCGAAGTCAGCTTCATGAGCTTGTCTAGCGAGCCGTCCCCGCCTTTGTCTGAAGCAGGCAACTTCTGTCGAACCATTGCCCGAAGCCACCGCTTGGATGCTTGATCGAGCAGCTTGTCGCCCGGAGACGTGTTTCCGATTTTCGAGTTCGGGCGTCCAATGCCCCTTGCTAGGCTCTTCATTGATGAATCTCGCCAGGTTCGGGTATATCCGGTACTGAAGCGGCGCGATCTCCACCTTGCTTCCATTTTTCCAGTAGAAGCGGTCGATGACCTTGTCGTACCCATACTTCCGGGGATCGGTCGGAGTCTCGTACGGCACGTCCGATATGCTCCCATGCGTCTTACGAAGTTCGGAGTTGTCCCTCGTGGATTCGTCCGAGACCTCGTCGTCTTCGTAGATCCAAACATACGTATTCTCCCTGACGATCTTGCCGTCGGGGGCGTTCCCGGCGCTTCAAGAGCTCGTCGACGCCGGTCGCATCGATCGCTGCGGGGCGTTGATGATCGCCGGCCGCAGTCTCGGCGTGCCGTCGACAGCGGTCGTCGCGGCCGCGATCCAAGTCGCACTGCAGACGCTATCGACCGTCCGATCGGTCGAATCCTTGTTTTTGGCCCTTTCAAAAGGAAGGCCGCCCGCTTATAGGTCGCCTCCCCGCCGCGGTCGCGTAGGGCGCTGCCGCCGGGTATGGAATCAACATCGCCATGGCTTCGAAACCCGCAACCCCGCCTGAGACGCTCGGCCGATACATCCTATCGACGAAGATCGTCCGACCGGGCGGGCAGGCCATCGTGACCCAGGCGTATGATCCGGTCGAGAGCAAGATGGTTGCCATCAAGCGGATGCGGTTCGGCCCGGAGGACGAACGCGCGAAGGAGGGGTTCCGGCGCGAAGTGCAAATGCTTCAGGACCTGCGCCATCCCAATATCGTGGAGATGATCGAGGTCGACCGCGACAACGACGGCAACTGGTACCTCGTTCTAGAATGGTTGCCGGACAATCTGGACACCGTGATCGAACGGGACGGGGCCGGCACTTGGGACGACTTCCTGCGGCGTTTCGGTCGCCCGATCCTGGATGCCGTGATCTACGGCCAGAAGAAGCAGATCGCGCACCGCGACATCAAGCCGAAGAACATATTGGTGTCCACGGACGGCGTGCCGAAGCTCGCCGACTACGGGATCGCCAAGCTATTGGACAACGCCGGCAGCTGGGCGCCAGTCAAGGGTCCCACGTTCAGGTTCGACTACACCAAAGGCTATACTCCGGCAGAGGCCGACACCGCCGGAACGATTCTGTCCCGGGACTGCTATGCCTTCGCCGCGGTGGCGTTGTCGTGCGTCACGGGCAGGAACTTCGACCGCGAGGACGATCCGCATATCGCCCTGCAGGAGGCGGCCCTGCCGAACAACATCCGCGCCATCCTGGAGCGATGCCTCCACAGGGACGCTTCCAAGCGACCGCCGCTGGCTTCGGCGCTTCTTAGCGAGATCGAAAGGGCTGAGGAGGAGACTAGGCGCGAGACGGCAGCCGTTCCGCTTTGTCACCTGTCCCTATCGTCCCTGGTCCAGTCGAGGATCTGCTCGCGGATGGAGCTGCAGGAGCGGAAGGACGCGGAACGCTTCGTGCTGGAAGTGCTCGGCGAGGTCGCCGGGCTGATGCCGGGCGACGTGCCGGCGGGGCAGGACAAGGCCGATGTCGACCTCGTCGGCGCGACATGGCGGTTTCGTTGCCGCTTCAGCGGGCGCCATAAGGAAGTCCTCGAACTGGCGAACGTGCTCGAAGTGGACGCGTCTCTCGCCACCAGTCTAAGGGAGCGCTGCCTGACCCGCCCGATGCAGTTCACTTTCGAGCGGCCGCGCGATCCGGAGACGTCCGGGCAGCAGCTCGGATTGCTTCTGGCCGAGGCAGCTGAGGTCCAGCGGCAGCTGGCCGAGGAGCGCAAGGCGAAATCCAGCCAGCGCATCTTCCGCATCTGGCGCGGCTACCTGCGCGACCGGGCCGATTTCGAAGCGAAGCGTACGAGCGCCATCAAATACGTCGATCGGAACGTGCTAGAAGATCGCGTGGTGCTGACGACCGAAATCGCGCAGACCGAGGACCTCGTCGGCCAGGAACGTGTGATCTCTATCCCGTCCGGAGGACGGCTGACGGGCACCGTGGCCGCGGTCGCCTTCAACAAGATACTGCTGAACGTGACGTTCGGCGACGCGTCTCGGCTGCCCCGACGCGGAGAGCTTGCCATCAACACGTTGGCGGCACAGCGGGCGCTCGACCGTCAGAGCGCCGCACTCGATGCTGTCCTCTACGACAGGGCCGAAAGCGAACGGTTGAAGGGCATCATCATCGATCCGCGGACGGCGGAGCCGGTCGAGAAGGTGGAAGACGTAGTTCCCACAAGCGACGACTTCGACGAGGAAAAAAAGGAGATCCTGGCTAAGGCGCTGGGCGTGCAGGACATTCTCGCAATCGAGGGCCCTCCCGGGACTGGGAAAACGAAGCTGATCGCGGAAATCGTGGTTCAATGGCTGAAGCGCCATCCGGGCCACAGGATACTGCTGTCGTCGCAGACCCACATCGCCCTCGACAACGTGCTGGAGCGGATCACCGAAACGGGGCTGCCGCTCGAGATGATCCGCATCGGACGAAGCGACGAAACGCGCATTTCCGACCTCGGCCAAAAGCTCCTGCTGGAGAAGCGTGTCGAAGCCTGGATCAAGGAGGTACGCAAGGCCGCCGAGGCGGACATGCAAAGGTGGGCCACTGAGAAGAACGTGGACCGCGAGGCCGTGGCGCTGGGCATGAAGGTTGAGCGTCTCCTGCAGCTGCTTGCGGTTCAGAAGGGCCTGCGGGAGGCTATCTCTAGGCAGGAGGCCGATCGGGTGAGCGTCGAGAAGGCAGGCACCGACACCGCCGGCGGACCCGCCGATCAGGGCGAGGTCGAGGAGGAGACCACCCAGATCGACAGCGAGATCGGCATCAGTAAGCAGGCGCTCAAGCAGGCGGTGGCGCAGGAGAAGGACCTGCGCTCCGAAATGGAGAAGATGGGCGAATACGCCGCATACCTGTCCCAGTCGAAGGACCCCGACGAACTGGGCGAGTGGGCCAAGCATTTCCTCGCGGACACGCCGATGATCACTGCATGCCGCGATCGCCTGAAGTTGCTGGAGGACTGGCTGCTGAGGGTCGGCCGTTCGTCGGATTTCAACACGGCTATGCTGTCGTCAGCCCAGATTATCGCCGGCACATGCGTCGGCATCGCCGGCGTCCGCGGCATGGAAGAGGTCGGCTACGATCTCTGCGTCGTCGACGAGGCCTCCAAGGCGACCGCGACCGAAATCCTCATTCCGCTGTCCCGCAGCAAACGATCCATCGTTGTCGGAGACCCCGAGCAGCTTCCGCCTTTCTTCGAGCAGTTGAGCGACGAGCTGCTTGACGAGTTCGAGGTCGGCGAGGTCAAGGCGACCCTGCTTGACCGATTGCTGGACGAGCACGCGGGCCTTCCCGCGGGGTGCCGCGCGGGTTTGAAGAACCAGTACAGAATGATCAAGGCTATCGGCGATCTCGTAAGCGCCTGCTTCTACCAGAAGAAGCTTAAGAGTCCGGTGACATCGCATGGCCTCAAACTGTCGATGGCCTTCCCGAAGCCCGTAACGTGGTACTCGACCCAGAATCTTGATTCCCGATTCGAGGAGCGCGATGGGTTGACCTACACGAATCCCACTGAGGTCGCGCAGATCCGCCAGATCCTGCTGCGCCTCGAGTTCGTCGCCAAGGGGCAGAACGAGCGCATCTCCGTCGCGGTGCTGTCCGGCTATACGGGGCAAGTGAAGCTCCTCAGCGAGATGGTCCAGCGCGGCATCGCCGAATGGCCCTCTCTCGATGTCGCCTGCTCCAGCGTGGATGCGTTCCAGGGGCGGCAGGCCGACATCTGCATTTACTCGGTCGTCCGATCGAACGATCAGAAGAGCCTCGGTTTCCTGCGCGAACGTCCCCGGCTCAACGTCGCGCTTTCAAGAGGCAAGAGCGGTCTCCTCATCGTCGGAGACAACTATTTCTGCCGCAACGCTCGCGGCCAGAATCCGTTCAAGTCGGTGATCGACCATATCGACAACAACGAGAGCACCTGCACGGTGGAGGAATTGCAGTGACCCCGGAGCTCGCAGCGAGAAAATTCCAGTTCCGCGAGGGTTTCCATCTCGTCGACTACGGCGAGGTCGGACTGCCGATCTTTCGGCTGACGCTGGAGGCGATCACGATGTCTCCCCGCTTCATGCCGACCATCCAGGAATTCGCGTTGCGCTGCTTGGATCTCGGCGAAACGCATGAAGTAGATGTCGCGAAGATGCTCGGCCTCAAGCTCGACGTAGTCGTCAGCGCGATGAACATGCTGATCTCCGACGGGTACGTCGCACGCGAACCCAACAGCGACGTTGCCGACGAATTCCATCTCACCGACGCCGGAAAGTCGCGGTTGCTCGTCGATCGGTTGGATGTCCCCCAGGAAGAGATGGTGGTCGTCGATTACGACGGCGTGCGTCGAATGCCTCTGCGTCTGACAGGCGAGAGCGTCGTGCGTCCAGCCATGCTTCAAGGAACCGGGGCGATTCAGATCCGGCCGTACCCAGCGGAGGCGCCTGGAGTCGACGATCTGGCAATCCCGGAGATTTCGAAAGTCATCCGTCGGCAGAAGAGCGAGGATTTCCGGCGCACAGTGCTTTCGCTGAAACGCATCGTGAGGCGCAGCAGCCTCTTTCGGGAAGGCGTCGCGCTTGTCTACGCGGCGGACAAGTCAGACGAGGTCCAGGTCGCGTTCGTCATCGACGACAAGCTGTCCGATGCATACGAACTCGCCTTCGCCCAGCATGACGGGCCAAAGAAAATGGGCTTCGTGCGCGCGATCGCGGAAAACGATCTGAGCAAGAAGCTCGAAAAGATGATCGGTCGCCCCATGTACAAAAGCATGGCCGGTCGAGACGCGATGAAAGCGGCACGCAAGCTGGAGGTCGATGGGCTGTTGGAGATCGATGCCGTCCGACGGGCGGCGGCCGGTACGTCTCTGCGGAGATCGGATCCCGTCGCCGTCGCCTTGGCTACGGCAGAGGAACGATTGAAAAGCGCAAGGCGAGATATGGACGCCTTCGAAGTCCGTCCCCTCGCATGCTACGAGCAGACCGAGCTTCTCGATATCGGTTTGAAGAAGGCGCGCAAATCGCTGGTGATCACAAGTGCCGGCGTTAAGCCTCACATCGTCAACCCGGCCAGACTGCGCGAAATCGATCTGCTGATCGGAGGAGGTGTTCAGATCGAGATCGAATCCTACCTGGCGACGCCGACGGAGGCGCGTAGCGGCGGCAAATACGATCCCCTTTGGGAGTTGGCCCGTCGCGCCGCAAAGGCCGGATTGACGCTCCGCAAAAGTGGCAAGCAGGACTTCTTCTTCCTGGTGCAGGACGATGAGCTGGCCGTCATCTCAACGCGACCGTTCTTCGGCGAAGCGTCCCGCCGGACGGGATTTATGCGCGTGCAAGGAGTCGTGACGCGCAAGCGGGAGTTTGTGGAAGAGATCAGGAGCATCGTGCGCGGTAGCAGCAGTCGCCCGGTAAGACGAAATGGCAACTGACCGACCCGTTTGGACCGCAACGCATGTCGGCCGCGTTCGATGCGCGAACGAGGATCTGTATCTCGTGGACAAACGGATAGGTGCCGGACCGGTGGAAAGCTGGTCCGGAACGATGGCTGGCGATCACGGCTGGGCCGTGATCGCCGACGGCATGGGCGGACATGAGGACGGCCAGATCGCCAGCCGCATCGTCATAGAGACGATCGCAGGATCGATCGAGAACGTGCGAGAAGAAGCCGACGTCACTACGATGATCGAGAATGCCCATCGAAAATTGTTCGAAGCCATGTATTCGGGCCAAGGCAGGCCCGGCATGGGCTCGACCATCGTCGGCGTAGTGTTCTTCGATCATGAAGCCCTGGCCTTCAACGTCGGAGACAGTCGCGCTTACGAACTCAGGCGTGGTCAGCTGCTCCAATTGAGCCGGGATGATACATTGGGCGGAGATCGGGGACGTCGAGGCGGGCACGCACTCACTCAGTCGCTGGGCGGGACAGCGACGCCACAGCCGGTAACTCCCCGTATCCGACGCTTTCGGCTTGAGGATCACGTCGGCGTACTGCTTTGTTCGGACGGTCTGACGGACATGGTTCAAGAGAGCCGAATTGCCACTTTGCTCGCCGAGCCCACCACCAATCCGGCAGAACACCTCGCGACAGCCGCGAACGATGCCGGCGGGAAGGACAACATCACCGTCGTCGTAATCGGTACGAAAGCTAAGATCGCGCCGAGCGTCAGTTGAACGCAATGAAGCTAGTAATCGACTTCCCGACGATCTGGGCGTTTATCTCCCGAGTGCCTTCATAGGAGTAGAGACCGCCTAGGTGTCCGCGACGGAACGGCCGATTGTCCGAATTGCCGAGACCCGACCCTTTCCCTATGGTTGTGTGTCGTGCGAAAGTCGCGTCCATTGGACGAGCCGGAACCGGCGATATTATTTTACGGGTTTTCATTGCTAGGTGGCGGGGGCAATTCGTCGGGCGGAACGATCCTGTTGATATTGTTCGGCGCTATGGTCGCCGCGGTATCGGCCGCCTATCGCTTTACGGTGGAGAATGCGGCGGCAGTCGGGGCCCTAGCCCTGATCTGCGGCTTGATTGCCATGCGTTTCCTCTTCTCGTGTGCGAGGTCGGCGAAAAGTGGCGATCCTACCGGTCTCAGGCCACCGCCCTTGGATACCGGGCTCCGGATCCGCACCCAGGCTCCCTCCGGACCCGTTGAGCGCTTGCCGCCCGCACAGTTGATCCGGAGCGGCGAGACCGTGAAATTCGGTAGTACCGGCCTATCCACCGGGATGTTCTACTGCGGCGGTTGGCTGCCGCTTGCGGAAGGCGCCACTCGCCAATATTCCATCAACCCGCGACTTTCGGCCTCGGGATCGGCAGACGTCGAGGGCCGCTCGATGCCCTACTGGCCGTCTTATGCCGACATTTCTCCCGGGGCCCGCCTTGCGTTCCTCGATTGGATGGCCGGAGGCAGGCGGGATCCGTCCTACGGCATCGGGCTGGTGTTCATCTTCCTATACGGTCTGGAGCACCGTCTGTTCCTGGAGGCAGGCGACGACGCGCCCTTGCTTGTCCGAGAGGTCGAGAGGCTTCTGGCGATCTACGGCGCTAACAGTTCGTTCTACGGCTACGCGAGCAATTTCCTCGATTTCGCCAGATTGGCACAAGGTGAACGCCCCGAATTGCGCGGGCTCTCTCCGGAGCGGAGCGGCGGGACCGAGATGGACCTGTCCACTCGTGTCTACCTCGGCGACCGCCTTGTCGAGACGCCTGCGCTGTCGGCCGAAGACGCATTGCGCTGGGCTCTTGCGGTGCCTGACACGTATTTGAGGACGCCGGGAGTCCGTTGCTTCGATGAGTTCGTCGCGCTGTGGCGGTTGCCGTTTGATCGCATCTATCCCGCGGGCCTTTCGGTGGACGGCCGGGATCGGATCTCGTTGCGCTACCGGGCGGCAAGCGGTGCGTTCGAAGTGGCGGTAAGCGGCCGGCACGAGCAGCACATCGATGTGGCCCGCGTCACGAAACTGTTGCCCGGACTGCAAAAGCTGGTGACCGACTGCACCGACGAGTTGGACGCCTTCAGCCGTTTCGTCGGCCGAAAGCCTTCGGCCAGGAACTCGATGGCTGCGGCGAAATTGCTGCCCGCCGATCTGCAACAAAGCACGACCGCGGGTGCAGTCGTCGATTTCCGGCGTCGCATTGAAGCCGTCATGGGCGACCACGGACGCGGAAGCAGCACGGCGCAGATACTGCTGGAAATGGCCGGAATCGAAGTGCCCGTGGACGGTAAGATCTCGGCCGCGTTTGCCGACGAACTTGGACGTGTGTTGGATTCGATTGGGGTGGCTATCGAGCCCGACCGCCGATATGGAAGCAGCGTCCCGCGTGCCGACGAACAGGTATTCGTGTTCAAGGCCCCAAACGGTGGTCCCGTCGACCCGGCGCGGGCATCGTTCCGAGCCGTAAGGGTGCAAGTCGAGGTCGCGGTGCTGGCTGCCGCAACTGACGGAGATGCATCCTACGAGGAGCTCCAGCGCACGATCGCACGAATACGCGAACCGTCGGATTGCTCATCACGACCGATCCCATTCACGGACTCCGCAAACCGAAAGACAGCGTGCGCGAGCACCGGCCTACGCAGTCGAAGGACGGGCGGTCGGACGACTGTAGCGCCCGTCCGCTACTGGCTCGCCCACCAGCGCTGGGTACGTTGGTGGGCACACTGGAGCCCCATCAATGGAAAACCAACGCTATTCCAAGTGGATAGGCGAAAAGATTGATTCTGCCCCTGGGCACCATCCTGCTCCGCGCGCTGACGCGGTTCGCAGGATTGCTCTCCTGAATATAGTTCCGATCTAACGCCCCGTTTGATCAAGCGATGCGCGCGGTTTGCCGCGACCGCAGATAGCCTCCGGCCGCGCCGAGCGCGGGGCTCAGGGGCATGTAGAGCAAATGCAGCCAAAGGTGGCCTGAGCCGTTGATCGCGGCATAAACGCCAAAGCCAACACACAAGATCGACGACAGCGTCCCGTTCAGCGCTTCGTCATGCTTTGCAACGCGCGCCGCAACATACCCGCCAAGGATCGAGCAGAGTCCGCCGAGGACGCGCGACGCGGTCAGAAAAACCTGACTTGTCTTCAGGATTTCGGTGAAAGAGCCGGCGTCGTTGCCGGGGATGCCAGCGTCCTTGCCGAAGCCAAGACGTAAATCATGACAGGTCGCATCACAATATTCGTGGCGACGATGTCGACAACATTACCGATCGCAACACTCTTGAAAAGATACGCGCATTATGTCTGCTCTCTGAGCAATCCCTGCTTGGCGGATCGGATTGTTATACCTTGATGTGTACGCTCCGCTGTTCCTTCGCCGGCCTGATGCCCATTCTGTTGAAGACACCGGCCGTTCCAGACACGCCCTGAGCATCCTCCTCTCTCAACTCCCGATCTCAGCTGAATGACACCTGTCCAACCCGCATTGCATGCGTGGCACGCGCAAATTGCTCTACGCTTCGGCGCACATCTCGGGCAAACCCGCATGTGAATACCGTCAACGCGTGGTCGTATCGCCGCTCTGCCGTGCCGTTCCGCTGAGCAGGCGCTGGGCACAAGGCCGGCCATCAAGAAATACGGAAACAAGATGGATCAGCAGAGTGCCGCTCCCGGTGGGATCGGCTTCGTCCTGTTCGCATTGGCTGTGGGCAGCTTTGCGATCGGCACCACCGAATTCGCGACCATGAGCCTGTTGCCGTATTTCGCCGCCGATCTGCGCATCGACGAGCCGACGGCGGGCAATGTCATCAGCATGTATGCGCTCGGAGTCGTCGTTGGCGCGCCGGTGCTCGCGGTGCTCACCGCGCGCATGGCGCGGCGCAACGTCCTGCTGCTGCTGATGGCGCTGTTCGCCGTCGGCAATGGCTTGAGCGGTTTTGCGCCGAGCTATCGCTGGATGCTGGCGTTTCGCTTCCTGAGCGGCTTTCCTCACGGCGCCTATTTCGGCGCCGCGGCGGTGATGGCGGCGTCGCTGGTTCCGTTCAACCAGCGCACCCAGGCTGTCGGAAAAATGTTTTTGGGGCTGACCATCGCGACCGTGCTGGGCGTTCCGCTCGCCAACTGGCTGGGGCAGGCGGTCGGCTGGCGCTGGAGTTTTGGCGTCGTCGCGGCGCTGGCGATCGCCACCTTCGTGCTGATCGCATGGTGCGCGCCGCATGATCGGCCCGATCCCAAGGCGAGCCCGCTGCATGAGTTGAGCGCGCTGATGCGCGGACAGGTCTGGCTGACGCTTGCCATCGGCGCCATCGGCTTCGGCGGCCTGTTTGCGGTTTACACCTACACGGCGACGACCCTGATGGAGGTGACAAAGGTCTCCGCCGCGTTCGTTCCGGTGGTGCTGGCAGCGTTCGGCCTTGGCCTCACCATCGGCAATCTTGTCATCCCGCGGTTCGCGGACCGCGCGGTGATGCCGACGGCCGGTGGGCTGCTGATCTGGAGCGCCGTGGCGCTGGCCGCGTTTCCCTTCGCGGCATCGAACATCTGGGCCGTCATGATCGATGCCTTTCTCATCGGCCTCGGCGGCGCGCTCGGTGTGGTGCTGCAGACGCGGCTGATGGACGTGTCCGGCGAAGCGCAGGCGCTTCCGGCCGCGCTCAATCATTCGGCGTTCAATACCGCCAACGCGCTCGGGCCCTGGCTCGGTGGCCTTGCGATCTCCGCCGGTTATGGCTGGACGTCGACCGGCTGGGTCGGCTGCGCACTGGCGCTCGCCGGATTCGTCATCTGGCTGGTCGCGGTCGCCTTCGAAGGCAAGGGCGACCGGCGCGCGGCGAGGTCGGCGGAGGCGTGACCTCCCGGCGGCGGAGCCGCAATGGCGGGCGCGACGCACCCCCATACGAAAGTACTGTCTTCCACCGAGCGAATGTAGGGGGCCGGGATCACCGCCAACTGACGTTATATCGCGCCCAAGCCGCGCAACTGAAAACGCGCGTCGTTCTCCATCAGACATGGGAGGGAAGCTTGGTGCGCCTGCTGTTGCTGCTGCCGTTCATCGGCCTGATGATCGTGCCGTTCTATAACGTTCACGATCCCGTTCTGTTCGGCTTCCCGTTCTTCTACTGGTACCAGCTTGCCTGGGTGCCGCTGACCTCGCTCCTGACCTACATCGTCTACCGGAGCGCGCGCCATGCTGACTGATGTCGACGTTCCCGCGCTCGCGGTCTTCATCGCCTTCTTCGTTCTCGTCACCGGCATGGGCTTCGTCGCGTCGCGCTGGCGCAAGCCCGAGACGCTGGCCCATCTCGACGAGTGGGGCCTCGGCGGCCGCAAGTTCGGCACCTGGATCACCTGGTTTCTGGTCGGCGGCGATTTCTACACCGCCTATACCGTGATCGCGGTGCCGGCGCTGGTCTATGCCGTCGGCGCCTATGGCTTCTTCGCGCTGCCCTACACCATCATCGTCTATCCCTTCGTCTTCGCGGTGATGCCGCTGCTGTGGAAGGTTGCGAAGGACAAGGGCCACGTCACCGCCGCCGACGTCGTGCGGGGCACCTACGGCTCCCGTGCGCTGGAGCTCGTGGTCGCCGCCACCGGCGTGCTCGCCACCATGCCCTACATCGCGCTGCAGCTGATCGGCATGGAGGTGTCCATCAAGGCGCTCGGCGTCCACGGCGAGATCCCGCTCATCCTCGCCTTCCTGGTGCTTGCGCTCTACACCTATTCGTCGGGCCTGCGGGCGCCGGCGCTGATCGCCTTCGTCAAGGACATCATGATCTACATCGTGGTCATCGCCGCGATCGCGATCGTGCCGTCGAAGCTCGGCGGCTATGGTGAGATCTTCGCCGCGGCGGATACCGCATTCAAGGCCAAGGGCGCGGGCGGCATCGTGCTGTCGCCGGCGCAGATCGTGCCCTACGCCTCGCTGGCGCTGGGGTCGGCACTCGCGGCCTTCATGTATCCGCACACCCTGACGGGCATCTTCGCGGCAGCGAGCGGCAACACCATCCGCAAGAATGCGGTGCTGCTGCCGGCCTACACGCTGCTGCTCGGCCTGCTGGCATTGCTCGGCTACATGGGGCATGCCGCCGGGCTGAAACTGGCGAGCAACAACGACGTCGTGCCTGCCCTGTTCAAGACGCTGTTTCCGGGCTGGTTCGCCGGCTTCGCGTTTGCGGCGATCGCGATCGGTGCGCTGGTGCCCGCGGCGGTCATGAGCATCGGCGCGGCCAACCTGTTCACCCGCAACTTCTGGAAGGTCTGGGTCGATCCGGCCGTGACGCCGGCCGGCGAGGCGCAGGTCGCCAAGATCACCTCGATGCTGGTGAAGGTCGGCGCGCTGCTCGCGATCCTGCTGATGCCGACGCAGTTCGCGCTCGACCTGCAGCTGCTGGGAGGCCTGTGGATCCTGCAGACGCTGCCGGCGCTGGTGTTCGGCCTCTACGTCGGCTGGTTCACCAGTCCCGCGCTGCTCGCCGGCTGGGCCGCCGGTTTCGCGGGCGGCTCGTTGCTCGCCTGGCTCGACGGACTGAAGCCGCTGCACACCATCGACTTCGGCATGGGCCCCGTCGCGGTGTACACCGGGCTGCTGGCTCTGGCGCTCAACGTGGTGGTCGCGGTCGTGGTCAACCTGCTGCTGAAGGGGTTGCCGCAGGGGCGGCTGTCACGCGAGTCGGCGTGACCGACGATCTGCCCGCATGATCTGTGCGATGGCCGGTCCGCAGGGGCCGGCCATCGGCATTCATGGGACCGGTCCGCCGCCGATCCCACATGGGTGGTGAGTGGCTGCTCCGGTGTCGAAACATCGCCCACGTCGCCGCGAAACGCCCTAATATCCCGCCGGATCGCCTCGAACGGCGAAGGCGATGAGAGATCCTGAGTGAGGAATTCTTGCAGGGGTGGTTCGTTCTCGCGGTCGCGGCAGCCTATGTCACGACGCTGTTTCTGGTCGCCTGGTGGGGCGATCGCCGGGCCGGGAACGGTCCGCTGGTGGCGCCGACATCGTGGATGGCGGCGGTCAGCTATTGCCTGACGCTCGCGGTCTACAACACCTCCTGGAGCTTCTACGGCTCGGTCGGCCGCGCGGCGACCACGGGGCTCGACTTCGCGACGATCTATGTCGGCCCGACGCTGGTGCTGCTGTTCGGCCAGCGCTTCCTCGCCAAGGTGATCGCCATCGCCAAGGCCCAGAACGTCACCTCGATCTCGGACTTCATCGCCGCGCGCTATGGCAAGAGCCAGTCGCTGGCGGCGTTCGTCACCGTGGCGTCGCTGCTCGGGGTGCTGCCCTACATCGCGCTGCAACTGAAGGCGGTCGGCAAGAGCTTCGACTACCTGACCCTGCAGCCGGAGCGGGCGGGCGGCGACGTCCTGCATTTCTGGCAGGACTCCGCCTTCGGCGTCGCCGCATCGATGGCGCTGTTCGCGATCGTGTTCGGCGTGCGCCATGTCCATGCCAGCGAGCATCATCGCGGGCTGATGCTGGCGATCGCGTTCGAGAGCGTGGTCAAGCTGCTGGCCTTCCTGGTGGTCGCGCTGTTCGTGCTGTTCGGCCTCTCCGGCGGGCCTGACGGACTGCTGCAGCACTTTCACGCCGATCCGCAGCTCGGCCGCGTCCTGACCTTCGAGCCGACCCAGCCGGTCTGGCCGTCGACCATCATCATTTCGATGATCGCCTTCCTGTGCCTGCCGCAGGCGTTCCATGTCGCGATCGTGGAGAACGAACGGCCGGATCACACCCGCGCCGCGGCGTGGCTCTATCCCGTCTATCTCCTGACGTTCAGCGTCCTGATCCTGCCGATCGCGGCGGCCGGGATCGCGCGCTTCGGCGCCGTCATGGATCCCGACACCTATGTCATCTCGCTGCCGATCGCGGCGAATGCGCAGGCGATCAGCCTGATCGCGTTCGTCGGCGGGCTTTCGGCCGCGACCGGCATGGTGATCATGACGGCGGTGGCGTTGAGCACGATGCTGTGCAACGACGTCATCATGCCGCTGCTGCTGCGCTGGCGCTTTCTCGGCCGGCGGGCCGCGACGTGGTCGGTGTCGTCCGCGCTGGTGACGGTCCGCCGCATCTCGATTGTCGGCATCCTGCTGCTCGCCTATCTGATGCATCGCCTGGTCAACCAGAGCTATCCGCTCACGGTGATCGGGCTGCTGTCGTTCGTGGCGGTCGCGCAGCTCGGGCCGGCGTTCGTCGGCGGGTTGTTTTGGCCGCGGGCCAACAAGGCCGGTGCATCGGTCGGCATCACCGTCGGCTTTCTGGTGTGGGCCTATACGCTGCTGCTGCCGGCGGCGGCGCCGCTGTGGCCGGCCCTTGGCGAGATCGCGCGCGATGGCCTGTGGCACCTGCCGTGGCTGCGGCCCGACGCGCTTTTCGGCCTCGAGGGGCTCGATCCGATCTCGCACGGCACGCTGTGGAGCCTCAGTGGCAATGTCGTCTGCTTCGTGCTGTTCTCGCTGCTCGGCCGGCAGTCGACCGTCGAGCGTAACCAGGCGGCGGTGTTCACGCGCGGCGCGGCGCTGGAGGCGGTGCCGCAGCTGTCGTCGCGCGTCGTCGTCCGGCTCGACGATCTGCGCTCCCTCGCCATTCGTTTCGTCGGCGCCGAGCGCGGCGCCGCGGCGTTCGATCAGTACGTCGCTGCGCGGCGGTCGGGAACGGGACCGCGGCTCGACCAGTCGGGCCTCGTCGACCTCGATTCGATCCGCTTCGCCGAGAACCTGCTGGCCGGCGCCATCGGGGCGCCGTCGGCGCGGGTGGTGATCGCCGCGTCGCTGGAGGGCCACTCGCTGTCGCGGCGGGCGGCCATGGCCATGCTGGACGAGGCGTCGGAAGCGCTACGCTTCAACCGCCGCCTGCTGCAAAGCGCGCTTGAGAGCGTGCCGCAGGGCATCTGCGCGTTCGATGCGGACTTCAACATCACCGCCTGGAACGGCCGCTTCATCGAGCTGCTGGACCTGCCGCGCGACCTCGTCCATGTCGGACTGCCGCTCGCCGAGCTGATCGCGTTCAACGTCGACCGCGGCGAGTATGCGGCGGCCGAGCTCGGAGCGCTGCTGGTCAATCGCGACCTCACGACCCAGAGCTTTCCCTATACCTACGAGCGGACACGACCGGACGGCACCGTGCTCGAAATCGTCTATGACCGGATCGCGGAAGGCGGCTACGTCTCGACCTACACCGACGTCACCGAGCGTCATCGTGCCGCTGACGCCCTGCGCCGCGCCAACGAGGATCTTGAACAGCGGGTCACCGAGCGCACCGAGGCGCTCGAGCGCGCGCGGGCCGAGGCCGAGCAGGCCAATCTCGGCAAGACCCGGTTTCTGGCAGCCGCCAGCCACGATCTGCTGCAGCCGCTCAACGCCGCGCGTCTGTTTTTGTCCGCGCTCGACGAAAGCCTGCGCGCATCGCCGGCTGACGCGGCAAAGCCGGGCGGCAAGGATCAGATGCTGGTCGGCAGCGCGATCACGGCGCTGCGCTCCACCGAACGCATGCTCGACACCTTGCTCGACATTTCGTCCTACGATTCGCGGGCCGTTCAAGCCGAGCTCGGCGATTTCGCCATCGCCGAACTCCTCGCGCAACTGACCATCGAATTCTCGGCCCTCGCCCGCGAGCGCGGGCTGTCGCTGCGGGTGATCGGCTGCAGCCTCGCCGTCCGCAGCGATCCGCATCTGCTGCGCCGCATCCTGCAGAACCTCTTGTCGAACGCGGTGCGCTACACCCCGCGGGGAGAGATCCTGCTGGGGTGCCGGCGCCGCGGCGCGGACCTGCGGATCGAGGTGTGGGATACCGGCGTCGGGATCGCGGCGGAAGATCAGGCCCGGATCTTCGAGGAGTTCCAGCGCCTGACGCCGGGGCGGGACAAGGGCCTCGGCCTTGGCCTTGCGATCGTCGATCGCATCTCCCGCCTGCTGGGGCATGCGGTCGATGTCCGGTCACGCCACGGCCATGGCTCGTGCTTCGCCGTCACGGTTCCTCTGGCGTCCGGAGGGGGCGCGGCATTGCGGCCGGAGCCGGCGTCGGAGCCCGCCCTGCCTGGGGCAGGGGAGCTGTCGCTGACCGTGCTGTGTCTCGACAACGACGCCATGATCCTGCAGGGGCTGACGGCGCTGCTGGCGGGCTGGGGGCATCGCGTCGTCGTCGCGGAGGATCCTCCGGCCGCGCTGGCGGCCGCTTCGGCCTGCCGGCCCGACGTGGTGCTGCTCGACTATCATCTCGACGGTGGACGAAACGGCCTCGACGTGCTCGATGATCTCAGGCAGAGCAGTCGCGGCCGCTTCCGGGCGCTGGTCATCACCGGCGACCGCAGCGAGGAAGTGCGGCGCTCGGCCAAAGCGCGGGGCTGCGACGTGCTGCTGAAGCCGGTCAAGCCCGCCGCGCTGCGGCGATTTCTCGGGGGCGAGGCCTTGAGCCGCCAGCTTGCAGCGAACCAGGGGAGCGATCAGGCGTGACCACGCGCATTGTCATCGGTGACGATCATCCGCTGGTGCAGGCCGCGCTGCAAAGCGCGCTGACGGCGGTCATGACCGATCTCGACGTCATCGGCTGCCAGTCGCTGGCGGACGTCCTGGCGGCGCTGGGCGACAGGCCGGAGGAGATCGACCTCGTGCTGCTCGACCTGACGATGCCCGGCATCGAGGGGTTCGCGGCGCTGTTCATCCTGCTGGCGCAGTTTCCGACGACGCCGGTCGCGATCATCTCCGCCCGGCAGGATGCGGCAACGATTCGCCGGGCGATTGCCTATGGTGCGTCCGGCTACATCCCGAAGTCGCTGAGCCTGCCGGCGATGGCCGAGGCGATCATGAAAATTCTCGCGGGCGAGATCTGGATGCCGCCGAATATCGGCGGTCGCGGTTCGGTGCAGGCCGCCGATGTCGAGCTTGCGGCGCGCCTGTCGTCGCTGTCGGCGCAGCAGATGCGCATTCTGGCGATGATCGTCGAAGGTCGGCTCAACAAGCAGATCGCCGGCGAACTCGATATCGCCGAGCAGACCGTCAAGGGACACGTCTCGACCATCCTGCGCAAGCTTGGCGTCGGATCGCGGACCCAGGCCGCTGTGCTGGCGGAGCGGTTGTCGTTCGGGCGGCCGGCGGCCGATCAGCCCTCCAGCGATCGGCCTCTTTAGCTGCCGCGAAAGACGTTGTGCAGGTGCTGCTTCGCGCCTTCACAAGGCCGAGGCGCGTGCCTCCGGTCGTGCCGCCAGCGATGCGCAGGCGCTCTGCGCCATCGGAAACCGGGCTGCACGGACATAGTCGCGCGGCGTCAGTCCGTAGCGGGCGCGGAACGCACGGTTGAAATTCGACAAATCACGAAAGCCCGAGGCGAAGGCGATGTCGGTGATGCGGACGTCGCGACCGCTGCGCCTTGCAAGTTCGACGAGGTTGCACGCCAGCTTGAGCCGCTGCTCGCGCAGCAGCTGGACGAAGCTGGTCTCGTGGGCCTGAAAGTCGCGCTCGAGCTGGCGGGCGGAAATGCCGATGCGATCGGCGAGCCAGGTCAGCGACAGTTCTGGGCGTGCGACGAACGTCTCCATCTCGCGGATCGCCAGTTCGAAGCGGGCGCTTTGCGACAACGTCCTGCCGGCGATGCCTGCGCCATCGCCGGCGGCGAAGGCGAGATGGGTCAGGTTGATGAGGTAGTCCGGCCGGACCTTCTCCGCGGCTTCGCGATGGCTCAGGGCGTCGAGAACATAGCGATGGAGCCGTCGCGCCGCGGGCGTCGTCACGCTGATGGCCTCGCCGACACGCAGCGGCGCGGTCGCGTCGGCCAGCGAGGCGGCGCGCGGCAGATGCAGGGACACGCTGTGCGGCCGGGAGTCATCGAAGACGATCTGCATGGGCTTGGTCGAATCCAGCAGATACAGGGTGCCGGGCACGAGGATGGCGCTGTCGTCACGCTGCTCGATCCTCGATGAGCCGGCGAGCTGGATGAGCAGGAAGAGATGTTCCTGATCGTCCTGGCGAATGCCCTGGCGGGTGCGGTCGATGCGGCGGATTCTGCCGGCCAGATTGGCGATGTCGAGGCCACACAGCCGCTGCGCCAGGAAATGACCATCGACCGTGCGCTGATCATCGTGGGGAACGGCATAATAGTGCCCGCAGGTGGACCGCAGGGCATCTTCCCACGCTTCGAAAAGCATGACCTCGTTCCTCCGTTTCGCGCGTCCTCCGGCGCCCTGTTCGACCACGGCGTCCTTTTGTCTGTCGCATCCTATCGCCGAATGCGGATATGGGAAGCAGCGGACTGCGCCGTGACGACCGGAGTTTGGCGGAAAAGTCCAAGTCAGGCAGGGGTGCTCCATTCCAGGATGGCCAAAACGCCACCAATGGAGGAAATGCATATGCCCGGCTACAGGCTGCTGATCGGCGGACGTCTCGTGGATGGCGATTCCAGCATGGATGTCATCGATCCGGCGACGGAGGAGGTGCTCGCCGTCTGCCCGCGCGGCTCGGTCGCGCAGATGGATGCCGCGGTGGCGGCGGCCAAGGCCGCGTTCCCGGCCTGGGCGCGCCGCCCGATCGGCGAGCGCCGCGCCATGCTCGAGGCTCTCGCCGGCGCGATCGAGGCGAAGCAGGGCGATCTGGCGCGCCTGCTGACGCAGGAGCAGGGCAAGCCGCTGGCGGAGGCCGCGGCCGAGATCATCTACACCTGCGCGTTCATTCGCCATCTCTCGGGCCTCGACCTGCCGGTCAAGGTGATCGAGGACAACGAGACGCGCCGTGTCGAGCAGCACCGCCTGCCGCTCGGCGTCGTCGGCGCGATCATTCCCTGGAACTTCCCGGTGCTGATCGCCGCCTTCAAGATCCCGCCGGCGCTGCTGGCCGGCAATACCGTGGTGATCAAGCCGGCCCCGACCACGCCGCTGACGACACTGAAGATCGGCGAACTGATGGCCGGGATCTTCCCGGCGGGTGTCGTCAACATCGTGACCGACCAGAACGATCTCGGCGGACACCTGACGCAGCATCCCGACGTCGCGAAAATCTCGTTCACCGGATCGTCGGCGACGGGTCAGAAGGTGATGGTGAGCGCGGCGAGCACGCTCAAGCGCCTGACGCTCGAACTCGGCGGCAATGACGCGGCCATCGTGCTGCCCGGTGCCGATCCGGAGGTCGTCGCGCCCGGCATCTTCGGCGGTGCCTTCATGAACGCGGGCCAGGTGTGCCTCGCCATCAAGCGCGCCTATGTCCACGAATCGATCTACGACGACGTGGTGGACCGTCTGGCGAAGCTTGCGGACTCGGCCGTGGTCGACAATGGCCTGCAGCAGGGCGCGACCATCGGCCCGCTGCAGAACCGCATGCAGTACGAAAAAGTGAAGACGTTTCTCGCAGATGCGAAGGCCGATGGCCGCATCGTCGCCGGCGGCGAGGTCGAGGATCGGCCGGGGTTCTTCATCCGTCCCACCATCGTCGCCGACATCGACGACACCTCGCGGCTGGTGCGCGAAGAACAGTTCGGTCCGATTTTGCCGGTGGTGAAGTATTCCGATCCGGAAGATGCGCTCACGCGCGCCAATGCCTCGCCCTGGGGCCTTGGCGGATCGGTGTGGGGCAAGGATCGCGAACAGACCCGCGACATTGCCCTGCGAATGGAGTCGGGCACGGCCTGGATCAACAAACATCTCGATTTCGGCCCGAATATTCCGTTCGGCGGCGCAAAGCAGTCGGGCATGGGTGTCGAGTTCGCCGAAGAGGGCTTGGCTGAATTCACTCAGATCCATATCGTGAATGAGGCGCGCTGAACCGGCGGCTGCTGCCGTCGGGACGTCGAATGCCCAGCCGATCCGGCGTCGGGCCTGCGGGATGTCGCAGGCCCGCGCCGGACGAAACATGACAAAGAAGCGATTGGGAGGAATGCATGAGACGATCAGAACCCCCGCGTGAGATGTCACAACGGGCTGAGGGACGCGCGCCATGGCGGCGATCGTTGCCGGTCGTTGCGGCGATCGCGGCCACTGTCGCGACGTTCGCGATGGCGCAGATGGTCCGGGCGGAATCTCCGGCGAAGGGATCGCCCGAGTTCGTCAAGAAAGTGACGTCGGCAGTCGACGACGCCGCGATCCAGGCCAATGGCAAGACAACCAAAGACTGGTTGTCCTACGGCCTCGACAACGCGGGCACGCGCTACAGCAAGCTCGACCAGATCAATACCGATACCGTCAAGAAGCTCGGCCTGAAGTGGTCCTACAATCTGCAGTCGATCCGCGGTGTCGAATCCACGCCGATCGTCGTCGACGGCATCATGTACGTGACGGCGTCGTGGAGTGTCGTGCATGCGCTCGACGTGCGCACCGGCAAGCCGTTGTGGACGTTCGATCCCGAGGTGCCGCGCTCGATCGGCTACAAGGGCTGCTGCGACGTCGTCAATCGCGGCGTCGCGCTCTACAAGGGCAAGGTCTATGTCGGCGCTTATGACGGCCGCCTGATCGCACTCGATGCCGCCACCGGCAAGAAGCTGTGGGAGAAGGATACGGTCATCGACCACAGCCGCTCCTACACGATCACCGGCGCGCCGCGCATCGTCAAGGGCCGGGTGCTGATCGGCAATGGCGGTGCCGAATACGGCGTGCGCGGCTACATCACCGCCTACGACGCCGAGACCGGTGCGCAGGCGTGGCGCTGGTTCGTCGTGCCCGGCGATCCGGCCAAGCCCTATGAAGACGACTCGATGGCGAAAGCCGCCAAGACCTGGGATCCGTCAGGCAAGTACTGGGTCGCCGGCGGCGGTGGAACGCCGTGGGAAACCATCACCTACGATCCTGACCTCAACATGGTCTATATCGGCACGGGCAACGGCTCGCCGTGGAATCGCAAGTTCCGTAGCCCCGGCGGCGGTGACAATCTCTATCTTGCTTCCATCGTCGCGCTGAACGCCGATACCGGCAAATACGTCTGGCACTATCAGGAGACGCCCGGCGATTCCTGGGACTACACCTCGACCCAGCCGATGATCCTTGCCGACATCGCCATCGACGGCAAGCCGCGCAAGGTCGTGATGCATGCGCCCAAGAACGGCTTCTTCTTCGTCATCGATCGCACCAACGGCAAGTTCATCTCGGCGAAGAACTTCGTCGATGTGAACTGGGCGACCGGTTATGACAAGGACGGCCGGCCGCTGGAGGTGGCGGAGGCGCGCGGCGATGCGCCGTTCGACGCGATCCCCGGGCCCTATGGCGCCCACAACTGGCACCCGATGTCCTACAATCCGAAGACGGGCCTCGTGTACCTGCCGGCGCAGAACGTGCCGATCAACCTGACGTCGGAGAAGTCGTTCACCTTCAACGAGGTCGCGCCAGGCAAGGCGCAGAGCGGCACGGGCTGGAATCTCGGCTACTCCGTCAACGCGGTGCCGCCGAAGAGCAAGCCGTTCGGCCGGCTGATCGCGTGGGATCCGGTCAAGCAGAAGCCGGCCTGGACGCACGACTTCGAATCGCCGTGGAACGGCGGCACCACCACCACCGCCGGCAACCTCGTGTTCCAGGGCACCGCCGACGGCCGCTTCGTCGCCTACAACGCCACGACCGGTGACAAGCTGTGGGAGGCGCCGGTCGGAACGGGCGTCGTTGCGGGTCCTGCGACCTACATGGTCGACGGCACGCAATACGTGTCGATCGCGGTCGGCTGGGGCGGTGTCTACGGCGAAGCGGCGCGCGCCACCGACGTCGAGATGCCGGGCACGGTGTACACCTTCGCGATTGGCGGCGATGCCAAGCCGCCGGTGTTCGCCAAGATGGCGCCGCAGAAGCTGCTGGAAGGCGTCGCCTACAAGCCGGAGGACGTCGGCCCGGGCACGCTGCTCTATGTCTCGAACTGCGCCTTCTGTCACGGCGTTCCCGGCGTCGACAAGGGCGGCAACATCAAGAACCTCGGCTATTCCGCGCCCGAGACCATCGGCCATCTCAAGGACATCGTCTTCAAGGGGCCGTTCATCGATCGCGGCATGCCGGACTTCACCGGCAAGCTCTCGGAAGATGACGTGACCAAGATCGCGGCGTTCATCCAGGGCACGGCGGACGCCATCCGGCCGAAGAAGTAGGGCGCGCGTCACGCGCCATCGCGACGGAGGCGGCCTGTCACCTCCGTGGCCGATCGCCAGACGGTCAAGGCCGCATCGAACCGCTCGGTCGAGCATGTTCGATGCGGCCTTTTTCTTTCGCGCATCGTGCTGCGTCGTCTTGGCGCCTAAGTCGCGCTCCGCAGCGGGCGTCCGGCGTCAGCTCCCGGTCGGGGCGTTCAGTGTCACGACCGTCTTCCGCGCTTGCTCGTTGACGGTCAGCTGGAAGATGTCCGGGCGGGCATAGTGGCCGTTGACGTCGAGGTCGAAGTGCGCGCGGGTGATGTCGTCGATGTCGATATCAGCCGTCAGGATGGTCTCGCCGTCGTAGTTAGGGCCGGCGATGACATTGCCCAGCGGGCCGACGATCATGCTGCCGCCGCGCAGCAGGATCGCCTCGGGATCGTCGGTGATGGTGTTGCGCATGTCGCTGGGGTACTGCGCCCGCGTCAGGTGCTGACAGGCCGACAGCACGAAGCAGCGGCCTTCGAAGGCGACATGCTGCATCGTCGTCGCCCACATGTCGCTGTCGTTGGCGGTTGGCGCGCAGTAGATGGTGATGCCCTTGTCGTACATCGCCATGCGCAGCAGCGGAACATAGTTTTCCCAGCAGATCACCGCGCCCATCGGGCCCCACGGCGTCTCGATCGCGGTGAGGGTCGAGCCGTCGCCGAAACCCCAGATCAGCTTCTCGCCGGCGGTCGGAATGGTCTTGCGATGCTTGCCGAGCAGCGTGCCGTCAGGCCCGAAGAACAGCGCGCAGCAGTACAGCGTGCCGCCGGCGCGCTCGATGATGCCGACGACCAGGAACAGGTTCGCGTCGCGCGCCGCCGCTCCGAGCCGCTCGGTCTCGGCGCCTGGCACAACGATCGCCCGCGAGGCGTAGTTGAGATATTCCTGGCGCGTGCCGGGACGCCGCATCCCGACGCAGATCTCGAGGTCGGCGCCCTTGGGGTAGCCGCCGATGAACGCTTCGGGAAAAACGGCGATGTTCACGCCCTGCCGGCCGCATTCCGCGATCAGCGTTTCCGCCTTGCGCAGCGTCGCTTCGCTGTCCGTTCCTTCCGTTGCGGCCTGTACGACCGCGACCTTCAATGTCGTCACGTCATTCCCCTTGTCGTCTGTCCCGGTTGGGTGCCGTTGCCCGGTGCGGCGTCGCCGCCACACCGGTCGCAGGCTCTCGCTTGTCGTTGGCCGTCGATTTGAGCGGCTGCGGTCAGCCGCGTGCGATGTCCTTGTCCCTGGTCTCCGGCAGCATCAGCCAGAGGACGACGAGGCACACGAACGACACGCCGGCGAGGTACCAGGCCGGAATGTTCGGATCGCCGGTGGCGCGAATCAGCGCGGCGGCGATGAACGGCCCGGGACCAGCGAGGATGGCGAGGGCGACGTTGTGGCCGACGGCGGCGCCGGTGGAGCGGATCGAGGCCGGAAAGACCTCGACCAGCAGGACGACGTCCATGACCGCGGTGATCGCGACCAGGAGGCCAAGCACGGTCAGCGCCAGCAGGATAGCTACGCTGTTGCCGGTGTTCATCATCATGAAGACGGGATAGGCCAGCACCGTCAGACCGGCCGCGGACGCAAGGACCAGCACGCGGCGCCCGATGCGATCGCTGAGCATGCCGACGAGGGGATGGGCGATCGAATAGATGACGAGAGCGATGCTGCACAGCCACAGCGAGCTCGATTTGCTGAGGCCGACAGTCTGGGTCAGGTGGTTGTTGGCGTAGGTGATGAAGTAATACAGCGAGACGCCGAACAGGGCGGAGAAGGCGAAGCTGATGACGAAGGCGCGGAGCTTCTCGCCGGGGGCGATCTTCTCGACAGTCCCGCTCGCCCGGCGGTGCTCCAGCTCGGCATACACCGGCGTGTCGGTCAGCTTGCGGCGGATGTACATCGCGACAACGGCCATCACGATCGACGCGACGAACGGCAGGCGCCAGCCCCAGGTCGCCATCGCCTGTTCGGACAGGCTGGCCGACAGGGCCGCCGCGATCGCCGTTCCGACGAGAAACGCGAGGCCGGCCGTGCCCGTGATCACGCTCGCCGCGGTCGCCCTGCGGTCGTGCGGTGCGCTCTCGACGATATAAATGCCGGCGCTCGACCACTCGCCGCCGACCATCATGCCCTGCAGGAAGCGAAGGACCACCAGCAGCACGGGGGCGGCGAGGCCGATGCTGTCGTAACCGGGCAGCAGGCCGACCAGCGTCGTGATCGCGCCCATGCCGAAGACGGTAATGATCAGCACCGCGCGGCGGCCGAGCCGGTCGCCGAGCGGGCCGAGCACGAACGCGCCGATCGGCCGCGACAGGAAGCCGACCGCGAACACGGCAAGTGACGACAGCAGCGAGACGCCCGGCGCCGCCGACGGGAAGAAGGTCTGGCCGATGATCGCTGCGAAATATCCGTAGATCGCGAAATCGAACCATTCCATGAAATTGCCGATGCCGACGGCGATCGCCCGTTTCCGCAGATCGACATTCCCGATCGCGCGCGGCGGCTGCGTGGCCGCCGTACTCGCAAAGCTGATGTTGGCCATCTCGAAATCCATATCCCCCGTGCGCGCCCTTGATGATGTGTGCCGGCGACGATAGGGGGGATCGACAAAATTAATCAAAGGAATAATATAAATGGCAATGATTAATGTAGCTAATATCAATAAGCTCGACATGAATCTGCTGCTGGTCTTCCACTGCCTCATGACCGAGCGCAGCGTGACGCGGGCGGCGGCGATCCTGCATGTCACCCAGGGCGCGGTCAGTTCGGCGCTGAACCGCCTGCGCCATCACTTCGGCGACGATCTGTTCGCGCGGTCCGGCGTCGGCATGGTGCCGACGCGGCGGGCGCTGGAGCTGTCGCCGAAGGTGACGGAAGCGTTGACCGCGATCTCGGGGCTGACAGGCGGGCCATCGGGCTTCGCCGCCGAAACCTCCCACCGCATCTTCAATATCGCGCTGTCCGACGACATCGAGGGCTATGTGTCGCCGAAGCTGGTCAGCGAGGCGCGCGCACGCGATCTCGGGGTGTCCTTCGCCTTTCACCAGACCAACAGCCTGTTGTGGAAGCAGGCGCTGGCCGATCCCGACACGGACCTGGTGCTGTGTTCCGAGCCCAAGGAGATGACGTCGCAGTATTCCTCGCAGGTGCTGTTCTCGTCGTCCTATTCATGCCTCTATGACGGGCCGCGGCTGAAGCTGCCGAACCCGATGACGCGCGAGGCCTACCTGTCGCATGACCATGTCCGGATTGCGTTCGATGGACGTCGCGGCTTTGTCGACGATCTGCTGGAGCGGGAGGGCATTCCACGGCGGGTCTCGGCGTCGTTCACCCACTTCGCCGGGGTGCTGCCGCTGCTGGCGGCAGGCGACGCGATCGCGACGCTGCCGACCTTCGTCGCCGAAACCTATGCGAAGCTGGCCCGGCTCACTGTCAGCCCCGTGCCCATCCACGTGCCGGCGTTCCGCATTTTCATGATCTGGAAGATCGAGCGCAATGAGGACGTCAACAACCAATGGCTGCGGCGGTTCATCGTGGAGATGACGCAGGAGCTTCAGTCGGGTGTCCGGAAAGAGGCCGATGCACGGAAGACCGGCCGTCCGCGATCTTCACGCGCACCGTCCGCGGCCGTGCCGGAGCGCGCGGGCGGCACACCTGCCCGCGAGAGCAGCCTCATGACCGGGCGGCGAGGCGGGCGCTGATCGCGCGTATGCCAGCGACGCCGGCGTGATGGCGATGTGGTCACGCCGTCGTCAGTTCATGTCGCGGAAGGCGTGGCCGTTGCTCTCGATCTGTTCGACGAGTTGGGGCGGCAGGCTGGCCTCCGCCGCAGTGCCGTCGAACGTCCAGTCGGCGGCATCGTCGAGGTCGGGAAGGCCGGCGCCCTGGCGCACATAGAGGCCGACCGACGCTTTCTTCGCGTTCAGGTAGAGATCGTATGTCCGCATGTCATCCTCGCCGGCTGCCCGGATGCCGCAGCATCTGACGACGCAGGACGCCTGTCCGATGGACGGTTCGGCGAGGCCGGTGGTTCGCGTGTTCCGGTTCGCACGCTAGCCGGGCTTTGCCTTGTCCGCCGGTGCGAGGGCGACGGACGCCTCGCTCGTCTGCATCAGGAAGGTAATGCTTTCCTGGAAATAAAGTTGCACCGCTGTCGCGGTGTGGCCGAGATAGCCGATCGACAGGTCCTGACCGACGGTGAGCGAGAAGTCGCCGCCCCGGGTGGTCAGCACGACGCCTCCCTCGATGGCCGGAGCCCAGATGATCTTGCCGTCGACCAGGCGCTGGATGTGCTGCAGGACGGGGTAGCCGTCATCGGTGGCGCCGCCGATCGCGGTATAGGGGGCGGAGCCGAGCAGCAGCGCATAGGGGCCGTCCACGCCCGCCAGCCGCAGCTGGCTCACGGCCTGCGCGACGACGCCGGGATAGCCCTTGACGTTCGACGGCAGCGTCAGCACGGGGTTGCTGGTGCCCTGACGGATGCCCTGAATGCCGGCGGCGGCGTAGCCATCGAACACGGCGCGATCTTCCGCGAAGGCGATCCTGCGTGCCGCGTCCTTCAGCGGATCCCAGTCGGAATCATTGGAGCCGCGCTCGACATCGTCGATCGCCTGGCGCGACAGCTCGAACGGCACGCGCAGTTCGACCAGTGCCCGGACGTCGCGCTGTGCGGCCTCGACGCCATCGCCCGGCGTCTGGATGCCGCGCTGGTGGCCGGTCCCGATCGCAGGAAATGCGGTGCCCTTGGGGCCATCGACATCGACCACGCGGCGCGCCGCGAGATGCCGCTTGAGCGTGCGCGAGGCCTCTTCCTCGATCTGGGCCCAGGCTGCGTCCGAGATGGGGGCGAGCCCCCGATGAAGATTATTCATGTCCAGCCTCTCCTTTGAGTGAGCCGATGCCGAGGGAGCCATCGGATGGCGGCGGCGACGATGCGGGGGCGGCGGCCTCCGGAGCCCGTGCTGCGGCAGGCTCCACGGGCGATGCAGGCGCGGTGTTGGGGGCGTCCTCGAGGAACGTCGCCGACGGGACGAAGAACAGGATGCCGGTGACGGCCCGGCTGACGTCGAGGAGGCGATCATAATTGCCGGGCGGCCGGCCGACGAACATGTTCTCCAGCATCAGTTCGATCCGGCGCGGGGATTTGGCGTAGCCGATGAAGTAGGTACCAAACTCGCCCTGGCTGACATGGCCGAACGGCATGTTGTCGCGCACGATATCGAGCTCTTCGCCGTTCTCCACGATGGTCGTCAGTGCGTTGTGGGCGTAGCTCGGCTTCACGGTGTCATCGAGCTCGATGTCGGACAGCTTGGTGCGGCCGACGATCTTCTCCTGCACTTCGACTGGAATCTCATTCCATTTGGCGAGGTCGTGGAGATATTTCTGCACGATGACATAGCTGCCGCCGGCGAAGACGGGGTCCTCGTCGCCGATGACGGTGGCGTCGAGCGCCGCCTGGTCCACCGGGTTTTCCGTTCCGTCGACGAAGCCGAGCAGGTCGCGCTCGTCGAAATACTTGAAGCCGTGGACCTCGTCCGCCGACGCGATGGCGTCGCCGAGCCGCGTCACGATCTGGCTGGCGAGCTCGAAGCACAGGTCCATCGGCACGGCGCGGATGTGAAACAGCAGGTCGCCGGGCGTTGCGACAGCGTGATGAACGCCATGGATTTCGCGGAACGGATGCAGCTCCTTCGGCCGCGGCGTGATGAACAGGCGATCCCAGGCGTCCGAGCCGATCCCCATGACACAGGACAGCCGGCCCTCGAGATCGCGGAAGCCGACGGCGCGCACCAGCGCGGCAAGGTCGCCGCACAGCGAGCGGACCGTCACATCATGGTCCGGGTCCGGCTTGAGTGTGACGGTGAGAAAAATCGCGGCGCGCGTCAGTTTCGCAGCGACCGGTTGCGGAACGGCGGATGGCACGCGTCTCTCCTGCTGGACTGTTCCACCATCGCGACCGCGAAGAGATCACAACGACGAACGAGCGATCATCAGAGGACCATGCAACGGTCGCCTTGACAAGAGCCGCGAGAGGCTTGGGACGGGGGTGATCGGTCTTGCAAAAGCCCCTGATTTGCGCCCTCATATTAGCCGGCGGGTACTTTGAGCGGAGACGGTCGTGAGAGATCCGTACGAGATTCTCGGCGTTGCCCCGACGGCGTCTGCGGCAGAGATCCAGACGGCCTACCGTAAGCTCGCGAAGAAGCTGCACCCCGATCTCAACCCCGGCGACAAGGCGGCCGAGGACAAGTTCAAGGAGGTGGCCGGCGCCTACGACCTGCTGTCTGATGCCGACAAGCGCAAGCGTTTCGACGCCGGTGAAATCGATGCCTCCGGCGCGGAGCGGCCGCAGCATCCCTACTATCGGGATTTCGCCAATGCGGATGCGGGGCATCCCTATGCCGATGCATCAGGTTATGCCGACTTCATGCATGCCGACGACGCCTTCGCCGAATTCCTCAGGCGTGGCGAGAAGGCGCGCGCGAATCGGCGCGGGCGTGATCTGCACTACAGCCTCGAGATCGACTTCGCAGATTCCATCACTGGCGCCAGCAAGCGCCTGACATTGCCTGACGGCAACATTCTCGACGTGGCGATCCCGCCGGGGCTGGTCGACGGACAGATTCTCCGCCTGCGCGGCAAGGGGATGCCTGGCGCCGGTCAGGGCGAGCCGGGCGATGCGCTGATCGAGGTCGAGGTTCGGTCCGATCCGCGGTTTGTTCGTGACGGGGACGACATCTCGCTGGAATTGCCGATCTCGCTGGCGGAAGCCGTGCTTGGCGGCAAGGTGCGCGTGCCGACCCCGACGGGGGCCGTGACCATGACGATCCCGAAGGGAGCGAATAGCGGGACGACGTTGCGCCTGAAGGGCAAGGGGGCGCCGCGTGCCGGCGGCGGCAGTGGCGACGAACTCGTCCGGCTGAGAGTGGTCCTGCCAAAGGGGCCGGATCCCCAACTCGAGGCATTTGTCGAGACATGGGATCGGCGGACCTTCAACCCGCGTGAGGACAGCGCATCATGAGCATGACCAAGCAGCAGTTTCTGGTCAGCGCGGACCTTCAGGTGCAGACCCTGGAGCTCTGGATCGAGCATCAGTGGCTCATTCCGGACAGCACGGCCAGCGAACAGGTCTTTTCCGATGCCGATGTGGCGAGGGCCCATCTCATCCGTGATCTCAAGGGCGATTTCGGCGTCAATGACGAGGGCGTCGACGTCGTTCTGCATCTCGTCGATCAGCTTCACGGCCTGCGTCGCGCGTTCGAGCAACTGCAACGGGACATGCAGGAACGTTCGCGCTAGGGCACGATTGTCGCTTACATTCGCGCGCGAAGCACCGGGAGATGAACACGATGGAAAAGCCGACGGCGCTCGCGCATGGTCGCATCGACGCCCTCATCCTGCAGGCGCTGGTCCGCAGGCTCGTCGCCAAGGGCGTGCTGTCGCCCGACGATGTGCGCGCCCTGTTGCTGGAGGCGGCGGGCCACCTCGATCTCGTCGGCAGCGCGCTGACGCCTGAGGCCGCCGCGATCGTCGTGCAGGAGGATCTGCTGCCGGCGTTTCTCGGAGCGGGTGGGACACAATGACAGAGCGGCGCAGGCGACAGGGAGATAGCAGATGCATGCGATATCGCGGGGCATGAAGGGGCAATCGACGCTCGTCGTGGCGCCGGAGCATCTGGCCAACCGCTTCAAGGATGCGATGCTGCCCCCGGTGCTGGCGACGCCGATCATGGTGCTGGTGATGGAGAACGCCGCGCTCGCTGCGATCAGGAGTGGCCTTGAGCCAGGCGAAAGCGCGGTCGGGACCATGATCGATGTCAGGCACACCGCGGCGACTCCGGTCGGGCACCGTGTTACGGCCGAGGCGGAAGTCACCGAGGTCGACGGTCGGCGCATCGTCTTTACGGTCCTCGCCCGCGACGAGATCGAGGAGATCGGCCGCGGCACCGATGAGCGGATGGTGGTCGATCTGCAGCGTCTCGGTCAGCGCCTCGCAGCCAAGAGCCGCCGGTGAGCGTCACCGCGGGCGTATCGGCCGACGGCGACATGCCATGGGGCGGTCGTTTGCAGGTCCGGGCACTGCGGCGGAGCGATCGGCCGGAAGAACAGGCTCGGCGATCGCTCCGCAATGGGAGGGTTAGAACCCGCTGGTCTCGCCCGGAATCTGCCGGGTCGCGACATTGATGCGGTTGAACATGTTCGTGGTCGCGATCCACAGCACCAGCGCCGACAACGCTTGGTCGTCGAAATGGGCGCGCGCCATGCCCCGGATATCGTTCGGCGCCGTGTCGAAGCGGTCATTCAAGCGGAACTCGGCGTCCGAAAACAATAGCGATGAACGCGAGCTGCGATCATCGCGCGGTGTGACGGCCGCTTGCGCCGCGGCGACCGTCGAAGGGCTTAACAATTCCTTAAGCCACCGCCATCGTTTCGAGGCGGGCGAGAAGCATTCAATCAACTTTGCCGCCCGGAATGCGCTGACAGAACAAATTTCGTAACCCTCGCTGGCGTAATCAGGCACACCGTCCCCCGACGATGTCGCGCCATGCCCCTCGATCAATTCTCCCTTTTCGTTGCCATCGGCTTCTCCGGCGCTTCGCTCGGGTTCACGCTCTTTTTGATGTGGAGCGTGGGGCGGTCGGAGAATCACCTGCTGATCTGGTCCGCGGCGCTGGGCTCGCTTGTCGCAGGGGTGGTTGCGTTTATCGGGGTGATCGACAAGTACGATTCCCGCCTGCTGCTCGCCTCCTTCGTCCTGCTCATTCCCGGCTTCGCTTTCCTGTATGCCGGCTCCGCCAGGTTCTGCTCGCGGCGATCGAACTGGATCGTCGCATGCGCAGTCACGACGGGTGCAGTTGTCGCGACGTCGGCGGCGTTCGTATCGGGCTACTCGGGTACCGGCACGATCATCGCGAATGTCGCGATCGGCCTCCTGCTCGCTCTCGCCGGACACCAGTACTGGACCGCACGCGCCGAGTTTCCGCTGCTGATGGCAGCGAATGCCGCATTGTATGGTCTCGCGGCTGTTTCGTTCGTTGCATGCGGCTATGCGCTCCTGGCGGAAGGCCAGTTCATTCTCGACGCCCGTCCGGCCAACTGGGCCGAGGACATCAACTCCATCATGGTTATCGTCGGCCTGACCGGCATCGGCACGCTGTCGCTGACCCTTCACCAGGCCCGCATTGCCAGCAGGCACCGGTCGGAAGCGCGGCTGGACGCGCTCACAGGGTTGCTGAATCGTCGTGCGTTGTTCGATGGGCCGGCCGTTCCGCTCCCGATCGGGAACGCGGTCGTGGTGATGGACGTCGATCACTTCAAGCGGATCAATGACCGGTTTGGCCACGACTCCGGCGACCGGACGTTGAAGGCCTTTGCCAGCGTGATCCTGGCCCACGTTCGGCCGGGCGATCTGGCCGCGCGAATTGGCGGCGAGGAGTTCTGCATCGTCCTGTCGGGCGGGGGGGCACGCGCCTCGATGACCATCGCCGAAAGCATCCGGGTGCAGATCGAGGCGTCGGCCGTCGCGACACCATCTGGGCCGTTGCGGATGACCGTCAGCGCGGGCATCGCCCATGCCAATGGTCTCGATACTCTCCAGTCGCTGCTCATCCTGGCCGATGAAGCTCTCTATGAGGCCAAGGCATCGGGGCGAAACCGCGTCCGTGTGGCTGGTCAGGCTGCGGCCAGCGATCCGAACAAGGTGGGCGCGGCCGCGACGATCGCGGCGCCGCCTCCTGGAGAAGAGTTCCCCGACGGCGTGGTGATGGCGGTCCGGGGCCGACCGCCGGACGCCAGCGGCCGCGTCGTTGATCTCACCGGCCATCGGGTGGCGACGGCAGCAGCCCCGCGCAAGCTGTCAACCACGGCGCGAGGCGGTGCCGGAGATTACTAGCCTTCGCTCGATGCCACGGTCGGTCTCGGCGCGACCCATGCGCAGTCGCCGGGGACGCTGCCCGCAGTGAAATGCGACCGTGCGCAGCAGCGGCCAGAACGTGGGTGTCCATGCGTGGGGGCTCGGCACACTGTCGGCTGGCGGCAATGGTGCGCCGGCGATGACCGGTCATCTGGTGACATCCGTGATCCCCCCGGGCGCGACCACCGTGACAGCAGGCAAGGTGACGGGAACGTCGCGCGGGTGGGGAAGTCGCCGGCGTTCGCTGCTCTTCCTCGGTGCAATCGACATAGGCGCGTGATGGCGGGATGCCGTCGCGCTGCGGGAGATCCGACGGCGGCGCGAGCCGGCGCACGCCGGGATGTGTCCCAGATTGCTGTTGCCGTCATCCGTGCCTCGTGGAACGGTCGATCCGACGAATCAGGGGCGGGAGCAGACGGGATCGTGCGGGCAGGCGTGCATAGTCCAGACGGTGCGAACGTTGCGGGCGCTGGTGCAACTGACCATGCAGTACGGTGCGGGGATCGCCATGGCTTCCGCTGACCATCGCGCGATGGACGCGCTCGACCTCGAGGCGCGGTTCCTGGCGTGCAGCCGGCGGATCGCCGAGAATCCCACGGACGCAGCCGCCTATCGCGAGCGTGCCCTGCTGTGGGTGCGCAAGCAGGACGATGACGCCGCGCTTGCCGATCTCGATGCAGCCGTCGGCCTCGATCCGGCGGACGCCCACGCTTTTGCATTGCGTGGCCTGATCTGGGAGAGCCGGGGTGATCAGCAGCGTGCGCTGTCCGATCTCGATGCTGCGATCGGTCTTGCCGCCGATGGCGGCGACCTGTTCCGCGTGCAGCGTGATCGCATCCTGGCAAGCGCCGCGGCGGCGCGGTCGCCAGCCGCCGATCGCCATGCCGCCGAGCCGTCGGCGCCGTCGTCCCAAGGTGTTGCGCCCGGCCATGTATCGCGCGGCGCAGCGACGACAGATGGAAATCTCCAGCCGCTGATCGCGGCTTGCCGCGAGGCTGGAAGCCGTTCCGACAGTTTCGAGGTCGCCCTTCTGTCGCATGGTTTCGGTCCGGCGGCGATCGGTCCGGCACAAACGCTCTACGCCGCATTCGTGGCTGCGGTCAGCACCGCGGCGGGCAGCGCCGATCCCGACGCGCCGTGGCAGATGGTGCGCGGGCTGGCGCTCGATCTCCATCACCGGTCGCTGGCGCGCGCCGCGACGACGGTGTTCGACGGCATGCTCGTGGTCGCGGGACGGATGCCGCCGTCCCAGCGGATGCTGGAAGAACTGACGGCCGACAGGCGTGCGTTGCGCCAGCACGCGGTGTATCCGCTGCTTCAGCAGGCGACCAGGACCGAACGCTGGGCCGACGCGCTGAACCACATCGACGAACTGCTGTATCTCGAAACCAATGCGGACGAGATTGCCCGGCTGCGGGGCTGGCGCGACGAGATCGCACAGAAGCGTCGACAGCGGACGATCATGCGCTGGAGTGCGGCGATCGGTGGCGCGGTCGTGGTGCTGCTGGCTGCTGCCGCAGCAGCCCATTGGTGGAGCTCCCTGCCGCCGCAGGCCACGGTCGCCGTTCAACCGCCATCATCGTTTCCGCCGTGGCCGACTGCGCCATCCTCATCGCGCGCCGACGTTCCGCCGGCGGGGTTGGAGGTGCCGCCGATCGCCGACCTGCCGCTGACCTCGGACAACATCCGCTATTGCCTGTTCCAGGATGTCCGCCTGCAGGCGGCGAAAGCGGTGGTCGCGACTGACGCCCAACGCAGCCGTCTCGAAGCGATCGGCGCGGATCTCAAGCAGCGATGCCGCGGAGTGAGCTTCTACGCGATGCAGTTCAGCACCGAGGTCGCCGCCCAGCGCCCTCGCCTCGAGGCGGAGGGACGCGCGATGGTGGCGAACTGGAAAGCCGCGCGTTAGCCGGCGGATTTGCAATGCCGGCAAACGCCGGCATCCATGGCGCATCGCCATCGCGCCGCATGACGCTCGCGCAGCGCGCCCAGCTCGTGGCTAGAGGTGTCCTGAGGCTGACCGGCGGTATAGCGGTTCGCCTTCGTCCAATTGTCACAGTTGGCCACTAAGTGTCTGTCGTCCCGGCAGCGGGGGCGCGTGCGGACATCGGGGGCAGACTGCGGACGGATGCCGGGTGCACGTGGATCGCAGGAATGGCTGTCGCGGGTCTGTGTGCGGGTGGCGGCGTTTTTTCTGATCATGCAATGCGTTTCAAGTTCGCTGCCGCACGCCGATGCCACCGAATACCGCAGTACCGGAGCTGCTCCCCTCCATTTTCATATCGCAGCCCTGCCTCTCGGTGACGCGCTGGAGATCTTCGCGCGCGTCTCGGGGCGGGAAATCCTCTATGCCGGCGAACTTGCGACGGGCCGCCGCTCTGCCGCTGTCGATGGCGCGTACCGGCCGGAGACCGCGCTGCAGATCCTGCTCGCGGGCACCGGGTTGCTGGCGGATGCCAAGGACGACGGCGTCTTCGTTGTGATGCGGCAGGACGTCGCAGGGGCTAACGGCGTGCGCAATGCGGTCAGCGAAAGCGCCTATTACGGCCGCATCCAGACCGCGCTGCGCCGGACGTTCTGCGGATGGCCGGTGTCGCCGATCGAGCGGCGTGTCGCCGCGCGGCTGTGGATCGGTCCGTCGGGCGAGGTGCTGCAGGTCAAGGGTCTGGCCGAGGCGGACAGCGAGCGCGACCGCATCGAGGTCGCGCTGCGCGGGCTGCGGATCGGGCCTCCGCCATCGGGCTTCGCCCAGCCGGTGACGATCGTGATCCGCTCGGGGCCGCTGGATGAACGGCGGGAATGCACCGCCGCGTTGCCCTCGCCGGGCGCGGCGCCATGACGGACACGAGCCTGCAGGCGCTGCGCCAGCTTCTGGTGCTTGGCTACGATCAGCTGAAGGCACGCCTGACGCAGAGATTGGGCTCGTCGGAGCTGGCCGGAGAAGCAGTGCAGGACACCTGGCTGCGGCTGCATCATGCCAGCAGCGTCGGGCCGGTGCGCAATCCAGCGAACTATCTGTTCCGGATCGCTCTCAACGTCGCACGCGATCGCCTTGCGACGGACCGCCGCTATCTCGCGTTCGAGCGCATCGAGACGATCGACCTGGCCGACGACGCGGCCGGACCCGCGGATGCGATCGAGGCGCGCTCGGAACTGGCGCGCGTCGAGCGGCTGATCGCGGAGCTGCCGCCGCGGCAGCGGCAGATCCTCGTGGCCGCGCGTCTGGACGGCCTGTCGCGCGGTGAGATCGCCCGCCGGCTCGGCGTGTCGCTGAGCACGGTCGAAAAGGAATTGAAATCCGCTCACGAATACTGTCTGTCGCGGATCGTCTCGGAGACAGGCCGATGAGCCGGCAACCGGGGCAGGATCGACACAACGATGGTCGCGCCGCGCGCGGCTGCCGTCATCGGATGAACGGCGATGGCTGACGACAGGCCTCCGACCCTCAACGCCCTCGACCGCGAAGCGATCGATTGGGTGCAGCGCCTCGACGCGCAGGACGCGCGCGTGGCTGCCGAGCGCGCGGCCGATCGCGAGGCGGCCCAACGCTGGTGCGCGCAAAGCGCGGAGCATGAGGCCGCGTTCGCACGCGCCAGCCGGGTGTGGCGGCAGTTCGAGCCCGCAGCCCGCAATCTCCGCCGCCGTGGCGAAATTCCGGACGCGCTGCCGTCGCGATCTCGTCGAATGACACGGCGGACACTTGTCGGCGCGGGCGTCGCCGCCGCCGCTGCGACGCTGGTCGTCGCCGCCGTTCGCCCGCCGCTCGACCTCTGGCCGTCGCTTGCCGAGCTAACGGCCGACTATCGCACGGGAACGGGCGAGCAGACTCTTCTGGCGCTGCGCGCCGGCGTCTCGATGCGTCTCAACGCGCAGACCAGCGTCGCGATGCGTCCGCCGGACGCAGGCGCCGAGCGCGTCGAGCTGATCAGCGGCCAGGCGTCCTTCACGACGTCGGCGCAGTCCGAGCACGGCCTGGTCGTTCTGGCCGGGGACGGCATGGTGACGGCGACCAGCAGCCGTTTTGACATTCAATGCTTCGATGGCGCCGTCCAGGTCACGTGCCTCGCAGGCGAACTGCGCGTTCTGCGGCACTCCGACGCAGTCGTCGTCGGCCCGGGACGTCAGGTCAGGTATGACCGCAATCGTTTCGATCCGGTCGCGCCGGCCGATGTGGAGATGGTGTCGGCCTGGGAGGACGGCGTCCTGATCTTTCGCATGACGCCCCTGTCGGAGGTCGTCGCGCAGATCAACCGCTACCGGTCGGGACGCGTCGTTCTTCTGGATCGCGAGCTGGCGCGAAAGACCGTGAGTGGTCGCTTCCGCATCGATCGCATCGAGGACATCCTGCCGCGCCTCAACCAGGCGCTTGGCCTGAAGAACCGCGTGTTGCCCGGCGGGGTCATCCTGCTGACCTGAGCGCATCGGCGGCTGCAGAGAAATTTTTACGGTTTTGGCGGCCGCGACCAGTCTGGGGGTAGGCGCCATTCATCCCGCATGACGGGCGCCGGTCTTTCAGGAGCCGACCATGCGTTCGATCGATGCCCAGAACCTGTCCCCCGTCACCATGTCGGCGCAGGAGGTCGATGGCCGTACGCGGTCGGACCTGAGGCGCCGCATCCTGCTGGCTGGTGCGAGCAGCCTTGTCGTCGGCCTGATGCTGATCGGCGGCGACAGTCGTGCGGCGACGCTGAACGGCGCGAACACGCCGGTCGGCGCGCCGAACATCGCGTCGGATGCCGCCGCGCTCGCGGCCCGGCAGGCCGCCGGAATGGCCCAGCAGACGCAGAGCTCGCTGGCGCGGGCGGCACGCGCGCTCCAGGACATCCAGGCGCTGCAGGGCGCCGCGCGTGCGGCGGCTCAGGGCGGTCAAGCTGCCGTGACGGTCCCGAACGGTCTTGCGCCCGGCGGCCTGCAGATGGCGCCGGGAGCGGTCGTCGGATCGACGCTGTGGCGTGGTGCCCAACTGCCGACGCAGCGCGTCGATGCCGCCGGCCAGACCCAGGTCGGCATCCGCCAGACCGATGCGCAGGCGATCCTGAACTGGAATTCGTTCAATGTCGGCGCCCGCACCACGCTGACGTTCGACCAGCAGGGCAACAGCGGCTGGGTCGCGCTCAATCGCATCGTCGGGACTACCGCGCCAAGCCAGATCCTCGGCAACATCAGGGCCGATGGTCAGGTCTACGTGATCAACCAGAACGGCATCGTGTTTGGCGGCGCCAGCCAAATCAATGTCGGAGCGCTGATCGCGTCGACGGCGAAGATCACCGACCAGCAGTTTCTCGGAAACGGTATCTATTCGGCACAGAACGCGAGCAGTTATGTGCCGAGCTTCACCGCCGCGGGCGGCAAGGTCGTCGTGCAGGCCGGCGCGTCGATCTCGACCGCGGCGCCATCGTCGGTGACTGCGGGCGGCGGCTTCGTGCTGCTGCTCGGCAGTGAGGTCGTCAATGCCGGCTCGATCGCGACGCCCAAGGGGCAGGCCCTGCTGGCCGCCGGCGACGATTTCATCCTGAGGCGCGGCTACGGCACGCAGGGCAACCAGTTCTCGACCACGCGCGGCAGCGAGATCGCGCCGGTGCTTTACGCGGGCAGCGCCAGTGGCCGGGTCGCCAACAGCGGCATCGTGCTGTCGCAGCAGGGCGATATCACGCTGGCGGGCCGCACGGTGGCGCAGGACGGTGTCCTGATCTCCACCACATCGGTGAACCAGCGCGGCACCATTCATCTGCTCAACGCGGCAACCGATGCCGCCGGCAGCGTCACGCTGTCCGCCGGCAGCATCAGCGCCGTCCTGCCCGAGATCGACTCCGCCGACACCGCACTCAACTCCAAGCGCGATGCGTTGGTCGCGGCATCCGGGCTCAATGTGCTCGCAACTGGTCAGTTCAACAATCTCTCGACGCTGGCCGATCGGCTCGACCAGTCTCGTGTCGAGGTCGTCACCGGCGGGATCGCCACGTTCCAGAACGGCTCCCTGACCATGGCCCAGGGCGGCCAGGTCGCCGTCAGCGCCGGCCGTCGCGTGTTCGCCGAATCCGGCTCGACCATCGACGTGTCCGGTGTGCAGGGCGCGGTCCGCCCGATGTCGGCCAACCAGGTGCTGGTCAACATCCAGGGCAATGAACTGCGCGACTCGCCGCAGAATCGTGACGGTGGCGCGCTGCTCAACAAGGATGTCTGGATCGACATCCGCAATCTCGTGCTGCTGCCGGCGGGGACCGGCGGCTACGCCGGCGATCGCTACTATACCAGGGGTGGCCTGCTCGAGCTCGGCGGCTATCTCGCCAACACCGCGCACACCATTGGCGAATGGACCGCGGTCGGCGGCACGATCACGCTGTCGGCGCCCGAGGTCGTGGCGCAGCGCGGCGCCCGGTTCGATATTTCCGGCGGCTCGGTCGATTATGCGGGCGGCTTCATCCGCTCCAGCAGCCTGATCGGCATCGACGGGCGGATCTACGGTTTCGACGATGCGCCGGCCGACATGAAGTTCGTGGCGGTGGCCGGCGGCTTCGTGCGCACGCACATGGTCCAGGGCAAGATCGTCCCCGGCCTGACCGAGATCTGGACGAACATGCTCGGGCCGGGATCGTCGTCGCGGTACGAAGAAGGCTATACCGTCGGTCGTGACGCCGGCCGGCTGGTCCTGTCGTCGCCGACGGCGGTGATGGAAGCCGATGTCGTCGCCGATGTCATCACCGGCCAGCGCCAGACCAGCGCGCGCGCCGCCGCCCTTGCCGATGGCTACAAGCAGACCCAGACGGCGGTGCCACTCGCCGGCACGCTAGCGCTCGGGCAATACACCGCGCTTGGCCGGGTCGATCTGTTCAATACCGATGTGAGGATCGGGACGATTGCCGACATCTCGCCGGGCATGGGCGCGAACGATGCCGCGCCAGCCGGCCGCGCCAACACCGCCTGGTTCGACGCGCAACGTCTCAGCGGCTACGGGCTCGGCCGCCTCGAGATCGGCACCCGCGGCAAGATCGCGATCGAGAGCAATCTCACGCTCGCCAATGGCGGCGCGCTCGATCTGACCGCGCCGGTCGTCGACATCAGCGCCCGTGTCACGGCGCATGGTGGCAGCGTCAGCTCGACCAACGCGTTTTCGTCGCAGGTGGTCGGCAATGTCACGCTGCTCACGGGCGGGCTGTCGTCGGTAAGGCTGCGCCAGGGGGCGGCGCTGGATCTCAGCGGCCTGTCCACAGATCTCGGCAGTGGTCCCGGCGGCCAGGGGACGGCCTTTGTCGATGGCGGATCGGTGTCCCTGCAGTCGACGCGCGACGTCGTTCTCGAGCAGGGCTCGGAGATCGACATGTCCTCCGGCGTCGTCTTTCTGGTCAACGGCGCGCTGCAGGGCGGCCGGGGTGGTAACGCCACGCTCATCGCCAACCTCGGCGGTCTCGGCACGAATGGCAACCTCGTTCTCGGCAGCACGCTGCGCGGCTATGGACTCAACGGCGGCGGCGCACTGTCCGTGCAGGCGGGACGTGTGGTCGTCGGTGGTCTGCCCGCGCCGCAGGCCGGCACGCTGGTGATCGATCCCCGGCTTTTCGCCACGGGTTTCGGCAGCTACAGCATCACCGGCAATCGCGGTCTGGCGGTCGCCGATGGCACCCGCATTGATGTCACCATGCCGGTCTATCGGGTCTCCGCGGCCAACCAAGGAGCGGCCAATCCGGCCGCGCGGCTCGAGGTGTGGACGCCGCCGCTCTATCTGGAGAACGCCGCCACCGGCGTCCTGACGCAGCGCAAGGGGGCCAGCCTGTCGCTGCAGGCCGGCAGCAATCAGGCGCTGGCGAGCGACCTGCCGCAGATCGGCCTGACGATCGGCACCAATGCCGTGATCAACGTCGATGCCGGGCAGTCGATCGCGATCGCCAGCGTCGGCCAGTTGACCATGGACGGGGCACTGCATGCGTCCGGCGGCAGCATCTCGCTGAAGACCATCGACGTTGCCGAGATGCAGCAGGATATCGTCGCCGGCACTCCCAACACCCGTTCGATCTGGATCGGCGAACATGCCACGCTCGATGTCGCGGCGGTGGCCGCGACCGCGCTGGATACGCGTGGGCGCCGCTATGGCCTGGTGCGCAATGGCGGCAGCATTGTCGTCGGTGGCGAGATCGATGGCGCGCTCGGGCAGGCGACGGCCGCGAGCCATTTCGTCGTGGTGCGGCCGGGAGCGGTGCTCGATGCGTCCGGCACGGCGGCGGTGCTCGACGTGCTCGGCGCCGGGGCGATCAATGTCGCCAGTAATGGCGGCATCATTTCGCTGGCCTCCAACAATGGCCTCTATCTCGATGGCGCCATGAGCGCGCGCGCCGGCGGCGCAGGCGCCGCAGGCGGCAGCCTCAATGTCGCGCTGCGGATGCGTGAGTACACGACGGTCTCGTACGATGCCGTCAACAATCCGTTGGCTGATCCGGTGGTGCGCGCGCAGCGACTGGTCGTGCTCGCCAGCGCGCAGGGCGCTTCGGTTCTCGCCGCCGGGCTGCAGCCCGGCGCGGCGGATCCGGCACTTGCCTACGGCTATGCGCGCCTCGGCGCGGACGTCGTGGCGCGTGGCGGCTTCGACAATCTCTCCGTCATGAGCAACGCCATCGGTTTTGACGGTCACGTGGCGCTGCACCTCGGACAGAGCCTCAACCTCTACAGCGATCTGCTGATGCCGGTCGCGGGCTCGCCACAGGATGCGCGCATCGCGCTCGACGCAGCTTATGTGCGGCTCGCCGAGGCCAACTATGCCACGACCACGCAGGTTCCCGGCAAGTCGCGCGTGCCGGTCTGGACGGCGCCGCCGGCGCGGCTCGACGTTCATCTCGACGTCGCGGCCAAACTCATCGATGTCCGCGACAGTGTTCAGGCGATGTTCGGCCTGACACGGCTGCAGAGCGACGGCGATCTGCGCTTCCTCCAGGGTGTGCGTCCCTACGCCCCGGCCATCAGCACTTCACTGGTCAGCCCCGGGAGCATCATCCTGCGCGCAGCGCAGGTCTACCCGGGAACCGGTGTCGTCGCACAGGTGCTGGCCGGTTACGGCAGCTCGAACGGACAGACCAGATATGATCCAGCACAGGTGCTGCGCGTCGAGGCGATCTCGGCCGAGGCGCCCGCCCTGCCGTATGCGGTGTTCGGCGACCTGACACTGGCCGCGGCGGTGGTCGAGCAGGCGGGCGTCGTGCGCGCGCCTCTCGGCAAGCTGACCATCGGTGCCGGCGGGTACGAGGGGACGAACACGACCCGGGTGACGCTGCTGCCCGGCAGCGTGACGTCGGTGAGCGGACGCGGCCTTGTCATGCCCTACGGTGGCACGATCGACGGATTGAGCTATCTCTACAATGGGACGGACGTTCGTTTCAACGGCGCCGGCGGCGTCGACGTTGCCGGCAACAGCAGCGTGCTGAAGGTCGGCATCGCCTTCGGCGGCAAGAGCGCCATCGTCGAATCCGGCGCGATCGTGGATCTGTCCGGCGGCGGCGACCTGACCGGGGCCGGCTTCATCAGCGGTCGGGGCGGCTCGGTCGACGTGTTGCGCACGGCGTTCCGCAACGCCAATCCGGCTTACCGCTTCAGCGCGGCGGGCAACGCCGTGTACGCTATCGTCCCGAATTTCAGAGGCGGCTACGCGCCGATCGCGGCCGATGCCGGCGCGGGCAATCCGCTCGTCGGGCGTCAGATCACACTGGACGGCAGCGTGCCCGGGCTGCCGGCCGGGACCTACACCCTGATGCCGTCGACCTATGCGTTGCTTCCCGGCGCATTCCGCATCGAGATCGGCGCGGCGCAATCGCGTTTTTCGATCGCCGGCGCGATGCCGGTCAGCAACGGCTCCTATGTCGCGTCCGGCCGGCTTGGGTTCGCCAACACGGCGATCCAGGACAGCCTCGCAAGCGCGGTGGTGTTGACGCCGGCCAATGCCGTGCGCAGCACCTCGCAGTACAATGAGACGAGCTACGCCAGCTATATCGTTGCCGACGCGGTCAAGCTCGGCGTGCCGCGGGCGATGTTGCCGGTCGATGCCCGCAGCCTGCTGCTGAACCTCAATCCTGGCGCGGGCGCTGCGGCCTTCCGTTTCAATGGCACGGCTTTGTTCGATGCGCTGCCCGGCGGCTATGGCGGGTCGGTCATGGCCACGACCGCATCCGGCGGTGGTGCGAACATCGAAGTCGTTGCGGCGGGCGGAGCCGCGTCGACCGGCTTTGCCGGCGTGACTCTCGATTCGGCCATGCTCAACGCGCTCGGCGCGTCGCGGCTGGTGATCGGCGGCATGCAGTATGTCCAGTATGGTCAGGGCGGACGCCTCGTCGACAGCTATGACAGCACGCCGTTCGTCTACCTGCGCCGGGATGCACTGCTGTCGGCGCCTGAGGTCGTCCTGATGGCCAACGGTCAGAACGCGACCGGAAACGGGATCGTCGTGGAGCAGGGCGCCCGCATCAACACCATCGGCAAGGGCGCGGCGGCCTATGACGCGCGTGACGGCTATGTCTACGCCACCAACGGCAGCTATCTGATGGTCTCAAATGGCGTGCTCGATCTGGTGCCGAGCAGCGCCACGGCGAATGCGGCCGGCAACAGGGGCGTGCGGATCGGCGTTTGCGACACCGGGAACTGCGGCGGGCAGACCGAAATCTACTCCGAGGGCACCATTGCGGTGGTGACGCCGAACCAGTTCCAGATGGACGAGGCGGTACGCTATGGTACCCGCAACCTGACGCTGGCGGTGAGCCGCATCAATCTCGGCGACAGCGCCGTTCTGGCGGACGCCGCCGCGCGCAACGTGCTGCCGAGTGGCCTTGCCATGAACCAGTCGCTGCTCGATCGCCTGCTGCGCGGCGACACGCGTTATGGCGCGCCCGCGCTGCAAACGTTGACGCTGTCCGCGTCCAACGCGGTCAACATCTTTGGCTCGGTGACGCTCGACACGATCGATCCGGCGACCGGAAAGTCGACGCTGGCCAACCTCGTGCTGGGCACGCCGGCGATCTACGGCGCAGGGACCACGGGAGACGTCGCCACCATCCGCACCGGGAATTTCATCTGGCGCGGATCGACGGCGACGCCCGGCGAGATCGTGGCGAGCGGCGCCGGGACCGGCGCCGGCACGCTCAACGTCGAGGCCGAGCGCATCGTGTTCGGCTACGGCGCGAATTCCCGTCCGAGCGGCAACGATATCGATGGCCGCCTCGTGCTCGGCTTCGCCAACGTCAACCTCTCGGCGACCGATCGCGTCACGGCCAACCAGAAGGGGACGCTGTCAGTCTACCAGTCGCGCGGTGCCTATGTGGCGGGGCAGGGCTATAGCTACAGCGGCGGCAACCTCACCATCACGGCGCCGCTGGTGACCGGCGAGGGTGGTTCGGTCAACAGCATCACGGCGGGCGGTGCTCTGCGTCTCGCCGGCGCCGGTTCCGCCAGCGAGGTCAAGACCGATACGCTGGGCGCACAATTGACGCTGACCGGCAACAGCCTGACGCTCGATACATCGATCGTGCTGCCGAGCGGCAAGCTGGCGCTGAAGTCGGCGGGCGACATCATCCTGACCGGTGCATCACGGATCGATATGGCGGGCCGGGAGGTCGCCTTCAACGACGTGCGGAAGTACAGCTGGGGCGGCGAGGTCACGCTCGACAGCAGCGGCGGCAACATCCGTCAGGCGGCGGGCTCGGTGATCGATCTGTCGGCGCGCAACAACAACGCCGGCAGCCTCACCGCGATCGCGCTCGACGCGGCCGCCGGGCTCGTCGATTTGCAGGGCGCGATCATCGGCACGACAAGCGGCCGTTATGACGCCGGCGGCACGCTGGTGCCGTATCGCGCCGGCAGCGCCACCGTCCGCGCGCAGTCGCTCGGCGACTTCGCTGCGCTGAATGTCCGCCTCACCGCCGGTGGCGTGTTCGGCGCGCGCAGCTTCCAGATCAAGCAGGGCGATCTCACCATCGGCAACGAACTGAAGGCCAGCGAGATCAACGTCTCGCTCGACAACGGGCTTCTGACCGTGGCCGGCACCATCGATGCCAGCGGCGAGCGGGTAGGCACCATCCGCCTCGCGGCGAAGCGCGGCCTCACCCTGACCGGAACGGCAGTGCTCGATGCCCATGGCACGGTGCTGCGCGTCGACAGCTACGGCAAGATCATCGACAGTCCGAACCGCGCCATCGTCGAGCTCAGCTCCGGCGATGGCCGGCTGACCCTGGCCCAGGGCGCGCGCATCGACCTGCGCCACGGCACCAATGCGCCGATCGGGACATCGGCGGGCCAGAACGACGGCCGCGCCCGCGGCACGCTCGACCTCAACGCGCCTCGGATCGGCAGCACCGGCAGGACGACCGACGCCGACGCGGCCACGTATGGCGATATCGACATCGACGTCAGCGGCATGCCGAACATCCAGGGCGCGCGGACGATCAACGTCAACGCCATGCAGAGCTATGACGATGCGCCGACCGCGCCGGCCCCCGCGGCCAGCGGCCGGCCCTATCAGGTGATCGACCAGGCCTGGCTCGACAGCAAGCACACCGCCAGCACGACCTTCATCAATGCCGCGCTCGCCCGCGGCAGCCTGACCGCCGGCAAGCTCGCCGGCCTCAACAACGCTACCTACCGCGATGCCTTCCATCTGAGGCCGGGCATCGAGGTCGTGAGCAAGCTGCCGGGGGGCGATCTGGTGGTGCAGGGCGATCTCGACCTGTCCGGCTATCGCTACGCCAGTCTCAATCCGAACTCGCGGCTCACCGGAATTTATGGCTCCGGCGAGGCGGGCACGCTGACGCTGCGCGCCGGCGGCGATCTTGCGATCTATGGCAGCATCACCGACGGCTTTATGCCGCCGCCGGACACACAGGACGACAAGGGCTGGCTGCTGCTGCCCGGCAAGGACTTCACCGGCGGCGATGTTTATATACCGCGCACGGGCGTGGTGCTGGCGGACGGCAGCCGCTTCAGTGGCGGCAAGACGCTGAACTACGATCTGCCGATCAAGGCGTCGAACTTTGCCGCCGGCACGGTGATCCCGGTCGACAGCGCGCTGAGCGCGCCGCTGCAATTGGTTGCGGGCACGGTGTTGAGCGCCAATGTGCGCGACGCGGCGGGCAACATCCTGTTCGCGGCGGGGACGATCGTCGGCGCCGCCATCACGCTGCCCACAGGAACGCGCTTCGATGCCGGGATGACCTTGCCGGCCATCGCCTCGCTGGCGGCATTGACCTGGCCGAAGGGCATCGCCCTGCCGGGGACGGCGGCCTATGTGCTGAATGGGGCGCTGACGCTGCCCTATGGCGCCTATCTGCCGTCGAACACCGACATCAAGCTGCCGGACGGCGTTGCGTCGGTCGATCTGCGGCCCGGTGCCGCCGGCAAGTTGTGGGCGCTGGCCAAAATGCTGCCGGAAGGCTCGCAATCGTGGTCTCTGCGTCTCGTCGCCGGCGCCGACACAAGGGCAGCCGACAACCGCCTGACCGATCCTCATGCTGCGCACGGCGACATCCTGCTGGCGGACCGGCACTATGGTCTGTTCGGCAAATCCAAGCCCGGCGGCGCGCTGGTGTGGACGCAGGAGGGCGTCGACGGCTGGGGCGATCCCAACGATACCTCGGTCTATGTCGGTGCGCCGATCGATGAAGTGGCGCTCGGCTGGGTCGGGATGTGCGGCGCCAATCCCACCTGGTGCACGGTCAAGCCGGTCTACACCTGGACCCAGGCGGCAGCTGACGAACTCACGGAGGCAGGCATTCCCGGCGTCGTCGCCGGTGCGGTCATCACCGACAAGTTCTTCCGCGACCTCGGCCTCGATCTGACCGCCGCTGGCTATTGCACCGATACGCCGTCCCACTGCCTGAACACCGCCAAGGATACGTTCGAGCCGACCGCGGGCAGCACGCGGTTCAGCGTGGCGCGCACGGGCGCGGCTGATTTCGAGCTGCTGGCGGCCCGCAACCTGAACATGTCGTCGTTGTTCGGCGTCTACACGGCCGGCACCTCGTCGACGCCGACCAGCGCCGGCGACCCCTACAATCTGCCCCGGGCCCGCAACGCGCAGGGCAAGGTCCTCGGCGATGCCGACGGCGCCTACGAGAAGTTCGTCGACGGCGGTGCCGCGAGCCTGGCGCGGGCGTGGTACCCGACCGGCGGCGGCAACCTCACCATCCGCGCCGGCGGCAACCTGACCGGCGACCTGATGACCCTTCCGGTCTCCGGCGGCGGCCGGCCGAATGCGTCGGACTCAGGCTACAACAGCGCTGCGGTCGGCAACTGGCTGTGGCGCCAGGGCACCGGGACGATGCTGGGCGGGTCGAAGGACCAGGCGACCGCATGGTGGATCAATTTCGGCAGCTACGTGAACTTCGGCGGCGCCGACAAGATGGTCGGCTTCACCGGCTTCGGCACCCTCGGCGGCGGTGATCTGCGCGTCGAGGTCGGCGGCGATGCCGGCATTCTGGCCCAGCGAACCAGTCTCAACGATCAGCAGATCAACCAGCGCACGCAGGGGCTGGTCCTCGCGGTGGGAAGCACTGGCCGCGTCGGGGCCGACGGCAGCCTGACACTGACGGGCGGCGGCGATCTCGATGTCCGTGTCGGTGGCGCGCTCAACCCGGCGGCGGTCGTGGCGGACGCGCTCTACAACGGCGTTGCGACCAACCTGCGCGGCTCCAGCGCGATCAGCGCCGGTTCGGTCGGCCTGTTGCAGCGTATCTACGGCAATCTCGACACCGCGCAGTCGCCCCGCGAAACCCGCGCCTATGACCTGTTCAGATCATCGCGGGCCGATGTGATCGGTGGCCTGTCGCTGACAGCCGGCGATTCCGTCTTCACGCTGGCCAGTGGGGGCGATCTGGTCATTTCGGGCGTCAGCGATCCCGGCCGCGCCTCCGCGGTCAATGCCACGCCGTTCGTGCGCGGCAGCGATGCGGGCAGCGGCAACAGCTGGTTCTCGCTGTGGACAGGCCATACGGCGATCAACCTGTTCTCCGCCGGCGGTGATCTCGTTCCGTTCAGTCTCGCCGGCAATGTTCCGATGACCGACTCCGGAACCATGTATCCGTCGATCCTCACCGCAGTGGCCGCGGGCGGCAGCCTGTATTACGGCAACGCGACCGCCATGAATCTCAACGGCACGCTTGTCTATGCGCCCCTGCTGCTGGCGCCCTCGGCGGCCGGCAAGCTGGAGTTTCTCGCGGCGGATTCGATCTACGCCGGCGGCTTCACGGTGGCACGATCGAGTGCATCGTCGCTGTCTCTGGCAACGCCGTTCAACCCGGCCTTCTTCGGCACGATCACGGCGACCGGCGCGAACGTCAGCAATCTATCCGCCACCGGCAATCAGGCCCGCCCGGATATCGGGATCAACCCGCTGTTCGCCTTCGGACCGAACACCGCCACGGCGGATGGCGGCAATGGCGATCCCGCGCGGTTCTATGCGGTCAACGGCGATCTGATCGGTGTCGGCAGCGGCCGCATCGTCACCTTCGCGGCCAACGATCCGTTCCGGGCCGGACAGGTCTGGTATCAGGGCGCAGGCCCAGTGCGGATGATGGCCGGGCGCGACATCGTCGGCAGCGGCACCGCTCCGGGCGTCAGCGAGGACGGCAACGGCGGTTACTACAATTCCTACTTCTCCTCGACCGGCAATTTGTTCGTCCACCAGGCCGAGACCGATGTCTCGCTGGTGCAGGCCGGCCGCGACATCGTCTACAGCAGCTTCAATGTTGGTGGACCAGGCACGCTGCAGCTCTCCGCGGGCCGCAACGTCCTGATGGAGAACAAGGCGAGCGTTACCTCGCTGGGGCCGGTGGTGGCCGGCGACGCACGGCCGGGCGCCGGGATCGTCGTGCAGGCGGGCGCCGGCGCTCGCGGACCGGATTATGCGGCGCTGCTGCGCTATCTCGATCCGGCCAACGCGCTGGCGGCGGGACTGCCGCTCGAAGGCTCGGGCAAGGTGGCCCGCACTTACGAGAAGGAGCTCGCAGCCTGGCTGCAGCAACGCTACGGCTTCGTCGGCAGTGATGCCGCGGCGCGCAGCTACTTTGGCGCGCTGGCGCCGGACCAGCAGCAGATCTTCCTGCGCGAGGTCTACTTCGCCGAGCTCACCGCGGGCGGCCGCGAATACAATGACAGCACCAGCACGCGCTACCGCAGCTATCTGCGGGGACGTGACGCCATCGCAGCGCTGTTCCCGGATGCGACGGCCTCCGGCGACATCACGATGTTCGGCGGTTCGGGCGTCCGCACGCTGTTCGGTGGTGACATCCAGCTGCTGACGCCGGGCGGCAAACTCGTGATCGGCACCGAAGGCATCGCGCCGCCGGCAACAGCCGGCGTGACGACGCAGGGCTCCGGCAACGTCCAGATCTACGCCCGCGGCAGCGTGCTGCTCGGCCTGTCGCGCATCATGACGACGTTCGGCGGCAACATCATCGTCTGGTCGGCCAACGGCGACATCAATGCCGGCCGCGGCGCCAAGACCACGGTACTCTATACGCCGCCACGGCGTCTCTACGACAACTACGGCAACGTCAGCCTGGCGCCGCAGGCGCCATCGTCCGGCGCCGGCATCGCGACGCTCAATCCGATCCCGGAGGTCAAGGTCGGCGATATCGATCTGATCGCGCCGCTCGGGACCATCGACGCCGGGGAAGCAGGCATCCGCGTTTCCGGCAACATCAACCTCGCCGCGCTGCAGATCGTCAATGCGGCGAACATCCAGGTGCAGGGCACGTCTTCCGGCATCCCCACGGTGCAGGCGCCTAACCTCAGCATCGCGCTGGCAGCCACGAATGCCACGGCTGCGACGCAGCAGACGGCGGCTCCCGCGACCAGCACCGGCGGCGGGGCGTCGGTCATCATGGTCGAGGTGCTCGGCTATGGCGGGGGCGGCGATGACGACGACACGCGCCGCCGTGGCCCTTCCGGCGATCGCCAGAGCCGGCGCGAGCCGTCAGGCTACGACCCCGACAGCAAATTCCAGGTCATCGGCAATGGCGATCTCAGCGAGCGGCAGAAGCGCGAACTGACGGAAGGCGAGCGCGAACGGCTGTAGACAGGGGGATACCGATGTTGCGTGCGATATTTCACACCGTGATTCCCTGGGCATGGCGCCGGCGATATCGACTTCGTCGACAGGCTGCATCGCCGCCTGTCGGTTGACCAGACCTACCTTGTCGCTCCGGAAGGATTGTTGCGCCAGCCCGAGCCGATTCATCCCATCGCCCTTCACCTGCACCGCCGGCGCGGCCTGTCCTCCCGCCGGCTGCTTGCCGCATTTTGCCGGCAGTGCAGAAAAATCTGACCTGCGATGCAGGTCTCATCACCAGCTTCCGAATTGGCTGGCTGCTCCGCAGATGGCTTCATAGTCTCGCCGATGCGCCGCGTCATGGGCGACGTACCGCGCGACATCCCGGACCGTACTGGGGAAATGCATGTCGGCCGATCGATCGGTCCGGCGGGAAGCGGCATGGGGCGACCAAATGGCACAGGACAATTCAGCGATCGATCTCTCCGGCTGCGCGCGAGCGATGCTTGCGGCTCTGGCGCAGCGCAAGGTATCGGCGGAGGAACTCCTGGCTCTGCATCTCGATCGCATCGATCGGCTGAATGCCGGCGTCAATGCGGTGGTGACGATCGATCGTGACGGTGCATTTGCGCGGGCGCGCGCGGCGGATGTGCGGCGCGCGGCCGGCCAGCCATTGGGCCGGCTCGACGGCCTGCCGATGACGGTGAAGGACAGCATTCGCACGCGCGGCATCCGCACAGTCGTCGGCTTCGAGGCGTTGCGCGACCATGTGCCGGAGGTCGATGCCGGCGTCATCACGCGCATTGTGCGTGACGGCGCCAACGTATTCGGCAAAACCAACGTGCCGACCATGGCGAGCGACATCCAGACCTACAACAGCGTGTTCGGCGTGACCCGCAATCCATGGAGCGCGGCCCATGCGGTTGGTGGCTCGTCGGGCGGCTCGGCTGCCGCACTCGCCATGGGCTTTACGCCGCTCGAGATCGGCAGCGATATCGCGGGCTCCCTGCGGGTGCCGGCCCACGCTTGCGGCGTCTATTCTCACAAGCCGACGCTCGATCTCGTTCCGGAGGAGGGGCATATCCCGCCGCCGCCGGGCATCGTCGGTTCGACCCAACTCGCCACTCTCGGGCCGATGGCGCGCAGCGCGGACGATCTCGCGCTGCTGTTCGATGTGCTGATCGACGATGCGCCGGCCGACCACCCGCGCTGGCGCGCACAACTCGGCGCGCCGCGCCATGCGACGTTGCGGGAGCACCGCATCGCGGTATGGCTCACCGACCCGCGCCTTGCTGCCGACGATGAGACGGTTGCGCTGCTCGAGCGTGTCGGCATCGCGCTGCAGCGTGCGGGCACGCATGTCGATTTCAAGGCACGGCCGTTCTCCGATACCGATGTTGTTGCGGACGCTTATCTGCAACTCGTGCTGCCACTTCTTGCCGGTGATGCGACACCGCAATCGATCGCTGACGCCGTTGCGAGGCTCGAAGCGTCGCGGCCGGTTGCGGCGGCGCACGCGCGGCGGGTTTCACCGGCTGCCGCCACCATGGAGGCGGTGTTCGCCGCCAAGGAGGTGCAGGCGCGCACCACGCGGGCCTGGGCACGCTTCTTCCGGGATTACGATGCGGTGATCTGTCCGGTGATGCCGTCCGCCATCATGGCACACATGCATGACGAGGCGAGCTGGGCGCGTACCGTCACCGTGGCGGGGCGGGAAATCGCCTACTGGGAGCAGGCCCTCTGGTGCGGAGCACTGGCGACGTTCGCCTTCCTGCCTGCGACGGCCCGGCCGATCGCCCGTGCCACGCAGGGCACGCCGATCGGCATCCAGATCGTCGGTCCGTATCTCGAGGATCGCACCACAATCCACCTTGCGGGGCTGCTCGACGAGGTGTTCGGGGGCTTCGCGTCGCCTCCCGTCTGACCGATATGCGCCAGCACCGCGGCGCGACGGGTGTGGTTCACATGTTAAGCAGTCGCTCGGTTCCGGTGTCCCGGTAGTGACAGGGAAACGAGCGTCTGCGACGTCATGGCGAAAGCGCCCGGAACAAAGTGCTCGAAAAGACGTCAGATGAACGGTATAAGAAAGACTCCCAAGGGACTCGGAAAGTCGCGGACGTATTTTCGCTGCGAACTGTCCCTCGGTTTTTCCATGACCTGGCTCTGCTTGATTGATTGTGAACAAACGCAGTTTCGTGTGTGCAAGACCAAGAAGAACAGGCGTGTTGATATCTCGTTGTTTGCTCTGCGATCCGGCCTTCTTTCAGGTGTCCATGCCTTGCCGGCCGAAGGCCATCCTCGATCCGTCATCCGCTGTCGCGTGCCGTCCGCACGATCGACAGGAGCGACGGTCGGGCGGTGCCATGGTCCTGCGAGGGTCAAGCCGCGGGGACGTCGTGTGAGAGAGGCGTTCATGCGCTCTGCGGAGCGGATGATCGGGCAGGGTCATTTGGGGAGGCGCGGATGTCAGACAAGGATCGGATCGAAGCGTTGGGGGATCATATCCAGGCCGGCATCGTCATCGCGTCGCAGCTCAACCACGGCTTTCTCAAACAGCTCCTGACCATGGCGCTGCTCGAGCTGATCGAGACGCGGCCAGATTTCGGCGAAGCCAAGATCGCGCCCGAGCCAGAGGTGCGCAAGGGATTCGGCGCCGAGACCTTCCGGATTGTCGGCGCCTGGGATTGGGACGTCGCTGCCGACCGCGTCTATGCGGATCCCGAGGTGGCGCGCCTGTTCGGGATTGACGAGGAGGAAGCGGCGACCGGGACCACGGTGCAGTCCTTCATGCCCCGCATCGTCGCCGAAGATGTTGGCCATGTCCGTCAGTTGATCGATCAGGCGATGCTCACCGGGGGCGCTTACCGGGCGACCTATCGCCTGATGCAGCCGGACGGCGATGTGACTCACGTCCTGGCGGTCGGCCGGGTCATGCTCGACGACAAGCAGAAGGCGGTCCGTTTCCCCGGCACCATCCTGGAGTTGCAGGGGAGCGAGGGATCGTTCGCCTATGACGGGCCGGAGCCGTTCGATACGCGGCGTTTCGAGGGTATCGCCACGTTGCCGCGCCGGCGCATCGACTAGCGCGGCGCGCTCCCCGGCTGAGCGACGACCTGGGCGCCTTGTCTGCTGTCCGATCTTGCGCCCCGCTCGCGGCCGGGTTCCATCCCGTGAACACAGAGTGCTCCCTGGAACAGGCGCTGCCGTCTGTGCGTTTATTGTTTGAACAAGCGCAGGGGAGTGCATCGTGATGCGCGATGGCATTCATCATCCTCGCGATCCCTGCTACCTCGATCTCGCCGCAGCCTTCGTGCTGCTTGTCCTGGTGGCGGTTGCGCTGGTCCTGACCAGTCGGACATTGACGGCGGTCTCGGTCCAGCCGGTGGGGGTGGGGCTCTTCGTGCGCTGATCGACCCGTGCAAGGAGCCGTCCGATGCCCCGGGAATCCGGACCGCCCAATCTCGGCAACGTTCACCTTACCATCATGGCCTTCGCCACATTGATGGTGGTGATCGTTGCTCTCGCCTTGATCACCACCCTGAATCGCGTGGAGATCCAGCAAACAGCTGCTTCCGAGGCGCCACCAGGCGTGACCGGGCTGGCCCATCCCCATGTGCAGCTGCAGCGTTCACCCACCGAGCCGACCCGCGATCCCCGGGACAGGTAGCGCTGCAGACCCAGGAAGCGAGGCCGCCGTTTTGTCTGCGGGCCGCATTCGCGTCCGAACGGGGGGCTCGCGCCGCTCAAAAAAGCTCTACAGTGCAGGTCGCGCCGCGTCGGCCATGGCCGAACGCCGTGAGAGGGGAGCCTTCGTGAAACTGCTTCTGACCCACACGCCTCAGGCGCGTCGGCAATACTATGGCGACAAGGCGCTTGCAGCGTTGCGGGCGCTGGCCGAGGTCCGGGTGAATGCCGTCGACCTGCCGCTCGATCCAGCCGCGCTGGTGGCAGCCGCCGATGGCGTCGATATCATCGTGGCCGATCGCGCGACCGCCGTTCCGGCGGGCGTGTTTCGCCAGTTGCCGGACTTGCGGGCGGTGCTGCGGGTCGCCGTCGACATCCGTAATATCGACGTCGCGGCCGCAAGTGCGGCCGGAGTGTTGGTAACGCGGGCCAGCCCGGGCTTCATGACGGCAGTCGCGGAGCTGGCGCTGGGCTTTCTGGTGGATCTGTCGCGCGGCATCTCGCGCGCGTGCGCTGACTATCAGGCCGGCCGTCTGCCGCAAATCCACATGGGCCGCGAGCTCGCCGGCGCCACCGCAGGGGTGATCGGTTATGGCGCCATCGCCCGCACGCTGGTGCCGCTGCTCGCCGTGCTCGGCATGCGCGTCATTGCCGCCGATCCCCATGTCCGTATCGACGATCCGGCTGTGGAGCAGGTCTTCCTCCCCGAACTGCTGGCGCGCTCGGACTACGTGATCTGCCTCGCAGCTGCCACGGCCGAGACCGAAAACCTGATCGATGGCGCGGCGCTCGCTCGCATGCGCCCCGATGCCTGTCTGATCAATCTGTCGCGCGGCGAACTCGTGGATGAGACCGCGCTCGCGTCGGCGTTGCGTGAGGGGCGGATTGCCGGTGCGGCCATGGACGTCGGCCGTGCGCCGGATCAGATGCCGTCACCGGCGCTCGCCGCCCTGCCGAACGTCATTGCCACGCCCCATATCGGCGGACTCACGCCGCAGGCTGCACAGGCACAGGCCTTCGACACCGTGCATCAGGTGGAGGCCATCCTGCGCGGCGACCTCCCGCAAGGCGCGGTCAACGCCGCGCAATGGCAGCGCCGGCCAGAGCAAAGTGGTGGCTGAAGCGCGTTCGCTTTCGAGGGAATCGCGAGCGCGCCGTGGTTCGCTTGTTGAGACGCGTCTCGGTCAGGCGAGGCGGTCCAGTTGGCACGAAGCCGTTCGGCGTCAGCCGAAATGTGTGCCGGTCTCGGCCGGCGTGTGGCGGATCAGTCGGGAATCCTCCACCGCGGCCTGGCGGTGCTTCACCGCTTCGCGGTAGACCGGGTCGCGCAGCATCTCGATGAAGGCCTCTGCGCTCGGATACTGCGCGATGAACACCTCGTCCCAGCGTTCGTCCGCCGGCCCGATCAGGGTGAACTCAAAGTTGCCGCGCCAGACGATGCTGCCGCCGAGCCGTCGGAACACCGGTCCGCTGTCACGGCCATAGGCCGCATAGGCTTCCGCGCCGGTCGCCTTGCGACCGTCGGGGTAGGCGGCCTCGGCGCGGAGGCGCACGAGGTTCAGCATGTGGATCGGCCCGACGCGCGGCAGATCCCTGAACAGTTGGTAGCGCTCCCTGGTCGGATCGATATGGCCGTTCATGGCGCGGATCTCCCAATTCCGTGTGGTCGTCCCGCGATCCTAGCGCGCGGATTTGAGAATTTCCCGCTATCTCTCGGCGAGACGCCCAGCTATCTTTGCTGCGGCTGAGAAACCCTGGGAGCTGGTGGATGTCCGTGTCGCTGAAAACCCTGTCGCTTGCCGCCTCGGCAGTCGTCATCGCCGCCATTTCGGCATCTGCTGCGATTGCTGCGGATGACATTCGCCTCAGCTCCAACCAGCGTATTTCCTGCAGCCGCGGCCTCAGCGCCGGCAAGCTGCAGACCTCGACCTGCCGATCGTTCGCCTACATTTTCAACGGCAAGACCTCGGACTATTTCCGTTGTACGGCAGCGATGACCGTCACCAAGGACAATAAGGATTTCATCCAGATCCAGACCGAGGGCGGCAACTGCCAGAAGCGCGAGCGCGTGTTTGCGACCGACTCCAGCTATTCCTTCGACGCGGCGGAGACCGAGGGACCCAACACCAACTCGATCTATGGCCCCGGTGGTTTCGTGATGTGGGTCAGTGACAACACCAAGCTCGCGGCCAAGGCCTGCTTCACGATCGCGGTCGGCGGCACGCAGCCCGACGTGCACCGCTGCATCGACATGAAGTTCGAGTAACCCGCCGCCGCGCCTTCACTCCCCATGTGACACCTGATCATCGCGCCGTCATGCGCGCCATGGTTGCCGTGCGGGTTCCTGTGTTCCGCGCATGTCTGACGATGTGGCATGCGGCGTCCTGCCGCAGCCTCTGTGCATGTTGACCACAGGGGTTCATCCGCTACGTTGCTGACTGTGTCTGGGGAGTTGAATCACATGAAATCGAGGCTAGTCGCAGCGGCGGCCGCCGCCGCGCTGCTTTTGTCGGCGCAGGCCGCATCGGCGCAGCAGTTCATCAATGTGCTCACCGGCGGTACGTCGGGCGTCTACTATCCGCTCGGGGTCGCGATCGGAAAGTTGTTCGGCGACAAGATTCCGAACGTCAAGACGCAGGTGCAGGCGACCAAGGCATCGGTCGAAAACGTCATCCTGATCGAGCGCGGTGGTGGCGAGATTGCTTTCACCCTTGGTGACACGCTTAAGGCCGCCTGGGACGGCGACGAAGAGGCCGGCTTCAAGGCCAAGCTCGGCAAGCTGCGCACCATCGCCGCGATCTACCCCAACTACATCCAGCTCGTGGCCACAGCCGACAGTGGCATCAAGACGCTGGCTGATCTCAAGGGCCGCAGCCTGTCGGTCGGCGCGCCGAAGTCGGGCACCGAGCTCAACTCGCGCGCCATCCTCGCCGCCGCCGGCATGGGCTACAAGGACCTCGGCAAGGTCGAGTACCTGCCGTTCGCCGAATCGGTCGATCTGATGAAGAATCGCCAGCTCGACGCCACGCTGCAGTCGGCAGGCCTCGGCGTTGCCTCGCTGCGCGACCTCAGCAACTCGTCGGCGATCAACGTGGTCGCGATCCCCAAGGCGACCGTCGACAAGATCGGGCCGCCGTTCGTCGCCGTGACCATCCCGGCTAAGACCTACACGGGCCAGGAGGCCGACGTGCCGTCGGCCGCGGTGATCAACTATCTCGTCACGAGCTCGGCGGTGTCCGACGACCTCGTCTATCAAATGACCAAGACCATCTTCGAGGGCCTGCCGGAGCTGGCGAACGCCCATGTCGCCGGCAAGGACATCAAGCTGGAGACCGCCGCGAGCGGCAGTCCGGTGCCGCTGCATCCCGGCGCGATCCGCTACTACAAGGAAAAGGGCGTCCTCAAGTAAGGACGCCCACCATGCCCGCGTCAGCGGGCTGACTGGCCGCCGCGCCCCGGCAACGGGGCGCGGCGCTTTCAGGGCAGGGGATACGCGAGATGGCGCACGCGCATGGCACGGCGGAGCCGGTCAAGGTCGAGCTCGACAATTTCGAACACGGCTTTCCTGACGGCTTCGGACCCGGCTGGTGGGGGCGTCTCGCCTATGCCATCGGCATCGCCTTCGCCGTCTTCCAACTGGTGATCGCGGCCTGGAACGTGCTGCCGAGCCAGGTGGTACGTGGCGTCCATGTCGGCTTCCTCCTGCTGCTGACCTTCGGATTGATCGGCAACTTCACCGCCAGGAGCAATGTCGGCCGTGCCGCCGGCTGGTTGATCGGTGCGCTCGGCTTCTACTGCGGCCTCTACCAGTGGCTGTACTACAAGGATCTCATCCTGCGCGACGGCGATCCGTCGCGGCTTGATCTCATCGTCGGCTCGCTGCTGGTGGTGCTGATCTTCGAGGGAACGCGGCGGATGATGGGCCTCGCGCTGCCGCTGATGTGCGGCGCCTGCCTGCTGTACTGGTTCTTCGGCCAGTATCTGCCGGCGCCGCTCAATCACCGCGGCTACGACTTCGACCAGATCATCGGTCACCTGTCTTACGGCACCGAGGGCTTTTACGGCGTGCCGATCTATGTGTCGGCGACCTACATCTTCCTGTTCATTCTGTTCGGCTCGTTCCTGGAGCGCGCCGGCATGATCCAGCTGTTCAACGATGTTTCGCTGGGCTTGTTCGGCGGCACCCGCGGCGGCCCGGCCAAGGTCGCGGTGTTCTCTTCCGGCATGATGGGCACGATCTCGGGGTCGGGCGTCGCCAACGTCGTGACCGTCGGCCAGTTCACCATTCCGCTGATGATCCGCTTCGGCTATCGCCGCGCCTTTGCTGCCGGCGTCGAGGCCACCGCCTCGATGGGCGGCCAGATCATGCCGCCGGTGATGGGCGCGGTGGCTTTCATCATGGCCGAGACGCTCGGCGTCGAGTACGCCGTCATCGTCAAGGCGGCAGTGATCCCGGCGATCCTGTATTTCGCCTCGGCGTTCTGGATGGTGCATCTGGAGGCCGGCAAGTACGGCCTCGAGGGCATGAAGCGCTCGGAGATGCCGAGCGTGCTCAAGGCGCTGCGCGACAAGTGGTTCCTGGTGCTGCCGCTGGCGGCGCTGGTCTACATGCTGTTCGAGGGCTTCACGCCGCTCTATGCCGGCACCATGGGCCTGTCGCTCACCGTCGGCCTCATCCTCGGGGCGAGCATTGCGCTCGGGCTGCCGAGCCAGGCGCTGCGCGTCATTTTCTGGATTGGCCTCGCGCTGGTGGTCGGCGCGCTGCTGCGTCAGGGCCTCGACATCCGCTTCGTCGCCGGCGTGATCGCGGCGCTGGTGCTGGCCTGCTTCGTGACGAAGGGGGGGCGCGCCACGCTGGCCTCGTGCCGGGACTCGCTTGCCGACAGCTCCAAGTCGGCGCTGACCGTCGGCATCGCCTGCGCCATCGTCGGCACCATCATCGGCATGATGACCCAGACCGGTGTCGGAACCATCTTCGGCAGCTGGGTGATCGGACTCGGCGCCAAGAGCCTGTTCCTGGCGCTGGTGCTGACCATGATCCTGTCGATCCTGCTCGGCACCGGCATCCCGACGATCCCGACCTACATCATCACTGCGGCGCTGGCGGCGCCGGCGCTCGCCAAGCTCGGCGTGCCGCTGATCGTCAGCCACATGTTCGCGTTCTATTACGGCATCATGGCCGACCTGTCGCCTCCGGTGGCGCTGGCGGCGCTCGCCGCGGCGCCGATCGCCAAGGAGAACCCCGACAAGATCGGCTGGGAGGCGATGCGCATCGCGCTGGCCGGCTACGTCATCCCGTTCATCGCGGTGTATTCGCCGGCGCTGATGTTGCAAGATGGCGATCCGATGGCGCTTCAGATCGGCTTCTATGGCGCGGTCGCCTATGCTTTCGTCAAGGCGTTGGCGGCGATCGGGCTGTTTGGCATCGTCGCCATCGGCTTTCTATTCACCCGCCTGTCGGTGCTGGAGCGCGTCGTGGCCTTCGCGGCGGCGATCTGCCTGTTCGGCGAATTCGCCTACAGCGATGTCGTCGGCTATGTCGTCGGCGCACTGGTCGTGGCCTGGCAGTGGCGTACGCGCACGCGCGCTGAGCCGGTGACGGCTTGAGGAACTGACGCGTTGGCGCTCTGCCTCGCCTCCGCCGGCGCTGCCAAGGTGCTGCAGGTCACGGCGTTCATGCTGGTCTGGACCCATTCGGTCGAGAAGGTCGACTGGCAGGAGGACTGGCGGATCGACGGGCAGGGCCTTCATCTGGTCGAAGCGCGGGTCAAGGGCTCGGGGGCGGGCATGGAACCGGCTCCGGACGCCCGCCTGGTCGACGGCTGGTGGCGCTGGGCGCCGCAGGTCAAGACGCCCCCGGAGGTGGTTCTCGGCAATTCCGGCGCCGCCGGCGAGTGGCGGATCTGCGTCGAGGGCGCTTGCCATCCCCTGTCCGGGGTCATGGGCTATCCGGTCGGCCTCGGCACCACAACCCTGCGGGCCTGTGCCGACCCGCCTTCCTGAGCCGCGCCGGGCGTCTGCAAGAAAATATTTCGCCGGCCTGTCGATCCCTTCGAAGCCCGTTCGACTGGGTGGTGAGCTATCCTGCTCGCCAACCCATGGAGCCACCCATGCAATATCTGCTGCTGATCTATCAGAACGAAGCCGAGAACGCTGCGCGTGCGGACGCCGACAAGGCCGCTCTCTCCAATGAGTACGGCACTTTCACCCAGGGCATCATCCAGAGCGGCCACTTCAAGGGTGGCGAGCGGCTGCACCCGACGGCGATGGCCACCACGGTGCGTGTGCGCAGCGGCAAGACGCTGACGACCGATGGCCCATACGCGGAAGCACGCGAGCAGACCGCCGGTTACTACCTGATCGACGCCAGGGATCACGACGATGCCTGCACCATCGCCGCCCGGATTCCGGGAGCGCGAAATGGTGCGATCGAGGTCAGGCCGATCTGGCCGCATACCTGATCGCGGACATGGGCGCGAGGCCTGACCCGTCGTCCGGCCTCTGCTCACCGCAGCAAAAAGTTTTGTCGCCGCGGTCGATCTGGAGGCAATTGGTTCGACTGACCGGCGAGCTATCCTGCTCATCACTGGAGTGACTTCACATGCAGTACCTTCTCCTGATCTTCCACAACGAAGCCGAAAGCGCATCGCGGTCGCCGGACGAGAACGCCGCGCTGACCGCCGAATACGGCGCGTTCACCCAGGCCATCGTCCAGAGCGGCAACTACAAGGGCGGCGAGCGGCTGCGGCCGTCGCGCGAGGCGACGACAGTGCGTGTCCGCGGCGGCAAGAGCCTTGCCACCGACGGTCCGTTCGCCGAGACCCGCGAGCAGCTCGGCGGCTACTACCTGATCGAGGCCAGGGATCTCGACGAGGCCAATGCGATCGCAGCTCGCATTCCGGATGCACGCACCGGCGCCATCGAGGTCCGGCCGATCTGGCCGGTGATGTGACGCGGGGTGCCGCGTGAACACTGGCGCCATCGAGCGGGTGTTTCGCGACGAGGCGGGCAGGGTCCTTGCGACCCTGATCCGCCTCGTCGGCGATTTCGAGCTGGCCGAGGAAGGCTTGCAGGAGGCATTTGCCGCAGCCCTGCGGCAATGGCCGCAGGACGGCGTGCCGTCGAACGCGCGTGCGTGGCTGGTCAATGTCGGTCGTCACAAGGCGATCGATCGTCTGCGCCGCCGTGTCGCCTATCGCGAAAAGCAGCGTGCGCTTGCGATCGAGGCCGCTATCGCGGGCGAGGCGGCGCCGATCGACAGGGACGATGTGCTCGACGACGACATGCTGCGGCTGATCTTCACCTGCTGTCATCCTGCACTCAACCTGGAAACCCAGGTTGCGCTGACATTGCGCGCCGTCTGTGGCCTGTCCACCACGGCGGTGGCCCGCGCGTTCCTGGTCGCCGAGGACACGATGGCGCAGCGCCTGGTGCGGGCGAAGACCAAGATCCGCGTGGCGCGCATCCCCTATCAAACGCCGGACGCCGACCAGCTCGGCGAACGCATCGAGGGCGTGCTGGCGGTGGTTTATCAGGTTTTCACCGAAGGCTATGCGCCGACCACCGGCGGCGATCTCACCCGCGCCGATCTCTGCGGCGAAGCGATCCGGCTCGGCCGGTTGTTGCGTCAACTGATGCCGCAGCGCGCGGCCATTGCGGGGCTGCTGGCGCTGATGCTGCTGCACGACGCCCGGCGCGACGCCCGCGCCTCGGCGGAGGGCGACCTGATCCAGCTCGAATTCCAGGATCGCGGGCGCTGGAACAGGGACCAGATCGGGGAGGGAGCCGCGCTGGTCAATGCGGCGCTGCGCGCACCGGGCATTCCCAGCGCCTATGCCGTGCAAGCGGCGATCGCGGCGTTGCATGCCCAGGCCGGCAGCTTCGCGGCGACCGACTGGCGGCAGATCGTCGGCCTCTACGAGGTGCTGCTGAGGCTCAATCCGTCGCCGGTCGTGGCGCTCAACCATGCTGCCGCGGTATCCATGGTGGATGGCCCGCAGAAAGCGCTCAACCTCGTCGATGCGCTGGCCGCGCGTGAGTCGCTTGCCGGCTATCATCTGCTGCCGGCGGTCCGCGCCGACCTGTTGCGCCGGCTTGGCCGCCGCGATGACGCGTGCGCGGCCTATCGCGCGGCGCTCACGTTGGTACGGCTCGATCCGGAGCGCCGCTGGCTGACGCGGCGGCTGGCGGAACTCGAGGCGGATGGGTAGCGGTGCTGCCGCTCGCCTCTTGAACCGGACGGTGTCCGCGCGCGACTATCCGGACGCATGGCGGGACGTGGAGTCCGGGATGAGGTCGATCGCAGCGGTTTGCCGGTGGTGCGCGGTTCTGGTCGCCTTCGCGGGCGTCCCGGCGCGCGCCGAACCGCCCGCCGAGCCGGTGGCCTGCATCGCAGACAGCAAGGCATTGCCGGAGGCGCTGATCGGCGCCTGCGCCACGGTGATCGATGCGCCGGCGACGGCGGATGCGGCGCGCGGTGCGGCGCTGCTGGTGCGCGCCGGCGCATTTGACAGGCGCGGCCAGACCGCGGATGCACTGGCCGACCTCGATCGCGCCATCGTGCTCGATGCCGCCAACGCACGTGCCTTCCGCCTGCGCGGCGAGTTGCGCCGACGTTTCGGTGGCAATCTCGCGAGCGCGCTTTCCGACTTCGATGAAGCCATCCGCCTTGCCCCGGACGATGCCCGCGCGTACGACGGCCGCGGCAACGTCTACAACAACATGCGTCAGTACGACCGCGCCATCACCGACTACAACGATGCGCTTCGTCTCGACCCCGCCAATGCCCAGGTGTTTTCCGATCGCGGGGCGGCCTACTACTTCAAGGGCGACTTCGCCGCCGCGGTACAGGACTATGACTCGGCGATCCGTCTCGATCCCGGCCGCGCCCAGACCTTCACTAATCGCGGTGCCGCCTACAAGAAGCTCGGCCGTGCGGATCTCGCCCTTGCCGACGAGAGCGAGGCGATCCGCATCGATCCGTCGGTGCCGGAGTATTTCGACAATCGCGGCCTGTCCTATGCCGGCCAGAGCGACTACGACAAGGCGATCGCCGACTATGACGCGGCAATCCGCATCCGTCCGAAGGCCAATTTCCTGACCAATCGCGCCGACTCATATCAGTTCAAGGGGGATCTCGATCGCGCGTTGGCCGACTATGATGCCGCGCTGCGGCTCGATCCGTCGTTCGCGCTCGCCTACGCCAATCGCGGTGTGGTGTGGCGCAAGAAGGGCGAGCGCGTGCGTGCGCTGGCCGATTTCGATGCTGCGCTGAAGCTGAATCCGCGCCTCGAGGCGGCGATCACCAACCGCAAGTCGCTGGCGCTGGAGATCGAACGCGTCGGCGCCCAGATGCCGTTGCAGGGGGCGGTGAAGGCGGCGGCGGTGGCCGCGACAAGCACTGTGGCCGCAGCGGCGGCGCGGCCGTCGTTCGACTGCGCCACGGCGCGGCGCGCGGTGGAAAAGGTGATCTGCGCCGACCCGCGGCTCAGCCAGCTCGATCATGATCTCAACGCCGTCTATACGCGCGCCGTGAAAGCGGCGGATGGTCGTGCGGCGGCGACACTGCGTCAGCAGCAGCGCGATTTCGTCGCGACGCGCAACGCGTCGTTCGGCAGGCCGGACTACGACGTTCGCGCCGCTATGGAAAAGCGTCTCGCCGACCTTCGCGCAACGGCACCGGCGGACTGACACGTTCCCCACGCAGAGTCACGGGAGCACGCTGCCACCATCGTACCCGTGTCCGCGATCTTAACATTGACGGGTTACGTTAAGATCGCTGCGCCGTTGACGCCGCTCCGCTGCGCTTTTCAAGTGGCGCCATGGCGATCGGTGACGATACCTATTCGACAGATACGCGCGGTCGTCGCGTGCTGCTCGGCCTCAGCTTTGCCGAGACCACCGAATTCCTGCGGCTCGAGACGGCGATCGCCGATCCCGACGTTTTCATCAGCATGATCGCGGACGACTGGCGCTCGCCCGCCGAGCGGCGTTGGCTGTCGCTCTACGAAAAGCATCTTGTGGCGCTGCAATTGCGGCACGAAAGATCACGGCCACAATGACCGGGCCGGCGCGCGTTCGGATGCATTGGCGGATTGCATCTCATACCAATGGCCACCCCATTGCGGCTTGAATTGATGCCTTTTCCCGTGACAATGGCGGCCAAAATCCGGCTCCGTGAACGATGCGGCGCCGAGCCGACGACATCCGGGAGAATGACGCCATGGCCGCCAGCCGCTATCACGAGGTCTACGCCCGCGCGATGCGCGACCCGATCGGGTTCTGGGGCGAGGCCGCCCGCGACATCGACTGGCTCGAGTTTCCCAGGACCATTTTTGATCCCGATCAAGGGGTTTATGGCCGCTGGTTTCCCGACGGCGTCCTCAACACCTGCCACAATGCGCTCGATCGTCAGGTGGCCAACGGGCGTGCCGACCAGCTGGCGCTGATCCACGATTCGCCGCTCGCGGGCACGGTGTCGACCTTCACCTATGGTGAATTGCTGAAAGAGGTGCAGACGCTCGCCGCGGTGCTGCAGGATTTCGGCGTGGTCAAGGGCGACCGTGTGCTGCTGTACATGCCGATGGTGCCCGAGGCGATGGTGGCGATGCTCGCCTGCGCGCGCATCGGCGCGGTGCACTCGGTGGTGTTTGGTGGCTTTGCCGCCAAGGAACTTGCGACGCGCATCGAGGATGCGCAGCCGAGGCTGATCCTGTCGGCGAGCTGCGGCCTCGAGCCCGGCCGCATCGTCAAATACAAGCCGCTGCTCGACGAAGCGATCGCCCTTGCCGGGGCGAAGCCGTCCGCGTGCCTGATCCTGCAGCGGCCGCAGGAGCGCTGCGATCTCGTCGCCGGCCGTGACCACGACTGGGCCGATCTGCGGCGCGCTGCATTTGCCGCCGGCAAGGCCGCGCCGTGTGTGCCGGTCAAGGCGACCGATCCGCTCTACATCCTCTATACGTCGGGCACGACCGGCATTCCAAAGGGCGTGGTGCGCGACAATGGCGGCCATGCAGTTGCGCTGAAGTGGTCGATGGAGAACCTCTACGGCGTCAAGCCCGGTGAGGTGTGGTGGTGTGGCTCCGACATCGGCTGGGTGGTCGGTCACAGCTACATCATCTATGCGCCGCTGTTCCACGGCGCGACCTCGATCATGTACGAGGGCAAGCCGGTCGGCACGCCCGATGCCGGTGCCTTCTGGCGCGTCATCGCCGAGCACAAGGCGGTCGCCTTCTTCACCGCACCGACTGCGTTCCGTGCCATCCGCAAGGACGATCCGGAGGGAACGTTCATCCGACGGTTCGACCTGTCCCGCTTCAGGACCCTGTTCCTGGCCGGCGAGCGCGCCGACCCGCCGACGGTCGAATGGGCCGAGGCCCAGCTCAAGGTGCCGGTGGTCGATCACTGGTGGCAGACGGAGACCGGCTGGTGCATCGCGGGCAATCCGGTCGGGCTCGGTCTGTTGCCGGTCAAGCATGGCTCGCCGACGGTGCCGATGCCGGGTTATCAGGTCGATGTGGTGGACGAGGCGGCGCGGCCGGTGGCGGCGAACACCATGGGGTCGATCGTCATCAAGCTGCCGATGCCGCCCGGCTGCCTGCCGACGCTGTGGCAGCAGGATGACAGGTTCCAAGAGGCCTATCTGTCCGAGTTTCCCGGCTACTACAAAACCTCCGACGCCGGCTACAAGGACAACGACGGCTATGTCTTCGTGATGGGGCGCACCGACGACATCATCAATGTCGCCGGCCATCGCCTATCGACCGGTGGCATGGAAGAAGTGCTGGCGTCCCATCCGGACGTCGCCGAATGCGCTGTGCTCGGCGTCAAGGATGCGCTCAAGGGAGAGGTGCCCTGCGGTTTCCTGGTGCTCAAGGCAGGTGTCACCAAGTCGCCCGCGGACGTCGAGCGAGAGGTCGTCGCGCTGGTGCGTGACCGCATCGGTCCGGTGGCGGCGTTCAAGCTCGCCATCGCGGTCGGGCGTCTGCCGAAGACCCGTTCGGGCAAGATCCTGCGCGGCACCATGAAGAAGATCGCCGACGGCGACAGCTGGACCATGCCGGCCACCATTGATGATCCGGCGATTCTCGGTGAAATCGATCAGGCGCTCAAGGGCAGGGGGCTGGGCGGCTGACCGTGCCGTGGCCAGGCGGCCGCCCCGGTGGGGCGGCTGCCTTTACAAATCCATGATTCTGGTTCGACAGTCGGCCGGCCTTCCGTTCCCTGCCATGGATCCGACATGACCCGCCTGACCATCCCCGTTCTGCTTGCCGCCGCCCTGACAGGGGTCCTGCTCGGTGGTTGTGCCCAGCAGCAGGAGGACCGGCCACAGGCCGCCGCTGCCGCCCCCGCTCCCGACGACGATGCCTACTGCCAGTCGCGTGGCCTCAAGCCCGGTTCGGATGCCTACGTGGCCTGCCGGCGCGACCGCGACCATGTCACCACGCTCCAGGAGCAGCAGGGCAAGCGTAACCTGCGCAAGATCCAGGACTACATGATGGACAACAAATAGTGAGCGTCGACACCGCAGCTTGCCGCGCCAGCCGGCGTGTGCTTCCCACGACCCACAGCCAGACCCGCCTGACAGAAATCGAGAACGTATGATGTATGGATTGGCAACGCTGAAACGGGCGATGGCCGCCTCGCTGATCGGCATGGTGCTGGCGCTGGGAGCCGGTGCGGTCGCCTCGGCGGAAGAGGCCGAGGATGTGCTGACCCGCGACAAGGTGCTGCGCGATCCGGCGATTCCCGCAATGGGCAATCCGGACGGCGACATCACCATCGTCGAATGGTTCGACTACCAGTGTCCGTACTGCAAGAAGCTGGCGCCCGAGCTGGCGAAGGTCATCAAGGAGGACGGCAAGGTCCGCCTCGTGATGAAGGAATGGCCGATCCTCGGGGCACCGTCGGGCCTTGCGTCGCGGCTCGTGGTCGCGGCGCGTTACCAGGACAAGTACGAGGCCAGCCATCACGCGCTGATGGAGCTCAAGGGCCGTCTGACCGAGACGACGCTGCGTGAGGCGTTGACCAGGGCCGGGGTCGACGTCGCCAGGGCCGAAGCCGACATGCTGGCCCACAAGGACGACATCGAGGCGCTGCTCAAGCGCAACAACGCTCAGGCCGAGGCGTTCGGCTTCAATTCCACGCCGTCGTTCATCATCGGTACCTTCCGCGTGCCCGGCGTGCTCGACGCGGCGATGTTCAAACGCGCGATCGCCGACGCTCGTGCGATGGCAAAGCAGCAGCCGAAAGCGAACTGATATCCACCGTGCACGCAGCACGAAAAACGTCCTCACCCGGTGGGTGAGGACGTCGTCAGCAGAATCCTGTCAATGGCCGAGATCCCGGTACATCCGCGGTGATCTTCCTGGCCGACGGATCAGGCGATGCTGATGTTCTCGGCGCTGACCTTGCCGCGCATCTTGTCGGTCTTGAGTTCGTACGAGACCTTCTGGCCTTCGTTGAGCGAGCTCATGCCGGCGCGTTCAACGGCGCTGATGTGGACGAAAACGTCCTTCGAGCCATCGCTCGGCTCGATGAAGCCGAAGCCCTTCTGCGTGTTGAACCACTTCACAGTTCCAGTCGACATTGATCTTCTCCAAAACGCGCAAATGCGCATGCTGCCCGCATGATGCTCACGCGGGTTCCAATCCGATGTTCAGCGATGTCTTGGGGGAAGGAGCCCGGAAAGCGGGCGCGCTCAACAAGGCAGAGCTAGCAGTCGAATGCAGCCCTTATAGACAATTTCATCGGGTTCTGCAAGGCCGCACGAATCACGGGTGTTCCGTGCCGGCTTTGCCCGCCGGGCTTGCACGGCGCCGTGCCACGGGCGCCGGGGCGTTCGCTTGTCGCGTGTCAGCGGGGCGCTCGTGTTTATGCCTCGGCAACGCGGGCAAATGCGCGATCATCTCAGCCACACGCCGGGCATGCCGGACCACATCCGGCACGCCCATCAACTCACCAAACGTGCCGCGCGCCAGCGGACCGGCGACCAGCAGGTGCGACTGAGCGACGCCATGGGCGTCGATCACGCGGCTGTCGCCGTCGACGGCAACGCCAAGACCATAGACGTCTGGGCGCGCCAGTCCCTGTTGTCTCATCTGCCGTAGCAAGGCGTCGTCGCGGAACAGGCCGCCATGGGCGGGGCCGGTCGCGAGGACGATGCGGTCCACCGTCAGCGGTTCGGCATGGCCACGGCGCGGGCGCAGAACGACATCGAGGCGATCGCCGCGATCGGCGACACGCTGGACCGTGGCGGCCCGGATGCCGAGCGTGCCGTCGTCGAGACGACGCTCCAGCACGGCGTGCACCTGCGGCGCGACGCGGAAGCGATGGGTGTCCCAGAATGGCCGGAGGTGGCGCAGCAAGCGTTGCCGCTCTGCTTCCGACAGCGCCTGCCAGATCGCCTGGCCCTGCAGGCGCACCTGGTCGAGCACGGGATGCCACGAAAGGCCCGTCGCATTCGCCTGTGCCAGCGTCGCGCGGACGCGGCGCAGCAGCGCCAGCGCTCCCGTCGGTGGCGGGGACAGGAAATCACCGAACGGATCGGCCGGGTGTGCGGTGTGTGGTTGCGAGCGCTGGCCGCGGCGCGAAATCGCCACGAGCGGGCCGCGATGGCCGCGCCGGTCCAGCGTCGCGACAATGTCGGCCATGGTCAGGCCAGTGCCGACGATCAGCAGCCGCTCGTCGTTCGCGATCGCATCGAATGCCTGCGGCGCCCAGGGGTCTGCGACAAGCCACGATGTGCCGGCGAACGGCGCAAGCGCTGCTGGCACGGTCGGTGGTGGATGGCAGATCGCCAGCACCACGACATCGGCGGCCAGGGTGCGCCCGTCGGCGCAGACGACGCGACAGCGGCCGCCGGAATGATCGATGGCGCTGGCGCGGGTCCGCCAGTGCGCGACCGCAGCATGCGCGAACCGATCGCTGAGATAGCCGCCGAAGGCGTGCCGGCTTGGAAACAGCCGGCCGTCGGGCAGCAATGCCTGCGGGTCTGCCTGCACGACGCCATGCCGATCGAGCCACTGCGCAAAGTTCGTGGGATCGTCGGGATGGATCTCCATCCGCGGCGCCGGCACGTTGATGCGGTGCGACGGATCGGTCGTGCTGTAAGCGAGGCCGCGCCCGACCGTCTCGCGTGGTTCGATGACCGTGATGTCGATATCCGCGCGCAGCCGGCGCAACGCCAGCGCCGTGGCGGCGCCGGATACGCCGCCGCCAATGATGGCCACCGTCGTCGTGGCCTCGCCTCGCTGCCTGCCCTGCGTCATGGATGGGTCGTGTGGGGCCGACGAGTCACGGCGCCTTCGGCGTCCAGATCTTGACGGTGGAGGTATCGAGCTTGCGTGGCAACAGCCCCTCGCCGAAGAAGGCGTCAGCGATCTTCTGCTGCTCGCCGAGCTTGTCGGGCGTCACCGCGCCGACGCCATAGCTGCGATGGCTGTTGGCTGTCTCGACCGTGGCGGCGTCGATGCCCCACAGGTCCGCCAGCAGTTTCGCGGCCTCCTTCGGATGCGCCTTCACCCACGCGCCGGTGTCCCGCAGCTTTGCGTACACAATGTTGAGCACGTCATCGCGGCGGTCGGCGAAGGTTTCGGACGCGAGGTAGTAGCGCTTGTAGTTGGCAAGACCGCCGCTGCCGTCCGCCAGCACGCGCGCGCCGGACTGCTGCTGCGCGCTGGTGAGGAACGGATCCCACGCCACCCAAGCGGCAACCTTGTCAGTGACGAACGCCGCGCGGCCGTCGGCCGGCGCGAGATAGGCTGGTGTGATATCCTTGAAGGTGAGCCCCGCCTTGCCGAGCGCGGCGAGCAGCAGGTAGTGGCTCCCCGCGCCCTTGGTCACCGCGACCGTCTTGCCCTTGAGGTCGGCGAGCGAGGCGATCGGCGCATGGCCCGCGACGAGAATGGCCTGTGCCGCGGGCGAGGCGCTCTCCTCGGCGACGTAGACCAGCCTAGAGCCGGCGGCCTGGGCGAAGATCGGCACGGTGTCGGCAACGTCGGCGCCAAAGTCGAGATTGCCGACGCCGAGCGATTCCAGCAGCGGCAGCCCGCTTGAGAATTCATGCCACGTCACCTTAACGCCGAGCGGGGCGAGCGCCTTCTCAAGTTCGCCGTTGGCGCGCAGGACCGCGATCAAGGTCGAGGATTTCTGCAGGCCGATGCGGATCTGGTCGGCGGGCCGCGCCTCCTGTCCGAGAGCGGCGTTGTGCGAGGCTGCGCCGAGCAGCAACCAGGCGGCGAAGAGCGTGCGTGCATATCGGATGATCATGGTTCCGATTTTAGGCGACGTCCGTGAGATTGAGTTGCCATATTGGCCGGCATCGCGGGCAGGTTTGTCCTGCGCCGTCATGCCATTCAGAAAAATGCGCCTCTGCCGGTATTTGGTGCGATGAGAGCCCATGCCGGGCAGTGATGTGCCGGTCCATGGGAGTACCCAGTGGGCACCTTCCTTGCGAGCCGAAATCGTTTCGCGGGGTGTAGGACATGCGCGTCGCCTGCCGTCGGCCGCTTGAAAGAAAACGGTCGCCAAGGCTAAAACCAGAGGCGTTGTATTGCTTTGTGGTTTGGGTGCATTGCAGCGTCGGACGTTTCTGGATAAGCGGAGCTTGTCATTATTCCGCCATTTCCAGCGCCAAACGACGAAAGCCGGTTCCGCGATGAATGCGCCTTGGCCCAGACAGAACTGGCCCCGACAGACGGGGGTGACCGTGGACTCTGCGACCCGCCAGACCGCCGCGGGAATCGAGATCGAGGGCGTTGGCAAGACCTACGCCGCGCGCGGCGACAGCGCTGCGGTGGTGGCGTTGCGCGACATCAACCTCGTGGTGCCCGATGGCGCCATCGTCGGCGTCATCGGTCGCAGCGGCGCCGGCAAGTCGTCGCTCATCCGTCTGATCAACGGCCTCGAGCGGCCGACGAGCGGACGCGTCGTCGTCAACGGCACCGATATCACCGCGCTCGATGAGCGCGGACTGCGCGCGGCGCGGCGCTCGATCGGCATGATCTTCCAGCATTTCAACCTGCTGTCGTCACGCACCGCATTCGACAATATCGCGCTGCCGCTGGAGATCGCCGGCGTCGCCAGGCGCGACATCGCCAAGGCCGTGCTGCCACTGCTCGACATGGTCGGCCTTGCCGACAAGCGCGATCGCTACCCTGCAGAGCTGTCGGGCGGTCAGAAGCAGCGCGTCGGTATCGCGCGCGCGCTCGCCACCAGCCCCAAGGTGCTGCTGTCGGACGAGGCGACGTCCGCGCTCGATCCGGAAACGACCGACCAGATTCTCGATCTGCTCAAACGGATCAACAAGGATCTCAATCTCACCATCCTGTTCATCACCCATGAGATGGCCGTGGTGAAGGCGCTCGCCGACCGCGTCGCGGTGCTGGAGCACGGCCGGATCGTCGAGGAAGGCGCGACGTTCGAGGTGTTCGCCTCACCACGCCACGAGGTCACGCAGCGCTTCGTCGGCTCGGTCACCGGCAGCCATGTGCCGGAATGGCTGCAGGAAAAGCTCGTCGCGGAGCGGCCCGCCACCGGCGCGCAGGCCGTGCTGCGGCTGTCCTTCCGCGGTCACGAGGCGAGCCAGCCGCTGCTGTCGCAGCTCACCCGGCGCTTCGACGTCGACGTCAACATTCTGCACGGCCAGGTCGAGATGATTTCTGGCCATCCGTTCGGCACCCTCATCGTCGCCATTCCCGCGTCAGCCGAGCAGGTAACGCAGATCGCCGCCCAGCTCGAGGCCGGCGGCAACACGGTGGAGCGACTCGGCTATGTCGCCTGAACTCCTCAGCATGATCGCCTGGTCGACGGTCGATACCTTGCGCATGGTGGCGTTGGCCGGCCTGTTCGGCACGATCATCGGTTTGCCGCTCGGCATCTTCCTTGCCACCAGCCGCGCTGGCGAGCTGTTTCCCGCGCCTGTCACGAACCGCCTCGTCGGCCTTGTCGTCAACGCCACGCGCTCGACGCCATTCATCATCCTGGTCGTGGCGATCGTTCCGCTGACGCGTTTTATCGCCGGCACCTCGATCGGCACCGCGGCCGCCACTGTGCCGTTGACCATCGCGGCGGTGCCGTTCATCGCCCGTGTGGTCGAGGCGGCCGTGCGCGAGGTCGACCAGGGCCTGATCGAGGCGGCGCGCGCGTTCGGCGCCAGCCCGCTGCAGATCGTGCGCAAGGTGTTGCTGCCCGAAGCGTTGCCGGCGGTGACGCTGGCGCTGACGCTGACCCTCGTGAGCCTGATCGGCTACTCGGCCATGGTCGGTGCGGTCGGCGGCGGCGGTCTCGGCGATCTCGGTATCCGCTACGGCTATCAGCGCTTCATGCCCGATGTGATGCTGGTCGTGGTGCTGGTGCTGATCGCGCTGGTGCAGGGCGTGCAGTCGATCGGCGACACCCTCGCGCGGCGACTCGACAAGCGTTCGCGCCGTTCCTGATTTCCGGCAAGCCAAAGGACGTTCCTGCCATGCGTATCGTCACTGCAACCGTCGTCGCTCTCGCGACGCTCATCGGCGCGGCGCGCGCCGAGACCATCCGCGTCGGCGTCACTGCCGGGCCCCATGCCGAAGTCATGGATGTGGTGCGCAAGGTCGCTGCCGAGCGCGGCCTCGACGTCAAGGTGATCGAGTTCACCGACTACGTCATTCCCAATCAGGCGCTGGCGCAGAAGGACATCGAGGCGAATTCGTTCCAGCACGAGCCGTATCTGCTCAACCAGATCTCGAAGACCAACTGGAAGATCGTCAAGGTCGCGACCACCATCGCCTCGCCCCAGGGCGTCTACTCGATCAAGGTCAAGAAGCTCGCCGACCTGCCGCAGGGGGCCACCGTGGCGATCGCCAACGATCCGACCAACGGTGCGCGCGGCCTGCAGATCCTGGCGCTGCATGGCCTCATCAAGCTCCGCGACGGCGTCGGCGTGACGGCGACGGTCGCCGATATCGTCGACAACCCGAAGAAACTGCGGTTCGTCGAGCTCGACGCGGCGCAGCTGCCGCGCTCGCTGCAGGATGTCGATCTCGTCTCGATCAACAACAACTATGCGGTGCAGGCCGGCCTCGATCCCGCCAAGGATGCGCTGGCGCGCGAGAGCGCTGAAGGGCCGTGGGTCAATATCCTCGCGGTGCGCGAAGAGGACAAGGACAAGCCGTGGGTCAAGGAACTGATTGCGGCGTATCACTCCGAGCCGGTGCGCCAGTTCCTCGATACCCGCTTCAAGGGCACCTATATCGCCACCTGGTGAGCGAAGTCATTCTTTGAGGGATTACATCATGACGCGCAGACATCTTCTCCAGTCGATTGCTGCCGGTGCGCTGGCGATCGGCCTGCTCGGCAGCGCCGGCCTCGATAGTGCTTCGGCGCAGGAGCGCAAGACCATCAAGATCGGCGTCACGCCGGGGCCGCATGCCCAGATCATGGAGGCGGTGAAGCCGATCGCCGCGCAGAAGGGCCTCGACATCCAGATCGTCGAATTCTCCGACTATGTCGTGCCCAACGCGGCGCTCGAGGCCGGTGAACTGCAGGCCAATTCGTTCCAGCACAAGCCGTATCTCGACAACCAGAAGGCCGACCGCGGCTACAAGATCGAGCCGGTCGGCTATACCGTGAACTTCCCGATCGGGCTCTACTCGAAGAAGTACAAGAGCTGGGACGCAGTGCCACAGGGGGCGTCGCTCGCGATCCCGAACGATCCCACCAACGGCGGGCGCGTGCTGCTGCTTTTGCAGGACAAGGGCGCGCTCAAGCTCAAGGACGGTGTCGGATTCAAGCCGAGCGTCGCCGACATCATCGACAATCCGAAGAAGCTCAGGATCACCGAGATCGATGCGGCGCAGACGCCGCGCACCCTCGACGATGTCGACGTCGCCGCGGTCAACACCAACTACGCGACGCAGGCAGGGCTCGACCCGGTCAAGGACGCAATCCTGCGCGAGGACCCCAAGGGCCCTTACGCCAATCTGATCGCGGTCCGCGCGGTGGACAAGGATCAGCCCTGGGTCAAGGCACTGGTGGAAAGCTACCAGACGCCACAGATCAAGGAATTCATTCTTACGACGTTCAAGGGCGCCGTGCTGCCGGCCTGGTGAGGCGAGGCTGCCGACGAATAGGGGCGGTACTCACTTCCCGCCCTGAAAATAGTCTTTCAAGCAAAATGGCCGGGACGAGCCCGGCCATGACCATAACAACTGGATGAGGGCGCGAAGCCTGTCGCGCCCGAAGGCCGCGCGGCGGCGATCCCTGATGGACCGCCGGCCGATCACTCCTCGTCTTCGTCGTCGTGCTTCTTGCCGCCCAGTGTCTTGAGCTTGGCGAACACTGCGGCGTCGTCGAGGTCGTCCTGATTGCCGGTGTGCTCCGGCTCGGCGTCCTTGCGGGTGGTCTCGGAGGCGGGCAGCAGGGTGGCGCCGCCGTACTGTTCGACCGCAGGCTTTTCCTTGGCGGCGCGCTGCACCTCAAAGTCGAGGTCGATCTGCGAGCACAGGCCGAGGGTCACCGGATCCATCGGGGTCAGGGTCGACGCGTTCCAGTGGGTGCGGTCGCGCACGCTCTGAATCGTGGTCTTGGTGGTGCCGACGAGGCGCATGATCTGCGCATCCTTGAGCTCCGGATGGCTGCGCAGCAGCCACAGGATGGCGCTGGGGCGCTCGTGGCGGCGCGACACCGGGGTGTAGCGCGGGCCCTTCTTCTTCTTGACCTCCGGCAGGCGGACCTTGGACTCGGCGAGCTTCAGCCGGTAATCCGGATCCTTCTCGCCCTTTTCGATCTCTTCACGGGTGAGCTGGCCGGACGAAATCGGGTCCATGCCCTTGATGCCCTGGGCCGCGTCGCCGTCCGCGATGGCGTGGATCTCGAGCACGTGCATCTTGCAGAAGTCGGCGACCTGGTCGAACGACAGCGCGGTATTGTCGACGAGCCACACGGCGGTCGCTTTCGGCATCAGCGGGGCGTTGCTCATAGGCAAATCTCCTTCGTGCTTCGCCCAGCGGTCTTGGGGGCGAAACCAATGGTCATCAGCGATGACGGGAATTGTCGGTTATATAGTCTGCCAAGGGGTAAAATTGCAATGGTTTGCGCATCGGCGGCCCGGTTTCGCCGGCCGATCGGCCTTGACACGGACACAAGAGCGGCCCAATTCCGTACTAGCCATTTCCGGCCAGATTCCGGGATAAATATGCCGTCTCAGCCAGCCAAACCGACCCTCAAGGTCTACCTTTGTTCTCCTCGCGGCTTCTGCGCGGGCGTGGTTCGGGCCATCGATACGGTGGAACGGGCCCTGGCGCTCTATGGCGCCCCGGTCTACGTCCGGCATGAGATCGTCCATAACCGCTATGTGGTGGAGAGCCTGCGGGCCAAGGGCGCGATTTTCGTCGAGGAACTCGAGGAAATCCCGGATACGGACGCCCCGGTGGTGTTTTCCGCCCATGGCGTGCCCAAGGCGGTGCCGAGCGAGGCTGAGAAGCGCAATTTCTTCTCGCTGGACGCCACCTGCCCGCTGGTCACCAAGGTGCATCGCGAGGCCGAGATTCACTTTAAGCGCGGCCGCGAGATCATCCTGATCGGCCACGCCGGCCACCCGGAAGTGGTTGGCACCCTCGGCCAGCTGCCGGCCGGCGCGGTCTCGCTGATCGAGACCGTCGAGGACGTCGCCGCCTTCGTGCCGAAGGATGAATCCAAGCTCGCCTACATCACCCAGACGACGCTCTCGATCGACGATACCGCCGAGATCGTGGCCGCGCTCAAGAAGCGTTTTCCGGGCGTTGCCGGGCCGCACAAGGAAGACATCTGCTACGCCACCACCAACCGCCAGCTTGCGGTGAAGAAGGTGGCGCATCTCGTCGACGCCATGGTCGTCGTCGGGTCGCCGAACTCGTCCAACTCGCAGCGCCTGCGTGAGGTCGCCGAGCGTGAGGGTTGCCCGCGCGCGGTGCTGGTGCAGCGCGCGTCCGAGCTCGACTGGAGCATGTTCGACGGCATTACCCGGCTCGGCATCACAGCCGGCGCATCCGCGCCGGAGGTCATCGTCGAAGAGATCATGGGCGCTTTTGCCGAGCACTATCAGTTGAGCGTCGAGACGGTGACCGCGGCGGAGGAGACCGAGTTCTTCCCGCTGCCGCGTCCGCTGCGGCAAGCCGCTGCCGTCGAGTAGACCTTCATGGCGGTCTACACGGACGTCTCCGCCGAGGATCTCGCGGAGTTCCTGTCGCGTTACGATATCGGCGAGCTGCTGTCCTACAAGGGCATTGCGGAAGGCGTCGAGAACTCGAACTTTCTGCTGCATACCTCGCGCGGCTACTTCATTCTGACGCTGTACGAGAAGCGGGTCGACGCGCGTGACCTGCCGTTCTTCCTCGGCCTGATGACGCATCTCGCCAGCCACGGCCTGCGTTGCATGCAGCCGGTGCTGATGCGGGACGGCGAGGCGCTCGGCAAGCTTGCCGGGCGGCCCGCGGCGATCATCGATTTCGTCGAGGGCGTGTGGCCGCGCCGGCCGAACGTGCAGCATTGCGCGGCCGTCGGCGGCGCGCTGGCGAAGATGCATCTCGCTGGCGCCGACTTCACCATGACGCGGCCGAACGCGCTGTCGCTATCGGGCTGGCGGCCGCTGTTCGCGGCAGTGGAATCCCGCGCCGATGAACTGCAGCGGGGCGCGCGGGAGATGCTTGCGAAGGAGCTCGACGATCTCGAGCAGGCCTGGCCAATGGCGCTGCCGACCGGCGTGATCCATGCCGACCTGTTTCCCGACAACGTGCTGTTCCTCGGCGAGCAGCTCTCGGGCCTGATCGACTTCTACTTCGCCTGTAACGATATCCTCGCCTACGATGTCGCGATCTGCCTCAATGCCTGGTGCTTCGAGAGCGACCATGCGTTCAACGTCACCAAAGCGCGTGCCTTCCTCAACGGCTACAACCGCGAGCGGTCGCTGTCGGCGGCCGAGCAGCACGCGCTGCCGCTGCTGGCGCGGGGCGCCGCGGTTCGCTTCCTGCTGACGCGGTTTGTCGACTGGCTCAACGTGCCGCCAGGCGCGCTGGTCAAGCCGAAGGATCCGCAGGAATACCTGCGCAAGCTGCGCTTCCATCAGGGCGTGCGGAGCATCCGCGACTACGGGATCGAGCCACTGGAGCAGGGCGCATGAGCGACGCGGCGCGACCGCATGTCACGGTCTTCACCGACGGTGCATGCTCCGGCAACCCCGGACCGGGCGGTTGGGGTGTCCTGCTGCGTTTCGGCGATGTCGAGAAGGAATTGAAGGGCGGCGAGCGCGACACCACCAATAACCGCATGGAGCTGATGGCGGCGATCTCCGCGCTGGAAGCCCTCAAGCGACCGGCCGTGGTCGATCTCACCACCGACAGCCAGTACGTCCGCCAGGGCATCACCAGCTGGATTCACGGCTGGAAGCGCAACGGCTGGCGCACCGCGGACAAGAAGCCGGTGAAGAATGTCGACCTCTGGCAGCGGCTCGATGCCGCGCTGAAGCAGCATGAGGTGCGCTTCCACTGGGTCAAGGGCCATGCCGGCCATGTCGAGAACGAGCGTGTCGATCAGCTTGCCCGTGAAGGGCTGGCGGCGATCCGCTGACCGCCGCCGCATCTGTCAGCAGACCCTGTCCTGTCGTTCCGGAAGCCGCGTGAGCGGCTATCCGGAATCTCGAAGCCGCAGCACCTTCTGTGGCCGGGATTCCGGGTTCGTCGCTGGCGCGACGCCCCGGAATGACGCCTTGAGCTTGCTCAGAGCTGGCCGAGCAGGGTGTCGCCACCCGACACTTCGACCGCGCCCGGGTTCGGCTCGATGTTGAGCTTCTTCACCACGCCGTCCTCGACCAGCATCGAGTAGCGCTTGGAGCGGATGCCGAGGCCGTTGCCGGAGGCGTCGAGTTCGAGGCCGATCGCCTTGGCGAAGTCGGCGTTGCCGTCGGCGAGAAACAGGGTCTTGTTGTCGAGATCGGTGTCGCGCTGCCACGCCTTCATCACGAACACGTCGTTGACCGAGGTCACCGCAATGGTGTCGACGCCCTTCGCCGTGATGGCGTCGGCGTTCAGCACGATGCTCGGCATGTGCATCTTGTGGCAGGTGCCGGTGTAGGCGCCCGGCACGGCGAACAGCGCCACCGTCTTGCCCTTGAAGACGTCGTCGGTGGTTTTCACCTGCGGGCCTTCGCCGGTCATGACGCGGAATTTGACGTCGGGCAGGCGGTCGCCGATCTTGATGGTCATTGAGAATCTCCCTGGGCGCGTCGCCGCAGCGCCGGATGGCGATCTTGCGGATGCGAAAGACGCTGATGATGGGACCGCAGTCATACCATGGCTGTCATCTGGCGCAATCGCAGCGCGGCGTCCTGGAGGCGCCAGCTCGGCTCCGCGGGCTCAGTCGAGGGTGGTGTCGATCTCGTAGGCGTGGCCGCCACCGACCAGGGTCAGCTTGAGCGCCGCCCCCTCCGCCTTGGCTCCGGACGGCAGCCCCTCGAGGGCGAACGAAAAGCGCTGGTGCCCTTCCGGCGTCTTGTTCACCAGTTGTGGCGGCGGCAGCGCCCAGTCCAGGGTCGGTCCCTCGACGAACAGCGCCGTGTCGGTATTGGCCGGCGCGGCCACCTCCACGATCACCTTGTCGCCTTCGCGCTTCACCGCGCGCACGGCGAGCACATTGGTGTCACCAATGCGGGCAGGCTGCGGCACAGCCTGTAGCGCGGTCAGCAGGGTGGCATCCTCGGTGCTGGCGCTGCTGGCGAAGGCGACCTCACCCTTGGCTTCGACCGGGACGCACAGCTTGTCGCACACGGCGTAGCTGATGTCGGCACGTAGCGTCACGGGCTTGTCAGGCTGCTTTGCCATGATCCGTAGCGGCAACACGAGGTGATGCTTGTAGCCGAACGACGTGCCGCCGGCACCGTCCGGGAATTGCATCGGAGCGGGCCACAGCACGGTCACCGATGCCACGTTGTCGGAGTTGGAGAAATCGAACCGGGGAGGGACGCCGGAATCGCCCGGCGTGCGCCAGTAGGTCTTCCACTCGTCATGGAGCTTGAATGCAATACCACCCAGCAGAACGCCGTCGTTGCGCGATCCGGCGATCAGCCGAACCGCCGAGTGCTGGTCCGTGACCCATGGCGAGGCGTCCTGAGCCCCCGCAGGGGCCGCACCGAAGCCTGTCACACTCAAGGCGAAGACGGCGAGTGTTCGCCGCAAGTGCTGGCGGGATGGAACCGATACGACCATATGACGTCTTTACAATCCAGGACGGCGTGAAACACTTGAATTGGTTGTGATCCAATTGCGTGGAGCGTCGTTCACGGTTGATTGACAGGGCCAGCCCCCAATATCAGGATGGCCTGGAACAGAGAAAGCCCTCTGCCGATGGACAGGATCGCCAAAAGGCCGAAGGCCGGCAAGACCGGCCTCCCCGAGCCGGGGAACGATAGCGGCATTGCCATGCCGGATAGCGATCGAGCCGACATGTCCGATGCCGCGGACGAACACGACCGTCGCTATCTCGACGGCCAGCTCCTGATTGCCATGCCGGTGATGGAGGACGAGCGTTTCGCGCGCTCGGTGATCTATGTCTGTGCTCATTCCTCGGAAGGTGCGATGGGCATCATTCTCAACCGGCCTGCCGGCAGCATCGATTTCTCGGACCTGCTGGTGCAGCTCGATATCATCGACAAGGCGGGGCAGACCGTGTTGCCGGCGGATGCCGAGAACATGAAGGTGATGAAGGGCGGCCCGGTAGAGACCAGCCGCGGCTTCGTGCTGCACTCCAGCGACTTCTTCATCAAGAACGCGACGCTGCCGATCGACGACGGCGTGTGTCTGACGGCGACACTCGACATCCTCAAGGCGATCGCCACCGGCAAGGGTCCGCGCCATGCCATTCTCGCGCTCGGTTATGCCGGCTGGGCGCCGGGGCAGCTTGAAAGCGAGATCCAGGACAATGGCTGGCTGCACTGTGACGCCGATTCGGATCTGATCTTCGGCGCCGACATCGAAGACAAGTATCAGCGCGCCCTGCAAAAGCTCGGCGTCGATCTGGCGATGCTGTCGAGCGAGGCCGGCCACGCCTGATCGCGGCGAGGCCGTATCCATGCGCGTCGTCACGGCTGCGCAGTGGCGCCATGACCCGCTGGATGATTCGGCGGTAGGGTGCCGAACACCGTGTGCCAGCCCTTCATCGTGTCCATGTACTCGCGCACCCGGCTGATCAGGCCGTCCTGCAGTTCGAAGACGAAGCAGTAGTCGAGGGCGTACGGTCGCCCGTCCGGCAGCGTTGCCTGCATCCGTTCTTCCACCACCACAGTCGATCCGTCGCCATGGAGGCCGGTGAACGTGATGGAGACGTCAGCGAACTGCCGGCGCATGTCGATCGCGATGAAACGGGCGATCGCGGCGGCGCCGATCATGTGGTCGGCATGGCGCAGCGCCACGGCGGTGGCATTGTGCCGCGGCGCAATCCATTCGGCCTCGGGGGTGAAAAGCGCGGCAATGCGCGCAGCGTCGCGGCTCGCGAAGATGCGCCAGGCGTTGGCGACCAGGTCCTTGCTTGTGGGGGCGGTCATTGAGGGCTCCATGCGGGGATGATGTCCCGCACGTAGGACCACGCCTGGGATCTCGCTCGCCGGAATCGGACATGATCACCGCCGGCCCCTTCCTCCACTGCCGTTTCCGGCTAGAATTGTCCGATGCTGAGTTTCGACACATGCAATGCCGCGCGGTTGCGGCGGGATGCGGCGTTCGACGGGCGGTTCTTCACCGCCGTGCGGACCACGCGCATCTATTGCAGGCCGGTGTGTCCGGTGAAGCAGCCGCTGACGCGAAACGTCAGCTATTATCCCACCGCCGTCGCTGCCGAGCGCGCCGGCTATCGGCCATGCCTGCGCTGCCGTCCGGAGACGGCGCCATTCTGCCCGGCCTGGAACGGCACGCGCACCACGGTGGCGCGCGCCATGAAACTGATCGACGACGGCGCGCTCGATCAGGGCTCGGTCGCGGCGCTGGCGACGCGGCTCGGCATCACGGCGCGGCACCTTGCGCGGCTGTTCGAGCAGCATGTCGGGGCGAGCCCGCTGCAGACCGCCCAGACGCTGCGGCTGCAGCGTGCCAAGCGTCTGCTCGACGCGACCGATGACAGCATGACCGAGATCGCGTTCCGCAGCGGCTTCGGCAGCCTGCGGCGCTTCAATGCGGCCTTCCACGCGCTCTACGGCCGTGCGCCGTCGGAACTGCGCCGCCGCAGGCCGCCGTCGGCGGCCGGCCGCGCGTCCCAGCCTGCCGGAGCCACGGCTCATGTTTGAGGGCGTCGACCGCTACGCCTATATCGACTCGCGGATCGGCCGGCTGCTGCTCGCCGGCGATGCCGACAATTTGCATCTTCTGAGTTTCCAGACCGGGAGCCGCGTGCATCATCCGCACGATGGCTGGCGGCACGAGCCCAAGGCGTTTCCGGAGGTGCGCCGCCAGCTCGACCAGTATTTTGCAGGCAAGCGAACCACGTTCGCGCTGCCGCTTGTGCTGTCGGGCACGCCGTTCCAGAACGCGGTGTGGACCACGCTGCAGACCATTCCGTTCGGTGCGACCACCACCTACCGTCTGCTGGCGGAGCGTATCGGCCGCCCGGCGGCCATCCGCGCGGTGGGCGCGGCCAACGGCGCCAATCCGCTGCCGATTATCATTCCCTGCCATCGTGTTATCGGCACCGATGGTTCGCTCACCGGTTTCGGCGGCGGCATCGAGACGAAACGCTTCCTGCTGGCGCATGAGGGCGTCGGCGAGGCGACGGCGGATCTGTTTCCGGAATAGTTGGCTCCGCTCAGACCGGGTGAGCGCAGCGACATCCGGGGCCAGCCCATTCATCCTTCACCCGGATCTCGCTGCGCTCATCCGGGCCACGGGCCGATCTGACCGCGACCTTACTGCGCCGCTTCGAGCCGCTCCTCCGTGAGCAGGCGCGTCGCGGCTTCGGCGTCCATCGGCTCCCCGAAGGCAAAGCCCTGGGCGTATTCGCAGCCGAGCTGGTAGAGCTCGACCGCGTCGGAGTCGGTCTCCGCGCCTTCCGCCACCACTTCCATGCCGAGGTCGTGAGCCAGCGACACGATCGACTTGAGGATCACCGGCCGCGTGCCGCGGCTCGTGGTGCGCACGAACGACTGGTCGATCTTGATGGTGTCGAACGGGAATTTCTGCAGGTAGGACAGCGACGAGTGGCCGGTGCCGAAGTCGTCGAGCGACAGCCCGGTGCCGAGCTCGCGGATCCGCTGCAGCATCTGCGCGGCGTGCTCCGGATTCTCCATCACCAGCGACTCGGTGAGTTCGAGCTTGAGCGTGCCGCGGGCCACCGCGGAGCGCGACAGCACGGTGCGGATGTCGTGGATCAGGTCATGGCGCAGCAGCTGGCGCGAGGACACATTGACACTGGCGAACACCGGCTCGCGCGAGCGCAGCGTGCGCTGCCACAGCGCAAGCTGCTTGGCGGTGCGGTCCATCACGAACATGCCGAGGTCGACGATCAGGCCGATCTCTTCGGCGATGCTGATGAACTCGCTCGGCGACATGCGGCCGAGCTTGGGATGATCCCAGCGCGCCAGCGCCTCGAAGCCGGCGATCGAGCGATCTTCCAGCCGGACGATCGGCTGGTAGAGGATCGTGATTTCCTCGCGCTCGATGGCACGGCGCAGTTCGGATTCCAGCGTCAGGCGGTCGGTCTTGCGCGAGCGCATTGCGGGTTTGTAGACATCGATGCGGTCGCCGCCGATGCGCTTGGAATGGTACATCGCAAGCTCGGCGTCCTTGATGATCTCGTCGGACAGCGGCGCCTGCGGGTCGGACAGCGCAAGGCCGATCGAGGCGGTGAGAAAGATCTCGCGGTCGTTGAAGGCGATCGGCGCGCGAATGGTCTTGCGAATGGTCTCGGCGAAGGCCGTGATGCGGGCTGGGTCCTGCTCCGACAGCAGGATCAGGCCGAACTGGTCGCCGGCGAGGCGGGCCAGCGTGTCCTGGGGTTTCAGGATGCGGGTCAGGCGGCGCGCCAGCGTCAGCAGGATGGAATCGCCGACGGCGATGCCGACGGAATCATTGACTTGCTTGAAGCGGTCGAGATCGATCACCATCACGGTGGGCCGCATCGTCGGCATGGTCTTGGCGAAGTTCGCCACCGCCGAGAGGCGGTCCATGAACAGCTTGCGGTTGGGCAGGCCGGTCAGGTTGTCATGCACGGAATCGTGCAGCATGCGCTCTTCGGAATTCTTGATCTCGGTGACGTCGGTCAGCGTGCCGACCACGCGCGAGACCTCGCCGTCGGAGCCGACCACCGGGCGGGCCTTGAGCGAGAACCACATGAAGTGGCCATCCGGTGTGCGCAGGCGAAAATCCTGCACGAGGCGGCCGCGGCGCTGGTCGAGCACGCTGTCGAGCGCGGCGCGGAAACGGTCCTGGTCGAGCGGGTGCAGCACCTCGAGCCACTTCGCCGCCGGTCCTTCCAGCGTGCCGCGCTTGAGGCCCAGCAGGGTCTCGGTTTCGGGGCTGGTGAACACCTTGTCGGAGGAGACGTCCCAGTCCCAGATCAGGTCGCCGGAGCCGACGAGGGCCAGCGCACGGCGCTCGACGTCGGAGACGATGCCCTGTGTCGCGCCGCCGCCGGCGAAGGCATGCTGCATCACCGTGAAGCCGATCAGCATCACGATCAGCACGAGGCCGCCGAGCAGGGCCGGACCGACGATGTCGTTGGTGACGCTGCCGGCCACCGTCATGCCGGCCGCCACCACCCATACCACCAGCAGGAACCAGGTCGGGATCAGCAGCACGGCGCGGTCGAAACCGTGGGTCGAGAGATAGACGATCAGCGCGAAGCCGGCGAAGGCGATCATCACCAGCGAGATGCGAGCGATCCCCGACGCCACTGCGGGATCGAACAGCGCCAGCGCCACCAGGGATCCCAGGAAGACCAGCCAGCCCAGCGTGATGTGCGAGTAGCGCACATGCCATCGGGACAGGTTGAGATAGGCGAACAGGAACACCAGCAGCGTGGCGGCGAGGATGGCCTCGCCCGCGGCGCGCCAGATGCGCTCGGCGCCGGCGGACATGTCCAGCACCTTGCCCCAGAAGCCGAAGTCGACGCCGATATAGACCAGCACCGCCCAGGCGAGCGCGGCGGCGGCGGGGAACATGATGCTGCCCTTGACCACGAACAGGATGGTCAGCACCAGCGCCAGCAGGCCGGAGATGCCGATCACGATGCCCTGGTAGAGCGTGAAGGAGTTGACCTTGTCCTTGTAGGCTTCCGGTTCCCACAAATAGAGCTGCGGCAGCTTGTCGGTGCGCAGTTCGGCCACGAAGGTGATGACGGAACCGGGATCGAGGGTGACGCGGAAGATGTCGGCGGTGGCGCTGTCCTGCCGCTCAGGGCGATCACCCGTCGACGGCGTGATGGTGGCGATGCGCGACATGCCGAGATCCGGCCACAGCAGGCCCGACGACACAATGCGGTAATGCGGTGCGACGATGAGGCGGTCGAGCTGGTCATCGGTGTTGTTGGCGAGCGCGAACACCACCCAGTTCTGGCCGCCCTCGCGGGCGCGCACCTCGATGCGGCGGACGATGCCATCCGGGCCGGGGGCGGTCGAGACCTGGATGCGATCGGTGTCGCTGTGCTGATGATCGAGGATCGCCGTAAGATCGATCGCCGGCGCATCGCTGCGGACGCTGACCGCGTCAACGGCGCGTGCAGTGGGCGCGGAAGCAAGCATGATGAGGCCCAGCGCCAGGGGCGCGAGCCATCGGATCAACCGCAATGTCAGCTCTCCGCGTTCACGTGTTCCGCTTCCAACGTCGTATCCATCCAGCATCAGCACGCATGCGAACGTCAGAATCCGGAAACACTAGCATCGAAACAGTAGGATCATTGTGAGTTTCGGAGCGGTGCCGGTCCGGCCGTCCCGCGGACAATGTCATTGCACGACGGCTCCTGTCGTGCATTCCGCGAGGGGCGAACCGGCCGCTTCCGAGGTGTCTTCAATGGCACAAATATGGAGGAAAACCAAGGGTTTCCGCCACGTCGTACCCAGTCAGACGGTGAGCACAATTTTGCCAATATGCTGGCTGGTCTCCATGCGGCGGTGCGCTTCGGCCGCCTGTTCCAGGGGGAAAGCACTGTCCATCAAGGGCTTGATCCGTCCCTCCGCGAGCAGCGGCAGCACTTTCGCGGTGATCGCTTCGACCATCGCCGCCTTGTCGGCCACCGACCGGGGCCGCAGCGTCGATCCGGTGTGGTGCAGCCGCTTCACCATCAGCTTGGTGAAGTTCACCGAGGCCTTGGGCGAGCCCAGGAACGCGATCTGGACGATGCGGCCGTCGAGCGCGGCGGCGTCGTAATTGCGCTCGATGTACTCGCCGCCGACCATGTCGAGGATGACGTTGACGCCGGCGCCGCCGGTGGCGGCCTTGGTTTCCGCGACGAAATCCTCGGTCTTGTAGTTGATGGCGCGATCGGCGCCGAGCTTGAGGCAGGCCTCGGCCTTGTCCTGGGAACCGACGGTGACGATCACCGTGGCGCCGAAGGCCTTGGCGAGCTGGATCGCCATGGTGCCGATACCCGAGGAACCGCCGTGGATCAGCAGCGTCTCGCCGGCCTTCAGGCCGCCGCGCTCGAAGACGTTGTGCCACACGGTCATCAGCGTTTCCGGGGTGGCGGCAGCCTCCTGCAGGGAGAACGAAGCCGGCACGGGCATGGCGTGGGTCTCGTGGGCGAGGCAGTACTGGGCGTAGCCGCCGCCGTTGACCAGCGACATCACCTTGTCGCCGATCTTGTAGCGAGTGACATCCTTGCCGATCGCGGCGACCTCGCCGGCGACCTCGAGGCCGGGGAGGTCGCTGGCGCCCGGAGGCGGCGGGTAGGAGCCGGCGCGCTGGGCGACGTCGGGGCGGTTGACGCCCGCGGCGGCCACCTTGATCAGCACGTCATGGGGCCCGACCTGCGGCAGCGGCCGTGTCTGCGGCTTCAGCACGTCGGGGCCTCCCGGCTGGCTGATGGCGACGACGGTCATCTCGGTGGGCAGCTTGTCCATGGTTGGTCCTTGCGCTGGAAGGCGGATATGGTCGGAACCGCCTGCTTATAGCGTTTTCGGGCGGCGCGGGGACCGTCGGCCGAGAGCGGATCCGTGAACGGATCGGGAATTCGGATCAAGAATGCGTGCCGCGCATGCCCTTGAGCGGCTCCCGGACCGATCGGAACCGGCCAGTGGAGAACTGCCCATGCCCATCGAAGACGACGACCGCCCGAAGAAGAAGATCAGCCACGAGCTCGGACAGGATCTGTCGTTGCTGTCGGTCGAGGAACTCGACGATCGCATCGCACTGCTGCGCGAGGAGATCGTGCGGCTCGAAGCCGCCCTGGGCAAGAAGAAAGCCTCGCGTGACGCTGCCAACCAGTTCTTCAAGTCGTGAGATCGCCAAGCGGTTTGGCAAACGGAATCTGAAGGAAATCCCTCATTTACGAGAGATTAAGCTTTCTCCTTCATTACTCGGGTGTCCAACTTTTGGACACCGAGTGGCTCCTGTCCACTCTGTTTGACGCCTCCCTGTTATCAACTTCAAAAGCCGCCGGAAACGGCGGCTCTTTTTTGACCTATTACTCACAGGCGGCGCGCGGCTGGAAACCATATTCCACGGTCGTTCGTTGTCCCGGCTGGACTCTCCCGGGCCGGCGCGCAATGATTTGTTCATCATATCTGCGTGCTGTTGAGTGAGGCGTTAACGATGTTGGAGAATTCGCGAAGCGAAGCCGACCTTGTTCTGTTCAGCGAACGACTGACCAATTCCGCTGCGTTCGGGACGTTGTTTCGTGAAGGCATGGATCTGGTCGAAGAGACCGCCGCGTATCTCGATGGCGACGGTCGCAACGAGGCGAAGACGCTCGAGCGGGCCGTCGGCCTGACCTACGCCACCGAAAGCATGCGTCTGACCACGCGGCTGATGCAGCTGGCATCATGGCTGTTGCTGCATCGCGCGGTGAAGGAAGGCGAGATGTCGCTGGCCCAGGCCAATCGCGAAAAGACCAAGGTCAAGCTGACCGCCGCCGATCCCGGTGCGCGGGACATGATCGACAAGCTGCCGCAGGCGCTGCAGGACCTGATCCTGCGCTCGATGGAGCTGCAGGCCAAGGTGCGTCGGCTCGATGCCAGCATGCATGCCGCCGAGCCGGTGCAGTTCGGCAATCCGCTGATGCCGCAGCTCGACCGTCTTAAGGCCGCGTTCGAGCGCTGAGCCCGGTACCCTTGCCGGCGTCCCCGCGGGCGCCGGTTCCATGGTCCGCAGTCCATCGCCCGCTGCTTCATGGACCGCTGTCGCGACCACCCAAACGAAAAACGCCCCGGCCGAGCCGGGGCGTTTTCGTTTGCAGTCGGGCCGGGGTGCAACCCCGGATTGATCACTTCTTGAGCAGGCCCGAGAACTTCTTCTGGAAGCGCGACACGCGGCCGCCACGGTCCAGGAGCTGCTGCGTGCCGCCGGTCCAGGCCGGGTGCGACTTGGAGTCGATGTCGAGGTTCAGCGTGTCGCCTTCCTTGCCATAGGTCGAACGGGTGATGTATTCCGTCCCATCGGTCATGACGACCTTAATGCTATGATAATTCGGGTGAATTTCGGCTTTCATCGCAAATTCCTCTTGGCGCGCGGCGCGCCGTCCAAACGTGATCCGTGTTTTCGGGGGCGAATTCGGGCCGCTCTATAACGCATGGCGGGCTTGGAAACAAGCTGCCGGGGGCGTTCTGTCCAGTTTGCCAGCGGCTCCCGTCCGGCCTATCTGAGGCGCTGAAAAAAGGCGGGCCGATCCAACAGCATGGCAGGTCGAGGGATATGAGCGCGATGGAGCAGGGCGACCTGCGAGGCCCGGTCGAACCGGCGAAGACCACGATGCGGCAAACGTCGCAGCAGGCGGTGGCGGAGACGGCCGAGGCGAAGTCCGCCCGCGGCAATCGTCTGCGGCCGCTGCTGGCGCTCTGGCCCTATGTGGCGCGCTACCGCGGCCAGGCGCTGGCGGCGCTGGTTGCGCTCATCGTGGCCTCGCTGGCGACGCTGGCGGTGCCGATCGCGGTGCGGCGGATGATCGATCTCGGCTTCAGCCCGAGCGGCGTTGCGATGATCAACAGCTACTTCGGCGTCATGATCGGGGTGGTGGCAGTGCTCGCCCTTGCCAGCGCCTCGCGTTACTACCTCGTCATCACGCTGGGCGAGCGCATCGTCGCCGACCTGCGCCGTGACGTCTTCAATCATCTGGTGCGGCTGTCGCCGGCCTTTTTCGACCGCAGCCATAGCGGCGAACTGGTCTCGCGCCTCACCGCCGACACCACGCAGATCAAATCGGCAGTCGGCGCCTCGGTCTCGGTGGCGCTGCGCAATCTCGTGCTGTTCATCGGCGCTTCCAGCATGATGGTGGTGACGAGCCCGCGTCTGTCGGGCTTTGTACTCGCCGTCATTCCGCTGATCGTGCTGCCGTTGGTGGCATTCGGCCGCCGTGTGCGCGCGCTGTCGCGCGGCGCACAGGACACGCTCGCCGATGCCTCGTCCTATGCCTCGGAGCTGATCGGGGCGATCCGCACCCTGCAGGCCTTCACCAACGAGCGGCTGGCATCGACACGGTTCGGCGCTGAGGTCGGCCGCGCGTTCAGCGCGGCGCGGGATTCGACGCGCGCCCGCGCCTTCCTCACCGCGGTGGTGATCTTCCTAATTTTCTCCAGCGTGGTCGCAATCCTGTGGGTCGGCTCGCACGACGTGCTCACCGGTCATATCACCGCCGGCCGGCTCGGCCAGTTCGTGCTCTATGCGGCATTTGCCGCGGGCAGTCTCGGCGAACTCAGCCAGGTGTGGGGCGAGATCTCGGCGGCAGCCGGCGCGTCGGAGCGGCTGTTCGAGATTTTGCGGGTGAAGCCCGATATCGCGGCGCCCCCGGCGCCGAAGGCGCTGCCACAGCCCCCGCGCGGCGATGTGACGTTCACCGACGTGCGGTTTGCCTATCCAACGCGGCCCGAGCATGCGGTGGTCGACGGCGTGTCGCTCGCCGTGCGCGCCGGCGAGCGTGTCGCGGTGGTCGGGCCCTCCGGCGCCGGCAAGAGTACGCTGTTCCACCTTCTGATGCGCTTCTACGATCCAGCCGCTGGCGTCGTCGCGTTCGATGGCGTAGCGATCAACGATGTCACGCCGCAGGACCTGCGCAGCCGCATCGCGCTGGTGCCGCAGGACACGGTGGTGTTCTCCGGTTCCGCGCGCGACAACATCCGTTTCGGCCGGCCGGACGCCAGCGATGCCGAGGTCGAACGTGCGGCCGAGCAGGCCCATGCCACTGAATTCATCCGACGCTTGCCGAAGGGCTTCGACACCGAACTCGGCGAGCGTGGCGTGACGCTGTCCGGCGGCCAGCGCCAGCGTATCGCCATCGCACGCGCCATCCTGCGCGACGCGCCGCTGTTGCTGCTCGACGAGGCGACGTCGTCGCTCGACGCCGAGAGCGAGACGCTGGTGCAGACCGCGCTGGAGGATCTCATGCAGCAGCGCACCACGTTGGTGATCGCGCACCGTCTTGCGACGGTGCTGTCGTGCGACCGCATCCTGGTCATGGAGAACGGTCGCATCGTCGAGCAAGGCACGCATGCCAGCCTCGTCGCAGCCGACGGCCTCTACGCCAAGCTCGCACGGCTGCAGTTCGAGGTCGGCTGACGTCGACAATCGTTGGTCTCGGCCCACGCCCGGAGTGAGGTGCGGAACAGCGCCGTTCAAGGCGTCCAGCGCAGGCGCAGCACCGGGCGGCCCGATGTCGGATTGACGTCGCGACCATCGTCGACAAAGCCGTTCTTGCGATAGAACGCGATGGCGCGGGCGTTGTCTTCGTTGACCAGCAGCGTGATGCCGGTTGGCGACAACCGCTTGGCTTCGCCCAGCAACTGCCGCGCGACCGGCGATCCCCAGTGGTCGGGGCCGACCACCAGCTGATCGAGATAGCCTGTGGGGTCGATGGTCACGAAGCCCGCGAGGGTGTTGCCGTCTTCCGCGACCACGATCTGTGTTGCCGGCACGAGCTCGCTGCGCCAGCGCTCACGCCACCACGGCACCCGTGCGGCGAAATCGATAGCGGGATAGGCAAGCTGCCAGGTGAGCCGCCACAGCTCGATGGCTGCGTCTTCGTCGGCGGGGCGGTATGCGCGGAGCGTGATCGCGGCGGTAGGCGACATGGAAGCTGCTCGAGACGGATTCTGCGAGAACGAATTTGTCGACGCGGTTGCGATTTATTCAAGTGCAATTCTTGAGGCGAACTCGGCGCGCCGACCGGGCGGCACCTCAAGAGTGTTGAAGAAGGTGTCTGCGAGCGGCGTGCGATCCTCCGCGCAGATCAGGTGGACCGTCATGGCCATCGCAAAGCCGCGGGGCATCCTGGCGAATGATACGTTCGCCGGCTTGATGCGCTCCAGGCCGGCCTGCACGATGGCCACCCCGAGACTGGCGCCGACCATTTCCAGCACGGTCAGGGGGTCGGCGGCCTCATACCGGATATTGGGCTTGATACCGGCGGCTTCGCAGGCCTCGATCATCGCGCGCCGCCCGGATGGCGACGCCGATGCGGGCAACGCAATGAAGGCCTCGGCGCTAATGCGACTGGCGGACGGTGGTGTCGTCCATCCGCGATCCCTGGGAAAGGCGAGGCGGAACGGCTCCTTGCAGACCATGCGAGATCGCAGTCCGGCGCCTGTCGGCGGCGCCGAATAGGCAAAGCCGATATCGATCTCGCGGGCTTGCAACTGCTGGAACTGGTCGGGCGACCGCAGTCTCCTGAGTTCGATCTCGGCCCTCGGCGCGGCGCGGCGAAACGATCTCAAGGCATTTGCCAGCGAGCCGGAATGTACTGCGCCTTCGACGTAGCCGACGACGAGCGAGCCTTCGGACCCAGCCGTGAGGGCCCGGGCACGACGCTCGAGTGTCGCGCTGTGCGCGAGCAGGGCCTTGGCTTCGGTCAGGAAATCCCGTCCCGTTGCGGTGAGCTTGAGGCGTTTTTTGGATCGGTAGAACAGCGTCAGCCCAAGCTGCGCTTCGAGACCTTGAATTTGCCGGCTGAGGGGGGATTGCGTGAGGTTCAGAGCTCTCTCCGCACGAACGACGCTCTCCGTTTCCGCGACCGCGACGAAATAGCGAAGCTGCTGTAACTCCAACATCGGTCCCCTTCGGTCTCAACTCGGTCCGAAATAGCGTTGGACGGGACTGTACTGCGCGGGCGATCAACATGTCGATGCGAAGGTTGGGATGTGTCTTCTGGCGGATCTCCACCGGAGGCCGGAACGATCGCCTGATGCTTCGGCATGTCGAGGAGTGAAAAATGGGTCTTCAGAAATTTGGCTTCATCGTCACCGGTGCAGCGCTCGATCCGGCGCGTCACCGCATGGTCATGTCATCGAAGCGATTTGAAATGATTGCGGTGGGCGTGAGCCAGGCGTCGGACGGACCGGCGATCGCAAGGCAGCTTGTCGACGACGGTGTCCAGTTGCTCGAATTGTGCGGCGGCTTCGGTCCGGTTTGGACGGCGCGGATCATCGACGCCATCGGCGGACGGATCCCCGTGGGTTCGGTCGGCTATGGCCCGGAGGCGATCGGGCCGATGCACGAGCTCTTCAAAGCCTAGCGCGTTGTCGAGCGCCTGCCCCCGGACTTGAATTCGGGGGCGGCATCGGTTGGCGCGACGACAACGCGCCGGAAAAAACCGGCGCGAGCGCGCATCAGGCTAGCGCTCCGTCAGCTTCAGCTCGATGCGGCGGTTGCGGGCGTAGGCCTCGTCGGTCTTGGCGGCATCGAGCGGCTGGAATTCGCCGAAGCCGGCGGCGACGAGACGCTGTGGCGACACGCCTTTGGAGATCAGGTACTGCACCACGGAGATGGCGCGCGCCGCCGACAGTTCCCAGTTCGACTTGAACTCGGGACTGGCGATCGGGCGCGTGTCGGTGTGGCCGTCGACGCGCAGCACCCACGGAATTTCGTTCGGAATCTGCTTGTCGAGGTCGGCCAGCGCGCTGGCGAGCTGGTCGAGCTCGGCCCGGCCTTCTGGCAGCAGCTGCGCCTGGCCGGTGTCGAAGAAGACTTCCGACTGGAACACGAAGCGGTCGCCGACCACGCGGATATCGGGACGGTTGCCAAGGATGGCGCGCAGCCGCCCGAAGAATTCCGAGCGATAGCGCGACAATTCCTGCACGCGTTGCGCCAGCGCGACGTTGAGGCGCGAGCCGAGATCGGCGATGCGGCCCTGCGATTCCTTGTCCTTCTTCTCGGAGGCGTCGAGCGCCTGCTCCAGTGCGGCGAGCTGGCGGCGCAGGGCGCTGATCTGCTGGTTCAGCACCTCGACCTGCGCCAGCGCGCGGCTCGACAGCTGCTTCTCCGAATCCAGCGCCTTGCCGAGTTCGCTGGCGCGGCCGGCGGCGTCGTTGCCCGCGGCGGCGAGGCCGTCATACAGCCCCTTGACGCGGTCGCGTTCGCCCTCCGCGGCCGAAAGGCCGGCGCGCATCTGGCCGAGCTGGTCCTCGAGATTGAGCTTGCCGAGCTTCTCCAGCGACAACAGGTCGGTGAGCTGGGCGATCTGGGCGTTGAGCCGCTCCAGCGCCTTGTCCTTGCCCGTGACCTCCTGCGAGAGGAAGAACTGCACCACCAGGAACACCGACAGCAGGAAGACGATCGCCAGCACCAGCGTCGACAGCGCATCGACGAAGCCTGGCCAGTAGTTGAAACCGGATTCGGACCGGCGGCCGCGGGCAAGCGCCATATCGGCAATCTCCGTGATCGTGGGGGCGGCGCGTCAGTTTTTCTCGGGCTGGCGGGCAATCTGTTCCAGCAGCTTGCGGATCTCGCGGTTGTTCTCACCCTGGCCGTCGGCCCATTCGCGGATCATCTGCTGCTCGTTGCGCATGTGCTGCACGAGCCCCTGGATGGCGTCGGCGAGATTGGCCATCGCGGTCGAGGTGGAGCGGTTGGAGCCCATGTCCTCGACCGTCGCGCGCAGCCGTTCGATCGCGGTGCGGATCTCGGCGCCGTCCGAACCGGCGAGCGGCACGCCGCCGGCGCCGCGCTCGGACGAGTACTCGCGCACGGTCGACGCCAGCCAGTCCTCCAGATCCGTATAGAAACGATTCTGCGCCTGGCTCGACTGCAGGTCGAGAAAGCCGAGAATCAGCGAACCGGCGAGGCCGAACAGCGACGACGAGAACGAGATGCCCATGCCGCCGAGCGGCGCGGCGAGGCCTTCCTTCAAGGTGTCGAACACCGCGCCGGCGTCACCGCCGACCTTGAGGCCGTCGATGACCTTGCCGACCGAGCCGACCGTCTCGATCAGGCCCCAGAATGTGCCGAGCAGGCCGAGGAATACGAGGAGGCCGGTCATGTAGCGGGAGATATCCCGCGCCTCGTCGAGACGGGTGGCGATGGAATCCAGCAGGTGACGCATGGTCTGCTGGGTGATGGTCATGCGCCCGGCGCGATCGCCGAGGATGGCCGCCATCGGCGCCAGTAGCCGCGGCCGGCGGTCGACCGCAAGGCCGGGATCGGCGATGCGGAAGCTGTTGACCCAGGACACCTCGGGATAGAGCCGGATCACCTGGCGGAATGACAGGATGATGCCGATCGCCAGCACCGCGCCGATCAGCGCGTTGAGGCCGGGGTTTGCGAGGAACGCGCCCCAGACCTGCTTGTACAGCACGACCAGCACCAGTCCGCACAGGATGAGGAATACCAGCATGCGGACCAGGAAGATCCGCGGCGAGGAGAGCTTCGTGGGGGCGATTTCGTCTGCAAAGCGGTCTGATGAACTGGGCGCCATGTCGAGGGTCTGCTGTCCTTGCACGTGAGGCGTGTTGTTCTGCCAATATGGCACAGCGGCGGCGGGAAGAAAGGTGGAGCATGGCCGCAACGCCGTCGTGAGCGGAACCGGTCGGGCGGCCGTCGCGCCGCGTTGAAACCGCCCGCACGGGCGCTCGTATCTCAGCAATATCAATGGCCCGTGACAGGGCGGGAGGCGCGGTGCGATGGTCTTTGTGGTGGCGCTGGTGCTGATGGCGGTGGCCTTCGCCGTCTGCATGGCGGGGGCGTGGCTGGTACAGCAGCGCACCGGCAATTCGGGCTGGGTCGATACCATCTGGACGTTCTCGCTCGGCGTCATCGGCGCCGCGGGGGCGCTGTGGCCCCTGCAAGGGTCAATCCCCGGGCCGCGGCAGTGGCTGGTCGCGGCGCTGATCGCATTGTGGGCGTTGCGGCTCGGCAGCCATATCGCCCAGCGCAGCGCCGGCATCACCGACGATCCGCGCTATGCCCGCTTCGCGGCAGACTGGGGCGCGGAAGCGCCGCGCCGCATGTTTGTCTTCCTGCAGAACCAGGCGCTGGGCTCGTTGCCGCTGGTGTTCGCGATATTCGTTGCGGCACACGCGCCACGGCCGCTCGACGCACAGGATCTGCTTGGCGCCCTGCTTCTCGCCGCGGGCATCGCCGGCGAAGCGGTCGCGGACACGCAGCTGAAGCGTTTCCGCGGCGCTGCCGTCAATCGCGGCCGGGTCTGCGACGCCGGGCTGTGGCGGCTGTCGCGGCATCCCAACTATTTCTTCCAGTGGCTGGGTTGGCTGGCCTACCCGGTGATGGCGATCTCGTTCGCCGATCCGCTCGGTTATCCCTGGGGCTTCGCGGCGCTGCCGGCGCCGCTGGTCATGTACTGGATCCTCGTCCATGTCACCGGCATTCCGCCCCTCGAGGAGCAGATGCTGCGCTCGCGCGGCGACGCCTACCGCGCCTATCAGGCGCGCACCAGCCGCTTCTTTCCCTGGTCGCCGCGCGTCGCGGCGGACCGCTGAGTTCAGTTTTCTCCGATGGAGCGCACGCCGCCATGACCATGATCGCCAATCTCATTGCGGCTGCCGAGCGCGCGCCGTTGCCCGACGTGATGGTGCGCGCCGGCATTCAGGCGCTGTGCGCCCGCACCGCGCAGCGGCTGTCGCGCGGCGATGCGGCGAGCGATGCGGCATTCGCCCGCCAGATGACCGCGCGAGCGATCGCCGAGCACACCGGCGCCGCCAATGCCCAGCACTACGAGGTGCCGGCGGCGTTCTTCGGCATGGTGCTGGGGCCGTACCGCAAGTATTCCAGCTGCTTCTACGCGACCGCCGGGGCAACGCTGCAGGAGGCCGAGGAGGAGGCCTTGCGGCAGACCTGCGTGCGCGCCGGCCTCGCCGATGGCCAGCGTATCCTCGAGCTCGGCTGCGGCTGGGGCTCGCTGTCGTTGTGGATGGCACGGGAATTCCCCCGCGCCTGCATCGTCGCCGTGTCGAATTCGCAATCGCAGCGCGCCCATATCGAGGGGCAGGCGCGGGCGCGTGGCCTGCGCAACCTCACGGTCGTCACCGCGGACATGAACGATTTCGCGCCCGCCGAGCGCTTCGATCGCATCGTCTCCGTCGAGATGTTCGAGCACATGATGAACTGGCGCGAACTGCTGACGCGTGTTCGCGGCTGGCTGGCGCCGAACGGCCGCTTCTTCATGCACATCTTCACGCATCGCTGCGGCGCATACCTGTTCGATCACGGCGACCGTGCCGACTGGATCGCGCAGCATTTCTTCACAGGCGGCGTGATGCCGAGCCATCGCCTGATCCGGCAGTATGCCGACCTGTTCACGGTGGAACAGGAGTGGCGATGGAGCGGCGTGCACTATCAGCGCACGGCGCAGGACTGGCTGCACAACTTCGACGCCCACCGCGAGGCGATCGACGAGGTGCTGCGTCCGGTCTATGGCGAGGAGACGCGGTTGTGGATGCGGCGCTGGCGCTGGTTCTTTCTCGCCACCGCAGGACTGTTCGGTCATGCCGGCGGCGAGGAATGGGGCGTCAGCCACTACCGGCTGGCGGCGGCGTGACCGAGCGCACCTCGATGCGCTTGGGGTCGACGCAGATCGCCGGCGTTTCAGCCGAATCATAGGAACAGTTGGAGAAGGCTTCGCCGCTGTGCACCTCGGCGGGGCCGTCGACTTCGGCGATCAGGCGCGGATTGTCTTTCTCCCAACGCATCCGCAACTGGTCGGGCAGGCCTGGCCACACCAGCGCAGGTCCGCCGCGCGGCCGACGTGTCGAACCGACTTCCGGCGGGCGTCCGGACGAAATCCACGCCGCGGTCACGGCGCTCGAGCTGTCGGCATGATCGTAGTGGTAGATCGCGGCATAGCGGGCCTGCGAGGCGTCATGCAGCACGGCGACGACCTTGAAGCGGTCGAGCGGATCGCGTGCAAGCCATGCGAACAGGCCCACCGCGAGCACGATGGTTGGCCCGGCCATCAAGCCGATCCCGATGGGAGATCGGTGCAAGGGAAGTTTGGCGGCGGACGTCTGCATGGTCGAAGCTCGATCGAGCTGCGATGTTACGACCAGTTGCAGCTGCGATCAATTGACCGCGGGTGCATACCGGTCTGCCGGGAAAGCAAGGCCCGGGCGCGGACGCAATCTCCGCGCCGGCGCGGTCGATCAGGGCAGCGCGTTGAGCACTTTGAGCAATTCACGATGGATGGTCTCGTTGCCGCAGACCACATCGCCGGTCTTGAGCGGGTCGTCGCTACCTTGTGTGCCCGAGACCTTGCCGCCGGCTTCGCGGATCATCAGCATGCCTGCGGCGAGATCCCAGGGCTGCAGGTCGCGTTCCCAGTAGCCATCGAGGCGGCCGGCCGCGACACCGGCGAGATCGAGCGATGCGGCGCCGAAGCGGCGCAGGCCGGCGACCTTCGGCATCATCGCACCGAGTTCGCGATGAGCAAGCCCGAGATTGCCGCGGCCGATATGCGGCAGGCCACAGGCGATCACGCTCTCATTGAGCTGCTTGCGGCCGGCGACTCGCAGGCGCTGGTCGTTGAGGAAAGCACCCTTGCCGCGCTCGGCGACGTAGAGCTCGTCATTGGCCGGATTGTAGATCACGCCGGCAATCAGCGTGTCCTCGCGCAGCAGGCCGATCGAGATCGCGAACTGCGGAATGCCGTGCAGGAAATTGGTGGTGCCGTCGAGCGGATCGACAATCCAGGTGTGGCTCTTGTCCGTGCCCTCGCGGGCGCCGCCTTCCTCGCCGAGGAAGCCATAGCCCGGGCGCGCCTTGGCGAGATCGTCGTACAGCATCTCCTCGGCGCGCTTGTCCGCGGCGCTGACGAAGTTGGCCGGGCCCTTCATCGAGACCTGCAGGTTTTCGATCTCGCCGAGATCGCGCTTGAGGCTGCGGCCGGCGCGGCGCGCGGCTTTCACCATGACGTTGATGAGGGCTGAGGGGATCATGGCTCGATTCACGGCGACCCCGGGCAGGGTCGATTGGAGGAAAAGGGATGGATGCCGGTTGGGTGCCCTGACCCGGCGGCAACGTCAAGGGGCGATCAGGCAATGATCATGGTGGAGGCCCGTGCCGGGCGTCACTTGCCGGTCAGCCAGTGCCGCGCGCTGGCCTCGGCCTTGGCGCGGTCCTCTGGCGACAGCTTCTGAAGTTCCGTGTCCAGCATCAGGTCGCCGTTGCCGCCGGCTTTGGCGATCAGGTGCCATTTCAACCCCTCGATCTTGTCCACGGGGGCGCCGATTCCCGCCACCAGCACCCGCGCGAGGCGATTCTGGGCGATCGGGCTACCCTGTCGGGAGGCCCGCCACAGCAGCTTCACCGCGGCATCCTCGTCCTTGGGGACGCCGGTGCCATTGAACAGGGCGATGGCGTACTCGACCTCGGCGTCGAGGTAGTTGGCGATCGAGGCCTTCTGCAGCAGCCTGGCGGCCTCGGTGAGGTTCTTCTCGACGCCGCGCCCCTCCTTGTAGAAGGTCGCCAGTGCATACTGCGCCTCCGGGCTGCCGGCGTCGGCCGCTTGGCGGAATAGCTCCGCGGCGCGCTTGAGGTCCTGCGGAAAGGTCTGGCCTTCGAGATAGAGCAAGCCGAGGTTGTAGGCCGCCGCCGCCTTGCCGAGCTTGGCCGCGGAGGCCAGCAGCTTGGCGCCCTCGCTGCGGTCCGCCGGTCCACCGCGGCCGGCGATACGGAACATGGCCAGCGCGAACATCGCCTCGCGGTCGCCGCGATCGGCGGCAGCCTTGTACCACAGCGCCGCCTTGGCGTCGTCGCGGTTGGTGCCGAAGCCATTGGCATAGAGCTCGCCGAGCAAGGTCATGGCCTTGATGTCGCCCTTGTCGTTGGCGCGCTGGGTCGCGATCTTCAGCGCCTGGCCATACTGGCCGCGCTGGTAGGCGCCGTAGGCGAGGTCGACATTGGGGTCGTCCGGCGCGGGGGCGGGCGTCGCGGCGGCCGCAGGCGGTGCCGCCTTCGCGGCGGTCGGCGCAGCCTTCGCCGCTGGCGCCGGGGCCGCCTTTTTGGTGGCCGGCGTTGGCGCGGGCTTCGGGGCTGCTGGCGGAGCAGCCTTGGGCGGCTGCTGAACGCCCGGCGGGGTCAGCGAGATCTGCGCCTGCGCACGATCGATCGCATTCCATCCGAGGCAGCACGTCGTCAGCAGCGCAACGCGCAGGACTTTCATCCCGGTCGGCATCATTCCTTCCTTGCCGGCCCCTGCCGGGATTGCGTGCCGCGAGGCCGCCGATGAATTCGGTACACGTAGTGCTGGAGGTTGGGGCGTTCATATGGAGGCTTCGCGGCAACATTGCTGCGAAGCCTAGTCTTGACGCTCCCGATCCTGGACGATCGCCTGAGCAACGTCCATCAGCGCCGCGCGCGGGCCGCGCGGATCTTCCCAGACGAGGTCGCCGACCAGCACGAAATCGGCGCCTGCGGCAACGAAGGCCCTGGCCTCCGCGAGGGTCTCGGCATGACCGATGCAGGGCGGCTCGAACAGCTCGTTCCACCACTGCAGGCGCTCGCAGATCGCCTCCACCGAAGGCCGCTTGCCGGCCGCGTCGGGCTCGCCGAACAGCACGTAGTCGGCGCCGGCCTCGCCGGCCAGCATGGCGTCATGGCGGGTGATGAGGCCGCCGACTCCGGCGATACGCTGGGGCCGAAGGCTTTCCAGCGCCTCGGTGGCGGCCGCCATTCCCGTCAGATGGGCGCCGTCGGCGCCGGAGCGGGCGACGATGCCAGCATGGCCGTCGAGCAGGCAGGCGACGTCGGCACGCTGAATGGGCGCCACCAGCTTCTTGGCGCGCTCGGTCAGGGTGCGGTCGTCGCTCGGCGTGAGCCGGACGAGAACGGCGGCAATGTCGAGGCCGTCCAGCAGCTCGGGCAATGCGCCCGCGAGCGGCGCAGGATCGGTCACCACCGGCGTCGCGAGGTAGAGTCGCGGCGCCGGACGGGGCGGGACGGGTGTCGGTTTGGCGCTCACGCCGCCTTCTTTTCCAGCTCGGCCTTCCACTCGCCCTTGCTGGCGAGGCTGTTCATGCGGGCGCGATGGGTGAACGCCTGCTGGCCGGCAGCGACGTTCTCGGCCTTGCCAGCCCATGCCTTCTGCGGCGCCGCCTGCAGCGCGCGGCCGTAAGAGAAGGTCAGGCCCCACGGCAGGCCGCCAATGCGGTGCATGGCGTCGAGATGGGCGGTGGCCTCCTCGTCGCTCTGGCCGCCCGACAGGAAGGCGATGCCCGGCACGGCGCTCGGCACGCAGGCCTTGAGCAGCTTGACGGTTTGCTCGGCAACCTCGGCGACCGAAGACTTCCTGGCGCTCTTCTTGCCGGCGATTGCCATGTTCGGCTTCAGCACCATGCCCTCCAGCGCGACGCGCTGAATGAACAGCTGCTGGAAGGTCTCATTGAGCACCGCCTCGGTGACTTCGTAGCAGCGCGCGATGTCGTGGTCGCCGTCCATCAGCACTTCCGGCTCGACGATCGGCACGATCTGCGCCGCCTGGCACAGCGCGGCGTAGCGGGCCAGCGCATGGGCGTTTGTCTGGATCGCGGTGCGGCTCGGAATGCCGTTACCGACATCGATCACCGCGCGCCACTTGGCGAAGCGCGCGCCCTGCTCGTAATACTTCTTCAGACGCTCCGCGAGACGGTCGAGGCCGACCGTGATCAGCTCGCCCGGGCAGCCCGGCAGGGCCTGGGTGCCTTCGTCGACCTTGATGCCGGGGATCGCGCCGGCGGCTTCGATCAGCTTGACCAGCGGCGTGCCGTCCTTGGCCTTCTGCCAAATCGTTTCGTCGTACAGGATGACGCCGGAGACGTAGTTGGTCATCGCCTCCTTCGAGCGGAACAGCATCTCGCGGTAGTCGCGGCGGTTGTCCTCGGTCGACTCGACGCCGATTGCGTCGAAGCGCTTCTTGATGGTGCCCGACGACTCGTCGGCAGCAAGAATACCCTTGCCCGGTGCGACCATGGCTCGGGCAATCTTGTTGAGGTCGGCGAGGTTCATCGGATTCATCTCCTTAAGGCTCGAATGGGTCGAAAACGGCTTCAAATCGGTTGGAAAGCAGTCCGGGGCGGCCAAGGGCAGTTCAGCGCCAGTTCGGCGTCGGATGTATCACGCCGGCTCCGGATTGCGGAAGGTACGCGTCATTTTGTCCTCAGCACCTCGACGCCCGGCAGCGGCTTGCCTTCCATCCACTCCAGGAAGGCACCGCCTGCGGTCGAGACATAGGTGAAATCGTCGCCGACGCCGGCATGGTTCAGCGCCGCCACGGTGTCGCCGCCTCCGGCGACCGACACCAGCTTGCCGGCCTTGGTGCGGGCCGCTGCGTGGCGCGCGGCGGAGACGGTTCCCTTGTCGAATGGCGTCAGCTCGAAGGCGCCGAGGGGGCCATTCCAGACCAGCGTCGCGGCGTCGTCGATCGCGGCGTTGACACGGTCGATCGAGCGCGGCCCGACGTCGAGGATCATGGCGTCGTGGGGAACGGCGTCGAGGCCGTAGGCCTGCGACGGCGCATTGGCCTGGAAGTGATAGGCAACGGTGGCGTCGACCGGCAGGATGATGGCGCAGTTGGCGGCTTCCGCCTTCTCCAGGATGCGCAGCGCGGTCGGCGCGAGATCCTTCTCGGCCAGCGACTTGCCGATGCCGACGCCCTGGGCGTGCAGGAACGTGTTGGCCATGCCGCCGCCGATCACCAGTGCGTCGACCTTGGCGACGAGGTTTTCGAGCAGCTCGAGCTTGGTCGAGACCTTGGCGCCGCCGACGATGGCGATCACCGGCTTGACCGGAGCTTCCAGCGCCTTTCCGAGGGCATCGAGCTCCGCCTGCATGGTGCGGCCCGCATAGGCCGGCAGCACGCGGCCGAGACCCTCGGTCGAGGCATGGGCGCGGTGGGCGGCCGAGAAGGCGTCGTTGACCCAAATGTCGCCGAGTTTGGCGAGCGCGGCGACGAAGGCGGGATCGTTCTTTTCCTCTTCCGTGTGGAAGCGGGTGTTCTCCAGGCACAGGATGTCGCCGGCGCCGAGCGCTGCAACCGCCCGCTCGGCGGCGGCGCCGATGCAGTCGTCGGAGAAGGCGACGTTGCGCTTGATGACGCCGGCGAGCACGTCGGCCACGGGCTTCAGCGAGTCCTTGGCGTCACGGCCCTTGGGACGGCCGAAATGCGCCAGCAGGATGACCTTGGCGCCCTTATCAGAGAGCTCGGTGATGGTCGGCGCGATGCGCTCGAGGCGAGTGAGGTCCGTCACCCGGCCGTTGTCCATCGGCACGTTGAGGTCGACGCGCACCAGCACGCGCTTGTCCTTGACGTCGACATCATCGAGGGTTCGGAACGTCTTGCTCATCACGCAGCTTCACCTTGCAGGTCGGTCGGAAAATGAAAATGTCCGGCGGGGCTCGCGCCACCGCCGGACATCTTGAGGATCAGAGCAGCTTGCCCATCGCGACCGCGGTGTCGGCCATGCGGTTCGAGAAGCCCCATTCGTTGTCGTACCACGACAGCACGCGCACGAACGTGCCGCCCTGCACCTTGGTCTGGTCAAAGGCGAAGGTCGAGGAGTGCGGATCGTGGTTGAAGTCGATCGAAACATTGGGGTGGCTGGTGACGCCGAGGATGCCCTTGAGCTCCTGGGCGGCGGCCCGCTTCATCGCTTCGTTGATCTCTTCCTTGGTGGTGGCCTTCTTGGTCACGACCTTGAGGTCGATCACCGAGACGTTCGGGGTCGGCACGCGGATCGAGACGCCGTCGAGCTTGCCATTGAGTTCCGGCAGCACGAGGCCGATCGCCTTGGCGGCGCCGGTTGAGGTCGGGATCATCGACATCGCCGCGGCGCGGCCGCGGTAGAGATCCTTGTGCATGGTGTCCAGCGTCGGCTGGTCGCCGGTATAGGCATGGATCGTGGTCATGAAGCCGGTCTCGATGCCGACGGTGTCGTGCAGCACTTTGGCCACCGGCGCGAGGCAGTTGGTGGTGCAGGAGCCGTTCGAGACCACGAGATGGTCCCTGGTCAGGGTCTGGTGGTTGACGCCGTAGACGATGGTGGCGTCAGCGCCGTCGGCCGGGGCGGAGACCAGCACGCGCTTGGCGCCGGCGGTCAGGTGGGCCGAGGCCTTGTCCTTGGCGGTGAAGATGCCGGTGCACTCCAGCGCGATGTCGATGCCGAGCTCCTTCCACGGCAGGGTCGAGGGATCGCGCACCGCGGTGACCTTGATCTTGCCGCGGCCGAGATCGATCGAGTCGCCCTCGACCTTGACCTCGCCGGGGAAGCGACCGTGCACCGAGTCGAAGCGGAGGAGGTGGGCATTGGTTTCGACCGGGCCGAGATCGTTCAGCGCAACGACCTCGATATCGGTGCGGTTGGCTTCATAAATCGCCCGCAGCACGTTGCGGCCGATACGGCCAAACCCATTGATCGCGACCCGGATTGCCATTCACTGATCTCCTCAAGATTGTTCAAAAAAGCGTCACGTGGGGCGGTTTTTGCCCCGAATGGCCCCCCGTTGCAATGTGTAATGATTGCCAATGGCCGGAAGGGTTACCCGCCCTGGGAGGGGCCGCTGGACGGGGTGGGAACGCCCCGGCGGGCCGTGTGGCCGCCGGGGTAAAAGGGTCAGCGTCCGAGGCGCTTGGCCACGGCCTCGACGGTCGCCTCGGCGGTGATGCCGAAGTGCTTGTAGAGGTCCTTGGCCGGGGCGCTCTCGCCGAAGCCATGCATGCCGATAAAGATACCGTCGGCGCCGATCACGCCGTCCCAGCCGAAGCGCACGGCGGCCTCGATCCCGACCTTGACCGGCGCCTTGCCGATGACGCGGGTCTTGGCGCTTTCTTCAGCCGCCAGCAGCAGTTCCAGGCTCGGCACCGAGACCACGCGGGCCTTGATGCCGCGGCCGGCCAGCAGCTTCTGGGCATCGACCGCGATCGATACTTCCGAGCCCGACGCGAACAGCGAAACCTCGGCTTCGCCGTCTGCGGCGACCAGTTCATAGCCGCCCGCGGCGCTGAGGTTGGTCGCATCCGCCTTGTGGCGCAGCGGCGGCAGGTTCTGGCGCGACAGCGCCAGCACGGTCGGGCCGTTGGTGCGCTCCAGCGCGATCTGCCAGCACTCAGCAGTTTCGACCGCGTCGGCCGGACGCAGGACGCGCATGTTCGGGATCGCCCGCAGTGCGGCGAGATGCTCCACCGGCTGGTGGGTCGGGCCGTCCTCGCCGAGGCCGATCGAGTCATGGGTCATGACGTAGACGGCCTGCGTGTGCGACAGCGCGGCGACGCGCATCGCCGGGCGTGCGTAGTCGGTGAAGCACAGGAAGGTGCCCCCGGCCGGCACGTAGCCGCCATGCAGGGAGATGCCGTTCATCGCCGCGGCCATGCCGAGTTCACGGATGCCGTAGTGGATGTAGCGGCCGTTGAAGTGGCCGGGGCCGATCTCCTTGAGGTCCTTGGTGCGGGTGTTGTTGGACGGCGTCAGGTCGGCAGAGCCGAGCAGCAGCTCGGGCAGCTCGGCAACCAGAACCTCCAGCGCCATCTCGCTGGCCTTGCGGGTCGCGACGGTCGGCGCATCGGCGACGAGCTTTTCCTTCAGCTTCGCCACGACGGCGTCGAGCGAGGCCGGACGCTTGCGGTCGATGACACGGCGCTGGAATTCGCCGCGCGGGCCGGCCGCGATGGCGTCGAAGCGCTTGTGCCAGTCGGCGCGGGCGGCCTCGCCACGCTTGCCCACGGCGCGCCAGGCGTTGAGCACGTCGTCGGGGATCTCGAACGGGCCGTAGTCCCAGCCCAGCGCCTTCTTGGCGCCGGCCAGTTCTTCGGCGCCGAGCGGCTCGCCATGGGCCTTCGAGGTGCCGGCCTTCTTGGGGGCGCCGAAGCCGATCGTGGTCTTGCAGGCGACGAGCGTCGGGCGATCCGAGGCCTTGGCCCGCTGGATCGCGGCGGCAATTGCCTTGTGGTCATGGCCGTCGATCCGTTCCGCGTTCCAGCCGCAGGCCTTGAAGCGCGCGACTTGGTCGACGCTGTCGGCGAGGCTGAGCGGGCCGTCGATCGAGATGCCGTTGTCGTCATAGAGGAAGATCAGCTTGGACAGCTTGAGGTGACCGGCAAGCGCGATGGCCTCCTGGCTGATGCCTTCCATCAGGTCGCCGTCCGAGCACAGCACGTAGGTGTGGTGGTCGACGAGGCCGTCGCCGAACTCGGCGGCCAGCAGCCGTTCCGCCATCGCGAAACCGACCGAGGTGGCGACGCCCTGGCCGAGCGGGCCGGTGGTGGTCTCGACGCCCGGAGTCATGAAGTTTTCCGGGTGGCCCGGGGTCAGCGAGCCGAGCTGGCGGAAGTTCTTGATCTGGTCGAGTGTCATCTTCGGGCTGCCCGTGAGGTAGAGCAGCGCATAGAGCAGCATCGAGCCGTGGCCGGCCGACAGGATGAACCGGTCACGGTCCGGCCAGGCCGGGTCGGCGGCGTCGAATTTCAGGAACTCGGTGAACAGGACCGTCGCGACATCGGCGGCGCCCATCGGCAGCCCCGGATGGCCGGACTTGGCCTTTTCCACGGCGTCCATGGAGAGGGCGCGAATCGCATTGGCCAAACGGGAATGATCGACGGAAGTCATGGGCACCAGCCTGTCTGAAATTGTGCGAAAACGTCGCAGATGGCGGAGATTTCAGCCGCCCGGAGGGGGAAACCTCTGCAGGAACCGGGGGAATAGCACCTGCATCCGTCGAGTCCAAGCACTCACAGCCTTTCGACGCTGAAGTCCCCCGCCGAGTTCCGCCGATAGCGGTGCATAGTTCGCCGGTCGCATTGCGCTCGGTTGCGGTAGTTTGTAAATTTTGACGCCTAAATCTTTGCCGAGGTGCGGTTTTTGCGGCCTTTGCAGCATCTGCGCCCCGGTTGGATTGCGGGTCAGTCTGTTTCGGGGAACTGATGATCGACCGTCCACCCTCCGGCTTTGCCGGTTCCGATGCCGCCAACGGGCCCAACGAGGTCGAGGCGGCGACGCGCCGGCTCGCCGCGGCGCTCGACGCCCTGGAGGCCGCGGTGGAACGGCGGCGGGAGGCCGATCGCGACGAGGATGAGCTCGCCGCCCGGATCCAGGCGCTCGGCACCGACCGTTCGCGCCTCGCCAACGAGCTCGATGGTTCGCTGGTGCGCACGCGCGAGCTGGAGCGCACCAACCGCGAGGTGTCGCAGCGGCTCGATACCGCGATAGCGACCATCCGCACGGTGCTCGGCAATGGAGAAGCGACATGAGCCACGTCAGCGTCACCATCAACGGCCGGCAATATCGCATGGCCTGCGAGGAGGGCCAGGAGCGGCGGCTGCTGCAGCTCGCCGAAAGCCTGGAAAGCCGCATCACCAGCCTGCGCGGCAAGTTCGGCGAGATCGGCGATTCCAGGCTCACCGTGATGTCGGCGCTGATGCTCGCGGACGAACTGCTCGACGCCAACCAGCGCATCATGCGTCTCGAGGACGAGATGAACGGGTTGCAGGACGCCCGCTTCGCCGCCGGCGAGCGCGCCAAGGCGACACAGTCGGCGATCGCGCTGGCGCTGAACTCGGCTGCCGAGCGGCTGGAAAAGATGACGCAGACGCTCAACCGCACGCTCGGCGGCGGCGTCGCGATCGGCTGATCTCACGGCGCATTCCTGTGGAATGCGTCGCGCGTCGAACGGTGCGACCAGTCATTTCAACTTGCGATCCGCTGCATTCCGTCCGTGCCCGGCGGGCACGGACGTGGCAGGCAGCCGTCACCTTGCGGCAACTCCGGTCTCACTGAACCGCTGGACGTGGCTCAGCTCGGCACCGTTGGTGTCGATGGCGTCCACATGCTGACGGACGGCTCCACGCGTCCGTTCGGGCCGGCGATAGCCTCGAAATTGAGTGTGAACAGGTTGCGCCACATGTCGATGGCGATGCGGCCGGCGTTGACGCCGATCGCCGCCGGGTTGAGCTTGGTGTCCGGCGTGCGCGACAGCCAGCGTCCGAGCGGATCGTAGATATCGAGGAAGTAGTTCGACGGCTGCGCGCCCGAGCCGGAGTAGCCGAGCACGTAGATATAGCCTTTCATCTCCGTCGCCATGTCGAGATACTTCTCGTTCGCGTTCTCCGCCTGGGCGCGCAGCGCCTCGAAATCGTCGGGCAGGAAGCTTGTCGCCACCGGCGATTGCTTGCCGTCGACATGAAGGTACATGAAGGGGCTGATCTCGATCGCCTGCAGCTTGGTGTTGTCGACCGCGTCGACCTCGATCTGGTAGGTGACGTCGGCATCGGCATCGTTGATCACCCACACCGTGCTTTCGGCCTGAACGTCATTGGTGACAATCGAGATGACGCTCTGACCCGCCGGGAGCGTCACCTGCACGCTCGCAAGCGCGTCCGTGACCGCCTGCGGAACGATGTTCTGCGTCAGGTCGCTTTCGCAGTCCGCCGGAGCGACGTAGAGGCCGTTGCCGGTCACGCTTGCCTGCTGGGAGACTGGAACGCTTGCTGCCTTGAACGCAGCCAGCCCGCGTGCGCCGAGATAGCCGAGGTCGAGATCTACGCTGGCCTCGAAGGGCATCTGGAACGTCGCGTTGTTCGGCTGGGTCACCTCGATCGCGCCGGGAACGAGGGCTGCGGCATAGACCGTGCCGTCGGTGTCGGTGATCGTCCAGCTCGACGACAGCGGGCCGCCATTGAGCGAAAGCTGCAGCTGGCCGTTACCGGCGAGCTTGATGTCGACGAGGTCGTTGCCCGCGCTGACTTGCCAGTGCTGCGACAGATTGTAGCCGGCGGCCGCGAACGCGTTGCGCAGGGGGACGCTGACAAATCCCGCATTGAGGTCAGCCGCGTAGTCGCCGGCGTCGAGCGTCGTCACGCGGGCGATCTCGAAGCTTGGAACCGGATTGCCGTTGATGTCGAACGACTGGACGCGCCGGTTGATGATTTCGAGCACTAGGATGCGCCCGTCCTGTGTCACGGCGACGGCCTTCGGTCCAAGCATCAAGCCTTGCCGGACGCCCTTGCCGCCGGCGATGATGCCGGCGACCGCTTCGGCATCCGGGACCGCCTGTTGCAGGATCGGCACGATTTCCATGTGGTGGTTGCCGAAGCTGACCGCGATGGCATAGTTGGCGGGATGCACGACCACCGTGTTGACGGTCTGCATCACGAAGGCGCCGTGGGTCTGCGTCTGGTTCATGTCGAACGGCGTCGTGTCGTCGAGCGTCACCGCCCGCAACTGGTGAACGTTCGAGGAACTGTCGAGGTAGAAGTTGTTCTGGCCGACGGTATCGGTCGGGTACAGATACACCCACACCGAGCCGTCCGACTGGCGGTTGAGCTGGTAGGTCGGGGCGTTCTGGTTCGGCAGCGTCATCGTCCACTCGACCGTCGACTGCACGGTCGTGAGCGCTACCGTGGAGATGTCGGTCGGCAGGGGATAGCCGGCGCTGGCGAACGACTGCTGCAGGGTGGCGTCGATCACGCCATCATCGAGATCAGACAGAACCGAGCTCGGCGCCGAGAACAGCGGCTCAGGGCCGAATTGTTCGTAGGCGAGGAACGTGGTCGCCGAGAAGCCCGCATTCGAGAATTTGAGTGCGGCCTCCGGATTCGACAAGGTGTTGATGTTCTGGAACGTGTAGAGCAGGGCGTTGGTCGGCGTGGATGTCCCCTGCACGGGCACGTTCTGGTTCGAGGCCTGCCAGGTGTAGCCGAGCATGTAGGCGTTGTTGTTCGACGTAATCGCCACCACGTCATTGAGGCCGTCGGGATTGAGGTCGGTGATCACCGCGGAAGGCTGTGCCGTCGCGCTCCACTGGTGTCCGCTCGCCGCGGTGTAGACGATCTTCGAATCGAACAGATACTGGGTATCCATCGTCAGCGGGACCAGATTCTCGATGATCGAGCCGGTGATATCCAGCGTCTGCGCGCCGGGTGGCAGCACAGCCGGCGTCCAGGCGCTGCTCCAGTTGCCCGCCAGCCAGTTGGTGTCCGAGTAGACACCGAAGGTAATCTGGAGGTCGCCGCCGGTCGGCACGTCGTCGAACGTCACGGTGATCGGGGCCGATCGTTCCGATTGCTCGACCGGCAGCGCGCCGGTCAGCGTATAGGCGGTGCCGTTCTTGTACTGCAGCACGGCCTTGAAATGGGTCGCCTCGGTCGGCCAGATCGCCGGGTTTTCGAGCGTGCCATGAAGCGGGTCGGGCGAGACGGTCGCCACCACTTCCAGCCGGCGCGTGACGTTGACCGTGTAAGTCGCTGGCGACTGCAGGATGTCGATGCCGGCTTCCAGCAGCGCGCCGCCGGTCGCGGCGACGCCTGCGATCTCGGCCGCCCAGCCGACGAACGGGATCGCATCGATGAGCTCGCTGACCGTGATCTTGAAGACGAAGAAGTCGATCAGAACTTCACTGCCGTCGGTGACCAGCGTCTTGACCGCTGCCTTGGTAATGTATTTCGCCGCGTTGCCCAGGATCATGGCCACCAGCTTGCTGGCGATCAGGTTGATGGCGTAGTTGAGGCCGTAGCGGCCAAAACCGATCAGATACAGGATCGGCTCGACGAGGAAGACCGCGAGAATGATGACAAGCGCGACGACCGCCGGGTCGCTCATCAGTTTTTCGTACCAGTCCGAGTGCGTGACCCAGGCGCCGGTGATCAGGAAAATGACCGGTGACACGAACTGGAACAATACCGTTGCCAGGAGGCCCAGCATGTCCGCGGTCGTGTCCCACTTGCCGATGCCGAGGCCACCGAACAGCAGATCCGCGCTTGCCGCGCTCTCCGGCCATTTCACGTCGATCGTGGTCGCTCCGAACGGCATCGGAATGTCCATGATCGCGTAGACCGAATAAATGAACCGCACGAATTCCTCGTCGGTGTCGAGATGCAGCATCTCCTTCGCTTCGGTGAAGATCTTCTGAATGTTCGGATAGAGGCTTGGCGGGTTGGAGATGACGTTGCCGTCGACATCGTAGAATTTGATATGTGTCGCGAGGGTTCTCATGAAGGTGTTCTTGACCTGGATCGAGAACACCTGCGAGGTGGTGTCGAAAGTGATCGAGCTGTCATCGATGTCCAGGCCATGGCCCGGCGTCTTGTTGTTGATGGTGAATTCGTAGCCCGATGCGTCGACCGGGTCGGCGGCGGCCGCGCGCATGGCGCGGCGGGATGCGGTCCGCCGCAGCGCGGCCATCTGCTTGTTGACGACGCCGCTTCCGGTGACGCCCGCATGGTAGCGGTTCTGCTGCTGGCCCTGATTCACCGACCAGTGACTGTTGCGCAGTCCCGGATCGTTGGTCATGGCGATAAGCGCGCTATCGATCAGGGTTGTCGCGGTCTGGGTCGCGGGCGGCGTCGCCGGAGCCGTCTTGGTGGGCGGTGTCCCGATGATATCCGGGCTGAGATTGTACTGGCAGATGATGGTATCGCTCGGCGTGCCACCGGTCAGCGCGGGATTGAGCGTGATCGCGGCGCCGTCCTCGCCTTTCAGTTGGGTGATGACAGCAAAGCCCGTTCCGTCCTGAGAGGCCTCGCCAAGATTGCGAATATAGGTCGTGAACGGGGTGAGGTCCTTCGACCGGCCAATGAACAGATCCGAGATGATGGCCGCGTGCTGGTTGCTGGTCGAGGCCAGCGTCGGATACGAGAACGCGATCGCCACAGCCGTCGTTGTCGGCAGATCGATCACCAGATCCGCGTCGGCCAGGAAGTCGAGATGGTCGTCCGCGGCGGCACTGTCCGCAGGCGGCACCATGCCGAAGAGTTCGACATGGGCGGGGCGGCGCGGCAGCAGGCGCGCGAGGTCGTTCTGGCGATACTCCCGCAAGGCCCTGGTCGGCACCACGATCTTCACGCCGAACAGGGTCGGCAGGGTCCCGTTGGCGCCATCGTCGTTGTGAACGCGCAGCAGGAAGGGGGCTTTCACCGGCAGTTTCACGCCGACGGCGTAATGGGTCAGCTTGGCGAGCGCCGCCTGCGGCATGCTGGCGATGGCGCGGTTGTCGATCCGGGCCTGCGCACGGGTGGCGTCGGTGTGTGGATGGACGGCGAAACGGCCGAGCGGCGTCTGGACGTAGGGCTTGTCATAGCTATGACGCAGAAATCCGAGGTCGAAGTGCAGGGTTTCGATCGTGGGGTTCGGTTCGTGCGCCATGGTGTGTCGTCCTCGAAGCGGGGTGGGGCGGATGGTTTGTGAAGATCAATGGCCGGCGGAGCCCGGCGCGCGGGTTGGCGGCGGAGGTGGCGTGGGCGCCGTCAGCATGTCGTCGAGGCTGATGTTGGCCGCGAGATTGGCGCCGTAGGTGTTGCCGTTCGGCATGACCGTCGTCGGCGTGAAGCTGTCTGCGTTCAGTCGGGTCGTCGCCACCGTGAACGACGTGAACTGCAGCCGTCCGTCGTCACCCTGATAGACGGTGGTGATCGCGGTGCCGTAGACCTGCAGTTGCGTGCCGCCGGTGTCGACGATCTTGAACCCGGTATAGCCGACGACCGGCGCGACATAGGAGTTGGCGTTGGTCGCGACCGTCCAGTAGTTGCCGACCTTGAATGTCGCGATCGTCGGGTCGGCGCACGGCGGCAGGGCGTAGTGGGCCGAGTCGAAGGCCTCGAGGACCGCGCGCGGAAGGGTTTGCGCATTCAGCGCCGCGGTGAAGTCGCCGTCGATCGAAAACAGCTGCTTCGCCACCTGATCGGCATATCCGCTGACGGTCAGCCCGGTCACGACGGAATTGCTGACGACTGCTTTCAGGATGAAGTCATGATAGGCGTCGCCCGACGGGCCGACCGGCTTCTTCTGTCTCAATGCCAGATTCCAGGTCTGGTTCTTTTGAACCACGGCGACGCCGGGCGAGTCGCAGGCACTGAGTGCGAAGCCGTTGCTTTCGAACATCTGCGCCAGCTCCGTCGTCAGCCAGCCCTTGTTGAGGTCGCCGATCAGGTCGGAGACGTTGGCCGTCTGCTTGAACAGCGGAACGCCGCTCTGCAGCGCGACCGCGGCATTGGTCATGTTGACCCCGCCGAGACTGGCGCTGGTCAGGTTGACGCCCTGGAGGTTGGTCTTCACCATCGACGCGGGGCGGTATGTGCCGTTGTTGGTGAGGGTCGCCCCGGACAGGTTGGCGTTGATCAGATTGGCATTGTCGAAGGTGATGCCGCTCAGCTTTGCGTTGGGCAGCGCCAGGTTCCAGAGGGTCGTATTGGCGAGATTGGCATTCTGGATCGTCGCCGAACTCATGATCGTACCGTCGTAGAGCAGGGAGCCCGACAGGTTGACGCCCACCATGGCGGCGAGCGTGAAGTTCGCGTTGTGGAAGTTGCCGAAAGACATGGTCGCGCCGGGGATCTTGTTGGACGCCTCGAACACCGCGTTGTTGAATTTTGCGCTCTCGAAATTCCCATACGAAAGAGTGGCGCCCGAGAGGCGCGCCTGGCCGGTGAAGTCGGCGCTGTTGGCGACGACCGAGCTCAGGGTCGCGAACTGGAGATTGGCGGCGGTGAACAGCGCGTTGGACAGCGTCGCGGAGTAGAAGTTCGCCGCTGTCAGGTTCGCGTTCGAGAAATTGGTCTGGGCAAGATTGTAGTAGGGGAATTGGACCCCAACCATGACCGCGCCGCTGAGGTTCAGTCCGGCGAGCTGGGTCTTGCAGGCGGACACATCCGCGAAGCTGAGGTCGAGCACATTCCACTGCGCGAGGAATTCGCAGGTCATCCGGGTGTTGGCGAACGTCGTGCGGCACACCCCGCCGGTCGGCGCCGCCGTGATGACGGGGCCGAACACCGCGGCCGTGATGTCGCTGTCGGTCACTGCGGCGCAGGTGAGATTGGCGAACTGGAACGAGGCGCCGGGGGCGCTCGTGGTCCCCTGGATGGTGGCGCCCTGCAGGCAGGCATTGGTCAGATTGGCCTGCGAGAAGCTCGTCATCTGCCCGTTGGCGGCGCCGAGCGTCGTGCCTGTCAGATTGGCGCCTGTGAGGTCGGCGCCGTCGAACACGGTGCCGGCCAGGTTCGTTCCGCTGAAATTGGCGTTGCGCAGGTTTTGTCCTGCGTAGTTCTGGCCGGCGGTGGCGGCGTGCGTGAAGTCCGTGCCGCTGTTGGAGACGTTGTCGCAGGTGTAGGACTGCCCCTTGTTTGGAGGCTCGTCGGGCGCGGCGCGCGCCGTCGTCGGGCCTGCCAGACTTGCTGCGATCAGACTTGCCGCGACGAAACTTGCCGCGACCAGACCTGTCGCGACCAGGCTTGCCGCTTCCAGCGCGGTGACGATCGCAGCGGCGCGCAAGATACGAAACATGTCGTTCCCTCTCGAGACAACTGAAGACTGGTCGTTTGTTTCGCGGGCGGCCGTTTCCGATGTCCTGCATCCCGACGTCGCGATGCGCGTGTGCGGCGGGAATGCGGGAGCTTCGGACCGGCGGCTAGTACTGGAACGTCGCCGTGTTCGCGACGCGGCCGGGGGTGCCCTGTGCGCCGCCGAGCGCCGGAAGGATGTTGTTCGCGGTGTTCGGGGCGCTTCCCGGCAGGCCGACGTCACCGCTGTAGCCGGTGTAGTAGAACGGCGTTCCTGTGACCGCAGCGCCGTTCACCAGGACGATGCCGAACGCAGGGCCGCCATTTCCTCCGGCGCCGCCTCCGCCGCTGCCGCCAGGCGCGCCGGCGCCGCCGGGTCCGCCCTGGCTGTATCCGCCACTCTTGACGCCGCCGCCGGCCGCTGCGGCGCCTTGCCCGCCGGTTTGTGAGCTGCCGCCATTGCCGCCGCGTCCGCCTGTCCCGCCTGTGATGGAGACATTGGTGACCGTGAGGGTCGAGGCGTCCAGGATCGCCGCCATCGACGCGCCGCCCTGGGTGCCGGCTGCGCCGGCCGGCCCGCCACAACCGCCAGCGCCGCCGCCACCGCCCACCCGACCGGAGTGGACATTTTCCTCGAACGGGACGCTGTTGGCCGCACACATGCCGCCACCGCCGCCGCCACCGCCCGCGCCGCCGTTGCCGCCCGCCTGACCCGCGCCGCCGACGCTCGGCTGCCAGCCACTGGACGTATAGTTGCCGGTGACATTCTGGCTGGCGACGCCGCCGGGACCAGAAGGGCCGTTGGCGCCGCTCTGCCCCGGATGTCCCGTGCCATCGTCGCAGTTGTATTTGATGTTGGTGCCGCAGACGACACTGCCGACCGGCCCCCCGTTGGAGTAGTTGCCCGACGCCCCGGCGCCGCCAGGAACGCCGTTGCTGCCGCTGCAAGTGCCCGTACAGCTCGGGCTGCATGTCGGATAGATCTTGAAGCCCTTCGGGTTCAGTTCGGCCGTGCCGTCCTGGCCGTTGCCGCCTTGTCCGCCTTGCGCGCCGCAGGTGCTCGTGCCGCCGTTCTGGCCGTTCGCGGCGGCGCCATTTGCCCCGACCGTGGTCGCGCTCGCACCAGACACGCCTTCGTTGCCTTTGCCCGCCAGGATGGAGACGCTGTTGAGTGTCAGGCTCGATCCGTCCGTCGCCTGCAGACCGACGCTGACCCCGGAATTGCCGGTGGCGCCGCTGGCCGCGAGGTGCAGGAATGACAGGGCCGACTGTTTCGCGGCTGATGCGGACACCACGGGCGCCCCTGCGGTCGTCATGGTGATGACCGAATAATATTGCGAAGCGTCCGGCGAGGCGGGCGCATTCAGGCAGGCGCCGTAGATGGCGCGGTTCGGGCCGAGCGCGATCGGCTGCGCGACCGAGAAGGAGCCATAGTAGACGAGGGCTCCACACGAACCGGTGGATGGACAGGCCGCGAGCGCCGCGGCGATGCTGGCGCAGGGCGCCGCAGATGTGCAGGCGTTGCTGTCACTGCCGCCCGAGGCGGCGACATAGGTCCAGTTGTCGAACCCGCTGGGCGTTGTGCCGGCGCACGACCAGGCCGGACTGCCGGTCACATTGTCCTGTGCGGCCTGTGGCGTCGACTGACTGCACCCCGAAGGTATGGTCGCTCCGCTCAACTGCAACTGGCCCGAGAACGCGGCGATGTTGCAGTCCACCGTGGCGCCCGTGAACACCGGCGCGCAACCGCTGTTGAGGCCCGGCAATGCGGCCCCGGCGATTACCCCCGACATGTTGGCGTTGGTGAAGTTGGTGCAGCTCAGCGTCGCGTACTGGATGTCCGCGGCCGACATCACCGCGCCGGTGAAATTGGTGTTGGTCAGGTTCGCACCGGTGAAGACGGTTGCCACGCCGCCGCTGTCGTTGATGGTCGCGCCGGAAAAATTCGCGCCGGACAGGTTGGCGCCGGCAAAGCTCACGCCGCTCAGGGTCGCATTGCTGAAATCCGCGCCGGCCAGATTCTGGCCAGCGAAGTTCATGTTGACCCAGGGTGTCGATGCGAAGACGGCGCGCTGGACGTCGCATGTCGGGCACTTCGCCTTGACCCGCAACGCAAAGGTCGGCTCGTCGTCAGCCATCACGGCCGCTTGCGAAAACAGCAAGAAAAGCAATGCGGCGAGGCCGTGCGCCAAAGCGGGCAGCAATGTCTTTGCTCGAGCCGCCGGATATCCGAGATTCACGTGCCCGAAATAGCAGGATAACGCTGCGCGCATGTCACACCGCATTTATTATTTTGGAGAAAGTTTCGGGTCAAAAAATCGAGAAGAAAAACGATCAAGAGATAGAGACGTCGCCGTCGAAGACAGTGATGCATCTCGCAGAAAGGGATGTCGGAAAGGCCAGGTGTCGAAAGGTGCGATGTCGAAAGGTGGGTGGGTCTGTCCAAAAGGCCGGTGCGTCTAAAAAAGGCGTATATCAAAAGGGCTGTATCGAAAGGCTTGCGTGCTGAAGGCGTAGAGATGTCGAAGGCGCAAACGCGCGTCGCTTCAAAATGACCGACATGTCGATCGGTAAGGGAACAGTAGTGGATCGCTGAAAAATCGGCAAACGTTTAGTTGAGCCGATGATGCTCAAAATTGAGTGTGATTCTGTTGGCGGCCGGTGTTGAGCGTCCTTGTCGTGTCACGGCGCGGAATGTGTCGGGTCATTGCCGTGTCTCCGGCGCGATGACATTGATCGGCCGGATCGGGCGGCGCCGACTGCCAGCATCGCTATCGCGTGCATGCGCGGGGGGCAGCTTGCCGTTTTCAGTCGGCGTGCCTGCGCGTGTCGGCCGGGCGACCGTCGTGCGGCTTGCTTGAGACCGTCATTTCTTTGGACGAGAGGCGTTGCCCGGATCGCCCCGTCGGGAGTGGCACCGCGGGCGGATGGTGCTGGCTGCGGCATCATCGCCCGTCAAATTGTTTGGGTGATTCCTGGAAAGTTCGCGTCGGATGGGTGGCGATGGCGCACAATCATCGCTACATTGGTCCTGCGAGGCTGCGTCTCTCGTCAGGAGCCATAATATCCCCGGGGCCTTATCGATCCTTCCGGGAGCTGTCCCTGGCCAGGCCCGTGGGCCTGGCCATATGGCGCCCACCTACTTTCGTAGGGAACTCCGGGATCGAGCGCTTCAACGGTTACCGTGGCTTCGCACTTCTCTATCCTTCACTGCCGGATTGCACCGCCGGCCTGAGGCCGGCGGGCGCGGCGTGATGCCCCGATGGCCATCCCGCGCCGGCCGGACAGTTTGTCCTTGCGCCACACCGAACGTCATGGCTGATCGTCGGCGGCCCCGGCATTGCGGGCAGCCGTGAGGGACATCCGGTTCATGGAGAATGCTGGTCAGGCCAAGGTCGAGCTGCGGCGGGCCGCGCTGGCGCGCCGCGACGGGTTGCCGTCGGCGCAGCGCGATGCGGCCGCTGCGGCGCTTGCCGTGCGGCCCCTGCCGTTCGCCATTGAGCGGGGACAGGTGGTGGCCGGCTATATGCCGATCCGCAGCGAGCTCGATCCGCAGCCACTGATGCGGGCACTTGCCGCGCAGGGGGGGCAACTGGTGTTGCCGGTGGTGGTCGCGCGCGACGCGCCGTTGCTGTTCCGGCAGTGGCGGCCGGGCGACGCGCTGGTGCGCGGCGGCCTTGGCATCCTCGAGCCGGCAGCGGGCGCTGCGTTGCGTGATCCCCAGATCGTGCTGGTGCCGCTGGCCGCATTCGACCGCTCAGGTCACCGCATCGGCTATGGCGCCGGCCATTACGACCGCACGCTTGCGGGCCTGCGTGCGCATGGCGTCGAGCTGATCACTGTCGGCGTTGCGTTCGCGATACAGCAGGTGGACCGGGTTCCTGCATTGCCGCACGATGTTCCGCTCGACTATATTGTTACCGAGCACGAGACCATCGAGACGCGGAGACACTGACTTGCGGATTCTTTTCATCGGCGACGTGGTCGGCAAGACCGGCCGCACAGCGATCACCGACCGTCTCCCCGGGCTGGTCCGCGACTGGAAGCTGGACCTTGTCGTCGTCAATGGCGAGAACGCGGCGGGCGGCTTTGGCATCACCGAGGCGATCTACCAGGACTTCATCGATGCCGGCGCCGATGCCGTGACGCTCGGCAACCATGCCTGGAATCAGAAAGAAGCGCTGGTCTTCATCGAGCGCGCGCCGCGGCTGATCCGGCCGCTGAATTTTCCGCGCCGCACGCCCGGGCGCGGCGCCGCGCTGATCGAGACCAAGGATGGCCGGCGGGCGCTGGTGATCAACGCCATGGGCCGAATCTTCATGGAGCCGCTCAACGATCCATTCCGCGCCATCGATCGCGAGCTCGAGGCCTGTCCGCTGCGCGAGGCGGCGGATGCGATCATCGTCGACTTCCATGGCGAGGCGTCGAGCGAGAAGCAGGCCATGGGCCATTTCTGCGACGGTCGTGTCAGTCTCGTGGTCGGCACCCACACCCATATTCCGACGGCTGATCACCAGATCCTCAATGGCGGCACCGCCTACATGACCGATGCCGGCATGACCGGCGACTACGATTCCGTCATCGGCATGCAGAAGGAAGAGCCGCTGCAGCGCTTCCTCAGCGGCATCCCGTCGGCGCGGTTCGAGCCGGCGTTCGGCCCGGCGACGCTGAGCGGCGTCGCCATCGAGACCGACGACAAGACAGGCCTTGCGACGCGGATCGCGCCGGTGCGGCTTGGTGGCCGCCTCGAGCAGACCTCGCCGTCGTTCTGGTCCTGAACATCGCGAGTATCTTTCCCGACGCTACCAATCCGGAATGTCCGGGACAGGCTGCGTATGCCGAGATTCCGGGTTCGTCGCTGCGCGACGCCCCGGAATGACCCGCAAATAAACTCCACCCGAAAATCTGGACCGAAGCGTCGTTCCGGGATGGCCCGCGGGGCCAGACCCGGAATCTCACACGTGTGGCGGCGGCGCGCGATCAGAGTTTGTAGGCGGTGCGGAAGCCGCCCCAGTGGCCGCCGCCGACACGGATTGGCACGTCGATCTCGCGCATCCGCACCTTGAGGCCGTTGCCCATGTCGCGGGCGTAGCTCTGCACCAGATAGGCGCGGGTGCTGCGCCCGGCAGCGAGGCCCACGGGATCGTCGAAGATGCGGCGGTTGCGGCAGTTGGCGGTGTTCCACGCCACATCGGCCGGGCGCTGCGGCTGCGAATAGGCCTTGTTGTGCACCGGCAGGTAGCCGTTCCGATCGACCGCGACGGCAAATGTCAGGCCGGGCGTGGCCGCGAGCAACCCGTCCTGGATCGGCGGCAGCACGGTTTCCGCCCATGCGAGATAACGCGCGCGTACCTGCTCCGGATTGGTGCCGGCGATCGGCTGGTAATCGGTATCGAACAGGTCGGCGGCGCCGATCTCGCCGCGGGCGATGGCTCTCTCGAACAGCGAGCCGATCCGCGCCGCGGCATCCATCGCCCGGGCCACGCACTCGGTGTTTTCAGGTGAATGGCAAACAGCAGGTCTTCGATCGTCTCAAGCTGCGCGGCACCAGGGTTCACGAACGTCATGACTGTGCCGAGATCGGTATGTTCGGCGATGCGCAGGCGGCAGTCGCCGAGCGCGCCGCTCACAGTCGTCAGTGTCTCGCCGACCGGCCGTGCCGCAAGCCCCGGCCCCTCGACCAGTATTCGCTGGCGCGAAACCTCATAGATGCTGCCGCCGATCTCGCCCGAGGTCGTCCGCAGCGTCACGGGCAAATGGCAGGGCAGCCGCTCTTCGCTGCGTACCCGCGTCATGTCGCTTCGCTGCAGCAGCACTGCGCACCGTGCCTTGAGCTTGTCCACCAGTGTGGTGACGCTTTGTCCGGCCTGCGCCACCGCGCCGCCATGGGCCTCGGCCTCGCGTGTCGCACTGTCGATATCCCCGGCGCTGTCGCCGACGGCGGCGATGAAGCTCGTGGTCGCGGCGGCATTGCGCGCCATCTCGCCGGTGGTCGCGCTTTGCTCGGCGACCGCGCCGTTGACATGGCTGAACACCGGGCGGATCGCGGCGATGGCATCGGAGATGCGGTGCACGGCGGCGATCGAGGTCGCCGCATCCTGCTGCAGGGCGTCGATCTTCTGACGGATTTCCTCGGTGGCGCTCTGGGTCTGTACCGCCAGCGCCTTCACCTCCGAAGCGACGACGGCGAAGCCGCGGCCGGCCTCCCCGGCCCGTGCCGCTTCGATGGTCGAGTTCAGCGCCAGGAGAGTGGTCTGCTTGGCGATGGTGGCGATCAGGTTGACGACATTGCCGATGGCGGCCGAGGAGTCGCGCAGGCGGTCGACATTGAGGCTGGCCTCGCGGGCCGCGGCGGCGGCGTCGTCGGCGAGCTGGCCTGCGTCACGCACCTGCGCGCCGATGCCGCCGGCCGATTCCGTGAACTTGTCGGCGGCCTCCGAAAAGGTCGCCGCGGTGGAGCGGGCCTCGCCGGCACGGCCGGTCAGGGCTTCCGTCCGGCGACGGATGTCTGCCAGCGTCTCGGCGGTGGAACGGGCGCCGCCCGCCACCGAGGCGGCCGCGCGCTCGAGCTGGCGGATCATCGCTTGCAGCTCGACATCGAGCAGTTCGAGGATCTGGGCCGCGGGATTGTCTTCGGCAGGGGGGGCGGCCGCATCCTGCGGCGGTGCCCCCTGATCGCTCTCGACGGCCGCCTTCATCGGAGGCGCCTCGGCGGCCGCCTTCCGGAACAAAGCAAAAACCATGGGAGTCCACCGGCACGAATGATGGTTAATGGACACCATTGCATCGCCCCGTAACCGCCGGGTTAACCGGTGCGGAATTGGCGGGATATTGCAGCGTTTCCCTATCCGGCTACCCTAAACCGCGAGGTTTTTTTGATTTTCCGCCAACCCGAGCCTATAACCCGCGGCCGAATCCGCCGCGCGCCGGGCCAGGCTCGAGCCCCCGAATCCGCCCTTGGGGCATCCGGGGAACCGCTGACCTGCGGTGTGCCGACGGACAGGACGCAGCGCCCAGTCAGAGAGACTCCCGCATGGCCGGACATTCCCAATTCAAGAACATCATGCACCGCAAGGGGCGGCAGGACGCACAGAAGTCCAAGCTGTTCGGCAAGCTGGCGCGTGAAATCACCGTTGCCGCCAAGCTCGGCACCCCCGACCCGGCGATGAACCCGCGCCTGCGGGCGGCCGTGATCGCCGCGCGCGGCGAGAACATGCCCAAGGACAACATCGAACGCGCCATCAAGAAGGCGGCGGGCAGCGACGGCGAGAACTACGACGAGATCCGCTACGAGGGCTATGGCCCCGGCGGCGTCGCCGTCATTGTCGAGGCGCTGACCGACAACCGCAATCGGGCCGCCTCCGATATCCGCTCCTACTTCACCAAGTCCGGCGGCAACCTCGCCGAGACCGGCGCGGTGTCGTTCATGTTCGACCGCGTCGGCATCATCGAATTCGCGGCCACGGTGGCGTCCGCCGATGCCATGCTCGAGGCGGCGATCGACGCCGGCGCCGACGACGTCGTGTCGGGCGAGGGCGGCCACGAGGTCTATGCCGCGCCGGATTCGTTCCAGCAGGTCGCCAAGAGCCTGGAAGCGAAGTTCGGCGAGCCGCGCAAGGCGGCGCTGACCTGGAAGCCGCAGAACACCGTGGCGGTGGACGACGAGACCGGCGAGAAGCTGCTCAAGCTGATGGATTCGCTCAACGAGCACGACGACGTCCAGAACGTCTACGCCAACTTCGAAATCTCGGACGCGCTGGTCGCCAAGATGGGCGGCTGATCCCGCGCACCATCGCCGAGGACGAATGGGGGAGGCTGTGCCTTCCCCTTTTTTTGGCTTGACGCCTGCGTGCCGAAAGATCATGTCAGCAACATGCGGCGATTGATCGCGGTCGGTCCCGCACCATCGGATCCCTTCAACCATGCCAAGCGACAGTCCACGTACATTGCCGGCTGCGGCCCTGGTGGTCTGAGAGCACTTCCCTGAGCTCACCGACCCCGCCGCTGCCGGCGGTTCGACAAGGTGAGCCATGACGGATACCCACGCCATCTCCGATGACGTCTTCGATGCCGCGACCATCGCCGCGCGGCTGCCGCACGCGGACGTCGCCGACAACGTCGAGGTGCTCAACCAACTGACCCCGACCGAGGCGGCCGAGGTGCTGGCGCTGTTGCCTGCCGACCGCGCGGTCGGCATCCTGGACAAGCCCGAATTGCTGTTCGGCGCGGAGATCGTCGAGGCGCTGCCGCGGCCGGTCGCGATCCCGCTGCTCGCCGGCATGTCCAGCGACATGGCCGCGGACATCGTCCAGCAGCTCGAGGATCCGGCGCGGTCGGAACTGATGCAGGGGCTCGACGAGGCGTCGCGCTCGACCATCGCCGGCCTGATGGAGTACCCGGAGAATACCGCGGGCAGCATGATGACGACCGAGTTCGTCAGCGTGCCCGCGAATTGGTCGGTCGAGCAGACGCTGCAGCACATTCGCCAGGTCGAGCGCACCCGCGAGACGGTCTATGCGATCTATGTGCTCGACCCGCTGTCCCGCCGTCTCGTCGGTGCGGTCAGCCTGCGGCGACTGATCTCCGGCGAGCCGACCGCCAACATTCTCACCCTGGCGGCGGAGCGCTCGCCGATCACCACGACGCCGCTTACCGACCGCGAGGACGTCGCACGGCTGATCACCAAGTACGACCTGCTCGCAGTCCCGGTGGTCGACAAGGCCGGCCATATCCGCGGCATCGTCACCTTCGACGACATCATGGACGCGATCATCGAGGAGAGCACCGAGGACGTGCAGAAGTTCGGCGGCATGGAGGCCACCGAGGAGCCGTACATGCAGATCGGCCTGATGGACATGATCCGCAAGCGCGGTGTCTGGCTGTGCCTGCTGTTCGTCAGCGAAATGCTCACCGCCAGCGCCATGCAGTATTTCGAGGGCGAGCTGGAAAAGGCCCTCGTGCTGACGCTGTTCATCCCGCTGATCATGAGCTCGGGCGGCAATTCCGGCTCGCAGGCGACCTCGCTGCTGATCCGCTCGCTGGCGCTCCACGACGTCAGGCTGTCCGACTGGTGGCGTGTCGCGGTTCGCGAATTGCCGACCGGAATCATTCTCGGCACCATGCTGGGCGTGATCGGCATCTTCCGCATCGTGCTGTGGCAGAAGCTCGGTTTCTACGACTATGGCGAGCACTGGGTGCTGGTCGCGCTTACGGTCGGTGCCGCGCTGATCGGCGTCGTCACGTTCGGCTCGGTGGCCGGATCGATGCTGCCATTCGCCCTGCAGCGTGTCGGGTTCGACCCGGCGAGCGCCTCCGCCCCGTTTGTCGCCACCCTGGTCGACGTCACCGGGCTGATGATCTATTTCAGCGTCGCCCTGGTGATCCTCCGCGGAACGCTGCTGTAAGGTCGCGCCCCTGCGGCGGTTTGGGCTATCATAGGGCATGACTTCACGCGCGATTCGTATTCTCGGCATCGATCCCGGCCTCCGCCGCACCGGCTGGGGGGTGATTGAAAGCGATGGCAACCGCCTGATCTATATCGGTTGCGGCTCGATCGAGCCGGCCGATACCCTGCCGCTGGCGGAGCGCCTGATGGGCATCCACGACGGCCTCGCCAAGGTGCTCGGCGATTACAGCCCGGCGGAAGCCGCGGTGGAACAGACCTTCGTCAACAAGGACGGCTCGGCGACGCTCAAGCTCGGCCAGGCACGCGGTGTCGCCATGCTGACGCCGGCGCGGTTCGGCCTGTCGGTGGCCGAGTACGCCCCGAACCTCGTCAAGAAGACCGTGGTCGGCGCCGGCCATGCCGACAAGAATCAGATCCGCGTCATGCTCGGCATCCTGCTGCCGAAGGCGACGCCGAAGACCGCGGACGCCGCCGACGCGCTCGCCATCGCGATCACCCATGCGCATCATCGCCAGTCGATCGTGCTCCGGATGGCGGCGTCATGATCGGCAAGCTCAAGGGCGTGATCGATTCCTACGGCGACGACTACGTCATCCTCGATGTCGGCGGGGTCGGCTATCAGGTTCATTGCGCCTCGCGCACCCTGCAGGCGTTGCCGGGGGCGGGCGAGGCGGCTGTGCTGTCGATCGAGACCTATGTGCGGGAAGACCAGATCAAGCTGTTCGGCTTCCGCTCCGATCTCGAGCGCGAGTGGTTCCGCCTGCTGCAGACCGTGCAGGGCGTCGGCGCCAAGGTGGCGCTCGCGGTGCTCAGCACGTTGCCGCCGTCGGACCTCGCAAATGCCATTGCGCTGCGCGACAAGGCGGCGGTGGCGCGCACCCCCGGCGTCGGCCCCAAGGTTGCCGAGCGCATCGTGACCGAGCTCAAGGACAAGGCGCCGGCGATCGCCTCGGTCGATCCGGCGGTGGTGCAGCTGTCCGGTGCGATCGAGGACCGCAACGCGCCGCGGCCGGTCGCGGACGCGATCTCGGCGCTGGTCAACCTGGGGTATGGCCAGCCACAGGCGGCTGCGGCCGTCGCCACCGCCGTCCGCAGCGCCGGCGAGGGCGCAGAAACGGCGCAGCTCATTCGCCTCGGGCTGAAGGAGCTGTCGAAGTGAAGGAGCGTATCACGTGTCCGGCCTGAGCGAGCAAGACAAGGAACTGATCGCCGCGGCGACCGAGGCGATCAGCAGCCGTTATCGCAACGACTGGCAGGAGGTCGGCGCGGCGATGCGTACGCGCGACGGCCGCATCGTCACCGGTGTCAACATCGATGCCTATATCGGCCGCATCGCCGTGTGCGCCGAGGCGATCGCGATCGGCCGCGCCATCACCGAGACCGGCGACCACGGCATCGAGACCATCGTCGCGGTGCGCCATCCCAAGCCAGATGAACCCGGCAGTATCGCCGTCGTGTCGCCATGCGGCATCTGCCGCGAGCTGATCCACGATTACGACGCCGGGGCGCGGGTCATCGTGCCCGGCAAGGGCGGCCCGACGGTGACCACCGTGGGCGAATTGCTGCCGAACAAGTACCGCCGGGGGAGCGAGTGAGCGTCGACAACCGCCTGATCACACCGGAGCGCCGCACCGACGATATCGGTGACACCGCGCTGCGGCCGCAGATGCTGTCCGACTTCGTCGGGCAGGCGCAGGCGCGCGCCAATCTCCAGGTGTTCATCGATGCCGCGCGCAAGCGCGGCGAAGCGCTCGACCACGTGCTGTTCGTCGGGCCGCCCGGCCTCGGCAAGACCACGCTGGCGCAGATCGTCGCCCGCGAGCTCGGCGTCGGTTTTCGCGCCACCTCCGGGCCGGTGATCGCCAAGGCGGGGGACCTCGCGGCGCTGCTCACCAATCTCGAAGAGCGCGACGTATTGTTCATCGACGAGATCCATCGTCTCAACCCGGCGGTGGAGGAAGTGCTCTATCCGGCAATGGAGGATTTCCAGCTCGACCTGATCATCGGCGAGGGCCCGGCGGCGCGCTCGGTGAAGATCGACCTGTCGAAGTTCACGCTGGTCGGCGCGACGACCCGTGCCGGCCTTCTGACCAATCCGCTGCGCGATCGCTTCGGCATTCCGGTGCGGCTGAATTTCTACACCATCGACGAGCTGGAGAAGATCGTGGTGCGCGGCGCCCGTGTGCTCGGGCTCGGCATGACGCCGGATGGCGCCAACGAGATCGCGCGGCGCTCGCGCGGCACGCCGCGTATCGCCGGCCGTCTGCTGCGCCGCGTGCGCGACTTCGCCTCCGTCGCCGACGCGACCGCGGTCGACCGCGCCATCGCCGATCGGGCGCTCGCCGCGCTCGAGGTCGATGCCGCCGGGCTCGATGTGATGGACCGCCGCTACCTCAGCACCATCGCGCTCAACTATGGCGGCGGTCCTGTGGGCGTCGAGACCATGGCGGCGGCGCTGTCGGAGCCGCGCGACGCCATCGAGGACATCATCGAGCCCTACCTGATCCAGTGCGGCCTGATCCAGCGCACACCGCGCGGCCGGCTCTTGACGTCCCACGCCTTCCGTCATCTCGGCATCGCCGAGCCGTCGCGCGATCCGTCGCAGTTCGGCCTGTTCAACACGGACGACGACACATGACACTGACGGTGGAGGTGGTTGCCGCGCTGATCCGCGATGCAGACGGGCGCGTGCTGCTGGTGCGCAAGCGTGGCACGGAGGCATTCATGCAGCCGGGCGGCAAGCGCGATGCCGGCGAGGATGACATCACGGCGCTGGCACGCGAGCTCGACGAAGAACTCGGCTGCACGCTCGTGGCTGGATCGGCGCATTCGCTCGGCGATTTCGAGGCCGTCTCCGCCAACGAGCCGGGTTGGCGGGTGCGCGCTGCGGTCTATGCCGCAGCGGTCAGCGGCGCGATCGCGCCGCGTGCCGAGATCGCCGACATGATCTGGGTCGATCCGGCGTCGCCGCCGGACATCTGCATCGCGCCGCTGACGCGCGACCACGTACTGCCGCTCGCGGCCAGACAGGCGGCCGGCCATGGTTGACGCCCTGTCGCTGGACGGCCGTATCGTCGATGGCAGTCATCTCATGGCGATCCGTGTCTATTACGAGGACACGGATTTCACCGGCATCGTCTACCACGCCAACTACCTGCGCTTCATGGAGCGCGGCCGCACCAACTATCTGCGTCTGCTCGGCGCCGACCAGCATGCGCTGTTCGCCGCTGCCGAGGCCGAGGCGCCGGGCTTCGCGTTCGTGGTGCGCGCCATGCAGATCGACTATCTGCGCCCCGCGCGGATGGACGACCTGCTGGAGGTCTCGACGACCCCGGTCGATGTCAGAGGCGCCTCGATCACGCTCGCGCAGCAGGTCAAGCGCGGGGATGAGATTCTGGTCGAAGCGAAAGTGAAAGTCGCCTTCGTGTCCGGCGGCCGCGCACGGCCGATCCCGAAAGCGCTGCGCATCGCCATGAAGGCCGATCAGGACGCCGGGGCCTGAGTCGGCGGCTCGACCGCTGTACAGCTCGTGAGATCCGCGACCCACGCATGGCGTTGCCCGCCATAGGCTTCCAGCGTCGGCATCGGAAATTGCGGGTCGGCGAAGCAGCCGACCGCGACGCCGATGCAGCCGGGCAGTTTGGCCGCGTGCCAATACACGCTTGAGCCGCACGTCTCACAGAAATGGAACGTGACCGGATGGCCGCTGTCGGCCACGCGCTGCCAGCGGCGCGATGTGCCGCTGATCGCGGTTGCGGCCGCGTCGAAGAAGGCGCCGACCCCGAACGGGCTGCCGGTGCGGCGCTGGCACTGCGCGCAGTGGCACAGCGGCACCAGTGTCGGTTCGCCGGTGCAGCGGATCTGCAATTGGCCGCAGGCGCATGCCGCCACACGTTCGGTCATCGGCAATCTCCATGTTGCGGCCACTCCATAGACGGATTGCAGGCCTGGCGGAATATGCTTGACGGCTTGTACCGATTGGTACAAGGTGATGTACCAATCGATACAAAGCCTCAGGAGGTCCCTATGTCGCGTCCGCCGCTGCCGCCATTCACCCGCGATACCGCCATCCAGAAGGTGCGCATGGCCGAAGATGCCTGGAACTCGCGTGATCCCCAGCGGGTCTCGCTGGCCTACACGGAAGACAGCCGCTGGCGTAACCGCTCCGAGTTCCTGGTCGGCCGGGCGGCCATCGTCGATTTCCTGACGCGCAAGTGGGCGAAGGAACTCGACTACCGCCTGATCAAGGATCTGTGGGCGTTCGACGGCAACCACATCGCCGTGCGCTTCCAGTACGAGTGGCGCGATGCGGCCGGGCAGTGGCATCGCTCCTACGGCAACGAGCAGTGGGAGTTCGACGACGCCGGCTTGATGCGGCGGCGGGAGGCAAGCATCAATGATGTCGTGATCGGCGCGGATGAGCGCCGCTTCCACTGGGCGGCGCCGGGGCCGCGCCCGGCCGATGTGGCGGGGCTCGGCGACACGCCGGATTGAGAGGCGCGACGAGAGGAACGATGGCGAAAGCGATCGCGGACCGGGCCGAGGTGGTGCCGCAACTGGCGGAGGTGTTTCGCGCCCATGGCTACGAGGGTGCGACACTGGCGCTGATCACCGAGGCCACGGGGCTCGGCAAGGGCAGCCTGTACAACTTCTTTCCCGGCGGGAAGGAGCAGATGGCACAGGAGGTGCTGGCCTCCATCGACCTCTGGTTCACCGACCACATCTATGCGCCGCTGCGCAGCGCGGCCGATCCCGCGGCGGGCATTGCCGCGATGTTCGCCGCTGTCGACAGCTATTTCCGCTCCGGCCAGCGTGTCTGCCTGGTCGGGGTGGTTGCGCTCGGCGCAGCGCGAGACCTGTTTGCGGATGCGGTGAAGACCTATTTCACCGGCTGGATCGATGCGCTGGCGCATTCCCTTCGTCGTCTCGGCCATGACAAGGCTGCGGCGCGCCACATGGCAGAGCAGGCGGTGCTGGCGATCCAGGGCGCGCTTGTGCTGACGCGTGCGCTCGACGACACCAGGGTGTTCACGCGGGCGCTGGCCACGGTTCGGGCGCAGGTACTGGCTAAACCATAGCAGCGTGCGCCCGGGGAGGCGCAACGCCGCGCAGTCGATGTCGCAAATAGCGGCGGCAGAACCGCCGGTGCTTCAGGCCGCCTTGTGACGGGCAATTTCGGCCTTGTAGAGCTCGATCTCCTCGGCCATGGCGCGGGCAATGCTTGGTCGCGCGCGCATGCGTGTCAGATATGCCGTGACCGCGGGATACGCCTTGAAGTCGATCATCGGCGTTGCCATGCTCCAGTTCAGCACGGTGGCGAGATAGGCGTCGGCGACGCTGAAATGGTCGAGCACGAATTCGCGGCCGTCGAGATAGCCGTTGAGGTAATCGAGCCGCGACAGATATCTCTTCAGCGTATAGGCGTGCACTTCCGCCGGCGCCTTGCGGTCGAGCAGCGGCACGAACAGGCCCTTGTGCAGTTCGGTGCCGATGAAGCACAGCCATTGCTGCAGACGGGAACGCTCCTTGGCATCCGCGGCCGAGATCCGCGCATCTGGAAAGCGGTCGGCGACATATTGCAGGATCGCGGCGTTCTCGGTCAGCACCACGCCGTCGTCGGTGCGCAGCGTCGGCACGAGGCCGAGCGGGTTGACGGCGGTGAAGTCCGAGCCGTCACGCAGCACCTGCTTCGACTTCGGATCGACCTCGACATAGGCGGCATCGGCGCCGGCCTCGTAGAGCGCGATGCGCGTCGCCATCGAGCAGGCGAGGGGCGAAAAATAAAGGTCCATGACATATCTCCCTGGAGAGTTTGCAGCGGCGGTTGGGGCTTTTATTTATGTACCGTCTCGCATAAAATATGTCCGGTCAAGGATTTTATTGCGAAATGGTACAAAAAAGAAAAGGGCCGCCCTTCTCCGGTGCTCCCGTCGCCAATACGGTCGATGTGGCGGGGACGGCGGCCGGACCTGGGGTGGAGACCACCGCCGGCCAGCCCGCCGCGCCGGTACGCAAGCGCGGCCGGCCGCGGGCATTCACGCCCGAGGTGGCTTTGTCGCGCGCGCTCGACCGTTTTCGGGACGGCGGATATGCGGCCACCTCGCTTGACGATCTCAGCGCCGCCATGGGCATCAACCGTCCGAGCCTCTATGGCGCGTTCGGCGACAAGCGCGAATTGTTTCTCAAGGCCTATGAGCGTTACCGCGAAGAGGTCGGCGGTCAGTTCGCGACGGCGTTCGATCCGGCGCTGACGCTGCGCCAGTCGATGGAGCGCATCTTCGCCACCGCGCTCGACGTCTATCTCGCCGGCGAGAACGGTCCGCGCGGCTGCTTCACGGTGATGACGGCAGGCTCGGAGGCAATGGCCGATCCGGAGATTCGCGGCACGGTGCTGCGCGCGCTCGCATCGACCGACAAGGCGCTGCGCAAGTTGCTGGAGCTGGCCATCGTGCGGGGCGAACTGCCTGCGGGCACCGATGTCGAACTGCTGGTGCAGGTCGCGGGCTCCGCCATCCACACCATCGCGATCCGCGCGCGCGCCTGGACGCCGCGCGCCGATCTCGAGGTCATTGCACGGCGGGCGATCGACTTCGTGTGTGCAGGCGGCGCCGCGCCCGTGGAGCGGCGGCGCTAAGGGGCGCCGGTTGTCGGGTTTCCGGACCGCTCGCGCGATCGCAGGCCCCGTCGCCGATGCATGGTGAGGCGTGCACACGATCCGTGACGGATCGCCGCAAGTCATGTAAAAGCCCTTTACATGAGCTGGCGCAAAGACAAGGACCCCGGTCGCACCGAGCGGGGCTATCATCACGGCAATTTGAAAGAGGCACTGGTGCAGGCCGCCCTCGGCCTGATCGCCGAAAAGGGGCCGGGCGGCTTTACCTTCGCCGAGGCGGCGCGGTCGGCGGGCGTCAGCCCGGCGGCGCCGTATCGTCATTTCCGGGACCGTGACGAACTGCTGTCGAGCATCGCCCAGCGCGGCTTCGAGCAGTTCGAAAGCGTGCTGATCGCAGCCTGGGACGATGGCCGGCCGGACCTGATCACCGCGTTCGAGCGCCTCGGTCGCGCCTATCTTCGGTTCGCTCGTGACGAGCCGGCATTCTACTCGGCGATGTTCGAATCCGGCCTGTCGCTCGACACCTATCCTCAATTGCTGGTGGCGAGCGAGCGCGCGTTCGGGGTGATTCGCCTGACCGCCGAGCGCCTCGCGACGCTGACACCGCCTGGCATGCCGAAGCCGCCGGCGCTGATGATGGCGCTGCACATCTGGTCGATGTCCCACGGAATCGCCTCGCTGTTCAGCCGCGGTGACGCGGCGCGGCGCAAGCTGCCGATGACGCCCGACGACCTGCTCGAAGCGGGCGTGCTGATCTACCTGCGCGGTCTCGGCTTCCCGACCGAGCGGCCGGCCGCGGCGGCGAAGGCCTGACACGGGCCTGAATGAGGGCCCAAAAGCCATGCCCTGGTGTCATGGCTCGGGTCTGATCTGGCAAAATAATCCCGAAGGCCCTCCCGGGGGCCCGCTTGACAAAAAAACCGGACGATCTATCTATGTAAATGTTATTTACATTCACGGGCGGCGCTTCGCCGTCACTGGGAGAGGCAGATGTCTGACACCGCGCAATTCAGCCGATGGGGGCAGAACTCCGGATGGGATGATCGGCGGCACCCGCAGTTTCTCCACTCGACCTGGCATCCGGCATGGATCGCGCTGACGGTGCTCGGTTTCATCCTGTGGTGGCCGATCGGCCTCGCGCTTCTTTTCTTCACACTCGGGAGCAGAAAGATGGGTTGCTGGACGCAGTACGGTCGCTGGCAGGACAAGATGGAGCGGATGCAGTGGAAGATGGACCGCATGCGTTCGCGCATGGAAGAGCACGGCTTCGGCCGCGGCAACGGTAACGGCGAGGGCCGCCGCTACTACGGTGGCCCGTCGAGCGGCAACCGCGCGTTCGACGAGTACCGCGAGGACACGCTGCGCCGGCTCGAGGAGGAGCAGGATGAGTTCAAGCAGTTCCTCGATCGTCTGCGTCACGCCAAGGACAAGTCCGAGTTCGACCAGTTCATGGCGGAGCACCGCTCGCGTCCGACGCCGCCGCAGAACAACCAGCCTCAGGGATAACGCCCCACAACCTGATCGCTGTGATGGCCGCCCGCTTGTCCCCCACAAGCGGGCGGCTTTATTATTGTGCGCTCCGGCTCTTTTCTCCGATGTGCGCATGTCTCGTTCCGTCCGATTGTTCGATCTCATCCAGGCCCTGCGCCGCCATCGCCGCGCGGTCAGCGCGATCGTGCTGGCCGAAGAACTCGGCGTCTCCAAGCGCACGATCTATCGCGACATTGACACGCTGATCGCGTTGGGCGCGCCGATCGAGGGCGAAGCCGGCGTTGGTTATTTGCTCAAGCCCGGCTTTATCCTGCCGCCGCTGATGTTCACCGAGGACGAACTCGAGGCGCTGGCGCTCGGCGGCCAGTGGGTGATCCAGCGCCGCGACGCGGAACTCTCGGCAGCGGCGGAAAACGCCCTGGCCAAGATCGCTGCGGTGCTGCCGGTGCCGCTCACTGCATCACTGACCAATGCCGGCCTGTTCAGCGGCACATCGCGCGGCCAGGTCGCGGACGTCATCGATCCCGCGGTGATCCGCGGCGCTATCCGCGGGCAGCGCAAGCTGCGCATCGCCTATCAGGACGAGAACGGCCAGGCGACCGAGCGCGTGGTGTGGCCGATCGCGCTGGTCTATTTTGAGGCCGTCCGCCTCGTCGTCGCATGGTGCGAGCTGCGCACCGCGTTCCGCCACTTCCGCTCCGATCGCATCAGCGGCCTGGTGATGCTCGATGATTCCTATCCGAAATCGCGGCAGGCGCTGATCCGGGCCTGGCAGGAGGACGATCGCGGCGATCGCGCCGCGGCCAAGCGCGCCCGCGACGAAGCGCGGACTGCTGCCAGAAACTGACGCGCCCATGGTCCATCTCCCTTGCCCACGACGCACAGGGAGACTTGTCATGGACCGCAACCTTTATCGCGATCTCGACCGCCATGGTGCGCGCTACCCGGCCGCCGCCCAGTTCCGGTCCGATGCCGTGTCCGCGGAAACGCGCGCCATCAACCTTGCGGTGGCGCAGCGGCTCGCCACCGCGAATGACGCCGCCGTCGATGCGGCGAGCCTGCGCCGCGCCTTCGCCCGCGGTGATGGTCCGATCCCGGCGACCGCTCCGTCGCCGCGCGCGCGGCTGATGCATGCGGCGGACCCGGGCGGCCGGCTGGTGCCGCTGCGTGTGATCGCACCACCGGTGCCACGCGGGATCTATCTCCACATGCATGGCGGCGGCTGGATGCTGGGCTCGGCCGACATGCGCGACGGCGACATGGAGCGCCTGGTGGAGGCGCTCGGCGTCGCCTGCATCTCCGTCGACTATCGTCTTGCGCCCGAGCATCCCTATCCGGCGGCGCCGGATGATTGCGAGACGGCCGCGCGCTGGCTGGTCGCCCATGCCGAGACGTTGTTCGGAACGCAACGCCTGCTGATTGGCGGCGAATCGGCCGGTGCGCATCTCGCCGCGGTGACGCTGCTGCGGCTGCGCGACGTTGGCCTCGGCGATGCATTCGCGGCGGCGAACCTGGCGTTCGGCGCCTACGACCTGTCGATGACGCCGAGCCAGCTGCGGGGCGATCCGGCACGGACGGTGACGACGCGCCGCGTCGGCGAGCGCATCGGCCAGGCGTTTCTGCCGGCGAACATCGACCGCCGCCACCCCGACGTCTCGCCGCTCTATGCCGATCTTGCCGGACTGCCGCCGGCGCTGTTCACGGTCGGAACGCTGGACCAGTTGCTCGACGACAGCCTGTTCATGCATGCGCGCTGGGTCGCGGCCGGCAACCCCGCCGAGCTTGCGGTCTATCCCGGCGGCGTGCACGGCTTCACCGCCATGGGCGGCGAACTGGCGGAGGCTGCCCACCAGCGCATCGAAGGCTTCCTGCAGGCGGCGCTGCCGCGGGTTGAGGTACGGGGAGCCGCGAACGGACCGATGGCTGCGGCGGTCGATCGCCTGCTGCGCATGGGCGTGCACATGTGACGAGGCCGCCCGCGCGTGGTCGCGGGCGGCCGTCCTTGCGTGCTCAGCTTCTGGCGAAAGCCGCGATGTCGTCACGCAGCCGCGGGGCGTGGGTTACCAGCAGACCGTGCGGGGCGCCGTCATAGGTGATCATGCGGCCGTCAGCGAGATGATCGAGGGTGCGCTGGCCGAAAACGTGGGGTATCGACTGGTCAGCCGTGCCGTGGATCACCAGCACCGGGACGTCGATGCGGGCAAGGTCGCGCCGCAGGTCGGTCGTCGACGACAGGTACACCGTCTCCACCATCGCGCGCAGCGATGCCTGCATCATCATCGCCATGGTCCAGTCCTGCATCGCCGCCGAGGTGTCCGGTGTGAAGAACGGTGCGGCGTTGTCGCGCAGCCACTTTCCCCGGTCGGCCAGCAGCGCGTCGCGGATGGCGTCGAACATCGCCTTGTCGATGCCGTCGGGATTGTCGGCGCTTTTGACCAGCGGTGGCGTGCCGCCGGCAACCAGCACCGCGCGCCGGACGCGGCCCGAGCCATGGCGTGTGAGATAGCGCACCACCTCGCTGGCGCCGAGGGAGTGGCCCACCAGCGTGATTTCGGAGAGGTCGAGCTGTTCGATGACGCCGGCGAGATCGTCCGCCAGTGCATCGAGGCTGTAGCCGCGACCATTGTCCTCGGAGCGGCCGTTGCCGCGGCGGTCGAAGGCGATGCAGCGAAAGCCCTGCGACGCCAGCGGCGCCATCTGGTACTCCCAGAAATCCGAACTCATCGACCAGGCATGCACGAACAGGATGGGCGCGCCATCGCCCCAATCCTTGTGGAACAGCCGCAGGCCGTCCCGCGTGACGATGGCCGGGTGGCGCGGGGTTCGGCTGTCGGCCGCGTCGAATTCCGTTGTGATGACATTCATGTGATGACCTCCGGGACAAACGGTCCGTTGCACTGTTGATGGCCGTAGTCAGCCACGGCGATGTGCCGGCTGCGATTACCTCGCGGGTCATGGTTGCGGGGCGCGCGAGGCCCCGCGCATTTCGCGCTGGCCGTCGTGGCGGGCGGCCGGCATGATGGACGCCAGCAGCCGCTGTCGGGACGATGGCGGCGGGACAGGCGAGTGGCTCCCATGATCACGCATCGTTTCGACTTCGACGGCGCCGACGGACAGCGTCTTGCCGGCCAGCTCGACCTGCCGGACGGCCGTCCGCGCGCCTACGCGCTGTTCGCGCACTGCTTCACCTGCTCGCGCAAGTCGCGCGCTGCGGTGCGTATTGCCCGGGCGCTGGCGCTCAAGGGCATCGGCGTGCTGCGCTTCGATTTCACCGGGCTCGGCGACAGCGGCGGCGAATTCGCCGATACCACCTTCAGCGGCAATGTACGCGACCTCGTCGCCGCCAGCGGCGCGCTGGCACGGCAGGGCATGGCGCCGTCGCTGCTGATTGGCCACAGCCTCGGCGGTGCGGCGGCGCTTGCCGCCGCGGCGCAATTGCCCGAAATCACGGCCGTCGCAACCATCGCCGCGCCGTTCGACGTCGGCCATGTGACCAGGCTGTTCGGCGACAAGCTGGACGAGCTCACGACGAAGGGCGAGGCGAAGGTCGATCTCGGCGGTACGCCGTTCACGATCCGCCGCTCGTTCGTCGACGACCTGCGTGATCACGACCCCGGACAGACCATCGCTCACCTCAAGCGGCCGCTGCTGATCCTGCATGGGCCGCTCGACCAGATCGTCGGCATTGACAACGCCTCGGCGATCTTTCTGGCCGCGCGCCATCCCAAGAGCTTTGTGTCGCTCGATCATGCCGATCACCTGCTGACGGGAAGCGTCGACGCCGACTATGCCGCTGACGTCATCGCGGCGTGGGCATCGCGCTATCTGGCCGAGGCCGAGGCCGCGACGCCGGCGGCACCGCGTGACGACGCCGTCGTCGTCGCCGAGACCGGCGCGGGGCGCTACCAGGTCGAGGTGCGGGCGGCTGGCGCCCGTTTCGTGGCCGACGAGCCGGCCGATGTCGGCGGCCTTGGCTCCGGGCCGTCGCCCTATCAGCTGCTCAGCGCTGCGCTCGGCGCCTGCACCGCGATGACCCTGCGGATGTACGCCAACCAGAAATCATGGCCGCTCGATCGCGTCAGCGTCACCGTCGGCCACACCAAGCGCACCGAGGAGCCGCGCGATGTGTTCAGCCGCGAGGTGGTGGTGGAGGGTGCGCTCGACGCGGCCCAGCAGGAGCGCCTGATCGAGATCGCCAACAAATGCCCGGTCCATCGCACGCTGGAGCGCGGGGCGGCGGTCGAGACCCGCAAGGGCGAGATCCCGCCGCTGCCGCCGATGGTCTCGGAGCCGCCGGAACAGCACTTCACCGACATGGCGAAAGCGTGCGAGGACTGCTGACGCGCCGAGGATATTCACGATGACCGACGATCACGACCCGCCAGAGAGCAAGCTAACCCGCAGCAAGCAGAAATGGGCCGAGGAGGGCCGTTTCCTGACCGGCCGCACGGCGCGGCCGGAGGAGGAGCGTCTGCCGCCCGGCCAGCACCTGACCCGCGACTGGCCGGTGCTCGATCTCACCGGCACGCCGGACATCGCCCCCGAACGCTGGCGGCTGGTGGTCGATGGCGCGGTCGAGAACCCGGTGACATGGGACTGGACGGCGTTTCTGGCCCAGCCGCAGCAACGCATCGTCTCCGACATCCACTGCGTCACCACCTGGTCGCGGTACGACAATCTCTGGGAGGGGCTCGCGACGCGCGATCTTCTCGCCATCGTGCGGCCGAAGGACGAGGCCGGGTTCGTGGTGCTGTACGGTCACGACAACTACACCACCAATCTGGCGCTCGCCGACTTCGCCGCGCCCGACGCGTTGCTGGCGCACCGCTGGAGCGACAAGCCGCTGACCGCCGAACACGGCGGGCCTCTTCGTCTCGTGGTGCCGCATCTGTATTTCTGGAAAAGCGCCAAATGGCTGCGCCGGATCGAGTTCCGGCCCGCCGATGCGCCGGGCTACTGGGAGGTTCGCGGCTACCATAACCGCGGCGATCCCTGGCGGGAGCAGCGCTACTCCGACGATCCCTGACCGGCGGCGGCTGGCACCAGGCGATCCTGCATCGGCGGCATGCGCCGTCGCCTGTCGGCCCTGCGCCGGCAACCCTTGCGCGGGCGGTCCTGAGGGCGCATCTGCGATGGGGGCTCGCGGCGCGGGCCTGGCCGCCATTCAGTCCACCGCATCGGAAAGCCCGCCTTGACCGCCATCTCGATCCTCGACCTCGCGCCCGTGCCCGCCGGAGCCACCCCGGCGATTGCGCTGCAAAACACCCTCGACCTTGCCCGGCACGCCGACGAGTGGGGCTACCAGCGCTACTGGCTCGCCGAGCATCACAACATGGTCGGGATCGCGAGCGCGGCCACCGCGGTGGTGATCGGCCATGTCGCCGGCGGCACCAAGCGCATCCGTGTCGGCTCCGGCGGCATCATGCTCCCCAACCATGCGCCGATGGTCATCGCCGAACAGTTCGGCACGCTGGAATCGCTGTTTCCCGGGCGCATCGATCTTGGCCTCGGCCGGGCGCCGGGCACCGACATGCGCACCCTGCGGGCGCTGCGCCGCTCGCCCGACAACGCCGACAATTTCCCCCAGGACGTGCTCGAGGTGCAGGCGTTCTTCGCGCCGGCGCAGCCGGGGCAGGGCGTGCGCGCGGTGCCGGGCGCCGGCCTCAACGTGCCGATCTGGATCCTCGGCTCCAGCCTGTTCGGCGCCCAGCTCGCCGGCATGCTCGGCTTGCCCTACGCCTTCGCTTCGCACTTTGCGCCCGACGCGCTGATGCAGGCGCTGGAGATGTACCGCGCCCGGTTCGAGCCGTCGGAGCAGTCGCAGAAGTCCTATGCGATGGCGGGCGTCAATGTCATCGCCGCCGACACGGACGAGGAAGCGCGCTTCCTGTTCACGTCGGCGCAGCAGAGCTTCACCAACATCTTCCGCAATGCCCGTGGCCAGCTGCCGGCGCCGATCGCCGACATCGAGACGTACTGGACCCCGGAGGAGAAGGTGCAGGCCTCGGGCATGCTGCGCTACGCCTTCGTCGGCTCGCCGGACACCGTGCGGCGCGGGTTGACGCGCTTCATCGAGCAGACCGGCGTCGACGAGGTGATGGTGGCGTCCGCGATCCACGATCACAAGGCGCGGCTGCGCTCCTATGAGATCCTCGCCGACATCGCCATCCGCCAGCCGCTCCCGGTGCGCGCCACCGCGACGGCCGGCTGATACTGTTGTGGCGATTGTCCAGATGGCGTGATGGTGGCAGACTGCCGGCCATGACACGACGACCCGCCACAATCCAGCGCCGGAGCTTTTCGCTCCGCGCGTGGTGGCGCACCTCCCCGGCGCGCCACGTCGTCGTCGGCTGAGACGATCTCTCCTCGATCGACCTCACCCCGTCCTGATCGTCTTGCCGCATCATGAGCGTTTCGCCTCGCGTGGCGGCCATCACGCAAAGTGCCCAGTCATGCCGTCCGTCATTTCCGTCGTCGTCGCCCCGCCTGTCGCGCTGCTCGCCTGGATCGGCCGTCAGGGCGTATGGGCGCTTGCTGTCATCGTCTTGATCGGTGTGGTGTGCCCGCCGCTCGGCACGGTGCTGAAGCCCTATGTCAGCGAAGCGATCTTCATCCTGCTCTGCATTTCGTTCATGCGCGTGGATGGCGCTGCGCTACGCGGCTATCTGCGGCGTCCCGGCCTGATCGTGACCGCAACGCTGTGGAATGCGATCGGCGTGCCGCTGATCGCCGGTCAGGTGTCGGTGCTGATCGGGCTGAACGTGCGTGCGCCCGACCTATTTCTTGGCTTGATGCTGCAGATGGTGGCGTCACCGATGATGGCGGCGCCGGCACTCGCGACGCTGATGGGCCTCGATGCGACGCTGGTGCTGGTGACGCTGGTGACCTGCACCGCCCTGCTGCCGCTGACGGCGCCGGTCTTCGCGGTGGTCTTTCTCGGCGAGGCGCTGAAGCTGTCGCCCGTCCTGCTCGGCGTCAAGCTAGCGGCCCTGCTCGGCGGCTCGTTGCTGGCCGCGGCGGTGCTGCGCCGACTGGTGGGCGCTGCGGCGATCCAGCGCCACCGGGAGCCGATCGATGGCGTCAACATCGTGGCGCTGCTGGTCGTCGTCGCCGGCATGATGGAAACCGTGGCGGCGGAGTGGCTCGCGGCGCCGGCGCACATGCTGCTGCTCTCGGTGCTGGTGTTCGCGGTGTTTCTGGTGCTGCTTGCGACGACGGTGGTCGTGTTTCGCCGCGCCGGCCGGGACGTGGCGCTCGCGCTCGGGGTGATGGCGTGCCAGCGCAACATGGGGCTGATGCTGGCCGCGGCCGGCGGCATGCTTCCGGCGGCGACGTGGCTCTATTTCGCTCTCAGCCAGTTTCCGATCTACCTGTCGCCGCTGTTGCTACGGCCGCTGATCGGTGCGCGGCGCGAACCCGATGCGCCGGCGGAAACGATCCCCCGCGGCTCATGATCGCGGGCGGCCCCGCACGATGAGCCACTCGATGGCCGCGCAGGCCGCGATGCCGGCCGTGTAGCTCAGAATGTCCCACCACGAGAAGAAGCGTCCGATCAACAGGACACCGATGGTGGTGCGCCGGAAGGCATCGAGCCACGGTGTGTGCAGGAGCTGGCTGAATTCGACGGAGGCGGCGATGATTGCGGATATCGCGGCCCTGTTCGCCAAGGCGGCCCGTGGCATGATCGTGGACCACAGCGCGTACACCATTCCGCCCCAGATGATCGAACCTGCATATTTGGCAAGGCCGGCGGGCAAGCCCGGCACCGGGGCACGCACCAGCAGGCCGGCTGCGATGAGAAGCAGTGTCGCGGTGGCGAAGATGATGCGTATCTGCATTCAGGTGCCAGCGCCCTGGTTTGGTCGCAGCGACGTCGACGTGGGCTTTCCCGGCAGCCTGCGTGGTTTGTTGACGATGGCGACCATGGTGTAGCTGACGATCAGCAGCAGAAACCACGATCCGAGCTTGCCTAACGACACCAGCGACCAGCTCTGGAGCTGGTTGGGATAGACCCAGGTGCGGGTGAAGGTGCCGATGTTTTCCGATAGCCAGATGAAGAAGGCCACCAGCACGAAGCCCAGCAGCAGCGGCATGCTGCGATTCCGACGCCAGATCCTGAAGTGAATTTGCGCTCGCATGAACAGCACCGCGCTTACGGCGAACAGGCCGAGCCGAACGTCGGGGACGTAGTGGTGCGCAAAGAAATTGATGTAGATCGCGCCGCTCAGGAGCGTGAGCATCCACAGCGGTGGATGACTGACAAAGCGGAAATCGAACAGCCGCCATGCCCGGCAGATGTAACTGCCGATGCAGGAGTACATGAAGCCGGTGAACAGTGGCACGCCGCCGATGCGGAAGATGGCCGGCTCCGGATAGATCCATGATCCGACCGCCGTCTTGAAGATCTCCATTGCCGTGCCGGTGAGGTGGTACAGCAGGATGACCTTGGCCTCGTCCATGGTTTCGAGACGGCTGGCGAGCAGGATCGCCTGCACGGCCAAAGCTGCGAGAAACAAAAAGTCGTAGCGGTAGAGTCCGGCATTGTCCGGATAGGCGTAGCGGGTCGCGATCAAGAGTGCTACCATAATACCTCCGAACAGGCAGGCCCATGCCTGCTTCAACCCGAAACGCAGGAACTCGTACAGCGCAGCCATCGCCGGACGCTGCGCCATGCGCGCCGATATGTGTCGGTCGATGTCGGCCAGTCGGCTCAGGACAGGCCGGACGCGGGTTGCTTCCGGAGAGGGGGCGAGGGGCACTGATCAGTCGCGGGATGACGACGGAGGAAAAGGCGGGCGGACATTAAACCCAGGCGTGAATTGGTCAAACCGTCTCAATTCTTCGGCAGAGTAACCTCGCATTAACCACGACGAGGGTTTGGTGAGGGGGCGAAAAACCGCGCCGACAGCCCTTGTTTTGACATGTTGACGGGGAAAGTGGGGGCCAGCTCCGGGTTGGGCTTTTCCCATGCGACATGAAGGACTTGGTGTTCGGCCGTGGTTGCCGCGCGAAGCCGCGTCGTGGCCCGCCCGGATGTCGCGAAGGGACCATTTGAGAGGATATTGCCGATGAATCCAGCCGACGTCGCTCAGTCGGCTCTGCCGATGGCTTCGGCCGATGTGTCGCTGATCGCGCTGTTCTGGCAGGCTCACTGGATCGTGAAGGGCGTGATGCTGGGCCTTCTCGGCTGCTCCGTCTGGGTGTGGGCTATCGCGATCGAAAAGATCTTCCTGTTCGCGCGCACCCGCCGCGCCATGGACCGGTTCGAGCAGGCATTCTGGTCGGGCCAGTCGATCGAGGAACTGTATCGCGGCCTGTCCGCCAAGCCGACCTATTCCATGGCGGCGCTGTTCGTCGCGGCGATGCGCGAGTGGAAACGCTCGTTCGAAAGCCAGGCGCGCTCGTTCGCCGGGCTGCAGATGCGCATCGACAAGGTCATGGACGTGTCGATCGCCCGCGAGGTCGAACGCCTCGAAAAGGGTCTTCTGGTGCTGGCAACCGTCGGTTCGGCCGGCCCGTTCGTCGGCCTGTTCGGCACCGTCTGGGGCATCATGTCGAGCTTCCAGTCGATCGCGGCGTCCAAGAACACCTCGCTGGCGGTGGTCGCGCCCGGCATCGCGGAGGCGCTGTTCGCCACCGCAATCGGCCTTATCGCTGCCATCCCGGCGACTATTTTCTACAATAAGTTCTCCTCCGAGGTGAGCCGCCAGGGTCAGCGTCTGGAAGGGTTTGCCGATGAGTTCTCCGCGATCCTGTCGCGGCAGATCGACGAGCGGGCGTAACGCCGGTGGGGTCCGGCCGTCCGTGTGACATGGGGTGGGCCGGACGGGACCGGCATGTTGGGATGACCGTAGCCGAGGGTAGTCTCTGATGGGGATGAGCGCAGCGGGAGCTTCGGGAGGCGGGCGGCGACGCGGTCGCGGCAGCCGCCGGGCCAATGTCATGGCCGAAATCAACGTCACGCCGATGGTCGACGTGATGCTGGTGCTGTTGATCATTTTCATGGTGTCGGCGCCGCTGCTCACCGTTGGCGTGCCGCTCGACCTGCCCCAGACCCAGGCCAAGAGCCTCGACAACGACAAGGAACCGTTGACGCTGTCGGTGAATCTCAAGGGCGAGGTCTATCTCAACAATACCCAGATCGCGGTGGACGAGCTCGTTCCCAAGCTCAAGGCCATTACCGAGGCCCGCGGCGGAATGGATGAGCGCATTTTCGTGCGCGGCGACAAGAAGGTCGACTACGGCACGGTGATGAACGTGATGGGGCGGCTCTCGGCGGCGGGATTCAAGCGCGTGGCGCTGGTGACCGAGGTCGAGCAGGGGAGCTGATGTGAAGATCGGCAAGGTCCAGATCGACAAGACGCTTGTGGCCTCGCTGGCGCTGCATGCCGCCGTGCTGGGCTGGAGCATCGTGTCGTTCTCGACGCGCTCGCTGGAGGCGACGCCGGTCGAGTCGATGCCGGTCGATATCATTTCCGACGCCCAATTCTCCCAGCTGACTGCCGGCAACAAGTCCGGCAAGAAGGAAAATCCCAAGCCGCTGGTGGAGAAGGTCGCCGATGCGACCCCGCCGCAGGACGATCCCGTCGGCAAGATCACCGAGAAGAAGGAAGTGGTGACCGCGGCTGCGCCCGAGCCGCCGCCGAAGCCGGTCGAGAAGCCGGTGGAGAAGAAGCCCGATCCGCCCAAGCAGGCCGAGAAGAAGGACGAACCGAAGCCGGTCGAGAAGCAGCCGGAGCCGAAGGTCGATCCGATCGCCGAGGCGCTGAAGAAAGACAACAGCAAGAAGCCGCCGCCGAAGCCGGAGGCCAAGGCTGCGCCGCCGCAGCCGCCGAAGCCCAAGCAGGACTACAAGTTCGACCAGAGCAAGATCGCCGCCCTGATCGACAAGCGTGAGCCGAGCCATCAGGCCGTCACCGGGTCGGCGTTGAACGCGTCTGCCTCGCTGGGCAGTCCGCGCGGCACCGCGCAGACGCTGTCGCAGTCGGAAATGGACGCGATGCGGGCGCGTCTGGCGAGTCTCTGGAATATCCAGCCGGGGACCGAGAATCCCGAAGAGCTGATGGTCACGGTGCGGATTCGCCTGACGCCTGACCGCAGGCTTGCCGGGCCGCCTGAAGTCGTCTCGCGCGGCAGCTCGCCGCGTTATCGCGCCGCTGCCGATGCGGCCGTGCGTGCCGTGTTGCAGGGGCAGCCCTACAACATGCTGCGCGACCAGACGTATGATCAATGGAAATTCATGGACATCGATTTTGATCCTAAAACGATGTTTCGCAGCTAGTTATTGACGAGAATGAGCCGACGAATGCCTCTGAAGTCGTTTTCCGCGCCTGGGTTGATCGCCTCCCGCCGAGATGTCCTCCTTGGAGGCGTGGGAGCTGCCGCTGCGCTGGCATTGCCGCGCTGGGCCAACGCACAGACGAAACTCGTCATCCCGCAGGGGCAGATTGCCCCGCTCGTCATCGCGATTCCGAATTTCGTCGCGGGTTCGCCTTCCGACGGCGAGGTGGCTGCTGGCGTCGCCCAGGTCATCACCAGCAACCTCAAGCGCAGCGGCTCGTTCGCGCCGATCGACCAGGCGGCGTTCATCGAGAAGATCTCGAGCATCGACGTCGCGCCGCAATTCCAGAGCTGGCGCACCCTCAATGCCCAGGCGCTGGTCACCGGCCGCGTGACCCGCCAGCCCGATGGCCGGCTGAAGGCCGAATTCCGCCTGTGGGACGTGGTGTCGGGGCAGCAGCTCGACGGCAAGCAGTACTTCACCTCGCCGGAATACTGGCGCCGCATCGCCCACATCATCTCCGACCAGATCTATGAACGGCTGACCGGTGAGAAGGGCTATTTCGACAGCCGCGTCGTGTTCATCGATGAGAGCGGCCCGAAGGAGCGGCGCGTCAAGAAGCTGGCGCTGATGGACCAGGATGGCGCCAACGTGCGCTACCTGACCCGTGGCACGGACCTCGTGCTGACGCCGCGGTTCTCGCCGTCGACCCAGGAAATCACCTACATGGAGTTTGGCCAGGGCGACCCGCGGGTCTACCTGTTCAACGTCGAGACCGGGCAGCGCGAGATCGTCGGCAATTTTCCGGGGATGTCGTTCTCGCCGCGTTTCTCGCCGGATGGCCAGCGCATCATCATGAGCCTGCAGCAGGGCGGAAACTCCAACCTGTTCGTGATGGACTTGCGCTCGAAGTCGACCACCCGCCTGACCGACACTCCGGCGATCGACACCTCGCCATCCTATTCGCCGGATGGCCAGCGCATCTGTTTCGAATCCGATCGTGGCGGCAAGCCGCAGATCTATGTCATGCCCGCAACGGGCGGGGCGGCGCAGCGCATTTCGTTTCAGGAAGGCGGCAGCTACTCCACCCCCGTGTGGTCGCCGCGCGGCGACTACATTGCTTTCACCCGGCAAGGCGGCGGACAGTTCGCCATCGGCATCATGAAACCGGATGGGTCCGGAGAGCGAATCCTGACATCCGGCTACCACAACGAGGGGCCGACCTTCGCTCCGAACGGCCGTGTGGTGATGTTCTTCCGCGACCAGGGGGCCGGGCCCTCGCTGTTCACGGTCAATATCGACGGCCGTAACGAGCAGCGTCAGCCCACCCCGGGGTTTGCGTCCGATCCGGCCTGGTCGCCGCTGTTATCCTAAACAAAAACGCAAAAATCCTTGCGAGCAGCGCGACGGCGCTAGGCAAACCTTGCCTACGCCGCTGATTTTGTATGCGTTTTTGTCACTTTCCTGCGGCGCGAATACCACTCGGTAACGATCTTCCCTCAGGATTGCTTCACGCGCTCCGGTTAAGACTGGAAGCGTCGACACCCGTGCAGACGCGATCGCATGCAGCTTGCCGAACTGAAAAACGTGCCGAGCGAGAAGACGCTGACGCCCGCGATCTACGCGGCGTTGGTGGACTCGCTGTTTCAGAATTCGGTGGCGATGTTCGCGGGCGCGCTGTGCGCCGCGATCGCCGCGGTCATGACCGCGTACAAGACCGGTAACAACCTGCTGTGGCCATGCGCCCTGCTGATCATCGCGGTCGGCACCTTCCGCGCCTTCGACATGCAGAAGTACGCCCAGCGCACCACGCCGCTGGATCCTTCGAGCGCCGAGAGCTGGGAGAAGCGTTACCAGATCGGCGCCGGCCTCTACGCCTGTGCGCTCGGCGTCTGGTGTCTGGTGGTGCTGCTCGGCAGCGACGACCCCGTTGCCCATATGCTGTGCACAGCGGTCACCGTCGCCTATACCGCGGCCGGATCGGGCCGCAACTACGGCCGCCCGGGTATCGCCCAGCTGCAGATCATCCTGGCCTGTGGACCGATGTCGCTGGCGCTGCTGCTGCATGGCGACGTCTATTATGTCGGGTTTGCGTTCCTGAACCTGCTGTTCTTCATCGGCCTGCGCCGTATCACGCTCAGCCTGCAGCAGGTCTATGTAAAGGCGCTGGTGGCGAGCGAGCGCGTGACGTCGATCGCCGACCAGTTCGACACCGCGCTCAACAACATGCCGAACGGCCTGTGCATGTTCGGCGCCGACGGCCGCCTCGCGGTCATGAACAACTGCTTCACCGACATGCTGCGCGTGTCGAGCGATCTCGTGCATCGTGGCGCCAGCGTGCGCGAACTCGCGGCCGCCTGCATGATCGCCAAGACGCTGTCGGCCCCCAGCGCCAATGCGCTGGTCACAGAGATCGAGGCGTCCCGCGCCGGCAACATCACTACGTTCGATCCCGGCAACACGCCCGAGCGCGCGCTGGAATGGACGGTGCAGCCGATGGCGGCCGGCGGCACCGTGGTGCTGGTCGAGGACATCACCGAGCGGCGCAACGCCGAGGCGCGTATCAATCACATGGCACGGTTCGATGAGCTCACCGGCCTGCCGAACCGGCTCAATTTCCGCAACGAAATCCAGCGCCTGCTGTCGATCCCTAGCGCCGAGGGCAGCCACGCGCTGTCGGCGCTGCTGTTTGTCGACCTCGATCAGTTCAAACAGGTCAACGATACACTCGGTCATCCCTGTGGCGACCGCCTGCTGTGCGCGGTGGCCGACCGGCTGCGCGAGATGCTGCGCCCGGACGATTTCGTCGCACGCTTCGGTGGCGACGAGTTCGTCGTGTTCCAGCCACGCATCAAGTCGATCGACGACGCAGCGACACTCGCCCGCCGTATCGTCGACCGCCTCAGCGAGGGGTATGAGATCGATCAGCATCTCGTCGAGATCGGCGCCAGCATCGGTATCGCCACCACCTCGTCGAGCGGGGCCAACGTCGACGTGCTGCTCAAGAACGCCGACATGGCGCTCTACCGGGCCAAGGGCGATGGTCGCGGCACGTTCTGCTTCTTCCGCGAAGAAATGGCACAGATCGTCGAGACGCGCCGCACCCTCGAGCTCGAGCTGCGCCACGCGCTCGCCAACGAGGAATTCGAGCTGTTCTACCAGCCGCTGGTCAACCTGAAGACCGGCCGCATTGCCACCTGCGAAGCGCTGCTGCGCTGGAACCATCCGGAACGCGGTTTTGTCCCGCCGTCGGACATCATCCCGGTCGCCGAGGACATGGGCCTGATCGTCGACCTCGGACGCTGGATCCTGCGCAAGGCCTGCATGGAGTGCATGCAGTGGCCCTCGGCGGTCAGCGTCGCGGTCAACTTCTCGTCGCAGCAGTTCCACCGCCGCGACGTGCTCAGCGACGTGCGATATGCGCTGGAGGTCTCGGGCCTGCCGGCGAATCGCCTCGAGATCGAGATTACCGAATCCTCGCTGCTGCGCAACACCCAGTGGACGCTCGATGTGCTGGCCCAACTGCGGGCCGCCGGGGTGCGGATCTCGCTGGACGATTTCGGCACCGGTTATTCGAGCCTCAGCTATCTCAACAATTTCCCGCTGCAGAAGGTCAAGATCGACCGTTCGTTCCTCGAAGGCATCGACAAGGATCGCCCGCTGACGCTGCTGCGCGGTGTCGCGCGGCTCAGCGCGGACCTCGGCATGAGCGTGGTGGTGGAAGGCGTCGAGACCAACGATCAGCTCGAGCTGATCGGCATCGAGGGCACCATCACCGAGGCGCAGGGCTACCTCTTCAGTCCGCCGGTTCCGGCCCATCAGATCCGGCAACTGCTCAACGCATCCCACGGCCGGCGCCCGAAGGAGGCGCCGCTCGAGGCCGACGGCTCGCGATCCCTGGCCTGAAGATCTTGGTCAGAAGTTCTTGGTCATAAGTTCCTCTGCGATCGCTGGCCCGAAGACCAAAGGGATGGCTGGAGCAGAATTGGCCTGAGACCGAGGATCTTTCGGCAAGATTTTGGTCGCTGGCAGATCACGATTCGTGAAGCTTTGATGTCTCCACACCACTCGTTTGGAGATTAACCCTAAACATATACGACCTTTGCGCGCGCATTAATAAACCGTTAACATTTTACCCGGTTCCGGCTGGGAATGCTCGCAATCACGCGGGAAAATGCAGTGGGCGTTGTCGTGCAAGCCAACAAGAATCCTCAGGACCGTCACTGGGACATCCTGAACCACGTCGACTACCGCCTCGCCGAGACCGACGCGGACAAGGAAGAAATCTACCGGATGCGGTACCGCGCCTACCTCAACGAGGGGGCGATCGAGCCGCGCGGAGATGCCCGTCTCAGCGATCGCTTCGATGATCTGAAGAATTCCTGGACCTTTGGCATCTACATCGACGGCGTGCTGGCGAGTTCGATCCGAATCAGCGTCGCGACGCCTGACAATCCGGAGACCCCGGCCGTCGACGCTTTCCCCGATCTGCTCGAGCCGGAACTGGCGCGCGGCAAGATCATCGTCGATCCCAATCGTTTCGTCGCCGAGCCCGCACGCGCCCGCCGGTTTCCCGAACTGCCCTATGTCACGGTCCGGCTGGGGTATGTCGCCTGTGCCTATTTCCAGGCCGATCTCGGCACGGCAACGGTGCGCAAGGAGCATCAGGCGTTCTACCGCCGTGTCTTCCTGCAAAATCCGCTGTGCGAGCCGCGGCCCTATCCGACGCTCACCAAGCCGCTCAGCCTGATGGCTGCGGAATATGCCGTGGTCCGTGACAGGATCTTCGAGCGCTATCCCTACTTCCGCTCGACTTTCTTCGAGCGGCGCATGCTGTTCGAACGCAGGCTCGCGCCATCCTCGGATACGATCGTCAGCCTTCCCGAGCAGGCCATGAACGTGGCCTCGATCGTACCCCGCAGCTGAGACCGGCCCGGTCGGCGCTTCTGCAGGGGATGGCATAGGGCTTGCTTCGAGCGGTTCATCCATCGAACCGAAGGGCGCCCATCATGACCGCTGCCGCCGACGTCGTTGCTCCGCCGCTGCCGGCCAAGCCGGTCCCCCTGTACAAGTCGCTGTTCGCCCAGGTGCTGGTCGCGCTCGTCGCGGGCATCGTCATCGGCATGGCATGGCCAGATCTCGCGATCGGGCTGAAAGTGTTCAGCGACGGCTTCCTCAAGCTGATCTCGATGATCGTGGCGCCGATCGTGTTCTGCGTCGTGGTGCACGGCATCGCTGGCGCGGGGGACTTGCGCAAGGTCGGCCGGGTCGGCGTCAAGGCACTGGTCTATTTCGAGGTGATGACGACGCTCGCGCTCGCGCTCGGCATCGTGCTGGCCTATGCGTTCGGGCCCGGCCACGGCATGAATATCGACACCGCCACGCTCGACGCTAGGGCGCTGTCGAGCTATGCCGATAACGCCCACAAGCTGCAGGGCGGCGGGATCGGCGCCTTCATTCTCAATATCATTCCCACCACGTCGTTCGATGCGCTGGCGCGCAACGACGTGCTGCAGGTGCTGTTCTTCGCCGTGCTATTCGGCGTCAGCCTGTCGCTGGTCGGCGACAAGGGCGCGCCGATCAGCAGAGTGATCGAGGCTGCGGCCACGGTGCTGTTCAAGGCGATGAGCCTGATCGTGCGCCTCGCGCCCCTCGGCGTTCTCGGTGCGGTCGCCTACACGGTCGGGCGCTACGGCGTCGGTTCGCTCAAGCAACTGGTATCGCTGGTGGTGCTGTTCTACGCCGCGGTTGCAGTATTCGTGCTCGTCGTGCTGGGCGGCGTGATGCGGCTCGCAGGGCTCAACATCTTCAGGTTCCTGGCCTACTTGCGCGAGGAACTCACCATCGTGCTGGCGACGGCGTCGTCCGACGCAGTGCTGCCCCAGGTGATGCGCAAGCTCGAGCGCATGGGCGTGAAGGATTCGGTGGTCGGCCTCGTGGTGCCGACCGGCTATTCGTTCAACCTCGACGCCTTCTCGATCTATCTGACGCTCGCGGTGGTGTTCATCGCCCAGGCCACCAACACGCCGCTGTCGTTCGGCGATCTGCTGCTGGTGCTGGCGATCTCGCTGGTCACCTCGAAGGGTGCGCATGGCGTGCCGGGATCGGCGATCGTCATCCTCGCGGCGACGCTGAATGCGGTTCCCTCGATACCCGCGATCGGCCTTGTTCTCGTGCTGTCGGTCGACTGGTTCATCGGCATGGCCCGCGCCGTCGGCAACCTCATCGGCAACTGCGTCGCCACCGTGGTGATCGCGGCCTGGGAAAACGATCTCGACCGCGATCGGGCGGTCCAGGTGCTCAGCGGCGGAGTGGCGGCGTCCGAACCTTGACGCCAGCGCGTCGCGTTTCGAATCTCCTGTGAAACAAGTGGTTCCCGCAACCGCTGCGGTCGAGTGCGTCACCAAGGTCACAGTGCCGCACGATATCTCGGTCCGGCACGATGCTTTCACCGTCGCGCCACATTTACGGCCCATTAACCATCGCAATTGCTTTACGCCGATGCGGGGCTTTTGAGCGGGTGTAGCAAGGTCTCATCAAGGTTGACGGAACGTTCGTTTAACCATCGCCCTGTAGACCGGGTCGTGGATCGGACAATCGTGAGCGTGGAGGCTCCGGAATGATGAATCAGAAGCGTTTCCTCCAGGGGCTGAAGCTGGCTGCTGTGCTGGTCGTCGCACTGTCGATGGGCGCCTGCGCCAACAAGAACGGCCTCGACGGCGCCAACGGCGGCCTCGCGAACGCCGCGACCCCGGGAAGCCAGCAGGACTTCGTCGTCAATGTCGGCGACCGTGTGTTCTTCGAGAGCGACCAGACGGATCTGTCGCCGCAGGCGACCGCGACGCTCGACAAGCAGGTGCAGTGGCTGCAGACCTACAACCGCTACACCTTCACCATCGAAGGCCATGCCGACGAGCGTGGCACGCGCGAGTACAACATCGCTCTTGGCGCCCGCCGTGCCCAGTCCGTGCGGTCGTACCTCGCCTCGCGCGGCATCGACCCGAGCCGCATGCGCACGATTTCCTACGGCAAGGAGCGTCCCGTCGCGGTCTGTAACGACATCTCCTGCTGGTCGCAGAACCGCCGCGCCGTCACCGTGCTGAACGCCAGCTCCTGACGGCGTCCGGGACCGGTCGGGCTTTTCGATCGAGACACGTCATCGTGACCGGCGCCGCAGGGCGCCGGTTTTTCTTTGGTTCGTCGCAGGTGCCAATGTGGCTTTTGCAAAGCCACATTTTCGGCATACTGCATGCCTCAATAAGGCGGCGGCGACTGAAACCTCCATTTCATCAGGCATCCATGTCATCCAGATTTCATAAGTCGGCCTGCGCGGCGATTGCCCTCGCAGCGGTCGTTGTGCTGCCCGTGCGCGCGATGGCGCAGATGGACGACGACAACGATCCGCAGCGTGTGGAGCGGCTCGAGAACCAGGTCCGCCAGCTGACCGGTCAGAACGAGGAATTGCAGCACCGCAATCGGTTGCTGGAGGAGCAGCTGCGCCAGCTGCAGGGCGGCCAGGGCGCACCGCAGGCGGGACGGCCGGGCGCCGGCAACCCGTCCTATCCGCCGCAGCAGCAGACATATCAGGACCAGCCGCCGCAGCAAGGCTACCCCCAGCAGGGGTATCCGCAGCAGCAGCCTTACCCGCAGCAGCAACAGCCCTATCCGCAGCAGCAGACCTATCAGCAGTCGGCGCCGATCCAGCAGCCGCCCCAGACCCGGCAGCCCGGCCGGCGCAACGATGCGTTCGACCCCAACCAGAACCCGAGCGCGCCGGGCGCGCCGCGGGCCCTCGGCGGCGGCCAGATGACGATCGATCCCAATGCCCAGGTCGCAGCGCCACCCGTCGGTGCGCCGGGTGGGCGCGGTCCGGGCGAGCCGCTCGATCTCGCCAACACCGGGCCCGGTGGTGCTCAGCCGCCAGCGGCGCCTGGCGGCCTGACCACGCTGCCGCCGGGCGCGACGCCGAAGGACGAGTACGACCTCGGCATCGGCTATATCCAGCGCAAGGACTATGCGCTGGCCGAGGAGACGATGCGCAACTTCGTGCAGAAGTATCCCAATGACCGGCTGGTCGGCGACGCCCAGTACTGGCTCGGCGAAAGCATGTTCCAGCGCCAACGTTATCGTGATGCGGCGGAGACGTTCCTCAACGTCACCTCCAAGTACGATACTTCGGGCAAGGCGCCCGAGGCGCTGCTGCGGCTGGGTCAGTCGCTCGCCGCGCTGAAGGAGAAGGAGGCGGCCTGCGCCGCGCTTGGCGAGGTCGCGCGCAAGTATCCGAAGGCGTCTGCCAGCGTGAAGCAGGGCGTCGAGCGCGAGCAGAAGCGCACCAAGTGCTGACATGCGGATCGGCCCTTCGCCGCGGCGTCGGCGAGGGCCCTGACCGCGATCCTGGAAAGCGAATGCCGGAACAGGGGCACTAGCTGATGGCGACGGCACGGGCACGGCAGAACGGAGCAGGCGCGACGCCGCGCGATCCGGACGCCGCCCCGGTTTCCGCAGCTGAAGCGCGCCTTCTGTTCGCAGGCCTCAAGGACGTGCCGGCGCTGGTGCTGGCGGTATCGGGCGGCCCCGATTCCGTCGCGCTGCTGGTGCTGATGGCGCGCTGGCGCCGGGCGCTGCGCCGCGGGCCGCGGCTTATTGCCGTCACCGTCGACCACGGGTTGCGCCGCGAGGCCGCCGCCGAGGCGCGCGCTGTCAAGGCGCTCGCCGGCTCGCTCGGTATCGAGCATCACACGCTGCGCTGGCATGGGCCCAAGCCGGCGTCCGGTCTGCCGGCGGCGGCGCGCCGGGCACGCTATCGGCTGCTCGCGGATCTCGCGCGGGCCCACGGTTCCGTTCATCTCGTCACCGCGCACACCCGCGACGACCAGGCCGAGACCGTGCTGATGCGGCTGTCGCGTGGCAGCGGCCTTGCCGGCCTCGCGGCCATGGCACCGCAATCCGAGCGCGACGGCTTCGTGCTGTTGCGGCCGCTGCTCGACGTGCCCAAGGCCCGCCTGGTCGCCACTCTCGCAAAGGGCCGTATCCCCTTCGCAACCGATCCGAGCAATCGCGATGTGCGTTTCACCCGGCCGCGGCTGCGGGCGCTGATGCCGGCGCTCGCGCAGGAGGGATGCGATGCACGCAATCTGGCGCGACTGGCGGCGCGGCTCGCCCGGGCCAATGCCGCGATCGAGGCGGTGGCTGATACCGCTGAGCGTGCCCTGATCGCCATCGACAGCGCGACCCGGAGTTCCGTCGTTGATGCCGTTGGCTTTTTCGCGGCTCCGGAGGAGATCCGGCTTCGTCTGCTGGCTCGTGCGGTCGATCGCGCGGGGCACGAGGGGCCGGCGGAACTCGCCAAGACGGAGGCCCTGCTGCAGGCGCTCGAGGGCGCCTGGGGCGGGCGTCGCCGGTTCAAGCAGACGCTCGCCGGGGCTGTGGTCGAGGTTGGCCGGAACCTGACGATCGCTCCCGCGCCGCCACGCCGTGCGCGGACTTCGCGGCTGCCGCCGGACAAACTTTAACCACGGCGGGGGACAGCGCGAAACTTGCCCTGATTTCACCTGGAATAGCGGTAAAATGCGCTAAATAGTCCCAACAGGTTCCCTTGGCAGTAGCCGGGGGCGATCCTAGATTGTATCCCTGAGGCGGGCCCCGAATCCGGGGGACTTCCAAACCATCGCGCGAGGCGGGAAACTGACAAGTCGACGGACGTCCTGGCTTTCAGAGCGTGATCTGAGCCCTGGATCTGAGCCCTGGCCTCCGTGTCGACGCCCCGAGCTTTTTAAAGGACGCACGGCTGCGGTCCGCGCAGTCACGAAGGAATCCGAATGAACGCCAATCTGCGCAACTTCGCCCTCTGGGTCATCATCGTCTTGCTGCTGTTGGCGCTGTTCACGCTGTTCCAGAATCCGGGTCAGCGCGCCTCGTCGCAGGACATCTCGTTCTCGCAGCTGCTCTCCGAGGTCGATCAGAACCACGTCCGTGACGTCGTGATCCAGGGGCAGGAAATTCACGGCACCTTCACCAATGGCGGCAGCTTCCAGACCTACGCGCCCCAGGACCCGAGCCTGGTGAAGCGGCTGTACGACGCCAAGGTCTCGATCACCGCGCGTCCGCCCGGCGACAATGTGCCGTGGTTCGTGTCGCTGCTGGTGTCGTGGCTGCCGTTCATCGCCCTGATCGGCGTGTGGATCTTCCTCAGCCGCCAGATGCAGGGCGGCGCCGGCAAGGCGATGGGCTTCGGGAAGTCGCGCGCCAAGATGCTGACGGAGGCCCATGGCCGCGTCACTTTCGAGGACGTCGCCGGTGTCGACGAGGCCAAGCAGGACCTGCAGGAAATCGTCGAGTTCCTGCGTGATCCCGGCAAGTTCCAGCGCCTCGGCGGCCGCATTCCGCGCGGCCTGCTGCTGGTCGGCCCTCCGGGCACCGGCAAGACGCTGATCGCGCGCGCGGTCGCCGGCGAAGCCAACGTGCCGTTCTTCACCATCTCCGGTTCGGACTTCGTGGAAATGTTCGTCGGCGTCGGCGCCTCGCGCGTCCGCGACATGTTCGAGCAGGCCAAGAAGAACGCGCCGTGCATCATCTTCATCGACGAAATCGACGCGGTTGGCCGTCATCGTGGCGCCGGCCTCGGCGGCGGTAACGACGAGCGCGAGCAGACGCTGAACCAGCTGCTGGTCGAGATGGATGGCTTCGAGGCGAACGAGGGCGTGATCCTCATCGCCGCGACCAACCGTCCCGACGTGCTCGATCCGGCGCTGCTGCGTCCCGGCCGTTTCGACCGCCAGGTCATTGTGCCGAACCCGGACGTCGTCGGCCGCGAGCAGATCCTCAAGGTGCATGTCCGCAAGGTGCCGCTGGCGCCGGATATCAACCTCAAGACCATCGCGCGCGGCACCCCGGGCTTTTCGGGCGCCGACCTGATGAACCTCGTCAACGAGGCGGCGCTGATGGCGGCCCGGCGCAACAAGCGCATGGTCACCCAGAGCGAGTTCGAGGACGCCAAGGACAAGGTGATGATGGGCGCCGAGCGCAAGTCGCTCGTCATGACCGAGGAAGAGAAGATGCTGACCGCCTATCACGAAGGCGGCCATGCCATCGTCGCACTCAACGTCAAGGCGACCGATCCGGTGCACAAGGCGACCATCATTCCGCGCGGCCGTGCGCTCGGCATGGTGATGCAGCTGCCCGAGCGCGACAAGCTGTCGATGTCGCTGGAGCAGATGACCTCGCGTCTCGCCATCATGATGGGTGGCCGCGTCGCCGAAGAGCTGATCTTCGGCAGGGAGAAGGTCACCTCGGGCGCCGCGTCCGACATCGAGCAGGCGACTCGTCTCGCTCGCATGATGGTCACGCGCTGGGGCCTGTCCAACGAACTCGGCACCGTGTCCTATGGTGAGAACCAGGACGAGGTGTTCCTCGGCATGTCGGTGTCGCGCACCCAGAACGTCTCGGAAGCCACCGCCCAGAAGATCGACGTCGAGATCCGCCGTCTGGTCGAGGAAGGCTACAAGGAGGCGACCCACATCCTCACGACCAAGCGTGACGACCTCGAGGCGCTCGCCAAGGGCCTGCTCGAGTTCGAGACGCTGACCGGCGACGAGATTGTCGACCTGCTCGACGGCAAGAAGCCGAACCGCGAATCGGTGCTGGAGCCGACCGGCCCGCGCACCTCCGCCGTGCCGCCCGCCGGCAAGCCGCGGCCGCGTCCGGAGCCGGATATCGGCACCGAGCCGGCGCCGCAGGCCTGATCCGCTCGCCCGCATCCAACAAAAAACGCCGCGGAAACGCGGCGTTTTCTTTTTGCGGCTGGCTCGAGCCTCTCAGAGACTGATCGGAAATGCCGCGTGTTACATCAGGCCATCGTGAACAGAGCGCGCGCTGTCCGTTTTCTCTGTCGTGGCCGGGCAGCGCGATCCATCTTTAACGGATCGCTGGGACTAAGGTCTCCCGGCCACCCCGATCAGGGACGCAGTGCCCTCCTTATCGGGGGCGCCGGGACAAGCCGGCGACGACAAATATGAAGGTCGATGGTTGCTGTTTCAGTCGGACTCTCAGGCGTAGCCGGGAGGCGCGGTAAAGCCGCCGAACGCGGTTTCCGCGAGCTCGGCAAAGTGCAGCGGCGTGCGGTCCTCGAGGTAAGGGCCGACGACCTGCATCCCGACCGGCAGGCCATTCGGGGCAAGGCCCATCGGGATCGCGGTGGCCGGCAGCCCGGTCAGCGTCGCGATGCCTGGCCACACCAGTTGGTCCTGGTAGGGCATGCTCTTGCCGTCGACGTCCAGCAGTCGCGCGCGCTGGTCGGGCGTGTGGTCGTGCGGGAAGGCCGGTGTCGGCGTCACCGGGCACAGCACCACGTCGACGGTCCGGAACAGTTCACTCCAGCGCGCGGCGAGCGAGCTGCGGACCCGGTCCGCCTTGATCCAGTCGCGATGCGACAGGACCAGTCCGCGCCCGCGCATCACGTCGAGCGTGTCGACCGATGGCGGAACATCGGCAAGTGCGGTCCGAGTGGCCTGGTAGACGTCCTCGGGGATGTCCGCGCCGAACACCGATGTCAGCAGCGTCATGTAGGTTTTCGCCATGAGCACGAGATCGGGCAGCGCGTCGCTGCGCCGGACCACCTTGGCGCCTTCCTTTTCCAGTCCCTGCGCGATCCGGTCGAGCCCGGCGCGGACCGCGTCCGAGGTCGGCGCCAGCGGATGGCTGTCGAGCACCAGCACGCGAAAATCCCTGAGCGTCTCGGCGCGTGGCGGCGGCAGCGTAAGCTTGTAGGCGACGGCCTCGGCCTCGTCGGGGCCGGCGAGCAGGGCGGTGGCGAGCGACAGGTCGGCGGCGTTGCGCGTCATCGGGCCGACCACCGCAAGATCGATGAAGGACGACAGCGGCGGCACGCCCGGCGGGGTGTGGCCGCGCCTCGGCAGCAGTGTGGAGCTCGGCTTGTGGGCGAACACGCCGCAGAAATGCGCGGGGATACGCAGTGAGCCGCCGATGTCCGAGCCGAGCGCCAGCGAGACGTAGCCGGCGGCGAGGGCCGCGGACGATCCGCCCGAGGAGCCGCCGGGCGAGCGGCTGGTGTCCCATGGGTTGTTGGTGGTGCCGTAGATGTCGTTGTAGGATTGCCAGTCGGCGAGGCTGATCGGCACGTTGGTCTTGCCGATCACCACGGCGCCTGCGGCCTTCAGCCGCGCCACCAGCACGGCGTCCTCGCTGGCGATCCAGCCCTTGGCCGCGGGGAAGCCCCATGTGGTGGGCAGTCCGGCGACATTGAACGATTCCTTGATCGCCACCGGTACGCCGAGCAGGGCACCGGTCTCGCCGCGCGCCAGCGCCGCATCGGCGTCGCGAGCGGCGATGCGGGCGCGATCGAAATCGCGGACCACCACGGCATTGATCTGACCGTCGAAGCGCTCGATGCGGGCGATGCTCTGATCGAGCAGCTCCGTTGCCGACACCTTCTTGGCGCGCAGCGCTGACACCTGGTCGCGCAGCGTCGCGTATTGCAGTCCGCTCATCGGTTTCCTCGCATATGGGGTGGTTTGTTGGGGCGCCGGAGCTGGCTGTCCCGCGGCTGCTCCAGCTAGTCCTGTGATAGCCGCGCCGGCGGCCGCGATGACATGCCGTCGGTTGGGGGTGATCGGCACACGGTCCTCCCGGGATGTGCCTGCCACACGGGTAGTGGAGGCTGCGGCAGTCACCTTAGCACCGCTTGCCGCACGCAGCTTGACCGTCGTTGCGCTGACCATGCCCTGCGGCACGCGCAACGGTTCGCATCAATGCGAAAATGCAGGGCGGCCGGTCGCGTGGGCCCGGTTGACGGATCGACAGGCGCACTTCATGCACGGCGATAACGGCTTTCTTTGACCATGTCGCATTCGCCCCACCTGCAACCTCATCATGCCGCGCGTGCCTACTGGTCGCGCGAGGCCATCATTCCCGGCATCTACGCCATTGCGCCGATGCTGCCGGGCACGCTTGCCTTCGGCCTCGCGTTCGGTGCGCAATGCGCCCAGAAGAAGTTCTCGCTCGCCGAGGTCGAGGTGATGATGGCCATCGTCTATGGTGGGCTGTCGCAGTTCGTTGCGGTGCAGTCGTGGCCTGACGTCCTGACCGCCTCGACGATCGCGACGCTGGCGCTGGTCACCACCACGGTGAACATCCGCTTCGCGCTGATGAGCGCCAGCCTGCAGCCGTGGTTCGGCACGCTGCCGCCCTGGCAGGCCTATCCGTCGATGCTGCTGGTCACCGACGGCGGCTGGCTCGCCGCGATGCGCTACCGTGAGCATGGCGGCGGCAACGCCTGGTTTTTCGTCGGCGGCGGCATCGTGCTGTATTTCGCCTGGCTGCTGTCGTCGATCCCCGGCTACCTGCTTGCCGAGCAGCTGACAGATCCGAAGAAGTATGGCGTCGACCTGGTCATGCCGGCGTTCTATGCCGCCATGCTGGTGCCGGCCTGGAAAGGCGCCCGCCGCGCCATTCCATGGGCAATTGCGGGCATCGTCGCGCTGATCGTGCACTGGCTCGTGCCGGGCTACTGGTTCATCATTTCCGGTGCCATCGCCGGCAGCGTCAGCGCGGGAGTGATGAGCGATGACTGAGCTGCGCGGCGATGTGATGATCGCGTTCGCGGTGATGATGGTGGTCACCGTGCTGTCGCGTGTCGGCGGCTACTGGCTGATGAGCTACGTCACCATCACGCCGCGGGTTCGCCGCATGCTCGAGGCGCTACCGGGATCGATCATCGTTGCCGCGTCGCTGCCGGTTGCGGTCAATGGCGGCCCGGTGGTGATGTTCGCGATCGTCGCCGCGATGATCGTGACCGTCATCCGCCGCAACGATTTCCTGGCCGTCTTCACCGGCATGGCGGTAGCCGCGCTCGCCCGCGCCATCGGCTTCCACGGCTAGAATGCGCAAGCCGCTTCCGGGGCTGTCGCCAGCCTGAACAGGCAGTCGTCGTCGTCGACCTCCGCCTTCAGCATCGCAGCTTCTCGCAAAGCACTGCGCGCCGTCCGCCGCGCGTCGCAAGCGGATCGGCTGACGAGGCCGGCGAATTCCGGTCGCCATGCATCGCGGATCGCGGTGCAGGCTGCGAGCGATTGTAGGCTCAGCCGACAGGCCTTGTCGTCGATCTGCCGCCGTCGCGATCGATGGCGCAGAACATGTCGCTGCCGTCGCCGCGGCTGGACGAGAACATGTTGGCGTAGACGCTCTTGCGCTCGCGCAGCCGCACATGGCCACGAAGGTGAACGCTTTCATGGCGGACATTTCTGCCTCACGCGTCCGGGCGCGGAGGTGGTCGCCTGCAGCGGCTGTCGGCCGAATCACTCCGGCGGTTCAGATCTCGCACCATGTTGCAGTGCGAACCGACCATCTTGTCACCCGTCCTGAATTGTTGTTCAGTTTTAGAAGGGACAAGACACTCAATGGTTTATCGCCGCACTCATCAGGTCGTGCGCCGCCTCGCGGCGCGTCGGCACGCGATCCTCAACGCCGCTCGCGAGGCGGCCTCCGAGGGCGGCATGGCCGCCGTCCAGATTGCCCCGGTGGCGACTCGCGCCAATGTCGCGGCCGGCACGGTCTATCGCTATTTCCCTTCCAAGGCGGACCTGATCTCCGAGCTGATCGCGGACGTCTCCCATGACGAGCTGACGGCCATCCGCCGCGCGGCCGATGCTGCGCCTGGCCCGTCCTCGGCGCTTGCGGCGGCGGTGACGACCATTGCCGTCCATGTCGTCTCGCATCGCAGGCTTGCCTGGGGCATCCTCGCCGAGCCGGTGGACGTCGACGTCACCGAATCACGTCTCGCCAGCCGTCGCGCCATCGCCGCTGAGATCAGGCTGCGCATCGATGCCGCGGTGCGCGCCGGCCACCTGCCGGCGCAGGACACCGAACTGGCTGCCACGGCGCTGCTCGGTGCGCTGCACGAGGCGCTGATCGGTCCGCTGGCGCCGACCGATCTGGACGACCCCATCCGCCTGCGCGACGTGGTGCAGACCGTGACACTGCTGGCGTTGCGTGCGGTCGGGGTGATGGATGCCCGGGCGCGCGGCCTCGTCGTGCAGGCCGCGCTGCCCGTCCAGACGCCGGCGCCGGCCAAGAGCACGGTGCTCGCCGGCTGAGCCGGCGTCATCGGTCCCGCGGCGGTGCCCCGACAGGGAGGTGTGCCCGTGACCGTTGCGAGCGACGGAGCCGAGCCGACGGCCCCACAGCCTGAACGAGCTGCGCGCAAGCGCAAGAAGCCCGGTGGTGTGCAGCGTGGCCGCGACGTGGAGCTCGTCCATCGGGCGGCGCATTCCGTGGGCGACAAGGGGACCGCCGATGTCCTCGATCCCTCGCTTCTGGACCTGCTGGAATGGATTGCGCGCGAGCCGCGCACCTATGCCGATCTGATGGCGGTGTGGCGGACGGCATGTCCGCGTCTCACGGTGTGGGAGGACGCGATCGATCGCGGCCTCGTCACGCGCCGCCTGACCCGCGGGGAGGGCGCCGGGATCGAGCTGACGCCGCTCGGGCGGGTCGCGCTCGCTCGTTCCGGTCGCTGACCGGGACGTTACGGCCGGGCCGGCCGCGAGGCGGCCCGGGCCGTCGCGGTTACTTCTTCTTGCCGTCCGCGGCGAACTGGGCGAGGTAGGCCCACAGGTCGTTCACTTCCTTCTCGTTCTTGATGCCGGCGAACGCCATTTTCGTGCCGGGGACCTTGGCGCGCGGATCCTTGATGTAGTCCTTGAAGGTCGCTTCGCCCCAGGTGATGCCCGAGTTCTTGTTGGCCTCCGAATACGAATAGCCCTCCGCGGAGCCCGACTTGCGGCCGTCGAGGCCGTTGAGCTCCGGTCCAACCTTATTCTTGGCGCCTTCGCCGACAGAGTGGCAGGGTGAGCACTTGCGGAACGAGGCCTCGCCGGCGGCCACATCCTGGGCCCTCGCGCCTGAGGCGGCCACGACCGCCGCAAGCAGCGACGCCGACAGAACCAGTGCTTTCATCATTGTGTCTCCCGAAAATCCTGACGAGAATCTTTTGAATGGCGCACGAAGTGTGCCATCCCGGTCCCGCCCGGCACAAGCGCGCCGGCGTGGTGGGGCGTTGAACCATCGCAACGTTGCGCCTGCGATGCGGACATGCTTGATTCCGCCGGATTCAGATGGCGACAAGTGGCGCATTTCGAGCGCCCGTGCGGGGAGATGCGATGTCGATCATGATGCCCGAGCCGGATCAGGCGGTGCTGGCGCGGCGGGCGAGCATCGTTGCCGACCTGCGCCGGATCGTGCCCGGAGAAGGCGTCATCGACAGCGCCGCCGAGATGCGGCCCTACGAGTCCGATGGCGTCACCGCCTATCGCCAGCCGCCCATGGTGGTCGTGCTGCCCGACACCACGGAGCAGGTGTCGCAGGTGCTCCGCTATTGTCATGACAACGGCATCAAGGTGGTGCCGCGCGGGTCCGGAACCTCGCTGTCGGGCGGCGCGCTGCCGCTCGCCGATGGCGTGCTGCTTGGTCTTGGCAAGTTCAAGCGTATCCGCGAGATCGATTTCGACAATCGTGCGGTGGTCACCGAGCCGGGCGTCACCAATCTCGCCATTAGCCAGGCGGTCGCGCATGCCGGGTTTTACTATGCGCCCGACCCGTCGTCACAGATCGCCTGCAGCATCGGCGGCAATGTCGCGGAGAATTCCGGCGGCGTGCACTGCCTGAAATATGGGATGACCACAAATAACATCCTCGGCTGCGAGATCGTGCTGATGAACGGCGAGGTCCTGCGCATCGGCGGCAAGGCCGCGGAGACCTCGGGCTACGACCTGATGGGGGTGATCACCGGGTCGGAAGGCCTGCTCGGCGTCATCACCGAGATCACGGTGCGCATCCTGCAGAAGCCGGAGACGGCGCGGGCGCTGATGGTCGGCTTCCACAGCGTTGAGGCGGCGGGCGAATGCGTCGCGCGGATCATCGGGGCGGGCATCATTCCCGGCGGCATGGAGATGATGGACAAGCCCGCGATCCATGCGGCGGAGGCCTTCGTCCATGCCGGCTATCCGCTCGACGTCGAGGCGCTGCTGATCATCGAGCTCGACGGACCGAGCGTCGAGGTCGACGAACTGATCCTGCGGGTCGAGGCGATCGCCAAGGGGTGCGGCCAGGCGACCTGCCAGATCTCCACCTCCGAGCAGGAGCGGCTGCTGTTCTGGGCCGGCCGCAAGGCCGCGTTCCCGGCGGTGGGCCGCATCTCGCCAGACTATCTGTGCATGGACGGCACCATCCCGCGCGGCAAGCTGCCGGAGGTGCTGACGCGCATCCGCCAGCTCTCGGAGAAATACGGTCTCGGCGTCGCCAATGTGTTTCATGCCGGTGATGGCAACCTGCATCCGCTGATCCTGTACGACGCCAACAAGCCCGGCGAGATGGACAAGGCCGAGGCTTTCGGCGCCGATATCCTGCGCTGCTGCGTCGAGCTCGGCGGCGTGCTGACCGGCGAGCATGGCGTCGGTGTCGAGAAGCGCGACCTGATGCCGGACATGTTCAGCGAGGTCGACCTCGCCCAGCAGCAACGGCTGAAGTGCGCATTTGACCCCCAGGGCCTGCTCAACCCTGGCAAGGTGTTTCCGACCCTGCATCGCTGCGCCGAGCTGGGCCGGGTCCATGTGCATGGCGGCAAGCTCGCATTTCCCGACATCCCCCGTTTCTGAGTGCTGACCGTGGATACGTTGAAAGTCCGGGACGCCAACGACGTCCTGCAGGCTGTACAGGCGGCGCTCGCCGCCGAGCAGCCGCTCGAAATCATCGGGCATGGCACCAAGCGGGGCATTGGCCAGCCGATGGCGACCAATGCCGTGCTCGACCTGTCGGCGCTTAGCGCCGTGGTCGACTACGAGCCAAGCGAGCTTATTCTGACCGTCGAGGCCGGGGCGCCGCTCGCCGACGTACAGTCGCTGATCGATGCCAGGGGGCAGGAGTTCGCGTTCGAGCCGATGGACACCGCGGTGCTGCTGGGCACAGCCCCCGGCACCGGGACGGTCGGCGGCATGGTCGGCGCCGGGCTGGCCGGGCCGCGGCGCATCAGGGCCGGCGGCGCGCGCGACCACCTGCTCGGCGCCGCCGCCGTCTCCGGCTTCGGCGAGGCGTTCAAGGCCGGCGGCAAGGTCGTGAAGAACGTGACCGGCTATGACCTCTGCAAGCTGATCGCCGGCTCGTTCGGCACCCTGGCGGTCGTGACCGAACTGACCTTCAAGGTGATGCCCAAGGCCGAGAGCGAGACCACCCTGGTGTTGCGGGGGCTGGACGATACGGCGGCGAACCGCGCCATGACGGCAGCGTTGGGATCGCCGTTCGATGTCTCCGGTGCCGCACATCTGCCATCGGCGGCATTGCAGAGTGCTGGCGCCGTGCTCGGCGGACTCGCGGCCAATGGACAGGGAGTGACGCTGCTGCGCCTGGAGGGCATCGCCGCTTCCGTGGCCCATCGTGTTGGTTCCCTCTCGAAGCTGGTGGCCGCGTTCGGGGCGGTCGAGACCGTGATGGAAGCGGCATCACGGGCACTGTGGGCTGCGGTCCGCGATGTCACGCCGTTCGCGGCGGTGGGGGCGCACGACAGCCGGCCGGTGTGGCGCATCGTGTGCCCGCCGGCGTCCGGTGGCGCGCTCGGCCAGGCACTGGCGGCGCAGACAGGCGGCAAGGCCTTTTATGACTGGGGCGGCGGGCTGATCTGGCTCGCGACACCGCCATCGGCCGACGCCCACGCAGGCGTCGTGCGCGCGCAGACGGAAGCTGCGGGCGGCCACGCCACGCTGCTGCGCGCCGACGAGGCGGTGCGTCGCGCGGTGGCCGTGTTCCACCCGCAGGCCGCCGGAGTTGCAGCGCTCAGCCGCCGTGTCAGGCAAAGCTTCGACCCGAAGCTCATTTTCAATCGCAATCGGATGGCTGAGGACGCCGGCTGATGAGAACTGAATTTTCGCTGGCCCAGCTTGCCGATCCCGATATCGCCGAAGCGGACAAGATCCTGCGGGCCTGTGTGCACTGCGGCTTCTGCACTGCGACCTGCCCGACCTACGTGCTGCTGGGGGATGAACTCGACAGCCCGCGTGGCCGCATCTACCTGATCAAGGAGATGCTCGAACAGGACAAGGCGCCAACGCAGGAGGTCGCCAAGCACATCGACCGCTGCCTGTCGTGCCTTGCCTGCATGACCACCTGTCCGTCCGGCGTCCACTACATGCACCTCGTCGATCAGGCGCGGGTGCGTGTCGAGGAGCAGTATGCGCGGCCGTGGAGCGAGCGGCTGCTGCGCGACGTGCTCGCCTACGTGCTGCCGCGGCCCGCGCTGTTTCGTCTCAGCATGAGGCTGGCACGGCTCGGCCGTCCGTTCGCCGCGCTCCTCGGCACCGCGCAAGCGGATCCGGCGAACCCGACTTTCCTGAGCCGGATCAAGGCGATGCTCTCGCTGGCCCCGGCCGCCCTGCCACCGCGCGGCGCTGCCCCCGGCACCGTGTTTCCGGCGCAGGGGACAAGGCGCGGGCGGGTCGCGCTGCTGCAGGGCTGCGCCCAGCAGGTGCTGTCGCCGGGCATCAATGCGGCGGCAATCCGCATGCTCACACGCCAGGGAATCGAGGTCGTGCTGGTCGCCGACGAGCAATGCTGCGGCTCGCTGACGCATCACATGGGGCGGGATCACGACGCGTTGGCGCGCGCACGGCACAACGTCGATGTGTGGGATGCGGAGCGCGCGCGGTCGGGGCTGGACGCCATTCTTGTTACGACCTCGGGCTGTGGCACGACGATCAAGGACTACGGGTACATGCTGCGGGAGGACAAAACCTACGCCGCCAAGGCTGCGCGTGTCGCCGCGCTCGCTGTGGATGTCACCGAATACATCGCTGGCATCGACGTGGCGTGGCCACGCGAGCGGAGTGATCTTGTCGTCGCCTATCACTCCGCGTGTTCGCTCCAGCACGGACAGAAAATCACGCAGCTTCCAAAAGAATTGCTTTCCAAGAGCGGATTCGTGGTGAAAGATATCGCAGAGAGTCATCTGTGTTGCGGTTCGGCGGGGACGTACAACATCCTTCAACCCGGCATTGCGAACAGACTGCGTGACCGCAAGGTCGCCAACATCGCAGCCGTGAAGCCTGATGTGATCGCCGCCGGCAATATCGGATGCATGGTGCAGATCGCCGGGGGGACATCTGTTCCGGTCGTCCACACCATCGAGTTGCTTGACTGGGCGACGGGTGGTCCCCGTCCCCGGTTGAACTGAGGGACATGAGCCGAGGCTACGCGTAGCGCGGCCTCGGGTGAGCTGGCGAGAGACCTGCAGCGGATGACGGCAGGCAGAGAGCAGATCGGTCGGCTGCAGCCGATGGGAAACCGGCCTCGGGGCGGCCGGCAAGATGCGGCGCCGCAGGGGCGGACCGCGCCGGAGCACGGACCGGCAGATTTCACCACACGCGATCTCCGGCATTTCGGTATCCGGCTTCTCGAATTCAAACGTCCCGAAATCTGACTTCGATCGCGGCAACAGGAGGACCATGATGGCGAAGGCGAAGAAGAAAAAGGCGAAGGCGAAAAAGGCGAAGAAACTCGTGAAGAAGGCTGCCAAGAAGGCAGCGAAGAAGTCCGCCAAGAAGGCGGCGAAGAAGGCCAAGAAGGCCCCGGCAAAAAAGGCCGCCAAGAAGAGCGCCAAGAAAGCTGCCAAGAAGGCCGCGAAGAAAACAGCCAAGACGGCCCCGAAAGCAGCCGCCAAAAAGGCCGCGCCGAAGAAGGCCGCCAGGAAAGCGCCCGCCAGACGCAAGGCCGCTGCTCCTCCCGTCGAAGCCGAGCCGGCTGTCCATGCCGAGCCCGATGCAGCCCTGACGCCGGTTCAGTCCGGTGGCTGGGGAGCTCCGCCGGCCGAGCACTCCGAAGGCGAGCACAACTAGCTTTCCCGCGACATGGCCGCCGGTCCTCGACCGGTGGCGGTTTCGCCGCATCGCATCCATCGATCCCGAAGGCCGTGGCGGTCCCGCCGCGGCCTTCGCCTTTCCAGGCTGAGGGCCGCGGGGTGCGGCGGCAGACAGCAGGCGATTGATTCGGCGGAAGGGCATTCCAGCGCAGCTGCGGTTCATCGCGGGCGAGGACATGGCGCCGGCCCGGACGATGGCACAGCGGAAAGCGGTCCTAAAACCTGTGTTGGAGATGCAACACTCGTCGACAACTCATCGTTGTAAAGCGAAAACGCCCAAAAAGGCGGCAGATGCTTGCCATTTTTGCTTCACGATTTCGCTGGATTTCCGCGATTGTGGCGAACGGAAACAGTTTCCATCAGTCGCCAATGTCCCTTGCCCGTAACGGGCGCTCGGCAATGAGGCTGAAGTATCAACGGTGATGGGGATCGTCATGAAGAAGTGGGGTTGGTCGGTCGCAGCAGCGGTGCTGGCGATGGGCATCGGAGCGGGAGCCGCCTCGGCGGCGGATCTGCCGGCGAAGGTGTACACCAAGGCGCCGCCGGCGCCGGAAGTGTCGCCCTGGGATATCGCGTTCGGCTCGGCCATCATGAGCGACTACGTGTTCCGTGGCGTCACCCAGTCGAACCACAAGCCGTCGGTGGCGGCCTATTTCGAGCCGCGCTACAACATCAACCCCAACCTGCAGCTTTATGTCGGCACCTCGTTCGAGAGCATCTCGTTCGCCAACCGCGCCGCGGCTGAGGTCGACATCTACGGCGGTATCCGCCCGACCTTCGGTGCATTCGCCTTCGACTTCGGCGTGTGGGGCTACCTGTATCCGGGCGGCAGCTGCATCGGTGCCGTGGTCTGCCCGGTCGGCGCCGAGGTGCTGCCCAATGGCAACGTCATGAAGAAGGACGTCAGCTTCTACGAGGGCTACGCCAAGGTCACCTGGACCATCAACGACAACTTCTCGCTCGGCGGCAACGTGTTCTACACCCCGTCGTTCCTGAACTCGGGCGCCGACGGCACCTACGCCTCGATCACGGGCAAGGCGATCGCGCCGACCACCTGGTTCGGCTCCAGCGGCATTGGCGCCTATGTGTCGGGTGAGTTCGGCCGTCAGTGGCTCGGCACCACCGACTCGTTCTATTCGCTGACCCCGCCATTCGGCCCGGGCATCAAGTATGCCGACTACAACACCTGGAACATCGGCATCGGCTTCACCTACAAGGTGTTCACGCTCGACCTTCGCTACTCGGACACCGACCTGAACAAGGGTAACTGCAACGCCTTCACCAGCGCCTTCAACGCCAGCGGCACGACCAACGTCACCGCGATCAACCCGGGTGGCGCAGGCACCAACTGGTGCGGCTCGACCTTCATCGCGAAGCTGTCGGCCGACCTGACGGCGATGACCAATCTGAAGTAATCGTCTTCAGGACAGCCCAAGGACCCGAAGGGGGTGGCAGAGCGATCTGCCGCCCCCTTTTGTTTGCGCCCTCCGCCGGTTCTCGTTATCAACGCGACAGCTCCTGAAAGCCGGCGCCGTTCAGAGATTGGGGCCGGCAGGGGCGCGCCCGGCGGAATCACGGGCCGGCTGCGCCGCCTGCCCGGCCGAGGTCTCGCCAGACGGGCGTTCGGCACAGCCGGGAGCCTGCATCAATCATGAAAGCCAGCCGTTACGCCGCCCATTGGAACGTGCGGTCCAGGATCGCGATGAAGCGCTGGCGCAGGCGCGTGCTATTCCTGCTCGGCGGCATCGCCGTCGGTCTCGCGGCGATCCTGATGGCGACCCTCGCCGACCATGCTCAGCTCGCATTCGGCCGGCTGCTCGCGGTTTCGCCCTATCTCGCCGTCGTGGTGACGCCGCTCGGTTTCGGCCTCGCGCTGCTGCTGGCGATCAAGGTGTTTCCGAACTCCCAGGGCAGCGGCATCCCGCAGGTGATCGCGGCTCTCCATCTCCACGATCAGCAGGCGCGTGCCCCGCTGGTGTCGTTGCGGGTGGCGGTCGGCAAGATCGTGGTGATGACGGTCGGGCTGCTGTGCGGCGCCTCGATCGGGCGCGAGGGGCCGACAGTCCAGGTCGGTGGTGCGATCATGTTCGCGATCGGCCGTTTTGCTCCGTTTCGCCAGCCGGGCTTCCTGCTGGCGGGGGCGGCAGCCGGGGTCGCCGCGGCCTTCAACACGCCGCTCGCCGGCATCGTGTTCGGCATCGAGGAACTCAGCCGCTCGTTCGAGATGCGCACCAGCGGCCTGATCATCGGCGCGGTGATCGCTGCCGGCCTGACTTCGCTCGCCATCGTCGGCGACTACGACTATTTCGGCTCGACGGCGGCGGTGCTGCCGTTCGGGCGTGCCTGGGTCGTGGTGCCGGTGTGTGCGGCGCTATGCGGGCTCGCGGGTGGCCTGTTCAGCCGCATCCTGTTGCTGTTCGCCCGCGGCCTGCCCGGCATGGCGGGGGCGACGATCAAGCGCCATCCGGTCATCTTCGCCATGTTGTGTGGCCTGGGCGTTGCCCTGTGCGGCCTCGTCAGCCACGATCATGTCTACGGCACCGGTTATGAGCAGGCCCGCGCCATCATCCATGGCACGGGCGGCGTCGACTACAGCTTCGGTCCTTGGAAATTCGCCGCCACGCTGCTGTCGTCGATCAGCGGCATTCCCGGCGGCATCTTCGCGCCGTCGCTGGCGATCGGCGCCGGTCTCGCGTCCGATCTCAGTCTGCTGTTCAGGGAAGTGCCGATCGGGGCGCTGGTGCTGATCGGCATGGTCTCCTACCTCACGGGGGTCGTGCAGGCGCCGATCACGTCATTCGTCATCACCTCGGAGATGACCAACGATCATGCCATGGTCATCCCGTTGATGGCCGCCGCGCTGATCGCCAACGCGACCTCCAGGATGGTGGTGCGGGAGGGGCTGTATCACGCGCTGGCCAAGGTCATCATGCGCGCCGGACGGGAGCCGCGTGAGCGGCCCCCGTCGCAAGCGGATGATCCTGCCGTGCCGGCCGGGCGCGAAAGTCCGCCGGCCGGGACGGCAGGCTAGGCGCTTGCCGTCTCTTCTGCGTTGCCCCGCAGCGTGAAATGGCCGTCGGCCTTGCCGAGGCTGACCTTGCGGGTGTGGAATGCCTCGAGGGTGGCGCGGTGGCCGATCGAGATCACGGTCGTCTGCGGCAGCTTCTCCTGCAGCAAACGATAGAGCGCGGCCTCCGAGGGCTCGTCGAGCGAAGCGGTGGCCTCGTCGAGGAACAGGTAGTCTGGCTTCTCCAGCAGGGCTCGCGCGATGCCGAGCCGCTGCTGCTCGCCGAGCGAGAGCATCCGGTTCCAGTGGGCCTCTTCGTCGAGCCGTGCCGTCAGCTCCGGCAGTCCGACATCGATGAGCACCTCCTGCAGCCGGGGTCGCGGGAAGGCGTCCGGTGCGGACGGGTAGGCCAGAGCGGCATGCAGGGAATCGACCGGGAAGTAAGGGCGTTGCGGCAGCGTCATCAGCCTCGCGCCGGCCGGCACCGCGATCGTGCCGCGGCCAAACGGCCAGATGCCGGCGACGGCGCGGAACAGCGTCGACTTGCCCGCGCCTGACGGGCCGCTCACCAGCACGCGCTCGCCCGGACGGATATGGAAGGCTTCAGCGGACAGCAGCGGTCGCGCGTCGGGCAGGCTCACCAGGACATCGTCGAGGCCGACAGAACCGGACTTGCTGGCCGCGACCGAGATGTGGTCGCCGGTGAACGAGGTGCGCCTGGCCGCGTCCACGGCACGGGTGAAGCCCTCGAGACGATTGATGACCGCCTGCCATTCGGCGAGTGAACGATAGGCCGTGACGAAGAACGACAGCGCGCCCTGCACGCTGCCGAAGGCCGAAGCCGCCTGCATCATGCCGCCAAGCTGGGTCTTTCCGGCGAAGTACGCAGGCGCCACCAGGACATAAGGCACGATGACGCTCGCCTGCGAATAGCTCGCGGTGAACGCCGTGATCTTCTTGGTGCGGTTCATGATGCCGAGCCAGTTGTCGACGACGTTGCCGAAGCGGCCCAGCAAGCGTCCGCGCTCGGCCGGCTCGCCCTTGAGCAGTGCGATCTGTTCGGCGTTTTCACGAACCCGCACGAGGTTGAAGCGGAAGTCGGCTTCGTACTGCTGCTGGCGGAAGTCGAGGCCGACCAGCGGCCAGCCGACCACATGGGTCAGCCAGGTGCCGATGATCGAGTAGATCAGCGCAAACCACACGAGATACCCTGGGATCGGCAGCGCGCTGCCGAACAGGTGCAGCGGCGCGGCCTCCGACAGGCCCCACAGGATCACCACGAACGAGACCAGCGTCACCACCGAATTGAGCAGGCCGAGCCCGATCCCCAACGTACGGTCGACGAACAGCTTGACGTCATCGGTGATGCGCTGGTCGGGGTTGTCGGCGGCGTCGCCCTGCAGCTGCATGCGATAGTGCACGGCGTCGTTGAGCCAGTCGGCGAGATAGTGCTCGGTCATCCACTTGCGCCAGCGGATCTGCAGCCACTGGTTGAGGTAGAGCTGGTACACTGCGATCGCGATGAACACGGTCACCACCACGCTGAAGTAGATCAGCTCATAGGTGAAGGTATCCCAGTTGCGCTCCTGCAGCGCGTTATAGAATCGGTTGCGCCACTGGTTGAGCAGCACGTCGATGACCACGGTGCCGAGTTCGATCAGCACCACGGCCAGGAGCAGCCCGCAGCCGGCCCATTTGTCCTCGGAACGGAAGTACGGACTCGAAATGCGCCAGATGGCCGCGAGCGTCGAGCGGAGGCTGTTCACAGACGGGATTCTCCTGGAGGGAGGGCGGTAACGCCCTGATGCAACATTGGAATTACCACAAATGCGACTAAAGTCGCATGTGACGTGGTATACAACAGCTTGTCCAAACCTTCATTCCGACCCTAGCATGCCGGCACGGCTGGGGAGCGAGACATCAAGATCAAAGGGGCTTCGTTGTTGGCAAGAAGAACCTTCTCACGACGGTGAAGGCCTGCCGGCGCCCGACTGCCTGATTCCCGCATCGCCCCAAAGACGTTCGGCCAGCCGAGGCTGGCGAGCGAATCAAAAGACCGTGGGGAGAAAACGTCATGTGGGACCAGATCTATGATCCGCTTCACAGCAAGGTGTTGTCGACCATCGCGGCGGCCATCCCGGTCGTCACGCTTCTGCTCCTGATCGCGACCAACAAGGTCAAGGCTCACTTCGCGGCGATCATCGCCCTCGTCGTCGCCAACCTGGTGGCGATCCTGATCTTCACGATGCCTGCGGGCCTGTCGATCCGCGCCTCGATCCTCGGTGCGGTCAGCGGCTTCTTCCCGATCGGCTGGATCGTGCTGAACGTGATCTTCATGTACCAGCTCACGCTGGCCACCGGCCGCTTCGAGGCGCTCAAGCGCGCCGTCGGCGGCGTCACGCCGGACCGCCGGCTGCAACTGCTGCTGATCGCGTTCTCGTTTGGCGCGTTCTTCGAGGGCGCGTCGGGCTTCGGCACCCCGGTGGCGATCACCGGCGCGATCCTGATCGGCCTCGGCTTCTCGCCGCTCGCGGCCTCAGGCCTGTCGCTGATCGCCAACACCGCGCCGGTCGCCTACGGCGCGCTCGGCACGCCCATCCAGGGCCTCGCCTCGGTCACCGGGCTCGATCCCTACATCCTCGGCGCCATGGTCGGCCGGCAACTGCCGGTGTTCTCGCTGATCGTGCCGTTCTGGGTGGTATGGGCGTTCGCCGGCTGGAAGGGCATGAAGGAGGTGTGGCCGGCGATCCTGGTCACCGGCGTGTCCTTCGCAATCCCGCAGTTCGTGATCTCGAACTACATTAATCCGTGGATCGTCGACATCGGCGCCTCGCTGATCTCGATGGGGTGCCTGATCGGCTTCCTGAAGATCTGGCAACCCCGGCAGCTGTGGCTGTCGCCGGCGCTGCGCGGCCGTGACGACTCCGCCGCCACCGCGCCGCCTGCCAAGACCATCGACACCACGCCGCTGACGCAGAGTGAGCTGTGGGGCGCGCTGCTGCCGTGGATCATCCTGTGCATCATCCTGCTGATCTGGGGCACCGGCTGGTTCAAAAACGCCGTGAACCCGATTTTCACCTGGAACTATCCGGTTCCCGATCTGCACAACCTGATCCGCAAGGTCGCTCCCGTCGCCGCCAAGCCTACGCCGGAAGGGGCCGTGTTCGCGTTTCAGTACCTGTCGTTCACCGGAACGGGCATGCTGATCGCGGCGATCATCTCCGGGCTGATCATGGGGCTGTCGCCGGGCAGGATGGCCGGAATCTACGGCCGCACCATCAAGCTCTGCGCCTATTCGCTGATCACCATCTCGGCGATGCTGGCGATCGGCACGCTGACGCGGCTGTCCGGTCTCGACGCCACGCTCGGCCTTGCGTTTGCCGCCACCGGCGTGCTGTATCCGTTCTTCGGGACGCTGCTCGGCTGGCTCGGCGTCGCGCTGACCGGATCGGACACGTCGTCGAACATCCTGTTCGGCAACCTGCAGAAGATCACCTCCGAGCAGCTCGGTTTGTCGCCGATCCTGATGGGCGCGGCGAACTCCTCGGGCGGCGTAATGGGCAAGATGATCGATGCGCAGTCGATCGTCGTGGCCTCCACGGCGACCAACTGGTTCGGGCATGAAGGCACGATCCTGCGCTTCGTGTTCTGGCACTCGATTGTGCTGGCCTGTCTGGTCGGCCTGTTCGTGATGCTGCAGGCCTATGTGCACCCGTTCAGCGCGATGGTGCTGCACTAGGCCTCGTCGAGACGTTCAGCGATCCCCGCGGCGGTCGCCGCGGGGATTTTCGTTTGCGCCGGCGCGGCGGCTGCGGACCTTCGGATCCGCTGTCATCGAGCGGCGCAGGTTCCCTTTCGCAAGCTCCCGCCTGTGCGGGTCCATCCGTGAGTTGCCGTCAATGATGCCGTCGAATTTCATCCGTCTTCTGCTTGGTCCGGCCGTGCTCGTCTCGGCGTTGTCCGCGGCGCCGGCGCACGCGCAGTCCGAGTTTCCGTTCGGCCTGGAGATGACGCTGGACAGCCGGCCGCTGCCCGGCTCCAAGCGCATCCCGTCGCTCGAGATCGGCGATCGCGGTGAGGTGCGGCTCGAGCTGTGGTGCAAGGGAGGCCGCGGTCAGTTCTCGATCGCGGGCGACAGCCTGATCTTCATGCCGCAGAATATCGAGGACCGCGGTTGTCCGGCCGACAAGGCGCAGCTCGACGATGCGCTGGTCGCCTCCTTGAGCGAGGCGACGAGCTGGAAGCGTCAGGGCGACGTGATTTCTTTCGTCGGTCCGCGGCCGCTGCGCTTCCGCCTCAACACCAACTAATTGGCGGCTACCCTGGCACAGGCCGGGTCTCGCGAAGGATCGCATCGGCGCAGGCCGATGCGTTGGCGAAGACGTCGGTATAGCCGCCGAAGCCGGCATAGGCCGATGACAGATAGAGGCCGGGAAGCGGCGTGTGCGGCGAGCGCGGCGCTGCCTGTGTTGTCGGGGCGAAGCCGTAGACCGCACCGTCCGGTGCGCCGAGATACTGCCGCACTGACAGGGCGGTGTTGAACGAGCTGGCCACGACGGCGCCGGCGAGGCCGGGATAGATGCCGTCGAGATACCGCACGATCGCGTCCTGCCAGCGCGCCCGCCGTGCGCGGTAGGCGTCGATGTCGTCCGCCGGCCAGTTCGACAGCCGGTCTGGCCCGATCAGCGACAGCACATAGGGCGGTGCGGGTACACCGGAGGGGATCGCGGCGTAGTCGGCGATCGCCAGTGGCGGCATCCGCTCACCCGGCTCGCCAGCCAACAGTACCGCGGCCTCGCGGTAGTCGACAAGTCGCCGCATCCAGCGTGGCCACAGCTGGGTGGAATAGGCGGTCATGCCGATCTCGCGTGGCGGCAGCGACAGCCCGAGCGTCAGCGCAAACAGTGAGATCGACGGCGACTGTCCGGCATGATGTGCCGTCAACACGTCGGCCTGTGCCGGCGGCAGCAGCGCCGCCGTCGCGTTCGGTGCGGCGTTGCTGACGATGCATGCGGTCGCGACGCCTTGCGGCGCGCTGCCATCCTTGGCGGTGTGTGTGACGACGTATCCGCTGTTGTCCGGGGCGACCGTGGTCACGGTTCGGCGCAGCAGCACCTCGCCCCCGGCGGCGCGAATGGCGCGTGCCAGCGCGCTCGACAGCCGCTGCGAGCCGCCTTGCACGAATGCCGCGCCGCTCGCGAGCAGGCGGCCCTGCGCGCGCGCGAAGAACGGCCACGACAGCGTGGCAGGATCATCGTGGAAATAGGCGAGATTGGCGGCGAGGGCGATCTTCACGGCCTCGTCGTCGCCGAATGCGGCGTCGAACCGTTGCTGCAGCGTCCGCGTGTCGTCTGTCGCCAGTGTCGTCGTGGCCGCGGCGGCAGCCATGTCGTCGAGGACCGACGCGATGCCATTGCGGGCGTGTGGAAAACGCCGGATCAACGCGGTGCGGGCGCCATCGAACGTATCCGGCAGGGTCAGCGGCGTATCGAGCAGGCCGCCGCGCGCTTCATAGAGCAGGCCGGCAGGCACGAAAGTCACCGCATCGCGCACGCCAGCGCGGGTGAGAATTTCGTGCTTGGGGTCACGGGCGTCGGCAGGATTGCCGGTCTCGTGCAGCGAGCCTTCGACGAAGAGATCGCCGACCTTGTAGCTCGATGCGGCACCGCCGACCGAATTGCCGCGCTCGATCACCAGCACCTTGCGGCCTGCGCGGGCGAGCAGCGCCGCGGCGGTCAGGCCGCCGAGGCCGGCACCGATCACCACCACGTCATGGCGTGGCATCAGCGGTCCCCGGGCGCGGCGCGGTCGTCACTTCCAGGCGCTGTTTTCCGAGTCCCAGCGCTGGGCCTTCAGTTCGCGGGCCACCGCGCTGAGGGTGTCGCCCTCGTCGACAGGCATCGATTCCTCGCCGCCGGAATCCGCGGCGTCGGCGAGCTTCAGCTTCTGGCCGGCGCTCTCGTCGGTGGTGGCGATGGTGGGATAGCCGACCCACAGCAGCAGCTTGTCGCTGCCACCTGGCTTGTCGGCAGCGACCATCGTGCTGAAGGTGATGGTCTGCACCAGACCAAGGCCGGGGAGGGCCGCATTGGGACGCTTGAAGGCCAGCTTCAGCTCACCATTGCTGTCGTTCCACACCGGCGGCAGCGCGGTCGCGGACAGCGCCTTGGCTATCGCCGCGGACAGCGTCTGTGCCAGCCGTTCGCGGCTGAGGCGGCCGCCGTCGCGCCAGTCCGTGGCGGCGAAACGGACGGTGCGTTCCATGTCGAGCTTGCCCGAGGTCCAGCCGGCGGTGATCACGCTCGGGTTCGTCTTCATGCCGGCGACGAACTCGGCCGCGCGCTCCGGATCGATATTGAAATGCAGCACCTGCTCGCCCTTGCGCAACTCGGTGCACGACGGCAGCAGGCTGCTCAGCGACACTTCGAGATTCTGGCCGCGCAGGGTGTTGACGAAGTCGGCGACGCCTTCGGGCTTGATGCGCACCGCGACGGCTTCGGGCGAAGCTGTGGTGTAGTCGGACGGCGCCGCAATGATCTGGTCATCGGCGTCCTGGCCTTCCTTGAATTCCTTTTCACTGATGTCGGAGTTGTCGGCCGACGAGATGTTCGAGGTGGTGTTGCCGATGGTGACCTTGCCGTCGAACGAGACGCCTCCCGACGACGCCTTGCGCGTCAGGTTGATCATGACCGGCTGTTTGCCTTCGTTCGTCTGGGTGGTGCCCGTCAGCTTGGCACCATCGACGGTCAACGTGGCGATGAAACGGTCCTTGCGGTCGGCGTTGCCGATCGCCGGAAAGCAGACGTCCAGCACTGCGCCCGTGACTTTGCCACCGCTGCGGGTTTCCTTGAGGATGGTATCGGCCTGATCGTCCATGATGCCGCCGACCGAAGTGAAATAGCGCACTTCGTTGCCGGCCGCCGGGGGCGCCTTTGCATCCTTTTTCGCCTGGGCGAGAACAGGTGTCGCGCCGACAGTGGTGGCGAGAAGAAGGAGCAGGGGGAAACCGGTCGCGCGCATGTCGGGCCTCGAAGCAGATTCGACGGAACGTGGTGCCGGACCTTCTCAAAACCGCAGGCAATAGGCGAGAAATTTCTTTCGCCGCGAAAGGCGGACGCTGCCATGATCGTGCAAAAAACAAGGCCGCCCGAAGGCGGCCTTGCAATCGTTCGGAAAGAGCGAAAACGGCAGGGCTCAGAAGCCCATGCCACCCATGCCGCCCATGCCGCCGCCGGCGGGCATCGCCGGTGCCGCATCCTTCGGCAACTCGGCGACCATCGCCTCGGTGGTCACCAGCAGACCGGCGACCGAAGCGGCGTCCTGCAGCGCGGTGCGCACGACCTTGGCCGGGTCGATGATGCCCTTGGCGACGAGATCGACGTACTCCTCGTTCTGGGCGTCGAACCCGAAGGTCTCGGTCTTGTTCTCGAGGATCTTGCCGACCACGATCGAGCCTTCGACACCGGCGTTCTCGGCGATCTGGCGGATCGGAGCCTCCAGCGCCTTCAGCACGATGTTGATGCCGGCCTGGACGTCGGAGTTGTCGTTGGAGATACGACCGACGGCCTTCTTGGCCCGCAGCAGCGCGGTGCCGCCGCCCGGAACGATGCCTTCCTGCACGGCCGCGCGGGTCGCGTTGAGAGCGTCCTCGACGCGGTCCTTCTTCTCCTTGACCTCGATTTCGGTCGCGCCGCCGACGCGGATCACCGCGACGCCGCCCGCGAGCTTGGCGAGACGCTCCTGCAGCTTCTCACGGTCGTAGTCCGAGGTGGTTTCCTCGATCTGGACCTTGATCTGGTTGACGCGCGCCTCGATCGCCGGCTTCTTGCCGGCGCCGTTGACGATGGTGGTGTTCTCCTTGTCGATCACCACCTTCTTGGCACGGCCCAGCATCTGCAGGGTGACGCTCTCCAGCTTCATGCCGAGATCGTCGGAGATCAGCTGGCCGCCGGTCAGCACGGCGATGTCTTCCAGCATGGCCTTGCGGCGATCACCGAAGCCCGGCGCCTTGACGGCGGCAACCTTGAGGCCGCCGCGCAGGCGGTTGACGACCAGCGTCGCCAGAGCCTCACCCTCGACGTCCTCGGCGATGATCAGCAGCGGACGGCCCGACTGCACCACGGCCTCGAGCACCGGCAGCATGGCCTGCAGGCCCGACAGCTTCTTCTCGTGCAGCAGGACGTAGGCGTCCTCGAGCTCGGCGGTCATCTTCTCCGGGTTGGTCACGAAGTACGGCGAGAGATAGCCGCGGTCGAACTTCATGCCCTCGACGATGTCGACCTCGGTATCCAGGGACTTCGCTTCCTCGACGGTGATGACACCCTCGTTGCCGACCTTCTGCATCGCCTGGGCGATCATCTTGCCGATGGTGGCGTCGCCGTTGGCCGAGATGGTGCCGACCTGGGCAACCTCGGACGAGGCGGCAACCGGCTTGGCGCGCTTCTCGATGTCCTTGACGACGGCGGCGACGGCGATGTCGATGCCGCGCTTCAGGTCCATCGGGTTCATGCCGGCGGCGACGGCCTTGGCGCCTTCGCGGACGATGGCCTGGGCCAGTACGGTGGCGGTGGTGGTGCCGTCACCCGCGGTGTCGTTGGTCTTCGAGGCGACTTCGCGCACCATCTGTGCGCCCATGTTCTCGAACTTGTCCTCGAGCTCGATCTCCTTGGCGACGGTGACGCCGTCCTTGGTGATGCGCGGCGCGCCGAAGCTCTTGTCGATGACGACGTTGCGGCCCTTCGGGCCGAGGGTCACCTTGACCGCGTTGGCGAGGGTGTCGACGCCGCGCAGCATCCGCTCGCGCGCATCGCCGGAGAATTTGACGTCCTTGGCTGCCATGTAGCTTTACTCCTGGGTAGGGTTCCCGATCCTGCGCCGGACCTTGCAGGTCCGCGGCGCGCCGGACGGGCCGACGAATGATTGATGGAAGACGATCCCGCGCCCGTCGCGGCGGCCTCGGGCCGCGTGCGCCGGGCGAGGGGAAGGGTTCAGCTGAGCACGCCCATGATGTCGGACTCCTTCATGATCAGGAGGTCCTCGCCATCGATCTTCACCTCGGTGCCCGACCACTTGCCGAACAGCACCTTGTCGCCGGCCTTGAGATCGATCGGGATCAGCTTGCCGTTCTCGTCGCGGCCGCCCGGGCCCACGGCGACGATTTCGCCCTGCGAGGGCTTTTCCTTGGCGGAGTCGGGGATGATGATGCCGCCCTTGGTCTTTTCGTCGGCGTCGATGCGCTTGACGACCACACGGTCATGCAGCGGGCGGAATTTCGTTTTGGCCATGGGGAGTTCCTCTGGTCTGCGAGATGAACGAGGTGAGCGCCGGGGATGGGTAGGTTAGGGCAGGCCCGCCAGATTTCGGGGTGCGGGAGCGCCCCCACACATCCTTTAGCAATCAGCCATCGAGAGTGCTAAAGTGCGCCCGGGAAATATGGCTTGGCGCCGATCCTGTCAAGCAAAGGGCCTTTTATGCGGGCCGATTCGGCTCGCCGCACCGCAAAAACCGGCGTGAAAAGGATTTAAGGCCTTGGTGATGTCATTATAAGATGATCTGGACACCATGTCGCGGCGGCGGTGGCGGAACGTCTGCCGGATCCGATGGCTAGACGTCGTTTGCCGTCGGAGCAGGCGCAACTTGGGTTTTCTCGTTCAGGGGACAAGATGAACATCTCACGTGTTGCGCGCCGCACCGCGCATCTGGCGGCCATGTCGCTTCTGCTGGCGCTTGGCGCCTGTAACAGTTTCCAGGGCTTCAGCGGGTTCGGTGGCCCGCAACAGCCGCCGCCGCCTGACGTACCCATGGTCGAACCCGAGATTCCCGGCAGCATCCGCCCGGACGAGCTTGTCGGCCGCTGGGGATTTGGCGCCTACCACAAGCCCGATGATCGGCTGCGGACCGAGGCGAACGCGCGCGGCCAGTGCAAGCAGCCCTACGTCATCAATCCTGGCACCTCCGGTGGCATCATCATGCACCTCGCCGACGAGGCGACCCCGCAGGAGTTGCGCATCAAGGGCAGCCGCAGCGGCAAGAACTATATCGGCCCGCCCGGCCCCCCCGCAGGCGAGAAGGACCGCGAGATCGTCTCCTTCGACGGCCGCGTGCTGATCACCCGCTTCATCGACAAGGATGCCGACGGCCGTTACGGCACCATGATCTACGTTCGCTGCGCGCCACGCGCGTAAGGCTGCGACGGCCGGCCTGCTATCTCGCCCCCGGGGATCGCTCCCCGGGGGCGTTTTCGTTTGTCCGGAGGCCGGGCGATGCGGGCGTCCGGAAAGAAGAAGGGCGGCCTCGCGGCCGCCCCGGGGGCACTCGTATGGGCGATCCGGCGCGGCCGGATCAGCCGAACATGGCGTCGATGTCGTCCTGGGAGGCGTGGCCGTCGTCGTCCAGCCCCTTGGGGCCGTTGAGCAGGCGGGCGTCGCCGACGCGATCGTCGATCACCGCCGGCGCGTGGGCCTTGATGGCGTCGACCCCGCCCCAGATCTCCATCATCACGTTGATGTGGTGTTCGATGAACCGCATGGTGTTCATCACCTTGCTGATACGCTGGCCGGTGAGGTCCTGGAAGTTGCAGGCCTCGAAGATGGCGACGACGCGGTCCTGGATTTCCTCGCTGAGCTGGGCCTGCTGGTCCGGCGAAGTGATCTTGGACATCGCGCTCGCGGCCTGGTCGATCGCTTCGGCCGCCTCGAGAATCTGCTGGGTGGCTTCCTCGGTGCCGCCGACGACGGCGCCGAGCTCGCCGGTCACCTTCGACATTTCGTCGCCGTTGAAGCTTTTGCCGTGCAGCACCGCGATTTCCTGCTTGGTGCGGTTGATCGCCTCGTGAATGAGGTCGAGCTCGATCTTGAGCTTTTCGCACTGCTCGATCTGCGCGCGATAGGTCTGCAGCAAAGCCTGCGCCTCGCCGATGTCGGCTGCGGTATCGTCCGGCACGCCGCTGGCCGGCGCAGCCATCTGGGCGCGGATCGCGCGCAGCTCGGTCATGATTTCAGTGTGCATCGGGCCGACGTCGCCGGCAGGTACAGCCTCAGTTTCCGGCATGCTGCCGTACTGGATTTCCTCGATGCGAAAGCGCTTGCGAACAGGCATGACAACTCCCCAGCCCCCTTTCAAACAGTGCTGTTGTAGATCACGGTGTTTTAACGTCGGGTTCACAGCGGAGGCCGCCGGAACCGTTGTTTGCGGCGGGCGCAAACCGTCGGTTAACCATGCATGCGCGGCGTTCATCGAAAATAAACGCTGTCGGCAGATGCGGGAGCGATTGCGCGACGTGGTGAATCCCGAAGCGGCCTGCGTTTACCAAACCGATGCGATTTGCGCCTCTAATCGGTCGCGTGGCGGGTCGGCGTGTTCGTGCCGACGCCGTGCGCGCTGTCCCGACGAAACGTGCAGAGTACGTCGATGTTCAAAACCGTGTCCGTCCTGTTCGCCGGCGCCTGTGCGCTCGGCTTCGCCGCTCCTGCCTGCGCCCAGAGCGCGGCGGAGCCGTATGTCGTCTACAACCGTTCGGCGCCGCCAGTGCGCGTCGCCTCCAGTGATCGCTCCGATATGGGCGGCGGTTTCATCCAGTTCCTGTTCGGGAATGGCAGCGCCGGCCCGGCACCGGGCTACCCGCCTGGCTACGAGCGGGCGCAGCGCTACGAACTGACGCCGCGCGGCCGGCGCGTGATGCCGATGTCGGACGAAGAGATGGAGCAGCAGAGCTATCTGCCGTCCCAGCAGGCCGTGGTGCCGGCCCAGCAGGGCTTCGATCCGAAGTACGAAAAGCAGATGGTGTCCTACGACGGTCGCGAAAAAGCCGGAACGATCGTGATCGATACGCCGAACAAGTTTCTCTATCTCGTGCAGGGCGAGGGTCGCGCGCTGCGCTATGGCATCGGCGTCGGTAAGCCCGGCTTCACCTGGTCCGGCACCAAGACCATTTCGGCAAAGCGCGAGTGGCCGGACTGGACCCCACCGGCGGAGATGCTCAGGCGCCGGCCTGACCTGCCGCGCCACATGGTCGGCGGGCCGGAAAATCCGCTCGGCGCCCGCGCGATGTATCTGGGCTCCTCGCTCTATCGCATTCATGGCTCGAACGAGCCGTGGACGATCGGCACGAACGTCTCGTCGGGTTGTATCCGCATGCGCAACGAGGACGTCATCGATCTCTACAATCGTGTCAATGTCGGCGCCCGCGTCATCGTGATCTGACGGCGGAAAACGCCTCCAAAAACCGACAACGGCCGCTCGTGAGAGCGGCCGTTGCCGTTTTGCAGGGCGAATGAACCGCGCGGACTGCGGTCAGGCGTAATCGCTGCCGCCGCCGTCGTCGGAATCGAAACCGTCGTCGTCGCCCGCGTCGTCGTAGCTGTTCGACGCATATTCGTTGTTGCTGTCGGAGTTGCGGTCGTCGTTCGGGTTCTGGTCGAACAGGCCCTGGCGCTGGTCGTTGCCGCTGCGGCCGATGTCGCCGAGCCCCGCGTCACGCGCAAGGCTACCGTTCGACTGGTCGTTGTTGCCGCCCCACGGATTGGCGTTCGAACCGCCGCCGAGTGCGCCGGCGTCGGAGAACGACTGATGATTGCCGCCTCCCATGGCGCCGCGGATGCTGTTCATCAGCAGCGAGCCGCCGATCATGCCGGCCGCCGCGGCCGCTGCCGTGCCAAGGAACGAACTGCCACCACCGCCGGCGGCCGGTGCCGCACCGTAGCCGGGCGCTGGACCATAGCCCGGGGGCTGGGCGTAGCCGCCGGGCTGGGCATAGCCGCTTGCGGCCCGCGGGTCGCTGTAGCCGCCCTGGGCGTTGTTGAGCACCTGGCCGCTGTTCCAGACCGGACGTGACGGCGCATCGGACGGGCGCACGTTGGGAACCGATCCGCGCGCATTCTGGCCGAAGACCGCATCGCGCATCGAATCGAGAAAACCGCCGGATGGCGCGGCTGCCTGTGCGACGCGGCTCTCCAGGTCTTCGATGTGCGCGTTGGCGCGCTTGAGCGCCTCGTCCTGCACCAGCACGGTCTGGACCAGCGCATAGGCGGCGTTGGGCGCGCGACGCAGGCCCTCGATGATGGCTTTCTCCGCCTCAGGATCGCGCGGGGCGTTCTCCAGGCCGGCGAGCCGGTTGAACAGGTCGTCGATCAGCTGGCGTTCTTGCGGGGTCATAGTGTCCTCCTCCGGCGTCAATGCGTCGGCATCCGGAATCTAGGCGTCGTTTGTGACGCAAAAAGAGTTCCGCAGATTAATTTTTGGTATGCGACAACGTGGCGTGCGCGCGTCTACGCGCGGGTTGCGCCGTGGAGCGTTATAACATTCGCCTGCAGCAGTTGCGGAAAGGCGTCGCCTGCGAGGAACGCGTATTCGCGCTCGCGCTGTTCGGTCAGCGGATCGAGCGCGATCAACACCTCGTCGACATGGCCGGGGTGGCACATCACGAGGCCGCCGTCAGGCAGGCCGTCGAGGAACGCGGGCATCACCGTGCCGAAGTCGACGGGGCGCGAGAAGTCGTAGGCGCCGGAAAAGCCAGGGTTGAACGCCAGTCCGGCGCGTGCGCAGGCGCGGCGGAACCGTGCGCTCAGGGTGTCGAGCAGCAGCGCCTTCGGATTGGCGATGCGTTGCGACAGCGGCAGCGCGCGACCACACTGCCTCACCCACGCGCGCGGCGCGGCGGCCTGCACCGCGGCAATAAAGGCGTCGCGCACCGTTGGAAAGATCTGCACATGCTGGTGGCCATCGACATAGTCCGGCGGCCGGCCGAACAGTTCGGCGAAGGCGGCAAGCTGTGCGGCGATCTCGCCGCGCACGATGTCGGCGTCGAGCCGGCGCAAAAGACTGGTGCGCAGCATTGCGCCAAGCGGCAGGAACTCGCCGCCTTGTTGCGGGCGAAAATGTATCGTCAGCGGCGCGAAAGGCGCGGTCAGGGTGGTGTGCAGGCCGATCGCACAATTTCCCTCGGCGACAGCCTGCTTCAGGGCGTCGACCTCGTCACGCCCGATCGCAGGGCCCACCACCATCACCGACGTGGCGTTGAGACGGCGCTGCACGACGAGCTCGCGGATGGCACGGTTGACGCCGGGACTGAGGCCGTAGTCGTCGGCGCACAGCCAGATGCGGCGCTCCGCCGGGGCGCTCATTCGGCGGCGCTTCCGACCGAGGTGTCAGTGGCTGCGGCCTTGTCCGGCTCAGCGGCCTTCACGGTGTGCTCGGCGATGAAGTAGACGGGCCGCGCCTTGAGCTCGGACAGGATCTTGCCGATGTATTCGCCCATGACGCCGATCATCAGCAGTTGGACGCCCCCGATGGTCATCAGGCCGACCACCAGCGACGGATAGCCGGGCACCGACTTGCCGCTGACGACGGTCTCCCACAGGATCGACAGGCCGAACAGGAATGCGGCGGACGCCAGCAAAAGGCCGAGCAGGCTCGCCACCCGCAGCGGCGCCACTGAGAACGAGGTCAAGCCCTCGATCGACAGGCCGATCAGCCGCGCGGCATTAAACGAGGTGCGGCCATGGGCGCGCGCCTCGGGCTCGTAGTCGACGCGGATCTGGCGGAAGCCGATCCAGCTCGCGAGGCCCTTGAAGAAGCGGTTGCGCTCGGGCAACTGGCGCAAAGCCTGCGTCGCCCGCGGCGACAGCAGGCGGAAGTCGCCGGCATCTTCCGGGATCTTCTGCCGGGCGCCCCAGTTGATCAGCAGATAGAAGCCCTGCACGGACAGGCGGCGCAGGAAGGATTCGTTGTCGCGATGAGCCTTCGCCGTGTAGACGACGTCGTAGCCGTCGTCGATCCAGTGCGTGACGAGCTTGTGCACGAGATCGGGCGAGTGCTGGCCATCGCCGTCCATGAACAGCGTCGCGCCGCGCCGCGCGGCGTCGAGGCCGGCCATCAGCGCCGCTTCCTTGCCGAAGTTGCGCGACAGCGACACCACCTGGATGTCGAGGGCGGTGGCCGGCAGGGTGCGGGCGATCTTCAGCGTGTCGTCGGCGCTGCCGTCGTCGACATAGACCACTTCGGTGGCGAGGCCGTGGCGCTGCCTGAGCGTGCGCGCGAGCTCGATCAGCCGGTCGTGCAGCCGCGCGAGGCCGGCAGCCTCGTTGTAGACGGGCACCACGATCGACAGTCCCTGGGCCGCCGCCGTGCGGGCGTCGCCGGTCAGGTTTGAAACGTCAGCGCCGAGCATCATCGATCATTTTCCGGGACGCCGCGGAGATACGGGCGTCGCTCGCCTTGATGGTAGTTGCTGCCGGCTGGTCCGCAAGGGCCACCATGTCGCGACACCGCGATCATGTCGCAAGGAACGCGTCCAGCCGGGTGTAGAGCGGATTGTCGCGGTCCAGCACGTATTCGAGCGAGGCCACCGACACGGTATCGGCGCCGTGCACGCGCAGGAAGGTGGCAAGGCCGTAGATCTGCGCCGGTGGGCAGTGCAGCGTCAGCATGCCCGACGACGTCGGGCCGCCGAACGGCGTGACCACGCCGAACTTCGTCCGCGCTTCATCGAGCAGCGCCGCGTTGCAGCCCTGAAAGCGCGTGCGCACTTCCTTGAAGGCGTTGGCGCGGGCGCGCGAGGCGATGTGGTCGAGGATGATGCGGGCGGTCTCGCGCGCCTGCGGCGACCAGTCGGCCTCGCGCGAGGCAACGAGGTTGGCCTGGCTGCGCAGCATCACGCCGTCGTCCAGCACCTTGAGTCCATTGGCGGCGAGCGTCGCCCCGGTGGTGGTGATGTCGACGATCAGCTCCGCGGTGCCGACCGCGGGCGCGCCCTCGGTCGCGCCGGCGCTCTCGACGATGCGGTAGTCGACGACGCCATGGCCGGCGAAGAAGTTGCGCGTCAGGTTGATGTACTTGGTCGCCACCCGCATGCGGCGATTGTGGCGGGCGCGAAATGCCGTGCTGACGTCGTCGAGGTCGGCCATGGTGCGCACGTCGATCCAGGCCTGCGGCACCGCGACCACGACATTGGCGTAGCCGAAGCCGAGCGGCTCGATCAGCGCGACGCGGCGATCGGCGTCGGTGATGTTCTCGCGGATCAGGTCTTCGCCGGTGATGCCGAGATGCACGGCGCCGCGTGCGAGGTTGGCGGCGATCTCGCTCGCCGACAGATAGGCGATCTCGACATTGTCGAGGCCGTTGATGGTGCCGCGATAGTCGCGTGCGCCGCCGGACTTGGCGAGCGTCAGGCCGGCGCGGGCGAAGAACGCGTCGGCGTTTTCCTGCAGCCGGCCCTTGGAGGGGACGGCGAGAACGAAGGGCTCGGTCATCGCGTGCTCCCTGCGGGGGCGGCGGACCGGGTCAACGCCTCCATCCAGATCGAGAAGCCGACTGCCGGGATCGGCGCGGCGGCGCCGAGGCGCGTCATGAGGTTGTCGTAGCGGCCGCCGGCGACCAGCGGCTCGACGCCGTTGCCGCGGCGATGGAGCTCGAACTCGAAGCCGGTGTAATAGTCGACGCCGCGGCCGAACGACGTGGCAAAGCGCGTGCTGGCGAGGTCGATGCCGCGCGCCGCCATGAAACCGATGCGGCTCTCGAACTGATCGATCGCGGCGTTCATGTTCAGTTTGGCATCGGAGGCGAGCGTGCGCAGCTCGGCCAGCGCTTCGTCAGGCTCGCCTGTGATGGTCAGGAAGCGCTCGATCAGCAGGCGGATGTCCCTGGGCAGCGTGCCGGAGGTCAGCGTCGACTGCTCGAGGAAGCGGTCGGCGATTTCGGCGACCGAGCGGCCGCCGACTTGCGTGGCGCCGGCGATCGACATCAGGTCGGTGACCAGGGCATGGGCCGCCTTGCGGTCGGAGCCGGCGAGTGCGGCGAGCACGCCTTCGTAGTCCTTGCGCGCGGTGTCGGTCGACAGCGTCAGGCGTTCGAGGTCCTGCGCCAGCGACGACTTGCGGTTGAAGTCCTTCACCAGGCGGCGCTTCCACGACGGCGCCAGCGCCAGTGCGTCGATCAGCGCGGCGAACAGCGCGACGTCGCCGGTGCGCACGTCGATGTCGGTGACGTTGAACGCCGCCAGCGCCTCGAGGCCGAGCGCCAGCATCTCGGCGTCGGCCGCGGCGCGGTCGGTGCGGCCGAATGATTCGACGCCGGCCTGCAGGAATTCATTGGGACGCTGGCCGCGGTAGCGGAACACCGGTCCGAGGTAGCAGAAGCCGGCCGGCTGGCCGGCGAACGGGGAGGCCAGATAGTCACGGGCCACCGGGATGGTCAGGTCGGGGCGCAGGCACAGCTCCTCGCCGCCGGGATCGGTGGTGAGGTAGAGGCTCTTGCGGATGTCCTCGCCGGACAGGTCGAGGAACGGCTCGGCGGGCTGCAGGATGGCCGGTTCCGCCTTGGCGTAGCCGGCCTCCGCGAACGACGCCAGCAGCGTCTCCGCCGGGACGGCGGGGCCGGTCGCGCGTGGGGCGGTCTGGCTCATGCGGTCGTGTCTCCGTCGGACCCACGGTCCGAACTCGTCTGGGGGCGGTCGGCGATCGGCCGTTCCGCAAGAAATCGGTTATGCGGCCGCCCTTTAACACGCTCGCGGCGCGGTTTCGACCTCGATTCGGCAAGTCGCTTAACGGCCGATGTTCATGCAACTATAGCGGGTGTTTCCCGGATGTATCGCCGAGTACGGCCTGCACCAGCGCCAGGGCGGCGACGGCGGCGGTGTCGGCGCGCAGGATGCGGGGCCCGAGCGACAGCACCACGACATGGGGCTGCCGGTGCAGCAGGGTGCGTTCCTCCTCGGCGAAGCCGCCTTCCGGGCCGATCAGGATATCGATGCCGCCGGCTGCCGGCCGGTGGGCGGCCAGAGCCGCCAGCGGATCGGCGATATCGGTGTCCTCGTCGCAGAACACCAGCAGGCGGCTGCCATTGCGGCCGTCGAGGTAGCGCGCCAGCGGAAGCGGCTCGTCGACACCGGCGAGGCTGAGAATGCCGCATTGCTCGGCAGCCTCCACCACGTTGGCGCGCAGCCGATCGGTGTTCAGGCGGCTGGTCTGGGTGAAACGGGTGAGGACCGGGGTCAGGCGCGCGGCGCCCATTTCCACGGCCTTCTGGGCCATGTAGTCGAGGCGGGCATGCTTGAGCGGTGCGAACACGTAGTGGACGTCCGGGAGGCGGTCCTGCGGACGCGTCTGGGCGTCGATCGCGAGGTGTTCGGGGCGCTTGCGGCCGCCGATCGCGGCGCGCCACTCGCCGTCGCGGCCATTGAACACCAGCACGGTATCGTTCGTGGCAAGGCGCAGCACGTTGCCGAGATAGTTGCTCTGGTCCTTGTCGAGCGGAACCATGGCGCCGGGCGCCAGCGGGAAGTCCGCGAACAGGCGCGGGCTGCGAAAATCGGTCTTGGGCATGCGAAAAATCCGTTGAATTCGGTGTTCTAGCCGAAGATTGGCGCCTTGCCAGCCGGCCCGATGGACAATGCGCCGCGCTGTCGCCCCATTCGACGGGTTGTTAAGGGGCCTGGGGAATCGTAGAAGGCCAGCAATCACCCGGCCGGCCCGGCCTGTTCCACGCGCGGCCGTCACGGGAATGCGACGCGCCGGTTCGCCGGACGCACGCGGGCAGACGGGCGAAGGCCCGAAGATGCGCCGTGTCGGGACTGACCGAGAGATTTTGCCGGAGGGGTATCCGTGACCGTCCAAATTCCGTTTATGCCGCGCGCCCTGTCGTCGCGCCTCATCGTGCCGATGGCGCTGGCGGGCCTTGTGATGTCGGCTGCCGAAGTGTGTGCCCAGGGCGCCTTCCCGGCGCCGCTGCCGGGCCAGGCCGCCCAGTCCTCGCCATTTCCGCCGGTCAACGGCGCGCCGCAGCGCTCGCAGCCGTCGCCGTTCCCGCCGGTGGGCGGGGCGGATCCCGCGTTTCCGACGCCGGGGGCCGCGCCGATGATGGGCATGCCGCAGCAGGCGGCCGCGCCGCCTCCGGGGGGCGAGGAATGCATGAAGCAGTTCCTGCCGCTGCGCCAGGACGCCGAGAAGAAGGCCGGCCTGATCAAGGCCGCCGGCGCGCGCAAGGCGCCGCCGGCCGAGGCCTGTGCGCTGATCAGGAATTTCTCCGGCGCCGAGGTCAAGATGATCAAGTTCATCGAGACCAACGCCAGGCGTTGCGGCATTCCGCCTGAAATCGGCAAGCAGATGCAGGATGGTCACGCCAACACCGAGAAGATGAAGACCGCGGTGTGCAACGTCGCAGCCCAGCAGTCCGCCGGCCCGGCAGGCCCAAGCCTTGCCGACGTGCTCGGCACCAGCTCCGCCATTCCCGAGGCCCGCGAGGCCAAGCGCGGCGGCGCCACCTTCGAGACGCTGACCGGCAACGCCCTGACGCGCTAACCGCGGCATCGCGGACACTGCATCGCTGGTCCCCGGGGGCCGGCGTGTGTCGGCGCGATCCCATTTCAGGGACTTCAGATCGCCTGGCGGCACTGATATTCATTGGCCTGTGCCCCCATGCGTCCCGAAGTTCGTGAAAGAGGTTGCCGCGATGTACAACGAACTTCGAACCGCCGATGCCAGCGCCCGCGTCGCCGACTCGACCCATAACTGGGTCGATACCCACGCGCCGCTGTGGACACGCCCCTATCTGCGGCTATCGCGCTTCGACCGGCCGATCGGCTCGTGGCTGCTGCTGATGCCATGCTGGTGGTCGGCGGCGCTGGCGTCCGGCGTCGCCGGCGATCTGCGCCTGCTGCCGTTCACCGTGGTGCTGTTCTTCATCGGCGCCTTCGTGATGCGCGGCGCCGGCTGCACCTGGAACGACATCACCGACCGCAACCTCGACGGCAAGGTCGAGCGCACGCGCTCCCGGCCGATCCCGTCGGGGCAGGTCACGATCGGGCAGGCCGCGGCGTTCATGGTTCTGCAGGCCCTGATCGGGCTCGCGGTACTCCTGCAGTTCAACCGCTTCGCCATCGCCACGGGCATCGCCTCGCTGCTGGTGGTGGCGATCTATCCGTTCATGAAGCGCATTACCTACTGGCCGCAGGTCGTGCTCGGCCTCGCGTTTTCATGGGGGGCGCTGATGGGCTTTGCCGTGATCCTCGCGCGGCTCGACGTCGCTGCCTTCGCGCTCTATGCCGGCTCGATCTCCTGGGTGATCGGCTACGACACCATCTACGCCCATCAGGATCGCGAGGACGACGCGCTGATCGGCATCAAATCGACGGCGCGGCTGTTCGCCGAGCGCACAAAGCCCGCACTGGTGTTTTTCTACAGCCTTGCGGTGGTGCTGATCGGCGTCGCGTTCCATCTCGCGGGCGCGGGCGTGCTCGCCTTCGTCGCCCTTGCGGTGTTCGCCGCGCACCTCGCCTGGCAGGTCCGCCGCCTCGACATCGGCGATCCGGCGCTGTGTCTCAAGCTGTTCAAGTCGAACCGCGACGCCGGACTGCTGCTGTTCGCGGGCCTTGTCGCCGACGCGGTAATGCGTGCGGCCTGAGACGACGCTCTTTCAGGAGCCTTCGCCGGTTTCTCCGATCAGTGATCCGTCACCCTGAAGTGGTCCCGCGGAGCGGGCCTCTCGAAGGGCGACGGTCCCGTCGCGGCCGTTCATCCTTCGAGGCTTGCTGGCGCTCCCACATCAGGATGACGGCACAAGCTGTCGACAAGGGGGGCGTGACGCTGCCTCAGGCGACGCCGGCCCGCAGCACGTCGTGGACGTGGACGATGCCGACCGGCTTCTTGCCTTCGGCGACGATCAGCACGGTGACGGCGGGCTTCGAGGAGTTCAGCATCTCCAGCATTTCGCTGGCGAGCGTGTCCGGGGTGATCGTCCGCGGGCGCCGGGTCATCACCTCGTCGACGGTCGCCGTCATCAGGTCGGCGCGCATGTGGCGGCGCAGGTCGCCGTCGGTGATGATCCCTGCGAGATCGCCATTGCCGTCGACGATGCCGACACAGCCGAAGCCCTTCGAGGTCATCTCGACCAGCGCGTCCGACATTCTGGTGCCGAGCGGCTTCAGCGGGATGGCGTCGCCGGTGTGCATGAGGTCGCGCACGAATTTCAGCATCGCGCCGAGCTTGCCGCCGGGATGCAGCACGCCGAAGTCGACCGCGGTGAAGTCGCGGCTTTCCAGCAGCGCCACCGCCAGCGCGTCGCCGAGGGCGAGCTGCATCAGCGATGACGTGGTCGGCGCGAGGTTGTGCGGGCAGGCTTCGCGCGCCTTCGGCAGGGTCAGGCAGATGTCGGCTTCCTTGCCCAGCGTCGATTCGGACTCGGCGGTCAGCGCGATCAGGCCGATGCGGAAGCGCCGCGAATAGTTGATCAGGTTCTTGAGTTCGGCGGTCTCGCCCGACCACGACAGCGCGATGATGACGTCATCGGTGGTGATCATGCCGAGGTCGCCGTGGCTCGCCTCGGCGGCATGGACGAAGAACGCCGGGGTGCCGGTGGAGGCGAAGGTCGCGGCGATCTTACGGCCGATGTGGCCGGACTTGCCGAGGCCGGAGACGATGACCCGGCCACGGGCGTTGCGAATCAGTTCGACGGCGGCGGCGAACGGCGCGCCAAGGCCGTTCTGCAGCGCGGCGACCAGCGCGGTGACGCCGCTGGCCTCGGCGTCCAGCGTGCGCAGCGCGGAGGCGATGACGGGGGAATGCGCGGTCACAAGCTCGGCGGCTCGCGGTTTCGGCTGGGTCATGAAAAGTCCAGACACCCTCGAGGGGAATTGTGTCGGCGGCAGGTCGGCCGCCGCTTCGGTTGGCGGTGTCTAGCACGCCTCGCGCCGCAAGGCGACGCGGGGAGGGTCGGGTCTCAACTCCCCATTAACCATCTTTGTTTTAACTCCATTAACGACGTTCCAGCCGGCATTCGATGTCCGGCCTTTAGTTAAGTCGATGATTTATAGAGGTTTCTTGTGGTTGGAGGCTGGCGGCTGAAAGCCCCGCAGACGGGCCGCCCCTTGGGCGCGCACGCTTGGTGCGCCTTGCCGCTATGCCTTGCCGCCACTCTGGTCGCGTCTGCCTCGCCCGCTGCGGCCCAGGCGCTCACCGGTGACCTCTTCAATCCCCAGCAGGGCGGCTTCGCGCCGCAAAGTACGTCGAACCTGCGCAAGCTGACCCAGGCGGCGCCTGGCGATCCCAATGCCCCGGCGAACGCTGCGGCCGGGCCTGCGCCGTCGCGCCTCGGCGCCATTCCGACCTATGGCATCTCGGCTGCATCGGGAGCCGCCGACACCGGCTACGATTCGCTGGGGCGCAAGAAGAAGCCCAAGGTCGATCCCAAGGGCAAACCGATAGCCAAGCCGATGGCGCGGCCGCTGCCCGGCGGGCCGGTGCGCGCGCCGCTCACCAACAACGCCAATCTGCCGCCGGTGCCGACCGGACCGGTCGCCGGTGGCCCCCCCAAGCTCGCGCCGCCGCCCTCGGCGTCGGCCGCGGGCTTGCCGGTGCCGCCCTCGGCGGCGGGCACCATCTCCGGCCAGCCGCCACGACGGCGGCTGCCGATCGACAACGATCCGTTCGGCGCCACCGGCATCTACTACGGCTCGTTCCTGTCGAAGGCGGCGGTCGAACTGTCCGGTGGCTACGACACCAACCCGGGCCGGCTGTCGCCGGCGCGGGGCTCGACGTTCTGGATGATCGCGCCGGAACTGGTGATCAACTCCAATTGGGAGCGCCACGCGCTCAGCGCCGACCTGCGCGGGTCGTTCACGGGCTATGGCACCACGCTGCCGCTCAGCGTGGCCGCCAACAACGGCGCGCCGATGAATCTTGACCGGCCCGACTTCACCGGCCGGATTGACGGCCGCGTCGACGTCACCCGCGACACGCGTATCAACAGCGAGTTGCGACTGCGCGTCGCGACCGACAATCCGGGCAGCCCGAGCATCCAGACCGGCCTTGCAAAATATCCGGTGTTCGCCACCACCGGCGGCACGCTCGGCGTCGATCATGACTTCAACCGCCTCAACGTGTCGGTCAGCGGCACCATCGACCACACATCCTATCAGTGGTCGAAGCTCACCGACGGCACGACCAACTCGAATAACGACCGCGATTTCACCCAGTATGGCGGCATCGCGCGCGTCAGCTACGATCTGCGGCCGGGGGTGAAGCCGTTCGTCGAGGTCGAGGGCGACACCCGCATCCACGACCAGACGATCGACCGCTATGGCTACGTGCGCGATTCCGACGGTGGCTACATCAAGGGCGGTTCGAGCTTCGAGCTGACGCGCCTGATCACTGGCGAGGCCGCGGTCGGCTGGCTGATGCGCAACTACCGCGATCCGCGCCTCAGCCAAAGCAGCGGTCTTTTGACCAGCGCCTCGCTGGTGTGGACGGTGACGCCGCTGACCACGGCGAAGTTCATCGCGACGTCGTCGATTGACGAGAGCCCGCTGCCCGGTGTGTCCGGCGTCGTGACGCGCGACTATACCTGGCAGGTCGAGCACGCCTTCCGCCGCTGGCTGGTGGCGACCGCGCGGTTCGGCTACGGCACGTCGGACTATCGCGGCCTCGGCCGTTTCGACAACCGCTACACCGCGTCCGCCGATCTCGTCTACAAGATCAACCGCACCTTCGCGATCAAGGGGCAGTTGCGGCACGACTGGCTCGACAGCAACCTTCCCGGCTACAACTCCAACGCCACCGTGATCACGCTCGGCGTGCGCGCGCAGCAGTAGGCTTCGCGCTGTCTCGAGCCGAGGTCTTAGTCGCGCGCTCCGCCGCGTCGCAGCACCGCGTGCGGTGACACACCGAACGCCGCCTTGAAGGCGCGACTGAAGTGCGAGAGGTCGCTGAAGCCGGCATCGAGCGCCGCATCCGTCACCTGGATCACACGTCCTTCGCTGAGCGCGGCGAAGCTCTTCGCCAGCCGCTGGTGCCACAGCCAGCGCATCGGCGTGGTGCCGTCGGCGGCGAACAGGCGATAGAGCGTGCGCGGCGCCATGTTCTGGGCACGGGCGATGGCCTCGAGATCGAGTGCCGGATCGTGCAGACGGGCTCGCATGAAGGCCTGTGCCTGGGCGAGCCGGCGCTCGTGCGCCGCTGGGCGCCGTCCCATGAGCTCCGCGTCCAGCGTGGTCGCGAAGATCTCGAGCGCGGAGGTGCCGAGCCGCGCGACGACGTCGTCGGGGGTGGTGTCGTCGAGCTCGGCCATTCGCTGCACCACCGAGGTCGCGAGTGCGCCGAGCTTCGAACCGCGGGCGATGAGCCGTGCGGTCAGGCGCGGAGCGGCGGTGAGCCGTGTCGTCAGCAGTGATCGCGGGATCGATATCATGATGGCCCGGGCACGGGCGCCGAACGCGAGCGCGAATGGTTGCGCCTGGTCGTGAAGCACGATGTCGCCTGCATGCATGCAGGCCTCGCGGCCGTCCTGCGCAAAGACCGCGTCGCCTGCGAGCGGCAGCCACAGCATGAAATAGTCGCGCGGATCGCGGCGAATGTCCGCCGCGGTGCGGGTGACTTGAATCGGCGTTTCCGGCGCAGTCGTCGACCAGATGTCGTTGATGGTCAGCGGGCCGAACGGCCGGATGGCGACGCGGGCGCGAAAGCCGCGATCGGGAACGCGGCGGCACTCGGTGGTCGAGAAGTCGCGGCAGGTGACCTGGTGCCAGTGCGCGAAGCCGTCGTCCGGCCTGACGGCGATCGCGCGGGTCGATGCAGCCATCGGAACGGCCTCCGCATGCGGGCGTCATGAATATTGATCCCCGTCATTAGGCCCCGTCGATGCGGCGTTGACAAGGTCGCTGGCAGCCTGAGGCCAATCCTCGGCAGCGCCAGCCAAGCCCGCCGGCGTGAAGGGGGCTACGCTTGCGTCAACCACAACACCGGAGGATACCCATGCCTTATCAGTGCGACGTCATCGACCCCGCCAGGACCGTGATGATCGTGGTCGACATGCAGAACGACTTCGTGGCCGAGGGCGCGAAGCTGCGGTCCGCGCAGGCGGCCGCCATGGTTCCGCAACTCGCCGAAACCCTCGACATCTGTCGCGCCAAGGGCATTCGCATCATCTATACGGCCCACGTGCATCGGCCCGACGGCAGCGACATGGGGCTGTACGACGATCTGTATGGACCGATCGCCGAGCGTGCGTCGCTGGTCGATGGCTCGCCCGGCGTCGAGATCTTCGATCCGCTGGCGCCGCGGCCGGGCGAGCATGTCATCAAGAAGCACCGCTACAGCGCGTTCTTCGCCACGGATCTCGATCTGATCCTGCGCGAGTGGGGCATCACCACGGTGGTGGTCTCCGGCACCACGACGGAGAATTGCTGCCACGCCACCGCGCGCGACGCCATGTTCCACAACTACAAGGTCGTGTTCCTGTCGGACCTGACCGGCACCTTCGATTATCCGGACGTCGGCCAGGGCGCGATGGCGGCGGCCGAGGTGCATCGCGCCACGCTGACGGTGCTGGCGTTTTCCACCGCCCATGTCATGACAGGCGCGGAGTTTGTCGGCCGCATAGCGGGCGGCCCGGTGGCGAAGGCGGTGGCCTGATGCTGCGGCCCTGACGCGCTTGTTCTGACGGGCCGTGTGCTCCGTCAGTCCATCTGTCCGGGGAGCGCGGCCGCAAGGGCATCGATGGCGATGCGGATCTTGCGCGGCAGATGCGGGGTCTGCAGCCACAGGGCATGGCAGTCGTAGGGAAACTCCGGCGTGTCCGGCAGCAGCCGCACCAGCGCGCCGCTCTGCAGGCGCTCGCGCACCAGCCAGCTCGGCAGCCAAGCGAGACCGAACCCGGCCGTCGCCGCGTCGGCGATGGCCTCGAGATCGTCGAGCCGCAGGCGGCTCGGCGGCGTGATCTCCAATGGCGGCGCGCCGTCCTGGGGAAACCGCCACGGCGCGGCGCGGCCCGCGCGTCCGTAGAGAATCGCGGTGTGCTGCGCCAGCTCAACGAGCTGCTGCGGCGTGCCATGGCCGGCGAGATAGGACGGCGCGGCGCAGACGATCATGTGCTGGCGCGCGAGACGGCGCGTGACCACGCCGGCCATGTCCTGGAGCGCGCCGGTGCGGATCGCAAGATCACAACCGCTCTCGGCAAGATCCAGGAGGGGATCGCTGAACGCCAGCTCCAGCTCGAGGGCCGGATGCTGTCGCGCCAGCGCCAGCAGCACGGGCGCGACGCAGCGTCGCCCGAACAGCACCGGCAGGGCGACACGCAGCCTGCCGCGCGGCTCGGCGAACTGGTCGGCGGCAAGGGCGTCCGCCGCCTCGGCCTCGGCCAGCACGACCCGGCACCGCTCGTAATAGGCGCGGCCGAACTCGGTCAGGCTCTGGCGCCGTGTCGTGCGGTTGAGCAGCCGCACGCCGAGGCGCTCCTCCAGGAAGCGGACATGCTTGCCGACCATCGGTCCGGACAGGTCGAGCGCCACGGCTGCCGCGGCGAACGAGCCGAGATCCACCGCCTTGACGAACACGGCCATGCTGGCAAGGCGGTCCATAATTCAAAACCAATGATTTCGACTGATCTTCCGGATCGACGATTTATCGCAAATCTCGATGCCCGTACAGGTCATTGCATTGAAATCATTTGGAGTGTCAGGGCAATGGCGCGGGTTGTTCGTTTTCATGAGCATGGCGGGCCGGAGGTGCTGCGCATCGAGACGGTCGCGCCGGCGGCGCCAGGTCCGGGTGAGGTTGCCATCGGCGTCAAGGCGCTGGGCTTGAACCGGGCCGAGGCATTGCTGCGGATGGGCACGTATATCGAGACGCCGGCGCTGCCGTCGGGTTTGGGCCTCGAGGCGGCCGGCATTGTGGAGCAGGTCGGCGCCAATGTGACTGGCCTTGCGCCGGGAGACGCCGTCAGCATCATCCCGCCGATCTCGATGGTGCGCTGGCCGGCCTATGGCGACCGGATCACGTTCCCGGCCGAATTGGTGGTGCGCCATCCGCCGTCGCTCGGTTGGGAGGAGGCCGCGGCGGTGTGGATGGCCTATCTCACCGCCTATGGCGCCCTGATCGATATTGCAGGGCTTCGCCGCGACGACGTCGTGGTCATCACCGCAGCTTCCAGCAGCGTCGGTCTTGCCGCGATCCAGATCGTCAACAGCGTCGGCGCCGTTGCCGTGGCGGTCACACGAACAGGGCGCAAGGCACAGGCGCTGCGCGATGCCGGCGCCGCCCATGTCGTTGCCACGGCCGAAGAGGATCTCGAAGCGCGTCTGGTGGAGATCGCGGGCCCCGCCGGTGTCCGTGTCGTTCTCGATGCGATCGGCGGATCTATTTTCACCCCGCTCACGGCGGCGATGGCGCGCGGCGGCATCCTCATCGAATATGGTGGGCTCAGTCCCGAACCAACGCCGTTCCCGCTGTTCGCGGTGCTCGGCAAGACACTGACGCTGCGTGGCTACCTGGTGCACGAGATCATTGGTGATCCGACACGGCTGGCTGCGGCCAAGGCTTTCATTCTCGACGGGCTGGCGTCAGGGGCTCTCAAGCCGGTGATCGCCCGGACCTTCGCGTTCGACGACATCGTCGCCGCGCACCGCTACCTCGAATCGAACGAGCAGTTCGGCAAGATCGTGGTCAGGGTTTGAGCTGACGTCGGAGGGGCAGGATTCAGGGCCTGTCCCGGACGGTCACTTGAAACGGCGGCGCAGTCCGGCGCGGCGGAAACGCACGCCGGAGCCGTCGCTGAGGCGGGTGGCGTTGAAGCCGCCGTCGATACAGGCAACGCGTTGCGGCGCCCCGACCTGAGGGCTGCGTTCCGTCTCCCACCACGAAGCACGATGCGACGCGCGCGACAGCGCGAAGCCGAGGATCTCCTCGATCTCGTCATTGGTCAGCACGAATTCGTCGCGGGTCTGCGCCTTCAGATAGTCGCGCAGCGGATCATAGGAGCTCACGGCAGGTCCTCGATATCGGGCCTCTATTGAAGAGGCGAAGCGCCCCCGTCAAGAGGGCGGTCCTTCCGCTCGCCGTGGTGCGCCGCCCATCGTTTCCATGGGCGTGGCGGCGCCTCCGTCGTCGCGGGCGCCCCGATCGGGGCGTCGCGCCGACCCGTCGTCGACAGCGTCAGGTGAACGGCTGTCGGAGCGGGTTCACCGACCGCGCCTCGGCCGGGTGCCCTGCCCGATGGCGGCCCTGCAGCTTCACGCCCGGGCCCGCTCCCGCCGGCATCAGGCCAGCGCCTGATCATGAAATGACGGAACTGTCCGACATCCGCCAGGAGCGGCGATTGCCGCAACATCCTGTTAACCGCGGCAGTTGCGGTGGGCGGAATCTAAAGGTTGCAGCAATCTATTGGGCGCATCAGTGCGCAGCCTGACAATGGTATCGTGATGCAGCGCAACGACACAGAGTCCCGAACGGACATCAAGCCCCGGCGAATTTCGCCGCGGGCGCTGGTCGCGTTCTGTGTCCTGACGCTGCTGGCGTTTTCCGGCGTTTGCGCCAGCGTATTGCTCGACATGCGCCGCGGCGAGGAAGAACTCGCGCGCCGCACCATGGAAAACCTGGTGTCGACGATCGACGCTGATATCAGCCGCAATATCGAGTTGTACGACCTCTCGCTGCGCAACGTCGCAACCAATTTCGTCGAGCCCGAGGTGAAGAGTGTCAGCAAGCCGTTGCTGAGCCTGATCCTGTTCGACCATGCCGCGACCGCGCGGCATTTCGGCGCCATTCAGGTGTTCGATGCGGGTGGTAATCTCGTGCTGGATTCGTCGACGCTGACGCCGAAGCCGGAGAACCATGCCGGCGAGGACTATTTCGAGGTGCACCGCAATGACCCCGACCGCGGCCTGTTCATCAGCCGGCCCGGTCTCCATCTCGGCAACTATTCGCTGGTGCTCAGTCGCCGCATCAGCGGCAAGGACGGATCGTTCGTCGGCGTTGTCGTGGGATCGCTGCGCTTCAGCTACTTCCATGACCTGTTCGGGCGCCTGCAACTGCAGCCGGACGACACCATCACCGTCTTCCGCCGCGATGGCGTCGTGATCATGCGCACGCCGTTCGATCTCGATATCGTCGGCAAGAGCATGGGCGAAGCGCCGGGTATGCGGCGGACGCTCGACGAGCCGAGTGGGGCGGCATCACGGGCGAGCGCGGTCGACGGCATCGTGCGCCTGTTCGTCTGGCACCGCACGGATCACGGCCTGGTAGTAGTGGCCGGCAAGTCATGGGACACGATTCTCAACCTGTGGCGCCGCGAGGCGCTGCGCATTGGCGCCACCATGTTGGGCCTGATCGTGCTGGTGGTCGGCGCAACGCTGTTCCTGGCCCGCGAGATCAATCGTCGTGCGCTGGCCGAGGACCGGCTCGAGCAGCTCGCGACCACCGATGCGCTGACCCAGCTTCGCAACCGGCGCAAGTTCGACACCGTGATGTCCCAGGAGTGGCACCGCGCCATGCGCCAGAGCGATCCGCTGGCACTGCTGATGATCGACGCCGACCATTTCAAGGCATTCAACGACATGTTCGGCCATCAGGCCGGCGACCAGGTGCTGGTGCGGATCGCGGCCACCATCCGCGGCAGCGTGCGCCGTTCCGCCGATTGCGCCGCGCGCTACGGCGGCGAGGAGTTCGCCGTGCTGCTGCCCGGCCTGTCGGTCGAGACGGCGTCGCTGGTTGCCGAAAAGATCAGGTCCGACGTCGAGGAACTATCCGCTGAAAAATGGGCGACCACCGTCAGCATCGGCATTGCCGCGGTGGTACCGAGCACGGCGATGTCGCCCGCTCATCTGATCGAGGCCGCCGACAAGGCGCTCTATGAGGCCAAGTCGCGGGGGCGCAATCAGTCCTTTGTCGCCGGCGTCGGGCACCTGTCGCTGGTGGCGTAGGCGCCGCGCCGGCCGGTATTTCAGAATTCAGAAGTACTTCTTCATTTCCTCGCGCAGCCCCTCGCGCAGGTCGTCGCGGTCCATCGCATAGGCGATGTTGGCGGCGAGGAAGCCGGACTTCGAGCCGCAGTCGTAGCTCTTGCCCTTGAACTTGAAGCCGTAGAACGGCTGGCTCCTGGCGAGGCCGAGCATGGCGTCGGTGAGCTGGATCTCACCGCCAGCACCGCGCTCCTGCGTTTCCAGGATCTTGAAGATTTCCGGCTGCAGGATGTAGCGCCCGGTGATCGACAGGTTGGAGGGCGCGTGCTCGCGCTTGGGCTTTTCCACCATGCCGGCAAGTTCGAACAGGTCGCCACGCTGCTGGCCGACCCCGACCACGCCGTACATGTGCACGCTTTCCATCGGCACTTCCTCGACGGCGACAATGTTGGCTTTCTCGGCGCCGACGGCGTTGGCCGCGTCGATCATCTGCTTCAGCCCGCTCGGTTTGTGCTTTACCAGCACGTCCGGCAGCAGCACGGCGAACGGCTCGTTGCCGACGATCTCGCGGGCGCACCACACCGCGTGGCCGAGGCCGAGCGGCTGCTGCTGGCGCGTGAACGAGGTCGAGCCGGCTTCCGGCTGGTCACGCTCGAGCAACTCCATTTCCTTGGTCTTGGCGCGCTCCTTCAGCGTGTCCTCGAGCTCGTAAGGCCGGTCGAAATGGTCCTCGATGACGCCTTTGTTGCGACCGGTGACGAACACCAGATGCTCGATGCCCGCCTCCAGCGCTTCATCCACCACGTGCTGGATCAGCGGGCGGTCGACCACCGTGAGCATTTCCTTGGGCATCGCCTTGGTGGCGGGCAGGAAACGGGTGCCGAGACCGGCGACGGGAAACACGGCTTTGCGAATTTTCATGTTGTCTCTGATCGAAGGTGGACAGGGCTCAGATGATGGACCGCGGACGCCGGCCCGTCACGATCATTTCCTAGCTGATTCCGGAACTTTTGCGGCGTCCCGGCGGCGGCTTTCGAGCGAACCCAGGTCGAACCGGCGTCGGCCGTCATGGCGCGGCCTTGAACCGATGCGACATAACCGCCCAGATGTGCCGGGCCCCAGGGGCGCCAAAAAGTCGCCGTCCCGTTAAGCTGATGGAAACCCTGCCGGCGCCTTTTAGGTCCCCGGGTGCGGGCTTTTGATGGATCAGGACGAATACAGATGACGGCAAGTGCGCTGAAGCGGATCGGTGTGACGGCTCTGGCCTTCGCGGTCCTTGCCGGACCGGCGCGGGCGCAGGCGTCCGGTGGCGGCGGGCCGGTGATGCTCGATACCACGGGCTCGGTGGCCCAGCCGGTCCGTCCGGCGCGGCCGGCGGGGAACGTCCAGCGCACCACCGCCCAGGCCACTTTTCCGTTCTCGCTGCCGTCGATTTTTTCGCCGCAGACCCAGCCGGCGCCGGGCGGCGGCGGCGGAAGCGGCGCCAAGGAGTGGAGCGGCGAGGACGGCGCGTCCGGCCACCCGCAGATGACCGCCCAGGCGATCCGAGAGGCCGCTGCGAACTTCGACAACTGCATCGCGGGCCTGTGGCCGGAGGCCGCGCGGCGCGGCGTGTCGCAGGAGAATTACCGACGCTTCACCGAGGGCCTGACGCCGGACCTGCGGATCATGGACCTGATGGATTCCCAGCCCGAGTTCACCAAGGCGCTGTGGGACTATCTCGACGTCCTCGTCAGCGACGCGCGCATGCAGCGCGGCCGCGAGGTGCTGGCGCAGTACAAGCCGATCTTCGACGCGGTCGAGAAGGCCTATGGCGTCGACCGCTATGTCATCGCCTCGATCTGGGGCGTCGAATCCAACTACTCGACCCAGGGCGGCGACCGCAGCGTGCTGCGCTCCACCGCGACGCTGTCGTGCATCGGCCGTCGCCAGGCCTACTTCCGCAACGAATTCCTGTCGGCGCTGGAGATCCTGCACCACGGCGACCTGCGCCCCGAGCAGATGAAGGGCTCCTGGGCGGGCGCGTTCGGTCCGACCCAGTTCATGCCGACGGCGTTCAAGCGTTTCGCGGTCGATTTCGACGGCGACGGTCGCAAGGACGTCGTCGACAATGTCGCCGACCTCATTGCCTCCACCGCCAACAACCTCAAGAAGGACGGCTGGCAGACCGGCCAGTCCTGGGGCTACGAGGTCGAGGTGCCGCGCGGCTTCAACTACATGCTCGCCGACCGCGCCAAGCAGATGACGGTGGCGCAATGGGAGCAGCTCGGCATTCGCCGCGCCGGCGGCAAGCCGTTCCCGCGCGCCACCGACAAGGCGTTTCTGCTGGCGCCGGCCGGCAGCGAGGGGCCGGGTTTCCTGATGCTGCAGAACTTCCGCAGCATCCTGCGCTACAATCCCGCGGAAGCGTATGCGCTGGCTATCGGCCACTTCGCCGACCGCCTGCGCGGCGGCGGCCCCTTCGTGCAGGCCTGGCCGAGGCAGGAGCGGGTGCTGAGCCGCGCCGAACGGCTCGAACTGCAGCAACTGCTGGTGCAGCGCGGTTTCTACCGTGGCGAGCCGGACGGCCAGCTCGGCGGCGAGACCCGCAAGGCGTTGCGGGAATTCCAGGCCTCGATCGGTGCTTCCGCCGACGGCTTCGCGACGTCCGAGATGCTCGACCGCCTGCGCGGCCGCTGAGCACGGAGCGGGCCCGCTTTTGATGGCAACACCGGCGCGCTCCCGCTTCGATGTCGGCGAGTTGCGCCGGCGGCTGCCGTCATCCGTGAGCAAGCGTAAACGGCGCAAGCCCGCGAGACTTCGCCGCGCGTAACGTTCCGGCAACTTGGATTCGGTGTGCGTCGGACAGTTCGCAGTCCGGACGTGGTGCGATGCTGCGTTGCAAAAAACCTTGATTGACCGCCAACCAACCAGACGGTATCTTTTTGCGAGATGGAATTTGGTGTTCCTGCCCCTCGGGCAGCGGCAAGAGTGGTGACTTCAAGTGTCTCATCAATCGACGTTTTTTATTCGCGCCGCAGGGCTGGCAGCGCTCGCCGCGATGCTCGCCGGGTGTGGAGAGGGCAAGAAGGCGGCGGATCAGTCGCCGCCTCCTGTCGCCGTCAGCGTCGTGACGGTGACGCCGCAAACCCTTCAGCTCGTCAATGACCTGCCGGGGCGCATCGCGCCGACGCGCATCGCGGAAGTGCGGCCGCGCGTCGCCGGCATCCTGGTCGAACGCGTATTCAAGCAGGGCACCATGGTGCGCGAGGGCGACGTGCTCTATCGCCTCGACCCCGCGCCGTTCCGCGTGAAGGTCGATAGCGCCAAGGCGGCCCTGCGGCGCGCGGAGGCGACGCGCATCCTCGCCAAACAGCAGGCCGACCGGCAGACGCAGCTCAGGGAGCGCGATGTCACCACGGGCCAGCTCTATGAGAAGGCGATTGCCGAGCTCGCCCAGGCCGAGGCCGACGAGGCTTCCGCCCGTGCGGGTCTCCAGGCCGCCATGCTCGATCTGGAATACACCGAGGTCCGCGCGCCGATCACCGGCCGCATCGGCCGTGCGCTGGTGACCGAAGGTGCGCTGGTCAGCGCCGGCGACAGCCAGACGCTGGCGACGATCCAGCAGCTCGATCCGGTCTATGCCGACTTCACCCAGTCGGCGAACGAACTGCTGGCGCTGAAGCGCGCTGCCAAGACCGGCCATGGCGCGGTGAACGGCGATGTCGCGGAGGTGTGCCTGCGTTTCGACGACGGCTCGGAATACGGCCATCGCGGCCGGCTGCTGCTGTCGGAGGCCGCTGTGGACGCCACCACGGGCCAGGTCACGCTGCGCGGCGAGTTTCCGAATCCGGACAACGACCTGCTGCCCGGCATGTATGTGCGGGTGCAGATCGTCCAGGGCGAACAGCACAACGCCCTGGCGGTGCCGGAGCGCGCGCTGCAGCGCGATCCCGGCGGACAGGCGCAGGTCTATGTCGTCATTGCCGAGCGCCGTGCCGAGTTGCGCAAGGTGACGCCATCGCGTCTCGTGAATGGGCGCTGGATCATCCAGAACGGCCTCAACGCCGGGGACAAGGTGGTGGTCGAGGGCTTCCAGGCCCTGTCCGCCGGCGCGATGGTCGACGCCAAACCCTGGCGCATGCAGACGGCCGACGAGGCCGGCGCATCTCCCAATCAGGCGATCAAGTAAGAGCCGACGTCCATGTCCGAATTCTTCATTGCGCGGCCCGTGTTCGCATGGGTCGTCGCCATTTTCATCATGATCGGCGGCGCGCTGGCGATTCCGTATCTGCCGGTGTCGCAGTATCCCAACATCGCGCCGCCGCGCATCTCTGTCAGCACCAGCTATCCCGGAGCGTCCTCGGAAGAAATCTACCAGGGTGTCACGCGGCTGATCGAGGATCAGCTCAACGGCATTCCCAACCTGATGTACTTCGAGTCGACCGCGGACGCGACGGGCTCGGTGCAGATCGACGTCACCTTCAAGCCGGGCACCTCGGTGGCGCAGGCGACCGTCGACGTGCAGAACCGCATTCGCCGCGTCGAATCGCGGCTGCCGCGCGCCGTCATGCAACAGGGCATCACCGTCGAAGAGGGCTCGGTGTCGTTCCTGATGTTCATCTCGGTGCAGTCGAGCGACCCGTCGTTCGGCGACGTCGCGCTTGGCGACTACATCACGCGCAACGTCCTCAGCGAGATCCGCCGCATCGACGGCGTCGGCAAGGCACAGCTGTTCGGCACCCAGCGCGCCATGCGCGTCTGGATCAACCCCGACAAGATGCTGGGCCTCGGCCTGACGCCGGCCGATATCATGGCGGCGATCACCGCCCAGAACGCGCAGGTCGCCGCCGGGCGGATCGGCGCCCAGCCCAATCCGATCTCCCAGGACGTTTCCGCGCCGGTTGTGGTCAAGGGCCAACTCGGCACGCCCGACGAGTTCAGCTCGATCGTGCTGCGCGCCAACCGCGACGGCTCGTCGGTCCGCCTGCGCGACGTCGCCCGCGTAGAGGTCGGCGGTGAGGACTACAATTTCTCGTCGCGCCTCAACGGCAAGCCGGCGGCGGCGATCGGCGTGCAGCTATCGGCGACCGCCAACGCGCTGTCGGTGTCCAGGCTCGTCAACGCCAAGATGAAGGAGCTGTCGCGCTACTTCCCGAAAGGCGTCACCTACGAGATCGCCTACGACACCACGCCGTTCGTCAAGGCCTCGATCGAAAAGGTGCTCCACACCCTGGGCGAGGCGCTCATCCTGGTGTTCATCGTAATGTTCCTGTTCCTGCAGAACATCCGTTACACGCTGATTCCCACCATCGTGGTGCCGATCGCACTGCTCGGCACCTGTGCGGTGATGTACGCGACCGGGTTTTCGATCAACGTCCTGACCATGTTCGCCATGGTGCTGGCGATCGGTATTCTTGTCGACGACGCCATCGTGGTGGTCGAGAACGTCGAACGTCTGATGGCGCAGGAAGGGCTGTCGCCGCGGGCGGCGACGCGCAAGGCGATGACCCAGATCGGCGGTGCGATCGTCGGCATTACGCTGGTGCTGACGGCGACCTTCGTGCCGATGGCGTTCTTTCCGGGGGCGGTCGGCATCATCTACCGCCAGTTCAGCCTCACGATGGTCGTCTCGATCCTGTTCTCGGGCTTCCTCGCGCTCACCCTGACGCCTGCCTTGTGCGCGACCTTCCTCAAGCCGATCCCCGCCGGCCATCATGAGAAGGGCGGTTTCTTCGGCTGGTTCAACCGGACCTTCGACAGGCTTGCCGGGCGCTATCGCCAGTCCGTCGGCTGGATCACGGGGCGCGCCGGGCGCATGATGGTGATCTATGTGGCGCTGCTGGTCGGCGTCGGCTGGGCGTTCGTCAGGCTGCCGTCGGGATTCCTGCCGGTGGAAGACCAGGGCTACGTGATCGCCGATATCCAGGCGCCGCCGGAGGCGAGCCAGACGCGCACTTTGAAATCGCTCGAGCAGGTCGAGCAGATCTTCGCGAAGGAGCCAGGCGTCTCCGGCGTCTTCTCGGTGACCGGCTATAGCTTCTCCGGCAACGGCCTGAGCTCGGCGATCGCCTGGATCACGCTCAAGGACTGGGACGAACGCGGGGACAAGGATGCAGCCGGCGCGATCGTCGGACGTGCGAACGGCGAACTCGGCAAGGTCGGCGACGCCACGGCCTTCGCTCTGTCGCCGCCGCCGATCGACGGCCTCAGCAATTCCACCGGCTTCACATTCCGCCTGCAGGACCGCGGCAACCGCGGCACGGAGGCGCTGGCACAGGCGGCGAGCCAGTTGCTGGCAGCCGGCGCGAAGAGCCCGGTGCTGACCGGCCTGCGCATCGAGGGCCTTGCCAATTCGACACAGCTCAATCTCGTCATCGACCGCGAGAAAGCCAACACGTTCGGCGTGTCCTTCGCCGATATCAACACCACGATCTCGGCGAGCCTCGGCTCGTCGTATGTCAACGACTTCCCGAACGCCGGCCGCATGCAGCGCGTCACCGTGCAGGCGGAGGAGGATAGCCGCATGCATGCGGACGACCTGCTCAAGCTCAACGTGCGCAACGCCAATGGCGGCATGGTGCCGTTGTCGGCGTTTGCCCGCGCCGAGTGGGCCAAGGGCACGATGCAGGTGGTCGGATTCAACGGCTATCCGTCGATCCGCATCTCCGGCGAGGCCGCGGCCGGCCGCTCGTCGGGCGACGCCCTCAAGGAGATGGAGCGGCTGGCGGGGCAGTTGCCCGACGGTTTCGGCTTTCAGTGGGCGGGCCAGTCGCAGGAGGAGATCGAGTCGGGGACCCAGGCGCCGTTCCTGCTCGGCCTCAGCGTCCTGTTCGTGTTCCTGCTGCTCGCCGCGCTCTACGAGAGCTGGTCGATCCCGCTGTCGGTGATGCTGGTGGTACCGCTCGGCATCATCGGATCGCTGCTCGCCGTGATGCTGCGCGACATGCCGAACGACATCTACTTCAAGGTCGGCCTGATCGCGATCATCGGCCTGTCGGCGAAGAACGCCATCCTGATCGTGGAATTCGCCAAGGACCTGCATGCTCAGGGCAAATCGTTGCGACAGGCGGCGATCGAGGCGGCGTTCATTCGCTTCCGGCCCATCCTGATGACGTCGCTGGCCTTCATCCTCGGCGTGACGCCGCTGGCGATCGCGACCGGTGCCAGCGCCGGCAGCCAGAACGCCATCGGCACCGGCGTGCTCGGCGGCATGATCTCGGCGACGGTGCTCGCGGTGCTGTTCGTTCCGGCGTTCTATGTGTTCGTTCTCAAGCGCATGGGTGCGCGCACGGGGCGTCACGATGCCGAAGAAGTGCAGGACGCGCCATCGCCCGCTGCCTCAGCACACCAGCAGCAAGCCTGAGAGCCTTCGTCGCCCCGCGGGGCGACGAGCGCTCGGGTGTAATCGAGCACCGCGCTTGCATCGGGCGAAAGCCCGTGATCCAACAAAGCTGTTTGATCTGCACCATTGGTCCGCGTCGTAAGGCCTGGCCGCGACGGTGTTTTTTTGAGGAGTTCATACGATGAAGAAATTGCTCTTCGCATTCTGGCGTGCAGCGGCGTCGACATCATCCGCCTTCGCCGCCGGCATCACGCCGGAGGCTGCCGTGACCGAGCTCTACGCCGCCTATGGCCAGGGCTGCAATCACAGCGAACAGAGCGGGCTCAATGATGCGCTGGCAGGGCGCTTGTTCGATGCCGATCTGGCGCGCACCTATCGCCGGGCCAAGTCGATCGACGCCGATTTCTTCGTCGCCGGACAGGACTGGTGCATCGTCGAGCCCGTGGCCGTCACGACAGCATCCCAGACGCCGTCAAAGGCGCAGGTTCTCGCGGTGGTGAAGCTCGACGACGATTTCGGCCAGGGCAAGCCGCGCATTCGGACGCTCAAGATCACCTTCGCGCTGTCCCGCTCCGCCGACGGCTGGCGGATCTCCGACGCGTCCGATGGCAAGGCCTCGGCCAAGAAGGATTGGCGGAACAGCCGTTAGCCGCAGGTGGATCGCACCGCGGAGCTGGCGTCTAGGCGCTGGCTGCGTCGAGGCGTTCGATCTGGCTCCTTGTCAGTTCGAGCCTGGTCGCTGCGGCCAGCGTCTCGACATGGGCGGGCTTGGTCGCGCTGGCGATCGGCGCGGTGACCGCAGGCTTCGCCATCAGCCACGCCAGCGCGACCGCCGCCGGCTCGGCGCCGGTTTCGCCGGCGATCTCGTCGAGCCCGGCGAGAATGCGCATGCCGCGTGGATTGAGGTATTTGGGAATGCTGCGCGCGCCGCGCGGGCTCTTGCCGTAATCCGCCTCGGAGCGATACTTGCCGGTCAGGAAGCCTGCGGCGAGGGAGAAGAACGTGATCACGCCGATGTCGTTGTCCTCGCAGACACGCTGCAGCGGCCCTTCGAAGCTCGCTCGCTCCGCGAGGCTATACTCGGGCTGCAGGCACTCATAGCGTGGAAGTCCGCTCGTCCGGGATATGTCGAGGGCCTCCTGCAGCCGCTGGGCGGAGAAGTTCGAGGCGCCGATCGCCCGGATCTTGCCGGCCTTGATCAGCTTGTCGTAAGCGGCGAGGGTCTCCTCCTGCGGCGTCGCCTCGTCGTCCTTGTGGGACTGATAGAGATCGATGGTGTCCGTCTGCAGCCGCCGCAGGGAATCCTCGACGGCGCGGGCGATGTAGTCGGGCTTGAGCCCGACCTTGCCCTTGCCCATGTCCATGCCGACCTTGGTCGCGAGGATGATGCGCCCGCGGTTGCCGCGTGCCTTCATCCATTTGCCGATGATCGTCTCGGACTCGCCGCCGCTATGGCCCGGCACCCAGCGCGAGTAGACGTCGGCGGTGTCCAGGAAGCTCAACCCATGGTCGAGCACGGTGTCGAGCAGCCGGAACGATGCGCTCTCGTCGACCGTCCAGCCGAACACATTGCACCCGAAGCACAGCGGAGGAACGGTGAGGCCGGAGCGGCCGAGCGGACGCAGCTTCATGAGCATTTTTCCATGGTTCCCAAAGGGCTGGGTGGAAAAAGGATGAGACAGATCGCCCGGCTTTGCAAGCGCACACCCGCGTGCCGTGCCGGGGCCAAGCGACAGCGATGGAGACGTGGTAGGATAGCCGCACGAGTTGCATGTGCTTGGGCGATTGATGCAGGTCGGTCGTCGCGAGGGGCAGTTCACCTGTCGTTTACTCGAAGCTTCGGAGGCGTGCGATGGTTGTCCGGTTGCACACTGGCTCGTTCTCTCATGTCCTCGAACGGATCGGGCTCGCCACCGCGGGCGCATCGTGCGGGCTGTTCGTTGCCGCCTACCTGGCGAAGACCGGAACCCCGTTGTTCGAATCGATCGGCTTCTTCGTGCTGGCGATGCTCTGCGGTGCGATCGGCTTCTACATCGGCATTGATATGCCACGTCGAGACCTCCACAATGTGGAGCCGAAAATCGGCGGGGTCATCCTGGAAGCGGACTTGGTCGAAACGCTCAGTGCGATCGGGACCTTTGCCGCTCCAGTGGCTGCTCTGGTCGCAGTGTCGCACATCGTGCTCGACATCAATTCGGAAGGCTTCTGGGTGCCGGCCATTGGCGGCGTGTGGCTGGCCGGCGTCATCTTGCAGATCGCCGCGGGCGTTTTTGCGCGGCTGGGACGCTGAACCGCCGAATGCACGACGGACCCGCCCTTGTGCGGATCTTGTCGCGCGCGGCGCGGACGTGCCGTCGGCGTCCACGCGAAGGCGTCTGCGCCGGTGAATGGGGGAGCGTGAGTTGAGATTGTCCTTTCACGGCGCCGATCGCAGCGTCACGGGATCCTGTCATCTGATCGAGTCGCCGGCAAGCGGATCCTGATCGATTGCGGCCTGCATCAGGGCAGCCGGGAGCTCGATGAAGAGAATGCCGAGCCGTTCGACTTCGATGCGGCAGGCATCGATTATGTCCTGCTGACGCACGCCCATCTCGATCATTGCGGCCGCCTGCCGCTGTTGGCGAAGCGTGGTTTTCGCGGCGAGATCATCACCACCGCGGCCTCTCGTGAGCTCGTCCGGCTGGTGCTGCTGGATGCGGCCCATCTCCTGGAGGAGGAGGCGCGGCGACGCGAGCGCCGCAGCAGGCCAGGGGCGACCTCGCGCGATCAGGCCCGTCCGCTCTATTCGACGCTGGATGCGCTGAACTGCCTCGATCGTTTTGGCCGCACGGCCGTTTATGGCGAACCGCTGCAGGTTGCGCCGGGCGTGCAGGCGACCTTCATCGATGCCGGCCACATTCTCGGGTCGGCCAGCATCGTCATCAAGCTCGACGAGGGCGGTCGCTCGACCAGCGTGCTGTTCTCGGGCGATCTCGGCAATGCGGGACGTCCGCTGAGACGCGCCACCGCAGGTCGATGTCGTGGTGATGGAGACGACCTACGGCGACCGTCTGCACAAGCCGCTTGGACCGTCGATCGACGAACTCATCGGCGCCATTGCCGAGACCTTCAGGCGCGGCGGCAACGTCGTCATCCCGACCTTTGCGCTCGAGCGCGCGCAGGAACTGCTGTTCGTCCTGAGCGAGGCGGTGAAGGATGGACGGCTTGCGCCTTCGCTGCAGATCTTCCTGGACTCCCCGATGGCCATTTCCGCCACCGAGATTTTCGGACGGCATCCGGAATGTCTCAACGCGGCGGCCGCCGAGCTCTTCCGCAGAGGGCGCGATCCGTTCGATCTGCATGGCCTGCACTTCACGCGCGAGACCGCAGAATCGATCGCCATCAACACCATTCGCGGCGGCGCCATCATCATGGCGGGCGCGGGCATGTGCACCGGCGGGAGGGTTCGTCATCACCTCCAGCGCAATCTCGGCCGTGAGCAGTCGAGCGTCGTCTTCGTCGGCTATGCCGCCGCAGGAACGCTCGCACGGCGCATCATCGACGGGGCAAGGGAGGTGGTCGTCCTCGGCGAGGAGATTCCGGTCAGGGCCCGGATCTACACCATCAACGGCTTCTCGGCACATGCCGACCAGGCGGAGCTTCTGGCCTGGCAACGGCAGACCCGCGCCCGGCGCACGTTTCTCGTTCACGGCGAGGAAGGGGCGATGACGCGGTTCGCGGCGCGGCTCGCCGCGACCGAGGTGGTGATGCCCGAGAGCGGCCAGAGCTTCGACTTGTAGAGCACGCCCTGCGCCTGATGGCGCTGGGCGGACGCAGGAGAGCCGCGCCTGCGGTCCGGCGGATCCAAGCGACCGCCGCGGTGAACAGCTCGGCTTGTGCTGTATCGGACACCGGTTTGGGACATAAAAGAGTGTAACGGAATCGACTGGCGCCCATTCAAAGTTGCATTGTGATTGTCGAAAGGCGGTCGTGCACGCAGAAATCCAGGGATTCTCGCCCGCGCGTCGGCGCCACTGCTAGATGCCGGTCCAGCCAACCGGGTGCCGAAAATTCCCCGAGCTTGCCATGGTGTCCCCGCCCTCCGGCGCGAGGGGCTGGGTCGCGCCCGTTGCGATAAGCGCTATGGCGGTTTGGGGCGACCCCTGCGGGCTGCGCTTCGAACGCCGTCGAGCACCGAGCGTCTTCCTGCTTGGCAAGTTTTCTCTTTCGCCGAGGGCAGAAACCGTCTGATATAGAATGAGGTAGATGCAACCGAAGGCCACCTGCTACAGCGGGGACGCAAGAAGGCACTCGGAAAGATTGGTTTGGCCGCAGAATGGGCAATCACTCTTTTTCATTCGGGCCATTCCGCCTGAGCCCTGAACGCAGGGCTCTATATCGGGACGGCAAACCGGTCCGTCTCGGCAGCCGGGCATTGGATCTTCTTATCGCGCTCGTCGAGAACGGCGAAAACCTCACCAGCAAAGAAGCCCTGATAAGGCGCGTTTGGCCCGACACTTTCATCGAAGAAGCCAATCTCAGGGTCCACGTTGCCGCGCTGCGGAAGTCGCTTGGCGACCAGAGCGGAGGTTTGCAGTACATAAGCACAGTTTCCGGCCGGGGTTATTGCTTCGTTGCTCCGGTCGTTCGGGTCGAGGACATGCCGGCCGATCTCGTCCTGGAGGCCGAAGCGATCCCGTGCACGGGGTCTGACCTACCGCGCTTGCTGAGCCGTATCATCGGCCGCGAACAATGCGTCGAAAATCTCTCCGATCAGCTATTGCGTCATCGGTTCGTTACGATCGTCGGACCGGGCGGCGTGGGAAAGACCACGGTCGCTATCGAAGTCGCGGCCAGACTGGTTGACGACAGACGGTGTCAGCTGTGCTTCGTGGAACTCGCCCACCTTACGGATGGCCGCCTGATATCCGGCACGATGGCTTCCGTTCTTGGATTGCCGCCGCTTGGCGATCAGCCGCTGGCGTCGTTGACGGGCCAGATCCGAAAGGAGTCGATGCTGATCGTGCTCGACAATTGCGAGCACCTGCTTGATTCGGTTGCTCCGCTGGCGGAGGCGCTTCTGAAAGCGGCGCCCGGCGTTCGTTTGTTGACGACAAGTCGTCAGCCACTCGGAGCGGAAGGCGAGTTTCTCGTCCATCTGTCCGGTCTCGATTTTCCGTCGACCGAAGACATTACGACGCTCTCGGAGGCCCTCGCGTTCCCGGCCATCGAATTATTCGCCGAACGGGCCGCCGCCTCGTCCGACAACTTTCGCCTCGACGAAAGCAATTTCTCGGCGGTCGGCCAGATTTGTCGTCGACTCGACGGGATTCCGCTGGCCATCGAACTGGCTGCCGCGCGCGTGAACCTCGTCGGGGTCGATGGGCTGGCTGCCCAGTTGCACGACAGCTTTGCCTTGCTCACCAGAGGGCGCCGGACTGCGTTGCCGCGTCATCAGACTTTGCGAGCGACCCTGGACTGGAGCTTCAATCTGATTCCGGCGGAGGAAAAGCTCGCTCTCGCTCGCCTGGCAGTGCTGATGGGTCCGTTCACCATGGAAACGGCCATCGCCTTGAGCGCGGGAGATGGAGAGCTCGCGAAAAACGGCGCAGAACGAGTGCTCGGCTTGATAGAAAAGTCCCTTATCACGACGGATCTCACCGGCAAGATCGCCCGGTACCGGCTGCTAAGTACGACGCGCGAGTACGCCCTGGAAAAGCTCCGGCAAAGCGGCGAACAAGACTTGCTCCACCTGAAACACGCGTTGCATTTTGCGCGCCTCGCGCGGAAGGCGAGATCCGACTGGGAAACCGTGCCTGCCGCCGAGTGGATCCACTACTACGGCCACACCATCGACGATATGCGGGCGGCAATCGACTGGGCCCTCTCGTCGTCCGGGCAGCAAAGCGTCGCCTTCGATATCACGATAGACAGCGCACCGCTTTGGTTTCGGTTGTCGTTGATGGATGAATACCGCGAACGGCTTCAAAGAGCCCTGGCTTGTCCCGATATCGACCTTGCCAGGAAGTCCCGTCTGCGGATAGCGCTCGGGCACGCCCTTTGGTACGCGCAAAACGACGTGGCCCTGATGGAGGAGAACTTCACCAAAGCGCTCGAAATAGCCGAGCATATCGACGACCGATCCGCTCAGCTTCAGTCGCTTTGGGGAGTCTGGGCCGTGCATCGGAGCCGTGGTGAATATCGAAAGGCGCTGGCTCTCGCGAAACGATACGAAGCGGTCGCCAATGCGTTCGGGGATCCGAAGTCGAAGTCCCTCGCAAATCGCATACTGAGCGTCAATCAGCACTATCTCGGAGATCAAGAGGAGGCTCGGCGTCTCGTCAAGATGGTGCAGGCCCAACTGACGCCTTCGGTGCGATCCGTCAACAACGATTTTCAACTAGACGCACATGTCGCAATGACCGCGTTGCTGTCGCGTATCGATTGGTTGCAAGGCTTCCCCGATCAGGCCAAAGCGAGAGCTCGCCAATCCGTCGAGGCCGCCCTGAAAACGAGTCACGTTCTTTCTCTCGGCTACGCGATCTGCATGGCCGGCTGCCCGGTTGCGCTCTGGACCGGCGACATTGCGGAAGCCGAACGTAACCTTCGCCTATTGAACAAGTACGTGGCGAGCAACCGCCTTTACAGCACCTGGGGCCGCGTCTTCGAAATCGCCATGCGTCTTCGCGTCCGCACGGATACGGACTCCCTGATCGCGCAATATATCGAGGCGAGGTTGGATGTATGCTCACTATCCGTTCTTGCGGACCTCGACATCGACGACCTGAACCCCACCGAACTTCCCGAGCCGATCGCGGAGGAACTATGGAACTACCCTGAGCTGCTGCGGATCAAGGCGGAGTTCGTATTGTGCAAGGGATCATCAATGGCTGCCCAAAAAGAAGCGGAAGAATTGCTGCTGAAGTCCCTGGATCGTTCCAAGTCGCAGCGCCTGCCGTCGTTTGAACTGCGGACTGCCGTTTCGCTGGCGCGGTTATGGGGGCGCACGGCGCGTGTCGCCGAAGCACGATCGATGCTTGAAGCGAGCTATGGCAAATTCACCGAAGGCTTCGCCACGACCGACCTCATCAATGCCGATCGCCTGATCGCCGAGCTCGGTTAGCGAAACCTGGAACGGTTCTGCTGGCCTAAGGTTGAGCCGCCACGTAGCGAAACGAGTCGACACCTGCTCGCTCGGCATAGCCTATGCCGGGATAGGTCCAATGGTAGCCGAGCAGTTTTATGCGATCGCGGGCGGCGCGCTCGATCAGCCGCGCCCGGTTCTTGATGGCAAGGTCGGGCAGGGTGTCGTACCCGAATCTCGCTTTCGGATGCTGAAAAGAAGCGATTTCGTTAGTGGCAGCGTCCGCGCTGACGATCAGGCCATCGCCACCGGCTATCTCGAACGATAGATGGCCCGGCGTATGACCGGCGGTATCGAGCGCCCGCAATCCCGCGACGATATCGTCGCCGGGCATCAACATGACCACGCGATCCTTGACCGCTCCCAGGTCGCGCCGCGCGCCTGCGGCGAATTCATGAAGCTCGGCCGGCATATTCGTCAGATAATCCGGATCCATCCAGAAATCCCATTCGGCCGCCCCGACGTAATAGCTGGCATTCGGAAACCTGAGAGAACCTGTCTCGGTCAGAGTACCCCAGATGTGGTCGGGGTGAGCGTGGCTGAAGACGACTTTGGTGACTTCGGTCGGATCGATTCCGCAGAGATGCAGGTTCGCTGAAAGCGTGCCGTCGGTGGATTGATACTTTTTTCCCGCGCCGACGTCGATGATGATCAAGTCGTCGCGCGATCGAATGACCGGAATGTTCGTTTTTGAGATCACGACCCCGGATTTTGGGTCGCCCGTGACGGAGAGAATATTCGCGCGTTCGTCCGGCGGACGGTCGGGTGCAACGATATCGATCGGTACGGTTATGAAGCCGTCGCTCGCAACGGTTATTTCGAAGCTGCCTTGAGAAAATTGATAGCCGCCCGTGATCGCACCTGATGTTCTCGAGGACGGCCGTCGTCCTGTCGGATCGCTCATGGGTCGATTCCTTTCCTGGCTTGTGTTTCGCGAATGGTCCCGATCAGCGCTCGCGCGATCTCTACCGGGGCCTGAACGCTGTTGCCGATGACGATGAGCCTTTCCGAGATACCCTTCGGATGGGGGTCGGCTCGGCTTGGCGTCACGGCGACGGGCTTACCGGCCGCCAGGAGCTCGGCGACGATCGATCCCGCCGAACTTGCTGCTCCGGACTGCCAAGCGAGTTCTGGCCGACCGACGCAAAAAGCAGCGTCGAAATCCTCCATGTAGGCCTGGTCGAGGCGGAGCGTATCGGCGAACGCGTCGAGAGCGGAGCGATCCTGCTTCAGACGTGCGATATCCGCCGCGGAAGCATCGTTTCCGCTTTCGACCATCCGCATAGGTCCGCCTTCCAGCGATGCGAGCACGACTTCGATGCCCGCATCCAGGAATGTGTAATACGGCGGCGCGGCCCATTCGAGCGTAATGGCCGGATCCGCATCTTCCGCTGCGGCAACCTCGGGGGACAGAATCATCAGAATTCGCATGGTTCCATGTCTGCAAATGCGAGCACCTGCGCCCGTGAGGAGGTCGGCCGAGAGGACGCTAGACCGAGGACGGCAGGGCAAACAGCGGAGGCCGGAAGTTGCGGAACGCCAGATAGCCGGCCAACGTGAACAGCCCAAGCACCGATACCTGTGCGATCAGGAAGGGAGGCTCGGTGCCTGTCGGCGCGAGCGCGTGCAGCGGACCGATCTTTTGGAACGACTGCGCGACCGCGACGAACACGTTCAGATAGAGCGCCATCACCGCGCAGACGACATAGACGCCGCGTGCCGCATGGACATGCGGGAGGAAGTACAGCGCGGCGACCGCGCCCGCCAGCACGCAGAGTAGAATGATCCCGACGATGCGAGGCGGGTCCAAACCGAACGGCGCGAGCGGGAAGCCGGTGACGCCGGTCAGGATGGTGGTGATGAGAAACGAAGCCGTCCACGAGGGATGGTGACGGCCGTTCACCATCCCGATCACGCATATTATTCCGGCGGCGATGCCGACCAGGCTCAGGCCCACATGCAGGTCAAGGAAGAGAGGCGTCGGAATTCCCCAGGTCATGGCGTTCTCCCGTCGGTTAGCCCTTGATGAAGGCGAGCAGATCGCGATTGATCGTCTCGGCCTCCGTGGTTGGCATCCCGTGCGGGAACCCCTTGTAGGTCATCAATGTACCCTTCTTGAGGAGCTTGGCCGACAACGGGCCGGCGTCGGCGTAGGGAACGATCTGATCGTCGTCGCCATGCATGACCAGCACGGGCACGTTGATCTTCTTGAGGTCTTCGGTGAAGTCCGTTTGCGAAAAGGCGACGATACCGTCGTAATGCGCCTTGGCCCCTCCCATCATGCCTTGCCGCCACCAATTCTGGATTACGGCTTCCGAGGGTTTGGCGCCCGGCCGGTTGTAACCGTAGAACGGGCCCGCAGCGACGTCGCGATAGAACTGGGAGCGATTTGCGGCCACTTGTGCCTGGAAGTCGTCGAACACTTTCTTCGGCAAACCACCGGGATTCGCAGCGGTCTGGACCATCAGCGGCGGTACGGCCGCGATGAGGGCTGCCTTCGCTACACGGCTGTCGCCGTGACGTGCGATATAGTGCACCACCTCGCCGCCGCCGGTGGAGTGGCCGACGTGAATCGCATTCTTCAGATCGAGATGTTCGGTCACGGCGGCGAGGTCGTCGGCGTAGTGATCCATGTCGTGCCCTTCGGCGCCCTGGCTCGAACGGCCATGGCCGCGCCGGTCATGCGCGATCACGCGGTAGCCTTGATTGAGAAAAAACATCATCTGGGCATCCCAGTCGTCGGCCGACAACGGCCAACCATGGCTGAAGACGATCGGCTGTCCTTTGCCCCAATCCTTGTAGAAGATTTCCGTGCCGTCCTTCGTCTTGATCGTTCCCATGAGCGTGTTTCCGTTGCTGGATGATTGAATGGCCGAGGCCGACGGTCGATCGCTTGCTCCTGCGGATGTCGGAGTCCTGCATAGAATCGATGCAGCAGCCATGATGGAGCCTTGCAGCATCAGGTTGCGCCTCGACGTTCTCCAAACGGCACCGATCATCCCGTCCTCCTTCGCCCTTGCCATGTCCGGAGCATCGACCTGTCGGCGGCGCAACGCCAATTAAGGTTTGAAAATTTTCGAAAAGAATAGGTCCGACATCGCGCTGGACGCCCTCCTCAGCGTCGGGCTCCGGCTTGAGTCGCCTCGAACAGGAAACATGCGCGACGCTCGGCTTCGTCGATCCAGTTATTGAGCAGGCTGGCAGTCGCAACGTCTTGATTTTGATCGCGCAATTCGCGGGTCTCGCGCATATTGGCCGTGAGGCGGATGTTATCGTCGCGCAATTCCGCGAGCATTTCCTGCGATCCGACGAAGTCGGCATCGTTGTCGATCATACGTTGCGTACGCTTCGAGTGACCGAGGGACCGCCGCGTCGTTCCTCCAATCTTGCGAACGCGCCAACTGCGAAAGACATGGTTCGTGCACAACGGCCCGAATGTCCGACAATCCTGCGATGGAGGTTGTGCGGACGATGAGAACTGGCTCTGGCGAAATGCCGCCCCCGCTGCTCGGCATGGCAAACAGGGACACGACGGTGCGCTCGAACCGCTCGGCCTCAAGGGCCGGTACCACCACGGGCGGGCAGCGATTGATCGGGTTGACGACCGTGATCGATTTCAGATGGCTGTGCTTGATGAGAGTGGCTGCGATGCGGTCGGCGATCGCGGCATGGGTCAGCCCGCCATGGTCGGGCCACTGACCAGCGCCCGGACCTCATCGAGAGCCGGCGCGCCGCCTTTTGAGTCCCAGCACACCTGGGCCGCAGCGCCGTCTACGGATCGAGCTCGGTGTCCCAGTAGAGATAGTCGAGCCAGCTGTCGTGCAGGTAGTTCGGCGGAAACAGCCGGCCGTTGCGGTGGAGCTGATGCACCGTCGGCGCGAACGGCGCCTGGCGGGGGAACATCTGCGCCTGCTGGATAGTCAGGTTGCCCTTGCGCAGGTTGCATGGCGAGCATGCCGCGACGACGTTCTCCCAAGTGGTCTGGCCGCCCTTGGAGCGCGGGACGATGTGGTCGAAGGTCAGGTCGTCCGTCGAGGCGCAGTACTGGCAGGAAAATTTGTCGCGCAGGAAGACGTTGAATCGCGTGAAGGCCGGGTGTGTGGTTGGCTTGACGAAGGACTTGAGCGAAACAACGCTCGGCAGCTTCATCTCGAAGGACGGGCTGTGAACCGCGTGGTCGTAGTTGGCGACGATGTTGACGCGATCGAGAAACACCGCCTTGATCGCGTCCTGCCACGACCAGAGCGAGAGCGGGTAGTAGCTGAGCGGCCGGAAGTCCGCATTCAACACCAGGGCCGGCCACCCGCCTTGTGGAACATGTGCGTTCAAGTAACGCTCCCAAGGTCCCGATACCGCGGCGCCCCGTTGGAGACGTTAGGTATCGACGTGTCCGACTTCGCAGACGGGAGCGAGCGTGCTCTCAACGGCTGCGAAGCAGCATCGATTCCAGATACTACATGCAGCGTGACGGCATTGTGAAGACCGTTTGCGCAAAGCGGCTTTGCGTGCAGCGGCGGCGGAAAACAGGCGAAAATCGCCTGCGCGCGCGAGGGCTCCCCCGCGTCACGGCACGTCGCGATGCTCGGAAAGCCCGCGCCATCGTGGCGTCATTGTGTCCGAGCGCCTGTGGGGTCGATTCGCGCGTCAGCGGGACAGCTTGGCTGACGCTCCTGCGGATCGCCGTACGCCGCTGCGGGCCGGGCGTGGCACGAGCGGGGTGGCCGCGGGCCGGGGCGGATCCGGCGGCAGCACCGCCTCGAAGCCCGGCGCCTTGGCGACGCGGTAATAGGCCCAGAACAGGTGGGCAGCGGCGCCGCGCCACGGCCGCCAGATCTCGCCGATCGCGGCCATCTGCCTGGCTGTCGGCCGCTGCGGCAGCCCGAAGGCGATCTTGATTGCCTCCTTGATCGCGAGGTCTCCCGCGGGCCAGGCGTCACCATGGCCGAGGCAGAACAGCAGGTAGATGTCGGCGGTCCAGGGACCGATGCCATGCAGCGCGGTCAGCGCTGCATGGGCGTCGTCGACCGGCGTGTCGGTGAGGGCGTCGAGATCGAGGCGCCCCTTGGCGATCTCCGCGGCGATCAGCTTCAACGTCTTGATCTTGGCGGCAGAGAGGCCGAGGCGGCCGAGTCGGTCGGCGCGAGCGCGGCGGATCGCGTCGGGATGCATTGGATCGAACGCGTCGCTGACGCGCGTCCAGATCGCCGCGGCCGCCTTGGTGGACAGCTGCTGGCCGCAGATCGCGGCGGCTAGACCCGGGAAGCCCGGCGCCCGCTGTCGCAGCGCGGGCATGCCGGTCAGCGCCAGCAGCGGCTTCAGCCGTGCGTCGCGTTCGGCGAGCGTGGCGAGGGCCTGTTCGAGATCGTCCTGGGAGCGCAGATGGGAGGTCATGAGGCGTGCAGCATGCTGGGATTCCCGGGCGCGCGCAAATGGCGGTGCGGGGGAATTGAGGTTGTCGAGCCACGTCGCTCCGATCATAGTCGCGGCCATGTCGCCACCCGTTTTCCGTTTCGCGCCGAGCCCGAACGGCTACCTGCATCTCGGTCATGCCTATTCCGCGCTGCTGAACTTCGATCTCGCGCGTCGCAGCGGCGGCACGTTCCTGCTGCGGATCGAGGATATCGACGGCGCCCGCTGCCGGCCCGCATTCGAAGCGGCGATCCATGAGGACCTCGCCTGGCTCGGCATCGCATGGGCCTCGCCCGTGCGGCGGCAGTCCGAACACATGGATGTCTATCGCGCGGCCATCGAGCGGCTTGCGCGCGACGGGCTTGTCTATCCGGCGTTCGAGAGCCGGGCCGAGATCGCACAGCTCGTCGCCGCGCGCGAGGCCGATGGCGTCTGGCCGCGCGATCCCGATGGTGCGCCGCTCTATCCCGGCGCTGGACGGCAGGAGACGCCGGATGCCTGCGCGGCGAAGATAGCGGCCGGCGTTCCGTTCGCGCTGCGGCTCGACATGGCCGCCGCGCTCGGCCGGGTCGGGGCACTGAGCTGGCAGGACAGCGGACAAGGGCCGGATGGCGAGAGCGGCACCGTGCCGGCGCGGCCCGCCGCCTGGGGAGATGTCATCGTCGCCCGCAAGGAGACCCCCACCAGCTATCACATCGCCGTCGTGGTCGACGACGCCCTGCAGGGGGTGACCGATGTGGTGCGCGGCCAGGACCTGTTCTGGGCGACCAGCGTCCACCGGCTGCTGCAGGAGTTGCTGGGTCTGCCAGCACCGCGCTACCGGCATCATGGTCTCGTGCGCGATGGCGCCGGCGGCAAACTGGCGAAGTCTGCGCGGGCGCCGGCGCTGCGGGAGTTGCGGGCTGCCGGCGTCACACCTGCCGAGATCCGCCGCCGGGTCGGGCTGTCCCCCGCCTGAGCGGTGTGGCGGCGTGACTCTGCCTCCCGGCCCGTGCCAAAATGTGAGTCGGGACAGGGGATTAGACGGATGGCAGCCAGGTCGCGCTCATCGCGCCCGCCGGCGCGCAAGGCGCGTCCGACGAAGCCGCGCCGTGCCACGTCTGCCACGCAGGCGCTGCCGTCGGCCAAGCCCCGTTCTGTGGCACGGGGGCTTTCCAAATCCGGTCCCTCCAAATCCGGCTCGCCCAAATCTGCGGCGTCTCGTCCCCGATCATCGAAGCCGGGCGCTCCTCCATCGTCCACACGCAAGGCCGCAGCGCCGAAGGCGCGCGCGGCGGGACGGATGAAGGCGGTCGGGCGGCGGCAGGCGGCGGGTTCGGCGTCGCTGGTGGAGGTTGCGCTCGCGGCCTTCGCCCATGAGGTCCGCACGCCGCTGACCGGCATTCTCGCGGTCAGCGACCTGCTGGCCACGTCGGATCTCGATGTGCGGGAGCGGCGCTGGGCCGAAACCATCAAGGCGAGCGCCGACCACCTGTCCGCACTGGCGACGCTGTTCGTGGATGCGGCCCGCAGCGGCCAGGCCAGCCTGGCGCTGCGCCGCGATTTCTTCGATCTCGGGGCGCTGGTGCGCACGGCGGCGGATTCTCTCGCCGGTCGCGCTGCGGCGCGGGGGCTGCGTGTGGTGACCCATCTGCCCGACAGGTTGCCGGGGTTCGTGATCGGCGATCCTGTGCGGCTGCGCGCGGCGCTGGAGAATCTGATCGACAATGCGGTGAAGTTCACTGACGAGGGCACGGTCGGCCTCAGGCTGACCGTGACGCGCCAGCGGCGCGACAGCATCTCGGTGGCGATCGCGGTGTCCGACAGCGGCATCGGTCTGTCGCTCGCCGAGATCAGGCGGCTGTTCCGCCCGTTCTCCCAGGCGAATGTCGGCATCGCGGCGCGGTTCGGCGGCGCGGGTCTCGGGCTGTCGTCGGCGCGCCAGATTGCCCGCGCTATGGGCGGCGACATCACGGTGGAGCCGCGCCGCGGTGGCGGCGCCACCTTCACGCTGACCGCGACGCTGGCGCGCGACAGCGCGGCGGATGGGACGGAAGCCGCCGCGGAGGCGGCTGCGGCGCGTCCGGGGCTGCGTATCCTCAGCGTCGAGGACAATCCGTTCGGCCGCGTCGTGCTCAACACCATTCTCACCGAACTCGGCCATCACACCGAGTTCGCCGGCGATGGCGAGGCCGCGCTCGCCCGCATTTCCGACGGGCGCTTCGATGCGGTGCTGATGGACATGGTGCTGCCGGGGATCGGCGGCGTCGAGACCATCCGCCGTATCCGCGCGACGCAGACGGCGGACGATCGGCTGGCGATCATCGGGGTCTCCGGGCGTGGCGACGACGAGGGCGCGGCGCGGCGCGCCGGCGCAGATGGCTTCCTGCTGAAGCCGGTCAGTCCACGTGCGCTGGCAACCGCACTGGGCGAGGCGGTGCGGCGTCCGGCTGCCGCGACTTGATGATCGCGGCGTTGAGTTCGCCGCCGTAGACGAAGATCGCGGCGATGAAATACAGGAACACCAGCGCGATCACCACGGAGGCGAGGCCGGCATAGGTCGTGACATAGTTGTTGGCGAACCGCGCCAGATACTGTCCGAACACGATGCCCGAAATCAGCGATGCGGTAATGGTGAAGGCGATGCCCGGCAGGATCTGCGCCAGCGTTCGCCGTCCCGCCGGCAGCCAGACATGCAGGATGAACAGCGCGACGATCAGCGCCAGAACCGCAATGCCGTAGCGCGCAACGTTCAGCATGTGCGCGTTGGTGTCGATCATGATCGGGAAGTAGCGCCGGGTGGCCGCGATGATCAGCGGCCCGAGCACGATCAGGAACGATAGTGCCAGGGACACCACCGCGGCGATCAGCGTGTAGCCGATCGATTCCAGCCGCAGCCAGTACCAGCGCCGCGATTCGACGACGCCGTAGGCACGGTTGAGGCCGACGCGCAGGCTTTCGACGCCGTTGGACGCGAAGTAGATCGCGAGCACGAGGCCGATGGTCAGTGCGTCGCCCCGGGTCGTCGTCAGCACGTCATGAATTTCACCGGACAGGGCGTCGGCGACCTGGGTCGGCCAGGTCTGCAGCAGCAGCACTGCGGCCTGGTCGGCGAGTTCCTTGGAGCCGAGGAAGCCGGCCAGCGAGGTGATGACGATGAGAAAAGGAAACAGCGCCATCAGCGCCGACAGCGCGATATGGCTGGCGATGGCCCAGCCGTCGTCGGCGAGGAACGTGTAGAACGCGTCAAGCCCGACGTGCACAACGTACCGAAGCTGCTTCACCGTACACCCTGCAGCGGGAGTTCGAACCGCCGTCTGACTGATGAGTGATTGTGGCGGCGAACGCAAGGGCCATCACGCCGATGGCGCGGCGTCGTCGGGAGTGATATGAACCGCCGATGACTACGTTTCTTGCCAATATCCTGCTTCCGGTCGCCGTTGCCGCTGTTGCCGTCGTGCTGCTGCTCGGCCTTGTCAACATGATGCGCGGCGGCTCGCCGAACACCTCGCAGCGCCTGATGCGGCTGCGGGTCCTGTTGCAGTTCGTTGCCATTGTCATCGCCATGCTGGCGGTGTGGACGATGAGGGGCTGACGCCGTCACTGCACGCCGATCGGCCGGATGGTTGGCGGGTGCGCACGGGGCGAAGACTGAACGAGGGTCTGCATGGTTGTCCTGAACCGGATCTATACTCGCACGGGTGACGACGGCACCACGGCGCTCGGTTCCGGCGAGCGCCGCCCGAAATACGATCTGCGCGTCGATGCCTACGGTACTGTCGATGAGACCAACGCCGCGCTCGGCGTCGTGCGGCTGCATCTCGCCGAGTTGCCCGAACTCGATGCGATGTTGGGCCGCATCCAGAACGACCTGTTCGATCTCGGCGCGGATCTCGCGGTGCCGGAGCGGGACGGCAAGGTGGAGCGGCTGCGGGTGCTGGCGAGCCAGGTCGACAGGCTGGAAGCGGATATCGATCGGCTCAACGCTGACCTCGCGCCGCTGACGTCGTTCGTGCTCCCGGGCGGCTCCGCGCCGGCCGCATACCTCCATGTGGCGCGCACCATATGCCGCAGAGCGGAACGGACAGTGGTGGAGCTCGCGTCCAAGCCGGATGAGCGGGTCGGCGAGCCGTTGATCAAGTATTTGAATAGGCTTTCAGACTTTCTGTTCGTCGCCAGCCGTTTCGCCAACGGCGGAGGCGACCGGGATGTGCTTTGGGTCCCCGGGCAGAACCGCTAAAATCGCGCCGGGTTCCAGCGTTCGCGCGTTGACCGGGGTGGATGGGACCATTAGGTTCCGCCGCCAACAGCTCAAGAGAAAGGGGACCGATGAAGGTTTTGGTGCCGGTAAAGCGGGTCGTTGATTACAACGTCAAGATCCGCGTCAAGAGCGACGGGTCGGGCGTCGAGCTCGCGAACGTCAAGATGTCCATGAACCCGTTCGACGAGATCGCCGTCGAGGAAGCCTTGCGGCTGAAGGAAGCCGGCAAGGCGACCGAGGTGGTCGTGGTGTCGATCGGTCCGGCGCAGGCATCGGAAACCATTCGCACCGGTCTCGCGATGGGCGCCGACCGTGGCATCCTGGTCAAGGCCGACGGTCCTGTTGAGCCGCTCGCGGTGGCCAAGCTGCTCAAGGCGGTCGCCGACGAAGAGAAGCCCGGCCTCATCATCCTCGGCAAGCAGGCGATCGACGACGATTCCAACCAGACCGGCCAGATGCTGGCGGCGCTGCTGAACTGGTCGCAGGCGACCTTCGCCTCGAAGCTCGAGGTTGACGGCAGCGACTTCAAGGTTACGCGCGAGGTCGACGGCGGCCTGCAGACCGTCAAGGTCAAGGGTCCGGCGATCGTCACCACGGACCTGCGTCTCAACGAGCCGCGCTACGCCAGCCTGCCCAACATCATGAAGGCGAAGAAGAAGCCGATCGCCGAGAAGGCCGCTGCCGACTACGGCGTCGACCTCACGCCGCGCCTCGAGATTGTGAAGACATCCGAACCCGCGGGCCGCAAGGCCGGCGTCAAGGTCGCCTCGGTGGCCGAACTGGTGTCGAAGCTGAAGAACGAAGCCGGGGTTCTGTGATGACAACGCTGCTGATTGCCGAACACGACAACGCGTCGATCAAGGACGCGACCTCCAAGGCGCTCACGGCGGCCGCGGCGCTCGGCGCCGAGGTGCATGTGCTGGTGGCCGGCGAGAACGCCAAGGGCGCTGCCGATGCCGCGGCCAAGCTCGCGGGCGTGACCAAGGTTCTGCTCGCCGACAACGCCGCCTACGCCCACGATCTCGCCGAGCCGCTGGCCGCGCTCGTCGTCTCGCTCGGCGGGTCCTATGACGCGATCGTCGCTCCGGCGACCTCGCGCTACAAGAATGTGATGCCGCGCGTCGCAGCCTTGCTCGACGTCATGCAGGTGTCGGAGATCACCAAGGTGGTCGCCCCCGACACGTTCGAGCGGCCGATCTACGCCGGCAACGCCATCCAGACCGTCAAGAGCAAGGACGCCAAGAAGGTCATCACCGTGCGGACCTCGACCTTCGCTGCAGCCGGCGACGGCGGCAGTGCGGCGGTCGAAGCCGTCAACGCGGCGGCGGACCCGGGCCTGTCCACCTTCGTCGGCGAGGAGGTCGCCAAGAGCGACCGTCCGGAGCTGACCTCGGCCAAGATCATCGTCTCGGGCGGTCGTGCGATGCAGAGCCGCGAAAACTTCACCAAGTACATCGAGCCGCTCGCCGACAAGCTCGGCGCCGGCGTCGGCGCCTCGCGCGCCGCGGTGGACGCCGGCTACGCCCCGAACGACTGGCAGGTCGGCCAGACCGGCAAGGTGGTGGCCCCGGAGCTGTACATCGCCATCGGCATTTCCGGTGCGATTCAGCACCTCGCCGGCATGAAGGACTCCAAGGTCATCGTCGCCATCAACAAGGACGAGGAGGCGCCGATCTTCCAGGTCGCCGACTACGGCCTCGTGGCCGACCTCTACCAGGCGGTGCCGGAACTGACCGACGAACTGGCCAAGCTCGGCCGCTGACATCGCCTCGCGCGTACCGACCCGCCCGCGCCCCCGGCACGGGCGGGTCGCCGCGTTTTTGGGCCCCCTGGCGGCCATAGCGTGGCGTTTCGGCCGGCCTCTCCCTCGGGGTGGGGCGTGGCGGGCGCCGGGCCACGGGCGGGGGTGTTCTCTGCAAACGTTCCATGTAAGATGGCGTGTGCGCCGCGATTTGCGCGGCGGGATGCCGATGAGAAGGCGAAATGGCGGTGACTATCAAGAAGATCGGTGTGATCGGCTCGGGCCAGATGGGCAACGGGATCGCACATGTGTCGGCGCTGGCCGGGTTTGACGTGATCCTCAACGATGTCTCCGGCGATCGCGTCAAGTCGGCGCTGGCCACCATCAATGGCAACCTGTCGCGGCAGGTGTCGCGCAATCTGATCGCGGACGATGCCCGCAAGCAGGCGCTGGAGCGGATCCAGGCGTCGGAGAGTTATGAGGATCTCGGCGATTGCGATCTCGTGATCGAGACCGCGGTCGAGAAGGAAGACGTCAAGCGCAAGATCTTCCACGATCTCTGCGCGTCGCTGAAGCCGGAGGCGATCGTCGCGTCCAACACGTCGTCGATCTCGATCACGCGCCTCGCCGCGTCGACCGATCGGCCCGAGAAATTCATCGGCATTCACTTCATGAACCCGGTTCCGGTGATGGAACTGGTCGAGCTCATCCGTGGCATCGCCACCGACGATACCACCTTCGATACCGCGAAGGAGTATGTCAGCAAGCTCGGCAAGCAAGTGGCGGTGTCCGAGGATTTCCCGGCCTTCATCGTCAACCGCATCCTGCTGCCGATGATCAACGAGGCGATCTATACGCTCTACGAGGGCGTCGGGAACGTCGAGGCGATCGATGCGGCGATGAAGCTCGGCGCCCATCATCCGATGGGGCCGCTCGAACTCGCCGACTTCATCGGTCTGGATACGTGCCTGTCGATCATGCAGGTGCTGCACGAGGGCCTTGCCGATTCCAAGTACCGGCCGTGCCCGTTGCTGGTGAAGTATGTCGAGGCCGGCTGGCTGGGCCGCAAGACGCAGCGCGGCTTCTACGACTATCGCGGCGACAAGCCGGTGCCGACGCGCTGAGCGCGGCACCGCCCGCGGACGCCTTTCACCTGTTTCGCCCGACAAGCCGCCGATGCCCCACGCATCGCCGGTTTTGCACGCCCACCGGCGTGGCGTTCGGACGCAGGCCCTTCCGCTTCGCGACCAACGTTTCTTAACCAATGGTGCCTACGGTGCCCGGCGGAAGTGATGGAGTCGCGTATGGATATGGGTCTGGTGATGGCGGCGATGACCGCGCAAACTGCGAATCTGCAGAGCAATGTCGCCATGCGCATGATCAAGATGAACAACGACTCCCAGGCCGAGGCGGCGCAGGTGCTGCTCGGCGCTGCCACCAACGGGATGTCGCAGGCCAATCTGGCCGCTGGCGTCGGTGGCAGGCTCGACGTCTCCGCCTGAAGGTTTCCGGGGGCGACGCACGGGTGCTGGCTGTGCCGGTGCCGTCATGATCGTGACCGGACCGGCAGCCACAATTCCATGCCGCCCATTCCGGTTGCCGGATCGAATGCGTCGCTGTAGCGCTCCACGAGATCGGGCGCGCCGTTGCCGATAGCGATGTCGTAGCCCGAGCCGGGCAGCCAGCCGTTCAGGATCGCGGTCATCGTTTCGTTGAACTGCGTCGCGTGCATGCGGTGGGCGAACACCGCCCACCTGCAGGGCGGGATGGTCACGGCGCTGAATCCCGCTGGGAGCACGTCCGCTGCGGCGACCTCGACGCCGGCGATATAGTTGAACCGTATCGCAGCCCCGAACATGTCGAAGCAGACGCCAAAGGCAACCGCGCCGACCTGGTGTGGAATGCGGCCGATCATCGGGCCAAGGCGCTGCCACTGCGCGCCGATGCCCTGCTTGAAGCGATCGTCGGTGAACGCGTAGCTGTTGCGAAAGCCGGCGATGATGTGGCGCGGGCGCGCCTCGAAACGCGGCGCATCGAGAGATGTCGGGGGCGTCATGGCTCGGCTCCGCTATGCGTCCAGCGTCGCCATCTGGTCGATGACCGACAGGATGTTGCCCGCCGGATCCTTGAACCAGGCGATGGTCGGCCCATTGCCGCGCATGATGCCTTTGGCGTCGGTCTTGAGGCCAGGCATGTCGTAGATCTCGAAGCGCACACCGCGTCCGGTCAGGCCATCGACGGCCGCATCGACATCGGGTACCGGGAAGTTCAGCACGGTGAAGCTGGCCGGGGCATGATTGGGCTTAGGATAGATCACCACGGTGGTGCCGCCGCCGAGATGCAGCTTCAGCAATCCATCGCGTTTGGAGACGTTCAGTCCGAGAACCTCGCCGTAGAATGCGCGACTCCGTGCCACGTCATCGGTGGAGAAGCCGCTGATAGCCTTGCTCGTCGCCAACATGGTGGTGCTCCCTGCGTCTGCTGTTGCGCCCCCGTGAAGTTCGGTCCGGACGGCGAAGCGGCCGCATGCCGCGCGTCACATCTCGATCAGCGTCTTGAAGCCGCCGTAGAACATGCGCTTGCCGTCGAACGGCATGGATTTCGGATCCATCATCTTCGCAAGGCGCGGGTCGTTCATCACCTTGGCGTTGACGCGGTCGCGATCCCGGCGTGACTTGTAGACGATCCAGGAGAACACCACGGTCTCGCCGGGCTTGAGTTTGACGCTCTGCGGGAACGAGGTGAGCTTGCCCTTCTTGACGTCGTCGGCGATGCACTCGTGATAGCTGATTGCGCCGTGTTCCCGCCAAACCTTGCCTGCCTTGCGGGACATGTTGCGATAGGCGGCGAGATTTTTCTTCGGCAGCGGCAGAACGAATCCGTCGACATACATGGTGTGCTCCCTGGGATACGTTGAGTGAGCGGGTCTAGGCGGCCGCCCGCAGGATCTCGGCGATGTCGAGCTTCACCATCTTCATCACGGCAGCCATGGCGCGGTTGCCCTTCTCCGGGTCCTTCATCACCTCGCCAATGATGGTCGGCACCACCTGCCAGGACAGCCCGAACTTGTCGGTCAGCCAGCCGCACTGCTGCGGCGCGCCACCTTCGAGCAGGCGGTCCCAGTAGTGGTCGATCTCGTCCTGGGTCTCGCAGTTCACCACCAGCGAAATCGCCGGGCTGAACTTGAACTGCGGGCCGCCGTTGATGCCGATAAAGGACTGGCCGTTCAGCTCGAACGCTACCACCATGACCGAGCCCTTGGGGCCGGGGCCGGCGTCGCCATAGCGTGACACCGAGGTGATCTTCGCGTCCTTGAAAACCGAGGTGTAGAAGGTTGCGGCCTCTTCAGCATTGCCGTCGAACCAGAGTGAGGTCGTGAGCTTGGACATGGAAGTCTCCTGCGGTGAAGGGCGGATTTTGGGAGGACGTGATCAGGCGGCGGTCCGGGCGGGATAGGGATCGCGCCAGGCGGGAAGTGCGTCGAGCTGGGTGTACCAGCGCACGATGTGGGGAAAATCAGCGAATGGAACGTGGGTGTCGTCGGCGTAGGGCAATCCGCTCGCGAGGGCGAAGTCGGCGATGGTGATGTCGTCGCCGGCGGCATAGCGGTGTGTGCGCAGATGGCCGTTGAGCACCGCGGCGCTGTCGCGGAAGGCGCCGATCATCCGCTCCACGGCCGCAGGCTCCGGTTCGCCGAGGCCCAGCACCGGCTTGATCAGGTGCTCGAAATACAGATTGCCGGTGTGAGATGAGAAATGCTGGCTGTTCCAACTCAGCCAGCGCATCACCTCGACCTGCTGCGCGCCGTCGCTTGGCCACAGCTCCGAACCCGCCTTGCGGGCGAGGTGGCACATGATGGCGTCAGCCTCCCACAGCATGGTGTCGCCATCGATCAAGGCCGGCACGCGCCCGTTGGGATTGACGGCAAGGTAGTCGGGGCTGCGATGCTCGCCCTTGAGAAGATCGACGTGGACAAAGGTGACCGGTGCGTCGAGGTGGCGCGCGACTGCACAGGCTTTCCGCGGGTTGAAGGTCGTCGCGTAGAACAGCTTCATGACGAGATCCTTTCGCAGCGTCAGGCGAACATCTTCTCGAGCCTGTCGAGAGTTCCGGTCCAGCCGCGCCGGTGGCCGTCGCGGGCCGGCTCGTCGAAGAACTGGCCGTGATTGAGGGTCAGCAGCGAGCCGGCGCCGTCGGGCTTGATGGTGACGGTGACGACCGAGACGCGCTCCGGTGTCGAATGCCAGGCCCAGCTGAACACCAGGCGCTGATCCGGCACGACCTCGCGGTATTCGCCGCCGACCTCGTGATGCTCGCCGTCCGCGGTGCTGAAGCTGATGCGGAAGCCGCCGCCGACGCGCACGTCCATGGCCGCCTTCACCGAACCCGGGATGGTCTCCGACGGGCCGAACCAGTGAATTATTTTTTCCGGGTCGGTCCAGGCGGCGAAGACTTTGGCTGGGGCCGCGTTGAGACGTCGGGCGAGGGTGAGGCTGGGTTGGGTGAGCATGTGTCTTCCTCGATAAAGGCGGAGAGACGATCGAGCGCGGCGGTCCAGAAGCGCTGGTAGCGTGTGAGCCATTCCATCGCTTCCTCCATGGGCGCGGCGTTCAGCCGGCACATCACGGTGCGGCCGGTCTTGGTACGGGTCACGAGGCCCGCGTCGGTGAGTACGTCGAGATGCTTCATCACCGCGGGCAGGGACATCGGCAGCGGCCTGGCGAGGTCGCTGACCGACATGCCGTCCTGTTCCCCCAGCCGCGCCAGCAAGGCGCGTCGGGTCGGATCCGACAGGGCGGCAAAGGTGCGATCGAGTGGAGCAGCTTGATAGTAAACCATATGGTTAAGTATAGGCGCGCGGGATAACACGTCAAGGGGGAGCCTCGACGTGGCTGGGAGGTGGTTGGGGTGGGAGCTGCTGAAGAGGCTAGGGCTTAAGCGCAGCCTGGATCAGCTTGATCGCGTCGCCGCTCGCCCACTCGGCGGGGCCGGCGATGGTGGCGATTTCGCAGCCATTGCCGTCGACCAGCACCGATGTCGGCATGCCGAGCGCTCGGCCGACTGCTTTAAGCTCCTGAAAAACCTTGGCTTTATTGTCGAAAAAATAGCCGAGCTGCGACAGCCCGCCGTCCTTGAGAAATGCCTTGGGCTTCTCAGGGTCGCGGGTGTCGATGTTGATCGCCACCACCTCGAAATTGGCCCCGCCGAGCTTGCCCTGGAGCTCGTCCAGCGCCGGCATTTCCTTGCGGCAGGGCACGCACCAGGTCGCCCACAGGTTGACCAGCACGGTCTTCCCGCGCCAGTCGGACAGCTTTTTCGGCTCGCCGGAGCCGGTCTCGAAGGCGAGATCCGGGATTTTCAGCGGTGCGGAGGCCATGGTCAGGGCCGCGACCTCGCCATGGGCCAGGGGTGCGATCTTGCGCGACAGCGCCACCGCAGGTTTGCAGGCCGGATCGCCCGATCCATTGCGCATCAGGCCGCCGATCCCGTATATCCCGGCCACCCCGATCACGGCGCCGACGGCGATCGCGCCGAGCACGATCGGGATGCGCCGGGTGGTTTTCCGAGACGGCTGTTCGGTGGCGGGGGTTTTGTCGTCAGTCATGGTCTCTCTTCGCGCCGGCGGGCCTTTGAGTGTTCGTCCGGCGAATACAACGAGTGGTTTGCGATGAGCAATAAGATGTGGGGCGGTCGTTTCGGCGAAAGTCCCGACGCGATCATGGAGGAAATCAACGTCTCCATCGACGTCGACCGGAACCTCTATGCGCAGGACATCACTGCGTCAAAGGCGCACGCTGCCATGCTCGCCGCTCAGGGCATTATTTCGGCGAACGATGCAAAAAACATTGCCAAGGGTCTAGACACGATTTTGTCAGAGATCGCCAAGGGCTCCTTCACCTTCAAGCGTGCGCTCGAGGACATTCACATGAATGTCGAGAGCCGTCTCAGCGAGTTGATCGGCCCCGCCGCCGGCCGCCTGCATACGGCCCGCTCGCGCAACGACCAGGTCGCCACCGATTTCCGCCTCTACGTGCGCGATGTGATCGACGAAACCGATGCGGCGCTCGGCGCGTTCCAGCACGCGCTGGTCGAACGCGCGATCGAGCACGCAGGCACGGTGATGCCGGGCTTCACCCATCTGCAGACCGCGCAGCCTGTGACATTCGGTCACCACCTGATGGCCTATGTGGAGATGGCTGCACGCGACCGCGGCCGCTTCCGCGACGCGCGCAAGCGGCTGAACGAAAGCCCGCTCGGTGCCGCGGCGCTGGCAGGTACCTCGTTCCCGATCGACCGCGCGGCGACCGCCAAGGCGCTCGGTTTCGACCGGCCGATGGCCAATTCGCTCGATGCGGTGTCCGACCGCGACTTCGTGCTCGAGGTGCTGTCGGCGGCGTCGATCGCGGCGATGCACCTGTCGCGCTTCGCCGAGGAAATCGTGATCTGGACGTCGCCACTGGTCGGGCTGGTGCGGCTGTCGGACAAGTTCACCACCGGCTCGTCGATCATGCCGCAAAAGCGCAACCCGGATGCCGCCGAGCTGGTGCGCGCCAAGACCGGGCGCGTCATCGGTGCGCTCAACGGTCTGCTGATCGTGATGAAGGGCCTGCCGCTCGCCTACCAGAAGGACATGCAGGAGGACAAGCAGGGCGCCATGGAGGCGTTCGCAGCGCTGTCGCTTGCGGTCCGGGCGATGACCGGTATGGTGCGCGATCTCGAGCCCGATGCCGCACGCATGCGTGCGGCGGCCGGCGATGGCTACGCCACCGCGACCGATCTCGCCGACTGGCTGGTCCGGACGCTGAAGATGCCGTTCCGCGACGCCCACCATGTCACGGGCCGGATCGTGGCGCGCGCGGCGGAGGACGGCCTGCCGCTGCACGAGGTTCCGCTCAAGGCGATGCAGGAGATCGAGCCCAGGATCACCCGCGAGGTGCTCGGGGTGCTGTCGGTCGATAGTTCGGTGAAGAGCCGCACGAGCTTCGGCGGCACGGCGCCGAAGAACGTTCTGGCGCAGGCCAAAAGCTGGCTCAAACGGCTGGAAAAAGAGCAAAATTCGGGCTGAGCGGGAAAAAAAATCCGCAACCGGCAGGGCTCGCCAAAACCTGGCGATCTCTGTAAGGTCCGGCGGCCTTCCGGGCGTGGCGCGGGGCCGGAATCGGCGCCGCTGCAGCAGCAGCGGGCGCCGGGATCCTCACGGGCTCCGGGCCGGGATACCAGGGAATTCGACTGTGAATCGTACGTCTCACTTCAGCTCCTCGAAAGTCGCGCTGGTGCTGCTCGCGGTTGCGGCGCTGACGCTCGGCGCCTGCGGGCGCAAGAGCGGCCTCGATCTGCCGCCGAGCGCCGCGGCGTCGCCTACGGCGCAAGCCGCTCCGGAGACGCCGGGCGCGGCCGGAGACGCGCTGTTCGGCTCACCGGCGGCGTCGGAGCGAGTCGGCAACGTGCCCAAGGGCCAGAAGAAACCCTTCATCCTCGATCCGATCCTGGACTAGTGTCCCGGTCCTGACATTCGCCTTACTTCGCGGCGGGCCGCAGCGGTCCCGCCGGACCACCTCACCCCGGCCGTGTCACGTTGATGGCCGCCGGCGCGTTTTCATTGCGGGACCCGAGCGGCACCATGCATCACTTCGATTATCGCAACGGCGTGCTTCATGCTGAAGGCGTCGATCTCGCGGCGCTGGCGGCGAGCGTCGGAACGCCGTTCTATTGCTACTCCACCGCGACGCTGGAGCGTCACTACCGCGTCTTCGCCGAGGCCTTCGCCGACGTGAAGGCGACGGTGTGCTACGCCATGAAGGCCAATTCCAACCAGTCGGTGCTGCGCACGCTGTCGCGGCTCGGCGCCGGCGCCGACGTGGTGTCCGGCGGCGAGCTGCGCCGCGCGCTTGCCGCGGGGATTCCGGCCGGCAAGATCGTGTTCTCCGGCGTCGGCAAGACCGCAGCGGAGCTGCGCGCCGCGCTCGACCACGGCATCTTCTGCATCAATGTCGAATCCGAGCCCGAGCTCGAGCTGCTGTCGCAGATCGCGACCTCGCTGGGCCGCGAGACGCGGATCTCGGTGCGCGTCAATCCGGACGTCGACGCCAGGACCCACGCCAAGATCTCGACCGGCAAGTCCGAGAACAAGTTCGGCATTCCAATCAGCCGCGCGCGCGAGGTCTATGCCCGTGCCGCCAGGCTGCCGGGCATCCGCGTCGCCGGCGTCGACATGCACATCGGCAGCCAGATCACCGACCTGCAGCCGCTCGCCGATGCGTTCGCGCTGCTGGCGGATTTCGTGCGCACGCTGCGGGCTGACGGCCATGTCATCTCGCACGTCGACTTCGGCGGAGGCCTGGGCATTCCCTACCATGCCGACCGTCCCGCGCCGCCGCTGCCTGCCGCCTATGCCGATATCGTCAAGCGCGCTGTGCGCGATCTCGATGTCGAGCTGCTGTTCGAGCCCGGCCGCCTGATCGTCGGCAACGCCGGCATCCTGGTGACGCAGGTGCTCTACGTGAAGCATGGCGATGCCAAGAACTTCGTCGTCATCGATGCCGCGATGAACGACCTCATCCGCCCGACGCTGTATGAGGCGCATCACGACATTCTGCCGGTGCGGCAGCCGGCCGCCGACGCGCCGACCATGGTTGCCGATGTCGTCGGTCCGGTGTGCGAGACCGGCGACTATCTCGCGCTCGATCGCAAGCTGGCCGAGCCGAAGGCAGGCGATCTCCTTTCGATCATGACCGCCGGCGCCTACGGCGCCGTGCAGGCCTGCACCTACAACACCCGCGCGCTGGTGCCGGAAGTTCTGGTGAAGGGCGAGCAGTACGCCGTGGTGCGCCCGCGCATCGAGGTCGATGCGCTGATCGCGCTCGACCGCCCGGCGCCCTGGCTGGACTGATTTTTCGGTTTCAGTCCTTGGGCGCGACGTCGAGCCGCGCCACCCAGCCTTCGAGCTCCGGCCGCGCGGCCGGATAGCGCTTGAGAACGTCGGGATCGTGGCCCGGAACGATGTGCCGGGCGGACGCGGCCAGTGCCTTCAGCTTGTCATAGCCGGCCACCACGGCCTCTGCGTCATAGGCGATGGGAAAGACCTTCCGCTGGTCGAGGTGGCTGTAGAGATGGCTGGCGTCGGACGCAAGGACCACCGGGCCGCGATCGGTGACGACGCGCACGCTCTGCAGACCCTTCGAGTGGCCACCGATATGATGCAAGGTGATGCCCGGCGCGATCGTGCCGTCGCCGTCATGGAATGTGACGCGATCACGGAACACCTTGTGCACCATGGCGGCGACGTCGTCGGCCTCGAAAGCAACGCGCATGCCGGCGTCGCACATGCAGCGCCCGGTGGCGAAATGCATTTCGCATTCCTGCAGATGATACCGTGCCCGCGGAAACAGGTCGTAGTTGCCGGCATGGTCGTAGTGGAGGTGGCTGATAACGACGTCGGTGACGTCGTCGGGCCGGATGCCGGCGGCCTCGAGCCCCTCGGCCACGGGCTTGAGCAGCGCCCGTCCGCGCTTTTGAGCCATGGTCGCGTCGAAGCCGGTGTCGACGACGATGGTGCCGTGCGCGCCCTTGATCGCCCAGACGTAGAAATCGAGTGCCTGCGATGCTTCGTGCGCATCGCCGCCGATGTAGTTCTGCGCCGCCGAGCGGCCGTCGTGGCGGGCGTAGCGGATGGCGTAGATTTCGTGCGTCGATCCGGTCATGGAGCGTCCCTCATTTGCAATTGCCCCAGCTTTAGCGCGGCGGAAAACGCTTCGTCACGCTCTTGTGAGCGTGCAGGGGCCGTTCCTGGCCCCCGTTTGCGGATGGCTGCCTTTCTCGGTGAAGCGCCACGTTCTGGCACGGAACTGGCATCGCGCTCACGCGCGGTTTGATGTGGGCAGCCGCGCGGAGGTGGCGATCCGCCGTGCCTCATTGCCGCCGCCGTGCTAGGCTGACCTGTCGCTGTTCAGGAGACCGGTTTGACGCCATCGCCCCCAGATGCCCCGGATACGGCGCGGCTCCGCCTGGCGCAGGCTCTCCAGCGGGCGCGGTGGGCGATTGCATGGGAGCGGTTGTGGCCCCATCTGGCGCGCGTCCTGACAGTCGTCGGTCTGTTTCTCGCCGCGTCCTGGGCCGGGCTCTGGCTGGCGCTGCCGTTTGTCGGGCGTATGACCGGGGTCGGCGTGTTTGCGCTCATCCTGCTCGCCTCGCTCGTCCCAATGGTGCGGTTTCGCTGGCCGACCCGCGAGGACGCGTTGCGCCGGCTGGATCGCGGCGCCGGCATTCCCCATCGTCCGGCCACAGCGCTGACCGATACCCTGCAGTCGGCCGATCCGGTGGCGATGGCCCTTTGGCAGGCCCAGCGCGAACGCACGCTCGCGGCCCTCAAGCGCATTCGTGCCGGCCTGCCGTCGCCGCGGCTGCCGCTGCACGATCCCTGGGCGTTACGCGGCCTTGTGGTCGTGCTGATGGCGGCGACCTTTGTCGCGGCCGGGGGCGAACGTGTCGCGCGCATTGCTTCCGCGTTCGACTGGAATGGCCTGTTGGCGTCGCCGGAAATCCGGGTCGATGCCTGGATCACGCCGCCGGCCTACACCGGCCGGCCGCCGGTGATTCTGTCGGTGACGGCGGGCCGCGAGACGCCACCGGCGGCCGATGGCGCCGGACTGTCGGTTCCCGCGGGCAGCACCCTGATCGTGCGGACCAGCGCCAGCAAGCTCGAAGTCGCGATCAGCGGCGGCGTCACCGAGGTGGCGCCCGCCGAGGACGCCCCGAAAGGATCGACCGAGCGCCGCTTCACCATCGCCGCCGACGGCAGTGCCCATGTCCGCAGTCCGTCGGGGCAGCCGACCTGGACCTTCAGGACCCAGCCCGACCGTGCGCCGAGCATTGCGCTCGCCAAGGACCCCGAGCGCCAGGCGCGAGGTGCGCTGCTGCTCGCCTACAAGATCGAGGACGATTACGGCGTCACCGAAGCCCATGCCCAGTTCGCCGCGCAGCCGGACGCGCCGGCGCCGGCCGGCGAGACCGCAGCTGCGCCGCGGCCGCTGTTCGATCCGCCGCAATTCCCGCTGGTGCTGCCGAATGCCCGCACCCGCAACGGCGTCGGCCAGACGGTCAAGGATCTCAGCGAGCATCCCTTCGCCGGCGCCGAGGTGACGCTGACGCTTACCGCGCGCGACGAGGCAGGTAACGAGGGCCGCAGCGAGCCGTTTACCGTGCGTCTGCCGGAGCGGGTCTTTGCCAAGCCGTTGCCGCGGGCGCTCATCGAGCTACGTCGCATGCTGGCGCTCGATGCCAACCGGAACACGCAGGTGTATTCGGCGCTCGATGCGCTGCTGATCGCGCCGGAGCTGTTCACGCCGGAGCTCGGCCAGTATCTCGGCCTGCGCGACGTCACGGCCCAGCTCGACCGCGCCCGCACCGACAACGATCTGCGCGAGGTGGTTGCGAGCCTGTGGGCGCTGGCGGTGACGATCGAGGACGGCAACATCTCCGATGTCGAGAAGGCGCTGCGTGCGGCGCAGGATGCGCTGAAGCAGGCGCTGGACCGCGGCGCCACCGACGAGGAGATCAAGAAGCTCACCGAGCAGCTGCGCGCGGCCCTCGACAACTACCTGCGCCAGCTTGCCGAGCAGCTCAAGAACAACCCGCAGCAGCTCGCCCGCCCGCTCGATCCCAATACCAAGATGCTGCGCCAGCAGGATCTCAACGCGATGATCGAGCGCATGGAGCGGCTGTCGCGCTCCGGCGACAAGGATGCCGCGCGGCAGCTCCTCGACCAGTTGCAGCAGATGCTGGAAAATCTGCAGATGGCGCAGCCCGGTCAGGGCGGCGAGAGCGACATGGAGCAATCCATGAATGAACTCGGCGACGTCATTCGCAAGCAGCAGCAGTTGCGCGACCGCACGTTCAAGCAGGGGCAGGACTCGCGGCGCGACCGCATGCGCGGCCAGCAGGGCGATCAGAACGCGATGAACGATCTGCGCCAGGACCAGCAGGCGCTGCGCGACCGCCTGAAGAAGCTGCTCGACAATCTCAACAAGCAGGGCATGGGCCCGCAGCAGCGCGGCCAGCGCAATCCGGGTGGCGAACAGGGCCAGGAAGGCCAGGCGGGCCAGGGCGACGACGCCAATGGGCTCGACGACGCCGATACGGCGATGGGAGATGCGGACGGCCGGCTCGGCGACAGCAACGCCGATGGCGCCGTCGACGCGCAGGGCCGGGCCCTCGATGCGCTGCGCCGCGGCGCCGAACAGCTGGCCCAGGACATGCAGCAGATGGGGGATGGCCAGCAGGGCGAGGGGCAGGGTGATCGTCCCGGCCGCCAGCAAGGCAGCGCGCGCGACAGCGATCCGCTGGGACGGCCGCTGCGCGGAGCCAAGCAGGCCGACGACTATTCGGTGAAGATTCCTGGCGAGATCGACGTGCAGCGGGCGCGGCGCATCCTGGAGGAATTGCGGCGGCGTCTTGCCGAGCCGCAGCGGCCGCAGGTCGAACTCGACTACATCGAGCGGCTTCTGAAGGATTACTAGCCCCGCCGGTCTGACGCTCCCTGCCATTCGCCGCGAGCGAGGCAGGCGCCGGTTCGGGCGCAGAAGAAGCGTCAGGACGCCAGGCAGGATGCGTTCGCGATGCCGAGCGCTCGTGGTTGTCAGGTCGGCTGGTCGCTGCGTGACGCCAGCGCCCTTGCGACGGCCGCTCGGATATCCGTCACCGAGAACGGTTTCGTCACCACGTCGTGGACGATTGCCTCGAGGCCCGAAGCCCGCTCACGCTGGTCGGCGAAGCCGGTCATCAGCAGGATGGTGAGGTCGGGAAAGTCGCGGGCGACCGTGAGGGCGAGCGCGATGCCGTCCATGATCGGCATCTTGATATCTGACAGCAGCAGGTCGAACGCGCCGTTCTCCCGGCTGAGAATCTCCAGCGCCTCGGCGCCGTCCTCAGCGGTCACCGTGTCGTGTCCGTCCATCGCGACCGCCCGGGCCACGAGGGTTCGCATCGAATCTTCGTCGTCAGCGATCAGGACACGGGGCATCGTCACGTCATCCCAGGCACGTCGCTACGCAGGCGCGCAGCGTATCTGTCAGACCTGCTGGAGGACGCTCATCTTGTCAAGGTTTTGAGGTGGTTACCTGGCCGTGACCAGAGGGCGCGCCGCGGGCGATGGCGCGCCCGCGGTTGCGGTTTTGTCCGGTTGCCGACGCTGGCGTCACATCGCCAGAAAGCCGCCGTCGACCGGAATCATCGTCCCGGTCACATAGCTGCCGAGCAGGTCGGCCGCGAGGAACACGGCGGCACCGACGAGTTCCTCCGGCTCGCCCACACGCCCGAGCGGCACGCGCTTGAGCAGCAGGTCGCGCTTCTGCGGATCGTTCTCGATCCAGGGGTTGATCGGAGTGCGGATGATGCCGGGCGCGATACCGTTGACGCGGACGCCGAACGGGGCGAGCTCGACGGCGAGTTCCTTGGTCAGCAGCAGGACCGCGCCCTTGCTCGACGCGTAGGCGGCGCCCTTGGTGGCGAGCCCGAGGAAGGACTGCACCGAGCCGATATTGATTACCGAGCCGCGGGTCCGTTTGAGCTGCGACAGGAAGCTCATGGTGGCGTAGTAGGTACCGTCGAGGTTGACGCCGAGCACGCGCTTCCACGCGGTGAGGGCTTCCTCGCTGTCGCTGTCGCCGCGGAAGATGATCCCGGCGTTGTTGATCAGGATGGAGACGTCGCCGGCGTCGGCCTCCACCTGCCTGGCAAGCGCGGCGCCGGCGGCGCGGTCGGAGACGTCCCACAGATAGGACCACGCCTTGCGGCCGATCTCACGCACCTGACGCGCGGTTTCCGCCGCCGCGTCGGCGTTGACGTCGGTGATCACGACGTCGGCGCCCCAGCGGGCCAGCCCGACGGCGAGGCCGCGGCCGTTGCCCTGGCCGGCGCCGGTGACGAGGGCGATGCGTCCTTTCAGCAGATCATGCATGGCGAGATCCTCCTCAATGCCGGGTTTGTGCGGGGGCGACGACGGTGTGTTCCTCGACCGCCAGCGAGGTCACACCGGCAACGAATTCGCGGGCGTCGGCGACGACCGCCTGCCAGTCGGACGAGGCCAGCACGCGGTCCATGGTCGCGGCGTCCGCGAACCACAGTTCGGCGATGCCGTCGATCGTGCCGCCGGCGGGGCCTGAAGCGACGCGGTTCTGCACGTAGCCGGCGACGCCCGGCACGCGCCGTACGATGGCGGCGTGCTCGACCAGCCAGCGGCGGTCGAATGTCGCGTCGTCGATGCCGTCCTTGCGGGAGAGAATGGAAATGCGCTTGATCATGAGATGTCCCCTCGCAAAGTTACTGCTTGAAGTCGGACGGCTTGAGCGCGGCCGTCACGGCGTCACTGTAGGTCGCGAGCTTGCCGTCCTGCCAGTGCGCCCATTTGTAGTCCGGTCCGGCGAGTGCCTCGTGCTGCGTCCGCGAGAACGGATGATCGTAGATCTTGATATAACCATCGTGCCGGCTGTTGAGATCCTCGAGCGCGGTCCGCAGCGCCGCGCCGTCGGTGCTGCCGGCCTGGCGGATCGCGAGGGCGAGCAGCATCATCGCGTCATAGCTGTGCGCCGCGAGGTGGAACGCACCGGGATTGAGCTTGGGGCCAAGGCGCTCGAACAGCTGCTGCTGGCGCGGCGTGCGCGCGGGATCGACGGTGCGCAGGAAGATCGGCCGATCGGCGAGCCTGGGACCTGCCGTGTCGATGAAGCTCGGATTGTCGGCGGCCCACGAGCTCAGGACCTTCGGGAAATAGCCGATCTTGTCCATGCTGCGCAGCAGGTGGCCGAGCGGCGCGCCCTGTGCCCACACCACCAGCGTGTCGACGCCGGCGGCTTTCAGCTTGGTGAGCTGCGAGGTCATGTCGGTGTCGGCGACGCCGAACTTTTCGGTCATCACCGGCTTGAGGCCGAGCAGGGCGCCGACCTCGGTCATGTCCTTGAGGCCGCCCTGGCCGTAGCCCGTCGTTTCGACCGCATAGGCGATGCCTTTCGCGGCGGGATCCGCCTTGGCATAGGCGAGCAGGCCGCCAACCTGGGCGCGGTCGCTCATCGACACGCGGAACATGTAGTTGTCGCCGCCTTCGCTCAGCGGCCTGGTAATGTCGCTGCCCGAGGCCAGCGGCACAATCACCGGAATGCGCTTCTGATTCGGGATCTGCTTCCAGGCCATGGCATTGCCGGAATTGGTCGGCCCGAGGATCGCGACGACTTTCTCACTGTCGATCAGGTCGCTCATGTTCTGGATCGACTTCGGCGGCAGCGCCAGATCGTCACGCGCGACGATCACGAGCTTGCGGCCGAGCAGCCCGCCGCCGGCGTTGATGTCATCAGCGGCCAGCTGCATGGCGAGGACGGCCGCTTGTCCGCTCGAGGCGGACGGCGATGCGGAGAGATCGCCGTTGAAGCCGATCTTGATGTCCGCGGTCTGTGCCGCGGCCGCGCCGGCGAACAGCGTGGCGGCGAAGGCGAGAAGGGGAAGGCGTGCTGAAGGCATCGTGCACCTGGATCGCTTGGCAGGATGGCGGGCGCGCTCCGACGGCGCGCGCCGCCTCGTTCCCGGAGCGGACGGTATCCGCATCCGGGCTGGCTGGTGGCGGGGTATGCGAGGCGGTTAGCCGGCGGCGGGCGCGTAGCGATCGATGCCGGTCTGGATCCACTTCGTGTACATCGACAGCAGCTCGGGCGACGCCGGATCGAGCTTCATGATGCCGCCGATCATTTCGCTGGCGAACATGAAGGCGACCCATGCGGTGAGCTCGACGATTTCCTCGTCGTTGAAGTGGCGGCGCAGTTCGTCCCAGATGGCGTCGTCGACACCGGTCGGACGCTCGGCGACGGCGCGGCCATAGGCGACGGCCGCAGCGAGGCGCGGATCATCATAGGTGCCGACCGGCTTGCCCAGTGAGGCGCAGAACGCGCAGCCGCTGTGCTGCGCCACCATGCGCCGCACCTCTTCCTTCAATGCCGGATGCAGAACGCCGGAGAAGCGCATGGCTTCGTCCATCGCCATCCAGCTCTTCGAGATGTCCGGACGCAGGCTCATGATCTTGCGGAAATGGCTGCCGGGAACGGTGGTCTTGCCTTCGAGGCGCGGCATCGTGCTGTCTCTCCCTGTATGCGGTGTCGCGGCTTGGGCCGGCTGTTGCTTCCGAGCGGTGGTCCGCCCCGACATCCTGACGAATGGTCCGTTCGCCGCGACGAGGGCCGTTGGCCGGCATCCGCGCGAGCAGGCATCATGATAAGCATATGGCGAACAAATTTGTAAATGACAAATAATCCCACGATATGGGAATGACGAACAAATTCGCAGTATACGAATGAATTTGCCCATGCGGTTGGCGCCGCGGCGAAGATCGCGCGGGCGCGCGGCGTCACGTTAGATATCGCTGGAAGCGTGCCGGGGAAGGAGAGCTAGGCGCCGCCGGCAGCGATGTCGCGGCGGTTGAAGAAACGCACCACGATCTCGCGGCCGTCCTGCGGCGGCGAGGCGAGGCGCGATTTGAACCAGGCCTTCTCGCCCGGCTTCAGCGCGGGCTGATCGAGCACCGCGTTCCACGCATAAATTTCCGTACCGTTGGCATCGCGTACCAGGAAGCGCAGGCGCGGAATTTCGATCGGCTTCTTTGCAACATCGACGATGTTGCCCTCGATGATCAGGACTGGCTTGTTCTCGACAAGCTCGGTGGAAATGCGGACGTCCTCGAAGGCGAGGCCGCGCAGGTTGACCGACAGCCCGACCATTCGGAAGAAGGCGGCGGTTTGCGGCATCACCCTGACCACGTCGGCTCGCCACACGATCAGGCCGAGCACCAGCATGCCCATCACGCCGCATGCGATCGGCAGGCCGAACGGGATCGCTCCAGGGCGGGCGAGCGGTCCCAGCGACAGCGCCGGGAGGCGCAGGCGGGCGAGCCACGAGCGGCGGGTGTCCTCCATCGTCTCGTCGTCCTCACGCGCCAGCGCGGTCCACTCGGCGTCGTGCGCGGCGGGGCCGGCATCGTGCGGCAAATCGTCGGGCAGGTCGCTGGTGATCGACGGACTTTCGACTTCCGGAATGGAATCATGCGCCGGGTCGTCGCCGAGGTCGTCATCGGCCGGGATGCCCCAGCCCGGATCGTTTTCGTCGACTATCGAGGAATAGGCGGGCGTCTGCTCGGGATAGGCGAGCCAGGTTTCACGGCAGCGAGCGCAGCGGACGGTGCGCCCGGTGGTGCCGAACGAGGTCGGGTCGACCGCATAGGACGTTGCACAATGGGGGCAAACGATCTGCATGGAACCTGTCGCCATAACGAGAGCGTTGAAGTGTTAGCATCCGTCCGTTAACGAACCGGAAACCATAACGGACGCACAACCGCTTTCGGGAACGGACCGCACGGCGCGGATCCCGGAAGGTCTGTGGCATGCCGTGCGGTTTGTATGTAATTCGTTGAAGTACAAGGGCTTTTGACGGTGCGGCAGGATGCCCGGCGCCGCCGGGCTGTTGGCGAACGGAGCTGATCTTGGTCCGGTTCGAAAACGTCGGTCTGCGCTACGGGCTCGGCCCCGAGGTCCTGCGCGATCTCTCGTTCCAGATTCCTGCCCACTCGTTCCAGTTCCTGACCGGGCCCTCGGGTGCGGGCAAGACCTCGCTGCTGCGCCTGCTGTTCCTGTCGCTGCGGCCGACCCGTGGTCTGGTCAACCTGTTCGGCCAGGATGTGTCGCTGCTCGGCAAGGACGCGATCGCCGATCTGCGCAAGCGTATCGGCATCGTGCTGCAGGACTTCCGTCTGCTCGATCACATGACCACTTATGAGAATGTGGCGCTGCCGTTTCGTGTAATGGGGCGCTCGGAGTCGAGCTATCGCAAGGAGGTCATCGACCTGCTGCGCTGGGTCGGTCTCGGCGAGCGCATGGATGCGCTGCCGCCGATCCTGTCGGGCGGTGAGAAGCAGCGCGCCGCGATCGCGCGCGCGGTGATCGCACGGCCGCTGCTGCTGCTCGCCGACGAGCCGACCGGCAACGTCGATCCGACGCTGGCGCGGCGGCTGCTGCGGCTGTTTATCGAGCTGAACCGTTCGGGCACCGCAGTGGTGATCGCGACCCACGACATCGGGCTGATGGACCAGATCGACGCGCGGCGCATGGTGCTGCACGAAGGACGGCTGCACATCTATGAGTAGGACCGGCGACCATCGTCGCGGCATGATGGATCTTGGCGGAAGCGAACGTCCGCAATTGCCCGCGAAGGCGCGCAACGCTTCGCCGATCGTGCCGCGCGCATCGATCTCGGGCAGCGCCCTGGTCGCGGTGGTCGCGATCATGACCTTTCTGGCATCGCTGACCACCGGCGCAGTGCTGCTGGTGCGGGCGTCCGCGGCGGAGTGGCAGTCGGATGTCGCCAGCGAGATCACCTTGCAGGTGCGGCCGGCGCCGGGGCGCGATATCGAAAAGGACGTTCGCGCGGTCGCCGATGCCGTGCGCGCGCAGCCCGGCGTCGTCGACGTGCGTCCGTTCACCAGCGAGGAATCGGCCAAGCTGCTGGAGCCGTGGCTGGGCACCGGCCTGTCGCTCGACGATCTGCCGGTCCCCCGGGTGATCGTTGCGCGCGTCGCCTCCGATGGCTCGCTCGATCTCGCCCGCTTGCGGGGCCGCGTCGCGCAGGTCGCGCCGTCGGCCAGCGTCGACGATCATCGCGCCTGGATCGAGCGGATGCGCTCGACCACCGGGGCGACGGTGTTCGCTGGCATCGGCATCCTGGCTCTGGTCATCGCCGCCACCATCATCTCGGTGTCGTTCGCTACCCGTGGCGCCATGGCCGCCAACCGTCCGATCGTCGAGGTGCTCCACTTCGTCGGCGCCGGTGACCGCTACATCGCCAACCGTTTCCTGCGCCACTTCCTGCTGCTCGGCTGCGAAGGCGGGGTCATTGGCGTCGTCGGGGCGATGCTGCTGTTCGGCTTCTCGGAATCGATCGGCCGCTGGTTTTCCGGCACGCCGGTCGGCGACCAGTTTGCGGCGCTGCTCGGCACCTTTTCGCTGCGGCCGTCCGGCTATCTGATTCTGCTGGCGCAGGCGGCGCTGATTGCCGCGATCACCGGCTGGGCCTCCCGCCGGACGTTGTTTGCGACGCTGGAAGACATCGATTGACGCCCGCCTGTCGGGCGGTCCGTTTTGGGGTCGCAGCAAAGCCGGAATTTGCGCTAGAATCCGCGTCCGGGTCCAAGACCGGCCTGATCCGCGGCCGGCGCGGGCCGGACGGACGATTTCGGGTGAAAAGAGGGGAGTTGACCGACGCCGGGCCGCAGCGGGCCGCCGTCGGAGCAGAACGATGGCGCACGAGCCGAACGACCTTGTCATGACGACGACTGCCGGACAATCGTTGCCGGCCGCCGCGCCGCGTCGGCGGCGGCCGCTGCTGGTCGCGTTGCTGGCGGTCCTGCTGGCGGCCGCGGGCGTCGGCATCGTCGGCGTCGCCGGTTTCCTGGTCTTCCTGGCGCGCCTGCCGGTCAACGAGGTCAAACCACCGCACGATGCCGACGGCATCGTGGTGCTGACGGGCGGATCGTCGCGCATTTCGGACGCCATGGAGCTGCTCGCGGTCGGCTACGGCAAGCGGCTGCTCATCTCGGGCGTGCACCCGACCAACGGCGTCTCCGACATCCAGCGCTCGCTGCCCGACAGCCAGCCGCTGCTCGCCTGCTGCGTCGATCTCGACCGCTCGGCGGTCAATACCCGCAGCAATGCCGTGGAGACGCGGCGCTGGGTGCGCGAGCGCGGTTTCCGCTCGCTGATCGTGGTGACCTCGAACTACCATATGCCGCGTGCCATCGTGGAGCTGTCGCACGCGATGCCCGACGTCGCGCTGATTCCGTTTCCGGTGGTCGGCGACAAGTGGAACGACGAGCCGTGGTGGACGAGTGGCGCGGCGATGCGGCTGCTGATGCTGGAATATGCCAAATATGTCTTCGCCGAAGTCCGTGTGCGGCTCGACCGCTGGGGCCTGAGCACGATGATCGCATCCGGCGGCACCGGATCCGGCAATCAGATGCGCAGCGATCCGGGGCAGCCCGGCGTGCCGAGCGTCGTCGCCCGCAGGTCCAGCCTGTCGATCAACTGGGAATGACCATGGTCTCGATTTTTCTGCGTTCGCTGATCTTCAACGTCCTGTTCTATATCGTTCTGGTCGGGCTGATCATTGCGGGCATTCCGACCTTCGTGATGCCGCGCTGGGGCATTCTCGGCATCGCGCGCACCTGGGCGCGCTGCAGCATCTGGCTGATGCGGGTGATCTGCAATACCAAGGTGGAATATCGCGGCATCGACAAGATTCCGAAGGGACCGCTGATCGTCGCCGCCAAGCATCAGTCGATCTGGGAGACCTTCGCGCTGCTGCAATTCTTCGAGGAGCCGCTCTACATCCTCAAGCGCGAGCTGAAGTGGATCCCGGTGTTCGGCTGGTATCTGGCGAAGGCCGACATGATCGGCGTCAATCGCGGCGCCGGCGGCCGTACCCTTCTCGAGATGGCGCGCGCCGCCCACGACGAGGTGCAGCGCGGGCGCCAGCTCATCATTTTTCCTGAGGGCACGCGCCGGCCGGTCGGCGCCGAACCGCGCTACAAGTACGGCGTCGGCCAGATCTATGTCGACTGCGAGGCGAGTTGCTTGCCGGTCGCGCTCAACTCGGGCCTGTTCTGGCCGCGCCGGACCTTCATGCGCTACCCCGGCACGATCGTCGTCGAATTCCTCGACGTGCTGCCGCCGGGACTGACACGCGATGAATTCCTGGCGCAGGTCTCGAGCGCCATCGAGACTGCGACCAATCGGATCGTGCAGGACGGGCGAGAGGAGCAGGCGCGCCTGTTCGGCCGCCCGTTGCCGGCTGCCGATCAACCGTCGTCGGTCTAGGCTGGCGCTTGCGGCATCGTCAGCGATGCAGGGCGGCCTCGCCGCGCAGCCGCGCCGCCAGCTGGTGCAGGGGCGCGTCATGAATGCCGCGGGCCTCGAGGGCTTTCACCGTGGCGAGCACGTACTCGACGTTGGGGCCGGCATGGCCGTGGCCCTGGCGTACGAAATGCAACTGCTGATCGAGGCTGAGACGGCCGGCGTACTGGTCGTGGCCACGGTCGGACACGTAGACCACGGCGCTGACCCGCTCTTGCGGGTGGTTGCGCAGCCAGACCGAACGTTTGACCTCACGGTAGACGCTGGTTACCTGTTCGCGCGCGCGCAGGTAGGCGATGGTCGCATCGCGCTGCTCGTGCGCGACGCGAAACGCGATCCCCTGGCAGGCGCCGCCGCGGTCGAGGCCGAGCACGAGCCCGGGGGTCTCCGGCGTGCCGCGATGCACGAAGGAGTAGATGCAGAGCGCACGATGTTCCCCGATCAGCCGCGCCGGCACCTGCTCGACGAAAGCAAAGCCTGGATTCCAGATCAGCGAACCGTAGCCGAACACCCACAGGTCGCCGTCGGGAAAATCGGCCGGGGAGAGGGTTTTTGCCGTCATTGCGTCCACTTGATTGCGCCTGTGTCTGTCTCACGGGGCGCGGACGAGTTCAATGCCTTTAGTTGCCCGCAGATTCTGGATATGTATCCGCCAAACCCGGGCGCGGCAGCCGCGCCCCTGACGTGATCGAGGATGCTTGATGCCAGTCACCATTGACCCGCCGCGCCGCCGCTCCCGCTGGACGCTCTACGCGGTTCCGATCGTGGTGCTGATCCTGGCAGCGGCGTGGAGCGCGTTCTGGTTCTACGCGTCGTCGCGGATCGAGAGCGAACTCGACGGCTGGCGGGCCCGCGAGGCCAAGTCCGGGCGGATCTACGACTGTACCAATCGCTCGGTGGCCGGCTTCCCGTTCCGCCTCGAGCTGCATTGCAACGGCGCCAGCGTGGCGCTGGTGTCGCAGACCGCCGAGCAGGCGGCGAGCGGCACGCCGATGACGGTGCGCCTCGCTGACATCTTCGTGATCGCTCAGGTCTACGACCCGCAGCACATCATTGCCGAATTCACCGGCCCGGTGAGCTTCACCGATATCGGCCAGCAGCCATCCTTCGTCGGCAACTGGAGCAAGGGGCGGGCGAGCGTGATCGGGCTGCCGTTCTCGCCGCAACGTACCTCGTTCGAGTTCGATGCGCCGGCGCTCGATCGTATGGTCGACGACCGCCCGGTGCCGCTGCTGCGAGCCAATCACGCCGAATTCCATGCGCGTCTCGCGGATGGCTCGGTGGCCGACAATCCGGTCATCGAGACGGTGTTGCAGGTACAGGGCGCAAGTCTGCAAGGCGTTCACGCTGTACTGCAGGTGCCTTTCAACGCCGATATCCGCGCCACGTTGCGCGGCCTCAAGGACCTGTCCCCGAAGCCATGGCCGGTGCGCTTCCGCGAGATCCAGGCGGCGGGCGGCCGCATCGACATTACCCAATCGCGCGTCGAGCAGGGCGAGGTGCTGTCGCTCGCTGCCGGCTCGCTCGGCATCAATGCCAACGGCAAGCTCGACGGCCAGCTCGAGATGACGATCGCGGGCCTCGACAAGATCATTCCGGCTCTCGGGCTCGATCGCCTCATCGACCAGGGTGTGTCGCAATCGGCGATCGACAAGATGGCGCCGGGCGTCAGTGCGCGCGACGTCAACAATGTGATCGGCGCGCTCGACAGGATGATTCCGGGCCTCGGCAATCTCGCGCGCAAGAACGCCAACGCGGGACTTGCTGCCGGCATCAACATGCTGGGACAGCCGACGACTCTCGAGGGGCGCAAGGCGATCGCGCTGCCGCTCAAGTTCGTCGATGGCGCGATCTTTCTCGGTCCGCTTCAGGTCGCCCAGACGCCGCCGCTGTTCTGAGGCCGTGCCCGTGGCCCGGCGCGAAGGTGCAATGAGGATCGATAAACACGGGCATCCGCGGCGGCTTGCATCATCGTTGCGCGAAGAAGCGCGTGTCGTATTTCACCGGGCCTTTGAAGTCGCTGGGCGCGGTATCCCGGATCAGGATGAACAGCGTATCCCAGATGTCTTGAGGGCGGGCCCGGCCGGACGCTCGGGCGAGCTTGCCGTAAGTCCAGATGCTGCAATGGCGTGCATAGCTGCCGAGAGTAGCAAAATGGTGTGGGAGCTGCCGTGGCATCACAAGCGCCAGGGCAGCCGGCAGTGCGAGGCCGGGCAGAAGTGGTTGCCACGACCACAGCCAGATCGCGGCGGCCGCGCCGGGCGCCAGCACGATGATCAAGACGGCCATGCTCGCCGGGCGCAATTCCAGGCCGGGCAGGCTCAGATCCAGCTCTCTCGATAGATCCCGCTGGAGGCGTTCGCTGCCGTAGGCATTGAAGACCTTACGCATGTCGGTCTGCGGTGTCAGGCGTTGCGTGTGGCCAAGGTGCCGCAGCGTCGCGCGGACGCGAAAGAATGCAAGAGCAGTCGGGCAGCCGCGCGTCGGCGCGCCTGTCGTGTTCAGTTTCGACGATACTACCTCGAAAAATTGTCCGAACGTCTCGCAGCGGGAAGCCTCGGCACTGGAGATTCCGATGCCAAAAACCTTCTCGGTCGTCCGAATGACATCGACGTCGTCGCCATCACCAACCAGATTGAAGCAGTTCTCGGCCTTGGCCATGCACGCACTCCAGCATCGTCGAGGCAATGGGGTGCGGCGGATGCTACTTGTCCGCCTCGTCGCCGCCCTTGGGCAGCGGCGGATGTGGCCGGCCGAAGTCGGGGCTTGCGGTCTCCTGGCCGAGATTGACGATGCCGCGGCGGATCGCACGGGTGCGGGTGAAATGGTCGAACAGCACCTCGCCATCGCCGCGGCGGATCGCACGCGTCAGCTTCGACAGGTCTTCCTGGAAGGCGCCAAGCATTTCCAGCACGGCGTCCTTGTTGCTGAGGAACACGTCGCGCCACATCGTCGGGTCGGAAGCAGCGATGCGGGTGAAGTCGCGGAAGCCGCCGGCAGAGAACTTCAGCACCTCCGAGCGCGTCACGTCCTCGAGTTCGTCGGCGGTGCCGACGATGGTGTAGGCGATTAGGTGTGGCAGGTGGCTGGTGACCGCGAGCACGAGATCGTGGTGGTCAGCGGTCATCACTTCGACATTGGCACCAAGCGCCCGCCAGAACGCCGCCAGCCGTTCGACCGCGGCGGTGTCGGCGCCTTCGGGCGGCGTCAGGATGCACCAGCGATTGATGAACAATTCGGCGAAGCCGGCATCGGGACCCGAGTTCTCGGTGCCGGCGACCGGATGTGCCGGGATGAAGTGGACGGTGTCCGGCAGGTGGGGCGCCATCGCCCGCAGCACCGATCCCTTGACCGAGCCGACGTCGGAGACGATCGCTCCCGCCTGGAGATGGCCGCCGATATCCGCCGCGACGTCGGCGCAGATGCCAACCGGCACGCAGACGATGACGAGATCGGCGCCGGTGACGGCTTCGGCATTCGAGGCCGCCACCCGGTGGCCGAGCCCGATCTCGGCGGCGCGGGCTCTCACCTCGGCGGAGGCATCGGTCACCACCAGTTCGCCGGCGAGGCCGAGCTGGCGGACGGCGCGCGCGATCGACGAGCCGATCAGGCCGAGGCCGATCAGGGCGATGCGCTGGAATTTCGGAGGCACGGTCATCTCAGCGTCCCATGAAATCGGTGAGCGCCTCGATCACCAGGCGGTTGGCTTCCTCGGTGCCGATGGTCAGCCGCAGTGCATGGGGCAGCTTGTAGTTCTTCAGCGCGCGCAGGATCAGGCCGCGCTGGGTCAGGAACGCATCGGCTTCATCGGCGGTCCTGCCCTTGTCCACCGGGAAGTGGATCAGGACGAAGTTCGCGACGCTCGGTGTCACCTTGAGGCCGAGCTTGCCGATCGCATCGGTGAGCTTGTCGCGCCAGAGCTCGGTATGGCTGCGGGCTTTCTCGAAATGCCCGGCGTCTTCCAGCGCGGCGACGGCAGCGAGCATCGCGGGGGTCGATACGTTGAACGGCCCGCGGATGCGGTTGACCGCATCGACGATGTGCTCCGGGCCGTACATCCAGCCGATGCGCAGCGCCGCGAGGCCGTAGATCTTGGAGAACGTCCGCGTCATTACCGTATTGTCGGTGGTGGCGACGAGCTCGATGCCGGACTCGTAGTCGTTGCGCGCAACATAGTCGCAGTAAGCGGCGTCCAGTACCAGCAGCACGTTCGAGGGCAGGCTGCGGCGCAGCCGCTTGACCTCGTCGAACGGCAGATAGGTGCCGGTCGGGTTGTTGGGATTGGCGAGCCACACCAGCTTGGTGCGCGGCGTCACGGCGCGCAGGATGGCGTCGACATTGGCTGTGAAGTCGGTCTCCGGCACGATGATATTGGTCGCGCCGTTGCTCAGCGTCGCGATCGGGTAGACCAGGAAGCCGTGGGTGGTATGGATCGCCTCGTCGCCGGGGCCGAGATAGGCATGGGCGAGAAAGTTCAGGATTTCGTCGGATCCGGCGCCGCAAATGATGCGGCTGGCATCGAGGCCGAACTTGCGTCCGATCGCCTCGCGCAGCACCTGGGACGATCCTTCCGGATAGTCCTCGAGGTTCGCGGCTGCCGCGCGGTAGACCTCGATCGCCTTCGGTGACGGGCCGAACGGCGTCTCGTTGGCCGAGAGCTTGAATACCCTGCCGGCATGCCCGTCCCCGCTCTTGCCGGGCGTATAGGGGGCAATTTCGAGAATGCCGGGCTTCGGCACTGGGCGGGACATCTGATCGAACTCCGAAAAACGCAGAAGGTGCGGCGCGGCGGGGATCAGGTCCCGGCTGCGGCGCCGTTCGCTGGCACTGTATAGCGCGTCGCGTGGCTGCCGACGAGGGCGACCGAGCGGATCGAGGTGCCGGCGGCCACCAGGGTCGAGGTGATGCGGGACAGCGGATGCTCCCGCGACACCGACACCAGCAGCGCAGCGCCGTCGAACGCGCCATCGGGGACCGCGACGATCTCGGCGAACGGCGACAGCGCCCGTGCGACGTCGGCATTCCAGCCGGAGACGCGGATGCTCCACATCTCGACGTCGGTGACCATGGCGTCGTCGGCGACCCGCGAGATCACGAACACTGGCAGCGCGGCCGGATGGTCGGCGCGCTCGATGAAGGGCAGGCGGGCGATGATTTTCGGCGCGCCCGGCGCCTCGAGCGGAATCCACCACGGCGAGATGCTGGCGACGGCCGGCACCAGCGCAAGGTCGCCCTTCGACCTGGCCGCGGCTTCTACCGCGGCAGGGGCGCTGAAATGCGCCGTGAACGGCACGGTGAAGCCGAAATGGAAGCGCGCGGAATCGCGCATCGACGATTCCCCGGGCGACAGGTCGGCATGCACCGCGAACGGCGCTTGAACGTAGGTGAAGGTCGAGATGATGACCCGCCAGATGCTCTCCACCGTATCGAGCGGCAAGATGCCGTGATGGCGTTGCACCAGGCGCCGCATCATGTCGGCCTCGCGCGCCGGCCGGAACGCCGAGCCGACCTCCTGGGTCTGCTTCACCGCGATCAGACGGTCGATGATGTCGGCGCGCTGCATCAACAGTTCGTGCACCTGCTCGTCGATGCGGTCGATCTCGCGACGCAGTTCCTGCAGCATCGGCGGCGCGGGGGGAGACTGGGACATTATCTTCAAAAACCTTGCGATGGCGTGCGCGCTGCCCTGCGAGGGCTGGGCCGGTACGGATTGCAGGGCGCGTGCCCCGCATTCGAAGTTCGTGAGAGATCCCGGCGCGCTCCTGCACGAACTTCGGATGCAGGAGGGCGCGGCGCAGGAACGCCGGATCGGCGGCGCTGGCAAGGCATTGATAGGTAAGACGGAGGGCGAAATCAAAGAAAACATGGTCGTTGCCGGCCGTCCGCAACGCCGCGGCGGCACGAGGCCGCCGCAGTGCCCGATCTTGACGGGACGCGACCACGGGACTAAGACCATGCCTGTTCCGTGGTCATTTGAGCCGGCCGGCTTGCAGCCACGTTAAAAAACTCGCTAAACAGGCCGGGGACAGATCAAATCCCGGCCGAACCGTGGTTCGTGCCGGTTTTTTTGTGCCCGGACCCCGGTCAACTCGGTAGGTCTGGAGACGCCATGTTCGCGCATGCCACGGCAGCCATATCCGACCCGCGACGACCGCGGCGCCGGCGGGGCGTTGGCGCCATCGCATGCCTGTCCCGACATGGTCTGACTGGACATGACCTGACTGGACATGGCGGGTGTTTCGGAGAGGTCCGATGGATACGTTGAATCTGCAATCAGCCCAGCTGCAGGCGCATGTGCGCGAGGCGGACCAGCCCACCTCGCAGGTTGCGCAGTTCAACAGTGACACGCCGCTGCATCTCGATTGCGGCGTCGACCTGGCGCCGTTCCAGATCGCCTACCAGACCTACGGCGCGCTCAATGCGGCGCGCAGCAACGCCATCCTGATCTGTCATGCGCTGACCGGCGATCAGCACGCGGCCAATATTCATCCGGTCACTGGCAAGCCGGGCTGGTGGGACATCATGATCGGTCCGGGCCGGCCGATCGATACCGACCGCTACTTCGTGATTTCCTCGAACGTCGTCGGCGGCTGCCTCGGCAGCACCGGACCGGCGTCGATCAATCCGGCCACCGGTAAGCCCTGGGGCCTCGATTTCCCGCTCATCACCATTCCCGACATGGTGCGCGCGCAGGCGATGCTGATCGACCGGCTCGGCATCGACACGCTGTTCGCCGTCGTCGGCGGTTCGATGGGCGGCATGCAGGTGCTGCAATGGGCGGCGGCCTATCCGCAGCGCGTATTCGCGGCGTTGCCGATCGCTTGCGCGACGCGCCACTCAGCTCAGAACATCGCCTTCCACGAGGTCGGTCGGCAGGCGGTGATGGCCGATCCGGATTGGCGGCAAGGGCGCTATTTCGAGCACGGCGTACGCCCGCAGCGCGGTCTCGGCGTCGCGCGCATGGCCGCGCACATCACCTATCTGTCGGACGCGGCGTTGCATCGCAAGTTCGGGCGGCGGTTGCAGGACCGCGCCATGCCGACCTTCTCCTTCGATGCCGATTTCGAGGTCGAGAGCTATCTGCGCTATCAAGGCTCCTCGTTCGTCGAACGCTTCGACGCCAACAGCTATCTCTATCTGACGCGGGCGATGGACTATCTCGATATCGCGGCGGATCACGACGGCGTGCTGGCGCGCGCGTTCCGCGGCACGCGTACGCGTTTCTGCCTGGTGTCGTTCACCAGCGACTGGCTGTTCCCGACAGCCGAGTCGCGCAACGTGGTGCATGCGTTGAACGCCGGCGGCGCACGGGTCTCGTTCGCCGAGATCGAGACCGACAAGGGGCACGACGCATTTCTGCTCGACGTGCCTGAATTCCACGATATCGCGCGCGCCTTCCTCAACTCGGCCGCCGTGGCGCGCGGCCTCGGCAACACGGATGCAACGACATGACGGCACAGAGCGAAGCTCTCCAGGCGACGGGCGGTCTCGCGCGTCCCGCCGATGCCTATCGCGGCGACCATCTGCTGGTCGCGGCAATGGTTGAGCCGGGATCGCGGGTCCTCGATGTCGGTTGCGGCGAGGGAGACCTGTTGCGGTTGCTGGAAAGCCGCGGCGTCGATGGCCGTGGCATCGAGCTGTCGCGCGAGGGCGTCAATCACTGTGTCGCCAAGGGCCTTGCGGTGATTCAGGGCGATGCCGACACTGATCTCGTCAACTATCCTGACGACTCCTTCGATTACGTGATCCTGTCGCAGACGCTTCAGGCGACGCGCCAGCCCAAGGTTGTGCTCGAGCACCTTTTGCGCATCGGGCGACGCGCCATCGTCTCGTTCCCTAATTTCGGGCACTGGCGGATGCGGCTTCAGCTTCTCGTCAAGGGCCAGATGCCGCGCACCGAGCACCTGCCGGCGACATGGTACGACACCGCCAACATCCACTTCTGCACCATCAAGGATTTTGTGCAGCTGTGCGACGAGATCAACGTCAAGATGGAGCGCGCGGTGGCGCTCAATCTCAATGGGCTGCCGCTGAGGCTCAACGCGCCGTGGTGGTTCTGGAACATGTTCGGCGAGCAGGGCGTCTTCCTTCTCAGCCGTGGCGGTCGTTGAGCGATTAACTTTCGTTTCAGCAATCGGGCGCCATCGCGGCGTGGAACCCCACTGAATCGTCACATTGTCATCGCGACATGACCACGAAATGGTTGCGTCGCGACCATATTGCGCCTTGCTCTCGTCACATCAGATTCGTTTTTCGCACGCGGATGACGGGCCCCTTGCGGGGCCCGTTGGATTTGGGGGTGTCACTAGGGATACATGATGATCGAATCGACTACGTTTCGCCTGCCACTGCGGCATGTCGCGCTCGCGCTGTGTTCGGTGGCAATCGTCGCGCTCGCGACACCGGCCTCGGCGAGGCCTTCTCACGGCGCCAGCCGTCACGTTCATTCCCATTCTCATGGCCAGCACGTTCGCCATCATGGTGTGCGGCACCATGGCCGGCACTATCGGCATGCGCGTCGCGTGGCCGTGCCGCAGGACGAAGCCGCGATGTCGCCGTGGGAGAACCCGGCATTCGCTGGCCCGGCACCAGCCTTTGGTGGCTCTGACGTCGTCGCCGAGGCGCGCCGCTACATCGGCAGCGGCAATCCGACGGACCGTCGCAGCCTGTGGTGCGCGCGTTTCATGAACATGGTCCTGCAGCGTTCAGGCCACAAGGGCACTGGCTCGGACATGGCGCGCTCGTTCGCGAGCTACGGCCACCGGGTGTCCGGACCGCAAGTGGGCGCCATCGCGGTGATGAGCCGCCGTGGCGGCGGACATGTCGGAGTGGTCAGCGGCATCGATGCCAAGGGCAATCCGATTGTCGTGTCCGGCAATCACGGACGTCGCGTCGCCGAAGCGGTCTATCCGCGTGCGCGCGTGTATGCCTACGTCATGCCGTCGAGCTGAGCTGCTCGCTCGCAACGATCGGATCGCCGGCGGTCACGGTGCCGCCGGCGACCACCTCGGCATAGACGCCGCAGTCGTCGTGCCCATAGCGCCGCATCATGTCATGCGGCAGCGTCAGGTCCCGCAGCCCCGTCAGCGGATCGACGTTGACGGCGGCACAGCGCACGATCCGCTTGGTGATCGTCAGCCGCACATTCCCCACCGCGAGCGTTCGGCCGATCAGGTCGAACTCGTGCCACGCGGGCCACCCCGCGATATACACATTGGCGCGAAAGCGCAGAGGGTGCACCGGCTGGCCCGTGAGCGCCGCGAGTTCGGCGACGCTGGCGAGGTTGATCAGCGACACCACCTTCTTTGGCGTGTCGGAGAAGCTGTGTCCCGGCGCCTCCAGCACCCTGGGTGGCCCCCGCAACTCCCGGGCGAACGTCCTGGCGAAAAAGCGCTCGATAGCGGTGCGCCCTTCGTCGGTCTGCAGGTTCCCGCGGGCAACCTCCTCGCCGTGATGATGGATCGCCAGCTCATGGCTGGCCGGATCGTAACGGCTCTCGAGCGCGGCCAGGCGCTCGTTGCGCATCAGCATCAGGAAGTGGATCTTGGGCAGGTGGCGCGGCGCGGCCAGGTCGAGGCCGCTCGGACCGTTCTCGATGGCATAGCGGCGGTCGAGAGGCAGGGGTTCGCCGGCCTGAAGGTCGACGCTGGCCATCGGCTCGGGTGACAGCCCCTTGACCGGATAGCGGTAAATGCTGGCGACGGTGCCGCTTGCGCTCATGGCTTCGATTGGTAGGAAATCCTTGGCCGAGTCGCCAGATCCAAAGCCGGCCCGGCGGGTGGGTTCCGTCAGGAAAATCCTCATTTTCCGAAGGTTTACCCCCTTCCGTTGCGCCGCGACCGCTCCCACATGAGGATCGGGTCGGGGCAATCAACCGAGCCTAAAAGACAGACGACCACGGGTGTGTTGACCAACATCAACGACGCACGGGGAACCCCCAATGACGATGTCGGGGAATGTGCCTTCGGGGCATTCGCGGCAGGCCGAGGGAAAGGACGACCATGAATATCGAGAAGTATACGGAACGCGCGCGGGGATTTATCCAGTCTGCGCAATCGCTGGCGTTGCGCGAGGGGCACCAGCAGTTCACCCCGCTGCACATCCTGAAAGTGCTGCTGGACGACAGCGAGGGCCTCGCTGGCGGCCTGATCGACCGCTCGGGCGGTAACTCGCGCGCGGTGCTGCAGGCGACCGAGGCGGCGCTTGCCAGGATGCCGAAGGTGTCTGGCAGCGGTGCCGGACAGGTTTATCTCGCGCCCGCCACGGCGCGGTTATTCGAGGCAGCGGAACAGGCGGCCGAGAAGGCGGGGGACAGCTTCGTCACCGTCGAGCGGCTGTTGCTGGCGCTGACGCTGGACAAGGACAGCGACGCCGGCGCGCTGCTTAAGCAGGGCGGCGTCACCCCACAGAACCTCAATGCTGCCATCAACGCGCTGCGCAAGGGACGCACCGCGGACAGCGCCGCGGCGGAGAACGCCTATGACGCGCTGAAGAAATATGCCCGCGACCTCACCCAGGCAGCACGCGACGGCAAGCTCGACCCGGTCATCGGCCGCGACGAGGAGATCCGACGCACCATCCAGGTGCTGTCGCGCCGGACCAAGAACAATCCGGTGCTGATCGGCGAGCCCGGCGTCGGCAAGACGGCGATCGTCGAAGGCCTGGCGCTGCGTATTCTCAATGGCGACGTCCCGGAGAGCCTTAAGGACAAGAAGCTGCTGTCGCTCGATCTCGGTGCCCTCATTGCGGGTGCGAAGTATCGCGGCGAGTTCGAGGAGCGGCTGAAGGCCGTTCTGCAGGAGGTCACGTCGGCCGAGGGCGGCATCATCCTGTTCATCGACGAGATGCACACCCTGATCGGCGCGGGCAAGGCGGACGGCGCGATGGATGCGTCGAACCTGCTGAAGCCGGCGCTGGCGCGCGGCGAGCTGCACTGCATCGGCGCGACCACCCTCGATGAGTACCGCAAGCATGTCGAGAAGGACGCGGCGCTGGCACGGCGCTTCCAGCCGGTGTTCGTCAGTGAGCCGTCGGTCGAGGACACCATCTCGATTCTGCGCGGCCTCAAGGACAAGTACGAGCAGCACCATGGCGTGCGCATCACCGACGGCGCCATCGTCGCGGCGGCGACGCTGTCGAACCGCTACATCACCGACCGCTTCCTGCCAGACAAGGCCATCGACCTCGTCGACGAGGCCTCGGCGCGGCTGAAGATGCAGGTCGATTCCAAGCCCGAAGAGCTGGATTCGATCGACCGCGAGATCATTCGCCTGAAGATCGAGCAGGAGGCGCTGAAGAAGGAGACCGACGCAGGCTCCCGGAGTCGGCTGCAGACGCTCGAGACCGAGCTTGTGGATCTCGAGAAGCGCTCGGCCGATCTGACATCGCGCTGGAGCGCGGAGAAGGGCAAGCTGTCGGACGCCCAGAAGCTAAAGGCCGAGCTCGACCAGTACCGCGTGGAACTTGCCAACGCCCAGCGCCGCGGCGAATTCCAGCGCGCCGGCGAGCTCGCCTATGGCAAGATTCCGGACCTTGAGAAGCGGCTCGCCGCGATCGAGGCCAGCGAGGCCAATGGCGCCATGGTGGAGGAGGCGGTGACCGCCGACCACGTCGCGCAGGTGGTGTCGCGCTGGACCGGCGTGCCCGTCGACAAGATGCTGGAAGGCGAGAAGGAAAAGCTCCTCAAGATGGAGGACAGTCTTGCCAGGCGCGTGATCGGACAGAGCGAGGCGGTGCGTGCGGTGTCGACCGCGGTGCGCCGTGCCCGCGCCGGCCTGCAGGATCCGCACCGGCCGATCGGCTCGTTCATGTTCCTGGGGCCGACAGGCGTCGGCAAGACCGAGCTGACCAAGGCGCTCGCCGAGTACTTGTTCGACGACGAGACCGCGCTCGTGCGCATGGACATGTCGGAGTACATGGAGAAGCACTCGGTTGCCCGCCTGATCGGCGCGCCTCCCGGCTATGTCGGCTATGACGAGGGCGGCGCGCTCACCGAAGCGGTGCGCCGGCGGCCGTACCAGGTCGTGCTGTTCGACGAGATCGAGAAGGCACACCCGGACGTGTTCAACGTGCTGCTGCAAGTGCTCGATGACGGCCGCCTGACCGATGGTCAGGGCCGCACCGTGGACTTCCGCAACACGCTGATCATCATGACCTCGAATCTCGGTGCCGAGTTCTTGGTGAACCAGCCCGAAGGGCAGGACACCAGCGCGGTGCGCGATCTCGTGATGACGGCGGTGCGGGCCAACTTCCGGCCCGAGTTCCTGAACCGGATCGACGAGATCATCCTGTTCCACCGCCTGCAGCGGAGCGAGATGGGCCGGATCGTCGAGATCCAGTTCGGCCGGCTGCAGAAGCTGCTGGAGGATCGCAAGATCACGCTCAAGCTCGAGGTGTCGGCGCGCGACTGGCTCGCCGACAAGGGGTGGGACCCTGCCTATGGCGCCCGCCCGCTGAAGCGGGTGATTCAGCGCAGTGTGCAGGACCCGCTGGCCGAGATGATTCTCAGTGGTGACGTCCGCGACGGCGACACCGTGAAGATCGCGGCCGACAAGCAGGGCCTGACCTTCAACGGCAAAGCCGTCGAAGGCTTCGATGACGAGGTCTTCGCCGCCCGCAGCTCGTCCCGCGCGGCGCGCGGCAACGACGGGCCGCATACGACGCACTGAGCGACGGCAGCAAGTTCACTGCAAGGGCCGGGGATTCCCCGGCCCTTGGCGATTCTGTCTCCGGATATGGCTAACGTTTCATGACCGCTCGCATCCGGAACCCGCGATATTCGGGGTGAAATTCTTGTTTCCTTCGACCTAAAGTTGACGAAGTCGAGGGGAAGCGCCATGCGAACGATCTTCAAGACGGTGAAGCTTGCAGGACGCGCGGCGGTCTGGCGACCGACGCGCGATATTCCGGATGTTGGCGCGCGGGCGCTCCTTGGGTGGTGCTTTCTCTACCTCACGATCGACATTGCGACGCAATACGCGCGCAGCTACTCGCTCCTGACGTTTGATCCATATGGTCTGAACGGCTCGGTTGCTTTCCTCGCGGGCTATCTCGCCATCGTCGCGCTGTTCATGCCCTCGTCGCGGAGAATGGCATCGCTCGTAGCGCTGGTGGTCCAGGGCATCATGGTTGCGCTGGCCGTCGAGCTTGCGATCAAGTTTGTGCCCGGCCTGCGGTCCTGGTGGCGTGACAGTGCGCCGTCGTGGGGCTGGTTTCTGGCCATATTCATCTGGATCGTCGGCATCTATGTCGCGCTGCTGAGAAGCGGGCATCAGCGATCGGGCTGGTTGCGGGCGCTGACGCTGTCGTTCGGCCTTGCCCTCGCGGTCACGGTCTTCGGCAACGCCTTTCCCTATGCCCCGACGTTCATCGGAAAAGACTACAAGCAGTCACAGTCGAATTTGTGGGAGGCGTTTCGTGAAGCGCAGCGGCGCGCGGGCGAGGGTGAAAAACCACGTAGCGTGGACCGCGGAGCGGTCGAGCTTGCTCAAGGGCGTTTGATGGATGCGGCGATCAGCGGACTCAAGCCGCAGCGCCCGGGACATGTCGATGTCTACACGATCGGCGCTGCCGGATGGTCGCCACAGGATGTGTTCGTGAAGGAGCTCGATGGCGCCATGGGCGCGTTAGCGCACACGATGGACATCGAGGGGCGAACGCTACGTCTCGTCAATCATCCGGATACGGTGACGAACATGCCGGTCGCATCGCGTCAGAATTTCGCGGCCGCCGTTCATGCGGTCGCGAAGACAATGGACCCGGCTGAAGACGTCCTCGCCATTTTTCTGACGTCACATGGCTCGCCTGACGGGGTGGCACTCCAGCTCTATGGGGCGTTCTATCGCGATTTGTCGCCAGACGATGTTGCCGAGACCCTAAAGGCGGAGGGAATCCGGAACCGCATCATCATCGTTTCCGCCTGCTACGCCGGCGTTTTCCTGAAACCTCTGTCCGACGAGCATTCGATCGTCATCACCGCATCGGATGACAAAAGTTCGTCGTTCGGATGTTCGAACGAACGCGAGTGGACCTATTTCGGTGACGCCTTCTTCAACCAGAGCATTCGGCCGGGCGTCGATTTGCCGACGGCATTCGCGAAGGCCACGAGCCTGATTGCGGAGTGGGAAGCGCGGGACAAGTTGCCTGCTTCCCATCCACAGGCTCATTTTGGCGCGGCGTTGCTGCAGAAGCTTGCCGTTGCCGGGGCGCCCGGGCTGGAAGCTGCCGCGGACCGATAATCCCGATTCCCCGGGGCGGGGGTGTCATACGTCAGTTGTCGATGGAAAGCGCAGCGGCTTAGCGGCTCGTGGTCGTTCCGACAGATTCGAGCGCGTCCTGGTTGGAGAAGCTGAAGCCCTGACCCTTGCCGGCCCGGGCAGCAGACGCCGGCGCCGGTTGGTTCTGCGCGACGCGGGCGGGGCCGCCGCCGCGGCTGCTCATCATGGTGTCGAGGCGGTCGCGCTCCTGCTCGAAGCCTGCGAGCAGCGTTCCGTCGAGCGAACGGCCGCGCGGCAGCTTGACGCGCATCGGATCGACGAAGCGTCCGTTGACCAGGATTTCGTAGTGGACGTGAGCGCCGGTGGAGAGCCCGGTCGAGCCGACGAAGCCGATGACCTGACCCTGACGCACGCGCTTGCCGGGCTCCATGCCCTTGGCATAGGCGCTCATGTGGCCGTAGGCTGTCTCATAGCCGTTGGGATGCTTGATGCGGATGTACTTGCCGTACCCGCCCGACCATTCGGCCTTCTCGATCACACCATTGCCCGAGGCGAAGATCGGCGTGCCGTAGGCGGTCGCCCAGTCCACGCCGGTATGCATCTTGGTGTAGCCGAGGATCGGATGGCGACGGCCGCCGAACGGCGACCGCATGATCGCGTTGTTGACCGGCTTGCGCACCAGGAACTTCTTCGCGCTCTTGCCGGTCTCGTCGTAGAAGTCGACCACGCCGTCGTCGGGGGTCTGGAAGCGGTAGTATTTTTTGGTTTCGCCGCCGATGGTGAGCGAGGCGTACAGCACCTCGTTCTTGTCGGTGTTGCTCGGCGTCTCGTCCTCGCCGGCGTAGAACACCTCGAACGAGTCGCCGGCCTGAACGCGGCGCTGGAAGTCCACATCGTAGGAGTAGATGCGGATCATGTCCTCGATGACCGGGGCGGGGACCTTGTTGCGCAGCGCGGTCTCGTAGATGCTCTGGTAGAGCCGCACGCCGGTGCCGTCATCATCGTCGTCGCTGTCGTCGGTGTTGTCGGCGGTCTCGGCGGTGCTGTTGAGGCTCTGCACGTCGACGGCGACATACTTGCCCATGTCGGACAGCGCGGCGACGGCTTCGACCGTATTGTCGTTGGCGACGATCACCCGGTAGGGCTGCAGCCGCTGGCCGGGCGCTGCGGCGACCATCAGGATCCGTAGCTTCTGGCCTTCCTTCAGGCCGCCGTCACGACCGCGCGGGCCGAGAGTGGCGGCGATCGATTTGGCTTCCTCGGGCGTAGCGCCCTGGTCGCGCAGGATCGAGATGACGGTATCTCCCTTCTTGACGATGTGAAT
>NZ_JAFCMM010000003.1:0-252500 GCF_018131225.1 Bradyrhizobium sp. U87765 SZCCT0048 | reverse complement strand
TGGCGCTGGTCAGCGCTACACGCCACGGCTGGTTGATGCGGTCGAGCGCGGCCGTGCCGATGCTGCGAAACCAGCAGCCGTCATCGTAGGAAATCAGTGGCAGCGGTTCGGCCTCTCTCTGGTTGGACATCGCGCCATCGGCTGGCCCGATCCAGCCGACAGGGACCGTCGCGATATCGCTCCTGTACGCCGCCGCAGGCGCGGCGCCATCGTCCCAGGCGACAGCAAGGTCGAGACGGCCCATGCCGATGCGCTCCATCAGCTCGCCCTTGCGTCCGACACGCGCTTCGATCCTGACTTTGGGGTGGGCGCGGGCAAAGCGTCCCAGCACCTTCGGCAACAGCACCTCGCCGAAATCTTCCTGCATGCCGATCCGGATGATTCCCTCCGCCGCCAGGCCCTGCACGGCGATCGCGGCCTCGTCATTGAGATCGAGCAGGCGCCGCGCGTAGGACAGCATGGTCTCTCCCGCTTCGGTGAGGGCAAGGCCACGCCCGGCCTTACGGAAGATCGCCGTGCCGGCCTGATCCTCGAGCTTCCTGATCTGCGCGCTGACCGCCGAGGTCGAGCGGCCGAGCCGATCGGCGGCCTTGGCGAAACTGCCGAGCTCCATGCCGGTGACGAAACTGCGCAGCACTTCCAGATCGAAAGCGGGTCTGGCCATCCAGCGTCCTGAATTTCAGGATTAAACGTCCTGAACTATCTGATTATCCGGACGATTGTCGCGCGGTATGGAAGATCGGTCAAGATCATCAGCGCCACCGGGATGTTCCATGTCCGTGCAGGAAGAAACGGCCACCAGCACCGTCGCGTCAGACGCGCCGCGTGTTCTCACGACAAGTCTCACACCAAGGTTCACACCAACTCACCGCTGGAAAGTGCTTGGCGTCGGCTTTGCCGCCAATGCCAGCTTTGCCGCTGCGTTTTCCGGGCTTCCGACCACCGCGGTGTTGATGCGCGCCGACTATCATCTGCAGATCACCGATCTCGGCATGATCCTCGGCGCCATGGGACTGGGGGTCGCGCTCAGCGAACTGCCGTGGGGACTGCTCACCGACAAGCTCGGCGATCGCCGGGTCCTGCTCTCGGGCCTCGGACTGACGGGTGTGCTGCTGGCGCTGATGGCGGTGTTCGTCTCGCCATCTCCTGGACATATCCCGTCACCACTGATGCTCGGCGCCAGTCTGGTGCTGGTCGGCCTGATCGGCGGCAGCGTCAACGGATCGAGTGGCCGCGCCATCATGGCCTGGTTCAGGGAAGGCGAGCGCGGTCTTGCTATGAGCATTCGGCAAGTCGCGCTGCCAGGCGGCGGGGCGATCGGTGCGGTAATCCTGCCATCGCTCGCGGCCGTTGCAGGATTCCGCGCGGTGTATGGTGTGCTCGCTGCGCTCTGTCTCATCACCACTGCGTTCGTGTGGTTATGGTTGCACGAGCCCGGCGCCGCGGCCGGGGGCTCGCCGCGGCAGCCAATCGCACCAGTGCCCAGCGCGATTGGTCCGCTGCGCAACGCACAGGTATGGCGAACGGTGCTCGGCCTTGGTGCATTGTGCATTCCGCAGATCGCTGTGCTGACCTTCGCTGCCGTTTTCCTTCACGACGTTGGACATCTCAGCGTGATGGAGATCAGTGCTGGCATCGTGACGGTGCAGATCGGTGCTGCGATCGGCCGCGTGTGGAGCGGCCATTTCACGGACCGGAAAAAGAACCGCCGCTCGTTCATGAAGGGCTGTGCGATCATGACCGCGGCGATCTACGCCGTGCTCGGGCTTTTCGTCGCGATGGCTGCGCATGCCCCGGTGCATAGCGAGGTGTTCCTGCCGCTGGCGGTCGTCACCCTGGTCATCGGCGGCATCGTGGCCTCCTGCTGGAACGGCATCGCGTTCACGGAATTGGCGACGGTTGCCGGAATGAGCCATGTCGGAACGGCTCTTGGCCTCGGCAATACGTTTGCGTTCGGCGCCTATTTCGTCACGCCGCTGGCGATTCCAGCGGTGCTCGCGTGGCTTGGCTGGGTCGGCGTCTGGCTGGTCGCGGCAGGCTGTGCCGGACTGGCGTTCCTGCTGTTTCCGCCGTCGCCGAAGGAAGGGCGGAGTGCATGACGGCGCCGCGAGCGCTGCGATCAGGCACGCCCGATTTCGGCGAGCCCAGGCGACGTCCGGCCGATCAGCATGGCGAGCCGCGCGGCGAGCAGTTTCACCACCAGCGACGGAGGGTAGCCGGGATGGTTCGGCATGTCGCTCGGCAGCACGACGTCGTCGCGCTTGAAGCGCGTGCAGATTCGCATCTGCGGCCGCGGCGCGTTTTCGCCGAGACGTGTGTGGTAGACTGAAACCCAGTGGGGCCCGCGATCGAAGTTCACGAGCATCGCGGTATTGCAGCAGCTCGCGACCACGCGATTGGTAGGTGAGCGCTCCCTGAGCTTGTAGCTCGTCAACCTGGCGTGGCCGCGCGTGCAGGTCACACGGTCATTGCGATAGAGCACGTAGGAGGTGCCGCCATCGGTCTCGGCGACGCCGGAGGCGTTGGGCAGGGCCTCGATCTGCTGCGCACCCCGCTGGCAGTCGCGGCAGTAGCAGATGCTGCAGGCAATGGGGGCGCCGAAGACGGTCACGTCGACGCATCCGCAGGCGCAGGAGGCGGTTAGCTTCGGCTGGGGCATCGATCGGTTCCGTTCTGATCGGCCGGCATGGCGGTACGGTCGCGGCGTGGACGTCGACTGCAGCTCTGGCCGGCTCGCGCAGCGATTCCCGCGGCGGAACGCAGCGTCTCGGAAGGCATGCGTGTCACCGTCGCAGCCTGCTGGCGCGATTCGCACGGTCTGAAGGAATGAAGGGAAGGGTGGCGGAGACAAAGGGTGGCGGAGACAGAGGGATTCGAACCCTCGATAGGGCTTTACAACCCTATAACGGTTTAGCAAACCGCCGCCTTCAGCCACTCGGCCATATCTCCGTTATGGCTGCATATGCCCGACAGACGCGGCATCTGCAAGTCGGAGATTGCGCGACCCACGTCTTAATTGTGGGATGCCCCTGTTCGATTTGCGTCGCCATTCCATGGCGTTGGCCTGGAAGACAGCAGCAGGCGCCGCGCGGTGTTCTCCGCCGCATTGGTTTCCGCGCGCGACGGAACCTGCGCTCAGGTTCCCGCCGGGTTTCTCGTCCGTTGCAGGCGGAGTGGTGCCATGATGCCTGCGCGGATCCCCGGCGGGCGGGTTCCACCGCACGCGAGCGCTCTGCAGGCGGCCTTGATTTGCCACCGGTGCAGCCGCCTTGTGCCGCGAATCCGCCGGTCCGATTCGTCCCGGCAAAGCTCCGAGGCCGCACGAGCGGCGGAGGGCCGGATTGTGGCGCAAACGCAGCCGCAAAAAAGACGTCTGGAAATCAATATATAAATCAGAGGCTTGCAAGCCTCGCGCGGTCACGACTGCGTGTTATTTGTGCAACACATCTCCAAAAACGGCGGCACTGGGCCGTTTGTAGGGCGGTCCTTTGTTGCCTGTGCAGAGGCGTTGGGTAATTGTCGTCCTGCGACGGAGGGGGGCATCCCGAGGTCGTCCCGTCTAGATGTTTCGCTGAAGTCCCTCGCGTTATGCGGGAGTGTCCGAAAGCGCGAGGCAACAAGGCGGTCAGCGGGGACAGGGAACCATCACCTGAGTGTTTTTGAGCACGACGGAATTGGAACTCTCCCTATAGAGCAAACTTGGAGGTTTACATGAAGATGGTTAAGAGCCTTATGCTCGGCACCGCGGCGGGCTTCGTCGCGCTGACCGGAGCGCAGGCGGCCGATCTTCCCGTCAAGGCCAAAGCGGTCGAGTACGTGAAGATCTGCTCCCTCTACGGCGCGGGCTTCTACTACATCCCCGGCACCGACACCTGCATCCGCATCGGCGGCGCTCTGCGCTTGGATACGGCGTTCAATGGCACCACCTACGACGTGCCGTTCTGGCAGGGCAGCACCGGTGGCGCGAACTCTTACAACCGCAACTACTTCACGACGCGCGAGCGTCTGAACCTGTTCATCGACACGCGCACCGCGACTGAATACGGTGTCGTTCGTACCTACGCCAACCTGCAGTTCGACTTCGCGCAGGGCCGCGAGAGCATCGCGGGCGGCTACATGGAGAACGACTTCCTGTTCATCCAGTTCGCCGGCTTCACCTTCGGTAAGGCCGTGTCGCAGTTCGACCCGCAGTGGGCGCTGGCCAAGCCGTGGATCGCCTCGGGCGTGCTCGGCGGCTCGAACAACGCCACCGGTATCCCGCAGTTGGCCTACACCGCCTCGTTCGGCAACGGCGTGTCGGCGACGATCTCGCTCGAAGACGCCCAGCCCTACCGTTCTGCTGGCGTCGTGAACGCGACCGCTGGGTTCCTGGCTCCGTTCGGCGCTGCGACCCTTGGCTACGGCACGACTGCGAACACGTTCGGCGGCAACGTCCAGACCGGCGACCACGTGCCGGATATCGTCGCCAACCTGCGCCTCGACCAAGCTTGGGGTTCGCTGCACTTCGGCGCTGCCGCGCATGAAGTTCACGGCACCTACTACACTGCCGCCAACAGCGACACTGGTCATCCGTCGTCGGCCTGGGGCTATGCCTTCACCGGTGCTTTCGAGCTGAAGAACCTGCCGACCGGTATCGGCGACAGCCTGAAGGTTGAAGCCAGCTACGCCAAGGGTGCTGCCAAGTACGTCTGGGGCGGCACGGTCGACACCTCTGGTGGTGGTCGCTTTGCCAAGATCGGCACCGGCGCGGGCACCGCGGGCAGCATGGCGTTCGGCTATGTGCTCGACGGCGTGTACTCGGGCACCAACTCGGCCAACGGCTCGAGCATCGACCTGAGCTCGGCGTGGGAAGTGAGCGCCTATTACGAGCATTACTGGACCCCGGCGTGGCGGACCTCGGTGTACGGTTCGTACACCTCGATCAACTACGGCTCGGCCGGCAACGCGGCGCTGCTCGCGGCGTTCAACAACCCGACCTCTGCCCTCGCGTTCGTGGGCAGTGCCGGCACTGGCAACTTCAACTTCGCGGTTGCCCAGGTTGGTACGCGCACGGCCTGGACCCCGGTGCAGAACCTGACTCTGTCGGCTGAGTTCACCTACAGCCGGCTGATTCAGAACCAGAACGGCCTCCTGGTCGCCAATACTGCTGCCACGATCCCGGGCGTTGCCACTGGCAACACCTTCGAGATGAAGAACCAGAACCTGTTCAACGGCGCGGTTCAGATCCTCCGCAGCTTCTGATCGTCTGACGATCATCAAGCTCGAACCCCCGGCGGTCTCCGCCGGGGGTTTTTCTTTGCCTGTTTCTGTCTGACGATGACATCGGCATCGGCGCAAGCTGCGTCTCGCCGATGCTTGCGACGGGCGGCAGCAATCCTTGCCGGTGCCTGTTTTGTTTTGAAAGCGGAAGGGCAGACGCTGCGCGCGGCTGCGCGTCAGGCCGGTATGACGAGATGGTCAGGACGCTGACCGGCACGCTGGCGCTGCACCATCGCGACAAACGCCGCCTCGAGATGGCGGGTGAACAGCGCGGTGTCGAACAGCGGTGTCGTCAGGCGGTTGCCGGCCAGTTTGTCCCTGAGCGCCGCGAGGCGCAGCGGATCGCGTGCCAACGCGATGGCGAGGGCTTCGTAGTCGTCGAGGCTGGTCGTGATCAGCTCCGGCAGGCCGATGGCGTCCAGCAGGCTGGCGGCGACACGGCCGGCGAATGTCGTGCCCCGGCAGGTCAGCAGCGGCAGGCCGGCCCACAGCGCGTCGCTCGCCGTGGTGTGGGCGTTGTAGGGCAGCGTATCGAGGAACAGGTCGGCGCAGCGGTGGCGGCCGAGATGCTCCGCCGACGGCAGGCGTTCGGCGAAGACGATGCGTGATGGTGCGATGCCTTGCGCCTCCGCCTCGCGCCGCAGGTTGGCGGCCGCAAGCGGATGATCGGCGAGCAGCCACAGCACGCTGCCGTCGACCGCGGAGAGGATCCGCATCCAGCGCGCGAACATATCCGGCGTGATCTTATAGGCGTTGTTGAAGCAGCAGAACACGACGCCACTCTCGGGCAGTCCGGATGTGATGCGCGAGGCGCTATCAATGGCGATCGGGCGCGCGCGGTCGGTCGCCTGGTAGCTGTGCGGCAGCGTGATCACCTTCTCGCTGTAGAATGCGCGCTCGCTGTCCGGCAGCACATGGCGGTCGGCGATGATGTAGTCCATGAATGGCGCCCCCAAAGTGCCGGGGAAGCCGAGATAGTTGACCTGTAGCGGCGCGGCTCGCCGCGCGAACACCCGGTTGCGCTCGTCGCCGAAAAAGCCGTTGAGATTGACCAGCACGTCGATGCCCGCGGCGCGGATTGCGGCGACGGCTTGTGGATCGTCAAGACCGCGGACGGGCAGGACGCGGTGCACCGCACGCTCGATCCGTCCGCGCGTGTCGCTGCCGTCGTCCCAGCCGTTGTCGATGGCGGTGATCTCGAAGCGCGCGCTGTCGTGATGCTCCAGCACACCGACCAGCAGCAATGACGTCGCCTGCTGGCGGAATTCGCCGGAGAGATAGCCGATGCGTAGCCGGCCGTCCGCCGCGGGGGCGGGCACGACGGCCTCGCTGGCAATCGTCGGATAGCGTGTGGCCGAGAACAGTACAGCGCATTGCTGCAGGCTCAGCGATGAGGTCGCAAGGCCCTGCCAGCCGAACGGCTCGATCGCCGGTTTGCCGGCGGCGAGATCGCGCGTCACCTCGGCGGTCAGCGCGGCGACACCGTCCCAGTCGCAGGCCAGCATCTTCTCATGCAGCAGGCTGCCTTTGAGAAACGGCAGCTCCGGTGCGATCTGCAGGGCGGCGGTGTACGCGCGCACCGCTTCGTCATGGCGCTGCACGCGATGCAATACGTGGCCCTGGCCGAACCACGCCTCGGCGAGGCGCGGCTGCAAAGCCAGCGCCCCGGCATAGGCTGCGAGCGCGGCCTCGTATTGCCGCGTATCGGCGAGCGCCTTGCCCTTGTTGCAGAGCGCGCCGGCGTGACGGGGATTGATCGCGAGGGCGCGCTCGAAATCGGCGAGTGCGCCGGCATGATCTTTCAGCTCGTTGCGAACCGTGCCGCTGTTATTCCAGGTGTCGGCGTTGGCAGCGTTGAGAGCCAGCGCTTCACGGAATCGCACGAGCGCTTCTTCCGGCCGTCCCAGCGCCTTCAGCACGAGCCCGTAGTTGTAGAAGGTGGCGTCGGATGTCGCGTTGAGCTTCAGCGCCGTCTGCAGATAGGGCTCGGCCTCGCGATATTTCTTCTGCGCGCTCAGCACCACGGCGAGCACATTGAGGCCGCCGGGATGGCGTGGTTCCTTGCGCAACAGCTGGCGCAGCGCGCGTTCGGCGTCCTCAAAGCGGCCCTGCTGGAAGGCGGCGAGCGCGCGCTGAAACAGTTCGGACGGAGGAGCCATCGGGCGCGGCCGTAGCGTCTTACGCGGCCACGCTGGCGGCGCGGTCGCAGACGCCGCAGAACGCGCCAATGCGTGTGATGCTCAGCGCATCGGCGAGCAGCGGTGCGTGCCCCTGGTCGGCGATCTCGACGAGATCGAGGTCGGGGCGGCGCGCCGCCATGGCCCGCACGGTGTCGCGGCTGAGCAGGTCGGAGAGGGCGCCGTGCACCAGCATCAACGGATGGGGCTGCAGCGCGTCGAAGGCCTCCCACAGCGGCGGCAGCGGCGTTTCCGGCGTCAGCGCGGCAAGCGTTTCGCCGAGTGCTGGATCGTAGGTCTGCTCGAGGCGGCCGTCACGCTCACGCCAGGCGCGGCGCGCCCAGGCGAGCCAGTCGTCGTCGCCGAGGTTCGGAAAGTCGCGGCCGAACATTGCCTTCGTGCCGCGTGCGGCGTCGTCCCAGGACGCCGGCACCGGCCGCGCCCCGACATAGCTCTTGATCCGCAGCAGGCCGGTCATCTCGATCACCGGGCCGATGTCGTTGAGAACGGCGCCGGCGAGCAGCGGCGAGGCCGTCGCCGCCATGGTCATGGCGATCAGGCCGCCGCGCGAGGTGCCGGCGATGATTGCCCGGTCGATGCCGAGGTGGGCCGCGACCGCGAGCACATCCCCCATCTCGATGGGCACGGCGTAGTTGGCGATATTGGCGTCGTAGCTGGACAGGCCGCGGCCGCGATAGTCGATGGCGACCACACGGCGCGGCGCCTGCGTGTCGCCGGCGAGCGCCTGCGCCAGCACGTCGAAGTCGGCGGTGGTGCGGGTCAGCCCCGGCAGGCACAGCACCGGCAACAGGCCGGGGTGGGGGCCGTTCGCGGACATGGTCTCGCGGGCGTGCAGCTTCAGGCCATCGGCCGACACGCAGAACACATCACGGGACTGAACGGGCATGGGCGAGGGGATCTCGGAGAGGGGCGCTTGCCCCACTCTATTCCACCCCGGCGCCCCGGCGCAAATCGGCCTCGATCTGCAGGCGCGAGCCGCCACCGAAGCGCGCGCGGTAGACCTGCAGGTTCTCCATCACCCGCTGCACGTAGTTGCGGGTTTCTGAGAACGGGATCAGTTCGACCCAGTCGACGGCATCGACCTTGGGATCGCGCGGATCGCCGTAGCGCTCAATCCACTTGCGTACGCTGCCGCGGCCGGCGTTGTAGCCGGCGAAGGTCAGGATGTAGGAGCCGCGATAGTCGTCGATCAGCCCGCCGAGTTCAGCGGCCCCGAGGGTGGCGTTGTAGGACGGGTCCGACATCAGGCGGCGCTGGTCAAAGCTCTCGCCGTACTTCTTGGTAACATACTTGCCGGCGGCCGGCGTGACCTGCAGCAGGCCGATCGCGTTGGCGCTGGAGACGACCTTCGGGTTGAAGGCGCTTTCCTGGCGCGCGATCGCAAACACCACGCTGCGCTCGACGTCGGGCCCGATGGTGCGGTAGCGCGGAATACCGGACACGGGGTAGGCATAATGGTCGAACGGCAGGCCACGGTTCAGCGCCGCCTTGCCGACCAGCAGCATGCCGCGCGCGTCGTCGTTGCGCTGGGCGAGCTCGCACAGCGCCGCCAGGGCCTCGGGATCTTCGGCCCGCTCGCCCATGTCAGCCAGGATCGGCACCGCGATCTCACCTTCGCCGAGAGCGTAGAGCAGCTCGACCGCACGCACGACCTCCAGGCGGTCGGCGCCGCGCGAGCGTGGCGGCGCTTCGCGCAGGCCAAGCTGCGGCAGGCCGAGCTTGGCGCGTGCGAGCTGGCCATAGTAGCTGGTCGACTGTGCCGCAGCCGACTGATAGGCGGCGCGCGCCTCCTGGCTGCGGCCCATGGCTTCTGCCGCGCGGCCCTGCCAGTAGCCGGCGCGGGCGAGGGCGGTCGGGTTGCTGCTGCCGACGCCGATGCGGGCGAAGTGCTGGGCGGCAGTGGCCGGGTCGTTGAGAAAGCGCAGCGCGATCCAGCCGGCGGTGAATTCCTGTTCGGTCTTGTAGATGTCGCGCGCCGGCAGCGCCGCGTCGCGGGCAATGAGATAGGCGCTGCGGTTATCGCCGGTATCGAGCAGCTTGCGGGCGAGGAGACGCCGCTCGACCCACCACTCGTCGAGGTTGACGAGGCGAGCCGGATCGCGCGGCGCAGCGAGCATCAACTGCGCGGCCTCGGCGAAATTCTCGTCACGCCGCAACTGCTGGATGCGGCTGAAGACGAAGCCGGGATCGCCATGCAGTTCGCGCGGCACCGCGTCGAGCATCGCCTTGGCGTTGGCCGCCTTGCGGTTGGAGGCGAGGCGGGCCCGTGCCAGCGCGACATAGGCGGCGCCGAGGCGCTGGGCGGCGCGCAGCGCGGTGTCGGCGTCGTTGGCATAGAGCGCCCAATCCATGCGCGCCTTGTGGTCGCCGCCGGAGATGAATGCGCCGAACATGTCGAGCGCGGTGGCTTCGGTGTCGCCGGACATGGCGTCGTTGCGCCAGGCGTCGCGCACCAACTGCTCGGCGCCACGACGGTCGCCGCGGCCGATGAGCACGCGGGCAAGGGCCAGCTTGCCCTTGGCAGACAGCGGCTCCTCGCTGGAGAACCAGGCGGCGACAGCCGCGTCGTCGCGCTTGTCATCCCACAGCGCAGCCTCGCCGCGGCGGCGCAAGAAGGTCAGGCTCGGCCAGCTCGGATTGGCGACGATGAAGGCGCGGTAGCGTTCGGCCGGGACGCCGTTGTTGTCGCTGCGCAGGATGATCCACTCGGCGAGCTTGCGCGCCACCGGATCACCGATGGAGGCCGCGATCTGGCTCGCACCGGCGGGATCCTTCTTGCTGCGGATCTGTTCGATGACGTTCTCGACCGCTTCGGCATCGGCCTGCGGCGTCGAGGCGCTCGCCGACATCGCGAGCGGCGCGCCGCGCTTGCGCGGGGCCGGTGCGGCGCGTGCGGCGGACTGGGCGGGCGTGATTGTCGCAGGCGCGTTTTTTTCCGCTTCGACCTTGGTGGGGGTCGCCTGCGGCACGGTGCTGGTGCGCGTCACCGGTCGGGGCCTGGGCAGCGGCACCGCGGACGCCGCGTCGCACAGCAACGGGGCGGCACACACCAGCAAGGTGGCGGCGAGAAGACGCGCGCGATGGCGGGACAGAACGAGGGATTGCGGGGCGGATGCACGGGCCAATGGCGTCACCTTGAGCCTCAATGGCGAATCACGCTTACGCTCTCAGGGAACGTTGTATTTCATTGAGTTTTTCGACAAAACATTAAATATGTTAGCATGTCGTTATCGCCTCGCACCGCGGCGAAATCACGGCCTTGCCGGGCGTCCTTCACTGGCATAGACCCGGTTCCAGAGCCGGCCCGGCTCCCGGGCCTGAATTCAACCTGCAATTGATGAAGCCGCCAAAAACGGCCGGAGAAAGATGATGGCTGCCAAGACGAATTTTCGGGGGTCCTACACCGCGTTGGTCACGCCGTTCAAAAATGGCGCGCTCGACGAGGCGGGCTTCCGCGCGTTCGTGAACTGGCAGATCGAAGAGGGAACCCATGGCCTCGTTCCGGTGGGCACCACCGGCGAGAGCCCGACCGTGAGCCATGACGAGCATCGCCGCGTGGTCGAGTGGTGCATCAGCGAGGCCAAGGGCCGCGTGCCGGTGATCGCCGGTGCGGGCTCCAACAGCACCGCGGAAGCGATCGAGCTCGCCCGCCATGCAGAAGGCGCCGGCGCCGACGGCGTGCTGGTGGTGACGCCCTACTACAACAAGCCGACCCAGGAGGGCCTCTACCAGCACTTCAAGGCGATCAACGACGCCATCGGCATTCCGATCATCATCTACAACATTCCCGGGCGTTCGGTGATCGACATGTCGGTCGATACCATGAAGCGGCTGTTCGATCTCAAGAACATCACCGGCGTGAAGGATGCGACCGCGAGCCCGGTGCGGGTGTCGCAGCAGCGTGCCGCACTCGGCGAGGACTTCAACCAGCTTTCGGGCGAGGACGCCACCGCGCTGGCTTTCAACGCCCACGGCGGCCACGGCTGCATCTCGGTGACCTCCAATGTCGCGCCGCGGCTGTGCTCGGAATTCCAGCTCGCCTGCCAGCGCGGCGACTATGCCGAGGCGCTGAAGCTGCAGGACAAACTGATGCCGCTGCACACCAACCTGTTCATCGAGACCAACCCGTCGCCGGCGAAGTACGCGCTGTCGCTGCTCGGCAAGATGAGCGCCGACGTGCGCCTGCCGATGGTTCCGGTGTCGGATGCGACCAAGGCGGCGGTGCGCAGCGCCATGGTCCACGCTGGGCTGCTCAATTGAGGCGAGGATACAGTACCTCTCGTCTTTTGATTTTTCATACATTACAATGGCTTGAGGTCGGATCTGGCAGTCCGGCCTGAAGCTTCGGCATGGAACCCGGCAAAACCGGATACCGTTTTTTTCGATGATGTTTTACGGTTTCGCTCACGGCGCGGAAGTGGTTCGCGTCGGTGAGACCGTGACAGGGAGGCCTGCCCGTGCTGAAGGAATTTCGTGAGTTCGCCATGAAAGGCAATGTCGTCGACCTCGCGGTCGGCGTCATCATCGGTGCGGCGTTCGGCGCCATCGTCAACTCGATGGTCGGCGACGTCATCATGCCGATCATTGGTGCCATCACCGGCGGGCTCGACTTCTCCAACTACTTCACGGCACTGTCGGCCAAAGTCACCGCCACCAACCTCGCGGACGCCAAGAAGCAGGGCGCCGTGCTGGCCTGGGGCAGCTTCCTGACGCTGGTGCTGAACTTCCTGATCATCGCCTTCGTGCTGTTCGTCGTCGTCCGCTTCATGAACAAGCTGAAGCGGCAGGAGGCGCCCGCAGCGCCGGCCGGTCCGACCAAGGACCAGGAACTGCTGACCGAAATTCGCGACCTGCTGAAGCAGAAAGCCTGAACGACGGCTCGCCCCGACAGAGTGGCGGATGCGGGCCGTGAGCGTCCGCATCCCGTCCGGAAAACAGTGAACGATGAGTGAGAAGAACAAGCGGCCCATCAAGATCGTGGCGGAGAACCGCAAAGCGCGGTTCAACTACGCGATCGAGGATACGCTCGAGGCCGGCATTTCGCTGACCGGCACCGAGGTCAAGTCGATCCGCAACGGCAAGACCACGATCGCGGAATCGTATGCCGATCCGCGCGCTGGCGAGATCTGGCTGGTCAATGCCAACATCCCCGAATATCTCCAGGCCAACCGCTTCAACCACGAACCGCGGCGGCCGCGGAAACTGCTGCTGCACAAGCGCCAGATCAACAAGCTGATCGGCGCGGTCGAGCGCGAGGGCATGACGCTCATTCCGCTCAAGCTTTATTTCAACGAGCAGGGGCGGGCGAAGCTCGAGCTCGCGCTCGCCAAGGGCAAGAAGCTGCACGACAAGCGCGAGAGCGAGAAGAAGCGCGACTGGAGCCGCGAGAAGGGCCGCCTGCTGCGCGCCCGCGGTTGATGATTCCTGAGACTTAATTCCTAAAACATCAGGACGCACATACTGCGGCCGATGCGCGCAGCCAGCGCGTCCTCTCGCGCGACAAGCGAGTTGCTAGTTGGCGTCGAGATACTGCCGCACCCGGGCGAACACCGCTCTGAACATCTGCGGCGTCAGCACGCCGGTGTTCGTGTTGTAGCGGGAGCAGTGATAGCTGTCGAACAGGCGGATAGCGCCGACCTGATGCTCGGCGCCGTGACCGAACGGTGCGTCCGCGGCGCGAACGCCGAATGCCTTCAGTGTCGTGTCGTGAGCGACGCGGCCGAGCAGCACCACCGCGCGCAGCCGCGACATCTCATCGCGGACGGCGGTGAGAAACGGCCGGCAGGTCTTGATCTCGATTGGTAGCGGCTTGTTCTGGGGTGGCACGCAGCGCACCGCATTGCCGATGCGGCAGTCGACCAGCCGCAGGCTGTCGTCGGGGCGCGCCTCATAGGTGCCCTCGGCGAAGCCATAAGCGTGCAGCGTGTCGTAGAGCAGGTCGCCGGCATAGTCGCCGGTGAATGGCCGACCGGTGCGATTCGCACCCTGCAGTCCCGGGGCGAGGCCGACGATCAGCAGCGCCGCGTCAGGGTCGCCGAACGGCGCGACGGGACCATTGAACCAGTGCGGCTCGCGCGCGCGGATGTCGTTGCGAAAGTCGGCGAGGCGAGGGCAGAGGGGGCAGTCATGGCCGGGCTCCGTGGAGCCCGGGCTGTCGGCAGAGGTTGGTGTGCGAGCGGGATGGGCCGCGGGACCGGCGGAAATCCGCCGGCTCCGCTCCGTCGCCGTTTCAGTCGTCGAATTCTTCCTCATCAGCCCTGGGCGCGATGGTGCTGCGTTGCAGGAACTGCGGCGTGTGGCGCGGCTCGCGGGGTTCGCGCGGAGCGGGGCGCTCCGACGGATCGCGGCCGAGCTTGGACTGCAGCTCTACCAGATCGGTAAACACATCGGCCTGCCGACGCAACTCGTCCGCGATCATTGGCGGCTGGCTCGCGATGGTGGAAATCACGGTGACACGCACGCCGTGGCGCTGCACCGCTTCGACCAGCGAACGGAAATCACCGTCGCCGGAGAACAGCACCATCTGATCGATATGCTCGGCGAGCTCCATCGCATCAACAGCAAGCTCGATGTCCATGTTGCCCTTGACCTTGCGGCGCCCGGTCTGGTCCACGAACTCCTTCGTCGCCTTGGTGACGACGGTGTAACCATTGTAGTCGAGCCAGTCGATCAGCGGACGGATCGACGAGTATTCCTGATCCTCGATGATGGCAGTGTAGTAGAACGCGCGGACCAGAGTCCCCCGTCCGTGGAATTCGCGCAGCAGCCGCTTGTAGTCGATATCGAAGCCGAGCGTCTTCGCGGTGGCGTAGAGATTGGCGCCATCGATGAAGAGCGCGATCTTGTTGGAGGAGGCAGAAGGCATCAGTTGTTGTCCCGCATTTTTGTCGTTCCGGGTGAGCATTGGCACAACCCTACCGGCTGCGCGCAACTGGTCGTTCTTTGGAAAGCTTCCAGGTTGAATTCATTTGCATTAACCAATCCGTGGCTGCGAAATCAGCCCAAGCGACGGATCATGATGAAGCAATGAAGCCTTTTGGTGTCCATGCGACCATTCGCTCACCAAAAACGGAGTGTAGCAGAGCGTTGCGCCGGGCTCCAGCTTTGCCCGAAATCGGGAAAATTGCTGCTTGCGAATTGGGGCCCGCCACTATACCTACGGTGGATAATCTGAAGATTTTGGCCCATTTAACGGAGCGACACGTCGATGGCTCGCGTCACCGTGGAAGACTGCATTGACAAGGTCGACAACCGGTTCGACCTGGTACTGTTGGCCGCGCATCGGGCGCGGATGATCTCGTCCGGCTCGCAGCTCACGGTCGATCGCGACAACGACAAGAATCCGGTTGTTTCGCTGCGTGAAATCGCCGAGCGGACGATCTCGCCGGAAGACCTGCGCGAGGAGCTGGTGCATTCGCTGCAGAAGTTCGTCGAAGTCGACGAGCCCGAGCCCGACACCGTGCCGCTGATCGGCTCGGCCGGCGCCAGCGTCGATGCCGACGACACCGAGGTCGCGGTCGAGCGCATGACCGAGGAAGAGCTGCTCAAGGGTCTGGAGGGCCTTGCTCCTCCGGAGGAGCAGCCCGAAGAGGAAGAATAAACGCACACGCCTTCCCAACGGGCCGTTTGCCACCCAATCTGACAAAGGCCCGGATCTCGATCCGGGCCTTTGCATTTATTGACGTTTTTTGAGCTTTTGTTGCGCTACGGTCGAACGATCGACACAATGGGATCGTCGGGTTCCAGCGGGAACTCCGTGAGGTTGGAAGATGGCGTATTGGCGCCGTAACGCACGACAGATGGAAGCCGCGGCCGGCGGGGCCGCCGCGGCCCCGGCGCTTGCGCCGGCGAAGCCCCCGAAGCGCTCTCCGACCCGGATGATGCGCCAGTACGACCTGGTGGAGCGGGTGCGGGCCTACAACCCGGACACAGACGAGGACCTGCTCAACCGCGCCTATGTCTACGCCATGGTCGCCCATGGCGAGCAGACGCGGGCGTCGGGCGATCCCTACTTTTCGCACCCCCTCGAAGTCGCGGCGATTCTCACCGACCTCAAGCTCGATGACGCAACCATCGTTGCGGCGTTGCTGCACGACACCATCGAGGACACCGAGGCGACGCGGGCGGAGATCGATCAGATCTTCGGCCACGAGATCGGCGCGCTGGTCGAAGGCCTCACCAAGCTGAAGCGGCTGGAGCTGGTCTCGCGCGAGGCCAAGCAGGCCGAGAATCTGCGCAAGCTGCTGCTGGCGGTCGCCAATGACGTGCGCGTGCTCCTGGTCAAGCTCGCGGATCGGTTGCACAACATGCGAACCCTCGAGTTCGTGCCGCCGGCATCGCGCCGGCGCATCGCCGAGGAGACCATCGACATCTATGCGCCGCTCGCCGGCCGCATGGGCATGCACGAGATGCGCGAGGAGCTCGAAGACCTGTCCTTCCGCGAGCTCGATGCGGAGGCCTATGCGGTGGTCAATGGCCGCCTCAGCGCGCTCGCCGACCGCAACCGCAACCTGATCGGCGAGATCGAGACCCAGCTGACCGCGAGCCTGACCAGGAACGGCATCGCTGCGCGGGTCACCGGACGGCGAAAGCGGCCGTTCTCGATCTGGACGAAGATGGAGCGCAAGTCGGTCGGCTTCGAGCAGCTCTCCGACATCTTCGGCTTCCGCGTCATCGTTCATACGGTCGAGGAATGCTATCGCGCGCTCGGCACCGTGCACACGGTGTGGCCGGTGGTGCCCGGCCGCTTCAAGGACTACATCTCGACGCCCAAGCAGAACGACTATCGCTCGATCCACACCACCGTGATCGGTCCGGGCAACCAGCGCGTCGAGCTGCAGATCCGCACCGAGGACATGGACCGCATTGCCGAGTACGGCATCGCCGCGCACGCCTTCTACAAGGAGGGCGTGGGGTCGCCGACCGAGATGCTGAACCGCGAATCCAACGCGTTCGCCTGGCTGCGCCACACCATCGAGGTGCTGGCGGAGAGCGCCAACCCCGAGGAATTCCTCGAGCACACCAAGCTCGAGCTGTTCCACGACCAGGTGTTCTGCTTCACCCCGAAGGGCAAGCTGATCGCGCTGCCGCGCAAGGCCAACGTCATCGACTTCGCCTATGCGGTGCACACCGACGTCGGCAACAGCGCGGTGGGCTGCAAGATCAACGGCAAGTTCTCGCCGCTGTCATCCGAGCTGCAGAACGGCGACGAGGTCGAGGTGCTGACCTCGCGCGCCCAGTCGGCGCCGCCGTCGGCGTGGGAATCCCTGGCGGTCACCGGCAAGGCGCGCGCCGCGATCCGCCGCGCCACACGCGCGGCGGTGCGCGACCAGTATGCGGGCCTTGGGCGGCGCATCGTCGAGCGGCTGTTCATGCGCGCCAAGATCGCCTACGACGACGACAAGCTGAAGGGCGCGCTGCCGCGCCTTGCGCGCACCTCGATCGAGGACGTCATGGCAGCGGTCGGCCGTGGCGAGATGAAGGCGTCCAACGTCGCCCGCGCGATGTATCCCGACTACAAGGAAGAGCGCCTCGGCGTGTTCGGCGCCGCCAAGAAGGACGGCGCGCCGAAGCCGAAGTCGGCGGAAGGAACGCCGACCAAGGCCGCGATTCCGATCCGCGGCATCAACAGCGACCTGCCGGTCAAGTTCGCGCCCAACGGCGGCGCCGTGCCGGGCGACCGCATCGTCGGCATCGTGACGCCGGGAGAGGGCATCACGATCTATCCGATCCAGTCGCCGGCGCTGAAGGACTTCGAGGACATGCCCGAGCGCTGGCTCGACGTGCGCTGGGATGTCGACGAGAGCACGCCGCAGCGCTTCCCGGCGCGGCTGTTCGTGCAGAACGTCAACGAGCCCGGAAGCCTCGCACAGATCGCCACCGTGATCGCCGAGCACGACGGCAACATCGATAACATCTCGATGAGCCGGCGCTCGCCGGATTTCACCGAATTGACCATCGACCTCGAGGTCTACGATCTCAAGCATCTCAGCGCGATCATTGCCCAGCTCCGCGCCAAGGCAGTGGTGGCCAATGTCGAGCGCGTCAACGGTTAGGTTCTTCTCGTCACAGCTTCTCGCAGGTTGCCCATGTCCATCGCCCGTCCGCTGCGCCTCGGCGTCAATGTCGACCACGTCGCCACGCTGCGCAACGCGCGCGGCGGCTGTCTGCCCGATCCGGTGCGCGCCGCGCTGCTGGCGATCGAGGCCGGCGCCGACAGCATCACGGCGCATCTGCGCGAGGATCGCCGCCACATCCGTGACGACGACATGGCGCGGCTCAAGGCGGAAATTTCCAGGCCGCTGAACTTCGAGATGGCGGCGACCGAGGACATGGTGCGGATCGCGCTGGCGACGAAGCCGCATGCGGTCTGTCTCGTGCCGGAGCGGCGCGAGGAGGTGACCACCGAGGGCGGCCTCGACGTCGTCGGGCAGCACAATGCGCTGGCGCCGGTCATCGCCCGCTTCAACGATGCCGGCATCCGCGTGTCGCTCTTCATCGCCGCCGACCCCCGACAGATCGAGACCGCGGCGCGGCTGCGTGCCCCGGTGATCGAAATCCACACCGGCGCGTGGTGCCACGCGGTGATCGACGGCAAGCAGGACGTCGCAGAGACCGAGTGGCAGCGCATCGTCGACGGCGCCGCGCTGGCGCACTCCGCCGGTCTCGAGGTCCATGCCGGCCACGGGCTCGACTATGCCACGGCCGAGACCATCTCCGGTCTGCCGCAGATCGTCGAATTGAACATCGGTCACTTCATGATGGGTGAGGCGATCTTCGTCGGTCTCGGCGAGACAGTGCGGGCCATGCGCGCGGCGATGATTCGCGGCCGCCGCAACGCCGGGCTGACCGCATGATCATCGGCATCGGCTCCGACCTCATCGACATCCGCCGTATCGAAAAGGTGATCGAGCGCCACGGCGAGCGTTTCCTCGACCGCATCTTCACCGAGGCGGAGCGGGCCAAGGCCGAGCGGCGGGCCAAATCGCACAAGATGGTGGTGGCGACCTATGCCAAGCGATTCGCCGCCAAGGAGGCCTGCAGCAAGGCCCTGGGAACCGGCATCCGCCAGGGGGTGTGGTGGCGCGACATGGGTGTCGTCAACCTGCCGGGAGGCCGGCCGACCATGCGCCTCACGGGTGGGGCGCAAACGCGGCTCGCGGCGCTGGTTCCAGCCGGTTTCGAGCCCCGGATCGACCTGTCGATCACCGACGACTGGCCGCTCGCCCAGGCCTTCGTGGTGATTTCAGCGGTCCCCGCCGGACAGTCCGGAGCCGGGGTCGTCACGGCCCCCTCTGAACTAAAAATGACTGGATTGTCAGGCAATTAGCAAGAATTTGCGGGTTTCTTGATTGCGCGGTGGCGGGCAACCGTCTACAACGCGCGCGGGCGCTGTTGTGTGGTGATTTGTGGTGGTTCGGAAATTCCCTGCGCGTCCCGGTCCTGCCGGGAGGGGCATTTCCGAACCCGCCACAGGGTACACAAATTGATCTGGTGAGTTTGCGACGCCATCGGACGTCGCGGGCCCGGCCGGGTGGGCGCAGGCGCAGGACACCAGAGCGGGCCGTTGTCGGCTCCCACAGGGAACAAGAGCGGCGATGAGCGTGACATCCGGGACCAAGAGCGAAGGCGGCATTGGCGAAACCGTCAAAGTCGTCGTGCATGCGCTGATCATCGCGCTGGTGATCCGCACCTTCCTGTTCCAGCCCTTCAACATTCCGTCGGGCTCGATGAAGGCGACGCTGCTGGTCGGCGACTACCTGTTCGTCTCCAAGTATTCCTACGGCTACAGCCACTATTCGATCCCGCTGTCGCCGCCGCTGTTCTCCGGCCGCATCTTCGGCTCCGATCCGAGCCGCGGCGACATCGTCGTCTTCCGCCTGCCCAAGGACGACACCACCGACTACATCAAGCGCGTCATCGGCCTGCCGGGCGACCGCATCCAGATGAAGGACGGGCTGCTCCACATCAACGACAAGCCGGTGCAGCGCGAGCGCCTGTCGGACTTCGTCGGCGAGGATCCCTGCGGCTCCGATGTCACCGCCAAGGTCAAGCGCTGGAAGGAGACGCTGCCGAACGGCGTCAGCTACGAGACGCTCGACTGCGTCGACAACGGCTTCTACGACAACACCAACGTCTACACCGTGCCGCCCGGCCACTTCTTCATGATGGGCGACAACCGCGACAACTCGACCGACAGCCGCGTGCTGTCGGCGGTCGGCTACGTGCCGCAGGAAAATCTCATCGGCCGCGCGCAGATGATCTTCTTCTCGATCGCGGAAGGTGAGCAGGCCTGGCAGATCTGGCGCTGGCCGTTCGCCGTGCGCTGGAATCGCATCTTCCACATCGTGCGATGAGCGACGATACCCCTCTCATTCCGCCGGCCGCCCATGTCGATGATCCCGCTGCGCTGACCACCGACAACAGCGCCGCTGCGCAGTCGAAGAAGCCGCGGCGGCGCGTCAGCGCCAAGGCGGCCGCCAAGGCGATCGAGGAGCGCATCGGCCATTCGTTCGCCGAGCCGGCGCTGCTTGCGACCGCCCTGACCCATGTCTCGGCGCTGAAATCGGCGCGCAACCGTACGGACAGCTACCAGCGCCTCGAATTCCTCGGCGACCACGTGCTCGGCCTGATCGTGTCGGACATGCTGTACCGCGCGTTTCCGAAGGCCGACGAGGGCGAATTGTCCAAGCGCCTCGCCGATCTCGTGCGCAAGGAGACCTGCGCCGATGTCGCCAAGGGCCTCGGTCTGCTCGAGGCGATCAAGCTCGGCACCGTCGGCGCCGGCGTCGGCGAGCGGCTGCGCAAGTCGGTGCTCGGCGACATCTGCGAGGCGGTGATCGGCGCGATCTTCCTCGACGGCGGCTATGCCGCCGCGGCGCAGTTCGTCGAAACCAACTGGACGGAGCGGATGCGCAAGCCGCTGCGGCCGCTGCGCGATGCCAAGACGGTGTTGCAGGAGTGGGCGCAGGGCAAAGGCCTGCCGACGCCGGTCTACCGCGAGGTCGAGCGCACCGGTCCGCACCACGATCCCCAATTCCGTGTCGCCGTCGAACTGCCCGGGCTCGCGCCCGCCGAAGGCATCGGCGGCAGCAAGCGCGCCGCCGAGAAGGTGGCGGCGCTGGCGATGCTCAAGCGAGAAGGCGTGCCGAGTGGCAACAATGACGGCTGATCCGACCGGCGAGGACAATGGCGCGGGCGGCGAGACCCGCTGCGGCTTCGTCGCGCTGATCGGCGCCCCGAACGTCGGCAAGTCGACGCTGGTCAACGCGCTGGTCGGCTCCAAGGTGACGATCGTGTCGCGCAAGGTGCAGACCACGCGCGCGCTGATCCGCGGCATCGTCGTCGAGGGCGCCTCGCAGATCATTCTCGTCGATACGCCCGGCATCTTCGCGCCGCGCCGCCGGCTCGACCGCGCCATGGTCTCGACCGCGTGGAGCGGGGCGCATGACGCCGATCTCGTCTGCGTGCTGCTCGACGCCCGCGCCGGCCTCGACGAGGAGGCTGATGCGATCTTCAGCAAGCTCGGCAGCGTCGGCCATCCCAAGATCCTGGTGATCAACAAGGTCGACGTCGTCGCGCGCGACAAGCTGCTGGCGCTGGCGCAGGCGGCCAACGAGCGGCTCAAGTTCGAGCAGACCTTCATGGTGTCGGCGTTGTCCGGCGACGGCGTCGACGATCTGCGCCGGGCGCTCGCGGCCGCCGTGCCGGCCGGCCCGTTCCACTATCCCGAAGATCAGATGTCGGATGCGCCGCTGCGGCATCTGGCGGCCGAGATCACCCGCGAGAAGATCTATCGCAAACTGCACCAGGAACTGCCGTACCAGTCGACGGTCGAGACCGAGACCTGGACCGAGCGCAAGGGCGGGGTGCGGATCGAGCAGACGATCTATGTCGAGCGCGAGAGCCAGCGCAAGATCGTGCTCGGCAAGGGCGGCGCCACCATCAAGGCGATCGGCGCCGACGCGCGCAAGGAACTTACCGAGATCGTCGGTCAGCCGGTGCACCTGTTCCTGTTCGTGAAGGTGCGCGACGGCTGGGGCGACGACCCCGAGCGCTATCGCGAGATGGGACTGGAATTCCCGAAGGAATGAGCGTTTGCTCGCGCCATGGAATGGACCGATGAAGGCATCGTTCTGGGCGTGCGCCGGCATGGCGAGGCCAACGCCGTCGTCGAACTGCTGACGCGCGCGCACGGCCGCCATCTCGGCCTCGTGCGCGGCGGCGCCGGGACGCGGATGCGGCCGGTGCTGCAACCCGGCAATACCGTCAGCGCGATCTGGCGGGCGCGGCTCGACGAGCATCTCGGCTACTATCAGCTCGACGGCATCCAGCTGCGCGCCGCCACCATGCTGGCGTCGCCCCATGCCGCGTACGGCATCACCCATCTCGCCGCGATCGCGCGGCTGTTGCCGGAGCGCGATCCGCACGAGGACATCTACGAGATGCTGGAGGCGATCCTCGACGATTTCGAGGATGCCGGGCATGCCGGCGTGCACACGGTGCGTTTCGAGCTGGCCATGTTGACCGAACTCGGCTTCGGCCTCGACCTTGGCAACTGCGCCGCCACCGGCGTCACCCATGACCTGATCTACGTGTCGCCGAAGTCCGGCAACGCGGTGTCACGGCAGGCCGGCGAGCCGTGGCGCGACCGCCTGTTGCCGCTGCCGCCGTTCCTGCGCGAGGACGAGGGCGGCGACATCGCCTGGTCCGATGCGGACCTCGTCGACGGCTTCCGGCTGACCGGGCTGTTTCTGCTGCGCCATGTGCTGGAGCCGCGCGGGCAGGGCCATTCCGATGCCCGCGAAGGCTTCATCGCCGCTGTCATGCGCGGCCGCGCGCGGCTCGTGCGGCGCATCGAGGGGGCATGACCCGTCGTGCGCGGAGCCGTCCTGAAGCGACGACAGGCGGGCGCGTGCAGGTCTTTGAAGTGCACCGGCCCGCGGACGGCGGGCCGGTGAATGTCGGTGCGGCTCAGTAGTAGCCGTAGTAGCGCGGGCGCGGACGCCAGCCGCCGTAATAGCCGTAGCCGGGGCCATAGTAGCCGCCGCCGTATCCGTAGCCGTAGGCTGGGGCGACGTCGACGCAGCGGCGAACCCAGGTCCAGCCGTTCCAGACGCGGGTGCAACGCAGATAGACCTGTTCCGTCGCCGCCGGGGCCGTCAGGCCGCCGTTGAGCGGCATGGCTTCCGCACGGCCGCCGGTGGCCAGGCTCGCGCTCGCCAGGGCCACGATGGCTGCGGCGGCAAACATGAAACGACGCATTTTCCTTACCTCCTGATCCAGCCGCCCGTCCGGGTGGACGCCGGTCGGGCTGGTGCCACGATAACCCGGAACCGGGTCGTCGGACACTGACGGTTCCGTAATGCGGCCAGTGTGCGGAATTTATGGCACGCCGACCCCCAACAAGAGATGTCTGAAAAATTCATTTCTTGTTCATTGACGGCGCAGCGGTTAACCCCATCCCATGGGAAAAAGAGTGATTCCGCCTGAACCGGCTCCGGTCGAAGACGTCGCCCTGCGCGAGGCGCTGGAAGAGCGCTACCTGGCGTACGCCCTGTCGACCATCATGCACCGGGCGCTGCCGGACGCCCGCGACGGCCTGAAGCCCGTTCACCGCCGCATCCTCTATGGCATGCGGCTGCTGCGCCTCGATCCGGGCGCGACGTTCAAGAAGTCGGCCAAGATCGTCGGCGACGTGATGGGCAGCTTCCATCCGCACGGCGACCAGTCGATCTATGACGCCTTGGTGCGCCTCGCCCAGGACTTCGCCGCGCGCTACCCGCTGGTCGACGGCCAGGGCAATTTCGGCAACATCGACGGCGATAATCCCGCCGCCTACCGCTACACCGAAGCGCGCATGACCGATGTCGCGCGTCTGCTGCTCGAAGGCATCGACGAGGACGCGGTCGAGTTCCGGCCGAACTATGACGGCCAGTCGAAGGAGCCGGCGGTGCTGCCCGGCGGCTTCCCGAACCTGCTCGCCAACGGCGCGCAGGGCATTGCAGTCGGCATGGCGACGGCGATCCCGCCGCACAACGCCGCCGAGCTCTGCGACGCCGCGCTGCATCTCATCGAGAAGCCGGACGCCAAGTCCAGGGCGCTGCTGCGCTGGGTGAAGGGCCCGGACTTTCCGACCGGCGGCATCATCATCGATTCCAAGGAAACCATTGCCGAGGCCTACACCACTGGCCGCGGCTCGTTCCGCACCCGCGCCAAGTGGCACCAGGAAGAGGGCGCCCGCGGCACCTGGACGGTGGTGGTCACGGAAATTCCGTGGCTGGTGCAGAAGTCGCGCCTGATCGAGAAGATCGCCGAGCTGCTCAACGACCGCAAGCTGCCGCTGGTCGGCGACATTCGCGACGAGTCCGCCGAGGACGTGCGCATTGTCATCGAGCCGAAGTCGCGCACCGTCGATCCGGCGCTGCTGATGGAATCGCTGTTCAAGCTCACCGAGCTCGAAAGCCGCATTCCGCTCAATCTCAACGTGCTGGTGAAGGGCCGGATCCCCAAGGTGCTGGGCCTTGCGGAAGCGCTGCGCGAGTGGCTCGACCACCTGCGCGATGTCCTGCTGCGCCGCTCAACCTATCGCAAGCAGCAGATCGAGCATCGCCTCGAGGTGCTTGGCGGCTACCTGATCGCCTATCTCAACCTCGACGAGGTGATCCGGATCATCCGCAGCGAGGACGAGCCCAAGCCCGTCCTGATGAAGGCGTTCACGCTTACCGAGGTCCAGGCCGACGCCATCCTCAACATGCGCCTGCGTTCATTGCGCAAGCTCGAGGAAATCGAGATTCGCCGCGAGGACAAGGAGCTTCGCGCCGAGCTCAAGGGCATCGAGGGGGTCCTCGGCTCGGAGGCCAAGCAGTGGGCCAAGGTCGGCGAGCAGGTGCGCACCGTGCGCGACATGTTCGGTCCGAAGACACCGCTCGGCAAGCGCCGCACCGCGTTCGCCGATGCGCCGGAGCACGATATCGCCGCGATGGAAGAGGCGCTGGTCGAGCGCGAGCCGATCACGGTGGTGGTATCCGACAAGGGCTGGGTCCGCACGCTCAAGGGACAGGTCGCCGACCTCTCCAACCTGACGTTCAAGACCGACGACCGCCTTGGCTATGCGTTCTTCGCCGAGACGACGTCGAAGCTGCTGCTGTTCGCCACCAACGGGCGGTTCTACACGCTCGACGCTGCCAAGCTGCCCGGCGGCCGCGGCCATGGCGATCCCATCCGCATGTTCATCGACATGGAGCAGGATGCCTCCATCGTGTCGCTGTTCGTGTCGTCCGGCGGCCGCAAGTTCCTGGTCGCGGGCCATGACGGCCAGGGCTTCATCGTCAATGAGGACGACTGCATCGGCAACACCCGCAAGGGCAAGCAGGTGCTGAACGTCACGCCGCCGAACGAGGCGCGGGCGCTCACCACCATCGATGGCGACACCGTCGCGGTGATCGGCGACAACCGCAAGATGCTGGTGTTCCCGCTCGACCAGGTGCCGGAGATGGCGCGTGGCCGCGGCGTGCGGCTGCAGCGTTACAAGGACGGTGGTCTGTCCGATGTCGTCACCTTCAATCTCAAGGAAGGTCTGACCTGGAAGGACTCCGCTGGCCGCGAGTTCAGCGTCAGCGCCCGGGAGCTCGCCGACTGGCGCGGCGCCCGTTCCGATGCCGGTCGCCTGCCGCCGAAGGGTTTTCCGAAGTCGAACAAGTTCGGCAAGACCATCGAGCCGCCGCCACCGCCCGAGCCGGCGTCCTGACGGTCGCCCGTTACATCATCGAATCCCTTATGCCCGGCCTTTGCGCCGGGCATGTGCGTTTTGAGAGTCGAGCGATCGAGATGCGACACACCGATTTGCGTGCGACGGGCAGGCGGCGCTAGATTTCCTCTCTGCAGTGACGGGAAGGATGCCGCGATGGTCCGCGAGAACGAAATCCGCGAGGGTGAGGTGGTGGTGGAGTTGCCGCCGCCGACCGATGCCGGGCTGATCTTTATCGGCCGCATTCGCACGCCCTGGACGTCGCGGCTTCAGACGCCGCGGCAAGGGCGTCAGGACGGCCCGGCATGCCGCATAGAGATCTTCGATCCGTGGGGGCCGGCGCTGACGGGGCTTGATCTCTACGAGCAGGTCGAGGTGATCTACTGGCTGCATCAATCGCGCCGGGATCTCGTGCTGCAGAGCCCGGCGAGTGACGGCGCGACACGCGGCACGTTCTCGCTGCGCTCGCCAGTACGGCCCAATCCGCTGGGCACGTCGATCGCAAAGCTCGTCGGCATCGAGGGATCGACCGTGCTGGTGCGCGGCCTCGATTGTCTCGACGGCACGCCGCTCGTCGATCTCAAGCCGGACCGTTGCGCGTTCACGCCGATCGCGCCGCCACAGCCCGGTGATTTCGAAGTCGGCGACCATTGACACGGCGGCATTCGACACCGTGAACGCGAGATGCGCGCGGGCGTCGCGGCGCGGTGGTGTCAGGACCGGCGGGCGTAGGCGTCCGGTTCGAGGCGGATGATGATCCGCCGGATCATCGGCAGGGCGGCGCACAGCACCGGCAGCGCGATCATCCAGGACATGATCCATGCGACCAGCCAGCGCAGCAGATAACCCTCGCGCAGGCCGAAGCCGACGGTGGTCGAGACGGCCGCGGTGACCAGCGACAGGATGAGCGACAGCAGCACCGCGGCGACGATGGTGGCGTAGCGGCGCGGCAGGTTGAAGGGTTCGAGAGCCGACGGTGCGAGGCGCGTGGTATCGATGTCCACGGGCACGGAGCCCGTGGGCGGAAGGTGGGTCGAAAGAGTGTTCATGGGTCTGTGTGGTGTTGAGTAATGTTGATGGGAGGAGCCAGGCCACGCCTGTAGAACGCCCAGAATGTCGCGAGCAGCGTGTCGTCGAGGATCTGCGCCTGCTTGGCGGCGATCTCGGCCGCCGGTGTTGCGGCATAGGGCAGCCCGGTGGCTAGCAGGGCGAGTTGTGAGCGGCAGGCGCGCTCCAGGAACACGCCGGTCAGCGTGCAGGCCGCAATGGAGCGGCCGACGAAGGCGATGCCGTGGTTGCGCATGAGCACCGACGATGCGTCGCCAAGCGTATGCGCGAGCGCGGCGCCGAGCTGCGGGGTGTCGATGAGGCCGGTGGTGTCGTTGAAGCGTGGAACGCGCGGACCGAGATAGACCGCCTCGTTGGTGACGGCGCGCAGCTCGATGTCGAGCGCGGAAAACGCGGTGGCGTGGAACGGATGGCTGTGGCCGACGACGTTGATGTCCGGGCGTGCGCGCAGGATTTCGGTGTGCAGCGGCCATTCCTTGTGGAGACGGCCGTCGCCGGCGAGGCGTCGACCGTCGAAGTCGATCAGCACGAAGTCGCTGGGATCTCGCACCTCGCCGAGGCCGATGCCCGAGCGCTTCAGCCACACGCCGCGGCCATCGGGATCGCGCAGCGACAGATGGCCGAGGGTCATGTCGGCGTGGCCCTGCTGGTGCAGGATGCGGCAGCCGCTGGCGAGTTGAAGCAGGTCGCGGGCGAGGGCGTCTGCGATCGGTGGTGCGCCGGCTGCCGCGCTGTCAGTCATTTCACGTCCTCGATCGCGACCGCGGCGGCGTCGAGCGCGGCGGCGATGGCGCGGACCTGTTCGGGTGTCAGCGGTCCCCGCGACTGGCGCAGTTGCAGCGCGAGCCGCAGGTTCTCCATGGCGCGGACGAGCTGTGGCGCGGGTCCGGGCCGTTCCGCGGCGCTTGCCGCCTTGAGTCGGGCCAGCACCTCGTCGACGATGGTCTTGTTCTCTTCGAGATAGGCGCGCCCGGCGTCGGTGATCTCGTAGAGCTTGCGCGGGCCGTCCGGGGCGGTGACCGTGGCAAGGCCCATTTCCTGCAGCAGGGTGAGGGTCGGATAGACCACGCCCGGGCTCGGGCTGTAGGCGCCGCCGAGGGTCTCCTCGATGTCCTTGATCACCTCGTAGCCGTGGCGCGGACGCTCGGCGATCAGGTGCAGGATCAGGAAGCGGAGCTCGCCATGGCCGAACAACCGTCCGCCACGCCGGCCGCGTCCACGGCCAAAACCATGTTCGCCACGGCCGAAGCCGCTGGCGTGTTCCTCGCCGCGGTGGTGCCGTCCGTGCCGGCGATGTCCGTGTTCCGCGTCCTCGTGAAAGCCTTCGTGCCGGTCCCGGCCGCCAAATCGATGTCTCATGTGTCTTCTCGTTATGATTTAGATATATCGAAATATGATCTAGATAACGCAAAAGTCAAGGCCCCCGCGAGCCGCTGCACGCGGGGGCCAGTTGGAAACGGGGAAATCGCAGCGGGATCCGCTGGTTAGTGCGTGCGCAAGGCGGCCGGCCGCTTACGGCCGTCCGGCGGCCGCCTCGCAGGCATCGACCATCGCGGGCTGGCGGCGCAGGCCGACGGCAGGGGACAGCAGGATGACCAGCGCCTGCAGGCCGAAGCCGGCGACGGCGAGGCACAGGCACGCTTCGGCGCCATAGACGGCACCGACGATCGCGCCGATCGCTGCGCCCAGCGGGCGTGCGCCATAGCTCATGATGTTGATCGCCGAGACGCGGCCGAGCAGGCGTGCCGGCGTCACCGCCTGGCGCAGCGTCGTCGTGCTGATCACCCACAGGATCGGGCCAGCGCCGAGAAGGAAGAAGCCGAGCCAGGCGACCGGCGCGAGCGGCACGATAATCGACAGCGCCAGGATCGCTGCGGCGAGAAAGCCGCACACCGGTCCCAGCGCAATCACCGTGCCGAACGCCAGCCGCGCGAGGATGCGTGTCGCCAGCAACGCGCCGATGATCATGCCGACCCCGTACATGCCGAGCGTAGCGCCAACGCCGGAGGCGGAGAGCTGCAGATGGCGCACTGCATAGGGTACGAACACCGCCAGCACCAGGAACGACGAGGTGTTGAAGATGAACTGGGTGATGAACACGGGCCGCAGCAGTGTATGAGTGAAGACGAATGCGGCCCCTTCGCGGATGTCCTGCAGCGGGTGACGCTGCGCCGCTGGCGGGCGCGCCGGCTCGGCGACGCCCGACAGCGTCACCACCGCGATCGCCGACAGCGCGGCGGCCACACCGAACGCCGGCGCCGTGCCGACGAAGCCGACCAGCGTGCCGCCGAGCGCAGGACCTGCGGCGAACGCCACGGTGCGCGCCAGCTCGATGCGGGCATTGGCAGCCGCGAGCGCGTCGGCGCCGACCAGTGCCGGCACCAACGCCGGCGCCGCGACACTGTACATCACCGTGCCGCACACCGAGACGAAGCCGAGCAGCGCCAGCAGGGGCATGCTGAGCGTGTGGCTCGCGATCAGCACCAGGATGACGATGAGTGCGCCGGCGCGCAGCGCCTCGGCGCCGGCCATCAGCCAGCGCCGCGACAGACGATCGGCGAGGAGCCCGGCGGGAATCGCAAACAGCACGAAGGGCAAGGTGAGGGCGGTCTGCAGCACCCCGGTCTCGCCTTCGCTGACGCCGAGCAGCAGCACGGCAACGATGGGCGCTGCGGCGAGCGCGATCTGCTCGGCCGACTGGGCGGCGAGGTTGGACCAGGCGAGGCGGTTGAAGGCGGGCGGCAGGGACTTGGACGGGGTGGAGGACATTGGGGCACTTCCATCGGGATTGGCTGCCCCTTGACTAGGCTTCGCCCCGGTACCGACCCACCCGTTTCCGGACAGGTTTGAACGGGAAACGGGTCATGTTCAGATGCAGTTGCAAATGAGTTGCAATTAAGGGCGGGCTATGCTGTTCTTCGGGCATGGATGCAAAGACCCCATTTGAGGCTCCGGTGCCGGCGGCCGCCGGTCCGGATCAGGCAGGCGGCTGGCGCGCGGCGCGCGGCGAGCCGTCGCTCGCCAATGTGTTCGGTTCGGTCAGAGTGGCGCGGGGCGGTTCGTTCTGGCGCAAGCTGCTTGCCTTCCTCGGCCCGGGCTATCTCGTCGCCGTCGGCTACATGGACCCCGGCAACTGGGCGACTTCGCTCGCCGGCGGCTCCAAGTTCGGCTACGCGCTGCTGTCGGTCGCGCTGATTTCCAACATCATGGCGGTGGTGCTGCAGGCGCTGTGCACGCGTCTTGGCGTCGGTTCGGGACGCGACCTCGCGCAGGCCTGCCGCGACGCCTATCCGTCGTGGGTGGCGTGGCCGCTGTGGCTGTTCGCGGAGATTGCCATCGGCGCCACCGATCTTGCCGAGATCATCGGCACCGCCATCGGCCTCAACCTGCTGTTCGGCATTCCTCTCGAGATCGGCGTGCTGATCACCGCCGCCGATGTGTTCGTGATCCTGGCGCTGCAGGCGCTCGGCTTTCGCTATGTCGAGGCGTTCGTGGTGGCGCTGCTCGGCGTCATCGCCGCGTGCTTTGCGGTGCAGATCGCCATGGCCGATCCGGACTGGGGCGCGGTGATCAGCGGCTTCGCGCCGACCATCGAGATCGTCGCCAACCGCGACATGCTCTATCTCGCGCTCGGCATCATCGGCGCCACCGTGATGCCGCACAATCTCTACCTGCATTCGGGCCTGGTGCAGACCCGCGGCTACGGCGACAGCGAGGCGGAGAAGCGCGAGGCCATCCGCCTGTCGACGATCGACTCGACTGTGGCGCTGTGTCTCGCGCTGACCATCAACGCCTCGATCCTGATCCTGGCGGCGGCGACCTTCCACAAGGCCGGCAAGACCGACGTCGCCGAGCTCGACCAGGCGCACGCCTTCCTGTCGCCACTGCTCGGCTCGACGCTGGCGCCATCGCTGTTCGGCATCGCGCTGCTGTGCTGCGGCCTCAACTCGACGGTGACGGCGACGCTGTCCGGCCAGATCGTCATGGAAGGCTTCATTCATATCAAGGTTGCGCCGTGGCTGCGCCGCATGATCACGCGGATGATTGCCATCGTGCCGGCGGCGCTGGTGACGCTGTGGTACGGCGAGAAGGGCACGGCCGAGCTGCTCATCCTCAGTCAGGTGGTGCTCAGCCTGCAGCTGCCGTTCGCCATCGTGCCGCTGGTGACGATCACCGCGAGCCGGGCCAAGATGGGCGTGTTCGTCGCGCCGCGCTGGCTGACCGCGGCGGCGGCGCTGATCGCCGCCATCATCATCGTGCTCAACGCCAAGCTGGTGTTCGACTTCGCGACCGGCGGTTAGGCCGCCGGCGCTTCCTCCGCGGCGCAGCGGCAGGCCATCAGCACGTTGCCGTCCGGATCGCGGAAGGTGAACCAGTGGCCGGACTGCAGCGGCGTCACGATGGTCGCCCCGAGCGCCTGGACATGGATGAGCGCTGCGTCGATATCGTCGGCATCGAAATGAAACAGCGGCGCGTCCCGGGATGCGCCGGGGACGAAGATCTTCGCATCCAGCACGAGATGGATGCCGCCCGCGAGGGCGAACACGGCAAGATGGCCGTGCAGCGTCGCCGGGCAGGCGGTTTGCAGCAGCCGCGCGTACCAGGCCTTGGCACTGGCGATGTCGCTGACGGGAATGAAGATCGCGCCGATGCGCGCGCGAAGAGCCGACATGCCGTGTGTCCTGTCATCATGCTTGTGCGCGGCGCGGATCGCCGGCAGTCGCGCCGCGACATGCGCGCAACGCGGTGCTGCTGTCAGCAGGTCGGATTGTCGCGCTTGCGATTGGCAATGTTGCTGCAGAGCGCGGTCAGCTCAGCGCCCAGACGTCGGCGACGATCGCCGCAAGGCCGAGCGCGCTGCGCACGGCATGAAGACGTCCCCACGACAGGATCTGCGCGCGTGACGCGGCATCGGCGCTTGTCTCGGGGATCGCCTTGAGGCGGTTGTTGGTGGGCAGCATCGCGATCAGGGTCCACGGCCAGTTGGCCAGCATCAGCGCCGCGCCGACGAGCCAGCGGGCGTCGCCGCCGATCCACCACGCGCCGAGCGCCAGTACGCCGGACAGGATCGCAAGGCTCGCCTGCATGACGAGGCCGCGGGCATAGCTCGGCTTCCATTGGGCGAGCAGGGCGCGATCGTCGAGCGTCAGCCGTGCCGGCTGCTCGGCGACGTTGATGTAGACCGCGGCGCCCGCGAAGGCCGCGGCGGTCGCGAGCGCGAGATATCCGATCAGCATGGGCGTCCTCCGTGATGGGCCGCCGTGCCCTCGGGTCAGCCGGCGTCGTTGCGGGTGTCGAAGGCGCGGCGTGCCTGCTCGATGTCGGTCATGTTGGCGAACGCCCAGTTGCCGAGCGCCTTGACCGGCTCGGCCAGTGAACGACCGAGGTCGGTCAGGGCATAGTCCACGCGAGGCGGGATGGTCGGGTACATCGTGCGGGTGACAAGCCCGTCACGCTCGAGGCCGCGCAGCGTCAGCGTCAGCATGCGCTGCGACACACCGTTGATCATGCGCTTGAGCTCGTTGAAGCGGCGCGGGCCGCCCTGCAGCAGCATGATCACCAGCACGCTCCACTTGTCGCCGACCCGCGCCAGCACCGAGCCGACCGCGCGGCAGTCGTCCACGCGGTGGGGCGGGGCAGGGTCGGTTACATCGCTGTGCGCGGGTATCGCCGCTGTGCGTGGGGGCAATGGATGTTCCCAGGTTCTGAAAATGTGCCTTCTTGCGGAATGTAGGCGCGGTCACTCATATAGTCCAGGGCACAAATTGATACCTGAAACCAAAAGGTGACTGGAATGAGCCATCCGACCAAACTCCTTCACATCGACGCCAGCATCCTCGGTGGCCATTCGGTGTCGCGGCAACTGTCCGCGGCGGCCGTGGAGCGGCTGCGGCAGACCCTGCCGAATGTCGAGGTGACCTACCGCGACATCGGCAGCGCGCCGCCCTCGCATCTCTCGGCGGCCCATCTCGCCGCGGCCCATGGCGCAGCGCCGGAGAGCGCCGCCATGGCCCAGGAGCTCGCGGCGCGGCAGGCCGTGCTCGACGAGTTTCTGGCGGCTGACGTCGTGGTCATCGGCGCGCCGATGTACAACTTCTCGGTGTCGAGCCAGCTCAAGGCCTGGATCGATCACATTCTGGTAGCGGGGAAGACCTTCAGCTACGGCCCAAATGGGCCGCAGGGGCTGGCCGGGGGCAAACGCGTGATCATCATCGTGTCGCGCGGCGGCTACTATGGGCCGGGCATGCCGGCGGCCGCCGGTGAGCATCTCGACAGCTACCTGCGCTGGGTGTTCGGCTTCATCGGCATCACCGCGCCGGAGATCATCGTTGCCGAGGGCATCCAGGTCGGTCCGGATCACCGCGAGAAGGCGCTGGCGGGCGCGCTCGACGCCGTTGGCCGCCTCCAGGCCCTGCCGCAGGTCGCATGACCGAGCCTGAAGCGCCGCCAGCGACGTCTCAGCAAGTGTCGACAGGCGACTGATCTTTTTAATGAATCGATCTCCACGACAAGCGTCCTGCCCGGCCAGGGGCCGGGCATTCGCGCGCGAGACGGGGCGTTGTGGTGTCGAGGGCGCGGGAAGGTGATGCGTCCCGGCCGTCGCTCAGTCCTGCGGTTCGCCGATGCCACCGGTGGCGTCGACGCGGAGCCAGCCGCTCGGGGCGAGGCGCTGCTGGGGCAGGAAGCGGCCCTTGTAGTCCATCTTCTTGGAGCCCTCGATCCAGTAGCCGAGATAGACGTAAGGCAGGCCCATGCGCCGCGCCCGGGTGATGTGGTCGAGGATCATGAAAGTGCCGAGCGAGCGCTCGTGCTCGCCGGGCTCGAAGAACGAGTAGACCATCGACAGCCCGTCGCTGAGGATGTCGGTCAGCGCCACCGCGATCAGTCGCTCGCCGCGTCCGGTGATGCCGGTGTCGGGGCCGCGGGTGCGGTACTCGATCAGGCGGGTCTGGACGTGGCTGTCCTCCACCATCATGGCGTAGTCGAGCACCGTCATGTCGGCCATGCCGCCATGGCGATGGCGCTCGTCGAGATAGGCGCGAAACACCGAGTACTGCTCTGACGTCGGGGCGGCGGGGCGCAGCTCGCCGACGATGTCACTGTTGCGTGCCTGAACCTTGCGCAGGTTGCGCGAGGCGCGGAATTCGTTGGCGATCACCCGCACCGAGACGCAGGCGCGGCAGTTGTCGCAGGCCGGGCGATAAGCGATCGACTGGCTGCGGCGGAAGCCGCCATGGGTGAGGAGGTCGTTGAGATCGCCGGCCTTGTCGCCGACGAGGTGGGTGAACACCTTGCGCTCGTGACGGCCCGGCAGGTAGGGGCACGGCGACGGCGCCGTGAGGTAGAATTGCGGGGTGTCGCGGGAGTGTTGCGTCACGGAATTACGTCAGCCTCCGCCGAGAGCACGTTTCCAGCGAAGTGACCGCGATTCGCGTGAACAAAATGCTCTGCTTGGACAATACTGCAACCAGTTGACCGCCGGTTCCTGTCATGGAACCGGGACGCGCCGGAAACGCGAGCCCGGCGTCGGGCTGCTGCGGTCCATCGGCGCATGATCGCCGCCGGACCGCCGGTGGTCAACGGGCGTTTTGCGGGCCTCAGACCGTCCGCATGGGCCGGGCCGCGGCGCCGTAGGGCGTGCGGTTGATGACCACGGTGCCGAGGAGGATATCGTGCAGCAGGCGCCTGCGACCGTTGAACAGGCCGATCAACAGGATCGGGCTGAACACCGAGACCGACACCCAGAACAGCACCGCATGGACGGCGCCGAGCACGAAATAGCCGGGCTCGCCGTACCAGGTGCGCAATTGCAGATCCATGGCGCGCATGCCGACGGTGGCCGAGTGCGGGCCGCCGAGCGTCGTGCCATAGTAGACGATGGCCCACACCACGGTCGCCGGCCACACCAGCCAGAACAGCGCCCAGCCGAGGCCGAGCGTGATCAGGCCGAACACGGCAATGAAGATCCACGCCAGCACCACCGGGATCGACAGCACCACGAGGTCGATCAGGAAGGCGAACACGCGCCGCAGCAGCACGCCACGGAACAGTTCCGGCTGGGTGGTGGGGTCATAGGCGTGCGGCCGGGCCTCGAAGCCGCCGGGGCTGCGCCAGGCGCCACCGCGCGACTGCCAGCCGCCCTGCGGGCCGCTGTTGCGCCAGTTGCCATTGCCCTGCGATGAATCCGACATAGCTCGTCCCTCCGACGGCGGATGACATGGCGATGCGCCATTTCCGGCACAAGGGGTGGTTTTCACCGGACGCCATGGGTTCCCGGCGACAAAACGCGCAGCGTTTGCGGCGCCAGTGTGGCGGCCCATCGGGATGTTCCGGGGATGCACGTCTTCGCCCGCGCGGTGGCGGCGCGGCTGGGGCCGCGCCGGGCCGGCGTCAGCGGTGGCCGGCGAGCATCGCGGCGACCTGCGGCGCGAAATAAGTGAGCACGCCGTTGGCGCCGGCGCGCTTGAATGCCACCAGGCTCTCGACCATGGCGCGGTCGCCGTCGATCCAGCCATTGGCCGCGGCGCCGGCGATCATCGCGTACTCGCCCGACACCTGGTAGGCGAAGGTCGGCACGCCGAAGGTGTCTTTCACCCGCCGCACGATGTCGAGATAGGGCAGGCCGGGCTTCACCATCACCATGTCGGCGCCTTCCTCGAGATCGAGCGCGACCTCGCGCAGTGCCTCGTCGGAGTTGGCGGGGTCCATCTGGTAGGTGCGCTTGTCGCCCGTCAGCGTCTTGGCCGAGCCGATGGCATCGCGGAACGGGCCGTAGAACGCGGAGGCGTATTTGGCGGCGTAGGCCATGACCTGGACGTCGAGCAGGCCGGCATGGTCGAGCGCCGCGCGGATCGCGCCGACACGGCCATCCATCATGTCCGACGGCGCGATGATGTCGCAGCCGGCTTCCGCCTGCACCAGCGCCTGGCGCACCAGCACCGCGACGGTCTCGTCGTTGAGAATGACGCCGTCCTGCAGCAGGCCGTCATGGCCATGGCTGGTGAAAGGGTCGAGCGCGACGTCGCAGAGCACGCCGATGTCGGGAAACTCTTTCTTGATGGCGCGGGTCGCCTGGCACACGAGGTTGTCGGCGTTGAGCGCTTCGCTGCCGGTCTCGTCGCGCAGCGACGGGTCGGTGTAGGGGAACAGCGCGATGCAGGGAATCGAGAGCCTGGCCGCGCGCTCGGCGTCGCGCACCACCTGATCGACGCTGAGACGGTCGACGCCCGGCATCGAGGCCACCGGCAGGCGCTTGTTGTCGCCGTCGACCACGAACATCGGCCAGATCAGGTCGTCGGTGGTGAGCACATTCTCTCGCACCATGCGGCGGGCCCATTCGGCCTTGCGGTTGCGGCGCGGCCGGACCGCGAGGTCGAGACGCGACGCACCAGCGTCCGCGTCCCGCCGCGGCTCGCCGCGCATCTCGATCGGCCGTCCGAATTTGATCGCCATGACCTGTCGTCTCCCTGAAAGTCGGTGTCCGGTTCCGGCATGCCCCGCGCTCACAGGCGCGCCGGCGGCCGAATGCCCAAATCCGTTGTACGGGCGCAGACTTAGCATCCCGTGCCGCTGTCGTCACCGCGTTCGCCGGCCGCGCACGGACCTGTGCGTGGGCGAACGGGATGAAATCCCGTTGATGGCGGTTCCACAAGCTGCCTTCGCAATTCCTGAACCCGCCTTCACTTGATATAAGAGGGAGGTATCCGCTTCCTCGGACATTTTGTCCAAGGCGGCCTGTTCAGGGCAGCCGGTCCACGGCTGCGAGTTGTGAGAAGACGGCAGCCCGATGAGTGAGTCCACCGGCCATGATCGCACCGCGCGTGATGCGGCGCCGATGATGTCCGCCATCACGGCGGGGGTGAGCGAATCCGGCGACGGCGCCTGGACGCGGCGGCTGGTCATCTTCCTGCGCATCATGGCGGTGCTGGCCATCGCCAAGGGGCTCTACCACTGGGCGCAGGTCACCGGCTTTGTCGGCAACGAGGACGAGGCGTTCGAGAACCAGACGCTGTCGTGGCAGACCGCCACCATCTACTTCGCGGTGATCGAACTCGTCGCTGCGGTCGGGCTGTGGCTGGCGACGCCGTGGGGCGCGGTGGTGTGGCTGACCTCGGTGGTGTCGATGGCGGTCATCGAGCTGATGTTTCCGAACATCTATGGCGGCAACATCGTCATCGTCGCCGTCGAGGGCGTGTTGCTGGTCGGCTATCTCACGCTGGCGTGGATGGCGGCCAAGGAGCGTCCGCCGTAGCGGGCGAGGGCGCTCGCGCCGACGTCACCGGTCCCTTCTTGTTATGTCTCGTTGTTTTGTCTCGAAATGAGACCGCCTGCGGCCACGATCGAAACGCACACTATGCGCTGCGACGGCCGCCTCCCGCTCCAAGTATCCATATCGGTGCCATTCGCGACGCCCTTCTGGCGGCGCGTTAAGCGCTGTCGCTGCGCCATAGTTATCGATTTTTGAACAGGGCGGGCCTCAGGTCTTACCGCAATATTTCGAATTTGAGCGGTGCTGTCCTGCAATGCGACACGGCCGCAGACGAAGCGTGAACAGGGCGCTCCATTGGTCAATCAATCATGACAAAACGCCCTGATTTTGCTGGCTTAATTGTCGATTCACTCTCTCAAATTCATGATCTCTTTATGGTGTTGTTTAAGCTGATCTTCAAAAGCGACCCTTACGTTGGCGCTATCAGACGGGACAAAAGTTTCGTCGAATAAGTCGATAAAAACGACGACAGGGGAAAGTGTCATGATCAAAGCCGTAGCGACGGCGGTCGAACCCGTTGAACGCGACGCCGGCAAGCCGGCCATCCAGTCGCTCTACCTCGAGGCTCTCACTCTGGTGGAGCGGCTGCATCGCCGCCTGCTCGATGTCATCAAGGACGAGTTCGATCGCCGCGGCCGCTCCGACATCAATTCGGTGCAGGCGCTGCTGCTCTACAACATCGGCGACAAGGAGCTGACTGCGGGCGAGCTGCGCACGCGCGGCTACTATCTCGGCTCGAACGTGTCCTACAACCTCAAGAAGCTCGTCGAGATGGGCTTCCTCGATCACCAGCGCTCGCGTGTCGATCGCCGCTCGGTCCGTATCCGCCTCACGGCGCAGGGCCAGGAGATTCGTCGCGTCGTCGAGGCGCTGTACCAGAAGCACGTCAAGACCGTGGAGCTGGTCGGCGGCATCTCGAACGAGGAGTTCGCGAACCTCAACAAGTCGCTGCATCGCCTCGAGCGGTTCTGGACCGACCAGATCCTGTATCGCCTCTGAGCGCGACGACATCCGGGATTCGGGCACGGCGGCGACAGACCGCCGGCCCCACGCAACAACAACAATTTCCCCTTCTCGCACGCCGATCCGGTCTCCCGGGTCGGCGTTTTTTTGCACGTGGAATCAGGCGGCACGCCTGCCGATGACCGCGACGGCGGTCGTCAGGATGTCGCACCCGCGGCTCGCTCGCGCCTGCCGGCTGCGCCGGCGCGAGCGAAATGGGAAGGGGGTTTGGTGCGGAACCCACATCGAACTGCGGCTTGCGTTTTGGGGGGCAATGGGTTTAAAGGCCGCAGACTTCATCACAGTTGGCATGAGTGAAGGCGCGCCACGTGGTTCAACCACGTTTCAGGCAAGAGTGACAGCGCAGCTCGTGCACCCCAATTCAGAGGATTTCCGAATGCCCAAGATGACCAAGACCCAGTTGATCGACGCGATTGCAGAGGGCACCCAGATTTCCAAGGCCGACGTCAAGGCCGTCATCGAGCAGATGGCGACCGTGGGCTACAAGGAGCTGAACGAGTCCGGCGAGTTCGTCATTCCCGGCTTCGTCAAGATGTCGGTCGTGAACAAGCCAGCGACCGAGGCCCGCATGGGGGTCAACCCCTTCACGAAGGAGCCGATGCAATTCGCGGCCAAGCCCGCCAGCAAGTCCGTCAAGGCGTCGCCGCTGAAGGTCGCCAAGGACGCGGTCTGAGGCAGCCGGCTGCGGCGAATCCGCCTGAGTGATTCGCTTCGAACACCGCGTCTTTCAGTCCGGGGGCACAAGACCACCGGGCCTGCGCAGCAAATGATGGTCGTTCTGAGACGCCGATCCGGTCTTCCGGGTCGGCGTTTTTTTGCAGGCAAACCGCCTTCTTGCAGGGAAGTCGCTTTCTTGTAGGCATGTAGCGCTGCGCGAAGGCACGTGCCGCGCTCGACGAAGATCTTCCTGGTAGTCGTCGGCCAGGCTGGTGCGACCGCGACATAGGGAATGCTGGCAATGACGACGGCGAGCTGAGCCGCATTGCCGGGCATGCCGCCCCAATCCAACCGTCGCAGCGGGCGCGGCGCATCGGCATCACCGGCCTCCCGGTCACGCAGGCGGGCGTCCATTTGCTGCAAGAACCAGCGGCGCGATGCTAACGCAATTGTCGCGATCAAGCCGATGCCGACGGCCAGAGCGAAGCGGCCGTCGAGCGCAACGACAGCGGTCGCGATGGGGGCGGCAACGACCAGTGTCAGGAAGTAGCCATTGAACATCGCGCGGAGCAGCAGGCCGACCGGCGGGATATCCAGTGTCACCAGCAGAAAAGCCGGAGCCGCCAGGTGCGGCCGGTGGCGCCATTGGGCTTTGGTCGGACGTCGTTGGGGCGCGAAGGATTGACTGACAGATCGGGCATGGCGGCGACAGACCGGCTCTAGAAGCAGCAACAATTTCCCTTTCTTGCGTGCCGATTTGCTCTCCGGAGTGGCGTTTTCAGCGCAGGCGGCCTGCCAGTTGTGCAATAACGATAGAGTGTTTGTCGTGCTCAAGGACCGCATCAGTGCATTAGAAAAATTGCGGGGACCAGAGGCCGAATCAGCCGCGGGTGTTGCCAGGAGCCTTCACAAATGTGCATCTCGATGAACAAGTATCTTCATTGAAATGGAGTGCTAAATAGCGAATGCGCTATAAAAATATCCGCTAATGCATATTCCGATCTACGCTAGTTAAGAATTCAATCCACACAAGCCAAAATCAGCGCCGGACTCTATCTAGACCTCTTGCCAACCATTCCGATTTTAGGTCACATATCTAAATCCCCCCGACACACAGCACCTAAGTGTACTCAATGGAGAGCTGTGTGATGTCTAACCACCAACTGCGGTTTAAGAGTCCAGGCTTCGATTTCGACGCCAAGGGATGGATGGCGATCCTCGCGGCCATCATCATTGTTGGGATCGTTGCTGCGCCGTGGCTATGGCGTTAGTGCCGATTCAAAAATCTCGTTCATGACCTGTGTGGTGCCGTTATGGACCTAACGTGCTGTTCGGCATTCTCGATATCTTTCAGCCATTCTTTGATACGCGAGCCAAATGTCACCTGATCGGCGAATTTGTCGACTGCCTTATCGGTTTTGAGCGCTGATAGTCCTGCCGCAGCAATTCCGAGATTGGTCCGAGCGTACTTTAAACTGGATTAAGTCCGTGAGGTAAGGCCAGTGCCTCAGCACTCCATCGCAGTGATCGTCTCCGCGAGAGCGCTATCTTCTCCAGTTTTGACCTAATTCGTCGTCAAACCACATTTCCGCATCGTAGTCGGCGCCCATTCTCGATCGGAAGTTCAAGTAAAGAGAATAATGATTGGCAGAGAGCCAGGCTTTAAATGCGTAGAAGCTGGGGTGTACTTGCTCGTCCGCCGGCAATGTATTGAACCATTGCGTTGCAAGGGTACGGATGGCCGGCTCGGCCTCGCTTTTCTTCATCGGTCACTCCATCCGTAAACAACGTTCTTGGGGCAGCAATCGTGAAATCAAGAAAATTTTAGGTCAGCGCGAGCACAACGTTGTTGATGAGGTCGGTAATCATGTCGTCGGCCTGTGATTGGACAACAACAACGGTCGACGGATGAGCCGCGCTATTTCGACGGTCCAGCTTCGCCTTTAGTATCTTGAAGATGTCGTCGTTAATCAGTCCCGCGCTGCTGCAAATCTCGACAACCTGACGCTCTTTTAGCTCGTCTCTAAAGTCGTCGTATTTCGAGACTCGGAGATTCTTAAGAGCGGGGAAGCGTTTCGGGATGGTGGTATTGAACGACGTGAGCTTGTTGACGTCCTTCAGTATCCAATCCAGCAGATGCGCGTAGGCCAAATTCCATGTCATGACTATGCAGGCCCGGTAGGCCTCGATGCGGTAGCACTTCAGCGCTTCCTGCAAGAAGGCGCGTTCCTCGACGCTGGGCACCTTCGCCGGCAGTTCGGTGAGGATCTTGCTCACCGTTACGACGCTGTGATGTACACCGTACATCTTGTCCAGCTCAGATCGTGCCGAGCGCGCAAGCTTATACTTGCCGCGTTCTGCGATGAGGTCCTTGGCGTCGGCTAACCGGGAGAGATATGTGGCGAGCGACGGAGGCTCCCCGATATGGAGCTTGTTGCAGCACTGGCGGATGTCGGTAGGCCCGAAGAACTCTTTGCCTCCGTGGGTGTGAAGCCACCAAGCTAAGAGTTTTATACGTTCCTTCGGCGCCGCGGTATTGAACTCGGCGACCTGCTCGATCAACTCGTTGAGCTGCATTACTCGGCTTCTTTGGCCTTGTGCAGCCCAAGCTGGTTAATGGCGTACTTCCCACGCTCGGGAGTGGAGAAATACTGCTTATGCTTCAACTCCCGCAAAGGCTGGGCGAAGTCGCCGATGTCGGTCGGCCAACCCAACAGCCGGTAGCAGGAATAGATGTGGTCCTGAGTGATGACTGGCGTGGCACGGTGATCGTGCAGCCACGCTGCAATCATCAAATAGCGCCGATGATTACTCTTCGGGTCAACCAGCGATGAAAGTGGCGGCTCGCTGTCGGTGTCGATCAAAATCATATTTGGCTTTGGAGCTACTCTGCGCTGGGCCTTCTTCTTCGGCGCAGCTGGCGTCACATCGACGGCGGCCTCGGCCTCATCGGCGTGATCGAACAGGTCGGGCTCGTCATCGTGCTCGGCCGCTGCTCCGTTGCTGCCATTCAATTGGGCAGGGGATGGCGCTAAGCGCTTCGGAGCCTGAGCAGGTCCTCGTAATGCGTTGGTGATCGCTTGGGTGACCGACTGAAGCTGGTCGTCGGCAATCTCGGCGTCGAACATGATGAACTTGATGCGGGAGGTCCCGCTAGCTTTACCGGAATTCTTTGCCATTGCTCAGGTTCCGAACTATAGGGGCGAATCAATTGCTGTAGAAATAATCTTCTGTATCTCTCGGTTGTGAGTTCCATACAAGGGGAGGTTTCCTCTTTGTTCTTATTTTCCGTGGTTATCCGGCGCAACTTAGGTGGAAAGCCGGTAATTGTGGGCGTGGAACGCGCAGCGAGCAGTCTGGAGATTCCCCAATAGCCCCGCTTCCCAAACTCACCGTCTGGTACAACACCCGCTGTCCGGTCTGTGATGCCGGCATCGACTGGCAGCGCAATCGGCTGGTACGGGCGGCGCGGGCAGGGGCGATCGAATTCCGTGACATCAATCTGGAGCCCGACGCGCTCGAGCGGTTCGGCGCGGGGATCGAGGACGTGCGCCGCCGCCTGCATGGCGTGGATGCCGATGGGCGGCTGCTTGTCGGAGCGGATTGCGCCGCCGCGATCTGGCTGCGCACGCCGGGCGACGCCTGGCTCGGGCGGCTGGCCGGCCTGCCGGTGGTCCGGTCGCTGGCCCGGTTCAGCTACGATCGCTTCGCCGATGTCCTCTACGCCTGGAACCGGCGCAAGGGCCACTGGTAGGCCATTGGCCGGGTCGTCCGGGCGCGGGATCCGAGGCGGGATCCGAGGCCTGGCGCGCGGCCGGGCTGCGAATGATCCGCCAAACGCATTTCAACCGCGCCCCGGGCCGGGCATGAGCCGTCCAAGGCCGCTCCCCGGCGGCTCCCGGACCGCCAGATGTGGTATAATTGGCCGCCTTGCAGCACTGGAACTTGGCCGCCCGGCGGCGATATGCTAAGCCCCGAGCGCCGTTTCCGACCACCCCTCGTGACCGTACGCGCCCGCACCGACAGGCCGCGGCGGTGGAGACTTTTCCGCCTATGAGCTCTTCTGCCAAGCCCGCCAACACCACCGAGACGTTCTTCTCCGCGACCCTCGCCGAGGCCGATCCCGAGATCGCGGCCGCCATCAAGGGCGAGCTCGGCCGCCAGCAGCACGAGATCGAGCTGATCGCGTCGGAGAACATCGTCAGCCGCGCCGTGCTCGAGGCGCAGGGCTCGGTGATGACCAACAAGTATGCGGAAGGCTATCCGGGCGCACGCTACTATGGCGGCTGCGAGTTCGTCGACATCGCCGAGAACCTGGCCATCGAGCGCGCCAAGAAGCTGTTCGGCGCGGGTTTTGCCAACGTCCAGCCGAACTCCGGCAGCCAGATGAACCAGGCCGTGTTCCTGGCGCTGCTGCAGCCGGGCGATACCTTCATGGGCCTCGACCTCGCCGCGGGCGGCCATCTGACCCACGGCGCGCCGGTCAACATGTCCGGCAAGTGGTTCAAGCCGGTGCACTACACCGTGCGTCGTGACGACCAGATCATCGACATGGACGAGGTCGCCAGGCAGGCCGAGCAGGTCAAGCCCAAGCTGATCGTTGCCGGCGGCTCGGCCTATTCGCGGGCCTGGGACTTCAAGCGCTTCCGCGAGATCGCCGACAGCGTCGGCGCGTATCTCCTGGTCGACATGGCGCACTTCGCCGGCCTCGTCGCCGGTGGCGTGCATGCGTCGCCCGTGCCCTATGCCCACGTCACCACCACCACCACCCACAAGTCGCTGCGCGGTCCGCGCGGCGGCCTGATCCTGAGCAACGACGAGGCGATCGCCAAGAAGCTCAACTCGGCGATCTTCCCCGGCCTGCAGGGCGGCCCGCTGATGCATGTCATCGCTGCCAAGGCGGTGGCGTTCGCCGAGGCGCTGCGTCCGGAATTCAAGGTCTATGCGAAGAACGTCGTGGAAAATGCCAAGGCGCTGGCCGAGACGCTGCGCGCCAATGGCTTCGACATCGTGTCGGGCGGCACCGACAACCACCTGATGCTGGTGGACCTGCGGCCCAAGGGCCTCAAGGGCAACATCTCCGAGAAGGCGCTGGTCCGCTCGGCCATCACCTGCAACAAGAACGGCGTGCCGTTCGATCCGGAGAAGCCGTTCGTCACCTCGGGCATCCGCCTCGGCACCCCGGCGGCGACCACGCGCGGCTTCGGCGTTGCCGAGTTCAAGCAGGTCGGCGAGATGATCTCCGAGGTGCTGAACGCGGTCGCGCAGTCGGGCGAAGCCCAGGCGCCGCTGGTTGAGGCCGCGGTCAAGGCCCGCGTGCGCGAGCTGACCGACCGCTTCCCGATCTACCAGTAAGGCTCAACGGCTCCCGGCAAGGTCCAAGGGGAAGGTCACAGGCGCATGCGCTGCCCGAGTTGCAACAGTCTCGATACGCAGGTGAAGGATTCGCGGCCGACGGAAGACTCGTCCGTGATCCGCCGGCGGCGCGTGTGCATGGCCTGTAACTTCCGCTTCACCACCTTCGAGCGCGTGCAGTTGCGCGAGCTCACGGTGATCAAGCGCAATGGCCGCCGGGTGCCGTTCGACCGCGACAAGCTCGTCCGCTCGCTGCAGATCAGCCTGCGCAAGCGGCCGGTCGACCCCGAGCGGGTCGAGAAGATGGTCTCCACCATCGTGCGTGAACTGGAGAGCGGCGGCGAGGCCGAGGTGTCTTCGGAAGCGATCGGCGAGATCGTGATGGAGCACCTGCGCGAGCTCGACGACGTCGCCTATGTCCGCTTCGCCTCGGTCTATCGCAACTTCCGCGAGGCCAAGGACTTCGAGGCGGTGCTGGGCGAACTGTCGAGCGAAGAAGACCCGCGCGCGCTGCTCCTGCGAAAATGATCTTCCGCATCCTGGAAACCAAGGTCGCGGGCGAGCTCGCACAGGCCAGGACCGCCGAAAGGGACGCCGACGAGCGCTACATGCAGCTCGCCCTTGCGCTGGGCCGGCGCGGCCTCGGCCGCACCTGGCCGAACCCCGCTGTCGGCGCGGTCGTGGTCAAGGACGGGGTCATTCTCGGGCGCGGCTGGACGGCGCCGGGCGGCCGGCCCCATGCCGAACCCCAGGCACTGCAGCGCGCCGGGGCCGCCGCGCGCGGCGCCACGCTCTATGTCACGCTGGAGCCGTGCTCCCATCACGGCAAGACGCCACCCTGCGCGGACGCCATCATCGCCGCCGGCATCGCCCGCGTCGTCAGCGCGATCGAGGATCCCAATCCCGCCGTCGCCGGCCAGGGCCACGCAAGGCTGCGCGCGGCCGGCATCAAGGTCGATGTCGGCCTCGGCGCCGAGGAGGCGGCACGCGACCATGCCGGCCATTTCCGCCGGGTGCGCGACGGCCGGCCTCATATCATCCTCAAGCTCGCGGTGTCCCGCGACGACCGCATCGCGAGCGCCGGACACCAACCCGTCGCCATCACCGGCGCGGCCGCGCAGGCGCGGGTGCACCTGTTGCGGGCGCAGTGCGACGCCATCCTGATCGGTGTCGGCACCGCGCGGGCGGACGATCCCGTGCTGACCTGTCGGCTGCCCGGCATGGCGGCGCGCTCGCCGGTGCGCGTCGTGCTCGACACCCATCTGCGCCTCAAGCCGGCGAGCCGGCTCGCGGCGTCGGCACGCCAGACGCCGCTGTGGGTGCTCACCGGCACCGCGGCGGAAGCTCCGGCCGCGGCCATTCTCGGCGCCGAGGGCGCGCAGGTGGTGCGGCTGCCGGCCGGGCCGACGGGCGTCGCGCTCGATGCGGTTGTGCACGAACTGGCGCAACGCGGTGTCACCCGCCTGATGGTGGAGGGCGGTGCCCAGATCGCCGCCGCCTTCGTCGCCGCCGGCCTCGTCGATGAGGTCTGGCTGTTGCGCGGGCCGCAGGTCATCGGCGACGACGGCGTCGCCGCGCTGCACGGCCTGCCGCTGTCGACGATCACGGCGTCGCCGGCATGGCGGGTGCGCAGCACCGAAACATTGCAATCCGATCTTCTCACGATCTACGAGCGAAACTGATGTTTACAGGTATCATCACCGACATTGGCGAGATCAGCCGGTTCTCGCCCACCGCCCAGGGCCAGCTGCATCGCCTGCGCATCGCCTGCCGCTATGACCAGAGCACCATTGCCGACGGCGCCTCGATCGCCTGCAACGGCGTCTGCCTCACGGTGGTCGGCTCCGGCGTCGCCGACGGCCAGACCTGGTTCGATGTCGACGCCGCGGCCGAGACGCTGCGCATGACCACGGCGCAGCACTGGACGCAGGGCTCCCGCCTCAACCTCGAGCGCGCGCTCAAGATCGGCGACGAGCTCGGCGGCCACATCGTCGCCGGTCATGCCGACGGCATCGCCACCATCGTCGCCCGCGACGACCTGCCGGACATGGCGCGGTTCGAGCTGCGCGCCCCGCGCGAGCTGGCCCGCTTCATCGCGCCCAAGGGCTCGATCACCCTCGATGGCGTGTCGCTGACCGTCAACACGGTGGCCGACGACCAGTTCTCGGTGCTGATCATCCCGCACACGCTGACCGTGACCACGATCGGCGACTGGCGGGAGGGGCAGGAGATCAACATCGAGGTCGACCTGATGGCGCGCTACGCCGCGCGGCTGACCGAGATGCGGGCATAACGGTAGACCTCGCCGCGAGCCGGACCGGTCTCGCCAGGCGGCGTCAGGGACAGCCTCCGGGGCGCCGCATGTTGCACCACGCCGGCACACGCAAGACCGTCGACCCGCGCGACGCCCTGACCATCGCCCGGATCGTTCGCGTCAACCATGCCGGCGAGTTCGGGGCGATCCGGATCTATTCCGCCCAGATCGCCGTCGCTCGCCTGTTCTGGCCGGACTGTGTCGCGGCCCTGACCGCGATGCGCGGACACGAACGCACGCATTGCGCGATCTTCCGGGCGGCAATGCCGTCCCGCGGATCGCGTCCGTGCCGCGTGATGCAGCTCTGGAGCTGGGGTGGCTGGCTGCTCGGCCTTGTCACGGCGCTGCTCGGTCGCCGGGGCATCTGGGCCTGTACGGCCGCCGTCGAGGCCACGGTGCATCGGCATCTCGACGACCAGCTGCATTTCCTGCGCGATCGCGATGCCGAGCTGCATGGCATCGTGCTCTCGATCCGCGCGGAGGAAATCGCCCACCTGGATCATGCCGAAGAACAGTTGCAGGCCCCGGGCAGGGGAGTACGATTGCTGCGCACGGTCATTGCGATCGCGACAGATGGTTTGATCTGGTTGTCCACCTGGGGCGATTCACAGCGGATGGCATGGGCGCTGAAGTCGGCAAAATCTTGAAAGCCGCGTGTTCTCAGAGGGTTTGCAGTGCAATATTGGCTTGGCTTCCGGGGCCGGTGCGACTAAAACCCCCGGCACCCCCTGACGACCGACATGGATTGAACACCGATGGCCGACGCTCGCCGCGCCCCGTTGAAAGACCAGACCGATATTCGCGGCGCCCGCGCGCTGATCGTGGAGGCGCGCTTCTACGACGACATCCAGGACGCGCTGCTGGAAGGCGCCCGCGCGGAACTCGATGCCGCGGGTCTCACCCACGACATTCTCACTGTGCCCGGCGCGCTGGAGATTCCGGCGGCGATCGCGATCGCGCTCGACGCGGCGGAGCAGGGAGGCAAGCCCTATGACGCGGTGATCGCGCTCGGCTGCGTCGTGCGTGGCGACACCATTCATTTCGAGATCGTGTCGATGGAATCCTCGCGTGCCCTGATGGACCTTGCGGTCGCCCGCCGCATTCCGCTCGGCAACGGCATCATCACCGTCAACACCGACGCGCAGGCGTGGGCGCGCGCCCGCCGCAGCGAACTCGACAAGGGCGGCGATGCCGCGCGGGCCGCGCTCGCCATGCTGCGCATCAAGCGCCGCCTCGCGAAGTGATCGCCATGGCCGATTCCAAACCCGCCGCCAACAAGTCCGAGCCGAAGAAGGCCAACCGGCGCGGCGCCGCGCGGCTCGCTGCCGTGCAGGCGCTGTACCAGATGGACATCGCCGGCGCCGGCGTGAACGACATCTTCGCCGAGTTCGAAAGCCACTGGCTCGGCAACGAGATCGAGGGCGACACCTATCTGCCGGCCGAGGCGGCGTTCTTCCGCGACGTCGTCGCCGGTGTGGTGCGCGACCAGGGCCGCATCGACCCGATGCTCGACGAGGCGCTGAACAAGGGCTGGCCACTGCAGCGCATCGACGCCATCCTGCGCGCGGTGCTGCGCGCCGGCGCCTATGAGCTCGAGCACCGCCGCGACGTGCCGGGACGCGTCGTCATCAAGGAATATGTCGACGTCGCCAACGCCTTCGTCGATCGCGATGAGACCGGCCTCGTCAACGCCGTGCTGGACCAGATCGGCCGCCACTTCCGCGCCGACGAGTTCAACCAGTCCGGCGGCTGAGCATGGGCGCGCCTGCGGCCGGCTCCGGTGAGGACTCGCTGATCGCGCGCTATTTCCGGCCGTTGGCGACCGATCCCGGCGCCTTCAACCTCGTCGACGACGCCGCCGTGCTCGCTGCCGGCGGTGATGATCTGGTGATCACCACCGACGCCGTGGTCGAGGGCGTGCATTTCCTCTCCGACGATCCGCCCGACACCATCGCCCGCAAGGCGCTGCGGGTGAACCTGTCCGACCTCGCGGCGAAGGGCGCGACGCCCGCGGGCTTCGTGCTGACGCTGGCGCTGCGGCAGGCAACCGACGCATGGCTCGCGCCGTTCGCCGCTGCGCTCGGCGAGGACGCGGCGGCGTTCGGTTGCCCGGTGCTCGGCGGCGATACCGTCTCGACGCCCGGGCCGCTGATGATCTCCATCACCGTGTTCGGCCGCGTGCCGCGCGGCACCATGGTCCGCCGCGACCGCGCGCAAGCGGGCGACCGCATCTTCGTGTCCGGGACGATCGGCGATGCGGCGCTCGGTCTCGATGTGCTGCGAGACGGAAAATCCGCGGCGGCGCTCGCGGCCGATCCGGCGGCGACTGCTGCGCTCGCCGCGCGCTACCGTGTGCCGCAGCCACGCAATGTGCTCGCCGGCGCGGTGCGCGCGCACGCCCGGGCCGCGATGGATGTGTCCGATGGGCTCGCCGGGGATCTCGTCAAGCTCTGCGCCGCCTCCGGCGTGTCGGCCGAGATCGATGTCGATACGGTGCCGCTGTCGGCGGCAGCCCGTGCGGTGCTTGCCGCGGGCGCGGCGAGCCGCGAAACGATTCTCTCCGGCGGCGACGATTACGAGATTCTCTGTACTGTTCCGCCGGACGGCAGTGCTGCATTCGCGGCTGCCGCTGCTGCCACGGGCGTTGCCGTGACGGCGATCGGCACGGTGCGCGCGGGTACCGCGCCGCCGTCATTTGTTGACGGGCAGGGCACGCCGGTTGTGCTGTCGCGGCTGTCCTACAGCCATTTTTGAGCATTTTCGCGGATTCGGCCGCGTCGGCGCGCCGCGCCGCGAATGGCGCCATTCGGACGCCGCCGGCACGCAGCCGTTAGACCTTGGACCAATTGTGAGAGGAAACGGGAGAGGGTCCACCCGCTGGCGTTGCGCCGCCTATGTGATTTTGGCATGCTTCGTGTCGAATTAAGGCAGCGACCTGCCTTTCGGCAGGCCTGCCTTATTTTTTGATGCCCATCCTTCGGGGACAATAACGGGCGTCATGGGGAAACACATAAGGATCGAGGCTGCATTCATGACCACTCTATGGGTGATTGTGCTCGCCGGGGCACTCTCCATCGTCTACGCCATCTGGGCGACCTCGTCGGTGCTGGGGGCCGACGCAGGCAATGCGCGCATGCAGGAAATCGCTGCCGCAGTGCGTGAAGGCGCGCAGGCCTATCTGCGTCGCCAGTACACCACGATTGCCATCGTCGGCGTCGTGATCTTCCTGCTGCTGGCCTACTTCCTCGGCGTGCTCGTCGCGGTGGGCTTCCTGATCGGCGCCGTGCTGTCGGGAGCCGCGGGCTTCATCGGCATGAACGTCTCGGTTCGCGCCAACGTGCGCACCGCCCAGGCGGCGACCAAGTCGCTCGCCGGCGGCCTCGAACTCGCCTTCAAGGCGGGCGCGATCACCGGCCTGCTGGTGGCCGGCCTCGCGCTGCTCGGCGTCACGCTGTATTTCGGCTACCTGACGCAGATCCTCAAGCTCTCGCCCAACAGCCGCACGGTCGTCGACGCGCTGGTCGCGCTCGGCTTCGGCGCCTCGCTGATCTCGATCTTCGCCCGTCTCGGCGGCGGCATCTTCACCAAGGGGGCCGACGTCGGCGGCGATCTCGTCGGCAAGGTCGAAGCCGGCATCCCCGAGGACGATCCGCGCAACCCGGCGACCATCGCCGACAACGTCGGCGACAACGTCGGCGACTGCGCCGGCATGGCGGCCGACCTGTTCGAGACCTATGCGGTGACCGCGGTCGCCACGATGGTGCTCGCAGCGATCTTCTTCGCCAAGTCGCCGCTGCTCACCAACATGATGACGTTGCCGCTCGCCATCGGCGGCATCTGCATCGTCACTTCGATCATCGGCACCTTCTTCGTGAAGCTCGGCGCCAGCCAGTCGATCATGGGGGCGCTGTACAAGGGGCTGATCGCCACCGGCGTGCTGTCGCTGGTCGGCGTCGGCATCGTCATCCACCTGCTGGTCGGCTTCGGCCCGCTCGCCGGCGTCAACTACACCGGGCTCGCGCTGTTCGAGTGCGGCATCGTTGGCCTCGCGGTCACCGGCCTGATCATCTGGATCACCGAATACTACACCGGCACCGACTATCGTCCGGTGAAGTCGATCGCGCAGTCCTCGGTCACCGGCCACGGCACCAACGTGATCCAGGGCCTTGCGATCTCGATGGAGGCGACCGCGCTGCCCGCGATCGTCATCATCGCCGGCATCCTGATCACCTACAGCCTCGCCGGCCTGTTCGGCATCGCCATCGCCACCACCACCATGCTCGCGCTCGCCGGCATGATCGTGGCGCTCGATGCCTTCGGTCCGGTCACCGACAACGCCGGCGGCATCGCCGAAATGGCGGGGCTGCCCAAGGAGGTGCGCAAGTCGACCGACGCGCTCGACGCGGTCGGCAACACCACCAAGGCCGTCACCAAGGGCTACGCCATCGGCTCCGCCGGTCTCGGCGCGCTGGTGCTGTTCGCCGCCTACAACGAGGACCTGAAGTACTTCATCGCCAATGCGGCGCAGAACTCGTACTTCCAGGGCGTTACGCCCGACTTCTCGCTGAACAATCCTTACGTCGTGGTCGGCCTGCTGTTCGGCGGCCTGCTGCCGTACCTGTTCGGCGCGATGGGCATGACGGCGGTCGGCCGTGCGGCCGGCGCCATCGTCGAGGAGGTGCGCCGCCAGTTCCGCGAGAAGCCGGGCATCATGCAGGGCAAGGACAAGCCTGATTACGGCAAGGCCGTCGACCTGCTGACCAAGGCGGCGATCAAGGAGATGATCATCCCCTCGCTGCTGCCGGTGCTCTCGCCGATCGTCGTGTACTTCCTGATCTACGTCATCGCGGGCGGCGGCGCCGCCGGCAAGTCGGCGGCGTTCTCGGCGGTCGGCGCCATGCTGCTCGGCGTCATCGTCACCGGTCTGTTCGTCGCGATCTCGATGACCTCGGGCGGCGGCGCCTGGGACAACGCCAAGAAGTACATCGAGGACGGCCATTTCGGTGGCAAGGGCTCGGACGCCCACAAGGCGGCCGTGACCGGCGACACCGTCGGCGATCCCTACAAGGACACGGCGGGCCCCGCCGTGAACCCGATGATCAAGATCACCAATATCGTGGCGCTGCTGCTGCTCGCGATCCTGGCGCATTGATCGGGCCGGGGCCGTTCGGCCCCGCCAACCTCGCTCTCCCTGGAGAAGGCCCGTGGCATCGCGCCACGGGCCATTCTTTTGAGCGGCTCTTTCTTTTGAAATTCGTGGCGTGATTGTCTAGATTTCGGCAGCCGGAATTGCACGGCTGACGGCGGCTGCCGTGCCTTTACAGAACTAAGGGAGTGAGGCCATGCCCGTGTGGTCGACCGACGCGCTGCCGCCGGCGGATCGCTTCGCCTATTGGCGGGAGGTGCGCGCCAAGCACCTGTTCGGCGTCTCGGCGGAGCTCGAGGCCGACCGGCGCGCCGGATTCCGGGGGATCTTTTCCGCCGAGCCGCTGGGGGCGGCGACACTGGTCGAGATGCATGCCTCGCCCTATTCGGTGCGGCGCACCGACGAAGACATCTCCCGCGCGCCCGGCAACAGCGTTTGCATCTACCAGCAGCTCGGCGGTGCAGCATGGTTCGGCACCGGCCGCCGCACCGAGTTCACCGTGCCGGCCGGCGCGGTTGCCACCAGCCATACCGATCTGCCCTATGCCACGCGGCCGACCACCGAGGCCGGCTTCCATCTGCGCGTGCTCAAGATTCCCTTCACCATCTGCACCCCGTTCGTGCAGCGCGACGGTGATCTGTCGCCGCAGCCGGTGGACGGCGAGCGGCGCCAGAGCACGCTGCTGTCGGCGAGCTTTCCGGCCTTTCTCGGCCAGGCGCGGTCGATGAGCGACGTCGAGGTCAACGCCGCGGTGATGGCGCTGGCCCAGGTCGCGCTGGCGGTGCGCGGCCTGTTGCCGGTTTCCGACGACGCGCTGCGGCTGGCCGTGCGCCAGCTCCGCCTGATCCAGGCGCGCGACCTGATCGGCCAGAACTTCTGGCGGGTCGATCTCACCCCGGCGCGGATCGCCGCCATGCTCGGCATTTCGGTGCGCCAGCTGCATCTGCTGTTCGAGCCGACCGGCACGAGCGTCGCGCGCCATCTCACGATGCTGCGGCTCAGCCACGCCAAGGCGCTGCTGGCGGAAGCGTCGGTGCGGCCGATTTCCGCGGTGGCGTTCGCATCGGGCTTCGATAGCCTGGCGACATTCTATCGGGTGTTCCGCGCCAATTTCGGGATGGCGCCGATGGAGTACCGGCACGCGGTGGTCGCTGCCGAATAAACGTGCCGGTCGGGCGCGCGGGATTTAATCGGCGTTATCACCACCGCTGCGTACCGCTTTGCACGGGTTGAGACGACGCCCGGCTCGCATCCCGCTAGGGTTCGCCGGGTTGAGCGAGGGAAGAGGGCTCCATGACACGAACGACCATTGTGATGGCCGCGGTGATCGCATCTCTGGCGAGCACGACCGCGAGCCGCGCCGAGACCATCGATCTGGCGACCTTGAGCTGCAAGCAGTTCCTGGAAAGCGGCGACGACGGCATCAAGATGGTGCTGACCTGGATGGACGGCTGGTACAAGGGCGACAGCGACGAGGCGATCATCGACACCAACGTGTTTGTCGAGAACGCCAAGAAGTTCGGTGCGTTCTGCGCCACCAATCCGAACATCAGCATCGTCAACGCGGCCGAGAAGATCCTCGGCAAGTAAGCCGCCCTGCGGGCGATAAGGCATCAGCGCGTGCGTGCGGCGCAGCTAGTGCGGTGCAAGCGCGCGCTGCTGGACGCGTGTTCGGGCGTGGCAACGGTGGCCCCCGCGTCTGCATTGCAGTTTGATGACAAACGCACTGGTTGCTCACAAAATAAATTCCGCGCAGCGATGGAAACCACGCGGGGATCTGCAGGTTAAGATGTTCGTCCAGCAGGGAGCACGCGACCATGGGGACCGATAGCCGCGATCCGTTCGAACAGGGCAAACTGGCCAAGCTCAAGCGCCAGCCTGACCAGCAGGAGCCGACGCCGCCCAATCCTTATCCGGAGGGGTCCGAGCAGCATGAGCGCTGGCAGGCGGGCTACAAGTTCGTGCAGCAGGGCCTCGCCGCGGTCTGACGCTGCGCCGGCTGTTCCTGCGACTGGATGATCCCGACGGGCGGCTGGCGCACGATGCGCCGGCCGATTTGTCGTTCCGCGCCGCATGGCGGCGGCTGCCGCTCAGCGGAACGAGAGCAGCTTGAACAGCGGCGTCAGGTAGCTCATTTCCTGGCCGGACGTCGGCGTCGTGCGGCTGATGAAGTCGAAGATCTTGCCGTCCTTCAGACCGTAGTTCGCAAGGCGGATGACGTGGCGGTTCTTGTCGAAGTAGACCGCGATCACGCGCTGGTCGATGACCTGCTGGTTCATGAAGGCGACCTTCCGCTCGGCGCGCTGCGAGATGTAGTAGAACACCTCGCCGTTGAGCGTCGCGACGGTGGACGGGGTGCCCAGCACGATCAGCACCTGGTCCTGGCTGGCGCCGATGGGGATCTGGTCCAGCGCGCCCTCGGGCAGGATGTAGCCCTTCTGGTACTGCTCGGAGAACGCGCCGCAGCCGGCAAGCGAGACACAGGCGGCGGTTGCCGCGAGCGCGAGGCCCAGCAGGCGGGCGGGGGCGCGGCGGCGGAGCGGCTGCCGGAGGGCGAGGTCAAGCCCCGCGCGGGCGTCGTCGTTCGACAAGGTCTTCAATTCGGTCATTCCGGGGCCACGCCCCGTCCTCTTGCATCACGCGGGGCATTGACGTACCGGGCAGGGCGCAGGCTTGACAAGACCCTTCCCGCGGAACCCGGTAATGCTTTGGCCCTTCAAACGCTTTCTGAATCCCCAGACGCCGTTGCGCGGCACCATCGAGGCCATCTATGGCATGATCGTGGCGCAGGCACGAGAACCGCTGTTTTATCAAGCACTCCACGTCCCGGACACGGTTAACGGCCGCTTCGACATGATCGTTCTGCACCTCTGGCTCGTACTCCGGCCGCTGCGGGCGGCGGAGGGCGGCGCGGTGCCGGCCGGGGGGCTCGGGCAGGGGCTGTTCGACCGCTTCTGCAGCGACATGGATGCGAATCTACGGGAAATGGGTGTCGGGGACCTGACGGTGCCCAAGCGCATGCAGAAGTTCGGCGAGGCGTTCTATGGCCGCACCGCGGCCTACGACAAGGCGCTCGCGGCCGGGCGGGACGCTCTGGCCGACGCGCTCGCCCGCAATGTGCTTAACACCACCGACACCGCGCGGGCGGCGGGTTTGTGCGACTACGTCACCGCGGCGGTGGCGGCGCTGGATGCGGTCGATCGCGCCACGCTGCAGGCCGGCACCTTCCGCTTTCCGGCCCCGAGGATACCAGCATGACGACAGAACGGGAGCGGGGCGCGGCGCCCCATCCATGGAGCATCAAGATCGCGGTCGACCAGATCCCGGACACCGGCGTGCATCAGGAGCTCGTTGCCGACCACGCCCAGCGCGCGGCGCTGGCGAAGCTCGGCGGCCTGCGCGACATCGCCGAGGCACGGGCCACCTTCGACCTGCGGCCGGCCGGGCGCGGACGTATCCAGGTGCTCGGGCGCATGACCGCGCGGGTTGGCCAGGTCTGTGTGGTGACGCTCGAGCCGATCGAGAACGCCATCGACGAGCCGGTCGATCTGCTGTTCGCCCCCGAGGATCAGGTCGCGGCCATTATCAAGGCGATGGAGCAGGAGGCGGAGGCAACGGGTGAGGATGCCGACCCGCCGGAGGCGATCGCCGACGGGACCATCGACCTTGGCCGGCTGGCCGCCGATGTGCTGTTTCTGGGAATTGATCCCTATCCTCGCAAGCCCGGCGTGGCGTTCGAGCCGGTGGTGACCGCGGAGGACCCCGAAAGCCACCCGTTCGCGGCGCTCAAGGCCCTCAAGGACGCTGCTGCGCCGCAGGGTGGGGCGAAGGATGCGCCGAAGGGGCGGGGCGCGAAACGCTCCAAAACCGATCCCGGCACCGGCGATTGAGGTCAAGCCGCCGAAACGCAAGGCGGATTCGACGGCGCAAAACCTCCGTCAAGAGTTGTATAGGGGCACGGACAGGGTATTGTCGCGGCCCGCGGTGGGTCATTCGGAGCCCAGCGGCGCCGCCCTGGCGGTGAAGGCTCAAGTCGCGGCCGCAAGGCCGCAAACATCGGATTGCCGGAACGTTCATGCCGCAAAAGGTTCGAATCGCGCTCGACGCCATGGGGGGCGATTTTGGCGCGTCGGTTGTCGTTCCGGGGGCTGCGATCTCGCTGACGCGACATCCCGACAGCGAGTTCGTCCTGTTCGGCGACAGCGCCCTGATCGGCAAGGAACTCGACGCACTGCCGGCCATGAAGGCGGTGTCGCGGGTCATGCACACCGATGTCGCCATCGGCGGAAGCGAGAAGCCGAGCCAGGCCCTGCGCCGCGGCCGCAAGGTGTCGTCGATGTGGCTGGCGATCGACGCGGTCAAGAAGGGCGAGGCCGATGTCGCCATCTCCGCCGGCAACACCGGCGCGCTGATGGCGATGGCGCGCCTCCACCTGCGCATGCTGCCGGGAATCGAGCGGCCGGCGCTCAGCGCGGTGTGGCCGACGCTGCGCGGCGAATCGATCGTGCTCGACGTCGGCGCGTCGATCGGCGCGGACGCCCAGCATCTTGCGAAGCTGGCGATCATGGGCAGCGCCATGGCGCGGGTGCTGTTCGATCTCGAGCGGCCGACCGTCGGCCTGCTCAACATCGGCGTCGAGGAAGTGAAGGGCGTGGAGGAGGTGCGCGAGGCGGCCGAACTGCTGCGCGCACTGAACCTGCCGCAGATGGATTTCATCGGCTTCGTCGAGGGCGACGGCATCGGCAAGGGCGCAGCCGACGTCATCGTCACCGAGGGCTTCACCGGTAACATCGCCCTGAAAACCGCCGAAGGGACCGCACGGCAATTCGCCGAGTACCTGCGCAGCGCGATGATGCGCACCTGGCGCTCCAGGCTCGGCGCGCTGATGGCGCGCGGCGCGTTCCGCGCGCTACGCGATAAAACGGATCCCGGCAAGGTCAACGGCGGCGTATTTCTCGGGCTGAACGGTATCGTGATCAAGAGCCACGGCGGCGCCAATGCCGCGGGCTTTGCGTCCGCCGTGGACGTCGGTTACGAGATGGTCAAATACGATCTTCTGACCAAGATCAATCAGACACTTCATCGCGAAGGCACGACGCTGAATCTTGCGCCGGCTGCCCAGGAGGTTCTCTCGTGACTGTGACGCGTTCGGTCGTGCTCGGCTGTGGGTCGTATCTGCCGGAGCAGACCCTGACCAATGCGGATCTGGCGGCGAGGATCGACACCTCCGACGACTGGATCGTGCAGCGCACCGGCATCCGCGAGCGTCACATCGCCGCCGAAGGTGAGTTTACGTCCCATCTCGGCACCCGGGCGGCGCAGGCCGCGCTCGCCCATGCCGGTGTCGACGCCCAGTCGATCGACCTGATCGTGCTGGCGACCTCGACGCCCGACAACACCTTTCCCGCCACCGCGGTCGCGATCCAGAACAATCTCGGCATCCATCACGGCGCGGCGTTCGACCTGCAAGCGGTGTGCTCGGGCTTCGTGTTCGCCATGGCGACTGCCGACAACTTCCTGCGTTCGGGCGCGTTCAAGCGAGCGCTGGTGATCGGCGCGGAGACGTTCTCGCGGATCCTCGACTGGAACGATCGCACCACCTGCGTGCTGTTCGGCGACGGCGCCGGCGCGGTGGTGCTGGACGCCCAGCAGCAGCCGGGCACGCCGGCCGATCGCGGTCTGCTCACCACCCACTTGCGCTCGGACGGCCGCCACAAGTCAAAGCTGTATGTCGATGGCGGCCCGTCCTCGACCCAGACCGTCGGCCACATCCACATGGAAGGCCGCGAAGTGTTCAAGCATGCGGTCGGCATGATCACGGACGTCATCGTCGACGCCTTCGAGGCGACGCAGACGACCGCCGAGGACATCGACTGGTTCGTGCCGCACCAGGCCAACAAGCGCATCATCGATGCCTCGGCCCACAAGCTTCATATTGCACCGCAGAAGGTGGTTTTGACGGTCGACCGTCATGGCAACACCTCGGCCGCGTCCATTCCGCTGGCGCTGTCGACGGCGGTTTCCGATGGCCGGATCAAGCAGGGCGACCTGGTGCTGCTCGAGGCGATGGGCGGCGGCTTCACCTGGGGCTCGGCGCTCGTGCGCTGGTGAGATGCAATCCATTTGACTAAAGTTTATCGGGCTTACCCTGTTGGCGATTTGGTTGTGAGCGGAGTTGACCCTAGGCGGTTAAACTCCTAATTTCAGACACGAATTGATCTTTCCAGCAGCGATTATCTCGCCGAATTGGGGCAGGCGATGGCCGGAACCGGAAAAACTGTGACGCGCGTCGACTTGTGCGAGGCGGTCTACCAGAAGGTGGGCCTGTCTCGAACAGAGTCGTCCGCATTCGTGGAACTCGTCCTGAAGGAGATCACGGACTGCCTCGAGCGAGGCGAGACCGTGAAGCTGTCCTCGTTCGGGTCCTTCATGGTGCGCAAGAAAGGACAGCGGATCGGACGCAATCCGAAGACCGGAACCGAAGTTCCGATCTCGCCGCGCCGTGTGATGGTGTTCAAGCCATCCGCGATCCTCAAGCAGCGCATCAATGGCAATGGCAACGGCGTGACCGCCGTGCCGGTGGCGGCGTCGTCGGGCGCGGCGGCCGCGAAGACGGAGTAAATCCGGCGGCGTTTTGCCGTCGGATGCCGCACGGCCTTCGGGCGGGATCCTTCCGCCCTCGTGCGCTGAACGTGCGAATCCGCTACGACGGCATGTGTCGCGCGCTCGGAAGGTAGGCATTGGACAAGGCACCGGACGCATTCCGCACCATCAGCGAGGTCGCCGACGACCTCGACATCCCCCAGCACGTGCTGCGTTTCTGGGAGACGCGCTTCAGCCAGATCAAGCCGATGAAGCGCAGCGGCGGCCGCCGCTACTATCGTCCTGACGATGTCGATCTCCTGCGGGGTATCCGCCGTCTGCTGTACGGCGAGGGCTACACCATTCGCGGCGTGCAGCGCATCCTGCGCGAGCAAGGCATCAAGGCGGTGCAGGGGCTCGCCACCGAAGGCGAGCCTGCGCCGTCGGCGGTACCCGAGCGGCAGCGCGTCGCTGCGCCGGTGCCGCCGCAGCGCGCTCGGCCCGAGTCTGAGCCCGAAGACGACGAGGACGAGATCGCGCACGCTGGCGACGACGCCGGCGATGACGACGAGATCGAGGCCGGCGCACAGCACGAAGACGACGAGGACGCCGGCGACGACGAGGCTGACGAAGCCGCGGACGGCGACGAAGGCGCTGACGATCACGAAGAGGACGAAGACGACGGCGAGGATGATGAGGCGGCACCGACGGCCGCGGCTGCGCCGGCCCGCGCCGCGCCGCCGATCCCGCCCCAGCGGCCGCCGGGTCGCGACACCTCGTTCACCGGCCGTGTCGAGCCCGTGCTGCGCAAGGCGCCGGTCGCGCCCCCCGTCGTTCGGCCCGTGGCGCCGCCACCGCCGCCTCCCGAGCGTCCCCGCGAGCCGCCGCGCGCGGGCCTGAGCGCGGCCGATGCCGCGAGGCTAAAGACCGCGCTCGACGACCTCGCGGCCTGCAAACGGCTGATCGACGACACCCTCAAGGGCGTGCCGCCCGAGATCATTCCGGTGAAATAGGTGGGGACGGGGTGCTTGCGCCCCAGCCGGAACGACGCTACAGCATGCCTCTCGCCGAAAGGCACGGAGCGTAGCGCAGCCCGGTTAGCGCACTAGTCTGGGGGACTAGGGGTCGGAGGTTCGAATCCTCTCGCTCCGACCATAAGGTTAATTTCATAGAAGCTTTGAACGTTTCCTGCGGTCGCAGGAGGTGCGGGGGGATATCGTCCCCCGGCATTTCATTGCGCGCTTGATTTGTTCTTGTTTTGTTCTATTGTGACTTTCAGGAGAGAAGTTGTGGTTACCGCTGCGCGACAACGTAAAGGGGAACCTTTTTCTTTTACAGCCAGCGCCCTCGCGTTAGTTTGGGCGCGCGGGAGTCGGCGCCGTATGGGCGCATCGACCCGGAGGAAATTAGGTCACTCCAAATTGCTTCGCCCACAGCGCATTCGTGATCCAATTCACGATCTGATCGAATTTAACGATCAAAAGTTTGAGCAGATGTGCTGGCGACTAATTCAGACGCCAGTTTTCCAGCGTTTGAGGCGCATCAAGCAACTTGGGTTCTCTGAACTAGTATATCCTGGAGCGACTCACTCTCGCTTCTCGCACAGCATCGGAGTTTTTCACACCGCGCGTAATCTAGCTAACATGATTGAACGTGACCGAAGCGATGCGTTCGATCGGCGTCGGTCGCAAGTTGCGATTGCGGCGGCGCTTTTGCATGATCTAGGGCACGGCCCCTTCAGTCATGCCTTTGAAGAAGTGCTGAAAAAGCTCGGATTCGGCAAGCACGAAGCAACAAGTGTTCGGCTAATCAAGAATGGTGAGGTGGCGCAAATCCTGAATGATTTTGCGCCGAACTTTGCAAGCTCTGTTTCGCAGATCATTGAGAACAAAGTTCCCGAAGATATCTACGCTGCTATTGTGTCCAGTCAATTTGATGCTGACCGACTTGACTATATGCGCCGGGATAGGTTGATGACCGGGGCGCAAAGCTCGGCGATCGATTTCAAGTGGCTTGCAGGAAATTTGGAAGTTAGGCGCGTCAAAGTTGGGCAAGACGAACAGGAAGTTCGTGAGGTTGAGACGCTTGTCGTTGGTCAAAAGGCTGTTTTGGCTGCAGAAGCGTACGTACTAGGATTGTTTCATCTGTATCCCACAGTCTACTTTCATAAAGCGACAAGAGCGGCCGAAAAGATTTTTGCCGCGCTGTTGTTGAGAGTCTTCCAACTTGCTCGCTCCGATCGATGTGCGGATGTTGGCCTGCAAGCAGATCATCCGCTCGTTAGGTTCGCACAGGATCCTAATGACCTTGGTCGGTTTTGTTGTCTCGATGATTCGAGTGTTTGGGGGGCGCTACCCTTACTGGTGCAATCCAAAAACTCTTGTATTGCTGAGCTCAGCAGTAGGCTGATTGATCGACGCTTCTACAAAGCAATCGACGTAACAGCAAAGATTGAACTTGCGTTAGCAGGCTTGCCCCTTGCAGAGCGAGAGGAAAAGCGGCGTAAGGCCGAAGCGTCGATTCGTGTTGATCTCAACTCTAGCGGTTTGCTCGCTGCAACTGATGAGGCTCCGCGGGTCTTTGACGATACCGTCGTAAGGGATCCCTATCGGCAGGGGCAAGGGGATGGGGCTGTCCTCGATGCGATCTACGCGATTGATCGATCCGGCGAACTCAAGGAGCTTTCGCATTTGTCACCGGTCGTTGCCGCGTTAAAGAAGTTTGAAGTCTACCGAATCTACTATCGCGAATCGGACGAAGCGACCAAGAAGGCGCTGGATAATATTATTGAGGGATACTGTCATGCCTAATCCCGGTCCGCGTGATGTGGCACAGATCATAAGCTTGGCTGGTGGCGAAATCGTTGGAAGCACCAGACTTCAGAAGATTGGCTGCTTGCTCGACTTGGTCGGGGCAGGTGTTGGTTTTGAATTTTCATACCATATTTATGGGCCGTACAGTGAGGAACTCAGCCTTGCTGCGTCTGATGCGGACGCGTTGGACCTTATAGACGTGAATGAAAAGACCGCGGCTTGGGGTGGCCGCTATTCGATCTACCGCGTTTCGACTGGTAACCAACAGACACTCGATTTAAACATTATGGCCCTTGCAAAGCGAGCAGCTCAAGCTGATAGCGTTGCGTTGGAATTAGCCGTGACCGCCGCTTTTCTTGCTGACAACGGTTACGAGGATGCTTGGGACGAGGTAGCAGAACGCAAGCGAGCCAAAGCAACGCCAGAAATGATGGCAAAGGCAAAGGCACTTTATCGAGATTTTCAAAAGATCGAAGTGCCAAATGCTCTCCCTGCAATATGATATTTTTCACCGCCCGCTTGAATTAGTAGTGGTGTGATGCTTCACGTATGCAGGCTCCACTTAGTTCAGTCAGCGCCCGCACTGGCATTCAGGCGGGCACCTCACGAGTGATCTTTCTCTTCGACCAGGTTCGCAACGCTCACTCCGTGGAGTTTTCTGGACGTTGTGTGTAGAGCCTCCGTTGTTCGTGTGGTGCGAAGCTTAGAATTGGGGTGCGGTGGCTTCGGTTGGGGCCGCAGCTGGCGCTAGCTGGGCTAGCCGCGAAGGTCTCTCCAAGAACGATCAGACCATATTGTTTTCATTAACGGCCTTAGAGGCTTTAGCTGACGAAGCCCCTTCAGTGGCTTGAGTTTTCGCAGCGCTTTAAGGGGCTTAAGTTTTCTTAAGGGCTTAAGAGGGCCGCCCGTCGCTTGGGGGATGAAAAGCACAGCGCGGCCATTCAGATCCCAAATCCAACCATTTCGAAGCCAGCCGATGACTGCGCCTGGATAGCTGTAAACTGCGTTGTCTCGGATGTAAGCGGTGGGTGTACCATCCCAATCAAAAATATGACTGTCATCCTGCAGGTACGCGATCGCTTGTCCTGTCTTATCGTAAAACTCAGCGACAGCCATTGAATATGTCCCAAATCCCGAGATGAAAACGCATTAAGTTTGCGCCGACCACAGCTTGTTTGGAAGAGTGGACGTCTCCGTAGGCTGTAACCCACGGCCTCCCCAGATCCCAAACAGTACGACAAGAAAGCCCTTCGAGGAGCCATAATTCTTCGGAGCCGAAATGTGTGCTCCCATAACCTGCTTACGCCTAAAGCAACGCCATTTAGCCGTCTGCCCGATTTGCCTACCTAGGTCGCGCATCCTGCAGAGGCAACCTTCCCAGTAGCCGCCGTCTGCCGTCTCTGACCGGCCGCTCCGACCACCGGTTCCGTTGCGCGGGTCGGTGGGCGCCGGTCTGCGGCGCGGCGGCCATGTCGCGCGCCCAAGCGCAGCGCGTTGGCGATCATGATCGGCGACGAGGCTGACCTCACGGCGGCTGCAATCAGCGGCGTGACACGGCGGAGATGGCGACCTGCACCGCGGCGAAGACATGCGGGCGCTACGCAGCCATTGATTTCGCGCGGCGTGAGGGGCGTCGCGAACGAAGACTCGTTCCGCGGTGGTAAGCGGCGTGACACACGCTCTTGAATAAGATTTATAAAAAATGTATCTTATCCGAGCCCCGTCACTCGTGGCGGCGTTGGATCCTTCGCCATGCGTCTGACCCAATTCTCCGACTATGCCCTGCGTGTGCTGCTGTATGCGGCGGCGCGAGGGGAGGAGCTGATCACGATCGAGGAGACGGCGAAGCTCTACGGGATTTCCCGTGCCCATCTCATGAAGGTCGCCAACCAATTGACGCGGTCGGGCTTTCTCAAGGCCGTGCGCGGCCGCTCCGGCGGGCTGGCGCTGGCGCAGCGGCCCGAGCGCATCCGGCTCGGCGATGTCGTGCGCGCCACTGAACCCGATTTCGCCATCGTCGAATGCATGGGCGGCGACAACCACTGCCGTATCGCGCCGGCGTGCAAGCTGCGCGGCGCACTGAATGAAGCGCTCGCGGCATTCGTCGCGGTGCTCGATGGCTATACGCTCGCCGATCTCACGCTCAATCCGCAGGAGTTCGGTATTCGCCGGCGGCCTGACGCCGGCGGACACTCGAAGGGACGAGACCCACAATGACAGATCTTCCCGAAGGCGGCCCGGAGCGGCGCGCGGCGATCACTGCGGCGATCAGCTCGCAGACCGGCATCGACGAGCCGATGATCGAGCGGCTGGTCAAGACGTTCTACGCGCGCATCCAGGTGCATCCGGTGCTCGGGCCGATCTTCGCCGCGAAAATCGAGAACTGGGACGAACACATCGACAAGCTCTGCGCGTTCTGGTCGTCGGTCGCGCTGATGACCGGCCGCTATCACGGCCATCCGATGCGGGCGCATTTGCGCCTGCCGATTGCGGCGACGCATTTCGACCAGTGGCTGGCGCTGTTCGAGACGACGGCGCGCGAGGTGTGTCCACCGCAGGCGGCCGAGCATTTTCTCGATCGCGCCCGCCGCATCGCCGACAGTTTCGAGATGGGCCTTGCCACCACCCGCGGCGAGATTGTCACGCCGCGCCACAGCCGCACGGTCACGCGCGCCTCCTGAAGGCTGCGCGGTATGCGCGTCCCCAAAACGCATCGAGGCCGGCTTTGGCCGGCCTCGACAATGGAGTGCGATGTGCCGGAGCGATCGGCGCTCAGCGGCGGACGATCAGGCCCTTCGGCGTGACCACCACCCAGCGGCCATCCTGGTAGCGCACCGCGTCGACGCGGCCGATGCCGGGCAGCGGGTCGCCGGGATAGGCCTCGTAAAGGCCCATCGGGCCGTCGACGACGGCGGCGCCGTTGCTGACGCGGGTCAGCGTCCAGCCGTCGACGATCGGCGGGCCCTTCGGCCTCGCGGCGGCGATCGAGCCGGTGACGTCGGCCGCGGCGGGGGCGGGCGCCGCGCTCGCGGTGCGCACCTTGTCCTGGGCCTCGCTGATCTTGGCGACGCGGCTCATGGTCTCGTCCTGGGACTTCTCGACCTTGTCGAGGCGCTCGCCGAGCTTGCCGAGCTGCGTCGTCCGCGTCTTGCCGGTGCGGTCGAGGTCGGACTTCACGGCGTTGAGATCGGCGTTGAGCCGGGCGACGGTCTCGCGCAGCAGCGCGGCCTCCTCGGCGGTCGCGGACTTGACCGCGGGGGCTTCGGCTTGCGGCGTCGCGCCATGGCCGAACGCCAGCGTGGCGAGGGAGCCGCCAGCGGCGCCGCACACGGCGGCGACCGCGATCACCGCAGCCATCGCCGCGATCCGGCGCCGGCGATACGGGCTCGTTCGTGCGGTTTTGTGCGGCTCGTCTTCGTGGTCGAACGCGACGCGCTCGGATGCCTCGGGCCGCTCGGGCCACAGGATCATGATGTTGGAGGCATTGCGCGCCGGCTCGGCGGGGCCTTGCGCGGTCGCATGGTGCGGGGCGGGCAAGCCTGCATCGGCCTTCGCCGCGGCCTCCGGCTGGTCGGACGCCGCGGACGAGGCGGTCTCCGGCTTGTCGAGGGCCTCACCGTCCTTGTCGGTGCTCTGCTCGGTCACGATAGATCTCCTCATTCCGTTGATTATTTAGTGACCATGATTGGTTGCGATCCCGTTACCAATTTGTGCTTTGCGACCAAGGATGTGCCGGAAATGTCTGTCATCGACATTGCGCGAGCGTCGCTGCACGGCGGCTGAATAAAATGTGTTCGGACGGGGGCGGCTGGGAACCGGCGCTGAACCGAACTGTTGATTGATGCGTCTTATCCTGCAGGCGCGTTCGGAACGTCCTGCCGCTCCGATCGTGCGTGCGCAAATGGGCAGAATTCAGGTCTGGCCATGTCCCTGCTGATCGGCATCGCCGCTGCCATCGTGGTCGTTGCGCTCGCGCTCGCGGCGGCTGTCGCGTTCATCGTGGTGTCGCTGTCGCGCGGCGCACGGTTGATCGCCTCGCGCACCGGTCGCGGGCCGATCGAGGCCGTCGTGGTGCGGCCGTGTCGTCCGCGTCCGCTGCGCCGCCAGACCATTCGCTTCGTGCAGCGGCGCTCGGTGCCGCTGGTCGCGTTCGGGCGCGGCATGCTGCGCACGCTGTTCCACGCGGCGTAGCATTCAGCGCGGTCTCTCCCGACGAGTTCCTCCCTGGATGGATGTGGTCTGTGATGGCCGCGGCCACGGCGTGCGCCGGAACGTCGCTCCGGTTCCTGGGTTGGCCCGACGTCCGTCATGAACGGACGACAAGGAGGCGACCATGATCATGAAACACGCTTTGACTGGCGTCATCGGGACAGTGCTTCTGACCGGCGTCGCGCTGGCGCAGACCCCGGCGCCGGCCAACCGCATGGACAGCACGCCGGGCGCGTCATGATCGACGATGCAGTCCCATCAGGGCATGTGGCGGGCGTCCAAGCTCGTCGGTGTCAACGTCTATAACGATAGCGGCGAGAGTCTCGGCAAGATCAACGATCTGATCGTCGACAATACCGGTGCGACCAGGAACGTGATCATCGGCGTCGGCGGCTTTCTCGGCGTCGGCGAGCGTTATATCGCCGTCAGCTTCGACAAGCTGAAGTGGTCGAACGAGCCGCTGCGCACCGCCAGCACGACGGCGCCGGCGGCGGGCGGCATGGATAGCAACCGCACCGTCGGTTCGACGGCGAAGACATCGCCGGCGCCCACGGCGTCAGGCGCCGCGGTCGACGCCTGGTATCCCGACCACGCCGTGCTGAGCGCGACCAGGGACGACGTCAAGGCGATGCCCGAGTTCAAGTACTGACGCGAAGGCCGCGTCGAGACGACGCAACACAGGAAGACCGGTGCAAGCCGGTCTTCTTTTTTGTGTGCACGGACGTCGTCGCCTGTCGTCGCGGCTTTTGTCTGGAGCGGGAGGTCGCCCGCGTCGCTGGCATTGCAATGCCCGCAGGGCCGACGCAGTCTGGAGGCAAGGTGCGATGAGCCTCGGCGCGACCCGCGTCATCGATCATATCGTCCTGCTCTGCGGAAAACCTCGATCCGACACGTGGCTTCTATCGGCCGCGCTGCTTACGCGTTGAGATGGATGAAGTCGCGCAGCAGCGGATAGATCTCGCTGTTCCAGCGCCGGCCGCTGAAGACGCCGTAGTGGCCGACGCCGGCCTGCATGTGGTGCTGCTTGCGATACTGCCGCACGCCGGTGCACAGGTCCTGCGCGGCGACGGTCTGGCCGATCGAGCAGATGTCGTCCTTTTCACCCTCGACTGTCAGCAGCCCCATGCGGCTCACCGCCGCGGGCCGCACCGGGCGGTCGCGGTGCATCAACTTGCCCTGCGGCAGCAGATGTTCCTGGAAGACGTCGCGGATGGTCTCGATGTAGAAGTCGCCGGGGAGATCCATCACCGCGAAGTACTCGTCGTAGAACGTCTTGATGGTCTCGGCCTTCTCGGTCTCGCCATTGGCGAGATGCGTCATCAGGTCGAGGTGCGACTTGACGTGGCGCTCGAGATTCATCGACACGAATGCGGTGAGCTGCACGAAGCCGGGATAGACCTTGCGGAACGCACCGGCGCACTGCACCGGCACGAGGTTGATCATGTTCTGCTCGAACCAGCTCAGCGGCTTGCTCTTGGCGAATTCATTGACCTTGGTCGGCTGGATGCGGGTGTCGATCGGCCCGGCCATCAGCGTCAGGCTCGCCGGCCGCGACGGGTGATCGTCTTCGGACATCAGCGCCGCGGCGGCGAGCGCCGACACCGACGGCTGGCAGATCGCCACCATGTGCGGCCGCGGCCCGAGCTGGCCGAGGAACGCGATCAGGTGTTCGGTGTAGTCGGCGAGGGCGAAATCGCCGGCGCTGACCGGGATGTCGCGCGGATTGTGCCAGTCGGTGATGTAGACGTCGTGATCCTGCAGCAGCGTCTGCACGGTGTTGCGCAGCAACGTGGCGAAGTGGCCGGACATCGGCGCCACCAGCAGCACGCGCGGCTGTTCCGGCGCGCCGTCCTTCCTGAAGTGCAGCAGCGATCCGAACGGCGTGGCGTAGGCGACCTCCTCGATCACCTCGCAGGCGCGGTTGCCGACCATGACCGGCTTGATGTCGTAGGGCGGCCGCTCATAGGTCAGGCGGCTGCGGGTGATCAGTTCCAGCGCGGCGGCGAGACGGCGGACGAAGGCGTCGGACGTTCCCTGCGGCAGCAGGTTGAGATAGCGCAGCGCCGCCGCCGCGCCGCTGCGCCAGGGAGCCGTGAGCACAGTGTAGTTTTCAAAGGCCTGGTACATCATTCAGGACCGTCCGGCAGTTTGTTTTGCCTCCATCCATGCAAGTTCGACGCCAGCGGTCGCTCCGGACCCGTGCCGGAACTGGCACGTGGCTTGCTCCGTCCGACGTCAACCGGCCCAAACAAGCGGCAGCCGGCGGGCGCGGCGCGCCCGGTCCGCAGCCGCGTCGGGCGCGTGTGCGTCGGCATCAGGAGGGAGACAATGGCCCGGGCGACTCTGACCATCACCAGCAAGAACTACTCGTCGTGGTCGCTGCGCGGCTGGCTGCTGACGCGGTTCGCCGGGCTCGACGTCGACGAGATCGTGGTCTCGCCCGACGATCCGGCGGCGCGGGCGGAGATCCTGCTGCTGTCGTCGTCGATCCTCGTGCCGTGCCTGCGCCACGACGGCGCGGTGGTCTGGGACACCCTCGCCATCGCCGAGTATCTCAACGAAATCAAGCCGGAGGCGGGGCTTTTGCCTGACGACCGCATCCTGCGCGCGCGCTGCCGCTCGATCTGTGGCGAGATCCACTCGGGCTTTGCCAACCTGCGCTCGTCGCTGCCGGTCAATCTCAAGGGACATTTTCCCAATTTCCGCATCTGGTCACGTGCCCAGGCCGACATCGATCGCATCGTCACGCTGTGGAGCGACTGTCTTGCCGAGAGCGGCGGGCCCTTCCTGTTCGGCGAGCGCACCATGGCGGACGCGATGTATGCGCCGGTGGTGACCCGGTTCCGGACCTATGACGTGCGTCTCAGCAGCCGCCTCGACGGCTATGCCGACGTCATCATGGCGATGCCGGAGATGCAGGAGTGGGTGGCGGCGGCGAAGCTCGAGCCGACCGACATCGAGGAGCTCGAGGTCGATTTCTAGGCAGCTGCCTGCGCGCCGCGCTGCCCAGCAATGTGCCCGGCCTGCTCAACGAACGTTCAGTGCGTAGTGCTCGCGACCGCCGCAGGCGAAGCGCAGAGGGCGTGCGCCGTGCCCGCGGCGATGGCGCTAAGTCGAGATGGATCAAACGGTTTCGGTCGTCGGAGCGGATCCGCGGCAGGACACGCGCCGCGGCCGCGGCGCAGTGGCGTGGTTTTCGCATATGCGAAGAGGGCCGCTGCGCCGGGCATGCCCGCGCTGCCGGTCCGTGATCCGCGCGCACTGAAGCCGCGCACGAACAACCTGGAGGCCGCGATGAACACCCATGCCGTCGTCAGCAAGTTCTCCCATGTCAAACCCGCCGACACCACCTACGAGGGCGGCGGCCTGCGGGACTTCTTCCTCTACCGCGATCTCGGCATCGCCGATGCCACGGGCGGCCAGGTGATCGCGCATCTCGTCAAGGCGAACCTGCCGCCGAGCGACGGCACCGGCTGGCACCGCCACGACTGCAATTTCCAGATCGTGCTGATGATGAAGGGGTGGGCCAAGTTCATGTACGAGGACAAGGTCACGCTGGTGGAAGCGGGCGACTGCGTGCACCAGCGGCCGGGCATCGTGCACTACCTGTTCGACTACTCGCCGGACATGGAGTACCTGGAGATCGTCAGCCCCGCCGATTTCAAGACGGTCGACATGCCCGCGCCGACCGATCAGGTGCCGCCGGTGACGCCCTGGAAATGACCGGGCACTGCCTCCGCGGCATCGTGGCGGCCGCGCCGGGTGTCAGATGGTGCGCGCGTCGTAGGCGTACATCCAGTTCTGGCGGCTGGCGAACAGCGGCAGCAGCAGCCGCATCATCTGGTCGCGCACGAACGCGCCGGTGGCGCTGAACTCGCGCTTGCTGTTGCCGTTCTGGCGGGCGAGCGCGACGACGCGCTCGGTGCGGCCGCGCCGTTCGTTCTCGAAATGCGCGAACGCGACGTCGGTGTTGCCGCCGTGACGGGCGATCAGCTTGCCGAGGCGCGAGGCGTCTTCCAGCGCCAGCGATGCGCCCTGGCCGGCATGCGGGCTCGTGGCATGGGCGGCGTCGCCGATCAGCAGCACGCGCCGGCGATGCCACAGCGGCAGCGTTGCGACGTCGAGGGTGTCGGTGACCACGAACTCCTGCGCGGCATCGATCAATTGCGGGATCGGCGCGTGCCAGCCATCGTGGAAGGCGAGCAGGTGATCCTTGATCGCGCGCGGGCCCATGGCGCGGAAAGTGCTCGCGTCGACGCCGGTCTCGGGCTGGGTGCTCCACCACATCGCATCGCCGCCGTTCGGCCCGCCGCAGATGCCGTAGCCGAAAAAGCCGGAGCGGCCGAACGTCATGTGCATGTCCTGGCCGACGCCGGCGGCGTCCAGCAGCGCGCGCGGCACGAAGCCGCCGAAGCCGACGAGGCCGGTATCGAAGGGGTGGGGGCCCTCCGGAAACAGCCAGGTGCGAACCGCGGAGTGGACGCCGTCGGCGCCGATCAGGATATCGCCTTCGGCGGTTTCGCCGTCCGCGAAGCGGGCGACCACCGGGCACCCGGGAACGTCGTCGACCGAGGTCAGGCGCTTGCCGAAGTGCAGGCCGGCGCCGCTGCGCACGGCTTCGTCGAGCAGGATGTCCTGCAGCGCGCCGCGGCGGATGTTGATCGCTGGCGCACCGAAGCGCGTCTCCATGTTGCGGTTGATGGCGCCGAGATAGCCGCCGCCCTGGGCGTAGAACCGCATGCCGGTCGAGCAGCTGCCGGCCTCGCGCACGGCGTCGGCGAGGCCGAGCTCCGCCATCACATGCATGCCGTTGGGCGCGACCTGAAGGCCGCCGCCGAGGTCGCCGGCTTGCGGGCGGCTCTCGAACATCTCGGCCGCATAGCCGGCGCGGCGCAGGAAAATGGCGGTGGCGGCGCCGGCGATACCGCCGCCGATGATCAGGGCCTTGCGCGTCATGTCGTCTTGCTCCGGTCGGCGCTGCAATGCTAGGAAATCACATGCGCTAATTATCTTAGATGGTAAGATATAAGATGGCTAAAATATGAAGCCCGCCGTGTCAAGGGGGCGGGAGCGCGCGGCGCTGCTGCAGGATCTCGAAACCGCGCTGCGGATGTCGTCGGCGCAGGGCACGCTGTTCAGCCAGGCGGTGGCGGACCGTCTCGGCATCGCCAGCTCCGACCTCGAATGCATGGACATCCTGCAGCTCGAGGGCCGGGTGACCGCGGGCCGCCTCGCGGAGGTGACGGGGCTGACCAGCGGCGCCATCACCGGCCTGATCGACCGGCTCGAGCGCGTCGGCCTCGTGCGGCGCGAGCGTGACGAGAGCGACCGCCGCAAGGTGTTCGTCGCGGTGGTGCCGGACAAGATCGCCGAGGTCGCAAAACTCTACGAGCCGATGCAGCGCGCGATGCAGAAGGCGTGGGCGGCCTACAGCGACGACGAACTGAAGCTGCTGCTGCGCTTTGCGTCCGAGAGCCACGCCACGCTGGTGATGCTGACCACCGACCTGCGCGCGCGAACCGCGCCGGACAAAAAAAGGCCGCGCGGGTAGCGCGGCAGTGGTCGTCCGGAGTTGGCATGCCCCGTCAACCGCGGGGACATGTCCTGCCGCCGGCCGGCGCGGCTGCGAGAGTGCCGCGTCGGCCGGCGGGCAGCTCGGTCAGGTGTTCGCCGAAGCGGCGGCGACGACCTTGCGCCGCCACGGCTTGAGCACCGCAATCGCCAGCACCGAGGCGAGAATGTTGGCGCCGGCGGCGATGAGAAACACCAGATTCCAGTTGCCCGTGCCCTGCTGCACATAGTTGGCGAGCGGCACCAGGAGCGCCGCCGTGCCCTTGGCGGTGTAGAGCAGGCCGGCGTTGGTGGCCGCGAACCTGGCGCCGAAGGTGTCGGTGCAGGTCGACGGGAACAGGCTGTAGATCTCGCCCCAGGCGAAGAACACGAAGCCGGACAGCAGCACGAACCACAGCGGATCGTGGCCCCACAGGTAGAGCATGTAGATGCCGACGCCTTCCATCGCGAAGGCGATGAACATGGTGTTCTCGCGGCCGATGTTGTCGGACACCCAGCCGAAGAACGGACGGGTCAGGCCGTTGAGCACGCGGTCGATGGTCGCCGCGAAGGTGATCGCGGTCATGGTCACGCCCATCAGCGTCACGGGGATACTGTCGACCTTGATGTCGGCGGCGATCGGCTTCAGGTTCGCCGTCACCATCAGGCCGCCGGCGCCGACGATCACGAACATGAAGTACATCAGCCAGAAGATCGGCTGGCGCACCACCTCGACCGGGCTGTAGTTGCGCCTGGTCTGGATGATGTTGGCGTTGGCGACCATCTCCGGCACCTGGCCGGGCTTGGGTGCCAGCAGGATCAGCGACAGCACGCAGATGATGACGCCCTGGCCGATGCCGAAGTTGAAGAACGCCGCCTGGAAACCGCTGGTGGCGATCATGCTCTGGATCGGCGCGACGGTCAGCGCCGAGCCGGCGCCGAAGCCGGCGGCGGTGATGCCGGCGGCGAGGCCGCGCTTCTCCGGAAACCACTTCAGCGCGTTGCCGACACAGGTGCCGTAGACGGCGCCGGCGCCGATGCCGGCGATGATCTGGGCGAGGTAGAATGCGCCGAGCGTGGTGGCATAGGCGTTCATCACCCAGCCGATGGCGCAGAGCACGCCGCCGAACATCACGACCACGCGCGGGCCGTACTTGTCGACGAACCAGCCTTCGATCGGCACCAGCCAGGTCTCGAACAGCACGAACAGGGTGAACGCCCACTGGATCGCGGCGCGATCCCAGCCGAACGTCTTCTGGATATCGGGTACGAAGAAAGTCCAGCCATACTGCAGGTTGGCGATCATCACCATGCAGATCACGCCGATGGTCAATTGCATCCAGCGGTAGCCTTCGCCGACCCGCGCCGCGGGCAGAGACGCCGTTATCGTCATCGTTGCTTGCTCCCCTTCATCGCCCTGGCGGGCGTTTTTTGCTGGCGAGGCGCGCGGCTTGTCGCCGGCGTCCCGTGTTGTGGTCAGATGTGTCCGATCATCCACCCCCGGCCGAATCCGAGTTCGGCTTCTGCTATTGCCTCGGCCCCGCGCAGCAGCGTGCGCAGGACGGTCGTCACGGTAATCTCCTCGCCATGTAGCAGCGTCGATAGCAGCAGCATCGCCAGCGGCACTATCACCAGATGCAGCACGGCGAAATCGGCCGGTGCACGGCGGCGAGCGGGAAGCGCTGTCGGCATGGCGTGATCCTCCGCGGCCGGCGCAGCCGGCGTCAGCCCTTCATCAGCGTGTCGGCGATGATGCGCATGACCTTCTCCGGACGGTTGCCGGTCAGCGCGTAGAACGTCGAGCCGTGTTGCCAGTACACGGTGGTCTCGCTTTCCGAGCGCGACACCGTCGGCCGGATCGAATGGTCCTGGGCGGTGCGGGTCGCGAACAGCGACAACTGGCCGAGCTCGCCGGCGACCAGCGTCGCCTCGATGCTGGCGCCGCTGTTAGACGGATACGTCTGCACGTCGGACAGCCGCCAGTCGTCCCTGAGCCGCGGCATTGCGATCTGCGTCCGCGAAAACACCTCCTCGGCGTCGTTCATGCGGGCCTGTGCCCGCGCCAGATGGGTGCGGTAGGCGTGCACGGCGTCGACCACGAAGGCGGGGGTGTCGTCGTTGTCCGGAATGGTGAAGGCGCCGGCCTGCCAGTGGGCGTACCAGCCGATGCCGATCAGGGCGACGACCGCGGCGGCGCGCGCCGCCCAGTGCCGCACGTTCTTCATCTGCAGGCGGCGCTCCAGCCGCCGTGCGGCCGTGACGAGCCGCGCGGCCGGCTCGGCCTGCGGCGGCGCCAACGCGAGCTTCAGTGCACCGCGGGCATGGATGTCGGCGAACACCTGCGCGGCGGCGTCGGGATGGTCGGCGAGATAGGCTGCGACCGCAATCCGCCGTGCGGGATCGAGCTGGTCGTCGACATAGGCGTTGAGGTCATCGGCGCCGATCGGGTCAGCCATGGTCGCTCCTCAGGAGGCGGAGATTGGTTCTGGCCGGTGGTGCGGCGGCGGGATCGTCGGCGGCGCGCAGGGCTTCGCGCGCCCGGCCGATGCGGGACATCAGTGTGCCGAGCGGGATGCCGAGAAGGTCTGCTGCGTCGCGGTAGCTCATGTCCTCGACGACGACGAGGTAGAGCGCGGCGCGCTGCTCTTCCGGCAAGCTGTCGAACCGGCGCGACACCTCGCGCAGCTGCAGGCGGCTTTCCTGGTCGGGCGGCGCGGCGGTGTCCGCTTGCGTCGCGGCATGGCGCAGATGGCGTGCGTCCGCGGTGGCGCGGCGGCGCTGGTCGATGAAGGTATTGTGCAGGATGGCGCGCAGCCAGTTGGTGAGGTTCTCGCCGGCGCGGTATGTTGCGCTGCGTTCGATGGCGCGCAGCAGCGTGTCGTGAACGAGGTCTTCGGCGCGCGCGTCGTCCCGCGTCAGCGCCCGCGCATAGCGCTGCAGGGCCCCCAGCGATCCGACGATGTCATGACGCCCCAATGTGCTCATCAACCGGTATACGGATCAGTACCGGTTTTCATCCTGACCGAAGTCGGAATTTATCGAGCGGGTGAAGCGCTCCCGCGCGCCGCGGCATATTGCCACGCGGCGACGAACATGCCCCACATCGCGCCGAGCATCATCCAGAAGTGGCGCCAGTGGTCGACGTCGATGATGAAGCTCTCGCCGACCGTGCCGAGGAAGGCGGCGAACACCGCGAGATAAGCCTGCTGCCAGGGCACGCGTGCGAAGATGTGGCGGAAGCCGAGGATCACGGTGGTGAACACCAGCGACGGGAAGAAGATGCCGGAAATCCAGCCGCCCGACATGAAGGCGTTGAGATAGGAGTTGTGGGTGTCTTCGGGGAAGTACTTGGTGAACTGCAGCGGGCCGATGCCGAGCGGCAGGTCGAGCGCCATCTGCGCGCCGAGCACGTAGCGGCCGAACCGGCCGAACCGGCCGGCGTCGTAGCTCTGCTCGAACGCGGCGCGCTCCTTGAACAGGTTCCCGATCGAGTCGAACGACAGCAGCACTGCTACCGCGAGCACGGCCGCCGCGACGCCGACCACCGCGAGGATGACGAGGCGGGCGCGCTGGGTCTTCGATGGGCTCGTGATGTACATCAGCACCAGCAGCAGTGCGGCGGTGAACACCAGTTGGCCCCATGCCGCGCGGGAGAACGACAGCAGTACGCCGAGGGCGATGATGCCGAAGATAATGGTGCTGCGCGCCGCCTTGCCGAAACGGTCGGTCAGCACGCTCTGCAGCACGAACAGCGCGGGCAGGATCAGGAATGCGCCGAGCACGTTCGGATCCTTGAAGGTGCCGGCGGCGCGGCTGTACAGCGTGAATGCCTCGGGACGGCCGGGCACGAGATGGAAATAGCCGATGATGCCGGTCAGCGAGGCGATGAGCGCGCCGGCGATCAGACCACGGCGGAATGCGGTGATGCGCGCGGCGGTATCCTGCGCGAACACCATGGCGAAGAATACCGCCGAGATCGCCATGTACCAGGAGGTCAGGATCCAGTTGACGATCTTGCTCTCGTCCATGAGGTACGCGGCACAGATCGTGTAACCGATGTTGATCAGGAACAGGAACAGCATCAGCGGCACGAACGGCATTCGCAGCCGCAGGCCGGTGATGGCGAAGAACGCCAGCGAGGCGACGACCACGAGTTCGTAAGGGCTCGGCTCGATGATCACGACGCTGCCGGAAATGCCAGCGAGCCACATCAGCGCGAGCTGCACGGCGTTGACCCCCGGCACCGCCTGGGGGGCTCGAACGACAACAGGGGCCGTCGCGCTGTACGCCATGGAACTCTGGTACTCGTGTTACGCAAGCTGCGGGCGCGCCGTCCGCGTCCGTCGTCGTCTCGATCCATCGGCGCCGGCCGCACCGCGGCCGGAGCGGTCCATCAGTAGGCGTTCTCGGTCTTCAGCAGTGCCAGCGGCGTCTTGGCGAGGATGTAGAGATCGAACAGCACCGACCAGTTCTCGATGTAGTAGAGGTCGAACTCGACGCGCTTCTGGATCTTTTCCTCGTTGTCGATCTCGCCGCGCCAGCCGTTGATCTGAGCCCAGCCGGTGATGCCCGGCTTGACACGGTGGCGGGCGAAATAGCCGTCGACGGTCTCGTCGAACAGGCGGTTCTGCAGCTTGCCCTGTACCGCGTGGGGGCGCGGGCCGACCAGCGACAGGTTGCCCTTGAACACGACGTTGAACAGCTGCGGCAGCTCGTCGAGGCTGCTCTTGCGAATGAAGCGGCCGACGCGGGTGACGCGTGGATCGTTCTTGGTCACCACCTTGGAGGCCGTCGGGTCGGCCTGGTGGTGGAAGAGTGAGCGGAACTTGTAGACGTCAATACGCTCGTTGTTGAAGCCGAAGCGCTTCTGGCGGAACAGCACCGGCCCCGGGCTGTCGAGCTTGATCGCCAGCGCCACCAGCGCCAGCACCGGCGACAGCGCCAGCAAGAGCAGCGCGCCGACGACATGGTCGAACAGCCACTTCATCACCAGGTCCCAGTCGGTGATCGGCTGCTCGAACACGTGCAGCGTCGGCACGTCGCCGAGATAGGAGTAGGAGCGGGGACGGAAGCGCAACTGGTTGGTGTGCGCCGACAGGCGGATGTCGACGGGCAGCACCCACAGCTTCTTGAGCATTTCGAGGATGCGCGTTTCCGCCGAGATCGGCAGTGCGAACAGCACTAGGTCGACACGGGTGCGGCGGGCGAACTCGACGATGTCGTCGACCTTACCGAGCTTGGGCAGGCCCGCGCAGGTGTTCTGGGCGCGGCTGTCGCCACGGTCGTCGAACAAGCCGAGGATCTTGAGGTCGGAATCCTCCTGGGCGTTGAGCGCGGTGATGAGCTGCTCGCCATTGGCGTCAGCGCCGACCACCACCGTGCGGCGGTCGAGCCGGCCCTCGCGTGCCCAGCCGCGCACCAGCGAGCGCACCACGAGGCGTTCGGCGGCGAGCGCGATGAGGCCGGTGAGGAAGAAAACCGACAGCCACACCCGCGATACCTCACCGCCTAGCTTGGCGAGGAACGAGGCGCCCATGAACAGCAGGAAGACGAGACACCAGGACGAGATCATCCGCGTCAGCTGCAGCCGCCGGCTGCGGAAGACCTCGATCTCGTAGATGTCGGCGGCCTGGAAGCTGATGACCGCCACCAGCGCGACCGCCAGGATCGCGAACACGTACATCCAGGAGAAGCTGGTGCCACGCAGGACATAGGCGCAGTAGACGGCGAGGCCGCTGAGGGTGATGAGGGCGAAATCGGCGAGCCGTACCATGCCGGTGATGACGATCGGCGAAACGGCGGAGCGGACTTTTTCGTTGGCGACGGCGAGCGCCGCGGGCGTCAGGCGCCGCCGGCGCTCGACACGGGGGACGCCATTGACCATCACGGTGGGCGCCGCGCTGGCGGCGTCGATAAGCGAGCGTGCGTCGATCGGTTCCACGGCAATATGTCTGGTTGCTGCCAGCGGCCTGGCCCGCGCGATCTGACGCCGGGGCCGGGCCTTCTGGCATAGCTAATGCGCGGCGGGATGCCACACACTCTCGCTTACCGGACAAATCGGAAAAATTCGTTATTGGGGAAAGGCTTGGTTAACGTTTTGCGAACGCTTCTCGGTATCCCGCGAGGACGCCCTCGACCATCGCGTTCTGCGAGAAGTGGGCGTGGATGCGCTCGCGCAGATCGCGGGCGCGCTGCTGTGTGGTGGCAGGATCCCTGAGGGCGTTTTCGATGGCGCTGGCCATCGCCGCTACGTCGCTGCCGGCGAACAGGCCGGATGCATATTCTCCAAAAATTTCCGGAATGCCGCCGACCTTCGCTGCAATCATCGGAACTCCGGCGGCGCCGGCCTCGATCACCACATAGGGCATGGAATCGCCGCGCGACGGCACCACCAGCAGGCGGCCCTGCGCGAAGCCGTAGCGCGCCTTGACGTGGCCGGCAAAACGCACGGCGTTGCCGAGCTTGAGGCGCTCGACCTGCGCCTTCAGCGCCGCGGTCTCCTCGCCGTCCCCGCCCAGCGTCAGCGTCACCGGATGATGGGCGGCGCGCAGCCGCGCCACCGCGTCGATCAGCAGGTCGGCGCCCTTGATGTGGCGGAATTCGCCGACATAGACGACGTCGGTGGCATCGGTCGCGGTTGTGACCGGATCGAACTCGCCGGCGGTAACGCCGTTGAATACGCAGTGCACGAGACCGGCCGGCTTGCCGATGCGGTTCTGGTAGGTGTCGCGGGCGAACGCGCTCTCGAACAGGAACAGCTCGGTGCGGTTCATGAGCGCGCGCTCGAGCCAGGCGTAGACCCTGCCTTCGACCGTGTCGGTCGGAAAATGCAGCGAGCCGCCGTGAGGGGTGTAGACGCGGATGGCGTGCCTGGGAGCGGGGCCCGAGCGCACGAATACGCCGGCCTTGGCGCCGTGGCCGTGCAGCACGTCCGGACGCAGCCGCCGCGCCAGCGCGCTGAAGCGCGTCCACACGATCAGGTCGGTGGGGTGCGGCGGGCGGCGCATCGCAATGCGGTGAACCCCGAGCGTCAGGCGCGGCGCGATCTCGGCCAGAGCCGCCTCGGCGCGTTCGCCGCCCGTGAGGCTGTCGGCGACAATGCCGACGGCGTGGCCTCGCTCGGCCTGGCCGTTGGCGAGATCGAGGATGTGGCGGATGATCCCGCCGACAGGCGCGCGCACCGCGTGGAGGATGCGCAGCGGCTGGTCTTGGGTGAGGGGCATGTTCAGAACCAGCGCTCGCCGACGACGACCGTGTCGCCGGGCCGCATGAGGGTGCCGAGCGGCACCGCGGCGCGGACCGCGCCGGTGCGGTCGGTCCGGGTGAGTTCGACGGAGGCCTTCTGGGCGCGCGGCGAGAAGCCGCCGGCGATCGCCACCGCGCTCTCGACCGTCATGTTGGGCACGTAGGGATACTGGCCCGGCGCCGTCACTTCGCCGAGGATGAAGAACGGACGATAGGCTTCGACCTCGACAGCGACATAGGGCTCGCGGATGTAGCCGGCGCGCAGCCTGGCGGTGATGGCGCGGGCAAGCTCGGCCGGCGTCAGGCCGCGGGCGCGCACGGTGCCGACCAGCGGCATGGTGATGGCGCCTCCGGCATCGACCGCATAGGAATTGGTGAGGCCGTCCTGGCCGTAGATCACGATGCGCAGCCGGTCGCCGCCATCGAGACGATATTCGGCGCTGGGCGCGAAGGCCACCGGCGTTGCCACGGCGTCCGGGGCGCCATAGGCGAGCTGCTGTGGCCCGCCGGCGTCTGCCAGCGGCGGTACGGTCATGCACCCCGACAACGCGAGTGCGGCGAACCAGCTGAGAATGAGTGCGCGGGCAGCCCGCATCGGAGAATCCATCACAAAAAGTATGCGCCGATTAAGGGCTTCCATGGTTAACAAAGCGTGATGCCGCGGTGCTCTGACACCAAAATCACTTTGCGCCATACGCCGGTTGCGCGCGGCCGTCCGGCCGTTGCGGTGCGGCGCGAGAGTCTCAAATTAACGCGCCAGCAACCATAATGGATTGTAATCGCCGCGGTCGGGGTGAGTCCCCGGTGTTGCGCGAGTGGGAGTCTTCAATGCGTTTGGCGTTCTGGCGTCGTGAAGCCGAGGCAGCGCCGGCCGATGTGGCCGCGGCATCCGCAAACAGTTCGACGCAGGCGGCCTTCGCGCCGGCCAGGGGCGCGGCCGCCAGGGAGGCGATGGCCGTTGTCGAGCCGGATGGGCTCGACCTTCGCGTGATCGGCCAGGCGCTGCTGCGGCGCAAGTACTGGATCCTCGGACCGACGCTGCTCGCCGCTGTGCTGTCGATCGTCGCCGTCAATCTGGTGACGCCGCGCTACAAGTCGGAGGCGCGCATCCTGATCGACGGGCGTGAGAACGTCTTCCTGCGGCCGAACGGCGAGCGCGCGGAGGAGCGCACCGCGCTCGATCCGGAGGCGGTGACCAGCCAGGTGCAGCTCGTGCTGTCGCGCGATCTCGCCCGCGACGTCATCAAGGAGAACAAGCTCGCCGAGCGGCCGGAATTCGATCCGGTGCTCAAGGGCATCTCGCCGCTGAAGTCGCTGCTGGCGCTGTTCGGCATCATTCGCGATCCCTTCAAGATGACGCCCGAAGAGCGCGTGCTCGACGCCTACTACGAGCGCCTCGCGGCGTTCGCCGTCGACAAGTCGCGGGTCATCGCGGTCGAATTCCAGTCGCAGGATCCCGATCTCGCCGCGCGCGTCGCCAATTCCATCGCCAACGGCTATCTCGTGCTGCAGCAGGCAGCGAAGCAGAATCAGGCGCGCTCCGCCGGCCAGTGGTTGTCCGGCGAGATCGACGGCCTGCGCCAGAAGGTGGCGGAGTCCGAGGCGAAGGTCGAAGATTTCCGCTCGAAGTCGAGCCTGTTCGTCGGCACCAACAACACCACGCTGTCCAACCAGCAGCTCGGCGAGATCAACAGCCAGCTGACCAGCGCGCGGGCGCAGAAGTCGGATGCCGAATCCAAGGCGCGGCTGATCCGCGAGATGCTGCAGAGCGGCCGTCCCATCGAGGCGTCGGAAGTCCTCAATTCCGAGCTGGTGCGTCGTCTGACAGAGCAGCGCATCACCCTGCAGGGCCAGCTCGCCGAACAGTCCTCGACGCTGCTCGACGGCCATCCCCGGATCAAGGAGCTGAAGGCGCAGATCGGCGATCTCGACCGCCAGTTGCGCGACGAGGCCAGCAAGATCTCGCGCTCGCTGGAAAACGATGCGCGCATCGCCGGCGCGCGGGTCGACAGTCTGACCGCGAGCCTCGACCAGATGAAGCGGCAGGCGTCCTCGACCAATGGGCAGGACGTGCAGCTTCGGGCGCTGGAGCGCGAGGCCAAGGCGCAGCGCGATCTGCTGGAATCCTATCTCGCCAAGTACCGCGAGGCGACCGCCCGCGAGAGCATCGACACCGGCCCGAGCGACGGTCGCATCATCTCGCGCGCCATCGTCACCAACGTGCCGGCCTATCCGAAGAAGATGCCGATCGTGCTGATCGCGACGCTGGCGACGCTGATGCTGTCGGCCGGCTCGATCGCTTCGGGCGAACTGCTGCGCATGACCGCGCCGCGCTCTGTCGCCGAGGACGCCGGCGCCGCCGCCGCGCCCGCATTGATCAGCGAGCCGCGCTTCACCGGGATCATGTCGTCGCGAACGCTGTCGCTGCAGATGCATGTGCAGCCGGCCCCTGCGCCGGGCATGACCCTGCCGCCGCCGGTGCCGCGTCCGCCGGTGTCGCATCCCCATCTTGCCGCGCCGGTGCCCGAGATCGAGCGTGTTGCCCGCGACCTGCAGGCGGCCGGCGTGTCGGCCCGCAAGATCACCATGATCGGCGTCGGCCAGAACGAGAGCGTCACCCTGACGGCGCTGACGCTGGCGCGGCTGCTGTCGCGCAAGGGCAAGGTGGTGATGGTCGAGCTGTCGCTGTCGTCGCCGACGGTCGGTGCGGTCTCCAGCGACCCCATGGCGCCGGGCTTGTCCGACCTGATGCTGGGATCCGCGAGCTTCGGCCAGATCATTTCGCGGGATCGCCTGTCGCAGGTGCATCTCGTCGGTGCCGGCCGGGCCTCGAAGGATCGCACGCTGCTGCAGTCGCCGCGGCTCGCGCTCGCGATCGATGCGCTGCTGCGCGTCTACGATCATGTGGTGCTCGACGCCGGTACTGCCGTCGACCTGCCGGCGACGCTGCTGTCGACCGATGCCCAGGCCATCGTGATCCCGGATCCGGCCATGGATGCCGATGCCCGTGCGTTCATGGCGGAGCAGCTCCGCGCCACCGGCTTCCTCGGCGTCACGATGCTGAGCGGCCCGGCCGATCCGCTGGACGACGGCCACCCGACGGTCGCGGCGGCATAGTCAGCACGTGACGTGACCAGGCGGATATGATCAAGCGAAGGCCCCCGGCATGACCGGGGGCCTTCGGCGTTTCAGGGCCTGGATTGTTTCGGGGGAAGCGCCTCAGCGCTGGAGGACGCCGCGCACGCGCTGGGCAAGCTGGGCGAGGGCCGGGGTCTGCTTCACGGCGCGCTTGGCCCGGGTCATCGCCGAGAGCGCCATGCCGGCAGCACTGCCTCGTGCGGACAGCGGAAGGAAGCTGTCGAAGATCGGCTCGTCGTCCTTGCAGAACAGCAGCTTGTAGTCGTCCGAACCGATGCCAAGGTCGATTGCGGTGTAGTCGAGGTCGGCATAGTGGTCGATGATGTTGCGCAGCAGGATCAGGCCGGGGCTGTATTTCGCGTTCGGCGAGATGGTGTAGGTGTTGAACATCATCGAGAAGCGATGGCCGTCGGCCATGCCGGCGAAGATCGCGATGACTTCCTCGTCGCATTCCAGCGCATGGATCTCGATGGTGCGGCCGTCGCCCCAGCGGGCGTGGCAGGCGTCATCGATGAAGGCAGCGATGCCGGGTTCGGCGAAGACGTTCGGCAGCTTCTGGATCGCCATGCGCTGCGGCTTCATGGTGAAGAACGCGTCGATGACACGGCGGATTTCATCGTCGCTGCGCGCGATCAGATAGCGATAGCCGGCGAGCCCCTGCAGCTTGCGCTCCTTGCCCTTGAGGCGGCGGCGGAACGAGTTGCTGATCCGGTCGGCGGGCTGCGCGCCGGGCGTCAGCGTGAGCAGCGGGCAGTTGTTGACCGATGGCTGCGACGGCAGGGCCGCAAGCGGGTTGGCGACATCGAGCCAGCGCGCGGGCTGGCGCGTCAGGGCGAGCAGGTCCGCCTTGCGCTCGTCGCGCAGCAGGTCCCGCAGGCGCATGAGGTCGGCTTGGCCCGCGGTCGCGGCGAAGTCCGGCGCGAGCAGCGGCATGTTGAAGGTCGCGTGCTTGCCGCCGAGGAAGCTTGCCACGCGCACGCCGCTCTCGCGTCGCACGCCGAGCGGCAGCAGCAGCAGCGGGCGCGCGGCGCTGTCACAGGCGACGACGATGAAGGGAGTAACGCCCTCGAGGCGTCCCACATGGGTCTGCCACGCCGACAGAAAGTCGAAGCGCTGGAACGGCGTCAGCAAAGATCCCGTGCGCTCCATGGTGCGCCAGGTCGCTTCGGCTTCCGCCATGTCGCTGAAGATGTCGACCCGCGCCAGTCGCGCTGTGGTGGACGCCGTCCGACCATGCTCCGTGTCGTTGTCCATCACCGCAGCCACGGGCATCGCTGGAACCTGTCAGACTTCCACATTTTCTGGATCGTCCCGACCTTTGCAAACAAATGTCAACAAACCGTAAGGACAATAGCGCGTCTTGCGGCCGGACACACCGCATGGCGAGGGGGATCATCGTGCAGTTGCAGACACAGGCTCCGGGCGGACCGGCGCTCGGGCTGGCGTACTGGAGCGGCGTGGCGCGCTGGCTCGAGCTGCGCCGTGGCGGCACCGGTGCGATTTTACGGTTCCGGCAGGTTCACCCGGCGCGGCATGGCGATTTTCAGCCGCTGCGCGCGGGTACGATCACGCCGCCGCAACTCGATCGGCTGATCGTGGGGCTGCGGCGCTGGCGCTTCGAAATCGTCAGCCTCGACGAGACCCTGCGACGGATTGCGGCACCGCGCGCGGCGCAACGCTTCGTGTGCCTGACCTTCGATGGCGCCGACCGCGGCGTGATGCGCCATGCCGCACGGGTACTGGCGCGCCGCGACGCCCCGTTCGCGGTCTATGTGCCGACCGCATTCGCCGATGGTGTCGCCGAGCTGTGGTGGCTGGCTCTTGAGCGGATCATCGCCGGCCATGCGCGCATCGGTCTGGTCATCGATCGCCGCGAGCGCCATTTCGAGGCGGCGCGGGTCGACGAGAAGGAGGCGCTGTTCAGCCTGCTCGCCGGCTGGCTCGACGATCTCGCACCGGCCGCGCGCTCCCACGCGATCCGCGACCTGTGCGCACGCTATGGCGTCGATCTCGACGCGCTGTCGCAGATCTCGTCGATGGATTGGGACGACGTGCGGTTGCTCGCCTCCAGCCCGCTGGTCACCATTGGAACGGCCACGGTGAGCGGAGCGGCGCTGCACCGCCTCGATGATGCGCAAGCGCTGCGCGAGATGCAGGCGGGGCGGGATGCCGCGGAGGCAGCGCTCGATCGGGCATTGCCGCACTTCGCCTATCCGGATGGGCCGCTCGGCGCGCGCGAGCTTGCCCTCGCAGGGCAGGCCGGCTTCGCCAGCGCGGTCACGACAGCGGGCGGATTGCTGTGGCCGGACGGCCAATCTTCCGGGCTGGCGCTGCCGCGCATCGCATGGGATGGCCGGCGCCCGTCGCTGCGCGGGCTGCGCGCCCGCCTGGCTGGAATCGGAGGCCGCTGAGGCCGGCCCGTGGCGGCAGTCAGGTGGTGGGGTCGGGGCGTGCCATCCAGGTCACGATCGGCATTGCCGGCAGTACCCAGCCGAGGCCCGCGATCACATAGTAGAAGAACTGGACGAGACGGGATTCTGCGATGAAAGGCGCCTGGGCGAACGCCATGCCGAGCAGCGACCAGACGATCACGAGGATCAGCAGGACGACCGTTCCAATCAGCTTTCGTACGCGGATGTTCATGACGGAAATGTGCGTTCCTGCACTGGTGAGGGCGGATTTGACCGCTTTTCGGGCCCGGGCGGCGCGACTATAAGGGCCGCACGTACCCGATCAAGGTGATGATGTCCACATGTCCGACAGCGCCGTTTCTCCCCGACATCTTGCACCCCTGCGGATCTGGCTGGCGGCCGTCGCCGCGCTGATCGTCGCCATGGTGCTGGTCGGCGGCGCCACCCGCCTGACGGAATCGGGCCTGTCCATCGTCGAGTGGAAGCCGGTGACCGGCGCGCTGCCGCCGCTGACGGACAGCGGCTGGAACGCAGCCTTCGAGGCTTACAAGAAGATCCCCCAGTACCGCGAACTCAACCACGGCATGAGCCTTGCGGAGTTCAAGGAGATCTTCTGGTGGGAATGGAGCCATCGCCTGCTCGGTCGGGTGATCGGCGCAGCCTACCTGCTGCCGTTCCTCTGGTTCCTGTGGCGTGCCACGCTCAGTGGCGAGCTCAAGCGGCGGCTGTGGGTCATCTTCGCGCTCGGCGGCCTGCAGGGCGCCGTCGGCTGGTGGATGGTGGCGTCCGGGCTGACCGAGCGGGTCGAGGTGTCGCAGTATCGTCTCGCGGCGCATCTGATGCTGGCGCTGGTGATCTATTCGGCGATCGTCTGGACGCTGCGGCGGTTGCGGCCGGGCACGCCGGTCGTGGCCCCTCCGCGGCTGCGCATCACCGCGATCGTGCTGCTCGTCCTGGTCTATTTGCAGCTGTATTTCGGCGCACTGGTCGCCGGCCTGCGCGCGGGCCGGGCGTTCAACACCTGGCCGTTGATCGACGGTGCGTTCGTTCCCGACGCCGCGCGGCTGTTCTTCGAGCAGCCGTGGTGGCGCAACTTCTTCGACAACACCCTGACGGTGCAGTTCTGCCACCGCATGCTGGCCTACACGATCTGGATCGTCGCCATCCTGCATGTGGTCGACGCGGTCCGCAGCCGCACCGGCGCGGCCGTCAACGGCGCGCTGTGGCTGGTGATCGCGGTGACGCTGCAGGCCGCGCTCGGCATCCTGACGCTGCTGCACATGGTGCCGATCGGTCTTGCGCTGGCGCATCAGGGTGTTGCGATCATCGTGCTGACGCTGGCGCTGCTGCAGGCCGAACGCCTGGCCGCCGGCGAGGCGGTGGCCCGCGCGGCGCCGCTCGCCGTGCCCGCAGGACAGCGAGGCTGACGCCGTCATTCGTCATCTGCTGAAAAGCAAACGCGGCGCCGGAGACCGGCGCCGCGTTTCGTCTGTCCGGATGGTCGCGCGCAGCGCGATCAGGCGTTCAGCGCCTGATCGAGATCGGCGATGAGATCTTCCTTGTCCTCAATGCCGACCGACAGGCGCACCACGTCGGGACCGGCGCCGGCCAGCGTCTTCTGGGCGTCGTCGAGCTGGCTGTGCGTGGTCGAGGCCGGATGGATGACCAGCGAGCGGGTGTCGCCGACATTGGCGAGATGCGAGAACAGCTTGACGTTCGACACCAGCTTGACGCCGGCGTCATAGCCGCCCTTGAGGCCGAAGGTGAACACCGCGCCGGCGCCCTTGGGGGCGTATTTGCGGGCGAGGTTGTGATAGCGGTCGCCGGGCAGGCCGGCGTAGTTCACCCAGGCGATGGCCGGGTGGGTCGACAGCCATTCGGCGACGGCCTTGGCGTTGTCGGAGTGCTTCTGCACCCGCAGCGCCAGCGTCTCGATGCCGTTGAGGATCAGGAAGGCGTTGAACGGCGAGATCGCCGGGCCGAGGTCGCGCAGGCCGAGCACGCGCGCGGCGATGGCGAAGGCGAAGTTGCCGAACGTCTCCTGCAGGCGGATGCCGTGATATTCGGGGCGCGGCTCGCTGAGCGTCGGATAGCGGCCGTCGCGCGACCAGTCGAACGTGCCGGCGTCGACAAGGATGCCGCCGATCGAGTTGCCATGGCCGCCGAGGAACTTGGTGAGCGAATGCACCACGATATCGGCACCGTGGTCGATCGGCCGGATCAGGTAGGGCGTCGCCAGGGTGTTGTCGACGATCAGCGGCACGCCGGCGCGGCGGGCGATGGTGGCGATCGCTTCGATGTCGGTGATGCTGCCGCCGGGATTGGCGATCGATTCAATGAAGATTGCCTTGGTCTTCGGCGTCACCGCCTTCTCGAAGCTCTCGATGTCGTCCGGATCGGCCCACACCACGTTCCAGCCGAATTTCTTGAACGCGTGATTGAACTGGTTGATCGAGCCGCCATAGAGCTTGCGCGCGGCGACGAACTCGTCGCCCGGCTGCAGCAGGGTGTGGAACGCGAGGAACTGGGCGGCGTGGCCCGATGCGGTGGCAAGGCCGGCCGTGCCGCCCTCGAGCGCGGCGACGCGCTCTTCCAGCACCGCCGTCGTCGGATTGCCGATGCGGGTGTAGATGTTGCCGAACGCCTGCAGGCCGAACAGCGAGGCGGCGTGGTCGGCGTCATTGAAGACGAACGACGTGGTCTGATAGATCGGCGTCGCACGGGCCCCCGTCGTCGGATCCGGCTGGGCGCCGGCATGAATCGAGAGCGTGGAAAATCCGGGAGGGCGTTCGGTCATCATGAATCCTTGGTTGACGCGAAATCGGCAGATCGTCGGTGCAATGACGCGCGGCGATGCCGCACGTCCGCCATGCTGCGGGGGCGGGTGGGGCCCCGTCAAGCCGGCGCCGCAGCTATAGCAAAAATCGCAAGGCTTTGCTGCGTGGCGCGTTGACCGCAAAACAAATCGCGTGCGGACAACCGCGGCCGCAGGCAGGCCGTGCTGCCCGCAGCCGGTGGCGGATGCGTGGCGCTGCGGGACTGCCGCTATTGGTCCTTGGTGGTCTGGCTGGCGCGGTCAGCAGCGGTCGTGGCTGCCCCCGTGACGCTCTGGCGGTTGAGCGACAGCCGCATGCCCTGTGTCGGCGCCGGCGCACGGCGTGCGCTGAGGGTGCGCGAGTTGACGCCCATCCACTGGATCTCGGCGCTGAGACGGCCGTATTCGATCTTCGGACAGCGGTTCATCACCACCTGGATGCCGTGCGCCTCGGCCTTCGCCGCGGCGGCATCGTCACGCACGCCGAGCTGCATCCAGATCACTTTCGGCAAAGGCGACAGCGTCAGCGCCTCCTCGATGATGGGCGCGACATGCGCCGAGGCGCGAAAGATGTCGATCATGTCGATGGGCCGGTCGATGTCGCGCAGCGAGGCGACGAACGGCTTGCCGACAAGGTTCTTGCCGACCTGGCCCGGATTGATCGGGATCATGTCATAGCCGCGCTCGGCGAGATACTTGAAGGCGAAATAGCTCGGACGCACGTTGACCGGCGAGGCGCCGATCATCGCAATGGTCTTCACCGAGTTGAGGATCCCGCGGATGTAATTGTCGTCGTAGGTGTCGTGATTCATTCTTGTTTGTATTGTCCGGTGGTCTACCGGTCCTCCCAGGTCGGCGCGCGCTTGTCGATGAAGGCGTTGATGCCTTCCTCGGCGTCGCGCGCCATCATGTTTTCGGTCATCACCTCTGCGGCATAGCGGTAGGCATCCGCGAGCGGCATCTCGATCTGCCGGTAGAACGCTTCCTTCCCGATCTTGACGGTGTGCGCTGATTTCGCCGCAACGCGCCTGGCCAGCGCGATCGCCGCGTCGCGCTCGGTGCCGGCCGCAACCACCTCGTTGACGAGGCCGAGCGCCTGCGCGCGGGTCGCCGGCACCGGTTCACCGGTCAGCAGCATGTGCATGGCGTGCTTGCGCGGCACGTTGCGCGACAGCGCGACCATCGGGGTCGAGCAGAACAGGCCGATGTCGACGCCGGGGGTGGCGAAGCTTGCGCGCTCGGAGGCGACGGCGAGGTCACAGCTCGCCACCAGCTGGCAGCCGGCCGCGGTCGCAAGGCCCTGCACCGACGCCACCACGGGCTTCGGCAGCCGCACCACCGCCTGCATCATCGCGCTGCAGGCGTTCATGATGGTCGCGAAGTAGGCACGGCCGCGATCGGGATCGCCGCGCCGCGCGGTCAGTTCCTTGAGGTCGTGCCCCGACGAGAACACTGGGCCGTTGGCGGCGATCACCACGGCGCGCACGGCGTGGTCATCCCGGATGTCGTCGAGCGCCCGATGCAGCGCGGAGATGAGGCCTTCCGACAGGCAGTTGCGCGCCGACGGGCGATTCAGGGTCAGAATGGCGACGGAATCGATCGTTTCGCGCGTCAGAATGTCGGATTGTGGGACTTGCATGGCTGCTCGCGAAGCGGTCATCGGCGTGTCACAAGGCTATTCATCGCCGGCACCCTAATGTAGACCGGGGATCAAGGCGAGGCGAAAGCCTGGCGAGAAGGGCAGGGTTGAAAAATTATGGCCGCAGCGAAAATGACCGTCGCCGAACTCGAGGCGTTTCTGCAGCGCGAGTTTCCCCAGGCATTCAGCGGCGGCGATATCGTCATCGAAAGCGCCGACGGCCAGACCTGCCTGCTGCGCCAGACCTACAGCGAGCGCATGCTGCGGCCCGGCGGCACCGTATCCGGGCCGACGCTGATGGCGCTCGCCGATTTCGCCATGTACGTGGTGCTGCTGTCGGCCATCGGCCCGGTCGGCCTCGCCGTGACCACCAATCTCAACATCAATTTCCTGCGCAAGGGCCAGCCTGGCCAGGACGTCATGGCCGCAGCGCGCCTGCTCAAGCTTGGCAAGCGCCTCGCGGTCGGTGAGGTGAACCTGCTGTCCGGCACCTCGCCGGACCCGATCGCCCACGTGACGTCGACATATTCCATTCCGACCGCTGCCATTTCTCGGAGGTAATATTGCACCATATTTTTAAATCCCTGATTTTGTGAATGTATTTTTGACATCAGGACGTTGACGCTCGCCGCCTCTTTCTCTAGAAACCGGCCAGCGCGGCGCACGCCGCCGCAACCTTATTTTCAATTGGACATCTCACATGACAACGTTTTCGGCGAAGCCGGCCGAGGTCGAGAAGAAGTGGGTGCTGATCGACGCCAAGGGTCTGGTGGTCGGCCGCCTCGCGACCCTCGTCTCGATGCGCCTGCGCGGCAAGCATCGGCCCACCTACACCCCCCATGTCGATGACGGTGACAACGTCATCATCATCAACGCGGCCAAGGTGGTGCTGACCGGCCGCAAGCGCGAGAAGAAGGTGTATTACCATCACACCGGCTTCATCGGCGGCATCAAGGAGCGCACTGCGCGCTCGATCCTCGAGGGCCGCTTTCCGGAGCGCGTTCTCGAGAAGGCCGTCGAACGCATGCTGCCGCGTGGTCCGCTGGGCCGCAAGCAGCTCGGCAACCTGCGTGTCTACGCCGGCGCGGAGCATCCGCACGAGGCGCAGCAGCCGGAAGTCATCGACATCGCATCACTGAATCGCAAGAACACGAGGGTCGCGTAATCATGGCCGAGTCCATTCAATCGCTCGACCAGCTGTCGTCACTGAAGGTGACGACGACCGCCGAGGCTCCGAAGTACGTCAAGAAGGTCGACAAGTTCGGTCGCGCCTATGCCACCGGCAAGCGCAAGGACGCGGTCGCCCGTGTCTGGATCAAGCCGGGCTCCGGCAAGATCGTCGTCAACACCCGCGAGTTCGAAGTCTACTTCGCTCGCCCGGTGCTGCGCATGATGATCGAGCAGCCGCTCAGCATCGCGGCCCGCTCGGGCCAGTACGATGTGATCTGCACCGTGTCCGGCGGCGGCCTGTCGGGCCAGGCGGGCGCCGTGCGCCACGGCCTGTCCAAGGCCCTGACCAACATGGAGCCGGAGCTCCGCGGCGTCCTCAAGAAGGGCGGCTTCCTCACCCGCGACTCCCGCGTCGTCGAGCGCAAGAAGTACGGCCGCGCCAAGGCCCGCCGCAGCTTCCAGTTCTCGAAGCGCTGATATTTCGCTTCCGCGCCGTCGGGCGCAGCGAACGCAAAGGGCAGCCCTCGGGCTGCCCTTTTTCGTTGGTGGCTGCGGGTTTTATCGCGCCGCCCGATGTGTTGGTTTCAAAAAGATTGCAAGAAACCGCGCTGTTTTTGCGAAAACTGCAAGACGCGGAACAACCATTTCCGAACACCACGACGGTAATACTGGCCTCAGAAGAGGGGGCCTATGCAGCTCCATCCGCTTTGGAAGGCCTTTCGATTCTGGCTGGTGGGCAGGTATGTCGCTGGATATTTCGACGCTCTATCTCGTTGCGGCTCTCGTCGCGGCAATGCTTGGGGCATTGCTTCTGTTCTTCTGGCGCCAGGAGCGAATTCCGGCACTGGGCTGGTGGGGCACGGCCTATCTCCTCGGTGCAGTGTCGATCGGAGCCTGGGTGCTGATTGGTGCGCGGCTTGGCGGCCCGGTGCTGCTGGCGGTCAACATCATCGGCTTCCTCGCCTGCGGCATGGTGTGGACGGCGGCGCGGGTCTTTCACGGCCGCCGCCCCAGCGTCGTCGGCCTGGCGGCGGGTGCGGCGATCTGGGCCGCGACCGTGTTCTTCGCCGGCGAGGCGCCATTCCTCGACACTGTGGTGAGTGCGGCGATCGTCGCCGCCTACGCGGCGCTGACCGCGAGCGAACTCTGGTCCGAGCGCCGCAGCACGATGCGTTCGCGCTGGCCGGCGCTGGTGATTCCCGTGCTGCACGGCGCCGTGCTGATGCTGCCAATCGCGCTCGGCGGCCTGCTGTCCTCCCATGACGACGCGTTCCAGCCCAACAGCGTCTGGGTGATGATCTTCGCCATCGAGCTGGTGCTCTATGCCGTCGGCACGGTCTTCATCATCTTCATGATGGTGAGTGACCGCACGGTGCGGGCGCACAAGGCCGCCGCCTCGATCGATCCGCTCACCGGGCTGCTCAACCGCCGCGGCTTCAGCGAAGCTACCGCGCGCATGATCGAGCGCGAGGCCAAGGCCGGTCGACCCGTCACGGTGATGATTTTCGATATCGACCACTTCAAATCGATCAACGACCGGTTTGGCCATCCGGCGGGCGACGAGGTGCTCAAGCTGTTCGCCGCGGTGATCACGGCCAATCTGCGGATCACCGACCTGATCGGCCGCATCGGCGGCGAGGAGTTCGCGGCGATGCTGCCGTGCGCGATCGACGAAACTGTGCTTGCCGCCGAACGCGTGCGACTGGCGTTCGCCGGCTGCGGCATCGAGGTCGACGATGCGCCGATCGACACCACGGTCAGCATCGGCGTCGCCGGCGGGCCGGCCGACACCGAGCTCGACGTGCTGCTGGCGAGTGCCGACACCGCGCTCTATCGCGCCAAGCGCGGCGGTCGCAACCGCGTCGAGGTGGCCGCAGAGGAGCCCCTGTCGCTCGACGAAAGCCGCCGTCGCCAGGTGGAACAGGCCAGCGTCCGCAAGGCGAGTGTCGTGCGCCAGACCGGCAGCGTGGTCGGCGTCGCGCAGTAGGTGGTGTTTTTTGCGAAAAGCTAACGGGGCGTTTACCATGTCGCTCCTAGCATCGCTGCATGTTGATGAACATCGATCCGCAGCGTCAGTCCGCTCTCTCGTCGCTCGAAGCCAGCATCGCGTCCGCGCGCGCCGGCTTTGCGTGTCTGTTCTCCACGTCCGACGAGTATGAGCGCGCGCTGATCGACGAGCGCCGCGCCCAGGGGCGCTACGGGCGCCATGCGCCGCCGCCGAGCCGCTGGCCGGCCGTGATGTTCGTCGGTGTTGCACTGATGGTCGCCGGTGCCGCGCTGCTGATGATCTGACCGCGGTCGCGCGGTCGCGCGGTCGCCCATCCCTGCCATTGTTCCCGAATCCGTTTGTCGCCGCCTGCGCCAGCCGCTATTGACGGGTGCGCGGCGGGCGAAGCCGTCGCGGCGTGGAGAGGGAACGCAACAATGATCACCGAAATCGCACAGATCGAGGTCAAGCCCGGCAGCGAGGCCGATTTCGAGGCCGCCGTGGTCAAGGCCAAAGCCGCCTTCGGCCGCTCCCGGGGCTTTCATGGCTTCGAGCTGCATCGCTCGATCGAGAAGCCGCAGCGCTATCGTCTGGTGGTGAAGTGGGAGACGCTTGAAGCGCACACCGTCGACTTCCGCGGCTCGGAGAACTTTGCCGAGTGGCGCGCGCTGGTCGGTCCGTTCTTTGCGGCGCCGCCCGAGGTGGAGCACACCGAGACGGTGGTCACGACCGCCTGATCCATGCGATGTGGCCGGCGGCGGTTCAGGCCGCCGCCTTGGCGTCAGCGTCCGTCATGGCTGCGCTTTCGGCCTCGCCGTAGACGTGCTTGAGCGCCACTTTGGTCACCGCAATCAGCGGCAGCGCCAGCGCCAGCCCCCACAATCCGAATAGCACGCCAAGGAAGATCTGCGAGGCGAACAGCGTCGCTGGCGGAATGTTGATGGCGTGGCGCTGGATCAGCGGCGTCAGGATGTTGCCCTCGAGAAACTGCAGCCCGGCATAGAGGCCGAACGCGCTGATCACCGCGGTCCAGCCCGAGCCGAGGCTCGCCAGCACGATAATGATGCCGGCGATGAACGAGCCCACCGTCGGGATGAAGGTGAGCAGGCCGGCCTGGAAGCCGAGCACCAGCGCGCCGGGAATGCCGATGATGGTCAAGCCGGTCCAGGCGATCACGAAGATGACGCTCATGGTGGTGATCTGGCCGAGCAGCCAGCGGCGGAGTGTTTCGGCGATATCGTCCACCAGCCGCGCCGCGTAGGCCTTGTGCCGCCTGGGCACGAAGTTGAGCAGGCCGTTGCGGTAGACCTCGGGCTGCAGCGCCAGCATCACGCCGAGCAGCACCACGACGAAAATGTTGCCGACCGTGCCGAATACGCCGAGCAGCAGCTTGGCGGTCTGGCCGAGCACGGCGGTGGTGCCCGAGGCGATGGTGCCGGCACTCGGCAGCTCCGGCTTGCTGCGGGGGGCGTTGTCAGAGGTCGGTGGGGGCGTCGTCGATGTCGCCGGTCCGAGCGCCGTCGCTGTATCGAGGAAGCTGGTGTCGATGCCGTGCTGGTCGAGGAACGACTTCACCGTGCCCACCTGGGAGCGAATGGTGGCGGTGAGGGCGCTCGCCTGCTGGGCGATGGTTGCGCCGCCGAGCACGACGACGCCGGAGATGATGCCGGTCAGCAGCAGACAGACGAGCGCGAGGCGGACGAGGTAGGGGCCGCCGATCAGGCGGCCGAGCAGGTGGCTGAGCGCGTTCAGGAACACGCCGAACAGGATACCGGCGAAAATCAGGAACAGCGTGGCCGCCGCGTACCACACCAGGGCGAGGAACGCGGCAAAGGCGACGATCGCGCAGCCGCCGAGGGCGATCGACCGCGCCAGGGTGGGCTGCGGCGGCACGGGATCGGCGGAAACGGGGCTCATCTGTCACCTCAGGAAAAGGGAGGTCATTCTTCGCCGAACGCGCGGCGCGGATCAAGCGGCGGAGAGGGAACCGGCTTGGCCGAACCCGACCGGCGGATCAAAAAAACAAAAAAGAAAGGCGCCCGTGAGGGCGCCTTTCGCACGTCGAGGGCAGAGCCCCGATGACGCTCAGTAGGAGTAGTACATCTCGAACTCGACCGGATGCGGGGTCATCTCGAAGCGAGCGACTTCCGTCATCTTGAGTTCGATGTAGCTGTCGATGAAATCGTCATCGAACACGCCGCCGGCCTTGAGGAAGGCGCGATCCTTGTCGAGGCTCTCCAGCGCTTCGCGCAGGCTGCCGCAAACCGTCGGGATCTCCTTGAGCTCCTCCTTCGGCAGGTCGTACAGATCCTTGTCCATGGCAGCGCCCGGATCGATCTTGTTCTTGATGCCGTCGAGGCCGGCCATCAGCATCGCGGCGAAGGCGAGGTAGGGGTTCGCCATCGGATCCGGGAAGCGGACCTCGACGCGCTTGGCCTTCGGCGAGGTGGTGTACGGGATGCGGCACGACGCCGAGCGGTTGCGCGCCGAATAGGCGAGCAGCACCGGAGCCTCATAGCCCGGAACCAGGCGCTTGTAGGAGTTGGTCGACGGGTTGGTGAAGGCGTTCAGCGCCTTGGCGTGCTTGATGATACCGCCGATGTAGTGCAGGCAGCTCTCCGAGAGGTCGGCATACTTGTTGCCGGCGAACATCGGCTTGCCTTCCTTCCAGATCGACTGGTGCACGTGCATGCCCGAGCCGTTGTCGCCGTACACCGGCTTCGGCATGAAGGTGGCGGTCTTGCCGTAGATGTGCGCGACCTGGTGGATGCAGTACTTGTAGATCTGCATCTGGTCGGCCATCAGCGTCAGGGTATCGAACTTCATGCCGAGTTCGTGCTGGGCCGACGCCACCTCGTGGTGGTGCTTCTCGACCTTGACGCCCATCTTGGCCATCGCGCCGAGCATTTCCGAGCGCATGTCCTGCACGCTGTCCTGCGGCGGCACAGGGAAGTAGCCGGCCTTGGTGCGGATGCGGTGGCCGAGGTTACCGCCCTCGTACTCGGTGTCCGAGTTGGTCGGCAGTTCGACCTGATCGAGCTTGAAGCCGGTGTTGTACGGGTTCGCCGAATAGCGCACGTCGTCGAACACGAAGAACTCGGCTTCCGGGCCGACGAACACGGTGTCGCCGATGCCGAGCGCCTTGACCTGGGCTTCCGCCTTCTTGGCGATGCCGCGCGGGTCGCGGTTGTAGGGCTCGCCGGTGGTCGGCTCGAGCACGTCACAGGTCAGGACCAGGGTGGTCTCGGCGAAGAAGGGGTCGATCGACGCGGTGACCGGATCCGGCATCAGGCACATGTCGGACTCGTTGATCGCCTTCCAGCCCGCGATCGAGGAGCCGTCGAACATGATGCCTTCAGCGAAGGTCTCTTCCTCGATCATGCTGACGTCGAACGTGACGTGCTGCCACTTGCCGCGCGGATCGGTGAAACGGAAATCGACGTACTTGACGTCGTTGTCCTTGATCAACTTCAGGACGTCTTTGGCGGTCTTCATGAGTACCCCTTGTCTGTACGGGCCTTGGTCGTGATGAGGCGGCCGCAGCGGGCGGCCGTGTGGGAGGGAAATTGAAATTCTGTCGGGTTAGATGGCGTCCAGGCCGGATTCTCCAGTTCTGATGCGAATGGCTTCTTCGATGTTGGAAACGAAAATCTTGCCGTCGCCGATCCGGCCAGTCTGTGCGGCACGGCGGATAGCATCAATTGCCTTCTCGACCAACTCGTCGGAGATGACAATTTCAATTTTCACCTTGGGCAGGAAATCGACGATGTACTCCGCGCCACGGTAGAGCTCGGCATGACCCTTCTGCCGCCCGAAGCCCTTCGCTTCGGTCACCGTGATGCCCTGAAGCCCGACTTCCTGAAGAGCCTCTTTCACCTCGTCGAGCTTGAAGGGTTTGATGATCGCCTCGATTTTCTTCACTGAACGTCTCCCCGGCACTCCGAAGCTGCAGAGCAGGCTCTCGCCCATGCTGCCTTGTCGTCTCAGGCGCGCGTGCACGACGACGCGCCAATGGAGCCCATCTGTAAGCAGGGTCTGTGCCAACTTGGATTGTCGTGGAAAACGGGAATAGTATCAGTGCATTAACCGAAGCCGGCGGCTCCCGGTTGTGGCGGAGGATGGTTGCCATGCACAAAAAATAGTCCGAATGCGCAATGTTTGTTCAGATGGGGCGGATTTGGTGTCGCGACTGGATCAAGTTTCAGCGGATTGCCTGAGGATGAGGCGGTTTCGGGAGGAATGAAGTCATGGAATTGCTGACGCCGGGCGAGATGGCGCGCGCCGATGCACTGACCATCGCCGCCGGGACCGAGGGCTTTGCGCTGATGCTGGCCGCGGGACGGGCGGTGGCCGGCATTGCGGGGCAGATGGCGCCGGCCGGGCCGATCGTGGTCGTCGCCGGGCGCGGTAACAATGGCGGCGACGGCTTCGTCGCGGCCGCCGAGCTTGCGGCGCGCGGGCGCGAGGTGTCGGTGATCCTGCTGTGTCGCCGCGATACTCTGAAGGGCGACGCGGCGCGGGCCGCAGCGGCCTGGTCCGGGCCGGTGCTGTCCTATGACGCCGCTGATCCGGGCGGGATCGGCCGGCCGGCGCTGATCATCGACGTGCTGTTCGCCGCGGGACTCGACCGGCCGGTGAAGGGCGACCCGCTCGCGATGATCGCCGCCATGAATGCCAGCGGCGCGCCGATCCTCGCGGTCGATCTGCCCAGCGGCATCGATGGCGAGACGGGCGCGGTGATGGGAGGCGCGGTGCGGGCGACCGCCACCGTGACGTTCTTCCGCCGCAAGCCGGGCCATCTGCTGCTGCCCGGCCGGCTGCACTGCGGTCCTGTGCATCTCCTCGACATCGGAATCGCGCCGACGGTGCTCGGCGACATTCGGCCGGCGGCGTTCGACAACGATCCCGATCTGTGGCGGAGCCAGGTGCCGGTGCCGCGGGTCGATGGCCACAAGTACGGTCGTGGCCATGCGGTGGTGGTGTCCGGCGGGATCGCCTCGACCGGGGCCGCGCGCCTCGCCGCCCGCGGGGCGTTGCGGGCAGGCGCAGGTCTGGTGACCGTGGCGTCGCCGGGCGAGGCGCTTGCGATCCATGCCGCGGCCCTGACCACGATCATGGTTCGCCCGGCCGATACCGCCGCCGACCTCGCGCGCATGCTGGCCGACCCGCGGCTCAACGCCTGTGTGGTCGGGCCGGGCGCCGGGGTCGGCGCGCCGACCCGCGCCCTGGCGCTGGCGGCGATCGGGCCGGGGCGGGGTGTCGTGCTGGATGCGGATGCTCTGACGAGCTTCGCGCCCGGGCCTGAGGTGCTGTTCGAAGCGGTTCATGCGCTGGATGATCCTCAGGTTGTCCTGACGCCGCACGATGGCGAATTTTCGAGATTGTTCAGATCGTTGGATGGATCTGCGAAAGTTCGATCGAAGCTCGATCTGGCGCGTGCGGCGGCCGCGCGTGCAGGGGCCGTCGTGCTGATCAAGGGACCGGACACGGTGGTGGCGGCGCCGGACGGGCGCGCAGCGATCGCGGCCAATGCGCCGCCCTGGCTTGCGACCGCGGGCTCGGGGGATGTGCTTGCCGGTTTCATCGCCGGGCTGCTGGCGCAGCGCGTTCCCGCATTCGCCGCCGCTTGCATGGCGGTGTGGCTGCATGGCGAAGCCGGGCGTGAGGTCGGGCCGGGCCTGATCGCGGAGGATCTGCCGGAAGCGCTCCCGGCAGTGCTGCGGCGGCTCTATGCCACCCTCGGGGTGGTCTGAGCCGTCACTCGACGGCGTACCACTGCACCAGCCGCGGCGTCGCCCAGTCGGTGCCGGCGCTTTCCAGCAACCAGGATCCGGCGGTCGCGGGGAAGGCGATGCGGTGGGTCTGCCGGGCGTCGAGAAGAAGGGTGTCGAGCCAGAACGGCTTCCAGCCGTCGTCGAGCCGGTCGAGCAGGCGGAACGGGCCGCCGTGCAGCCGGAACATGACCGGCGTTGCCGCGCGGTTGGTCAGCGCCAGAACCACCACCCGGCCACGCTTCGCCCGGAACGACGGCGGCTGGCCGGCGGTGAATGTTATCGGCGGGCTCCAGCCGCCCGGGGCAGGCTTGATGTCGAGCGGCAGGTCGACGCGCAGTGCATTCTGAAGATCAAGTTTGTCCGGTAAGCCATTGGAAGGAAAGGTTTCGAGAGAGGCGAGCGGCGCGAGGCGAAGCGGTGTCGCCTCGCCATAGAGCAGCCGCCCGACCTGTCGTGCCGTGGTGCCGTCGTGCAGTCGGATCGCTGCCGGCCGAGACGGCTCGGCGGTCATGTCGACGAAGGTGTCGACACGCGACCCGGGGGCCAGCACGACCTGGCCGTTACGGGCGGCGAACGGTTCGGCCGGGTGGCTGTCGATCGCCATCACCTGGAGATCGTGGTCGTCGATTTTGAATGCGATCACAGCCCGTTGGCAGCCATTGATCAGACGAAGGCGGACCCGCTCATGGCGACGGACGGTGAGATCGAACGCGGACTTGCCGTTGATTGTGAACAGGGGCGATGCGCCGGCGGGGTCGCGGCCAGGCGCCAGGGCCGTGCCGTCGGGACCGAACCGCCAGTCCTCGATGAGCAGCGTCTCGTCGCGGTCGGCGCTGAGGCGCGCCGCCTCCGGCGCGACCAGCGGGCGAACCGGCAGCGCGCGAGCGGCGCCGTCGCCTAGGAGGCGCGTGTCGAGCAGCAGCGTTCCGGACTGCCGCACGGTGAAGGCGAGCCTCGCGCTTTGACCCGGCGCGATCGGCTGGCGAGCGAGCAGCGGCTCGCTGGTGGCGGACCCGGCGAGGCCGTGGATATCCGGCACGATTGGCAGCGGCAGGTCGTTGGTCAGGGTGATTTCGACGTCGCCCTGCGGCAGCGTCAGCGGCGCGCTGCCGTCGGCGAACGCCCAGACGGCGGAGGGCGGCTGATTGTCGCGCAGCGGCTGCGCAGTCGTCTGCAGCCGGAGCGCTAGCTGGCGCCCCTGGGGGCGGGCCTGGGCCAGGGCAGGCGACGCGCCGAGGGATGTCAGTGCGGTGCCGGCAAAGCCGGCCAGGACGGCGCGGCGGGACGGGGTGAAGCGGGAAGTCATCATGTTGCGATGCGGACCATGTTCCGAGGGGGCTGTCCAGCCAGCCGTGGCCTGGCCGGCGTCCCGGCCCGGTTAGCGGCCGAAACGGCCATTTTTTTGCTGCGAAGGGATGCGCCCATGTTATAAGCCCGCCGCTCGCGGCATCGCCGCCGGACGTGATGCGCCTCGCGGGCGTGGCGGAATTGGTAGACGCGCTGGATTTAGGTTCCAGTGACGAAAGTTGTGGGGGTTCGAGTCCCTCCGCCCGCACCATCAGCGCCACGTTTTGCGGTCGAGATGTTTGGCGGACGAGACTTGGGTATCCCGGACATCCGTCCGAAGGAACGCCGATACAGGCCGATGCCGCGTATCGATATTTGATTGCAACGAACCGGTCGTCGACCGGCGTAAGGAAGAAGATTGACGCTCATGCAGGTGAAAGAGACTGTCGCCGACGGCCTGAAGCACGAATTCCAGGTGAGCCTTCCGGCCGCCGAAATCGATGCCAAGGTCGATGCCCGCCTTGCCGACATGAAGGACAAGGTCCGTATCAACGGCTTCCGCCCGGGCAAGGTGCCGGTCGCGCATCTCAAGAAGGTCTATGGTCGTTCGGTCGCTGCCGAGACGCTCGAGCAGATGATCCGCGACACCAACGCGCAGATCTTCAGCGAGCGCGGCTTCCGTCTGGCCACCGAGCCGAAGGTGACGATGCCGACCGAGGAGAAGGAAATCGAGGCGATCCTCGCCGGCGCATCCGATCTCAACTATTCGGTCGCGATCGAGGTCGTGCCCGCGATCCAGCTCGCCGACTTCAAGACCTTCACCATCGAGAAGCCGGTCGCCGACGTCAGCGAGGCCGACGTCGACGAGGCGATCAAGCGCATCGCCGACCAGAACCGCCCGTATGAGGCCAAGGGCGACGGCGCCAAGGTCGAGAACGGGGACCGCGTCACCGTGTCGTTCAAGGGCACCATCGACGGAACGGCGTTCGACGGCGGCACCGCCGAGGACATCCAGGTGGTGATCGGCTCGGGCAGCTTCATTCCGGGCTTCGAGGAGCAGCTCGTGGGCATCGGCGAGGGCGAGACCCGCACGCTCAAGGTGTCGTTCCCGACCAACTATGCCGCCGCGAATCTCGCCGGCAAGGCGGCCGAGTTCGAGACCACCGCGACCAAGATCGAGGCCGCCAAGGACGCGGTGATCGACGACGAGTTCGCCAAGACGCTCGGCCTCGAATCGCTCGACAAGCTCAAGGAAATCATGCGCGAGCGCCTGACCCAGGAGTTCGCCGGTGCGACGCGCCAGCGCGTCAAGCGCATCCTGCTCGATCGTCTCGACGAGGCTCACCGATTCGATCCGCCGCCGTCGCTGGTCGACGAAGAGTTCAACCTGATGTGGAACTCGATCAAGGCGGAGATGGAGTCGGGCGGCAAGACCTTTGCCGACGAGAACACCACCGAGGACGCCGCCAAGGAAGAGTATCGCAAGATCGCTGACCGCCGCGTGCGCCTCGGCCTCGTGCTCTCCGAGATCGGTGACAAGAACAAGATCACCGTGACCGACGACGAGGTCAGCCGTGCGGTGGTCGATCGCGCCCGCCAGATGCCGGGCCGCGAGAAGGAAGTGTGGGACTTCTACCGCAAGAACCCGAACGCGCTCGCCCAGCTCCGCGCGCCGATCTACGAGGACAAGGTCGTCGACTTCATCCTCGAGCTCGCCAACGTCACCGACAAGAAGGTGTCGCGCGAGGAGCTCTACAAGGACGACGACGAGAAGAGCGCGGCGTGATTTCGGGCCCGATCATGCGGTCGGGCCCCATTAAGCTTAACCTGAGAAACGGCGCGCGGACCCCGCGCGCCGCTTTGCTGCTTGACGCCGAATCGGCTTCAAGTAGGCCTGCCCCCGGGGGCCGGCCTGGCCGGAGCCCGGCGCGGCGCAACCGTTTCCCGGCGCGCGTCCGCGCCGATCTTGCCGCCGGACAACCGGCTCATATCTGTACCCCCTGCATCACGGGGCGTTCGCGCGACGCAAGGCCATCTCGGCCGGCGACGCCGCGGGTGCCTCGGCCAACCTCCAGGTGATTCATGCGCGATCCGGTAGAAACCTACATGAACCTCGTTCCGATGGTGGTCGAGCAGACCAACCGCGGTGAACGGGCGTACGATATCTTCTCGCGCCTCCTGAAAGAGCGCATCATTTTCCTCACCGGACCGGTCGAGGACGGCATGGCTTCGCTGATCGTCGCGCAGCTGCTGTTCCTCGAAGCCGAGAATCCGAAGAAGGAGATCTCGATGTACATCAACTCGCCGGGCGGCGTGGTGACGTCGGGTCTGGCGATCTACGACACCATGCAGTTCATCCGCCCGCCGGTGTCGACGCTGTGCACCGGCCAGGCCGCGTCGATGGGCTCGCTGCTGCTGACCGCCGGCGAGAAGGACATGCGCTTCGCGCTGCCGAACGCGCGCATCATGGTTCACCAGCCGTCGGGCGGCTTCCAGGGCCAGGCGACCGACATCATGTTGCATGCGCAGGAGATCCTGAGCCTCAAGAAGCGGCTCAACGAGATCTACGTCAAGCACACCGGCCAGCCCTATCAGGCCATCGAGGATGCGCTCGAGCGCGACAAGTTCCTCACCGCCGAAGCGTCCCGCGAGTTCGGCCTGATCGACAAGGTGGTCGAGAAGCGCACCGACGAGCCGGCGCCGGCGAAGCCCGCGACCTGATCGCGGCCTGCGTGGCCCGTCCGGTGGCGTCGCCGCCGGCCGGTCGGGCTGTTGCGGCGGGCAGGGCGGAACGGCGGTCCGGAACGCTCGCGGTGCACTGAGCGGGATTCATTGCTTGGGCGTGGGTTCCGCGGACGAAACGCCCGTAACAATTGCGCAACGGCAGGTGGAATTTGCCCAGACTGCCGTGCAAATGTCCCAAATCACGGTAGTTTCAGATCGTTGGGGCTTCCATCCGATTAGCGAATTCTTGATAGTCGGCTGGCACCATGGCTCGATGGCGCATATCGGGTAGTATCCCCTTGTGGGGTTGTTATTCGCGATTCGTGCGACATCTGGATTGAAGGGCCTTTTCTGGTACGGTTTTTGCTCCTATCTAGGTAGACTTGAGTGTTGCCAGGCGGGGCGGTCCAGAAAAGATCGACAGACGGAGACAGGAATGAGCAAGGTCGGTACGAGCGATTCAAAGAACACCCTGTATTGCTCGTTCTGCGGAAAGAGCCAGCACGAAGTCCGCAAGCTGATCGCCGGTCCGACCGTCTTCATCTGCGACGAGTGCGTCGAGCTCTGCATGGATATCATCCGTGAGGAGAACAAGTCCTCGCTGGTGAAGTCGCGCGACGGCATTCCGACGCCGAAGGAAATCTGCAAGGTTCTGGATGACTACGTCATCGGCCAGCAGCATGCCAAGAAGGTGCTCTCGGTCGCGGTGCACAACCACTACAAGCGGCTGAACCACCAGACCAAGCACACGGACGTCGAGCTGGCGAAGTCCAACATTCTGCTGATCGGTCCGACTGGCTCGGGCAAGACGCTGCTGGCGCAGACGCTGGCGCGCATCCTCGACGTGCCGTTCACGATGGCCGATGCGACGACGCTGACCGAAGCCGGCTATGTCGGCGAGGACGTCGAGAACATCATTCTCAAGCTGCTGCAGGCCGCCGATTACAATGTCGAGCGTGCGCAGCGCGGCATCGTCTACATCGACGAAATCGACAAGATCTCGCGCAAGTCGGATAACCCTTCGATCACCCGCGACGTGTCGGGCGAGGGCGTTCAGCAGGCGCTGCTGAAGATCATGGAAGGCACGGTCGCCTCCGTGCCGCCGCAGGGCGGCCGCAAGCATCCGCAGCAGGAGTTCCTGCAGGTCGACACCACCAACATCCTGTTCATCTGCGGTGGTGCGTTCTCCGGCCTCGAGAAGATCATTTCGGCCCGCGGTCGCTCGACCTCGATCGGCTTCGCGGCCCAGGTGATGGCGCCGGAAGACCGCCGCACCGGCGAGATCTTCCGCGAGGTCGAGCCGGAGGACCTGCTGAAGTACGGTCTCATTCCGGAGTTCGTCGGCCGTCTGCCGGTGGTTGCCACCCTGGAAGACCTCGACGAGACCTCGCTCAAGAAGATCCTGCAGGAGCCGAAGAACGCGCTGGTCAAACAGTACCAGCGGCTGTTCGAGATGGAGAACATCGAGCTCACCTTCGCCGACGAGGCCCTGGGTGCGATCGCGCGCAAGGCGATCGAACGCAAGACCGGCGCGCGTGGGTTGAGATCGATCATGGAGGGCATCCTGCTCGAGACCATGTTCGAGCTGCCGGGCCTCGAGGGCGTCGAGGAGGTGGTGATCTCCCGCGACGTCGTGGAAGCCACGGCCCGCCCGCTGTACATCTACGCCGATCGCTCCGATCGCGCGGTGGAGACGAGCGCGAGCGCCTGATCCGGCGAGCCTCCGGTCGCTCCACGGCGCGCCCGGAGGTCTTCACCAACAGCTCTGAAAAAGACGGCCCGAAGCTGCTTCGGGCCGTCTTTTTTGTCGCATCCGAGGCCGCTTTTTGCTCTGCTGGGCGAATGCGACGTTCACTTGACACCCCGGTCACCCGTAGCCACCTAATGGCAGTTGCGGTGTGAAATTGTTGTCAGATTCGCCGCATCGACGACCCGGACAGGCAGGGGATCGCGCTGCGATCGATGGCTCAAGAGAGCGCTTGTTCTGCCCGGAACACTGGCACCCTGTGGTGGCTGCGTCGGCTTGGCGGGCTGCGTGCAGGGGGGCGAAACATAAGGATGACGGGCATGACTGCCTCAAAGTCTCGGCCAACAATTGCATACGGCGAACCGAATTCGTACCCGGTCCTGCCGCTTCGTGACATCGTCGTCTTCCCCCACATGATCGTGCCGCTGTTCGTCGGCCGCGAGAAGTCGATCCGTGCCCTCGAAGAGGTGATGAAGAACGATGCGCTGATCATGCTGGCGACGCAGAAGAACGCGTCGGACGATGATCCGAGCCCGGACTCGATCTACGAGATCGGTACGCTGGCGAGCGTGCTGCAGCTCTTGAAGTTGCCCGACGGTACCGTGAAGGTGCTGGTCGAGGGCCTCGAGCGTGCGCGCGTGTCGAAGTACACCGATCGTTCCGAGTACTATGAAGCGACCGCGGAAGCGCTTGCCGACACCGACGCCAAGAGCGTCGAGGCAGTCGCGCTCGCGCGCTCGGTGGTGTCAGACTTCGAGAGCTACGTGAAGCTCAACAAGAAGATTTCCGCCGAGGTGGTGGGAGTCGTGCAGCAGATCACCGACTTCGCCAAGCTCGCCGACACCGTCGCCTCGCACCTGGCGGTGAAGATCTCCGATCGCCAGAACATCCTCGAGACGCTGTCCGTGTCCCAGCGCCTGGAGAAGGTGCTCGGGCTGATGGAGAGCGAGATCTCGGTGCTGCAGGTCGAGAAGAAGATCCGCTCGCGCGTCAAGCGCCAGATGGAGAAGACCCAGCGCGAGTACTATCTCAACGAGCAGATGAAGGCGATCCAGAAGGAACTCGGCGACGACGAAGGTCGCGACGAGCTGGCCGATCTGGAAGACAAGATCAAGAAGACCAAGCTCTCCAAGGAAGCGCGCGACAAGGCCCAGCACGAGCTCAAGAAGCTGCGCCAGATGTCGCCGATGTCCGCGGAAGCGACGGTCGTGCGCAACTATCTCGACTGGCTGCTGTCGATCCCGTGGGGCAAGAAGTCCAAGGTCAAGAAGGACCTCAATGCCGCGCAGGAAGTGCTCGATGCCGATCACTATGGCCTGGAGAAGGTCAAGGACCGCATCGTCGAGTATCTCGCCGTGCAGTCGCGCGCCAACAAGCTGACCGGTCCGATCCTGTGCCTCGTCGGCCCTCCGGGCGTCGGCAAGACCTCGCTCGGCAAGTCGATCGCCAAGGCGACCGGCCGCGAGTTCGTGCGCGTGTCGCTCGGCGGCGTGCGTGACGAGGCGGAGATCCGCGGTCATCGCCGGACCTATATCGGTTCGATGCCCGGCAAGATCATCCAGTCGATGCGCAAGGCCAAGACCTCGAACCCGCTGTTCCTGCTGGACGAGATCGACAAGATGGGCGCCGATTTCCGCGGTGATCCGTCGTCGGCGCTGCTCGAGGTGCTCGACCCCGAGCAGAACTCGACCTTCAACGACCACTACCTCGAGGTCGACTACGATCTGTCGAACGTGATGTTCATCACGACCGCGAATACGTTGAATATTCCCGGGCCGCTGATGGACCGCATGGAGATCATCCGCATCGCGGGCTACACCGAGACCGAAAAGGTCGAGATCTCGCGCAAGCACCTGATCCCGAGTGCAGTCGCCAAGCACGGTCTGGACTCCAAGGAGTTTTCGATCGACGACGCGGCGCTGCTGTTGCTGATCCGCCGCTACACCCGCGAAGCGGGCGTGCGCAATCTCGAGCGTGAGCTGTCGACGCTGGCCCGCAAGGCGGTGAAGGAGCTGACGCTCACCAGCAAGAAGTCGGTGGTCGTGACCGAGAAGAACATCGAGGAGTTCCTCGGTGTGCCGAAGTTCCGCTTCGGCGAGATCGAGAGCGACGACCAGGTCGGTGTGGTCACCGGTCTTGCCTGGACCGATGTGGGTGGCGAGCTGCTCACCATCGAAAGCGTCATGATGCCCGGCAAGGGCCGCATGACGGTCACGGGCAACCTGCGTGATGTCATGAAGGAGTCGATCCAGGCAGCGGCGTCGTACGTCCGCTCGCGGGCGATCACCTTCGGCATCGAGCCGCCGCTGTTCGACCGCCGCGACATCCACGTGCACGTGCCGGAAGGCGCGACGCCGAAGGATGGCCCGTCGGCTGGCGTCGCGATGGCCACCACCATCGTGTCGGTGCTGACCGGCATTCCGATCCGCCATGACATCGCCATGACCGGCGAGATCACGCTGCGGGGCCGGGTGTTGCCGATCGGCGGCCTCAAGGAGAAGCTCCTGGCGGCGGCGCGGGGCGGCATCAAGACGGTGCTGATCCCGGACGAGAACGCCAAGGATCTCACCGAGATCCCGGACTCCATCAAGAGCGGCCTCGAGATCATTCCGGTGTCGCGCATGGACGAGGTGATCAAGAAGGCGCTGGTCCGCCAGCCGCAGCCGATCGAGTGGGAGGAAGACACCTCCCGTCCGCCGGCCGCGGACTCGGACGACGCGCCGGGCCTGACCGCGCACTGATCCGCGGGATCCGAAGTCATGAACGGAACGGCGCCTTTGGGCGCCGTTTCTTTTTTTCAGGCTTCATGCGGCGGTTTCGGCGGGCGGTTGAGCAGACCCCTCCCGGTGTAAACCGGATGCTCCGGCTTGCGTTTGCCGGCCGGGCAGGGCAAAACACCGCCCATGGGCGGTTAGCTCAGCTGGTTAGAGCATCTCGTTTACACCGAGAGGGTCCGCGGTTCGAATCCGTGACCGCCCACCATCAAGCGTCCGGACACGTTTGTATTCTCGATCTTCGCTGCGATCAGGCCGGAATCGCGCGCTCTCGACTTGAGCGCCAGAACATCGATCACGCCGACAGTGACTTCGCCGCTGGCGCATGATCAAGTCGATCTCCAGGCCAGCATGGAGATCGCGATGGCTTTTCGTGTGTTGATCATCGGCGGCACAGGTCAGGTCGGATCTGCCGTGGTGCGCGCGCTCGCTGCCGAACCATCCTGCGTCGAGGTCGTGATGGTCACGCGCAGGACGGCTGCTTCGGCACCTTCGCCTCGTGTGCGTCAGGTGGAGCTCGATACGGCCGCCTCGCGTTTTCCGGACGACGTCGCCGGGCTTGCACAAGCGCTGGTCGCGCAAGGCGATCCCGTCTATGGCGCAAGCTGCGTCGGTGTCGGCAAGGGCAGCGCGGCATGGAGCGAGGAAGCACTGAAGTCCCTCGAAATCGGTGTTGTCGGCGGCTTTGCCCGCGGCTGTCGCGATGGCGGCATCTCGCGCTTTGCACTGCTCTCCGCGGCGGGAAGCTCTGCGACGAGCTGGATTCGCTATGCGCGCATCATGGGGTTGAAGGAAGAAGCCGTTCGGAACATCGGATTCCAGCGTCTCGCGATCTTTCGGCCGGGAGTTATCGCGGGCAATGCTCACACTCCGGGCTATGTGGCGCAGCTGGGGCGTCTGCTGCCGGGACCGTTCGGCACGATCGAGCAGGACGATATCGGGCGCGCGTTTGCCGCTGAGTTGGCCGACGGCGCGGCGCCCGGCGGGGTCGTGTATCTGGAGAACGCGGCGATGAGACAGGCTGCACGCGGGCGGTCCGATCGTCAGGTCTGAGCGGACGCGTGCGCGTGCCGCGCGGTTGAAGACCGGGGTCGGACGGGCGCGCGTGTCGCATTGACAGCACGGGCTCCGCGGCGCACGGCAAGCTGGCCGATGCCGATCCGGGGAGCTGCGCTCGTCATGACCATTGCAAGCGATGCCCGCTTCTGGGACCGGGCTTCACGGACGTATGCGAGCGGCCCGGTGGCCGATCAGGCCGGATACCAGCGCACGCTGGACCGCACCAGCGCCTTGCTGCGACGAAGCGACAACGTCTTGGAGCTGGGCTGCGGTACCGGAACAACGGCGCTTCTGCTCGCTGGCCATGTGCAGGCGTATCTTGCGACGGATATTTCCGCCGCGATGATCGCGATCGCCGACGAGAAGCTTTTGGCGCATCCGACGCCGGGTCTGGTGTTTCGCGCCACGACTGCGGAAGCGCTGGTGCCGATTGCGCCGCCGTTCGATGCCGTGCTGGGCTTCAACTACCTTCACCTCGTCCGCGATCTGCACGACACGTTGCGATGCATTCACGCGCTGCTGGCGCCGAACGCTCTGTTCATCACCAAGACGCCGTGCGTCGGCGACATGAACCCGCTTATCCGCCTGGTGCTGCCCGTGATGCGCGCGGTCGGCAAGGCGCCCTACGCCGGCGTTTTTCGCGCGACGGAGCTGAGCCGGGACATCCGCGCTGCGGGTTTCAAGATCGTCGTGACCGAGACCCACGCGACCAAGGGCGATGACCACCGCCCCTATATCGTGGCGCGCAAGATATAGAGCTCGCCGCCGTAAACCCTGTTTGCCGCTTACGCGTAAACCCTGATACCGGGCCCGGTATCGCTGCCTATAGTGCCCCGTCGGAGGGGATGCATCGACGCGAGGCTGGAACCATGGCGGCGGTATCCTACGATCGGCAGACCATCAACTCTCCAAACCCGCTGGCGCGCTACGCCCATCGCAGCCGGGTGGCGCGGTCGGTCGCGCTGGTCGAGCAGCACCTGCCGCTGAATGGCAATGTCGTTGATTTCGGCGCCGGCACGGGCCTGCTGCTGAGTTCGCTGGGGGAGCGGCGGCCGGATGTCGGCCTGTTCGCCATCGAGCCCTACATGCCGCCGGCGCGCGACCCGCGGCTCCACTATCTCCACGATTTCGCCGCGCTCGCGGTCCGCCCGGATGTGGTGTCCGCGTTCGAGGTCTGCGAGCATCTCAGCGACAGTGAGACCGCGCTGTTCCTCGCCAATGCCTGGGATGCCCTAAAGCAGGAGGGCCACCTGATCATTTCGGTTCCGATCATGGTCGGTGGCGCGTTGCTGCTGAAGGAACTGAACCGGGCGGTGTTGTTCCGGCGCGCCTCGGACTATTCGGCGTCGGAACTTATGGCCGGCACGCTTGGCCGGACTGTGCCACGTCCAGCCGATCGCGGGCCGACACACAAGGGTTTCGACTTCCGCTGGCTGCGCGATCAGTTGCGGCAGCGCTTCGTCGTGGAAGAGCAGATCCTGTCGCCGCTGCCGCTGCCGTGGTGGGCGAATTCGCAGATCTTCTTCGTGTGCAGGAAGACCTGAAATCAGCAACAGCTGACATGAAAAAACCGCTGCCGGCCGGCGCATGATGCGCCCGTCGGCAGCGGCTGGTGTGCTCTCGCGCGGTTGCTGTCGCGCCTCAGTGCTGCTGCACCGTGATGCCGCCCTGGTGATAGGTGCCCGGCCGGTTCGGCGTCACAATGACCGCATCAGGGCGGCCGGGGCCGCCACGTCCAGCGCCAGAGCCGCGGCCCCAGTCGCCGCCGCGACGATCCCAGTCACCGCGCCGGTCCCAGTCGCCACGACGTCCCCAGTCGCCACGTCCACGCCAGCCATCGTCGCGATAATAGCGATGGCCGTAGTATTCACGGTCGTAGTAGCGCGGGCCGGGATGATAGTTGCCGTAACGGTCGTACCAGCCGACCTTGACGGTGTCGGCGGAGTGGGCCGCGATCGCGCCAGCCGGTTGCGCCTGGAAGGCGTGCGCGGGCAGCGCGGCCGCGCACAGTCCCAGCAGGGCGGCGGCAATGGTGAGTGCTTTCACGGAAAAAATCTCCTTCGAAGACGCGAGTCTCAGGTCGCGTTGCCAACACTCAAGCGATGATCGATGGCGGCATTGAGTCCAAACGGCAACAGAGCCTGCGACGAAAGCACGCAAGCAACCTTACGCCGCCGGCGGCGTTAACAGAATCGGCCTTTTGCCGGCGATTGCCACGGTGCTCAGGCGTTCTCTTCCCAGATCATCGCGAGATGAACGATGGTCTGCGCCGCCTTCTCCATGTCCTGCACGCTCACCCATTCCAGACGCGAGTGGAAGGCGTGCTCGCCGGCGAAGATGTTGGGGCAGGGCAGCCCCATGAACGACAGCCGCGAGCCGTCGGTGCCGCCGCGGATGCTGGTGCGCACCGGTGTCAGCCCTGCGCGGCGGATCGCCTCGGCCGCATGGGCGCTGACCTGCGGATGGCGGTCCAGCACCTCCTTCATGTTGCGGTACTGCTCGCGGATCTCGATGCGGTAGGACGAGCGCGGGAAGTCACGCATCACGTCCTTCACGATGCGCTCCAGCAAAGCTTCCTTGTCGTGCAGTCCTGCCGTCGAAAAGTCACGAACGATCAGGCTGAGCTCGGCGCTGTCGAGGCCGCCGGAGAGGCGGGTGACATGGAGGAACCCGTCGCGGCCTTCCGTCGTCTCTGGCGAGCAGGTATCCTTGGGCAGGCCTTCGACGATGCGCGCAGCAATCTTGATGGCGTGCTCCATCTGCCCCTTGGCGAAGCCGGGATGCGCGCTGAGGCCCTGGATGAACACGGTGGCGGAGTCCGCCGAGAAGGTCTCGTCCTCGAGGTGGCCGGCGCTTTCGCCGTCGATGGTGTAGGCGAATTCGGCGCCGAGCTTCTTCAGGTCCACTTTGTCGACGCCGCGGCCGATCTCCTCGTCGGGCGTGAACAGGATCTTGATGACGCCGTGGGGAATCTGCGGGTTCGCCACCAGGAAGCGCGCCGCTTCCATGATCTCGGCGACGCCGGCCTTGTTGTCGGCGCCAAGCAGCGTGGTGCCGTCGGTCGTGATGATGTCGTTGCCGATCTGGGTGGCGAGCGCCGGATGCGCCGCGGCGCGAATCACCTGCGACGGATCGGCCAGCAGCACGATGTCGCCGCCCTGGTAGTTGCGCACGATCTGCGGCCTGACGTCCTTGCCAGTGCAGTCCGGCGAAGTGTCCATGTGCGAGCAGAAGCAGATCACCGGCACCTGCTTCGCCGACGTCGCCGGGATGGTGGCGTAGACGTAGCCGTTGTCATCGAGATGCGCGTCGGCGAGGCCCATCTCGACGAGCTCCTGCGCCAGCAGGCGTCCGAGATTCTTCTGCTTGTCGGTGGAGGGGCAGGTGGGCGAGTCCGGATCGGACTGTGTGTCGATGGCGACATAGCGCAGGAAGCGCTCGGTGATCGACGGGGCGAAGGTAAAGGGAGGAATCACGAGGAGCAACCGCCGCAGCGGCTGAGGGGCATTCCGGGGCCGTCGCTGCGACCGGCCCCGAGATGATGGTAGCGCGAAACGGGTGCCCCCGCATCCGAAGTTCGTGACACGTTGCAGCGCGCTCGATCACCAACCTCCGATGCGACAGGGGCATTCGCAAATTGATGCTTCGCGTGCCGCTTTCCTGATCTGGTGTCTCCAGGACGAGCCGGCAACTGATGATGCAGGAAGGTCACATCGGCGGCGCCGTCTTTTTCTCAGACCGCTTCCTTCAGTTCCTTGGCGGCGCGGAAGGCAACCTTCTTGCTGGCCTTGATCTGGATGGCCTCGCCGGTGGCGGGGTTGCGGCCGGTGCGGGCGGCGCGCTTGCGGACCTGGAGGATGCCGAGGCCAACGATGCGGACGCGCTCGCCCTTTTTCAGGTGCTTGGTGATCTTGCCGATGAGATCGGTAAGAATCGCCTCGGTCTGCTTCTTGGAGAGCTCATGCTCCTCGGCCAGGCCAGCCGCGAGATGCTTGAGCGTGACAGTGGCGGGGCTCGCTGCTTTCTTCGCCATATCTGGCCCTCCTTGGGTGTGATGGTTGTGTCAAAAAATGCAGGTAAATCGCGGCTTAGACGATTCGATTGCGGCCAACCACGCCCGTTCGGGCCGGAAAACGGGCATTTTCGGGCCTGTGGCAAACGCGACGCCTGTCAAAATCGGGGTCCACGCGTGCGCCTTGACGCAGCGATGCCGAATTCAGGGCAGTTCGGATGGTCGGGAACAGGGGTTATGGGCAGGGGCCATCGGGCGAACATCGCCAGATCGGGCATGCGCAGATCGAAATTTCAGCTAAGTGCTTGATTTCGCTGGCGCGAGAGACGGGGCTCGAACCCGCGACCTCCGGCGTGACAGGCCGGCGCTCTAACCAACTGAGCTACTCCCGCATCGGGGGAACAATGCCCCGCCGCGATGGATGTGGGACTTAAAGGTGCCGTTCGCCCAAGTCAAGTTGAAGTGTGTGATGTCGGCACGATCATGTGGGTTTTCTTCCACGTGATCAGGTTGCCCGTGCGATGTCGCCGCGGATCGCGCCTGCCGCCCACACGAACAGCAGCGCGCCGAGCGTCGAGGTCGCGCCCGCCGACAGCAGCGCGTAGCGCACGGCATCCGCGCCGTAGCTCGCCTTCAACATGTCGCTGATCATGCCGACCGCGAGCGGGCCGACGCCCTGGCCGAAGCAGGTCGCGGTCAAGAGCACGATGGCGGAGGCCAGCGCGCGCATGCTCGGCCGCGCCACCGTCTGCGCGATCGCAAAGATCGGCCCGAGATGGAAGCCGACCAGGAACGAAGTGGCGGCGAGGGCGGCGACCATGATCGTGAAGCTCGGTGTCAGCATGCACACGGCGAACACCGGGCCGGCGAGGCCCGACATCAGCGCCGGCGCCCACAGTTTCCAGCGGTCGTCGCGGCGGCTGATGCGCGCGACGACGAGGCCGCCGACCAGCGTGCCGGCCATGCCGCACAGTCCCTTGAAGGTGCCGGCATAGGTGCCGATCTCGGCGCTCGACAGGTGATGCACGCGGGCGAGGAACGGCGGAATCCACGCCGAGGTGGCGTAGTTGGTGTAGGTCGTCAGGCAGAAGCCGATCAGCACGATGACGAAGCTGCGCTGGGTGAACAGAAAACGCAGCGTCGCGCCGAGCGGGTCGGGCGTGACCGATGCGCTGCCCGGTTCGGAGGCGCCGCGCGCCGGCTCGGCGACGGTCAGCCACAGCACGGCGGCGAGCACGAGGCCCGGCAGGCCCGCGCTCATGAAGGCCGTGCGCCAGCCGTAATGCTGGCTCACCCAGCCGCCGATGAAGTAGCCGAGAAACACGCCGAGATAGGTGCCGATGGCATAGATGCCGAGCGCGCGCGGCCGTTCGTTCTTGGTGAAGAGGTCGGCGACCAGCGACTGCGAGGCGGGCGTGCCCGCGGATTCGCCGATGCCGACACCGATGCGCGCCAGCGCCAGCGTGGTGACGCTCGAGGCGAGGCCGCACAGGAATGTCATCGCGCTCCAGAACGCGAACGCCACGGCGACGATGTTGCGGCGGTTGAGGCGATCGGCGGCGCGCGCGATCGGGATGCCGAGGATCGAGTAGAACAGCACGAAGCCGAAACCGGCGAGCAGTCCCATCATGGTGTCGCTGAGCGCGAACTCCTTCTTGATGGGCTCGATCAGCACGTTGAAGATGGTGCGGTCGAGGAAGTTCAGCGCATAGATCGTGGTCAGCAATCCGAGCACGTAGTAGCGGCGCAGCGCCGTCGGCGCGTGCGCCCGTGCTTGCGGAATCGCCTGCGGTGCGACATCGACCATGGGTCCCTCCCGATGTGGCGTTCTTATATATGTGGCGCGCCGGCCGTGGCCGGCGTCGCGGGTCGTCTTGCGCATGCAGCGGCGTGATGGCGCCGTCAGGCTTCGCGAATGTAGTTGCCGGCCTCGAACGTCACGGGCGGCGCGCCGGCATCGAAACTGACGCCGGCCGGATCGCGCCCCGCCGCCAGGGCGTCGAGCTGATCACGGATCATCCGCCGCACCAGCAGAACGCCACGGTCGCTCTGGCCGAAATGCTCCTCCGAATGCATCGTGATCGGGCCCTGGCCGACCTGGGCCTCGTAGTCGCCTGGGAAGCGCTGGTGCTCGTCCTCGGTCATGTCCCACCAGAACTTGCCGTTGAACTTGGAGCGCATGCGGCCGATGTCGCCGGCATTCCTGACGCGGCCGGCGACATAGATGCGGAACGAGGTGTCGGTCATCGGCAGCACCCAGCCGATCGACTCGACGCGGACGAACTGCGCGACCCGCGGATTGGGCACGACGCGCAGGGTGGGGAAGACGGCCTCGGTCACGCGGTAGAACACCTTGCCGTCGTCCTGTCGGCGGGTGGAGCGCACTGCGACGCCGCGCGGTGTGCTCTCGAAGGTGACGTCGGGCATCGACGCCATCATGGTGGTGAACTGCGGGCCGCTGAACGAGCCGTGCAGCACCGGCACATGATAGGGGTCAGCGACGTTCTCGAAATGCTGCAGCCAGTTGCAGGGAATGATCGCCGGGCCACCACCGCCGATCGAGCTGTCGTCGGCCTCGACGAACTCGCCCTCGTCCATGGTCTCAAGGCAGTCGTAGCGCGGTAGCACCGGCTTTTTGTCCGGCGGGCCCATATAGGCGAAGATCAGGCCGTAGCGTTCCTCGACCGGATACCAGGGTTGGCGCACCCGGTCCTTGAACGCGCCGCCGTTCGGCTCGCAGGGCTGTTCCAGGCAATGGCCTTCGGTGTCGAACAGCCAGCCGTGGTAGCAGCAGCGGATGCCCTGGTCCTCGACCTTGCCATAGTAGAGCGTCGTGCCGCGGTGGCAGCAGCGGGCATGGAGCAGGCCGGGCCGGCCCTGCCTGTCGCGGAACAGGATGAGGTCCTCGCCGAGGGCCTGGACACGCACCGGGGTGTCGCGGGCGTCCGTGGACAGCCCGACCGGATGCCAGTACCGCCGCAGCAGTTCCCCCATCGGCTTGCCCCGGCCGACCTCGGTCAGGTCGGCCTTGTAGGCCGCCGGTTTCATCTCATAGCCGGTGCCGGTGTCGTGGGCGACGATGGTCATGTCGTTTCCTCCCGCCCATGGTCGGGGACCGGGGCGTTTCCTTTTGTTTGGAACTGGAAAAATGAGAGGAGATCGATGACAATGTCAACGAATTTCCGGCCGTCCCTCGCTCGAGCGCGGGATCGGCAGGGAGGTGCTTGGCTTGGAACGGTTTTCTTGGCAGAGGACGGGGATGACCGAGATCGAGACCGCGATGGAGCAGGCGCCGGGGCAGGGGGCGGAGGCCGGCGTGGCCGAGCTCGCGCCGATCACCGGGATGCTGTCGTCGCGGCTGATCGTGCTCGCCAACCTGCTCAAGCGCGGCGCGTTGCTGCGCTACAAGCGGCTCGCCGGGTTGTCGTCGGTCGAGTTCGGTCTCGTCGCCTCGCTGGGGCGGCGGCCGCCGATGAGCGTGGCCCGGCTGGCCGAGGCGGTCGGCATGGACAAGGGGCAGATCAGCCGGGCGCTGGCCGGGCTCGTGGCGCGCAAGATCGTCGCGAAGGAGGTCAACGCCCGCGACACCCGCGAGGTGCTGGTGTCGCTGACCAAAGCCGGGCTCTCAGCGCATGACAGGATTGTCGAAGGCGCGCTGGAGCGCCAGCGCGACCTGCTCACGGGAATCGATCCGGCAGAGGTCGCCGGCCTGCTGGGTGCGATCGACGTTCTGACCGGGAAAGCTGCGGCAATGCTGGAGGCGGAGCGCCAGATCGAGAATAAATAATTGTGACGCGGGCGGTTGGCCGGGGCCGAAAAGGCTTGTCCCCATCTGCACTTCATCATGGAAGGGCTCAAAATACCTTGTCTTGCCACCCCTGTTGCACTGCGCTAATCCAGAACCATTCCAAAGTTTCGCGAATCCGCGGAACGGTTTTCCGCTGAGATCGAGGATTGCCGATGGGCGGCATCTTGCAGAGCTACCTACCCCTTGTCGTGTTCATCGGCGTCGCGGTGGTGATCGGACTGGCGTTGCTGATCGCCCCGTTCCTCGTCGCGTACCAGCAGCCGGATGCGGAAAAGCTCTCCGCCTACGAGTGCGGCTTCAACGCCTTCGACGACGCGCGCATGAAGTTCGACGTGCGCTTCTATCTGGTTGCCATCCTGTTCATCATTTTCGACCTCGAGGTCGCGTTCCTGTTCCCGTGGGCGGTGGCCTTCGGCAAGCTTGGCGCCGCCGGCTTCTGGTCGATGATGGTGTTCCTGGCGGTGCTGACCATCGGTTTTGCCTATGAATGGAAGAAAGGGGCGCTGGAATGGGATTGATCCAGCCCGCAGTTGCACCGGCGGCCACCGGCGTTCTTGACCCCCGCACCGGACAGCCGGTGGGGGCGGACGATCGTTTCTTCCTCGAAGTGAACAACGAGCTCGCCGACAAGGGCTTCTTCGTCACCGCGACGGAGGACCTGATCACCTGGGCGCGCACCGGCTCGCTGATGTGGATGACCTTCGGTCTCGCCTGCTGCGCGGTCGAAATGATGCAGATGTCGATGCCGCGCTACGACGCCGAGCGCTTCGGCTTCGCGCCGCGCGCCTCGCCGCGCCAGTCGGACGTGATGATCGTCGCCGGCACGCTGACCAACAAGATGGCCCCGGCGCTGCGCAAGGTCTATGACCAGATGCCGGAGCCGCGCTACGTCATCTCGATGGGATCGTGCGCCAATGGCGGCGGCTACTACCACTATTCGTACTCGGTGGTGCGTGGCTGCGACCGCGTCGTGCCCGTCGACATCTATGTGCCCGGCTGTCCGCCCACCGCGGAAGCGCTGCTGTACGGCGTCATGCTGTTGCAGAAGAAGATCCGGCGCACCGGCACGATCGAACGCTAGGTTTCAAACGTTTTAAGGCCTGCAGGAATGGACGACGCGAAGCTCGACGCCTCCCAACGCGATGCCTCCAAGCTCGACAGCTCCAGGCTGGATGCTTTGGGGCAGGCGATTGTCGCAGCGCTGCCTGGCGCGGCGCTCGCGTATGACATCGCGTTCGACCAGCTCACCGTAGCGGTGGAGACCGGCAAAATTGTGGAGGTCGTGCGGCTGCTGCGCGACGATCCGCGTTTCCGCTTCATCAACATCATCGACGTCACGGCGGTGGACTACCCGGGGCGCGAGCTGCGCTTCGACGTGGTCTATCACCTGATGTCACCGGCGCTGAACGAGCGCCTGCGGCTGCGTGGACATGCCGGCGAGACCACCCAGGTGCCGTCGATCATCGACGTATTTCCGGGCGCCGACTGGTTCGAGCGCGAGACCTACGATCTCTACGGCGTGATCTTTACCGGTCACCCCGACATGCGCCGCCTGCTGACCGACTACGGCTTCGACGGTCATCCGCTGCGCAAGGACTTCCCGCTGACCGGCTTCGTCGAGGTGCGTTACGACGACCAGGAGAAGCGCGTGGTTTACGAGCCGGTCCGGCTCAACCAGGAATTCCGCAAGTTCGATTTCATGTCGCCGTGGGAAGGCGCGGACTATCCGCTGCCGGGCGACGAGAAGGCCGCCGGCGGAAAGGCAGGCAACTGATGGCTGAGGCATCGCTCCGCAATTTCACGATCAACTTCGGGCCGCAGCATCCGGCGGCCCACGGCGTGCTGCGCCTCGTGCTCGAGCTCGACGGCGAGGTGGTCGAACGCGTCGATCCGCATATCGGCCTTTTGCATCGCGGCACCGAGAAGCTGATCGAGCAGAAGACCTACCTGCAGGCGATTCCGTATTTCGATCGCCTCGACTACGTCGCGCCGATGAACCAGGAGCACGCGTTCTGCCTCGCGGCGGAAAAGCTGCTGGGCATCACGGTGCCGCGGCGCGGTCAGCTGATCCGCGTGCTGTACAGCGAGATCGGCCGCATCCTGTCGCATCTGCTCAACGTCACGACGCAGGCGATGGACGTCGGCGCGCTCACCCCGCCGCTGTGGGGCTTCGAAGAGCGCGAGAAGCTGATGGTGTTCTACGAGCGCGCCTCGGGCAGCCGCATGCACGCCGCGTTCTTCCGCATCGGCGGCGTCCACCAGGACCTGCCGCCGGCGCTGATCGACGACATCTGGAACTGGTGCGATCCGTTCATCAAGGTCGTCGACGACCTCGAGACCCTGCTCACCGACAACCGCATCTTCAAGCAGCGCAACGTCGACATCGGCGTGGTGACGCTGGAGCAGGCATGGGAGTGGGGCTTCTCCGGCGTCATGGTGCGCGGCTCGGGCGCAGCGTGGGACCTGCGCAAGGCGCAGCCCTACGAGTGTTACGCCGAGATGGATTTCGATATCCCGATCGGCAAGAACGGCGACTGCTACGATCGCTACTGCATCCGCGTCGAGGAGATGCGCCAGTCGGTGCGCATCATGAAGCAGTGCATCGAGAAGCTGCGCGCGCCGGACGGGCAGGGTCCCGTCGCCGTGGAGGATCACAAGATCTTCCCGCCGCGTCGCGGCGACATGAAGCGCTCGATGGAAGCGCTGATCCATCACTTCAAGCTCTACACTGAAGGCTTCCACGTGCCGGCCGGCGAAGTCTACGCCGCGGTCGAGGCGCCGAAGGGCGAGTTCGGCGTCTATCTCGTCGCCGACGGCAGCAACAAGCCCTACAAGTGCAAGATTCGCGCGCCGGGGTTCGCGCATCTGCAGGCGATGGACTTCCTGTGCAGGGGCCATCTGCTCGCGGACGTGTCGGCCATCCTCGGCTCGCTCGACATCGTGTTCGGAGAGGTCGACCGGTGATTTCGACCGTCAGCCCCGCCTTCGCCTGCAACCTCGGCGCCGCCCGGCGCTCGTTGAGAGACTGAGTCCCATGTCCGTCCGCCGTCTGGCACCGAAAGAGCTGCAGCCCGCGAGCTTCGAGTTCACCGCGGAAAACCTCGCCTGGGCGAAGGCGCAGATCGCGAAGTATCCCGAAGGCCGCCAGGCCTCGGCGGTGATCCCGATCCTGTGGAAGGTGCAGGAGCAGCACGACGGCTGGGTGTCCGAGCCGGCGATCCGCGCCGTCGCCGATCTCCTCGACATGCCCTACATCCGCGTGCTCGAGGTTGCGACCTTCTACACCATGTTCCAGCTGCAGCCGGTGGGCAAGAAGGCCCACGTCCAGGTTTGCGGCACCACGCCGTGCCAGCTGCGCGGCGCCGGCGACCTGATCAAGGAATGCCAGCACCGCATCCATCACGATCCCTTCCATCTGTCCGCCGACGGCGATTTCAGCTGGGAAGAGGTCGAGTGCCTCGGCGCCTGCGTCAACGCGCCGATGATGATGGTCGGCAAGGACACCTACGAAGACCTGACGGTCGAGAGCTTCAACAAGGTGCTCGACGGCTTCGCCGCCGGCAACCCGCCGAAGCCCGGTCCGCAGAGCACCCGTCCGTCGTCCGCTCCGATCAGCGGACTGACCTCGTTGAAGGATAAAGTGTGATGCTGGACGACAAGGACCGCATCTTCCGCAATCTCTACGGCCTGCACGACTGGGGCCTGGAAGGCGCGCGCGCGCGCGGCGCCTGGGATGGCACCAAGGGCCTTCTCGACAAGGGCCGTGACTGGATCATCAACGAGATGAAGGCGTCCGGCCTGCGCGGCCGTGGCGGCGCCGGCTTTCCGACCGGCCTGAAGTGGTCGTTCATGCCCAAGCAGTCCGACGGGCGGCCGCACTATCTCGTCGTCAATGCCGACGAGTCCGAGCCCGGCACCTGCAAGGACCGCGAGATCCTGCGCCACGATCCGCACCTGCTGATCGAGGGCTGCCTGATCGCCAGCGCCGCGATGGGCGCCCATGCCTGCTACGTCTATGTCCGCGGCGAATTCATTCGCGAGCGCGAGCATCTGCAGGCGGCGGTCGACCAGGCCTATGAAGCCAAGCTGATCGGCAAGGACAACGTTCACGGCTATCCGTTCGATCTCTACGTTCACCACGGCGCCGGCGCTTACATCTGCGGCGAGGAGACCGCGCTGCTCGAGAGCCTGGAGGGCAAGAAGGGCCAGCCGCGCCTCAAGCCGCCGTTCCCGGCCAACATGGGCCTCTATGGCTGCCCGACGACGGTGAACAACGTCGAGTCGATCGCAGTGGCGCCGGACATCCTGCGCCGCGGCGCCGGCTGGTTCGCCTCGATCGGCCGCGCCAACAATGTCGGCACCAAGCTGTTCGGCATCTCCGGTCACGTCAACACGCCGTGTGTGGTCGAAGAGGCCATGGGCATCCCGTTCCGCGAGCTGATCGAGAAGCATGGCGGCGGCATCCGCGGCGGCTGGGACAACCTGCTCGCCATCATTCCCGGCGGCGCATCGTGTCCGCTGATCCCGGCGGCCGACTGCCAGGACCTGATCATGGATTTCGACGGCACCCGCGCGGTGAAGTCGAGCTTCGGCACCGCCGGCGTGATCGTGATGGACAAGTCCACCGACATCATCCGCGCCATCGCCCGCATCAGCTACTTCTTCAAGCACGAGAGCTGCGGCCAGTGCACGCCGTGCCGCGAGGGCACCGGCTGGATGTGGCGCGTGCTGTCGCGCATGGCCGAGGGCCGGGCACACAAGAACGAAATCGGCATGCTGCTCGAGGTCACCACCCAGGTCGAAGGCCACACCATCTGCGCGCTCGGCGACGCGGCGGCCTGGCCGATCCAGGGCCTGATCCGGCACTTCCGCCCGGAGATCGAGCGGCGCATCGATGCCTATTCGCACAAGGCCGACATCGACGATGTCGGCGTTCTCGATCCCGCCCACATGGCCGCGGCGGAGTGAGCCGCAGCCATGCATACCGAACACCATTGCAACACGCCGGTGCGCTCGCGCCGGTCGGCAAGTTGAGGAAGTCGTGAGGCAATGACGAAGCTTCTCATCGACGGCAAGGAAATCGAAGTTCCGGCGGAATACACGCTGCTGCAGGCCTGCGAGGCCGCCGGCGCCGAGATCCCGCGCTTCTGTTACCACGAGCGTCTTTCGATCGCCGGCAACTGCCGCATGTGCCTCGTCGAGGTGAAGGGCTCGCCGAAGCCGGTCGCGAGCTGCGCCTGGGGCGTGCGCGACTGCCGGCCGGGTCCCAACGGCGAGCCGCCGGAGGTCTCGACCCGCTCGCCGATGGTCAAGAAGGCGCGCGAAGGCGTGATGGAGTTCCTGCTGATCAACCATCCGCTCGACTGCCCGATCTGCGATCAGGGCGGCGAGTGCGACCTGCAGGACCAGGCGATGGGTTACGGCGTCGACACCAGCCGTTTCGCCGAGAACAAGCGTGCGGTGGAAGACAAGTACCTCGGCGCGCTGGTCAAGACGTCGATGACCCGCTGCATCCAGTGCACCCGCTGCGTGCGCTTCTCCACGGAAGTGTGCGGCGTTCCCGAGATGGGCGCCACCGGCCGCGGCGAGGACATGGAGATCACGTCCTACCTCGAGAGCGCGCTGACCTCCGAGCTGCAGGGCAACCTCGTCGATATCTGCCCGGTGGGCGCGCTGACCTCCAAGCCTTACGCCTTCGCGGCGCGGCCCTGGGAGCTCGGCAAGACCCAGTCGATCGACGTGATGGATTCCATCGGCTCGTCGATCCGCGTCGATACCCGCGGCCGCGAAGTGATGCGCATCCTGCCGCGCGCCAACGAAGCGGTGAACGAGGAGTGGATCTCCGACAAGACCCGTCATGTCGTCGACGGCCTGCGCACCCAGCGCCTCGACCGGCCGTACCTGCGGGACAACGGCAAGCTGCGCCCGGCCACCTGGCAGGAGGCGTTCGCCGCCATTGCCGCCAAGGTCAGGGGGCGTGACGCCAAGCGCCTTGGCGCCATCGCCGGCGATCTCGCCGCGGTGGAAGAAATGTATGCGCTGAAGGCGCTGCTCGGCCAGCTCGGCTCGGCCAACACCGCCACCCAGTACGGCGCGTTCGACGGCAAGGCCGGCCGCGCATCGTATGTCTTCAATCCGACCATTGCCGGCCTCGAGCAGGCCGACGCGCTGCTGATCGTCGGCAGCAACCCGCGCAAGGAAGCGGCCGTGCTCAACGCCCGCATCCGCAAGCGCTGGCGCACCGGCCAGCTCAAGGTCGCGGTGATCGGCGACAAGGCCGATCTGACCTACGACTATGATTATCTCGGCGCCGGCGCCGATACCCTGGCCGAGCTCGCCGCCGGCAAGCTCGCTTTCGCCGAGGTGCTCAAGAACGCCAAGGCGCCGATCGTGCTGGTCGGCGCGGGCGCCATCGATCGCGCCGATGGCGCCGCCGTCGTTGCCCAGGCAGCGAAGTTCGCCGCGGACATCGGAGCGATTAAGGACGGCTGGAACGGCTTCGCCGTGCTGCAGCCGGCGGCGTCCAGCGTCGGCGCGCTCGACATCGGCTTCACGCCGGGCGAGGGCGGCCTCGACGCCGCGCGGATGGCTGCGGCCGGCGCGCTCGACGTGCTGTTCCTGCTCGGCGCCGACGAGGTCAAGGTCGCTGACGGCGCCTTCGTCGTCTACATCGGCACCCATGGCGACCGCGGCGCCCATCGCGCCGACGTCATCCTGCCGGGTGCGGCCTACACCGAGAAGAGCGGCCTGTTCGTCAACACCGAGGGCCGGGTGCAGATGGCGAGCCGCGCCGCATTCCCGCCGGGCGATGCCCGCGAGGACTGGGCGATCCTGCGCGCGCTGTCCGACGTGCTCGGCGCGCGGCTGCCCTACGATTCCCTCGGCGCGCTGCGCCAGGCGCTGTTCAAGGCCGTGCCGCACCTGACGCGCGTCGGTCAGATCGAGCCGGCCGATGCCGCCGGCGTTCGCACGCTGGCGTCGCGCGGCGGCAGCATCGACAAGGCCGGTTTCCACTCGCCGGTCGAGGACTTCTACATGACCAATCCCATCGCCCGGGCGTCCGCCGTGATGGCCGAGTGTTCGCGCCTCGCCGCGGGCCGCGTTCTGACCGCAGCGGAGTAAGTCGATGACCTTCGCCGAAATCTGGACCAGCACGTTGTGGCCGCTGATCATCATGGTGGCCCAGAGCGTCCTGCTGCTGGTCATCCTGCTGGTCGGGATCGCCTACATCCTGCTCGCCGACCGCAAGATCTGGGCGGCGGTGCAGATCCGCCGCGGTCCCAACGTCGTCGGGCCGTTCGGCCTGCTGCAGTCGTTCGCCGACCTCCTCAAGTTCGTGCTCAAGGAGCCGGTGATCCCGGCGGGCGCGAACAAGGGCGTGTTCCTGCTCGCGCCGCTCGTCTCCTGCGTGCTGGCGCTGGCCGCCTGGGCGGTGATCCCCGTCAACCTCGGCTGGGTGATCGCCGACATCAATGTCGGCGTGCTCTACATCTTCGCGATCTCGTCGCTGTCGATCTACGGCATCATCATGGCCGGCTGGGCGTCGAACTCGAAGTATCCGTTCCTCGCCGCGCTGCGCTCTGCCGCCCAGATGGTGTCCTACGAAGTCTCGATCGGCTTCGTCATCATCTGCGTGCTGCTGTGCGTCGGCTCGCTGAACCTGACGGCGATCGTCGAGGCGCAGCATACGCGCGGCCTTGCCAGCCTGGTCGGCCTGCCGTGGCTGACCATCCTGAACTGGTACTGGCTGCCGCTGTTGCCGCTGTTCGTGATCTTCTATGTCTCGGCGCTGGCCGAGACCAACCGTCCGCCGTTCGATCTCGTCGAGGCGGAGTCCGAACTCGTTGCCGGCTTCATGGTCGAGTACGGCTCGACGCCGTACATGATGTTCATGCTCGGCGAATACGTCGCCATCGCCACGATGTGCGCGATGGGCGCGATCCTGTTCATGGGCGGCTGGCTGCCGCCGGTCGACCTGCCGCCCTTCAACTGGGTGCCGGGCGTGATCTGGTTCGTGCTCAAGCTGCTGTTCATGTTTTTCCTGTTCGCGATGGCCAAGGCGATCGTGCCCCGTTATCGCTACGACCAGCTGATGCGGCTGGGCTGGAAGGTGTTCCTGCCGATCTCGCTGGTCATGGTCGTGATTGTCGCGGCGTACGTGCAGTTCGTCGCGCCGCTAGTGAGGCTCTGATGAGTGTCGCAACCGCAACCCGTTCGCTGCTCCTGAAGGAATTCGTCTCGGCGTTCTTCCTCGCCATGCGCTATTTCTTCAAGCCGAAGCCGACGCTGAACTATCCGTTCGAGAAGGGGCCGATCTCGCCCCGTTTCCGCGGCGAGCATGCGCTGCGCCGCTATCCCAACGGCGAGGAACGCTGCATCGCCTGCAAGTTGTGCGAGGCGGTCTGCCCGGCGCAGGCCATCACCATCGAGGCCGGCCCGCGCCGCAACGACGGCACCCGCCGCACGGTGCGTTACGACATCGACATGGTGAAGTGCATCTACTGCGGGCTGTGCCAGGAAGCGTGTCCGGTCGATGCCATCGTCGAGGGGCCGAACTTCGAGTTCGCCACCGAGACCCGCGAGGAGCTGTTCTATGACAAGGCCAAGCTGCTCGCGAACGGCGACCGCTGGGAGCGCGAAATCGCCAAGAGCATCGCGCTCGATGCGCCGTACCGGTGAGGTGACAGGATGATCCTTCCGGCGCTGTTCTTCTATCTGTTCGCGGGCATCTGCGTCGCTTCGGCGGTGATGGTGATCGCCTCGCGCAATCCCGTCCACTCGGTGCTGTTCCTGATCCTGGCGTTCGTCAACGCCGCGGGTCTGTTCGTACTGCTGGGCGCCGAGTTCCTGGCCATGATCCTGATCGTGGTCTATGTCGGCGCCGTGGCGGTGCTGTTCCTGTTCGTGATCATGATGCTCGACGTCGACTTCGCCGAGCTCAAGCAGGGCTTCCTCGAGTACCTGCCGATCGGCCTCGTGATCGGCGCGATCTTCCTCGCCGAACTGCTGCTCGTGGTCGGCGGCTGGGTGATCAGCCCGACCCTGACCAAGTCGGTGGCGGCGCCGATCCCGGCGAACGTGACCAACGCCGAGGCGCTCGGCCTCGTGCTCTATACGAAGTATGTGCACTACTTCCAGCTCGCCGGTGCGGTGCTGCTGGTCGCCATGATCGGCGCCATCGTGCTGACGCTGCGCCACAAGGCGAGCGTCAAGCGGCAGAGCATTCCGGTGCAGAACGCGCGCACCAAGGCGCTGGCGATGGAAGTGCGCAAGGTGGCGCCGGGGCAGGGCCTGCAGGACGCCGATGCGGAAGGGTGGGTGCGATGACGATCGGCCTCGGACACTATCTCGCGGTCGCCGCGATCCTGTTCACGCTGGGCATTCTCGGCATCTTCCTCAACCGCAAGAATGTCATCGTCATCCTGATGTCGGTCGAGCTGATCCTGCTCGCCGTCAACATCAACCTGGTGGCGTTCTCGACGTTCCTCAACGACATTGTCGGGCAGGTGTACGCGCTGCTGGTTCTGACCGTTGCGGCGGCGGAAGCGGCGATCGGCCTGGCCGTGCTGGTGGTGTTCTATCGCAACCGCGGTTCGATCGCGGTCGAAGACATCAATCTGATGAAGGGCTGACGGCGGATGATTCAGGCCATTGTTTTCCTGCCACTGCTGGGCGCGATCCTCGCCGGTCTGATCACGCTGTTCGGTGCGCATGCGCGCAATCCGAGCGGCGACGACATCGACCATGGCGACGCGCATGGCGATCATGGCGCCCATGCCCATGCCGCGCATGACGATCACGGCCACGACGATCACGGTCACGACGACCATGGCCCGGTCGAGCCGCCGGCCGCCGGTTCGCGCGCGGCCGAGATCATCACCACGACGCTGCTGCTGATCGCTGCGGGCTTGTCCTGGGTGACCTTCGTCGGCGTCGGCTTCGGGCATCACGACGCCCGTATCGTGCTGCTGCCCTGGATCAACTCCGGCGAACTCAACGTCTTCTGGACGCTGCGCGTCGATACGCTGACCGCCGTCATGCTGGTGGTGGTGAACACCGTGTCGGCGCTCGTGCACCTGTATTCGATCGGGTACATGCACGAGGATCCGAACCGGCCGCGGTTCATGGCCTACCTGTCGCTGTTCACCTTCGCCATGCTGATGCTGGTGACCTCCGACAACCTGGTGCAGATGTTCTTCGGCTGGGAAGGCGTCGGTCTGGCGAGCTACCTGCTGATCGGCTTCTGGTTCCAGAAGCCGACGGCCAATGCCGCCGCCATCAAGGCGTTCGTGGTCAACCGCGTCGGCGACTTCGGCTTCTCGCTCGGCATCTTCGCGATCTTCGCGCTGGTCGGCTCGACCGATTTCGACACCATCTTCGGCGCCGCGCCGGGCCTCGTCGGCAAGACCATCCATCTGTTCGGTCACGACATCGACGCGCTGACGCTAACCTGCCTGCTGCTGTTCATGGGCGCGATGGGCAAGTCGGCCCAGTTCCTGCTGCACACCTGGTTGCCGGACGCCATGGAGGGCCCGACCCCGGTCTCGGCCCTCATTCATGCCGCGACCATGGTGACGGCAGGCGTGTTCATGGTGGCGCGGCTGTCGCCGCTGTTCGAGCTGGCGCCGACGGCGCAGGCCTTCGTCATGCTGATCGGCGGCACCACAGCGCTGTTCGCGGCGACCATCGGCCTCGTGCAGAACGACATCAAGCGCATCGTCGCCTACTCGACCTGTTCGCAGCTCGGCTACATGTTTGTCGCGCTCGGGGCAGGGGCCTACTCGGTCGGCATCTTCCACCTGTTCACCCACGCCTTCTTCAAGGCGCTGCTGTTCCTGGGCTCGGGCTCGGTGATCCACGCGATGCACCACGAGCAGGACATCCGCAAGATGGGCGGTCTGTGGCGCAAGATTCCCTTCACTTTCTTCATGATGGGGGTGGGAACCCTGGCGCTGACCGGGTTCCCGTTCTTCGCGGGCTACTACTCCAAGGATGCGATCATCGAGTCCGCGTACGTCGCTCACAATCCGTTCGCGCTCTACGCTTTCCTCGCCACGGTGATCGCCGCCGGCCTGACGTCGTTCTATTCCTGGCGTCTGGTGTTCAAGACGTTCTTCGGCGAACCGCACGACCGCAAGCATTACGACGCGGCGCATGAGAGCCCGATCGTCATGCTGATCCCGCTGGCGGTGCTGGCGGCCGGCTCGATCCTTGCCGGCTTTCCGTTCAAGGAGCTGTTCGCCGGCCATGGCGTCGAGGAGTTCTTCCGCGAAGCGTTGAAGATGAAGCCGCATATCCTCGAGGAGATGCACCACATCCCGGCGCTGATCGGCTGGTTGCCGTTCATCATGATGGTCGGCGGCTTCCTGATCTCCTACCTGTTCTACATCAGCAAGCCGTACCTGCCGGTGGAGCTCGCCAACGACCATCCGCTGCTGTACCGCTTCCTGCTCAACAAGTGGTACTTCGACGAGCTCTACGACTTCCTGTTCGTGCGCCCGGCGAAGCGCCTCGGTTATTTCCTCTGGAAGAAGGGCGACGGCGCGACCATCGACGGGCTCGGCCCCGACGGGATCGCCGCGCGGGTGCTGGACGTCACCCGCGGCGCCGTCCGCCTCCAGAGCGGATACCTCTATCACTATGCCTTCGCGATGCTGATCGGTGTCGCAGGTCTCATCACCTGGTTCATTTTCGGTCTCGGGGGCCAATAAATGACTACCTGGCCCGTTCTTTCGGTCGTCACCTTCCTGCCGCTCGTCGGCGCCATCCTGGTCTATCTCAGCCGGGGTGACGACGAAGCCGCCAGGCGAAATTCGCGCTGGATCGCGCTGTGGACCACGCTCGTCACCTTCGCGGTGTCTCTGGTGCTGGTCTGGCGGTTCGATCCGTCGCAAGCCGGATTCCAGTTCGAGGAGAAGGGTCCCTGGCTCGCCCAGGCGATCAACTACCACATGGGCGTCGACGGCATTTCGCTGCCGTTCGTCATCCTGACCACCGCCTTGATGCCGTTCTGTATCGTCGCCAGCTGGAAGTCGGTGACGATGCGGGTGCGCGAATACATGATGGCGTTCCTGGTGCTGGAAACGCTCATGGTCGGCACCTTCTCGGCGCTCGACCTCGTGCTGTTCTACCTGTTCTTCGAGGGCGGCCTGATCCCGATGTTCCTGATCATCGGCGTCTGGGGCGGTCCGCGCCGGGTCTATGCCAGCTTCAAGTTCTTCCTCTACACGCTGCTCGGCTCGGTGCTGATGCTGCTCGCCATCATGGCGCTGTACTGGAATGCCGGCACCACCGACATCCCGACGCTGATGCACACCGCCGTGCCGCGCAGCCTGCAGACCTGGGCATGGTTGGCGTTCTTCGCCTCGTTCGCGGTGAAGATGCCGATGTGGCCGGTGCACACCTGGCTGCCGGACGCCCACGTCGAGGCGCCGACCGCAGGCTCGGTGGTCCTCGCGGCCATCCTGCTGAAGATGGGCGGCTACGGCTTCCTGCGCTTCTCGCTGCCGATGTTCCCGCTGGCGTCGCATGACTTCGCGCCGCTGGTCTACACGCTCTCGGTGATCGCGATCGTCTACACCTCGCTGGTGGCCCTCATGCAGGAGGACATCAAGAAGCTGATCGCCTATTCGTCGGTCGCGCACATGGGCTTCGTCACCATGGGCATCTTCGCGGGCACGACGCAGGGCATCGCCGGCGGCGTGTTCCAGATGGTGTCGCACGGCATCGTCTCGGGCGCGCTGTTCCTCTGCGTCGGCGTGGTCTACGACCGCCTGCACACCCGCGAGATCGCCGCCTATGGCGGCCTCGTCAACCGCATGCCGCTCTACGCCTTCGCCTTCATGGTGTTCACGATGGCCAATGTCGGCCTGCCGGGCACCTCGGGCTTCGTCGGCGAGTTCCTGACGCTGCTGGGCACCTTCAAGGTCAGCACCGCGACCGCGTTCTTCGCGACCCTGGGCGTGATCCTGTCGGCCGCCTATGCGTTGTGGCTCTACCGCAAGGTGGTGTTCGGCGCGCTGACGAAGCCGTCGCTGGCCTCGATCAAGGATATCACCCTGCGCGAGGGCGTGCTGCTGATGCCGCTGGTCGTGCTGACCATCCTGTTCGGCGTCTATCCCAAGCCGGTGCTCGACATCTCGTCGGCGTCGGTCCAGCAACTCGTGACCAATTACAGCCAGGCGATCACGGCCGTGAAGGCGGCCGCGCTGCCATGACCGCGTCGACGGATCGGGATTGAACCTCATGACTTTCGCCGGATATTCCCTGCTTCCTGTCGTGCCGGAGATCGTGCTGGCGCTGGGGGCGATGCTGCTCCTGATGATCGGCGCCTATCGCGGCCCGCAGACCACGGGCACGATCAGCGTGCTGGCGGTGCTGCTGCTGATCCTCACCGGCGCGCTGGTGCTGTGGCTGCCGGCCGGAAAGCTCGTGACCTTCAACGGCAGTTTCGTCGTCGACGACTTCGCGCGCTTCCTGAAGATCCTGGCCCTGATCGGCTCGGGCACCGCGCTGATCCTGTCGCGCGAATTCCTGTCCGATCCGTCGCGGCGGATCTTCGAGTTCGCGATCCTGATCCTGCTGTCGACCGTCGGCATGCTGGTGCTGATCTCGGCCGCCGACCTGATCGTGCTCTATCTCGGCCTCGAGCTGATGTCGCTGGCGCTCTACGTCGTGGCGGCGAGCCATCGTGACGATGCCAAGTCGACCGAGGCGGGCCTCAAGTACTTCGTGCTCGGCGCGCTGTCGTCCGGCATGCTGCTGTACGGCGCCTCGCTGATCTACGGCTTCTCCGGCACCGTCAGTTTCGCCGGCATCGCGGTGGCCGCCAAGGGCGGCAGCACCGGCGTGGTGTTCGGCATCGTGTTCCTGCTCGCCGGCCTGTGCTTCAAGGTGTCGGCCGTGCCGTTCCACATGTGGACGCCGGACGTCTATGAGGGCGCCCCGACGCCGGTGACCGCGTTCTTCGCCTCGGCCCCGAAGGTCGCCGCGCTCGCGGTGTTCACCCGCGTGACGCTGACCGCATTCCCGGGCGTGACGGCGCAGTGGCAGCAGATCGTGGTGTTCGTCGCCATCGCCTCGATGGCGCTGGGCTCGTTCGCCGCCATCGGCCAGAAGAACATCAAGCGCCTGATGGCGTATTCCTCGATCGGCCATATGGGCTTCGCGCTCGTCGGCCTCGCGTCGGGGACGCAGGAAGGCGCGCAGGGCGTGCTGATCTATATCGCCATCTACGTGGCGATGACGCTGGCGTCGTTCTCGGTGATCCTGGCGATGAAGCGCAACGGCCAGGCTGTCGAGAACATCTCGGATTTCGCCGGGCTTGCGCGCACCAATCCGCTGCTGGCGTTCTTCTTCGCGATGCTGCTGTTTTCGCTCGCCGGCATTCCGCCGCTCGCCGGCTTCTTCGCCAAGTTCTACGTGTTCCTGGCCGCCATCAAGTCCGGCCTGTTCGCGCTGGCGGTGATCGGCGTGCTGACCAGCGTCGTGGGCGCGTTCTACTATCTCAGCATCATCAAGACGATGTACTTCGACGAGCCGGCCGGCGCGGTCGATCCGGTACGCGTCGAGCTGCGTGCGGTGCTGGCGATCGCCGGCACCTTCAACCTGCTGTTCTTCGTCTATCCGGCGCCGCTCGTCAGCGTGGCGACGGCAGCGGCGAAGTCCCTGTTCTGATGGCTTTCGCGCTCGGTCCCGCGGCCCGTTCGGCAGGCTACCGGCTCGAGGCGTTCGAGAGTATTGGATCGACCAACGCGGAAGCGCTGGCGCGTGCACGCGCCGGCGAGCGCGGGCCGCTCTGGCTGGTGACGCCGCAGCAGACCGCCGGCCGTGGCCGTCGCGATCGGGCCTGGGTGTCGCCGCGCGGCAATCTCGCCGCCAGTGTCATCGAAGTCATCGACGTCTCGCCGCCGTTGGCGGCGACGCTCGGCTTTGCCGCCGGCCTCGCGCTCGAGCAGGCGCTGCAGGCCGTCAGCATCGAGGCGCGGCTGCGCTCGCCCGAATCTTCGAACACCGCGTTCACCCTGAAGTGGCCCAATGACGTGCTGGCCGGCGGCCGCAAGCTGTCCGGCATCCTGCTGGAGGCCGAGCAGGTCACGCCCAGCGGTCTCGCGGTCGTGGTCGGCATCGGTGTCAATGTCGTCGCTGCGCCCGAGGGCACGCCGTATCCGGCAGCGGCGCTGCATGCGCTGGGCATCCATGTCGGCGCGGAAGAGCTGTTCACGGCACTGTCGGACGCCTGGGCGCGGCTGCGCGCCGTCTGGGACAACGGGCGCGGTTTTGCGGAGATCCGCCGGCAATGGCTGGAGCGGGCCTCCGGGCTCGGCCAGCCGGTGTCGGTGAAGACGGGAGGCGCGCCGTTGAGTGGCCGCTTCGAGACCATCGATGAGACTGGCTGTCTGATCGTATTGACCGACGATGGAAGTCGGGTGCCGGTGACCGCCGGCGATGTCTATTTCGGGGCGGCCGCCTCGGCAGGAGCCGTATGATGGCGCGACCGGACGAACTGACTTTTGCGCCGCTCGGCGGCGTCGGCGAGATCGGCATGAACCTGTCGATCTATGGCATCGGCAACCGCCATCAGCGCAGCTGGCTGGCGGTCGACCTCGGCGTGTCGTTCGGCGACGAGGATCGCCTGCCGGGCATCGACCTTGTCATGCCCGACGTGCGCTTCCTTGAGCAGGAGCGCAAGAACCTCGTCGGCATCGTGCTGACCCACGCCCACGAGGACCATTTCGGCGCCATCATCGACCTGTGGCCGCGCCTGCGGGTGCCGATCTATGCCACCGCGTTCAGCGCCGGCCTGTTCGAGGCCAAGTGCGCAGCCGAGCGCAATGCGCCGGAGATCCCGGTCACGGTCGTGCCGTCGGGCGGGCGCATCGATCTCGGGCCGTTCAACGTCGAGTTCATTCCGGTCGCCCACTCGATCCCGGAATCCCACGCGCTGGCGATCCGGACGTCGGCCGGCACGGTGCTGCATACCGGTGACTGGAAGATCGATCCGACGCCGATCATCGGCAAGCCGACCGACGAGAGGCGGTTGCGCGAGATCGGCGACGAGGGGGTGCTGGCGCTGGTCGGCGATTCCACCAACGCGGTGCGCGACGGCCGCTCGCCTTCGGAAACCGAGGTTGCCGCGGCGATCACCGCCATCGTCAAGCAGGCCAGGGGCCGCGTTGCCGTGACGACTTTCGCCTCCAACGTCGCCCGCATCCGCGCGGTGGCGGATGCCGCGCGTGCCGCCGACCGCGAGGTCGTGGTGGTCGGCCGCGCCATGGAACGCGTGGTGCAGGTCGCGCGCGAAACCGGCTATCTCGACGGCGTCGCCGAATTCCGCAGCGCCGAGTACTATGGCCACTTTCCTCCCGATAAGGTGCTGGCGCTGTGCACCGGCAGCCAGGGCGAGCCGCGCGCGGCGCTGGCGCGCATCGCCAATGACGATCATCCGCTGGTCACTCTCAACAAGGGCGATTGCGTGATCTTCTCCTCGCGCACCATTCCCGGCAATGAGAAGGCCGTCGGCGCCATCATCAACTCGTTCGTCGAGCAGGGCGTGGAGATCATCACCGACCGCACCCATCTCGTCCATGTCTCGGGTCACCCGCGCCGTGACGAGCTGCGCGACATGATCTCCTGGGTGCGGCCGCAGGTGCTGGTGCCGGTGCATGGCGAGGCACTTCACCTGTCGGAGCATGCCAAGCTGGCCCGCGCCGCCGGCGTGCCCAAGGTCGTGATCGTGCGCAACGGCAACCTGCTGCGCCTCGGTCCCGGCGATCCCGCCGTGGTCGACAATCTGCCGGCGGGCCGCATCTACAAGGACGGCATGCTGCTCGAGGACGAGAAGGCGCGTGCCGTGGTGGAGCGGCGCCGGCTGTCGTTCGCCGGATGCGCCTTCGTCGCGCTGGCGCTGACCGAGAAGGGCGAACTTGCCGACGATCCGGAAGTTGATCTCGTCGGCGTTCCCGAGAAGAATGCCGAAGGCGAGGTGATCGCCGACGAGGTGTTCGATCTGGTGGTGTCGACCGTGGAGAATCTGCCGCGCGCACGTCGGCGCGACGGCGATGCCGTCGCAGAGTCGGTTCGCCGCGCGGTGCGCGCCTCGATCGCCGAGCAGTGGGGCAAGAAGCCCCTGTGCGTCGTGCATGTCTTGATGGTTTAACCTGCGACGTCCGGACGTCCGTCCGCAGGGATGGCGCCGGCTGCTGCAGGGTTCGCAAGGGAGGATGTCATGCTCGGTCGTCTCAATCATGTCGCGATCGCGGTCCGCGATGCGCAGAAGGCCGCGAAGATCTATGGCGTCGCCTTCGGTGCCGAGATTTCGGATGCGGTGCCGTTGCCGGAGCATGGCGTGATCACCGTGTTCGCGACACTGCCGAACACCAAGATCGAATTCATCCAGCCCTATGGCGAGACGTCGCCGATCGCCAGGTTTCTCGAGCGCAACGCCGATGGCGGCATCCATCACATCTGCTACGAGGTGCCCGACATCATCGCCGCCCGTGATACGCTGGTCCGCGAGGGCGCGCGCGTCCTCGGCGACGGCGAGCCGAAGATCGGTGCCCATGGCAAGCCGGTGCTGTTCCTGCATCCCAAGGACTTCTCCGGCGCTCTCGTCGAAATCGAACAGGCCTGACCGACGTGTCGATCTCGTCCTCGATCGCGATCTATTTCGTGCTGTGGTGGGTGGTGCTGTTCGCGGTGCTGCCGTTCGGCGTGCGCAGTCAGGTCGAGGAGGGCACCTCCTCGGCGCCGGGCTCCGATCCCGGTGCGCCGGTGATGCCGCTGATGGCCAGGAAGCTGCTGTGGACCACGGTGATCTCGCTGGTGCTGTTCTCGGCCGGCCTGTGGGCCTATCGCGAGGGCTACCTCAACGTCGAACGCCTGACGAAAATGATGGGGATTCCGCTGTAGCGCGGATCGAGCCTGTGCGACATGGGGTATGCGACGGCGACGGGGCGGCGCGGGACGTCGCCTGCGCCGTATCGCCTCACTGAGCGGTCGCGCAGCCGGGTGTCCTTGACCCGAGGAGGGACGCGAACTAACCTTTGTCTCGCAGGATCGTGAATTGTCGAGGTCTTGCGCGCATGCTTCGCATGCGCCGCTTATTTTGTTTCAAAAGTTCGTTTTTGATTTGTGCTCGCCGTTGTCTTGCATGGGCGCTTAGGCGTCACCGTCAATCCTGTTTTGAATGAATCGGGCTCGGATCGGAGAAGCGAGAGCGCTGATTGCGCGCGCGGATGGTCTGCAACGGGCAATGTGACGTGAACGGATTTCGATCGTGCCGATGCCCGGCGTGACCAGTCGCAAGAGTTCTTTCCTCCCGAATGCCCGCTTCGCAATTGCGCGAGGGCAGAATGCGTTTTCCGGATGGTTTCCTGGCGTCGCCACTCGGCGGCCGAAGCACCGGCCTTTTGTCGGGGTGTGCAGGGCAATATTCTCAAGGGGCATGACCGCGATCACGCGGCGCTGCTTCTCGTCACCTTCGGAGCCGATGCGGCGGCCGCACGCGCCTGGATCGCCGGCGCGTTGCGGCGGCGGCTCAAGTCTGCGGCCGATCAGGCGGCCGATACCGAGCGCTGGCATCTGGAAGGCGGGGACGGTGCGCCGTTCGTCTCGTTCTATCTGTCGCGAGACGGTTATGTGCGGCTCGGGGTGCCGGACGCCGCGATCCCGCGAGATCCCTATTTTCGCGCCGGCATGAAGGCATCGCCAGCCGGCATCCAGACCGTGGTGTCGGACCCGCCGGTGGCGCAATGGGACGCCGCCTTTCAGGGGCGCATCGACGCCCTGGTGCTGCTCGGCGACGACAACCCCGCGCGTCTCGCCAGCGATCTTGCGGAGATCCGCGGCGAACTGCAGCCGATCACCGAGCGCGTGGCCGTCGAGACCGGACGCAAGCTGCTGTTCGATTTTCCCGGACGGCCGAATGTCGAGATCGAACATTTCGGCCATCAGGACGGCATCAGCCAGCCGCAGATGATCAAGCAGGAGGCGGCGGCGGAGGTGCGTGCGCGGGGAGGCGCGAACTGGAATCCGGCGGCGCCGCTGTCGCTGGCGTTCGCCGAGGAAGCCGGAGCGGGCGGGACGTTCGGCAGCTATCTCGTTCTGCGCAAGCTCGAACAGCATGTCGGATGGTTTCATGCCGCGCGCGATGCCATGGCGGCGGCGCTGGGGATCGATAGCGACGCGGCGTCCGCGCTCGCCGTCGGCCGCCGGCCCGACGGCACGCCGGCGATCCCGACCACCGTGGTTGAGCCAGGCGCGGACCCCAACGATTTCAATTTCAAGGCCGATGCCCAGGGCGGCCTGTGTCCCTTCCAGTCTCATATTCGCAAGACCAATCCGCGCGGCGATCTCGCCCGCTTTCAAGGCGCGACCGATGAGATCGAACGTGGCTTCCGCATCGCGCGGCGCGGAATTTCCTATGGCGAACGACCGGACCTCGCGCGGGGAGCGACAGTGCCGCCGCCCGACACCGGCGTCGGCCTGTTGTTCATGAGCTACCAGGCTCAGCTGCGACAGTTCGTGATCCAGCAGGAAGGATCGGATTCCAACGACTTCGTGCAATCCGGTGTCGGCGTCGATGCGGTCATCGGCAACAATCCGGCGCCCGTTGCGCAGCGCTGGCCAGCGAATGGTGTGCCGACCGATCGCAGGTTCTCCATGGCCGGCTTCGTCACCTTCAAGGGCGGTGAATATTTCTTCGCGCCGAGCTTTCCGTTCATCGAGAGCCTGTCGCCATCGGTGGCCTGAGCCATGCCGGTGAGGCGTGCCTGTAACATTCGTCTGTCGTGACCAGCGCCGGGGGCCAACAATGAGCTATCTCAACCGCGTCCGACTGATTTTTTTCGGCAAATTCCAGGCGGATATGTCGACGGTGAACAACGACGTTCGTCACTACGACAATGCCTCGTTTCTCGATCGCTATCAGGAACTGCAGAACGAGAAGGGAATGAACGGCTGGTGGAATCCGACCGGATCGGGAGCCTTCCGCCTCGTCGATTGTACCGTTCGTGCGGTGCACTACGAGGACGGCACCTCAGCCGATACGCCGCAACAGGACAGTGTGGTCGGCACGACGATCGCCGGCGCCGACAATCGCACCAGCGCCAAGCTCGTCGATATCGACCCGCAGTGGCAGCTCGCCTCGCAACTGTGGGGGCTGCAGGTCAGGTTGCTGGATGGGGCAGGACACGCGCTGGTCGGCGGCGAGTATGTGCCGCATCCATTTCGCGACCTGCTGTTTTCGCGGATCGCCGGATCTGGCGGTGACGGTGCGGCATCGGCCTATTTTCAGTCCGTCCTCACCGATCTCGCATGGGGTGAAGCCGGGCGCAGCAGCCGTTTCATCAGGGAGCTCAAGGAGACGACGCAGTCCGGCAAGATTTCGATCCGGCTCATGACCTACGGTTTCCAGGATGCCTACGGGCAGGATGGTTTCACGTATGGCAGGGTATCGGGCGTCATCGGGCCCTATCTCGATGGCGAACCGGAATCGTTTGTGCGGGGGCGCCGTTTCGCACCGGCGTTCGGGGCAGCGTCCTGGAACGGGATCAATCTCTTCACGGGCGCGGTCGTCGATGACAGGCACCGGCTGTTGCTCGATCTTGCGAACGCGCTGCCGCTGACGCCCGACAGGACGCTGCTCGACATCGGCGAGCTCAGCGTCGGCGCTCTGCTCAACGAAAATACGCCGGAGGGGGCGCCCGTCGCGCTCGGCTCGTTCGCGACGATCGGCAGGATTCCCTATCGGGACGCCGACTGGCTGCAGAAGACCGGCGGCATCGCCAGCTTCGAGCTCAGCCGTGGCCAGAGGGCGGCGGTACGGAACGGCCCTCTGGCACTGGCCGTGACATCCGCGGCCGGCGCGACACCGGTGGTCGCGATCCGCGAAACCGCGAACGGTCAGTTCGTCGGCGCCGAGCCGTTCGTCCTGCGGATTGACGCCGGTGGCTCGGCGACAGTCTCCTTTTATGCCTCCGTGTATGGCGCTCCGCTGCCGGCCGCGGAGATCGTGATCACGCAGCAGGGCGAGCTGACCGATCTCGGCGGCAACGGGCCGCTGAATCCGCCGGTGCCGATCCCGATCATCGGCATTCCGCAGAAAGCGCTGACGCTTCCCGGCGCGGTCGGCGCGGATGGTGATGGGGTTGCCAGAATGACCCTGTTGACCAGTCCGCCGAACAATCCGCGCGGCTACCTCGACGGCCAGATGTATATCATCAACTTCCAGATCGCCGGGCAGCCACGGCAGTCGTTCGGTCAGTTCGAGGCGATCGCAGTTCATTTGCGTGACGCCTATCAGGTGCCGGACAGCCCGACATGGGCCGACCACATTTCGCCGATCTTCACCCAGTACGGCAATCTCTATCCGATCATGAGCCGCCGTCTCGTCAACCTGAACGATCCGGCATCGGTGTTCGCCCATCGCAAGATCCTGGCACTGGCGTTCTCGCTGGACATCGGCGATCCCAACTACATGCCGGTGACCCGCGATCTCTCGGAGGCCAAGCGGCAGACGATCGTGAAATGGCTGGGCGTGATCGACGCCGGCGGCGATCCTGCTTTTCAGGCCCTGGCGCACGCTCCGCCGAGCGCGGCCCCCGCAGCGCCCTCGCCACCCGCGCCTCCGGGCCATGAGGTGTCGGCGGGGGAAGGCGGCAAGACAACGTTTGCGCGCGGCTTGGCGCGCGCACGCGGTCTGCCCGAGCCATTGTGATTGCCAGTCTGCATTCGTTCACGCGAACCATTTGAGGACGTCATGCTCAAGCTCCGATCAGGGATCGTCGAGGCTGTCCGGGGCGCCGGCTCGGGCCCCGAGCTCCATGAATTCCTCCAGAACGCCGTGAAGCTGGAGCACTCGACGATTCCGCCGTATCTGACGGCGCTGTACTCGATCAAACCGGGCACGAACCGCGCCGTCGCCGGGATCATTCGCTCGATCGTCGTCGAGGAGATGCTGCACATGACGATCGCGGCCAATGTCCTCAACGCGATCGGCGGAGCGCCCGAGATCAACCGGGCCGATTTCATTCCGACCTATCCCGGTCCGCTACCGATGATGGCGGATGACGGCCTGAAGGTCGGGCTGGAGAAGCTCAGCAAGGATCTCGTGCGGGACGTCTTCATGAAGATCGAGCAACCGAAAGACCCCAAACATTATCCGTCGAAGATGCTGGCGGCTGCGCTTCCTTCGTTCCAGACGATCGGGGCGTTCTATGATGCGATCGCGGAGAAGATCAGGGAGCTGGGGGACACGATCTTTGTCGGCGACCCCGCCAGGCAGGTCGTGAATGGCGGCTGGTTCCCGGCCGACGAGCTCTTCCCGATCACCAATGTGGACACCGCGGTACGGGCGCTGATGCTGATCAAGGATCAGGGGGAGGGGACCAGCGACGATCCTTTCGAACCTGACGGCGAACCGGCCCATTACTATCGCTTCGAGGAAATCATTCGCGGCGCCAGCCTGGTCAGGGACAAGGCGACGAAGCGGATTTCGTTCAGCGGAGCGCCGGTGCCGTTCGATCAGGCGGATGTCATCGACATTGTCAGCAACAGCCGGGCCGGTATGTACGAGGCCGGCTCGCTCGCCCGCAACGGCGTCGACCTTGCCAACGCCACCTACAGCAAGCTGCTCAATGCGCTGCATCAGACGTTCAACGGACAGTCGGACAAGCTCGACGCCGCTCTCGGCGTGATGAACGAATTCCGGCTGGTCGTGATGGAAAAGGTCGTCAGCGTCCGCGTGAAGGGAAGCGACCAGTTCGCGGCTCCGGCCTTCGAGTTCGTGTCAGTGGTCAACTGATCGTCCGACCCCGGGAGAGCGCCATGCAATCAGGCATCGTCTACTACAAGCGAAGCGGATCGACGTTCGATGGCCGCTGGAGCCATCAGGATACGGGGGGCGTGTTCGCACGGGAAGTCGTCCATGATGCCCAGCCGGGGCCTTTCGTCGGCAGCTGGCAGGTCGAGATCTTCGCGCCTGACGGCCGTTCGCTGTTTGTCGGTCAGCTGCAGGCCGTTCCCCTCGGCGATTGCGTGAGCCTGAGCTGGACCAAGACCGGCGAGACCGCTGCGAGTTTTGTCGGCCTTGGCCATGCGATCGATCCGGACCTGGTGATGGCCTGCTTCGAGCCGGCAGGCGGACAGGCGTCCCAGGGCAGGTGACGGACAGCCCGCGGATGACGCCGCTTCCAGGATGTTGGGGATCGGGCAGCGGCGTGCGCCTCTGTCGCAGGCGGCGTCACACCGATGACACGTTGAGGCCGTAACTCCGGCCGTGTCAGCGACGATGGTCTGAAGCGAACGCGAGATCCGCGCGCGGGAAAAAAGACAAAAAAAAGCAGGGCCATGCCCTGCTTAAAAATTGTGTCGACCCTATTGTCCCCGAAAACGTTGAGGTTTGGTGCTCTTGAACGGGGCGACGCTGCTTCGGCGCGTCAGGGCTCCTCCCGAGACTTGGACCACCAAGCTACTGCCTCACGGCCAGCTTGAAGGCCGCACGCTAGCCGATCCTTTTTTGTTTGTCACTCTTTTCGGCAACAAATGTCTAAAACATCGGCTGGGAGTAAATCATCGTTTCAAACGGTGGACCGATCGCGCCAAATCACAACTGGAGCGCGAAAATTCTACCAGAGCGGGTGCCGAGGCTCGGCGCCGTGGAAGAAAATTGCCGTCAAGGTCAGGCAGACTGCCTGACAGACGATCATCGTTGCGCGGGCGCCACGTTTCTCAACTTTATCGGGGTACCGAGCGGGGCGACACGGCCGAATCGGCCGGATGCGCTACCCGTGACGCCGGGTGCGTGCTAGCTCTGCGCGCGGGAGCGCAAGCACGCATGAGGTCCAAGCGGCATATCGGGGTCTGGACGGTCTGGACGGCCGTGTATGCCTTCATGCTCAATGCCTTTCTGGCGTCATTCCTGCTGGCCGCGACGCCGACGGCGCTTCTGGCCGACGACCATTCCCTCTGCCTGACCGCCAGCCATGCCGCCGATCAGGGGCAGGGCAGTGACACGGACACCGCAGAGCGTGTCACCACCCACTGCAAGCAGTGTTTTCCGGGCCTTGCCGCGGCGATCTTGCCGCCGATCGCGCCCCATGCTTTTCGGCGTATCGCCATCACCGAGTCGCGCGAGGCTGCGTTCGCGCTGCGGCTCAGGCAGTTCGCGCGATTTACCCAGACCAGTCCCAGAGGTCCTCCGGCCCAGACCTGACGGCACGCGCCGCGGCGCGTGAGCTCGCCTGTCGTCATGTCTGATTTTCGGAGTTCTCTTGATGTCGTCCGCATCACATCTGGCGCGCCTGTGGTTGGCGTTGCCAGTGACCTTGACCCTTGCTCCTTCCGTATCTGCCCAGACCGCGGCCGATCCGCTGCCGCCCGTCGTGGTCGAGACGGCGCGCCAGCGCCCGAAGCCGGCGCCCCGCGTCAAGCGGCGTGTGGCGAGCAGCACGCCCCGCGTTCAGCAGGCGCGACCGACCGCCGCCGTGCCGGCGGGGCAGGTCGCGAATGCCGATACCCAGGGCGCCGGCGGCCGCTATCCGGGCACGCCGCCGGCCGTGAGCCGCTACCAGCTGCCGCAGCAATCCTTCAGCACGACCGCGAAGCAGATCGAGGAGACGGTCAACCTCAAGGATCCGGAAGACGCGATCAAATACATGCCGAGCCTGTTCGTGCGCAAGCGCAACGACGGCGACAACCAGGCGGTGCTGGCGACCCGAACCTGGGGGCTGAATTCCAGCGCGCGCTCGCTGATCTATGCCGACGATGTTCTGATCTCGGCGCTGATCGCCAACAACAACACCAGCGGATCGCCGCACTGGAATCTGGTGTCGCCGGATTCGATCGCGCGGATCGATTTCCTCAATGGCCCATTCTCGGCGGCCTATCCCGGCAACTCGATCGGCGGCGTGCTGCTGATCACCTCTAAGATGCCGGATCGCCTCGTGGCGTCCGCCAAGGAGACGCTGTCGGTTCAGCCCTGGAACCAGTACGGCACGAAGGATACCTACCTCACCAGCCAGACCAGTGCGTCGGTCGGCGACCGCAATGGCAAGCTGTCGTGGCTGGCCAGCGCCAACTATCTCGACAGCTATCAGCAGCCGCTGACCTACACCACCAACGGCACCATTCCGGCCGGCACGACCGGGGCTTTTCCGGCGCTCAACAAGCAGGGGTTGCCGGCGAATGTCGTCGGCACCGGTGCGTTGGCGCATTCACAGCAGACGGCGATGAACCTTCGCTTTGCCTACGACCTCACACCGCTGGTCCAGGCGACGTATGCATTCGGTGTCTGGAACAACGTCCAGACCTCCAATCCGCAGACCTATCTGCGGTCCGCAGCGACCGGTGCGCCGACCTTCGCGGGCATTTCGTCGTTCGCCGGCAACAAATACACCTGGGACCAGACCCACCTCAGCAGTTCGATCGGGCTGAAGAGCGATACGCGCGGGATCTATGATTTCGACATCACCGCCTCGACCTACAACTATCTGCAGGACATCCAGGCCAGTCCCTACACCGTCGCAGCGACCGGCGTCGGCTATTCGCAGAACGGCAAGATCACCCGCAACGACGGCACCAACTGGCAGAACATCGATGCCAAGGGGATCTGGCGGCCATTCGGTTTCGATGGCCCGCACGAGCTCAGCTTCGGCCTGCATGGCGACCGCTACGAGCTGAACAACCCGACCTATGCCTCGGCCAACTGGTCGGCGACGCCGTCGACCGGGACCGGACAGCTCTATTCCGCCGGATATGGCGAGACGCGGACGGGGGCGCTGTGGATCCAGGATGCCTGGAAGATCATTCCCAGCCTCAAGCTGACCCTCGGCGGCCGGCTCGAAAGCTGGCAGGCCCTCGACGGCGTCAACGTCAACACCGTGGCCAACGCCGCCGGCGTCATCGCCTCGCGCGCCACCATCAACCAGCCGGGACTGAGCGCGACGAATTTTTCGCCGAAGGCATCGCTGTCGTTCGACCCAAACAAGGACTGGAACGTCACCGTCAACTTCGGCGAGGCCTATCGCTATCCGACGGTCGCCGAACTCTACCAGAACGTGACCGTCGGCGGCGTGGCGACGGTGGCTAATCCGTTCCTCGCTCCGGAGCAGGACTTCACCACCGAGATCAACGTCGAACGTCGCTGGAGCGATGGACGCATCCGCTTCACGCTGTTCGACGAGCGCACCAACAACGCCATCATCTCGCAGACCAACCTCGTCACCAACCCTTCGACCGGCGCACAGGTCCCGACCACGACCATCGGCAACGTCGCGGCGATCCGCATGACCGGCGCAGAAGTCTCCGCAGACAAGGACAATGTCCTGTTCCAGGGGCTGCAGCTGTTCGGCAGCATCACCTATGTCAACTCGCGCATCGTCTCGGATCCGACCTGGGCAGGGACCAACCCGCTGACCAACCTGCCGGACACGGTGGTCGGCAAGCGCGTGCCCTACGTCCCGGACTGGCGGGCCAAGTTCGGCGCGACCTACCGGCCGAACGAGCAGTGGGCGTACACCATCGCGGCGCGCTACAGTGGCAAGCAGTATTCGACGCTCGACAACACCGACATCGTGCCGCACGTCTACGGTGCGTTCGACAACACCTTCGTCGTCGACATGAAAGTGCACTATGCGGCGACCAGGAACTTTTCGTTCGATGTCGGCATCGACAATGTCTTCAACGCCCAGTACTTCCTGTTCCACCCATTCCCGGGGCGGACCTATGTGATGGCCTCGCGCTACACATTCTGAACGCACGGCCGTGCCAGTCGTCCGCCGCCGCCGGTAGCGTACCGGAGGAGGCGGGCGGGGCGCTCGGGCGCGGATTGCGCCTGGGGCGGCAAATCCGCCCGGATCACGCGAAATTAGTCCTCAAAACGCCCGCCTGGGCCGTCAAAACGCGGTTTTCCGGCCCCCAACGCTTGTGTTTTGGGCCCCGATCCGGTTTCACTGCCTCGATCCCGGTCCCAAACGATTCTTGAGTGTTCCCATGCGATTGTCGCGTTTCTTTCTGCCCATCCTCAAGGAGACGCCGAAGGAGGCGGAGATTGCATCGCACCGCCTGATGCTGCGCGCGGGCATGCTGCGCCAGCAGGCCGCGGGCATTTATTCCTGGCTGCCGCTCGGCCTGCGGGTGCTGACGAAGATCGAGCAGATCGTCCGCGAGGAGCAGAACCGGGCCGGCGCCATCGAGCTGCTGATGCCGACGCTGCAGCTCGCCGACCTCTGGCGTGAGAGCGGCCGCTATGATGCCTACGGTCCGGAGATGCTGCGCATCCAGGACCGCCACAAGCGCGAACTCCTCTATGGTCCGACCAATGAGGAGATGATCACCGAGATCTTCCGCAGCTATGTCCGCTCCTACAAGAGCCTGCCGCTGAATCTCTATCACATCCAGTGGAAATTCCGCGACGAGCAGCGCCCGCGCTTCGGCGTGATGCGTGGCCGCGAATTCCTGATGAAGGACGCCTATTCCTTCGACATCGACCAGGATGCGGCGCGGCTGTCCTACAACAAGATGTTCGTCGCCTACCTGCGCACGTTCTCGCGGATGGGACTGCAGGCGATTCCAATGCGGGCGGAGACCGGTCCGATCGGCGGCGACCTGTCGCACGAGTTCATCGTGCTCGCCGACACCGGCGAGTCCGGCGTCTACTGCAACAGCGATGTGCTCAAGCTGCCGGTGCCGGGCGAGGACGTCGACTACGGCGGCGACCTCACACCGATCATCCAGCAGTGGACCGAGCTCTATGCCGCGACCGAAGACGTCCACGACGCCGCGCGGTTCGACAGCGAGGTCCCCGAGCCCAAGCGGCTGCACACCCGCGGCATCGAGGTCGGCCAGATCTTCTATTTCGGCACCAAGTACTCCGAGACCATGAAGGCGCTGGTGATGGGCCCGGACGGCACCGAGCGGTCGATCCATGGCGGCTCCTATGGCGTCGGCGTGTCGCGCCTGCTTGGCGCGATCATTGAGGCCTTCCATGACGAGGCCGGCATCAAGTGGCCGGAGACGGTGGCGCCGTTCCGCGTTGCGCTGCTCAACCTCAAGCAGGGCGGCGGCGATACCGACGTCGCCTGCGACAGGCTCTATGCCGCACTGACCGCCAAGGGCATCGACGTGCTCTATGACGACCGCGAGGAGCGGCCGGGCGCCAAGTTCGCGACCGCGGACCTGATCGGTATTCCCTGGCAGGTCATGGTCGGCCCCAAGGGCCTCGCCGAAGGCAAGGTGGAGCTGAAGCGCCGCAGCGACGGCGAGCGCGAACTGCTGACACCGGACGACGTCATCGCCCGGCTGACCGCATGAGTTTTTCACCGCGTGCTGCGCGGTGCCGAGGGTGTGCGACCAGAATTAGCCCCAATCGTGTGAAATCCGTGCGATGGATACGCCGATGAGTGAGCCAGTCCGAACCGCCCCCTTCGCCGCTTTCGAGTGGATGCTGTCGATGCGCTACCTGCGGGCGCGTCGCAAGGAAGGATTCATCTCGGTCATCGCCGGGTTTTCCTTCCTCGGCATCATGCTCGGCGTCGCCACGCTGATCATCGTCATGGCGGTGATGAACGGTTTCCGCAAGGAGCTGCTCGACAAGATCCTCGGCCTCAACGGCCACATTGCGGTGACGCCGCAGGAATCGCCGCTGACCGACTGGAAAGAGGTCGCCGAGCGCATCAACACCTTGAACGGCATTCGCCTCGCCGCGCCCGTGGTCGATGGCCAGGCGCTGGCGTCATCGCCTTACGGCGCCGCCGGCGTATTCGTGCGTGGCATCCGCTCGAAGGACCTCGACAACGTCACGTCGATTGCCAAGAACATCAAGCAGGGCACCCTCGAAGGCTTCGATGACGGGCAGGGCATCGCCATCGGCCGTCGTCTCGCCGACCAGTTGTCCGTCCATGCCGGCGACAGCGTCACCCTGGTGGCGCCGCGCGGCGCCGTGACGCCGATGGGCACGACGCCGCGGATCAAGCCCTACAAGGTCGCGGCGGTGTTCGAGATCGGCATGTCCGAATACGACGCGACGTTCGTGTTCATGCCGCTCACGGAAGCGCAGGCCTATTTCAACCGCAACAACGACGTCACCGCGATCGAGATCTACACCGACAACCCCGACAAGGTCGAAGCCTATCGCAAGGCCGTGATCGAGGCGGCGGGGCGGCCGATCTATCTCATCGACTGGCGCAGTCGCAACGCCACCTTCTTCAATGCGTTGCAGGTCGAACGCAATGTCATGTTCCTGATCCTGACCCTGATCGTGCTGGTGGCGGCGCTGAACATCGTGTCCGGCCTGATCATGCTGGTGAAAGACAAAGGCAGCGACATTGCCATCCTGCGAACCATGGGGGCGTCGCAGGGGGCGGTGATGCGGGTGTTCCTGATCACCGGCGCCGCCATCGGCGTGGTCGGCACCCTGGTCGGCTTCCTGGTCGGGCTGCTGATCTGCCTGAACATCGAGTCGATCCGCCAGTTTCTGTCATGGCTGACCAACACCGAACTGTTCTCGCCCGAGCTGTATTTCCTGTCCAAGCTGCCCGCCCAGGTCGACGTGGCGGAAACCGTTGCGGTGGTGATCATGGCGCTGACACTGTCGTTCCTGGCGACGCTGTATCCGTCGTGGCGGGCGTCGCGGCTCGATCCCGTCGAAGCGCTTCGGTACGAATAGGGCGGCTGCGATGGCTCAGGGGGACGAACACGACGCACCGGTGATTTATCTGCACGACATCCGCCGGCAATACCGGCAGGGCGAGTCGGTGCTCACCATTCTCGACGGCGCTAAGCTGGCGCTGTGGCCGGGCCAGTCGGTGGCGCTGGTCGCGCCGTCCGGTTCGGGCAAGTCGACGTTGCTGCATATCGCGGGGCTGCTCGAAAGCCCGGATGAGGGCGAGGTCTATGTCGGCGGCAACGCCACCTCGACGCTGTCGGACGCCGACCGCACCCAGTTGCGCCGCACCGAGATCGGCTTCGTCTACCAGTCGCACCGGCTGCTACCGGAATTCACGGCGCTCGAGAACGTCATGCTGCCGCAGATGATCCGCGGCCTGAAGCGGAGCGAGACCGTCAACCGCGCCAAGGAGATCCTGGCGTATCTCGGGCTCGGCGAGCGCATCACCCACCGCCCGGCGGAATTGTCCGGCGGTGAGCAGCAGCGTGTCGCGATCGCCCGTGCGGTCGCCAACGCGCCGCGGGTGCTGTTTGCCGACGAGCCGACCGGCAACCTCGATCCGCACACCGCCGACCATGTCTTCCATGCGCTGATGCAGCTGGTGAAGGCGACGCGGGTGTCGATGCTGATCGCCACCCACAACATGGAGCTGGCCGGGCGCATGGACCGCCGGGTATCGCTGCAGGACGGCCACGTCGTCGAACTCGAGTAGGCGCGCGGCCGGGCGGTCGTGCCGGCGGCCTTCGGAAAATACCGTCAGATTGATTGCGGGAACGATCCGCTCGGTCATGGCGACGTGCGTGAGCTGCGGACGCCGCCGACGTCATGGTGCGGCTGCGCGTATGAGTTGTTTGCGCGTCACGCGCAGCGCCGCGGAGCAGCGGCCAGAATTGGCCCCAATCGTGTGAGATCCGTGCGATGGATGCGCCGATGAGTGAGCCAGTCCGAACCATTCCCTTCGCCGCCTTCGAGTGGATGCTGTCGATGCGCTATCTGCGGGCGCGTCGCAAGGAAGGATTCATCTCGGTCATTGCCGGGTTCTCCTTCCTCGGCATCATGCTCGGCGTCGCCACGCTGATCATCGTCATGGCAGTGATGAACGGCTTTCGGACGGAGCTGCTGGACAAGATCCTCGGCCTCAACGGCCATATTGCGGTCCAGCCGCAGGCCGCGCCGTTGACCGACTGGAAGGAGGTTGCCGAGCGGATCAGCGCCGTGAACGGCATTCGCCTCGCTGCGCCGGTGGTCGATGGCCAGGCGCTGGCATCCTCGCCCTCTCGCGCGAATGGTGTGTTCGTACGCGGCATTCGCGCAGGCGACCTTGGCAACGTCACCGCGGTCGCGGAGAACATCAGGCAGGGCACCCTTGAAGGGTTCGACGACGGGCAGGGCATCGCCATCGGGAGCAGGCTCGCAGACCAGCTCTCTGTGCGCGCCGGCGACAGCATCACCCTGGTGGCGCCGCGCGGCGCAGTAACGCCGATGGGAATGACGCCGCGGATCAAGCCCTACAAGGTCGCCGCGGTGTTCGAGGTCGGCATGTCCGAGTACGACGCCACGTTCGTCTTCATGCCGCTCACGGAAGCGCAGGCTTATTTCAACCGCAACAACGACGTCACTGCGATCGAGATCTATACCGACAACCCCGACAAGGTCGAAGCCTATCGCAAGGCGGTGATCGAGGCCGCGGGGCGCCCGATCTATCTCATCGACTGGCGCAGTCGTAACGCCACGTTCTTCAATGCGCTGGAGGTTCAGCGCAATGTCATGTTCCTGATCTTGACCCTGATCGTGCTGGTCGCGGCGCTGAACATCGTGTCCGGCCTGATCATGCTGGTGAAGGACAAGGGCAGCGACATTGCCATCCTGCGCACCATGGGGGCGTCGCAGGGGGCGGTGATGCGGGTGTTCCTGATTACGGGCGCGGCGATCGGCGTGGCGGGCACGGTGGCCGGCCTCCTCGTCGGCCTCGTGATCTGCAACAACATCGAGGCGATCCGCCAATTCCTGTCGTGGCTGACCAACACCCAGCTGTTTCCGTCCGACCTCTATTTCCTGTCCAAGATGCCCGCCGAAGTCGACGTGGCGGAGACTGCGGCGGTGGTGATCATGGCGCTGACGCTGTCGCTCCTGGCGACGCTGTATCCGTCGTGGCGCGCGTCGCGGCTCGATCCCGTCGAGGCGCTTCGGTACGGATAGGGCGATAGCGATCGCTCAGCGGCTAATCGGCCGGCATACCAACAGGGCGACGCGGCGCTTGCCGTTCTCGATGGTGCCAAGCTCGCGTTGGGATGCTGCACCCGGCCGCGATCAGCATTCGGGACGGGGCACGGATCAGTCGTGGCGGCGGGACCGGTGACGCCGCCGCGGCGGCGGCGGGCCGTCGTCGAAAGGATCGGCGGCGGGGCCGGCGATGCCGCGCGCACCGAATGGATAGGCGGGATTGTAGAGACAGGTCGCGCCGATGCCGGACGCGCTGGCATTGCACTGCGCCATCGAGACGAAGCGGCAGCTCACGAGGTCGTCACGCCAGTGCAGGCAGATGGGATAGACCGCCGGCTGTGCCGCGGCCGGCATCGCACCGAGTGCGCCGCCGAACACGACGGCCGCGGATGCGGCCCACACCATCGCGCGCATCGGGTGACCTCCCGGCTATCGGCTTAGTAGTACTCGCGATACCAGTGCTTGCGCTTGCCGCGCGGACGGGGCGCGGGCTCGTCAACATAGGCGGCGCGGCCGGCATAGGCCGGGTTGGCAAGACAGGTCGCGCCCAGACCCGAGGCAGAGGCGGCGCACTGGCTGAAATTGCTGTAGCGGCAGTCCATCCGCTCGTATGGGCCGAACTGGCATACCGGATAGCTGCCTGCGGCGGCCGGCGTAGCGGCCATCAGACTTGCACCGATCCCGACGGCGAGGGCGGACATCGCGCCCAACACAATGCTACGCATTTCAACCTCCTGCCGACTCGCGGCGCTTCGAACTGTCCATTTCACCAAGCCGCTCCCGCCGATCCGCGTCAAGACACGTTTGCGCGGGGAGCGATGGGAGCAACGCTCGCCCCGCAGATTTGTGCCGGCGACCGCCGCTTTCGTTCAATTGGCGGTGTGTTGGCGATGGCGTTGCGGCATTTCGGACTTGCGGTGATCGTTGCCTGCGACATATTGGGCGGATGGGACGCTCATTTCACGTCATGATGTTTGCAGCCACGGCGCTGTGCTGCGCGGTGTTCGTCGGCTTTCTCGCCCACGACGCCTTCGGGATTTCCGATCACCTGATCCGGCGCGATGCGCTGGAGGGAGCGATGTTCCTCGGGCTGGCGCTGGTCTGTGGCGTGCTGCTGCCGCAGGACCGCCGCTAGTCGCGCCTCCCAGGGCTGCGTCCCCAAGACGGCTTCCCCAAGACGGCTTTCCCAAGGCTGCATACTCAAGGCTGCATCCTCAAGGCTGCATCCTCAACACTGCTTCCCGTGCTGCCCGAAGGGCTGCCTGCCAGGGTTGCTCGCTGGTTCCAATGCGCGCGTCCAGCCCGGCCGTTAACCACTGTCGGGGCCTGAGCGGGACTGGTTGTGGTGGCCGCTTGACTCTTTGAACAAAAAGAGAACAATGTTCCTCATATGTTCTTGATGGCCAGTGGGGCGGTCGGGGACGAGCGTTAGAGATCAGATCAAAGAGGTCCGTCATGTTGAGAACATTTGTCGAGGAAGCCGCCGCGCTGACGTCGATCGTTCTGTTCGTGGGAATGGTCGCGATCTGGGCCCAGGTGCTGCCGCAGCTCTGAGCCGCCGTCGAGGATTGAGGGGGATCGGACGGCCGCTGCCGCGATCGGCCGTGGACAGCTGGACGTCGAGACTTCACGATCGGTCGCCGAGTCGGCACAACACCGCCTGCGATCGATCGCGGGCCGGACGTTCGCCGTACGGCCGGTCCCCCGCGGGGACGTTCTCCAACTGATCACAGTTCCCATGGCCTCTGCCGGTTTCGTCCATCTCCACGTCAATTCCGCCTATTCGCTGCTCCGCGGGGCAATGAAGATCGCCAAGCTCGCGGAACTGGCGAAGGCCGACCACCAGCCGGCGCTGGCGCTTACCGACACCGACAACATGTTCGGTGCGCTGGAATTTTCCGACAAGATGGCCGGGTCGGGCATCCAGCCGATCGTCGGCTGCGCACTCGCGATCGACTTCGGCGACGTCGAGCCGACCTCGCGCAGCGTGCTCGCGAACAGTCATGGTCGCCTGGTGCTGCTGGCGGCGCGTGAGGCCGGCTATCGCAGCCTGATGCGGCTGAACTCGCGGGCCTTCCTGGAGACGCCGGTCAATCACGCCCCGCACATCAAGTTCGACTGGCTGCACGGCGAGACCGAAGGGCTGATCGTGCTGACCGGCGGTCCCGACGGCCCGATCTCCCAGGCCATCGCCGCCGACCAGGCGGGGCTGGCGCTGGCGCGCTGCGAACGCCTTGCCGAGCTGTTCGGCGACCGTCTCTATGTCGAGCTGCAGCGTCATGGCCTCGACAAGGAGCGCCGGGCCGAGCCGACGCTGATCGACATCGCCTATGACAAGGGCCTGCCGCTGGTCGCGACCAACGAGCCGTATTTCGCCAGCGCCGACGACTACGAAGCCCATGATGCGCTGCTGTGCATTGCCGGCGGCCGGCTGATCGCCGAGGCCGAGCGCGATCAGCTGACGCCGGACCATCGTTTCAAGACGCGCGCCGAGATGGCGGTGCTGTTCGCAGACCTTCCCGAGGCGCTGGCGTCAACGGTGGAGATCGCCGAGCGCTGCGCCTACCGGCCGCTGACCCGCAAGCCCATTCTGCCGCGCTTCACGGTCGGCGCCAGCAGTGGCGGCGACGCTGCGGCGGAAGAGAACGCCGAAGTGCGGCGGCAGGCGGAGGAGGGACTCGCGGCCCGTCTTGCCGCGCACGGCATGGCGCCGGGTCTGGTGGAGGAGGACTACACCAAGCGGCTCAACTTCGAGCTCGACGTCATCACCCGCATGAACTACTCCGGCTACTTCCTGATCGTGTCGGACTTCATCAAGTGGGCGAAGTCGCAGGGCATTCCGGTCGGACCGGGCCGCGGCTCGGGCGCAGGCTCGCTGGTCGCCTATGCGCTCACCATCACCGACCTCGATCCGATGCGGTTCGCGCTGCTGTTCGAGCGCTTCCTCAATCCCGAGCGCGTGTCGATGCCGGACTTCGACATCGACTTCTGTCAGGATCGCCGCGACGAGGTGATCCGCTATGTGCAGGAGCGCTACGGCCGCGAGCAGGTGGCGCAGATCATCACCTTCGGTACGCTGCAGGCGCGCGGCGTTCTGCGCGACGTCGGCCGCGTGCTGCAGATGCCCTACGGCCAGGTCGACAAGCTGACCAAGCTGGTGCCGCAGAACCCGGCCGCGCCGATCACGCTCGCCGCCGCCATCGAGAGCGAGCCCAAGCTGCAGGCGGTGCGCGACGAGGACCCGGTGGTTGCGCGCGCCTTCGACATCGCACAGAAGCTCGAGGGCCTCAACCGCCACGCATCGACCCATGCCGCCGGCATCGTCATCGGCGACCGCCCGCTGAGCGAACTGGTCCCGATGTACCGCGATCCGAAATCGGACATGCCGGTCACCCAGTTCAACATGAAGTGGGTCGAGCCCGCCGGCCTCGTCAAGTTCGACTTCCTCGGCCTGAAGACGCTGACCACGCTCGACGTCGCGGTGAAACTGCTGCGCCAGCGCGGCGAGATCGTCGATCTCAGCCAGCTCAAGATCGACGATAGCGAGAGCTACGCCATGCTGGCGCGCGGCGAAGTGGTCGGCGTGTTCCAGGTTGAAAGCCAGGGCATGCGGCGCGCGCTGATCGACATGCGGCCCGACCGTTTCGAGGACATCGTCGCTCTCGTTGCGCTGTACCGGCCGGGCCCGATGGCCAACATCCCGACCTACTGCGCGCGCAAGCATGGCGACGAGCAGCCGGAATACCTGCACCCCATCCTGGAGCCGATCCTGAAGGAGACGTTCGGCGTCATCATCTACCAGGAACAGGTGATGCAGATCGCGCAGGCGATGTCGGGCTACTCGCTCGGCGAAGCCGACCTGCTGCGCCGCGCCATGGGCAAGAAGATCCGCGCCGAGATGGACAAGCAGCGCGTGCGCTTCGTGTCCGGCGCCGTCGAGAACGGCGTGCCGAAGGACCAGGCCGACACCATCTTCGACCTCCTGGCGAAGTTCGCCGACTACGGCTTCAACAAGAGCCATGCGGCGGCCTACGCGCTCGTGTCGTTCCAGACCGCCTACATGAAGGCGCACTATCCGGTCGAATTCCTGGCCGCGTCGATGACGCTCGAAATGAGCAACACCGACAAGCTCTCGGAATTCCGCGCCGAGGCGCAGCGTCTCAACATCAAGGTCGAGCCGCCGTCGGTCAATCGCTCGGGCGTCAATTTCGACGTGCGCGACGGCAAGATCCACTATGCGCTGGCCGCGCTCAAGGGCGTCGGCGCGCAGGCCGTGCAGCAGATCGTCGAGGCGCGCGGCGACAAGCCGTTCACCTCGATCGCCGATTTTGCCGCGCGCGTCAGTCCGCGCGCCGTCAACAAGCGCGTGCTGGAAAGTCTCGCCGCAGCCGGCGCGTTCGACGATCTTGAACCCAACCGCGCCAGCGTGTTCGGCGGCGCCGACGCCATCCTCGCGGCCTGCCAGCGCAGCCACGAGGCCGTGACGAGCGGACAGAACGACATGTTCGGTGGCCTTGCGGACGCCCCGTCCGTGATCCTGCCTGGGGTCGAGCCGTGGCTGCCGTCCGAACGGCTGCAGCGCGAATACGACGCCATCGGCTTCTTCCTGTCGGGCCACCCGCTCGACGATTACCGCACTGTGCTCAAGCGCCTCAACGTGCAATCGTGGGCGGAGTTCTCCCAGGCGGTCAAGAATGGCCGCACCGCGGGCAAGGTCGCCGCCACGGTGGTGTCGCGCATGGAGCGGCGCACCAAGACCGGCAACAAGATGGGCATCATCGGCCTCTCGGATCCCAGCGGCCACTTCGAGGCGGTGCTGTTCTCCGAGGCGCTCGGGCAATTCCGCGACATGCTGGAGCCGGGCCTCGCGGTGCTGCTGCAACTGGCGGCCGAACTCCAGGGTGAGGACGTGCGCGCGCGCATCAACAATGTCGAACTGCTCGACCAGGCCGCGGCGAAGACCTCGATGGCGCTGCGGGTGTTCGTGCGCGATACCAAGCCGCTGGAGTCGATTGCCAAGCGTCTTTCTGCCTCCGAGGCAGCCCCGGCCGCCGCATCGCGGCCGCCGGGGCCGGGTTCGCGTCCCACGGCGCGGGCCGGCAATGGCGACGGCGAGGTGACGCTGGTGATGATGCTCGACCTCGAGACCGAGGTCGACATGAAGCTGCCGGGCCGGTTCAAGGTGTCGCCGCAGATCGCCGGTGCGCTCAAGGCGGTCCCCGGGGTCGTGGACGTCCAGACGATCTGACGCCGGCCAGACCGGGCAGGGCGTTCGTCTGGCCGCGGCTGCCGTGCCGCCATGCGGGTTTGCGATGGCGGTGGTGCTTTTCGTTCAACTGGTGTTCAGTTTGCGCCTCGCTCAATGTGGGGATCGCAGACTCAAACCACCGGGAAGAAAAGCCATGCCGCTCGCCCGCGTCCTTTCCGTCGTCTCGGCCTGTCTCATCCTTGCGCTGGCGTGGCCGGGCCTGTCGCCGCCGGCCTTCGCCCAGCAACAGCAGAAGCGGATCGCGCTGGTGGTTGGCGACGGCGCCTATGCCCGTTCGCCGCTCGCGACCGCGGCCAACGATGCCGGCCTGATCGCCCAGACCCTGCAGGCTGCCGGCTTCGACGTGACCGGTGCGCGAGACCTCGACGGCGATACCCTGCGCAAGAGTTTCCGCGACTTCGTGCAGAAGGCGGAGACGTCCGGTCCGGACACGGTGGCGATGATCTATCTGGCCGGCTATGGCGTGCAACTCGCCGGCGAGAACTATTTCATCCCGGTCGATTCCAACGTCACGCGCGACACCGACATCCCGACCGAAGGCCTGCGCATCAGCGACTATGTGCGCCAGCTCGCGGCGTTGCCGCTCAAGGCCAACATCGTGGTGCTGGACCTCGCGCGGCAGCAGCCGTTCGTCGAGGGCGGCCAGCCGATCGCCAGCGGCCTTGCTTTGGTCGAGCCCGATCCCAACACCCTGATCGCGTTCAATGCTGCCCCTGGCACGGTCGCGCCGCCGGAGCAGGGCTCCTACGGCATCTACGCGCAGTCGCTCGCCGAGATGATCCGCACCGGCGGGCTGCCGCTGTCGGAGCTGTTCAACCGCCTGCGGCTGCGCGTCAACGAGGCGAGCAAGGGCGCGCAGGTGCCGTGGAATGCGCAGAAGGCCGATCTGCAGTTCTCCTTCTTCGATCGTGCTCCCGACGCGCCGGCCGCCGCGCCGCCGGATCAGGCGATGGCGATGCGCGACCGCCCGATCCGCGACCTCGGCGTGCAGGATGCCTATGCCGCCGCGCTCGAGCGTGACACGCTGCAGGGCTATGAAGACTTCCTCGCCGCCTATCCGACTGATCCGCTGGCGAAGCGGGTGAGGGCGATCGTCGCCGCGCGGCGCGAGGCCATCACGTGGCGGCGCAGCTACCGTGCCGATACGCCGGACGCGTACTGGTCGTATCTGCGGCGCTATCCGCGCGGGCCGCATGCCGGGGACGCGCGCCGCCGTCTCGCCATTCTCACCGCGCCGCTCGAGCCGCCGCAGACCTTCACGGTGATGGACTACGACGTGCCGCCGCCGCCGCCGGACGAGGTCGTCTATGTCGACCGGCCGGTGCTGATGTTCAGCGATCCGGTGTTCGATTTCGCGCCGCCGCCGCCGCCGCCGGTGTTCTTCCTGCCGCCGCCGCCGCCGGACTTCGTGGTGCTGCCGCCACCGCCGCCGCCGATCGGACTGTTCGTGCTGCCGCAGCCGTTCTTCGTGCCGATCCCGGTCTATGTCCGGCCGCCGGTGTATGTCGCGCCGCCGCCGAACAACATCATCTTCAACAACATCCACAACACCACGATCATCAACACCGTGATCAACAACCGTCCTGCGCCGGGGGCTCCCGGCGCGCCGCCTCCGGGGGCGCCTGTCGGCGCGCCTGGTGGCCCGGGCGGTCCGGGACAAGCTGCAGTTCGGCCTGGCCTCGGGCCGACGCTGCCGGGAGCGGCGATGCAGCGGGCTTCGCTGATCCAGCAGGGCAAGCTGCCGCCGCCGCCAAGTGCGTCGATCAATCCGGCCGCGCGTCCCGGCGGTCCGGGGACCGCGCCGCAGCCGACCAGCGCGCCGGGCGGCGTGCCCGCGGTGACGCCTAATGTGACGCCAAGCACGGCGTTGCCCAAGGCCAATGCCCTGCCGGTTCCCGGCACCAAGGGCGCGCCACCGCCGCCTCCGGGGACGGGTGGCCCGGCGGGTGGTGCGGCGATGCAGCATCCCAACGCGACCCTGCCGGCCCAGCAGGCTCACCCCGGACCGGGGCCGGGCCCGACACCGCCGGCCGGAGCGACGCCGCCCCATCCGCCGGCCACGGCCGGTGCTCCGCCCAGCGGAGAGCCTCGCCCGCCGGTTGCAGGGCGCCCGGGGGGGCAGGGTCCCGGACCGAAGCCGGCCGTGACTGCGCCGACGCCTGTCCGCCCGTCGGTGCAGGCACCGGTTCGGCCGCAGGCCCAGCCAAGGCCACAGGCTCAGCCGAGGCCGCAGGTCCAGCGACCGGCGCCACCACCACGTCCGGCCCCCCAGCGTGCCGCCCCGCCGCCGCGCCCTGCGCCGGTGGCCCGGCCGGCTCCGCCCCCCAGGCCGGCACCGCCGCCGCGGGTCGCTCCGCCGCCGCGTCCGGCGCCCCAGGTCGCCCGTCCGCCGGCACCGCGTCCAGCTCCGCCGCCGCGGCCCGCGCCCAAGAGGTGTCCGCCGAACCAGCCCAAGTGCTGACAAGCTGATCGCGTCCCCCCGGCCGGGTTCCCTCACGGGGATCCGGCCGGGCCGTTTCCGGGCCGGCCGGGCCCGATTGTGACGGGAAATCCTTGCGTTGCGGCGGAGGCGCCGCTATACAGCGCGCCATCTCACACGGAAACATGGCTTTGAAGGCCGTCCGGTGGCATCCGGGCCGCGAGGCTCGTTATGCTCACACGTTTCCGGAGGAACCAACCGGAGAATACCAAAATGTCGATTCCTGATTTCTCGATGCGTCAGCTGCTCGAAGCCGGCGTTCACTTTGGCCACCAGGCCCATCGCTGGAATCCGAAGATGCAGGATTACATCTTCGGCACCCGCAACAACATCCACATCATCGACCTCGCGCAGACCGTGCCGCTGCTGCACCGTGCGCTGCAGGCGGTGAGCGACACCGTCGCCCGCGGCGGCCGTATCCTGTTCGTCGGCACCAAGCGTTCGGCGCAGGACGGCGTTGCCGATGCCGCCAAGCGCTCGGCGCAGTACTTCGTCAACTCGCGCTGGCTCGGTGGCACGCTGACCAACTGGAAGACCATTTCCGGTTCGATCAAGCGCCTGCGTCATCTCGAGGAGATGCTCGCCTCGTCCGAGAGCCAGGCCTACACCAAGAAGGAGCGCCTCGACCTGCAGCGCGAGCGCGACAAGCTCGATCGCTCGCTCGGCGGCATCAAGGACATGGGCGGTCTGCCCGACCTGATCTTCGTGATCGATACCAACAAGGAAGACATCGCGATCCAGGAGGCCCAGCGCCTCAACATTCCGGTGGCGGCGATCGTCGACACCAACTGCGATCCGAAGGGCATCACCTACGTCGTTCCGGGTAACGACGACGCTGGCCGTGCCATCAGCCTGTACTGCGACCTGATCGCGCGCGCCGCGATCGACGGCATTTCCCGTGCGCAGGGCGATGCGGGCATCGACATCGGTGCGCTGGCCAATCCGGCCCAGGAAGAGCTGCCGGCCGCCGAGGGCGGTTTCCAGGGGCTGCCCGGTCCGCGCGGCGTTGCCGACGATCTCAAGAAGCTCACCGGCGTGTCCGGCGCGATCGAGAAGAAGCTCAACGACCTCGGCATCTTCCACTACTGGCAGCTCGCCGAGCTCGACCACGACACCGCTCACCACATTGGCGAGCAGGTTGGCCTGCCGGGTCGTGCCGACAGCTGGGTCGTCAAGGCCAAGGAACTGACCGCGGAAGCGGAGTAACGATCTCAAGCCGAAATCTCCGGGATGGCCCTGTGGCCATCCCGGATCGGCTTTGAAGCTGATTTCGCGGCCAGGACATACTGGCCGGCTAGTGTCCCGCTTCGCAGGTCCGCTGCATTTCCGATTCGGGACGTGACGTCGTTGATGGTCGCCGTCGGGCGGGCGGCGTTCGCAGACACAAGGATATTCAAGATGGCAACGATTACGGCTGCACTGGTCAAGGAGCTGCGCGACAAGACCGGCGCTGGCATGATGGACTGTAAGCAGGCACTCAACGAGACCGCTGGCGACATGGATGCGGCGGTCGACTGGCTGCGCAAGAAGGGCCTGTCGAAGGCTGCCAAGAAGGCTGGCCGCGTCGCGGCCGAGGGCCTGATCGGCGCGATCGTCGAGGGCACCAAGGGCGTGCTGGTCGAGGTGAATTCCGAGACCGACTTCGTCGCCCGTAACGACCAGTTCCAGGGCCTCGTCAAGATGATCGGCCAGGTCGCGCTTCATTCCGGCACCACCGACATCGAGGCGATCAAGGCCGCCAAGGTCGGCAGCGCCACCGTCGAGACGGCGATCGCCGACGCGATTGCGACCATCGGCGAGAACATGACGCTGCGCCGTGCCGCTGCGCTGTCCGTCGGGCAGGGCGTGGTGGCGAGCTACCTGCACAATGCCGTCACCGACGGTCTCGGCAAGCTCGGCGTGATTGTTGCGCTGGAGTCGCCCGGCCAGGCCGACGAGCTCTCCGCGCTCGGCCGCCAGATCGCGATGCACATCGCGGCGGCGAACCCGGCTGCGCTCGAGGCTGCCGGCCTCGATCCCGAGGTGGTGCGCCGTGAGAAGGACGTGCTCGCCGACAAGTACCGTCAGCAGGGCAAGCCGGACAACGTGATCGAGAAGATCGTCGAGTCGGGTCTGAAGACCTACTACAAGGAAGTCTGCCTGCTTGAGCAGGCCTTTATCCACGACACCGGCAAGTCGGTGGCGCAGGCGGTGAAGGAAGCGGAGGGCAAGGTCGGTGGACCGGTGAAAATCACCGGCTTCGTGCGCTATGCTCTGGGCGAGGGAATCGAGAAGCAGGAATCCGATTTCGCCGCCGAGGTCGCCGCAGCCGCCGGACAGAGCTGATCCCAGGGCAATGGCGGCCCCGCAAGGGCCGCCATTGTTGTTTGATGCAACGGCCTTGAATCGGACGCGTCGCTTTATCTAGTTGTTCGGGTAGGATGTTTTGCCGGCTTCGGCTGGATCCGCCCGAAGGGGAGCGCACCATGGGTGAGCCGGTTTATCGTCGTGTCGTGGTCAAGCTCTCCGGCGAGTATCTGGCCGGACCGCAGCCTTTCGGAATCGACCAGCCCACCATCGACCGTGTCGCCGGCGACCTGATCGCCGCCCGCGCGCTCGGCATCGAGATCGCCGTCGTGATCGGCGGCGGGAATATCTTCCGCGGCGTGGAAGTCTCGAACCGTGGCGTGTCGCGCCCCACCGGGGACACCATGGGCATGCTGGCGACCATGATGAACTGCCTCGCGCTCGAAGCGGCGCTGGAGCGCAAGGGGCAGGCGGCCCGGACACTGTCGGCGTTCGTGATGCCCGAAGTCAGCGAACTTTTTACCCGTGCCGCGGCCAATCTGGCGCTGTCCGAAGGCCGCATCGTGCTGCTCGGAGGCGGCACCGGCAATCCGTTCTTCACCACCGACACCACGGCCGTGCTGCGCGCCGGAGAGATCGGTGCGCAGGCCGTGCTCAAGGCCACCAACGTCGATGGCGTCTACAGCGCCGACCCCAAGACCGACCCCGCCGCCAAGCGTTTCGAGCGCCTGACGCATTCGCAGGCGCTGGAAGGCGGGTATAAGGTCATGGATGCGACGGCGTTCGCTCTTGCCCGCGAAACCGGGGTGCCTATCATCGTGTTCTCAATCGCCGAGCCCGGCTCCATCGGGGCGATTCTCAGCGGAGGCGGCCGGGGAACCATCGTCGCAGGCTAGGCGACGCTCGCATGGCCGCGCCTCGAGGTGCGGCCGGCTCGACGAATTTTCGATCAGAGGACAACGACCATGGCAACCGGGACTTTCGATCTCAACGAATTGAAGCGCCGCATGCAGGGCGCGACCCAATCGCTGAAGCACGAACTCGGCGGCTTGCGCACCGGCCGCGCTTCGGCGTCGATGCTGGAGCCTGTGCAGGTCGAGGCGTATGGCAGCCACATGCCGCTCAATCAGCTCGCGACCGTCAGCGTGCCCGAGCCGCGCCTTTTGTCGGTGCAGGTGTGGGACAAGTCCATGGTGCACGCGGTGGAGAAGGCGATCGTCAACTCCAACCTCGGCCTGTCGCCGGCCACCGAAGGCCAGGTGCTGCGCCTGCGCATTCCCGAGCTCAACCAGGAGCGCCGCAAGGAGCTCGTGAAGGTCGCCCACAAGTACGCCGAAGCCGCGCGCGTTGCCGTGCGCCACGTGCGCCGTGACGGCCTCGACACCGTCAAGAAGCTCGAGAAGAACCACGAAATCTCCGAGGACGATCAGGAGCGTTTCGGCAACGACATCCAGAAGGCGACGGATGCGACGATCGCGGAGATCGATCAGCTCCTTGCCACCAAGGAAAAGGAAATCCTCACGGTCTGAGGCTGCACGCGATGTCCAACGCCGTTTCGTCCCATTCCGATGAGCCGGCCCGGCAAGATGCGCCGCGGCACGTGGCGATCATCATGGATGGCAACGGCCGTTGGGCCGCGGCGCGCGGCCTGCCGCGCGGCGAGGGGCATCGCCGCGGCGTCGAGGCGCTGCGCCGCGTGGTTCGCGCCGCGAACGACCTCGGCATTTCCTATCTGACGATTTTTTCGTTCAGTTCCGAGAACTGGTCGCGGCCGGCGACCGAGATCGGCGACCTGTTCGGCCTGCTGCGCCGTTTCATCCGCAACGACCTCGCCTCGCTGCATCGCGATGGCGTGCGCGTGCGCGTGATCGGCGAGCGCGAGGGGCTCGAGCAGGACATTCGTGCGCTGCTCGCCGAAGCGGAGGAGCTGACCCGGGCCAATACCGCTCTGACGCTCGTCGTCGCGTTCAACTACGGCTCGCGGCATGAGATTGCGCGCGCGGCCCAGCGCCTCGCGCGCGAGGTGGCCGAGGGGCGCCGCAGCGTCGACAGCATCACCGAAGAGGCGATCACCCAGAACCTCGATGCGCCGGATCTGCCCGATCCCGACCTGATCATCCGCACCAGCGGCGAGCAGCGCCTGTCCAACTTCCTGATGTGGCAGGCCGCCTACAGCGAGCTGGTGTTCGTGCCGATCCACTGGCCCGATTTCGATCGTGCAGCGCTCGAAGGCGCCATCGCCGAATACGCCCGGCGCGAGCGGCGCTTCGGCGGCCTTGCCGCCAAGACCGGATCGTGAGCCGCGTGCCGAAGGACAACGTCGCGCCCGTGGCAGGCGGCGAGCAGGGCGGGCGCAATCTCCTGATGCGTGTCGCCGCCGCGGTCGTGCTGGCCCCGCTGACTGTCGGCATCGCCTATCTCGGCGGCTGGCTATGGGCCCTCCTGGTGCTGGCCGCAGCCGTTGGTCTCTATGTCGAATGGCTGACGATCGTCGGCGCGGCGCGCAACACGGCCGTGCTGGTCGCCGGCGTCGTGGCGCTGCTGGTCGGCGGCCTGTGCATGGTCCACTGGATTGCGGTCGCCGCGGCCGTGATGGCTGCGGGCCTCGTCGTCGTCGCCATTGCCGGCGGAGAACGGCGGGTGTGGGCGGCCACCGGCCTTGCCTATGCCGCCTGCGCGCTCGTCGCTTCGGATCTCGTCCGGGGCGATGCAGAGACGGGGTTTCTGGCGCTGATGTTCGTGCTGCTGGTGGTCTGGGTCACCGACATCGGCGGCTATTTCGCCGGGCGGGGAATCGGCGGGCCGAAGCTGTGGCCGCGGGTCAGCCCCAAGAAGACCTGGGCGGGCGCGATCGGCGGGCTCGTCGGCAGTCTTGTTGTCGCAGCTGTATTTGCGGTGCTGGGCCTTGGCCGCATGGGGCCGCTGCTGGCGCTCGCCAGTGTGCTCTCGGTGGTCTCGCAGCTTGGCGATCTGTTTGAATCGGCAGTCAAACGCACGTTCGGGGTGAAGGATTCCAGCCACATCATCCCGGGCCATGGCGGATTGCTTGACCGGCTCGACGGCTTTGTCGCGGCGATCGTTTTCGCAGCGCTGGTCGGGGCCTTGCGCGGCGGTATCGATGGCGTCGGCCGCGGTCTTATGGTTTGGTGAGGACGATGAGCGCGGTACCTTTGAAAACTCTCGATCAGACGCGGCCCCGGCGGGAGCGTGTGGTCACCGTCCTCGGGGCGACCGGATCGATCGGCGACAGCACCATGGACCTGCTGCGCCGTGGTCGCGACCGCTACCGCGTCGAGGCCGTCACGGCCCACAGCAATGTCGAGGCGCTGGCCAAGCTCGCCCGTGAGTTCGAGGTCGGCTTTGCCGCCATCGCCGACGAATCGAAGTTCGACGCGCTGAAGTCGGCGCTGTCCGGGACCGGCATCGCCTGCGGCGCAGGCGAGGGCGCGGTGATCGAGGCGGCGGCGCGGCCGGCCGACTGGGTGATGGCCGCCGTCAGCGGCGCGGCCGGCCTCAAGCCGGCGCTCGCGGCGGTCGACCGCGGCGCCACCGTCGCGCTGGCGAACAAGGAATGCCTGGTCTGTGCCGGCGAGATCTTCATGGAGCGCGCGGTGTCGGCGGGCGCCCAGGTGCTGCCGGCGGATTCCGAACACAACGCCCTGTTCCAGGCCCTGAGCTCGGGCAATCGCGAGGAACTCTCCCGCGTCATCATCACTGCGTCTGGCGGTCCGTTCCGCACGTGGACGGTCGAGGCCATCGAACAGGCGACGCTCGAGCAGGCGCTCAAGCATCCGAACTGGTCGATGGGCCAGAAGATCACGATCGATTCCGCCTCGATGATGAACAAGGGCCTCGAGGTGATCGAGGCTGCGCACCTGTTCGCGCTGACGCCCGACGAGATCGACGTGCTCGTCCATCCGCAGTCGATCATCCACGGCATGGTCGAGTTCGCCGACCGTTCGGTCGTGGCGCAGCTCGGTGCTCCCGACATGCGGACCCCGATCGCCCATTGCCTGGGTTGGCCGGACCGCATTCCCGGGCCGGCGGCGCGGCTCGACCTCGCGGCCATCGGCCAGCTGACGTTCGAGGTGCCTGATCTCAAGCGCTTTCCGGGACTGCGCCTGGCATTCGACGCGCTGCGGGCCGGGGGCGGGGCGCCGACGGTCTATAATGCCGCCAACGAGGTCGCGGTCGCCGCCTTCGTCGCGCGCAAGATCGAGTTCGGCATGATCGCCCGCCTGGTCGAGGCGACGCTTGAGAAGGCGCTGGCCGACGGTGCGGCGAAGGCACCGCGGACCGCTGACGACGCGCTCGCCGTTGACCATGGCGCGCGATATATCGCTGCCACCCTCTTGCCTCAAATTGCCGCAAAGGCATCCTAAAGGTTATGACGCGGAGCCCCTGCGTTCCGTGACGAGGATCGGATGATCGACACTTTAGTTAATAACTTCAATATGTTGAGCCACCTCGTCGTTGGCTATGTCATCCCGTTCCTGTTCGTCCTGACGATCGTCGTCTTCTTTCACGAGCTGGGCCATTTTCTGGTCGCTCGCTGGGCTGGCGTGAAGGTCCTGACCTTCTCACTCGGCTTCGGGCCGGAGATCGTCGGCTTCAACGACCGCCGCGGCACCCGCTGGAAAATCTCCGCGATTCCGCTTGGCGGCTACGTCAAGTTCTTCGGCGACGACAGTGAGGCGAGCACGCCGTCGCAAGCGACGCTGGCGACGATGTCCGAAGGCGAGCGCGCCCAGAGCTTCCATTTCAAGAAGGTCGGCCCCCGCGCAGCCATCGTCGCCGCCGGTCCGATCGCCAACTTCCTGCTGGCGATCGTGATTTTCTCCGTCCTGTTCATGACCTTCGGCAAGCCCTCGATTACCGCCGAGGTCGACACGGTCGAGCCGGGCAGCGCGGCCGCTGTCGCCGGGTTCCAGCATGGTGACGTCGTCACCGCGATCGACGGAACGACGATCGAGAGCTTTTCCGACATGCAGCGAATCGTCGCCACCAGTGCAGGCGTGCAGCTGAACTTCACCGTCCGCCGGGGTAACGAGACCGTCGTCCTCCAGGCCACCCCGCAGATGAAGGTGATCAAGGACAGTTTCGGCACCCACAGCCAAGGGCTGCTCGGGATCCAGCGGGCGCCGGCTCCGGCTGAGCTGACCGCCAAGCCCGTTGATCCACTGACGGCGGTGTCGCTGGGGGTCGATCAGACCTGGTTCATCGTCAAGCAGACGGTGTTCTACATCGGTCGTCTGTTCACCGGTCAGGAAGCGGCCGACCAGATTGGTGGGCCGCTGCGAATCGCCCAGATTTCGGGGAAGGTGGCGACGCTCGGCCTGCCGGCCCTGATCCATCTGGCAGGCGTGCTGTCCATTTCCATCGGCCTGCTGAACCTGTTTCCGGTGCCGCTGCTGGATGGTGGTCACCTTCTGTTCTATCTGATCGAGGCTGTGCGTGGTCGGCCGCTGTCGGAGCGGGCCCAGGAGATGGGATTCCGTTTTGGCCTGGCGATTGTGCTGATGCTGATGATTTTCACGTTCTATAACGACCTGGTCCACTTGCCAGGTTCATGACAGGTCCATGTGAAAGTTCTCCCGGCGTGGCCGTTGGGCAACGTATTGGTGAGAAATTGGAAAAGCGGCATCAAACGTCGTTTGCCAGCCGGTGAAAATTGGCTACAAGCGTCGTCGAATTGGGGAATCTCTCGGCCGGCTGGGGAGCAGGGTCGAGACTTGGAATGATAAGGTCACTTGGCGCATGAAAGTTGGTCTGCGAGTGCTGAGGCGGGGCATGTTGGCCGCCCTGGTCATGTTCGCTCTCCCGGTCACCGGTTCGGTGACGGGAATGCTCGTTTCCTCGCCAGCTCTGGCCCAGTCTGCTTCATCGATCGTCGTCGAGGGCAACCGGCGTGTGGAGGCGGATACCATCCGCTCCTACTTCAAGCCGGGGCCGGGTGGCCGGCTGGACAGCGGCCGGATCGATGATGCGCTCAAGGCGCTCTACGAGACCGGCCTGTTCCAGGACGTGAAGATCAATCAGGTCGGCGGTCGCGTCGTCGTCACCGTGGTGGAAAACCAGGTGATCGGCCGTGTCGCCTTCGAGGGCAACAAGAAGGTCAAGGACGACCAGCTCTCGGCCGAAATCCAGTCCAAGCCGCGTGGCACCTTCTCGCGCCCGATGGTGCAGTCGGACGCCCAGCGCATCTCCGAGATCTATCGCCGGTCGGGCCGCTATGACGTCCGTGTCGTGCCGCAGGTCATCGAGCAGCCCAACAACCGCGTCGATCTCGTGTTCGAGATCACGGAAGGCAACAAGACCGGCGTCAAGACCATCAACTTCGTCGGCAACAGTGCCTATTCGTCCTACCGCCTGCGCGACGTCATCAAGACGCGCGAATCGAACCTGCTCAGCTTCCTGGGCAATGGCGACATCTATGATCCGGATCGCGTCGAGGCCGACCGCGACCTGATTCGCCGCTTCTACCTCAAGAACGGCTATGCCGACGTGCAGGTGGTCGCCGCGCTGACCGAGTACGATCCGGACGGCAAGGGCTTCATCGTCACCTTCAAGATCGAGGAAGGCCAGCAGTACCGCGTCGGTTCGGTGAACTTCCGCTCCAGCGTTCCCTCGCTCGACGGCAATACGCTCGCGAGCCTGTCGCGCGTCAGCGTCGGCTCGGTCTACAACGCCGAAGCCATTGAAAAGTCGGTCGAGGAAATGTCGATCGAGGCGTCGCGCCGCGGCTATGCCTTCGCGGTCGTGCGTCCGAGCGGCGAGCGCAACTTCGAGGCGCGCACCGTGTCGATCACCTTCGCGATCGACGAGGGCCCGCGCACCTACATCGAGCGCATCAACGTTCGTGGCAACACCCGCACCCGCGACTACGTGATCCGCCGCGAGTTCGATATCTCCGAAGGTGACGCGTACAACCGCGCGCTGATCGATCGCGCCGAGCGCCGCCTGAAGAACCTCGACTACTTCAAGACCGTGAAGATCAGCAGCGAGCCTGGCTCGTCCAGCGACCGCGTGATCGTCAACGTCGATCTCGAAGAGAAGTCGACCGGCGAGTTCTCGGTGTCGGGTGGCTACTCGACCTCCGACGGCTTCCTCGGCGAGGTCAGCGTCTCCGAGCGCAACCTGCTGGGACGTGGTCTCTACGCCAAGGCGTCGGTGCAGTACGGCCAGTATGCCCGCGGCTACTCGTTCTCGTTCGTCGAGCCTTACCTGCTCGACTACCGTGTGGCGTTCGGCGTCGATGTCTATCAGCGCCAGCAGCTCGCCAACAGCTACGTGTCGTACAACACCAAGACGCTCGGCTTCAGCCCGCGGCTCGGCTTCCAGCTCCGTGAAGACCTCTCGCTGCAGCTGCGCTACTCGCTGTTCCAGCAGGAGATCTCGCTGCCGTCGCAGCTCGCGAACTGTAACAACAACCCGGCGAATCCGTTCCTGCCGTTCAACCCGACGCCGACCCCGGATCAGGTCGCGGCCGGCAACCTCGGCTGTTACGCGGACGGCGAAGCGTCGCTGCCGGTCAAGATCGAACTCGCGCAGGGCCGCACGCTGACCTCGGCGCTGGGCTACACGCTGACCTACAACACCCTCGACAACAACAAGAACCCGAACTCGGGCCTTCTGGTTGACTTCCGGCAGGATTTCGCCGGCGTGGGTGGCGACGTCAGCTACATGAAGACCACGGGCGACGTGAAGTACTACCAGCCGCTGGTGGCTGACATCGTCGGCCTGATCCATCTGCAGGGTGGCATCATGAACCAGCTCGGGGACAAGAGCATCCGTATGCTCGACCAGTTCCAGATGGGTCCGCAGCTGGTGCGTGGTTTCGCTCCGCAGGGTATCGGTCCGCGTGACATCACGCCCGGCACCACCAACGACGCCATCGGCGGCACCATGTACTGGGGTGCTTCGGCCGAACTGCAGGTGCCGTTCTGGTTCCTGCCCAAGGAAGTGGGTCTGAAGGGTGCGCTCTATGCGGACGCCGGCTCGCTCTGGGGCTATAAGGGACCGACAACTTGGGCTCAGACCCTCGAAACGATGACCTTCTCGGACCAGAATACGGTTCGGTCGTCGGTCGGTGTCGGTCTGATCTGGGCGTCGCCGTTCGGTCCGCTGCGCTTCGACTACGCGATCCCGATGAGCAAGGGTCCCAACGATCGTGTCCAGCAGTTCCGCTTCGGAGGCGGCACGACATTCTAAGTGTGACCACGAGCCGGGCTGCGGCAGGTGGAATGACAGACCTGACATTCTTCGCGCAGCCGGCCGGGGCGACCCTGGCCGAGATTGCGGACTTGACCGGCGCCCAGCTTCTGGACGCCGGTCGCGCCGCTCAGCGCATCCGTGCGCTGAGCCCGCTTGAGGGAGCCGGACCCGGCCACCTGACTTTCTGCGACAGCAAGAAATACGCCGGACAGCTCGCCGCGACCCACGCAGGGGCGTGCCTGGTGTCCGAACGCATGGAAGCGAGCGTGCCGTCGCATGTGGCGGTGCTCAAGGTGGCTGACCCGTACCGGGCTTTCGTTCGGATGGGGCGCCACTTCTATGCCGACAGCCTGCGGCCGCAGTCGTCGTTCGGCAACGACGGGATCTCGCCCTCGGCGGTGATCCATCCGACGGCGCACCTCGAGGACGGCGTCGTGGTCGATCCGCTGGCGGTCATCGGACCCGACGTCGAGATCGGCGCGGGAACCGTGATCGGTTCGAATGCGGTGATCGGGGCCGGGGTCAAGATCGGGCGCGACTGCAGCATCGGCATCGGCGTCTCGATCATCTGCACCCTGATCGGCAACAACGTCATCATCCATCCGGGCTGCCGGATCGGCCAGGACGGCTATGGCTTCGTCCCCGGTCCCGACGGCCATATGAAAATTCCCCAGACCGGACGCGTTCTGATCCAGAACGGCGTGGAGATCGGCGCTGGCACGACCATCGACCGCGGCGCCATGAGCGACACCGTGATCGGCGAGGGCACCAAGATCGACAATCTCGTCCAGATCGGCCACAACGTCGTGATCGGGCGGCACTGCATCGTGGTCAGCCAGAGCGGCGTCGCCGGCAGTTCGATTCTCGGCGACGGCGTGGTGCTGGCCGCGCGCATCGGCGTCAGTGACCATGCCGTGATCGGCGACGGCGCCCAGATCGCGGCCCGCAGCAGCGTGGTCGGCGAGGTCCCGCCGGGCGTCAAATGGGGCGGCTCACCGGCCAAGCCCATCAAGCAGTTTTTCCGCGAGTTGTTCGAAGTCGAGCGTCTGGGACGGGAAGGATCACCAAGTGCAAAGGCGTCCCGGGCAAGGACGTCGGGTGCCGACGACAAGGAAGGGCAGGGTTGATGGACGCACCGATTACGATTGAGGCTGTGGACATTGCCCAGATTCTCAAGACGCTGCCGCACCGCTTTCCGTTCCTGCTGATCGACCGCGTTCGCGACATCCGCAGCGACTTCAGCGGCGTCGGCATCAAGAACGTCACGATCAACGAGCCGCAGTTCACCGGGCATTTTCCGGGCCGGCCGATTTTCCCGGGCGTGCTGATGATCGAGGGCATGGCGCAGACCGCCGGCGTCATCGGCATGCTGTCGACGGGCGAGACCGACCGGCCGACCGCGGTCTATTTCCTCACGATCGACAAGTGCAAGTTCCGCAAGCCGGCGCTGCCCGGTGATACCATCGAGTATCACATGCGCCTGATCACCCGGAAAAAAGCGATGTGGTGGTTTCACGGCGATGCCAAGGTCAATGGCAACATCGTCGCCCAGGCCGATATCGGGGCGATGCTGGCCGATTGAGGCCGGGCCGTCATCGGACGTAACAATTGATGATTCCGCACCCGGCTGGTTTCATCGTAGGTCCGTGGCGACGCCGCTTTCTGGGCGGGACCACGACAGAGCGATTTCTGGATAGCTGATTGATGACCAAGATCGATTCCACCGCCCGTATCGCGGACGGCGCCGTCATTGGCGATGGCGCGACCATCGGGCCTTACTGCGTGATCGGACCCAACGTGACCATTGGTCCGGAATGCGAGCTGCTGTCGCAGGTCTCGGTGTCCGGCCACACCACGCTCGGCGCCGGCTGTGTCGTGCACCCGTTCGCGGCGCTTGGCGGCGCGCCGCAGGACACCGGCTATCGCGGCGAACCGACCCGTCTGGAGATCGGCGAGCGCTGCACCATCCGTGAATCCGTCACCATGAATGTCGGCACGGTGAAGGGCGGCGGCCTCACGAAGGTGGGCGCGCGTGGCTTCTTCATGGCCTACAGCCATGTCGGCCACGACTGCCAGGTCGGCAACGACGTCATTTTCGCCAATTCGGCAACGCTCGGCGGCCATTGCGAGGTCGGCGACTACGTCTATATCGGCGGACTGTCCGCCGCCCATCAGTTCGTCCGCATCGGCCCACAGGCGATGATCGGTGGCGTGTCGGGGCTGCGCGGCGACGTCATTCCCTACGCCATGGTGAGCGGCCAGTTCGCGCATCTCGAGGGGCTGAATGTCGTCGGCATGCGCCGTCGCAAGTTCACCCACGCCCGCCTGCAGCTGGTGCGTTCGTTCTACCACGACCTGTTCCACGCGCCGGGCGTGTTCGCCGAGCGGCTCGCCCGGGCGCAGTCGCGCGCGGGCGAGGATCCCGCGATTGCCGAGATCCTGGCCTTTATCGGCGACGGCAAGAAACGCCCGTTGTGCATGCCGTCCGAGGTCTATGGCACGTCGGGCAGCCGGACCAGCGCCGAGCCGCAATGAGCGCGACGCCGTCATCCGCGTCGGTCGGGGTGATCGCGGGAGCGGGCAGCCTGCCGTTTGCGGTGGCGGACTCGTTGCGTGGGCAGGGCCGCACGCCGGTGATCTACGCCATCCGCGGTTTCTGCGATGCCGCGCGCGTGACCGCCTACCGCCATCACTGGGTGGCGCTCGGCCAGGTCGGGCGCCTGACGCGGCTGCTGCGTGTCGAAGGCTGCGGTGACGTCGTGTTCATCGGCGCGCTGGTGCGCCCGGGACTGTCCGAAATCCGCCTCGACTGGGGCACGCTCAAGGTCATTCCGAGCATCGCCGCGGCGTTGCGCGGCGGTGACGACCATCTGTTGTCGGGCATCGCGCGCATCTTCGAGCAGCATGGCTTCCGTCTCGTCGGCGTGCAGGACGTTGCGCCGGATCTGCTGATGCCGGCGGGACAGCTTGCGCGTGCCGCACCGGATGCGGCGGCGCGCGCCGACATCGACAAGGGGCTGGCGGCGCTGCGCGCCATGAGCCCGTTCGACATCGGCCAGGCCCTTGTGGTGATCGACAGCCATGTCGTCGCGGTCGAGGACATCGAGGGCACCGACGGCCTGCTGGCGCGCGTGAAGCGGCTGCGCGAGCAGGGGCGCATCCGCGCCAAGGCCGGCACTGGAGTCCTCGTGAAGGCGTTCAAGAGCACCCAGGATCTGCGCTTCGACCTGCCCACCGTCGGCCCGCGCACCATCGAGGGGGCGGTCGCCGCCGGCCTGCGGGGCGTCGCGATTTCTGCCGGGCGCGCCATCGTCGCCGAGCCGCAATCCATGATCGCCATCGCCGACAAGGCCGGCCTGTTTATCACCGGCGTCAGCGCATGACGGCACGACGTCGCATTTTTCTGGTCGCCGCCGAGGAATCGGGCGATCGCCTCGGCGGTGCGCTGATGGCGGCGCTCAAGGCGCGCTGCGGCGATACGCTGGAGATGGTCGGCGTCGGCGGCCATGCCATGGCGCGGGAGGGCCTCACCTCGCTGTTTCCGATCGAGGCGCTGTCGATCATGGGGCTGCTGTCGATCCCGCGAAAGCTGCCGATGATCCTGCGCCGCATTCGCGAGACGTCAGACGCCGTGCTGGCGCAGCCGCCTGACGTACTCGTGATCATCGACAGTCCGGACTTCACCCACCGTGTAGCGCGGCGGGTGCGGGCGGCCAATCCGTCGATTCCGATCGTCGACTATGTCTCGCCGACGGTGTGGGCATGGCGGCCGGGTCGGGCGCGCGTCATGCGGCGCTATGTCGACCATGTGCTGGCGCTGCTGCCGTTCGAGCCGCAGGCGCACCGCGAGCTCGGCGGGCCGCCCTGCACCTATGTCGGGCATCCGCTGATCCAGCAGCTCGACAGCCTGCGGCCGAACGCCGACGAACAGCGCCGGCGCGAGGCGTCGCCGCCGGTGCTGCTGGTGCTGCCCGGCAGCCGGCGCGTCGAGATCCGCCATCACATGCAGGTGTTCGGCGAGACGCTGGCGCGGCTGCGCGCCGAAGGCGTTGCATTCGAGCCGGTGTTGCCGACCACGGCGCATCTGCGCGACGCCGTCACGGCCGCGCTCGCCGACTGGCCGGTGCAGCCGCGGCTGGTGATCGAGGAGGCCGACAAGCGCGCCGCTTTCCGTATCGCGCGCGCGGCGCTCGCCAAGTCCGGCACGGTGACGCTCGAGCTCGCACTCGCCGGGGTCCCCATGGTCACCGCCTACAAGGGCAGTGCGTTCGAAGCCTGGGTGGCGCGGCGCATGGTCCGTGTGCCGACGGTGATCCTCGCCAATCTCGTGATCGGCGAAAGCGTGGTGCCTGAATTCCTGCAGGACGACTGCGTGCCGGAACGGTTGCTGCCGGCGCTGCGCGAGGTGCTCGGCGATACCGGGATGCGTCGCCGCCAGGTCGAAGGTTTTGCCCGGCTCGACGCCATCATGGCGACCGGAGCGCAGTCGCCGAGCGAGCGCGCCGCCGACATCGTGCTGGCGAATCTGCGCGCCTCGCCCGCCGCCTGAGGGGGCCGGCGCTCCGCCTCAGGGGGGCGCACCATCAAGAGACCGGGTTGAGCAGCGCGCGGCATCGCCGCCGTGCCCGGCGGCAAATCTGATCGCGGCCAGACTCACGTGTGGTGGCGACAAAGCAAAACGGCCAGCGCAGGGCGCCGGCCGTTTGTCGTCGAACGTCCGGATCGGACGTCTGTTACTTGCGCTTGTCGAGCGCCACGTAGTCGCGGCTGGTGTTGCCGAGATAAAGCTGGCGCGGGCGCGAGATCTTGTAGTTCGGCTCCTGGATCATCTCGTTCCACTGGCTGATCCAGCCGACGGTACGGGCGACCGCGAACAGCACGGTGAACATCGAGGTGGGGAAGCCGATCGCCTTGAGGGTGATGCCCGAGTAGAAGTCGACGTTCGGATAAAGCTTACGCGAGATGAAGTACTCGTCGTTGAGCGCGATCTTCTCCAGCTCCATCGCCACCTTGAGCAGCGGATCGTCCTGATGGCCGGTTTCCTTGAGCACCTCGTGGCAGGTCTGCTGCATCAGCTTGGCGCGCGGATCGTAGTTCTTGTAGACGCGGTGGCCGAAGCCCATCAGGCGGATCTTGCTGTTCTTGTCCTTCACCTCTTTGATGAAGTCCGGGATGCGGTCGACGGTGCCGATCTCGGCGAGCATCTGCAGCGCAGCCTCGTTGGCGCCGCCATGGGCCGGGCCCCACAGGCAGGCGATGCCGGCGGCGATGCAGGCGAACGGGTTGGCGCCCGACGAGCCGGCGCTGCGCACCGTCGAGGTCGAGGCGTTCTGCTCATGGTCGGCGTGCAGGATGAAGATGCGGTCCAGCGCCTTCGACAGCACCGGGTTGACCTCGTACTCCTCGCACGGCACCGCGAAGCACATCCGCAGGAAGTTCGAGGCGTAGTCCAGCGAGTTCTTCGGGTACACGAAGGGCTGGCCGATGGTGTACTTATAGGCCATCGCGGCCAGCGTCGGCACCTTGGCGATCATGCGCATGGAGGCGATCATGCGCTGCTTCGGATCGTTGATGTCGGTGGAGTCGTGATAGAACGCGGCGAGGGCGCCGACGGAGGCCACCATCACGGCCATCGGGTGAGCGTCGCGACGGAAGCCCTGGAAGAAGCGGGCCATCTGCTCGTGAACCATGGTGTGGTTCGTGACGCGATGATCGAAGTCCTTCTTCTGCGCCGGGGTCGGCAGCTCGCCGTACAGCAGCAGATAGCAGGTCTCCAGGAAGTCGCCCTGGGCGAGCTGCTCGATCGGGTAGCCGCGGTACAGCAGCACGCCGGCGTCGCCGTCGATGTAGGTGATCTTGGATTCGCAGCTCGCCGTCGAGGTGAAGCCGGGGTCGTAGGTGAACATCCCGGTCTGGGCGTAGAGCTTGCTGATGTCGATCACATCCGGTCCGACCGAGCCGCCGTAGACCGGGAATTCGAAGCTCTTGTCGTCGACGGTGAGCTTGGCCTGCTTTGTATTTTTTGCATCCATCGTGATTGTCCCCGGATGTGATCGTGAGAAACGCGACAAGCTCGGGGGCTTCAGAACGGAGCACGGCGAGCTGGCCATATTGCCGGGATGAATGGGTAGCTTATTGCTGTGTGCACCGCAAGATGCGGACAAATGCGCTGCGTTACACCTTAAGTTGAGCCTGATCTGCCAGTCTTTCCAGGCACTCCGCCTGTCCCAGCACGGCCAGGACGTCGAAAATGCCCGGCGAGGTTGTCCGGCCGGTCAGGGCGGCGCGCAGCGGCTGGGCGATGGCACCGAGCTTCAGACCGCGCGCCTCGGCGAACGTCCGCACGGCGGCCTCCGTGGCCTCCGCTGTCCACGGCGCGACCGCTGCAAAAGCATCGCGCAATGCGCCCAGCAGCGTCCGCGCCTCCGGCGTCAGCAGCGCAGCGGCCTTCGGCTCGAGCGGCAGCGGCCTTTCCGCGAACAGGAAGGCGGCGCTGTCGACCAGTTCCACCAGCGTCTTGGCACGCTCCTTGAGCCCGGGCATCGCCTGCAGCAGCTGGGCGCGGGTCGCCTGGTTGAGCTTGGCCTTGGTGGCGGCGCCGTCCGGCACGTAGTCCAGCACGTCCTCGAACGCGGTCAGCAGCGTTTGATCGTCGCTGTTGCGGATGTAGTAACCATTGAGGTTTTCGAGCTTGGCGAAATCGAAGCGTGCCGCCGAACGGCCGATCGCCGGCAGGTCGAACAGCTCGATCATGTCCTGCGTCGAGAAAATCTCCTGGTCGCCGTGGCTCCAGCCAAGGCGCACGAGGTAGTTGCGCAGCGCCGCCGGCAGGTAGCCCATCGCCCGGTAGGCATCGACGCCCAGCGCGCCATGGCGCTTGGACAGCTTGGAGCCGTCCGGGCCATGGATCAGCGGGATGTGCGACATGCTCGGCGTGTCCCATCCCAGCGCATCGTAGATCTGCTTCTGGCGCGCGGCGTTGATGAGGTGGTCGTCGCCGCGGATGACATGCGTGACGCCCATGTCGTGGTCGTCCACCACCACCGCCAGCATATAGGTGGGGTTGCCGTCGCTGCGCAGCAGCACCAGGTCGTCGAGGTTCTCGTTTTGCCAGACGACGCGGCCCTGGACCTGGTCCTCGATCACGGTCTCGCCGGACAGCGGCGCCTTGAGGCGGATCGTCGGCTTCATGCCGGCGGGCGCCTCGGAGGGATCGCGGTCGCGCCAGCGGCCGTCGTAGAGCTTGGCGCGGCCTTCGGCGCGCGCCTTCTCCCGCATCTCGGCGAGCTCTTCAGTCGTCGCGTAGCAGCGATACGCATTGCCGCTGGCCAGCAGCTGCTCGGCGACCTCGCGGTGCCGCGCCGCGCGGGCAAACTGGTAGACGGTGTCGCCGTCCCATTCGATGCCCAGCCACTTGAGGCCGTCGAGGATTGCCGCGATCGCCGGCTCGGTGGAGCGTTCGCGATCGGTATCCTCGATTCGCAGCAGCATCTTGCCGCCACGTCCGCGCGCGTAGAGCCAGTTGAACAGGGCGGTGCGCGCGCCGCCGATGTGCAGGAAGCCGGTCGGCGAGGGGGCGAAGCGGGTGACGATGGGTGCGGTCATTTCGGCGCTGGGTTGGTCTCGGAACACGGGGATTTGGGGCGCATGTACCACAACGATTCCCCGCTGTCTCAGGGCGTTTGGCCGTTGTCCCGGCGGCGGCCGGGGATGGCGGCGCGCCGCTCCCGGGCGCCTCGCCGCCGGCCGAAGCGCCGTGTTCCCGGCCCCGGCGGTGGCCGCCCGCGCTGGCCGGCACGGCTCCCTGGTTCAGCCCTTGGCGCGGGGCCGCCGATTTGGCACATAGGTCGGAGATTGAAAGGGATACGATGACGGACGAAACGGGATCTGAAGCCGGCCGCGATTTCATCCGCGACATTGTCGCCGATGACCTTGCGTCCGGGACGACCACGGGGGTGGTGACGCGCTTCCCGCCGGAGCCCAACGGCTACCTCCACCTCGGGCATGCCAAGTCGATCTGCCTGAACTTCGGCATTGCCGAGGAGTTCGGCGGGCGCTGCCACCTGCGCTTCGACGATACCAACCCGACCAAGGAGGAGCAGGAGTACATCGACGCCATCCAGCGCGACGTGCGCTGGCTCGGCTTCGACTGGGGCACGCACCTGCACTTCGCGTCCGACTATTTCGAGCAGCTCTACGCCTGGGCGCAGGACCTGATCCGTGCCGGCAAGGCCTATGTCGACGACCAGTCGCAGGAGGAGATCCGCGTCAGCCGCGGCACGCTCACCGAACCCGGCCGCAACAGTCCTTACCGTGACCGCTCGGTGGCGGAGAACCTCGACCTGTTCGCGCGCATGCGCGCCGGCGAGTTCCCGAACGGAGCGCGGGTGCTGCGCGCCAAGATCGACATGAGCTCGGGCAACATCAACCTGCGCGATCCCGTGCTGTACCGCATCCTGCACGCTCACCACCCGCGCACCGGCACGGCCTGGAGCATCTATCCGAGCTACGACTTCGCCCATGGCCAGTCGGACGCGATCGAGCACATCACCCACTCGATCTGCACGCTGGAGTTCGAGGACCATCGCCCGCTCTACGACTGGTGCCTCGACAACCTGCCGGTGCCATCGCGGCCGCGGCAGTACGAGTTTGCGCGCCTCAACGTCACTCACACGCTGCTGTCCAAGCGCGTGCTGACAGAGCTGGTGCGCAGCGGCCATGTCTCCGGCTGGGACGATCCGCGCATGCCGACGCTCGCCGGCCTGCAGCGCCGCGGCGTGCCGGCGGCTGCGCTGCGCGAGTTCGTCAAGCGCATCGGGGTGGCCAAGGCCAACAGCACCGTCGACATCGGCATGTTCGATTTCGCCGTGCGCGAGACGCTCAACAAGAGCGCGCTGCGACGCATGGCGGTGCTGCGGCCCCTCAAGGTGGTGATCGAGAACTATCCGGAGGGGCAGACCGAGGAGGTCGAGGCCGTCAATCATCCGGACGACGCCGCCCAGGGCAGCCGCCGCATCACCTTCGGCCGCGAGCTCTACATCGAGCGCGACGACTTCATGGAAGATCCGCCCAAGAAGTTCTTCCGTCTCGCGCCGGGCCGCGAGGTGCGGCTGCGCTATGGCTACTTCATCACCTGCCGCGAGGTCATCAAGGACGCGAACGGTGAGGTCGTCGAGCTGCGCTGCACCTACGATCCGCAGACGCGCGGCGGCAACGCACCGGATGGCCGCAAGGTCAAGGCGACCATCCATTGGGTCAGCGCCGCCGAGGCGGTGCCGGCGGAGGTGCGGCTCTACAACCTGCTGTTCAGCGATCCGGCGCCGGAGGCTGCGAACTTCGCCGCCCAGATCAATCCGGAGTCGCTGGAGGTGCTGCAGGGCTGCATGGTGGAGCGAGCGCTCGCCGCCGACAATGCCCATGACGCCGTGCAGTTCGAGCGTCAGGGTTACTTCGTGCGCGACCGCGATTCCACGCCCGGCAAGCCGGTGTTCAATCGCACCGTCGGCCTGAAGGACACCTGGGCCAAGGTGGCGGGCGGCGCGGCATAAGGCGCTCGCGCTTCGGGCCAGCCTGCCTTCAGGCGCGAACAAGGCTGGCGCACCCGCTGCGGTTGTGTAGCATGCGCCCCCGGACCAGCGTATCGGGGGCCGGTGATCATGGCGCCGCAACGGGGCAGGGGACGCAGCCGCGCGGAAGTCTGGCCGGTGCCGGTGGGCCCGGCCGTTCCTGCCGTCGCGACCGCTGGCGGTCTGCCCGGCGCCCTGCACTGGACGGCTTGGGGCGGCCAGCTTGTCGCGCTCGTCCGGGCGGAGGCTGGACCCGGCCGCCTGCTGCCATGGGTGCCGGTGGCGTTCGGCGCCGGCATCGCGCTGTATTTTTCGGCCGATCACGAACCGGTGCTGTGGATCGCGGCGATGGCTGCGATGGGGGCCGGCATCGCAGGCGTGCTGCTGCGCCGCTCCCGGGCGTTTGCGCCGCAGGTGCTGCTGGCGGCGTTTGCCGCGGGCTTCGCTACCGCCACCTGGAAAACCGCGCGCATCGCTCATCCGGTGCTGTCGCGGCCGACATCGGCCGTCAGCCTCAAGGGCTTCGTCGAGACCTATGAGGTGCGCGAGCGCACCGACCGCTTCGTGCTGCGCGTGACCGAGATGGAGACGCCACGCCATGAGCCGACGCTCACGCGAGTGCGGCTGTCGGTGCGAAAGGGGACGGGGCCGGCGGTCGGCAGTTTCGTCGAATTGAAAGCGCGGCTGTCGCCGCCGATCACACCGCTGCGGCCGGGCTCCTATGATTTCGCCCGCGACCTGTATTTCCAGGGCATCGGCGCGTCCGGCTTCGTGATGGGCGCGGTCACGGTGGCGCAGGCGCCGCCGCAGGGCGGCGGGCTGTGGCTGCGCTATGCGGCGGCACTGCAGGGCATGCGCGACGCGATCGACGCGCGCATCCGCGCGACCCTGAGCGGAGATTCCCGCGCCATCGCGACCGCGCTGCTGACCGGACGGCGCGACGCGATCACGACGCCGGTCAACGACGCGATGTTCATCTCGGGACTCGGCCACGTGCTGTCGATCTCGGGCTATCACATGGCGGTGGTCGCCGGCGCGGTGTTCGCGATCGTGCGGGCGCTGCTGGCGCTGATCCCGCCGCTTGCGACGCGTTATCCGATCAAGAAGTGGGCGGCGGCCGCAGCGCTCGCGGGGGCGGCGTTCTATCTCGTGCTGTCGGGATCGGAGGTCGCCACGCAGAGATCCTTTTTGATGACCGCGGTGGTGCTGATCGCGATCATGGTCGATCGCCGCGCCATCACGTTTCGCACGCTGGCGATCGCGGCAATGGTGGTGCTGGTCATTGCGCCCGAAGCTTTGGTGCATCCGAGCTTCCAGATGTCGTTCGCCGCGACGCTCGGCCTCGTCGCGCTCGTCGCCCACGGCATGCCCAGACTGTTCGCGACGCCCGACAACTCCCGCGTCGCGCGGCTCGCGCTGTGGGGCGGCCGCGAGGCGGTCGTGCTGCTGCTCGCCTCGCTGGTCGCGGGCCTTGCGACGACGCCCTATGCCGCCTTCCACTTCCATCGCATCACGCCCTATGGCGTGCTCGCCAATCTCGCTGCCATGCCGGTGGTGTCGGGCCTCGTGATGCCGGCGGGCCTGCTTGGCCTCGTCGCGATGCCGTTTGGGCTCGACGGCATCTTCTGGTCGCTGATGGACGCGGGCATCGCCTGGATGGTGATCGTGGCGCAGTGGGTGACGGCGCTGCCCGGCGCGGTCGGCCGCATGCCGGCGTTCGGCGCCGGGCCTCTGCTGCTGGCGAGCGCGGGCATGCTGGTTCTGGCGATGTGCCGCACGCTGCTGCGCTGGAGCGGTCTTGCGGTGGTCGTTGTGGCAACGGTGTGGGCGCTGATGACGCCGCAGCCCGACGTGCTGGTGTCGTCCGACGGGCAGAACGTCGCGGTGCGGGGCAGGGACGGCCGCCTGCATATGATGCGGCTCGGCAAGGACGCGTTTCTGCTGAAGGAGTGGCTGGCGGCGGATGGCGACGCGCGCACACCGGCCGACGGCTCGCTTGGCGAAGGCGTGTCCTGCGATGTCACGGGGTGTATCGCGGGCCTGCCCGACGGCGCCCTGGTGGCACTGTCGATCCGGCCCGATGGCTGGGCCGACGATTGTGCGAAAGCAATTCTGATGATCACGCGCGGCCGACCGCCGCCGTCCTGCGCGGCGCAGGTTATCGATCAGGCAAGGGTGAGGCGGTTCGGCGCGATGGCGCTGCGGCGGGTCGACGGTATCTTTGTCGTCGACGCCCAGAAGCCGAAGGGGCGGGACCGGCCGTGGTCGCCGGCGATGCCCGGCGACGAAGATGCCTTGAGCCCGGCCGGCAGCGGGCGTGGTCCGGTCGATGCGACGCCGGTCGAGGCCGACCGGCTGGGCGACGACTGAGCGGCGCCCACCGCGGGGCGTGTCAGTAGCGGCGGTAGAGGCTGATCAGCTTGCCCTGGATGCGCACGCGGTTGGGCGGCAGGATGCGCACCTCGTAGGCGGCGTTCGCCGGCTCCAGCGCGATCGACGCGCCGCGGCGGCGGAAACGCTTCAGCGTCGCTTCTTCCTCGTCGATCAGGGCGACGACGATGTCGCCGGTGTCGGCGTTCTCGGTGCGCTGGATCAGCGCCATGTCGCCGTCGAGAATGCCGGCCTCGACCATCGAGTCGCCGCGTACCTCGAGGGCATAATGCTCACCGGAGCCCAGCATTTCCGGCGGCACGCTGATGGTGTGGCTGCGGGTCTGCAGCGCCTCGATCGGGGTGCCGGCCGCGATGCGGCCCATCACCGGGATCGCGACGGGACGGCCGCCCTCATCTTCGGAAGCGGTGCGCACGACGCGGCCGAGATTGCCCTCGATGACGCTGGGGGTGAAGCCGCGGCGCCCGCCGCCGCCGGACGCGGCCTGCTCGGGCATCTTGATGACTTCGATGGCGCGCGCCCGATTCGGCAGGCGGCGGATGAAGCCGCGCTCTTCCAGCGCTGTGATCAGGCGATGGATGCCCGACTTGGAGCGCAGGTCGAGCGCATCCTTCATCTCGTCGAACGAGGGCGGTACTCCGGCTTCCTTCAGCCGCTCATTGATGAAGCGGAGAAGTTCATACTGTTTGCGCGTGAGCATCTTAACCAATCCCCCAAATACGGTGCTGCGAACGCTGACCGTCAGACGTCTCGGGCGGTAAGGACTCGCTCGAAACAAATCATGAACGGACCCTATATGTTCGATATGTGTTCCGCAACCTCTTAATTTGACGTCAACAAAACACCGGCGGCCTAGAGGGGAAGCTTAAGGATGACGCACGCCGAGCCCGCCGGGGCGGCTTGCGCGAACGGCGGGCGCACGATCAGGGCGCCGGCGGCCGCGAGGTGGCCGAGGAGCGAACTATCCTGTTGGCGCACCGCCGTGGCCACGGGAGGGCCATCGGCGCGCAGTTCGAGGCGGGCGCGCAGGTAATCCTGGCGCTGGTCGTTGGCCGGCAGGTCGGAACCGAGCACTGCCGGTTCCAGCGGCGTGTGCAACTCGCTGCGGCCGGCGAGGGCGCGCAGCAGCGGCGCGACGAACAGGAAGCCGCAGACATAGGACGACACCGGGTTTCCGGGCAGGCCGAGCAGGCGCATGCCGCCGAGCCGGCCGTGCATCATCGGCTTGCCGGGGCGCAGCGCGATCTTCCAGAACGCGATGTCGACGCCTTCGGCGTCGAGCGCGCGCTTGACCACGTCATGGTCGCCGACCGAGGCGCCGCCGGTGGTGACGAGCACGTCGGCGCCGCTGTCACGGGCCTGCCGGATCGCCGCGCGGGTCGCCTCCATCGTGTCGCCGACGACGCCGAGGTCGAGGACGTCGGCGCCTTCGGCGCGGACCAGGGCGCGCAGCGCATAACCGTTGGAGTAGACGATCTGGCCGGGGCCGGGCTGGCCGCCGGGCATCACCAGTTCGTCGCCGGTCGCCACCAGCGCGACCTTCGGCCGGCGGCGCACCGGCAGCGCGGTGTGGTTCATGGAAGCCGCCAGCGACAGGGCGCGGTCGGTGAGGCGGGTCCCGGCGCGCAGCAGCACGTCGCCTTCGCGAAAGTCGACGCCCGCCGGGCGGATGTGGCGGCCGGCCACCGCAGCCTCCTGGACGGTGACGGTGTCGCCGTCGCGTGCGGTGTCTTCCTGGATGACGATGGCGTCGGCCCCATCGGGCACCACGCCGCCGGTGAAGATGCGCAGCGCCTCGCCCGGACCCAACCGACCTGCGAACGGCCGTCCGGCGGCGATCTCGCCCGTCACGGTCAGGCGCGCCGGCACGCTCGCGGCATCGGCCGCGCGCACGGCGTAGCCGTCCATGGCCGACATCGCAGCCGGCGGCTGGGTGCGCAGCGCGACGACATCGCGCGCCAGCACGCGGTGATAGGCGTCGTCGAGCGTGACGGTTTCCTCGGGCAGCGGCTCGACACCGGACACCACCGCCGCGAGCGCGTCCGCAACCGGCATCAGCGCCATCGTTCCATCTCCCTCGTGGGTGAGGCGACCACTGCCGCCGATCTGATCGGGCTGCGGGCGCGCCAGTTTCGGGTCCGGCGCGGATCAGGTCCGGCTGAACGGATCGTGGCCGAACTCGTCGTGACCAAACTAGTCGTGACCAAACTAGTCGTGGCCAGATTTGTAATGCCCGGACTTGCCGCCCTGCTTTTCGATCAAGCGGATGGCGTCGATCCGCGCGCCCCGCTCGACCGCCTTGATCATGTCATAGATCGTCAGGCAGGCAACCGAAACCGCGGTCAGCGCCTCCATCTCGACGCCGGTCGGGCCGGTGACCTTCACCGTCGCGGTGACGCGGCAGCCGGGCAGCGCGGCGTCGGGTTCGATGTCCACCGTCACCTTGGACAGCGCCAGCGGATGGCACAGCGGAATCAACTCCGATGTGCGCTTGGCGGCCATGATGCCAGCGATGCGGGCGGTGCCGAGCACGTCGCCTTTCTTCGCCTGGCCGGACATCACCAGATCGAGCGTCGCCTCCGACATCACGACGCAGCCCTCGGCAACCGCGAGACGCTCGGTCGCCGGCTTGTCCGAGACGTCGACCATGCGCGCCTCGCCCCTGGCGTCGATGTGGGTGAGGGTGGATTTGGGCGGCGTCGCCATCGGTGCGGACCGTCAGTGCGCGGCGGCGTGCGCCGCGCCGTCGCGCGCGAGCAGGGTGCGCGTCGCCGCGGTGACGTCGTCCTGGCGCATCAGGCTCTCGCCGACCAGGAAGGCCTCCATGCCGACACGGGCGAGACGCGACAGGTCCGCGGGCGTGAAGATGCCGCTCTCGCCGACGGCGATGCGGTTGCCGGGAATCAGCGGGGCGAGCGTCTCGCTGGTCGCGAGCGTCGTCTCGAAGGTGCGCAGGTTGCGGTTGTTGACGCCGAGCAAGGGGGAGCGCAGCTTCAGCGCGCGATCGAGTTCGGCACGGTCGTGGACTTCGAGCAGCACGTCCATGCCGAGCGCGAGCGCCGTGTCCTCGATGTCGCGCGCGGCCGCGTCGTCGAGCGCCGCGAGAATGATCAGGATGCAATCGGCGCCATGGGCGCGGGCCTCGACCACCTGGTAGGTGTCGAACATGAAGTCCTTGCGCAGCACCGGCAGCTGTGTCGCGGCGCGTGCCGCCACCATGAAGTCGAGATGGCCCTGGAACGAGGGCGTGTCGGTCAGCACCGACAGGCAGGCGGCGCCGCCGGCCTCGTAGGCACGGGCGAGCGCCGGCGGATCGAAGTCGGGGCGGATCAGGCCCTTGGAGGGCGAAGCCTTCTTGACCTCGGCGATCAGGGCATAGTCGCCGCGCGCGAGCTTGCGGCGGATCGCGTCAGCGAAGCCGCGTGGCGCAGGCGCGGCCCTGGCCGCGGCCTCGATCTCGGCGAGCGGCCGGGCGCGCCTGGCGGCGGCGATCTCTTCGCGCTTGTAGGTCTCGATCTTGGTCAGGATGTCGGACATCGGCGGCGTCACGCGTTGGAAACGGCGATGAGATGCTCGAGCTTGCGCAGCGCCGCACCGCTGTCGAGCGACTGCTTGCCCAGCACGACGCCGTCGGCCAGCGTCGGGGCGCGTCCGGCCACCACCAGTGTCGCCGCGGCATTGAGCAGCGCGACATCGCGGTAGGCGCCGGGCTTGCCGTCGAGCACCGCCTGCAGCGCCTCGGCATTGGCCTCGGCCTGGCCGCCCTTCAGCGCGGCGGGATCGACACGGGTGAGGCCGACCTCCTCAGGCGTGATCTCGAAGGTGCGGATCTCGCCGTTCTCGAGCGCGGCGACGAAGGTCGGACCGGTGAGGGTGATTTCGTCGAGGCCGTCGGAGCCGTGCACCACCCAGGCCGCTTCCGAGCCGAGGTTCTTGAGCACCTGCGCCAGCGGCTGCACCCAATGGCGCGAGAACACGCCGACCAGCTGGCGCTTGACGCCGGCAGGGTTCGACAGCGGTCCCAGCAGGTTGAAGATGGTGCGCGTGGCGAGTTCGGTGCGCGTCGGGTTGACGTTCTTGGTCGCCGGATGATGGGTCGGCGCGAACATGAAGCCGATGCCGGCTTCAGCGATACAGCGGCCGACATCGTCGGGCGTCAGGTCGATGCGCACGCCGAGCGCGGCAAGGCAATCGGCCGCGCCGGACTTCGACGACAGCGCTCGGTTGCCGTGCTTGGCGACGGGCGTGCCCGTGCCGGCGACGATGAACGAGGCGCAGGTCGAGACGTTGACCGAGCCCGAGCCGTCTCCGCCGGTGCCGACGACGTCGACGGCATTCGGCGGAGCCTTGACGCGCAGCATCTTGGCGCGCATCGCGGAGACCGCGCCGGTGATCTCGTCGACGGTCTCGCCGCGAACCCGCAGCGCCATCAGGAGGCCGCCCATCTGTGAGGGCGTCGCCTCGCCGGACATCATCCGGTCGAAGGCGACGGCCGCTTCCTGCTGCGACAGCGTGGCGCCGGTCGCCACCTTGCCGATGATCGCTTTGAAATCATCCATGGGATCAATTGTTGCTGCTGGCTGCGCCGGTCGCCACAGCGAACGCGGTCGGATTGATGGTGACGCCGAGGTCGGTCTTGAGCTTGGTGATGTACTGGCCGATCTGTTCGTCGCCGAGCGTCTGGCGCAGGCCGTCCTTCATCTTCTTCGCGTCGTCCGCCGTGGCATCGAGGGTCGGCACCTCGATCCTGGTCACGCGATAGACGATGATCTCGGTCGACGACGCGCCCGGCGCCTGGCCGTAGCCGTCCTTGGCGGTGCGGAACGCGGCCTCCGTCAGCGCCGCGGACACGCTGTCGCTGCGGCTGTCGCGCTTCAGCGGGGCGGAGGTTTCGACCTTGACGCCGGCGGCGGTCGCCTCGGCGGCGAGAGTGGCGCCGCCGTCCAGCTTGGCGACCATGTCCTTGGCCTTGTCGCGCAGGCGGTTCGCGATCTGGTCGTCCTTCCAGCGGGTCTCGACCTCTGCCTTGACCTCGTCAAGAGTCCGTTCGCGCGACGGCGTGACGTCGAGCACCTCGTACCAGAGGTAGCCGCCATTGTATTGCTGCGGGTCGGTTTCAACGTTGACGTTGCTGTTGAAGGCCGCGCTGACGAGATCGAAGCCCTGCGGCAGGCCCTGAACCTGATTGCCGGCAGGGTCGCGTCCGGAGCGGTCGACCGCGGCGATGGTGGTCGCCTTGAGGCCGGCTTTCTGAGCGGCGTCGACGACCGTGGCGCCACCGCCACGCTCGTCCTCCATCTTGTTGTAGAGGCTGCTGATCGAGGCCTTGGCCTGCTCGACGGCGAGGTCGCGCTTGAGCTTGGGGGCCACCAGTTCGTAAGTCGGCGTGGTGCCCGGCTCGATCTTGCCGACCTTGACCAGGGCGACGCCGAAGCGGCCCTGCACCGGCTGGCTGATCTCGTCGGCCTTGAGCGCGAACGCTGAGTCGGCGATGGCGCTGTCGATGATCGCGGACTTCGACACCAGACCGAGGTCGACGTCGGCCGCGCTGAGCTTGCGCTCCCTGGCGAGGTCGTCGAACGACAGGCCGCCGGCCATGCGCTCGCGCGCCGCCTTCGCCTCGTCGGCGGTCGGGAACACGATCTGCGACACCTGGCGCTTCTCCGGCGTCGACAGGCTGTCGAGGCGCTCGTTGTAGGCCTTCCTGGCATCCTCGTCGGACACCACCGTCCACTTGGCGAGTTCGTCCGGGGTGGCGAAGACCACGGCGATCTTGCGATACTCCGGCGCGCGGAATGCGGCCTTGTGTTCGTCGAAGTAGCTCGCCAGCGCCTCGGGCGAGGGCGCTTCGACGGCGCCGGCCTGCGGCGCGGCGAGGCGCACGAAGTCCACCGTGCGCTGCTCGTTCTGATAGCGGTTCACGATGTCGAGCTGGGTCTTGGCCGGCTCGAGGTCGGCGCTGAAGGTCCCGGCGATCTGCCGGCGCAGCGACACCTTGCGCTGCTCGGCGATATAGCGCTGCTCGGTGTAGCCGAACTGGCGAATGATCTGGGCGAAACGGCCGGGATCGAAGCTGCCGGTCGCGCCTTTGAAATTCGGGTCGTTCTGGATGCTGCGCAGCACCTCGGCGTCGGACTGGCCAAGACCCATGCGGCGGGCGCCCTCGTCGAGGGCGGCCTCGGCGATGGTCTGCTCCAGCAACTGGCGGTCGAGGCCGAAGGCGCGGGCCTGCTCCGAGGTCAGCGGGCGGCCGAACTGGCGGCCGATCTGCTGCAGCTTGTCGGTATAGAGCTGGCGGAACTGCTCGGTCGAGATCTCGACGCTGCCGATCTGGGCAAGTTTCGACTGGCCGAAGCCGCGGAAGATGTCGGCGATGCCCCAGACACCAAAGCTGATGATCAGCACACCCATGACCGTGGCCATAATGGTCTTGCCGAGCCAATTGGATGAGGCTTTTCGCATTCCTCGAAGCATCGCAACCGTCTTGTCTGGAGAACAGGGAACCGGGCGCGCCTTATACGCGCCACCGTGTTGTTTTGCATCATAAAGACGGCCTTTACCCCCCGCAACCTCATGCCGCCGATCCGAAGCGGCCCTGTGTCGCGCCCGGCGGGGCGTCCCCCGCCATGGCGGATTGAAATGCGGCACGGAAATCATGGCTTTGGTCGTGCCTTACGACCCCAGGGCGGCGGCCGCGGTCCGCCGGCGGCGCGAGGTTCGTGGACGACGGCCGGGCCGCTCTGGCGCGGTGGGGGTGTGTCTGCTAGCTGACAACCGCAACAAGATGGGAGCCGCCATGACCGCCACGCTGCGTCCGCTGATCGCGGGAAACTGGAAGATGAACGGGCTGAAGGCGTCGGCCGTGGAACTGGCGGCGATCGCGCAGGGGGCCGACGACCTCGGCCGCAAGGTCGACCTGATGATCTGTCCGCCGGCGACGCTGCTGTCGCGTGCCGCGGGTGTGGTGGCCAATTCCAGGGCGGCGCTCGGTGGTCAGGACTGTCACACGGCGGCATCAGGCGCCCATACCGGCGACGTCTCGGCGGAGATGCTGGCGGATGCCGGGGCGACCGCGGTGATCGTCGGCCACTCCGAGCGCCGCACCGACCATGGCGAGAGCGATGCGGTGGTCCAGGCCAAGGCGCAGGCCGCCTGGCGAGCTGGCCTCGTCGCGATCGTCTGCGTCGGTGAGACGCGGGAGCAGCGCGACGCCGGCGAGGCGCTCGCGGTGGTCGGCGCCCAGCTCGCTGGATCGGTGCCGGACGGCGCCACCGCCGGGAACCTGATCATCGCCTATGAACCGGTCTGGGCGATCGGGACGGGGCTGACCCCGACGGTGAAGGATGTCGAGGAAGTTCATGGCTTTATCCGTAAAAAGCTCAACGAACGCCTGAGTAAGGAAGGGGCTGGTGTCCGCATCCTCTATGGCGGCTCGGTCAAGCCCTCGAACGCGGCCGAGCTGATGGCGGTCGCGAACGTCAATGGCGCGCTGGTCGGGGGCGCGAGCCTCAAGGCTGCCGATTTCCTTGCGATCGCAAAAGCCTGTCCCTAGATGAGGGGCGGCGGAAAACCGCTGGCCACCGCCCGCGTTTCGCGCGTGAGGGGTGGCCATCCCGGCTTCCATCGTGTAGACACCGCGCAACCTCAACTCCCGCAAGCGCTTCTGATCGCCGACGTCACGGCGGAGAATCGTGTGTGACGGAAGGATCAGATGCAGACCGTCATTATCGTCATTCATCTCATGATCGTGGCTGCCCTGATCGGGGCGGTGCTGCTGCAGCGCTCGGAAGGCGGCGGGCTCGGGATCGGCAGCGGCGGCGGTTTCATGACCAGCCGGGGCACGGCGAATCTTCTGACCCGGACCACGGCGATCCTGGCGGCCGGGTTTTTCCTGACCAGCCTGTTCCTGTCGTGGCTCGCGAGCTACGAGCGCAAGCCGGCCTCGATCCTCAATCCCGGCCCGGCGCCGATTTCGGCGCCCGGATCGGCGACGCCGGTGGCGCCGTCGACGAGCGGCGGCATTCTCGATCAGCTCCAGAAGCAGGAGCCTGCGCAGGCCCCGTCGGCACCGCAACCGCCGCGCTCGCAATAACGCATTGCAGCCATCGGCTGTCCTGGTTCCGGGCGATCTGAAAAGGTCGCCCGAACTACTTGAAATGACTTCGTTTTCGAAGTCACCCACAGCTTAGAATTCTGGTCACGGCAAAGCGCGATTCGTTTTGCGAATCGCGCGCGGAGCGTTAAAGGTAAGGTCCCATGGCGCGGTACATCTTCATCACCGGCGGCGTGGTTTCCTCGCTCGGAAAAGGCCTGGCATCGGCGGCGCTCGGCGCCCTGCTGCAGGCGCGAGGCTACAAGGTCCGCCTTCGCAAGCTCGACCCCTATCTCAACCTTGATCCCGGAACGATGTCGCCGTATCAGCACGGCGAAGTGTTCGTGACCGACGACGGCGCGGAGACCGATCTCGACCTCGGTCACTATGAGCGCTTCACGGGCCGTCCGGCGAGCAAGCAGGACAACATCACCACCGGCCGCATCTACCAGGACATCCTGACCAAGGAGCGCCGCGGCGACTATCTCGGCGCCACCATCCAGGTGGTGCCGCATGTCACCAACGCCATCAAGGATTTCATCCGCAGCGGCAACGACGACTACGACTTCGTGCTGTGCGAGATCGGCGGCACGGTCGGCGACATCGAGGGATTGCCGTTCTTCGAGGCGATCCGCCAGATCAAGAACGACCTGCCGCGCGATCAGGCGATCTACATCCACCTGACGCTGTTGCCCTACATCCCGAGCGCCGGCGAGCTGAAGACCAAGCCGACTCAGCACTCGGTCAAGGAGCTGCGTTCGATCGGCATCCAGCCGGACATCCTGCTGTGCCGGACCGACCGCGAGATTCCGAAGGAAGAGCGCCGCAAGCTCGGCCTGTTCTGCAACGTGCGCGAGAGCGCCGTGATCGAGGCCCGCGACGTCGACAACATCTATGCGGTGCCCGAGGCCTACCACGCCGCCGGCCTCGACGACGAGGTGCTCGCCGCCTTCCACATGACGCCGAAGAGCGCGCCGGTGCTCGACAGCTGGCACGAGATCAACGGGCGTGTCCGCAATCCCGAAGGCCAGGTGACGATCGCCATCGTCGGCAAGTACACCGGCATGAAGGACGCCTACAAATCCCTGATCGAGGCGCTGGCCCACGGCGGAATCGCCAACAAGGTCAAGGTCAATCTCGACTGGATCGAGAGCGAGGTGTTCGAGAACGAGGATCCGGCGCCGTTCCTCGAACACGTCAATGGCATCCTGGTGCCCGGCGGCTTCGGCCAGCGCGGCGCCGAGGGCAAGATCCGCGCGGCGCAGTTCGCGCGCGAGCGCCATGTGCCGTATTTCGGCATCTGCTTCGGCATGCAGATGGCGGTGATCGAGGCGGCCCGCAATCTCGGCGGCATCGAGGCGGCGAACTCCACCGAGTTCGGTCCGACCTCCGAGCCGGTGGTCGGCCTGATGACCGAATGGCTGCGCGGTAACGAGCTCGAGAAGCGCCACACGGCTGGCGATCTCGGCGGAACCATGCGGCTCGGCGCCTATCCGGCGTCGCTGGTGCGCGGCAGCCGGGTGTCGGGGATCTATGACAATGCGCTGGAGATTTCCGAGCGCCATCGCCACCGCTACGAGGTCAACACCGCCTACAAGGATCGCCTCGAGCAGCACGGTCTGCGGTTCTCGGGCCTGTCGCCCGACGGCCTGCTGCCGGAGATCGTCGAGTATGAGGACCATCCCTGGTTCATCGGCGTTCAGTTCCACCCCGAGCTGAAGTCGCGGCCGTTCGAGCCGCATCCGCTGTTCGCCTCGTTCATCCAGGCGGCGGTGGTGCAGAGCCGCCTGGTCTGACGGCTGCCCCGCTGCGGCCGGCTTTGACGGTTCCGCGGATTGCTGCGACAACAGCGCGCCTGCGCCGGATGGTCCGGCGCCGCATGCATGGTCCTCCAACCATCAGAACAAGGGGAAAAGCCCGATGATCTACGAAATGCGTACCTATCACTGCGTGCCCGGTCGTCTGCCGGCGCTGCTCAAGCGTTTCGAGACCATCACGCTGAAGCTGTTCGAGAAGCACGGCATTCGCCAGGCTGGTTTCTTCACCACGCTGATTGGCGAATCCAACCAGACGCTGACCTATCTGCTCGCCTGGGACTCGCTTGCCGATCGCGAGAAGCGCTGGAATGCGTTTGTCGCCGATCCGGAGTGGACGACCGCCCGCGCCGAAACCGAGAAGGACGGCCAGATCGTCGATCGCATCGCCAACCAGTTCCTGGCGCCGACCGCGTTCTCGGCGGTGAAGTAAGCGCCGCCCGCGCAACGTGAGCCCGTACCCCCGAAAGGATCGCCCGTGACCGCCAACGTTTCCGCAGCTCCGGACGTCGCCGTCGGGGCGGTCCGTTTCGGCAACGCCCTGCCTCTGTCGATCATCGCCGGCCCGTGTCAGCTGGAAAGCCGCGCGCATGCGCTCGAGGTCGCGTCGGCGCTCAAGGAGATCGCGGTGCGGCTTGGCGTCGGCCTCGTCTACAAGACCTCGTTCGACAAGGCCAACCGTACCAGCGTGTCCGGTGCCCGTGGCATCGGCCTCGACCAGGCGCTGCCAGTGTTCGCCGAGATCCGCTCCTCGCTCGGCCTGCCGGTACTGACCGACGTGCATGAGATCGAGCAGTGCGCCCGCGTCGCGCAGGCCGTGGACGTGCTGCAGATCCCGGCGTTTCTGTGCCGCCAGACCGACCTGCTGCTGGCCGCCGCGGCCACCGGCAAGGTGGTGAACGTCAAGAAGGGCCAGTTCCTGGCGCCATGGGACATGAGCAATGTCGTGGCCAAGCTGACCAGCGGCGGCAACCGCAACGTCATGGTCACCGAGCGCGGCGCGTCCTTCGGCTACAACACGCTGGTGTCCGACATGCGGGCGCTGCCGATCCTCGCCCGCACCACCGGCGCCCCGGTGATCTTCGACGCCACCCATTCGGTGCAGCAGCCCGGCGGGAAGGGTGGATCCTCGGGCGGCGAGCGCGAGTTCGTGCCAGTGCTGGCGCGGGCCGCCGTCGCGGTCGGCGTTGCCGGCGTGTTCATCGAGACCCACCCCGATCCCGACCATGCCCCCTCCGACGGCCCCAACATGGTGCCGCTGAAAGAGTTCGAAGGGCTGGTCAGGACGCTGATGGCGTTCGACCAGCTTGCCAAGTCGGACACCCGGACGGGCGCGATCTAAGAGACTGATGTCAGGCCATGTTTAAATAACAGCCTGTTCCAACTTTCTCTGCCATGGCCGGGCTCGTCCCGGCCATCCCGCTCAGGGATGTAGTGCCTCCCTTGCCGGGGTCGCCGGGACAAGCCCGGCGACGACAAAAATTTGGGTCGGCGTTGGCGTTTTCAATCAGACTTCAAGGCCCGCTTGGAGCGGCCGCGGGTCAGCCGCGGCCGCGATAGGGCGTGACGCCCTGGTCCGGCAGCCACAGCCCCTTGGGCAGCTTGCCGGTCTGCCAGAACACGTCGATCGGAATGCCGCCGCGCGGGTACCAGTAGCCCCCGATCCGCAGGAACTTGGGCTTGATCTCCTTCACCAGCCGCTTGCCGATCGCCACCGTGCAGTCCTCGTGGAAGGCGCCGTGGTTGCGGAAGCTGAGCAGGTACAGCTTCAGCGATTTGGATTCGACCAGAAACGGGCCAGGCGCCATGTCGATGACGATATGCGCGAAGTCGGGCTGTCCGGTGACCGGGCAGATCGATGTGAATTCGGGCGTGGTGAAGCGCACCAGGTAGTCGGTGTCGGCCTGGGGATTGGGAATGCGGTCGAGCCTGGCCTCGTCCGGGGAGTTGGGCAGGTGGGTTTCCCGGCCGAGCTGCAGGGGCGCAGAGGCGGGCGCGGGGGCGGCTGAACGTGGCTTGCGTGGCATCATATGGTCTCCGTAAAGCCCTGATACCTAATCCAAACGCCCGGGTCACGCGGGACCGTGGCCGGCGGCCTTTTCCGCCCGCGGCGCTTCCTGTAGAAGCACCTGCGTTTTCCGACCTGCAGCTCCAAAGGGATCTCCATGACCGCCATTATTGACATCATCGGCCGCGAAATTCTCGACAGCCGCGGCAATCCGACCGTCGAAGTCGACGTGGTGCTGGAGGATGGCTCGCTCGGGCGGGCTGCGGTGCCGTCGGGCGCCTCGACCGGCGCCCACGAGGCGGTGGAACTGCGCGACGGCGACAAGGCCCGCTATCTCGGCAAGGGCGTGCAGAAGGCGGTCGCGGCGGTCAACGGCGAGATCCTCGAGGCCATCGGCGGCATGGACGCCGAGGAGCAGGTGCTGATCGACGAGACCCTGATCGCCCTCGACGGCACACCCAACAAGAGCCGGCTCGGCGCCAACGCCATCCTCGGCGTGTCGCTGGCGGTCGCCAAGGCCGCGGCGGAAGCCAGCGCCCTGCCGCTCTACCGCTATGTCGGCGGCACCTCGGCGCGCACCCTGCCGGTGCCGATGATGAACATCATCAATGGCGGCGTCCACGCCGACAATCCTATCGACTTCCAGGAATTCATGATCATGCCCGTCGGCGCCAAGAGCTTCGCCGAGGCCCTGCGCTGCGGCGCCGAGATCTTCCACACGCTCAAGGGCGAGCTGAAGAAAGCCGGCCACAACACCAATGTCGGTGACGAAGGCGGCTTCGCGCCGAACCTGCCGTCGGCAGACGCAGCCCTCGAGTTCGTGATGAGTGCGATCGGCAAGGCCGGCTACAAGGCCGGCGAGGACGTCATGCTGGCGCTCGACTGCGCCTCGACCGAGTTCTTCAAGGACGGCAAATACGTCTATGGCGGCGAGGGCAAGACCCGCACGCGGTCCGAGCAGGCGCAGTATCTCGCCGATCTCGTCGCGCGCTATCCGATCGTGTCGATCGAGGACGGCATGTCCGAGGACGACATGGACGGCTGGAAGGAGCTCACCGACATCGTCGGCAGCAAGTGCCAGCTGGTCGGCGACGACCTGTTCGTCACCAACGTCACGCGTCTTGCCGACGGCATCAAGCATGGCCGCGCCAACTCGATCCTGGTCAAGGTCAACCAGATTGGTACGCTGACCGAGACGCTGGCGGCGATCGAGATGGCCTACAAGGCCGCCTACACCGCGGTGATGTCGCACCGCTCCGGCGAGACCGAGGATTCCACCATCGCCGACCTCGCCGTCGCCACCGGCTGCGGCCAGATCAAGACCGGCTCTCTGGCGCGCTCCGACCGCACTGCCAAGTACAACCAGTTGCTGCGCATCGAGCAGGAGCTGGGAACCCAGGCGCGCTACGGTGGCCTCGCCGCGATCAAGGGCGCGGCGGCCCGCTTCGGCAAGAACTGAACATGAACTGAAGCAGAATCTGCCGGGCAAGCCCGGCGGCCGGATGATGCAGATGACGGTGGTCGTGCGATCCGCACGGCCGCCGTTTTGCTTTTCACGGGGCTCTTCAGAGAACGTTAACTGCGTCGCGGCATCGTACCGCCATGGTTTCCCGCAGCCGCCTCAAAGCGATCATGACCGGGCTCGCCCTCTATGCGATGGCGGCGGCGATGATCGCATATTTCGGCATCAACGCCTACACAGGCCGTTACGGCCTGACCGCGCGCGTCGAGCTCGACCAGGAAATCGTCGCGCTCACCAACGAGCTCGCGCGCCTGAAGAAGGAGCGGGCGGACGCCGAGCATCGCGTCTCGCTGCTGCGCTCCGATCGCCTCGATCCCGACATGCTGGACGAGCGCGCGCGCTATCAGCTCGACTTCGCCAATCCGCGCGATGTCGTGCGCATGGTCGCGCACTGATACGCCAGCGTCCCGGCGAGACTCGCCTGTCGCGCATGACAGCTCTGACCTGCGACAGGAATTTTCCGATCGCGTGAGATTCTGTTTCATATGCGCGCGAACGATCGCGCGTGCCCGGCAGACTGCGTCGCCTCACCGCAGTGTCGTGCGTTAAATTTCAAAATGCGATCGAATTGCTTGCACAAATTTCGTGCGCGCCGCTGTGATCGTCGCTGCAGTGCGAGATGAGTTGTTCGCGTGGCGGCATACACGGCTTTCACGTCCGTTGGAGTTAAGGTAGACAGAACCACCCACAGTCTTCTTCTCTCATCCGGATTGATCATGGCCGCTGCCAAGAAAAGCGTCGCTCAGGAGGCGGGGAATGGCGCCCGCCCCATCGCAAATCTCAAGTTCACCAAGGAGCAGGAACTCAGCGCGCTGCGCGAGATGTTGCTGATCCGGCGCTTCGAAGAGAAGGCGGGTCAGCTCTACGGCATGGGCGCCATCGGTGGTTTCTGCCATCTCTACATCGGCCAGGAAGCGGTCGTCGTCGGCGTGCAGATGGCGCTGAAGGAAGGCGACCAGATCATCACGGGATATCGTGATCACGGCCACATGCTGGCTTGCGGCATGGACGCCAACGGCGTCATGGCGGAGTTGACCGGCCGGCGCGGCGGCTACTCCAAGGGCAAGGGCGGCTCCATGCACATGTTCAGCAAGGAGAAGAATTTCTACGGCGGTCATGGCATCGTCGGCGCCCAGGTGTCGCTCGGCACCGGTCTCGCCTTCGCCAATCGTTACCGTGGCAACGATAATGTCGCGGTCGCCTATTTCGGCGACGGCGCGGCCAACCAGGGCCAGGTCTACGAGAGCTTCAACATGGCGGAGCTCTGGAAGCTGCCGGTGATCTACGTCATCGAGAACAACCGCTACGCCATGGGCACCTCGGTGTCGCGCTCCTCCGCGCAGCAGGACTTCTCCAAGCGCGGCGTGTCGTTCAACATTCCCGGCGAGCAGGTCGACGGCATGGACGTGCGCGCGGTCAAGGCCGCGGCCGACGCCGCGGTGCAGTGGTGCCGCGAGGGCAAGGGCCCGTACATTCTCGAGATGCAGACCTACCGCTACCGCGGTCACTCGATGTCGGATCCCGCGAAGTACCGTACGCGTGAAGAGGTCGAGAAGGTCCGTCACGACCAGGACCCGATCGAGCAGGTGCGCAGCCGTCTGCTCGAGCTGAAGGTCAGCGAGCAGGAGCTGAAGGCGATCGACGCCGAGGTGCGCGAGATCGTCAACGCCTCCGCCGACTTCGCGCAGTCCGATCCGGAGCCGGATGCGTCCGAGCTCTACACCGACGTCTATCGCTGATCAGCCCGCACGAGAGCACCATGCCGATTCAAGTTCTGATGCCTGCACTCTCGCCGACGATGGAGAAGGGCAACCTCTCCAAGTGGCTGAAGAAGGAAGGCGAGACCATCAAGTCCGGCGACGTCATCGCCGAGATCGAGACCGACAAGGCGACCATGGAGGTCGAGGCGACCGACGAAGGGACCCTCGGCAAGATCCTGGTGCCCGAAGGCACCGCCGATGTCGCCGTGAATACGCCGATCGCCACCATCCTCGGTGACGGCGAGAGCGCCGACGATCTCGCCAAAGCTCCGGCGGCTGCGCCGCCGGCCAAGGCCGAGGCTCCCGCCGCCGGCAAGCCGGCGCCTGCGCCGGCCACCCACGCACCGGCGGCGCCGGCCGCGGTGGTCGCCTCCGATCCGGACATTCCGGCGGGCACCGAGATGGTGACCATGACGGTGCGCGAAGCGCTGCGTGATGCCATGGCCGAAGAGATGCGTCGCGATGGCGATGTCTTCGTGATGGGTGAAGAGGTCGCCGAGTATCAGGGCGCCTACAAGATCACCCAGGGCCTGCTGCAGGAGTTCGGCGACCGCCGCGTGATCGATACGCCGATCACCGAGCATGGTTTTGCCGGCATCGGCGTCGGCGCTGCATTCGCCGGCCTCAAGCCGATCGTCGAGTTCATGACCTTCAACTTCGCCATGCAGGCGATGGACCAGATCATCAACTCGGCGGCCAAGACGCTGTACATGTCCGGCGGCCAGATGGGCTCCTCGATCGTGTTCCGCGGCCCCAACGGTGCCGCCGCCCGCGTCGCGGCCCAGCACAGCCAGGACTATTCGGCCTGGTTCTCGAACATTCCCGGCCTCAAGGTGATCGCGCCGTATTCCGCAGCCGACGCCAAGGGCCTGCTGAAGGCTGCGATCCGTGATCCCAATCCGGTGATCTTCCTCGAGAACGAGATCCTGTACGGCCACAGCGGCGAAGTGCCCAAGCTCGACGACTTCGTGCTCCCGATCGGCAAGGCGCGCATCGCGCGGGCCGGTCAGCATGTCACGATCATTTCGTGGTCGAATGGCATGACCTACGCCCTCAAGGCGGCCGAGCAGCTTGCCAAGGACGGCATCGAGGCCGAGGTCATCGATCTGCGCACGCTGCGTCCTCTCGACACCGAGACCCTCGTCGCATCGGTCAAGAAGACTGGCCGCGCCGTGACGGTCGAGGAAGGCTGGCAGCAGAGCGGCGTCGGCGCCGAGATCGCCGCGCGGCTGATGGAGCATGCCTTCGACTATCTCGATGCCCCGGTGGCGCGCGTGTCCGGCAAGGACGTGCCGATGCCGTACGCGGCCAATCTCGAGAAGCTGGCGCTGCCGTCGGTCGACGATGTCGTCCAGGCTGCCAAGGCCGTTTGTTACCGCTGAGAGAGCAGGGCTTATCCCATGCCGATCAATATTCTGATGCCCGCTCTTTCGCCGACCATGGAAAAGGGCAACCTCGCCAAGTGGCTCAAGAAAGAGGGCGACAAGGTGAAGTCCGGCGATGTCATCGCCGAGATCGAAACCGACAAGGCGACGATGGAAGTCGAGGCGGTGGACGAAGGGACCCTCGCCAAGATCCTGGTGCCGGAAGGCACCGCCGACGTGCCGGTGAACAACGTGATCGCCGTGCTTGCCGGCGAGGGCGAGGACGTCAAGGCGGCAGCATCCGGTGCTGCGGCCGCGCCCGCCGCCAAGGCCGAAGCCCCGAAGGCGGAGGCGAAGGTTGAAGCGCCGAAGCCGGCGGCCCCGGCCGCTGCGCCGACGCCCGCTGCTGCACCGCAGGCCGCGGCTGCGGCGGCGCAGGCGGCCGCTGCTCCGGCCACCGGCCAGCGCGTGTTCTCCTCGCCGCTGGCGCGTCGCCTCGCCAAGGAGTTCGGCATCGATCTGTCGCGGGTGCTCGGCAGCGGTCCGCATGGCCGTGTCGTCGCGCGCGATATCGACGCGGCGAAGTCCGGCCAGGGCCTCAAGCCGGCGGTTGCACCGGCTGCCGGCGTCTCCGCGCCGCCCGCGGGGCCGACCGACCAGCAGGTCCGCGCGCTGTTCGCCGAGGGCAGCTACGAGGTCATCCCGCATGACAACATGCGCAAGGTGATCGCCCAGCGCCTGACCGCAGCCAAGCGCGACATCCCGCACTATTACCTCACCACCGACTGCGATATCGGCAAGCTCGTCGCCGCGCGTGAGGAGATCAACGCAGCCGCGCCGAAGGACAAGGACGGCAAGCCGGCCTACAAGCTCTCGGTCAACGACTTCGTCATCAAGGCGCTGGCGGTGGCCCTGCAGCGCGTGCCGGATGCCAACGTCACCTTCACCGACGGCGCCATGCTGCGTCACAAGGTGTCCGACGTCAGCGTCGCGGTGTCGATCCCGAGCGGCCTGATCACGCCGGTGATCCGCAACGCGCACATCAAGCCGGTGTCGGTGATCTCCGCCGAGATGAAGGACATGGCGGCGCGCGCCCGCGCGCGCAAGCTGAAGCCGGAAGAGTACCAGGGTGGCACCACGTCGGTGTCCAACCTTGGCATGTACGGCATCAAGGACTTCACCGCCGTGATCAACCCGCCGCAGTCGACCATTCTCGCAGTCGGCGCCGGCGAGGAGCGGGCGGTGGTGCGCAACGGCAAGATCGAGATTGCGACCATCATGAGCGTCACGCTGTCGTGCGATCACCGCGCGATGGACGGCGCGCTCGGCGCGCAGCTCGTCGCGGCCTTCAAGGCGCTGATCGAAAACCCGATCATGATGGTGGTATGAGCCCGCTTCGGCGGGTTCTCTCCCCCTCAGACCTTCCTGCCTTCAGACCTTTCTGACCAAGATCCAGCCAGACAGAGATCCAGAGAATGGCCGATACATCCTTCGACGTCGTCATCATCGGCTCGGGGCCGGGCGGGTATGTGGCGGCCATCCGCGCCGCGCAGCTCGGCTTCAAGACCGCGATCGTCGAGAAGCAGTACCTCGGCGGCATCTGCCTGAACTGGGGCTGCATCCCGACCAAGGCGCTGCTGCGCTCGGCCGAGATCTACCACTACATGAAGCACGCCAAGGACTATGGCCTGTCGGCGGACAATGTCGCCTACGATCCCAAGGCCGTGGTGCAGCGTTCGCGCGGGGTGTCGAAGCAGCTCAATGACGGCGTCGGCTTCCTGATGAAGAAGAACAAGGTCACCGTGATCTGGGGCGAGGCTGTCATCGACGCGCCCGGCAAGTTCACGGTGAAGGCGTCGTCGGTCGCAGCCCCCAAGGGCGCGCTTGGCGCCGGCAGCTATGACGCCAAGCACATCATCGTCGCCACCGGCGCGCGGCCGCGCGTGCTGCCGGGCCTCGAGCCCGACAAGAAGCTGGTGTGGACCTACTTCGAGGCCATGGTGCCGGAGAAGATGCCGAAGTCGCTGCTGGTGGTCGGCTCCGGCGCGATCGGTGTCGAGTTCGCCTCGTTCTACCGCACCATGGGCGCCGAGGTGACCATCGTCGAAGTGCTGCCGCAGATCCTCCCGGTCGAGGATGCCGAGATCGCGACCTTCGCGCGCAAGGCGTTCGAGAAGCAGGGCATCAAGATCCGCGCCAATACCAAGGTCACCCGGCTCGACAAGAAGAGCGACAGTGTGGTTGCGACCCTCGATGACGGCAAGGGCAAGACCGAAACCATCGAGGTCGATCGTGTCATCTCCGCCGTCGGCGTCGTCGGCAACATCGAGGGCCTCGGGCTCGAGAAGCTCGGCGTCAAGACCGACCGCGGCTGCATCGTCATCGACGGCCACGGCAAGACCAACGTGCCGGGCATCTACGCCATCGGCGACGTCGCCGGTCCGCCGATGCTGGCGCACAAGGCCGAGCACGAGGGCGTGATCTGTGTCGAGGCGATCAAGGGTCTGCACCCGCACGCAATGGACAAGAACATGATCCCGGGCTGCACCTACTGCCACCCGCAGATCGCGTCCGTCGGCCTCACCGAAGCGAAGGCCAAGGAAGGCGGCCGCGAGATCCGTGTCGGCCGTTTCCCGTTCATCGGCAACGGCAAGGCGATCGCGCTCGGCGAGGATCAGGGCCTCGTGAAGGTGATCTTCGACAAGAAGACGGGACAGCTGCTCGGCGCCCACATGGTCGGCGCCGAGGTCACGGAGCTGATCCAGGGCTATGTCGTGGCGATGAACCTCGAGACCACCGAGGAAGAGCTGATGCACACCGTCTTCCCGCATCCGACCCTGTCGGAGATGATGAAGGAAGCGGTGCTCGACGCCTACGGCCGCGTGCTGAATATGTAGCCGTCGGGCTCGCCTGACTGCAAAATCATCAAGCCGTTCACGTTCGCGTCAAGGATGCCGCGAACGTCGCCGTGTCGCATGCCATGCGGCGATTGTAGCTCCTATCTGTCGGACGAGCGCGCAGGACAAGTCCGCTGCGTGGCTGCCTGCGCGCCGGGCGCAGGTGACAGGGTGGAGATTCTCCATGGCGTACAGGTCTTTTACGGTTCTTTCGGCTGCGGCGTTGCTGATCGCGGCGGCGCATTCTGCCACGGCGGGCGATCGTGGCGATGCGCGCAGGACGCGTGGCGACGTGACAACAGAGTCTCAGCAGCGTTCGCCGAGCGCCCGCACGCGGGACGCCTACGATGCGTGGCGGCCGGCGGTGCCGGCGGCGGCGCTCGACGAGGCTGCGCGCTATCGCGGCACCGTTCCGCAGATCGCGGGACACTGAACGGCGCGCTCCTCTTGGGGAGGCGCGCTGTGCCTCAGCGGCGCAGCACGAACAGGTTGCCGGCCAGAACGAAGGCTGCGCCCACGAGGATGCGTGTGTCGAGGTGCAAGCCCTCGAACAGCGCCGACAATCCCAGCGCGATCACCGGAACGACGGCGAGGGCGTAGGCGGCCTGACCCGGCCCGGTGCGCCGCACCAGCTCGAAGTACAGCATGAAGGCGACGCACGACCCCGCGACGGTGAGGTAGGCGAGGCTCGCCAGATACCGAAGCGAGCCGTCGAGCAGGAGCGGCGTGCCGTTGGCGAGCGCGAACGCCGCGCTCGTGGCCGCGCCAACCAGCGCGGCCCAGCCGAGCACGGCGACCGGCGGCAGTCCGGCGCGCTGGTTGCGTGCGCCGGTGACCGTGCCGCCCGCGGTCGCGATCGCGGCGGCGAGGGCCCACAGATACCCCGCGGCGTCGCCGGTGTCGGCACCGTGGATCTGCGGCGCGGCGATGATGGCGACGCCGGCGACCCCGCACCCGGCGCCCCACAGGAAGCCGGGCGTCAGCGGCGAGCCGAGCACGACCCGCCCCAGCAGCGCGGCGAACAGCGACGACAGCGACAGGATCACGGCAGCGAGGCCGCTGGGAATGTGGTGCACGGCCTCATAGAAGGCGACGAAGGCGAGCGAGAAGAACAGCGCGCCCTGCAGCGCCACATAGACACGATCGCGGCCCGGGATGCCGAGCGACAGGCCGCGCAGCCGGCCGTAGCCGAGCAGCAGCATGCCGGCGAGCGCCATGCGCAGGGCGACCGACCAGGGGGCCGGCGTGATGCCGGCCTGCATGGCCGTCGCTAGCGCGCCGCCGCCCCATAGCAGGGCGGTGATGGCGAACAGGAGACTGGTCATCGCCGGCCTGTGCGCTGCGCCAGCGCCTGCCAGCCGTCGGTCTCGATGCGTCGGCTGGTCTGCTCGAGCTTGTCCAGCGCGCGGTCCAGACTGTCACGTTCGCTGGTCGTCAGCGGCGCCAGCAGATCGGCCTCGATCGCGTGGCCGAGCGCCGCGATCTCGGCAAAGGCGCTGCGGCCACGCGCGGTGATGCGCAGGCTGGCGACACGGCGGTCGCGCCCGGCACTGCCACGGGTCGCGAAGCGAAGTTCGACCAGTTGCGCGATGCCGCGGCTGACCGCGAATGCATCGAGGCCACATGCGCGGCCGATGTCGGCGGCGCTCGCGCCGTCGTGGTCGGCGATGGCCGCCAGGATCCGCCAGCCGCCCTGACTGAGCCCGAAGCGTTCGCCATAGAATGCGGCGAGGGGGCGGGCGATCTGCGCGGCGACGATGAACAGGCGATAAGGCAGCCACGCGCCGAGGCGCAGCGGCAGGTCGGGCCGGGGGCGAGCCGGATGGCGGGCAGCCGGGCGCGTCATGAGTCTCTGCATAATGCTTGCATTGTGCAAATATACATCAGGCAACAAGCGTCCCGCGAGACCAAAATACAGGCGGTGGCAACACCCGGTCGGCGTCGGCGCGACCATCGTGACACGGCTTCGGTGGTGGGAAGGGCGGCGTCGGCCGGCCGTGCGATCGTCAGGCCGTCACGGTCAGCACCGGGCGGCCGATCAGCACGAACGGCGCCCACGCCAGCGCGTCGGCGACCGTCGCGGCTGGTGCCTCGTCGTCGAGCGGGCCGAGCGACAGGTCGCGCCCGTTGCGGCGCTGGCCGCGTTCGCTGGCGCCGGCCATCCATTGGCGCAGGGCGGCGCGGGCTCCATCCATCGCCGCGACGAGGTCGATCGCGCCGTGGTCGCGCTGCCGCAGGATGATCGCATACAGCTCCGTCATGAAGTGCTCGGCGACCGCGTCCTCGACCGGCCACAGGCAGGCAATGATGCTGGAGACGCCGGCCTCGGCGGCGGCGCCGGCGACGCCGGTCAGTTCGTGGCCATGCAGCGGACCGGCCAGGGCGGTGCTGCAGCCCGACAGCACCGCGAGACGGATCGAGACGTCGCGGGTGAACAGCTCATGCAGGCCGACCCAGCGCGGACCGTCGGCCTCGGCCAGCAGCACGCTGGCGCGGGCGCCGCGCCGGGCATCGCCCCGTCCGTGCAGGGCGAGATGCAGCAACTGATGATGGCCCGCCTTGAGGCGGGCGCGGATGTTGATGGCGCTGCAGTCGCCGCCGACCAGCGGCTCGGTTTTCAGCAGGTCGGCGATGGCCGCACACTCGCGCGCGGCGTGGGGCAGGTCGTGGCGGGAGTCGCCGCCGACCGTGGTGAGATCGCGCGGCGAGATGTCTCTTGCCGCGTACTGCAGCACGCCGATCGCCGGGATGGTGCTGATGGCAAAGCGTTCGCACCATGGCCGGCCGTCGAGCGGCACGAGATGTAGCGGGAGGTTGACGAGGAAGCTCGATGCCGACAGCAGGACGCGGCAGCGCTCGGGCAGCGCGGCGGCAATGGCGCCGACAAACGCGCGGAGGTCCGGGTCCTCGAGGCAATACTGCACCAGACGACGTGGACGCTCGTTGATGTCGCCGCGATCGGCTTGGTGGCCGGCCGCGACATTGGCGGCCACATGCACGGCGCGCACCCCGACCGCATCGACGAGATAGGCGGTCAGGCCATCCTTTTCGACCGTCAGCTCGGCGAAGACGGTCGGTGCGGTGCCGCCGAGGTCGGCGAGCAGGCTGATCGCGTCGGCGACACGGGGAAGCGTCTCGGATGCCGCTCCGGCGCGCTTGGCGGCGGCTTCGCCGACCCGCCGCGCCTTGATGGCCTGCAGGGTTTCGAACGCCTGGTCCGGCTGGCCTGCAAGGCGTAGCAGACGTGCAAGCTTGGGAAACACATCGGCATGGCCGCGCGCCACGTCGGAGCGGCCATCGCCGATCAGCACCTGCTGCTTGAGCGCCTCCGCCGCCGCGCAGGCGTCGCGGAAGTGCCGGATCGCCCGCGGCGGATTGCTGTCGGTGTAGTGATCGCCCAGCATGCGCTGGGCGACGAGGCGACCGCGGATGGTCATCTCGCCCTGTTGCTGCAGCGTCTCGATCTCGTCGGCGGCCTGCTGCGCGACCGTGCTCTGACCCGATGCGCGGGCCGCCGCCCACAGGCCGGCGAGACGGTTGGGCAGCTCGAACGGAATTGTCGGACGCTTGCCCTGCGCGAACTGGACCATCGTCTGGTAATTCTTCCGGGCGATCGGAATCGCCTCCTGGAAGAACTGCATGGCGAGGTCGTCGGCGTGATGTTCGGCGGCCATCTTGGCGAGCTGGGCGGCGACCGCGCCGGAATCTGCGGTTTCGAGCAGACGTGTCGGGGCATCGACGGGATATTCGGCGACAATCCGGACATGGGTTTCATGCAGCACCTTCGCGCGGGCGTAAAGTCCAAGCGGGCCGAGCGGATCGGATGCGTCGGCGCCGCCGAGCAGGATCGACGCCAGCGTGCCCGTCGCCATCATCTCGGAGCGGGCGAGGCCGAGCTGGCTCGCCTCGGTGCGGATCCGCTGGATCAGCTCCAGCGCCGGGCCGAGCCGGTTTCTGTCTGACAGCATGGCGGCTTCGTTGGCCATGAAGCGCAAGGCGAGGGCGACATCGCCGGCAACCCGTGCATCCCGTGCGCCGCGCTGGAAGGCCGCTCTGCTCTCTTCCCAGCGGTCGGTGTCCTTGGTGATGACGCCGGCGAAGAACAGGCTGTGGATCGGATGCCCGTCGGCCAGCCGCTGCTTGAGCGCGCGGGCAAAGCCACGGCGGTAGTGCGCGACGTCGATCGATTGCTGCGCGGCGGTCATATAGAGATCATAGGCGGTGCCGAACCAGGTCGCCGCCGCCGGGCGATCATCCAGAGTGACGTTGATGTTCGACAGGCTGAGCGCGTTGACGGCGCGCTGGTCCGGTGGGCCGTCGCGCAGCAGCACTTCCGCGCGTATCAGCAACGCCTTGGCCGTGGCGTGGTCGCCGAGGCGCGACAGCGCCATGGCGGCGTTGTCGAGCGCGATCGGCAGTTCGGGGCCTCCGCCGATCTCATCGAGATCGTCCACCTGCTGGCGCAAGACATTGGCGGCCAGCCGCAATTCGCCGATGTCGCCGAGCACGCGGGCATCGTTGGACCGAATGATGCGGCGGATCCGCGGATCGGTTTCGTGCGCGAGCGCCTCGCGATAACTGGCGCGCGCCGCGTCGAAATCGCCGAGATCCGCGAGAATGTTGCCGAGATTGTCGTGGGCGATGGAAATCGCCTTGTGCTCGCCGGCTGCTCCCGCCAGTGCACTCGCCTCGCGGTAGAGCAAGGCCGCGCCGCGCAGGTCGCCCGACTGCCGCCTCATGATGGCGGTCGCGAGGACAGTACGGACTTTCGCATCCTCGCGTTGCACGGCCATGACGACTCCGTTCGGAAACGACAGTGTTCGGAAACAAGAGTGTTCGGAAACGACAGTGCAAAGTGCTTTCCCGCGTGCGGGGAAGGCTGTACTCTACTCCTGGCTGTGGGGCATGGGAAGCATCCCGTGCAGTGCGGGTGGTGGTGCAGGGATGGCGAGGGCGTTGTACGCACTGCTGGTCGGCATCGACAAGTATCGCGGGCCGGTCTCGCAGCTCGATGGCTGCGTCAATGATATCGAATGTGTCGAGACGTTGCTGCGTGGTCTCGCAGGACGCGGCGACTTCGATTTGCGTCTCGTCCGCCTGACCAACGAGCAGGCGCTGCGCGCCGCCGTCATCCGCCAGTTTCGTGAGCACCTCGGACAGGCCGGCGCGGACGATGTCGCGCTGTTCTATTACTGCGGCCATGGTTCGCAGGAGAAAGCCCCGCCTGAGCTGTGGCATCTCGAGCCGGATCGCCTCAACGAAACGCTGGTTTGTCACGACAGCCGCGGCGGCGACAACTGGGATCTCGCCGATAAGGAACTGGCGTTTCTGATCAGCGATGTTGCGCGCACGGGCTGTCACGCTCTGTGCGTATTCGACTGCTGTCATTCCGGCAGCGGCACGCGCGATGCGGCGGATGAGCAGCATGGCATTCGCCATGCCCCGGCCCATCTGCGCGAGCGTCCGCTCGCGACGTTTCTCGATGGCGATCTGGCGGCCCGGCTGCAGCAGGGCGACGCGGCGGCGCCCGGCAGTTGGATCGCATGGCCGACCGGCCGTCACATCCTGCTCGCGGCGTGCCGCGCGGACGAGACGGCCAAGGAAGTGATCGCGGGCGGAGTGCCGCGCGGCGCCTTCACGGTCGCGCTCCTTGCCGCGCTCGAACAGGCGCAGGGCCGCATCAGCTATCACGACCTCATCAAGCGCGTGGAGAGCGAGGTTCGGCGCGTGGCCAGCCAGCAGGTGCCGCGGGCCGAGGCGACCGATCCGGCCGACCTGCTCAAGGGGTTCCTCGGCAATCCGGCCGCGGCGGACCGGCTTGCGTTCACACTGCGCTATGACACGCGAATGGGATGGGTCGTCGACGCCGGCGCCATCCATGGTTTGACCTGGCCGCATGGCGCGGACACCGCATGGTTCGCGATCACGGCGATCGCGGCTGACGCCGCCGTGTCCCCGGGCGTTCAGGCCTATGCGCGGGTGACAGCGGTGCGGCCCGAGCTGAGCCAGGTCGAGATCGCGCAAAGGCCGCCCCCCGGCCTGCCGACGGCGCAGGCGGGCGATGGCACGCTCGATCCCGGCACGACCTATCATGCGGCGCTGGTATCGACGCCACGGCCGCCGGTGGCGGTCCGGATCGGCGGTGATGCGGAAGCCGTCGCTGCGCTGCGCGCCGCGCTTGCGACGCGCGATGACTGGTCGGCGATGATCCGCGAGGGCGAGGCCGCCGATGCCACCATCGAGGCAACGGCGGCAGGCGGGGTCTATCGCATCCGCCACGTCTCGCCGCGCCGGTCGGCCGCGGCCAACGATGATGTTGCGGAGGTGGCGGATGCGGCACGTGCCGCGGCGCTGATCGCCCATCTCGCACGCTGGGAGCTGGTCGCCGGGATCGACAATCCCGGCAGCCTGCTCGGTCCGCAGGCGGTGCAGATCGTGGTCCATCTGCCGGTCGCGGCGAATGGCGCCGAGAGCTGGAGCGAGGCGGATGTCACGGGCGGCCTGCGGCTGGTCTATCGGCAGTTCGGCGGCAGCTGGCAGAAGCCGCGGCTGCGCCTTGCGTTGCGCAACGACACCGACCACGACCTGTATTGCGCGCTGGTGTGGCTCGGCGAGGATCATTCCATCAGTTCGATCCTGATGCCGGGCGGCGCCGAATTCATTCCGGCGAAGCGGCTGTTCGCCCTGCATAACGGACGCGACATCTACGCCTCCATTCCAGACGACAAGTGGCAGGCCGGACGCACGGAAGTGCGCGATGTGCTCAAGCTGTTCGTCAGCACCGAGCCGTTCGATCCGACGCTGTTCGACCAGCCGGCGTGGCGGAGCGTGGCGGCGCGCGGAGCGGGGCGGCCGCCGCGCAACGTGTTGGGCTGGCTGACGGCGCGCACGCGGGCGTTTTCGCTGACGCCGACGGAGACATTTCCGGAATGGGCGACGCGCGAGCTGCGCGCCGCCGTGATGCGACCGGCGGAGGGGGCGGATGCCCGGCCGGGCGGACGCGATGGACAGGAGACGATGCCTTGACCCAGACGATTGCCGAATGCCTTGCGCGCCTGTCACCCGATCCCTGGCGCACTGCGACGCCGTTCAGCCAGGAAATGGTGGAGGCGAACGAAAAGCTGTACGCCGCTCGCGACGAGGCCGAGGCGATCGCGGCGCTGCGCATCTGGCTCGGCAAATTCCAGCCCTGCCTGTTTGGCCGCATCGCTGCCAAGACCAGTCTTCTCAGCTACTGCATCCTGACCGAACAGGACCTGCAGTCGGACGACGAGACGATCCGCGGCAAGATCCAGGCGGCCCGCCAGCGCTGGACCCGTGAGGGCTATGAGGGCAAGAAGAGCGGCTTTGTCGTGCTGGCGGTGTCGCGCCGTCTCGCCGAGGCCGAGCCGGACAAGGCGATGCAGGATTTCGCGCTGCGGCTGTGCGAACTCTATCTGCTGGACGAGTTCACCACCGACACCATTCTGCTCGACCAGATCTTCCTGGAGAAGCCGGGCAAGGAGCGGGCGACGTGGATGTGGCGCACGGGGGTCAACGTGTTTGCCGCCGCCGCCGACAAGCGATGGTGGCAGGACCACCGCATTCCCGGAGGTCTTGGGTTTTCGGTCAATTCGGTTGGCCACATGGTGAAGTCGGGGCGGCTGGCGGAAGCGACCAAGGCGCTCGATGCGGCGTTCGACGACAACAGCGAGCCGTTCGCGCAGGGCACCGTCGATACCCTGGAGAAGGCGCTGGAGTTTGCGATGCGCACCATCGCCAACGCCTCGCCCGCGGTGTCCGGCAAGGCGACCGAACTGCTGCCGCGGTCCGATGGGCTGCCGGCCTGTCCAGTGGCGCTGCCGGCTTTCCTCGCCGACAAGAACCACTGCGCCTACACCGGCTTCTATCACACCGACATCACCGTGCCGTCGGACTACTTCCGGCCGGATGTGGAGCGGCCGACGGATGTGCCGCGCATTCCGCTCGATTTCACCTATCTGTTCAATTCCCATGTCGACAATCCGGCCTATCGGACCATGGGGACCGGGACCCGCATCCGTGGCGAGGCCGCGCCGACCAAGCTCACCCGTGCCGAGCCGCAGAGCGTTCCGATCGACACGCAGGAGCGTCTGGCGCGCGCGCTCGCCGCTGACCCGGGCTGACGGTCGCGGCGATAGCGGTACTGCTGTCCGTCGGTCGGACGCTGCGGCGCTGAACCTTTCGCCGGGTCCGCGGACGTATCTGAGGATGCCGCGGAGGGGTTGCGTAAGGTTGCTCGGCGGCAACGGATGTTGCGCGCCTGCCACACTCTTTGGACATTTAACCCTGGCCGCATGTGACGCTTGTGTCCGCCGCGATTTAGCCACACCCCTCCATGAAGCGTAAGTTGCAGGCCAAACGCTGCGACAACAACAAGCGTCGTGGAAGATCCTCCTTCGGGAGCGTTCCAGCGGGTGGCCGGGGAAACAGGCGTGATGGACGCGAAGACCGACATCAAGGGCCGGCTGCCCAGCCGCCATGTCACCGAGGGGCCGGAGCGCGCCCCCCATCGGTCTTACCTCTACGCCATGGGCCTGACGACGGCCCAGATCCACCAGCCTTTCGTCGGCGTTGCGTCCTGCTGGAACGAGGCCGCGCCCTGCAACATCGCCCTGATGCGCCAAGCCCAGGCGGTCAAGAAGGGCGTCGCCGCCGGGGGCGGCACGCCGCGCGAGTTCTGCACCATCACCGTGACCGACGGCATCGCCATGGGCCACGACGGCATGCGCTCGTCGCTGCCGTCGCGCGAGTGCATCGCCGATTCCGTCGAGCTGACCATGCGCGGCCACGCCTACGACGCCCTTGTCGGGCTCGCCGGCTGCGACAAGTCGCTGCCGGGCATGATGATGGCCATGGTCCGTCTCAATGTGCCGTCGATCTTCATCTACGGCGGCTCGATCCTGCCGGGCACCTTCCGCGGCCAGCAGGTCACCGTGCAGGATATGTTCGAGGCCGTCGGCAAGCATTCGGTCGGCGCGATGTCGGACGCCGACCTCGACGAGATCGAGCGCGTCGCCTGTCCGTCCGCCGGCGCCTGCGGCGCCCAGTTCACCGCCAACACCATGGCGACCGTCTCCGAGGCGATCGGCCTCGCGCTGCCGTACTCGGCCGGCGCGCCGGCGCCCTACGAGATCCGGGATTCCTTCTGCATGGCCGCCGGCGAGCAGGTGATGCAGCTGATCGCGGCGAACCTCCGCCCGCGGGACATCGTCACCCGCAAGTCGCTGGAGAATGCCGCCGCCGTCGTCGCCGCGTCCGGCGGATCGACCAACGCGGCGCTGCACCTGCCGGCGATCGCCCATGAAGCGGGCATCGCATTCAATCTGTTCGACGTTGCCGAAATCTTCAAAAAGACACCGTATGTCGCTGATTTGAAGCCCGGCGGCCGTTATGTCGCCAAAGATCTGTTTGAAGTTGGTGGCATACCGCTCCTGATGAAAACGCTGCTGGATCACGGCTATCTTCATGGCGACTGCATGACCGTCACCGGTCGGACGATCGCCGAAAACCTGAAGTCCGTGAAATGGAATGCCGATCAGGACGTGGTGCGTTCGGCTGACGCACCGATCACCGTGACCGGTGGCGTCGTCGGCCTGCAGGGTAATCTCGCTCCAGAAGGAGCGATCGTGAAGGTTGCGGGTATGGCCAACCTGAAGTTCTCCGGACCGGCGCGCTGCTTCGACCGCGAAGAGGATGCGTTCGCCGCCGTGAAGGGCCGTACCTACCGCGAAGGCGAAGTGATCGTGATCCGCTATGAGGGGCCGCGCGGCGGCCCCGGCATGCGCGAGATGCTGCAGACCACCGCGGCGCTGACCGGGCAGGGCATGGGCGGCAAGATCGCCCTCATCACCGACGGACGTTTCTCGGGTGCGACGCGCGGCTTCTGCATCGGCCATGTCGGGCCGGAGGCTGCCATCGGCGGCCCGATCGCGCTCATCGAGGACGGCGACATCATCGACATCGACGCTGTGGCGGGCACGCTGAACGTGCGGTTGTCCGACCAGGAACTCACGAACCGCAAGGCGAAGTGGGCGCCGCGGGCGACCAGCCACACCTCCGGCGTGCTCTGGAAATATGCCCAGCAGGTGGGACCGGCCGTGAGCGGCGCCGTGACGCATCCCGGCGGCGCCGCAGAGAAGCAGCAATATGCGGACATCTGACCATATCGCCGCCGTCGCGCTGATTTCGGCCGCGCTATTCGCCGCGCCGGCACTGGCGTTCGAGGGCACCGCGGTGAGCGGCGCCGATGCCGCCCTTCCGGTGGTCGCAGCGCAGCCGAATGGCGCCGCGGGCCTCAAGAAGGCGGTTGCGCCGGTGACCCAGTCGACCGCGCTGTCGTCACTGCAGTACGCCGCCGAGGGTGGCCATCCGGTGGCGCAGTGGAAGCTCGGTCAGATGTATGCCACGGGCGACGGCGTCGCCCAGGACGACCTGCGCGCGTTCGACTATTTCAGCAAGATCGCCAACGCCCATGCCGAAGACAGCCCGTCGATGCCGCAGGCGGGGATCGTCGCCAACGCCTTCGTGGCGCTCGGCCGCTACTATCTCGACGGCATTCCCAATACCCGCGTGAAGGCCGATCCGGAGCGGGCACGGGAGATGTTCTCCTATGCCGCGTCGTACTTCGGCAATGCCGATGCCCAGTACAATCTGGCGCGGCTCTATCTCGACGGTGTCGGCATCCCCCGGGATCCGAAATACGGTGTGCGCTGGCTCGGCCTTGCGGCCCAGAAGGGTCAGCATCAGGCCCAGGCCCTGCTGGGGCAGATGCTGTTCAACGGCGTCAACCTGCAGCGCCAGGCCGCGCGCGGCCTGATGTGGCTGACGCTCGCCCGCGACAGCGCCACGACGGACGAGGCCTGGATCAAGGAAAGCTACAACGCGGCGATCGCCAAGGCCTCGGAGAACGACCGCGCCATGGCGCTGCAGATGCTCGAGCGCTGGGTCCAGGGCCGTCGCGACTGACGGGCGGTTTGGCGTTGCCGACGGCTTTGCGTCAGTCGAACGGAGACTGCCGATGTTGACTGCCATCGCCATTCTCGTGACCATTGTGTCGATGCACCTGTCGGCCGGCATGGCCCGGCGGCGCGGCCGCTCGGTGCGCGCTTGGATGGTGGTTGCGGCCATCGTCGGCCCCCTTGGGCTGCCGTTGCTGTGGCTGTTGCCGGCCCGTTCCGCCGCCGCGCACATCTGTGCCTGAGCCCGCTCGCCGGGCTGACGCCTGGCAACCCGACCATCGCTGGGGCGTCGGTCGAGCGCGTCTGATCGCTGCGACCTGTTGACGCGGTCAGGCTGGATCGAGGTCGAGATCGATCCACACCGGCACGTGGTCCGACGGCTTCTCCCACGCCCTGACATGGCGATCGATGCCGACCGCGGTGAGGCGGTCGCTGGCCTGCGGCGACAGCAGCAGGTGGTCGATGCGGATGCCGTTGTTTTTCTGCCAGGCGCCGGCCTGGTAGTCCCAGAAGGTGTACTGGCCCGCTTCGTCGGTCACGGCGCGCAGGGCGTCGGTGAGGCCGAGGTCGAGGAGAGCCTGAAAGCGTTCGCGCGTGGTCGGCAGGAACAACGCGTCCGAGGCCCATGCCGCCGGGTTGTGGACGTCGCGGGGCTGCGGAATGACGTTAAAGTCGCCTGCGAGGATGAACTGCTCTTCTGCTTGAAGATGCTTCTTCGAATAATCAAGAAGCCGAGACATCCATTTGAGTTTATAGGGATATTTCTCCGTATTCGGCGGGTTGCCGTTGGGCAGGTAGAGGCATGCGACGCGCAGGCTGCCGCCTTTCACCGAGACGATGCCTTCGAGGAAACGGGCATGGACGTCGTCGGGGTCGCCGGCAAGGCCTGGCTGTGTCTCGTCGAACGGCAGGCGCGACAGCAGCGCCACGCCGTTGAAGGTCTTCTGGCCGTGGGTGACGACGTTGTAGCCGAGCGCCTCGATCGGCTCGCGCGGAAACGCGTCGTCGACGCACTTGATCTCCTGCAGGCAGACGATGTCGGGCGAGGTTTCCTTGAGCCAGGTCAGCAGGTGGTCGAGCCGCTGGCGGATCGAATTGACGTTCCAGGTGGCTATCCGCATGGGTCCCCGCACTGTCTCGTGCACGATGAATGACAGGTCCGTGGCGTACCACGACTGAAACGGATGTGATAAGCCGGGCGCCGCAGTTCGCGGGGACGCGGCCGTGATTTCTGCGGATAACAACAATGTGGGGGCGTCGGACGAGCCGCGGAACGCGACCGGCCGAACGGACAATAAGAAAAGCCAGAGAATGAAGACACGTCATCTGCTGATTGCGGTGGGCCTGATCGGTGTGGTCGGGGTCGGCGCGATGTTTACCCGTGGTTCCTGGTCGGGCACGGGCGAGCGGGCCCAGGGGCCGGCGAGGGTCCGGAGCGTTTCCGTCGAGACCGCGAAGGCCGAGCGCCGTTCCGTGCCGGTCGACGTCGACGCCATCGGCACGGTGACGCCGATCGCCAGCGTCGCGTTGAAGTCGCGGCTGGAGACCACCATCGTCGGGGTCCACTTCGAGGACGGTGCGCTGGTCAAGGAAGGTGACCTGCTGTTCACCCTCGACGCCCGTCAGCTCGACGCCCAGATCGCCCAGGCCGAGGGCACGCTCGCCCGTGACCAGGCCCAGCTTGCCGGCGCCGAGCGCGACCTGCGCCGCTACACCGACCTCGTCGCCAAGGGGGCGACCACCCAGGTCAACCTCGACAACGCCAAGACCCAGGTCGACGTCCTGCAGGCGACCATCCAGGCCGACCAGTCGGCTCTCGACAACCTCCGCGTCCAGAAGACCTTCACGCTGATCCGCGCGCCGATCACCGGTCGCGTCAGCGCCGCCGCGGTCAAGGCCGGGAACTTCGTGCGTCCGGCTGATGTCGCCGCGCTCGCGACCATCAACCAGATCGCGCCGGTCTACGTCACCTTTGCGGTTCCGCAGCGTGTGCTCGGCGAGCTGCGCGACGGCATGGATGCGGGTGGCGCGCGCGTGGTCGCGACTGTTCCAGGCACCCAGCGCTCCGAGACCGGCAAGGTCGCGATGGTGGAGAACACCGTCGACGCCACCACCGGCATGATCACGGTGCGCGGGGTGATGGACAACACCAGCGAGACGCTGTGGCCGGGCACGCTGGTGTCGAGCAAGCTGATCGTGCGCACTGAGCACGCCGTGGTGGTGCCGTCGGTCGCGATCCAGCGCAGCCAGGCCGGCAACTTCGTCTTTGTCATCAAGGACGGCGCGGCGCGGGTGCAGCCGGTCAAGGTGCTGCGCACGTCGCAGGGGCTGTCGGTGGTCGAGACAGGCCTCGCCGGCGGCGAGGACGTGGTGATCGACGGCCAGTTGCTGCTGTCCGACGGCACGCGGGTCGAGATCCGGCCGCGCCGCGCGGGAGCCTGACGCCATGAACCTGTCGGAGCTGTCCATCCGTCGCCCGGTCATGACGACGCTGCTGACGGCGTCGATCATCGCCTTCGGCGTGTTCGCCTTCCGCCTGCTGCCGGTGTCGGCGCTGCCGAAGGTCGATTTTCCGACCATCGCGGTCACCGCGACGCTGCCCGGCGCCAGCGCCGATACCATGGCAGCCTCGGTGGCCGGTCCGATCGAGCGGCAACTCTCGACCATCGCCGGCATCTCGTCGATGTCGTCGTCGTCGTCCCAGGGCGCGACCTCGATCACCATCCAGTTCGACCTCAACCGCAACATCGATGCGGCCTCGCTCGACGTGCAGACCGCGCTGACCATCGCCCAGCGCCGCCTGCCGGTCGAGATGATCACGCCGCCGAGCTTCCGGAAGGTCAACCCGGCCGACTTCCCGGTGCTGTTCGTCTCGCTGGGGTCCGACACGCTGCCGCTGTCGACCGTCAACGAGTACGGCGACATCACCATGGCGCAGGCGCTGTCGCAGATCCCGGGCGTCGCCCAGGTGCTGATCTACGGCAGCCAGAAGTTCGCCATCCGCGTCCAGGCCGATCCCGAGGCCGCGGCCGCGCGCGGCCTGTCGCTGGAGGACATCCGCGCCGCCGTGCAGCGCGCCAACTCCTCGACGCCGGTCGGCACGCTCAACGGCCCGCACCAGGATATCGCGCTGCAGGCCTCCGGCCAGCTCGACAAAGCGCGCGACTACAGCCAGGTGGTGGTCGCCTGGCGCAACGGCTCGCCGGTCAAGCTCGAGGAAGTGGCGCGGGTCTACGACAGCGTCGAGAACGACAAGATCGCGACCTGGCTGGACGGCAAGCGCGCCGTCGTGCTCGCCATCCAGAAGCAGCCCGACGCCAACACCGTCGCCGTGGTCGACGCGGTGAGGGCGCGGCTGCCGGCGCTGCGGGCGCAGATTCCGCCGTCAGTCGAGGTCAACGTGATGATGGACCGCTCGGTCTCCATCCGCCAGGCGGTGACCGACGTCGAGGAGACGCTGCTGATCGCCATCGCGCTGGTGATCCTGGTGATCTTCCTGTTCCTGCGCTCCGCGTCGGCGACCTTCATTCCCGCGCTGGCGGTGCCGATCTCGCTGGTCGGCACCTTCGCGGCCATGTACCTGCTCGACTTCTCGATCAACAACATGACGCTGCTGGCGCTGACGCTGTCGGTGGGGTTCGTGGTCGACGACGCCATCGTCATGCTCGAAAATATCGTGCGCCATATCGAGGAGGGCATGCGGCCGTACGAGGCCGCGCTCAAGGGCGCGCGCGAGATCGGCTTCACCATTCTCTCGATCACTTTCTCGCTCATCGCCGTGTTCATCCCGGTGCTGCTGATGGGCGGCATCGTCGGGCGCGTGTTCCGCGAGTTCGCCGTCACCATTTCGATGGCGATCATCGTCTCAGGCTTCGTGTCGCTGACGCTTACGCCGATGCTTTGCGCCCGTCTGCTCAAGCCGCACGATCCGGCGGAGCGGCCCAATGTCGTGCTGCGGGCCTTCGAGGCGGCGTTCGCGCAGTGGCTGCGGGCCTATGAATGGGCGCTCGACCGCGTGCTGGCGCACAAGTTCGCGATGCTGCTGGTGACCTTCGCGACCCTTGCAGGCACCGTATGGCTCTACACCGCGGTGCCCAAGGGCTTCTTCCCGCAGGAGGACACCGGCTTCCTCACCGGCATCACCGAGGCGGCGACCGACACCTCGTTCGAGGCGATGTCGGCACGCCAGCAGGTGCTCGCCGGCCTGATCAAGCAGGATCCGGCGGTCGAGTACGTCAACAGCACGGTGGGCTCGGGCGGCCCCAACAGCACCGCCAACTACGGCCGTTTGTTCGTGGCGCTGAAGCCGCTGGGCCAGCGTGAGCCGGCGCCGGTGGTGATGGCGCGCCTGCGCCAGACTGCGACCCAGGTGCCCGGGCTGCGGGCGTTCTTCCAGGGCATCCAGAACCTCAATATCGGCGGCCGGGTGTCCAAGGGACAGTACCAGTACGTGATGCAGAGCAGCGACACCGAGGCGCTGTATCGCCTCGCGCCGGAGATGCGCGACAGGATCGCCAGGATCCCCGGGCTGCTCGACGTCAACGACGACCTCTACATCAAGAACCCGCAGATGACGGTCGACATCGACCGCGAGAAGGCCGCGGTCTACGGCGTCACGGCGGATCAGGTGCGCAACCAGCTGTTCAATGCCTACGGCGCGCGGCAGGTCGGCACCATCTACATGCCGACGAACGACTACCAGATCATCCTCGAGGTCCAGCCCCAGTTCCGGATCGATCCGACGGATCTGTCCAAGCTCTACATGAAGACCGCCGACAACCGGGTCATTCCGCTCGATGCGGTGGCACGGCTGGTGCCGACGGTCGGGCCGCTGCAGATCAACCACCAGGGCCAGCAGCCTGCGGCGACGATTTCGTTCAACCTGCCGCCGGGCGTATCGCTGGGCTATGCGGTCGACAAGATCACCGAGCTCGAACAGGCGTCGAACCTGCCGCTGACCATCGCCACCGGATTTTCCGGCACCGCGCAGGTGTTCCAGGAATCGCTGCGCGGGCAAGGCGTGCTGATCCTCGCCGCGGTGTTCGCAGCCTTCGTCATTCTCGGCATCCTCTACGAGAGCTTCATCCATCCGATCACCATCATCTCGGGTCTGCCGTCGGCCGGCATCGGCGCGCTGCTGACACTGATGGCGTTCAACATGGATCTGTCGGTGATCGCGATGATCGGCATCGTCATGCTGGTCGGCATCGTCAAGAAGAACGCCATCATGATGGTCGACTTCGCGCTGGAACGCCGCCGCGCCGGTCTCAGTGCCGAGCATGCCATCCGCGAGGCAGCGCTGCTTCGGTTCCGGCCGATCATGATGACGACATTCGCGGCGATCTTCGGCACGTTGCCGATCGCGCTCGGTGCCGGCGCGGGCGCCGAACTGCGTCAGCCGCTCGGTGTCGCGGTGGTCGGTGGTCTGTGCCTGTCGCAGATCCTGACGCTGTTCATCACGCCGGTGGTCTACATCTACCTTGATCGCATCGATCGTCGTCTCAAGCGGCGTCTCGATCCGGAACTGCAGGACGCCACGGACACGGAACGACCGCGCATCGTCGCGGCGGAATGAGCGTCGCCTCGCTCCCGGGCTTGCTGTATACTCGCGCCCATCCGTAACGGCAGACGGAGCCGAGCATGGCGACGATCGAGCGCGAGTTCTACCGGGAAGCGCGGGGACCGGCCCCCGGAGACATCGACACCTGGCGGCTGATCTTCGACCAGTCGTCCGCGCGTCTCCTTGTCTGTCACGAGTGGCAGACCGAGCGGCATGCCGGTGTCGACGAGTTCGCGATCGATGATTTCCTGGCGGAGAAGGGCGCCGCGCCGCAGGCGCTGAAGGTGCTGCTGTTCGGCGAGGCGACGGTCGACGTCTGAGCAGGCACCCGCGCCCCCGACGCATCAAGGACGCGCGACGTCCGCCGCTGCCCGCGCCGGACCGGATCAGATCGCAGGATCGATCAGATCGAGAAGCTGGTGCCGCAGCCGCATGACGCCGTGGCGTTCGGATTGTTGACGCGGAACGAGGCGCCGATCAGGTCGTCGACGAAATCGACCTCCGAGCCCGACAGGAAGTTTACCGAGGTCGGATCGACCAGCACGACCGCGCTGTCACGGGCGATCACAAGATCATCGTCCGCCTGGTCGCGGGCGATGTCGAACTTGTACTGGAAGCCCGAACAGCCGCCGCCCTCGACACTGATCCGCAGCATCGCGCCTGCGCCTTCGGATTTCAGAATCTCTCCGATTCGCTTTGCGGCCCGCTCGGAAATGGTCACGTTGCCGGTCATCCGGTGCTCCGTCATCATCGCGCGGGGATTGGAATGGCAAGGTTTGAATCTCCCGCAACTCATAGTTAAGTGCGGAACGAGCCGGAATCAAATGCTGGAAAAGGGGAAAAACCGTGTCCGTCGGAATGGCTGCCCCCCGCGCGGCTTATGCCTGCGACCCCGATGCCAGCCGTGGCCGGCTGCACGAGGAGCCGCCGAGCCGCACCCGCAGCCCGTTCCGGCGTGATTGCGACCGCGTCATCCATGCCAATGCCTTTCGCCGGCTCAAGCACAAGACCCAGGTCTTCGTCTTCCATGAAGGCGATCATTTCCGGACCCGTCTGACCCACTCGCTGGAGGTCGCCCAGATCGCCCGGGCGATCGCCCGCCAGCTCGGCGTCGACGAGGACCTTACCGAGGCGCTGGCGCTCGCCCATGATCTCGGCCATCCGCCGTTCGGCCATGCCGGCGAGCGCGCCCTCGACGCCTGCCTGGAGGCCCATGGCGGCTTCGATCATAACGCCCAGGCGCTGCGGGTGGTGACGCGGCTCGAGCACCGCTATCCGCTGTTCGATGGTCTCAACCTGACCTGGGAGGCCCTCGAAGGCATCGTCAAGCACAACGGGCCACTGACCGACCGCGACGGCCGGCCGGTCGGACGCTACCGCGAGCAGGGCATCCCGCGGGACATCGCCAACTATGTGGCGGGGCACGATCTGGAGCTGTGGAGCTTCGCCTCCGTGGAGGCCCAGATCGCGGCGGTCGCCGACGATATCGCCTACAACGCCCACGACATCGATGACGGCTTGCGCGCCGGGCTGTTCCTGGTCGACGACCTCCGCGCCATCGCCGCGACCGCCGAGATGATCGCGCCGATCGACGAGCGCTACCCCGGGCTCGACGAGGGCCGGCGCGGGGCGGAACTGGTGCGCGAGCTGATTTCCTTCCAGATCGAGTCCGTGGTCGCCGAGGCGCGTCGGCGGATCGGGGAGGCGCGTCCGGCGTCAGCCCAGGAGGTGCGGAACCAGCCGGCCGCGCTGGTCGCCTTCGGAGCGGCGGCGGCTGCCGCCGACGCGGCGATCAAGGGCTTCCTCTATGAGCGAATGTACCGCCATGCCCGGGTGATGCGGATCATGGGCGACGCCGAGGACATCGTCTGCGAGCTGTTCGCCCGCTACCAGAAGACCCCGCGGGACCTGCCGCCGGAGTGGCTGGCCTTCGCCGGGGCGGTCGGGGAGGCCGACCGCACCCGCCGAATTGCCGATTTCATTGCCGGAATGACCGACCGTTTCGCCATGGTCGAACATGCCCGTCTCTTTGACTCGACCCCGGATTTGCGTTAGGCGGCCCCTCGTCGGCCTCGTGGATCTGGCATTCACGCCCCGCTTGTCGCGGGCGCGCAACGCGAATGGCGGATCCGGTACTCCATTGCTGTGGCCGAAGGGATCACGGACGACATGACCACTTCCACCGTTCACATTTTCGCCGACGTGCTGGCGCGGGTGCATGACATCTGCCGCGCCCTGATTGCCGAGGGTACGCTGCCGGAGACGGTCGACCTGTCGCGCGTGGTGGTCGAGCCGCCGCGCGATGCCAGCCACGGCGACATGGCGACCAACGTCGCCATGGTGCTGGCCAAGGACGCCAGGGCGAAGCCGCGCGACCTCGCCGAAAAGGTGGCGGAGCGGCTGCGTGCCGATGCGCTGGTCGAGGCCGTCGAGATCGCGGGGCCCGGATTCATCAACCTGACGCTGAAGCCGTCGGCCTGGACCGATGCGCTGCGCGCCGTGCTCGCCGCCGGCCGCGGCTATGGCCGCAGCGGGATTGGCGCGAAGGAAAAGATCAACGTCGAGTACGTCTCGGCCAATCCGACCGGCCCGATGCATGTCGGCCACTGCCGTGGCGCGGTGTTCGGCGATGCGCTGGCGAGCCTGCTCGACTTCGCCGGCTACGACGTCACGCGCGAGTACTACATCAACGACGCCGGCGCCCAGGTCGACGTGCTGGCGCGCTCGGCGTTCCTGCGCTACCGCGAGGCGCTCGGCGAGGCCATCGGCGAGATTCCGGAAGGTCTCTATCCCGGCGACTATCTCAAGCCGGTCGGCGAGGCGCTGGCACGGGAATATGGCGACCGCCTCACGAAGCAGTCGGAAGCTGAATGGCTGCCGGTGGTGCGCGACAAGGCCATCGCCATGATGATGGACGAGATTCGCCTGGATCTCGCCGCGCTCAACGTGCGCCATGACCTGTTCTTCTCCGAACGCTCGCTGCAGGGCGCGGGCGGCGGCGAAGTCGCGGCTGTGATCGATAAGCTGCGCGCCCAGGGCGACGTCTATGAAGGCCGCCTGCCGCCGCCGAAGGGCGCGCCGGTCGAGGACTATGAGGATCGCGAGCAGACGCTGTTCCGCGCCACCGCGTTCGGCGACGACGTCGACCGTCCCCTGAAGAAGTCGGACGGCAGTTTTACGTATTTCGCCTCTGACATCGCCTATCACAAGAACAAGTTCGACCGCGGCTTTGCCAACATGGTCGACGTCTGGGGCGCCGATCACGGCGGCTACATCAAGCGGGTGCAGGCGGCGATCGCCGCGGTCACCGGCGGCAAGGGCACGCTCGACGTCAAGATCGTGCAGCTCGTGCGGTTGCTGCGCAACGGCGAGCCGGTCAAGATGGCGAAGCGCGCCGGCAATTTCGTCACGCTCCGTGCAGTGGTGGACGAGGTCGGCTGCGACGCCGTCCGTTTCATGATGCTGTTCCGCAAGAATGACGCGCTGCTGGATTTCGATCTTGCCAAGGTGATCGAGCAGTCCAAGGACAACGCGGTGTTCTACGTGCAGTACGGCCACGCCCGCGGCCACTCGATCTTCCGCAACGCGCGCGAAGCGCTGCCCGACTTCCCGGAGGACGAGGCGGCGCGGGGGGCGCTGCTGCAGGGCGCCAGTCTCGGCCGGCTGTCGGACGCCGCCGAGCTCGGCCTGATGCGGCGCCTGGCGCTCTATCCGCGGATCGTGGAGGCGGCGGCGCTTGCGCATGAACCCCACCGAATCGCATTTTACCTGTATGATCTGGCCAGCGAATTTCACGCGCTCTGGACCAGGGGTCGTGATTTGCCTCATTTACGCTTCATTATAACTAATGATGCAGAAATCACGCTTGCGCGACTGGCTCTGGTTCAGGGCGTCGTCTCGGTGCTGGCATCAGGTCTCGCCGTGCTCGGCGTCCAGGCACCGGACGAGATGCGATAAGCGAGGGGGATACGCCGGTCACAAGGGGACTGTGATGGCGGTCAGCGGCAACCGCTCTTGGCTCAACAAGAACTGACTCGAGAAGAATTGGCTCAAGCAGACTTTCTTGAATGGCGATCGGCGGTTTGCCCGAAGGATACGCGACATCACGATGGCGGATCGATACCAGGGTAACAGGTCATATCGTGCGGACGACGGCTACGACCGCGCCCGCAACCAGGCAGCGCCGCAGGCGGCCGAGAGTGATCCGCTCGCCGAGCTGGCTCGCCTGATCGGTCAGACCGATCCGTTCTCGACCTTCGCGCGCGACGGGCGCGCGGCAGCCGCGCAGCCGGCAGCAGGTTACGAGGACCAGCAGCACGACGAAGCTCATGAGGAGCGCTCGGCCGACTTCGACGTCCGGCCGGGGCGTCCGTCATGGATGCAGCGGGTGGCGCAGCGTGACGTGCATCATTCCGACGAGCATGACGATCGGGCGCCCGCGGTTCAGCCGCACGTCGACCCCTACGCGCAGGCACAGACCCAGGCCGCCAATCCTTATCCGGCGCATTACCAGCAGGGCGACGGCTATCCGCAGGATGACGGTTATCAGCAGGTGGCGCCGCATCAAGGTTACGCCGCCGCGGATCATGGCCACCAAGGCTATGACGGGCAGGTCGATCCGTCGCGCTATGACGACGTGCTCTATGGTCCGGGTGACGATCAGCAGGCCCAGCACGATGGGCCGGACGGCGGGTACGCCGACGACGGTTATGGCCAGGGCTACGACGAGGAGACTCCCACGCCCGTGAAGAGGCGGGGCGGTCTGGTGACTGTGGTCGTGGTCGCCGCACTCGGCATTGTCGGTACGGCTGCCGCCTATGCCTATCGCACCTATTCGGGGTCGCCGCGCAGCGGCGAGGTTCCGATCATCAAGGCCGATACCAGCCCGAACAAGATCGTGCCGCCGGCGCAGCAGGCGGCCGACAGTGCCAGCAAGCCGATCCAGGATCGGATCGGCGGCGCGCCGGGCACCGAGCGGATCGTGTCGCGCGAAGAGCAGCCCGTCGACGTCAACGCCGCCAAGGCCACCGGCCCGCGGGTGGTGTTTCCGGCACTGACCCAGAATCCGAATCCCAACCCCGCCGGAGCTTCGTCGCCGGCGATGCCGCCGGCGCGCCCCGCAGCGGGTCCGGCCAGCGGCAGTCTCGCCGGTGACGAGCCGCGCAAGGTCCGTACGCTGTCGATCCGGCCGGATCAGCCGGACAGCGGCGCGCCGCCGCGCCCGGCGCCGACCCGGGCCGCCGCACCCGCGCCGGTGAGCGCGCCCGCGGCTGCCAACGCGCCGATGGCACTGACGCCGCAGGCGCCGACCCGCACCGCGTCCAATGCGGTCGCCTCGACCGGCAGCACCGGCCTATCCGGCGGCTACGTGGTGCAAATCTCGTCCCAGCGCAGCGAGGCGGATGCCCAGGCGTCCTACCGGGCGCTGCAGACCAAGTTCCCGAACGTGCTGGGATCCCGTGCGCCCCTGATCAAGCGGGCGGATCTCGGCGACAAAGGCGTCTACTACCGTGCCATGGTCGGGCCCTTCGGGAGCTCCGATGAGGCGGGACAGTTCTGCGGCAGCCTGAAAAGTGCCGGCGGACAGTGCGTCGTCCAAAGGAATTAATCGCGGTTTCCTTGACCCTGACGGCCGGTGCGGGCTAATCGCCCGACTATGAGTTCGCGCGCCTTCATCACAGGGGTTTCCGGCCTCGTCCTGACCGCGGACGAGCGCGCGTTTCTACGCGCCGAGCGGCCGTGGGGCTTTATTCTCTTCAAGAGAAACATCGATACGCCGTCGCAAGTCGCTGACTTGGTGAGCGAATTGCGGCGGTGTGTGGACGACGGCGATGCCCCGGTCCTGATCGATCAGGAGGGGGGCCGGGTGCAGCGGCTGGGGCCGCCGCACTGGCCGGTGTATCCGGCAGGCGCCGCCTTCGCGTCGCTCTATGGCGCCGATTCTGCTGCCGCGACACGGGCTGCGTTCCTCGCCAGCCGTCTGATCGCCGCAGATCTCGGCGACCTCGGCATCACGGTCGATTGCCTGCCGCTGGCCGACGTTCCGGTCGCGGGCGCCGACGCGGTGATCGGCAACCGGGCGTACGGCACGACGCCGGACCAGGTCGCGGTGATCGCCCGGGCCGTGACCGATGGCCTCGCGCACGGCGGGGTGCTGCCGGTGCTCAAGCATATCCCCGGACATGGCCGGGCGACGGCCGATTCCCACCACCGCCTGCCGGTGGTGGACACCCCCGCGGACGAGCTCGACCGCACCGATTTCGCTGCGTTCCGGCCGCTGGCCGATCTGGCCATGGCCATGACTGCACATGTTGTGTTTAGCGCCCTGGACGCCGCCCAACCGGCGACGACTTCTGCGACAATGATCGAACGGGTGATTCGCGGCTCGATCGGGTTCCAGGGTTTGTTAATGAGTGATGACGTGTCGATGAACGCGCTTCAGGGAACCATCGCGCAGCGTACCCGAGCCGCGCTTGCCGCCGGATGCGACATCGCCCTGCATTGCAACGGCAATATGGATGAGATGCGCGCCGTCGCGGCCGAGGCGCCGCTGCTGGCGGGCCTGCCGCTCGGGCGCGCGGATGCGGCGCGTGCGGCACGCAAGCCGGCGCAGCCGTTCGACCGGATCGCCGGGCGCGCGGAGCTCAACGAACTCCTCGCCCGGGCACAAGGATTGAGCGCATGACCGCAGAAATCCTGTCGTTCGAGACCGGCCTGCCGGCCGCTGAAAACGCCTCCGACGAGCCGGCGCTGGTCGTCGATGTCGAAGGCTATGAGGGCCCGCTCGACCTGCTGCTCGCGCTGGCGCGGCAGCAGAAGGTGGACCTCTCCAAGATGTCCATCCTGGCGCTGGCCGACCAGTACCTGTCGTTCATCGAGGCAGCCCGCAAGATCCGCCTGGAACTTGCCGCCGACTACCTGGTGATGGCGGCATGGCTCGCATTCCTGAAATCGCGCCTGCTGCTGCCCGAGCCAGCCAGCACCGAGGGGGGCGGCCCGTCCGCCGAGGAGATGGCGGCGGCGCTCGCCGGGCGGCTGCGCCGCCTGGAGCTGATCCGCGAGGCGTCGAACCAGTTGATGGGCCGGCCGCAGCTGATGCGCGATATCTTTCCGCGTGGACAGCCTGAAGAGATCGCCGAGATCAAGAAGCCGAAGTTCACCGCGACGCTGTTCGACCTGCTGTCGGCCTATGCGGTCCAGCGTCAGCAGCGGGTGCTGGCGTCGGTGCACCTCGCCAAGCGCACGGTGTGGTCGCTGGCCGAGGCGCGCGCCACCATCGAGCGCCTCGTCGGCATGGCCGAGGACTGGAGCTGCCTCGATGAATATCTGATCGGCTATGTCGCCGATCCGACCCAGCGCGCCACCGTGTTCGCGTCGAGCTTCGCTGCGGCGCTCGAACTCGTCCGCGAGGGCGAGGTCGAGATCAATCAGAAGCAAGCTTTCGCCCCAATCTATTTTCGCAAGCGCCGCGTCGAGGTCGCCGCCGACACCATGGCGGCGCCGGACGTTTCGGCAGAGTAAGTGGAAGAAGGAGACCGAGCCATGCCGAGCCTGGCGGAACGACGCATCGTCGAGATCGACGAGCCTTCCGAGCCCGTTTCTTCCACGCAGCTCAAGCATGCGTCGCCGCGACCTGTTTCGGTCGAGGCGGTGCCGGACGTTTCTGCCGACGAAGCCGAGGCGAGCGAGGCCAGGGTGAGCCACGAGGACGCCGGGGCCGGGGAGGCTGCGCTCCAGGCCGATGCAGAGGCGGTGGTCGATGCGGCCGACGAGGACGTCGACGCCGAACTGGCGGACGCGGACATGGTCGAGGCGGAGGCCGTCGAAGCCGAGGTGACCGAGGCCGAGGTCGACGACGAAGCCACTGACACCGGTGAGCTCGAGGCCGAGAGTGTCGAGGCCGAGGACGCCGATCTGGTCGAGGCGGAGGCGGTCGAGGCCGCCGCCGACGAAAATGATCAGGACGACGAAGACGACCAGGACGACGAGGACGAAGCGGCTGACGACGACACCGTCGACGAGGCGGAAGCCGAGGACGAAGACGAGGACGAGGACGAGGACGACGAAGAAGACGGTGAGGATGACGACCAGGCCGACGGCGAGGACGCCGATGCCGGGGAGGTCACCGAGACCGACGATGCAATCGTCGCCGAGGCGCCGGCGCTCGCCGGCGACGCCGAGCCGCTCGTGGCGGTTGCCGCGACTGACGAGCCCTCGAGCGAGCCTGTCGCCATTGGCACCGCCGAGGCGGAAGCCGAGCCTGCCGAGGCCACCGCGACCGCCGCCAGCCGTCCCGAGGAGCTGCGGCTGCTCGAAGCGCTGCTGTTCGCGGCCTCCGAGCCGCTCGAACAGTCGGCGCTGGCCAAGCGCATGCCTCAGGGCGTGAACGTCAAGGTCGCTCTGGAGCAGCTGCAGGCCGACTACGCGATGCGGGGCGTCAACCTGATCCGTGTCGGCAACAAGTGGAGCTTCCGCACCGCCAGCGACCTGTCATGGCTGATGACGCGCGAAACCCACGAAACCCGCAAGCTGTCGCGTGCGGCGGTCGAGGTGCTGGCGATCATTGCCTATCACCAGCCCGTGACCCGCGCCGAGATCGAGGACATCCGTGGTGTCGTCACCTCCAAGGGCACGATCGACGTGCTGCTGGAGACGGGCTGGATCCGTCCCCGTGGCCGTCGCAAGACCCCGGGCCGGCCGTTGACCTTCGGCACCACCGAAGCGTTCCTGTCACAATTCAGCCTCGAGGCGCTCACCGACCTGCCGGGCCTGGAAGAGCTCAAGGGAACAGGCCTGCTCGATACCCGCCTGCCATCCGGTTTCAGCGTGCCGTCGCCGTCGGACGACCCGGCGCTGCGCGAGGACGAGGACCCGCTGGAGCCCGGCGATCTCGACCTGGCGCTGGCCCCCCCGGTCGAGCCCGAGCCGGAACCCGCACCGGCGCCGAAGGCCGAGAGCACCGGCGAGGAAGAAGGCTGAGAACCGGCCGGTCCTGCGGTATCGCGGGCGCCGGCTGCCATGGATTAACGCTCGCGCGCAATGCGTCGCTTGACCCACTGCGCGACCGCGTTAAGTCCTTGTTTTTGACACCTCTGCAGCCTAGTTTCAGGATGACGAAGGGCCGGTTTGGCCGGCGTGCGCGTGGCCTGCGGAACGCTTTGATCGTGCTGCAGGACCGGGTGCTCGGGACAATATCTTCGGTCGGCGCGGCCTGTGGCCTCGATCGACCCAGTGGAGGTTTGCAGGATGGGTTCGTTGAGCGTTTGGCACTGGATCGTGGTGATCGCGGTGGTCCTGCTGCTGTTCGGTCGCGGCAAGATTTCGGATCTGATGGGCGACGTCGCGCAGGGCATCAAGGCCTTCAAGAAGGGCATGAAGGACGACGACGTGGCCGACACCAAGTCGGAGCCGGTCAAGTCGATCGAGAGTGCGAGCCCCCAGGCGGCCCCCCGTTCGGATGTGGGCAGCAAGGCGGTCTGAGGATCGCGGCCGACGATTGCTGAGGGCGCAGCCACGGCTCGCGTGAGCGGATTTTTTCATGTTCGACATCGGCTGGGGCGAGATGGTCGTGATCGGCGTGGTTGCGCTGGTTGTGATCGGCCCCAAGGAGCTTCCTGGGGTGCTGCGCGCCGTCGGCCGGATGGTCGGCAAGGCGCGCCGTATGGCATCTGAATTCCAGGGCCAGTTCAACGAGGCCCTCCGCGAGGCCGAGATGGCCGACCTGAAGAAATCCTTCGACGAGGTGTCGGAGGCCGCCAAGGGCTTTTCCAGCGGCAATGTGTTGTCCGCGGTGACGCGCGATGTCGAGGATGCGCTGCGCGTCGACCCGCCGGTCACGACGCCGACGCCTCCCGCGACGCCTGCGCCGGAGGCCGTCGTCGAGGCCGAGACGCACATGCCCGCGACGCACACGCCCGAGCTCGCTCCGCCGGTGGTGCCGCATGACGGGCCCGAGAGCGGGAAGGCGCCATGAGCCAGGAAGACATCGACGCCACCAAGGCGCCGCTGATGGAGCACCTGATCGAGCTGCGCGGCCGCCTGATCAAGGCGCTGCTCGGCTTCGGCGTCGCGTTCATTTTCTGCTTCTTCTTCGCCAAGCAGATCTACAACGTGCTGGTGTGGCCTTTCGTGTGGGTCGCAGGCCCGGAGAATTCGAAGTTCATCTACACCGCGCTGCTCGAATATTTCGTCACCCAGCTCAAGCTGGCGATGTTCGGTGCCGGCTTCATTTCGTTCCCGATCGTCGCCACCCAGATCTACAAGTTCGTCGCGCCGGGGCTTTATCGCAACGAGCGGCAGGCCTTCCTGCCTTACCTGATCGCCACGCCGTTCTTCTTCGTGCTCGGTGCGCTGCTGGTCTATTTCGTCGTGCTGCCGATGCTGGTGCGGTTCTCGCTGGGCATGCAGCAGGCCGGCGGCGCCGAGACCGCCCAGATCGCGCTGCTGCCCAAGGTCGGCGAATATCTGTCGCTGATGATGTCGCTGATCTTTGCGTTCGGCGTCGCGTTTCAGCTCCCTGTGGTGCTGACGCTGCTCGGGCGGATCGGCATCATCACCGCCAAGCAGCTGCGCGAGAAGCGGCGCTATTTCATCGTCGTGGCGTTCGTCATCGCCGCGGTGCTGACGCCGCCGGACGTGATCAGCCAGGCATCGCTGGCGATCCCGCTGCTGGCGCTCTACGAGGGGTCGATCATCGCGGTCGCCATCGTGGAGAAGAAAGCCGCCGCTGCGGCCCAGAACTCCACGACCCCGCCGGCAGACACCTCGGACGCCTCGTCGGCATCCTGACACGGCCGTTCGTGCCGTCTGCTAAATTACTCAGATTGCGGCGATTCTCGCCGCGACGCGGGACGGTTGGCCGCCCTGCGGCGTTGGCGGTTTCAATCGCCGCGGGTTCGCGGTACTTGATGCCCGCTCGCGGATGAACTCGTTGGGACAGCTTGCCATGCACGACATCAAATCGATCCGGGACAATGCCGCCGCGTTCGACGCCGCGCTGAAACGGCGCGGGCTCGCGCCCGCAGCGGCGTCGCTGCTTGCCATCGACGATCGCCGCCGTGCCGCTATCACCGAGGCCGAGCGCACCCAGGCGCGCCGCAATGCCGCCTCGAAGGAGATCGGCGATGCCAAGAAGGCCAAGGATGACGCCCGTGCGTCGGCGCTCATGGCCGAGGTCGGCGAACTCAAGAGCCGCCTGCCGGAGCTCGAGGCCGCGGCCAAGCTCGCCGAGGCCGAGCTGTTCGAGGCGCTGAGCGCCATTCCCAACCTGCCGCTCGACGAGGTGCCGGAAGGCTCCGACGAGCATGGCAATGTCGAGCACCATCAGTTCGGCGCGAAGCGCAATTACGCCTTTGCGCCGAAGCCGCATTTCGAGCTCGGCGAGGCGCTCGGCTTCATGGACTTCGAGGCGGCGGCGAAGCTGTCGGGCGCGCGCTTCGTGGTGCTGAAGAAGGGGCTGGCGCGGCTCGAACGGGCGATCGGCCAGTTCATGCTGGACCTGCACACCACCGCCCACGGCTACACCGAGATCAACCCGCCGCTGCTGGTCAAGGACGACGCCATGTTCGGCACCGGCCAGCTGCCGAAATTCCGCGACGACCAGTTCGGCGCGGCACCGCCGGTCAGCAAGGTCGAGGTCTACGAGCAGATCCGCGCCAAGGCCGTCGACATGGCGGTGCGCGAGCTCAACAAGCCGGCGGCCGAGCTGCAGCTCGACGACCTCTTCGTATTCGAGATGCGGGTCCTCGACGACCTGCCGCCCGAGGTCAACTACTGGCTCATTCCCACAGCCGAGGTGCCGCTGACGAACCTCGTGCGCGAGTCCATCCTCGACGAGAAGGAGCTGCCGCTGCGGCTCACCGCGCTGACGCCGTGCTTCCGCGCCGAGGCCGGCGCCGCCGGACGCGACACCCGCGGCATGATCCGGCAGCACCAGTTCACCAAGGTCGAGCTGGTCTCGGTGACCACGCCGGAGGCGAGCCGTGACGAGCACGAGCGCATGCTCGCCTGCGCCGAGGAGGTGCTGCGCAAGCTCGACCTGCACTACCGTGTGATGACGCTGTGCACCGGCGACATGGGCTTCACCTCGCAGAAGACCTACGACATCGAGGTGTGGATGCCGGGGCAGGGCGAGGGCGGCATGTACCGCGAGATTTCGTCGTGCTCGGTGTGCGGCGATTTCCAGGCCCGCCGCATGGATGCGCGCTCGCGTGGTCCGGATGGCAAGCCGCGTTTCGTCCACACGCTGAACGGTTCGGGCACCGCTGTCGGCCGTGCGCTGATTGCGGTGATGGAAACCTATCAGCAGGACAATGGCGCGATTGCCGTGCCGGACGTGCTGCAGCCCTATGTGGGCGGACTGAAGATCATCGAGAAGGGCATGTAAGGCGATGCGCATCCTCTGCACCAATGACGACGGCATTCATGCCTACGGCCTCAAGATCGTCGAGGAGATCGCGCGTGAGCTGTCCGACGACGTCTGGGTGGTGGCGCCCGAACTCGACCAGTCCGGCGTGTCGCACTCGCTGTCGCTGAACGATCCGCTGCGCCTGCGCGAAGTCGGCCCGCGCCACTTCGCCGTGCGCGGCACGCCGACTGACTGCGTCATCATGGGCGCGCGTCACATTCTCGGCGACAAGAAGCCGGACCTCGTGCTGTCCGGCGTCAACAAGGGGCGCAACGTCGCTGAGGACGTCATCTATTCCGGCACCATCGCCGGCGCGATGGAAGGCGTCATTCTTGGCATTCCCTCGTTCGCGCTGTCGCAGGAGTTCGGTGTCGACAGCCGCCGCAACCCGCACTGGGACACCGGCCGCAAGCTCGGCCCCGACATCATCCGCAAGGTGCTGGCTGCGGGCGTTCCCGCCGACACCGTGATCAACATCAACTTCCCGAACTGCGCGGCGGAAGAGGTCGCGGGCGTCGTCGTTGCCCGCCAGGGCAAGCGCAACCAGGGCTTCCTCAAGATCGACGAGCGCCGCGATGGTCGCGGCAATCCTTATTACTGGATCGGGTTCGAGCGTCTCGCCAACATCGATCCGCCAGGTGAGGGCACCGACCTCGCGGCGCTGGCAAGCCGACAGGTCTCGGTGACGCCGTTGCATCTCGACATGACATCGACCGCGTTTTCGGGGCGGCTCACCGAGGTGCTGAAGTAACGCGACGTGCTGCCTCGTGCCGTTGGTTTGCACGAGGCGGTATGGGGTTGCACGGGGCAGCATCTCTCGCGTCGAGGTGAAGCCCGGTCGTCGGACCTGGGTTATCAGACGCGGCCGCCGGTGGCGCGTTTGGGCTAGCCGGCCCGGTTGTGCAGGGCGTTCTCGATGGCTTCCTGCAGCGTCTCGATCTTGAACGGCTTCTGCAGGGCGGGGTAGTCGCGATACTTCTCCGGCAACCCTTCAGCGCCATAGCCGGTCGCGAACACCAGCGGCAGGTTGCGCAGCGAAACAACCTCGGCGACCGGCGAAATGTTCTTGCCGTTGACGTTGACGTCGAGAATCGCCAGGTCGAACTTGGCGGATTGCGCCAGCCTGATCGCCTGATCGAGATCGCCGGCTTCGGCGGCGACGATGTATCCGAGATCCGACAGCATATCGGACACGAGCATCCGGATCATGGTCTCGTCTTCGACCAGAAAGACCGAGCCGCGCGATGCCGCCGGTGCCGTCATCGTTGGAATGTTCCCGCTGCCACGAAACCCGCTCCGACTATGTCGGCGCGTCGGCATATTGGCAATAAGCATTATTGCGAGCGCCGATCTCGGACCGGGCAACGGGCCGAACATCAAGCCGGCATCGCCCCCCGAACATCTCGTCGAGGCGTCCGATGGAGCATCGGACTGTCGCGTTTGACAGCTGTCCGGATGGCTTCGGCCTTGCAAGGTGGGGGCTGTTCGGGTTTTCGTGTCCCGGGGCACGGGACCGATGAACACCACACGACACACGCCACACGAGAAAATGGCCTTTCAGCTGACGCTTCGGCGTCGTGGCATCAGCGATCAGGCGATTTTGCGCGCCATGGAGGAAATTCCGCGAGAGGCTTTCGTCGAGGCGGGCGACGAATGGCAGGCCTATCGTGACGCCGCACTGCCGATCGCATGCGGGCAGACCATCAGCCAGCCCTTCGTCGTCGCGTACATGACCGAGCAGTTGCAGTTGAAGAGCTATCATCGGGTTCTGGAGATCGGAACCGGGTCTGGCTATCAGGCAGCCGTCCTGTCCCGCCTGGCGCGCGACGTCGTGACCCTGGAGCGCTTCCGCTCCCTCGCCGAGCGTGCCCGGTCGCGGCTCGAGAGGCTGGGGTGCAACAACGTCGACGTGCAGATCGGCGACGGGTTCGATGTCGCGGACGCCGTCGGTCTGTTCGACCGGATCATCGTCACCGCGGCGATGGACACCGTTCCGGAGAACCTGCTGCGGCACCTGGAGCCGGAAGGGCTCCTGATCGTTCCGGTCGGGCCGCGATCGGGTAGCCAGACGCTGGTCAGGCTGCATCGCACCGACGAGGGCGTCGACCGGACCGACCTGATCGCGGTGCGCTTCGTGCCGGCGCTGCCGGGGGTCGCCCGGGAAATGTAGCAAAACGATGGTGCTGCGCACGCGGTCGAAACGGGCGCGACAGCGCCCGCGGCCGGCCATTTGACCCCACTGGTGTTGCCTCAGCATTGCAGCGTGCGGTCGGGCGGAGCGCCGGGTGGTGGCGAAAAGCGCGCTGGAATCACGCATTTGGCGAGTTGCGCCATGATCGTTGCTTGTCAATAAGCCGCTGCGTCCGCACGCAAACTTCCAGCCGTCGCGCGCCGCTTAAGCGGTTGTTTACTGGAAATGTGTTTACTCAATTTCATGTGAGTTGCGTACCGAGTGAGTAACCATGTCCCGCGTTGTTGAGTTGCTTCGCTCGCGCCGTGTGCCCCAGATCGCGGCATTGGCGCTGGTTTCAGTTGGATTTGCCGGATGTAGCGCGGACACGTCGTCGCGCTTTTCACAGAGTGGATTCGGCTGGCGCGGGCAGGAGGCCACGGGCTCCGTTCCGCAGCAGTACGCACAGCCACAGCCCCAGTATCAGCAGCCGCAATATGGCCAGCCGCAGTACGCGCCGGGGCCGGTCGAGAGCCGGCCGCTGCCGCAGTACACCCGGCCGCAATACTCGCAGGCTCCGATGCCGCCGATCTCGGCGCCGCAGTCTTACCCGACCAGCGGTGTGTCGTCCGGCGGTGGCGGACACGGCATGGCATCCTATACCCCGCCTGCGGCTTATACGCCTCCGCCGGCAAGGCCGATCGAGACCACGGCGACTGTGGCGCCGCGTTCGGTGGCCGCCGCGCCTGCTGCCGGAACGGCGATCATCGTCGGCACCAGCGACACCGTCGATGTGCTTGCGCGCCGCTACAACGTATCTCCTGCGGCGATCCTGCAGGCCAATCGCCTGTCGGGCCCGCGCGCTCTCCAGCCCGGCCAGCGGCTGATCATTCCGCATCCGACCGTCGCGGCGGCGGCAGCGCCGCCCCCGGCGCTGGCGCCTGCGCCGGCCACCCGCGCGGCGACGGTCCCCGGAACGGTGCATGTGGTCAATCGCGGCGACACGCTGATGAGCATCGCCCGGCGCAACAACGTGCCGCTGTCGCAGCTCGCCAAGGCGAACAACCTGCCGGCGAACTCGCAGCTCAAGGTCGGCATGAAAATCAACGTGCCGGCGCGCACCGCGGAGGCGGCCCCGGTCGCCGCGCAGCCGGCAGCACCGGCCGTGGCCGACGCAAGGCCGGTGGCGGCGCCTGCGGCGGCGCCCGCCAAGGTCGCCTCTGTCGAGCCGACCCAGAAGGCGCTGCTCGCCAATCCGACGGCGCCGGTCGCCGAAGCCGAGCCTGTGAAGGCCGCGGACGCCACCAGCGGGCTGCCCTCGTTCCGCTGGCCGGTGCGCGGGCGGGTCATCACCGCCTATGGCGCGAAGAACAACGGCAAGCAGAATGACGGCATCAATGTCGCCGTCCCCGAAGGCACGCCGATCAAGGCGGCCGAAGATGGCGTCGTGGCCTATTCGGGCAGCGAGCTGAAAGGCTACGGCAACCTCGTCCTGGTGCGGCACTCCAACGGCTATGTGACGGCCTACGCCCATGCCAGCGAATTGATGGTGAAGCGCGGCGAGACCATCAAGCGTGGTCAGGTCATCGCCAAGTCGGGCCAGACTGGCGAAGTCGGCTCGCCGCAACTCCACTTCGAGATCCGCAAGGGATCGTCCCCGGTCGATCCGCTGCAGTTCCTGAACGGCGCCTGACAGCCCCCCTTCGCGTCGTTCAACAAGCGAAAGAGCCCCGGTCCGTGAGGACCGGGGCTCTTGCGTCATCAGCAGGGGCGATGAGACGCCGCCAGGCTTTACGCCGGCGCTCGGGCGTCGAGCCGCACGCCCTTGCGGCCGGCGATGTCCTGGACGAACTGCCAGGCGACGCGGCCGGAACGCGAGCCGCGGGTGGTCGACCATTCCAGCGCCTCGCGCTCGAGTTCCTGGTCGTCGACCGCGATGCCGAAATGGCTGCAGTAGCCGCGGACCATCGCCAGGTAGTCGTCCTGGTTGCACTTGTGGAAGCCGAGCCACAGCCCGAAGCGATCGGACAGCGAAACTTTTTCTTCCACTGCTTCGCCGGGATTGATCGAAGTCGAGCGCTCGTTCTCGATCATGTCGCGCGCCAGCAGGTGGCGGCGGTTCGATGTGGCATAGAGGATGACGTTGTCCGGGCGGCCCTCGATGCCGCCGTCGAGCACCGCCTTCAGCGATTTGTAGGAGGCATCGTTGCCGTCGAACGACAGGTCGTCGCAGAACACGATGAAGCGCAGCTCGGAGGCCCGCAACCGCGTCATCAGCACTGGCAGGCTCTCGATGTCCTCGCGATGGATCTCGATCAGCTTGAGGCGGCCGTCGACGTCCGGCCGGGCGTTGACACTGGCGTGCGCCGCCTTGACCAGCGACGACTTGCCCATGCCGCGCGCGCCCCACAACAAGGCGTTGTTGGCGGGCAGTCCGGTTGCGAACCGTTCGGTGTTCTCGATCAGGATGTCGCGCATCCGGTCGACCCCCTTGAGCAGGCCGAGGTCGACCCTGCTGACCCGGGGAACCGGCGCGAGGTGACCATCCGGGTGCCAGACAAACGCGTCGGCCTCGGTCAGGGAATCGCTGTTCGCGGGCTTGGGGGCCGCTGCGGCAAGGCTTGCCGCGATGGCCTCCAGCGCGGTGACGATCCGTTGATCGAAACCGTCGCGGGCAGGCTGTCGCGGACGTTTTGTCGCGCTGCGGGACCTGGGGGTGGGATTCGCTTTGGATGCCTTGCGAGGGCCTGTTTTATTGGGTTTTTTTGCCATCTTGCGCCTTTCTGCGGGCGCACCCTAATCGAGGGGAACGGACCGCTGCAAGGCGCGTCCGGGGAGGGCGCAGCAGCGTTGCAATTGGGCCGTTGCCCGCTATAGTCCCGCCCGAATTTGCCCGGATCGGGCCTTTTCCGGGCCCTTCCGCGGGGTCTGGCCGCCCGACCCGCTGACACGCCCTCCCGACCCATTGAGGATCGTTCGAATGCTGATTACCCCTGCCTATGCCCAGGCTGCCGCCGGTGGCGACACCAACAGCATGCTGATGTCGCTGCTGCCGTTCGCCCTGATCTTCGTGATCATGTACTTCCTGGTGCTCCGGCCGCAGCAGAAGAAGGTCAAGGACCACAACGAACTGGTGAAGAACCTGCGCCGGGGTGACACGGTCGTGACCAGCGGCGGACTCGTCGGCAAGGTCACCAAGGTGGTCGACGACGATCAGGTCGAGGTCGAGATCGCCGATGGCGTGCGGGTGCGCCAGATGCGCCAGATGGTCTCCGGCGTGCGCACCAAGGGCGAGCCGGCCAAGGACGACAGCTCGGCGGCGAGCTGAGCGGGCTTCGCCCCGATCGCCGTCCCCAAGCCCTATCTGACAGGTCGAACCGATGTTGTACTTCACGCGGTGGAAAGCGCTGGCCATCCTGCTCACGGCGCTGGTCGTGTGCCTCTGCGCCGTGCCGAACTTCTTCTCCGAGGCCACCGTCAAGACCTGGCCGAAATGGGCGCAGCGTCATCTCGTGCTCGGTCTCGACCTGCAGGGTGGCTCGCACATCCTGCTCGAGGTCGACGGCAACGCGGTCCGCAAGGACAAGCTGAACCAGGTCGCCGACGATGCGCGCCGCACGATGCGTGAGGCCCGTATCCGTTTCATCGGCGGCATCAGCGTGCGCGGCGACAACGTCGAGGTGCGCGTGGCCGAGACCGATACCCAGGCGGCGCTGACCAAGCTGCGCGAACTGTCGCAGCCGCTCGGCGGCCTGCTGGGATCGACCGGGCAGCGCTCGGTCGAGATCGCCGATGCCGGCGGCGGCCTGATTCGGCTCAGCGTGCCGCAGGCCGCGGTCACCGAGCGCATGCGCCAGGCGGTCGAGCAGTCGATCCAGATCATCGAAAAGCGCGTCAATGAGCTCGGCACCGTCGAACCGCTGATCCAGCGCCAGGGCGTCGATCGCATCCTCGTGCAGGTGCCGGGCCTCCAGGACCCGAGCCATCTGAAGGAGATTCTCGGCAAGACCGCGAAGATGGACTTCCGGATGGTCGACACTTCGGTGTCGCCCGACCAGGCGGCGCAGGGACGGGTGCCGCCGGATTCCGAGGTCCTGATGAGCGCTCAGTCGCCCAAGGTTCCTTATGTCATCAAGAAGCAGGTGCTGGTGTCCGGCGCGGACCTCACCGATGCACAGCCCGGCTTCGACCAGCGCTCGGGCGAGCCGATCGTCAGCTTCCGCTTCAACACCTCCGGCGCGCGCAAGTTCGCGCAGGCGACATCGGAGAACGTCGGCCAGCCGTTCGCCATCGTGCTCGACAACGAGGTGATCTCGGCCCCGGTGATCCGCGAGCCGATCACCGGCGGTTCGGGCCAGATCTCCGGCGGCTTCTCGGTGCAGCAGGCCAACGATCTCGCCATCCTGCTGCGCGCCGGCGCGCTGCCGGCGCCGCTGACCATCATCGAGGAGCGCACCGTCGGCCCTGGCCTCGGCCAGGATTCGATCGCCGCCGGCGAGCTGGCATCCTATGTCGGCTCGATCCTGGTGATCGTGTTCATGACGCTGACCTACCGCCTGTTTGGCCTGTTCGCCAACATCGCGGTGGCGATCAACGTCGCCATGATCTTCGGCATCCTGTCGCTGCTCAATGCCACGCTGACGCTGCCCGGCATCGCCGGCATCGTGCTCACGGTGGGCATCGCTGTCGACTCCAACGTGCTGATCTACGAGCGCATCCGCGAGGAGCTGCGCGGCGGGCGCAACGCCATCTCGGCGATCGACGCCGGCTTCAGCCGCGCGCTCGCCACCATCCTGGACTCCAACATCACCACCTTCATCGCCGCCGCCGTGCTGTTCTACATCGGCACCGGCCCGGTGCGCGGCTTTGCCGTCACGCTGGGCATCGGCATCGTCACCACGGTATTCACCGCCTTCACCGTGACCCGCCTGATCGTGGCGTGGTGGGTGAGGTGGAAGCGGCCGCAGGCCGTGCCGATTTGAGATAGAGAGTTGCGGCCGTGACCCATTGGATCATCATTTCGCTGGCGGTATTGATCGTGGTGCTGACGGTGCTCAGCGTCTACGGCGTCATTCCGTCGCTGCGTATCGTGCCTGACGACACGAAGTTCGACTTCATCCGCTTCCGGCGCATCAGCTTTCCGATTTCGGCGGCGCTGTCGATTCTCGCCATTGTGCTGTATTTTACCCACGGGCTGAATTTCGGCATCGACTTCCGCGGTGGCACGCTGCTCGAGATCCAGAACAAGGCGGGTCCTGCGGACATCGCGAAGCTGCGGACGCAGCTGGGATCGCTCGGTCTCGGCGACGTGCAGCTGCAGCAGTTCGGCGGTCCGGCCGACGTGTTGATCCGCATCGCCGAGCAGCCCGGCGGCGACCAGGCGCAGCAGGCGGCCGTGCAGAAGGTGCGCGCGACGCTCGGCGACGGCGTCGACTATCGCCGCGTCGAGGTGGTCGGTCCGCGTGTCTCCGGTGAACTGCTCGCCAAGGGCATCATCGGCCTGATGATGGCGATCGTCGGCATCCTGATCTATCTCTGGTTCCGGTTCGAATGGCAGTTCGCGCTCGGCGCCATGATCGCCAACGTCCACGACATCGTGCTGACGCTCGGCTTCATGTCGGTGACGCAGATCGATTTCGATCTCACCAGCATCGCCGCGCTGCTGACAATCCTCGGCTACTCGCTCAACGACACCGTCGTCATCTACGACCGCATCCGCGAAATGCTTCGGCGCTACAAGAAGATGCCGATGCCTGAGCTGCTCAACGCCTCGATCAACTCGACGCTGTCGCGCTCCATCATCACCCACGTCACGGTGACGCTGGCGCTGTTCGCCCTGCTGCTGTTCGGCGGCAAGGCGATCCACAGCTTCACCGCGACCATGATGTTCGGCGTCGTGCTGGTCGGCACCTATACGTCGATCTTCATCGCCGCTCCGATCCTGATCTATCTCGGGGTTGGCGCGAACCGTCATGGCGACGACGACGAGGACGAAGAGGCGGACAAGCCGGCCACCAAGCCCGGCAAGTCGGACAAGCCCTCGAAGCGCTGATGGCCGGCGCAACGGACGCCCCGCATCTTCCGAGGTCCGCGCCGATCGACGCTTACGGCAACGGCGGCTTTCGCTTCGCCGACATGTCGCACCGCGGCTCGCTGCTGTGCCTTCCGGATTCGATCTGGGCCTGGTCGGTGACCAGCCCGGCGCAGATCGACCGCTATGCGCTGCAGCGCGTCTTCGACCAGGCCAACGCGATCGATACGCTGCTGATCGGCACCGGCACAGAGGTGTGGTTGCCACCGACAGCGCTGCGCGAGGCGTTGCGGGCGCACCATGTCGGCATCGACGCCATGATGACCGGCCCGGCGATCCGCACCTTCAACATCATGATCGGCGAGCGGCGGCGGGTCGCTGCAGCCCTGATCGCGGTGCCATGAGCGCTGCTGCACCGCCCGTCGACGCGGCGGCGATCTGCGCCGGCGACGTGCGAACCCACGACTTCGGCCGCTATGCCGCGACGCTGTTCGCCGCGCCGGCACAGCGCCGGGCGCTTCTCGCCCTGCAGGCGTTCAGCGGCGAGGTGACGCGCGTGCGCGACCACATCTCCCAGCCCTTGCCCGGCGAGATTCGGCTGCAGTGGTGGAGCGATACGCTGGCCGGGGCCGGTCATGGCGGGGTCGAAGGCCATCCGGTCGCGGCCGAGTTGCTGGCCGCGATGGCGGCTTACGATCTCGCGGTTGTGGATCTCGAGCGGATCGTCGAGGCGCATCGCTTCGATCTCTACGACGACGCCATGCCGACGATGGAAACGCTGGAGACCTACCTGCGCGACACCGCGGCGACGATGTTCTCGCTGGCGGCGCGGATCTGCGGCGCCGATGCGCCGGAGGCCCTGGCTCATCACGCCGGCCTTGCCGCCGGGCTTGTGCGTGTCATTGCGCTGCTGCCCGTGCATGCGGCGCGGCGCCAGTTGTTTCTGCCGCAGCAGCTGCTCGACCTCAACGGCGTCGACAGCGCCGATGTCTTCGCCGGCAAGGCGACGCCGCAGCTGCGCACCGTGCTCGCCTATCTCGGACGCGAGGCGAGCGGTCATCTCGATCTCGCGCTGCAGGCGCTGGCCGCGGCGCCGCGGCAGCTTGGTCCGGCCTTCCTCGAACTGGCGCTTGTCGCGCGGGCGCTGCGACGGATCGGGCAGGACGACTGGGATCCATTCCGCCCCGAGGCGTCGTCGCGCCTTGCAGTGCTGTGGACGCTGTGGCGGGCAACGCGCCGCGCGCCCTGGCGCGGCTGATGCCGGCGCGCGCCACGAAATCCGGCGCGCGCATGTTCTCAAAACTGCAATTCGTGATAGACTGCGCGGGCTCGATTGTTTGATCGACCGCCGCGCATTTTCGTTTTGATCACGCCGTTTCTTTGACGCCGCGCGGAAGCCGTTGTTGTGCCGCTGATTTTGTCCGCTCCTCACCGGGAGGCCATTGCTCATGGACGATTGCGCGATCTGCACGCCGAAATCGCTGCCGGGACATCTGCTCGAACGCGCCGCCAAGACCGCGATCGAGATCAATCCGCTGAACGCTGCGCCGGTCCATCGGCTGTCAGGGCTCGTCGCCAACGGGCCTCCGATGCTCGCCTATATCTCGGTGCTGACCAGCAAATTCTGGCACACCAAGGGCGTGCGTCTGACGGTCGGATTCCTCGACAATCCGCCGCCGGAGCTGCGCGCGCGAATCCTGCTGCACATGAACGCGTGGTCGACGCGGCTGAACGTCGCTTTTGTCGAGAGCAACCTGTCGCCGATGGTTCGCATCGCGCGCGCCGAGAAGCATGGCTACTCGTCCTATGTCGGCACCGATATCCTGCACATTCCCGCGGGCGAGCCGACGATGAATCTCGAGGCGTTCACCATGAACACGCGGGAGTCGGAGTTCGTGCGGGTGGTGCGCCACGAGACCGGGCATACGCTCGGATGCCCGCACGAGCACATGCGCCGCGAACTGGTGGAGCGGATCGACCGCCAGAAAGCCATCGCGTTTTTCCAGGCGACGCAGGGCTGGTCGGAGGAGGGCGTGATCCAGCAGGTGCTGACGCCGATCGAAGAGAGCTCGCTGTGGGGCACCGGTCACTCCGACCCGAATTCGATCATGTGCTACCAGATCCCCGGCGCGATCACCAAGGACGGCAAGCCGATCCCCGGCGGCGTCGACATCGACGAGCAGGACTTCGCGTTCATGGAAAAGATCTATCCGAAGACGCTGACGGTCGCCGGTCGTTCGGACGGCGACGACGGCGCGCGGGTGAGCGCCGCCGCGGCAGCGCTCGATATCGACTATCCGGCAGAGATCGCGCGGCTCGAGCGCGAGAACAGCGTTCTCAAGCAGGCCATCGGCATTTTCGCCCGTGACCTGATCTGAACCGAGACGCCTCAGAAACTGAAGCGATCGCGCAGGTTCTTGCGCTGGTCGAGGATGCTCTTCATGAACGAGCGGTCATCGGCGCTGGTCAGCAACGGTTCGATCAGGTCGATCTGGTTCATGGCGACGAGCTGCAGGATCTCCGTCCGCACCGTGCCGGCCGCATCGCGCGGCAGCGCAGGGACCACCTGGATGTGCTCGGGCGGTTTCGGCAGGCCGCGCGCGCTGTTCAGCGACGACGACAGCTCGGTTTCGATCGCAGGCGCATCGGCCTCGACGAAGGCGTAGAGGCCGACACCGGTGCGGCGGTCGGCGAAGGCAACGATCGCGGCGTCGCGCACCTCCGGATGCGTCTTGATGCGATCCACCAGCACCGGCGCGTCGTTGACCAGCCGCCGGCCGCCGCCCTCGCGGTCGGTGAAGTTGAACAGCCCGCGGGTGATGGCGCGGTAGACTTTCTTGCCGGTCATCAGCCAGATCCGTGCCGGCAGCGACTTGCGTGCCAGAATCTTCACTTCCTTCGGCGTCAGCGTTTCCGGCGCATAGCGGCGCTTGTGCTTGAGCAGGTGGCGCAGGTCTTCATAGGCCGCGACACGAAACAGGCGGCTGCGGCGGCTGAAGCAGTGAGCGAGCTGGAAGTCGATCAGGTAGGCCTTGCCGTCAGCGCCGCGCAGCCAGTTCTGCTCCTTGGCAAGATCATTGTGGCAGATGCCGGCGCGATGCATCCGCCGCAGCGCCAGCTTGGCGGAAGCGAAGTAGGCCGCGTCGCCGAACGGCCGCGCCAGATGCAGCGCCACGCCATTGATGAAGCCGCGCACCAGCAGCTTGTCGCCAGCCCACAGCAGCGGCGGACCGATGCCGAGATCGCGGGTGCGCAGCAGCGCCGCGCGCTCGCGCCTGAACAGATGGCGCGCCAGCGGATACGACCACCACGGCACCTGGTCGAGCCGGCGCAACACGGCGCCGGCCTCGCCGTCGGGCGTGCGGAAGCGGCCACGCTCGACGGTCGAGAACACGTCGCGTTTCAGCAGGACCCCGTCGATCCAGTGGTCGGACAGGGCGGTGATGTCCTGTTTCGGTAGGGCCATCCGTGATCCAATGACAGAAAACGATGCAGCGTCGGAACGACGCGTTCAGGCAGCCGCCGGGGTGCGCCGTGTCTCGGCGATCCAGCGGTCGATGTCGGCGAGCGCACGGGCGCACAGCGCCTGCTTCTTGGCGACACTTTTCTCGTTGCCGCGCAGCCGCGTGCCGTCGCTCTTGCGGGTTGGCGGCGAAGCCAGCGGCGGGAACAAGCCGAAATTGATGTTCATCGGCTGGAACGAGCGCGGGCCGGCGTCGATGGTCTCGATATGGCCGCCGGTGATGTGGCCGAGCAGCGCGCCGAGCGCCGTGGTCGGCGGCGGCGAGGACAGGTTCTCGCCGCGCACCTCGGCGGCGGCGAACAGGCCCGCGAGCAGACCGATGCTGGCGGATTCGACATATCCCTCGCAACCGGTGATCTGGCCGGCGAAGCGCAGGCGCGGCTGGGCCTTCAGCCGTAGCTGGCCGTCGAGCAGTTTCGGCGAGTTGAGGAAGGTGTTGCGATGCAGGCCGCCGAGGCGGGCGAATTCCGCCTGGCCGAGGCCGGGGATGGTGCGGAAAATGCGGCTCTGCTCGCCATGCTTCAGCTTGGTCTGGAAGCCGACGATGTTGTAGAGCGTGCCGAGCTTGTTGTCCTGGCGCAGCTGGATGATGGCGTAGGGCTTGACCGTCGGGTTGTTGGGATCGGTCAGGCCGACCGGCTTCATCGGGCCGTGGCGCAGGGTTTCGCGGCCTCGCTCGGCCATGACTTCGATCGGCAGACAGCCGTCGAAGTAGGGCGTGTTGGTCTCCCACTCCTTGAAGTCGGTCTTCTCGCCGGCGATCAGCTGATCGACGAAGGCATCGTACTGCTCGCGGGTGAGCGGGCAGTTGATGTAGTCGGCGCCGGTGCCGCCCGGACCGACCTTGTCGTAGCGCGACTGGAACCAGGCGATGGTCATGTCGATGGAATCGCGATGCACGATCGGCGCGATGGCATCGAAGAAGGCCAGCGAGTCTTCGCCAGTCGTGGCGCGGATCGCCTCGGCAAGCGGCGCCGAGGTCAGCGGGCCGGTGGCGACGATGACATGGGTCCAGTCCTGCGGCGGCAGCCCGGCGACCTCGCCGCGGCGGATCTCGATCCGGGGGTGGTTGGCGAGGGCGTTGCTCACGGCTGCGGAAAAGCCGTCGCGGTCCACCGCGAGCGCGCCGCCGGCGGGCACTTGGTTGGCGTCGGCGGAGCGCATGATCAGCGACCCGAGCCGACGCAGCTCGGCGTGCAGCAGGCCGACCGCATTGTTCTGCGCGTCGTCCGACCGGAACGAGTTCGAGCACACGAGCTCGGCGAGGCCGTCAGTACGATGGGCGTCGGTCATCCGCATGGGGCGCATCTCGTGCAGCACCACGCGCAGGCCGGCCTCGGCGATCTGCCAGGCGGCCTCGGAACCGGCAAGGCCGGCGCCGATGATGTGAATAGGTTCCAGATTGTCGTGTGCGCTCGTCATGGGCTCACACCTAGAACCTGACCGACGGCAAGGCAACCTCGGCGGTGGATGACTGCGAGGTCTGCCGGCAGGGGCGTGGAAGCGCATCGCACCCGGGGCCTTGGCTCGTCGCGACGGGACCCAAAAAAACGAAAACGCCCGCCGATTGAGCGGGCGTTGTCCGGTCTTCGATCAGATCGAAGAGGTCAGCCGTTGTAGGACCCAGCAGCAACCCGCGGAATGTCCGAACGATCGAGGCCGATGTCGGCCAGTTCGCGATCGCTCAAGCGGGACAGCTCGTTCAGGTTGCGCTGATAATCCCGAAACGCCTGGATAGCGCGGATCAGTGACATCAACATTGCTTTAGTCTCCTTCAATATCCGGATTCAGCCCTTGGAGGGAAGCCGCTCCGTTGCTGAGGAATATAGGCTACGAATCTGCGGTGCAGCATAGCTTATGTTGCGATGCAGCTAAGCGATATACGCATATCTTAGGCAAGGACTGATTAAATATTCGCCACCTGCCTCAATCCAGAATAAGGCCTCCAAGTATGGTTCCGGATAGCATATTAGACCAGCAATATCATTCATGTAGTCATCGTTCTGTCATGCTTCTGCTGCGCGGTCGCCGTGGTGATTGCCTTGGCGAATTCATTGCCAAGACCAAAATATCGGCAGCTTAGAACCATGATTTTTCGCATGGAACGATGAAGTAGTGATTTTTAATTCTCTTTTTGATCCGGAGTGAATGGATCTTCCATGGCGGTCGTCGTCCCGGGGCTGGCGAGGGCGGCGCGCCGGCCACGCGGTCGATGGACGGCGCGGCCGGCCCGTGGCATAGCCAAGGCCATGCTGAGGCACGCCATGTCGCGACGTCTGCCGGTTTTCGCCCTGATCTACGCCCTGGCGCTGCAGGGGATTGCCGCGGGCTGGTTCGGCGCGGGTCACGGCATGCCGGGTCTTCAGGGGGCCCTGGGCGAGTTCGGGGTGCTCTGCCGCCAGATCGCACGGGCCGCCGAGCGTCCCGATGGCCTCGGCCCCACGTCGCCGGCACATGATCACGACTGCGCACAGGCCTGTCTGACGGCGGTCGGCGGGGGTGTGCTGGCCGAGGCAGCCGGCCCGGCACCGCGCCGCATGGCGATCGCCGGTGCGCCATCGCCGAACGCCAGTCCTTTTGCTCACCTTCCTGCCGTCGCCGCGGCATTTGCCGCACGCGCGCCTCCGCTCGCGGTCTGATCCGCCGTCGTCACGTCATTCAGATCATATCGCAGAGGACCATCCCATGACCGATCTTTCGCGCGGCTGCTTTCGGCCGCTTCTCGGCCTGTCCGGCGCGGCGCTGGCGCTCGCCGTCTCGCACACTGCCGCCTTCGCCCATGTCACGCTGGCGACGTCGCAGGCGCAGCCCAACAGCTACTACAAGGCCGTGCTGCAGGTGCCTCACGGCTGCGGCAGCGAGGCGACACAGACGCTGCGGGTGCAGATTCCCGACGGCGTCTATGGAGTGAAGCCGATGCCCAAGGCCGGCTGGACGCTCGCCACCACGCGCGGCGAGTACGCCAAGCCCTACCAGAGCCACGGCGAGACGATGAAGGAAGGCGTCAAGGAGATCGTCTGGTCCGGCGGCAGCCTGTCCAGCGACAACTACGACGAGTTCGTGTTCGTCAGCTTCCTCAGTGGCGATCTCAAGCCGGGCCAGGCGATCTACTTCCCGACGGTGCAGCAGTGCGCCAAGGGCGAGGCGCGCTGGGTCGACGTGCCCGCGGACCAGCAGTCGCCGCATGATCTCAAGACGCCCGCGCCGCAACTGCGCATCGTCGCCGATACCACGACGGCCCAGGCGCAGATGGACCACAGCGGTCATGCCGGCATGGACATGTCGACGCCCGCGACCACCGGCAACGACATCTACAAGGCCGGCGATCTCACCATCACGGCGCCGTGGACACGCGCCACGCCCGGCGGCGCCAAGATCGGGGGCGGCTATCTCAAGATCACCAACAACGGCAAGTCGGTGGACCGCTTCGTGGGCGGCAGCGCGCCGTTCGCGGGCCGTGTCGAGATTCACGAAATGTCGATGACCGATGGCGTGATGAAGATGCGGCCGCTGCCGAACGGCCTCGAGATCAAGCCCGGCGAGACGGTCGAGCTCAAGCCCGGCGGCTTCCATGTGATGTTCATGGACCTCAAGCAGCCGTTCAAGCAGGGCGACAGCCTGAAGACGACGCTGGAGTTCGAGAAGGCCGGCAAGGTCGACGTCAACTTCAGCGTCAACGGTGTCGGCGCGGGCGCCGGTCAGCAACACCAGCACTGAGTCGAGGCTGTGCCGTGGCCCGGTCGGTCCGGGCCACGGCACAATCCGCCTCGGATGAATCGATCAGGGCGCCTCGAGTTGCGTGGCGAAATAGCCGACCGTCCTGGCGTAGACCGTGCTCTTATTCCACTGCTGGATCACGGCGAAGTTGTCGGTGCCCGGATCCCAGGGCTGGCCGCGCTTCCAGCCATAGCTCGATAGATAGTTTGCGGTCGACGCCAGCACGTCGGGGGTGCTGTGAATCAGGTCACGGCGACCGTTGTCGTCGAAGTCGACGGCGTATTTTATCCATGACGACGGCATGAACTGGGTCTGGCCGATCTCGCCGGCCCAGGCGCCGCGCATTTCAGCGGGCGCGAGGTCGCCGCGGTCGACGATGCGCAAGGCATCCATCAGTTCGCCCCTGAACATCTCGGCGCGCCGGCAGTCATAGGCCAGCGTCGCGATCGCGCGGATGGTCTGGAATTTTCCGGTGTTGACGCCGAAGTCGGTCTCCAGTCCCCAGATCGCCACCAGCACCGAGCCCGGCACGCCGTAGCGCTGCTCGATGCGCGACAGCACCGAGCCGTACTGCTTCATCAGGTTGCGCCCGCGCGTCAGCCGCGGCGGCACCATGCGGCCGGAAAACTCCTCGAAGCTCTGCTGGAAAACCTTCTGGCCACGGTCGCGCGACAGGACGCTCTGGTCCGGCGTCACGCCGCCGAGGCCGGAATCGAGCGCATGCTGGGAGATGCCTTGCGCGGCGGCATCGCGTCTGAAGTCCGTGAGCCAGGTATCGAAATTGCCGGTGCCGCAGGCGGCAGCGGCATGGGCCGCCGACAGCGGGGCGAGCAGCAACGAAGCGAGCAGGGCGGCGGACAGCGGCGATCGAACGGTCATTGCGATCCTTCATGGCGACACGCCCGGGAGCCGGTGCGACTCACGGACCACAGCGCATTGCACTTCAAATCATCAGGTTCCGGCAAATCATCATGCCCTGGATCGTGAAAATTTTGATGGCAAGCGCGGCCAAAACAAGGCGCGGCTGGCTCGGCTCATGGCTTGTGCGCGTGAAGAAAGGCCTCGCCGTCCCTGCAGCCGAGTTCGAAGGCACGGCGAATGCCGTCCGGGTCGGTAATGTCGAACTGACTGACCGCGATCTTTTCCGAAGGCTGGACGTAGAGGCGGTTGGCGACCGACGGCAGTGTCCGGTAGCGGCGGGTCAGCAGCACCAGCGTGCGGCCGCCGGCGGCCTCGATCTCCTGCAGCGGCTCGACCGGGACGTTGTCGACGAGGCCGCCGTCGAAGGCGGGACGATCGCCGACCGTCGTGACCGGCATGAATGGCGGCACGCCGCCGCTCGCGATCAGCGCGTCGCGCATCTGCTGCGGGTCGCTGAGATGGCGCGCGGCGACGAACTCGCTGCGAAAGCCCAGTGCCCGGCCGAAACGCGGATGCACGGGATGAAACAGATGCTTTTCGATCTGGTAGGCGCCGATCCCGACCGCCGCGCCGACGGCCGGCGACAGGCCGCGCGGCAGGCGCGCCACCGCGATGCGGAAGTCGGTCAGGGCGTTGATGCGGGCGAGCGCGGCGGCATCCACGGTCTCGGCCAGCAGGGTCTGATACATCGGTCCGACCGGGCACAGCGGCTCGCCGCGGCGCCAGGCGGCCATATCGAAATTCCGCAGATGAGGCCCGCAGGCGCCGATCACGCCGCTACGGACCTGCGGGCCGATGCCGAGCAGGCTGTAGGTCGCCGCGAAGGCGCCGGCGCTGGCGCCGACCACGAGGCGAGGCTTGAGGCCGAGGCCGTCAGCGACAGTCTCATAGAAGCCGCCTTGCCAGTAACACCGGTTGCCGCCACCGGCGAATGTGATCGCATCGAACATGAAGCCGCGCTGGTTGTGGGTCCAACGCGGCTTCCTTGCCAAACCGGAGCGCAGCGATCAACCCGCGGCGCGCGTCTTCACGACGGATCCTTCTCCTGGCTCGATGGATCCCTTTCCCGGGTCCATGGCAGCAGGTTGGCCGGAAAATCAGCGGCGTAGCGCCGGCCCTGGCGTGGCGGCTGGGTTGGTTCGCGGTAGGGATTGGGATCAGGCTCCAGGACCTTGCGGTAGAGATGCCAGGTGGCGTGGCCGAGCACCGGCACGACGACCGCAAGGCCAAGGAACGCGGGGATCGAGCCGATTACCAGCAGCACTGCGACGATCAGGCCCCAGATCGCGATCGGCACGGGGTTCGCGGCCGCGACCCGCAACGAGGTCAGGATGGCGTCCGTGGCGGACGAGTGGCGGTCCAGCATCAGGGGGAAGGAGACCACGCTGACGCACAGGGCGGCCAATGCGAACAGGAAGCCGACGCCGCAGCCGACCACGATCAGCGTCCAACCCTGCGGAGTGGTGAGGATGCGCGAGACGAAGTCGGGGATGCCGGCGGCGGGGGCGTAGCCGAAGGTCGCGACATAGATCGCCTGCGCAGTCGCCACCCATACGACGAAAAGCGTCAACAGCAGCGTGCCGAGGCCGAGCATCGCGCCGAACGAGGGCGAGCGCAGCACCGCCAGTGCCTGCGAAGCGGAGACATCTTCATCGTTCTCGCGGCGGCGGCTCAGTTCGTAGAGGCCGACGGCGGCAAACGGACCGAGCAGTGCGAAGCCGGCGGCGAGCGGAAACAGCAGCGGCAGCACCGAGTAGCCGAGTACCAGGCGGGCGATGACGAGGCCAAGCACCGGATAGATCAGGCACAGCATCACCGCGTGGCTCGGTACAGCCTTGAAGTCGTCCCAGCCGTGTTGCAGGACGTCACCGAGATCCGAGACGCTGATCTTGCGGACGACCGGCGCCGCCGCTGCGCCCCCTGTCACCTGTGCAGGCGCATGGCCTGGATACGGAATGCCCATGAGCGTTCTCCCTTGGTGCGCGAGGGGCGGGCACATGCCCGCCGCGCGCGTGCCGGCTTTCGCCGGAGCGATCACGATCAAGCCGATGCCGGCGGATCAGCTTCGCGGACCAAAGGCAACAACACCAAGTGCAACGAGAAAAGCTCTGCCGGGCAGGACTTGTCGCAACCTGTCGCAACAGACTAACGCCGGTGGAACCAAAAGGTTCTCACGGTTCGGTGATTTTGTTTATGTGCACGCGCAGCATGATGCGTGCGAAGCGGTCGCCGCGGATGTCTTCCAACGGCGCTGTGCCGGCGTCACAGGACTGTAACATCTGCCTGTGATTGCGCGGTTTTCGGTCATTGCAACAGCCGCGCGACAGCGGCCGCCAGGAACTTCGCCGGTGCGTAGTTTCGCACATTGGCAAGTCATTGGGGCGCGTCTAGAGTTGCCGCCGTCGGACGCGATGCTCGCCGAAAGCGGCCTCTCGTGTCCGATCGAGCGATCCGGTTCAAAGTGATTTGGGAGCGACATCATGAGCATCTTTGGAAAGATTATGGGCGCCATTTTCGGCACCAAGGCCGAAGCCGCGCCGGCGGCCCCGGGCGCCGCGCCGACCGATGCGGCGCCGGCCACGGCTCCGGCAGCAGGCGGTGGCGCTGCCGCGCCCGCACAGACGGTGGATGTTGCCGCCATTCTCGACAAGGCGGTCGCCGCGCAGAAGGAAAAGCTGGAGTGGCGCACGTCGATCGTCGATCTCATGAAGGCACTCAATCTCGACTCCAGCCTCGCCGCGCGCAAGGAGCTCGCCAAGGAGCTGCACTACGACGGCGACACCAACGACTCGGCCAAGATGAATATCTGGCTGCACAAGCAGGTCATCACCAAGCTCGCCGAGAACGGCGGCAAGGTGCCGGATGATCTGAAAACCTGAACCGCTCGCTCTTCCATCAAATACCGATTGCAGGGGCCCGCACGCGGGCCCTTGTGCGTTGTGGTGCATGCGCCGTGGGGCGTGGCGCATGCGCGCCTTGCCCGCACGATCTCGCTGCGGCGCCGTGGGCTGGTGGCTGGCGCGCTTTGGTGCTCAACTGCGGTCGTGGGCGATGCAAACGGGCGATGGATGGCGGGGCAGATGATGAGAGGGCGATGGGCTGTGGCCATGGCGCTATGGTTCGCGATGGCCTGCCTGCTGTCGCCCGCGCAGGGCGCGTCGTTGAAAATCCTCACCGCCGGGGCGTTCAGGCAGGTGCTGGTGGTCGGCGAACCGCAGCTCGCCGCCGCGGCCGGCGCATCGGTCGAGATCGCAGCCGATACTGTCGGCGGACTGATCCGGCGCGTGTCTGCCGGTGAGCCTTTCGATGTGCTGATCGCCTCGCCCGAGGCGCTGGAGGCCCTCCGGTCGAGCGGCGCGATCGCCGGGCAGATTGTCGATCTCGCGCGGGTCGGTGTCGGCGTCGGCGTCAGGGACGGCGCCGAGCGGCCGGCGCTGGACAGCGTCGCGGATTTTCGCGAGGCGCTGCTCAAGGCGCGGGCGGTGGCCTACGTCGACCCGGCCGCCGGCGGCACCAGCGGGGTCTATCTGTCGATCCTGTTCGACCAACTCGGCATCGGGCCGCAGATGCGGGCGAAGGCGGTGCTGGTCAGGGGCGGCAACGCTGCGGACCGGGTCGTCAGCGGCGAAGCCGATCTTGCCTTGCAGCAGATCAGCGAGATCCTGCCCGTCAAAGGCGTCGTGCTTGCGGGCCCTTTGCCGGCCGAGATCCAGCGCTACACGACCTATTCCGTGGTGGTCGCGCGGACGGCCGCGCAGCTCACGGCGGCGCAGGCGGCGATCACCTGGCTGCGCGGCGCGGAGGCCGCAGACATCATCCGTGCCCGCGGCATGGAGCCGGTGCCGCCGGCGACGACGCGATGAAACCATCCGACAACATGCGATCGAACGCAGGGAGAAGATTCATTATGATACCCGACCGCAGGACTGTTCTCGCCGCGGGTGCGGCGACGCTGGCGGGCGTTGCCGCACCTGCCGCATCCGCCGTCGCCGAGAGCGGCGCGAGGCCTTTGTTCGATCTTGCGGCGGTGACAATTCCGGTTGCCGGCGAGAACGCGGTCTTTCCGGTGCGGCGCATCTATTGCATCGGCCGCAACTACGCCGCGCACGCCATTGAGCGCGGCTCCGATCCCAATCGTGAACCGCCGTTCTTCTTCCAGAAGCCGACCGACGCGATCCAGAACGTGCAGGTCGGCGTCGTGGCGGATCATCCTTATCCATCGCTGACCACGAACTATCATCATGAAGTGGAGCTCGTGGCGGCGTTGAAATCCGGCGGCAGCAACATTCCGGTCGAGCGCGCACTCGATCACGTCTATGGCTATGCGCTCGGCCTCGACATGACACGCCGCGATCTGCAGAACGCCATGGCGGCCGAGAAGAAGCCGTGGGAGATCGGCAAGAGCTTCGACCATGCCGCCGTGCTTGGGCCGCTTCATCCGGCGGTCCGCACCGGGCACTTCACCAAGGGGGCGATCTCGCTCGCCGTCAACGGCACGGTGCGGCAGAGCTCGGACCTTACGAAGATGATCTGGAGCGTCGCGGAGCAGATCGCCAAGCTGTCGGAGGCGTTCGAGCTCAAGGCCGGCGACATCATCTATTCCGGAACGCCGGAAAACGTCGGTCCGGTGGTCAAGGGCGATGTGCTGCTGTGCAGGCTCGACGGCCTGCCGGACGTGTCGATCCGGATTGTCTGAGCCGAGCGGATTCGAACGCACCGGCAGGCCACTGCGACCAACACGGGTTGCTGGGCCGGAGCGTTCGAATGCTGCGAAAGATGGCGATGGTTGCCGTGGTTGCGCTTCCCGGGCTGGTGCTCGGAGGCGCGGCAGTGCGCTCGTTGTCATCGCCGTCGGCCATCGGCTGGCCGGTCACGCTGCCGGACGATGCGGCGCTGATTACCAACTGGCGTGCCCATCGCAGCACGTTCGCGCAACTCGTCGCGATGCTGCAGCAGGACGAACGATTGCAACGGCTCGGCGAAACATGGATCGAGCCGGCCGATCCGGTGAATGCCGGGCTGACGCCTGAACGTCTCGCTGTCTATCGCAGATTGATGCGGGACGCTGGCCTTGTCGGGGTGGCGCGCCATGGCGCGCGGTTCGAGTTCACCGCATTCGCGAGCGGCCTTGCGGTCAGCGGCGCGGCCAAGGGCTACACCTTCGGCGCGCTTCCGCTCCCTGCCGACGAAATGTCGGGCGATCTCGACACGGATGGAGCGGGACCGCGCCGCATGTTGCTGTACCGCAAGTTCGCACCGGGCTGGTGGCTGTGTCTGGAGCGCTCCTGACCCGGTGCGGCAGGGCAGCTGCTTACTGGGCCCGCGTCCAGCGGATATCGCCGAGGTCCTCGCGGAACGAGAAACGCTTGAGGTGTTCGACCACGACGCCTTCCATCCGGTCCAGCGTGGCCGAGTCCGCGGCCTCGATGCGCATGGTCAGCGTGTCGTCGGTTGCCTCGAGCAGGGCGGTGCGGTCGTCGGCGAACGGGATGCGACCCTTTTCCGGCGTGAACTCGACGGCGAACTTGTGGCTCCAGTGCTTGCAGAGTTGCTGGAGGTAGCGGCTGGCGGAGGCGGTGGCGACCCGCGCTTCGGTTGACAACATGCTCGATGTCCTTTGGCTGCGCAGCGCCGGTTCGGCGCGCGACGGGAAATGGCCTCGCCTAGGTGGGGGCTTTCCGTGCTCACCGCAAGCGCGGGCAGGAGCGGCAGCGACCGGTTTGGAGGCATTCCAGTCGGATCGGCCTGTCGGAGGCCGCGGGGCCGTCCCCTTTATGCCTCGAGCGCACGCCACTCCGGGTGGCGGCGCAGATAGTCGACCACGAAGCTACAGCCCGCGACCACCTTCTGGTTCCGCGCCGCGATGAGGTGCAGCGCGCCCTCGACGAGCTGCGAGGCGACGCCGTGGCCGCGCAGCGCCGGCGGCGTTTCGGTATGGGTGATGACGACGGCGTCACCGGCGATCCGGTAGTTGGCGAAGGCGACGGCGTTGCCGGCGTCCATCTCGAAACGCCGCAAGGCGGCATTGTCGCGGACGGCGCCGGAGGGCGGGCGGGAGGCGTTGTCGGTCATGGCGGCGTGGATGATGTGGTCAGGCCAGCAGATCGGATTCGTCCGGATGTTTCTCGATATAGGCCCGCACGAACGGGCATTGCGGCACCACCTTGAGACCATCCCGGCGCACCTGGTCGAGCGCGCCCTTCACCAGGCGCGAGCCGACGCCCTTGCCGCCGAGCTCCTTGGCCACTTCGGTATGGGTGAACGTGATCACGCCCGGCGCCAGTGTGTAATACGTGGCGGCCAGGTACCCCTCGACCGTGAGCTCGAAGCGGTGTTTTTCGGTATTGTTGACGACGTCGCTCATGCGGTCTCCTGCGGTTCGGACGACATCAAACCACGGGCGCCGACGTCTTGCAAAGCCGCGCCGGCCGCCTATGTCCTTAACTGGACATACGTGTGCGGTTCTGGCCGGCCCAGCGACATCGGCAACCGTTCGCAAGTCTCGATCCGCTGGGGCTGTTCGTTCCGACGTATGCCGCTTCCGAAAAGGAGGAGGCAAACATGCTGAACTCGCGTCTCTTCGGACCCCATCGCGCCTGGGAGGACTGGCTCGGCATGCTAGCCGGCCTCCTGATCGCGCTGTCGCCCTGGTTCGCAGGCCAGACCGACCTGCGCATCGCCGTCGCCAATGCCTTTGTCGTCGGCGTCCTTGTGTTCTTCCTCGCACAGCTCGAATACGTCGTTCTGCAGCGCTGGGAGGAGGTGGCGGAAGCCGGCCTCGGCATCTGGCTGATCGTGTCGCCTTACATGTTCGGCTATGCCGGCGAGGGTGTTTTGCGGTACTGGCACTCGAGCCTCGGCGGCGTCGTGATCCTGCTGGCGGCGCTCAAGCTGTGGCAGGACTGGGAGCTCAGCGACGACGAGCTCGCACGGCACGGGCAGTAGCCACCAGCCGGGCAATCGTGGTGAGGCCGATCTAGTCTGTGCGGTCGCGACGCGACCGCGCCACCGACAGGTCGTCGGGATGCGGTGCCGCCGCTGCCGATGCCGGCAGCGGGTTCAGGGCCTCGAACATCGCCTTCTGGCGCATCTTGAGATCGCAGAACGTCTGGAGCTTGCCGGTCGGATCGGGCACCGTTGCCGGATTGCCGGTGAGGAATTCCGAGAGCGTCGCCTGCTCCTGCTTCATCCGCCCGCCGATGTGGCGGAAGCCCGCATGGGCAGGATCGGTCTCGTCGGCCTTGCGGCCGGTTTCGGCGGCGTGGCAGCCATTGCAGGTCAGCATCGCGAAATTGTGCCGCAGCACATTGTTGGCGATGGCCATCGCCGGCCAGCGGAAGGCGGGATCGGGAATATCGGCGTTGCCGCCGAGAAAGCCGCCGGGAAGATCGTGGCCGCGGTTGTCGTTGACGAAGGCGGATAGCGCGTCAGGCGCGGCGGTCAGGCTGAGATGCGGCGTGTTGCTGACGGGCGCATTGACCAGCAGGCCGCTGTCGGGAGCGCGATGGTATTCCCGAAGCTGCCAGGGCTGCGACAGGCCGTCATTGGTGCGCAGCCGCACGGTGGCGGGGGCAGCCCGTCCGTCGAAGGCGTCGGTGATCGCCTGCAGCGCGGCGTTGTAAGCCTCGCCGTGGGGCAGCCGCCCGAGGCCATGCCAGCGCTCGGCCCAGGCCTTGACCTGGTCGCGATCGGTGGCGGGCAGGGCGTATTCGAAGATCAGCGTGAACGGCAGCGGTGGCGCCCTGTCGGGATCGGCGACCTCAGCGAGATCGAGCGCTGTGAACACCAGGCGGGCCTCGCCGGCATTGGCGATCGCGCCGTCGCGACTGACGATACCAAGGTCCGGGCGATAGACGATCGCCAGCAGGCGGAAGGGGGCGTGGGCAAGATCGGGAGTCCAGCTCGCGAACGATGTCGCGCCATCCATCGCCATCCAAGGTGCCACCAAGCGGGCATGGACTGCTGCGCGTGCCGGCAGCGCAAAGCCGTTGACGACGCCGGCGCTGTCCCAGGTCGCCAGCCAGGCCTTGACCGCGGCGCCGGCTTGTCGGCCCGCGGCAAGGCGCGTGATCAGGGTGCCGAACGACCAGGCGCCGGTGGAGCCGGACGCCCGGGCGTCGTTGACCACCGACAGATCGGTGATCATCAGCTCGCGGCCGATGTCGATGTCCGGCGGCGTCTTGAAGCCGCAGTCCTCGGCACGGGCCGGCAACAGCGCGGCCATCGCCAGCACGGTGGCGACGAAGAGCCGGATTGACTGGCGGCGATGAAGGGAGCGAACCATCTCCGATCAAACAGCCCCGGGTCCGGAAAATTCCCGCCGTGGTGACCGCGGGGGGAGGATTACTCCGCGGCCTCGCCGGCAAGATCGTCGCTCGCCTTGGTGGCCGCCTTGCGGCGCCGCGGCTTGTTGGCTTTGGCCAGCACCGGCGCCAGGAACTTGCCGGTGTAGCTGCGCGGCGCCTTGACGATGTCCTCTGGCGGTCCCCAGGCGACGATCTCGCCGCCGCCGTCGCCGCCCTCGGGGCCGAGGTCGATGACCCAGTCCGCGGTCTTGATGACCTCGAGGTTGTGCTCGATCACCACCACCGTGTTGCCTTGGCTGACCAGCTCGTGCAGCACCTCCAGCAGCTTGGCGACGTCGTGGAAGTGCAGGCCGGTGGTCGGCTCGTCGAGGATGTAGAGCGTGCGGCCGGTGGCGCGCTTCGACAGCTCCTTGGCGAGCTTGACGCGTTGCGCCTCGCCGCCGGACAGCGTCGTCGCCTGCTGGCCGACATGGATGTAGTCGAGGCCGACGCGATGCAGCGTCTTGAAGGTCTCGCGCACCCGCGGTACCGCCTTGAAGAACTCGGCGGCTTCCTCGACCGTCATGTCGAGCACGTCGGCGATCGACTTGCCCTTGAACAGCACCTCGAGGGTTTCGCGGTTGTAGCGCTTGCCCTTGCAGGTGTCGCAGGTGACGTAGACGTCGGGGAGGAAGTGCATCTCGATCTTGATGACGCCGTCGCCCTGGCAGGCCTCGCAGCGGCCGCCCTTGACGTTGAACGAGAAGCGGCCGGGCTCGTAGCCGCGCGCCTTGGCTTCCGGCAGGCCGGCGAACCACTCGCGGATCGGCGTGAACGCGCCGGTGTAGGTCGCGGGGTTGGAGCGTGGCGTGCGGCCGATCGGCGACTGGTCGATCTCGATGATCTTGTCGATGTGCTCGAGACCCTCGATGCGATCGTGCGGCGCCGGGCCCTCGCTCGCGTTGTTGAGCTTGCGCGCGATCGCCTTGTAGAGGGTGTCGATCAGCAGCGTCGACTTGCCGCCGCCGGACACGCCGGTGACGCAGGTGAACAGCCCCAGCGGAATTTCCGCCGAGACGTTCTTGAGGTTGTTGCCCGACGCATTGATCACCTTGATGGTGCGGCGGTGGTTGGGTGGCCGCCGTTCGGGAACCTCGACCGCCATCTCGCCGGTGAGGTACTTGCCGGTCAGCGACTTCGGGTTGCTCATCACCTCGGCGGGCGTGCCCTTGGCGACGATCTGGCCGCCATGGATGCCGGCGCCGGGACCGACGTCGACGACATAGTCGGCGAGGCGGATGGCGTCCTCGTCATGCTCGACCACGATGACGGTGTTGCCGAGGTCGCGCAGCCGCTTGAGCGTATCGAGCAGGCGGGCGTTGTCGCGCTGGTGCAGGCCGATCGACGGCTCGTCCAGCACGTAGAGCACGCCGGTGAGGCCCGAGCCGATCTGCGAGGCGAGGCGGATGCGCTGGCTCTCGCCGCCGGACAGCGTGCCTGACGAGCGTGACAGCGTCAGGTAGTTGAGGCCGACGTCGATCAGGAACGACAGCCGCTCGCGGATCTCCTTGAGAACGCGCACCGCGATCTCGTTCTGCTGGGTGTTGAGCAGCGACGGCACGTTCTCGAACCACTCGCCGGCCTTCTTCACCGAGAGCTCGGAGATTTCGCCGATGTGCTTGCCGCCAATCTTGACGCACAGCGCCTCGGGCTTCAGCCGGTAGCCGTGGCAGCCCTTGCAGGGGATGTCGCTGAAGTACTTGCCGAGCTCCTCGCGCGCCCACTCGCTCTCGGTCTCGCGGAAGCGGCGCTCGATATTGGTGACCACGCCCTCGAACGGCTTCTTGGTCTCGTAGGAGCGCACGCCGTCCTCGTAGGCGAACTTGATCTCATCGTCGCCGGAGCCAAAGAGAATGGCGTTCTGGGTTTTTTTCGGCAGGTCCTTCCACTTGGTGTCGAGGGTGAATTTGTAGAACTTGCCGAGCGCCTGCAGGGTCTGCACGTAATAGGGCGACGACGACTTCGCCCATGGTGCGATGGCGCCCTTGCGCAGCGTCGCGTCCTTGTCGGGAATGACAAGGTCGGCGTCGATGTGCTGCTCGACGCCGAGGCCGCCGCACTCAGGACAGGCGCCATAGGGGTTGTTGAAGGAGAACAGCCGCGGCTCGACCTCGGGGATGGTGAAGCCGGACACCGGGCAGGCGAATTTTTCCGAGAACAGCAGCCGCTCGGGGCCGCTCTTGTCATGGATCTTGGCGGTCTTCTTGTCGGACTTCTTCTCGGGTTCCGCCGGCGCGTCCGCGAATTCCACCACGGCGAGGCCTTCGGCGAGCTTCAGCGCGGTCTCGAACGATTCCGCGAGGCGCTGGGCGATGTCGGGGCGCACCACGATGCGGTCGACGACGACATCGATGTCGTGGGGAAACTTCTTGTCGAGCGCCGGCGCCTCGGCGAGCTCATGGAACGCGCCGTCGATCTTGACCCGCTGAAAGCCCTTCTTGAGGTATTCGGCGAGCTCCTTGCGGTACTCGCCCTTGCGGCCACGCACCACCGGCGCCAGCAGATAGAGGCGGGTGCCCTCGGGCAGCGCCAGCACGCGGTCGACCATCTGCGACACGGTCTGGCTCTCGATCGGCAGGCCGGTCGCCGGCGAATAGGGCACGCCGACACGCGCCCACAACAGGCGCATGTAGTCATAGATCTCGGTGACGGTGCCGACGGTCGAGCGCGGGTTCTTCGAGGTCGTCTTCTGCTCGATGGAGATGGCCGGGGACAGGCCGTCGATCTGGTCGACGTCCGGCTTTTGCATCATTTCCAGGAACTGGCGGGCGTAGGCCGACAGCGACTCGACATAGCGGCGCTGGCCCTCGGCGTAGATGGTGTCGAATGCCAGCGACGACTTGCCGGAGCCGGAGAGGCCCGTGAGCACCACCAGCTTGTCGCGCGGGATTTCCAGATTGACGTTCTTGAGATTGTGCTCGCGCGCGCCGCGGACACTGATCACGCGGCTGTTGGCGCCATTCTGTTTGCGGCTGGCCTTGAGAACTTCATCCATGAAAGCATTCCCAGCGCGTCGGCCGCGCGGTTGTCGGGTTGTTGGTTGTCGCAGCGCCTGCGAGCCAGGACGGCACCTTTGCCTCCGGCGGTCCGCGCGACGCCGCGTCGCTCGTTACGTGTCCGTCGGTCAAGCACGATCTGCCGGAAAGCTCGGGGGCTTTCCGTTATCGTACACCGGGGGCAGAGCGCCGGAAGGCCGGGGACTCAGAACGACCGATTTGTCCACGGAACATATCAGGAACGGTGCTGGGCTTCCAGTCCCAGCGCGGGGCGAACGGCCCGGACCGGCGAAAACCGATACGGCTGATCGCCATGTGGGCGTGGATCGGCCGCCCGGCAAGGGTGCCATGGTGCAATCGCTGCGCCTCAAAAAGCGAAAAGCCCGGCTTGCGCCGGGCTTTTGCTGGAACCTGAAATCAGGTTCCGGATCGTTCTGAGTACTTAGTCTCAGTACTTGGCGACGACCGGGCCACCCCAGTTGAAGCGGTAGTTGATACCGGCCTTCACGGTGTGGACGT